>NZ_JBBOZL010000002.1:0-13419 GCF_038008605.1 Weizmannia sp. FSL W8-1119 | reverse complement strand
GCGACAGCCGAAAGAGCCTCGCAGAGCCCACACTTTGCACCGCAAAGTATAGTGGGTTATACTTTGCATGGAAGTATTGCCGAATCTTGGGCGAAGCGTGGTGGTCAAAATGAGTATGTTGGTGGCTCGAATGCAGAAGATGAAAGCCAATAATTTGGCAGGAATTGAAAGGCACAATAAACGGATTTACAAGAATCACAGTAACGAAGATATTGACGGGGAACTGTCGAATTCGAACTATGATTTGATGGATCGACAGGGGAAATATGCGGATATCGTGAAGGAAATCATTGATTCTCAAAAAAAAGGAAACCGGGCAATCCGGTCTGATGCTGTCCTGGTCAACGAGTGGATCATTACAAGCGACAAGGAATTCTTTAGGGACATGGCACCAAAGGAACGAGATCGCTTCTTCCAGGAAGCGACAAATTGGTTCAAGGAACGTTATGGACAGCAAAATATTGCCTATGCGCAGGTCCATTTGGATGAACGGACGCCCCATATGCATTTAGGGGTCGTTCCGATGCGTGAGGGTAAACTTTCAGCCAAAAATGTTTTTAACCGGCAGGAATTAAGGGCGGTTCAGGACGAACTGCCAAAACACTTACAGGAGAAGGGTTTTGAGATTCAGAGGGGAAAAGAAGAATCCGAGCGCAAGCACTTGTCGGTTCCTGAATACAAGGAAGCGAAGGAAGAAGCCAAAAAAGTGAAAGAGGAAACAAAAGAATTGGCTTCTAAGGCTTCTCAGCTTGCCGAATTTCACAACAATGTGAATGATCGGGTCAAAACCCTTGTCGAGAGAAACAAAGCCTTAGAAGGCGAGATAGAGCGCAAAAAAGCACTGGTGAAAGAACATGTGCGGCGTGTGGACGTGTTGGTTTCTGAAGTGAAACAAGAAAAAGAGCCGAAACGTTACCATGCAGCTAAGAGTGAACCGATCTACCAACCGGAAGTAAGGACGGAATTGTTAAGGGGCAGAACCGTTAAGATGTCTTCCGAAGAGTACAACAAAATGTTGGCTAGCCAAAGAAAGCTAGAAAAAGATCATGAGAATGTGGTCAAAAACTTCAACGTTTTGGCTGATTTGTATTACCATTCCGAAAAGGAAAAACAGTGCCTTGTGGCTGAATTGGCAAAGGCAAATAAGGCAATTCCAGTCCAAAATGAATTCTTTGTTCCTGCATTTGAACTTCAAAAGGCACAGCAGGAGATCCGAGAGAAGGACAAGCTGATTGAGCAAAAGAATAGAATCATTGGGGAACAGGCAGAACAGATAAAAGGCATGGAAAAAGCCATTATGCGGTGTGCTGAATTTATTCGGGATATGCGGAAACAGGCTTATGATTTGGTGAGTGATTTGGCAAAACGGATGGGGATCGTGCCATTGGTGAATAACCTAATCCACCAGGAGAAAGAACAACAGAAGGAACAGAAGAAACAGCAGAAGCGTTTGGAAATAGAAGTGGCAGACAGAAAGCCGGAACCACCGAAAAAACAGAAGTCCCGGGCTGACGATTGGGGAATGGAAAGATAGAGTTTTGGTCAATTCTTTTAAAATTTGAAGATCGCTAAATATACTATGCTCCTCACGGAAATACGCGAGGATTTCACGGACAAAAATAGTCTATCAATAGCAGACTGGTTCTTGTCAGGCTATTCTTGATTATGAATTAACCGTGCATAATACCCATTATGATTTAACAATTGTCGATGTGATCCCTGTTCAACAATCTTTCCATGATCAAGAACGACAACTTTATCGGTTTGAGACGCAATATTGAGACGATGTGCTACAAAAATTATCGTTTTGTCTTTCATTAATAATAGCTTAGAGACTATTTTATGTTCAGTAATGGTGTCTAAATTACTGGTTGATTCGTCAAAAATGAAACATTGTGCCGGAGACAATAATGCTCTAGCTATTGATAACCGCTGTTTTTGCCCACCAGATAAGTTGAATCCACTTTCACTTAATCTAGTATGATAACCTTGAGGCAAATTTTCTATATCAGTTTTGATTTCAGCAAAGGAACAAGCTTGATCAATCATTTGTTGAGTTACTCCAGGACGGCTACCTAACAATAAATTTTCTAATACAGAGCCCGAAAAAATGAAAGGTTCTTGAGGAACATAATTAATATATTGGCGTAAAATTGTGCGACTAATATCAGATATATTGTGATGATTAATCTGAATTTCACCGTGCTGTTCTTGAGGCTCAAAAAAACCAACTAGCAACTTGGCTAGGGTCGTTTTCCCCGAACCACTCATGCCTACAATAGTAATCTTCTGATGATGTGGAATTGTTAGAGAAACATCCTCAAGTATATTAGAACAATAGCCATAGTTAAAACTAACATGATTAAACTCAATATCACCATTTAGTTGCTCTAGAGCAGTTATTTCCCTAGATTTAGAAAATTCAGACTCTACTAGATAAACCTCATTTAATCGATTATTAGCCACTCTGGCAGCTTGTAGTTTAGGCTGTAAATTAATAATATTTTCTAATGGGGTCAAGAAGTAAGCGAGCAAAGCATTATAAGTTAACAGCTGACCTAAAGACAGTTGGTGTCGCATAACAAAAAAAGTACCCCACCAAAGGATAACAATAGTTAGGATTAATTTAGTAGCTGCTTTGATAGCTTGTTGTCCTTGATCAGCTTTTTGATAAGCCAAGTTTTTATGCAATAAGTCAGAAAATAGTGTGTCAATCTTTTTTTTTGTAGTTGCTTCACCAGTTAGTGATTTAATGGTTTCTATGCCACTGAGACTTTCAATAATAGCAGAATTAAGAACTGCATTGCTTTCCATTGTATCTTGATTTAAACGATTAAAAGTTTTTTTAAATAGCCAAACAATCGAGATGTAAATTGGAACCACAACTAACGAGCATAAAAATAAATTGATGTTTTGATAGGCCAAAAATAACCCTACTGCTAATAAAATCCACATGTCTAAAAAAAGGGTGAGCGTTGTACTTCCAAGTGCATCAATAATTTTGCTTGCATCAGAAAAGCGTGAGGTCATTTCACCGACATGACGGGTAGTAAAAAAATTCATTGGTAAATCAAAAAGATGGTGAATGTATTTTAAAACGATGTCGATCATGAGACGTTGTCCTAATACAATCGTAAAAAAACTTTGTATATAGTTGATAATTGCTTGGAAAGCATAAGCTACAATCAGACCAATGGCAACTAGTGAAAGCCTATTAGTCATCAAGTGCGGCAAATAAGTATCGATAATTAACTGAAAGAAATATGCACCAGCAATACTGATTAATGTTGTTATAGCTGCTGCGGTAATAATTAGTCCAATTAATCTTTTTTGTTTAATCAATAAAGGCACTAGATCAATTAATGTGTGCCGTGATTCTTTTATGGGTTTATATTTAACTGTTGGGGCTATGATAATTGCAATCTGGGTCCATTCTTTAGCAAATTGTGATTTCGATATTTTAGTGGTTTTAACGGTTGGATCAGGATCACCAATAATTAAATCGTTTTCAGTTACCTGATAGACAACATAGTAGTGTGGTAGCTTATTTTTCTTGAATACATGAACAATGACTGGTAATGGCAATTGTGAGGCTGTCAAAGCATCCATATCAGCACGCACAGCTTCGGCATTTAAATTTAAGTGTTTTGCTGCTTTAACAAGCCCCAAAACAGTTGTACCGTCAGCAGTTGTTTTGGCAAGCTGTCGAAGATGGGCCAACATGTAATCAGAACCATAGTATTTTAGGATCATATTTAGTGCAGCTAAACCACAGTCATTTTCATCAACTTGTGCTGTATAATATTTGTGCCATTTTTGAGTCCACATAAGCAAACCACCGATCTTTAAAATTTGTGCATAAAAAAAGACGATTTCAAAGATCCATCGCCTTTTACATTGGTTACAAAACCATATTAACCAGGTGACTACTGATTATTGTAATCAGCAGTAATCTGTTGTAAATCAGATAAAGTGGTATCATCACCAGCGGTCATTGATATCACCTTACCATTATCGAGCAAGGCAACAGTTGGTGTTCCCATAAAACTCATGGGGGTTGCAAAAGTTGAATAAAAATCAGTTATTTGTTTTTGAGAAGCCATGCTGAAAGACCCGTTGTTCCCATAGTCTAAGTAATAAATGGGATGCTGACTTTGTTGTAAGTACTGTTTCATGACTGGAGAAAATTTACGACAATGCACACACTCCTTGAATCCGACAAAGACAATAAATTTTTCTCCAGTTTGAGCTTTATGCAAATATTGAGTTAGCGTAATAGGAATAACGCCCTTGATGTTTTCTTCATAAGTTGCACCATCGATGATTTTCGAGCTAGTATTTGATTCTATAGTAGCGGAACTGTCAGCACTCACCGATATGGTAGCAACTCCTGCAAAAGCAAGAAAGACGCCTAATGCTAAAAAGATATTTGACCAAAATTTTTTAGACAACTACAATATCCCCTTTATCAGTACTATTGGCTAGGCCACGTATTGGTAGTATCTAGCATGTTAAACTCGCCCCACCCTTTTTGAGAATGAGCCAATTCATTGATGGCTGCTAAAACTTTGTTTTCTTCGGCAGTAAAATGTAACTTATCTACTAACGCTTGACTGGCAATCTTGTTGTAGACTACACGAGCTTGTCGTTCAGGCGTTTGCTGGTTATGTTTAGTTTTACTGATACCAGTCTCCAGAATATCTAAAACGTACTGGTAAGGTTCGATAGTATCGTGCTTCTGTAGTAAAAACTGTAGCCTAGTAAATAAGTCCAAAGCTTGTTGTTTAATATGTTCCGACTTAGTCTTATTCATAAAATCACCCCTTTATTGATGCCAGCTCAGCATAATGCTAGCATTTATGAGTACCTTGATGTCCACCAGTAGCCCATGCCATAGCTCCATTATTGATTATGCAGGTGGTAGCCTTACCCCAGTCAACAGAGCAGGAATGTTTGCCACAAGTAACCCCATTACCGTAGTATTTACCACCAATGATATTGGCCATTTCTTTTTCAGTTAATTTTTCAATTTTTTTCATCACAAAAATCTCCTTCTTCTTAAATTATCCTTAATACGCGCTTTAAGGTGGACCCCATCTTTGGAGTGATTCATCCTGCTTTATTTTTCCTTCGTGATTATAGAATTAGTATAGCATAAGAATTTTTTAGAGCAAGTTCAGTTAGTGTAAAAGCTAATTTTTGGGTATTATGCTCTTGTTCCAAAAAATTTACGATGCGTTTCATTTCTGTAATTCTTGGGTTAGGGGCATTTTCCTTTTCGAGATATTTTAATACACGTTGAGCTTCTTTGTAACGTTTATAGACTTTGTTTATATGCGCAGCTACATCTTCTTTTGTCGGCATCATTTCTATTCACCTTTATTATATCTGATTAAAACCTCAAGTCGCTCTTCTTTACCACCTTTTCATTTAAAATCTCTTTCAGGAGGGTACAAGTAACGATCAAAATTACGCTCATCCATTGGTAAAATGGGAAAATTACGCAGATAAATTTTTGCTGATTTTTGATCAACTCATGGAAAAAGATCCGGCTCCCATAACAACCCGTCATCTCAATCATTTAAAATTACGGGCTGAAGAATTTGTTCGAAATGAAATTTATGAATCCCTAGCAAGCCAAATTCCAAATGACCCCTAGTTAAAAAAATTTAATAGGGGGATGCTTAAATTTTTTTAACTAGGGAGTATTGTGCATAACCGATTAAAATTAGTACCCGGATAAACAATACATTGACTGATCATAAATTAAGCATCCTTTATTTTTTCAAGAAGCTCTTTCATACTTAACTGACCTGTTAATACAGCCCGCACGTTTTTTCAACATCAGCAGTCACATTAAATCCCTCGAGATAAAGGGAATGCATCGCATAAGAAATAGCATCATCTAATTGCTTTTTGTCAATTATAACCATAAGACCACTCCTCATTATGCTTAGTTTTTTCCAAAGTTCCATCCATACAAGACAGTCCCGTAGTAGTACCAGTATTTTTGGAAACTCGGCCCCGTTCTCCCTGGATTTTTTTCCGGATTGCCGGAGAAAGCATGCGAAATTGTTGGTTGTTCCGTTCCTCTCACAGCTGTTCGAGCTCTTCTCTTCGGAATTCAGCTGTATGGAGCACTTTTCCACCTTTTCCTGGTTGACCTTCATCGAATGCCAAAATTCCCTAATCTCCTATACACTGATTTTCTCCGGGTCCCTTTCCGGACAGGACCTTGTCCAAATCTTGATTGTACAAGGGGCTCTGCAAGCCGTTTTAGAGCCATTCCAATATGTGGGGATATAAAACTATTAATTTTAAAATCAAAGCCCACACAAGCGAATCTGGAGCGTTATTTTGCCATCCATAACTTGAACTATTCCGAAGTCCCTTCGGTTAGAAACCTTATGGCTTCGTTTTTAAGATTAATACTTGCGTTCAAATCCCGGTTTGTATGGCGGGGGTATGGCCATTTGGACATTCCCATTCCCGTATTACCAGTTTTTAACGTCTTTATTTTGGTAGCCGCAGCATGAACACAACTGGGAACTGGCAAAGATTTTGGATACAGCTACAACCTTTTTGCCGTATCATTTTTCCTTGTACTCCAGCATGGCTCTGAATTGTGCCCAGGAGACCTCTTGAATCGCTTTGGCTAATTTTTGTGGTTTTTCAGCAATTGGAGCGTAATGCTGTCAAAGTTCATCTTCCATAATTTTTCGGAACAATTCTGCTGGATCGAACCCTAATCTTCTGGCGGCCGTTGTTTGCCGCACACGGCGTTTTTCTTGTGTGCTGCTATAATTCGCTGTATGGCTGTTTCCGGCCATTAGAATGCCATTTACGAAGAATTTTGCCCAATCTACAATACTGCCATTTTTCCTCTGCCAGATTTGCATACGGGCATCCTGTTGCTGCATTTGCTGCCCGGAAAATGTGAGTACACCATTTTTCTGCATCTCTTTTTCAATGGCATTAATTGTAAAATCGTTGTATTGCAAAACGTCTTTTAAATATTGTTTGGTTAAGTGGTTGATCGGTTCCCTTTCTGTTGTTTCCTCCTCTGCCCTTCTCTGGTTTATATCTCTATAAGAGGAGGAGGAATTATTAAGGGGTAAAGCATTATTATTATTTGATGTATTGTTATTTGCTTTATTATTATTTCTTGTCGATTTTCGACCTTCTTGTTTGCTGATTTTCAACAACCCAGTTTGTTGATTTTCAACAAACTGATAATGACGGGCTTTTTCGGTTTTTTGGTCGCTTTGTCCTGACAATTCTGCGCCACTGTCAGTTTGTTGATTTTCAACATTCTTGGTTGTTCCGTCCTGGTCCGGTTTGGTTGGCGGTGTGAAGTTCAGCCCGGTTTCCAAAATGCGGAAATACCTTTTTGCCGGAAGACCCATTGTTTTCTTTTCGATCATCCCGGCTTTTATCAATGCGGCAATCGCTTTGTCTTGTTTTGATCGTTTCAACGTTGTGCTTTCTTCCAGGTCCTGCTCCGTTACATAAAACCATCCGCCGTTTACGGTCATACCATGGTTTTTAAAATATTCCTCTTTCCTGGTCATTTCTCCGTATATAACCGCCGCGTCCAATCCTACCTCTTTCGCGAGCGCCTTATTCACCGGGATCCATCCGCCTGTGCTGAAAATGTCTGTACGATTGAAAATGAATGACATTAAAAAAACCTCCCATATTTTTCGATTGGAAAATTACGGAAGGCACCACTTCTTCATATTTTTCGGTTGCATACCGGGCTGATTTTAGGGTATACTATGGAAAAATACGTTAACTACCCACACCTTCCTGGCGTGGAATTTTTAGGGGCCATTTGGTGGTTAGAAGAAGTGGTGGCCTTCGGATCCTGGTTGCGGCTAACAACCAGGATCTTTTCGTTTTTCCGTTGTTTTCCATCATTTTATCCCATTTTTTGCTATTTTTCAATTTGTTTTTTAGGTATCACGCATACGGTCAAGGGATGGGGCCCTATAGTCCATTACCTGACGGGACCCAGACTTTTGCTCTTTTGATTAAATGGACTTTCATCGGGAATCCCATTATTTATATATTAAAATCAAGTCAAAACGTGGAAATGGACACGCGCCCCGTCGGACATCCCTTTTACACCTGGAAAACCCCGTCAACCTGGAAACCATATGCAACGTTAACTTTAAATTTTTATTTTTCAACAGGTTAACCACGTTAACCTTGGTTAACCTACCTATTTCTTCTCTTCATCGGCAATCGAGACTTAGGATGATGGGCTATTACCACCAACCACCAGGATATTTCAGCCTTTCAAAAAACGAAATATCCCTTTCCTTTTCTGTTTTTCTTCGGCTTCCAGCAGCAACTTTTTTGTTTCCTGTGTTTCCCGGATCGACTGCATAAGTAACGAATCACGCTCTTCCATTCGTTCTTCTATGTAACGTTGCTGGCTTTCCAACTGTTCTAGTACCCGGATATTCATTGTCAATAGCTCTTTGTTCTGTTCTTCCAAGGACTTCATTTTGTCGGTTAATTCTTGTAGTCGAGACATCATAGAACTGATTTCAGTAGCATTGTTCTCGTCGTTCTCCTTCAGGGACGGTAAGTCTTTATACTTTGAGGCTACAATGATTGATGCGTTCTGCATGGACATATTTTGTACTTGAACAAGGTTTCTGAACGTTTTTAGAACAATGAGATCACGCTCAAAAAACAGTCGTTTATTTGCATTTGTTCGGCTAAACGAATAGCCGGCTTCTTCTAAAGCGATACACCACTTGCGAAGTGTACTATCACCAATATCCAGATCCAATATTACTTCTTTCGGAGAATATGGCCTTTCTGTTCTTTTCATCGTCCCCCACTCCGTTCTTTTTTCTTAATTTTATGTGCATTGGAGTGCCTTTGTCCAATTAAGATTAGGGGAGCGTTTGTGATCAACCAACACCAGTCAAATTTTATGGCCGCGCCACGATAAGCGTTAGCTTATAGCACGTTCACCTGATAGGGTGTATAAGTGCGCCCTTACGCTTTTTCCGCTCCGGGGATATTCTCGCTCAAGTCTGACAGCCGGATCCGTTTTAAGGGTTTTCTTGAGCCAGATGGTTTGAGATTTCCGGCCAGAGTGCAGAAAAAGGAGGGTGCTGCCATTTTGGTATTGAACGGGCTGTCATCATCCTAAATTCCACATTGGAAAGTCCACCAAATCGAAGCCTCTTGATTAATGAAAAAGGACTCCCCGTTATAACGGGGAGTCCTTTTTCATTTGAGGGGTGGGTCTGACCAAGTAAAGGGCCCTCTGAAACGAGGGCCCCGGTGATGACGTATGCTATGATAAAGCTGTAAATCCTTTGTGTAATATTCTTTCGATCCCCAGTCCGGTCTGGGATCTTTTTTTAACGTTTCTTGGCATAACCTCCAATCATCCCATCTTTCTACTTTTTGTTATTTTGCCTTTGCGGTTGAGGAGCATTGTTCCTTGCTTTTAACTCAAACTTTTCATAAAGACGGGCAATTTTTTCGTTGTATTGCTCATGGATTTCCTGGAGCTTCTCCTGGTATTTGCGTTCAATTTCCAGTGTCGCCCTTTCCTTTGCTAAATCCTTCGCCTCGGTTAACCTGTTTAACTCGTTAACATGGTTAACCTTCTGTTCTTCATTTTCCCGGGTCAACTTTTCAATTTGATCTTCCTGGTCGCGGACCGTCGCTTTGAGCTCCTCAATGGATGATGCCAATTGCCTTTCCTTCTCTTCAAATGCCCCAACGAGGGAATCCTTCTCGGCCGCAAAGTGCGCTTTTAAATTGGCGAGGTCCTCTTTTAACCTTTCATTCTCCGTTGCGTAATCTTTATATTGGTTCACCAAAGAAGACAGGGTATCAATTTTATCCTTGTACTCCCGAATCAACGCCTGGTTATTCGCGTTGACGGCACGCTGTTCCTCTAGTTGTTCGTCCAGTTCATCCTTTTCCGAAATGGCTTGCTTCGCCTCGGTATCAAGCTGGGTTAAACGGTCCTGCAACCCTTTTACATCGGCCTGCAGGCTTGAGATTGTCATTTCCCGGCTGTTCAGTTTCTCGGCCAGTTCCCGGACCGCATCCTCTTTTATGTAATGCGCGCGCTGGATCATATTGGCGACCAGCTCATAAATCCTTGTCGTGTGAACCTCGAGCTCTGATAAGTCCTGCTTGTAGTCGGGGGATCCCTCTTTTAAATCCTGCACTTCGGCTAACGCGACGGCGCGCTCAAACCATTCTTTTGAAGAAGAACCGGAGTGTTCGATCATCATTTTTACTTTTTCATACAGTTCATCGGAAACTTTGAAACCAAACGTTTTATCGGCCAATTTATTAACTCCTTTCGTTAACCTTAAAATCCTTATATATCAATCGGTTAACCTAGTTAACTAACGTTAACCTAATCATACCATTTCTCCTGCAAATGGCCAAATTCGGCTTAAAGTACAAAGTGCTGCAGATCAGTTTCAATTTCTTCGTCAGTAATGCCGATGTAGCGCAGCGTGATGTCCGGATGGCTATGGTTTAAGAGGGTCTGGAGCTTGGCCACGTCTTTTGTCTGTTTGTAAAACCAGTACCCGAACGTTTTTCGCATGGTATGGGTGCCGATCCCTTCCGTGATCCCGGCCATGTCTGCGGCTTTGTTGAGCTGCCTGTAGGCTTGGACCGTCGAAATCGGCTTGTTTCCCTTCCGGGAAGGAAACAGCCACTCAGAATCCAGCGTTTTGATGTAATCCTGGACTTCCTCGTAGATGTTTTCGAGGTGAATGGTCCGGGGTTTTTTCGTTTTTCCTTCCAAAATCACCATTCTTTTTTTCCGGCGTACATCCTTTGTTTTCAGCTGCAGCAGATCCCCGATCCGCAAACCCGTGTTAATCCCGATCAAAAATAAAATATAGTCGCGCCGGCCGCAAAACCGTTTCAAGGCCCATTTCATGTCTTCGATTTTTTCCCGAGACCGGATCGGCTGCACGTCAATGATGTGTTCTTTTTTCGTCATTTCCGATACTCCTTTAAAAATGCTGTTTTGAATGTAAACTTTTTTCGATCTCACCCAGTATACCGGACAAACAGCGAATAATTCAAGTATAAAAGGAAAATGAATGTAAACTTTTATTACAAAGTTTACATTCGAGCAGAAAGAAGTATATTTGAGAAAAAATATTGAAAAACTTCAAATTGATGGTAAAATTTGAATATAAAAACCGAGAAAAGGGGGAAGACATAATGAAATTGTTTAAAGCATTTATATTATTAGCTGCAATAACCTTAATTACATCTGGTACTAGTAAATTCGTTTATGCAAGTGAGGATGGATCAAACAATGAGTCTGCTATAGTTCAGTCAGATAGTCTGACAAATAATAATTTAATTATCCCCAATAGTAATGTCCCTTCGGATGGAGGTGGAAGTATGAAAGCCTGCCAAAATACTTCCAGTAAGAATGTAAATATTTCAATGCAAGTAACCAACTTAGGCGGTATTAAAAGATCATTAGCTTGGGGATATAGATATACTAACTCGGGGATAAATATTGTAGGTCCAATAGTTACACAAAATTTTACTGCTGTGATTAATAGTAAAACAACAAGTGGGCTTTACAAACCACATGAGCAGGCGTCCACTTATCTATTCCATGGAAGTATAAGTAAATATAACATAAAAGGTGGACCTTCGGGCGTACAATTAAAAAAAGGAGACTTAATGACATTAATTTGGGTTGGAAATGGAATTTTAGGAAAACTTAGTTCTCAAATAAATTGCAAAATTAATTAAGGAGACATTTATATGGAATGGACGATAGATGATCGAATTTATGATACATTTCGGGAGGCTGAAGAAGTGGGGTTCTCCAGCGTTAGTGACATGGGAGAAGGAAGGGGATTTATTACTCCTGATTTGAAAGTTGCTAGTGTTCTTACCTATGCTTTATGTGGATTACCGGATGTAACATACCTCGTTCATACAGAAGAATTTCGAGAAGATGGCATTCTTAAATATAAGATATGGGTAGAAAACCTATCAGATAACAATTTTTATTAGACCATGCATACAATAGAGATGATCTTTGTGTTTATTTACCCGACTTGTCATCTGGTCCACTTCCGTTTTGGCAATACAGAAAAGAGAGCAACTTAATTGCTCTCTTTTCTGTTTTCCAGTTCGGCAAAAAAAGCCGTTAGGCGGTCTTTTGCCTTTTCATATACTTCTTCCCGGTCGCGCGGACCAATGGCGATAATTTGCATTTCAACTATGCCGTCTTCTGATTCAACTGGCCGGTAAATTATTCGAATATTCATGGCCTTGTTTTTAATTTTTCCGAAATCCTTTAACTTTCCTTTAAGCCTAATACCATTTCCATCAGGACGAAGTAACGGCCCTTTTTGAGCTTGCTTAATGATCAAGGCGATAATCTGATTCTTTTTACCAGCAGAAAAACCTTTAAAGTCACTTACTGCATGATGCGCAAAGTATACTCTGATATTGAACTGAATCAATTTTTGGTTAATGATATCGAATACATTCTGTTTCCTCATCAATCCGGCTTAATCCTCATCCAATTCTAAAGTATCCACCAGGTTTAGAATCTCATCTGCATCAAGATTTTCCTCAGCGATCACAGATTCTAATGGGATATCTGCCACTTCATCTTTACGCTCTAAAGCGATTTGGTACATATAATCATCCACGATTTTTTCATAAAATTCTTCTATGGCCAACAAGCGATCCATGTGTTCTAAATCGATCAGCACGCCTGTTGCATCCTTATTTTTATGATTTTGGATGATATATACTTCATCAGATTCAACACCAGCAAATTGGTTCAGTATTTCAGAAAGTTTATTTGTTCTCGTTAAATCAGTTACTCCAAGTACATTATCCTTTAAAAAATTCAATGTGCTGCGCGTTACCCTTTTTTTAGGATTCATCATGTCTACACTCACTTTCCCACTTCCTTTCTATAGGGTATGCCAGAGTGTATTGTTTTCATACACATTATCACACAATATGTGTGTACTTTTCAACACATTTTATGGGGGATTTAACCTTTTTTCCGTAAATTAAACCTCAAATCCTGACCGGGAATTCAGAAATTCTAGAAACAACCGCCAACTTAGTGAATACCTGAAAGTCCTTCTTTTTTTAGGTAAAGAGTAATTATGAGGAAGTGTCAACGGTAAATCGGACTGAGCGAGGAACGAGCGAGGGAGAATTTAAGGAGTTGACACGAGCGCATGATTTACACCCTCTTGGCATTGTCGAAACTCTTTGTTTCGACCCGCCGACCGGCGAGGGAGCCCCCCTCAAATGTGAGGGGGGTGGGGGGAGTTTTTTTATGGGGGTCAAGGGGGGGGAAGCCCCCCCTTGCGGTGTGGCAGCGCCACGGTTTTCTGCACGCTTTAGCGTGCTTCG
>NZ_JBBOZL010000001.1:0-3222701 GCF_038008605.1 Weizmannia sp. FSL W8-1119 | reverse complement strand
CGCCAATCCCTCCTTTTTATCAAACGAAAAATAACCATTCTCTCTGTCTGTGTAACATTGTTTCGGCGAAGGTTGCGGCCATTTATAAACATGCATATGTTTGTATGGTGGAAAAATATATAATAAGGAATAAATCTGGAATTTCGACATCATCCACCAATTGTGGACAACTTTATTCCAATGGTTTGGATAAACTGTCCACAAGTTATCCACAAACTGTGGATGAATTAGTTATACACAACCGGTTATTCAGGGTTAAAACACAATAATCATAACAGATAATCTTAGGTGTTGCAATGATCTTTGTAAATTATCCACAATTCACAAAAGGTGTGAAAAATCATTATCCACATGCTCTGAATTTGTGTGAAACTTGTCAATAATTGTTGTGGATACTTGAAAATCCGCCGAAAAATTATCCACATTCCGGCTGTGCGGAAAAATAGCGGATGATAACCGGGAGGGATCATCCCGCCCCGTTTTTCGCGGAAACAGGACGCCGTTTTGGACCAGAAGAGCACGGAAGCGGAGCTGGAAAAACGGCCCGTTATTTTAAGCGGGAAGACGAATGCCAGGTACGCGGAGTTTTGGAGAGCCTTGACAAGCAGGAAAGTTCGTCATTATAATAATATAGACTGTCGTTTATCATTCGAACGAATTCCCTCGAGGAGGTGTCATACATGAAAAGAACTTATCAGCCAAATAAAAGAAAAAGAAGCAAAGTCCACGGCTTCCGTGCGCGCATGAGCACAAAAAACGGCCGCAAAGTATTGGCAAGACGGCGCCGCAAAGGAAGAAAAGTATTATCCGCATAACCACTGAAAAGTCTCAGTGGTTTTTTTTAACTAAAAAGGCGGTTCCGGCCGCCGCTTTTGGCTGCATCACTGTTGGCAGGACAGAAGGAGTATATATGAGAAAATCTTATCGGGTAAAAAAAAATACAGAATTTCAGGAGGTTTTCAAGCACGGGAAGTCGTTCGCAAACCGCCAGTTTGTTGTATACGTGCTGAAAAAGAAAAACCGGAAACATTTCAGAATCGGGCTTTCCGTCAGCAAGAAGCTGGGGAATGCCGTCAAAAGAAATGAAATCAAAAGATATATCCGGCAAGTGTTTTTAGAGTTGAAAGAAGACATCCCGCCCGGATATGATTATATTATTATCGCCAGAAAACCGGCGGCCGAGATGAATTACCATGAAGTCAAAAAGAGCTTAATCCACGTTCTGAAAATAGCCAATGCCCTTAAAAAAAGTTAGAATAAAAGAAGAAATTTACCAGGGCGTGCGGCAGCATCCGGCTGCTTTGGAACATCTGAAAAAGTAAGCGTTTTTTGCTGAAATCTCATACAGGGGAGGACAAACGATTGGGAAAAAAGTTTGCGCTGGCTGGAATGGTACTTGCCCTTGCCGCCGTGATGGCTGGCTGTACGGAATTTAACCAGGATATCACACCGGAAAGCAAAGGAATCTGGAACCAGTATATTGTATATCCCTTATCCTGGCTGATTATAAAGGCAGCCCGGTTTCTGGGGGGCAGCTACGGGCTGTCCATTATTTTGATTACGATTATCATCCGCCTAGCCATTTTGCCGCTGAATATTACCCAGCTAAAAAGTGCGAAAGCCATGCAGGCACTCCAGCCTGAAATAAAAAAACTGCAGGAAAAATATGCGTCAAAAGATGCGGTAACACGGCAAAAACTCCAGCAGGAAATGATGAAACTGTATCAGGAGTACCATATTAATCCTGCTGCAGGATGCCTGCCGATTTTAATCCAAATGCCGATATTAATCGGATTTTATCATGCCATCAACCGGACGCCGGCCATCCGCGAGTCCTCTTTTCTTTGGTTTGACCTCGGGTCCGCGGATTATGTGCTTGCTGTGATTGCCGGCATCACCACCTTTCTCCAGCAAAAAGTGATGATGTCCGGGGGGAATTATGATGCAAATCCGCAAATGAAAATGCAAATGAACATGATGCTTTGGTTTATGCCCATCATGATTATTGTGATCGGCGTGGGGCTCCCGTCCGCGCTGCCGCTGTACTGGATTGTCGGGAACATCTTTATGATTGTCCAGTCGTATTTCATTAAAAGTCCTGCTGCAAGCATGCCTGTCCAAAACGCAAAAGCCAGGGGGACGAAAAAATGAAAGAAACGACCGCAACAGGGCAAAATGTAGAGGATGCTGTCAACCAGGCCCTTCAGGAGCTTGAAGCGGAAAAAGAAAATGTGGAGATTGAGATCCTTGATGAAGGCAAAAAGGGCATATTCGGCCTGTTCGGCGCGAAACCGGCTGTCGTCCGTGTCCGGCTGAAAGAGACGCCGGTTGAACAAGTGCTCTCTTATTTGCGCAATATTATCGAAAAAATGGGGGTTTCCCCCGGCCTCCAATTCGAAGAACATGACCGGACATTGCATATTAACGTGACGGGCGAAAACCTGTCGGTGCTGATCGGAAAAAGGGGACAAACTTTAAATGCGTTGCAGTTTCTTACGCAGCTGGCCGCAAACCGGTATTATCCGCATTATGAAAGAGTGATGCTTAATATTGGCAATTACCGGGAAAGGCGGGAAGAGGCGCTAAACCGGCTTGCGGAAAGGCTTGCTGCCCAGGTTTTGCGCACCGGACGGCCGGTAAAGCTGGAGCCGATGCCATCCTATGAAAGAAAAATCATCCACAGTGCGCTCGCCCATCATAAACAGGTCATCACCTATTCAGAAGGAAATGAACCAAAACGGTATGTTGTCATTGATTTGGCAAAGCATTAAACGCCCTCCATCCGGGAAACCGGGGGAGGCGTTTTTTTTAGCTGTACCCACCGGGCGTGCAGCCTTTTTTTTGCCGCATGAAAAAAAGCCGGCATATCCACAACCTGGGATAATCAGCTTTTTCTGCCGTTGTTATTCACATGTGGATAAGTTAAAATGGAGTTATCGGCTTTTTGTGGATTGTGAAAAAGAACATATCACTTGTATTCGCGAAAAAATTTGGTATTCTATTACGTTAGGTGAAAAAAAGAAAGCAGAGTGCCAATCTTTTATATAAATGACCAAAAAAGGAAGCGGGGTGAAAAAATGGAAATGGATACAATTGCGGCGATCTCGACGCCGATGGGAGAGGGAGCGATTTCGATTGTCCGGCTGAGCGGCGAAAATGCGATTTCGATTGCGAATCGATTATTTGCAGGTGTCGGCGGGAAAAAACTGGCGGATGTCCCTTCGCACACGATCCATTATGGGAAAATTGTCGACCCGGACACTGGAGAAACCGTTGAGGAAGCGATGGTAAGCGTGATGAAAGCGCCGAAAACGTTCACGCGCGAAGATGTCGTGGAAATCAACTGCCATGGCGGGCTCGTCGTTGTAAACAGGGTATTGCAGCTCGTTTTAAACAACGGTGCGCGCCTTGCTGAGCCGGGTGAGTTTACAAAACGGGCGTTTTTGAACGGACGTATCGATCTCTCACAAGCGGAAGCTGTCATGGATTTAATCCGCGCCAAAACGGATAAAGCGATGAACGTGGCGATCGGCCAGATGGAAGGCAGATTGTCGAAACTGGTCAAAAGGTTGCGCCAGGAAATATTGGAAGTCGTCGCGCATATCGAAGTCAATATTGATTATCCGGAATACGACGATGTTGAAGAGATGACGCACCGCATGCTGGAAGAGAAAGCACAGTACATCAAAAATGAAATCGAAAAACTGTTGCGGACAGCGCACCAGGGAAAAATTTTGCGGGAAGGGTTGTCAACGGCTATTATCGGCCGCCCGAATGTCGGAAAATCATCATTATTAAACAGCCTTGTCCAGGAAAATAAGGCCATTGTCACCGATATTCCCGGCACGACACGCGATGTGATCGAAGAATACGTCAATGTCCGCGGTGTGCCGCTGCGCCTGATTGACACCGCAGGCATCCGCGAAACAGAAGATATCGTAGAACGAATTGGTGTGGAACGTTCGCGGAAAGCGCTCAAGGAAGCGGATTTGATTTTGCTTGTTATCAACTCATCCGAGCCGCTCAGCCCGGAAGATAAGGCATTGTTTGAAGCTGTGGAAGGCATGGATGTGATTGTCATCTTAAATAAGTGGGACCTGCCGCATCAAGTGGAGATGGAAAGCGTCCGCCAACTTGCGCAAGGCGCGAAAATCCTCACCACGTCGCTTGTAACAGAGGAAGGCATGGAGAAATTGGAAGATGCGATTGCTGCGATGTATTTTGAAGGGCAGATGGAAACAGGCGACCTGACATATGTTTCAAACAGCCGCCATATTGCGCTTTTGAACCAGGCATTGGAAGCCATTCAAGATGTGCAAAACGGCATTCAATCTAATACCCCGATTGATATTATCCAAATCGACCTGACCCGGACATGGGACCTGCTCGGCGAAATCATCGGCGACACCGTCCAGGAAAGCTTGTTGAACCAACTCTTCTCCCAATTCTGTCTCGGGAAATAAGAAAAGCGGAGGCGACTGTACAGCGGCGTACGGATTTTGTAGTCTTCGACCGAGATAAAGGAAACACGATGAGCCGACAGGTGAATCGATGTTGACTTATCGAAAGGAGAAGACGTAAAAATCCGCTAGCCGCTAGGAGCCGGAGCTGGACAATAAGAAAAGCGGAGGGCGTTTGCTTATCGGCGTACGGATTTTATTAGGCCTCTGACTGAGATTGAGTGAAACTGCAATCATCAGGGCCACGGCCCTGATGATTGCAAGTTGAACCAATCGGACATTTACGGGCAGTTGACCCCCGCTTAGCCTATTGTGTCATATTTTTATCATACCTGTGGCGGGGGTCTTACTGCCCGTTAATGCGGGATAAAGGAAACACGGCGAGGAACGAGCCGATGCCCGCTTATCGTAGGGAAGAGGCCGGAAAATCCGCTAGCCGATAACGCCCGCAGCTAGACAAAGAAAAGCGGAGGACGTTTGATTTTATAAAATGAAGGAGTGATAAGCATGCGGCAATACGATGCAGGAGACTATGATGTCATTGTAGTCGGCGCCGGGCATGCCGGTTGTGAAGCAGGCCTGGCCGCCGCAAGAATCGGTGCCAAAACGTTAATGATCACGATTAATCTCGATATGATTGCCTACATGCCGTGCAACCCGTCGATCGGCGGTCCGGCAAAAGGGATCGTCGTCCGCGAAATCGATGCACTCGGCGGTGAAATGGGCAGGAATATCGATAAAACCTATATCCAAATGCGGATGCTGAATACCGGAAAGGGGCCGGCCGTGCAGGCGCTCAGGGCCCAAGCGGATAAAGTCGAATACCAACGTGAAATGAAAAAAACCATTGAAAACCAGGAAAATTTGACGCTTTTGCAAGGAATGGTCGAGGAACTCGTGCTTGATGACGGCATCTGCAAAGGAGTTGTTACAAAAACCGGCGCAAAATATACAGCCAAAACGGTTGTGCTGACGACCGGCACGTTCCTGCGCGGCGAAATTATTATCGGGGAATTGAAATATTCAAGCGGCCCGAATAACCAGCAGCCTTCCATTGCCCTCGCTGAAAAATTGGAAGAGCTCGGCTTTGACCTCGTCCGGTTTAAAACCGGGACGCCGCCGCGCGTAAACGGCAAAACGATTGACTACAGCAAAACGGAAATCCAGCCGGGCGATCTGGAACCGCGGGCATTCAGTTATGAAACGGCGAAGGTGATCACGGACCAGCTCCCTTGCTGGCTGACTTACACCAATGAACGCACCCATGCCATTATTGACGCCAATCTCGGCCGCGCGCCGATGTTTTCCGGCATGATCAAAGGCACCGGGCCGCGTTATTGCCCGTCGATTGAAGACAAAGTCGTCCGCTTCCATGACAAGCCCCGCCACCAGCTCTTCCTGGAACCGGAAGGCCGCCACACTGAAGAAGTATATGTACAAGGGCTCTCAACAAGCATGCCGGAAGAAGTGCAAAGGGAAATTTTAGCCTCAATTGAAGGGCTGGAGCATGCAAAAATGATGCGCCCCGGTTATGCAATTGAATATGATGCGATCACGCCGACCCAGCTGTGGCCGACACTCGAAACGAAAAAAGTGAAGAACCTTTATACAGCCGGCCAAATCAACGGGACGTCCGGTTACGAAGAAGCAGCCGGGCAGGGGATTATTGCCGGCATCAATGCAGCGCAGAGAGCACTGGGGAAAGAAGAACTTGTCCTCGGTCGTTCCGATGCTTATATCGGTGTTTTAATTGATGACCTGGTCACAAAAGGAACGCGCGAACCGTACCGCCTTTTGACCTCCCGTGCCGAATACCGCCTGCTGCTGCGCCATGACAATGCAGATCTCAGGCTGACTGAAATTGGCTATAAAATCGGCTTGATTTCCGAAGAACGTTACCGGAAATTTACGGCGAAAAAACAGGCGATTGAAGCGGAAATCAAGCGTTTGAAATCCGTCATTCTGAAACCGGATGAAAAAACGCAGACACTGATCCGGGAAGCGGGAGGAAGCGAACTGAAAGACGGCATCCACGCCGCTGATCTCCTGAAACGGCCGGAAATGCGGTATGAACATATCAAAGCGCTTGTGCCGCCTGAAACGGAACTTCCGCCTGAAGTGGAAGAACAGGTGGAAATCCAGATCAAATATGAAGGCTATATCGCAAAATCATTGCAGCAAGTGGAACGGATGAAAAAGCTGGAAGACAAAAAAATCCCGTCTGATATTGATTATGATGCGATCCACGGGCTGGCAACAGAAGCGCGCCAAAAATTAAACAAAGTGCGCCCGATCTCGATTGCCCAGGCATCGCGCATTTCCGGCGTAAATCCGGCTGATATTTCAATTTTGCTTGTCTACATTGAACAGGGGAAAATTGCAAAAATCCCTGGATAAGGCATGAAGCCCGGGTTTTTCCGGCTTCTCCCTTTTTTTACATCTCAACCGAAAGGATGGAAAAATGGACAGCGGACAATTCATTCCATTATTGGCTGAAAAAGGCATCACCTTAAGCGGGGAACAAAAGAAGCAGTTTGAAACGTATTATGAATGGCTTGTTGACTGGAACAACAAGATGAACTTAACGGCGATTACGGAAAAAGGGGAAGTGTATCTCAAACATTTTTATGATTCGCTGACAGCCGCCTTTTTTACCGATTTTAACGGCCCACTGCACGTTTGTGATGTCGGCGCCGGCGCCGGCTTTCCGGGCATCCCGTTAAAAATCTGTTTTCCGGAAATCCGGCTTTCGATTGTCGATTCATTGCAAAAAAGGATTACATTTCTCGGGCATTTAACAGAAGCGCTCGGTTTAAAACAAGTTTTTCTATTTCACGACAGGGCTGAAACCTTTGCCAAAAAACCGGAACACCGCGAACAATACGATGTGGTCACGGCAAGGGCGGTCGCCAGAATGTCCGTCCTCTCCGAACTGTGCCTGCCGCTTGTGAAACCCGGCGGCAGATTTATCGCGATGAAAGCCCAGCATGCCAAAGAAGAGCTCGAAAAAGCGGAAAAAGCGATCCGTCTCCTCGGCGGACAAACGGAAAATGTATACAACTTTACCTTGCCGGTTGAAGAAAGTGAAAGAAACCTGATTGTCGTCAAAAAGGTAAAGGAAACGCCGAAAAAATATCCGCGCAAACCGGGAACCCCGGTAAAACTCCCGCTTGAATAAGGCGGGCGTTTTACCGTGCCGGAAATCGGGATGATGCGCTAAAATGAGGGAGATTGTTCGAAAAATCGCCGGGAGTTTGGCAGGAACTTGTCTTATAATAGAGAATAAGTAGTTAGGGAGAATTTATAAGGTGGTGTACAGTGAATGAAGCATCCTTTCTCTCGTTTTTTCGGAGTGGAGGAAGAAATCGGGGAAGAAGAACTGGAAGCAGAGAATGAAAATGAAGAGATTAAAAATATCTCCGTCTCCTGCATTATCCCGAACCGGTTTCAGCCACGGACCATTTTTAATGAAGAGAAAATAGATGAACTTGCAAGAACGATCCACACCCATGGCATCATCCAGCCAATCGTCGTCCGCGAATACGAAGCAGGCCAGTATGAAATCATTGCGGGGGAAAGAAGATTCCGGGCTGTCCGGAAACTGGGCTGGGAAACCGTGCCTGCCATCATAAAGAATATGAGCGATACGGAAACAGCCTCGATTGCTTTAATTGAGAACCTGCAGCGCGAAGAACTGACGCCGATTGAAGAAGCGATGGCTTACGGAAAGCTTTTGGAGCTTCACCATTTGACCCAGGAAGCACTGGCACAGCGCCTTGGCAAAGGACAATCAACGGTTGCAAATAAACTGCGCCTTTTGAAATTGCCCCCGGAAGTGCAGGAAGCCCTTTTGAAAAAACAGATCACGGAACGCCATGCACGGGCATTGATTCCTTTAAAAGAGGCGGAAAAGCAGGTTCGCGTCCTCAATGAAATACTCGCAAAAAATTTAAATGTGAAACAAACGGAAGATTATGTCACCCGTATGATGAATAAGCCGGAAAAAAAAGCAAAGCCGCGCAGACAGGCGTTCAGCAAAGATATGCGCATTGCCGTCAATACGATCCGCCAGTCTGTTTCCATGGTGACCGATTCCGGGATCAATCTCGATTCAAAAGAAGAAGATTTCGAGGACTACTATCAAATTACGATTCGGATCCCGAAAAAGGCGAAATCCCAATAAAAGAAACTTGGATGACAGGTTTCTTTTTTTTCAGGTGCAGGCCACTCCCTATCCACCGGCTTTAAACATCTGCCGGGTTTGTGCTGCCTGCCTTGGCTTTACAACAAAGCCCTTTTTCCTGGTATCCCGGCGATGCTGCGTTCTTTTCTGCATGGGTGCAAGGCTTTGGCATTAGAAGCCGCGCCTCCTGGTTTTCAATTGCCGAAAAAACTTGAAACAACCTTTTTTCGGTTTACAGTAAACGAATCTTGCAAACTTTGATACAATAAAGTTACGTGTTTGCCGTTTCTGCAAATGCAGACGGGCCGTGACTAGCGTGACAAAAAAGGTAGGTGGCAACCGTGGGAAAAGTGATTTCTATCGCCAATCAAAAAGGAGGCGTAGGAAAAACAACCACTTCTGTCAACTTGGGTGCCTGCTTAGCATACATCGGGAAGAAGGTTTTGCTTGTCGATACCGACCCCCAGGGAAATGCAACAAGCGGAGCCGGAATTGATAAAGGCGAAGTTCAGCAGTGTATTTATGATGTGTTAGTGGAAGATGCGAATATAAAAGATGTGATCAGGGCAACGGCTGTGGACGGGCTTTATTCCGTGCCGGCAACGATTCAACTGGCGGGAGCGGAGATTGAACTGGTTCCGACCATTTCAAGGGAAGTCAGGTTAAAGCGGGCGATCAGCGCCATCAAAGATGATTATGATTATATTATCATTGACTGCCCCCCCTCTCTCGGGCTATTGACGTTAAATGCACTGACCGCGTCGGATGCCGTCATTATCCCCGTCCAGTGCGAATATTACGCGTTGGAAGGGTTAAGCCAGCTGCTCAGCACGGTCAGGCTTGTCCAGAAGCATTTGAACCACAATCTAATGATTGACGGCGTGCTGCTGACGATGCTCGATGCCCGTACCAACTTGGGGCTCCAGGTCATTGAAGAAGTGAAAAAATATTTCAGGGACAAAGTATACCGTACCATTATCCCCCGCAATATCCGGTTAAGCGAAGCGCCGAGCCACGGGCAGCCGATTATTCTTTACGACCCCAAATCGCGCGGTGCGGAAGTGTATTTAGACTTAGCAAAGGAAGTGGCGGCAAATGGCTAAGGGACTTGGAAAAGGCATTAACGCGTTGTTTGCGAATATGGACGTCGGCAAAGAAGATGCCGTGCAGGAAGTCAATATTAAAGAATTGCGCCCGAATCCTTATCAGCCGCGGAAAAATTTTGAACCCGAAGCGCTTAATGAATTAAAAAAATCCATTCTCCAGCATGGCATCCTGCAGCCGCTTATCGTGCGCAAGAGCATTAAAGGATACGAAATCATTGTCGGGGAACGGAGATACAGAGCTGCAAAAGAAGCAAAACTTACAACGGTGCCGGTTGTTGTCCGCGATTTGAACGACCGGCAGATGATGGAATTTGCTGTGCTCGAGAACCTGCAGCGGGAAGATTTAACGCCGATTGAAGAAGCCAATGCGTACCAGTTTTTGCTTGAAAAATTAAATGTTACACAGGAGGAGCTGGCAAAACGGCTCGGAAAAAGCCGGCCCTATATTGCCAATCACCTCCGTATTTTGTCTTTGCCGGTCAGCATCCAGGAAGCCATGTCTAAAGGCAAACTTTCGATGGGGCACGGCCGTACGCTGCTTGGCCTGGAAAAGAAAGAAAAAATGGAAGAAATCGCTGAAAAGGCTATTGCCGAAGGACTAAGTGTCCGCCAGCTGGAAAAGCTTGTCCAGCAGTTGAACCGGAATGTTTCACGTGAAACGAAGAAAGTCAAACAGGAAAAAGATATTTTTATCCAGGAACACGAAACGGTTCTGCGCGAAAAGTTTGGGACAACCGTTCATATTAAGCGGACAAAGAAAAAAGGGAAAATTGAAATTGAATTTATGTCCAATGAAGATTTAGAACGGATATTGCAATTGCTGGATGCCAGTTTTGAACAGGAAACGTAAGAATTACAAAGATAAAGACAAAAACGGGTGAAAAAGATGGTATTGCTGGGGACAATTGTAAACGGGCTGAGCATTGTAGCCGGTTCGTTTATCGGAAGGCTGTTAAACCATATTCCGGAGCAAATGAAAGGCACCGTAATGCAGGCGATCGGGCTTGCGGTGATGGTGCTGGGGCTCGGAATGGGGCTGAAAAGTGAACAGTATACTATTGTAATATTGAGCCTTGTGATTGGCGCAGTCATCGGCGAAATGCTGCAGCTTGAAGCTCATTTGAACGGGCTTGGTGCCTGGCTGGAAAAAAAGTTTGGAAACAGCAGCCAGGGCAGTACGGCCGAAGCCTTTGTCACGGCAACGCTCGTTTTTGTGATTGGCGCGATGGCCATTCTCGGAGCATTGGATAGCGGAATCAGGGGCGACCATACGGTGCTGTACACGAAATCTGTTCTGGACGGTTTCACAGCACTGATCTTGTCTTCAACCCTCGGTTTCGGGGTGGTTTTTTCGGTTGTTCCGGTGATCCTGTATGAAGGCGCTATTGCGTTATTTGCCACGCAAATCAACCGGCTTGTCCCCGCACCGGTGCTGCACTCGTTTATTACCGAGATGACGGCAACCGGCGGGATTATGATTTTTGCCATCGGTTTGAATATTGCGGGGCTTGCCAAAATCAGGGTGGCGAATTTATTGCCGGGCATCCTGGTGGTTGCCGTGCTGGTCGGCCTGTTGCATGCTTACTATACGGTTTTCGGATGAATTTTACAAGAATGAATCAACACCTGTTTATCGGTTGAAGTATGAATGTGAACCGGCAGAAACTTACTGAAGTTGCGGATCCTTTCACTGGATCCCGGGGGCTATACAGGTTGCCGGCTTATTCATTCATTCATTCATTTGGTTTCGTTGTCATGATATTTTTGTTTAGAAGTTTGCGTTCACCGGGGGATTTCGGATAAACGGTTTCAAAAATGCTGCTGTTTCCGGATAACTTAAATCAGCTTTTCCTTCTCCTGTCCGCTGTTCATGGAAATCATGGCGTTTTGGTATTGAAGATGCAGATGGGCGCGGCTGATGCCTGCAGCGATCAGTTTTGCCATTTTCAGAACAAGATTTAAACGGGTATTCTGAAGGACGGTAAACTCCATAAAACCGCTGATGTTCACAATGCCTGTAATGTGGATGTCGCCAACAGGAGGCAAATCTTTCTTTACACCCGCCCCCGGTTTCACCGGGCCGTCGCCGATTTGGATCATGCCGACGCTCTTCATTTTTCCAAGGCAGGCATCGACGGCAATGATGAAGGGGTCGTGGTGCTTTTGATAAATCCTTTCAATATTTTCTTCCAGGTTTAAAGCATGGACCGGCTTATCCAGCGTTCCGTATACGTTGAAGCAGGCCAGGCCTGTTTCTTCCAGAAAAGTGCCCGTTAAAGGCCCGAGCGAGTCCCCGGTGGAACGGTCGGTGCCGATGCAGACCACCACCAATTCCCGGTTTATGCTTTTCGGAAGTGCTGATAAAATATGGTTGGATATGATTTCTTTTGCCAGAACATCATCATGAAATACCTTGATACGATTGCCGCCGAATTCCAATTGTCCTTTTCTCAGATTCATATCAGCCACTCCCTCTTTGTAATAGTACCAGTATACGGAAAATCAAAAAAATCTATACATTAACATATCTCTTTTTTGATACCCGCAACCGGCAGTTTTACACTTGATTCAGCCGCCAATCAAAAAGGTAATTTTTGAAAAGCGGAGCCGGTTGTCGAGCAAGCGCGGTTTTTTTGTTACAATAACGTTAAAAGAAATGAAGGTTGGTGGAATATGAGCCATTTTGAGACATATCTCAAACACCTCACATCCAAGTGGTTAAATGAAAATACATGGATCGGAGTCGGGGAGACAGTGCTGAAGATGATTGTGGTGCTGCTTGTCGCATCACTGGTCATTAAATTCGGAAAAAAGGCGATCGGCAAAATTTTTGCAGTCCGCGCCAAAGCCCCTCTCCGGTTTTCAGAGCGGCGCGAGGCCACATTGTTGCGGCTGATGGTGAACACATTGACCTATCTCGTCTGGTTTGTTGCCATTGTCACGATTTTGTCCATTATCGGCATCAATGTCCAGGGGCTTCTGGCCGGTGCCGGAATTGTCGGGCTGGCTGTCGGGTTCGGGGCACAAAGCCTTGTAAAAGACGTGATTTCCGGATTCTTTATTATCTTTGAAGACCAGTTTTCGGTCGGCGATACGGTGCAGATCGGGAAATACGAAGGCGTTGTGGAAGAAATCGGGCTCAGGACAACAAAAATCAAAAACTGGACCGGCGAATTATACATCATTCCGAACGGCAATATTTCCGAAGTCACCAATTTGTCCATTTATAACAGCGTCGCCGTTGTGGATGTCCGTATTCCGTACGAAGAGGATATCGACAAAGCGGAAGCGGCCATTCAGGAAATACTGGTGTCATTTGCGGGAGAGCACGAAGAAGTTGTGTCAGAGCCTGAACTGTTGGGCGTCCAGCAGCTCGGCACCACGGATGTTACGCTCAGGGTGGTGGCGGAGACCCTCCCGATGGCACACTGGTATATTGCGAGAGTGTTGAAAAAAGAAATTAAAAAAGCATTGGACGAAAATCGCATCCATGCACCTTATCCTAAAATGGTGACTTATTCCCGTACTGAGAAAGAAGAGGCATTAGCCGGCCAATTTCTAAAGGGGGATGAACATGGAAGATAAAAATTTCGGGTTGTATGATATTGTGGAAATGAAAAAGCAGCATCCGTGCGGCACAAACCGCTGGAAAATCATCCGGATGGGGGCGGATATTCGCATTAAATGTGAAGGATGCGGACACAGCGTGCTGCTGCCGCGCAGGGAATTTGCCCGCAAACTGAAAAAAATCCTCGTCAAGCACGAAGAAGCATAGCCCTTTTATGGGTGTCTTTTTTTGGGAGCCGGGGTGCGGTTAAGTAAGGCCGGCAAACGAAAAATGTTAACCGGGCGCATCCAGCGGCACCCTGGGGGTTTTTGATACGGCCGGGAAAAACTTGAAAGATACGAGAATGTTTGAAGGAGTGGACATAAAATGGCGTTAACAGCCGGAATTGTCGGTTTGCCGAATGTCGGAAAATCGACTTTGTTTAATGCGATCACAAAAGCTGGGGCCGAATCTGCGAACTATCCGTTTTGTACGATTGACCCGAATGTCGGCATGGTGGAAGTGCCGGACGAACGGCTGGAAAAATTAACAGAACTGTACCATCCGAAAAAAACGGTGCCGACCACTTTTGAATTTACGGATATTGCCGGGATCGTCAAGGGCGCGAGCAAAGGGGAAGGGCTCGGGAACAAGTTTCTTTCCCATATCCGCCAGGTGGACGCAATCTGCCATGTCGTGCGCTGTTTTGAGGACGAGAACATTACACATGTTTCCGGGAAAGTCGATCCGATTGATGATATCGAAACAATTAATCTTGAATTGATCCTGGCCGATCTTGAAACGGTGGACAAGCGTATCGGGCGTGTGGAGAAAATAGCAAAACAGAAGGATAAAGAAGCCGTTGCCGAATACGAAGTGCTGTCCAAATTAAAGGCGGCTTTTGAAGCGGAAAAACCGGCGCGGGCGGTGGAACTGACCGAAGACCAGCAAAAAATCGTCAAAGGGTTCCAGCTTTTAACGAGCAAGCCGGTTTTGTATGTGGCCAATGTCGGTGAAGATGACATTCAGGACCCGTCCGCAAACCCGTATGTCGGGAAGGTGCGCGAATATGCCAAACAAGAAGGCGCGGAAGTGATTGTCATATGTGCCCGCATTGAAGAAGAAATTGCCGAGCTGGATGACGATGAGAAAAAAATGTTTTTAACCGAACTCGGCATCCGGGAATCCGGTCTTGACCAGCTGATTAAAGCTGCTTACAGCCTGCTTGGCCTTGCGACTTATTTTACGGCTGGGGAACCGGAAGTCCGCGCGTGGACATTCAAAAAAGGTATGAAAGCCCCGCAATGCGCAGGCATTATCCATTCCGACTTTGAAAAAGGGTTTATCCGGGCTGAAACGGTGTCGTATGAAGATTTAATCGAATATGGCAGCGTGGCAGCTGCAAGAGAAGCCGGAAAAGTGCGCCTGGAAGGAAAAGACTACGTTGTCCAGGACGGCGATGTCATGCATTTCAGGTTTAATGTATAACAGGACTTTTGGACGAATATTCGAATTGTATTGAAAAAATTCAAATCATCCGTTAAAATAAATATCAGTCGAATATTTTCCTTCGGGGCAGGGTGCAATTCCCGACCGGCGGTGATGAGGAAACTCAAAGCCCGTGACCCGTATTCTCCGGAATGCGGTGGATTTGGTGAAATTCCAAAGCCGACAGTAACAGTCTGGATGGGAGAAGGATCAGGTGTTTATTGGAACGCGTATTTCATTATGCCGTTTTGCCCCGCACATCTTCGTGCGGTTTTTTTGTTTTCACGGGTGTATGTTGGCGGAAATTGAATACAGGAGGCATGAAAGGATTGCAAAAAGAAGATTATATGCAGCTTGCACTCCAATTGGCCGAAAGTGTGGCCGGGCAGACTTCCCCGAATCCCCCGGTTGGAAGTGTCGCCGTGAAAAACGGCACGATCGTCGGGATGGCGGCCCACTTAAAGGCAGGAGAAAAACATGCGGAAAGGCTTGCAGTGGAACAGGCCGGGCCGCTTGCAAAGGGCGCTGAAGTTTTTGTGACGCTGGAGCCGTGTACCCATTACGGAAAGACGCCGCCGTGCGCAGATTTTTTAATTGAAAAAGGCATCAAAAAAGTATATATCGCTGCATTGGACCCCAATCCGCTTGTCGCAGGCAAAGGAATAGAAAAGCTCAGGCAAGCCGGCGTAGAAGTGGAAACCGGGGTATTGAAGGAACAAGCGGAAAGGTTGTACCGCCCTTTTTTCCACTTTATTCAAACGAAAACACCGTTTGTCACTGTCAAAACCGCCATGACGGCAGACGGAAAAATTGCAGCTGAAACCCGTGACAGCAAATGGATCACAAGTGAAGAAGCAAGGCGTGATGCCCGCTGGTTAAGAAGCAGGCATGATGCAATACTTGTCGGCATACAAACCGTTCTCCAAGATAATCCCCTTCTCACCGCACGTTTGCCCCATTCCGGGAAAAATCCTATTCGCATTGTATTAGACACCCATTTGCGCATCCCGCCGGAAGCGAAAGTGCTAAACGGCGATGCGCCAACCATTATTTTTTGCGGAAGCGATGCACCAAAAGAAAAAGAACAATGTCTGAAGCAGCTTAATGCCGAAGTGGCCCGCATGCCGCATGCCCGCCTCTTGATCCGTGACGTGTTAGCGGCGCTTGGAAAAAAAGGCGTGATGACTTTGCTCGTCGAAGGCGGCGCGGCGGTAAACAGCTCATTTTTAAAAGAAGGCGCAGTGCAGCAGTATATTTTTTACATTGCCCCGAAAGTGGTCGGCGGGCAAAACGCGCCGTCCCCTTTCGGCGGACACGGGTTTGGCAAGGTGGCCGATGCTTTGCCGCTCCGGTTTGAAAAAGTGGAACAGATCGGGCCGGATTTAAAAATTACGGCTGCCGTCCAAAAGGGGGTGCCGGAGCATGTTTACAGGAATTATTGAAGAAACCGGCATATTGAAACGCGTGGAAAGAGGCCCCCGCTCCCTTAAGCTTGCCGTACAGGCCAGGACGGTTCTTCAAGATGTGCGGCCCGGCGACAGCATTGCAGTGAACGGCGTTTGCTTAACCGTCACTTCCTATACGCAGCATGCATTTACGGCTGATGTCATGCCTGAAACATTTTTCAGCACGGCATTGGCCGGGCTGAACATCGGCAGCAAAGTCAACCTTGAACGGGCAATGGCTGCAGGCGGGCGGTTCGGCGGGCATTTTGTCACAGGGCATGTCGATGGCACCGGCACGGTCTGCTTGAAGCAAAGGATGGAAAATGCCGTGTACATGACGATTTCTGTTCCCTCCTCCCTGTCTGCCTTTCTGATCCCAAAAGGCTCGGTTGCACTCGACGGCACTTCCCTGACCGTGTTCGGGGCAGCGGGCGGGCAATTAACCGTTTCATTGGTGCCGCATACGCAGCAGCATACGATATTGCCGGAAAAAAAGATTGGCGATGCCGTGAATATTGAATGCGATATTTTGGCCAAGTACATGGCCGGGCTGTTCAGGAACGGAGAATGGGCGGAAAAAGAGACCGACATGATGACGCTTCTGAAAGAACATGATTTTATTTAAACAAAGGGGTGAAAAACTTGTTTCATACCATTGAAGAAGCAGTAGAAGACTTAAAGCACGGAAAAGTCGTGATTGCCGTCGATGATGAAAACAGGGAAAACGAAGGTGATTTTATCGGCCTTGCGGAAAAAGCGACACCGGAAATGATCAATTTGATGGCCAAAGCAGGGCGCGGGCTGATCTGTGCACCGATTACGGCGGAAAAAGCACAGCAGCTCGATCTTTATCCGATGGCACGGCAAAATACCGACAGCCACGAAACGGCCTTCACCGTGAGCATTGACCATGCCGCCACTCGCACCGGCATCAGCGCATTTGAACGTGCCAAAACGGTCCGGCACCTGGCAGCAGACGGGGTGAAAGCGGAAGATTTTCACCGGCCGGGGCATATTTTTCCGTTAGTGGCCAAAGCAGGCGGCGTCCTGGAACGGTCCGGCCATACGGAAGCAGCCGTTGACCTGGCAAAACTGGCAGGCGCAAATCCGGCAGGCGTAATATGCGAAATCATGAATGAAGACGGCACGATGGCCCGCCTTCCCCAGCTGGAGGAAATCGCCAAAAATTCCGGCATAAAACTGGTGACGATCCAATCGTTAATCGAGTACAGAAAAAAACATGAGAAACTGATTCAAAAAGAAGCGGAAATCACGCTGCCGACGCGTTACGGCACGTTCCGGGCTGCCGGTTACAAAGATCTGCTGTCGGGGGAAGAACATGTTGCCCTTATAAAAGGGGAAGTAAGCAGTGAAGAGCCGGTGCTGGCAAGGATCCATTCCGAATGCCTGACCGGTGATTGTTTCGGTTCCCTCCGTTGCGACTGCGGCCCGCAGCTTGCCCGGAGCCTTGCGCGGATTGAAAAAGAAGGGCGCGGTGTCCTCGTTTATATGCGGCAGGAAGGCCGGGGGATCGGGCTTCTGAATAAATTGAAAGCTTACCGGCTGCAGGAAAAAGGATTGGATACAGTGGAGGCCAACCGCCGGCTTGGATTTCCGGCAGATATGCGCGACTACTGCATCGCTGCGCAAATCTTAAAAGATACCGGGGCAACGCAAGTCCGGCTTTTAACAAACAATCCTGATAAAGTGGAAGCATTGGCGCGTTACGGTATCCGAATTGCGGAAAGAGTGCCGGTTGAAATCGCGCCTGTCCGTGAAAATGAAGGATATTTGCGGACGAAAGCAGAAAAAATGGGGCATTTGCTGCATATATAGGAGGAGATCAAAATGGGACAAGTATTTGAAGGCAATCTGGTTGGAACCGGCTTAAAAATCGGCGTGGTTGCTGCCCGCTTTAATGAATTTATTACAACAAGGCTTGTAAGCGGGGCAAAGGATGCATTATTGAGGCATGGCGTCAGAGAAGAAGCCATTGATCTTGCTTGGGTGCCGGGCGCGTTTGAAATCCCGCTGGCGGCAAAAAAGATGGCAGAAACGGACAAATATGATGCCGTGCTGGCACTTGGCGCGGTGATCCGCGGCGCGACTCCGCATTTTGAATATGTAAGTGCGGAAGCGGCAAAAGGGGTCGCCCATGCAAGCCTCCATACAGGAACGCCTGTCATTTTCGGGATTCTCACGACCGACACGATCGAACAGGCGATTGAGCGGGCCGGGACGAAAGCAGGCAACAAAGGCTGGGATGCAGCAGTAAGCGCGATCGAAATGGCGAATGTGATCCGGAAAATAGAAGCATAGTGAAACGGATGCCTCCCCCCTGTTGTTTTTGATAAAAATTTCAGTCCGTTTTTAATAAAAAGACCTTGTAAAAGGAACGTATGTTTGATAAAATGGGAATGTCAGCGATAGCCAAATGCGGGATGAAGTCTTTAAGACATTTGATTTTGCCTGCGGGATATGGTATACTTACGACTTGTGAGTAATGAACGCATGAACCATTGCTCCTTGCCCTTTTACATAAAAGGGCCGCATAGTCCATAAGGAGGTGACAAACAGATGAGAAAGTACGAAATTATGTACATTATCCGCCCGAATATCGAGGATGAGGCAAAAAAAGCGCTTGTTGAGCGTTTCGACAATGTCCTCACCAACCAGGGCGCGGAAATCATCGAATCGAAAGAGTGGGGAAAACGCCGTCTTGCATACGAGATTCAGGACTTCCGTGATGGTTACTACCATATCATCAACGTGAATGCTGAACCGGTTGCAGTCCAGGAATTTGACCGTCTGGCGAAGATTAACGGTGATATTATCCGCCACATTGTTGTAAGAGAAGAAGAATAATTTTTAACGATAAAACGTTTCACGTGAAACGGACTTTGAATGATGAGAGGGGTTGATTCTGATGTTGAACCGTGTTGTTCTCGTAGGCAGGCTGACAAAAGATCCCGATTTGCGCTATACGCCGAGCGGAGTAGCGGTTGCTACTTTTACCCTGGCTGTAAACCGTACGTTTACCAACCAGCAGGGGGAAAGGGAAGCGGATTTCATCAATTGTGTTGTTTGGAGAAAACAGGCTGAAAATGTGGCCAACTACTTGAAAAAAGGAAGTCTGGCAGGCGTAGACGGCCGGATTCAGACACGCAACTACGAAGCCCAGGATGGCCGGCGCGTGTATGTCACAGAGGTCGTGGCAGAAAGCGTCCAGTTTCTTGAACCGAGAAGCGCGAATCAGGAACGCAGCAGCAGCCAGAATTACGGGAACAACCAAGGGAATGCTTTCCCGGGGTACAACCAGGATCAAAACCAGAATCAGCGCAATCAAAGTTATTCCAAGCCGGATGAAGATCCGTTCTCAAATGATGGACAACCAATTGACATCTCTGATGACGATCTTCCGTTCTAATGCGGAAAGACCCGTAAAGTGATGAGATAAAGGAGGGTGAAAAAATGGCAGGTGGACGCAGAGGCGGACGGAAACGCCGGAAAGTATGCTACTTTACAGCGAACCATATTACCCATATCGACTATAAAGATGTGGACTTGCTGAAAAAGTTCATTTCTGAAAGAGGAAAAATTCTTCCTCGCCGTGTAACGGGCACAAGCGCAAAATACCAACGTAAACTGACAACTGCAATCAAACGCGCACGTCAAATGGCGTTGCTCCCTTATGTTGCAGAAGACAAATAAGCAGCGGAAAAATCACCCGGATTTTTCCTTCAATATATGAATGAAAAAAGACACCCTGTTTTCAGGTTGTCTTTTTTCATTTCATTATCTTTTTGCTTCATGGATGGGTTATGGTAAAATGAGGGGAAATGATGGTTTTTTTGAAGGGAGCATGCGTGTGAAAAAAACAAGAATGCTGACAGAAGGGGCAATGCTTGCAGCGGTTTTCGGCGTCATGCTGCTTGTTGCATTGCATGTCCCGGTGATCCGGATAATTGTTCTGGTTTTTCTTCCGCTGCCTTTTATCCTGTTTTGTGCCAAATATCCTTTGCGTTCGATTCTTGTCTTTTGTCTGGTTTGTTTGCTTGTGTCTGCCATTATGGGAACAGTCATGGCAATCCCGATGGCCGTTTTTTTTGGTTGTATTGGATTTGTGATGGGATACGCTATTCAGCTAAAAAAATCAAAATTATTTATATACATAGCTACCAGCCTGGCCTTTTTAGCAGTCACGATCATCGGGCTGTTTGCCGCCCTGAAGTTATTCCATCTGAATATCATCGCGGAAAACTTAAACATCATGCAGCAGTCAATCGAACAGTCGAAATCTCTTGTCAACAGCCTTGGGGAACCACAGGCCTATGAGGACCGGTTTGCGCAAATGGCCGATGCCGCAAGCCAGATGTATTCTGTCTATTTGCCGAGCCTGTTATTGCTGTCTGCCTTTATTGCCGTTTTGGTGCTGATTTCCGTGGATTTTCCAATCGCAAAACGTTTCGGTGTCCCGGTTCCGTCCTTTCCACCTTTCCGTGAAATGCGGCTGCCGGGGAATATCTTATGGTATTTCATTCTGGCAATGGCAGCCAACCTGCTGATGCGCGGGGACACGGGCAGCTTCTTTGCGAAAGCGGTCCTGAATCTGATGCTGATATTCCAAATTCTCATTTTGCTGCAGGGGTACGCTTTTATAAGCTTTGTCAGCCACGAGAAAAAATGGCCAAAAGGCTTACTGGCTATCGCCGTCATTTTATCCATCATGTTCAGCCCGCTGCTTTATCTTGTCATGATATTCGGTATAATGGATTTAGGATTTGATTTCAGGCGGATGATTCAAAAGTGATCCTTTTTTAGTTTCTCAATATAGGAGCTGAAGGTATGCCTTCTTACTACAATAAACGGTTAATGCGCTATCCGTTATACGGCTTAATTGCAGTATCTTTAATCCTGCTCGGCATTATTTTCTTTTACCACTGGTGGATAACGGCAGCCGGCATTGTTGTGCTCGGGGCGTTATTCTACTGCGCATTTTACGTGGAACAGCGGTCGAACGAAGAAATTGAACGCTATATTTCCAATCTTTCCTACCGGGTCAAGCGCGTCGGTGAAGAAGCACTGCTGGAAATGCCGATCGGGATAATGCTGTACAATGAAGATTACATCATAGAATGGACAAACCCGTTCATGGCCTCCTGCTTTAATGAAGATACGCTTGTCGGGCGTTCCCTTTACGATGTAGCGGAAGTGCTATTGCCGCTGATTAAGCAGGAAATGCATTCCGAGACGATCAGTTTAAATGAAAGGAAGTACCGGGTCGTCCTGAAACTGGAAGAGCGGCTGCTTTATTTTTTCGACATTACGGAGCAGGCTGAAGTCGAGCAGCTGTATGAAGACGAACGGACCGTGATTGCCATTATTTATTTGGACAATTATGATGAAGTGACACAAGGCATGGACGACCAGTCTGTCAGCAACCTGAACAGCCTCGTGACCTCCATTTTAAACAAATGGACAATGGAGTTCGGCCTGTTTTTTAAACGGATTTCGTCTGATAAATTTATTGCGGTATTCAATGAACGGATTTTGCATGAATTGGAAGACAATAAATTCTCGATTCTTGATGAAGTCAGGGAGGCCACAGCGAAGCAAAACGTGGCGCTGACTTTGAGCATCGGGGTTGGCGCAGGTGTCCCGTCCCTTCCCGAACTGGGGGAGCTTGCCCAGTCGAGCCTTGACATTGCCCTTGGGCGCGGCGGCGACCAGGTTGCCATCCGGCAGGCGAACGGAAAAGTGAAATTTTACGGCGGCAAAACAAACCCGGTTGAAAAGCGGACAAGAGTCCGGGCCCGCGTGATTTCCCATGCATTGCGGGAACTCATGATGGAAAGGGATAAGGTGATGATCCTGGGCCACAAATTTCCGGATATGGATGCTGTTGGTGCTGCTGTCGGCATCCGGAAAGTGGCGGAAATCAACCAAAAAGACGGCTATATTATTTTAAATCCGAGTGAAACGGACACAAGCGTCAAGCGGCTGCTTGAGGAGATCAAACAGTATCCGGATTTGTATGCCCGCTTCATTACACCGGATGAGGCGCTTGAAATGGCAACGGATGATACATTGCTTGTAGTTGTTGATACGCACAAGCCTTCCCTTGTTATCGATGAACGGATCGTCAGGCGGATTGAAAATGTCGTGGTCATTGACCATCACCGCCGCGGGGAAGACTTTATTAAAAATCCGCTGCTTGTCTATATGGAACCGTACGCCTCCTCGACATCCGAACTTGTAACCGAATTGATGGAATACCAGCCGAAAAACGGCAAAATCAATATGCTTGAAGCAACGGCCCTGCTTGCTGGTATAATAGTGGATACAAAAAGTTTTACATTGCGGACAGGCTCGCGCACGTTTGATGCAGCATCCTATCTCCGTGCCCAGGGCGCCGACACGGTGCTTGTGCAAAAATTTTTAAAAGAAGATTTGCGTTCGTATATCCAGCGCGCCCGGCTTGTAGAAACCGTTAAATTTCCGCTAAACGGCATTGCGGTGGCAAAAGGGAAAAATGATACCATTTATTCCCCTGTTTTAATTGCGCAGGCTGCCGATACGATTTTAACGATGAACGGCGTCGATGCTTCTTTTGTCGTCGGGCGGCGCAGCGAGAATGAAGTGGGGATCAGCGCAAGGTCGCTTGGAAGCGTCAATGTGCAAATCATTATGGAAGCGCTGGACGGCGGCGGGCACCTTTCCAATGCGGCCGCCCAGCTGAAAAATATAACGGTTGATGAGGCGGAAGAAAAGCTCATCCAAGTAATAGAAGAGTATATGGAAGGGAGCCAGGAATCATGAAAGTTATATTCCTAAAAGACGTAAAAGGCAAAGGAAAAAAAGGAGACATTAAAAACGTGGCGGACGGTTATGCCCACAATTATTTGTTCAAAACCGGGGCGGCAATAGAAGCCACGCCTGCCAATCTGAAAAACATGGAAGCTCAAAAACGGAAAGAAGAAAAACTGGCGCAGGAAGAACTGGAAGAAGCCAAAAAACTAAAAGAGAAACTTGAAAACATCACGGTTGAAATCAAAGCCAAATCGGGCCAGGACGGGCGCCTGTTCGGCTCGATTACAAGCAAGCAAATCTCCGAACAACTGAAAAAAAGCTTCCAGATCCAAGTGGATAAAAGAAAAATAGAGCTGCCGGATGCGATCCGCACTTTGGGTTATACGAAAGTGCCAGTCAAATTGCACCATGATGTAACGGCAGTGCTCAATGTCCACGTTTCCGAATAGAAACGGATTTTACCAGCTTTCTTTTTGCTTCCCGCGTGTTAAAATAATAGTACGTGCAGAAAAATGTGGTCCATTTTATCGTGATCACATTTTTTCTATTTGGAATGAGTATGCGGTTCTTTTACGGCAAACGGGTTACCGGTTAAACTGCCATTCTCCCCGGCATGCTTCGTTTTGGTGCCGGAACCGGATGATTCAGGATAAAATGGAGGATTCAAAATGAATGAATTGCAAGACCGAATTCCCCCCCAGAATATAGAGGCGGAACAGGCAGTGCTTGGTGCCATTTTTTTGGAGCCTTCTGCATTTATAACGGCTTCGGAAATTTTGACGGCAGACGATTTTTACCGGAATGCCCATCAAAAAATTTTCCAGGTGTTTGCGAAGCTGAATGATGCCGGCAAGGCAGTCGACCTTGTAACAGTGGCGGAAGAATTATCAGCCACCCGGCAGCTTGAAGACGCAGGCGGCCTCTCTTATTTGAGCGAACTGGCCGCAAGCGTTCCGACAGCGGCCAATATTGCTTATTATGCCGGAATTGTGGCTGAGAAAGCTTTGCTCAGGCGCCTGATCCGGACGGCCACCCATATTGCCCAGGAAGGCTATACGCGGGAAGACGACGTCGATGAACTGCTGGATGAAGCCGAACGCAGCATTATGGAAGTGGCCCAGCGCAAAAATGCCGGCGATTTTAAACATATTAAAGATGTCCTTGTCAGCACATACGATAACATCGAAATGCTCCATAACCGGAAAGGCGACGTCACAGGGATACCGACAGGGTTTTACGAACTTGACCGGATGACGGCCGGTTTCCAGCGCAATGACTTGATCATCGTGGCGGCGCGCCCGTCTGTCGGGAAAACGGCTTTTGCCCTCAATATCGCGCAAAATGTCGGCACAAAGACAGGGGAAAATGTGGCGATCTTCAGCCTTGAAATGGGTGCTGAGCAGCTTGTCATGCGGATGCTGTGCGCGGAGGGCAATATTGATGCCCAGCGGCTCCGGACCGGGGCGCTGACGGACGAAGACTGGCGGAAACTGACGATGGCAATGGGAAGCCTTTCCAATTCCGGCATCTATATTGATGATACACCGGGGGTAAGGGTAACGGAAATCCGCTCGAAATGCCGCCGCCTAAAGCAGGAACACGGGCTTGGCATGGTGGTCATCGACTATTTGCAGTTGATTCAGGGAAGCGCCCACTCCCGTGAAAACCGGCAGCAGGAAGTTTCCGAGATTTCAAGATCGCTGAAGGCGCTGGCCCGGGAACTTGAAGTGCCGGTCATTGCCCTTTCCCAGCTTTCACGGAGCGTGGAACAGCGCCAGGATAAGCGGCCGATGATGAGTGATATCCGTGAATCGGGAAGCATCGAACAGGATGCCGATATCGTGGCTTTTTTGTACAGGGAAGACTATTATGAACAGGACACGGAAAATAAAAATATCATTGAAATCATTATTGCGAAGCAGCGGAACGGCCCGGTCGGCACCGTCCAGCTTGCTTTTGTAAAAGAGTACAATAAATTTGTAAACCTGGAACGGCGGTTTGACGATGCGCCTGTTCCGGCATAGCAAGTATCCGCATGAAGCCTTTCCTTTCCAAGGAAAGGCTTCTTTTTTTGTGCCGTTTACGAATAAAAACGCTGAAAAAATATATAAATGTTCGGATTTACATTGACTGATGGCGGTTTAAGCTGGTAAAATGGTGGATGGAAATCATGATTTGTAAAATATGCGGAGGTGCACTCAATGTCGTCAGTGGTCGTGGTAGGTACACAATGGGGGGACGAAGGAAAGGGAAAAATTACCGACTTCCTCTCTGAAAATGCGGAAGTGGTGTCCCGCTATCAGGGCGGGAATAACGCGGGCCATACCATCCGTTTTAATGGGGAAACATATAAATTGCATTTGATTCCATCAGGGATTTTTTATAAAGACAAAATTTGTGTCATCGGAAACGGGGTTGTTGTCGATCCAAAGGCGCTCGTCGAAGAACTGGAATACCTGAACGGACGGGGCATTTCAACGGATAACTTGCGCATCTCCAACCGGGCGCACGTTATTCTGCCTTACCATATCAAGTTGGACGGTGCAGAAGAAGAGCGGAAAGGCAGCAATAAAATCGGCACGACGAAAAAAGGGATCGGCCCGGCGTATATGGATAAAGCAGCAAGGACCGGCATCCGGATAGCCGATCTGCTTGATTACGAAGAATTTAAAGAAAAACTGGCGCGCAATCTTGAGGAAAAAAACCGGCTGTTTGAAAAAATATATGAAACGGAAGGCTTTACGCTGGAAGAAATTTTGGAGCCTTATTACGAATATGGCCAGCGCTTTAAACAATATGTCTGCGATACGTCAGTTGTTTTAAACGATGCGCTTGATGCGGGCAAACGCGTCCTTTTTGAAGGGGCGCAAGGAGTCATGCTCGATATTGACCAGGGGACTTATCCGTTCGTCACATCATCCAACCCGATTGCCGGCGGCGTGACAATCGGTTCCGGCGTCGGCCCGTCGAAAATCAACCATGTTGTCGGCATTGCCAAGGCTTATACAACACGTGTCGGCGATGGTCCGTTCCCGACAGAGCTTCTGGATGAAACCGGCGACCGGATCCGCGAAACCGGCCATGAATACGGCACAACGACAGGAAGAGCGCGCCGTGTCGGCTGGTTCGACAGTGTTGTCGTCCGCCATGCGCGCCGGGTGAGCGGCCTGACAGACTTGTCCGTAAACCTGCTCGATGTACTGACCGGCATTGAAACGTTGAAAATTTGTGTCGCCTACCGCTATAAAGGGAAAGTGCTTGAAGCGTTTCCGGCCAGCTTAAAAGTGCTGGCCGAATGCGAACCGGTTTACGAAGAACTGCCGGGCTGGACGGAAGATATAACTGGCTGCCGTTCTCTTGATGATCTCCCGGAAAATGCCCGCCATTATCTGGAGCGCATTTCCCAGCTGACCGGTGTTCCCCTTTCCATGTTTTCCGTCGGCCCGGACCGCCTGCAGACGATTGTGGTCCAAAGTGTCTGGCGGGTATGATGGAAAGCCCAGATGAATTGATTTTGGGCTGCCGGATAAAGCGGCGGCGGAAACGTACCTGGAACCACGTGGAAAAAAACGATGAAAAAGGGACGCCGGGCAGGCACCACAAAAAGCGGTTTTTATCCCGGAATGTCCAATAGAACGGAAAAACGGCGTGATCCCATAAAAGGGGTTTCTCGCCGTTTTTATTTTATTTTAAAGTGGCACACGTTGCGGCTGCCATGCTTAAAAATGAACTTCCATACCCGTTAGCTTAAAAAATTTGTAGAAATGTGTTGCAAAATGGATGATAGATATGATAACATTACTTCTGTTGTTACAAAATGCACAATGGTCCCGTGGTGTAGCGGTTATCACGCCTGCCTGTCACGCAGGAGATCGCGGGTTCGATTCCCGTCGGGACCGCCATTTTACTTATACATATTTGTTCCCGGTTCAGGCCCGGTAGCTCAGTCGGTAGAGCAAAGGACTGAAAATCCTTGTGTCGGCGGTTCGATTCCGTCCCGGGCCATTTACTAAAAAGCACTGCGATGACTTAGACTCTCGTAGTGCTTTTTTATTATACTATACGGCCCGCCCGGCAAGATAAAATGGAAAACAGAATGCATGCCAGATCCCCGGCGCCTTTGATAGATATTACCAGGGGCATGGTTTCAGTAGAATTGGACAATTTTTATGCAAGTAAGTTAAAATTATAATAGTATGGCTGCTGGAAGCTGCCTGTGAATCCTTGATACAGAGCAGCAATGCTTCTGGACTTCCGGGGGCATTGCTGTTCGCCATGCTTCGGGGAAAATGAAATTTTTTAGGAACATAAAGATAACAGAAAATTGTAGATAGATGTCAATCAATGAAAATGGCGCATTTTAAATGAAGGAGTATGGACGATGGACAAAAAAATCTTGATCGTGGATGATGAAAAACCGATTGCCGATATTTTGCAGTTTAATTTAACAAAAGAGGGCTATACGGTGTTTTGCGCCTATGACGGCGAGGAAGCACTGGAAAAGGTGGAAGAAGTGCAGCCGGATTTAATTGTCCTTGATATTATGCTGCCAAAGCGGGATGGCATGGAAGTTTGCCGCGAAGTGCGGAAAAAATACAATATGCCGATCATTATGGTAACGGCAAAAGACTCAGAAATTGATAAAGTGCTCGGCCTTGAGCTCGGTGCCGATGATTATGTCACAAAACCTTTCAGCACCCGTGAACTGATTGCCCGCGTCAAAGCGAATTTGCGGCGGCACCAGCAGACGCCCCCGGCTCCGGGTGAGGAAGAGGAATCCAATGAAATTGCAATCGGTTCACTTGTCATTCATCCGGATGCTTATGTCGTCTCAAAACGCGGCGAGACGATTGAACTGACGCACCGCGAATTTGAGCTGCTCCACTATCTAGCAAAGCATATCGGGCAGGTCATGACGCGCGAGCACCTGCTTGAGACCGTGTGGGGCTATGACTATTACGGCGATGTCCGGACAGTGGACGTCACGGTCAGACGGCTCCGCGAAAAAGTGGAGGATAACCCGAGCCATCCCGAGTGGATTGTGACAAGGCGCGGTGTCGGTTATTATTTGCGCAACCCTGAACAGGAGTAGCCAAATGAATAAGGTGAAATTCTTCCAGTCTATTCACTTTAAGTTTGTCCTGATTTATATTTTGCTGATCGTCGTCGCGATGGAAATTATCGGGGTGTATTTTATCAACAAGCTGGAAAACCAGCTCGAGACGAATTTTAAAAAATCGATATACGACCAGGTCAATGTGCTTGAATACAGTATTGAAGACCTGCTGACGAAAAAGCAGAACCAGGCGGCGGATATTACGCTGAAAGTGAGAAAAGTGCTGGGTGACTTTAAAAGTACGGATGTTTCTGAAATCCGGCTGATTGACGCGCACAGCGGCGTTATTTTGGGCACTTCTTCGAATGACCAGAGCATTGTCGGCCAAAAAACAACCGAAGATATTGTCAAAAGCGTCCGTGTAACCGGCCAGCCGGAAGACCAGATTTATTTGGACAAGCAGACCGGCGACCGAATGTGGGTGCTGGCTTCCCCGATTAAAGCAAACGGCGAAATGATCGGTATTATTTACCTTGTCTCCAAAATTGAAACGGTTTACCGCCAGGTGCAGGCGATTAACCAGATTTTTATGACGGGGACGGTTATTGCAGTGCTGGTTACAGCCCTGCTTGGCGTCATTACCGCACGCACGATTTCAAAGCCGCTCAGGGAGATCCGCAAGCAGGCGATAGCGATGGCACGCGGCAATTTTGCCCGGAAAGTCAAAGTGATCGGGAATGATGAGATCGGGCAGCTCGCTTATTCGTTTAACCATATGACCAAAAAGCTGCAGGAGGCGCAGGCCAGCACGGAAGGCGAGAGAAGAAAACTCTACTCCATCCTGACCCATATGACGGACGGCGTGATTGCGACCGACCGGAGAGGACGGATTATTTTAATCAACGAGCCGGCTGCCGAGATGCTGGATGTTTCACGTGAAACAGTGCTTTCCCAGCCGCTTATATCGGTATTGAAAATCGAGGATGAACACAGGTTTGATGATTTATTGACAGAGCAGGATTCCGTCATCCTTGATTTCAGTACGGAGGAAGAACCATACATTTTACGGGCGAATTTTTCAGTGATTCAAAATGAAGCCGGCTTTGTTAGCGGCCTGATTACGGTTTTGCACGATGTCACCGAGCAGGAGAAAATAGATATGGAACGCCGCGAATTTGTGGCCAATGTATCCCATGAATTGAGAACGCCGCTGACCACGATGAGAAGCTATTTGGAAGCTTTGACAGACGGGGCATGGAAAGATGAGAAAATTGCGCCGCAGTTTTTAGGCGTCACGCAAAATGAAACGGAACGAATGATCCGGCTGGTAAATGATTTGCTGAAGCTATCAAAAATGGACAGCAAAGACGAACATTTAAATAAAGAGTGGGTCAATTTTGTGGAATTTTTCCACTATGTCATTGACCGGTTTGAAATGGCAAAGCAGCAAAATGTCACGTTCAAACGCAAACTGCCGAATACGGAAATTTTTGTGGAAATCGATGAAGATAAAATGACCCAGGTGTTGTACAATATTATATCCAATGCATTGAAATACTCCCCTGAAGGCGGCCAGATTACGTTTAAGCTGAGGGAACTGAACGAAAAAATTGAAGTCAGCATTTCCGACCAGGGCGTAGGCATCCCGAAAGAAAGCGTAAAGAAAATTTTTGAGCGCTTTTACCGCGTTGATAAAGCACGCAGCCGCAAACTCGGCGGAACAGGGCTCGGCCTTGCAATTGCAAAAGAAATAGTGGAAATGCACGGCGGAAGCATTTGGGCAAGCAGTAAAGAAGGAAAAGGAACGACCATTTACTTTACTCTTCCCTACGAACCGGCACAAGAGGATGAGTGGCTATGAGTCTTGAAAAAGTAAAAACCATCATATTGACGTTGCTCGTGCTTCTGAGCTTGTTGTTAACGTGGCTGATCTGGAATAACCAGCCGAATTATGACTTACTCAACTTAAAAGATTTGGACAATATCGCGATTGCGAAGGAAAAAAAGGTGCCCGGCATCATCCTCCCCGACAAAGTACTTTACCATGAGAATGACGGGACAACCGGCACGGTTCATGACGGGGAAATTTCACGGGTGATGAATCTGCTTCGAACATGGACATTTGATATGAGCAGCTCTCGCCTGTTGCAAAAAAAAGACCTGTATAATTTAATGTACGGAAAAAACAGGATTGAATTGGACTTTCCGGCCCCTGTCCCGTTCAGTGTCTATCAATCGGTCCTGAACTTTGCCAATAAAAAAGTGCCGGATGCCGATTTTGACCATATTGTTATCGAATTAAACAAAGGAACCAAAAACTTAAACCATGTTTATTTTATTTCAACGGCGTCCAATAAAGTATATGAGGCAAGCACAGATCAAAAATCCATTCAGGTGTTCATTTCAAAACTGAACGACAACAAATCTTTGTACAAGCCGTATACTGCCTTTGCCCTTTCCGGCCCGAGAAGAATCTACCTGCCTGCCGGAAATCCGGTGGTGAACCAGTACAAATATGCGACAACCGATATTGAAATTGATAAATTTAAAAAAGCGCTGTTTGCTGATCCAAACTTTGTAAAGAAAGTGGCGGGGGAATATACAAACGGTATCAGCCTGTTGCGGACAGACGAATCCAATAAAGTCTTAACCTTCGTCAATCCCGGCGAAGACATCGGGTACAGCTCCGATCCGAACCATCTGTTGACGCGGGCCATTGATTTTATTAACCAGCACAGCGGCTGGACGGACCAGTACCAGTATTTCGAAATCAATGAGCGGGAAAATGAAGTCACGTTCCGGCTTTTTAAAGACGGCTATCCTGTTTTTAACGATGACGGCATGGCGGAGATCCGGGAATACTTGGGCCGAACGGAAATTTACAAATATGTCCGCCCGTATTTCAACCTGTCGCTCAACCTGCCGTTAAAACCGGCTGTTGTTAAACTCCCGCCGGCTCAAGATGTAATCGCCGGCTTGCAGGAAAACCCTTCCGTTCAAATGAACAAGGTGAGAGATATTGCAGTCGGGTACCGTTTGCAAAAAGACAGTGATGATATCCTTTCGCTGCAGCCGGCCTGGTATTATTGCTACGACGGAATATGGAAAATGGCAGGGGGGGATGAAGATGGACTGGAGTAAAACAAAAACAATCTTTATTCTTGTTTTTCTGGTACTTGATATTTACCTTTCCTGCCAGTTGTATTTCAAACATGTCAAAAATCAGTATGAAGTCATTGGCAGCCCGACAGCTGAACAAAGCCTAAAGGCTGCAAATATTACATTCGTCGATCTGCCGAAAGGAAAGGCAAAACGGCCGTATATCAGCGCGGAAGAAAAAGTATTTACCGCAAAAGACTTGAAAAAATTGAAAAACCAGCAGGCGGAAATCGTGAACGGGCAGAAACTCAGTTCCGTTTTTGATAAGCCGGTGAAACTGGGCACAAAAATCAAAACGGACCAGCTGGAGGCGGTTATCCAGGAAAATATGCTCTACGGCAGCCACTATAAACTGTGGAACTATGATAAAGATTTGAATCGGGCCGTCTTTTATGAGACATATAACGGAAAAATGATTTTTAATAATAAGAACGCGAAACTGACCGTGTATTTAAATGACCGGAATGAAATCATTTCCTATGACCAGACGTATTTGACCAATATTAAAATCTACCGGGAAGAAGAGACGCTGTCGGCGGTAAAGGCGGTGGAGGCCTTATATAAGAAAGGAACGCTGAAACCGAACAGCAAAGTGACGAAGGCGGAACTCGGTTACTATACGAGGGTGCCCGAACTCCAGGTGCTTGTGCCGACATGGCATTTTACGGTAAAACACGGGAATGAAACAGAGCAATTATTTATCAATGCATTTGAAGGCCAGGTCAACGAAATGGAAAATGCACAATAATTTTGGAGAGGATACGATGGGGATGCAATTTAGTGTACTTGCGAGCGGAAGCACGGGAAATGCGATCTATGTGGAGACGGAGCAGCATGCTTTTTTAGTGGATGCAGGTTTAAGCGGCAGGCAAATGGAACAACTTTTTGGGCAGATCGGCCGCAATATTGCCGATTTAAGCGGAATCCTTGTTACGCATGAACACAGTGACCATATTAAAGGAATCGGAGTGCTGGCGCGGAAATACCAGCTCCCGGTTTATGCAAATGACAAAACATGGTCGGCGATGGAAGGCATGATTGGAGAGATTCCAACAGATTTGAAGTTTTCATTCGGGATGGAATCTGTCCAATCGTTCGGAAGCCTTGAGATTGAGTCGTTCGGCGTTTCCCACGATGCCGCCCAGCCGATGTTTTATATTTTTCATGAAGGCGGCAAAAAATTGGTCATCATTACGGATACGGGTTATGTCAGCGACCGGATGAAAGGAACGATTTCCAACGCGGATATTTTTGTTTTTGAAAGCAACCACGATGTGGAAATGCTTCGGATGGGAAGGTATCCATGGAGTGTCAAACAGCGCATTTTGAGCGATGTCGGGCATGTGTCGAATGAAGATGCTGCACTTGCGATGGGCGAAGTGATCGGGGACCGGACAAAACGAATATACCTTGCCCATTTAAGCAAAGATAACAATATGAAAGACCTCGCACGGCTGGCGGTTTCCCAAACGCTCCAGGAACAGGGCCTGGCTGTCGGTGAAACTTTTTCATTATATGATACGGACCCGAAAATTCCAACGGCCTTAACGGCTGTTTAACCGCGGCGATCCGGCGGCAGAATCTGTCGCTGCGGACTCCCCCCAACCGCCGGGGCAGCTGTTTTACCGGCAGGCGGGATAGATTTCTTTTTATTTTGGCGCTTGATTTTTAGTAATTTTTAATTTCAGCCATTATAATGAAATCAGAATGGGCAAAAAAGGGCTCCTTCACCAAACTTCAATTTTCCTCATCAGTACAGAAAGGGTGATGCGCAATGGGATATTATGATGATCAGGATGGCCAACGGCGTGGAAAAGAAAACAGGCGGGGCGGCGGAAGGTTCGGCTATTTTCTTTCCGGGCTGATTGGCGTAATTGTGGGGGCGCTTGTGGTAGCCCTTCTTTTTCCAAGTATTTTTGGAAAAACGAACCCGGATTCCGCTGCGGTAGATTCGAATTCTGTGGCAAATACAAACCCATCAACGCCGAAAACAACGAAAACCGTCTCGTTAAAAGTGACAACCGATATTACAAAAGCAGTGGAAAAGACGGAGAAAGCGGTTGTCGGGGTCTCAAACATTCAAAAGCAAAGTATTTGGTCTGATGATATGTTTGGACAGGACTCAAAATCTTCTTCTTCCCAGGAAGCCGGATCCGGTTCCGGGATTATTTACAAAAAGGTTGGCGATAAAGCTTATGTCGTCACCAATTACCATGTGATTGAAGGGGCAAATGCGCTGGAAGTGACCTTATCGAACGGGAAAAAGCTTTCTGCCAAACTTGTCGGCAGCGATAAATATACGGATCTGGCCGTTCTTCAAATAGACGGCAGCAATGTGACAACCGTTGCCCAATTCGGTGATTCGGATGCATTAAAACTTGGAGAAACTGTCATTGCGATTGGCAACCCGCTTGGTGAAGAATTTGCCGGATCTGTCACAGAAGGGATTGTTTCCGGGTTGAACCGGACTGTTCCGGTGGATATCGATGAAGATGGAACGGAAGACTGGCAGGCAGAAGTCATTCAAACCGATGCTGCGATCAACCCCGGCAACAGCGGTGGTGCTTTAGTCAATATTGCCGGCCAGGTTGTCGGGATTAACTCCATGAAGATTTCAAATGAGTCGGTTGAAGGCATTGGATTTTCGATTCCAATTAATTCTGCAAAACCGGTCATCCATCAGTTGGAGACAAAAGGGAAAATTACCCGGCCGGCATTGGGTGTCGGGATTGTAAACGTCTCGGATATCCCGGCTTACCAACAGAAGGAAACGTTAAAATTGCCCGCCAATGTGACGACCGGCGTTGTGATCGGCTCTGTTGAAAACGGGTCCCCTGCAAGTAAAGCCGGTTTGAAAGAATTTGACGTCATTTACAAACTGGACGATCAAAAGATAGACAACATCGTGGAATTAAGGAAATTCCTGTATGAGCATAAACAGCCCGGTGATAAGGTGAAAGTGTCGGTATACCGGAACGGCCAGCCGAAAACATTCACATTAACGCTCGGGACCGCTTCGGGAAGAAATTAACAAACTGCGGAGGAAAGGCGGAAAGCTTTTCCTTCCTTTTTTTGCGGCATTCAGTTATCAACAGGGCAAAGCGTGCTGCGGACCGCAGCGGAAATGAACATTTTGTTGAAAAAAATTTTTATACGGGTGGATATTTGTGGAAATTGCTCGAGAAGAAGGTTATAAACAGGCTGTGAATAGCGAAAAATGGTGAAATATATCTTGTATGGAACGGTTATTCCCATACAAAATGTGGATAGTTTCTGTGGATATGTGGATAACTCTTGTCAATAGCTTGTGGGTAAGGTGGGTGTAAGTTGTGAATATCTCTATCGTTACAGTGGGAAAATTGAAAGAAAAGTATTTGAAGCAGGGCATTCAGGAATATTTAAAACGGCTTTCCGCTTACGCAAAAGTTGAAATCATCGAAGTAGCGGATGAAAAAGCGCCCGAAATGCTGAGTCCAGCGGAAATGGAGTTGGTAAAGCAGAAGGAAGGCGAGCGGATCCTTGCAAAAATCAGCCCGGACACCTATGTGATCAACCTGGCGATAGACGGGAAAATGAAATCGTCAGAAGAACTGGCCGGTTCCCTCGACCGTCTGGCGACATACGGCAAAAGCAAAGTTGCCTTTGTAATCGGCGGCAGCCTCGGCTTAAGCCAAGCCGTTCTCAAGCGCGGCAATGAAAGCCTCTCTTTTTCGAAAATGACCTTCCCCCACCAGCTCATGCGGCTCATTTTAGTCGAACAAATTTACCGCGCCTTCCGGATTATCCGGGGGGAACCGTATCATAAGTAGATGAGGTTTTTATAATAGTATATTTAGGTAATTATCTTTTTAATTGAGGAAAACTTCATCATAGCGTCATTAGACTTTTACGTTTATAATGATAATATGGCAAATAAATGTTGAGACAAAATATAACCGAACTCATAGGGAGAACGGTTTTTCTTTTTTAGGGTGCTGATTAGTGGTAAAATTGGGAATGGGTTAAGGAGGACGCTATGTTCGACTATTATTTAAATAAAGTTATTGAAGGTGACTGCTTAGAAGTTATGAAAGGCATACCGTCTAAATCGATAGATATGGTTTTATGTGATTTGCCATATGGAACGACCCAAAATAAATGGGATTCAGTTATTCCTTTAGATTTATTATGGAAAGAATATAGAAGAATTGTTAAGGATAATGGCGTTGTTGTACTTACATCTCAAGGTATTTTTACAGCGAAACTTATTTTAAGCAATGAAAAGTGGTTTAAATACAAATTGGTTTGGGAGAAATCAAAGGCCACAAATTTCTTGAATGCCAAGAAACAGCCATTGCGTAAACACGAGGATATATGTGTCTTTTATAAAAAACAACCTGTTTATAACCCACAGATGACTGATGGTGACCCCTATGATAAGGGGATTAGAAAAAACCAACTTACAGGAAGTTATGGAGATTTCAACCCAGTTCATGTGGTAAGTGATGGTAAGCGTTACCCAACAGATGTAATTTACTTTAAAACTGCAGAGTCAGAAGGAAAAGTATACCATTCTACTCAAAAGCCTGTAGAATTAGGTAGATACTTAATTCGGACATACACAAATGAAGGTGCTGTAGTTCTAGATAATGCATGTGGGAGTGGGAGCTTTTTAGTTTCGGCAATACTTGAAAATAGAAACTTCATTGGGATTGAAAAAAATGAAGATGTTGAGTTATATAAGAACGAAAAAGTAGATTTAATAGAAATTTGTAATAGACGAATAGAGGAAGCAATGGAGACAGTAAGGAAGGAGCAAGCAATAAATGAAAGGTATAGGAACAACGCGTGATAATGAACGCAGCTGGGCTATTGATTTAATTTCACAGATAAACTCCAGTGCTTTAGTTTGTAAAGAGGATAGTATTATTCAACATGCTGGAGGAGAGATGGGGCTATCAACTGGTAGTGGTTCTCTTTTCCCGGATGTACTTTTATTTGGGGATAAAGGAAAGACAAAGGTATTACAAGGTTGGGAATTAAAATACCCTGATACACCAATTGAAGATAGAGAACTATTTCTTAATGCAGTAAAAAAAGCAGAAATATTAGGCGTAAATAGTTTTTTACTTTGGAACGTTTCAATTGCAAGACTATACGTTAAAAATGATGAGAAAGGCCAATTCGAATTACTAAAGGAATGGGATGACCTTAAACATATAACAAAACGTTCTGAAGTTGCCTATAGTATGGCTGAAATTAATCAGCTTTTACGTAGTATATTACAAGAGTTAGAATACTATTTTCGTAATAATACCCTACGAACAGAAAAGGTTCTTAACTCAATTGTAAATGAACAAATGCTTTCTTTAGCTTTTAATAATATAGATGCTTGCGCTCATGCATTAAGGAGCGCCGCCGCTAGAGATAGCATGTTTAATGACGAAGTGTTAATATGGTGGGAAGCTGAAGGTAGAAGCTATGGAAAGAAAGCGAATTTATGGGTAGAGTTATCGAAATTAGCAATAATATCATTAATGAATAAAATTATTTTCGCTAATATTTTGAAGAAATATAACTCTAATGCATTGCTAGTTAATAAAATAAGTGAAACAACAACTATAGAGGAATGTTTAGAAATTTTCGAAAATATATCTGAAAAGTGCGACTTTTACAATATTTTTGAAGAAAAAGCTGGAGAGAAGTATATCGATAGTGATACCTTTAAAGTATTAAAAAATTTTAATGATTATATAATCAAGTTAGATTTCAATAATTTTAGTGATAAATTGTTAGAAGAACTTTTAAGTAAGGTCGTAACTAGAAGCAAACGTAAAGTTGCTGGACAATTCTCTACTCCAAAAGAACTAGCAATGATTTTGACCTCGTTGACAATGATGGATAAGGGAGTGCGTGTATTAGACCCTTGTTGTGGGACAGGAACTATTATAAAAGCAGCTTATGATTTGAAAACAATATCAGGAATAGATAATCAAGATGCAATGAAGCAAATATGGGCTGGGGACAAATTTAGGTATCCTCTTCAATTTGCAATGCTCGCTTTATCCTCGCCCGAAAATATTGGAAGGGAAATAAATATATACAAGGATGACGTATTTAATCTTAGTTCTACTCAGAACATAGAATTACATAGCCCAAATAGTAAAAATACTTTTAAGGTTAAATTGGGTAATTTTGATGTAATTGTTTCGAACCTTCCATTTGTTCAACAAGAAACGCTGGCTGAACTAAATCCAGAAGCTATATCATTTATAGAAGCATTAGATGATAAATTCAATGGTAGAAGTGATTTATATGCATATATAGTACTTAAAATTGATGAACTTCTTTCTGATAAGGGTAGAGCAGGGCTAATAATATCGAATTCTTGGCTAGGAACAGAGTTTGGGGAAACATTTTTTAATGAACTAAAAAATAGGTATCATTTGAAATATATTATAACTTCAGGTAAAGGTCGCTGGTTCAAAAATGCTGATGTAGTAGCAAATATAATTGTAATTGAAAAAGGAAATACAGACTTTAACAGAAAAGTGAATTTTATTACTTTAAAAGAAGAACCGAAAAATATAGTTGGTAACGGCGATAAAACAGAGCAGTTTGAAAATGTCTCAACTCTAGTTGCCAAAATTCGAAGAGAACTACCTTCAAATTTGTATGTCAGTCAGAGTTATTCTTATAAAGAAATATCTCTATTAGATGAGCTTGGCATAGTTAAAAATGCTTTGTTCGCCGAGTGTGGTTGGTTGGTTGATATCAAAGATAGTCTAGTTCCTTTAACAGATTATTTTTTTGTTAAGCGTGGAGAACGTCGAGGATGTAATGCCCTTTTTTATCCACAGAACCATAATATTGAACCGGAATATATTGTCCCTGTTATGAAAAAACTCAATACTTCATCATATATTATGGATTTAAGTGCTTCAATAGATGGATTTTGTTGCAGTAAAACAATTGAGGAATTAGAAGAACTTGGTCACTATGGAGCATTAAATTGGATACGTAGTTTTGAGAATGTTAAGGATGGAAATGGGGTTCCAATACCAAAATCAAAATCTGTTGTTAGAAAGAATTTATATTGGTACGAAATGTCGTTAACAAATAAATTTGATATAGGATTACTCATTAATCCTGATGAAAGACTATTTTTCTCAAAAGCACCTCAACCTGTTTTCTTTGACCAAAGATTGACTGGCCTCGTAAGAAAAGATGATACAATGAATTTAACATTACTGGCCGCATTATTAAATAGTATCATTGGAGTATATTACATAGAAGCAATTGGCTTTGGTAGAGGATTAGGGGTGCTTGATTTAAACAAAAATAAGGTAGAAGAAAGATTTAAAATGTTAAATCCAACCTTAATAAAGGAACAAGATAGATTAAAAATTCTAACTTTGTATAGCAATCTAGAGAAACGAAAGGTATTTTCGTTGATTGAAGAACTTCAGCAAGAAGACCGTTATAACTTTGATATAGCAGTATTAAAGGCTTTTGGTTTAGAAAGTAAATATGAGATGATTAAAAGTTCATTAATGCAATTATTTGAAATACGAAAGTCTATAAGAGATTAAAGGCGTACAAAAAGCATTTACGAATATATATTATAGACTTGTTTTTAATTTGCAAATCCCCAAACTTCTATTAAAGTTTGGGGTTTCTTTTATAAGGGGGAATAATATGGATAATCAATTGAGACAACTTTCATTTAAAAACGCATATTCCGCACGTAAATTTTTCCATTTTAAGATTTTTTTAAAGGAATTTTCTCCTTCTTTGTAGAATTGAATGATTATCTAAACTAGGGGAAGACGAGGAAATTTTTATGTCAGATCAAATTTTAACCTTACATGTGGGGCCGTCTCAACTTTTATCTAAACTGTGTGATGAAATAGAACTCGAAAAAACCATTAATGATTTAGTCAAATGGGATTCTGTCCGTTGTCATATCTCACCCGGAACAAGGATTAAAGCCCTTGTCTTAAACATTTTATGCAGTGGCAAGCCCCTTTATAAGGTTCATGAATTCTATCAAAACCTAGATTCTGAGATGCTTTTCGATACATCGGTTTCACCCGATCAATTAAATGATGATGCATTAGGAAGAGCATTAGATTACTTGTATGAAGCCGAAGCATGGAAAGTCTATTCCACCCTTGCATTAAAAGCACTAAAAAAATTGAATCTTCCTATTGGTATACTGCATAACGATACAACCTCAATTTCTGTTTACGGCGAATATAAGCAACCGAAGGAAGATGGACTGCAAATTACGTACGGGTATAGTAAGGCCCATAGGCCTGACTTAAAACAAATCGTTCTGGGGATGGGGGTCACACCTGAACGAATTCCTATCCTTGCAAAAGTAGAAAATGGGAATACTTCGGATAAATCTTGGAATGTGGAATTTATTCAAAAGATGAGAAAAATCCTTTCCCATGAAGATTGGAAAAATCTCATTTATCAAGCCGATTCTGCATTAATCACAACGGAAAATCTAGCGGAAATTCAACAACAAAATTTATCGTTTATTTCCCGTTTACCTGATACATTCGGTTTAAGCACAGAACTAAAGAAAGAGGCATGGTTGCTCAACAACTGGGAAAGGGTAGGCTCACTTAGCAATAAAAAAGACGCAGCTATTTACCAAATTCAAGCTTTTGAAAGACAAATTCAAAACCTTCCTTACCGGTTTCTTGTTGTCCACTCAAACAATTTAGATCAACGAAAAGAGAAAACCCTAAATCGGGCGATCGAAAAGGAAGAAATACAATTAAAAAAAGAGATAGAAAAACTGAGTAAAGTTATCTTTCATTGTAAAGAGGACGCACTAGAAGCAATTCAATCTTTTAAGAAAAAACAAAAGGCTTCATATTTCTGTTATAAACTAAACGTCCAGATGAGTGATCAACCTATCAAACGAAAAAAGAGAGGAAGACCTAAAAAGGACGAACAGACAAAACAAGAACAAATCTATCAAATACAACTGGAATCGTTTGAAAAAGATCATGATTTTATCGAAAATAAGAAAAAAATGCTCAGCACTTTTGTTTTAATCACAAATAAATTAGATGAGGAGACACTATCCAATCAAGAAGTTTTGAGGGTTTATAAAGGACAGTCGGCCGCTGAGACCCGTTTCCGATTAATCAAAGATTCACAAATGATTGATGCCATTTACTTAAAAACCCCGGAAAGGGTTGAGGCCTTAGGTATTGTGTATGTGATGGCTTTATTAATCTATGGAATTTTAGAATATCGAGTTAGAAAAGAACTGAAAGAAAAGAACCTATCTCTAATCTTGAAAGGAAAAAGGAAACTCTATCAACCCACAGGCCAAGCATTGTTAGAGCAATTAGAAGATATTACCGTGATCCTTATAAATCAAAATCAACAAAAAATAAGGCTCTTACCCGATAATATTGATTCACAAGCCAAAAAAATCATTGAATTATGCGGGTATGATGTATCAATATACGTGTCAAAAAATGTCGAAAACAAAGGAGAATAACACACAATAGGAGGAATTCATGAAAAGAATGTCGAATTGAAAAGAATTTTATCGAAAATTCCTCAAAAATAAGAAGATATCATCCCACCAAGCCATTTAAATATAGTTCATTCAAAAATTAGAATAAACTATATTTAAGACGTGCGAAATGTGGGTAAAAAGTATAACTCTTCAAAACGGGTTAACATTGTCCTGAATCCGTGACGAAATTTCCGCTTAAAGGCAAACAAATCGCATAAAATTTAGTATAATTGGTATATCAGACAAATTAAATTCATTCCACATTCAGGTGATCTCATGAAAAAGTTTGTGATAGAACCCACAAAAGAACGAATTGTTGCCCAAGCTGGCTTAGCGATAGTAGGAAATTTACTAAATCAAACGAATTTAGTTTCCAGGTTGAATGCCTATAAACTCCCTGATATCTCCCGGTATCCGGCTTGTTCCAATGGCGATGTGGCTAAATCTTATATCGGCTTGCTTTGCCAGGGAAAAAGTGATTATGACAATATTGAAACCTTCCGTGATGATGCTTTTTTTGCACTGGCTTTGGATATCCAGAGGGTTCCTTCCAGCCCGACTCTCAGGCAACGATTGGACCAGGCCGCCTTGGTGGAAAAATGGAAAACGATCTTGCACGAAGAATCGCTGGATCTGATTCGCCATACAAATGCGGAAATCAGCCCGGTTTACGCCAAAGACAAGCCGTATATCCCGGTTGATCTGGATGTCTCCCCTTTCGATAACTCCAAGACAAAAAAGGAAGGGGTAGAAAGAACCTATAAAGGCTGTGACGGTTATGCCCCTATGTTCGCTTACATGGGACAGGAAGGTTACTGCCTGCATGTTGAGATGCGAAAGGGAAGTGTCCACTGCCAAAAAGGTACACCAAATTTCATCCAGGAAACCATTCAATCTGCCCGGAAACTAACAGATCAGCCATTGCTTTTCAGGCTTGATTCCGGAAATGACAGCCGGGATAATCTCATTATTCTCCTAGAAAACCATGCAAGCTTTATTATCAAACGCAATCCCCGTAAGGAAAAAGCTGAGGACTGGCTGTACATTGCCCGAAAATATGGGATCTGTTGTGAAGAACGGGAAGGAAAGAAGGTTTACCTTGGATCCATCCCCGAAACCATTCAAATTAAGGACCAGGAGCGAAGCATCCGAAAAGTTTTTAAAGTGACCGAAAGAACCATCTCAAGAGACGGACAAATTTTTTTAATTCCCGAGTATGAATTTGAAACCTACTGGACGGACCTTGAAGTGCCGCCTCATGTGGTGATCTCTCTTTATCATAACCATGGCACTTGCGAACAGTTCCATAGTGAAATTAAATCAGAACTGGATCTCGAACGGCTGCCGTCAGGCAAATATGAAACGAATGGCCTTGTGCTCCATTTCGGTGTATTTGCGTATAACCTGCTTCGCTTGATTGGACAAGAAAGCTTGAAAAAACAAGATACGCCATTGAAAAAGAAAACAACAAGAAGAAGAATCCGAACCGTCATCCAGAATATGATCACACTGGCCTCAAAGCTGGTTTTCCGTGGCCGGCAATGGAAATTAAAAGTCGCGGAGACCAACAAATGGTTACCGGTCTTTACTCGTTTGTATCAAGCCTTTTACTAAACATCCCGATCAATAGACTACTAGGAAAAAAGAAATAAAAAACGAAAACTTGCAAAAAATGGAAATTTGCAGATTTATTTGGCGTGCACAAAAACGAATGAAACAGGGAAATTTTTACATACTGAATCACTAAAAGTGCATTTATCGAATAGTCGGACACCACTATATCCTTACTCTTGGGAAATCTACCTATTAACGGCGTTTGTTATATTTTCGTCACGGATTCAGGAAGAATAAATACGAGGACATTATACTCGTCAAATTCCGGACAGGCAATACCGTCAACTTTCGGTTATTTTTGGATGTCAGAAACAGTAGAATAGTAAGCTTTAATGGGAATAAAGGAGGGAATAAAAATGTGGAAGGATAGTGAAACAGAATTAGATTTTATAGACTTTGATTTTTTGATAGGAATACTTAAAGATATCATCGAAGATGAAGTGTAGAAGTTTGCAGACTTATATATTAGGGGGAAAGAATTAATAATGTTTTGGAGGATTAGTGTATAACTTTTAATTAGATGTACATATGTATTTCTGAAAGAAAATTTTAAAAAGTTATTAGAGTAATTTCTGTAATTAGTTTCATGATACTCATAATGATTTTTTAATTATGTACGAATAATTTAAAAGTACTGAGAAATATGATTTCGTCTTAAATAACAACGGAAACCCTATAACTAAGGAACTTCTTTATATGGTAATAATAAATTACTTACTTATTTAGGAGAGAGAGTTATGTATTTAAAAACACTAAGCTTATATAATTTTAGGAAATTTGCAGAGCGGGAAGATTCTAGTCCTGGTTTAACAGTACATTTTAATAAAAATCTAAACTTAATAGTTGGTGAGAATGATTCAGGCAAAACAGCTATTATTGATGCAATAAGATATTTATTGGGAAGTTTAAGTGATGATTATGAGAAGATTACTATGGAAGACTTTTACTGTATAAATAAAGATGAATTCGCAAAATCATTTATTATAGAAGGGATTTTTACCGATTTAAATGAAAAGGAAGCAGGTATTTTTTTAGAGTGGCTTTCATTTGATGCAGATAATGAATATCAGTTAAGAGTTATATTAAAAGTGTTCGCAGCCATGCCTAATGTCGCTATCGCAAGGGGTTTTGACATTTATTTTGGCGGGAGATATTTTAAAAAAGAGCCGTCAGCTCTATTGGCCATGGTATAATGGTCAATAGAGCTGACGGCTCTTAAACTAGAAAAGGAAAAGGTTACTTGCTCCTCCTGTGCTTGGCGGCCGGAGAACAAATAACCCTCCCAATACAATGCCTATTTTACTAGAATGTCCCCTTTCTATCAAGAGATATATAAAATTTGTTGAAACCTTCAATGATGAGGTCTTTTGTCCGTGTTGTGGAAGAAAACTCAGAAAGCACGGTAAGTATAACAAGACCATTCACTTCAAACACCGGTCCTTTCGTATACCCATCATGCGCAGAAGGTGCCCGGATTGTAGAAAAACCTTTTCATTAATGCCTTGCTTTACTTCCCCATGGGCACGGTTCGCGAATCATATTTATGAATTTTTGGGGAGGTGGCTGATGGAAGGTGTGCCTATTGGCCAGTTGGCCCAAAGGCTGACGACTCCTTCTGTTTCAGAGGTCTCTTTAAAAACATTATACCGTTGGAAACACCGATTTCTGGAATTTTGGGGGAAATGGTGGATTGATCAACGGAAGAAATGGGCATCCGAATTTCAAGAAGGGGAAAGTTTTCTATCCCTTTACCGAGAAGGAATCCGTTCTGATGAGGAAATTCAGCTTCTTCTTTCCTTCTTTTTTGCGGAAATTGGATCTGTCCCCTCTAAGGGGAGGCTATTTTCTACGATCAATCTCCGCCAGCCCTTCTACCACAATTAAGGTCAAAGGCCATGTCGGACCATTTACATATTAGTTCCTTATTTTCCATTTTCTTGCTCCACAAAATCTGTCTCTATCCCCGAGGTTAAAAGTCGGGGAAAATGGAGGTTGTTTTCTATTTTATGGAATGAGAGGAGAAAATGAGATGAATGAGACGCTGCGAAATGAAGTGGCTGCCTTTCGATTTGGGTTAATTGCCCCAATCGTTCAACGGCAGCTGAAGCCCGGGGAGAGGTATGCCCTTTTGAGGGAAATTGCTGGCCAACGGTACACGATTCCGGGCAGTGAAAGGACAACGGTGAGTATCCGATCCCTTGAGAGGTATCTCCAAGCTTATGAAGAAAATGGATTTGAAGGCTTGAAGCCACAGGAGCGGAAAAGTCAGGGCAGTCTTCGGAATCAGGATCCGGAAGTGCTCAAGCGGGCGATTGACCTGCGGAAGGAATTGCCCAGCCGAAGTGTGGAACAGGTGATCCGAATTCTTGAGCTGGAGAAGAGAGCCCCGATTGGGGCCATCAAACCAAGGACCCTGTCGCGTTACTTTCAGGAGATGGGGTGGAGTAAAAGGGATATCTACTCCAAAGTTAGAAAGGAATTCCGACAATTTGAACATGATCTGCCCAATGACTGCTGGCAGGCAGATACACAGCACACTCTCTATCTGCCCGACCCTAAAAATCCGGAAAAGCGAAAAAAGGTCTATCTTATCGCGATCATCGATGACCATAGCCGGAGAATCATGCATGCCGAGTTTTTCTTGGAGGAAAGATATCCGCGCCTGGAACGCTGTGTTCAAAAAGCTGTGTTGAAGTTTGGCGTTCCGAATCTGTTCTTCTGTGACAATGGATCCGTTTATAGTGCCAAGCAGTTTCAGATTATGTGCGCAAGAATGGGAACGAAGCTCATTCATGCAAAACCTTACTCTCCAGAATCAAAAGGAAAAATTGAGAAGTTTTTCCAATTTGTAGACAGTAGCTTTACCGAGGAGGCCAACCTGTTAATTAACCAGGAGAAGCTCACGACATTGAAACAGTTAAATGAGTACTTAAGGTCTTGGCTGGAGGCATATGATAACCGCATCCATCGCAGTACGAAACAAACGCCTAAAAAGCGATATGAAGCGAAGGAAGATCATACCCGTCACCTGCCCGCCGAATTGTTAAAGAATATTTTCCTTTGGGAAGAAGAAAGAACGGTTCGAAAAACGGCCATTATTGAACTGGAAGGAAATCAATATGATGTGGACTCCTCCTTGCGAGGGAAACGAATTCAGATACGCTATAATCCTTTTGATTTATCCACAATTCAAATATGGAAGGACGACGAGCGCTTTGATGATGCGAAGCCTGCGGTACTCCACAATCAAAGCCATTCCAAATTGCCGGACGATGCGGACCATGACCGTACTCCCGCGGGAGTTTCCAGTTTCTTGGAACAGTTAAAGAAACAGCAGGAGGAAGAAAAACGAAAACAAGTGGGCACGACCAGTTTTGCGAGATTAAAAGAGAAACAGACAGGAGGAGAATAACGGATGCTGGATTTTTTTGAAATGAAAGGAGTTCCTTTCACCCGTGAAATTGCGCCTGATGTCCTGTTTGCTTCCTCCAGCCATAAGGAAGCTGCCGCACGGTTGGAATATGCTGTCCAGAATCGCCAGTTTTGCCTACTGACAGGGGAAGCTGGCATGGGGAAATCTACGGCCATTCGCTCATTGGTTCATCACCTGGACCCTATTCATTATCATTATCTTTATATATGTGACTCTTCTTTGACACCAAAGCTTTTTTACCGTGAAGTGCTGCAGAACTTCGGAATACAGCCTGCTTTTCGGTCAAATGATGTGAAACGGCAGTATCAGTCCTTGATGCTGGATATATATGAAAATGAAAAAAAGCAAATTGTCATTGTTTTGGATGAGGCTCACCACTTCTCTGACTCTATGTTGCAGGAATTGCGCTTCATCCTCAATTTTAGGGAAGACTCCATGTCTCCATTATCCCTGATTGTGGCAGGACAGCCCAGCCTGCGGAATCTATTGAAAGTAAAGCATCTGGAAGCGATTGACCAACGGATCCAGATGCGCTGCCAAATGAGTAGCCTGACAGAAAGAGAAACAGCCGATTATATCGGGCATCAATTGAGGGTGGTGGAAACACCGCATGAGGTCTTTTCGGAAGAGGCGATTCAGGCAATCTATAACTTCAGCCAGGGAGTTCCGAGAAAGGTAAACACACTTTGTAGCCAAAGCTTGCTGGATGCCTTTATACAGGGAAATAAGGTCGTGGGTGAATCTCATATTCACCGGGTGATCAATGAGCTGTAAAGAGTGTACCCAGTATTATGAACAGTGGGGAAATGGTATTGATGAGATGGAAGCTACGATTGAAGGGTTAAGAAAGGAAATAAGCGAATTATTAGAGATGAAAAATGCTTTAAATCAATTGAATGCCTTGCTTAAAAAGGAATTGAGGGAATTACTCGGGGATCATCCGTTTTAGATCTCCGACATTCATTTGTCTTTTCCAAATGCCAGTGGCATTGTGGGTGGCCGATAGACAGTTGCCCCGTCACTGCCACTGGCCATACAACCGACATTGAAGGTGGCTGCGGACATAAAAGCGGAAAGAAAAACAAATGAAAACGGCAAAGAGTATATAGATAAAAAAATATTGGCTGGTGAAGTAAATTGTGAACTAAGATTAAATAGCCAAGCACGAGATTTATTAAAAACAACTTATCTAAAACCACTAAGAGATGCTAATTCAGAATTGAAGCCTGGATTTAGATCAAGGTTAGTAAATATTTTGAAAGCTCATCCAATATTTCAAAGTGGTGAATCAAATGAATTAGTGCAAGTTATGAAAGAAGCGAATACAAAAATAGAAAAATTTTTCCAAAAAGAATATACTAAGGGTCACTCATTGATAAAAGATATAGAAAATGTTTTGAGTGATTTTTATGATAATACTGATTTAAAAAAGTCTAAAGCAAAGTTTAACGTTTCAAAGAACGATCTAACTTCGATTTTGAGAAGGTTAAGCTTAAATACAGAAGAGATAAATTTAGGGTTAGGAAATCAAAATTTGCTTTTTATAGCAACCGAAATGTTGTTATTAAATAATTTTTTGAATGAATCCGAATCTATAGGTCCTAATATAACTCTTATAGAGGAAATAGAAGCGCATTTACATACACAAGCTCAGATAAGATTAATTAAGTTTTTAGAATCTGAACTTGAGAAAAATAACTATTCAAGTCAATTTATTTTAACAACACATAGCTCGAATTTAGTTTCATCTATTAATCCTTGTAATATAATTATGATTCATAATGATTTTTGTTATCCAATGAATAAGGACTATACATTATTAAACGAGAATGACTATAAATTTTTAGAACGATTTTTAGATGCTACTAAATGTAATTTGTTTTTTGCAAAGGGAATCATCCTTGTCGAAGGAGAATCAGAAATGTTTTTAATTCCTGCATTAGCAGAATTAATTGGGTTACCTTTGCATAAGAGTGGTGTTTCAGTAATAAATGTTCATGGAACTTCATTTGAACGTTATCTAAAATTATTTTCCAGGTCTGAGCATTGGATTGAAGAATTAAATTACCCAAAATTGAATATTCCTATTTCTATAATTACTGACATTGATATAAAACCGTATATTTATTATGAAAAAGAAGGTTTTAAGTCAATATATAGCATTCAAAATAATACACATTTACAAGGTATATTAAAGATAATAAATAAAAAAGAGGAAGATTTAAATACTGAGTTTATTGGAAAGGAATATTCAACATTAAAGAAACTTGCTAAGGATTTTAAATTTGAAGTTAATAATGAGAATGAAAACGAGTTAGTTCATGCTCTTAAACTAGACATAAGTGAAAAATATATTGAAGAATCTAAGGATAAAAAGCTACAAGATATTGAAGAGAAATATAGAAGTTATAACTGTAATTTTAAAATATTTACAGCACCAGAATGGACTTTAGAATACAGTTTATCAAAAAGTTGCCTTAGAGAAATGTTATATAAAGTTATTCATACATTTAGATATAAAAATGCTTTTGAAGGTAAACGCTTAAAACAATTTGAAGAATTCAAACAGATCATAAAAGAAGACAATGATTTTTCAGATGAAATTGCATACGAGATATTTAAACCTATTGATAAAAAATTAGTATCCAAAGCTGAAGTCGCTCAAGAACTTAGTGTATACTTAAAAGATTTATTTGAACGAAAAAAAGATAATAAAGAAGAATTAGAAAAAATACAAAATAAAATAATGCAGGATGATTACTTGAAATATCTTATTGAAGCAATACAACATGTTTCAACAGTAAATGTTGTGGAAAAATCTGAAGAAGAATTTAAAGAAGAATTTGAAGAAAAAGTAGGGGTATTCCAATGATTTCTACAGAAGTTCTTTTTTTAAAAGAAATAGAAACAAAATTATTACCTAAAGGAGCTACATTTTCAGAACAGCAAAAGTCAGTAATATTTCACAATAATACTGCAAATATAGTAGCGGGTCCTGGATCTGGAAAAACTACAGTTTTAATAGCTAAATGTGCTATGTTATTAAAAGAAAATATCGGTAATTCCAAGGGAATATGTTTAATTACACATACGAATGTAGCTGTAGATGAGATAAAGAGTGGATTAAGTAAAATCGGATTTAACAATATCGAATATCCCAATTTTTTAGGTACAATACAAGAATTTTTTAATTATTTCTTTGGAAGGAAAGCTTTTCATATTATTTTTGGAGATAAAAACATTAGAATAATGGATGATGAAGAATATAGAGAAAGATTTGATCATTTTTTTGATAGATTAAAACCAAATTGGTATACCAATAATAATCCAAATATAAAAAGTAAAAACCCTCAATTAATTATTAATCAAGACTTAACTTATGATGTTATTAGTGATGCCAATAGTACGTATAGAGAAGCTTTTAATGATAGTATAAAACATTTATTAAAATTTGGGATTGTTACAAATAAACAATGCTTAGAGTTGTCAGCTTGGTATATTAAAAAACATTTATCAAAGATCAGGGAAGCGCTTTCTAACAGATTTGAATATGTATTATTAGACGAGGCTCAAGACACAAATAAATTTCAATATGAACTATTAAATAGTTTATTTTTAGATAATATAAAATTTCAACGTTTTGGAGATCCTTATCAAGCACTATATAGTATTTTTGATACAAAAGAAGATGCTTGGATTCCATCTGAAGAAGCTAGTTATATAAATAAAATTGAAATTGCTGAAACATCTAGGTTTAACGAAAATATTGCTAACTTAGTTAGAAATGTTTGTATAGAAAAATATGATAGTTTTAGGTCTGTTAGTTCTGTAAATTCATTTCAACCCTATTTTATTACATATGATGATGGACTGGAGTTAAAGTTAAAATACAAAGAATTAATATCCACGTTGGAAGAACAATCTTCAGAATACAAAAGTTCTAATAAAAAGGACGCTATACTTTCAGCAAAACATGATGATTTAATGTCTTTATTTGAAGAGTATATAGTATCTAATTCGAAAGTAAAAAAATCAGAGAGTGGAGTTAAACAAATTTATTCTTTAATTTTACGCATAATTTCTAAAGAAATAGATTTAAATTTGCAACAGACGGAAGAAAAATTAAATTCTTTGTTAGAGAATAAAAAGATAATAGCTAAGCTTATTAAGGATTTAATTACAAAAGATAATATTGAAAGTACAATTTCAAGTATTATTCTTGAGATAGAAAAAATTAAAAATGATATTATTGAACCTTCTAAAAAAGAAAAAATTAAAGAGCAATTAAATAGTTTCAAGAATGAAATGGAATCTTCAAGGAAAAATGCTATAGTAGAACAGGAAAAAGAAGAGTTTTATATTGGAACAGTACATTCAGTTAAAGGTGAAAACCATCGGTCAACACTACTAGTATTAAATACAGTATTTTCTGATTGGCATGGAACATATAGCTATGAAATATTAGAGTTATTAAATAATTATTTAATAGGTCATTATATAGATTTAGAAAACATCTCGAATCTTCAATTAAAAAGAGAAACTAAAAATGCTTTAAAGTTGGCATATGTAGCATTTAGTAGACCTACTCATTTAGTTGCGATAGGGATTCACAAGGATAAGCTAACAGAAAAATTGAAAGAAGAACTTATTGAATTTGGTTGGAAAGAATGGTAAATAAACTCTGGTTTAATTTGGTTAATCTATTTTACACAAATTTTACACATGGGTTTCATAAAGCCTTATTAATTCAGTGTTTTGACGTTAATTCGACCTCGACACCGGTATTCATGCTTAACTTAAGTAATAATATAATTACAACCTAATATAGGGTAGCTTTTTATTAATTAGGTAAAGCATTGGGAATAAAATCCCAATGCTTATTTTTTGCCTCTTAAATTACCACGGTGAACCGTATCATAAGTAGATGAGGTTTTCTCCGGAAAAGAAAAAGCCAAAAAGGTGCAAATATCAAATAGGAACTTGCACCTTTTTGGCTTTGTTCATCTTACCTTTGGAAGAAAAGCATCTGCTCCTTTTGATTTATGTGTGGAAAACCCCAGCCTGGAAAGTGATGCTTTGGCCGTCTGCTGATGCAACTTCAAGCAGTTCAAGCGCGCTTTCCAGAATCGGCATGAGATTACGGCCGGTGAAATCTCCGTAAACCCAGAGATTGTTTTTTATTTCGTTCCACGCTGTTTGATATTCTGCTGGCAAGACTTTTGCCCTTGCTTCAAAACTTTTTATTGCTTTTGTCATATCGCTCCCGGTGATTTTTTCGAAAAAGTTCATTGAAGTCTCCCTCCTTCAGCAAAGTGCTATTATTTAATCGCATCGTTGAGTTTTTGGCGCTGATTATCAACCCATGATTTTGCATCAATGGCGAGCTCGTCACAGAAAGCTGCTACGTCGCTGCCAGTCACTTCTTTAACGCGCTTGCCATTTGCTGCGGCTTCTTCAAGCAGTTCAATGATGTGGGTAAAGACAAATTTGGTTTCTTGTCAATCCATCACGCTGCCTGTATTCCAAAGATACTTTTGCATTGCTTTATAGGCGTTGTAGTAGTCTTCAGGCAAGGCTTTTGCGCGTTTTTCCATTTCACGCCATGCTTTCTTTTCGTTAAAATCGCCAAAAATTTTATCCAAAATATTCATTAGATGGCTTCTCCTTTTGATTAAATTTTTTTAGTTCATTCATTTTACCTGAGATGAATTCCCATTTTCTCCAAAAAATTTCAAGCTGCTCTTGGCCTGTTTCGTTGAGTGTGTAAAATTTTCGCGGCGGACCCATTGTGGAGGGCTTTTTCTCGACGTTCACCAGACTTTTTTTCTCAAGCCGCATGGTAATCGTATAAACTGTGCCTTCAACCACATCGGTAAAGCCCAGTTTTCGCAGCCGTTGCGTAATTTCGTAGCCGTAGGTTTCACCACGGCTGATGATTTCAAGAACACAACCCTCAAGCACGCCTTTCAGCATTTCTGTGATATTTTCCAATATTGCACCTTCCTTTCTATTTTCCGTTTATTTGTTTAAAGTACGTTGTAGTGCATGTTTTTCGGATGTCTGGTATTTAGTATTACTAACTACAACTATATAGTAATACTGAATACCATCCTTTGTCAATAAATTTTCGATAAAGAGCTTTTTTTAAAACTTTAAGGGTGTGTTGATCCCATTTGGCAGACTGAATGGAAGTCCTGTGCAAAAAATAAAAAACCTCATTTAGATACCTCACGGAAAACCGTGTCATCAGTAAACAAGGTTTTTGAAATGAAAGGGCGGGACATGAGGGCCACTTGGCACTTCATCCCACAGCCGGTCTATTTAAAGGATGGACAACGGGTTGAATGGCTGAATGAAAGCAACGCGGCCTTTTTTGTCTCATGAAAGGCTAGATCCATCCTTTTTCTTCGGCGATGCTTGCTGCTTCCGTCCGGTTGTTTGCCCCCAGTTTGTGGATGATGTCAGAGATGTAGTTGCGGACCGTGCCGGAGGATAAATAAAGTTCTTCGGTAATCGCTTTTGTCGTTTTTCCTAAAGCTGCCAGGCGCAAAATTTGCTGTTCTCTTTCGGTGAGCGGATTTTCTTCCCGGATGGCATCAAACATAAGTTCCGGGCTGAATACCCGCTTGCCAGCCACACATTTGCGAATGGCATCTGCCAGTTCACGAATCTCGCCATCTTTCAGCAGGTAGCCGTGTACCCCGCTTTTTACCGCCCTTTCAAAATAACCGGGGCGGGCAAAGGTTGTCAAAATGATGACTTTCGTTAAGGCATTTTTCTTTGCCAGCTCTCCTGCAACATCTAATCCACTTAATACCGGCATTTCAATGTCCATTAAGCAAACATCAGGCTTCAGCTTGAGAATGGCCTCGAGCGCCTCCCTGCCATTCACTGCCTGGCCGATCACCTCCATATCTTCTTCCATGCCGAGCAAGGAGCCTAATGCACTTAAAAGCATTCTCTGATCTTCGGCAATAAAGATGCGAATCATAAAACAGCCTCCTTCTGTTCTTCTTTCTTAATAATCGGAATGGACAATTCCAAAATCATGCCGTTTTGGTTGTAAAAGTTGAGCTCTCCGTTGATTAACTGCAATCTTTCTTCCATCCCCCGCAAACCATTCCCCATTGGTTTATTTTCATCTATTCCCTTCCCGTTATCTTGAATGACGATTTTGACATGTTCAGCAGACTGTGAAATGGAAATGATACAATGCGTTGCCCTGCTGTGTTTCACGACATTCGTCACAGCTTCACGAATACACAAACTTACAATATTTTGCGTTAACGGGGGAATTTTTGAAAATTCAACGCCGGTATGGTATTGGTAAGTAATGTTTGCCGCTCTTAAAATCTGTTGAACTTGAATGAGTTCCTCTGCAATGGTAATCGTCCGCAGATCGGAAACAAGTTCCCTGACCTGCTTGAGGACTGCTCTTGAAGTTAATTCTATTTCTTTTGCCTCCTGCTGCGCACGGTCAGCGTCAATGGAAATGAGACGTTGCACCAACTGGCTTTTTAAAGTGAGCAGAGAGAGGGTATGGCCCAGTTTGTCATGGAGATCGCGGGAAATCCGCACGCGTTCCTCGCGCTTGATAAGCTCAGCGATACGCTGATTTGCCTGGTCAAGCTTCCGTTCAAGCTCTCTCCTCTGTTCAATGGAGCGTAACCCGAAAGGCGAGATAAGCATGACGATAAGAAAGGGGATGAAAAATAACAATTCTCCTGCCCGGGGCAAGGATGGCGCATTCCATATATGATAGAGGAACGGCACCAAAAGCACCAAAGCAAGACCTGTCAGTCCCCGGTAAAATTTTGTTGTTTCACGATAATAACCGGTAAAGTTCGCTGGGAAAAAGCCTAAGAAAATGTAACTTAAACCGTAAAACATACAATAAATGAAAATGATGGACAGCTGCAAAGCCAGCCAACAGGTGAAAGCTTTTTTCCCGATTGTAAAATAAAGCTGGCGATACGTCATAAAGAATAGCATAAGCATTCCATAGCCCACAAGCTGCTTCATTCCGGTTTCTTTTAATAACGAAAAAGCAGGGAACAGCATATAAATCAAAAAGACATAGGGAAAGAAGCCCAAACGGCTTGGAAACAGGCGGGGCATTTTCATTTTGGTCACACCGTTTCTTGTTTTCTTTGAATATATTTTGATAGTAGCATGAACACAACAAAATAAGTGAGCAAAACCAAAATATTTTTCCAGCCCGGCATCCCGCCTTGAACAATTTCCCATGCGCCGCTTCCAAAATGATAGGATGGCAGCCAATGGGCGATATTTTGCATCGTTTTTGGCATCACTTCAATCGGCATCCACATCCCGCCGCAAACGGCTAGCAACATATAGAGGACATTGCTGATTGCGGCTGCTGTTTCAACTTTTTTCATACAGCCGATTAAGGTTCCAATCGAGAGAAATGGAAGCGATCCAAGCAATATCCATCCACCGCTCATAGCCCATTCTGCCGGAGCCAATGAGACCCTGTTCAGAATGGCCCCTGCAAAGAAAATCATACATATGGAAAAAACATGAATTACGCTCTGTCCGGCCATCCGGGCTGATAAATAAATAGAATCAGGAAGGGGTGTGAGGCGCATAAATGCCGCCCATCCTTGTGCACGTTCCTGGACGATGCGGATTCCAAGGGTCATGATAGAGGAGCCCATCACACTAAAGGCGGTCATGGACATTAAGTAATGGGCTTTCCATGCGGCGGGATCCGGAGCATGGGTGTCCACCACTTTGGTAAAAATGTAATAAAAGACAATGGGCATGGCCAGCGACCAAAAAACAAAATAACGGTTCCGCAGCACGCGTTTTATCTCCATTTTGCATTGCAGTTGAAAAGCTTTCATTTTAATCGGCCTCCTGATTTTCTTTTGTTATCCGGCTGAATGCATCTTCCAGATTTCCATTGTCAATTTGAATATTGTACGCTCCGATTTTTTCCCGAAAAAGCAGTTCCAGTACGCTGTCTGTATTATCCGAGCAGATGTACACCCGGTTATTTTTCCGAAAGATTTGCCCGACTTCAGGATGATGATCAAGCAATTTCAGTGATTGTTCAGAATTCGTGCAAAAAGAAACGGTTTTCTTTGAAATGTTTGTTTTGATTTGTTCGGGCGTCCCGCCGGCAATGATTCCGCCGTCCTTAAAGAGCAGGATCCGGCGGGCATTGTCATCTGCTTCCTGTAAATAATGGGTGGAGAACACGATCGTCTTTCCCTGGTTTGCCATGAGGTTAATCGTTTCCCAAAAATGTTGTCTCGCGGTGATATCCATTCCAACGGTTGGTTCGTCAAAGATCATGAACTCGGGGTTTCCGGCAAGTGCCAGTGCAAAGTTCAAGCGTCTTTTCTGGCCGCCGGATAATTTTTCCGTCCGTGTTTTTAAATCTTTTTCCGTCAGCCCCGTTAAACGGACCAGGTCCTTTAGCGGCAATGGACTAGGATAGTAACTTCTGACCAGCATAAGAAGTTCATTTATGGTCAGCCCCGGCATTATGCTCACTTCCTGCAGCATGACGCCGGTTCTTTGGCGGGCCTGCAATGTGCCCGGCTCATTGTTGAAAAGTTTAATCTTGCCGGCTGTCGGTTTTAGTAACCCTAAAATCATGGAAAGGGTGGTCGTCTTTCCCGCGCCATTCGGGCCAAGAATGGCTGTTACTTCCCCCTTGTGAATTGAAAAACTGACATCTTTGACCGCTGGTTTCTGTTTAAACATTTTTGTGACATTTTCCAGACATAAAACCTCATTCATTACCCGCGCCTCCTTGTATATACGATTATTGTATAAGGAGCATGGAGTGATTTTAAGTAAGGAATGTCACCATTTTGGCATGACAATTGTCATATCATGATTTAGAAGCGAGGGCCAAGACGAGCGGTTTAACCGTGAGGATCGGGGAGAAAGGAACCGGGGTTTTTACTTGGCAGGGATTTTTTTGCACAAAAACAGCTGCAGCCTGCCACGCTGCAGCTGTTTGGCTTTTTCAGGTGATAATTTTGTTTTTCGAATCCGGGCGGGATTGAAGTTCTGCTTCGATCCGGGAATGCTTCGAGGATTCGGCCATGAATAAGTAGGTGAGCAGGCTGATGGCAATACAGCCGGCGACGTAGTAGAAAAAGGCGGATTCCACGCCGGCATTTTTCAGCCAAAGCGCGATAAATTCGGCTGTTCCGCCAAAGACCGCGACAGTTAATGAATAGGGAAACCCGACACCAAGCGCGCGGATTTCAGTCGGGAACAGCTCAGCTTTTACAATGGCATTAATGGAAGTATAGCCGGTTACAATGGTCAGCCCTGCCATCATGAGAAGAAAAGCAAAAACCGGGTTCTGCGTTTCTCTCAACCATAAAAATATCGGTACGGTCAAAAGGGTCCCGAGAATGCCGAAGCCGATTAACAGCGGCCTGCGCCCGATCCGGTCGGACAGCTTTCCGGCAAGCGGCTGGAAAACAACAAAGATGAAAAGGGCAATAAAGTTGATCCAGCTGACGGTTTCTTTATCAATTCCGGACGTGTTCACCATAAATTTTTGCAGATAGGTGGTGAATGTGTAGAATGCGACAGTGCCGCCAAGTGTAAGGCCGACAACGGTCAGCACCGCTTTCGGATAATTCATCAGAACCTTCAGCGTTCCGGCATTTTTACGCGTTTCCGATCCCATCTCCTCGAATTGTTCGGACTCGTCCATCGTACGGCGCAGCCACAAGACCACCAATGCGCCAATCGCGCCGATCACAAACGGGATCCGCCATCCCCACGAGGTCATTTCGCTTTCATTTAATGCGAGTTGGAGCACAATTTGGACACCAAGTGCGATCAACTGCCCCGATACAAGCGTGACGTATGGGAAACTGGAATAGAAGCCGCGGCGGCCGCTGCTTGCCATTTCGGACAAATAAGTAGCAGAAGTGCCGTATTCCCCGCCCAGCGAGATCCCCTGAACAAGGCGGGCCAGGACCAAAATAACCGGTGACAGCACACCAATCCTGCTGTATCCCGGTGTACAGGCAATGATAAGTGAACCGAGCGCCATAATGGCAACGGAAAGGGTCAGTGCAGCCCTGCGGCCGTATCGGTCTGCATACCGGCCCATGATCAGGCTCCCGAGCGGCCGCATCAGAAAACCAATGGCAAAAATCCCGGCTGTATTTAATAACTGGACAGTTTGGTTCCCCTCCGGAAAAAACTCTGATGAAAAATAAACCGCAAACGCAGAATAAACATACCAATCATACCATTCGATCAGATTGCCAAGTGATCCTTTAAAGATGTTAGCAGTCACATGTCTGGATGTGCGTCCGGTTGTTTGTGCCAATTTGTCTTCCCCCTTTGTAAAATGAAAATTCCGTCTTCAATCCGTGAAAAATATCTCCTGGCATCCCCCTTTGGCAAATGCAAGAAATATACCAGTAAAATTTCTATTTACAAGATTCATTATATTATATTTTTAAGCAAAATGAAGAATGAATCATTCAGCAAATAAAAAGGTTTCCTGATATTTCCATTGTCAAATTGTGTATCATTATTCTAAAGAATTATCATAAAATATGATATTATGATATTAAGACTTGTAAAGCGTTTTCCCGGGGACTGCCTTGTTCTGAAAAAGAGGCAGTGTGTCCGGAATAATATTAGCAAATACAGGGATAAGGAGAAGGTAATTATGAGCATCAGACAGGGAAAGACAGACGTCATCTTAATCGGTGCCGGCATTATGAGTGCAACGCTGGGCACCTTGCTGAAAGAACTGGCCCCGGATTGGGAAATCACCGTATATGAGAAGCTGGCAAAACCGGGGGAAGAAAGTTCGAATGAATGGAACAATGCGGGGACCGGGCACTCGGCATTATGTGAGCTGAATTATACGCCTGAAAAACCGGACGGCTCAATAGATATTACAAAAGCTGTAAATGTAAATGAACAGTTCCAGCTTTCAAGGCAGTTCTGGTCCTACCTGGTCAGCAAGGGGCTGATCCGCAATCCGCAGGACTTTATCCGGCCGATCCCGCATATGAGCCTCGTAGAAGGGGAGGAGAACGTTGCTTTTCTAAAAAAACGATTTAAAGCGCTGTCAGCCCATCCGCTTTTTGAAGGAATGGCGTTTTCCGACGACCCCGGGCAATTAAAGGAATGGATTCCGCTTGTGATGGAAGGCAGGAAGTCCAATGAACCGGTAGCGGCGACAAAAAGCGATGCAGGGACGGACGTCAACTTCGGCGCCTTGACCCGCATGCTGTTTGATCATTTGCAACGCCAAAATGTCGAAATCAACTACAAGCATGCCGTTCAGGATATTAAACGCACTCCGGAAGGAAACTGGGAAGTGAAAGTGCATGATATTGAGCACAACAGGATCGAATACCATACGGCGAAATTTATTTTTATCGGTGCCGGTGGCGGAAGCTTGCCGTTGCTCCAAAAAACCGGCATTCCGGAGTCCAAACATATTGGAGGGTTTCCGGTAAGCGGGTTATTTATGGTGTGCAACAATCCTGAAGTCATTAGCCGCCACCATGCAAAAGTGTACGGCAAAGCGAAAGTCGGCGCGCCGCCGATGTCCGTGCCGCATTTGGATACAAGATATATTGACCATAAAAAGTGTTTGCTGTTCGGCCCGTTTGCCGGCTTCTCGCCGAAGTTTTTAAAAACAGGGTCAAATTTAGACCTGATTGGTTCTGTGAAGCCGAATAATGTCGTAACGATGCTTGCGTCCGGGGCAAAAAATGTACCGCTTGTTAAATATTTGATCGGGCAGCTTCTATTGTCAGACGAAAAACGCCTGGAGACACTGCAGGAATTCATTCCGGATGCGAGATTGGAAGACTGGGATGTTGTCGTAGCCGGGCAGCGTGTCCAGGTGATTAAAGATACGGAAGCAGGCGGAAAAGGCACGCTCCAGTTCGGTACAGAGGTGGTAACAGCTGCTGACGGTTCAGTCGCGGCATTGCTCGGCGCTTCGCCGGGTGCTTCTACTGCTGTCCATGTTATGCTCGAAGTCATTGAAAAATGCTTCCCGGACCGGAAAAAAGCATGGGCACCAAAAATAAAAGAAATGATTCCTTCTTATGGCGTGCGGCTCGCAGAAAATCCGGATCTGCTGCATCAAATTCACGCTGAAACGGCAGAGACGCTCGGCCTGACGGAAAAAGAACCGGCCTACCGGTAACGCGTGGAGCGCTAAAATGAAGGGCCTTTGATCCTAAAGCGGATTGAAGGCCTTTTTTGGCTGTAACGCGTCTTAACCGGCATTCATTTTGCAGGCAGCCGGAAAGCAGTACGGGTGCAAGCGGAGGAACAATTTCGGCATGCTGTTTTCTTTTTCGGGTGCCATCCAAAGAAAACCCTATCAAGTCGATAGGAATATATTGATTTTTGTCCCGGCGTTCAGTAAAATAAAGATGTTGCTAAAATGCTGAAAATTTCTTATCCCGGGCGGCGGAAGGGCTGTCCTTGGAAACCGGCATCATAATAGTACAGTTCATGATCGTCTATCAAGATAAGAAAACCGCAGCAATACCTGAAAAAGGGCAGTCGTTTTCTTAGGAAACGGCTTTTTGTCGTCCGGCCTTTAAACGCGCAAGCACCTGATTCGGGACAGCAACGCCATACATACCGGACGGCTGGCGCAAGCCCACCTGGATTTAAACGTATTATACGAGGAGGGGTGAGATGGACTGGACCGTTGTGCAAAACAGCTTGCCCATGTTTGAAAAAGGATTCTGGCTCACTTTGCGGCTTTCCTTTTTCGGCATTCTCGGGGCTGGTGTTCTTGGCTTGATATGCAGTTTTATCCAGTATTTTAAGGTGCCGGTTTTACGGAAGCTTGTATCGGCCTATGTGGAACTGTCCCGCAATACGCCTTTATTGATCCAGTTATTTTTCCTTTTTTACGGGCTTCCGCAAGTCGGGATCAAATTTTCTGCCGAGGTTTGCGGGATTATCGGGATTATTTTTCTTGGCGGCAGTTATATGGCAGAAGGGTTTTCCGGAGGGCTTGCAGGCGTTTCGAAAACACAGATTGAATCCGGGCTTGCGATCGGTCTGAGCAGGTTCCAGCTGGCACGCTACGTCATCTTTCCGCAGGGATTGATGCTCAGTGTCCCGGCATTCGCCGCAAATGTCATTTTTTTAATCAAGGAAACCTCTATCTTTACCGTGTTGGCGATTCCGGAACTGACCAACACGGCACTTGACTTGATCGGGATGTATTACAACACGAATGAGTATCTGTTTATGCTCGTTGTGGCTTATGCCATCATTTTAATTCCATTGTCCATCTTGCTGACATGGCTGGAGAAGAAGGTGCGTTATGGGACATTTGGGAATTAATATCTTTTTTGAAGGAGCCAACTTTTTACGTTTACTGGGTGGATTATACGTATCGGCAAAAATTGCTTTTCTGTCCATCGTTTTCGGCGGTATCCTCGGCATCGTGCTGGGGGTTTTAAGGACATTGCACAATCCGTTGCTCCGCCTTTTACTCAGGCTGTATTTGGAGTTTTTCCGCATCGTGCCGACGATTGTCCTGTTATTTTTGTTTTACTATATTCTGCCGCAAAGCTTTAACATCAACTATAAGGCGGATACGGTCGGGACGATTGTCTTCAGCCTGTGGATGGCTGCCGAAATGAGCGATATTGTCCGTGGTGCGCTGATTTCTGTCCCAAGGCATCAGGTGGAATCCGGAAAAGCGGTCGGTTTAAGCACGGTTCAGCTTTACCGGTACGTGCTGCTGCCGCAATCAGTCCACTTAATGATTCCGGCGACCATTAACCTGATGACCAGAATAATTAAGACGACTTCCCTTTTGCTATTGATCAGCGTAGTGGATGTCATCAATGTCGGCCAGCAAATCATCGAAGCGAATAGCCACCGCTATCAGGATGGCGCGTTTTGGATATACGGTTTTATATTTATCCTGTATTTCATTTTATGCTATCCGCTTTCCCGGCTGGCAAGGCGGTTAGAAAGGAGGGGCAAAGCAGGGGCTAATGGCTGAACCTTTACTGAAAGTCGAACATTTAAAAAAATCGTACGGTGAAAAACAAGTGCTGGAGGATATCTCTTTCGAAGTGGAGGAAGGCAGTGTTGTTGTTCTCCTCGGGCCGTCGGGATCGGGAAAAAGTACATTGATCCGCTGCTTAAACGGTCTCGAAGCCTTCCAGGGCGGCACCATTCTGTTTAATGGGGAAACCGTGCGGCCGTCGCCGAAAAATTGGCGCAGGCTCAGGCAGCAGATCGGAATGGTTTTCCAGAGCTATGATCTGTTTCCGAATATGACGGTGTTGGAAAACATCCTGCTCGGTGCAGTGAAAGTCCAGAAACGGAAAAAAGACGAAGCGGCGCGCCAGGCAATGGGCCTGTTAAAGGAAGTCGGCATGGAGCAGTATGCCAATGCCTATCCGCGCCAGCTTTCCGGCGGGCAGAAACAGCGGGTGGCGATTGTCCGCGCGCTTGAGCTGAACCCGAAGCTGATGCTGTTTGATGAAGTGACCGCCTCGCTTGACCCGGAAATGGTGCGCGGCGTGCTCGAGATCATCCTGCGGTTGGCAAGAGAAAAGATGACGATGATTGTCGTCACGCATGAAATGAATTTTGCCCGGAAAATCGGGGATAAAATCTTGTTTTTGGAAGACGGGAAGATTCTCGAAGAAACCCCCGGGCGCCAATTTTTCACAAAACCGCAGACAGAGCGGGCGAAAAATTTTCTGGAAAGCATGGATTTTTAAAAGAAAAATATTTTGGAGGGTTAGACCATGAAAAAGCATCGATTGTTTGGTTTGGTTTCAGCATTTTTACTGATTTTGTCGCTGGCGCTTGCAGGCTGCGGCAAAAGTTCCGGCAATTCTTCAAGCAGCAATCCGTCCAGTGTTTCAGCCATTAAGAAAAACGGCACGATCAAAATTGCCGTATTCGGCGATCTTCCGCCGTACGGATGGGTCGATAAAAACGGGCAACGCCAGGGATATGATGTTGCGCTCGCCAAACAAGTTGCCAAAGATCTTGGCGTAAAAGTGAAATTCGTGCAAGTGAATGCCAACAACCGTGTGGATGCATTGAAATCGAATAAAGTGGATCTGGTTCTGGCGAATTTTACAGTCACACCGGAACGGAAGCAAGTTGTTGATTTTGCCAAGCCGTACATGAAAGTTTCCATCGGTGTCGTTTCACCGAAGAAAAAGCCGGTCACAAGTGTCAGCCAATTAAAAGGCAAGTCTTTGATCGTCAACAAGGGCACCACTGCGGAAAACTATTTTACAAGCAAACAAAAAGATGTGAAATTGCAAAAGTACGATTCCAAAACAGAACAGTTCAATGCGCTTAAAAACGGGCGGGCCGTTGCACTGGCGGACGACAATTCCTACCTGTATGCCTGGGTGAAAAACCATCCGGATTATACGGTTGGCATTAAAACGCTCGGGCCGAACCAATATATTGCCCCTGCTGTGAAAAAAGGGAATCAATCGCTCCTCAATTGGATGAACAAAGAAATTACGAAGTTAAACAACAATGGCTTTTTCAAAAGTGATTACAACAAAAATCTGGCGCCATATTTTGGCAGTGATATCCGTGCGGAAGACATCATTATAACGAAGTAAAAAAGGCAGGCTGCCGTTTTTGCAGCCTGCCTTTTCTTTAATTGGCGGGGCTTTTTTCGGTTTCCGCGGGCCGGCTTTGCTTTGTTCCGCGCGAAAGCAGAAACTGTTGTTTGTAAGGCTCGGTTGTGGCCGCACCATGGACGTACGTTTTATAAACATACGGAGACGTCATGGCTCTCAGCATCGCGCCGTAGTCCATATAAAATCTCACCTCATCGCCCGGCACGAGAACCGCATTTTGTGTATCCAAAATGATATGGTCGCTGCTTGAGCCAATGATATGGAACGGCCGGACAGGGGTAAGGCCTGAAACAAGCACATCATGCCGCCCTGCACTGACAATCGTCCGCCTTCTGTTGCCCCTGTCGATAAAGGTGACCTGTTCCCCGAATGCATTTTTGCCGATTGTCCCATACGGCACGGAAGGTTTGATTTTTGATTCGATGACTTCGGCAACAAAGCAAAAGGCATCCTGATATAAAGACGGAATGGTATGCCCGCCTGATGTTTCGCGGCCCAGCAAAATGGACTCGCCGAGCCGCACATTGTTTACGGCCCCGGCGTCTTTTGTTTTTACGGCCCAGTTGTAGTTGGCGGAGTTGCCGCCGGAAACATAAGGAAGTTTGAGGGAAAACAGCTCCTGCATGGCATGGACAAACCGGGAAAACGCCTGCATCTTCTGTTCGGTCGGGAGCACGCCTCCAAAGCAGGCAAAATTTGTCCCGATTCCGGCCAGTTCAATCCCGGGGCAGGTTAATATTTCTCTGATCACAGCAGGGGCATCTTTTAATAATATGCCTTCCCTCAAATCTCCCATTTCCACCATCAGGATGATTTTATGGGTTTTCTGTTGCCGCACCGCTTCAGCGGATAATGCGCGGATCGTATCCAGCTCCGTGTTCATGCTGATATCCGCAAACCGGACCGTTTTTTCCGCTTCGCTGATCCCGGGGGCACGGAGCAAAATCAAATCTGCCTTGATTCCCGCTTTTCTCATTTTTTCGATATTTGCAATTTTCGAGTCTGCGAGGCTTTTGATGCCTGCATCCACCAGGGTGCCGGCAATTTTTAAATCGGCTGCGACACCTTTCACAACGCCTGTAATGCTGATTCCTTTCCTCCCGAATAATTGTTTTAATGTTTTCGCATTATGCCGGATCTTCTCCAGATTGATTTCCACCCGTGGCAGAACGGCCATCAGGAAACCACTGCCTTTTTCAGGGAAGGGAAGAAATCGATCAGGGCGTTTATGATTTTGTCTGTGCCGGTTTTTAAAACATCCGTAACCGGAAGATGGTAAGTTTCTTCATAGCGGCGGATGGTGTCTTCCAGTTCGCTGTCTGCCATTCCATCATGGTTGAGCGTAATGCCGATGACTTTTGTCTTTCCGAAATGTTCAATCAGGCTGATTTCATCTTCCACTTTCGGCACTTCGGCAAATGGAAAATCGGATAAATATTTTCGTTTCGGGGCGTGCTGTAAAATGACTGCTTGCGGCCTTGCTCCTTTTAAAATGCCGGTTGAGCTTGCATATGCCGGGTGGCTGAGCGCGCCCTGGCCTTCCACGATGATAATATCCGGGTGTTCTTGTTTATTGGCCCGCAAAATTTCGCGCTCCAGTTCGCCGATTAAATATTGGAGCGGGAAAGCATCCATCGCAAACCCGTACTTGGCGCCCTGGATCAAACCTGTCTGCCCGGTTGCGATAAATGCCGGGCGGTAGCCTTTTTCCATGAATGCCTTTTCAATGCATTTGGCGGTTGTCCGTTTTCCGCAGGCCCCGTCTGTCCCGAGCACGGCAACGACAGGGGTGTTCATTTTCAAAATTTCTCCGGTAAACAAAGTCCATTCTTTTTTCGGCCGCGGTTTACGGATATCGCGGATCGTGACACCGCAAGCCTTTGCATGGGCCGCCATTTCTTCATCATCGGTTAAGAATTCCTGGAGCGGGTTAATGATGTTCAATCCGGCTTCCATTGCCTGCAGGATGACTTTTCTTTCTTCCGGCTTTAAAAAGGCGTTCGCCGGCGCGATGCCGAAAATGAAGTCATCCGGTTTCGGGCCGGAGTGGCTGAGCGCGTCTTCCAGGTCTTTGCAAACCGGAATGCCGCTCCATTTGTTGTCGAGGAGCATGCCGGCATCCTGCCCGTGTTTGCTGCTGTCAATGACGGCAGTAATGGTGTAATTCCCGGGTTCACGGATGAGCCCGTTTGCTGTTTTGCCATCTGTTGTGCCAAATTGGTTTTCGCAATACACAATTGCCCGCTTTTTCATTGCCATCCCTCCATTTATTGAAATTCAGGCAACACAAAAAGAACACCTAATGGCTTCAAATAGTAAAAATACTAAAGAAGATAGCTGTCCGGGTTTGCGTATGGGCATGCCGGAAACCCCAGGTTATTGGAAGCTTCCAAATATTATTATAACAATGTTGTGGAAAAAAGGGAAGCCGGAAGCATGCAACCAAGATAGCAAAGGGGGCCATTCCGCCGCCAGTCCGGCATTGGAAAAGCCCCCTTGCGTTTGGAAGCGGCGGGTGCGCGATTCAGTTAGCTACCCCGCTCTAATTCCCGCTGGTTTTTTTGATTTCTTCAAGCGGATAATCAAGCATATCTGCGATCGTTTCGGGTGGGGTGCCTTTGCTCAGCATTTTTTGATTGCTATTTGTACCCCTTCTTCAATCCCTTTTTGAATCCCTTCTCTGAGCCCTTCCTCTCTTTCACCGCGGATATTCGCGAGCTGGTCGCGTAAAATTTCAGCCGGGCTTCGTACAATACTTTGTTTTCCCGATTGGCACTCAAATTCTCCCACTCTTTGATTGCGTCAAGCACTTCCTACCCATTCATCGCCCATTCCTCCAGTTCCTGCAAAATGTCCATGTTAACCGTCTTTTTCCGGTAATCTGCAGCAGAAAGCATCATCAGCCACGGATAGGCTGCCGGCGGTTTCGCTTTTCTCCCTCGTCTATATTGTTTCCACTTAGCCCGGGTAATGCAGGTATTCACCCGAGTCTCATTTTAAAGTCGTGATAGCCGAATTCACGGACAATTGCGCAGTCGCCGTTTTTATATTGGATCGCGATGGCCGGAAGCGGCATGCCATTAAAGGTGGTATTTTTCACCATGGTGTAGATGGCCATATCGCCAAATACAAGGCGAACGCCTTCTTTAAGCGGCTTATCGAAGGAATAATCGCCGATCGTATCGCCGGCGAGGCATGTTTGGCCGCCAAGCCGGTACGTATACGGTTTTTCGCCCGGCTCCCCGGCCCCGATGAGCGGCGGGCGGTACGGCATTTCCAGCACATCCGGCATATGGCACGAGGCGGACGTATCGAGGATCGCGATGTCCATGCCGTTTTTCACCGTGTCAAGCACTGTCGTGACAAGATAGCCGGCATTTAAAGCAACAGCTTCGCCCGGCTCAAGGTAGACTTCCAAACCGTACTTGTCCTGCATTCGCTTGATGCATTTTTCGAGCAAGGGAATGTCATAGCCTTCCCTCGTAATATGGTGGCCGCCGCCGAAATTGATCCATTCCATTTGCGGCAGCCATTCCCCGAACTTTTCTTCAACGGCATTCAGCGTTGTCTCCAGATCGTCCGCATTTTGCTGGCAGAGCGTGTGGAAATGGAGGCCGGTTACGCCGTCCAGAAGATCAGGGCGGAACTGTTCCTGCGTCACGCCGAAGCGCGAGCCCGGCGAACAAGGGTCATAAATTGCATGCCCGGTCTGTGTCGAGCATTCCGGATTGATGCGCAGGCCCGCCTTTTTCCCGCCTGCAATCACGCGGCCTTTGAATTTCTCAAGCTGTGAAAATGAATTAAAAATAACATGATCGCAAATCGAGACGATCTCATCGATTTCATCTTCACGGTAAGCGGCGGAAAAAATATGGTTTTCTTTCCCCATTTCCTCATGCCCGAGGCGCGCTTCATACAAGCCGCTTGCTGTTGTCCCGCTCAAGTATTTGCCGATGAGCGGGTACAAAGCAAACATCGAAAAAGCTTTTTGCGCCAAAACAATTTTACACCCGGTCCGTTTCATCACGCCGTTTAAAATTTTCAAATTGTCTTCGAGCTTTTGTTCATCAACTACATAGCAAGGCGTCGGCAGTTCTTCAAATCGCATCAGTCGACAAGCTCCGGATTATAGCTTTCTTTCCACGGCAGGCCCCATTTGTTCAGAGCTTCCATGAACGGATCAGGATCGAACTCTTCCACATTATAAACGCCTTTTCTGTCCCATTTGCCCTGGATCAGCATCATCGCGCCGATCATCGCCGGCACGCCGGTTGTGTACGATACCGCCTGCGAGCCGACTTCTTTGTAGCAGGCTTCATGGTCGCACACATTGTAAAGGTAATAGGTTTTGTCCTTGCCGTCTTTTTTGCCGCGGAAAATGCAGCCGATATTCGTTTTCCCTTTTGTGCGCGGGCCGAGGGAAGCCGGATCCGGCAGCACAGCTTTCAGAAATTGCAGCGGCACGATTTGTTTGCCTTCAAATTCAATCGGCTCAATTGAAGTCATGCCGACGTTTTCCAGGCATTTCAAATGTGTCAGGTAACTTTCGCCAAACGTCATGAAGAAACGGATCCGTTTAATGCCAGGGATATTTGCGGCAAGCGACTCCAGCTCTTCATGGTGCAGCAGGTACATGTCGCGTTCGCCGATTTCAGGAAAATCATACACGCGTTTGATCTCCATCGGTTTTGTTTCGATCCATTTGCCGTTTTCCCAGTAGCTGCCGTTGGCGGAAACTTCGCGGATGTTGATTTCCGGGTTGAAGTTTGTTGCGAACGGATAGCCATGGTCGCCGGCATTGCAGTCCAAAATATCAATATAATTGATTTCATCAAAATGGTGTTTCAGGGCATAAGCGGAAAATACGCCTGTTACGCCCGGGTCAAAGCCGCTGCCGAGAAGGGCGGTAATGCCGGCTTCTTCAAAACGTTCGCGGTATGCCCATTGCCATTTGTATTCAAATTTTGCCGTGTCTTCCGGCTCATAGTTCGCGGTGTCGAGATAGTTTGTTTTTGTTTGAAGGCAGGCTTCCATGATGGTTAAATCCTGGTAAGGCAGCGCCAGATTCATGACGACATCCGGTTTCACTTTTTCAATTAAAGCAACCAGTTCATCGACGTGATTGGCATCGACCTGTGCAGTCGTCACTTTCGTTTTTCCGCCGTCAAGCTTTGCTTTTAACGCATCGCATTTTGATTTCGTGCGGCTTGCGATGCAGATTTCTTCAAAGACTTCGCTGTTTTGGACACATTTATGCGCAGCGACCGATGCCACGCCGCCGGCCCCGATAATCAACGCTTTTCCCATTCTTCTGTCTCCTTCAAATAGAATTTTTGCATAATAAAAAGCAAGTGCAATCCGCATACGTGCGCACAACACTTGCTTGAAATCATCATCCTAAGAGCCCTTGCCAAAATGCTATATCCCCTGAAACTGTAAGCAGTCAGACAATTAAAGGTCGTTGATTTATTCCACTAAAGAAAAAAGACGTTTGTAGGAACATTATGACAAATGTAAAAAGAAATTGTGAGTTTTTGATTTTAATGGGGTAAATTTATTTATTATAAGTGTCTAAATTTTTCCACTTTGGTCGGTTTTGGGCGGGTTTCAATAGATTAGGCTACTCATTCCTGTGGTAAATATTGTAAAACGGAAAAGGATGATTTTTTTTGAAAAAAAAGAGCCATGAAAGCCACTCCTTTGTTAAGATATAAGTACGACCAAATATCCAGGGAGTGATTTCATGACTATTTCTATTCTAACACAAACCAGAGACTTTTCAATACAACAAAATTTGATTCCCCACAATTGGCAAGACTATGCCGATATACCATTTGTCATTCCAGCCATGTGTTTCCCATGGGAGATTTTTAAGCCGATTGAACGAGAATACTACACCCTTTTATATTTGCACCTAAAAAATGAAAGAGCACATGATCCTTCTAATGAAATACAACCGGCACTATTTTCAATAACGGAGGAAGAAGACAAGTCTGCGTCTTCATTATTTCATCTCCCTTCCACTGGGAGAAAACCGCATCCTTTCATGCCCTTTTTTCGTGCTTTTGAACTGGCCTCTTTACAGTATATTGAAGTGATGGTGGAGAGTGTCTATTTGCAAGTGAAATCAAACCCGCTATTTGCCACCATGTGTGGATTTACGGAGAAAATTCCGAGCTACCGTTCCTTTGCTCGTTTTGATCAAATCATGACAACAAATGGTCTTTGGGAAAAAGCCCGGCTATTGGTTGTTGAATATAATAAAGGGGAAGGCGTGGTTGAAACGAATGAGGAAGCAGCCGCCGTGGATACATCGCATATAGAGGCAGAAGCAACCTTGAATAAAACAAGGAAGACGTGTTCTTGTGAGGGTAATTGCGATTGCCCCAGAGTCCTTACGGACGACAATGTAGGGGTAATGCGTAAAAGTAATGCAGTCTCCTATATTGCGCATAAATTATCAATGGTATGCGGGGTGAGATCCGGTTTGCCTTTGACGCGGGAAGTATTTAAAGGAAATACACCCGATGGGAAAACATTAGAACCGACATTGGAAACGTTTAAGGCAGAGCACCCCGAGATGGCTGAGCAGTTGAGCTTTATCCTGGCAGATGGAATCTACCAAACGCCGGAAAATCAAAAAGTGACAAAGGATGTATTACAGGCGAAATTGGTGGCACCGATCAATCCACGGAACCGTAAAGATAAACCAACTACCGCCCGGGGGATTGAAAAAATCAACCGGTACGGCACTCCCATCTGTATCAGTGGACATAAAATGGAACTTAGAGGATCTGATCGGGAAAAGGGGCAATATATTTACACTTGTCCTGTATTTCATCCAAATGCCAAGCAAGAAGGTCTCACCTGCCCGCTAGCGAATCACGCGGAATGTTGTAATGGGGCAGCACAAGGAAGAGTATTTAGGATAGACTTTGATCAAACGCCTCAAGTAGATGTCGAGTTGCCTCAACATGGTCGCACATTTGAAGTGTTATATAGTGCCAGGACGATCATCGAAAGAATCTTTGGCATTTTAAAAGACGGATACAGTCTCCGTCGTGTTCACAAGCGTGGGAAACAGGCAGTTGAAGCTCATGTAGATCGATGCATGATATCTATGCACATCATGGCAAATATGGCGTACCATCAGACAGGAAAGGCCAATTGTGGATGGACACGCAATCGGCTGCAAAGAGCAAATTAAGTTATTCACAGGTGGATATGTGAATAAATAAAATGAGCGTTTCCTTTCCACAAAGGGTAGTGAAAAAAACCCATTTTGTGAAGGCGGGATACGTATGCCCTTTTTTTGAAGGAAAATGACCGTTTTACTTCTATTGAATTGAAAATCTGGATGAAAAGGCAAAAAAATCGGGATAATTAATTTTCCAGAGCCTCGCTCAAGGGTATATTTTTATTTTGGCAGAGGCTCTAAAAAAGCATGCATATCCGCATAAACAGATATACGCCTGCCATAAAAGTCCGTGGACAATATGGAAGAAAGCTTTATATTCTTATAGGATCAGAGTCTATATAGCAAATAATTACTTTTACCACTCTTATTGATCGTTTCACAAGTTGATGTGCACAAGCACCGGTTGTAAAGTAACCAACTTATAAAATTTGAGTTTCCCACTCAATCAATAAGGCAACCAAAAGTTGCCGATTCGGCATTTGGCCCGGCACACCGATGCCTTTACTCCACTGGCCAAAATTATCTGCTTGGAAAGACTCCTGATGCTGAATATATGCCTTCCAAATCATGCTCTTCTATCGTATCAGCACGGACTTAAAATAGCAAGAAGAAAAATTTTCTTAAACCATATCGGGACGGCTGCGTTTCAAAGGGGGGCTCCTCCCCGGATCTCTATTTTCCAAAACGGTATGCCCGGATGGCTGAAAAAACGCCATCATTCCGGTATGAGTTCCAGTTTTGAGTGGATCGTTACGTCATTAAAATCAATGCCCAATTGAATGGCAGTTTGCGCCACCTCCGGACGGATGCCGGAAAGAATGCATTTTACCCCGATTAACCGCAGCGTCTCAATCAGCCGGAAAATTTGCTGGGCGACCATCGTATCGATGACGACCACGCCGGATAAATCAATGTACAGAAGGAGAACGCTTTTTTCTGAGCATTGTTCGAGTGTTTTTTCCAGAATAATTTTCGCACGGTTGGAATCAATTTCCCCGACAAGCGGCAGCAGCGCGGTATTTTTGCCGACCATAATGACGGGGGAACTCAGCTCTTTAATCATTTCCTGCTGGGACTCCAACCGCTTTAAGGAATAATAGTGGTTTTCTTTCATAAACCTGAGCATGACATGTTCGAATGTCCGGATGATCGCCCTTCTCCAAAAATTCAGTTCCTCGTATGTATATTTTCCCTCGTGGGCTGCAACAAATGAATCAAACAGATCGAGATATTGTTCCTGCGTGTGGAAGAACTCGCGCAAAATAAAGTGGTTCGGTGTGGAAAGATGCTCTTCATCCTGTGCAACGTTCATTACCCACTTTTCAAAATGGTGTAAAAATGTATCTTCATCTTTTAAAAACACTTCACAAAACTGGACGTGGAACTCGTGGTTTTGCTCTTTCAGTTTTGCAACCACTTCGGGGTCGGTGGACGCATAAACCCCCTGCACGGTGCTTTTGTCGAGCGATGCGTACCAGTCTTCCGTCAATTGCCATGTTTTTTCAAGGAAAAATTGATGCAATGCCTGTCTTAGCTCCATTTTATCACCCGCATGATGTAAGATTTAATTGATTATCATTATCATTTTCGCAGTTTCTTTGTCTTTCTATTTTAAAATAAAATTCTATTTATTGAAATAGAAATGATGGATTTGGGAAAGAAAAAACCCGTTTTCTCTATAGAATGAAAAAACGGTGGGACACGATTCATGATGGTGTCCCGCCGTTTTATATTTCATTGGTTTTTTTCAGCGGCTTTGAAACGCCCGCCCGTTTTTTTCTGCTGTTATTTTATCGCTTGCCACTGCCAGTTTTCGATTTCCGGTAGATCTGTGCCTTCTTCGCGGATGTACGCGTGATGCTTTTGCAGCATGCCGTCCATTTCGCTGATGAGGGCTGCATGCCGGGATGCATCGGGCAGGCTTGACACCACTTCTTTTACAAGGTCAAACCGGTCCATCTGGTTCATCACGCGCATATCAAACGGCGTCGTGATATCCCCGTTTTCACGGTAGCCGTGCACATGCAGATTGCGGTTTGCACGATCAAAGAACAAGTCTTTGATCAGGCTTTCGTAGCCATGGAAGGCAAAAACAACCGGTTTGTCCTTTGTAAAATAGGCGTCGAACGCTTCATCCGAAAGGCCGTGCTAAAAAAATCCGGGAATGACCTGGAAGCGGGCGGGGAACGATGCCGCACATTGGTTGGGCATGCCAGCGACTGAATTTGGGAAAAAGAATGAAACAAGCACCGTTCCGGAACATGGAACAGTGCCCCTCCTTAGTTTTCGCCCGTTTCCTGTACCCAGACAGAAACGCTGCCGCCGTTCACCGGAAATGCCGCATAGCCGTCTTCGCCAATTGTAATTTTTTCCTGCCGGTTGCCGGTGGCGTCCACCCAAACCTCGCCAGCGCGCTCTTTTCCGGCAAGCATTCTTTTTTCGCCGTTCTCGCCGTTTGAGATGACGACGGCACAGCCGGAATGCGGCATCTCCGGAACGCCGCGGCGTACCCAGCCGATGGTGTTCGGATGGTCAAAATAATCATCCTGCTCGCCATACGCTTTTTCCCGCCGGACAGATAAAAGCGGGGAAAGGGCGCCTTTTTTTCCGGGAATCGGATGGTCGCCGCCGATGCCGTACATATCCCCGTAAAAGACGCACGGATAACCGTCTTTCCGCAGCAGGATCAAAGCATAGGCGCTCTGCTTAAACCAGTCGTCCACCCATGATTCCAGCGATTCGTTCGGCTGTGAATCATGATTATCAACAAACGTAACAGCATTCAGCGGGTGTGTTTGGACGAGCGTATCTTGAAAAATGGTCGTGAGGTCAAAATTGCGCCCTTTTTTGGATGCTTCATGCAATTTATAATGAAGCGCAACATCGAACAAATCGATTTTAAACTGGACATGGTCGAGGTATTTTTGGCACGCTTCCAGCTGCGGGTTCCAGAACTCGCCGACAAAATAAAATTGGTCTCCGCGGTGTTCCATTAAAGCAGCGGCAAAGTCTCGGATAAAGTCATGGTTGATATGCTTTATGGCATCGAGCCGGTAGCCGTCGCAACCAGCCGTATCGGCCAGCCATTTTCCCCATTCGATCATTTCTTTTTTGACATCCGGACGGTTGTAATCAATGTCCGCGTACATCAAGTAGTCGAAGTTTCCAAATTCGTTGTCGACATGCTCATCCCAATGCTTATTTTCCCCGACAATGCGGAAAATGCCTTTCCGCCCTGTCCGGTTGTCATAATCGACGCCGGTGAAATGGGTGTGGTCCCACTTAAAAGCAGAATACTTATCTTCCCGGTTTGTAAAATTAAATTTTGTCCAGCCTTCTATTTCAAACGGTTCGGAAATTTCTTTGTTGCGGTCCATCGGGTCGACTTCCACCACTTGGAAAGCTTCGGTTTCATCCGCGCCCGCTTTATGGTTCATGACGACATCGATATAGACCTGGATATCTTGCTCATGGCAGGCGCTGATCGCTTCATGTAATTGCTGTTTCGTCCCGTACTTTGTCCTGACGGTGCCTTTCTGGTCAAACTCCCCAAGGTCGTAATGGTCGTATACCCCATAACCATTGTCCATGTCTGACTGCCCTTTTGTCACCGGCGGAAGCCAGACGGCATCAATCCCGGTTTTCTTTAATTCAGGCGCCATTTCTTTCAGCCGGTTCCAATGGCTGCCGTCTGCCGGCGTATTCCATTCAAAAAACTGCAGAATCGTATGATTTCGTTCCAAGAAAAATACCCCTTCCAAAAGAACTAGGTTGATGCGTTTAGTATAAGTGAATGCGGAAAAATTTTCAATCAATTATGATTTTAAGCATGCCAAAAAGCGAATAGAACAAGGGCACTATTCCCGCTTTTTATCCCGAAAAACCTGTTTTTACAGGCAGGCTTTTCTTTCGCTTTCAAAAATACGGTTCAAATCCGGCTCCCGGCATGGGACTGCCCGCCCAATTTGGTTGTTTGGCCGTTTCATCTATTATAAAATAGTGATAAGTCTGTAAAAAGGGTGGGAAACCGATGAAGAATGTGCTGGAAAAGTTTACGGGAGCATGCGCCGGAAGGAGAGGGAGATGGGTAACGCTTGCTGTATGGATCCTGGCCGTGGCCGTTTTGTCTGCCGTTTTTCCGAATGTGAATAAAGTAACGGATAACAGTGCAGCAAATCTGCCGGCTTCAGCCATGTCCGCCCGGGCTGAAAAGGTGGCCGAAAAACAGTTTCCGGATGCAGGCACGCCGCTTCTTATCGCCTGGTACCGCGAAGGCGGCCTCTCGCAGCAGGATTACGGAACGATTGCTAAATTGTACGCGGATTTAAAGAAAAACCCGCTTCCCGCACAAAGTTTTATTCCACCGTACGAAAAAATGCCGCCGCAGGTACTGGGCAGCCAGGCTTCAAAAGACGGCACTACGATGGTTACGCCGGTATTTATGGAAAAAAGTGCAGGAACGGATGAACTCGCTGATAACTTGAAAGAATTGAAAAAGAGAGTGACATCCCTCGAATCGAAAGCCGTTTTGAATAAGAAACTGGCGGATACCGGCCTGCATGTCCGCTTCACAGGGCCTGCGGGCATATCCACGGATGCGGTGTCCCTATTTAGCAAAGCGGATATCACCCTGCTGGTTTCGACCGTGCTGCTTGTGCTGGTGCTCTTGATTGTACTGTACCGGTCGCCGATTCTGGCGCTTCTCCCGCTCATCGGTGTCATATTTGCTTACGGGGCAATCGGGCCGATATTGGGTATTCTTGCAAAAGAAGGCATCATTACAGTGGATTCCCAGGCCACTTCGATCATGACGGTCCTCTTATTCGGAGCCGGCACGGATTACTGTTTATTTCTTGTTTCGAAATACCGTGAATGTTTGCTGGAAGAAGAAGATAAGATAAAAGCGCTGCACACGGCCATCCGGCATTCGGGCGGCGCGATCATGGTCAGCGCGATTACGGTCGTGCTCAGCCTGTTCACATTGCTTTTTGCGCACTACGGGACGTATCAGCGGTTTGCTGTTCCGTTCAGCCTTGCCATCTTTATCATGGGCATTGCTGCATTGACACTGCTGCCGGCGCTGCTTTCCATTTTAGGCCGGGCTTCTTTCTTTCCGTTTATTCCGAGAACAGAACAAATGGCCAGCGCCCTGGAAGCGAAAAAAGGGAAAAAGATCCGCCGTCATGCTGCGCATGGGAAATGGAGCCGGAAAGTGGGAGAAGCGGTCACAAGAAAGCCTTGGCTGATCATTGTGCTGAGCGTCATCATTCTCGGCGGGCTCGCTTCCTTCGTACCGAAAATCGCGTATACGCAGAACTTGATCGAGTCGTTCCCGAAAGATATGCCGTCACGTGAAGGCTATGAAATCATCGCAGACCATTTTTCGCCGGGCGAGCTGGCGCCTGTCCAGGTAATCGCAAATACGGAAGGAAAAGGCGCGAATGTAAAGGCAGCGCTTGAAAAACTGCCGTTTGTTGACACCGTAACCGGGCCGCAATACGGGGAAAAAAATAAACAGTATGTATCTTACAAAGTACAATTAAAAGATAACCCGTACAGTGAAAAAGCAATTCAATCCAACCCGGTGATACAAAAGCAATTGCAAAAGGCCGGCCTGTCCAAAAGCCAAATCTGGATCGGCGGCGTTACCTCTTCCCTTTATGATACGGCAAAGGTGACTGAAAGGGATATGAAGGTCATTGTCCCGTCTGTCATTTTCATCATTGCCATTTTGTTGCTGCTGTATTTGCGGTCACTCGTTGCCATGGTTTACTTGATTCTGACAGTTCTGCTTTCCTATGTGGCGGCATTGGGCGCAGGCTGGCTGCTGATCCATTATGGGTTGGGCATTTCTGCCATCCAGGACCTGATTCCGCTCTATGCATTTGTATTCCTTGTCGCCCTTGGCGAAGACTACAATATTTTCATGATCTCGGGCATTTGGAAAAATAAACAGCATTTGCCGCACAGGCGCGCGATTGCCCTTGGCGTAACAGAAACAGGTGCTGTCATTACCTCAGCCGGGCTGATCTTAGCCGGAACGTTTGCAGTTTTAACGGTGCTCCCGATCCAAATATTGGTTCAGTTCGGCATTGTAACCGCGATTGGCGTCCTGCTGGATACCTTTGTCGTCCGCCCGCTGCTCGTGCCGGCGATTACCACCGTGCTCGGCCGCTATGCTTTCTGGCCGGGAAAATTATTTGCGAAAGCGGAACCTGTAAAAAGTGAAGACTGATCGCTTTTATTTCGAATGAATGAAAGATTCTCTCGTTCAAAGGGTTTACAGGCGCCGCATCATTTTCTAAAATGGTAAGGAACGCCTTACCCGGCATAGAGCAATTGTGTGTACAGCTGTTTCACTGGCTCAACCAGGACCTGTTTTCAGGAGCGAATCATTCGGATATCTAGATAGACTATATTATTATATAGCTTTATGTAGATTTTCGGAACCAGGTATTGAACAGTTGCATAAGCATGAGGTTCATAGCAAACCCTCTATAAAAAACTATGGATAAATGGATCAAAAAGCCATGTCCATACGGGATATGGCTTTTTTCATCTTATTCAGGCACGGGTCTGCGCCTCTCTTGGAAAAAATGGCGGGAACAATTTTTGATAGGAGGTTTTTTTATGGCTGGAAGAAAACAGGAAGAAGGATTGCAGGACTTGACGTTGCTAGGCAACCAAAAAACAAAATACCCGGCGGATTACGATCCCGGGGTGCTGGAGGCGGTTGACAATCTGCATGCGGGCCGTGACTATTTTGTAAAATTCAACTGCCCGGAATTTACAAGTCTGTGCCCGCTTACCGGACAACCGGATTTTGCGACCATGTATATTTCTTATATACCGGATAAAAAAATTGTTGAAAGCAAATCCCTGAAACTGTATCTTTTCAGTTTCCGCAACCACGGCGATTTTCATGAAGACTGCGTCAATATCATCATGGACGATCTCATCAAGCTGCTCGATCCCCGCTACATTGAAGTGTGGGGAAAATTTACGCCGCGCGGGGGCATTTCCATCGATCCGTGGTGCAATTACGGGAAACCGGGCACCAAATATGAAGATATGGCCCATTTTCGCCTGATGCATCACGATCTGTATCCTGAAAAAGTGGATAACCGGTGAGGGGGATACAGATGAATGCATACTTAAATGGCATGTTTGTCGGGCTGCTGATTTTATCGAATATCATTTCTGTGAAGCTGTTTCATATTGGCGATGCGATTGTGCTGCCCGCTGCCGCCATCATTTACATTTTTACGTATCCCCTTGTTGATGTTACAGTGGAAGTTTACGGGAAAAAGGCGGGCCGGGCAACGGTTCAGGCAGGCTTTCTCACCCAAATCCTTGCCCTGGTTTTTATCGTGGCCGCCATCCATCTCCCGGCTGCCCCTTCTTTTCAGCACCAGGATGCCTTTAAAACGATTTTAAGCGGCAGTTTCCGCGTCGTGTTGGCCAGCCTGATTTCGTATTGGGTCAGCCAAAATCTCGATGTTTTTGTATTTCATAAGCTGAAAATAAGGCACGGTAGAAAAAACTGTGGCTGCGCAACAATGCTTCCACGATGTTCAGCCAGTTGATCGATACGTCTATTTTTATCGTGATTGCTTTTTACGGAACGGTGCCGGCCGGGATGATCGGAACGCTGATTCTCACCCAGTATATTTTTAAATTCGCAGCTTCGATCATCATGACCCCGGTTGTCTATTTGCTTGTCGGCCTGATCCGCAAAACCCGGAGCGAAAATGGGCTGCAAACCGTCCAGGAAGCAGTGGAAAAAGGAAACGCATAAAACTTTACAAGAACGGAAGCGGCTTCTTTTGTGCCCGGCCTGGTCCGGTATGAAGGAAGCCGCAACTGTTTCCGGCAAAATTAACGGGTTGCGAATGCCGATTTACCGATAAAAAAATCATTCCCAGCACCAACCGGAAATGAAATATTGCAGCATAAAAAGCAGCACATAGCCATCTTGCTAATTACCAGAATGAGGAAAGAAAGTTTTGAAAAATTTTCTTGTAAGGGGTTACTACGCGTGATACAATTCTTAAAAGCTAGTAAAAATTTTGTAATACTGGGGGATATTTTGTGTTCAAAAAACATTTAGCGCGCCTGCTGTCGATTTTAATGATTGCGTCCTTGCTGCCCATGCATGCAGGTGCTGAATCCAATGATTCCGGTTCGGGCCATTCAACAGAGAATTCGACAGCGAGCGCCGGTACCGGCCAAAATGAGGATTCAGCGTATCATGAACTTGTGTCGGATAGGGATGCCTATTCCAAAACGTATACCAACAATGAGGGGGATTTTAAAAAGGAAATTTATCAAGAACCGATTCACCGCAAAGATGACGGAAAATGGGTAAACATTTCAGACAAACTTGTGGAAGATGAAGATAACGCCAATGTAGTAGAAGCAGATAACACCACATTGGATGCAACTTTCCCAAAAACTTACAAGACCTCTGACAAAGATATGACCTTCTCTGTTGGAAACCATGACATTATCTTTTCCAATCTCTCTGCCTCGGACGGAAGTACAACCACTGCTGCCAACCCTTCAGCCCGAACAAAATATGAAGACAATCAAATAATGTACCAAAATATTTTTAATGGCATTGATTTGCGGTATGTTACATTCAACGAAGAAGTAAAAGAAGATTGGATTATTAATCAGTATACTGGAATAAACCAATTCAACTACATCATCAAAACAGACCTGGCTGCCCGTCTGAACGGCGATGGTTCAGTCGGTTTCTATCAGGATTCTGATTTTAAAGATCAGGTGTTTGTACTGCCGCGCCCACAAATGGAAGATTCCAATTACAATGATGGACTGGGCAGTGGTGTAAAGTCAAATGATTTGCATTATTCCTTATCTGCTGATGGGGATGGCCAGTATAAACTCAGCTTAACTGCAGATAAAGACTGGCTGGAATCAAAAGACCGCGTTTATCCGGTTTATGTAGACCCTTCTGTTTCCTTAGATGTCAATGCAGATACATTCGTGGCGAGTGCATATCCCACGACAAACTATAACAAAGAGTGGGATTCTTCCCAGGGTGAGTATGTCCTTAAGGTTGGGAAATATGACAATACAACCGGCACCAATTATGCCTATATGAAGTTTGCAATCCCTTCTGATTTAAAAGGGGCAATCATTGATTCGGCGGATTTAAAAGCCTATATCACCCATTCTTACTATGCCACAACTAAAACAAGCATATGGGTGGACCGGGTACAATCTTCCTGGTCGGCTGATACAATGAATTGGAATAACAAGCCGGGCTCAACAAACATTACAAGTACGACAGCAGCCCGGAACCAATGGGCCACCTTCAATGTAAAAGGCACTGTTCAGGGAGTGGTGGATGGTGAGTATCCAAACTACGGTTTTAAATTCCATGAAAATGGCAATGGCCAAACATATTGGAAAAAGATTACTGCTTCAGAAAGTGCAAATAAAGCAAAACTTGTCGTCACGTACCATTATCCGGAAATGAAAAGCCCGACCTTGTCTGCTGCACAGACATCGGCCGGTTCTGCAACAGGCTATGTAAATGTTTCCTGGCCAAAAGTGAACAATGTGGAATCTTACAGCCTGCAGATGTATGACGGGAAAAGCTATGAAACCGTTTATAAAGGAACGGCAACGAGTTGGACTACAAAGGGGAAAAAGATCTTTCCGAAGTCGCCGTATTCCACCAGTTCCGCTTTTAAATCGGACGGGACGGGTGTCGAGCTGCCGGTTGATCCGAGTGCCTTTTACAGTGCAAAAAGCGGCACGGCCACCAAAAATAAAAATTATCAGTTCCGCGTGATTGCCAATTACCCGGGAGGAAGCAGCCCCGCCTCCACCGTTGTATCCAAGCCTATTCCAAACGGCCTTGTAGATACGCCGGACAGGCCGGATGTAAAAGCGAGCGCTTATTCTGAATCCGATTCCGTAAATAAAGGAAGGGGATGGCTGGATATATCGTGGGATCCGGTGGAAGGGGCAACAGGATATATCGTCCGGATCTATAACGGAAAAGACTATCAGGATTTTAATGCCGGAAATGCCACCAGCTGGTCGACCAAAGGCCAGAAACTGTGGCCGACAGATAGTGAAATTGCTGCCGGAAAGTATTTGCTCCACCTGGATAAAACAGGCGCGGAATTGCCGATTGACCCAAATCCGGTATACAAAAATGCAGTGGCCGATGGCGGAGGCTATGATTATTTTCACCGGTATTCGATTACCATCAAAGCAGTCTGTCCGGCGGGAACCACACCGTCAGCCGATACGAATTACGGATATATCCCGCTGGAAACGCCGAAAAATGTTGCAGCAACAGCGGAACTTGCAGACCCTGTGAGTGCGAAGGGTATTTTAAACGTCAAATGGGATGCTGTCACAGGAGCCGGTGGTTACTTGGTGGAAATCTCAACGGATGGCGGAAAAACTTTCCGGTCACCCGTGGATGTCGGAAAAGTGACCTCCTGGAAATCGACAGGAAAACTGGAGCTGGATCCTGGTAAAGGTTACCAGGTTAGGGTAAAGGCATATCGGTACAATGATGCGATAGCCCCATCATCTGAAAAGGAAAAAATCAGCGGTCCGCGGGGTGTCAGCGCCGCATCTGCAATCAAAACCGTCAACATGGCATCACGCGAGGATCTCCTTGGTCTGGAAGATGATTTCACATATGGTACCCATACGATGGGAAATGCTACTGTTTCCGTCAATGTTACAACCGGGAACCTGAATATGGCCATCACAGATGCTTCACTCTATCCACGTGGGGTGCTGGATTTTGATTTTACGAGGTCTTATAATTCAGGATCCACACGCAGCTCCGCATTTGGCACAGGCTGGACATTCGCCGGGAATGAATCGCTTGTAACAAAACCTTCATCATCTAATCTGTATTATGATGATGAAGACGGAACGAGGCATGAGTTCGTTTATAATCCAGGGAACGATTCGTTCACTTCGCCAAAAGGAAAATATCTGTCCTTAAAGAAGCAGACAGTTAATGGCGCTTCAGGTTTTGCTTTAACTGATAAAGACGGATTTACCAAACTGTTTGAATCTGCCCCCACTTCAGGTACTTACCGTTTGTACGCTTATCAGGATACAAATCATAATACGATCCGGTTTAAGTATACAAATAATCAACTGACGGAAATTGCTGAAACCGACAGCTCAGGCAGTACAATTGGCAAAAGCATTACGCTTGCGTATAATGCGGACGGCCTGGTCAGTAAAATGGCTTACAATAATCGCTGGATTGAATACCAATACAACGATGCGGACCGCCCAAAGCTGTTAACAGATACAGTGACGCATGCTGAAGGCACAAGCAAAACCATTACCAATTCGTACGATTATGAGGATAACGGCGACCGGTTAAGTTCCTTTACGGACGGGAACGGCAATGAAGGGACAATGGAATATAAGGATAACGAGATTACGGTTGTCACACCGCAAAAAGACGGAGCATCATCTGTCTCAACAACCTATAATTATGATTTGCCAAATAACAAATTTACGGTAACGGATTCAAATGATAGCCAAAAAGTTTATCACCGGAATACAGCAAACAATACGTTTGCCGTAACGGAAACGGTTGATGAAAATGGGAAATCGGGCACCGTACAATATGATGCAAATTATAATATAATCAAGTCGACCGACGCAGAAGGCAATACAGAAACGAAGGTATATGACGCAAACGGTAACGTAACGAAAGAAACGGATGCAGAAGGAAATGTGACGACATATGCCTATAATGCTCAAAATTTACTCACATCAAAAACAGATCCAAAAGGGGTTACGACTACTTACAGCTATGACGGGAATCGGAATCTCACCGAGACGCAGGTAGGGGACGAAATCACAAAATTTGAGTATGATGCATATGGACGGCAGACGAAAGAAATTTATCCGAACGAGACGTATACGGAAACAGCCTATACCGACCATACTGTTACCGAAAAAGATGCAAAAGGGAATACCACAAGTACGACATACGATGATAACGGCCAGATTGTGTCCCAGACGGACGGTGCCGGAAGGAAAACTTCTTATACGTATGATTCACTGACGCCTGATTTAAAAACTTCCGTAACAGACGGAAACGGTAATAAAACGAGCTATACGTATGACAACAACGGCAATATGCTGACAGTGACAAATGCAAAAAATGTTACAAAAAGCTATACGTATAACAATAACAATCAAGTATTGAGCGTGACTTTGCCGGTCGGTTCGGGATCAGACCCGATGAAAATGCTATATACGTATGATGAAGATGGCAACCTACAGACCTTCAAAAAAGCATCGGGCATTTTAGAGACGTACCAGTATGATGAGGCAGGGCAGCTAACCGGGACAACTGTTGCGGACGCATCAGGAAAAAATGAATACAACATTGCCAACACTTATGATGATAATGGACAAGTAACGAAAACGGCGTTGAAAGATGCGACAGGTGCAGAGATTCTCGCTAAAACCTATGCCTATACGGATAACGGCCTGGTGTCCCAGTACAATCAGGGAGATTCTTATCAGATCAACAATGAATACAACGATGATGATTCCTTGAAAAGCGATACGTATTCGTATCATTCGCAATCTGTTGTAGTGAAAAACAATTACACATATATAGAATCAGGAAAAGCAGATACAGTAAATACAACGCTGAATGGCGATACGCTGTTGCAGTTCCAATACGGGTATGATCTGGATAATCGGAAAGATTCATTAACAGCCAATAACGGCCTGTTTAAGCAAACCACCACTTTGGATACCGCAAACAATATCCAAAGTATCCAGTATTTCAAAGGAAGCAGCACAACAGCAGCTGCCCAGTTTGCTTATCAGTACGACGGATCAGCCAATATCACAAAAGAAACAACGGCAAAAGGCGATACAAGTTACACGTATGACCAGAATAACCAATTAACGAAAGAAATATTGCCGGATGGCACGACGAATAGCTATACGTATGACGCGGTCGGAAACCGGACGCAGGCAACGGTTAACGGGAAAACGTCCAATTATACGTATAACGATGCCAACCAGATCGTGAAGAAAAATGGCACCGCCTTTACGTATGACAAGGACGGCAATTTAACGCAGGATGAAAATGATAAATATACGTATAACGCGTTGGGTCAGATGACGAAAGTTACCACACTCAGCGGAACAACTGTTGCCGAGTATACGTATGATGAAAACGGGCTGCGGACAAAGAAAACCGTTGGAACGAAAACAAATGAATACTACTATGACCAGGACAACAATTTGTCCATGGAAGTAGTGAAAAACAACGGTACCATCACGCAGTACAAGTATTACAAATGGGATTCAGACGGTACAACACCGCTCGGCATGATCATTCGCCAGCAGGATAGCACTGGACAATGGGCCAATAAAGCATACTTCTTCTGGACGAACCATCGTGGGGATGTCATTTCCATTGTGGATCAGTCTGGAAACGAAGTGGGTTCCTACACTTATGACGCATACGGGAATGTGCTGACTGAAACTGGTGAAATTGCCAAATACAATCCGATTCGGTATGCCGGGTACTATTATGATGCTGAGACGAAGGATTACTATTTGAAAGCGAGGTACTATAACCCTGCGAATGGGACATTTTTAGCAATGGATCCACAGCCTGGGGACAAAGATGATCCTTTTTCACAGAATGAATATAATTACGTTAGCAATAATCCAATAGTGAATGTGGATCTAGATGGCGAGATAAAAATAAGTATAGGTACTTTAAAAATCATATCCAAGCATGTCGCTAAAGGATTTCGTAATGCTTGGAAATATATTTCTAAGTATGTAAAAAAAGTAAGAAACAAAATGGGTTTTAGGATAATAAAAGTGGGGAGAATAAAAAATACTGGTAGTAAGGAAAAAGGAAGGTGGGGGATTCTTTACTCAACTACTAGAAAAGGAAAAAGAATTTATCGTTCTATAGAATTTCACCCACCTGAGCACGGACATGGTTATCATATTCAATGCAATAAATATTCTAAACACAATGGAAAATGGATTAGAGGTCATGTTGTATGGCGAAAGACTATAGGAAAAGGAGAATAGGAAGTTTGCAGATGTATTACTCTTTTCAAATATCGACATTTGGTAAATATAATAATGAGACACATGAATATGAAACGATAGAAAATGTAATTTATGAAGTACTAAACCTACTAAAAAATATTAATTTTACCATGTATCAATATACAATTTCAACTTCAAATGATGCTTTAGAATCACCCTTAATAACTATTCCGCTCCAAGGAAAAAAACGTTTCTTATTTGGCGAAAAAAAATTTATCATATGTGAAGCAAACGATGCAAGCTTTTATAGGGATAGAATTGTTTCAAATGATAAATTATTTTTTATTGAAAAGGATAAATCTATAGATCAGATATTTAAAAACAAAACTTTTACTGAAGAAAATTTTAAAAGTGATCTATTAAACATAGTTCCTCTGATTGTTGAAATCTATGAATCCGAAGAGATCACAATAACTTCAGCATTAAAAGAATATATTTTATTTATAGCAAACAAGTTATAAGAGTATATTAATATTTTTCTTGAAGGTGTGGGCTAATAACAAAAAACGGAAAGATTTTCTACCACTTAAATGGTCAGTCAGATTTAAGTTAAATGTTGGATATTAATAACTAAAACTTGAAAGTAAAAAAAGTGAATAACCGGAAAGATTCATTGACAGCCAATAACGGCCTGTTTAAGCAAACCACCACTTTGGATACCGCAAACAATATCCAAAGTTCCAGTATTTCAAAGGAAGCAGCACAACAGCAGCTGCCCAGTTTGCTTATCAGTACGACGGATCAGCCAATATCACAAAAGAAACAACGGCAAAAGGCGATACAAGTTACACGTATGACCAGAATAACCAATTAACGAAAGAAATATTGCCGGATGGCACGACGAATAGCTATACGTATGACGCGGTCGGAAACCGGACGCAGGCAACGGTTAACGGGAAAACGTCCAATTATACGTATAACGATGCCAACCAGATCGTGAAGAAAAATGGCACCGCCTTTACGTATGACAAGGACGGCAATTTAACGCAGGATGAAAATGATAAATATACGTATAACGCGTTGGGTCAGATGACGAAAGTTACCACACTCAGCGGAACAACTGTTGCCGAGTATACGTATGATGAAAACGGGCTGCGGACAAAGAAAACCGTTGGAACGAAAACAAATGAATACTACTATGACCAGGACAACAATTTGTCCATGGAAGTAGTGAAAAACAACGGTACCATCACGCAGTACAAGTATTACAAATGGGATTCAGACGGTACAACACCGCTCGGCATGATCATTCGCCAGCAGGATAGCACTGGACAATGGGCCAATAAAGCATACTTCTTCTGGACGAACCATCGTGGGGATGTCATTTCCATTGTGGATCAGTCTGGAAACGAAGTGGGTTCCTACACTTATGACGCATACGGGAATGTGCTGACTGAAACTGGTGAAATTGCCAAATACAATCCGATTCGGTATGCCGGGTACTATTATGATGCTGAGACGAAGGATTACTATTTGAAAGCGAGGTACTATAACCCTGCGAATGGGACATTTTTAGCAATGGATCCACAGCCTGGTCAAGATAGTGATCCGGTTTCGCAGAATGGCTATACGTATGCGAAAAATAATCCAGTTATGCTTACTGATCCTAATGGGGATGTTTCTCGGAAGCATTTAATTTATGCAATTAAATATGCCATAAAATATTGGCTGGCAAGCTACATCGGATGGGATAATGCTAGTTGGGTTATGGGTTCTGTTTGGGCTTCTGTTGGTGCAGGGAGTGTTGCTTACAAAATTGAACGTGCTAGAACGTTTAGAGAGGCTCTTTTAAAACTAAGTAGAAGAGCAGAAAGAAAGGCTATTTTAAAAGTAGCAAGAAGGGCTGGGATGAGAGCAGCATTGAGGGTTGGAATTAAAGCAATTTTACCCTTTAGCGTGGTTGAAGATGGATATGTATTAACCCAAATTACGAAAGTGCAAAATTGCACTAGATAAAATCCTGTAAATTGGAATTATACGTAAGTAAAATGGAAACATGGACCAAATATGGAACTGTGGTGGCTATTTTCGGGTTGTTAAGGTCATACTTTCCCCCTCCCCACATTTGCGGGCATTTCAATTTCCAGTATTCCGTTTCATTCGCCACGTTCAGTCAATCAGCCGTACACTTTGGATCATTTGCCGGAACGCCTTTTTATTGACGTATGTTTCACAAATATTTAAAATGACACGCCGGCTGTGACAGACCAGTACGCCAGCGGCGTAGATGAATTCTCTCCGGAACCGCCTGATCGTATAGGAGCGATACGCTGGCGGACAGTGTTCTTTTTTAAAGATCTCGAATAAATTGTAGGCCAGCAGTTTAATCAGTAAGTCCATTTGGTTGGCGTCAAATGAATGCGTTGAAATCTTGTCCATTGAGAATCCGTATTTTGACTCTTTGATAAAGTTTTCCATGCAAGCCCTTTGGTTATAGAATCTCCAAATATCAATCGGTTCCCAGTCCATACTTGTCACAATCGCTTCATATTTCCAGAGAGCATCACAAGCTTGAAGCTGGCTTTCTTCATACTTGTCCGCTTTGCGAATGACCGCAACTCTTCTTGGCTTTTCCCAGGTACTTGCCTGGTAATCAACGGCTTTTCCCTCTATCACGGTCAATCCGTCATCAACATAGCGGATCCACGGTGAATCATCGTCTTCAACCCTTTTCTTCAGCCTCGATGTCCACTTCAGTTTGCCCGTGTAACCGATCCCTCGTTTTTCCCAGTAACTGTAGAACGGTTCTCCGCCGAACCCTTTATCAAAACGGGCATAACGAATAAGGTAATGGGGAGAAAGCAACTGGTAAGTTGCTTCTGCAAAGTCGGTTACTCCTTGAGAAGAATGGGAATTTCCCTCTCTAAGCTTGGCGTTTAAACAAAGACGGGATCTCCCCTCAAACACAAGAAGAGGGTGGTAACTTTTTCTCCCCGGTTTGTGGGGATTTCCCCCAACCTCCGCATTCTCCTGATCTCCATAGACGGTTTCCACGGTCGAATCAAAATTTAGAATGAGCTCCTTGTCCATCCAGGGTTCAATCAGATCCAGCATGCGTTCTTTGAATTCAAGATCAGCTTGCTCCATCTTTTCCAGCCTTAACAGGTCCTTATTTAAAAGGGTATAGTGCGGGCATTTCCCGCCCATAAAAGCCCTGATTAAAGGATCATCCTGCAAAGTCCGGAAATGGAACAGCCGGGAACAATTGGCCAGCCAGCCAATCATCAGGTATACAAAGATTTTGCTTAAAGGATACTGGGCATTATAATTTTTCAAGCAGTCAAAATCCCGGAAGGTCTGTTCAATCTTCATTCTTTCCAGAAACTGCAAAATCGGGAGCAGCCCGCTAAAATGCGTACTCTTCTTTAAATGAAACGCATAGTTGATTTTCGAGACAGAGATGGTATAATTCACCTTAAAGGTGCCCTCCTTTCTGGTTTGGTAGTTTTCTTCAAACCCAATTATACCAGAGGTTCGGGGCATCTTTTTATATTATGCTTCTGCTTTACTTTCGTAATTCAGGATAAAAACTAAAATGGAAAGTCCTGTCCTCTGCCTAATTGGAAAAATTAGGTGGGGGAATTTTCAATGACAATGTGGGGGATTTTTCAGTTGACAATTACATATAAACAAACAAGGATTATTTATAAGGCAATTAGTAGATATATTTTACGTAAGATTATCAAAGACCATAGGAATTGCGTCGAAATATTCAATAAGGCAAGCCAAAATGGCGATGTTTGTCCCCACGCATTAGCATTTATTTGGTGGAAAATGGAGTGTGAGGGTATAGATGCACCTTGGAAAATGGAAAAACATACAAAAATTCCCAATACTTATGATTTTGAATGTATAAAAGAACGATTCAGTATATTTCTTCATGGAACATTTATGACACATATTGAAGAAATATTAAATCCTATCAGTAGAGAGGAAGAGTTTGATTTCTTAAAATGTAATGTTAGTAGCATAAATTTTATTCTAAATAAAATCATTTCACATTTATTAATTGAGCGTTTTATTAAATGGGTAGAGGTGGTACAAAACCCAAAAAAATTCAAGCAACTCCATCCAGATGATACCATTCCTATGTTTCTAGCAAAAATTCCACACGATTATAATGAGGAAATTGAGTTTTATTTTCCTAATGGTCGTTTTAAATACATGATAAATCTCATAAAGGAGATCAATGACCAAGTAAATTGTCCCATGAATAAAGCTAAAAAATATCCGGCATATAGATCTCCTATTAGAATAGTAATGGATAGTATGTGAAACCAATTTGGTTCAATAACTTGGAAATTAAATCACTAGAATTTGCAAAAAAATTTTAATCGTGAATAATAGAGTTGAGTGATGCTTAAAATACATTTAAAATTTTAAGGTTGATTTAAACTAAATTTTTTTGAATAGTAAAAACGCTGTATCCTGGTATATATTTTTTATGTTTTGAATAAAACAAGAAATATGAAGAAAAAAATTTGAAGGGATGAGGTCCAATGTAAACTCTTTTTAAATTATTCTTCGTTATAATGAGATTAATTTTAAAGGAGTGAATGAATTGAATAATTTCCGTTCCTTTTTGTTTTTGTGGATCGGCCAAACGGTATCCAATGCTGGCGATATTTTTTATATTGTTGGGATTATCAGTTATTTATATGTGGTTTCGGATTCGGTTTTTGTGGTATCCCTTATCCCGTTTGTCATAACATTCTCAAGATTTATTGGTGGATTAATAGCACCATGGATACTTGACAAGGTTTATCTAAAACAAATTATTGTTGGTTCTTCATTTGGGAAAGCGTTTTTATTGGTATTTCTACTGATAGGAATGCATTTTTCTAAGGGGTTAAACACTCTAGCATTTATAATCCCTTTTGTTAGCATTATTGCATTTCTGGACGGTTGGCAGACACCTGCACGAAATTCCATGATTCCTGTAATAGTAGGAGAGGAAAAATTAGTTAAGGCAAATAGTTTACTTTCAATAACTGACCGAACAGTTCAACTCGGTGGATGGCCGGTTGGGGCGATCATTGTTGCTGCCTTAAGTGGTAAATATTTAATAACAGCTACTTGTTTCCTATTTTTTATATCGAGTTTTATGATGCTATTTGTTAAATATACTCAAAAAGTACAAAGCAGCCAAGGTAATAAAACAAAATTATGGCATTCTTTAAAAGAGGGGTGGAAATACATTTGGAATACACCTACCCTGTTGACGGTTTCTGTAATGGATGCAATAAATTCAATAACAGGGGCTGTATGGATAGCAGCTATTCTTTACGTTTATGTTGATGAAATTTTGCACAAGGGAGAAGCATGGTGGGGATATATTAATTCCGCTTTCTTTGCCGGACTATTGTTAGGTGGAGTTATCAGCTTTAAATTAGAAAGGTTTTATAAAGAGAGAAAACGATATTTAATTATCTATGGTTCTCTTTTGACAGCCTTATTTACTTTATTATTTGGGTTTCCTTTAAGTCCTTTTTGGGCCTTAGGATTTTCCCTATTAGTAGGAGTACCGACTCAAATTCAGGAAATTGCTCAACTTTCACTAATTCAGTCCAGTACTCCTCAAGATATTCTTCCGAAAGTGTTTTCTGCTAGAGATGTGATTTTTACTGGTCTGTTCGGAGTTTTTGCATTGATATTCGGAATGTTTTCTGAATTATTTGGAGTGAGGTCAGTTTTCGTTATCTCATCGCTTCTTCTTTTGGTTTCAAGTGTTTGGGCTTATATGAGACAAAAATATCTTGACCCAGTCAAATCAACCTTATAATTCAAATAAAAATACCAAACTAAACTTTATTAGTTTGGTATTTTTTTGCTTTGTTTAGTTCATAGGTTGCCAATTCGTATTGTTTATTGGTAAGGGTTGTTTTGAATGTCTTCAAATAACTCTGTAAGTAATTCACTTTGTCGGTTAAAGACTTAGTCTTTAATAAGAAAGATAAATCTTGTTCAATTAAGTAACGAAGGATAAAATGTAATGTATTATGCTCATTATTGGAAGAAAATCCACCAATTACGATTTTATGGTGAATAATAAAGTGCTTCAATTCTTCTTGCACTGCATCTAGCATTTCTTGGGCTGGACGGAAAGGGATATTTGGAAATATTAATATCAAAGTTTTGTATTTTCTATCGGAATTTACTGGAGGTAACTGTTTAAATTCATATATTTTTTCTTCAATAAATGCACTGAGGTTTTCTATGGAGTACTGTTCCACTATTTCATACCATACTCCATTTTTAACTAGTGCTGTAGGCAAAAAAGGACAGTATCCGGCCTCTTTACGTTTTGCCATCTCTAATACTAATTTTTGTGCATTCTTTAAACAGGAAATTACTTGGTTTTCATAAATGGCTTGACAGACATTCTCGACATCTTTATTATTTATGGGTTTTGTTATTATTTTGCATCACCTCAACAAAACAATTATCTATAATATAAGAGGTAGCATAGCTTTCTTTATACGGTACTTTGTACAAGGTTGTAAAACTCTTTATCTATGTCGTCTTTTGTGAAACCTAATCCTGGAACGAACAAGCTGGTTGCCACCGAAATATAACTGTGAAGATTATTCAATTCATTTAGTTTACATGATTTGATTAGGCTTTTATTTGAGTTTGAGTTACAACCAATTAGGACTACGTTATGATTTAAAGGATAAAACTGGATGAGGTATTTTTGTAACTTTTCAAGATGATTGTTTTTAGAAAGATCTTCGTAATCCGTTCTGGAGTTACCCACAGAACAAATATGGTAAATATACAGATCAATTTTAGGCTCGATTTTAAGCTGGAATAACAATAAACGGTTTGCATCTATAATTGTAGCTCCGTGGTCTAAAGGGTCGATCTTTAAATCGCTAATCATCGTATCAAAGCTAGAAATACCTTCAATAACATTCAAGTGTATTAAATTTTCCATTGCCATTTTGTTTAAGCTTTTTATCCAAGATACACCTATATAGGGATGACCTGGAACAAGTACCGCAACATCTTTAAACTTAGAACTTACTTCTATAATTTTACTAACTATTCGTTTGTAATTCTCTAGGTCTTGAGCCCCGTTTTTGTACAAATCAGACAAACTTTCCGCATTTTTAACTCCAATACTATTTGTTAACCAATCATGTAATTTATCTTCAATGGGAAAATAAAGAACATAAGATGATTCTCTGATAATTTTAATGCTTTCTAAGGTTAATTGTTTTCGTCCTCTAACGCCTGCACCTATGATGGTGATATGCGGTAACACTTTAGGTTCTTGATGGGAATATTTCATCTTGAATCCTCCCATATGCAAAATGTTTTAATGATTCATCAGCTAAGTTTAACAAGTGCTGCATCCTATTGCTTAGAATCTGCCAACTATCCCTTTGTGATTTGAAACTATCAATTGCATTTTTTGTCTTGGTTATTAGTTCTTTAGAATTACCATGTACACTTACTTCGCTATCGTCATAATTTAATCTGTTTCTTAAATTTAGTAATTCGATTCCAACAATAATACTATGGGCTACTCCGTTAACGGGTCTAGGTTGATTTCTGATAGCAGAAGGTACCCATGTGTTTGGATTCATAATTTCTGAAGGTTTGTCGTAATGTTTGTTTACTAGGTTATCAAAACCAAGTAAATTATGGGTTAACTCGTGAACTAAGGATTCTAAAACGTCAAACATACTCCAATGTTCATCGGGTTGAATCCAAACCACTCCTATAGCTTCAGGAGTAGTAGCAGAACCAGCGAATTTTATGTTAGATGTTAAGGCTATGGTGTCAACCGACAAAAAGAACAATGAATATATATCGTTTAACTGTTGCATGCTTTTCATAGCAGCATTTAATTTATTTAGATTAGATTTATTTACAGCCTCTAAATTATTTTCATTATGTGACCTTATTTCCTTTTCTAAATCGAGTATTTTTATTATTTCTATCAATTGGTGGCCTGATTGTATAATACATGGTTTTAAGGAGTTGCTATAAGTTATATGAGGATTGTGTTTAATAAGGTAATCTGTAATTGCTTTTTTTAATATCTGAATGGTAACTGTTTCTTTATTCTCTAATTGCCCATGTGTTAGAGTACAAAGCGTTTTGAAAACATTGTTAACTCCGACTAGAGACCACATTTTTCACTTCCCCCTTACTTCCCCCTTATTGTAGTTCTCCATAATTAACCTACATTCAGCCAAAAGATCTTTGCCAAAATCAGTAAGCATGTTTTCTCTTTTATCGGTTTCTGAAATGGATTTGATAGAATTGTTGACCATTGGTATCAACTCATTAGTAGGCGGATGTAAAGATCTTTTTTTATAATGTCCTAATACGCGTTCTCTTAAAAGCAAAACTTCTATTGCAACCAGTACACTATGAATTGCTTTATCGAAAGGTCGCACCTGGTTTCTGATGGCTGACAATGCAAATGTTTGAGGGTCGGTCAGTCTGTTTACGTCATTAAATAATCCAAATCGCCATTCGTGGAGAAATAGTAACGTGTGGCCAAGCTCATGTACTAATAATTCGTACATATCTTCATCTGTATAATGACTTCGTGGGTCAATAAATAAGACCCCAACAGCTGCACTTGTAGTACCACCTGAAGCAATTTTGGAAGAAACATTAAACACTGAATTCATAACTAAATTAAAAACCCATGAAAAACCAGGGTGCCTTTCTCCAAGGGTTAAAATAGAGTTTTTTGTTCTACCTAGAATACCAGCAGACTGTGATTGTCTAGACTGTTCCATGTCGTAAAAGGTGTCATCAGCAAGGGATTCGGTACTAAACACTTCCATTAACTTCTTTATAGTTCTTAGATCTGTAATAAACTCGGTGTTTATTTCTTTGGAATGAGGCACCCAAGGTTGAATTTCAGTAATTAATTTATTATAGGAGATTTTTAACGATTCAAATGATGTGAGGATGCTGTTATTTTGATATGGTTTCGTCAAAACATTAACCGTTTGTAAAACTGATTTTTCTCCTCTTAAAAAAAGCATATAATCCCCTTCTTTCTTGGAAATTAAAAGTGTAAATTGAGAAATACCCGCATAAATCAATTGATTATATGCGGGCTGTTACAATTAACAATTATTTATTATCGACATAAGGGGGTTCTGATTTCTCTTCGAAAGGATCCACTGCATACATCCTCCAAACCATTCTTACAGTATCGTCTGACTGTGCTTCTAAGAGGTTTGATTGTGCTTGAGATACTTCCTCTTCAGTTACTTCATTAGCAATCTCAGACAACAAGCTATCAAGAGATGGACTCTGCATGAAAATTACCCTCCTAATATTTTGGTGTGATCCGGATCAATTCTTATATTAACAGAAAAGACTAAATTTGTAAATATTTTTATGTAGGTAATTTGCATCATTTTCCAAATGGTAATACTGCTATTAAAGAAAGAAAATAGAAGGACATATGATTAAAATAATCTTTTAGTGTCTTTGAAAATACACGAAATGGAATATGATATTCAAATTTGCTGAGCAAGTACAACTTTATCTGATACCTGAATCCGTGACGAAAATATAACAAACGCCGTTAATAGGTAGATTTCCCAAGAGTAAGGATATAGTAGTGTCCGACTATTCGATAAATGCACTTTTAGTGATTCAGTATGTAAAAATTTCCCTGTTTCATTCGTTTTTGTGCACGCCAAATAAATCTGCAAATTTCCATTTTTTGCAAGTTTTCGTTTTTATTTCTTTTTTCCTAGTAGTCTATTGATCGGGATGTTTAGTAAAAGGCTTGATACAAACGAGTAAAGACCGGTAACCATTTGTTGGTCTCCGCGACTTTTAATTTCCATTGCCGGCCACGGAAAACCAGCTTTGAGGCCAGTGTGATCATATTCTGGATGACGGTTCGGATTCTTCTTCTTGTTGTTTTCTTTTTCAATGGCGTATCTTGTTTTTTCAAGCTTTCTTGTCCAATCAAGCGAAGCAAGTTATACGCAAATACACCGAAATGGAGCACAAGGCCATTCGTTTCATATTTGCCTGACGGCAGCCGTTCGAGATCCAGTTCTGATTTAATTTCACTATGGAACTGTTCGCAAGTGCCATGGTTATGATAAAGAGAGATCACCACATGAGGCGGCACTTCAAGGTCCGTCCAGTAGGTTTCAAATTCATACTCGGGAATTAAAAAAATTTGTCCGTCTCTTGAGATGGTTCTTTCGGTCACTTTAAAAACTTTTCGGATGCTTCGCTCCTGGTCCTTAATTTGAATGGTTTCGGGGATGGATCCAAGGTAAACCTTCTTTCCTTCCCGTTCTTCACAACAGATCCCATATTTTCGGGCAATGTACAGCCAGTCCTCAGCTTTTTCCTTACGGGGATTGCGTTTGATAATAAAGCTTGCATGGTTTTCTAGGAGAATAATGAGATTATCCCGGCTGTCATTTCCGGAATCAAGCCTGAAAAGCAATGGCTGATCTGTTAGTTTCCGGGCAGATTGAATGGTTTCCTGGATGAAATTTGGTGTACCTTTTTGGCAGTGGACACTTCCCTTTCGCATCTCAACATGCAGGCAGTAACCTTCCTGTCCCATGTAAGCGAACATAGGGGCATAACCGTCACAGCCTTTATAGGTTCTTTCTACCCCTTCCTTTTTTGTCTTGGAGTTATCGAAAGGGGAGACATCCAGATCAACCGGGATATACGGCTTGTCTTTGGCGTAAACCGGGCTGATTTCCGCATTTGTATGGCGAATCAGATCCAGCGATTCTTCGTGCAAGATCGTTTTCCATTTTTCCACCAAGGCGGCCTGGTCCAATCGTTGCCTGAGAGTCGGGCTGGAAGGAACCCTCTGGATATCCAAAGCCAGTGCAAAAAAAGCATCATCACGGAAGGTTTCAATATTGTCATAATCACTTTTTCCCTGGCAAAGCAAGCCGATATAAGATTTAGCCACATCGCCATTGGAACAAGCCGGATACCGGGAGATATCAGGGAGTTTATAGGCATTCAACCTGGAAACTAAATTCGTTTGATTTAGTAAATTTCCTACTATCGCTAAGCCAGCTTGGGCAACAATTCGTTCTTTTGTGGGTTCTATCACAAACTTTTTCATGAGATCACCTGAATGTGGAATGAATTTAATTTGTCTGATATACCAATTATACTAAATTTTATGCGATTTGTTTGCCTTTAAGCGGAAATTTCGTCACGGATTCAGGTAAGTGTTAAATTTTTTTAAAAATTTTGTTGACGCTTACCGGTAAGAATGATATTATCATATTAATAATTTTGAACGTGTTAAAAAAATAATACGGGGTGATTTTTTTGATAACAAAAGTTAAACGTACTAACGACTATCCAATTCCATTTTCTGATGGCGATAAAAATTTTTTTGACTCTACGTATCAACAAGTTTATTCTCAACTACTAGACAGAGAAGTAGATGACCAAATTAGATTTTTAAAAAGGAATCTTTTAAATGAGATAGAGAATCCTCATATTCTTGATTTTTGTTGTGGGCATGGCAGACATTTATTGAGATTATGGAGAGATGGTTATAGTGTGCATGGCCTTGATATTAATGAAGATTATCTCAAACTTATAAATCAAAAAACCAGTGGTGAAGTAACAACTTTTTTAGCAGATGGGAGATACTTTAAATCAGAACAAAAATACAATGTTTTACTTAATATGGAAACATCAATTGGATATTTAAACGATGATGAAAATTTTAAAATGTTAGAGTGTATGTATTCTTGCTTAAATTCAAACGGAAAGCTTCTCCTTCATCTTGCAAATAGAGAGTATTTAATTAAAAATTTCAATCCCTTAGTTTGGTTTGGAAACGAACAAATAGGGTTTTCTTTAGAAAGGAGGACTTTGGATTTACAAAGCAGTTCATTAAGTATTAATCAGACTAGAATTATAGACAACAAAGTCACTAAATATAATCTCAAACTAAGATTATACAGCTTAAGCGAGATTGCAAGTTATTTAAAACAAGTAGGATTTAATATTGAGAATGTTTTTGGTGATTTTAGTGAAAGTAAATATTCAATAGAGTCTCCTAGTATTATTTTAATTTGTACTAAATAATTAAAGGAGGTGAGAATAATGCTGGAAAAACAATTTGAACAAAGAGGCGTTGTTATTATCATTATTCCTGACTGATTTAAGTGTAAAAAGGTCATGTGCTCTAATTTTTTCTGCACATGACTTTTTAAAAAGTTTCGTTTTTTTCATTCTAATACGTATTAATGTATAATTACATATTGTAAAAATAATACGTTTAGGATGTGTTTATGTATGGACAATGTTTTCTATGTAAATAATCTAAATCAATTAAAAGCCTTAAGTGATCCCTTTAAGGTAAAAATTTTATGGGAAATAGACGAAGTACCCAAAACGGGGAAAATGCTCGCCGATCAATTACATTTATCTCCGTCAAAAGTAAGATATCATTTAACTGAACTCGAAAAAGTTGGGCTTATTAAAGTTGATAGAACGGAGGAAAAAAACGGTATTATCCAAAAATTTTATCGTACAGTTGCAAAGGTTATTTCTCTTGAGAAGGTAACTCCATATATAAATAAAAATAATGCAACGCTCAGTGCAGGATTAAAGGAAAGTATGATGATATCTTTAAACAGATCAGTACAAGTATTGGCGGAACAGAAGATCGTCGATGTTTCTGATATGAATCAAGTTACGGGAGATTATTATCTAAATAGGGAAGAAATTGAAAAGCTGAAGATATTGTTAAAAGAAATATATTCGCTCTTAAAGGATGTAAACCAAAAAGATTTAAATCAAGAAAAAGAAGGTGAAAAATATCACATCAACTTAACTGTTTTTAAAAATAGTTAAAACGGGTGGTGAGTATAGTTTTGATATTACTTAAACAGCAATCCTCCTTCTATTTTTTTTTAGGCCAATTTATTTCACGCTTTGGTGACGGAGTAACTACTACTATTATTTTGTATATTATTGGAACTATGTCGGAAGATCCTTTTTTAATTGGTCTTGTTCTTTTTGCACAATATGGTCCTATGCTTTTATTTGGATTTTTTACTGGAACAATAGCAGACAGATTTCCTAAACATTATCTAATGATCGGAACTGATTTATATCGGGCCCTTGTTATGCTAGCCATGGTTTTCTCAACACATTTTATTTGGTTATTAATTGTTTTAGTTTTCCTCTCTGGTATTGGAAATTCAATTAATTATCCAGCCAGATCTTCATTTATTCCTCATTTAGTTGGGGAACAGCATATTACAGAAGCTTTAAGTATTTCTCAAAGCATTAATTCAATTATGCAAATTGCCGGACCAGGTATAGCAGGGATATTGCTTGTTCTTGCATCTCCCTCCAATATACTCATGATTGATGTTGTAACTTTCTTGTTATCAGCACTTTTTACAGGTATCACCGTCAAATTGATTAAATATAAACAAACATTCAGCGAAAATCATCGTCCAAATCCATCAATATGGAGCGCTGCAAAAGAGGGGATAAAAACAGTTTTTGAATTGGCACCACTTACATTTCTCATTGCTTTGATCATGCAACTTATGTTTGCTGTGGGTATTTTTAACACTACATCTACTTCGTTATTGCTGCAGGTGTTCGATGTTTCCAGTTTTCATTATGGCATGATTGAGGCTATGGTAGGTGCAGGTGCATTCATAGGTGCTGCAATGGGCCCATTTTTGTTAAGACATTTCAAGCCGGGTCATCTCCTCTTTTTTTCAACAGCCTTAATGGGTGTATGGATGATTTTGATTGTTCCTTTACACCAGTTTTCTCACGTTTATACTATTCCGTCTTTATATGTTTGGGTCTCCATAATCGGATTGATTAATGCGTTCCTCAGTATCCCAATAAGCAGTTTGTTTCTTGGTCTAACGCCAGATATTTATAGAGGTAGAGCAATGGCTATTTTACAGATGTCGTCTAATACTGGATTGCTACTAGGGATAGTAATTTCGGGACTACTTTCCAAATTTTGGGGGTCCATATTCGTAACTGCCATTTCCGGTACTTTACTAATTCTAATTTCGATCATCACAATTAATATGAGGGGGTTCAAGGCACTCCTAACGATTGATAAGAAAGTAAAGAAAGAGCCTCTGCCAAAATAAAAATATACCCTTGAGCGAGGCTCTGGAAAATTAATTATCCCGATTTTTTTGCCTTTTCATCCAGATTTTCAATTCAATAGAAGTAAAACGGTCATTTTCCTTCAAAAAAAGGGCATACGTATCCCGCCTTCACAAAATGGGTTTTTTTCACTACCCTTTGTGGAAAGGAAACGCTCATTTTACTTATTCACATATCCACCTGTGAATAACTTAATTTGCTCTTTGCAGTCGATTGCGTGTCCATCCACAATTGGCCTTTCCAGTCTGATAGTACGCCATATTTGCCATGATATGCATAGATATCATGCATCGATCTACATGAGCTTCAACTGCCTGTTTCCCACGCTTGTGAACACGACGGAGACTGTATCCGTCTTTTAGAATGCCAAAGATTCTTTCGATGATCGTCCTGGCACTATATAACACTTCAAATGTGCGACCATGTTGCGGCAACTCGACATCTACTTGAGGCGTTTGATCAAAGTCTATCCTAAATACTCTTCCTTGTGCTGCCCCATTACAACATTCCGCGTGATTCGCTAGCGGGCAGGTGAGACCTTCTTGCTTGGCATTTGGATGAAATACAGGACAAGTGTAAATAAGCCCCCCAACCCCCCGAATCTTCGGGGGGCTCCCATTTGGATGAAATACAGGACAAGTGTAAATATATTGCCCCTTTGCCCGATCAGATCCTCTAAGTTCCATTTTATGTCCACTGATACAGATGGGAGTGCCGTACCGGTTGATTTTTTCAATCCCCCGGGCGGTAGTTGGTTTATCTTTACGGTTCCGTGGATTGATCGGTGCCACCAATTTCGCCTGTAATACATCCTTTGTCACTTTTTGATTTTCCGGCGTTTGGTAGATTCCATCTGCCAGGATAAAGCTCAACTGCTCAGCCATCTCGGGGTGCTCTGCCTTAAACGTTTCCAATGTCGGTTCTAATGTTTTCCCATCGGGTGTATTTCCTTTAAATACTTCCCGCGTCAAAGGCAAACCGGATCTCACCCCGCATACCATTGATAATTTATGCGCAATATAGGAAACTGCATTACTTTTACGCATTACCCCTACATTGTCGTCCGTAAGGACTTTGGGGCAATCGCAATTACCCTCACAAGAACACGTCTTCCTTGTTTTATTCAAGGTTGCTTCTGCCTCTATATGCGATGTATCCACGGCGGCTGCTTCCTCATTCGTTTCAACCACGCCTTCCCCTTTATTATATTCAACAACCAATAGCCGGGCTTTTTCCCAAAGACCATTTGTTGTCATGATTTGATCAAAACGAGCAAAGGAACGGTAGCTCGGAATTTTCTCCGTAAATCCACACATGGTGGCAAATAGCGGGTTTGATTTCACTTGCAAATAGACACTCTCCACCATCACTTCAATATACTGTAAAGAGGCCAGTTCAAAAGCACGAAAAAAGGGCATGAAAGGATGCGGTTTTCTCCCAGTGGAAGGGAGATGAAATAATGAAGACGCAGACTTGTCTTCTTCCTCCGTTATTGAAAATAGTGCCGGTTGTATTTCATTAGAAGGATCATGTGCTCTTTCATTTTTTAGGTGCAAATATAAAAGGGTGTAGTATTCTCGTTCAATCGGCTTAAAAATCTCCCATGGGAAACACATGGATGGAATGACAAATGGTATATCGGCATAGTCTTGCCAATTGTGGGGAATCAAATTTTGTTGTATTGAAAAGTCTCTGGTTTGTGTTAGAATAGAAATAGTCATGAAATCACTCCCTGGATATTTGGTCGTACTTATATCTTAACAAAGGAGTGGCTTTCATGGCTCTTTTTTTTCAAAAAAATCATCCTTTTCCGTTTTACAATATTTACCACAGGAATGAGTAGCTTAATCTATTGAAACCCGACCAAAATGGAAAAATTTAGACACTTATAATAAATAAATTTACCCCATTAAAATCAAAAACTCACAATTTCTTTTTACATTTGTCATAATGTTCATACAAACGTCTTTTTTCTTTAGTGGAATAAATCAACGACCTTTAATTGTCTGACTGCTTACAGTTTCAGGGGATATAGCATTTTGGAAAGCCCTAGTTAACGAAAGAAGTATTGCCGGACGGCACGACAAACAGCTATACGTATGATGCAGTTGGAAACCGGACGCAGGCAACGGTTTTATGAAAAATACTTGAACATCTATTGATCTTTGGAATTCTATTGATAGTACAAATTTATTTAGAAGAACATGAGATTTTGCCGCTACATGCTTTTAAAATAAGAGGCGATTTTAGTTGGACTACATTCCTTTTATAAGGAGCAATCTAAAGAGAGGGAAAAAATATACCGGTATGGCGGTTCTGAAAACGAATGGCCGGATCATCAATTATCGAAAGAAGTATTGCCGTACGACACAACCGGCATATACAGGAAAAGTTCCTCAATGAATCTGTTAAAAAACCAAAAATTGCTCAGACGCCTTCATCGGGGATTGCCATAACGTCATTCAAAAGCAAAAAATCGTGCTGCCGCCAGGGCCGGAAACAGGCCAAGGCGGCTTAGGCACGGGGATTTTCTTTAATCGATCGTTATCAGGCCATCTGTTGCTTTTGCACGGAGACTGGCCATGATTTGTACGCCGGAACTTGTGCCGATCCGTTCGGCGCCTGCTTTGATCATCGCAAGGAACGCTTCGGCGTCGCGTATGCCGCCTGCAGCCTTTACTTTTACGCCGTCCCCGGCAATTTCTTTCATTAACTTGACATCTTCTATCGTGGCCCCGCCTGTTCCAAACCCGGTAGAAGTCTTGATAAAATCGGGCTTCACTTTTCCGGCAATCCGGGCCAGCGCCTCGATTTCATCTTTTTCCAAATAGCAGTTTTAAAAGGTCACTTTTGAAATGACGCCTTCTTCCCTGCAAATGCCCGCAATGGTTTCCATCTCTTTTTCAATATAACGGTAATTTTTATTTTTCACTTCAGACCGATTCACGACATAGTCAATTTCGTCTGCCCCGTATTTGATCGCATCTTGTGTTTCAAATACCTTGGTTTCAAGCGTGGTCTGCCCGAGCGGGAAAGAAATGGCTGCGCCGACATGGATATCCGTACCCTCCAGCAAGTGTTTGCAAAGGGCGGTTTGGACGGAGTGGATCGCCACCATTTTAAAATGGAGCTGTTGCGCCTCCCTGCAAAGTGATTCCATTGCCGCTTGATCCGCGAACGGCTTTAAATGGGTATGGTCAATCATCTGTGCCAGCTGGTCGATTGTGTAATGTTTCATATTCTTCCTTCCTTTCATCATCCATCAATATCGTCATAACGCAAATTGCATGTGAAAGGGTTTGTCTATTTTGCGGCAGCGGGCAAAAATGCAATCGCTTTAAAAATGTGTATTAATATCTTTTACATATGGACTAATACAGTTTTGTGCAAAACAAGCATTTTATAATTTTTTTCATGCAAAAACCTTGTTTTTACCGCATATATAGGTTTAATATATAAATGTGAACTTTTTATGAACAAATATAGTACAGATTTATTTTTTACTATAACAGTTTGTATGCCAAATGCCGAAGGGTGCAAGAACAGCGGAGAAAGAAGGGATCATTGGCCAGGTTTGCCGCAATGCGGATAAAGGAATTAGGAGATTGAAAGCCGGCATTTAGGGGATACTAACGAAAAATAAATGGAAAAGAAGGGGATTGACAAATGGCAAAAACGATAGCGGATTTGCTGATTGATTCATTATTAAATGCAGGTGTAAAAAGAATTTATGGGATCGTCGGGGACTCTTTAAATGCAGTGCTCGACTCCATCCGGCGTTCCGGGCGGATTGAATGGGTCGGCGTGCGCCATGAAGAAGTGGCCGCTTTTGCAGCCGGCGCAGAGGCTACCTTAAATAACAGCATTGCGGTTTGCGCAGGCAGCAGCGGCCCTGGAAACTTGCACCTTATCAATGGGCTGTATGACTGCAACCGTTCGCGTGTGCCGGTATTGGCGATTGCCGCCCATATTCCGAGCAGTGAAATCGGAAGCGAGTATTTCCAACAAACACGGCCTGAATTGATTTTCAAAGACTGTGCGCATTTTATTGAAACAGTACAACGCCCGGAACAAATGCCTTTAATGGTAAATATGGCGATGCAACAGGCGGTCGCAAACCAAGGCGTCTCCGTTCTTGTTTTGCCTGGTGATGTTGCAGGCCTGGATGACAACGTAGCAGTGCCGCAAGTACCGGTCCATGTTGCCAAACCGGTCGTGAAACCGTCAGAAGAAGATTTAACACAGCTTGCTTCTTACTTAAACGACGGGAAAAAAGTAACGCTGCTTTGCGGTGCGGGTTGCCAGGGTGCCCATGACGAAATTATGGAACTGTGCAACAAACTGAAATCGCCAATGGTTGTCGCGCTGCGCGGCAAAGAATTTTTGGAATACGATAATCCTTACTTTGCCGGGCTGACAGGTTTGATCGGATATTCTTCCGGCTATGACGCCATGATGGAATGCGATACGCTGCTGATGCTCGGCACAGACTTCCCGTACCGCCAATTCTATCCGAAAAACGCAAAAGTGTTGCAGGTCGACATCCGTTCCGAACATCTGGGACGCCGGACACCGCTGACACTCGGCGTTGTCGGGGATGTAAAAGATACGGTTGAAGCTTTGCTGCCAATGATTCAGGAAAAAGACAGCAGCAAGCATCTTGAAAAACATGTCAAAGCTTATCAAAAAGTAAGAGAAGATCTTGATAAATTGGCTGTTGGCAAACCGGGACGCAAACCGATCCACCCGCAATATTTGACAAAACTGGTCAGTGATTTGGCGGATGAAGATGCCATCTTCACTTGCGATGTCGGTACACCGACATTGTGGGCGGCGCGTTACGTGCAAATGAACGGAAAACGGCGCCTGCTCGGTTCATTCAACCACGGTACGATGGCCAATGCGCTTCCACAAGCGATCGGCGCGGCTGTTGCACAACCTGGCAAACAAATTGTTTCACTCAGCGGGGACGGCGGCCTGTCCATGCTGATGGGTGACATGTTAACGCTCCGCCAACATAAACTGCCAGTTAAAGTCGTTGTCTTTAACAACACGGCATTAAGCTTTGTTGAACTGGAAATGAAAGCAGCCGGCTATCCGGAAACCGGAACAGGCCTTGACAGCCCGAACTATGCAGCCATTGCCGAAGCGATGGGCATGAAGGGGATCCGTGTGGAAGACCCGGCTGATCTGGAAGGGGCACTCCGTGAATCATTTGAACATGACGGCCCGGCCGTGATTGATGTTGTCGTAAACCGCCAGGAATTGTCCCTGCCGCCTAAAATTACGTATGAACAAGCACACGGCTTTACGCTGTGGATGCTGAAAGCCGTATTAAACGGCCGTGCCAATGAATTAATTGATTTGGCTAAAACGAACTTGATCCGATAATCAAAGAAAAAGCCCGGTATCCGTCATGGGAAACCGGGCTTTTTCTTTTAAATAAGGGTTTTTTCGTATTTTTGAATGGTGCTTGTGGCCGCCGAAAAGCTGCCGGAAAAGCGGGCCCGGCAAATGGTATGCAGGTTTCCGCGCACCGCCCAATATTACAGAAGGGGCGCCCCATCCGCCAGTTTCAGGCTTTTGGGGCGCCCCTTTTTAGTTATTCGTTTTCCAAATGGAGCAAATTCAGCAGTTTAAAGAACAGGCTTGCGATAATGGCGACAACTGTTGCAAGCCCCATCCCGCTTAATGAGGCGGTACCGATATTGATCGTTGCGCCGCTTAAGCCGACAGCGAGAACAAGGCAGGTCAGAATCAAATTTTGTGATTTTCCGTAATCCACTTTTTGTTCGACAAGCATCCGCAGGCCGCTTGCCGCAATGACGCCGAACAAGAGTAGAGAGATGCCGCCCATAACCGGCTGCGGAATCGATGAAATGAGCGCCGCCAATTTTCCGCAGAAGGAAAGGATAATGGCGAGGACCGCAGCACCGCCGATCACCCATGTTGAGTAGACACGCGTAATTGCGAGCACACCGATATTTTCGCCGTACGTCGTATTTGGCGTGGCACCGACAAAACTGGATATAATTGTGGAAATTCCGTTTCCGAGCAAAGACCGGTCAAGCCCGGGGTCCTTGGTTAAATCTTTTTTGACAATATTGCCTGTAACGATTAAGTGGCCGATATGTTCCGGAATGATGACGAGCGCTGCCGGCGCAATCATCATGATGTCGGACCAGTTCAGTTTGATTGGATAGTACGTTGGCAATGAAATCCAGGCTGCCTCCTGGACGGGTTTGAGGTCGACAATCCCGAATGCCAGGGAAATCAAGTAGCCGCAAATGATCCCGATTAAGATCGGAATGATTTTAAGAAAGCCGCGCAGGGTGACCCAGCAGACTACTGTAATGGCAAGTGTTAATAAGGAAACCGTGATGGTCTGCGGGTCCGGGCTCCAGTGTTTCACGGAAGCACCCGACTGGACAAGGCCTGCCATCTGGGCAGCGGTCGGGACAAGCTGGAGCCCGATAACGGCTACGATCGCGCCCATTGCAGCAGGCGGAAAGACAACCTCAATCCAGCCCGTGCCGGCAATTTTAACGATAAGCGCAGTGATGACAAGAATAATGCCGACTGCAAGGAATCCGCCCAATGCGTAACTGTATCCGGTAAGGCCCGCATGTTTTGCAAGAACGGCAAATACCGGCGAGATGAAAGCAAAGCTGGACCCGAGATAAGCCGGGATTTTTCCTTTTGTGATCAGGATATAAAGCAGCGTCCCGATCCCGTTCATGAATAAAATGGTCGCAGGATCAATTTTAAACAGGACAGGAACGAGAACGGTTGAACCGAACATGGCAAACAAATGCTGAAAACTTAGCGGCAGGCTTTTGAGAAAAGGTAGTTTTTGGTTAACTTGAATTTCATGCTGTTCCATATTTCTCCCCCTCAATGGATTGGTAAAATGCGAGGCAGGGGTTTTCCAGGAAGTGCCCTTTTGGCAAAAAGAAAGCACCTTGCCCGAATGAAAGCAAGGTGCATGGAAGTGCACATTTATCCGGAACCTTGCCAGCCTCACGGGACTGTTTTAAAGGCATTCATTCATCTTTTGTCCTTGCTATTATGGCAGTTCCAGCCGGGTTTGTCAATTCTTATTTTGCATTTGCCGGCTTTTGAACCGCGGGATGTGCCAAGTTTTCTATCGCCATGGTGCCCCCTTTCCCGGCGCTTTATCGGACTGGTGTTGGCTGTTTAGAAAGTTCTTTTCCCGATAACCTGTTGAGCGATGATTGCCCTCTGGAAAAAGGAGCCATCATACAAATCCTCAAGTCATCTTTCCTTGGAATAACACCACCTTTTAAAAGGCAGATGCTTTACTCTCCGTCCTCTTCGAAACTTATGCGAAGGCCTTTTATTTTTCTTAAACGATCCATTTCATACTGGTCATCGGTCAATATATAAGCCATTTGTTCATGTGCAATACTCACCAGCCATGGATTCTCCGATTTGTAAAAAGAAAGATCCTCAGGGAGTATTGGCTGTTCCCATCCGAACAGGGATTTAGAAAACTTTAGAATTTTATCCTTTGACAGTTCATTTGCGGAATAATAATATACATACGCCGTTTCACCATCCAACTCAGTCCCTGCCCATTTAGATGTTTCTTTCTTTTCTTTTAGAAAAGGATGCAATTCATTTAATACAGGATCGTAATCATTCAGTGGACCAAATTCTTTTCGAATCACCAAATGAAATATATCACATCTTTCAAATGCAAAATCGATTAAATCTTTATATACCTTATTTTTGGGATTTTTGTCTATATATATCAAACTTACCACTCCTCAACTCATTTAACTAGGGGCACCGAAAAAAGAATGGGCACCTGCTAGACGTATGCTTTTTCCATGTTTATACCCAGTAACTGGATGATAATGATAAAATTTGTTCTTGCCATTCGAATCTTTCTCTGCCGCAGTAACTTTTCCTATAGGGCTGGCGCTCTTTGCAATAGATTTAGCACGCTCTTTACTGTCGGACCAAGTATTATCATGGCTTTTCAACCTGCTCACCGCTTTTGATCGGGAAATTCCATCACCAATAAATAAGCCTTTTTTCTTATCAAGGTACGCTTTAAAATAATGATAGTTTTTGTTTCTCTTTTTTATAAACTCGGAGTATGCAATATATGTAGCTCCAGATATGGTTACTGCTAAAGAAGCAGCTAACAAATGTGAAAGTAATACTTCACCTATTTCAACTCCTATCGGAATTAAAAATGCAAACGATGCTTCGGCAACATTATTATCAAAGTAATATTTTTTATCTGTATCTAAGTCGATAAATACTGCTTTAATTTTGTCACCATAAGCATCTTCTATTTCAACAGCATATTTCTTTGTTAAGGTATTGCCACCATGTTCTGTTTCCTTGGAAGTTAAAGTAACTTTGTTTGTATCTTTATCCAACTCTGCAGTTACTGTTGCTTTATCGACATCATCTTGTATTTCTGTTATGTTATTAGAAGTATCATCAGTAAAATCAAAATTTTTCTCAGATATATCACTTTCTAATGTAGCATTATTATACTCAGAATTTCCAGTACTATCTTCTATATCTTTTGACGAGTTTTCACCAAAGTCGATATTATTGCGCTCTGCACTCTCGCTATTAATGTCTGTGCTTACTTTTAATGTGATTGAATTGGCAGTATCAGATACTTTTACTTGACTGCTATCTATACCTTGTTCTTCAAGTGACTTTTCAATGTTCTTAGAATTTATTTCATTCATATTTATGGAGTTATCGGCAAATGTTGCTTTTTGAGGTAAAAGACTCAAGAAAATTATTACTACAATAATGCAACTAATGAAACGTAGACTCCTCATTTTTCTCACCCCTTAATAAATTAACATCCTGTAGTCATACTTTGATTTACATTGAAGCTTTTTAATTGATATGCTTTTCTTTTTAATAGTTGTCATAACCTTCGCATGGGATGTCATATCGTAGCCGCTACCAATTAATAGTGAAAACAATCCTGTTACAAAAGCCGCAGACATAGAGGTGCCGTTATATAAAGAATAGGAATTGTGAATATTGGTACTTAATATATCCTTTCCTGGTGCTACGACATCCACTTTACCTTTCAATGAAAAGTTAAGTAAATTGTAATTCTGATCGAGAGAACCTACTGAAATAACATTTTTATATCTTGCGGGAAAATCGGCATTCCCAATATAGTTATTTCCAGCAGCAGCAACTACAATTATTCCGGAATTTATAGCTTTATTTACAGTTTTTCGTAACATATCAGAATCCGCCTTAAAGCCAAAACTAATGTTAATAATATTGACATGTTGTTCAATACACCAATTTATTCCTTTTACTACTGATTCCAATGTCCCTTTGCCTTTTTCGTCTAAAACTTTAACAGAATATAATATAGAGTCAGGATTTACCCCAATTACACCGATACTATTATCTTGTGCAGCAATTATTCCGGCAACAGCTGTTCCATGTCCCAAAACATCTTCAGTTTTGCTTGAACTTATCGAATTAATTGCATCAAATTCTTTTATAACTACATTTTGTAGATCAGGATGATTTTTTTTAATTCCGCTGTCAAGAATTGCGACTTTAACTCCATTTTTAATATTCAATCCTCTTTTTATTGTTGCCTTTACACCCCATGGAGTTATTTGTTTATTAGCATTTCTTTTAAGCAGGGTAAGATCGTCAACTTGTTTTGCATTCTTACAGTTCTGAAGAGTAAATTCATCAATTTTTAGATGTTTTATGATAAAATGACTTATCCACATTTAGAAAATTTTTCCATCTATTTTTTCTGCTTTCAAAGTCAAAAAGAGCCGAATTTGCAAATTTCTTTTTTAAAATTGTGGATAACTTCAAAAAAACCTTTTTTTACATCACATCCTTTGCTATAATATAACCATTAAGTAAACCTTACTTGTATTGGCTTACTTAAATGGGTGAAATCCTCGTCTGTTAAAATGCGTGTCCGAAACGATTCCAACAGATTTGAGGATTTTTCTTTTGCCGTTTTTTTGAGTGCTTTTAAGATTGACGAACCTTTTTCAAACAGCTGTCTAATAATATCTGTTATTTGAACTAATAAATAATGATTTTTCATGGCTGTGTAGTTTTGGCTATTGGCATGTTCTATATTGTAACGATTATTTTTTTGTTCGTTAAATCCTTGATTTTCAATCTTCCAGCGGCTTCTTCCTGCAGCGATGAGTCGTTCCACGTTCTTTTTCGTGATTTTAATATCCGTTATAAATACATACTCTTTCGATTTCCCATCCTCTGTTTTCATTGTGGCCTCCATCAGATTGACCGTTCTGTCTTTGTAGGCAATATCATTCACCCAAACTAATGAATTCTGATCCTTACTTTGTTCCAGCTCTTTTATTGCCTTAAACTCCGTCGAGATACTTTTAATTCTCCCTTCCTTAAATCTGCATATATATTTCCATTTGTGCGCCCTGCACAGATTAAATACCGTTTCACATGCATAGAGACTATCTCCCAAGATACAAATCGGTAGTCTTTTAAATATTTTTTTTATTTTCTTTGCCAGCCTGTCGAAGGCTTTTAATTCACAATCTTGCTTAGAAACATTTTCTGATTCATTTTCGATAAATTCGGAGGCAATACTGAAGACCATATCCCCCACGACAAGCTTGGCTTCAAGTACATGGTGCATATAAAGTACGTTCGTTTCTCCTGTTTCTTTATTTGTATATGCCCGTCTCAGGCAGTGTTTACAATGTTTCTCATGAAAGGTGTGTAATCCAGTTCCATCAATGATGACACCCCAGTACTTTCCTTCAATTCGATAAGACTCGAGAGACCTTTTTTTCAATAATTCTTTAATCATATACGTTCTAATTTTTTCTAATTCATTTACATCTAAGCCAGATAAAAAGTCGTTAATTGTATCATAATGTGGAAGTTCTTCAAGAGAATCTAAGCCTAACACCTTCCCTACATTTTTAATACATTCTTCTTTATTAAAACTCTCACTCATGTTTCTCATGGATTTTAGGCCGGTCATATTTTTCAACATCATCGTAAATAAAAGGACCTCTGGACCATAAGTGATATAGCTTTGATGTCGGTGGTCTGCTACCTTTTTTAGGTTATTCATCAGGTCTTTGAAAAAATGCTTCTGAATTTTAAGGAACTCGAAAAAATAATTTGCTTCTTTTTCACGATTTCTTTTTTCTTTTCTAGTAACCAAAATAAAAACCCCCTCAAAACAGCCAAGTTTAATTAGGGCTTGCTGAACGAATCAAATTTTAGCTTGTATTCGACTTGTCACTAAGCCATGCCAAAATATTCGTCCAGCAAGCTCTAATTATTTAAATTATTACATATTTAGCCGCATTTTTGGGGGGAATAGTTAAATTATCACGAAAAATTTTTACTCCTCAGAGCTGGCATTCTTAAAGGGTTGTATACAATTTGTACTATTTTGATGTTCCCTTCCTTTCTGATAGTTTTTTTTAGAGATTTTAATGCTAATAAGTCCAATAGATCCGAATATTAATACAAACACTACTAATACAAAAACAAACATCTTAAACCATTTTGAAATATTGTTCCCCCCTTTCAATGAATTATATTTTATAGCAAGACTGTTTTTTTTGTCAACACAGTTTTTTGTTTTTTTTTAGAATATTTAATTGAATCTCTTAAATAGGGCTTGCTGAACGAATCAGATTCTGTCAGATACAAGCCAAATTGCGGTTATTAAAATATAAAATAGTGTTGTGTAAAAATTTCAAAAAAAGAACCCTGAGCTTCCGCTCCAGATTCATTATAAGGAATTGAAGGGCTACTACTGTTTCACTGGTCTCCTGAAGGCGTGCTCGAATAAGGCCTAGCCCATACTTGCGCTTGCCTTCGCCAAATTTGCTTTCAACGGCATTACGTTCGGAGGCATCCTGCCTTGCCACGCGTTCTAAGGTTTTGTCTTCCGTTTTGGATGGGCGTCCCAACCTTGGCCCACTCAGACGAATGCCAAGAGATTTGCAGTATGCCAGGTTGTGACGGTTTCGGTAGATTTTATCTGCTAAAATCGCTTCTGGATAAAATCCGAACCGGTTGTAGTAGTTCTCAGTAGTAGTTCTCAATAGATTCTCTAAGGGTGATCCCTTCATTGTAATTTTCCCAGTCGAGTTGCTCAATCAAGGCATAGCCATCTACAACGCTAATGGCGACTTTTGAGCCGAATACCACGTTCGCTTTTGCCTTGCCACGCACAATTGGACGGACATGCGGCTGGGAAATGCACACAATCCGGTGGTCAATCCGATGGGTTTTCTTTTTGTACATTCCTGCCTGTTGGCAGTATAGTTCATGAATCACGAGGAGTTGTCGGTATTCATCTTTACTCAAAAGAGACAGAGAGCTTTGGGTAATGAGATTTCCAATGATCTCCAGATTCCATTTCACATATCCGAGTTGTTTGCCGACAGCTTTCCGGATTTTCCAGACACCAGCTTTGCGTTGCTTAGCGACAGAAAGATAGTCCTTACAGGCCCCTTTTTCTGTAGGTCCGTGGATTTTGTAACTTTCCTTTGTGCGGTTCATGCAGTACATCAATGATATGTTCCAGTTTCTCACGAGCTTCGTTCAATAGCCCCAGGTCAGTAGGGTAAGCAATATTAGCCGGTGCACAGGTTGCTTCCAGAATGAGCTTTCCTTTGTTCTTCATTTTAGGAGACGCTGATCCAGTTGAATTCTTTTCCGAAGCAGAACCGGAAGGTTGATGATCATCATCGTTGTCATTTTCTTTAGATGCTTCTTCCGATTGGCGTTCTTGTTCTTCCAGAACAATCCATTCATTCAGTTCATTGATGATGTTTGCACCCAAACGTTTTCTAAAACGAGTCATCAGAGAATGATCGAATGGGGCTTTTTCCGGAATTCAGGCAACCCGATAAAATACTGAAGATACGGGTTTTCCGTGATCTGTTCGACTGTTTCCCGGTCAGATAGCCCAAGCCGTTCTTTGATATAGAGAGCCCCAAGAGCAACTCTGACAGAATAAGCCTTTTCACCTTTGAATTTTTTCTTGAAGGACTTGGCATACTTTTCTTCAGCCCACCAAGGGATTAATTCAGCAAGACGGACCCAGCGATTTTCTTTATTTAATTTTCCACCGAATGGTAGAAAAAAATCTTCTACAAAAGTTAATTGATGTTCGGTCTTTTTGTACATCGTAGCGGCCTCCAAGTGCAAGGTTTTTTACACGTTTCCTATAAAATCCTTACACTTTATATTAGACAAAAGTAGCCAAAATCCTTGTCAAATTTTTGTTTATTCAGCAATCCCTAATTAAGTAAACTTTTCTCTTGACTTCCAGCATAAAATGAATAAAATAGTTAGAGTACCGAAAGTTTACCCTCTCTAAATAATTGAAACGCTTTCTTTCTCCCGCTTGAGTGGCGGGAGTTTTCTTCAAAACTTCTGCCAAACGAAAAACCATCTGCATTTCCGGCATAGTTCCGGTATACAACGTTTACACTAACATCATGAATGGGGGATTGGAATGGAAACAATGAATACAAAAAATAGTTCTATCAGGATTGTCCCTTTTTTTGCGGTGATGATGGCTGGCGCACTGGTGGCGTTTTTAAACCAGACGCTGATTAATGTTGCCCTCCCGCAAATTATGAATCATTTACACATTTCCGCTTCTACGGCAAACTGGCTTTCTACGATTTACATGCTCACAAACGGGATTGTCATTCCGGTCACGGCGTACCTTATGAGCCGATTTACAACAAGACAGCTGTTTTTGTTCTCCATTGGGCTGTTTGCGGTGGGGACGCTGATTTGTGCAGTCGCACCAGGGTTTTCTGTGCTGCTCATTGGCCGGGTGGTCCAGGCGGCCGGAGCGGGGATTATTTTTCCGCTGATGACAAACGTCATTTTCGTGCTGTTTCCACCTGACCGGCGCGGTTTTGCAATGGGGATTTTCGGCGTCGCAATGAACTTTGCACCGGCAATCGGGCCGACGCTTTCCGGGTGGATTGTGGAAAACCACTCGTGGCGGACGCTGTTTTTCATTATTTTGCCGATCGCAATCATTGACTTAATTTTCGCTTTTGTTTTTGTAAAAAATGTGACGGAAACGAGCCGGCCGAAACTCGATAAAATCGGTGTCATTTTGTCTTCGCTCGGTTTCGGCGGTATTTTATACGGATTTTCAACCGGCGGCACGAAAGGCTGGGACAGTGTGGAAGTAATGACGACGCTGGCAGTCGGGGTGATTGCTTTCGGCTTGTTTGTCTGGCGCCAGTGGGTCATAGACCATCCGATTTTGGAATTCCGCATTTTCCGTTATCCGGTGTTTACGCTAACGATGGCGATTAATATTATTGTGACGATGGCATTGTTTTCGGGCATGATTTTAATGCCGATTTATATGCAAAACGTGCGTGGTTTCTCGCCGCTTATGTCCGGGCTGATGCTTTTGCCGGGCGGGGTCATCATGGGGATTATGTCGCCGATTACAGGGCGGCTGTTTGACCGCTATGGTGCAAAATGGCTTGCTTTAATCGGGCTTGCCATTACCATTGTGACTACTTTTGCATTGACCCGTCTGAAATTGGATACATCTTTTACTTATGTCGTCACCATTTATACGATCCGTAGTTTCGGGATTTCTATTTTGATGATGCCGATCTTTACGGCCGGGTTGAATGACCTGCCGCTTGCGATGAATAAATACGGCACTGCGATGGTGAACACCTTCAGGATGGTAGCAGGCGCTGTCGGGACGGCCTTTTTTGTCTCGGTCATGACGAATAAAGGGATTGCGCATACGAAGGATATTATGGTCTCCAGTCAAATTTCCCCTGCGGATAAAATTCATGCGGCGCTTGCTGCAAGGCAGGGAACGGTGATGGGGATCAATGATGCCTTTATGGTTGCCACCTACCTGGCTGTGATTGCCTTTATTCTTGCTTTCTTTATCCGGAAAACCATCCCGCGCGACAGCCTTCCGGAAAATACAGCCCAGCAGGTAAAACCGATAACGGAATCATAATCAAAACGCGGTGTCCTAAAGCCGGCAGTAGCTGGCGAAAGGACACCTTTTTATCTTGTCCAACGGCATGAAAGAGGCCTGCCTTTTTATTCTGGTGCAGCGGGGTGTTCAAACTAGCCCTCTCTGAAATGATTTTAAAATCTCTGCAAATGCCTGTTTGGTTTTGGTGGAAAAATATAAATAGGGCTTGCTGAACGAATCCGACGCTGAGTTTGTGCCCAATTTATCTGCAACCTCTGTCTCAAAATATAGAAGAATCCATTTGCGAAAAGGGGTGATTTGATCTTCTCCGGACGTTGAATCGGCTTTCGCGTGCAGGCATTTCCCTGGATTTGTTGTAAACCCTTGCATTTAAATGATCGCCAAAGCTGTCAGCATCCTTGCCAAATCTAGGAATCTCGCTTATTCAGCAAGCCCTAAATACAAAAAAACCGCTGGAAATTCACCTATTCCAACGGTTTTTTTCATTTCTGGCCTTTTTAAAAGCCCCGGCAGTCGAAATATCGGCTGTTTTGTTTACGCTCTTGCTTCAAACCGTTTTGCAATTTCAACAATGACTTGGACGGCTTTTTCCATTGTTTCCACTGAAACGTATTCGTATTTGCCGTGCATGTTTTCCCCGCCGGCAAAAATGTTTGGTGTCGGTAGCCCCATGTAAGACAGCTGTGACCCGTCCGTGCCGCCGCGGACAGGAGAGATGACCGGCTCAATGCCAAGGCTCTTCATGGCGTCATGCGCAATATCGACAATTTCCTTTACCGGTTCAATTTTTTCTTTCATGTTGTAATATTGGTCAGCCAATTCCAGTGTAATGTTATCTTCGCCGTATTTTTCTTTTAAGCGGTTGACAATCGACTGGAGGTTTGCCTTTTTTGCCTCGAATTTTTCGCGGTCATGGTCGCGGATAATGTAGTACAGTTTTGTTTGCTCGACATCTCCGTGGATGGACAGGAGATGATAAAATCCTTCATAACCTTCCGTCCGTTCCGGCACTTCATCCTCGGGCAGGAGGTTGTGCAGTTCCATCGCAATTTTTGCCGAATGGACCATTTTCCCCTTTGCGCTCCCAGGGTGGATATTATTGCCGCGGACTGTAATTTTAGCGGAAGCGGCGTTAAACGTTTCATATTCGAGTTCACCGAGCGGGCCGCCATCCATCGTATAGGCAAAATCGGCACCGAACGTTTTCACATCAAATTTATGCGGCCCTCTGCCGATCTCTTCATCCGGGGTAAAGGCGACCCTAATTTTGCCGTGTTTGATTTCAGGGTGCTTCAGCAAATAGTCCATGGCCGTCATAATCTCCGCCACGCCGGCTTTGTCATCGGCGCCGAGCAGCGTCGTGCCGTCCGTTGTAATCAAAGTCTGGCCGATATAATTTTTTAAGTTCGGGTATTCATCCGGAGATAGGACAACCCCTTGCTCTTTGTTCAAAACGATGGCCTTCCCGTCATAGTTTTCGATAATCTGCGGGTTGACGTTTTTTCCCGTAAAATCTGTCGCCGTGTCGACATGTGCCAAAAATCCGATGACCGGGACTTCTTTATCTGTATTGCCAGGCAAAGTGGCAAAAAGATAGCCGTTTTCATCCAGATGGACTTCCTCCATGCCGATCGATTCCAGCTCATCGCGAAGCATGCGAAGGAGTGTCCATTGCCCGTCTGTGGAAGGGCAATGGACACTCTCTTCGTTAGACTGTGTGTCGACCTTAACGTATGTAGTAAATCTTTTCATTAACGCTTCTTTCATTATCTTCACTCCTCATTTTCGGTATGTCTATATTTTACCAAACCCGGCCCAAAAGCTTGTATTTATTCGCAATATTTTTGGTAAAAAGTTCCGAGCGCATATTTGTAGTTGGGATGCCATGGTTTGTCTTTTCCGCAATAATGGATAAATACGGTGTGCTTTTTAATCCACTCTATGTCCTGTTTTTTAATAAATGCGGCACGTTCAAAAAAACGGGCGTCATAGTTATACCGGTAGCTTTCGGCAGGTTTTATTTTGTTCCAGAACAGGGCATTGAATACGTCCTGGTCGGGCAGGAGCAGCTTCAGTTTATTTTCCTCAATGAATTGAAAGATTTCCTCCACTTTCACATGTTGCCGGATCAATTCCAAATTCATAAGGAGGACGCCGGTGTTAAAATACCCTTTTGCATTCGGGGTCCGTAGGCGCAGTTTATTGATCAGGCGGGCCTTTTTTGCCGAGTGCTCATGTTCGGATGCAATAAAAAAATGCCCTTCAAAATCTGAGTAATAAAATGCGGCGGCGGGGTTGATACAGACGATATCGGGATCGAGATAAAGAATCCTGTCAAGATGCTCCGGCAAAAACAAGTGGGCAGTAAGCCGGTAGTACATTTCTGAAGTGTAATGCCTGAGGACCGGCGCATCTTTAAACAGATCCGGCGGAATCCGCACCGGGAAAAAATGGTGCCCTTTCTCTTCAATATAGTGATGCAGCCCGGAAAGTTTTTCTTCAGAAATGGTGGAATGTAGCAGGTAGATCGAAAACTCTTCTTCGGGATTGTTTTGGATAAGAGAGTTTATTAACACTTTCAGGGGAGGGAGGTAATTTTCATTTAACGTAACAAGGATATTCATGGCTTTTCCACCTTTTGGCTGTAGTTTCAACTACTTCCATGATACAGGTTTCCTTTTCCGCAAACAAACCTTTTGGGTTCCGGAAAGATGAGCCTTTTTTCACCGTACAATCCTGGCTGCCCGCTTGCAGGGAAACAGTGCATGATGCCTGTAGAAACCGTGCACCCTCCGGCGTTTCCACAGAAAAAAAGCCTGCCATTAAAATGGTCAGGCTCTGAGAAGCGACAGTCTTTCCCAAGGCTTTGAAAGCCAGCGCCGGGTGGCAAAGATGCCCCGGAACCATTCGTCAATGCCCTGTGCAATCCAAATGCCGAGCAGCCCAAGGCCGAAATGCACCCCAAGGACATAGCTTAAACCGGCTGCAAATACCCACATGGAAAAAATGCCAATCATGACCGGGAAGCGGACATCGCCTGCTGATTTCAGGGAACTCATCAGCACGATATTCATGGCCCGCCCCGGTTCTGTAAAAACAATGGCCCAAAGAATCGGGATGCTGACGGCGAGAATGTCTTCGCTTTTCGTAAACACGTGCAAAACAGGCGAGCCGATGAGCGCAATCACAAGCGAAGTAAAAAAAGAAGCCATCATTGCAATCTTTAAAGTTTTCATCCCGCGCTTCAGGGCGCGTTCATACGTTTTCGCACCGACATACCGGGCGACAAGCAGCTGGGTGCCGGATGCAATGGCAAGGGTAAACAGATAACAGATCATCGAAATATTATTTAAATAAACGCGCGCAGCCAAGGATGCTTCCCCGAGTACGGCGATAAACCCGGTAATCACCAGCTGGGAAAACTGGTAGGAAAAATTTTCGCCGGCCGAGGGAATTCCGATCTCAAGCAATGCACGGATATCTTCTTTCTTTATAGAAATGATATCACGGATGCCCATTTTCAACGCGAGCCTGCGGTAGACAAGGAAAAGAAGCGCCGATACCGCAAAAACGCGGGCAACCACAATGGCCCACGATACCCCGATGACGCCTGTAACCGGGAGCCCGAAAATGCCCGTAATGGCCAAAATGTTCCCGAAGATGCTGATTAAATCCATTAAAACGGTGACAAGCATCGACTCCTTCGTATAACCGTGGCTTCTCAGCACTGCGCTTAAAGCGAGGGAGATGGACTCGAGAAAAAGGGAAGCCCCGCAAATTTTGACAAATGTCAGCGCGTATTGATAAACCTTGCCGTGAATGTCGAAAAACCCGAGAAGCAGTTGCCCGAACAGAAAAACAAAAAGCCCGACGGCAAGGCCGAACCAAAAATTCAGACCGAAAGCGGAATGGGCGACCTGGCGTGCCTCTTTCATTTTCCCGGCACCAAGATTCTGCCCGATCAGGATAATCGCGCCGACGGATGTGACATTAAAAATGAGAATAAACATATTCAACAGCTGGTTGGCCACGCCCACCCCGGCAGCCGCATCATCGGCATAGTGGCCGAGCATAAGGGTTGCGATGATCCCGATCCCCATATGCAAAGAAAGCTCAATAAAGAGCGGCCAAGAAATCTGAAACAGGGTCTGGTCTTTGTAATATTGCTGTTGTGTTGTCAACAATTTCCCCCCTTTTATATGATACCCCAAGCCTTTTATACCGGTTTTATTGCCAGGCCTGGTGGATGTTCATTCTTCAATACTATGAAACATTGTAGCCTTTATTGCCGTACTGTCAATTGGAATTTTGGAAAAACCCGTGAATTTTTTATGGAGGGCGGATATTGGTCATGTTTGCGCATTTGTTTGCATGTTTTCAAATCTGTTTACATGTTTACGCAAGCGCAAACACTTGTATACAAAAATGCAAACTTGTTTGCAAAGCTGTAAACATGGCTATATGACAACATTTTTCAAAAGTTTACAAGCCGCAAACAAGTTTACATTTTCGTTAAAAAAGTTCAGAGTATTGATTATTTTTATAGACTCAGATATTCTTAGAGTAAGCCAAAGAAAGCGATACAGGGAGGAAAAATGAATGGGAAAGACGCGGATTGCCGCAGTCGATGTAGGCAATGATTCTTTAAAAGGCATTTTTGGAAAAATGGAGTATGAGCTCAATATCCCGAACGTCATCGCGCGGGATATAGAAGACCGGCCGGTAATCGGCATTGAGGAACTGGACAGCAAAGATCCGCTTGAAGGCATCCATGTAAAAGTCCACTCCCCTGCTTTAAAGGAAAATAACGTGATTTACCGTGTCGGGGAGCTCGCAACCAAAAGTGATAATGCAACCGAACTGGACCCTGGGAGTAGCAAATCGGAAGAGGACCAGACCCTCGTCCTGCTTTTTACAAGCCTTGCGCTTGACGCAGTAAGGGAAGAAAACGCCAAAGTTTTTACCCGCAACCAGAATGTGATTGATGCCAATTACACACTTGGGACAGGCCTGCCGCTCCGCGAAGTAAAAGAGGGGAAAGATGCGGGCTACCGGTCGCAGTTGCTTGGATCCGTCCACCAGGTGGAATTTCTTGTCACGCCGAAATACCAGGGATTGAAAGTCAACCTGAAGTTTGACGAAATCAAAGTGTATCCGGAAGGCTTTGCCGCTTTTATCAATCTCGTCATGGATAACGATTTAAACATCATTAACCGCGATTTGATTGACAAACGCATTTTGATCCAGGATATCGGCGGCCTCTCAACGGATATCGCCGTGATCAAAAACAGGACAGTCGATGATGACCGGGCGCAGGGCTTTAATCTCGGCGTATCAGAAGCGCTTGAACAGATCCGTGAAGAAATCCGCGTCAAATACGGGGTCGAACTGGACAGCCGCCGCGATGTGGTCGATATTATCACGAAAAAGCATGACCGCAACCATATTATGGTGAAAGGCAGCCGGACAAGCGTGCACGACATTACAGACCGCATCCTGTTTGACCTTGCGAAGAAACAATACCGCCTGCTCCGGAACGTTTGGCAGAAAAACTCGCAAACAGAGATTTGCTATTTTGTCGGCGGCGGTTCTGTTGTCCTGAAAGATTACTTAAAAACGTTGAACAACAGCCTTGATGGCTACAATATCGATTTCTTTGAAGATGAAAAAGAGAGCATCTGGATGATGGCCAATGCTTACTACAAATTAATTTCGGATTATGTGAGGAAAAACAATAAACCGGAAGACAAAGGAAAGAAACCGGTCGAATCCAAATAAGGTGAAAAAATATGGAAAATCAAAGCGGGATGAAGCGGGGCCAGACGATTGCGTTCCGGATCCCCCAGGATACGCCCGATCATATTTTAAAAGAGTTGTCAAAGTTAAAAGAAAAAGAGAAACGGAACTTCTCCGCCAAAATAGCCGGGTATGTGATACAGGGCGTGAACCAGTCGCTTGTAAAAGACAAAGAAACGATTACAATTCCGCTGCCGCGCAAACTGACAAAAGTGCAGCATGACTGGCTGAAGCATGAACATTCGGAAGCAATGCTCGGCAGCATTGTTTACGAGCTGATTCAGGATCCGCTCCGGGCGACTTCGCTTTTTGCTGCCCTCTCGAAACAACCTGTTTCTATGGATGAGACGCTTTTTTTACAGGAAGACGAATTGCCACAAACTAGTAAAGAAGCGGACGCGGAACCGGTTCGATCCGGTGGTGAGCCGCCTGGATCGGATGATCTTGATGCATTTGACTGGAGAACTGCCGCCACCGAACCGGCACCGCCTGATGCGGAAGCGCCGGAAAAAGAAGATGCGGAAGACCTGCTCGGGGATTTTCTCGCCAGCATGAATAAATAAAGTGCGCAGGGTGAACCCCTGTGTGTCTAAAACTTGTACGAAATGTAAGGGGATGGCACAGATGGAAAATGTAATCGAAGTTGCCGATGTGAGCCTTGTGCGCGACGGCAAAAAACTGCTCTCGGACATTCACTGGACGGTCAAAAAAGGGGAGCATTGGGCTGTCCTCGGCTTAAACGGTTCCGGCAAAACCACTTTGCTCAATATGATCAACGGGTATATTTGGCCGACAAAGGGCAGCATCAAGGTGCTCGGCAAAGCGTTCGGAAAAACAAGCCTGCCGGAACTGCGGAAATCAATCGGCTGGGTCAGCTCCTCCATCCAGGAAAGGATACCGCGCACCCAACTTGCACGCGATGTGGTCATCAGCGGCAAATATGCATCCATCGGGCTGTATGAAGCGGTGGATGCACAAGACGAAGAAAAAGCCCTGCGCTTGATGGAACAATTGCATTGTGCCGCCCTTTTTAGCCGTGCTTATGAACATTGTTCGCAAGGAGAGCGGCAGAAACTTTTAATTGCGCGTGCGTTAATGGCGGAACCGCGCATCTTAATTTTGGACGAGCCTTGCAATGGACTGGATTTGTTTGCCCGGGAAATTTTGCTGGAAAGTGTAGAAGAGCTGGCAAAAGATAAGCACGGATCGACGCTTGTATATGTCACGCACCATCCGGAAGAAATTTCTCCCGTTTTCCAAAAAACATTGCTGATCAGAAACGGGGAAGTTTTCCGGCAGGGCCGGACTTCCGAGATGATTGAAAAACAAGTGCTTTCCCGCTTTTTTGAGCATGAAATTCAGGTGGAGTGGCGCGGAAACCGGGCTTTGTTTCAAGTTGTCTGACGATTGAAAAACAAAAAAATATAAAATAATGAATTGACAAATCCCGAGCCGTCCACTAATATTTAAATATAACAAATGAATAACTTATCCAGAGAGACTGAGGGACAGGCCCGATGACGTCCAGCAACCTTCAAATCTTTTTTTGAAAGGTGCTAATTCCTGCAGAATGGTTCATTCTGAGAGATAAGTCACTTGACCGGCAAACCTCTTTCGAATGAAAGCGGGTTTTTTTTTGCTAAAAGGAACAGAAGGAGATTTCAACATGCTGGTATTAGAAGATATTCATAAAGTATACGGCAAAGGGAAGGACAAAAAGGTTGAAGCGTTAAAAGGCATCAATCTGCGTGTTGAAAAAGGGGAAATTTTCGGGGTGGTCGGCTACAGCGGCGCCGGGAAAAGCACGCTGATCCGATGCGTAAATCTGCTCGAGCGGCCGACTTCTGGGAAAGTGCTCGTTAACGGGATCGACCTTGTGCGCCTGCCGCCTGCAAAGCTGCGCCAAGAGCGGAAAAAAATCGGCATGATTTTCCAGCAGTTCAATCTGCTTCAGTCAAAGACGATTTTTCAAAACGTAGCCATGCCGCTTGTGCTGGAACACCGCCCGAAGGAAGAAATAAAGGCAAAAGTGGCAGAATTATTGTCTTTTGTCGGGTTAGAAGAGAGAATGCACCACTACCCTGACCAGTTGTCAGGCGGCCAGAAACAAAGGGTTGGCATTGCAAGAGCCCTTGCGACAGACCCGGACATCCTGCTTTGTGACGAGGCAACATCGGCCCTTGACCCGAATACGACCGAAGCCGTGCTTGCCCTTTTGCGGAAAGTCCGGGACGAGCTGGGCATCACGATTCTTATGATCACCCATGAAATGAACGTCATTCGTGACATTTGTGATAAAGTGGCAGTGCTGGACGGCGGAAAAATTGTGGAGCAGGGCCCGGTAATCGACCTGTTCACAGAACCGAAAACGCAAATTGCGAGAAGCTTTGTGAAAACCGTGCTGAATGATTCGATTCCGCCGTCGGTGCAAAAACTGATCGATGAAAGCAGCAAAGACAATCCGCACGGCATTTACCGGATCCTGTTTAAAGGAGCTTCCACCAATATGCCGCTGTTATCCAATACGGCAAAACATTTTTCAATCGACCTGAATGTGCTTCATGGCATGATCACCGAACTTCAGGGCATTCCTTTCGGCAACCTGCTTGTCGAATTGAAAGGCGACCCGGAAGAAATGAAGCGGGCCATTCAGTACATCAACGATCACGAAGCCATCATTCGGGAGGTGGAGAAAAATGGCATTTGATTGGTCATGGTTTTGGCCGCAATTTTTCACGGCAATGGGCCAGACGCTGTATATGGTGGCTGTATCATTAATCATTTCCATCATCATCGGCGTTCCGGTCGGCGTGATCCTCGTTATTACCCGGGAAAACGGCATTTGGGAAAACAAATGGATTTTTAATATTTTAAATGTGATTATCAATATTTTCCGGTCGATCCCGTTTATTATTCTCGTTGTCGCGATCATTCCGTTTACGCGCTGGGTTGTCGGGACAGCGATCGGAACAACGGCAGCGATTGTGCCGCTCGTTTTGTACACTGCTTTTTACATCGGGCGGCTCATTGAAAGTTCACTGCTTGAAGTCGACAAAGGGACAATCGAACTTGCGCAGTCAATGGGGGCGACGAACTGGCAGATTATTTGGCGGTTTTTGCTTCCGGAGGCAAAGGCGTCCATGGTGCTCAATTTAACGATTGCCACCATCGGGCTGATCGGGGCTTCCGCGATGGCGGGCGCGGTCGGTGCCGGCGGGATCGGGGATTTGGCGATCACGTACGGCTACAACCAGTTTCAGACAGGCGTCATGATCGTTACCGTTATCACGCTGGTTATTTTCACCCAGCTTGTCCAGACATTGGGCAACTTTCTTTCCAAGAAAATCCGGAGAAAATAATATTGGAAAAATGGGTTACACCTTTTTATAAAAAATGAAATGCAGGGGGACTTAGAGCGATGAAAAAATTTGCGATTCTATTATTGGGGCTGATCCTGGTTTTGGCAGGATGCGGGGCCAAAAACAATTCGGGCAGCACAAGCACAAAGACAATCAAAGTCGGGACAACCACTTCTGAAGTGCCGACATGGAATTTAATCCAGAAACTTGCGAAAAAGAAAAATATCAATATCAAGATTGTCCGCTTTGACGACTATGTTCAGCCGAACCTCGCATTAAGCGACGGGGAAATTGATATTAACGCATTCCAGACGGTTGTTTATTTCGATGACTTTATAAAACAACGCAATCTGAAGCTATCGGCGATCGGCACAACGAATATCTGGCCGATGGGGATCTACTCGAAAAGGTATAAAAAGATCAGCGAAGTAAAAGACGGCGACCAGGTTGTGATTCCGAAAGACCCGACGAACCTCGGAAGGGCTTTGCTTTTGCTGCAAAAAGCCGGCTTGATTACGACGAAAAAAGGTTTCACAGGCAAAGGCGGGCTTGAAAATGTCGCTTCAAACCCGAAACATTTGAAAATTACTGCCGTGGATGCCGCCCAAACACCGCGCGGCCTAGATGATTCGGCACTCGCTGTGATCAATTGCGATATGGCCATTAATGCTGGCTTAAACCCGACGAATGACTCCATCTTCCGTGAAGATGCGGGCAACAAAGCGTATATCAATATTATCGCAGCCCGGACAAAAGACAAGAATGACAAAACGCTGAAAGAAATTGTAAACATTTATCATTCAAAAGAAGTCTCCGACTTTATCAAAAAGCATTATAAAGGCGCAGCCGTCCCGGTCAATAAACCGGTATCGTATTTAAAAGACTATAAGCAAACACAATGACGGCAAAAAGTTTCACAGCAGCCCCCTGAAAAACAGCGGGCTTTCAGACAGGCGGTTTATCCGCCCCATGGCAGAAAGAACGGCAGGATACGGTTAGACCGGTATCCCGCCGTTTTTTAATTGATTTTGGGTTTTGGACCGTTGCTTTTTTTACTTTCCTAAAACCGGGGAAGTCATCTATAATGGAAGAAAGGGTTTTCAATACGGACGGGTGGAAAAACAAAGGGGGGATTGCTAACTGCTGAAAATAAGTTATAGAAGTTGCAAAAGTTATTGACTTTCAAATCTTATCAGAATATATTTACCTATAAGGGAGGCGAGCCAAGTGGAATATTATTCTAGGGCTTGCTGAATAAGCAAAATTTCTAGATTTGGCAAGGATGCTCACGACTTTTGCTTAAATTGAATGCAAGGGTTTTATAAAAAATCTAGGGAAAAGCTTGCACTTCAAACGCACCCTATATGAAGGAAGGCCTTCGTTTTTTCGTGCTTCCTTAACGTAGACAGCCTCTATGTAAAGGAACAACGTTATTTTTCCGCGCTTTCTTAACTTAGACGCGCCCTATGTGAAGGAAGGCCTTCGTTTTTTCGTGCTTCCTTAACATAGACGGGTTCTATGTGAAGGAAGACCCTCGTTTTTTCGCGCTTCCTTAACGTAGACGCACCCTATATGAAGAAAGACCGTTCATTTTCCTCGCTTCCTTCACATAGGGCTTGCTGAGAATAAGCAAAATTCCTAGACTTGGCAAAAATTTAATCTTGCACTTGAAAACTGGTTCAAAGTATAGAGCAGACAGAATCGTATTTTCAAAGATGGATTCTTCTATATTTTTAGGCAAATCTTGTTGACAAATTGGGTACAAACTCAGAGTCGGATTCGTTCAGCAAGTCCTATTCTAAATTCGCCCTCTTATCCTTGGATATTTGCATTTTGCCGGAAAACCGCTTTTACAGCGTGCATAACTTATAAAATATAAGCGTTGAGAATGACAAAAAAGGAGGCTTTCACCAAATGAATGCGATTACAATTGTAATCGGCTCCATCTGTATCTTAATGATTGCTTATCGTTTATATGGTACGTTTATGGCCGTAAAGGTGTTAAAGCTGAACAATGATACGCCGACGCCGGCACATGAGTTTAACGACGGGAAAGATTATGTGCCGACCAATAAATGGGTGACGTTCGGCCACCATTTTGCGGCGATTGCGGCTGCAGGCCCGCTTGTCGGACCCATTTTGGCAGCGCAGTTCGGCTACTTGCCGGGCCTCTTATGGCTCTTGATCGGCGCTGTTATCGGCGGGGCCGTACACGATGCTGTCGTGCTCTTTGCCTCCATGCGCCGGAAAGGGAAATCGCTTTCTGAAGTGGCGAAAGAGGAAATGGGGCCGGTTGCCGGGTTCTGTACAGGCCTTGCCATGCTGTTTATTATTGTGATTACGATGGCCGGCCTTTCCATGGTTGTCGTAAATGCCCTGCAAAGTAACCCATGGGGCACCTTTTCCGTGGGGATCACGATCCCGGTTGCAATGGGCGTTGGCTTGTTTTACAAAAAAACCGGCAATTTGAAGCTGACCACAACGATCGGTTTCCTCCTGATCGTAGCGGGCGTTTTTGCCGGGCCGTGGATCCGCCATACGGTAATTGGCGAATGGCTTACGTTTGATCCGAAAAGATTGGCCATTATTCTTCCGGCTTATGCATTTTTTGCTGCGGCCCTGCCGGTATGGCTGCTGTTGGCGCCGCGTGATTATTTGAGCAGCTTTATGAAAATCGGCGTATTTATTGCCCTCATTATTGGTATATTTATCATTAATCCGCCGATTCATATGCCGGCGCTGTCGCAATTTATCCACGGCGGCGGCCCGACGATGACAGGACCGGTCTGGCCGTTTATTTCGATCACGATTGCCTGCGGTGCGATTTCCGGTTTCCATGCCTTTATCGGCTCCGGCACAACGCCGAAAATGCTCGATAAATGGACGGATATCAAGCCGGTTGCATTTGGCGCCATGCTTGTCGAATCGCTTGTCGGCGTGATGGCGCTTGTCGCTGCGACCGCCCTGCAGCCCGCCGATTACTTTGCCATCAACTCCACGCCGGAAGTCTTTAAGACACTCGGCATGCATGTTGTCAATCTTCCGCATTTAAGCAGTGAAATCGGGATGGACCTGGCTGGCAGAACCGGGGGTGCGGTAACGCTTGCAGTCGGCATGACGTATATTTTTACAAAAATCCACTGGTTTAGCAATCTTGCACCCTATTTCTATCAATTTGTCATTTTGTTTGAAGCCGTGTTTATCCTGACGGCGATCGATTCGGGGACACGGGTCGCGCGCTACCTGCTGCAAGACTTTTTAGGGGAATTGTATAAACCGCTCAAAAAGACCGACTGGCTACCGGGATCCATTCTCACAAGCGCCGCGGCCTGCTTCATGTGGGGCTATTTGCTTTACTCCGGCGATATCGGTTCAGTCTGGGCGCTGTTCGGCGTATCGAACCAGCTGATGGCCTCGATCGGGCTGATTGTCGGGGCAACCGTCATTTTGAAAATTGCCGATAAAAAACGGTATATGTTCACTTGCCTGATTCCGCTTGCGTATTTGTATGTTACGGTGAACTATGCCGGCTATTGGATGGTGAAAAATGTTTACCTGAACCATGCCGCGCCGGGCTACAATGTACTGAACGGCATTTTGTCGATCATTATGCTCATTCTCGGGCTCGTCATTATGATCTCCGCTTTCAAGAACTGGTACAGCCTGCTGAGAACGCCTGCCCTGCCGGATTTGGAGGCATCGGCAAGGAAGGCTTGATGCAAAACTTGCCGAATCCGCTTTAAAGGAAAAACTTTGCATGCACCAGCTGGTTTAATGTACAGGCATTCTTGGGGGGGGATATCAGATAAAAGCGGCGGGACACGATTTACCGTGGCCCCGCCGCTTTTATCATGTATGCAGCCTGTTTTACAGGGGGAGTCTAAAGTTGTATCTGCTATTGGTTCGGAAAGCGCTTCACTCAAAAAATTTTAAAAATTTCATAAAGCCTCTGGTCTTTTCTCCGTAAAGTTGTTATAATAGATCGAAAATAATAATTTCACGTATTAGAAAGGGATGCTATCGGTTTGAATCAGGTTATCGAATTAGTGAAAGCAGATGTGAAAAAGGAAAAACCGGCTGTTGAATCATTGGGTTTTGGCAAACATTTCACGGACTATATGTTTGTCATGGACTATAATGACGAAGAAGGCTGGCACCAACCACGAATAACACCGTACGCACCGCTTGTATTGGATCCGGCAGCAATGGTATTCCATTACAGCCAGTCTGTATTCGAAGGATTAAAAGCCTATCGCGCAAAGGACGGCAGGGTTCTGTTGTTCAGGCCTGAAAAAAATGTTGCCCGGATGAATGTGTCTTGCGCGAGGTTAAGCATCCCGCAAATAGACGAGACCATTGTGCTTGATGCCATTAAGCAGCTTGTTAAGCTTGAAAAGGACTGGATTCCGGACGGGGAAGGGACATCGCTTTACATCCGCCCGTTCATTATTGCAACGGAGCCCAGCCTTGGCGTACACCCGGCACACGAATATAAATTCATGATTATCCTTTCTCCTGTTGGTTCGTATTACGGCGACCAGCTGAAACCTGTCCGCATTTATGTGGAAGACGAATATGTCCGGGCTGTCCCGGGCGGCGTCGGCTTTACAAAAACAGGCGGCAATTATGCAGCAAGTTTGAAAGCACAGGAAAAAGCAGAGGAGTCGGGCTACGACCAGGTGCTCTGGCTGGACGGTGTGGAAAGAAAATATATTGAAGAAGTCGGCAGCATGAACATCTTCTTTAAAATCAACGGAGAAGTCGTCACTCCGAAACTGAACGGCAGCATTCTCGGCGGTGTCACAAGAGACTCCGTTATCGCGCTGCTGAAGTACTGGAATGTCCCTGTAAAGGAAACGAAAATTTCCATTGATGAAATTTATGACGCTTATAAAAAAGGGCATCTGGAAGAAGTGTTCGGCACAGGAACGGCAGCTGTGATTTCCCCTGTTGGCGAACTCGGCTGGAAGGATATTGCGATGAAGCTTCCAAATGCTGAAACGCCGGATTCGGTTGCAAACCGGCTTTATGATGCTTTAACCGGCATCCAGCTCGGAAAAACGGAAGATCCGCTCAATTGGACCGTCGAAATTAAATAATTTTGACATTGAAGACGGCGCGTTTAGCCAGTTTTTCAATAAAAAGCCGGCCCTGAAAAATGGAGCCGGCTATTTTAATGGCCGGCAAACTGTGGTTAAATAATTGCAGGTGAATCGATAGGGAGAAATGAGCATGTATCAGAATGAAGCCCAGCAGGTCATGAAGGTTTGCCTATTAGCCGGAAAAATCATGCTGATGAGCGGCGCGGAAACGTACCGTGTGGAAGATACGATGTCAAGAATTGCTGCAGCTGCCGGGATCAGTGGGTCGCACAGCTTTGTCACCCCAACAGCCATTATTTTTTCACTGGACGGGGCGGAACTGACAAAGTTGATCCGCATCTCTGAACGTTCAACGGATTTGAGAAAAGTCGACCAGGTCAACAGCATCTCGCGGCAAATCAGCAACCGGGGCATCACCCTCGAGGAAGCGTATGGACAGTTGAAAAAAATTGAAACGGAAGAGGAAGCTTACCCTCTCTCGCTGCAATTTGTGGCTGCGGCGATTTCAAGTGGCTGTTTTGTCATCATTTTTTTAGGCGGCTGGATTGATTTTCTGCCTGCGTGTATTGCAGGCGGCCTTGGCTTTCTCAGCACGCATTCCATCCACCGGTTCGTAAAGGTGCGTTTCTTTGCTGAATTTGTCGCTTCGCTTGTGATCGGGATCACGGCTTACATCCTTGTCCATGCAGGCATCGGCCGGGAACTGGATAAAATCATTATCGGTTCTGTTATGCCGCTTGTTCCGGGGCTGGCGATTACCAACGCATTGCGCGACCTGATGGCGGGGCATCTTTTTTCCGGCGTCACAAAAGGCGCAGAAGCATTTTTGACCTCATTTGCCATCGGTGCCGGCATCGCGATTATCCTTACGATTTTTTAAAGATGCCTGCGCTTTTACACATCTCCATGATTACAGTTTTTCAAAAGGGTGACGGAAGTTGTTCCAACAGCTATTAACCAGCTTTTTTGCTTCGGCGGGATTTGGCATTCTTTTCAATGCACCGAGAAAATTGTTGATCCAGTGCGGGATTACCGGCATGATCGGCTGGGGCATTTATTTTCTATTTTACTTGTATGAGCAGAACGTCGTGTATGGTACGTTTATTGCTGCTTTTTTCGTCGGGGTGATCAGCCAGGTGTTTGCCCGTTTTTATAAGACGCCGATCTTGATTTTTACGGTCGGCGGGATTATCCCGCTTGTGCCAGGCGGCCTTGCGTATGACGCCATGCGGCACTTCGTCCAAAACGATTATAACGGCGCCGTATCGCTTGCCGCAAAAGTGCTGCTTCTCTCTGTTGCAATTGCGATCGGCCTGGTGGCTTCTGAAGTGACGAACCAGTTTATCAAAAAACTGCCGGACAGACGGCCAAAAAGAATGAAGTAGCCTTAAGCCGGGTTTGCTTGAGAGCCCGGCTGTACTATATAAGTCGAACTAAACATTCCTATTTCTTTACGTGTTGCCAGAAGCAGTCTATCCTTGTTTATTGCAAAATTAAAGTGCAGAGATGTGCAAAATTTCTATGCAAATGGTTATGCAGAGGGGCTTTACATGGAGGGGTAGCCATGATAACCTGTTTGGGTTTGCCAAATCTGTTACAGCTGGCCGCTTGGCAAAAGAATCATGGCTGCAGAGGCTCCATGTCAAGCCCTTAATAGCGAGAATTCAGATTGAATTTTTATGCGGTATAAACGAATTTATATACTGCAATACTCTGCACTTTTTTCTTGCAAAAAACATATCCTGATCGTAATGATTTTGACGCGAAAAACAAAAGTGCATTTTAAATAGTAGCAGAGGAACTGACACATTTTGTATATTGATAAAGCTGTATTCGGCTTCTATAATTAGGGCTTGCTAAACGAAACCAGTTTTGACTTTATCAGCAAACTTTGCCTCAATATATAGGAGAATTGATTCACCCTTCTCTATTCGTTGAATCAACTTTCGAGTGCAAGCTTTTTCCTGGATTTTTTAAAAAATTTGCATTTGGTATAGGTAGAAAAGCGATGGTGTTTGTAAGTAGTAACCCCCTTGCCGATGGTGAAGCAATACAGGCAACAAGGACATCAATTCCGCAACAGATTGGATAAACAATCTTTAAAGCCATAGGGAAACTCTTTTCACGGAATTATAGGGATAGACAGCATTGACTGATTGCCCAGCGATAAATGAGTAATGTTTATACAAAGATAAGTCTGCGTGTCCGCTGCCACACTTATTTGTGCTTGGAAAGGCAATCTACACATATAAACACGGTCACTTCATCACCTCGACGTGATTTTTAGTTAACTGTTACCCCTCTGACTTTAGAATAATAAAAATGACGCTCAAGGCAACATTTATTTCATTGCGTTTTGTACCTTGGGTAAAGCGAAAGGAATGAGTATAAACTTGAACAAAAACATTTACATCATCAGGCATTGTGGATTTAAGTCAATATTTTGGACACCAATAAGTGAAATTTAATTTTGATCTCATGCCATATTTTTCATGACATCGCTGGTCGCTTGACATGGAGCCTCTGCGGGCGTGGTGTTATGCGAAGGGCGAAAGGGGCAATGATTTCTTTCGCATGGCAAACAAGCCTGCCACACCCGCCACTCCATGTAAAGCGGATGCTTGTAAAATTGTGAAGAGCACTACGCTGCCCCTTTGATACTGTCTTCTGTCTCTTGTGGCGTCATATAGCCCAAGCAGCTATGAATCCGTTTCCGATTGTACCAGCCTTCTATAAATTCGAATAAGGCTCTTTTGGCAGCTTGAAAGTTCAAATAGTTGACTCTGTAGATCTCTTCCTTTTTCAGAATTGCATGGAAAGACTCAATGCAGGCGTTATCGTATGGGCAACCTTTTTTACTGAAGGAGTGTTTGAACTGCTTCTTTTCCATGTATTCTGCAAATTTCTCGCTTGTATACTGGGATCCCAAATCAGAATGCAAGATCAATCCCGGACCTGGACGTTGTGCCTGATAAGCGTTTTCTACTGCCTTTAAAGCCAGTTCAGTCGTCATGTGGCGGTCAAAAGCGTAACCGACAATCTTTCTGGAATGTAAATCCATTACGGAAGCCAGGTAGCACCAACCGTCTCTCAAAGTATGAATGTACGTAATATCCGTAACCCATTTCTCGTTGATGGTTGTCGTTGAGAAGTCCTGGTTCAGCAGGTTATCGTGTTCTTCCATCTTGCCCTTATTGGAATGGGGACGGTACTTTTTTCTGATAATGGAATAAATGCCTGCAGCCTTCATCAAACGCTGAACCCGTTTCAGGCTGACTTTGAGCCCTTCTTTTTCAAGCATATGGCGGATCTTCGGCGCTCCGTACCTCTGCTTGCTTTCCGTATGGATTTTTCGTATTCTGTCTGTCAACTCCCGGTTTTCCCGTTTTGTTTTTGACTCTTTTTTTTGTTTGGATTGATAGTAGGTACTTCTCGGCACGCCAAGGACCGTACACATGGTTTTAAGGTCATAATGGTGTTTGGCTCTTATCTCGTCAATCATGGATATAACAGTGGTTTGATCTACTTCTTTGCGAATATGGCCATAGCTTTTTTTAAGATTTCGTTTTCCTCTTTCAGCCGGTGCAATTCTTTTTGCAGGTTCAGAAATTCTTCCGGGGTAAAAGAGCTCCCGTCATCCAGCTTAACCGGTTTTTGTTTTCTGATCCATTTGTAGATTGTCGTTTCAGACAGGCCATATTCGCTGCAGATCTGTTTTACTGGTGTTCCAGTTTGATAAAGCTCAACCACCATTTCTTTAAATTCAGCATGATAACTTTTACGTTTTTCGCTTGTGTTACCCATATCAGGACACATCCCTTCGTTAATATTATATTTCACTAAAGGGTGTCCATGAAACTATACTAGCATCATTGGTTTATCTTTACGGTTCCGTGGGTTGATCGGTGCCACCAATTTCGCCTGTAATACATCCTTTGTCACTTTTTGATTTTCCGGCGTTTGGTAGATTCCATCTGCCAGGATAAAGCTCAACTGCTCAGCCATCTCGGGGTGCTCTGCCTTAAACGTTTCCAATGTCGGTTCTAATGTTTTCCCATCGGGTGTATTTCCTTTAAATACTTCCCGCGTCAAAGGCAAACCGGATCTCACCCCGCATACCATTGATAATTTATGCGCAATATAGGAGACTGCATTACTTTTACGCATTACCCCTACATTGTCGTCCGTAAGGACTCTGGGGCAATCGCAATTACCCTCACAAGAACACGTCTTCCTTGTTTTATTCAAGGTTGCTTCTGCCTCTATATGCGATGTATCCACGGCGGCTGCTTCCTCATTCGTTTCAACCACGCCTTCCCCTTTATTATATTCAACAACCAATAGCCGGGCTTTTTCCCAAAGACCATTTGTTGTCATGATTTGATCAAAACGAGCAAAGGAACGGTAGCTCGGAATTTTCTCCGTAAATCCACACATGGTGGCAAATAGCGGGTTTGATTTCACTTGCAAATAGACACTCTCCACCATCACTTCAATATACTGTAAAGAGGCCAGTTCAAAAGCACGAAAAAAGGGCATGAAAGGATGCGGTTTTCTCCCAGTGGAAGGGAGATGAAATAATGAAGACGCAGACTTGTCTTCTTCCTCCGTTATTGAAAATAGTGCCGGTTGTATTTCATTAGAAGGATCATGTGCTCTTTCATTTTTTAGGTGCAAATATAAAAGGGTGTAGTATTCTCGTTCAATCGGCTTAAAAATCTCCCATGGGAAACACATGGATGGAATGACAAATGGTATATCGGCATAGTCTTGCCAATTGTGGGGAATCAAATTTTGTTGTATTGAAAAGTCTCTGGTTTGTGTTAGAATAGAAATAGTCATGAAATCACTCCCTGGATATTTGGTCGTACTTATATCTTAACAAAGGAGTGGCTTTCATGGCTCTTTTTTTTTCAAAAAAAATCATCCTTTTCCGTTTTACAATATTTACCACAGGAATGAGTAGCTTAATCTATTGAAACCCGCCCAAAACCGACCAAAGTGGAAAAATTTAGACACTTATAATAAATAAATTTACCCCATTAAAATCAAAAACTCACAATTTCTTTTTACATTTGTCATAATGTTCCTACAAACGTCTTTTTTCTTTAGTGGAATAAATCAACGACCTTTAATTGTCTGACTGCTTACAGTTTCAGGGGATATAGCATTTTGGCAAGGGCTCTTAGTTAAATACCTTATGGTTTAAACGGAATTATAGATACCTTGGTTGGAAGAGAAAGTTAAATTAGACGCCAAGAGAGTTATAGAAATAGTTTCCTAACTTCCTGTTATTTTGGTTGGCAGCAATGTCTTCCAAGTAAATAGCTAAATCCATTTATTCAATGGGACATTGAGAGAACGCTATCTGAAACACTGTTCAAGAAGCGCGAGAAAGTAACTGAACTTGAAACAATCCATCAGGATGTCTCAACTCCTCTTATTCATCTTTGTACAGAAATATTACGGCAATTTACGCACTTCGGAAAATACTACTGAGCTAGGAGAGCAACCGAAGCACGGCAGCCGAAAGTGTACAAAAAGAGTGTCCTGAAATACTCGATTTTTAAACCTTATCGAGAAAAACTTGACACATATAACTCTAAATTTAGTATTTTCAATTAGCTTAATATGATACAATTTGTTTTTGGTGGGACAATTCCCGTATAAGCTATACGGGAATTGTCCTTTTCCTTTCTCTAGAGATAAATACGAGGAAATGAAACTCGTCAAATTCCAGACAGGCAATACAGTCAACTTACGTCTATTTTTGGATGTAAGGAACATATTATAAAATCTCGTAAAAGAGAGTTCTAAGGTAAATTACAACATTGACAAGCTTTAATACCATATTTTGATGCTAGTGCATTCTTTGCATTTTTTAACTCCTTAGAGTACTCCAAACAAATGTTTTGGTAAAGTTCTTTTTGAGATATATCGCAATCCTCTATGCACTTCGACATTTTTAATAAATCAATTTTTAGTTGATTATATTTTTCCAGCTCTTCTTCAATACTCATTTATTACACCTCACTCTAAGAGTAAAGGTGGTACCCGGATTTGAACCGGGAAATGAAGGTTTTGCAGACCTTTGCCTTTACCTTTTGGCTATACCACCGTTCATCATATAAAGTGAATGCATTTGCATGAAATGAAACTATATTTTCTTGAAAAAACTCAAAAAAAGAGGTATAGCTTTCTTGAAACAAATATTTCGCTTGCTTAAGTACAAATTTACCTTAATTTTTGAATGAACTTTATCTAAAATGATATCTTCTTATTTTTGAGGGATTTTCTATAGAATTCTATTTAATTCGACATTTTTAAAGTTTCCACCTGCAATGTATTATTCGACTTTATCTTCGAAATTTTATGTTATAAGTGTTGATAGATCATACCTGCATCCTTACATCTAAAAATTGAAAAATTTCTCCTCGGAGCCGGAATTTAAAACAGCTCTGAGGAGTAAAAATTTTTCGGGATAATTTAAATATACTTCCCAAAAAAGGGGCTAAATATGTAATAATTTAAATAATGAGAGCTTACTAGACGAATATTTGGCAATGCTTACTGACAAATCGGATAAGCTAAAATTCGATTCGTTCAGCAAGCCCTAATTAAACTTCGCTGTTTTGAGGAGGTTTTTACTTTGGTTACCAGAAAAGAAAAAAGAAATCGTGAAAAAGAAGCAAATTATTTTTTCGAGTTCCTTAAAATTCAGAAGCACTTTTTCAAAGATCTGATGAATAACCTAAAAAAGGTAGCAGACCACCGACATCAAAGCTATACCACTTATGGTCCAGAGGTCCTTTTATTTACGATGATGTTGAAAAATTATACCTAAAATCCATGAGAAACATGAGTGAGAGTTTTAATAAAGAAGAATGTATTAAAAATGTAGGAAGGTGTTAGGCTTAGATTCTCTTGAAGAACTTCCACATTATGATACAATTAACGACTTTTTATCTGGCTTAGATGTAAATGAATTAGAAAAAATTAGAACGTATATGATTAAAGAATTATTGAAAAAAAGATCTCTCGAGTCTTATCGAATTGAAGGAAAGTGCTGGGGTGTCATCACTGATGGAATAGGATTACACACCTTTCATGAGAAGCATTGTAAACACTGCTTGGGACGGGCATATACAAATAAAGAAAGAGGAGAAACGAACGTACTTTATATGTACCATGTACTTGAAGCCAAGGTTGTCGTAGGGGATATGGTTCTCAGTATTGCCTCCGAATTTATCTAAAATGAATCAGAAAATGTTTCTAAGCAAGATTGTGAATTAAAAGCCTTCGACAGACTGGTAAGGAAAATAAAAAAATATTTAAAAGACTACCGATTTGTATCTTGGGAGATAGTCTCTATGCATGTGAAACGGTATTTAATCTGTGCAGGGCGCACAAATGGAAATATATATGCAGATTTAAGGAAGGGAGAATTAAAAGTATCTCGACGGAGTTTAAGGCAATAAAAGAGCTGGAACAAAGTAAGGATCAGAATTCATTAGTTTGGGTGAATGATATTGCCTACAAAGACAGAACGGTCAATCTGATGGAGGCCACAATGAAAACAGAGGATGGGAAATCGAAAGAGTATGTATTTATAACGGATATTAAAATCACGAAAAAGAACGTGGAACGACTCATCGCTGCAGGAAGAAGCCGCTGGAAGATTGAAAATCAAGGATTTACCGAACAAAAAAATAATCGTTACGATATCAAACATGCCAATAGCGAAACTACACAGCAATGAAAAATCACTATTTATTAGTTCAAATAACAGATATTATTAGACAGCTGTATGAAAAGGGTTCGTCAATCTTAAAAGCACTCAAAAAAACGGCAAAAGAAAAATCCTCAAATCTGTTGGAGTCGCTTCGGACACGCATTTTAACAGACGAGGATTTCACCCATTTAAGTAAACCAATGTAAGGTTTACTTAACGACTTCATTATAGCAAAGGATGTGATGGAAAAAAGGTTTTTTTGAAGTTATCCACAATTTTAAAAAAGAAATTTGCAAATTCTGCTCGTTTGGACTTTAAAGACAGAAAAAGCGGATGGAGAAATTTACCAAATGTGGATAAGTCATTTTAACATAAAACATCTAAAAATTGATGAATTTACTCTTCAGAGCTGTAAAATGTATGTTGTAAAATTTTACTCGAAGGGGCAAATGAGTGAAAAAAAATGGGAAGACACTCTATCATCTAAATGTACACCATGAAATGAACATCTAGAGAGAGGTCTTCCCATGGATATTATATCAATAATTGCTGGATTATTAAAGGATACAAAGAGTCTTATTGAATTTGAAGAACAGGTTAAAATTCTGATGCAAAAAGTTTTTACACAATGGGTTGGGGATGTATTTGAGGAGTTAGATAAAACAATTAAACAAAAGAAGTTGGAGGAAGGCTGGGAGTACTGCCGGAGTGATAACAGAAGCGTTCAGTTTCTATTTGGAAGTGTGACTTTTAAACGTTCATTAATGCGTGATAAGAGAGGGAACCCACATTATCCCTTGGATGAATGCTTGGGGCTGGTACCCCACCAGAGATATAGCCCGTTAGTGGAATTAAAGGTGGCAGAGTTGGCAAGTGAGAACACCTATCGGGAGGTGGCGAATATTTTAAAAGAATGGACAGCCGTGAGTCTTAGTCATACAACTGTAGGGGAAATGGTGAAACGCGTAGGAAAAACGCAGGCAGAAGCCGACAAGGCCCTTGTAGAAGAGATGGAAATAGCTGCTTCACTGCCTGATGGGAAGAAGGTAGACTACCTGTTTTCCGAAGCAGATGGCGTATTCATCCGGGGACTGGAAAAGAAACAGGGTATGGAAGTCCACCATGCCATTCTCTATGAAGGTTGGGAAACCAATGGAAAAAGGGTCTCCCTGCGTCAGCCCACAGTCATCATGACGACGGAAGACATTCAGACATTTTGGGATGAAGTCCAAGCCACAGCTGCCAACACCTATTCCCTCGAAAAAGCGCATGTCATTACAAACAGTGATGGAGGTGCTGGGTACACAGCTGAACGGTTTCAAACAGCATTCTCACAGTCGGAATTTCCGGTGCTCAACCAGCTGGATACCTACCACGTTGCACAAGCCATCATAAGGACATTTGGGGGCGGAAAGAGCGAGATCAAGGAGCAAATTAGAAAAGCGATTAGAATGCATGACCTGGACCAATTCACGTTATATTTGGATACGCACGAAAGCACCTTGACGGATAAAAAGGCCCTCAAGAAAATCAAGGAATTCCGTTCGTATATCTTGAAAAACTGGGACCGCATTTTTGACTGGAGAGACAGGGTGAAAAACGTGCCGGAAGTTGCGAGAGGCCTAGGAGCGATGGAATCGAATCAAAGGCATATCTCCTTCAGGATGAAAAAAAGGGGCATGCATTGGAGTGAACTTGGCGCAGAAGCCATGGTGAAAATCAAACAAGGCATGCTCAATGGCACATTGAGAGAAGCCTATCTGAAACACCGTTCAAGAAGCGAGAGAAAGCAATGGAACTTGAAACAATCCATCAGGATGTCTCAACTACTCAAGCAGCCTGTACGCCCGTCAGTGGGCGTAAAGCACGGTAGCCGAAAGTGTACAAAAAGAGTGTCTTGGAATACCCGATATTTAAACCTTGTCAGGAAAAACTTGACACATACCTGTAAAATGAGCGTCTTGACAATGGAATTCAATTTAATTTATAATAAAATCATACTAGTCTTTATTCTTTGGTAAAAACATTATTATGGATGAATGTGCTTTAAAAATGTTGTATTAAACATTGAAAATGATTTAGCTGTACTATTAATATTTCAAACCATTATAAGTTTTTATGGGTTGTTTAGGCATTTAGGAGGGCAGTATTAATCTGAGTTTTGTTAAACTATATACTTGCGTGGAGGAGAGGGAAAAATGGATAAGGAAAACAGAATTTTTAGCAAACTTTCTTTTTTTATGTTTATCATCGGACTTATTCTTTTTATAATTGCAATTACCTTGTTTTTAACTGGGCAAGATATAAAATATTATACTCGTTTTCACCATTGGGGCTGGTTTGCTTGGAGCATAAGCTTCTTAGCAAGTATTGTTTCATTTGTTAGAAAAGAGCCTGGAAAATTAAAAATTATTCCTTATATTGGCGCTCTTATTTTTGGAGTTATTATAGTAATATGTCTTCTGTACTGGAGCTTTCATTTTGTATAGAATTTGATGAGGGACTAGTAATTAACAATCAATTACTAGTCCCTTTGTTTGTGCGCCGTGTATGGCGATTCGCTAGGCGGTGAAAGTCCGCTATGGAGGTAGGTAGCGACCAACCATTAGCCAAGAGCAAGTGTGTCCATTGTGAGATGGAATCTGAGGGAAGCTGGAGGCAAAATTCCGACCCGAGGAACACGAACATCATTAGGCGTACTCTCACAGCTTATATTCGTCATAAACAGAAATTGAGGTTGTATCGTTATGCAGTACACCAATAGGAAGATTCAATTTTTTTAGTGCTTTTAATGCAAGGGTGGAATAGACTTTCCATGCTTCGGCTTCATACAAGTAATCTAATGCTCTTCCTAATGCATCATCATTTAATTGATCGGGTGAAACCGATGTATCGAAAAGCATCTCAGAATCTAGGTTTTGATAGAATTCATGAACCTTATAAAGGGGCTTGCCACTGCATAAAATGTTTAAGACAAGGGCTTTAATCCTTGTTCCGGGTGAGATATGACAACGGACAGAATCCCATTTGACTAAATCATTAATGGTCTTTTCGAGTTCTATTTCATCACACAGTTCAGATAAAAGTTGAGACGGCCCCACATGTAAGGTTAAAATTTGATCTGACATAAAAATTTCCTCATCTTCCCCTAGTTAGATAATCATTCAATTCTACAAAGAAGGAGAAAATTCCTTTAAAAAAATCACAAAATGGAAAAATTTACGTGGGGAATATGCGCTCACAGGGTAAGGCTGCAAAACAAGTCAAAGCCCAAAAGCTATCCGGATGTGGAAACGTAAATGGTGCGGGTACATGGAATGAAAGTGAATCACCTTACCACGGGAGGTCTCACGGACAGGTGGAAACAGAGTATGAAACCTGGTTGAAACAAGATTTGCCGTGGTATGTGTCAAGTTTTTCTCGACAAGGTTTAAATATCGGGTATTCCAAGACACTCTTTTTGTACACTTTCGGCTACCGTGCTTTACTTGCTCGGTGTAATTTTCGGAAAAGATGTAATATTTCCGTATAAAGATGGATAACGGGGATGTTGAGGCGCGCGAAATTCACTCGCTTTCCGCGGGCGGCCGGCGAGCCTCCTCGCTCGTACCTCGCTGCGGGGTCTCTCCTGGCTCGCTTTTCCCGCAGGAGTCTCGTAAATTTCGCGCGCCTCAACGATCAGTCCCCACTGAGCCAAGCTTAAAACGAAAGCTCTAATATTTTGCTTAAATGTCCCATTGCCGATGAACTGCTTGAATGCAGGGCAACTGATCCGTGCTTTACGCCCACTGACGGGCGTACAGGCTGCTTGAGTAGTTGAGACATCCTGATTAATTGTTTCAAGTTCCGTTGCTTTCTCTCGCTTCTTGAACGGTGTTTCAGATAGACTTCTCTCAATGTCCCATTGAGTATGCCTTGTTTGATTTTCACCATGGCTTCTGCGCCAAGTTCACTCCAATGCATGCCCCTTTTTTTCATCCTGAAGGAGATATGCCTTTGATTCGATTCCATCGCTCCTAGGCCTCTCGCACCTTCCGGCACGTTTTTCACCCTGTCTCTCCAGTCAAAAATGCGGTCCCAGTTTTTCAAGATATACGAACGGAATTCCTTGATTTTCTTGAGAGCCTTTTTATCCGTCAAGGTGCTTTCGTGCGTATCCAAATATAACGTGAATTGGTCCAGGTCATGCGTTCTAATCGCTTTTCTAATTTGCTCCTTGATCTCGCTCTTTCCGCCCCCAAATGTCCTTATGATGGCTTGTGCAACGTGGTAGGTATCCAGCTGGTTGAGCACCGGAAATTCCGACTGTGAGAATGCTGTTTGAAACCGTTCAGCTGTGTACCCCGCACCTCCATCACTATTTGTAATGACACGAGCTTTTTCTAGGGAATAGGTGTTGGCTGCTACAGCTTGGACTTCATCCCAAAATGTCTGGATGGATTTCGTCGTCATGATAACAACGGGATGGTGTAGAGAGACTCTTTTGCCATTGGTTTCCCATCCTTCATAGAGAATGGCGTGGTGGACTTCCAAACCCTGTTTCTTTTCTAGTCCCCGGACGAATATACCATCAGCTTCGGAAAACAGGTAATCTACCTTCTTTCCCTCAGGTAGTGAATCAGCTATTTCTAGCTCTTCTACAAGTGCCTTGTCGGCTTCAGCTTGCGTTTTCCCTACGTGTTTCACCATGTTCCCTACAGTTGTGTGACTAAGGCTCACTGCTGTCCATTCTTTTAAAATATCAGCTACCTCCCGATAGGTGTTCTCACTTGCCAACTCTGCCACCTTTAACTCCACTAACGGGCTGTATCGTTGGTATGGTAAAAGCCCTAACCATTCATCCAGAGGATAATGTGAATTCCCTTTCTGGTCATGCATTAGTGAACGTTTAAAGGTCACATTTCCAAATAAAAACTGAATGCTTCTGTTATCACTCCGGCAGTACTCCCAGCCATCCTCCAGCTTTTTTTGCTTAATTGTTTTATCTAACGTCTCAAATATTTCCCCAACCCATTGCGTAAAGGCATTCTGGATCAGAATTTTAACTTGTTCTTCAAATTCAATAAGACTTTTTGTATCCTTTAATAATCTAGCAATTATTGATATAATATCCATAGGAAGACCTCTTTCTAAATGTATTCGCCCACAAGCGTACATTTAAATGATAGAGCGTCTTCCCATTTTTTCCACTCATCTGCCCTTCGAGTAAAATTTTACACATACTTTGCCGTGAGAAGTCAGCAGAAGCCATAGTACGGAGATGTCTGGGGCATCGAAGGAAGGGCTGAACTAAAGGAAGTGGAAGTCAATGAAAGTTACCGAAGAAACGAACAAATGCAGAAAACAGGAAGAAACCTGCTGTCAAAAAGATACTGCGGAACAGGAAGGATATGACAGAGGGCATAGTTTCAAGAGGATAACCGAAAACAACACCACTAACACCAACAGACAGAACGAATGGATGCTCGAACGAATCCTTTCAAGTAATAACCTGCACCGTGCCTATAAAAAGGTAAAGAAAAACAAAGGTGCGGGCGGTATCGATGGAATGAATACAGAATTACAGGAAAAAGCAACGGATTAAGCGTAGAGGAAAGAAAAAAAAGGCTAAATGACACTGTCCGAGGATGGGTAAATTACTACAAGCTAGCGGATATGAAAAATCTGGTAACCAGACTGGACCAATGGACACGAAGAAGAATGCGAATGGTAACTTGGAAAAGATGGAAGAGAGTACGCACAAGATTTCATTGGTTCAAGAAATTAGGGATCAATAAAAGAAAAGCGTGGGAATGGGCTAACAGAAGAAAAGGCTACTGGAGAATCTCCAGCAGCCATATCTTAGCCAGAACCCTTACAAACGAACTCTTTCGAAGAGCAAGATATATAAGTTTTCTGGATTATTATCTGTCTGTACGGTCGTAAACTTTAGAACCGCCGTGTACGGAACCGTACGCACGGTGGTGTAAGAGGTCGGCTAATTAAATAATGATTAGTCCCTACTCGATCAAGAGCTCCTAGCATAGGAAGGCCGCGCGTTTTGCTACGAATGCAGCAATAATTACAGATTTTCCAGGAGAACTTGTTTTATTAGCACACTTTATTAGATTTGCGTCACATGTGCAACGATTTGGTGGTGATGTCCGGTAGTGTTTGTATTTACCGTAACAGGCATCATGGGATTTACAACATGAATCAAGCGCATTTACCGGTTTACCACTCCCACAACCAGGTCCGCACCAATTATACTTTACTTTACCAAATTCACAACAAGTACCATTCTTAAAACACAACGTTGAATATTTTTTAGCCATTAGTTGTGACATCTCCTTCGCTTTCACTACTCAAATCTTCAAATTCATCAATAGGTAAAGATAATGTAGTTTTGTCAGTAACTTCTTTGGAATGATCAAGCAGTTCGAAGTCTATATACATTAATAAATTTTCATGAGTGTGATCGCCTTCCTGGGATAAAAAGGCAATTTGTAAGGTTAGATTCGATGTATCTTCCTTTAAATTTGAGCTTTTAATTAAATTTATATAGGCAGTGTCTCCAAAGCGAAAGAATATGTTTGTTTGCTCTACGATATTATTAGTAATACTCCCGTTGGTTTTATTTGCATCAATTCCCTCATCCGATAATTCTGGTTGATAAGTGATATTATAAGCCACAACTTGATCCGGAGTTGGATAAGAATCATTGTGGAAAAGTCCAGATTCTTGAATAATATTTTTAATTTTATCCAGTTGTAAATATGCTTTGTATAAATTTGCTTGATTCTCCTGTATTTTTGTTACAACAAATTCCATAGTAAATCCTCCTCGTATAATAAGTTTAAATCCAAAGTGGATGTCAATTTCCAGTTCATTCTGCTGCTCATTGACAAGTGAATATAAGATTTTGTATTCCGGGCGAGCCCGGAATACAAGTTCGGACTTGGACGCTTCGCGATGTTCCCGGATAATGGTCTTAGGATCGTTTGGGTCAATGCTTCCCCTCCTTGTAGCCTGACTACTCGAAAAGTCTGCATCCCCAGGTTCTTGCTTGAACGTCTAACCCGTAGGCCGTTCCTCCGGATCTCCGTGCTGGAAATGAGCAGTTCCAGGCAGCCCACGGCCCGGATGAGTTCTCATACGCGAGGCTGACAGATCGGCAAGCCATCTGGGGATATCCCGAAGCGTCCGATTCCATCGATCCCAATACAGAGAGGAGGAAATCATATGCCCTTATTTGTCGGTATTGACGTGAGCTCCAAAAACCTCGATGCCTGCCTGATGGATGGAATGGGGGAAACGTTGGCCACCCAAACGGTGACAAACAATCTTCCCGGTGCCTCTGAGTTAAGAGACACCATCCTCCAACATGCGGAGGCGGATGACACCATCCAGATCGCCATGGAGGCCACATCTGTGTATAGTTGGCACCCGGCAATGTTTTTCCATGAAGATCCCGAGCTGAAACAGCGTCGTACAAAGGTGTTTACCCTGAATCCGAAGCTGGTGAGAAATTTCAAAAAGGCTTATGCCGAGATGGACAAGACCGATCCCAAAGATGCCTGGGTAATTGCGGACCGCTTGCGTTTCGGGAGATTGCCGAAATCCGTGATTCAGTCAGAACAATACCTTGCCCTTCAACGGTTAACACGGATGCGCTATCACCTGATTCAAAGTTTAACCCGGGAACAACAGGTATTTTTGAATCATCTGTTTTTCAAATTCAGTGCCTTTAACCTTGAAGTGGATACATCGGTCTTCGGCCATGCCATAACGGAATTTTTGCTTGAGGCCTATAGCCTCGATGAAATTGCCCAAATGCCTCTGGAGGACTTAGCGATGTATCTCCAGACCAAAGGCCATGGCCGCTTTAGCGATCCCGAGGATTTGGCCGCATCCATCCAAAAAGCTGCCCGGTCCTCTTACCGGCTTTCTAAATGTGTGGAGGATTCGATTGACTTGGTCCTGGGCAGTTCTATTGAGATCATCCGGCATCTTAAACGCCAAATCAAGGATTTGGATAAGGCGATTGCCCGCGTTCTTGATGGAATCCCGAATACCCTCCAGACCATTCCGGGAATAGGCCCGGTGAGCTGTGCTGGGATTCTCGCTGAAATCGGCGACATTGAGCGCTTTGACGACCAAGCCGCGATCGCAAAATTTGCCGGATTGTTCTGGCCCCGCCACCAATCGGGTGATTTTGAGGCTGATGACAAAATGCTTGCGCGTACAGGCAATCGTTATCTCCGGTATTACCTGGTTGAGGCTGCCAATCTGGTCCGGCGACACGAACCTGAGTACCGCGCCTTTTACCAAAAGAAATATCGTGAGGTGCATAAGCACTCACACAAACGCGCCCTCGTCTTAACGGCAAGAAAACTGGTGCGCCTGATCGATGCGCTGCTCCGCAACGATCAAATTTATGCGCCGAAAAAGAAGGTGACGCGATGAGGTAACCAGGTAACCATCATCGATAGCCTGAACTTGAAAACTTCCAGATTATTCCAATTATCTGGAGGCTTAGTTCAGTATTGCCATTTTTATGACATAGAGCCAACAAAATTTCCAATTCACTTGTTTTTAACCCTTGACATCACACCGTAGGACTTCTTAAAAATTTTACTTCTGGGTTGATCAGACCCGGAAATAGTTGCAACTATTTTTAAGGGGCAGCATATGAATGTAAATAAAGCAAAGGTGCTTATTGTGCTGCCGTGTTTCTTACTTTATAAAGAGAAGCAAATTAGATAAAAATAAACCATTGAATTAGGGCTTGCTGAACGAATCAAATTTGGTCAGATACAAGCCAAATTCCGATTATCAAAATATAAAATAGTGTTGTGTAAAAATTTCAAAAAAAGAACCCTGAGCTTGCGCTCCAGATTCAGTATGAGGAATTGAAGGGCTACTACTGTTTCGCTGGTCTCCTGAAGGCGTGCTCGAATAAGGCCCAGCCCATACTTGCGCTTGCCTTCGCCAAATTTGCCTTCAACGGCATTACGTTCAGAGGCATCCTGCCTTGCGACGCGTTCCAAGGTTTTGTCTTCCGTTCTGGATGGGCGTCCTAACCTTGGCCCACTCAGACGAATGCCAAGAGATTTGCAGTATGCCAGATTATTACGGTTTCGGTAAATTTTATCTGCCAAGATCGCTTCCGGATAAAATCCGAACCGGTTGTAGTAGTTTTCAACAGATTCCTTGAGAGTGGTCCCTTCATTGTAATTTTCCCAGTCGAGGTGCTCAATCAAGGCATAACCATCTACGACACTGATGGCGACTTTTGAACCGAACTCCACGTTCGCTTTTGCCTTGCCGCGCACAATTGGACGGACATGTGGCTGGGAAATGCTTACAATCCGGTGGTCAACCCGGTGTGTTTTCTTTTTGTACATTTCTGCCTGTTGGCGGTAAAGTTCATGAATCACGAGAAGTTGCCTGTATTCATCTTTGCTTAAAAGAGACAGAGAGCTTTGGGAAACAAGATTTTTAATGATCTCCAGATCTCGTTTCACATATCCGAGCTGTTTGCCTACAGCTTTCCGGATTTTCCGGGCGCCAGCTTTACGTTGCTTAGCGACAGAAAGATAGTCCTTGCGGGCTCTTTTTCTGTAGGTCCGTGGCTTATGTAATTCCTTTTGTGTGGTTCATGCAGGACATCAACGATATGCTCCAATTTCTCACGGGCTTCGTTCAACAACCCAAGGTCTGTAGGGTAAGCAATATCAGTCGGTGCACAGGTTGCGTTCAGAATGAGCTTTCCTTTGTTATGCGTTTTAGGAGAAACCGATTCAGTTGAGTCTCTTCCGAAGCAGGACCAGAAGGTTAATGATCACCACTACCATGATCGTCATCAACGTCATCATCATTGTTGTCGTGATGATCATCATCGTTGCTCTTTTCCTCTTCCAATTGACGTTTTTGTTCTTCCAAGACGATCCATTCATTCAGTTCGTTGATGATATTTGCGCCCAAACGTTTTCTAAAACGAGTCATCAGAGAATGGTCGAATGGGGCTTTTTCCTGGAATTCAGGCAAGCCGATAAAATACTGAAGATACGGGTTTTCTGTGATCTGTTCGACTGTTTCCCGGTCAGACAGCCCAAGCCGTTCTTTGATATAAAGAGCCCCAAGAGCGATTCTGACAGAATAAGCCTTTTCGCCTTTGAATTTCTTCTTGAAGGACTTGGCATACTTTTCTTCGGCCATCCACCAAGGAATCATTTCAGCAAGACGGACCCAGCGATTTTCTTTATTTAATTTCCCACCGAATGGTAGAAAAAAATCATCTACAAAAGTTAATTGATGTTCGGTCTTTTTGTACATCGTAACAGCCTCCAAGTGCAAGGTTTTTTACGTGTTTCCTTTGAAATCCTTACACTTTATATTCGACAAAAGTAGCCAAAATCCTTGTCAAATCTGGAATTTTTGCTTATTCAGCAAGCCCGAATTATAAGAATTAAACAAACGGGACAAGTCATTTTTGAATTAAGGATTGTCCCGTTCTAAAAATACCCAAAGGGATATCTGGTTATTTTTTTCGAAAAAATTGTTTATTGTACAGCATGTTTGTATAATCCTATAGGTAATATCCGGATTGATCCCAAGAATGATGGTTTACTTAACCTATGCTTTACATTTGACCATGTCAGTAAGGTTTTCTGTAACGTTTTCTCGAAAGAGATGTCTTCATAAATGTCTTCATATGATATGGAAATAATCCCAAAAGCTTGGTGTTTCTTTTTTAAAGTTTAAATAAGACGACTTTTCATAAATTTTCATATATAGCTCCTGCCGTAAATCATCTCTTTCTTGTGGATCCGTTTGATAAAGAGATTTTTCGACAGTTTTTTCAAATTTTTTTAAGAAGTCGTTTTCGGAGTATTCATTGTTTTTTGTATTCATAGTTCTCACCCACCATTATTTTTCTTAATTTTTTTATTGCTTTTCTGTGGATATTGGATACGTTCTGCGGGGTTGATTTTATAATATCTGCAATTTCTTTCGTTGTGAGTCCTCTCGCATAAATCAATTCCAAAATCCTGTACTGGGTTTCAGTTAAGGATTTTAAAGCATTATACAGTTTTTCGTCACTAATTGCTTCTTTGAGTGTTTTCTCGTATATGATGTTTTCATTTACTTTTTCGTCAGGAATCAGAGACAACAATGTTTCTGCTTCTTCATTACCAGATTCCAATGGTGTCTCAAGAGTAAGGCTATATTTGTCTCTTGCCTTTCTTAATCTTTTGTCAAAGTCAATTGCATATTGTTTGATGAGCCTGTGGTAATAAGCGACCATGCGCACTTTTTCATAGTACGAACTGAACTTTTCTTCAACTTTAGTTTTGTTTTCTTTGGTTGGAGATAAAACTGCTTTTTGAAACAAGCGAAAGTTCTCTTCGTTTTCTAAGAACCCTTTAATTAATGGATTTTTTAACACCCTGCTTGTATTTAACAAATCTTTAACCTTAGGATCACATTTGTTGAAGAACACAGCAACCTACCCCCCTGTGTAAATATCTTATTATATAAAGTGAATGGGATACTACAATTATAAAGCAAAAAACGAACATACGTTTATTTTTTTAATAAATAAGATTATTTTTATCAAGGGTATAAAGATGGGACTATGGGGGGCAAGTTAGTGCCTGCAATTGCGTTCTAATAGGTTCTTAAGAATGGTGACCCTAAGACAGACGTAAAAGAGCCCAGTCTGTCCTTCACAACGGGGATGAAAGACAAAAAGAGAATCCCCGTCCCCCAAAATGTCCTTCATAACAGGGATGAAGGACAAAAGGAGAATCCCTCGCGTCCCAAATGTCTTTCATAACACGTATGAAGGACAAAATAAGGAATTCCGCCCCCCAAAATGTCCTTCACAGCAGGAATGAAGGACAAAAGGAGAATCGCCGGCGTCCCAAATGTCCTTCATAGCGGGGATGAAGGACAAAAAGAGAATCCCCGCCTTCCGAAATGTCCTTCATAACAGGGATGAAGGACAAAAAGAGAATCCCCGCCTTCCGAAATGTCCTTCATAACAGGGATGAAAGACAAAAGGAGAATCTCCCGCCCCCAAAATGTCCTTCATAACGGGGATGAAAGACAAAAGGAGAATCTCCCGCCCCCAAAATGTCCTTCATAACAGGGATGAAAGACAAAAGGAGAATCCCTCGCCCCCAAAATGTCCTTCATAATGGGGATGAAAGACAAAAAGAGAATCCCTCGCCCCCAAAATGTCCTTCATAACACGGATGAAAGACAAACGTAGTATCCCTTGCCCCCCAAAATGTCTTTCACAACCGGAATGAAGAAAAAAAGATAGCCCGCCGCGCAAATGTCTTTCATAACAGAAAAAGAACAAAGCGGGAGCCATCCCTATCCTTTTGTAAATCTGTCTTCAACCCTCTTATACAAACAAAATCACGACAAAATAAACGGCCATGGCGGCGAGGCCGATTGGGAGGCCGAACCGGGCCCATTCCCGGCTTGTGATCCGGAGTTTTCCGGCGGAGATAATATTCGGGATATTGCCGGGTACAAGCATGCCTCCGCTGATCAGCAGTCCGAGCAAAATGGCCTGTACCGTTTTGTCCGCCATTTTCGGGCTGATTTCTGCTGCTGCCAGTGTCGCATTGTCCAGCACGGCTGAAATCATATTGATCCAGTACAAAATAAACGGGCTCAAATCGAGCAGGAAGCGGTTAATGAGCGGTTCAAACCCTGCGCCGAGCAGGGTCAGCCCCATCACAAACAAGTAAATTTTCACTGTCCGCCCCGCAATTTCCACATACGACTCTCGTTTATGCGCCGTTTTCAGCCCGATCGCCGACTGTTCGGGTTTGATCACAATGGCAGCCAGAATGCCGAAAATCACAACTGCCGAAATGACTTCCGGCCCGATCAGGCGAAGCAAATAGAAAAAGTCCTCCCCCAGCTTGCTGATCGCAAGGGTGGAGAGCGGTTCGCCGATCGGCGTCAGTGCGGCGCCGAGCCCGATGGAAAAGCAGGAGTAGACGACGAGCTGTGTTTCCGATTTCCGGTCAAGCCGCAGCACGCTGACAATCACGACTAAAATTAAAGCGGCAATAATGGCCGTGATGACACTCGAAAGCAACCCGAGAATGATTACCGTCAAGGCAGCCAGAAGCGGAAACGGTATCCCCCGGTTAATGGCGGAAATTACTTTTTCAAGCGGCCGCTCCAGCCAGCGGAACAACAGGCCGGCTACAAATACGGCAATGGTGATGTTAACCGGGTCTTCCAAAGCCTTTCTCAACAGAGGCTTGTCTAGGACACCGCCGGCAATGGCCGCAGCCCATCCCATGATAAACAAAAATATTTCCAAATTGCGCTCGACAAATGGCACAAAAAAAGGCAATAACAAGACGAGCGCCAGGATGATGATCAAAGCGGAAATCATCGGCTCAACCCTTTCTGTAAAAAAACTTATATAAAATGAACTTAAGTTTTTACATCAAGCCCGAGCATCCATTTGCATGAGAACTACTTTTTTGCGGCAGGCAATAGAACGGCAATATTTTGTCCATTTTATATAGTTTTACCTGAAATATTCATAGCTACAAATCCCATTTGATAAATTTTGTTAAATTAGTTGAAAATAACGGTATTTAATTAAGAACCGTAGCCAATTCATAAAATAACTGAATTTTCAATAGAACAACTCTGGTATTTTGGGCATACTTGCCCCTTGACTGAAAAATTTATTTTTTCAGTTATGAGAAGTATTCTATTGGTCATTCCAATTGTAGCTTTTGAATTCGATTCAGTACATCCCAAAAGAAATTTTGATACACAAAACTCGATGATAGTTTGAAGTAAAGGGATCTGCCTGATTTCACGACTTTACTTGCCGCTTTAATTAACCGAGTACGTATCGTATCAATTTGCATCGTTTTTTGACCTTCCGGAAAACAAAGAGTTCGTAACCAATTGGTCAAATTATATGCAAGAAGTGTTAACATCATTTTTACTTCGTTCACTAGAAAAGCGTGGCTATTCATATGATCAAAGTAAAAGCCATTTTTTGCTTCTTTGATATAGTTTTCCATCGTCCCTCTTTTTTGATAAGCTCGGACGATATCTTGAGGAAAAGCTAATTCAAAGTTAGTAACAAAAAAGGAATGGGTAAAGAACAGCTCACCTGCAGGACGTACCGATTGAATAATCACCCTTCTTGGTTTTGACCATGATTTTGCTTGGTAAATCGTTTCTTCATAATAGGTTTCCGTCTTGGAAACATCTAAAGGTGCGGAAGAAGGATGGTATTCCTTCGCTAAACTTTGTAGTTGTGAATTCGATTTCAACCGAATAATATACAAAACAGATTCTTCTTCACACAGATCGTATAATCCCGGAACAGCAAACCCGCTATCTCCACGAAGAAACAGGGTAGTTTCCGGAAACATTTCGTTATAATGTTTAATGAGAGGCCGAATAAATTCCACCACACCATTTGATGTATAAACATTTCCGGGACGGAGTTGTGCTTTCAAAAAGTCACCAGTCGCACCATCAAAGGCGACTAATGGATGAAAACCCATCGTGCCATAATGAGTATTATATGACGAAGATTCTTGGTCCCCATATGTATCCGAATGAGTCGAATCCAAGTCGATAAATAACTCTTTCGATTGTCGAAAACAATGAATCTTATCAAGCATTTCTTGGTTAGCCAGATTTAATTGTTCAATTGAATCTTTATCAAATCGTGTATAAAAGCGAGACAAACTGGGCTGGGAAGCAAGTGTTGGAGTTTCAATGATTTCCTTAAACACAGGATCATGAGTCAACTGATCAGCCGCATCATCTTCCGCATACCCGGCAATGAGTTGATAGACTTTTTGACGTAACAAGTTTTCATTTGAATGAAGATAATATTTCCTTGAATCGTTAAGTCTCAAGTACTTAGGGCTTGCTGAATAAGCAAAAATTCCAGATTTGACAAGGATTTTGGCTACTTTTGTCGAATATAAAGTGTAAGGATTTCAAAGGAAACACGTAAAAAACCTTGCACTTGGAGGCTGTTACGATGTACAAAAAGACCGAACATCAATTAACTTTTGTAGATGATTTTTTTCTACCATTCGGTGGGAAATGAAATAAAGAAAATCGCTGGGTCCGTCTTGCTGAAATGATTCCTTGGTGGATGGCCGAAGAAAAGTATGCCAAGTCCTTCAAGAAGAAATTCAAAGGCGAAAAGGCTTATTCTGTCAGAATCGCTCTTGGGGCTCTTTATATCAAAGAACGGCTTGGGCTGTCTGACCGGGAAACAGTCGAACAGATCACAGAAAACCCGTATCTTCAGTATTTTATCGGCTTGCCTGAATTCCAGGAAAAAGCCCCATTCGACCATTCTCTGATGACTCGTTTTAGAAAACGTTTGGGCGCAAATATCATCAACGAACTGAATGAATGGATCGTTCTGGAAGAACAAAAACGCCAATTGGAAGAAGCATCTAAGGAAAACGACAACAATGATGATCAGGATCACGACGATGACGATCATGATGATGAAGATCGTAATGATCATGATCATGATCGTGGCGATCTTCAGCCTTCCGGTTCCGATTCAGAAAAGCATTCAACTGAATCGGCTTCTCCCAAAACGAAGAACAGAGGAAAGCTCATTTTGGACGCAACCTGTGCACCGGCTGATATTGCTTACCCTACAGACCTCGGGTTGTTGAACGAAGCCCGTGAGAAATTGGAACATATCATTGATGTCCTGCATGAACCACACAAAGGGAAATTACGTAAGCCACGGACCTACAGAAAAAGAGCCCGCAAGGACTATCTTTCTGTCGCTAAGCAACGTAAAGCTGGCGCCCGGAAAATCCGGAAAGCTGTAGGCAAACAGCTCGGATATGTGAAACGAGATCTGGAGATCATTAAAAATCTTGTTTCCCAAAGCTCTCTGTCTCTTTTAAGCAAAGATGAATACAGGCAACTTCTCGTGATTCATGAACTTTACCGCCAACAGGCAGAAATGTACAAAAAGAAAACACACCGGGTTGACCACCGGATTGTAAGCATTTCCCAGCCACATGTCCGTCCAATTGTGCGCGGCAAGGCAAAAGCGAACGTGGAGTTCGGTTCAAAAGTCGCCATCAGTGTCGTAGATGGTTATGCCTTGATTGAGCACCTCGACTGGGAAAATTACAATGAAGGGACCACTCTCAAGGAATCTGTTGAAAACTACTACAACCGGTTCGGATTTTATCCGGAAGCGATCTTGGCAGATAAAATTTACCGAAACCGTAATAATCTGGCATACTGCAAATCTCTTGGCATTCGTCTGAGTGGGCCAAGGTTAGGACGCCCATCCAGAACGGAAGACAAAACCTTGGAACGCGTCGCAAGGCAGGATGCCTCTGAACGTAATGCCGTTGAAGGCAAATTTGGCGAAGGCAAGCGCAAGTATGGGCTGGGCCTTATTCGAGCACGCCTTCAGGAGACCAGCGAAACAGTAGTAGCCCTTCAATTCTTCATACTGAATCTGGAGCGCAAGCTCAGGGTTCTTTTTTTTAATTTTTACACAACACTATTTTATATTTTGATAATCGGAATTTGGCTTGTATCTGACCAAATTTGATTCGTTCAGCAAGCCCTACTTAACTAAAGTCTTTGAAAAACCAATTTTTTCATCGAATTCTCTAAAAAGAAACTCACCTGTATCGGAGGAAAGAGAACCTCCATCATTTGACAATTTAATTTTATGATTGAAATCAAGTGTTTTTTGCGTTAAAGTAACCATATAAAGAGTCCTTTCTGTTTGGTTTTTGTTTTGGTTACTTTAACTTTAACAGAAATGGATTCTTTTTTCATTTTTTTAATGAATTACAATAAAGCCGAAAAGGCTTGGTAATCCATAAGTTATAATAAGTTTCTGAATTTCTGTGAATAATTCAGGTTTTATTTTACCATAAAAGACATTTTCACTTCGTTTCACACCACAGCCTCCCATTTTTTTCCACCCCGTTACCCCTTCACGTAAAATTTTACACATACGGGCCATGCACATTTCCGGGCATGCGCCTATATACTAATACAGCCGGTAAGAAAAATGGCACGGCAAAGCGGCTTTTGCATGGGCCGCAGGAAGTAGAGAAATTCAGGAAGGGTGAGCCGGAATGTGCGGAATAACCGGATGGGTCGATTTTCAAAAAGACTTGCGGAGTGAACTGGAAACGGTCAAAAAAATGACAGAGACGTTGACCAAACGGGGACCGGATGATACGAATTACTGGCTTTCGCCGCATGCGGCATTCGGCCATAAACGGCTCGTCGTTGTTGACCCTTTATGCGGTGTGCAGCCGATGACGCGGCAAAAGGACGGAAAGATGTATACAATTTGCTATAACGGCGAATTGTACAATACGGAAGATTTGCGCGCGGAGCTTTTGAAAAAAGGCTATACTTATCAGGGCCACTCGGATACGGAAGTGCTTTTAACCGCTTATATCAAGTGGGGAGAGGCATGTGTGGACCGTCTGAACGGTATTTTTGCGTTTGCGGTCTGGGACGGGAATAAGGAACAGGTATTTGCGGCACGCGACCGCCTCGGGGTAAAGCCGTTTTTTTACAAAGCACACGGAAGCGGGCTTTTGTTCGGCTCGGAAGTAAAAGCGATGCTCGCCCACCCGGACGTGAAAGCGGAAGTGGATGAGGCAGGGCTTGCCGAAATATGGGGGCTCGGGCCGTCGAGGACACCGGGGACGGGAATATTTCGCGGCATGGCGGAACTGCGCCCGGCACATGCGCTGAAGATGGATCGTAACGGATTAAAAGTGTGGCGGTACTGGAACGTGAAAAGCACGCCGCATACGGAGGCAGCAGAGGAAACGGCGGAAACGATCCGTTCGCTCATTCAGGATGCGATTGTCCGTCAGCTTGTCTCGGATGTCCCGGTTTGCACGTTTTTATCCGGCGGCGTCGATTCAAGCGCCATTACCGCCATTGCTGCAGGCCATTTTCAAAGGGAAGGAAAAGGGCGGCTGCATACTTTTTCCATTGATTACGAAGGGAACGACCGCTATTTCAAAGCGAATGATTTTCAGCCGGATGCTGACGGGGTATTTATCCGCAAGATGTCAGAAGCATTTGATACAGTCCACCATCATTGCGTGATCACGCAGGAAGAACTGGCCGAATCTTTAAAAGCGGCGGTTCTCGCCCGGGATGTGCCGGGAATGGCGGATGTTGACTCATCGCTGCTCTGGTTTTGCCGCGAGATCAAAAAGGATTTTACTGTAAGCCTTTCGGGTGAGTGCGCGGATGAAATTTTCGGCGGGTATCCGTGGTTCCGGCGCGAAGATGATTTGAACCGTGAAGGCTTCCCGTGGATGCGGTCCCTCGGTGAACGGATCGGCCTGTTAAAAGAAGGCTGGCAGGAAAAATTGCAGTTAAAAGATTACGTGATGTCGAAATATGAAGCGTCTGTGGCAGAAGCGCCGCTTTTGGACGGCGAAACCGATTTGGAAAAAAAGCGCCGCCAGCTGTTTTACATCAATATGCTCTGGTTTATGGCAACGCTCCTTGACCGGAAAGACCGGATGAGCATGGGGGCGAGCCTCGAGGTGCGCGTGCCGTTTGCCGATCACCGGATTGTGGAGTATGTCTGGAATATCCCGTGGGAGATGAAGATGTACGGCGGCAGGGAGAAGGGCATTTTGCGGAAAGCGCTGGAGGGCATTTTGCCGGAAGAGATTTTATACCGAAAAAAAAGCCCGTATCCGAAAACGCACCATCCGGCTTACACGGCAGCGGTGAAGCGGTGGCTCAGTGAAGTTTTGGAACAGAAAGATTCCATTTTGTATGAATTTCTGCATCGCGATCAATTAATGGAGCTGATGGAGACAAACGGGAAAGCATTCCGGACGCCGTGGTTCGGACAGCTGATGACGGGCCCGCAGCTGCTTGCCTACCTCGCCCAGATCCATTACTGGTTTGAAACATACAGGATTGACATCAAAGCTTAGCCGGCTGCTTCAAGCCGGTTTTTTTGATTTCAGGGAGCTTCACAAGTGCTTTAAAACGTGAAATAGTCCAACCGGATCATCAGGAGAAGTCCCGGTTCAGGCAAATTTCGCAGGTGCCTCAAACCCCGCCCCTGCTGATCCGATTTTCCCTGTTGCTGAACCCGTGCGCCTGTTTTTTACTTTCTTTTTTTCGTTGCTTCTTCCGGCTGCGGCACGGCAGGCCGGATCCCGCTGCCGAATAAGTTCTTTGTAAACCGGATCCACTCTTTTACCGCAAAAGAAAGGTATTGGTGTTTCGGCCAGATGATTGCCAGATTCCACGGGAGGACAGGTTCTTCCAGATGAATGATTTTGACGCGTTCCGGGTTAAACGCATGGCATATCGTACTCGGCAGCAGGGCAATGCCGAGATTGGACGCCACCAATTCGCAGATAAGGTCCCACTGCGTGCTTTCGTAAACAATATTCGGCATAAACCCGAGCTTCAGGCATTCCTTTATAATCTGGTCGTGAAGGGCAAAATCTCTGTGGAAAAAAATGAATCCCTCCTCTTTCAGCTGTGTCAGCCGGACGCTTGTGCAGCCTGCAAGCGGATGGGACGGGTGCACAAGCAGCACAAGCCGGTCATGGACAAACGAAAAATGCCCGAACACCTCATCATCAACCGGCATCACGACGGCGCCGAGATCCAATGTCCCATTTTCGACATCATGGACTACTTTTCTTGTGACATCCTCCACGAGCTGGATTTTAATATCCGGGTAGGCATGATGAAATTCATCAATAACCCGGGGAAAATAGCGCGACCCGATCATTGGCGGCAGCCCGATCCGGATCGTGCCTTTTTTCAGGCCGGCCACATCATTGATCGCATCTGTCAGCTGCCGGAAAGCTTTCAGCGTTTTTTGCGCCTGCTGAAAAACGGCCTGCCCGGCATCGGTTAAGACGATTTTTTTCCCGGCGCGGTTAAACAAGGGGACGCCGAGTTCTGCTTCAAAGCTTTTAATCATTTTGCTGATTGTCGGCTGCGATACATAACATTCCCGGGCGGCTTTCGTGAAGCTGCCGTGGGTGGCAACGGAAACAAAGTACTGGAGATGCTGGATATCCAACTGGAACCCTCCTTGTATAGATAAAAGGCATTTTTACCATTCTATATATTCATTTTACCTATTATCGCAGGCGCGGTAAACTAGTTATAGAAGGTGAAAATATTGAAAAAAATCCTGATCGGAATGTTACAGATTGCCGGTTTGTATCTGTTCGCTGAAGCCATGGGCGCGGTCGCAAAACTGTTGCGCATCCCGCTGCCGGGCAGCATGCTGGCAATGATTGTCCTCTTTCTCCTGCTGCAATTCGGCATTGTAAAAATGGGCTGGATTGAAATCGGGGCCAATTTCCTGATGGCGGAGCTGCTGTTGTTTTTTATTCCGTCAGCAGTCGGCATGGTAAAGTATAGAAACCTGCTTGTCCATAACGGCCCGGAAATCCTGGTTGTGATCCTGATCAGCCTGATTGCCGCGATGGCTTGTTCGGGATGGCTTGCGGACAAAATTGCAAATCGAAGGAGCGTGAAGATGCGTGATCGTTAAAATTGTGTGCCTGCTGTTAACGGTTGGAAGTTACTGGATTTTCAAAAAACTGCACGGGAAATATAAAAAAATCTTTGTTTCCCCGCTCTTGGTCACGCCGGTATTATTAGGCGCCTTTTTACTCGGGGAAGATATACCGTACCGGGACTACCAGAAAGGCACCTCTGTTTTAACGGATTTGCTGCAGCCGGCCATTGTTGCTTTTGCTGTGCCGCTTTACCGCCATTTTAAAATCGTCCGCCAATATGCGGTTGAAATTTTAATCGGCATCGGGGCGGGATGGCTGATGGCAGTATTCCTTTCCTCGGCCATCGCCACGCTTTTCCATTTCAGCAAAAGCCTGGAGCACAGTATCATCCCGTTTACGATCACAACCCCGATTGCAATGGGCGTCTCTGAAAAAATCGGCGGCGTGCCGTCTATAACGGCTGTCTTTGTGATCTTGAACGCGATTATCGGCTCTGTGATGGCGCCGTGGCTGATCAAGCATCTGCGCATTAAAAACGAAATTGCCCATGGCATCCTGCTTGGAACGCATGCGAACGGGATCGGCACCTCTAAAGCGTTTGAACTCAGCGCCCGGTCAGGCGCCATTTCCAGCGTCAGCATGATTATCGTTGCGGCCATTTCCATTTTTGTTACGCCGTGGATGGTATCCCATATCATTCATTAATCTGAAAGCCGCATATTCTTCCTTTTTCAATGCAAAATATAGCTGTAAAAAAGGAAAGGAGCGTGCAAATGGGCAGGCAAAAATACGGAAACCAGAATGCTGAGCGGAATAAAAATGCCAAGCTTGGAAATGAGGTTGCAGAAGAACTCGTGGAATTCTCCACGGGGAGAAAAGATGAAATCGACCAGAAAAAGAAAAAAGGTGTGCGTAAATAAAGGAAGCTGGCCTCGCCCCGTGCAGGCCGGCTTTTTTGTTTTGATGGAAAATCCGCCCCGAAACCGGTACAATGATAGTAACAGGCCTCTGGAGGAAGTGGTGAATTTGGCAAAAATAGCAAAAACAAATGCGATGCGGCTGCTTGATGCGCAGAAAATCCCGTACGGCATGCTGTCGTATGAGGTAAAGGACGGGAAAATCGACGGCATCTCCGTTGCGGCAAAAATCGGCAAACCGCCGGAAGCCGTTTATAAAACCTTGGTCACGCAGGGGCACAGCGGTGAACTTTATGTGTTTGTCATCCCGGTTGCGGCAGAACTCGACCTGAAAAAAGCCGCAAAAGCAGCGGGCGAGAAAAAGATCGAAATGATCCATGTGAAAGATATCCAAAAATATACCGGCTATATCCGCGGTGGCTGTTCCCCGATCGGTATGAAAAAGCACTATGTGACATTTGTCGATGAGAGCGCAGCAACGCTTGATGAAATCGTTGTAAGCGCAGGAAAAATTGGGACACAGATCACTCTTTCCCCGCAAGGATTGCTGGAAGCTGCCCATGCAAGATATGCCGCTTTAACGCAGGAAACGCGATAAAGCGGCATATCCTTTATTTTGCCGGTGCAGATGTTTCGCCCGGCATGTTATAGACCATTTTCCCGCCGTAATGGCCGGTCAAAGCCAGCGTGGTTGTGCCAGCAATGCACAGGACAAGCACAAGCGGCATGATCCATTTATACGGTTTGAAACGGGCGAGCAGTTTGAAAAATAGGACGGCGCCGAAAATCGCCATGGTAATCAGGGCGTAATGTTCATGTGTTTCGACCATCGAATGTACCGCCTGCCCCCATTTTTCCCTTGCATCCGGAATCGCGGAGTCGCCTGTCATATAACTGGCGATTCCCATCACAAAACCGCTGCCGAATAAATACAGCGCCATCTTATTGAAAAATTCTTTTTTCCACAGTGCAACAAACTGAAAGATAACCCCGAATATCAGCAGGGCAATCGGAAAATGCACTAGTAACGGGTGTATCGGTGTTCCCATTTTGATAATCCCCTTCTTCTTTAATTTACAGGCCCAGTATACAAGCCGTATCTGAAATGAAACTGAAAAAACAAAATTAACTTAGAAGCTTTTCTACCCGCATGGTATGATAAAAATAAGAAATCTTTTCGGACGAGGGGATGAAATATGAAAATTTTACTGGCGGAAGACGATAGGCGTTTCGGCAAATTGCTCCATCATATGCTGGAAAAAGAAAAACATCAGGTCGCATGGGAACAGGACGGTGAACGCGCTTATGACGAAGCGGTGTTCGGGTCTTATGACATGCTGGTGCTGGACTGGATGATGCCCGGCCTGGAAGGGATTGAGATCTGCCGGAAACTGAGGAGACAGGGTTTCCAGGGGGGCATTATCATGGTGACGGCACGGGATGCAGTTGATGATGTGGTTGCCGGGCTTCGGGCAGGCGCAGATGATTATATTGTCAAACCATTTGCCTTTGATGAACTGGTGGCGAGGATTGATGCGCTCGGCCGCAGGAAGTTGAAAACATATCAGGAAACCATCACATGCGCTTATCTGGCATTGCATCTTGAATCCAAGCAGGCGGAAGCAAATGGCAAAATGATCCCGTTAACAAGACAGGAATACCAGCTTTGTGAATATTTCATGCGCAATAAAAACCTTGTTTTGCCGCGCGAAAAGATCATCGAGCATATTTGGGGGCTGGACGAAGATATTTCCGATAACGCGCTCGATGCCCTGGTAAAACGCGTACGTAAGAAAATTGACAGAGAAGGGGAAAGGTCCTTGATTGAAACTGTGCGGGGGCTCGGATACAGAATGAATGATGGCCATGTTTAAACCGATCCGGAAAAACTTAACCATTGTTTACATATTGACCTTTTTTCTGTTTCTTATCTTTATTCTTGCCGTCATGTATGTAACCGTCCAAAAAGTGGCGGAAAGGGAACAAGCAAGAGAAATCCGCCAGTATATGAAACAGGAGGCGGCCATCAGCAAAAGCGGGATCGCACGTTTAAAAGGAAAACCTGCCGAAAAGGTGAAGGAAGCGGACCATCCGTATTTCTACTATATTTTTAAGCCGGACGGCACCCTGCTCAAGGGAGAGGAACTGATTCCCGGCTTCCACACAAAGATGAAAAAATTTGTTACGGAGAAAAGCTCCCCATCTGGCATGTATGAAACGGAATATAAAGAACGGCATGCAATGTACCATGCCGGGATGAGAACCGTCCCGGGCATAGGCCGTGTGTACACGGTGGTTGGAATTGAAACAACAGGCGCGCATCTTGTTTTGAAAAAACTGCTTTTGCTGTTTCTATTCCTGGCTGCTGTATTTACGGGGGTGCTTGCGCTGCTCAGTTATTTTCTGGCCGGAAAAGCAATTGTGCCCATCCAGCAGGCTTTTGACAAGCAGCGGAAATTTGTGTCGGATGCATCGCATGAACTGCGGACGCCGGTCAGCGTTTTTTACAGTTCGGCTGAGCTGCTGGAACGGGAAGAGGGGGAGAATTTGAGCGCGTTCGGCAGGGGAATTGTCGCCGATTTAAAAACGGAAGCCAAATTAATGGCAGCCATGCTCGATGATTTGCTTTTCCTCGCAAGGAGCGACCAGAACGTGCAGCCGTACCGTTTCGAAGAAGTAGGGCTTTATGATTTATGCACTTCCATCGCCCGCCGGTTCCAGTCCGGGCTGCCGGAAGAGATTCTGCTTGTGAACAACCTGCAGGACTGCCCGGTTGTCTGGGGGGATCCGACAAGGCTGCAGGAACTGGTTTATATTTTTCTTGAAAATGCGCGCCAATACACGGAAAAAGGGTTCATCAAACTGTCGTTGTACAAAAGAGGCAGCTTTGCCGCGATTGAAATCGCGGACAGCGGAATCGGCATTGACGCCCATGACCTTCCCCGTATTTTTGAACGGTTTTACAGAGGAGATAAAGCAAGGGTGCGTGACGGAACCGGTCTCGGCTTGTCGATTGCGGAGACCATAGCGAAAAAACATGGCGGCAGGATTGAGGTGGAAAGCAAGCCGGGAGAAGGCACCATTTTTACCATTTTCATTCCTTTAAAGGAGGTGCATCATGGATAAACTGGAAGTGGAATACCAAATTGCCGATTTGAAAGCGGATTATGTCCGCCTGCAGCAGGATTTGGAAAAACTTGAGTATGTAAAAGGGAATCTCCACCCGCTCGAAAAACAGCTCGCGGAGATTGAACAGGCATTAAAGAAACTGTACCAGCAATTGGACCGCTTTTAATTCTTTTGCTTGCAAAGAAGAGGGCAGATTGCTTTTTCACCGGATCGCTTCAACTTTAATAAGATTGCAAGAGCCGGTTCCGGCAGAAAAGGAAAAACGGTTTCCCCGGGTTTAAGCAAAAAAAAGCGGCAAATGCTGCTTTTATGCAGGTATCGCCGCTTTTTTCTATTTTTTTGCATCCCAAAGAAAGTCCGTGACAATCCGGTCCACGCGCTTATTCTCATGAAGGCTGCTGTGTTGCGCATTTTTTCCGTAAACAATTTTGGACGTATACTGCTTTTTCGGCACGATGAACCTGCCGCCAAGCGCGCTGTCCAGGGAAACAAGGGAATCCCCCGATGCCGGTTTTTCCACAACGCCTGCAATGGCAAGCACCTGAATATGCGGGCTGAAGCGGTTTTTGTTGGCATATAAAGCTTTGAACGCTACGGAACCCGGAAGCAGGTCGCGCGCCGCATCGCCGGTATTATTCGGATTTTGCTTAAAAACACGGATAAGCACGCCTTCATAAGGGCTTCCAATCGTGACAAGCTTTTGAATGACCGGATATTGCCGCCTGCCGGAAGTATCTTCAATATATTTTGTGCAAATCAAACCGCCCATCGAATGCCCGACGAGATTTGCTTCTTTCACATCGTATTTCGTATAAAGAATGTGCATGGTTTTTTCAAGCCAGCCGGCCGTTTGCCGGAAACTTGCACGGTTATCGGAAAAAATGACCTGGATCATCGGATGCCGGGCCCGGTTGGAAATTTCCCCATTGACCACAATCATCCCGTCTTTTGTGACGCGAATCACCATTGCTTTTTCAGCAACTCCGCTTTTTTCCAGCCGGCCGAGCATCCCGTTAAACGATCGGGCCGTTCCTTTATACCCGTGTACAAAAACAGTCGGAACGGGTTTTTGTGCCGGCGGGGCCGCAGCAGCATTGCTTTTGTCCGTACGATGGGAAAACCATACAGTTGAAAGGCTGAGCATAAGAAACAAACAAATCATGGCCAGAATCGCATTCCGATGTTGGATATATGGCATGCTAACACCCCTTGATGGAAGTCATGGTGTAACTTTCCTGCGAAATGATGTTCATTTTATCATACAAAATAGCGAAAGGGAATAGGGAGAAAGCGGTTGTAACAGAATTTTTCCGATGCCATTGACGAAGAAAAAGTTTCATTCTATGATGTGGAAAACGCTGGTTTCTTTACTGGTGAATAGGCAGGCGTAAAGGAGGGAAAACTCTTGTTGTCTCGTGTATACGATGATGGTTATAAATGGAGGAAAAGTTGTGGATTCAATACTTGAACGAATTCAAAAGGAAATGCATCACTTTACGGGCACTGAAAAGAAAATTGGCACATATATTTTGGAGCATTCTGAGATGGTTCCGACGATGACCACAAAAGATTTATCAGAAAAAACCGGCGTAAGTGAGTCAAGCGTTGTCCGGTTTTGCAAAACAATCGGCATGGCAAGTTTTAAAACGTTTAAGCTGGAGCTTGTGAAAAATTTAACTTTAACCGAAAGCCATATGACAGATTTTTCAATTTTGCAACAAAAAGATTCTCCTTATGATTTATTCCAAAAAGTCACTTATGGGAATAAAAAGGCGATAGAATCGTGTGTTTCTTCACTTGACAGGAGAGAGCTGGAAAAAGCCGCCGATGTGCTTGAAAATGCCAGAAAAGTGGTGTTTTTCGGTGTCGGCGGGTCGGTAACTGCCGCTGTCGATGCATGCTATAAATTTACAAGGCTGGGCTGCCAGTCTATTTTTTCCCAGGATTACCATTACCTGATCTCCCTGATTCCCTATATGAATAAAATGGATGTGTTTGTGGCGCTCAGCGTTTCAGGGCGGACGAAGGATGTACTCGAACTCGCTGATTTTGCGAAAAGGAAAGGGGCAAAAGTGATTGCCATCACGAATATGGAGAAATCCCCGCTGTACAAAGAAGCGGATATTAGGCTTTGCACGCCGGTAACCGAGGAAGATTTCCGGATCGGAACGACGTCTTCGAGAATGGCGCAGCTGAATATCATTGACGCGCTCTATTTAAGTGTTTTTCAGCGCAAGGGGGAAGACATTTTGAAGTATTACAATGAAACGAGAAACGAATACCTCAGGCTGCGAAGATAACGGGAATTTTGTAAAAGCCCCTACACAAGATTTATATCTTTCTTTTACAAATCCAACATACTTCCTTCAAAATCCTTTTTTACAATAAGAGGCGTAAGCACAAAACGAAAAAGGGGAGGAAGAACATTGGGTAAAAAGAACCGTATGATGAAAGCGGCAATTGCCTTGTCTGCAGTGGCGGTATTGGGGATATCCGGGATTGCAAATGCAAAAGCTTACAAGCCTTCGCAACACACCGGTCACGCCACTTCCGCGAAGACGAAGAACGTGATTCTGTTTGTCGGGGATGGTATGGGGGCTGCGCAACGGGATGCGATCCGCCTTGCTTCAACCGGCCTGAGCGGGGACCTTGAAATGAACAAAATGCCGTATACGGGGGTTGTACATACAAGCTCCACCTCCGTGGTGACCGATTCGGCTGCGGCTGCGACCGCTATGGCGTCAGGCGTTAAAACGTATAACGGGGCAATCGGTGTCGATGCCAATAAAGTAAGCAAAAGGACCGTCCTTGAAGAAGCAAAGCAAGCCGGCAAGTCAACAGGATTGGTCACGACAAGCCAAATCACAGATGCAACGCCTGCCGCTTTCGGTGCCCATGTCAAAAACCGTTCTGAACAGAGCAAAATTGCAAAGCAATATTTGAAAAACAGCAAAGTGGACGTGTTGCTCGGCGGCGGGGAAGATTACTGGTACCCGCAAGGCACACAGGGCGCTTATAAAGACCACCCGGCAAAAGATACTTCCGAAGCAAGCAAAGGCACGGAAGGAAATCTTGTCGACGAAGCGAAACGGCTCGGTTACCAGTATGTTTCAGATGCTTCCGGACTGAAAAAGGCAGGCGGGAATAAGCTTTTAGGCCTTTTTGCCAATGAAGAAATGTTTGAACAGCGAGAGGAAGGCCAAGGCGACCAGTACGACCCGGTTGTTTCACTTCCGGAAATGACAAAAAAAGCAATCAGCACGCTGTCAAAAAATAAAAACGGCTTTTTCCTGATGGTTGAAGAAGAAGCCATCGATGAAATGGCCCATGAAAATAACGCCTCCCAGCTGATCAAGGCGGGCCGGCAACTGGATCATGCCGTAAAAGTGGCAAAGGATTATGCGAAAAAGCACCCGGATACACTTGTGCTCGTCCTGGCCGACCATGACTGCGGCGGCATGACGGTTGAAAATGTCGATAACAGCGACGAATCCGGGGACGGCATTTCAAAAGAAGACGGACCGTTCCAGGTGGCGGGTTCAAGCGCGCAATTTGTCGTGGACTGGACAACTTCCGGCCATACGGCAGTCGATATCCCGCTCACGGCGATAGGCAGCGGCGCATCGTTGTTTGAAGGCACTTATGAAAACACATATATCCATGATGCTTTGCTGAGAGCGATGGGGCTGAAAAAATAATATATACCGGCCGGACAACTGCCGGGGTGGTTTTCTCCGTATACCACCCCGGCAAAATCTGTTATAATAGAGGCAAATTTTGCGGAAAGGATGGGAGCCTTGTGGCAGCAATGGAAAAAGCCAAACAGGTTTTAAAGCAATATTATGGCTATGATCATTTCCGCCGCGGGCAGGAAGCCATTATCAGCCGGATCATGGATGGCAAGGATACACTGGGCATGATGCCGACCGGCGGGGGGAAGTCGGTTTGCTACCAGGTGCCGGCCATGCTTTTATCAGGGGTCACGCTTGTCATTTCGCCGCTGATTTCCCTGATGAAAGACCAGGTGGATACACTTTCAGGCATGGGGATACCGGCAACATATGTGAACAGCTCCCTGGATCCGACAGAAATCAATGAGCGGCTTGCGGCTGCATCAAAGGGCGCATACAAATTAATTTATCTCGCACCGGAACGGCTCGAATTTCCTCCTTTTTTGCATCTTCTCGAAAACATCAATGTCTCCCTTATCGCTGTCGATGAAGCGCATTGCATCTCACAATGGGGCCACGACTTCCGCCCAAGCTACCGTTTAATCGAAAAACTAATTTCACAATTCAAGCCAAAACCGGTGACGCTTGCTTTAACCGCTACAGCGACGCCGCAGGTAAAGAAAGACATTTGCCAGCTGCTCATGATTCCGGAAGAAAACACAGTGGCTACAGGTTTTGCCCGTGAGAACCTGCATTTCCAAGTGGTGAAAGGCCAGGACCGCGATGCCTTTGTGCTGGACTACATCCTGAAAAATAAAAACCAGTCCGGGATCATTTACACGGCAACGAGAAAAGAGGCCGAACGCATTTATCATTTTCTTGTTAAAAATGGCATTCGTGCGGGAAAATATCATGCAGGGATGAAAGAAGCGGAGCGCGGCAGCTTTCAGGACCGGTTTTTATACGATGATGTTTCCGTGATGGTCGCCACCTCCGCTTTCGGGATGGGGATCGACAAAAGCAATGTGCGGTTTGTCATCCATTATCATATGCCGAAAAATATGGAGGCGTATTACCAAGAAGCAGGACGGGCCGGGCGCGATGGGGAAGAAAGCGACTGTATTTTGTTGTTTGCTCCCCAGGATATCCATACGCAAACTTTTTTAATTGAGCAGTCAGCCAACGAAGACAGAAAACTGGGCGAGTATGCCAAGTTGCGAAAAATGATTGACTACTGCCATACGGAAGGCTGTTTTCAGCAGTTCATTTTGCATTATTTCGGCGAAAAAGAGGCACAGCCGTGCGGCAAATGCGGCAACTGCTTGGATACCCGCGCAAAAACAGACGTGACAAAAGAAGCGCAAATGGTTTTTTCCTGTGTCAAAAGGATGCAGGAACGGTTCGGCAAAACCATGATTGCAAAAGTGCTGGCCGGGTCAAACGACCAGAAAATCAGGCAATTCGGTTTTGACAAGCTGTCCACTTTTGGCATTATGAAAGACAAAACGCAAAAAGAAGTGGCTGAACTGATTGATTTTCTGACAGCTGACGGTTTTTTGCGTGCCAAAGACGGTACATACCCGGTGCTTATGCTGACAAAAAAGGCAGTGGAAGTCCTGCTTTCAAAAAAACAGGTTTTCCGGAAAGAAAGTGTCAGGGCGCAGCAAATTGCAACCGATAACCTTTTATTTGAAAAACTGCGCACACTTCGCAAAGAGATTGCTGACCGTGAAAAAATACCGCCTTATATTGTCTTTTCCGACCAGTCGCTGAGGGAAATGAGTGCCAGGATGCCGGTAACCAGGGAGGCTTTCCTGCAGGTGAAAGGGGTTGGGGAAAGAAAGGCGGAACAGTACGCCGAGCTGTTTATGCACGTGATCCGGACATACATGGAAGAAGAAGGGATACAAGCGCAAGCGCAGCCGAAAGCATTGCCGCATACAAAAAAAGCGCGTGAAGACGGGAAAGAAAAAAGCCATCATGTGACATACCGCCTGTTACAAGAAGGCAAAACGATCCGTGAAATTGCGGAAATCCGCGGCATGTCGGAAAGAACGATTGAAACGCATGTGATCAAATGTTCAGACGAGGGATTTCCGGTAGAATGGAGCCGCTTTATTCCCGAAAGGTACCGGGAGCGAATCGCCGATGCCGCAAGCCGGGCAGGTACCGGGCGGCTTACGCCGATAAAGGAATTGCTGCCGGATGAGGTCAGTTATTTTATGATCCGGGCTTTCTTACAGGAAAGGAAGCATCATCCGGACCAAGGAAAAACAGTATCATATATTTCTGGAGGGGATTGGCATCATGATTGAATGTATCGCGTCTGATATGGATGGAACTTTGCTCAACTCAAGGCAGGAAGTCAGCCCGGCAAATGCCGAAGCGATTAAATTGGCACAGAAAAAAGGGATTCACTTTGTCGTGACAACTGGCCGGTCTTATGAAGAAGCGCGGCTTGTGCTCGATCCTGTCGGCATTGACTGTACGGTCATCGGGCTGAACGGGGCCGAAGTGCGGGATGAAAAGGGAAAATTACTCAAAACAAGCGGGCTGGATCCCCTGACAGCTTCCCGGGTTGCTGATGTTTTCGACCAACTCGGCATTTATTATGAATTTTTTACAAATAAAGGCACTTATACGGAAGATTACGAGGAAAACATGGATATGCTGGTCGATTTGTTCCATTCCGCAAACCCTGAAGTGCCGGTGGAAGAAGTGCGAAATTATATTGAGCAGCGCGGCATCCGGAGATACGTCCATAATATTGGAGATACAAAGGATATTTTTCACGATCCGTCCATTTTGTTTTACAAAATACTGGCCTTTAATGAAGAAGAACAAAGGCTGCGGAAAATCGGCAAGGATCTTGAAAAAGACTTTCCAGATATTAAAGTGACTTCATCAGGATTCCGCAATATTGAAATCAACCATGTGTCGGCGCAAAAAGGGATTGCGCTCAAGGAATACACGGAAAAACACGGGCTCTCGATGGAAAAAACGATGGCCATCGGGGACAACTTAAATGATATTTCCATGCTCGAAAGGGTGGGCTACCCGTTTGCGATGGGAAATGCCGAAAATGAAGTATTGGAAATTTGCCGCTACCGGACGAAAAGAAATGATGAAGACGGCGTGGCAAAAGCGATTTACAGAATGCTTGAAATGTGTTAGAACACAATTGCCCCCCGTTTATATTGGTAAACCGGGGGGCAATTATATTGCAATGACGGCGTCAGAGCCCCTTGCACCACTCAGCCCATGGCGCCTTTACGGGCTCGCTTTTTACCATTACCGGACCCGGTCGTTTTCCCAGTCATACGTCCAGAAGTATTCATAATGGAGCCATTCCAGGGTTTCCGGGTCCTTTTGCTTCAGTTTTTCTTCCCGTTCCGCCATCATCCAGCCGGTCTGGGAAAGGTGGGCTTTCATGGCGCCGATTTTTTGTTCGGCTGCGCCGCTCACATCATTGCGGACATCCGGCTTTCCGATCTCCGCTTCATGGTTTTTGGAAAAGGCAACGCAGTGGAGTTTCGGGCGTTTGTCTTCAGGAATCCGGCGGAGCGCGCGGACAACGGCTCTTCCGGTTGCTTCATGGTCAGGGTGGACAGAGTAGCCCGGGTAAAAGGTAATGACAAGTGACGGGTTCAGCTCATGGACGAGGTCGAGTACCATTTTGGCCATCTTCTCATCATCTTCAAATTCTACCGTTTTATCGCGCAACCCCATCATGCGCAAATCCTGGATCCCCATGATTTCGGCCGCTTTTTGCAGTTCTCTTTTCCGGATATGCGGCAGCGATTCCCTTGTGGCAAAAGGGGGATAGCCGAGATTTCGCGCCATTTCCCCGAGCGTAAGGCAGGCATAAGTGACCGGCGTGCCGTTTTTCACATAGGTTGCGATCGTGCCGGATACACCGAAAGCCTCGTCATCGGGATGCGGGAAAATCACCAGAACATGGCGCTCTTTTTCCATTTTTCTCATCTCCTCACTCAAATGGTGTTGTACTCAATTCGAGGGCAACGGCCAGCTTCCCGTCAAAACCGTGGCCTGCAAAAAGCAGGCGGTCGAATTCATCTTTTTCAAAGTGGGTCAGGCCTTCTGCATAAATCCAGCCGATTTTCATTTTCAGGCCGATCCGGTACGGGCCGTCCCCAACAATTTTTCCGTGTTCATAGGATACTTGCGCATTGCGGATATAGGCGCCTGCAGAGAAAAATGACTCATTGACATGGGAGGCATAGGCGCCATTGGTTGTTTCCAAATGGATATACACCGGTTTTCCGGCAAGTTCGTCCAGCCATTTTTGGGCTGTTTGTTTTTGTATCGGTTCCATTTTTTTCCTCCTTTTGGCCGTCCGCTCCTGTTTCTTTCCATTATACCAACCGGCGGCGCTTTAAGGAAAAATTAAAAACCGGGTCCCCGGCGGAATGTTCCGGCAGGGTCCGGTTTGGCTTAAGAGTTGGTATGCGAAAAACGGGTATAGGCTCCGTGCATCACAGGGCCGACATATTCGTTCAGCTTAAAGCCATGTTCAATCGCCATATGGACAAATTCTTTTGCCACTTTCACTGCGCCGGACACTGTGTTGCCCTTTGCCAGTTCGGCCGTGATGGCTGCGGCAAATGTGCAGCCTGCACCGTGGTTATATGTTGTTTTTATTTTTTTCGATTCGAGAATTTCAAAATCTTCCCCATCATAGAACAAGTCGATGGCCTGATCCGTATCCAGCCCCCTGCCACCTTTGATGACAACATTTTTCGCGCCCAGTTCATGGATTTTGACCGCTGCTGCTTTCATATCCTCAACGGTTTTAATCGGGCCGGTTTGTGCCAGTTGCCAGGCTTCAAACAAGTTCGGCGTTGTAATCGTCGCCCGCGGCAGCAAAAGCTCGCGCATTGCATCCGTATTTTCCGGCTGCAATACTTCATCTTCGCCTTTGCATACCATAACCGGGTCAATGACCACTTTGTCGAGATGGTATTCATCTATTTTACGGGCGGCCAGTTCAATAATATCCACTGAACCGAGCATACCGGTTTTCATGGCATCAATTCCGACAGAAAGGATGGTCTCAAGCTGCGGTTCAACAATGTTGACATCAATCGGGAAAACATGATGATGCCATCCGTTTTTAGGATCCATCGCAACGATGGAAGTAATCGCGGACATGCCGTAAACCCCGAGTTCCTGGAATGTTTTCAAGTCCGCCTGAAGTCCCGCGCCGCCGCTCGAATCAGAACCGGCCAGCGTAAAAGTTTTCTTTAAACCCATCACGCACCCATCTCCTTTAAAATAAGCTTTACACTATTTTAGAATATAATACTGCCATAAAAAATACAAATCCCGGGGACGGGCACAAAAGCGGCCGGATGCTTGATGGAACAGGGCATGGGCTTGCTGCGCCATTGCCTCCTGATTGTTTGTTAAAAAAGGCTGGCATTCTTATCCAATTCTTAAATTTCGCTTAAGGTCTTATTAAATTCCCTAGCTACTATAGGGCTTGCTGAACGAATCAGATTCGGTCACAAACAATCCAAATTCCGATTATCAAAATATAAAATAGTGTTGTGCAAAAATTTTAAAAAAAGAACCCTGAGCTTCCGCTCCAGATTCAGTATGAGAAATTGAAGGGCTACTACTGTTTCGCTGGTCTCTTGGAGGCGTGCTCGAATAAGGCCTAGCCCATACTTGCGCTTGCCTTCGCCAAATTTGCCTTCAACGGCATTACGTTCAGAGGCATCCTGCCTTGCCACATGTTCTAAGGTTTTGTCTTCCATTTTGGATGGACGTCCTAACCTTGGCCCACTCAGACGAATGCCAAGAGATTTACAGTATGCCAAATTATCACGGTTTCGGTAGATTTTATCTGCTAAAATCGCTTCTGGATAAAATCCGAACCGGTTGTAGTAGTTCTCAATAGATTCTCTAAGGGTGATCCCTTCATTGTAATTTTCCCAGTCGAGTTGCTCAATCAAGGCATAGCCATCTACAACGCTAATGGCGACTTTTGAGCCGAATTCCACGTTCGCTTTTGCCTTGCCACGCACAATTGGACGGACATGCGGCTGTGAAATGCTCACAATCCGGTGGTCAATCCGATGTGTTTTCTTTTTGTACATTTCTGCCTGTTGGCGGTAAAGTTCATGAATCACGAGGAGTTGTCGATATTCATCTTTGCTCAAAAGAGACAGGGAGCTTTGGGAAATGAGATTTCCAATGATCTCCAGATTCCGTTTCACATATCCAAGTTGTTTGCCGACAGCTTTCCGGATTTTCCGGGCTCCAGCTTTGCGTTGCTTAGCGACAGAAAGATAGTCCCTGCGGGCTCTTTTTCTGTAGGTCCGTGGCTTTCGTAATTTTCCTTTGTGCGGTTCATGCAGTACATCAATGATGTGTTCCAGTTTCTCACGGGCTTCGTTCAAAAGCCCCAGGTCAGTAGGGTAAGCAATATCAGCCGGTGCACAGGTTGCGTCCAGAATGAGCTTTCCTTTGTTCTTCGTTTTAGGAGAAGCCGATCCAGTTGAATTCTCTTCCGAAGCAGGACCGGAAGGTTGATGATCACCACTACTATGATCGTCATCATCATGGTGATCATCATCGTTGTCATTTTCCTTAGATGCTTCTTCCGATTGGCGTTCTTGTTCTTCCAGAACAATCCATTCATTCAGTTCATTGATGATGTTTGCACCCAAACGTTTTCTAAAACGAGTCATCAGAGAATGATCGAATGGGGCTTTTTCCTGGAATTCAGGCAACCCGATAAAATACTGAAGATACGGGTTTTCCGTGATCTGTTCGACTGTTTCTCGGTCAGATAGCCCAAGCCGTTCTTTGATATAGAGAGCCCCAAGAGCAACTCTGACAGAATAAGCCTTTTCGCCTTTGAATTTTTTCTTGAAGGACTTGGCATACTTTTCTTCAGCCTTCCACCAAGGGATTAATTCAGCAAGACGGACCCAGCGATTTTCTTTATTTCATTTTCCACCGAATGGTAGAAAAAAATCTTCTACAAAAGTTAATTGATGTTCGGTCTTTTTGTACATCGTAACGGCCTCCAAGTGCAAGGTTTTTTACACGTTTCCTATAAAATCCTTACACTTTATATTCGACAAAAGTGGCCAAAATCCTTGTCAAATCTGGAATTTTTGTTTATTCAGCAAGCCCTATTTATAACTATGCTTTTTCTAAATAGTATTCAGTCACTATTTAATGATGATAATAAATCCGGCTTTTTAGACTTTCTAAATACAACAGGTGTATCTTTCAATAGGATAGTATTTGCACGTTATTTAACGGGTGTTTCGTTATGTCTTATCTCAAGCATTTTTTCTTTTTTAGTTAATTTAATTATATATGTCTTTTATAAAAATTTGCCTTTAAAATCTTACTTATTTATAGGGCTTTTAACCCTGTGTATTTCTTTAATGTATATGCTTATTTTAATTCCATTTATATACTTGTTCAATCAAAACGGATTAACTATTGCTGTCATATTGATAATTTTGATTGCTTTTATACTCTCCAAAGTTAATCATTCAGCCTTAAAGATTTCAAATTTTTTCAATCTCCTAACCTAAAATTAGGTTTTTATTTTGTGCTTTGTGTTTTATTAACTGCTGGTATTTCTTATATAGTCTCCGTCATTATATGCAAAAAGCGCTTTTATAACTGAAAAAATGATAAAAATGAGGATTCCATAAATGTTATTATTTGAATTAAAAATTACCCTTAATCGAGGCGCTGGAAAATGAATGATCCCGTATTTTTGGCTTTCCTTCCAGGTTTTCAAATTCAATAAAAATAAAAAGGGCATTTTTCTTCAAAAAGGGCATACGTATCCTTCTTTTACAAAATGGGTGTTTTTTTTCAATGCCCTTTGTGAAAAGAAACAATCTTGTGCGGCGTTTTTAGTTTATGGGAGGAAACTGCTCCTGCTTCACGTCGCGTTCCACAACGATGAATTTGCGCAATTCCGGACCAGCTTCTTCTAAAAGTGCATTCCCATCGTTGTTTTACCTATGTTTAATCTGGCAACTGGCCCAGGAAATTGCTGGTATGAATGCTTATTTTCGTAATTTCTGTTGCAACTTTTTGTCTATAAAATAGGCTGCGATAAAAATCGCCGGTATAAACAATAACTTTGGAATAGATATATTTGAAATCCCCGTTTTTTTAATATAGACAAAAACAAAAATGGCGATTAGTACCAGCGTGAACATGGCGGATTTCATTCTCCCACACCCCCATCCGTGTTATTTAAACTTTTTAACTGCCAATTTTCGCTATTTAATTCATGTGTGAAAGACAGGCTTGCTTCCTTTTCATGTGACACAATAACAAACGTTTTTTGCTTACTTTGTGTGATGATGTCAGATAAAACTTTTCTACTGGAAGTGTCCAAGGAATTAAACGGCTCATCCAATAAGACCAATTCTGAAGGGATCGATAAGTTAATGGATAAAAAGATTTTTTGCCGGGTCCCTAATGACAAATTTTTCACTTGCTCATTCTTATAGGCATCAACATCAAACTTTTTACAGTATTCATATACTTGTTTGCTGAATACAGGGCCGTAATGAAATAACAAATTGTAAAATTGAATATTTTGTTCCATTGTTAATTCTTCATAAAATACAGGAGAGTCTCCAACAAATACTCTACGCTTGCGAATGTCTGCAAAACTTAGCTTTTCACCAAAAAACCGCAACTCATAAGACAGATGAGGATCGTCTATAATATTTGCAATGATTTTCAGCAAAGTAGTCTTTCCTGAACCGTTTTTTCCATATAATCTTACAATACTGTTTTGATCTATCTCGATATTTACGTTATTAAATAACCTGGGTTGATTTTCATAACCATAAGTTAAATGCTTTATTGATATCCTTTCCATATCTATTTCACTTCCGTTCATACATGTGATATGTCCGCTTCAATCCATGCAGCAATTACCAATAAAATGGTTGCGAAAAGAAAAATCGATACTAACTTTATAATTTCAACTTTATATCTTAACTCTTGTTCACTTTTAGAATTCAATTTTAAAATGTTAATGCAACGCAGGCTTTCAAAGCCAATTGTTGCAAAAAGCAAAAATGCAATTACTTCTATAATCCCATGTGGGATTATTCCGGTTAATACAGGTTTGAGCCCATGGTTTCTTATAATTGCAAATGAGAAAGCACCTAAAAAAACCCCATTATACCCCAAATATATTATACTAATTACACCCAAACTAATCCAACCTAATACCATGATTTTAAGCCCCAATGTATAATTATGAAGAAACAGGTCAACAAATCTTTGCTCATTTTCGGTATACTTGAAACTTAAAAATTTTGATAAGAATGCTCCGGTTATAAAACTAATACAATAAACGGCTAAAGAAACAAAAAAGTATTTTTTATATGTGGTAATTATATTTTTCATAAATTCTTAAATCCCCGTGTTTAGTTATTTTTTGTTTTAATAAACCTATTGACAGGACTGTTTGATTTTTTTGTAATCCTTGTTGCTGTAAACTACTTGTCCAAAAAGAGTAAAGGCGATAGCCAAGAAGGGGCAGAGCCAATAAATCCCCGAGATAAATTTGAACATCGCTATTATGATCAACCCTAATATTGTAAATTGGGTTACAAGCTTAGATAATACATTATTCGCTGTAGCAATTAAAGAGAATCCATCGAATTCATTCAGCCTGTTAATTTTGGGAGGATTACTTTTGCTAAGTAATAAAACAAAAACGTCATAATTGGTTCTAAGTGAGTATAAAACATATTCGTTTTTTATTGCATAAAAAAATGGAATTAAAATCAAAAAAGATAGACTTTGTTGAAACGAAATAAACAAAGTTGCAATAAAGAACAAAAACAAATGACAAAATAAATATATATTGATCGTTCTTTTTAATAATTCATATTTTGAGAATAGAATACAATTCTTTTTTAACTCATATATTTTAAAAATTTCCATCATAGAACATTCTTGTTCAAGCTTAAAAATTTTTTTGTAGATAAAGCTTGTAGTGCTTATCGCTCCCTTCAGAATGATGTGGAGCTGAAAAAACATAAAAATAAGGGTAACGATGATATTATGAATATAAGGTGCCGAGGCCAATGAAATTCCTGTACTGACAGAAAGTTCTCCCGTGATAAACAGGTCAAAAGGATTGTTCAGTAATTCTTTTGAGTTTGCTTTTAAAGAATAGTAGTCAGCATAGGTATAATAGTGCTCCTTATTCAATGTTTTATATAAAAAACCAAAGAAGGGCGTTTGATAATAAACTTCCTTCGTATCTTTTGAGAAAGCAAAAATGATAATACTAATGATGAATAGCAATACCACGGTTAAAGTAGCCGTGAGAATATGCATATGGCTAACAAACAAGGCTGCATTTTTAAAAATGATAAACAAATTTGAGCTTAGAAGTATTTCTTTTGCTTGATTATTTAAATTTGTGATGGCTTTTAATTTATATCCATAAGTAGATATGTTACGTCTTGATTCATAAATGATTTGCATGAAGATGGAAGCAACGGTATAAACGAAGCAGCATAACAAAGCTTTTGTTGTCAGGTTTAGTACAATACGGAAACCTTTATGATAAGATAACGATTTTCCAAGTAAATGAATACAAAACAGGAGCAGTTCGAACAAAATCACAATCAATATGTACTTCGTTCCCATCCTGTGTAAATAAAAAAACACCCCAAACGGCACGATTTTGGTTAAACTTTGCACCATGCTAACCATCCAGTCGAGCAGTATAACCTTTTTCATTAAATTGTTATTCTTCCCGAGATACCTGCTAAAATGATAGACCAAGTACCTTTCATCTAACATTTTTCTTGTTGTCATAACAGCTTTCACTTGGTCGCCAACAGTCAGAATCAGAGCCACTCCAATAAGAATATTTTTATGGTCCGGTAAAAAGAACCTGTTAAAAATAGAAATTAAAAATACAGATATAAAGACTTCAAACAAAAAACTCAATAGAATGTATTTTTTAGTGCTCTTTATTTTCAGTACCTTTTTTATTAAAAAACCTCGGGTTGAGTATGTATTTATGATATATAGCATAACAAGCCTAAAAATCCCCATAAACATCACTCCACAATAAAAATCAATAAATGTTTTTTAACAGCCAGGACTGTAGATCCTGGCTGTTCCAGTTTTTACCAAGCAATAGCTCTTTTTTTGCCATATTCCTTAGCTAAATGTTTTACTTCTGCAATAAACGCTGTCCATCCCATATCGAGGATTGCATCAACGCCACCTGACATAACTACTGTGACGGCTCCTATTATAGATGCTATAGTACCAGCATGCAATACAGCTGTAACAACACCAGATGCTATTCCTGCAGAAACATGAAACTTAGATGCAACGTGGAATAATCCCATATTATATTCACCTCCCTTTTAAAAGTAGACCCTCGGGATTAGTTACATTTTTAAAATTTAATATTTTTATTATTTTAATTTAACCCGAAGGGCCTATTTTAATAACTTTTATATAAATGTTATGCACATTTATATCATTTATTGCTTGGAAATTATCAATTTGTTCAAGTGTATGTTATTAAAATGTGTGTTTGTTGACAATAGACACATGTGTCCAGTTATACCTGAAAACGAGCTTTTTGCGATGTTAACAATTTTTCTTTCAATGCAAATAGAACACCACCAGAAATATAATATTGTCAGATAAATATATGCCCATTTTCACTATAAAGTCAATTTTACACGCTTAAAAAATGTACTGTTATCAGATAATTGTTGAAAAAATATAGAAATGTATCTAAAAAAAGGCGCACGAATCCAATGATCCACAAGCGCTTTTTTTGAAATTGATTTCCTTTATGTGGATAAGTTAAGAAACGAGGCTTCTCATTTTTTCAGCCTGGTTCTCTTTGATCCGGCCTAAGGCCATGGCTAACATGACACAGAGTGCCAGTCCACAACGCAGCTTCATTTTAGCCATTCCCCGAATTGTATGAAGTTCAAAGCCGAAAGAAGTATCAAGCCGGCTGTTCACGCGCTCTACAGCTGTACGTCTGTTGTATTCTTTTTTCCACTTATAGCTCGATCGATCAATGGGTGTAAAAATACGCCTGTCTTCAGATAATGAGATACGGAGCCCTTGTGCCACGGGGCATTGAGCCTTGCCTTCACATGTCACTCCCATTTGTTTCGCCGGGCAAAGTTTTTTTAGTTTCTGGCGGTCTTTCTCAAATCCCCCGTTGCACATTTCCCGTTGTTTACCTGTTTCAGGGCATACGCAGGATACGGTTCCTTTGTAGTTATAAACGACGTTTTCCTTTCCCGGGAGTAATCGTGTTTTGTCGGGGTCTTTCCACATATTGCGAATATCAATGATGGGCTTAATCTTATACGTATCCCAGAGTTTCGTAATCAGCTTCGTGTCATCATAACCCCGGTCTCCCGCCATCGTTTCCGCTGTTTTCAGAAGCTTTGGCTGCTTTTCTTCCATTTGCTCTAAGAGTTTATGCCCTTCCGTAATGTCTGACTCAGACGCTTTTGTAACCTTGAATGTTACCGGTAACTCGTAGGTTGCATCCACCACCAGATGCAGTTTGTAGCCAAACCATTTCACAACTTTTTGCCATGGGTTGCCTTCTTTTGTCACACCACTGTAAACCTTCTGGCTATGATTTGCATCCAGATCCCGGCGACCATCCTCGGTTTCATGCTTGTTCGGATGTTTAGAAAACGATGAGATCGCCTTGCTGTCGATTGCCAAGCGTTTACCAAAATCCGGCAACCGTTCCAGGAGCTGTTCTACCAAAGTCTCAAACATTTTATCCATCATTTCTTCGTCACGGATTAGGGATTTTAGAAAGCGCGTATAGGCATATGAAGTTGGAACCTGCCCTTCAAAGCCACACATCTCCCTTAATTGGCCATTACGGGAGAGTTCACGGCGTAATTTCTCAATGCTTTCATGTTGAAATACAATGCCTGCCAAGATAGAATTCCACATGGCACGAACGGGGTAGTCATTACGGCCCTTCCCCCTTTTCTTTTCAAGGCTTTGCATGAACGCTTCATCAGGCATGTAGTCCAGTACAAGGCGAAGACGGTCTAAATCTCCAAGAATCTCAATTTCTTTCCATGTAAACAGACTCATTTGTGGTATAATAGCCATACAGGTGAACCTCCCAGTGTTAACTCCCAGTGTTAAGATGTTAGTCCTAAAACTATTTTAACCTACTGGGGAAACGGGTTCACCTGTTTTTGTTTCAGTGGGGTGGAATTTTTGTCCACTCCTTATTTTTTTATCATTTTTGCTTGTTTCCCCCTCTTTTTAGGGGGAAAATTTTTTTATCCTTTTTTCAAACCCTTGGGCTACAAGGAGTCTGTAACATCGCAATTACCTCGAAAACAGAAGGATGGGTGATGAAGTAAAGCTTTTGGAAAAAGTGTCTGATAGATTTCAGCATATATCTTTAGTGATGCCGAAAAAGTATGTGTAAAATTTTACTCGAAGGGCAGATGAGTGGAAAAAAATGGGAAGACGCTCTATCATTTAAATGTACGCTTGTGGGCGAATACATTTAGAAAGAGGTCTTCCTATGGATATTATATCAATAATTGCTAGATTATTAAAGGATACAAAAAGTCTTATTGAATTTGAAGAACAAGTTAAAATTCTGATCCAGAATGCCTTTACGCAATGGGTTGGGGAAATATTTGAGACGTTAGATAAAACAATTAAGCAAAAAAAGCTGGAGGATGGCTGGGAGTACTGCCGGAGTGATAACAGAAGCATTCAGTTTTTATTTGGAAATGTGACCTTTAAACGTTCACTAATGCATGACCAGAAAGGGAATTCACATTATCCTCTGGATGAATGGTTAGGGCTTTTACCATACCAACGATACAGCCCGTTAGTGGAGTTAAAGGTGGCAGAGTTGGCAAGTGAGAACACCTATCGGGAGGTAGCTGATATTTTAAAAGAATGGACAGCAGTGAGCCTTAGTCACACAACTGTAGGGAACATGGTGAAACACGTAGGGAAAACGCAAGCTGAAGCCGACAAGGCACTTGTAGAAGAGCTAGAAATAGCTGATTCACTACCTGAGGGAAAGAAGGTAGATTACCTGTTTTCCGAAGCTGATGGTATATTCGTCCGGGGACTAGAAAAGAAACAGGGTTTGGAAGTCCACCACGCCATTCTCTATGAAGGATGGGAAACCAATGGCAAAAGAGTCTCTCTACACCATCCCGTTGTTATCATGACGACGAAATCCATCCAGACATTTTGGGATGAAGTCCAAGCTGTAGCAGCCAACACCTATTCCCTAGAAAAAGCTCGTGTCATTACAAATAGTGATGGAGGTGCGGGGTACACAGCTGAACGGTTTCAAACAGCATTCTCACAGTCGGAATTTCCGGTGCTCAACCAGCTGGATACCTACCACGTTGCACAAGCCATCGTAAGGACATTCGGGGGCGGAAAGAGCGAGATCAAAGAGCAAATTAGAAAAGCGATTAGAACGCATGACCTAGACCAATTCACATTGTATTTGGATACGCATGAAAGCACATTGACGGATGAAAAGAGCCTTAAGAAAGTCAAGGAGTTTCGTTCGTACATCCTAAAAAACTGGGACCGCATTTTTGACTGGAGGGACAAGGTAGAGAACGTACCGGAAGGTGCGAGAGGCCTGGGGGCAATGGAATCAAATCAAAGGCATATCTCATTCAGAATGAAGAAAAGGGGGATGCATTGGAGTAAAGCTGGCGCCGAAGCCATGGTAAAGGTGAAACAGGGCATGCTTAACGGGACATTGCAGGAAACCTATCTGAAACACCGTTCAAGAAGCGCGAGAAAGCAACGGAGCTTGCAACAATCCATCAGGATGTCTCAACTATTCAAGCAGCCTGTACGCCCGTCAGTGGGCGTAAAGCACGGATCAGTTGCCCTGCATTCAAGCAGTTCATCGGCAATGGGACATTTAAGCAAAATATTAGAGCTTTCGTTTTAAGCTTGGCTCAGTGGGGACTGATCGTTGAGGCGCGCGAAATTTACGAGACTCCTGCGGGAAAAGCGAGCCAGGAGAGACCCCGCAGCGAGGTACGAGCGAGGAGGCTCGCCGGCCGCCCGCGGAAAGCGAGTGAATTTCGCGCGCCTCAACATCCCCGTTATCCATCTTTATACGGAAATATTACATCTTTTCCGAAAATTACACCGAGCAAGTAAAGCACGGTAGCCGAAAGTGTACAAAAAGAGTGTCTTGGAATACCCGATATTTAAACCTTGTCGAGAAAAACTTGACACATACGCCGAAAAATTTTTCGTTGACAACAGTCAGTAATTTATTAAAATAAAAAGTATCGAAAGATTTTGTGATTGATTTGAATTTTTAATTGTTCGTTTTTTTAATTTGAAATGATAAGCTTGTAAATCAAAACTTGTAAATCAAAAATAGAATACTCAAATCATATGGGGTGGGAGCTGATGGTATATCAAGACAAACAATTTCAATCAGAGGAAATGTTTTTACAAAAAATCATAAATGCCGAAAATGTAGGGGTAGCAGTAAAAACTGCCAGATTAGAAAAGGGTTTGACGCAAAAGGATCTTGCAGGCAACATATTATCCGAAAAAACGGTTCATCGGATTGAAAAAGGTCAAGTACTACCCAGTCTGTTTACCTTTTTTTACATATTGAGCAGACTAGAATTATCAGCTGACAGTTTTTTGTCTCTCTTAAGTGATCTGTTTTTATAATTTTTGCAACTGTTAGTTTAATTGGCCTGGTTTAAAGACACGTCCCAGGATGGCTGAATATGAGCCATTTAACCTAATAAAAGCAGAAAAAAGCCGGCTTAAGGAACGCCGGCCCGGTCCGGTTTTATAGCAGGTGTTCAGGCCCCTCCTGGTTATCCGTGGCGATGACGACAACGCGCCCCTCGTCGAGTACTTTTTCATACTGTACGGCTTCCATCTCCGACAATCCGAGCGACTGCATTTTCGAACGCAGCTCATCTCCCCGCTCCCTGAACAGATTGCCGACCGAATCAATGACTCCTTGTTCTTCCATGCCGACAGATCCCGTTTCCGTTGCGTCGGTTAAATCTTTTGAACGGTCTTTGTCATGCGAGAAAATATAAATATTGTCTTTCGCAAATCCTTCATTTTCAAACTCTGTTATCTTTTTCGTCGCTTCGAGCCCGTTTTCGACCACTTCTACTTTATGCACCTGTCTTCCTCCTTCCGAAAAATGATGATACTGTTTGACATTTATATAACCGCTTCCTGCCGTCCTTAAACAAAGAAAAGTTTTACAGCCGCCGGACAAGGAAACTGATAAAATGAAAGTATAGGAAAGAAAGGGGCTGTAAATAAAATGAAGGACATTTTTAAAAATGATTGGGGCCCGCTTTTAAAGGAGGAATTCCAAAAACCATATTATTTAAAATTGAGGGAGTTCCTCAAAAAAGAATATGCAACACAGCGAATCCATCCTGATATGTTCGATATCTTTAATGCTTTTCACTATACGGCTTATCGGGATGTTAAGGTTGTCCTCCTTGGCCAGGATCCTTACCACGGACCGGGCCAGGCGCACGGGCTCAGTTTTTCAGTAAAGCCGGGGGTGGAGATTCCCCCTTCGCTCCGGAATATTTTCAAAGAGCTGCATGACGACCTTGGGTGCAGGATTCCGCAGCACGGGTGCCTGGTCAGCTGGGCAAAGCAGGGCGTGATGCTGTTAAACACCGTGTTGACTGTCAGGGAGGGGCAGGCCCATTCGCATCAGGGAATGGGATGGGAGATTTTTACAGACGAAGTGATCCGGAAAATCAATGCGAAAGAAACACCTGTCATTTTTCTGTTATGGGGGAGGCCTGCACAGAGCAAAAAAGCGCTGATCGACACCAACAAACATTTCGTTTTAACTGCTGCCCACCCAAGCCCGTTGTCCGCCCATCGCGGTTTTTTCGGGAGCCGCCCGTTTTCAAAAACCAACAATATTTTGCGCAAGTTGGGAGAAAAAGAAGTGGACTGGCAGCTGCCGGAACAGGAAAAGATATAAAACGCATTCCATCGCGGAAATCCGACAATGTTCCACGTGAAACATGACGATTTTTTTGCAAGGGATGACAGCGTTCCGCATTGTTCGGACAATTGGCCTCTGTTAAAATAAATGTAAGCAAACGATAAATGCGGGCCAGCAAAGGAAGGAAACATTGTCAGGACCGGCACCCTGCAGCCATGATGCGATCGGAAGTCATGAACCTAGCGATTACAAATTTCAGGTTGGACGCCTATGCTACAGGGAACGCATCACAGCAGCGGGATGAAAACAAATTTTCAGGCTATATAAAATGAATAAAATATCGCAGTTCTGTTGCCTTCGGAAAAAATGTCATCGTGCAAATGGAACGCGGGCTTGGGGGAAAAACTTATATTCATTGCTCATACTTTTTTGCAGTAGGCAACAGATTTCATTTATTTTATATAGAAATTGAACAGAGGTGCGGATATGGCCATTACAACGGAAATGCTTTTGGAAAAAATGGAGCAGGAATTGGCAAAGGCAAAACAGGCAATGCCGGCGGAACAACTCAGGGAGCATATCTATGCGGTAAAAGCTTTGTGCGAAGTTTTATTGGAAAGCCAGCCTGAACAGCCATTGCCTGCCGGTCCTTCTGTGCCGAAACCGGTGCTTAATCCGGAGCCGTTGAAAACGGAAGATGGTGCAAACGGGGACTCTATTTTTGACTTTTAATCGCAAACAATTGAAACAACGCCAGCCAAGCGGGAGTCCCTGTTTTCCTCTGCAGCTTCTTATACGGTTTGCACTGCCATCATAGCTTCCTATTGGCATCCAGCTTTGTATGGTGAACATTTACGTTGGCAGCGTTTCATATTAAAAAACGGGAGTGCATCGCATGAATATTTTTGTTTTTCTCGGAGCAATTAACGCATGTATATCTGTTGCGCTCGGGGCTTTCGGGGCCCACGGGTTGAAAGGGATCATGGATCAGAAGTATCTGGATATTTGGGAGACCGGCGTCCGTTATGAAATGTACCATGCGCTCGGATTGATTGCGATCGGCATTCTTTCCGGCACCCTCAAATCATCCGCACTGCTCAGCTGGTCAGGATGGTTGATGCTGATTGGCATCGTCCTTTTCTCCGGCAGCCTTTATGTTTTAAGCTTAACGAAAATCAGTGTGCTTGGTGCGATTACGCCAATCGGAGGCGTCGCGTTCCTTGCTTCCTGGATACTGCTCGGCATAGCGGCGGTAAAGTGGATGTAAGAAAAAACAGCCCGGTTTCGGAGCTGTTTTTTCTTTCGCTTATCCCCGTGGCGGATAGGTTGCCAGCGGCTGACCGGCCTGCGTTGTGCTGCCATATGGGTATTCATATTCAATTTCTTCAGAGAAGACAACATAATCAACATAGACCATCGGGATTAAATAACGCTGCCCGGTTTGCGGGTCACTGAGAATGACATGGTCCCGTCCGGCAGCTTCAATAATGCCATTGAACACTTTAGCATTCCATTCCCGGTTGTTTTCAAACGTGGCGTACAGCGTGACCAGCTTTCCTTTATTCAGCCGCAAAATATTTTCAATATACGATTGTTCAAGCGGAAGCTGGCCGGGCAGGTTCTGTGATGGCGCCTGCGCTTGCTGCCCCCCGGGAACCTGGTACTGCGGATAATATCCCCCGTAATAAGGCTGTGCGGACTGCCGGTAATAATAAGGATATCCGTATACGGGCGGTGTGTAATTGCCGTTTTCCAACTGATTTCCCCCTCCATTTTGCATATCGGTCTGCCCTGGTTTTTGTAAAATGCATAAAAAACAAGGGCATTCACTACATTCATGTGTATGCCGGCCGGAAACGGGTTATGCTTAAGATCTTTCGTTAAAAAATCCTTCCAGCAGGCTGGAAGGATTTCTTTTAACCAATATGCAAATAGGAGGTTAACCTTTCTTCGTCAAGCAGGCTGCCAACATAAAACGGGCCGAATTCCCCATACCTTGCGCTTGCTTCGTCAAACCGCATTTCATAGACGATTTTTTTGAACTGCAGGGCATCATCGGATAATAAAGCCACACCCCATTCGTAGTCGTCAAGCCCGGTGGAACCGAGAATATATTGTTTTACCTTGCCGGCATATTTGCGCCCGATCAATCCGTGGCTTTTCATTAACGTCTTTCGTTCTTCCATTGGCAGCATGTACCAGTTGTCATTGCCTTCGCGCCGTTTATCCATCGGGTAGAAGCAGAAGTATTTAGATTTCGGCAATGCCGGGTAGAGACGCTCCCGGACACGTGGATTTTCATATGCAGACTCGTCCGCTTTCCCGCCGCGCACATAGTTGCTCAGTTCATTTACACCGATGTACGAATATGCCGGAATGGTAAAATCAGCAATCCTTAATTTATTTAAGGCTGTTTCAATTTCTTCGAGGTCTTCCAGGGCCGGCCGCATCGTCCATAAAACAAAGTCGGCTTTCTGGCCGGTGATGGTGTATAAAGCATAAGCCCCTTCGTGTTTGCTTTGGATGGCATCCAGTTGCTGAAGAAATTGCCGGAATTCTTTCACAGCCGCATCCCTTTCTTCCGCAGGCAGCGCCTTCCAGCCCGCCCAGTCGAGAGAACGGAAATCATGCAGTGAGTACCAGCCATCCAGTGTTTCTGCTGCTTCGCTCATTTTTTTCCCTCCAAATGTTTTTCTCTTCCCTTACTATAACACAGGTTAGAAGAGGGAAAAAATATTACGGCTGCCGCGAAATTGTCTAAAAGAAGCCTTCTTTTGCCTTTGATTTTCCGGAAAAATGGATTATCCTTAAAATGGATACCGTTATACGAGGAGTGTTGAGCGTGAGTACATTTTTTGACGGGATAAAAGAAAAAGTGCGGGGGCACAACAAAACGATTGTTTTCCCGGAAAGTTCGGATGAAAGAGTTTTAACAGCTGTCTCACGGTTTGCATCCGATGAAGTGATCCGGCCGGTTTTAATCGGGAACAAGGACGAAATCCAGGCAAAAGCACGGGCCATCGGTGTTTCCGTCGAGGGCGTTGCAGTGTATGACCCGGAAGACTATGCCGGTTTTGAAGAAATGGTGCAGGCTTTTGTGGAACGGAGAAAAGGCAAGGCGACGGAGGAAGATGCGCGCCAAATATTAAAAGACGTCAATTATTTCGGCACCATGCTCGTCTATTTGAAAAAGGCGGACGGTCTGGTAAGCGGTGCCATCCATTCGACGGCTGATACAGTCCGGCCGGCATTGCAGATCATTAAAACAAAGCAGGGCGTGAAAAAAGTTTCCGGCGTCTTCATTATGGTGAGGGGCGAAGAGAAATTTGTTTTCGCAGATTGTGCAATCAATATTTCACCGGACAGCCAGGATTTGGCGGAAACAGCCGCGGAGAGCGCAAAAACTGCCCGGACATTTGATATTGAACCAAGGATTGCGATGCTGAGCTTTTCAACAAAAGGCTCCGCCCATTCCGATGAGACGGAGAAAGTGGCGCAGGCTGTCCGGTTGGCAAAAGAACGCGATCCGGAGCTTGTGGTGGACGGCGAGATGCAGTTTGATGCTGCGTATGTGCCGGCTGTTGCACAAAAGAAAGCGCCGGATTCCGTGATTCAGGGCAATGCAACCGTGTTTATTTTTCCAAATCTGGATGCGGGGAATATCGGTTATAAAATGGCCCAGCGTCTTGGCGGTTTTGAGGCAGTTGGCCCGATTTTGCAAGGGCTGAATGCGCCTGTCAATGATTTGTCGCGCGGCTGCAATGCGGAAGATGTTTATCATTTGGCTTTGATTTCCGCGGCACAAAGTTTGTAAGGGAGTTGCCAGGCTTCCGGCTGTTGGGTGGACAAAGTTTGGAGGAGAGCGGGTTGATCCTTGGGAGCAGCCCGGCAGGCAAATTGCCGGCAATGTCCGCGTCCGGCAGCATTGTGATTTTTTTAACAAAATGAAATAAAACTGTGTATCCATGCCGCAATGATTCGGCATGAGCGGAAAAGTGGCAAACAGCCGGCACAGTAGTAAAGCTGTTGGACATTGCGGGGGAAAATGGCCTTTGGTATGTAGCCGGGACTCCTCTTTTCCGGCTTGCACCCCCCGGAAGCGCCGGGGATTAGAGTGCTTGCCTTCTTTTGGTTTGGCTTTTGCATGATGCCAAACCTTTTTTATGTTTTATACGGCCGGAGGGAAGGCATTTTATAATGGAAGAATTTGGGGAGAAAAGGGAAAAGGCTGAATTTGATCGTATTGAGAATTTATGTGCAGCCGGGGCAATTTTTACTAAGGCATGCGATAGCCGATGGTTCAGCACTGCTCTCGAATCCTTGCCAATAGAGGGGTTTCGAGAGCAGCTTTTTGGTAGTCAATCCGGCATGATATGATAGTAGTAAAATAAATGGGGGAAGGATCAACATGGAAGAAGCGCTGCAATTGCTGAAGCAGCCCGAGTGGCGGGTGATGGACCAGTCCGGGTTGGGCCCGCAGTTTGAAGCGGCCCAGTCATTTGCGATGGACGACACATTGTGCACCTCTGTAGGGGCAAACGCCTCCCCGGCTGTTGTCCGGACATGGGTGCATCACGACACCGTCAGCCTGGGCATTCAGGATACAAAATTGCCCTTTTTTGAGGAGGGGCTGGCTGTTCTTAAAAATAGAGGATTCCGGTATATTGTCCGTAATTCAGGCGGGCTTGCCGTTGTATTGGATACGGGCGTGCTGAACATTTCGCTTGTTATGCCGGATACGGAAAAGGGGATGGATATCAACCGCGGATACGAAGCGATGTTTAAGCTGGTCCAAATGATGTTTTCGGATTTTCCGGTTGTAATTGAAGCGGGGGAAATAGCAGGCTCGTACTGCCCGGGGAGTTATGATTTGAGCATTGGCGGGAAAAAATTCGCCGGCATCTCCCAGCGGCGGGTCAGGAGAGGGGTGGCTGTCCAGATTTATTTATGCGTGACGGGCAGCGGCGCCGACAGGGCAGAACTCGTTCAGGATTTTTATGAGCGGGCAAAACAGGGCGCGGAGACAAAGTTGCAATACCCGTGTGTCCGTCCTGAAGTGATGGCTTCTTTGTCGGAGCTTTTACAGGAAATACTCACGGTCCAGGACGTTTTCATGCGGCTTTTGCAAACGCTGAAGACGCTGGGGAGCCGGCTTGTGTCCCGCCCGCTTTCGGAACAGGAAACAAAATGGTACGGCAAATATTATGAACGCATGCTGGAAAGAAACGCCCGGTTTTTGTAAAGAATGGATGATAATGGGCCATTCCTTGATCTGATGAAAGACATTCTTGAGGTGTGGCCGGAGTCCATTGTCTTTCATGTGCGGGATGAAGGACAATTTAAAGTGGCGGTAGCCCGTTTTTGTCTTTCATCGGGCGAGTGAAGGACATTTGGAGGTTGTGGTGAGATTGTTTTGTCCTTCATGGGGCGGATGAAGGACATTTGGGGCCGGTGATGGCCTCTGTTTTATCCTTCATGAAGCGGATGAAAGACATTTTGATACGCGGCTGGGAGGGCACTGAAAAAGACCCCCGGGTAACAACGTCCAATTGTTTTTTAGAATGGCTCCAAAAGACAAAACACACCGGGGTCAAAAAGCCGATGCCCGGAGGATTGCCTGCTCCGGGCATTAAAAACCCATTGAGCATGCACCGCCCAATGGGTTTTGGTGTTTGCCCGCCCGGAACTTATTCTGCCAGCTTTTCGAGGTTGCCGTTGCGGTCCATTTTGAACTTGGTCGCGCCGGTTTCGTCTTCTTCGAAAAGGACGTATTTTCTCGCGCGGTTCATGATTTTCATCAAGGTTTCGTAGTCTTCCTGCATGGTAACCGAACCTTCTTCGAGCTCTTGGACACGTTTTTTCAATTCTTCCGTTTCCTTTTTCAATTCTTGGTTTTCGTGCTTCAATCTTGCATTCTCACTTTTTAAAATCGTGCTTTGGAATTGCGTATTGTTCAAGTATTGCAGATAGCTGATGACCTTGACAAGGCTCATATCCCCGTTGCTTTCGGTCGGCTGTGAAACTTGCGGGCTGCCGTTTTCAGCTTCTTCCCCGTCCGGAGCCGGTTGTTCTGGAAATTCAGCAAGCGGCATTTCGCCAATTTCCTCGAGTGTTGGAACCGGCGGCTGGTACAGCAGTTTCTTTTTCCCGCCCTGGTCTTTTCCAAGCAGGCGCTGGCGTTGTTTGCGCTGTTTTTTTGCAAGCTGCAGCGCCTGTTCGTAATTACGGCGAACAACCGCATTCCAGCGGAAACCGCAGGCGGCGGATGTACGGTTCAGCTTATCGCCGACTTCCTCAAAAGCATTCAGCTGTGTGCTTCCTTCGCGCACGTGGCGGAGCACTGTTTCCGCCAGCAACAAATCATCTTCTTCGCTCCACGCATCTTGGCGTGATTTCATTCTCATTACCCCCAAATGTAAATTTTTTGTTTGTACTAAGAGAATGGACAAAAAACACGCAATTTATACCAATATGGTAAAAAAATAATAGAATTTTAGCGCGCAAACGGATTTTTGCTTTCGACAACACAGACAGGCGGGTACACGGGGGAAGCCAAAAAGCCCCGTTAGCGTTTGCCCGGGCACGGATAAATGCAAGGGGTTTAAAAAGCGCAGCCACACGCTGGCGGGGATTGGAAAATATGGCAAGAGAAAAACGGGTTTCCTAATTAAAAAGTGCAGCGCCACAAGCTGTGGGCATGGAGACCGCCAATGCTCTCCAACCACCTGGTCGGTTTAAAAAGTGCAGAGTCAAAGCTGGTGCGAGCCGCTGTTTTACGCTTACCGCGCCCGGCCGGTGTTAAAAAATGCAGCGCCACAAGCTGGTTCCCCTATAGAAACGGCAAAATCAAGCATTTTCGAAAGAGGCGGTCTTCCATCGGGGGGTATTCATTAGCCCCGCGCATTTCCAAAAGCTGCCCGTCCGCATATTACAAGCTTTTTTTCTCGGGCTTGTCCCGGTATAATAGAATTACGACATCAGGAAGAGGGTAAAGCATGGAATACGCCAAACGTAAGCTCAGTGAGGAAAAAGTGTTTAAAGACCCTGTCCACCGCTATGTCCATGTGCGTGACCGGGTGATCTGGGACTTGATCGGAACAAAAGAGTTCCAGCGTTTGCGCCGGATCCGGCAGCTCGGCACGACTTACCTGACTTTCCACGGGGCGGAACACAGCCGTTTCAGCCACTCGCTCGGCGTCTATGAAATTGTCAGGAGAATTACAGATGATGTTTTTAAAGACCGGGTGAACTGGAACGGAAAGGACAGGCTGCTGTCGCTTTGCGCTGCGCTTTTGCACGATCTTGGCCACGGCCCGTTTTCCCATTCGTTTGAAAAAGTGTTCGGTATGGACCATGAGGAGTTTACAAGGCAAATCATCCTCGGGGAGACGGAAGTCAATGAAGTATTGCGGCGGGTCGGCAGAAATTTCCCGAAAAAAGTGGCGGAAGTGATTGCGAAAACTTCAGAAAACAAGCTGGTGGTCAGCCTGATTTCAAGCCAGCTTGATGCGGACCGGATGGATTATTTGCTGCGCGATGCGTACTATACAGGGGTCAGCTACGGCCATTTTGACATTGAACGGCTGCTCCGCGTCATGCGCCCGCATGAAGACCAGGCCGTTTTTAAATATAGCGGCATGCATGCGGTCGAAGATTACATTTTAAGCCGTTACCAAATGTACTGGCAAGTGTATTTCCACCCGGTGACAAGAAGTGCGGAAGTGATTTTAACAAAAATTTTGCAGCGCGCGAAAACGTTGTACGATGCCCGTTATCCGTTCAAACACGGGCCCAGCCATTTCCAATCGCTTTTTGAAGGCAGGCTTACCCTGCGAGATTATTTAAAGCTGGATGAGCACATCATGCTGTATTATATTGAAGTTTGGCAGGAAGAAGATGACCCGGTTTTGCGGGATCTTTGCGCCCGCTTTGTAAACCGGAATCTGTTTAAATACATTGAGTTTGACCCGGCAAAAGAATTTAAGGTGCACAGCCGGCTTGAAAAGCTTTTTGAAGAAGCCGGGATCGACCCGAACTATTATTTGGTCATTGATTCGTCTTCAGACCTTCCGTACGATTTTTACCGGCCGGGCGAGGAAGGGGAACGGCTGCCGATCAATTTGCTGATGCGAAACGGCGACCTGAAGGAATTATCAAGGGAATCGGATATTGTGGACGCCATTTCGGGGAAAAGAAGAACGGATCATAAATTGTATTTTCCGCTTGATTTGATCGAAGACGAAACGACACACGGGGAAAAGAAAAGGGAAATTGCCGCTTTGCTGAAACTGCCCCGGAGTTCGGAAATTTAGTCAGGAGTGAATGGTTTGTGTTAGAAGATCATGTGAAAATAATGGGTGCGCTTGCCATAAGCGGAGAGATTGTCGGGCGTAAAAAGCTGCAAAAAATGATTTATATTGCGAAAAAATTATCCTTCCCGTTTCAGGAAAAATTCGAGTTCCACTTTTACGGCCCGTATTCTGAAGAGTTGACGCTCAAAGTAGAGGAACTGACCAATCTCGGGTTTGTAAACGAAGTAAAAGAGAAAAAAGGCGGATATGTCCAATACCGGTATACGGTGACAGACGAAGGCCGGGAATTTCTGGAAATGTACGAACCGGATCTGCCGGGGCTAGATGCGTGCTTGGCAGAAATGAACGGGCAAAATGCGCGTTTCCTTGAACTTGTTTCAACCGTCATGTATTTTGACACGCTTCCGAAAGAGGAAGTAAAAGAGAAAATCTTTACATTAAAAGCGAAGCAGCGTTATACAGAGGAGGAAATCAACGAGGCGTACGATTACATAGAAAAATTGAAAAAAATCGCCAGGCCCGTCCAGCAGGCTTAGCGATTTTTTCTCCCTTATTCGTCGCTTTTGCGGACGCCGCCGACAGCATAATGGTTTTTTGACATTTCTTCAATAAAAACGGTAATGTTTTCTTTCGGGGCGCCTACGGTTTCGCTGACCGCGGCCGTTACTTTTTCGACCAGCGCTTTCTTTTGTTCGTCTGTACGGCCTTCCAGCATTTTGACAGTTACATATGGCATAGGGTGCATCTCCTTTTGGATGTTTTCATTTAAAAATTGTAAAGTCTTTTTTGCCCGCCTGCAAGTGGCACTTTTAAAACATGTGAATACCGAATGAAAATTTTGTATACTATAGTCAATATATTGTTTTTAAAGGAGACCGGTACGTGGAACAATTACAACAGTTTTTGGCATATCCGTTAAGGGATATCCCGATTGTCGCGGCGGTGCTGATCATTGCTTTTACCGTCCATGAGTTTTCCCATGCTTATACAGCTTATTTGTGCGGCGACCCGACTGCCAAACGCGAGGGGCGGCTGACATTGAACCCGGCGCAGCATATTGACCCGCTTGGCGCGCTGCTTATTTTTGTCGCCGGCTTCGGCTGGGCGCGCCCTGTCCCGGTAAACCGCTACCATTTCAAAAATCCGCGCCTGGCAGGGGTGGCGGTATCTTTTGCGGGCCCTGCCAGCAATTTTTTGATGGCGTTTATCGGGGAAATCATCTTTTATGTGCTGGTGGCAACCGGGCTTGGCGCAGGCCTGCCATGGTTTGTCCTTTCCTTTTTCAATTATTTTGTCTGGCTGAATCTCGTATTGTTTATTTTTAATTTAATTCCGCTTCCGCCGCTGGACGGGTACCGGATCATAGAAGATTTGGTTTCGCCGGGGGTACGGGCAAAATTGACGCAGTACGAGCAATACAGCATCGTTGTATTTCTGGTCCTGCTGGTCACGCCGCTTGGCCGATATACGATCTCGCCGCTGCTTAACAGTGCGGTTCCGTCGATTATGAAGGGATTCCAGACCATTGTTTCCGTATTCGGATAGATTGCCATTGAGAGAAAGGGGATGTGCAAGATGGCTAAAGAAAAGAAAAAGGCAGAATTTAATATTATTAAAAATGCGCCGACTGACGGCCATAAAAGTTTTGGCACCGGGGCGCTGAACCTTGAAAATGTCTCGCCGGTGATCATTGATGTCAATGAAGGCACGGCGGTTGTCGATATTGGGGCGATGCATGCAAGGAGCGCCGTGGAAAAACGGGTGAGATTTTTCCCCGACCGTTCGGAAGTCCCGGAAGAAGGGGCAAAACCGTACTGGCTTGTGTGGGTGACAATTGAACGCGGCGAAAACGGGCCTTATTATCACGGGGTGACAGCCTGCGAAATGGTGGTCAACAAGGAAAAACGCCGCGGCTACAAATCGCTGCCGGAACATGTCAACCGCCTCGACAAGTCGATGAAGGGCCATATCATTGTAGACCATATGGACGACCGGTCCAAAAAAGTGCTGGCAGACTTTTTAAAAGGCCACAGCAGCGAGATGTGGAACTTATCCAGCGATGAATTGAAAGAAGCATTAAAGGCCTGACCCCGCGCATTTATTTTTGCGTAAGGAAAGGACCGAAATTTCACGATGCATTGAAGGAGCAGGAAAGGCCTGACCGCACAGCGGACAGGCCTTTCTGTTTGCTGTTTTAAAAAAACGGGAACAGTTTTTCAAGCCAGTTCCGGTGCTTTTTCGGGTACAACTCATTTTCTCCTGCAGCGGGATGTTTGCTGCAGGGCTCGGCCGGTTCGGTACCGGATATAAAGTATGTCAGCCTTGCCACCGGGCAGTTAGCGGTTGCGATTTTCCCGGTGGCAGGATCGATTTCAACACCGGTTACGCCTTTGGGCGGCTTAAATTCCGTTACAGGGCGCCCGTCAAGCGCCTTTTCCATAAACCGGGCCCATATTTTTTTGGCGTACATTTTATCGGCGGCCAACGTGATTTCCTGCCCGTTGTCGTATCCGACCCAAACGCCTGATACAAGCTGGGGCGAAAACCCGATCATCCAGCTGTCCGTGTTGGTGGAGCCGGATTTGCCGGCGTACGGGCGGGTGAGGTTTTTGACAATGGAGGCGCCGGTGACACGGGCATAGCCGTTCAGGCGCTTGTCAAACATGCCGGTCATCATTTGCGAGGTGACAAACGCCGCCGCTTTGTCCAACACCCGTTTTTTCTCGTGTTTGTCGTATGCATACAGGACGCGGCCTTTATAATCTTCCACTTTTGTGATGAAAACAGGCCCGTTTTGAGTGCCGCCGTTTGCAAGCAGGCTGTAGGCGTTCACCATATCGAGCAGGTGCACGCCGGATGTGCCGAGCGCAAGTGACGGCACTTTTTCCATTGGGGTTGTAAGGCCGAATTGTTTTGCGGTTTGGACAAGCACATCCTGCCCGAGCAGCAAATGGGTTTTCACGGCGTAAATATTATCTGAAACGGCGAGCGCCTGCATCATCGTAATGTCCCTATTGGCATACTGGCTGTTGAAATTATGCGGCCTGTATGAAGATCCGCCCGGCCGGAAAACGGTCGGTTCGCTTTTGAGCATCGTTGCCGGCGTGAATCCGTGGTTCAATGCAGCATAATAAAGGAGCGGCTTCATGGTGGAACCGGGCTGGCGCGTTGCCTGTGTGGCGCGGTTAAAGGAACTTTCCGCATAATCGCGGCCCCCGGTAAGTGCGGTTACGAAGCCGTTTTTCGGATTGATTGCCGCAAAACCGAGCTGGATTTGCGAAGATGCCGGAATGATTTCCTTCACTGTTTCTTCGGCAATTTTTTGCTGCTTCACATCAAGGGTGGTATATACTTTTAATCCCCCGAGCGCAATCGTCCGGTCATCAAACCCGAGTTTTGTTTTCAGCTGTTTTTTCACAAGGTCCTGGAAATAAGGGGCGATCCGGTTTGTATCCGGATCCGCTTTTTGCATGATTTTTACCGTTTCATTGGCGGCTGCTGCTGCTTGTTTTTTTGTAATATAGCCGTTTTTCACCATCGATTGCAAAACAGCAAGCTGCCGTTTTTTCGCTTTTTCCGGCGAAATGACAGGGGAGTAGACTCCGGGTCCGTTTGGAATCCCGGCAAGCATGGCGGCTTCGGCAAGTGTCAGCTGTTTGGCGCTTTTCCCGAAATAGTACCGGCTTGCGGCTTCAATCCCGTATTTTCCATGCCCGTAATTGATCGTATTTAAATAGCCTTCCAGAATCCGGTCTTTGCTGTAGCTGGACTCGAGCCGGACCGTGTAAAATGCTTCCTTTAATTTTCTTTCCCATGTTTTATCAAGCGTTAAAAACAGGTTGCGGGCGTATTGCTGGGTAATGGTGCTTGCGCCCTGCACCTTTCCCATTGCTTTCATATCGGCGGCGACCGCCCCGGCCATGCGCCGGTAATCAAAGCCGTGGTGATGGTAAAAGTTTCGGTCTTCGATTGAAATGGTCGCGTCAATGGCGTTTTCGGAGATGCCGTCAAGCGGCACCCAGTATCTTTGCTGGCCGCTGTTCGACTCGCCGATTTGTTTGCCGTTTTGTGCATAATAAAGCGTTGATTGCGGTACGGACAGCGGCGGCGGACCGAGAATTTTTGCATACAGATAGACAGCTGCCGTTAAGGCAGACAGCAGGATGGCGAAAGTAATCAGGGCAAACAGTATCAGGCGCAGGCCCCATTTGGCTTTCCGGATCTTTGGTGTTGTCTGTGTCTCCATCATCCGCACCTCTTTTTCTCCTTATTTCCTTAGTATTTAGTAAGAGAGGAAATTTTAAACACCGGAACCGAAAAAAAGGATGATGGGAAGGGTGGCCCGCTGTAAAAAGATTCTTGCTTTTTTTCGGAATTTCACTATACTTTTTCCATGTGTCCGAAATTGTGAAAAAGAGGAGAAAAAGATGAGATTTGACGAAGCTTATTCAGGCCATGTTTTTATCGGGGCAAGCCCGGATTATGAAAAAAGCCGGGTGGTGCTTTACGGCATGCCGATGGACTGGACAGTCAGCTACCGCCCGGGTTCACGGTTCGGCCCGGGGCGCATCCGGGAAGTTTCAATCGGGCTCGAAGAATACAGCCCGTATCTTGACCGGGAACTTGCTGAAATCAGCTATTTTGATGCCGGAGATATGCCGCTGCCGTTCGGCAATCCGCAAAAAAGCCTTGATATGATTGAAAATTATGTCGGGACATTGCTCGACGACGGGAAATTTCCGTTCGGCCTTGGCGGCGAGCATTTGGTGACATGGCCGGTGATCCGCGCCGTTTACAAAAAATACCCGGATCTCGCTGTCATTCATTTTGATGCCCATACCGATTTGCGCACGGATTATGAAGGCGAGCCGCTTTCGCATGCTACGCCGATCCGGAAAACGGCGGAGTTGATCGGGCCCGCGAATGTGTATTCATTCGGTATCCGGTCCGGCTTAAAAGAGGAATTTGAATGGGCGGAAAGAAACGGCATGCATATCGCAAAGTTTGAAGTGCTTGAGCCGCTCAAAAAAGTGTTGCCGGCGCTTTCCGGCCGCCATGTGTATGTGACGGTCGATATTGATGTGCTCGATCCCGCTTTTGCGCCGGGGACAGGGACGGTGGATGCCGGCGGGATCACCTCAAAAGAACTGCTGGCATCGATTCATGCGATTGCCCGTTCCGGCGTGAATGTCATTGGTTGTGACCTTGTTGAAGTGGCACCTGTATATGATCATTCCGAGCAAACAGCCAATACGGCTAGCAAGCTCGTGCGCGAAATGATGCTCGGCTGGGTGAAGTAACGGAAAACCCGGCACCGGCTGCGGGGGCGGGTGCCGGGTTTTTAAAGTTAAGCTTGCGGGATAGCAGCTCCATTATATATGATAAAATGAGGAGAGTTACCATATTATTTTTCCGCCGGAAGGGTTATAATGGATGAAATAAAGGATGTGGGAAAATGGCGGGGGAAACCGTTTCTTGCCCTGTAAAAATACATATGACCACGGAGATTTTCCAGGAAGAAGCGGAAAAAATCGAACTGGTTTTGTTCGGCCATTATTACGAAAAAGGCGGTTCGGCCTATTTAAAGTACGAGGAAGTGCAGGAAGCCGGCAAAATTTATACGGTTGTCAAAATGGCAAGCGGAAGGGCGCTTGTATTGAGAAGCGGTGCGGTCTCCATGCGGCTTGATTTGCGTGCCGGGACAAGGCGCCCGGGGACTTACGAAAACGGCTATGGCCAATTCCCGATTGAAGCGGCGGCAGATGAGATTGTGCACACGCGCACAGGCCCGCTTTCCGGGCAGCTTTCCCTCGGATACAGGCTTTATATGCATGGGGGTTCGGTCGGTACATATAAAATGAAGATCCATTATGAGGAGGTACAAGCAGCAAAATGAACATTGCGGAACAAATGCAGGAAACGCTGAAAACGGAAATCAAAGAAGCGGTGATGAAGACCGGCTTGGTTGCGGAAGCGGATATTCCGGCTATTGTGCTGGAAAAGCCAAAAGAAAAAGCGCACGGCGATTATGCCGCAAACATTGCAATGCAGCTTGCGCGTGCGGCAAAAAAAGCGCCGCGCCAGATTGCGGAAGCGATTGTCGAACATATCGACAAATCGAAAACGTCGATTGAAAAAGTGGAAATCGCAGGCCCCGGCTTTATTAATTTTTATTTGGACAATACGTATTTGACCCGGCTGATCCCTTCTATCCTTCACGATGGTGCGGATTACGGCCGTTCAGATGCCGGCAGGGGCAAAAAAATCCAGGTTGAATTCGTATCGGCGAACCCGACCGGTGATCTTCACCTCGGACATGCGCGCGGCGCCGCTGTCGGGGATTCACTGTGCAATATTCTTGAAAAAGCAGGGTATGAGGTGACCCGTGAATACTATATTAACGATGCCGGCAACCAGATCCACAATCTGGCCTTGTCAGTCGAAGCGCGCTACTTCCAGGCGCTCGGGATGGAAAAGGAAATGCCGGCAGATGGCTATTACGGCCAGGATATTATTGACCTTGGAAAAAAACTTGCCGATGAATACGGCCGGAAATTTGTGGACGCGGATGAAAAAACGCGCTACGAATTTTTCCGCCAGTACGGCCTCGATTACGAGATGGCGAAACTGAAAAAAGACCTTGAAGACTTCCGCGTTCGTTTTGATGTCTGGTATTCGGAAACGTCTCTTTATAAGAGCGGAAAAATTGACGAAATGCTGACACTGATGCGCGAAAAAGGCCATATTTATGAAAAGGACGGGGCAACGTGGTTCCGCTCGACGGCTTTCGGCGACGACAAAGACCGCGTGCTCATCAAAAACGATGGGACTTACACGTACTTGACCCCGGATATTGCTTACCATAAAGACAAATTTGACCGCGGCTTCGATACGGTGATTAATATTTGGGGCGCTGACCACCACGGCTATATCCCGCGGATGAAAGCGGCAATGGAAGCGCTCGGCTATAACAGCGGCAATCTTGAAGTGGAGATCATCCAGCTTGTTCACTTGTATAAAAACGGCGAAAAAATAAAAATGAGCAAGCGGACTGGGAAAGCGGTCACGATGCGTGAACTCATTGACGAAGTCGGGCTTGATGCAACCCGGTACTTCTTTGCGATGAGAAGCTCGGATACGCATTTGGACTTTGACCTTGATCTTGCCGTTTCAGAGTCCAATGAAAACCCGGTTTACTATGCGCAATATGCCCATGCCCGTATTTGCAGTATTTTGCGCCAGGCGGAAGAAAAAGGGTTTGTGCCGGATACAGGCGCCGATTTTTCCGTGATCCGGTCTGAAAAGGAAACGGATGTCCTGAAAAAGCTCGGAGAATTCCCGCAGGTGATTGCTGATGCGGCCGAAAAGCGGATCCCGCACCGCATTACAAATTATATTAACGAACTTGCCGCCAACTTCCACAGCTTTTACAATGCTGTGAAAGTGATCGAGCCGGCGCATGCGGACGCCACCAAAGCGCGCCTTGCCCTCGTGAAGGCCGTGCAAATTACGCTGAAAAACGCGCTCCAGCTGATCGGCGTTTCCGCACCTGAAAAAATGTAAAGACAAAAGCCGTCCTCATCCGTTTCCGGGTTCAGGGCGGCTTTTTTTTATTAAGATGGTGTTTCAGTTCAGTGTCCCAGGGACCGGCTTTTCCGTAAGCCGGTGGTCGATTGCCGCCGGGTGTAAGAAAAGCAAATTGGATTGCAGGCAGCAAGATAGCCCGGGGTTCAGTGCTTTTTTCAGTCAACGTGTGGTAAATTTACTGGGCAACAAAATGCGTTACAGCCCGCAAGATGGTATTCAAGGCCGGCCAAGCACCCATCATCCCTCGCAGTGTCCCCGGTCTTCCGGAAGGCAATATTTTCCTGATTGCGCCGACTGGCCCAGAGCCGGCTTTTTCATCACAAAAATCCTTCAATTGCCCTCACGCCCCATTCGGCCAGCCTCGTTGCCAATCCGGGGCGGTTCAGGCCGTCTGATGTAAGAGGGGCAGCGTGGCGCATATCATCCTTCACGACCGCGCACATTTTTTGGATAAACACATTGTCGTATACAAGGCAGTTGACTTCAAAGTTTAAACGGGCACTGCGCCGGTCAAAATTAGCCGTTCCAATATTGCAGACGGTCCGGTCAATGATCATAATTTTCGCGTGATAAAATCCGGGCTTGAACAAATAAATGTCTGCGCCATTTTCAAGCAGCTGCCGGAAATAGCGGCTTGCGGCCTCTTTGACAAGCGGATGGTCCGCCCTATCGGGAGTGAGCACTGTGACTTTTACGCCGCGTGCCAAAGCCTGCACCAGTTTTTTGTGCATGGCCGGAGTCGGGATAAAGTACGGGGAACCGATAAAAATCGATTCACGGGCTTCATCAATCAGGCTGCAAAACAGGTGCTCAAGCTCATCGCCCGCAGTCGGGATGATCCGGTGGCGGCATCCGCTTTTCTCCTCATGGGGAGAGATGTGTGTTTCAAATGGCATATTTTCTCCTGTAGCCGTTTCCCAGTTCCTGATAAATTCCTCCTGCAAGTCGCGGATACTTCCGCCGGTTAAGCGGTAATGGTAATCTCGCCAAGGAGACAGCGACTTGTTGCCATTGATATAATCCTTCCCCACATTGAAACCGCCAAGATAGCCTGTCTTCCCGTCAATGACGGTTATTTTCCGGTGGTTCCGCTGCTGGAGCGTGTAAAAGAAAAAAGGGAACTTCGGCCGGTTGCTGAAGGCAAACGAGACGCCAGCGTTTTTCAGCTGTGCAATCATCTGCTTTGTGACCTTCCGGCTGCCCGCCCAATCGAGCAATACTTTTACTTCTTTCCCTTCGCGCGCTTTTTTTGCGAGCAGGTTGAAAAATTCACGGCTGATTTCATCATTTTTTACAATATAAAACAGGACGTATATGCTTTTTTTGGCATGCAGGATATCGGAAAAGTAGTGGGGAAACAGATTTTCTCCGCATGTAAAAACAGTAAAATCTCCGTGCCGTACGGGATATTGGCGCTGTTTGCGAGTTTTGCGGAAATGCCTTTTTCCAAGCGTGTAATCGGTGAAAAGCCAGATGATGAGTACTATGACGGCAGAAAGGAATAAGAGCAAAATCATATCTTTTTTCCCCGCTTCAATCGATTTTTTTTGTGGTCGAGTCCATGTCTTTATTCTTCCCCAAATGCGGCCGATTCTACTTACAAAAGCCGGAAACAGGCACAAAGAAATTCAAAAAAATAAAGAAAAAAGGATTGACTGAATGCTCATTCATTATATAATGTAGGTAAGCAAGATTCGGAAAATTACCTGCTTTTTTGTGCGAGCACGAATGAACGAAGGGAGCGTCGGGAGAAAAATGCACATCTTATTATGGTTAAACTGGTTGTTGTTTTTGTCTGTAACCGCTTACGGCATTGGCCTTTTTGCGTATTTGGTAAGGACAAGGATCCAGTATATCAAATTGGGGAAAAAACAGGAATTCGACAACAATGTCAAGGCGCGGCTCAAAAAAATATGGGTATACGTTTTCGGGCAGAAAAAACTGCTCAAGGATAAAAAGAGCGGCGCCATCCATGTGATGATGTTTTACGGGTTTATTCTCGTCCAGTTCGGCGCAATTGATTTCATATGGAAGGGGCTTGCGCCGGGTTCGCACTTGCCGCTCGGGCCGCTTTACCCCGGATTTACTTTCTTTCAGGAAATCGTCACGCTCGTGATTTTATTTGCGGTCGGCTGGGCGTTTTACCGCCGCTACATTGAGAAGCTCGTCCGCTTAAAACGCGATTTTAAAGCGGGGCTTGTGCTCATCTTTATCGGCGGGCTAATGGTTTCTGTCCTGGTCGGGGGCGGTATGGAAATCATTTGGCACTTTGAGGAGCCTTCATGGACGGAACCGGTGGCAGCCGGGATTGCAGCAGCCTTTCATTGGATCGGGCCCACCGCGGCGGCCGTTGTGTTTTACGTGGCATGGTGGATCCATCTGTTGCTTCTGCTTACTTTCCTTGTCTATATCCCGCAGTCGAAGCACGCCCATTTGATTGCAGGGCCTGCGAATGTGTATCTGAACCGGCTCGGGGATACCGGGAAATTACGGGCGATCGATTTTGAAGACGAATCGCAGGAAAGTTTTGGCGTCGGGAAAATCGAGGACTTCACGCAGCTTCAGCTTGTCGATCTTTACGCCTGTGTGGAGTGCGGCCGCTGCACGAATATGTGCCCGGCAACCGGAACAGGAAAAATGCTTTCACCGATGGACTTGATCATTAAATTGAGGGACCATCTGACCAATTACGGCGCGGCCGTTACGTCCAAAGCACCGTGGGTTCCGGCATTTGCTTTTGCCAACACGACAGGGAACCGGCTCGCCCGGGAGAGTGCAACCCGCGGGGCAGAAGAGGCAGCTGTAGCGCTTGATTACAATCCGAGCCTGATCGGCGATGTCATTACCGAAGAAGAGATCTGGGCATGCACGACTTGCCGGAATTGCGAAGACCAGTGCCCGGTTATGAATGAACATGTCGATAAAATCATTGATTTGCGGCGCTATCTCGTTTTGACCGAAGGAAAAATGAAACCAGATGCACAGCGGGCAATCCAAAATATTGAACGCCAGGGCAATCCTTGGGGACTGAACCGGAAAGAGCGCGAGTCGTGGCGTGAAGGGCGCGAAGATATCGAGGTCAAGACGGTCAAAGAAATGAAAAAATCGGATGAGGAATTCGAGTATTTATTCTGGGTCGGATCAATGGGGTCTTACGACAGCCGCAGCCAAAAAATCGCGCAGTCGTTTGCGAAACTGCTGAATGAAGCGGGTGTGAAATTCGCCATTCTCGGCAACAAGGAGAAAAACTCCGGAGATACAGCACGCAGGCTTGGCAATGAATTTTTGTTCCAGGAACTGGCCGGCCAGAACATCGCCGAGTTTGAAAAGAACGGCGTGAAAAAAATTGTGACGATCGATCCGCATGCATACAATACGTTTAAGAAAGAATATAAAGATTTTGGTTTTGAAGGGGAAGTGTACCATCACACCGAAGTGCTTTATGAGCTGCTGAAAGAAGGACGCTTAAAGCCGAAGTACGAAGTCAATGAAACGGTTACCTTTCATGACTCCTGCTACCTCGGCAGGTACAATGACATTTATAACCAGCCGCGTGACATTTTAAAAATGATCCCGGGCGTAAAGCTTGTGGAAATGGAACGGAACCGTGAAACCGCGATGTGCTGCGGGGCCGGCGGCGGGTTAATGTGGACGGAAGAAGATACCGGGCACCGGATTAATGTGGCGCGGACTGAACAGGCACTTTCCGTGAATCCGACCGTCATCAGCACGGAATGCCCGTACTGTCTGACAATGCTGTCTGACGGTACAAAAGCGAAAGAAGTGGAAGACACTGTGAAAACCCTGGATGTTGCCGAAATTCTGGAACGTTCGGTCTGCGGGGCACCGGGGCAGACTGCTGCAGTATCTTAAGCGGGTGATACCGCCGCAAAACGGGATGCGCGGCAGGGAAGCTAGCAACAGTTGTATGTAAACCGGCAAATCATCTGCGCAAAAGCGGCGGGGAACAGGATATGCAAAAGGAAGATTCTCCGCCGTTTTTTTGCGGCAGATCACACAGGATGATAATGGTTTGGGAATGTAAGCGCATGCATATTGCCGGCGCTTTTCATAAATCACACAGTAAGGCAAGGCTCACTGCTGTTTTGGGAAACGAACGGCAAAGGGCCATGAATGAACGATGATTGAGCGTTCGCTCGATTGGCGCTTTTCATCCATTCCAAAAGCATCGGGAAGTTCGCTGCTGTTTTGGCAGCAAATAACAAAGGGACTATGAATGAACGATGATTCGCGTTCGTGCAAATTGCCGGCGCTTATCATAAATCCATTGTAAAAGGGGAGAAGATGGTTGAACACGGTGATCATCGACGGGGCGCGTACGCCATTTGGGAAATTCGGGGGAAAACTGGCTGCACTTCCGGCGTCCGCGTTAGGCGGGATTGCGATCCGGCATGCATTGGAAAAAGCGGGCGTTGAAAACGGGGAAGTAAATGAAGTGATTATGGGGAATGTCCTACAGGGCGGCCAGGGGCAGCTCCCATCCCGGCAGGCGGCAAGGCACGCCGGCATTCCGTGGGAAGTCAAAACGGAAACGGTGAATAAAGTGTGTGCTTCCGGCATGAGGAGCGTGACCATGGCGGATCAGATCATCCGTTTGGGAGACGGGGAAGTCATTGTAGCCGGCGGGATGGAGTCGATGTCAAACGCCCCTTACTTCCTGCCCAAGGCAAGATGGGGATTGAAAATGGGCGATGTCCAGCTGAAAGACATGATGACCCATGACGGACTCATCTGCGCATTTTCCGGCGTCCATATGGGCACATACGGAAACCGCACGGCGGAAGCGTTCGGGCTGACCCGCGACTTTCAGGACCGCTGGGCATTAAGAAGCCACCAGAAAGCATTGGAAGCCATTCATTCCGGCAAGTTTGCCGAAGAGATTGTTCCGGTGGAAATCCCGCAAAGAAAAGGCCCTGCGCTGCTTGTTGAACAGGATGAACCGCCGCGCGCGGATACGACGCTTGAAAAACTGTCCCAGCTGCCGCCTGCTTTCGACAAAGACGGCACCATCACGGCCGGCAATGCTCCGGGTGTGAATGACGGGGCGGCTGCACTTGTTTTAATGAGCGCTGAACGGGCTGCAAAAGCAGGGTTGAAGCCGCTTGCAAAGATGGTGGCGCATGCGGAAGTGGCGGTGGAGGCGCAGCATTTTCCGCAGACGCCGGGGCTTGTGATCAACGAAATCCTGAAAAAAACAGGAAGAAAGCTTGATGACATTGATTTGTTTGAAATCAATGAAGCATTTGCCGCTGTGGCCCTTGCCAGCAGCAAAATCGCACAGCTCGATTTGGATAAGGTGAATGTAAACGGCGGCGCGGTTGCGTTAGGCCATCCGATCGGTGCAAGCGGCACGCGCATTATTTTAACCCTTGCATACGAACTGAAACGGCGCGGCGGCGGGACCGGGATCGCAGCCATCTGCTCCGGTGGCGGCCAGGGCGATGCCGTCATGATTGAAGTGCAATAAAACTTCAACGTGTATGACCACCCAAAAAAGGGGACCTGATCATGGATTTTCAGTTTACGGAAGAACAGCTTTTGTTAAGAAAAACCGTACGGGATTTTGCAGGAAAAGAAATTTTGCCGGCTACGGGCGACATGGAGCGCGGCATGTTCCCGCGTGAAATACTTGGAAAAATGGCAACCCTCGGTCTGATGGGCATCACCATTCCGGAAACATACGGCGGTGCGGGGCTGGATTTTACTGCATACGTTATAGCTGTTCATGAAATTTCCAAAGCCAGCGCGACCATTGGCGTCATCCTTTCCGTCCATTCATCCGTCGGGACCGCGCCGATTTTATATTTCGGAAGTGAAGCGCAAAAACAAAAATATTTGCCAAAGCTTGCAAGCGGGGAATACCTGGGGGCTTTTTGCCTGACGGAAGCCGAGGCGGGGTCGGATGCGAAGAATTTAAAAACAAAAGCGGTAAAACAGGGCGGGCATTATGTGCTCAATGGTTCAAAAATGTTCATTACAAACGGCGGCGTGGCGGATACGTATATTGTATTTGCCCGCACGGAAGACGACAACATCACCGCTTTCATTATTGAAAAGACCATGCCGGGTTTCCGGACCGGCAAGGATGAGAAAAAAATGGGGCTGCACGGGTCAAAAACTGTCCAGCTTCACTTTGAAAATCTCCAGGTTCCGGCTGAGAACCGGCTGGGGGAAGAAGGGGAAGGGTTTAAGATCGCAATGGCGGTGCTGGATGCCGGCCGGATCGGGATCGCGGCACAGGCCCTCGGGATTGCGGAAGGCGCCTATGAACTGGCACTTCAATACGCAAAAAACCGGCGCCAGTTCGGAAAACCCATCCACGCATTTGAGGGTACCGGTTTTAAACTTGCCGACATGGCAACAAACATCGAAGCCAGCAAACTGCTTGTCTACCGATCAGCCTTTTTGCGGAGCAACGGCCTGGGCTGCAAAAAAGAAGCGGCGATGGCCAAACTGCTCGCTTCCCAAACAGCTGTTGATACAGCGATTGAAGCCGTTCAGATTTTCGGCGGATATGGATACACGAAAGATTATCCGGTTGAACGGTTCATGCGCGATGCGAAAATTACGCAAATTTATGAAGGGACAAGTGAAATCCAAAGAATCGTGATCAGCAATCAATTATTGCAAGAGAAAAGGCTTTAAGTTGTCTTGAATAAAAAAATTGGAGGCAGAAAAATGGACTTTCGTTTAAGTGAAGAACATGAAATGATCCGGAAAATGGTACGCGATTTTGCCGTGAAGGAAGTAGCGCCGACAGCAGCGGAACGCGATGAGAACGAACGGTTTGACCGTGGCATCTTTGACCGGATGGCGGCGCTTGGGCTGACCGGGATTCCGTGGCCGGAGCAGTACGGCGGGATCGGGAGCGATTTTCTGGCATACTGCATTGCGGTGGAAGAGCTGTCGCGTGTGTGCGCCTCAACCGGCGTGACCCTCTCGGCACATACTTCCCTTGCCAGCTGGCCGCTGTTTAAATTCGGCACAGAAGAACAAAAACAGAAATACCTCGTTCCGCTTGCCCGCGGGGAAAAAATCGGCGCGTACGGCTTGACGGAGCCGGGGTCGGGTTCTGATGCGGGTGCGATGGTGACAACGGCCAGGCGTGAAGGAGACCATTATGTTTTAAATGGTTCCAAAATTTTCATTACAAACGGCGGCGTGGCGGATATTTACATCGTGTTTGCCCTCACCGATCCGAAAAGCAAACACCATGGTACAAGCGCATTTATCATTGAAAAAGATTTTCCCGGGTTTTCAACCGGCAAAAAGGAAAAGAAAATGGGCATCCGGGCTTCCACCACAACGGAAATCATTTTTGACAATGTCATGGTGCCGGCAGAAAACCGGCTGGGGGAAGAAGGACAGGGCTTTAAAATCGCGATGATGACGCTGGACGGCGGGCGCAACGGCATTGCAGCCCAGGCAGTCGGCATTGCCCAGGGCGCGCTCGATGCGGCTGCAGCTTATGCGAAAGAGCGGAAACAGTTCGGCAAACCGATCGCAGCAAACCAGGGCGTGTCTTTCAAACTCGCCGACATGGCCACTGCAGTCGAAGCGGCAAGGCTGTTAACGTACCAGGCAGCCTGGCTTGAGTCAAACGGGCTGCCGTACGGAAAAGAATCCGCCATGTCCAAACTGTTTGCCGGCGATACGGCGATGAAAGTCACAACGGAAGCCGTGCAGATTTTTGGCGGCTACGGTTATACAAAAGATTATCCGGTTGAGCGGTTCATGCGCGATGCCAAAATTACGCAAATTTACGAAGGGACGCAGGAAATCCAGCGGCTTGTCATTTCAAGAATGCTGACAAGGGACTGACGGAGAGGGGAGGCCGTTTGTGAGCCAAAAAAAGTTTGTGCCGGCATCGGTCAGGGACGAAAGGCTGATTGAAAAGCGCAGAAACCAAATGATCAATGCCGCCGTCGCGCTTTTTAAGGAAAAGGGGTTCCACCGGACGACAACGAGGGAAATTGCCAAAAAATCCGGCTTTAGCATCGGGACGCTTTACGAATATATCCGGGCAAAAGAGGATGTCCTTTATTTGGTGTGCGACCGGATTTATGATGAAGTGCGCGACAGGCTGCTGCGCATTGATGCCGGCCAGGGGACGCTTGAAAGTTTGAAACTCGCAATTGCCCATTATTTCCGGATTGTTGATGAACTGCAGGATGAAGTGCTTGTCATGTACCAGGAAGCAAAATCACTGACAAAAGAAGCACTGCCTTACGTATTAAAAAAGGAAATGGAAATGGTCGGCATATTTGAAAAAATGATTAAAAGATGTGCGGAAAACGGCGAACTTGATCTGGAAGAAAAAGAGATTGAGATGCTCGCCCATAATATTTTTGTCCAAGGTGAAATGTGGGCTTTCCGCCGCTGGGCATTTAAAAAGAAGTTTACAATTGAGGATTATATCCGTCTGCAAACCCATTTGCTGTTTTCCGGCCTTGAGACAAGGGATATGATGGCATGAATTTTTCCATCCCGGGGTTCATTTATGCGTTTTAACTTAATCCTGATGAAGACAAGGAGGATATGATGGCTGATACAGAAATTTACCGCCCGAAACATGCGGTCCGTTTTGTCACAGCGTCCAGTTTGTTTGACGGTCACGATGCTTCCATCAACATTATGCGGAGGATTTTGCAGGCAAGCGGTGCGGAAGTCATTCATCTCGGTCACAATCGCTCGGCACGCGAAATTGTCCAGGCGGCGATTCAGGAAGATGTCCAGGGCATTGCCGTTTCTTCTTACCAGGGAGGGCATCTCGAGTTTTTCAAGTATATGTATGATTTGCTCCAGGAAAATGGCGCCTCCGGAATCCGTATTTACGGCGGGGGTGGAGGCGTCATCATCCCGCGTGAGATGAAAGAACTGCATGACTACGGGATCGCGCGGATTTTTTCACCGGAGGACGGCAGAAAGCTCGGCCTTCAGGGGATGATCAATATCATGCTCCGGGAGTGCGACCACCCGACGGTAACGGAAGCGGATTTTGTAAAAGAGGTGGAGCGCTTAAGCGAAGGGCGGATCGGTTCTGTTGCCAGGCTGATTTCTTATGCCGAGAACCATTTGAACCATCAGGAAGCGCTCGCTGCCCTTGAAGCTGCGGTGCCGGCTGTGAAGAAAGCGCCGGTCGTGGGCATAACCGGTACCGGGGGAGCGGGGAAGAGCTCATTAACAGATGAACTGATCCGCCGTTTTTTGCACGACCATCCGGAAAGCAAAATTGCCGTTCTTTCGGTCGATCCGACGAAGCAAAAAACGGGGGGCGCATTGCTTGGCGACCGGATCCGGATGAACGCGATTTTCCATCCGAACGTTTTTTTGCGGAGCATGGCTACGAGGGCATCCCGTTCCGAACTTTCCCTTGCCATCCATGACGCCATCCGGATTGTAAAGGCTGCCGGCTTTGATTTGATTTTGATCGAAACAAGCGGGATCGGCCAGGGGGACGCCGAAATTACGAATGTTTCCGATGTTGCCATGTATGTGATGACGAGCGAATTCGGAGCGCCTTCCCAGCTTGAAAAAATTGATATGATCGATTACGCGGACCTCATTGCGATCAACAAATTCGAGCGGAAAGGTTCAGAGGATGCGAAAAAGCAGGTGCAAAAGCAATACCAGCGGAGCCATCTGCTGTTTGACCAAAGCCTGGATGAGATGCCGGTATACGGTACGATTGCCAGCCAGTTTCATGATCCGGGGACAAACGCCTTATATGGTGCCCTGATGGAAAAAATCAATGAAAAGAGCGGTACGGCTTTTCGCTCGTCTTTTTCAAAAAAACAGGAAGCGGGCAACCGGCATACCATCATCCCGGCAAGCCGCAACCATTACTTGCGGGAAATAGTGGAAACCGTCCGCCGGTACCATAAAAAGGCGGAGGCACAGGCTTCTCTTGCACGGAGAATGTTTCAACTCGAAGGCGCCATTACGGCCGCAAAGGAGTCCGGGGCAGCAGAGGATGTGATCGCATCGCTTGAAGCGCTTCGTAGGGAAGCGGAAAAAGGGCTGACAGAAGAATCGAAAACCCTTTTGAAAAGCTGGCCGGATGTTAAGCAAAAATACAGCGGGGAGACGGTCACTGTCAAAATCCGCAATAAAGAGATCACAACGAGGATCAGAACAACAAGCTTGTCCGGGCTCCCGATCCCGAAAGTGGCGCTGCCGGATTGGGAAGACAAGGGCGAGATTTTAAAATGGCTGTATAAAGAAAATGTGCCAGGGGCATTTCCTTTTACGGCCGGTGTTTTCCCGTTTAAGCGACAGGAAGAAGATCCGAAGCGGCAGTTTGCGGGGGAAGGGACACCGGAACGGACAAATCGGCGCTTCCATTATTTATCAAAAGATGATCCGGCAAAGCGGCTGAGCACGGCTTTTGACTCGGTAACGCTGTACGGCGAAGATCCGGACGAACGCCCGGATATTTACGGAAAAGTCGGCGAGTCAGGGGTAAGTGTGTGCACGCTCGATGATATGAAAAAACTGTATGCGGGTTTTGATCTATGTGCGCCTTCGACTTCCGTTTCCATGACGATTAACGGCCCGGCGCCGGTCATTCTGGCAATGTTCATGAATACGGCGATTGACCAGCAGGTGAAAAAGAAAGAAGCGGAGCTCGGGCGCGTTTTAACCGTAGAGGAATTTACGGAGGTGCGCGAAAAGACGCTGCAGACGGTCAGGGGCACCGTGCAGGCGGATATTTTAAAAGAAGACCAGGGCCAGAATACATGCATTTTCTCAACTGAATTTGCACTCCGGATGATGGGTGATATCCAACAGTATTTTATTGACCATAAAGTGCGCAATTATTATTCGGTCTCGATTTCCGGATACCATATCGCAGAAGCGGGCGCCAATCCAATTTCACAGCTTGCGTTCACGCTCGCAAACGGTTTCACGTATGTTGAGTATTATTTAGGAAGGGGCATGAAGGTGGATGATTTTGCCCCGAACCTTTCATTCTTTTTCTCGAACGGGCTTGATCCGGAATACACGGTGATCGGGCGTGTTGCAAGAAGAATCTGGGCGGTTGTGATGCGCGATTTATACGGGGCGAATGAGCGGAGCCAGAAGCTGAAGTACCATATTCAGACATCCGGCCGGTCGCTCCATGCACAGGAAATTGATTTCAATGATATCCGCACGACGCTGCAGGCGCTGATGGCCCTTCAGGATCATTGTAATTCGCTCCATACCAATGCATATGATGAAGCGATTACGACACCGACCGAGGAATCGGTGCGCCGCGCGATGGCGATTCAGCTGATTATTACAAAAGAGCACGGATTGTCGAAAAATGAAAATCCGCTGCAAGGTTCATTTATCATTGAAGAACTGACAGACCTTGTCGAAGCCGCCGTTTTGGAGGAATTTGAGCGTATCAATGACCGCGGCGGGGTACTCGGCGCAATGGAGACCCAGTATCAGAGAGGGAAAATTCAGGAAGAGTCCATGGAATACGAGGTCAGAAAGCATTCCGGCGCCCTCCCGATTATCGGCGTCAACACCTTCCTGAATCCAAACCCGAAAAGCGAGGACGAACTGAACAATATGCAGCTTGCACGCGCAACAAAGGAAGAAAAAGATTTGCAGATCAAAAATTTGCGTGATTTCCAGGCCCGCCACAAAGCAGAAGCGGAAGCCGCACTGGAAAAATTAAAGCAAACCGCGGTTTCAGGAGGCAATATTTTCGCCGAGCTTATGGAAACCGTCAAAGTCGCAAGCCTCGGCCAAATCACCAACACCCTCTACCAAATTGGTGGCCAATACAGAAGAAATATGTGAACAGAAAGTCCCGCTGCCTTGCCCGTATCCGACAGGCAAATGTTCTGGCCGGAATAAGTTAAGGGCTTTATTACGGGCAGGTTATGCTATCCGAGGAGCTGGCTGCAAGAAGTATTGTTCTTAAAAAACTGGCAAAAATTTCGATTATACACGCGTTCTATTCATATTGCGAATGAATTAGAAAAAAAGAAAGAGAAGCGAAAAGCTATTGAATCATATCACGATAGCTTTTCGCTTCTTTATTTATGTCCAAGGCGTGTTACTCATCCCTTCTAAGGAAAGAAGCAATTGATTGACGTTGTAAGGAACGATTTATTATATAGCCCCCGATAATGAGAAAACTGATTTCAATTAAAATAGACAACAGAAAATATTTAAAATAGAAAACAAGGGGATACTGATGCGGTAACATTATCAATCCAATACAACAAATTAACATACTTAAAATCATAGAGACAAAAACATAAATGAATATTTCGCTAAAAACGAGTTGCATGATTTTTCTTTTACTCATCCCAAGAGATAAGTAAATGCCCCACTGTCTCTTCTGAGTTTGATATTTGCTAAAGATCATGATCGTGACGGAAATCGCAGTGAGGATAAGAGAGACAAAAAACAAAAGCATGCCAAGCACCTTGAGATAATTATAAATTTTACTATCGTCTTTTATTAATTGAGAAGTATTCTGCACTAAGCTGCCAGGAAATGTTGACGATAAGGATTTTACTTGTTTATCAAGATTCATTTTTTCTTTATGAGAGATATCTTTTTTCGTGTAAATCTCAAGTTCATTAAACCCATGGAACAAACCAGATTTTACTGCGGTTTGAGTGTCCATCAAAATAATAAAGTCATCTTTTTTTATTTCTACAGAAGGGCTGACTCTATATTTAAATGGTTTATGAATAACATCTAGAATTTTTAACTTTTTTTGACTGGTTTTCATTCCGGTTGGCGTTTTATACAATCTGACTAAAGTCAATGTATTTCCAACCAAGATTTTATCCTCGTTTGTGTTTTTCTTGTTAACTGGATTATAAATGAATGCTTTGCCATCAAGATCTTTATATTTCTTTGGAGCCTCAATATTTTTCCAGTCGTCTTTATTGAGAAGAACGTATTTTACATCCGGAATAATAATTTTATTATTATAAGTTTTATAAGCAGAGTTTTCATTAAAGATCCAATTGTTAATGGAAGGTGTAATCATTTTCCGATCAATTAGCGTTTCGACATCTTCCATGAATGGAGTTTTATCTATGTATAAAACCCCGGGTGTTTTTTCCAGTTTTTTTACTTCAGCTTCTGTAAAGGTTAATCCCTGGTGACTTAATACTTTTAAATTTTGTTGTGTTTTAAAGCTAAAAGCTTCTTGGGAGTTTAAATAATACTTGGATTTAAGCCCTTCCCAACTATATAAATTATCTTTTTGAATATAATTTGTAAATGTGAATGTTAAAGATGAAAAGCATAAAATTAATACAGTAAGGTAGAATTGCTTCGGATTCGAAAATAATTCTTTCACTAATAATTTTCCATAGCTAGAATGAAAGCCTTTAAAAACGCTTTTATATCGTTCGCTGAAACTTACACGATTTTGCTGGTTCAATAGTTCTTGTACATGTAATGTGCCGGACTCCTTAACATTTTTAAGGAATAAAAATAAGATCATAAAGAATAATCCAATGTATAGTAATATACTCATTCCAACCATTTCAATCATCAGCATAAAGTTAGAAAAATACTCTCTGTATGAGAAATGAATGATTAGTGACTGAATAGAATATACTATAGGAAATGAAAATAAGGCACTTAAAACAAAAATAATAACAGCTTGGTAAATGTATATGCGGTATAAAGCTCGTTGACTTGCACCTACGGATTTCATAATACCCAATTTTTTATGTTGATCTTGGGTAAAATATAAAATGAGACTGTTTATAGAAAATAGTGAAAGAATCACAATTAATAATTGAAATGTAATCGATAAGGACCTGATAGTATCACATTGATTTAGTCCGTTATTAAATAATCGACTATTAACAGTGCCTTGTTGGTCATAGTGATTAATAAGATCTATTGATTTTTCAAACGAATCTTTTGTGCTTTCGTTATATTTGAACAAAAAACTATTATTTTTCTTATAATTGGTAGTTAACTGTTTAGATATAAATATATTCGGGAAGTCATTGACACCCTTCTCAAAATCCTCGGCTACTGACCATTGTGATGAATAATTTTTTACTATTCCAACAAGGCGTAAGCTTTTCGTGCTGTTGCCAATTTTGATTGTTCTTTTTTCCGCGATTCTCCAATTTTTTAAAGGGCCTTGTAAATACGCAGATTCTATCGCAACCTCATTTGGCTTCTCCGGAAATCTCCCACTTATTAATTTTAAATGCCCCAATAATATTGATTTTTTATCCATCCAGCCCACCGTTGCAAATCTATCACTACTAACTTTAGTTTTACCAATAATTTGATATACTCCTACCGATATCCCCTTATTTCTCTTCAACAATGATTTTTTTGTTTCTGTAATATTTGTTAACATACCGGTATGTTCTCCGTAAGTATTCTGAGCCTTTTGTTTAATTGCCGATCTTACAGATTCAGAAGCAATAAATATAGAAGCTACGGATGATAGAACAATCGCAATTGAACCAGCGATGAGAAATAACCATTTTTTTCGCGATAAAAGAATTTTCATGCTTAAATTAAACATTTTCTTGTATCACCTGCAATCTCCCGTTTTTCATAAGAAACAAAGTATCTGGAAATTCGAATAAATTCTTTTCGTGAGTGACAACAATCAGTGTTATATTTTTTTTGTTACACAGACTTGTGAATAAATGGATCATTTTTTTGGTTGTTTCTCCATCAAGATTACCGGTGGGCTCATCGGCAAATATAATTTCGGGATCAGTAATAAGTGCCCGGGCAATGGCTACTCTTTGTTGTTCCCCTCCTGATAAAAAGTCAGGAAGCTTATGTAATTGATTTTCAATCCCTAAATATCCAGCTAATTCTTCCACTTTATTTGTTCTTTCATGCCTATTTATAAACATGAGTGGAAGTTCTATATTTTCTTTTACAGTCAATTCCGGAATAAGTTGAAAAGATTGGAATATAAATCCGTATTGTTCTCCTCTAATAGCAGCCTGTTCCGAATCCTTTAGATCATAAAAGGATTTTCCTTTGTAATATACTTTTCCAGATGTGGGTTTCTCCATTCCTCCCAGAATATTTAACAAGGTTGATTTCCCTGCTCCACTTTTCCCTTCAATGACATAAATCTTTCCTTTTTGAATGGTAAGGGATGTTTCTTTCAATTCCATGTTACTGCTCTTTTGATTATATCTTTTACAAATTCGATTAGCTTCTATTAATGCTTCCATAATATTCTCCTTCAATAAAAACGATAATATTTTTGAGCTATGTATTCATATGGTCATTTTAGGTATGGATCTGCATCGTAAGTCATTATTCATAGAAGAGATCTCCTCGCGGCATAGTGGTTTCCATTTTTTGTGAATGGCTGGCAAAATGGGAGAAGTAAAACTACTCTCTGAATTTTGAAGTTTCCAGTATATTGATAATGATGGAACTTTTTAAAAAAAGAATCTGTTTAACATAATATTCCAATTATAATGTGAGTTTACTCATACCGACAATATTGATATTAGCATTATATATTCCGACTGAAGCAGGTGCCAAGCGTTCTGGCCATTCTTTTAGTATTGTTGCAAACGTTACCGGGCCAACAAAGGATAAGTTGGATACTGATACAGCTAAAACTACAGTGCCAGCAAAGCTGAACGACCCAAATAGCATTTTCCGCTAGGAGTTGCCGCTGGACAAAAAGCAGCGTGTGCTTCCAAAAGCAAAAAACCGGCAGCTGAATGCCGGTTTTTTGCTTTCGCTCAATGGCAAGTACGAAAATAAATTTTCTTTCCACATAGAATTCTGTTGTTTCTTTCTGCCAGATGGATGTAAAATGGACAAGGATATAGGAGATGTGCTTGAATAGGCGGAAGGTGGGAGTAGGACTCGTCAATCGCTTATTTTTTCAAGGGATGTGGACTGTTTGTTTTCTTTTATCAAAATTTTACTATCATGCAGCGGTATGATCGTTTTTTTGCTGGCCGGGTATTATTTATACAGTAAAGAACTTGGTGCCATCCCTTTTTTAATCCTCTCTTTTTTTCTGTTTTATCTTGCATACCGGCTGATGAGGACACCGGGCCGCTTAAAAATCCGGGATAAAAAAAGCCGGAAAAGGCCGCGGGGCTAGCATAAACGTTTGCTTTTTGTATATAATGGTAAATATGTTTTCTATTAAATCATGCAAAGATTAGCATTTGCCTGCCATATAGCAGTTTTGATCAATGAGAAAGGGTGTGCGACGCGTGAGCTTGCGACAGTTGCCGAAAGAAGAGCTGAAGGAAATGTCTTTTATCGAGTTGGCGGAACAAATATTGGAGGAAAAAAAACAAGTGACTTCCTTCCAGGACTTGCTTGCGGAAATCGGCGCCATTTTGGGGTTGCCGAAAGAAGAAACCGAAAGCAAAATGATCCAGTTCTATACGGACTTAAATATTGACGGGAGATTTATCAGCCTGGGGGACAACACTTGGGGTCTCCGTGCCTGGTACCCGGTTGACCAGATTGACGAAGAAGTGACCCACACCGTGAAAACGAAGCGGAAAAAAGCGAAAGTTGTCGAGGAAGAAGAGGACTTTATAGATGATGAAGACCTTGACCTTGAGGATATCGATGATGTCGCCGAAGATGAAGAAGAGGACTTCGCCGACGAAGACGAGGAAGATGAAGATTTGGCCGAGGACGAAGATTTGGCTGACGATGAGTTTTCTGATATCGACGAAGATGATGATGATGAAACTTTCGAAGACGAAGAACTGCTCACGGATGATTTCGACGTTACCGAAGACGAAGACGAGGAAGACGTTAACGACAAAGAAGATTAGTCTTGACTTCTTTCCGGGACAACGGTAGTATTATGTTTGGGCTCCTTTGAGAAGGACGGAATATCGCAAAATAAATCAAGCTCCCCCTTGCAACCCGTATTGCAAGAGGGGCTTTTTGTTTTTTACGGGGCAGATCCGGAGAACGGCCCGGAACAGATCCGGCTCTTAAAAATGGATGAAGCCATGTATTGGGGCAACAATAATGTTACATTACAGGAGGGGACAACACGTGACAAAATATATCTTTGTAACTGGCGGGGTCGTTTCCTCGCTGGGAAAAGGGATTACTGCAGCATCGCTCGGGCGGTTGTTGAAAAACCGAGGGCTGAATATTACGATCCAGAAATTTGATCCGTATATTAATGTTGATCCGGGTACGATGAGCCCGTACCAGCACGGGGAAGTGTTTGTAACGGACGACGGCGCGGAAACCGACCTTGACCTCGGCCATTATGAGCGTTTTATTGATATTAACTTAACAAAATACAGCAGCGTTACGACCGGCAAAGTTTATTCCGAAGTCATCCGGAAAGAACGCCGCGGCGAATATCTCGGCGGCACCGTACAGGTCATCCCGCATATTACCAATGAAATCAAAGAACGCGTCTTTCGTGCCGGAAAAGTAACCAATGCAGATGTCGTCATCACGGAAATTGGCGGGACGGTCGGTGATATTGAATCACTTCCGTTCCTTGAAGCAATCCGGCAAATCAAAACGGATGTCGGCATTGACAATGTCATGTACATCCATTGCACATTAATACCTTATTTAAAGGCATCGGGCGAGATGAAAACGAAGCCGACCCAGCATAGCGTAAAAGAGTTGCGCGGCCTCGGGATCCAGCCGAATATCATTGTCGTCCGGACGGAAATGCCGATCTCGCAGGATATGAAGGACAAGATTGCATTGTTCTGCGATATCCAGCCACGTGAAGTAGTCGAATGCATCGATGCCGATACGTTATATGCCATTCCGCTCATGCTGCAGGAACAAAAACTGGACCAGCTTGTTTGCGACCATTTAAAACTGCAGTGCCCGGAAGCAGATATGGCCGAATGGAGAGGGCTTGTTGACCGGGTGCGCAATTTGAAAAAGACGGTGAAAATTGCACTTGTCGGCAAATATGTGGCACTCCAAGATGCCTATCTTTCCGTTGCAGAAGCACTCAAACATGCCGGCTACCAGTTTGATGCAGATATTGATATTGACATGATCAATGCCGAAGAGGTGGACGGGGAAAATGTGGCGGACCTGCTGAAAGATGCGGACGGCATTTTAGTGCCGGGCGGTTTCGGCGACCGCGGCATCGAAGGGAAAATTCTTGCCATCCAGTATGCCCGGGAACATAAGATTCCGTTTCTTGGCATCTGCCTTGGCATGCAGCTTGCATCGGTCGAATTTGCCCGCCATGTCCTCGGATTGAAAGATGCGCACTCCTCGGAGATCAACCCGGATACGCCTTATCCGGTGATTGACCTTTTGCCGGAGCAAAAAGAAATTGAAGACCTCGGCGGTACGCTTCGCCTTGGGCTTTATCCTTGCCGGCTTGTGAAAGGTACGAAAGCGTATGATGCTTATCAGGATGAAGTCATTTATGAGCGCCACCGCCACCGTTATGAATTTAACAATCAATTCCGTGAACAGATGGAAAATGCCGGATTCACGTTCTCAGGGACAAGCCCGGACGGCCGGCTCATTGAAATTGTCGAGCTGAAGGACCATCCGTGGTTCGTTGCTTCCCAGTTCCACCCGGAATTTACCTCGCGCCCGACACGCCCGCAGCCTTTGTTTAAAGGGTTTATCGAAGCGTCGATCAAGGGTAAACAATAAACCTGGCCCTTCGGATAGTGCCCCATTTTTCCAAAGGCACCTAAATGAAAAAAGCGGTGAGAGACCATTATGCTTGGTTTCTCACCGCTTTTTTGCATTTCGTTTTTTTTCATACAAAAGCCCGGAAATTTTTTCGGGTTTTTTATAAAAAACCATTGACGGAGAAGTGTATGAACGATATGATACACATATCAGATGTATGAATGTATTAATACGATCATTTTGGCGTTCGTGTATGAAGCCCTTCATACACATGGAGAGATGAAAAAGGATGGGGGCGATTCAGATCATCGCAGAGATTAAATGGAATAACCGCGATCCTGTCTACATCCAGGTTATCCACTATTTTAAAACCCGGATTGCGTCAGGGAGCCTTGAGGCGGGACAGGAAATTCCATCGCGGCGCGAACTTGCAGCCATGTTAAAAATAAATCCGAATACCGCGCAAAGAGCGTATAAAGAAATGGAGGAGCAAGGTTTGATCCACACAGAACGCAATCTTCCGAGCCGGATTACAACAGACCGGGAAGTGCTTGCCGGGGTACGGGAAGAACTGATCCAGTCAGCATTGGCTGATTTTCTGGATGCGATCCGCCCGATGGACATTCCGCTGGAGGAGCTGTTGGAGCTGGTAAAAAGGCAATACCGCGGGCAAAAGGGGGGCCGGGCATGATTGAAGTTATGGAAGTTACGAAAAAATACGGGCGAAAAAAAGTGCTTGATTCGCTTTCTTTTACAGCAGAAAAAGGGGAAATTACCTGTTTGATCGGGGTGAACGGGACAGGCAAAACAACCACTTTAAAAGCGATTGCAGGGCTTGTCCCGGTCAGCAAAGGAAAGATTCTGATCGATGGGGAACCGTACAACAAACATATTTACGAGAAGCTGGCATTCATTCCGGATGCGCCCATCATGCTGCCGCGGATGAAAATCAAAGATGCCATTCTTTTTATGCGGGATTATTATCCAGACTGGAATACATTGCGCGCAAAAGACTTGCTTTATTTTTTCAAACTGAATGAAAATGACCGGATCGGTGACCTTTCAAAAGGAAACATGGCAAAAGTGAATTTGCTGCTCGGGCTATCACTCGATGTCGATTACGTGCTGATGGACGAACCCTTTTCGGGCATTGACATTTTCAGCCGGGAGCAAATTGCAGATGTGTTCGCAAGCGGCCTGGTTGAAAACCGCGGTGTTTTGATTACCACACATGAAATCAATGATATTGAGCACTTGATGGACAAAGCGGTGCTGCTCGGGGACGGGAAGGTTTTAAGGGAATTTTACACGGAAGACATTCGCCAAAGCGAAGGGAAATCCGTTGTCGATATAATGAGGGAGGTATACCGGCAATGAAAAGTTTTGTAAAACTCGTCAACTTCGAAATTAACCGTTTTGCGAAAATCTACTGGTCTTTGGTTGCAATCACCATCCTTTCACAATTTACGTCCGTTTTTTTGACGGTGCATCGTTACATCACGCAAGCAAATGAGACCATGTATCACCAGTCACTGCCAAAGCTCGCATACGTAAAGCATTATGGTTCGATCGGCTTTATCGACTGCTTTGGTTCGATTTGGTTCTTGGGACCAATCGCGCTTTGTGCGGCGGCCATGATGTTTTATATATTTCTGATTTGGTACAGGGACTGGTACGGCAAGCATACGTTCATTTACCGGCTTTTGATGCTTCCTGTTGAAAGATGGAATCTCTATTTGGCGAAAGCGGCGAGCATTTTGCTGTTGGTGTTTGGATTTGTTGCTGTTCAGATTGTTTTACTGCCGGTTGAACATTTCTTTTTTAATGCCATTACACCGGGCATTTACAGGATGGATATGACGGTCATAGATGCTGTCTTAAGTTTTCCCTTGTTTAACCTGCTCCTTCCTAGTACAGTGATAGACTTTCTCTTACATTACGGGTTAGGGTTTACAGTGGTCCTTGTGATCTTTACGGCCATCTTATTGGAAAGAAGTTTCCGCATGAAGGGGGTCTTGCTTGGCCTGCTTTTCGGTTTTCTCTCGTTCGTTTTATTTTGGACGCCGGAATTGCTCTTTGATATATTGCTGCCCGGTGTTTTATACGAAACGGAAGTATTATGGATGGAAGTGGCCATGACGGCCATCATTGCGGGGTATTCTATCCTGCTGGGGGGATACTTGATCAAATACAAAGTAACGGTGTAAGGGAGAGATACGATGAGACGTTATATAAATTTATTGGTGATTTTGGTTGCGGTTGTGGCAGCGATCCCCCTTTTTTATACCGCATTGGCTGCTGACAAGGATCCGGGGCTTGTGCTGAAAAAGATAAGCGGAAATGAAAAAGAAATCCGGAATGTTAAAATTACTGCTCTGGATAACCAGGAAGATAACCTTTTGAATCGCATGTTTTCGATTACTTCATCTGGAAGCCGCTATTTAGGAAGGGAATCTTCTTTTTCGCTACTAGATGAAGACCCGGATTGGTACAAGCAGTATGTCAAGCAGTATCCCCGATTTATGAGGGGAAAGACCAATCATGGCGGCTTTTATGAGGATAGACAAATGATTGCTTATGCGGACATCATTCCGCAGCCGCTTCACCGGTTCGATAAAGAACTGTATGTCGAGGTGCTGGATAAGAAAACAAGAAAAACAGAAACAATGAAGAGGAAGGTGCAAGGTTTTTCAAAACAATCTTTTCCATCGGTTTGGGATGTGCAAAAAACTGGGAATGAGCTGAAAGTAGCGGCAGCCACAGATGGAGATATCCGCGTATATCGTGTCAGCCTGCCGGATAAGAAAATAACCGGAGGCAAATGGATTACACAAAGAGGACAGACGGGGAGAATGGCTCAATATACCCAGCTCGCAGAAACCGACGTGAACAAGCCCAACCATATACTGGCATATCAAGAAGAGAAAGTGGACGACGACGGTACAGTAAAGGAAATGACTACCTTTATTTACAATTACCATACAAATGAAACGAAAAAACTCAGGTTGCCAAAAGACATTTCGTTGCGGGACAGCGATAACTGGAAGTTTGTTTACAACGGAAAGACGGTTTATACGGCAATCACAAAAAAGAACGGAGGCGCTCGCCTTTTAACCTTTGACGGGAACGGAAAGCTGAAAGCAGACAAGACATTTGCTATCAAGTACCAGAGTACGGGCAACCCTATCCCTGAAATCAAAAACGGCAGGTTGTACTTCCTTATCCCGAACGATTCCCGGGAAAAAGCGTGCCTCCTGTATGTGTTTGACATTTCAAGCGGCAAGCAGTTGTACAGCGGAAAAGTGGTTCAAAAAGGGAAAGGAGTGAAAGCCCGGTATGTGGAGGGAGTTGAGTTGACGATAAAATAAAGGGGCCCTCCCCCTTATTTTTTCACCGCTTTTCCGCGTCTTTCGGAATCCGTCTGTGATCATTGAATTTGCCACTTGCATAAGCAGGAAAAAAGCAACCGGGAGTAGAAATAGTTTTACATATCATAAAGGCAAGTGGGAGTTACCAAAAGTACATACAAATTTTGGTAAAAATGATCATGTGACGGAGGGAAAAAATGAGAGAGCCGAATATTTTAATTGTTGACGACCAGTTTGGCATCCGGGTTCTGCTTACGGAAGTGCTGCAGAAAGAAGGCTATGAAACCTTTCAGGCGGCAAACGGCCCCCAGGCGCTTTCCCTGGCTGCAAACCATGAAATCGACCTTGTCCTGCTGGATATGAAAATCCCCGGCATGGACGGCATTGAAATTTTAAAAAAGCTGAAAGAAATGAAACCGGATATCCGGGCCATCATTATGACCGCTTACGGCGAACTGGATCTGATTGAGAAAGCGAAGGAGCTCGGGGCGCTGACCCATTTTGCAAAGCCGTTTGATATTGACGACATCCGCAAGGCAGTGAAAAAATATTTGGCGATGTAAGCGCATGAAGTGAAAAAAGTGCTAAACCGTAAAATTTTGATAATTTTATTTCTTTTTACCGACAAATAAAGTTCATTGGTAAATCCCGGTTTTGTTTGTTATGATTGTTAAGGAATGATCAATAGGCTAGTATGATGTTATCAAGATTGTATATCATAAAAATGATAACCTCGGGCAATCTTTTTAACGCAAATGATAAGGAGGAAAATTCATGCCTTTAGTTTCCATGACTGAAATGCTGAATAAAGCAAAAGAAGGGAAATATGCGGTAGGGCAATTCAACGTCAATAACCTTGAATACGCCCAGGCCATCCTGATGGCTGCAGAAGAAGAAAAATCCCCGGTCATCCTCGGTGTTTCCGAAGGAGCAGGCCGTTACATGAGCGGTTTTAAAACCGTTGTAAAAATGGTTGAAGGATTAATGGAAGACTTGAATGTCACGGTTCCGGTCGCGATCCATCTTGACCATGGTTCAAGCTTTGAAAATGCAAAGAAAGCTATCGATGCAGGCTTTACTTCTGTAATGATCGATGCTTCCCACCATCCGTTTGACGAAAACGTGGAAATTACTTCTAAAGTGGTGGAATATGCCCATGCCCGCGGCGTATCTGTGGAAGCAGAACTCGGCACTGTCGGCGGCCAGGAAGACGATGTTGTCGGAAAAGGCATCATTTATGCGGACCCGGAAGAATGCAAAAAACTGGTTGACGCAACCAAAATCGATGCTTTGGCGCCGGCTCTTGGTTCAGTTCACGGCCCTTACCACGGCGAACCAAACCTTGGCTTCAAAGAAATGGAAGAAATCAGCAAAATTACCGGCATTCCGCTTGTGCTCCACGGCGGGACAGGCATTCCTGAAGCTGACATCAAAAAAGCCATTTCTTTAGGTACTGCAAAAATTAACGTGAATACGGAAAACCAAATTGCTTCCGCAAAAACGGTTCGTGAAGTATTGGCCGCTGATCCGGATGTATACGATCCGCGCAAATACCTTGGGCCTGCACGCGAAACGATTAAACAAACCGTTATCGGCAAAATCCGCGAGTTCGGTTCTAACCAAAAAGCATGATTGTTTTAGATTAACCGTGAACACGCAATGCCTTAAGGATGGGTGTTCACGATAAAAAAGTCTGGCGCTGCCCCGTGCGTGCCGGGCTTTTTTGGTTGCTTTAAAATACGGGCGGCTTTAAGCGTTTTACCTTTGTGCTTTTTTCGGGAAACCGGTTCAAACGCCCGGAACAAGAGGGTTTGCGGCCGTTTTTTGGGTAGGCGCCTGTGAAAAAAATGGTTGTTTTTCTGAACTTTCTTTTCGTTCCGTGGTATAGTGGAAATGGATACATAGGAACCATAAAAGGAGATGGAAGCAGAATGAAATTTTTTATTGATACTGCCAATTTCGAGGAAATTAAAACTGCAAATGAATGGGGGATTTTGTCCGGTGTAACGACAAATCCGTCGCTTGTGGCCAAGGAAAATGTTTCATTCCATGACCGGTTAAAAGAAATTACGGCGCTCGTGCCCGGTTCTGTCAGTGCCGAAGTCGTGTCCGAAGATGCGGAAGGCATGGTAAAAGAAGGAAAGGAACTCGCGGCTATTGCCCCGAATATTACGGTCAAAGTGCCGATGACGCCGGAAGGAATGAAAGCTGTCCATCAATTGGCACAGGAAGGCATCCGCACAAATGTCACCCTGGTTTTCAGCAGCAACCAGGCGCTTTTGGCAGCAAGAGCAGGTGCAACTTATGTTTCGCCGTTCCTTGGCAGGCTGGATGATATCGGGCATGACGGCATCCATCTTATTTCCGAGATTGCCGAAATTTTTTCCATTCATCAAATTGATACGGAAATCATCGCAGCTTCGATCCGCCACCCGCAGCATATTACACAAGCGGCGCTCGCAGGGGCGCATATCGCAACCGTCCCGTTTAAAGTGCTCACACAGCTGTTCAAACATCCGTTAACGGATAAAGGGATTGAACAATTTACACGCGACTGGAACAGCCGTACAGAAAAATAACGGAAATATTTAAAATTGCTCTTTATTTCTTGCTTTCTCCGGGGCAGTTTGATTTTCCGCCTGTTCGGCAATCCTGTTGCTGGGATTCATATTGTTTTACGGAGCTTTCGGACCAGTTTGCGAACGGCCATTTACAACCGGAATGTACATCCATACCCGCTAAAGAAGGGAGCTTAATATGGAAAAGCTAAAAATTGCCGGGGGATATCCTTTGAAAGGCACCATTAAAGTGAGCGGCGCAAAAAATAGCGCTGTCGCTTTAATACCTGCGACCATCCTCGCGGAATCTCCTGTAACAATAGAAGGCTTGCCTGAAATTTCCGATGTCCGGACATTGACCGGCTTGCTGGAAGAGATCGGGGCAACGGTTACGTCAGAGGACGGGGAAATTACGGTGGATCCCCGCCATATGATCTCGATGCCGCTGCCCAATGGCAGGGTGAAGAAACTGCGTGCCTCATATTACTTGATGGGCGCGATGCTCGGAAGGTTCAAAAAAGCTGTCATCGGGCTGCCGGGCGGGTGCCATCTCGGACCGCGGCCGATCGACCAGCATATTAAAGGCTTTGAAGCATTGGGCGCAAAAGTGACAAATGAGCAGGGTGCCATCTATTTAAGGGCGGATGAATTGAAAGGTGCCCGTATTTATCTGGACGTTGTCAGTGTCGGAGCAACGATCAATATTATGCTGGCTGCCGTCAAAGCAAAGGGAAAGACAGTCATTGAAAACGCTGCAAAAGAACCGGAAATCATTGACGTAGCCACACTTTTGACGAATATGGGCGCAAAAATTAAAGGCGCGGGAACAGATGTCATCCGGATTGAAGGCGTGGACCATTTGAGCGGCTGCCGGCATACGATTATCCCGGACAGAATTGAAGCTGGTACGTTTATGATCCTGGCGGCGGCGGCGGGTGAAGGGGTACTGGTTGACAATGTCATTCCTCATCATCTCGAGTCGCTGACCGCAAAGCTCAGGGAAATGGGCATACCGGTGGAAACCGGGGATGAACAGATTTTTATCGGAAAAGCAGACAAGCTGAAACCGGTTGATATTAAAACACTCGTTTATCCGGGGTTTCCGACAGATCTGCAACAACCGTTCACCACGCTTTTGACAAGGGCAGAAGGCACGTCTATCGTAACCGATACAATCTATTCCGCCCGCTTTAAACATATTGACGAGTTGCGGAGAATGAGCGCCAATATTAAAGTGGAAGGACGGTCTGCGATTGTCAACGGCCCGGCCCGGCTTCAGGGGGCAAAGGTAAAAGCGAGTGATTTGCGTGCGGGTGCCGCCCTTGTCATTGCCGGCCTGATGGCAGAAGGGGTGACAGAAGTGACAGGGGTCGAACATATCGACCGCGGATACAGCTGCCTCGTGGAAAAATTAACCGGTCTTGGTGCCGCTGTTTGGCGGGAAGGCATGTCCGAAAAGGAGATGGAACACCTGAACCATTCCTAGCGGGCAATTGCCGGCTCCCCCATAAATAGAAAAAAACGGATAAATTATGACACAATAATTTTTTAAATGTGTTATACTAATTAAAAATCTATTTATGGGGGTAGTAAAATTGGAAAGAAGCTTGTCAATGGAATTGGTCCGTGTCACGGAAGCAGCAGCACTTGCATCCGCAAGATGGATGGGGCGCGGATTGAAAGATGAAGCGGATGATGCGGCAACGTCCGCGATGCGTGATGTGTTCGACACCATTCCGATGAAAGGCACTGTCGTCATTGGCGAAGGGGAAATGGATGAAGCGCCGATGCTGTATATCGGGGAAAAACTCGGGAACGGATACGGCCCGCGCGTTGACATTGCAGTTGACCCGCTGGAAGGAACGAATATCCTGGCATCCGGCGGCTGGAATGCGCTCAGTGTGCTGGCGATAGCAGATCACGGACATTTGCTCCATGCGCCGGATATGTACATGGATAAAATTGCTGTCGGCCCTGAAGCAGTCGGCATGATTGATATTAATGCACCGATTATCGATAATTTAAAGGCTGTGGCAAAGGCGAAAAATAAAGATATCGAGGATGTGGTGGCAACAGTTCTGAACCGTCCGCGCCATGAAGAAATTATTGCGCAGCTCCGTGCTGCAGGCGCCCGGATCAAACTGATCAATGACGGGGATGTGGCAGCTGCCATTAACACGGCATTCGACCATACCGGTGTAGATATTTTGTTCGGATCGGGCGGCGCGCCGGAAGGGGTTATTTCAGCAGTTGCGCTGAAATGCCTCGGCGGCGAGATCCAGGGACGCCTCCTGCCGCAAAACGACGCGGAGCAAGAACGCTGCCTGAGCATGGGGGTTGACATCAATAAAGTGCTGATGATGGACGACCTTGTGAGCGGGGATGACGCCATTTTTGCTGCGACCGGCGTAACCGACGGGGAACTTTTGCGCGGTGTCCAATTTAAGGGCCAGTACGGATCCACCCATTCTGTCGTCATGCGTGCAAAGTCGGGGACGGTCCGCTTTATTGAAGGGCAGCACAGTCTGAAGAAAAAGCCGAACCTTGTGATCAAAGCGTAAATCTCCGGGGGAACATGCAGCTATAGCGGCGGGGGAAGGGCGGAAGTGCCGCCTTCCCTCCCATTTTCAACAAAGTTTTTTACCTCTTATGCTATTTTTAGTTGATTTCTCTTCTGTTTCAGGGTTAAAATGATTATGGTTTTATTTATAAATATTCAATTGTTTGTCTTCTTTTTCTTCCGTACATGGTGCGGCTCCATAGATGCACGTGCTGCAACATTGCCTCTTTGCAGACAGCTCATGTTTTCTATCTATGCGCAAAGCAAAACTGTGGATGTTCATATCTTGCCTTCACATTCCTTTATTTTTAGCCTGTTCTGTTCCATTGGTATACCGGTATAGTTTTAAGCGCCGGGAACAAATGGAAAATTTTGATGTAACGGAAGAAACAGCCTGCTCTACCCGACTGTAAATTGAAAAAGTGTGGTGTTTTTATGGAAAGTTTATCAATATCAAGTCTGGAAAATATGACGTTAAAAGAGCTTTATGCCCTTGCAAGAGAGTATAAAGTATCCTACTACAGCAAACTGACGAAAAAAGAGTTAATTTTTGCGATTTTAAAAGCACGGGCAGAGCAAGAAGGGTATTTCTTTATGGAAGGCGTGCTCGAAATCATCCAGTCGGAAGGATTCGGATTCCTGCGCCCGATCAACTACTCCCCAAGTTCGGAGGACATTTATATTTCTGCTTCGCAAATCCGCCGCTTTGATTTAAGAAACGGCGATAAGGTTTCCGGCAAAGTCCGGCCGCCGAAAGAAAACGAACGTTATTACGGCTTGCTGCATGTGGAAGCGGTAAACGGCCAAAACCCGGAAACCGCTAAGGAACGGGTTCATTTTCCGGCTCTGACGCCGCTTTATCCGAACCGGCAGATTATCCTTGAAACGGCTCCCGAAAAACTGTCCACCCGGATTATGGATTTAATCACCCCGGTTGGTTTCGGACAGCGCGGTTTGATTGTGGCGCCGCCGAAAGCCGGTAAAACGATGCTGCTGAAAGAAATTGCCAACTCTATTACCGTGAACCATCCTGATGCGGAATTGATCGTTCTGTTGATTGATGAACGGCCGGAAGAAGTAACAGATATTGAACGTTCCGTGCATGCGGATGTCGTCAGCTCGACCTTTGACGAAGTGCCGGAAAACCATATCAAGGTTGCGGAACTCGTATTGGAAAGAGCGATGCGCCTTGTCGAGCATAAGCGCGATGTCGTCATTTTAATGGACAGCATTACGCGCCTCGCACGCGCCTATAACCTTGTGATTCCGCCGAGTGGGAGAACGCTTTCAGGCGGGATTGACCCGGCTGCGTTCCATCGTCCGAAACGGTTTTTCGGGGCGGCACGTAATATTGAAGAAGGCGGCAGCCTGACGATTTTGGCCACCGCGCTGGTCGATACCGGTTCACGCATGGATGATGTGATTTATGAAGAATTTAAAGGCACCGGGAACATGGAGCTCCATCTTGACCGCTCCCTCGCCGAAAAGCGCGTTTTCCCGGCCATCGACATCCGCCGTTCCGGTACAAGGAAAGAAGAACTGCTGCTTTCGAAAGACCATCTCGAAGTACTGTGGGCGATCCGCAAATCGATGTCCGATTCTCCGGATTTTGTCGAAAAATTCTTGCGCAAACTGAAACAATCCAAAACAAACGACGAGTTTGTGGAAATGATCAAAGCAGACTTGAAAGTATCATCGTCAAGGCGTGTAATATAAGGAAAAATAAGGAAGAACTTTTTTTCTGGCAGTGATGTTGCATTTCCACTCCGGACTTGTTATAATAATGGCAGTGTGTTTATGAAATTTTACAGGGCGTGTCCCGTAAAACAATAGAACTCTGTTTCGCAATGACTCAGGGCTGAAGGAGATGAAAAGCATGAAACCAGGAATTCATCCAGAATACAAAAAAGTAATGGTCAAATGTGCGTGCGGCAACGAATTCGAAAGTGGTTCCGTAAAAGATGAACTGCGCGTGGAAGTATGTTCCGAATGCCATCCATTCTATACAGGGCGCCAAAAATTCGCGACTGCTGACGGACGTGTTGACCGCTTTAATAAAAAATACGGACTTAAATAAAAGAATCCATGAAAAACAGGCGATGCGTTTGCCTGTTTTTTTTATGGGATGCCGGTTTGCCCGGACGGATTTTTCAGGTCTAAAAACCATATTTGTTGAAATAAGGAGCGGGGATGATGGCACAGCTATTTTTCAGATACGGCGCAATGAACAGCGGCAAATCGATTGAAATCTTGAAAGTCGCCCATAACTATGAAGAGCAGAATAAACCGGTTCTCATCTTTACATCGGGCATCGATACGCGCGATGAAGAAGGCTATATTTCGAGCAGAATCGGCTTGCGCAGGAAAGCGATCCCGATTTACGATGATACGGATATTTTTGAAATGGTGAAAGGGTACAATCCCGCGCCATACTGCGTCCTGATCGACGAAGTCCAGTTTTTGAAAAAAAGGCATGTGCTGCAGCTTGCCCGCATTGTTGATGATTTGCATATCCCGGTAATGGGGTTCGGCCTTAAAAATGATTTTCAAAATGAGCTTTTTGAGGGCAGCAAGTACATGCTTTTGTATGCCGATAAAATCGAAGAAATGAAAACGATCTGCTGGTTTTGCGAACGGAAGGCGACGATGAATTTGCGCGTCGACGAGAACGGGAAGCCGGTGTATACAGGGGACCAGATCCAGATTGGCGGGAACGACACGTATTATCCTGTTTGCCGCAAATGCCACGACCATCCGCCGCTGTGACGGCATGTGATGCATAAATAAACCTCCATCCGAAGGGAAACCTACTGGAAAAGGAGGTTTTTTTTATGGCAAAACAGCTGATTTTCCTCTGCTTAATGATGGTGCTTTCAGGTTGCACGGCCCAAAGCCGGACCCGTGAAGCTGCGCCGGATCGCATTGAAACGAAGCCGTTAAGCACGGCGGATACGCAAAAGGCAGGGCAAAGAAACGGGAATGCTGGTGGGGCAGCTGCTGTAAATGCGGATATCGAGAGGGTGCGGGAAGCGGTTTGGAAAATGGACAGTGCTGTCCCCCATTCGGTATATGTGAACGGGAAAGATATGTGGGTCAATGTCCATACGGAGGAACAGCTGAACCACAGGGAAAGAATGAAAAAAGCGGCGGACATCCGCAGCCGGCTTTTGAAAGTGGCGCCCCGCTACGACATTCATGTCCGAATAGACGTGAAATAGGAAAAGGCGTTTCAGCAGCGTTGCTCCCATGTTCCGCTTTAAGTTTCCCCGTGCGTATACTATAATAAATTTGTTATGTCTGAAGGGCGGGTTTTGCTGTTACCGGAATGGGAATACGTTGTGAAATGAGGTGGGGTTCGATGTTCGATCGGTTGCAGGCCGTGGAAGACCGGTACGAAAAGCTGAATGAGTTGTTAAGTGATCCTGAGATCGTCAATGATCCGAAAAAACTGCGGGAGTATTCGAAGGAGCAGTCGGATTTGCAGGAAACCGTGCAGGTGTACCGTGAATATAAAGAAGTGCAGAAACAGCTCCGGGATGCAAAGTCGCTTCTGTCGGAAAAACTCGATCCTGAAATGAAGGACATGGTGAAAGAAGAGATCCATGAACTCGAGTCAAAAATCCCGGAATACGAAGAACGCCTGAAAATTTTGCTTCTGCCGAAAGACCCGAATGACGAAAAAAACGTCATTGTGGAAATCCGCGGGGCTGCCGGCGGGGATGAGGCCGCGTTGTTTGCAGGCGACCTGTACCGTATGTACACGCGTTATGCCGAATCGCAAGGCTGGAAAATCGATGTGATTGAAGCCAATGTCACGGGGATCGGCGGGTACAAAGAAATTGTTTTCATGGTGAACGGCAAGGGCGCGTATTCAAAATTGAAGTTTGAAAACGGGGCCCACCGGGTGCAGCGTGTGCCGGAAACGGAATCGGGCGGGCGTATCCATACGTCTACGGCAACGGTTGCGGTTTTGCCGGAAGCGGAGGAAGTCGAAGTGGATATCAATGAAAAAGATATCCGCGTCGATACGTTTGCATCAAGCGGGCCGGGCGGGCAAAGCGTCAACACGACGATGTCGGCTGTGCGCCTGACCCACATTCCGACCGGGATTGTTGTGTCCTGCCAGGATGAAAAATCGCAGATCAAAAATAAAGAAAAAGCGATGAAAGTGCTGCGTGCCCGCATTTATGATAAATTTCAGCAGGAAGCGCAGGCGGAATATGATGCCAACCGGAAATCCGCCGTTGGAACGGGGGACCGTTCCGAGCGGATCCGTACGTACAATTTTCCGCAAAACCGTGTGACAGACCACAGGATCGGATTAACGATCCAAAAGCTTGACCAGGTGCTTGATGGCAAACTCGATGAAATCATTGATGCCCTTATCCTTGAAGACCAGTCAAAAAAACTGGAGAGTGTGAATGGCTGATGGAAAGGAACATAAAAGTGTATGAAGCCTTAAAGTGGGCTTCTTCTTTTTTAACGGAAAACGGCCGTGACGCGAATGCGGGTGAACTTTTGCTCGGGCATTTTCTGGATATGGACAGAACCCGCCTGCTTTCCAACTTGCGGATGGCTTTGCCCCCGGATGCGGAGGTGAAGTTCCGGCAAGCGGTAGAAGCCCATGCAAAAGGGGTTCCGGTCCAGCATATCACAGGCTACGAATACTTTTACGGCCGGAAATTTCTTGTCAACCGGGATGTGCTCATTCCGCGCCCGGAAACGGAAGAGCTGGTGCAGGGCGCAATCGGACGGATCCGCCGCCATTTCGGGGAAACAAAAGGGCTTACATTGGCAGATATCGGGACAGGCAGCGGCATTATTGCAACCACAATTAAATTGGAGTTGCCAAAGCTTTTTGTGTACGCATCCGATATTTCGGAAAAAGCGCTTGCCGTCGCTGAAAAAAATGCTGAAGCCCTGCATGCGGATATTCGGTTTGTGCACGGGGATCTGCTCCAGCCGTTCATGGGCAGCAAAAAATTGGACATAGTGTTATCCAATCCGCCGTATATCCCGGAAACGGACCGCAGCTCGTTATCCGTTGTGGTGCGCGATCATGATCCTGAAACGGCCCTGTTTGGCGGAGAAGACGGCCTTGCATTTTACCGGCGCTTGGTGGAAACCTTGCCGTATGTTTTAAATAAGCGGGCGCTCGTCGGTTTTGAAATTGGTTCAGGCCAGGGGGAACGCGTTTCCTGCCTGCTGCGGGATACGTTCCCGGAAAGCGTTGTGGAAGTGGTCCGCGATCTCAACGGCCATGAGCGGATGGTATTTTGCGAAAAAAATTAGATTTTTTTCAGATTCATAGTTTAAAATCCCCTGTTCCTGCCCACAATGGGAATACGAAGGGACGGGGAGAAGAAAATGAAAAGAAAAACAGTGGTATCATTGTATATTTTCATGTTATCGATCGCAACGATCATCAGTTTATATGCACCGAAACAAAAAGCGGCGGAGGCTGAAACCATCGTCATTCCGAAAGACGCGATCCGGCTGCGGATTCTGGCAAACAGCGACAAGCCGGAAGACCAGGGGGTAAAACGGAAAATCCGCGATGAAGTGAATGCGAACATTGCCAAATGGGTGGACCACTTAACGTCCAAAAAAGAAGCGGAAAAAGTCATCCGCTCCCGCTTGCCGGAAATTGAAAACATTGCAAGAAGGGTGATGGCGGAAGAACATCTGAACGAACCGGTCAAGGCAGAACTTGGAAAGGTCGCCTTTCCGACAAAATTATACGGCCAGTACTTATATCCGGCCGGGAAGTATGAAGCAGTTCTGATTACGCTTGGGGAAGGCAAGGGCGCCAATTGGTGGTGCGTCCTGTATCCGCCCCTCTGTTTTCTCGATTTTTCCAACGGCGTTGCAACAAGTAGCGGGGGTGAAGAAAAGAAACCGGAAACAAAGAAGGTTGCGGCTTCCAATGCCGGCACAAAACCTGCGGAAGAGGCGGCAGCTGAAAAAGTGAACCGGAAACCGCACGAAAACCAGGCAGGGGCACAAGACCGCGGAACCAAGCAGCCAGCCGGTGAAACAGCAAACCGCAACGGCTCTGTTTACGCCGGCGATGATGGCGGGGTGGAGAAAAAGCTGCTGATTGTGAAAGTGATCAAGGAACTGTTTTAACATTTTTCGCCCGGTTTGTGGAAAAGCCGGACAAACGGGCTGGAACGAAGTCGGGTTATCAACAAAATGCAAAGTATTATCCACAAGATGTGGATAATACTTGTTTCATTTTTCAAACTTTTGTATCCTTGCCGGGAGAAAACTTGATAAATAAATATCCTGGCAAGGCCGATGATTGGATGGAGAAAGGTGAAAAGGATGGAAACAAAATACTGGGTTGTGGATAAAACTGTGGAGAATTCCGGGTCTTATCCACAACTTGCAGAAGCAGCACAGTTACTGAAAGAGAAGCAGACAGTCGCTTTTCCGACTGAAACGGTATACGGTTTAGGAGCCGATGCAACAAGCGATGAAGCGGTGGATAAGATTTTCAAGGCAAAAGGAAGGCCATCCGATAATCCGCTGATTGTCCACATTGCGGAGGAAAAGCAGCTGGAAGAATTGGCGGAAGAAATACCGGAAACGGCGAAAGTGCTGATGAAAGCTTTTTGGCCGGGCCCGCTTACGCTCGTTGTAAAGGTGAAGAAGGGGGCATTGTCCAAAAAGGTGACGGCCGGGCTGGACACGGTCGGGATCCGCATGCCCCGGCATCCGGTTGCACTGGCGCTCATCCGCCTGGCCGGGCTGCCGATTGCCGCCCCGAGCGCCAACCGGTCCGGCAAGCCGAGCCCGACATTGGCCCGCCATGTCCGGGAAGATCTTGCCGGTAAAATTGCCGGGATTTTGGACGGGGGAGAAACGGGTGTCGGAGTGGAATCGACCGTGCTCGATGTGACCGCGGAAGTGCCTGTGATTTTGCGCCCGGGCGGTGTTACGAAAGAACAGCTCGAAGAATGGATCGGAAAAGTCAGGCTTGATCCGGGGCTTAAGGGGACCGGCGCCCGGCCGAAAGCGCCCGGCATGAAATATACGCATTATGCGCCGAATGCGCCGGTTTATCTTGTGGACGGCAGCACGGCTTTTATGCAGCAAATGATCGATGCACACCGGAAAAAAGGGGAAGTAACAGGGGCGATTGTGACGGAAGAAACATCCGGTGAAATCCGTGCTGATGTGGTCGCGGTGTGCGGCAGGCGGTCATCCCTTGAGACCGTTGCCCGGCACTTGTATGATACACTCCGATCATTTGATGCGCAAAAAGTGGACGTGATATTTTCTGAAATTTTCCCGCGTGAAGGCATAGGCCGGGCGATTATGAACCGGCTTGAAAAAGCAGCGGGGCATCGTTATGTAAAAGAAAAGGATGTTCAGTAACTCCGGACGTTTCCAAACCACCCTTATCACTTGGTCTTGCTTCATTACGGATTGTGTGCGCGGGAGGGGGGGTGCCGGGAGATCTGCGGCTTCTAAAACACCCCGGACGTGCATAAGTTGGAATAGGCACGTCCAAAGGGGGAAAAAGAATGGCAGTCCTCGCAGAAATGGTAACTTTGGCGATCATGGCTCTGGCGCTCGGCATGGATGCTTTTTCGGTAAGCCTCGGCGTGGGCATGATGCAGCCCAGACTGAGGCAAATCTTTTACATAGGTTTAACGGTCGGCATTTTTCATGTGTTGATGCCGGTTCTCGGTGTTTTTGCGGGCCATCTTCTCTCCCATACTTTTGGCCTGTTTGCCCAGTATATTGGCGGCATATTGCTTGTTATCATGGGGATACAGATGATTGTATGGGTCTTCAGAAAGGAGGGGGCACAAGCTGTCAGCCCGTCCGGACGGGGAACGATGCTGTTTGCGTTGAGTGTAAGCCTGGACAGTTTTTCTGCCGGGCTATCACTTGGCATTTTCGGCGTGCGGACTGTTGCTGTTATGATTTGCTTCGGTGTTGCTGCTACTTTTTTAACCTGGCTCGGCCTTTTGATCGGCAGGAAATTCCAGGGTTGGATCGGGGTGTACGGCGAAGTGCTCGGGGGAACGATCCTCGTTGTTTTTGGACTGAAATTGTTGTTTTCTATTTAGAAAAGCTGGTTTCAATTTTCCGGCTTTTTTTATCTATCTATAGATTAACCTTGTAATTAAGGTCTTTTTTACTATAATAATAGTAGATTTAAAAGTTCAGGATAGGAGGACAGCTTTTGAATATCCTTTTTGTTTGCACCGGGAATACATGCAGGAGCCCGATGGCGGAGGCCATTTTAAAAGCGAAACAGCTGCCGGGCATTGAAGTGGAATCAGCCGGCCTTTTTGCGCCCGAGGGTGAAGACGCTTCTGTCCATACCTACGAGGTGCTGAAAGAAAATGGAATCGATTTCCGCCACCACGCCCGGAACCTTTCGGAGAATTTGGCGGGTTGGGCTGACGTGATTCTTACGATGACGTCCGGGCACAAACAGGCAGTGGCAGCACGGTATCCGCATGCCCGCAATAAAACGTTTACCATCGCGGAGTATGCCGGAAGCAGCGGGGATGTACCGGACCCGTACGGCGGCAGCCTGGATGCTTACAGAGAAACTTATCAACAATTGCATGCATTGATCAATCGTTTGATTAAAAACAGGAAAACGGGAAACCAGGGGCGGGTGTGACGGATGGAAAAGCGAAGCTACAGATTCAGTTTAACGAAGAAAATTGTATTGTTCGTAACCGGGCTGTCTTTTATTACATATTCGGCAAGCGGTCTTTTCATTTATCTTATTTATCCGTTTTTTTCCGACTGGATAAAGCTGCCGTGGTTTATTGTCATTACACTTGCATTAGGGATTATCTGGTCCGGGATTTTAAGCTTTTTCGGTTCATTCCTGATTGCAGGCCCGATGCGCAAGTTAGAAGATGCAGCCCTTAAAGCGAGCCGCGGGGATTTAAGAGATGAAGTCCCCGTGCCGAAATCGGGCGATGAAATCGAGTCGCTCGCAGCGGCTTTCAATTCTTTGCTTTCCAATTTGCGGGAGACGGTTGAACAAATTGATGAAAATGTGGAACGCACCAAAGAAAGTGTGTCGGAAATATCGGAGAAAACGGCACTGGCTGCGGGCCAGGCGGAACATGTAAACAAGACGGTGGAAGAGATTTCACTTGGCGCCGAGCAATCCGCGGCTGCCACCCAATCTGCGGCTGACCTCGTTGAAAAAACCTATCAGCTTGCATCCGAAGTCCGCGGGAAAGCGGATACTTGCAAAAAATCTTCTGATCACATGCTGAGCGAATTAAAGACGAGCAAAGAGACAATGGACTCGCTTATATCAGGTGTTGAAAATCTGGCAAAAGAAAATACCATCTCGCTGGAAGCCGTTCGGGATCTTGCGGAAGAAACGAAGAAAGTGGAGGGGATCATTTCTTTTGTCGGTGAAGTCGCGGCACAAACCAATTTGCTGGCGTTGAATGCTTCTATTGAAGCGGCACGCGCCGGGGAATACGGGCGCGGGTTTGCGGTGGTCGCAAATGAGGTCCGGAAGCTTGCGGATGAAAGTGCCCAGGCCGTTCAGGGTATTACCGGGATGATCCAGCACATTGAGCAGGAAGGTACACGGGTTGTCGAACAAATGGCTGTACAAGTTCAAAAAGCCAATGAAGAAGTGCACAGAGGACAAAAGGCCAATGAAGCGATGGACAGAATGACGGAATCAATCCATTTGGTTGCGGGGGCAGTTGATCAAATTGCCGGTATGGCCAAGAACCAAATGGATGCGATTCACGAAGCTTCGAGCCAGTCGCAGGAAGTGGCGGCCATTACCGAACAGACTTCTGCCGGGGCAAAAGAAGTCACGGCGATTACAAATGAGCAGGCGCAGAACATGGAATTGATTGAAAGGCTTATCGCGCAGCTCGAGCAGGATGCGGAGAAATTAAAAGGGAGCACCCGCCGCTTTCATATCCGGTGAGTTTTTCGCCCGCCTGGTTTTGGACGGGGAGCACCGGTTTTGGCTAGAAGAAGCGCGGCAATTCAGGTTTTGTGCCGGGAAATCCCGCAAGACAAGAGGAGATGCGGGAACATGCGGCCGTATGCCTGGCATTTTTCCGGGGACGATGGACGTTTTAAACGGGCCGGAAATTTTAACAGCCATGGAACCTGGCCTCTAAGACGCTTTATTTTCTTTTTCGACGTTCTGTGCCACAATAGAATCAGAAGCATGAAGGAGGGGGAAGAACATGAAAGTGGCATTGGCTTCAGACCACGGCGGTAAGCATCTTAAACAGGAAATTGCCGGTTTGCTTCAGGATCTGGGTGTTGCCTACGAAGATTTCGGATGCGATTGTGAAGGGTCGGTTGATTATCCGGATTACGCGCTTCCGGTTGCGGAAAAGGTGGCAAAAGGGGAATTTGACCGTGCTATCCTCATTTGCGGCACCGGGATCGGGATGTGTATTTCCGCCAATAAAGTAAAGGGCATCCGTTGCGCGCTTGTGCATGATGTCTTCAGCGCGAAGGCTACAAGGGCCCATAATGACAGCAATGTCCTCGCCATGGGAGAGCGGGTCATCGGCCCGGGGCTTGCCTGTGAAATTGTGAAAGAATGGCTCGGAACGCCGTTTGAAGGCGGCCGCCATGCACGCAGGATTGAGAAAATCGCGCAGTATGAACAAAAATAACAGAGGTGTTTTTGTTGCAATCAGATCCGGCACGTTTGGAGGAACAGTTGGACCGCATGCTGGATGAATTTTTCCGGCAGGCGCCAATGAAAAAAGGACAGGTTTTTGTTGTTGGATGCTCGACATCTGAAGTAACCGGGAAAAAAATCGGGACAGCCGGGGCAATGGACATTGCCGCAATCATTTATGGCGGCGTACAGAAGTTTGCACGCCGGTTCGGGTTCCAACCGGCATTTCAATGCTGTGAACACCTGAACCGGGCGCTTGTGGTTGACCGTTCGCTTGCCGATGAAAGGGGATGGGAAGAAGTGGCGGTCGTGCCTGTCCGGAAGGCGGGCGGCGCGATGGCTGCGTATGCATTCGCCCATATGGAAGATCCCGTTGTCGTCGAATTCATCCGCGCTGATGCGGGCATCGACATTGGGGACACTTTGATCGGCATGCATTTAAAGCATGTTGCCGTCCCTGTAAGGGTTTCCGGAAAAGAGCTGGGGAAAGCCCATGTTACATTTGCCAAAACGCGGCCGAAACTGATCGGCGGCGTGCGGGCGGTTTACGAAAAAGAACAGCCGGAATAAGGGACCATCCGTACTGCCCCGTATGTTGTGTGCGGGGCATGTTTTTTTCTTCTTGTTAAAAAAATGGACAAAATTTGCAAAGCATTATGGTAAAATAAAAAAGAATATGAAAACGATCTTGAGGGGGTACCGAATTGAGCCATATTGCAAATCAAGACAAGGAAGTTTACGAGGCGATCCGGCAGGAATTGAACCGGCAAAGAAACAAGATTGAACTCATTGCCAGCGAAAATTTTGTCAGCGAAGCAGTGATGGAAGCACAAGGTTCCGTTCTGACCAACAAATATGCGGAAGGGTATCCGGGGCACCGGTATTACGGCGGGTGCGAATATGTGGATATCGTGGAAAACCTTGCGCGGGAGCGGGCCAAACAGCTTTTTGGCGCCGAACATGTCAATGTCCAGCCGCACTCCGGCGCACAGGCCAATATGGCGGTTTATTTCACCATTCTGGAGCACGGCGACACGGTGCTTGGCATGAATTTGTCCCACGGCGGGCATTTGACACACGGCAGCCCGGTCAATTTCAGCGGCATGCAGTACCATTTTGTGGAATACGGTGTGGATAAGGAAACGCAGCATATTGACTATGAAGATGTGCTGGAAAAAGCGCGCGTACATAAGCCGAAACTGATTGTCGCAGGTGCAAGTGCATACCCCCGCACGATTGATTTTAAAAAGTTCAGGGAAATTGCGGATGAAACAGGCGCCTATTTAATGGTGGATATGGCGCATATTGCAGGGCTTGTGGCTGCAGGGTTACATCCGAACCCGGTGCCGTATGCGGATTTTGTCACGACCACAACGCATAAAACCTTGCGGGGACCGCGCGGCGGCATGATTTTATGCAAAGCGGAATTTGCAAAGAAAGTGGACAAGTCGATTTTCCCGGGGATCCAGGGCGGCCCGCTTATGCATGTAATTGCTGCCAAAGCCGTCGCTTTTGGAGAGGCGCTTACAGACGGGTTCAAAACCTATTCGCAAAAAGTGGTGGACAACGCAAAACGGCTGGCGGAAGGACTCCAAAAAGAAGGATTTGACCTTGTATCCGGCGGGACGGACAATCACCTGATTCTCATTGATTTGCGTTCTTTCGGGATTACCGGGAAGGATGCGGAGAAGGTGCTCGATGATATCGGCATCACGGCCAATAAAAATACGATTCCGTATGACCCGGAAAGCCCGTTTGTGACAAGCGGTCTCAGAATCGGTACCCCTGCAGTCACAACAAGGGGATTCGGCCTGGAAGAAATGGATGAGGTGGCATCCATTATCGGATCGGCATTGAAAAATCCGGATAACGAAGCAGTCTTAAAAGAAGCGGCAGAACGCGTCCGGCATCTTACGTTACGCTTCCCGCTGTACGCCGGCCAAAACTGAGCAGGCGCATTTTAGCGCCCGCTTTTTCCGGACGGATAGCTGGCTGGTGCACTTCCAATGCGGCATAAAAACGAACCGGCAAAAAAATTGAACAGGAAGGCCTCGTAAACCGCGGGGCCGGTCCTTTCACCTGGCCTCAGGATTTTCTTTTGGCTTTCCTTGAGATTGGGCGCTTTTTTCGTGTAAAATGGTTGGGGTAAGCATTTGCCGAACCTGATACCAACCTTTAAAGGAGAGAATTCATTTGAGTACACTTCATGTCATTGACCACCCGCTGATCCAGCACAAGTTGACGTATATCCGCGATAAACATACGGGGACAAAAGAATTCCGCGAACTTGTCGATGAAGTTTCGACTTTGATGGCATTTGAAATTACCCGTGATATGCCGCTTGAAGAAATTGAAATTGAAACGCCAGTCTGCAAGGCAAAATCAAAAATTTTATCCGGCAAAAAAATTGGCATTGTCCCGATCCTGCGTGCGGGCCTGGGCATGGTAGACGGCGTGCGGAAACTAATCCCGGCTGCAAAAGTCGGACATGTCGGCCTGTACCGCGATCCGAAGACACTGACGCCGGTTGAATATTACATAAAACTTCCAAGCGATGTAGAGGAACGCGATTTTATCATTGTGGATCCGATGCTGGCTACAGGCGGTTCTGCCGTGGATGCGATCCAGTCCTTAAAACAGCGGGGTGCAAAAAACATTAAATTCATGTGCCTGATTGCATCCCCTGAGGGCGTGGAAGCCGTGCAGAAAGCCCATCCGGACGTTGATATTTATACAGCAGCCCTTGATGAGAAGCTGAATGAGCAAGGGTACATTGTGCCGGGTCTCGGAGACGCAGGGGACCGCCTGTTTGGGACAAAATAAAATGTATGGATGCGCTTAGTGTTTTACAATTTTGTTAACCCGTCAGAAACAGGCTGGTAAAAAAATAAAAAGGGTCTATAATAACGGTATGTTTTCGGTATAGAGATGAATGCCAGGCATGTAAACGATTGGAAAAGCAGCGCAAGCTTACGCCGGTGTACGGTGTTTCCTTCCTGTTCCGGGAAGCGGGATGGCCATTTTCCGAAAAAATAAGTTCTAATGACTATATCAAGGAAACTCCTATTGACATTGGATAAGCGCTATTGTATGCTAAAAAAGTGTACATAATGAGAAGGTTTTCATGAGGTTGGGATTCTACTATTAATATGCCGGAAATGTGAAAAACCAGTAAAGCCGGGGCTGCAGGCTGTTCGTAACCTTAACAAATTGCAAGTTTTGGTTAAGAATGTTGCGATTTGCCAGGTGAGGAAGTGACATACTGCTTTCCTGCTGTGCTGCAAACGATCGGCGTCCCTTGTCAGGAGTGTTTAAGGCATGCCGGAACTTCTACGTATTTACAAAAGACAGCGCAAGTATTTGGTGATTCTTTTGTGCCTTTATTTGGCGGGGGCGATGTTTCCCGGTTACCGTTCTGTTTTCCTCGGGCTTTTGCTTGGCACAACTGTCAGCCTCTTTAACTTATGGCTTATGGTGAAGAAAACAATGGCTGTTACCGATGTTTCTCCGGGCAAAAAAAGGATCTCGCTCGGTACCGGGATGAGAATGGCGGCTGCCGTACTCGCGGTAGCGGTGGCGCTCCGTTTTCCGGATTTGTTTCATCTATTGGCTGTAGTGATTGGCATAATGACATCTTATCTCGTCATTATGATAGATTTTTTTGTAGGTTTGCTTCAACAGAGAAAAAAGTAAAGTGAGGTGAGTTTCGGTGGAACATAAGCAACCGATAGTCGAATTCATGGGGTTGTATTTTAACCTGTCCAACGTCATGATGATTACTGTCTCATCCTTGATCGTGTTCATCATTGCGGTCATCTCAACAAGAAAGTTGGCGTTGAAACCTACAGGCATGCAGAATTTTATGGAATGGGTCATGGATTTTGTCAGAGGGATCATTAAAAGCAATATGGACTGGAAAACCGGCGGCGTCTTTCATATTCTGGGCCTAACATTGATCATGTATATCTTTGTTTCCAATATGCTCGGATTGCCGTTTATGGTTGTTTATGATCATTATTCCTGGTGGAAGTCACCTACTTCCGACCCGGTTGTTACCCTTACGCTGGCCGTTCTGGTCATGGGCCTGTCCCACTTTTACGGTGTCAAAAAGAGAGGGTTTGGCGGATATCTGAAAAGCTATGCTGAACCGTTATGGTTTTTGGTCCCGATTAACCTGATCGAACAGTTTGCCAACACGTTAACATTAGGGCTCCGGCTTTACGGGAATATTTATGCCGGCGAAGTGCTGCTGTCGCTGCTTGCGGGCACTTTGGCGATGCATACAAACATTTGGGGGACAATCGGAGCGATTATTCCGACCCTTGTATGGCAAGGATTTTCCATTTTTGTCGGCACGATCCAGGCATATATCTTTACCATGTTAACAATGGTTTATATTTCTCATAGGATTGCCCATGAGGAATAACCATTTCTATATTTTTGAAAAATCACCTATTTATATATTCCAAAGGAGGAAATCTTATCATGAGTTTGGGTATTCTTGCAGCAGCAATCGCGGTTGGTTTGGCAGCATTGGGCGCCGGTATCGGCAACGGCCTTATTGTCGGTCGTACAGTTGAAGGGATTGCAAGGCAGCCGGAAGCACGCGGCCTTTTGCAGACAACAATGTTTATCGGCATCGGCTTAGTTGAAGCTCTTCCTATCATTGCGGTTGTTATCGCATTTATTGCACTGGGAAGATAAGGAACATGTTGACGGCGAAGCGGATTCTAAGAGACCTTCGCCTTTCCTTTATGGTTTAGCCGGGAACAGCTGTAGCTTCGGTTATGAGCGGTTCAGGGCAATCTTTTTTGAACCATTTTGCTTCTTTTTTTGGTAAAAGGTGCGAAAGAATGTTTTAAGAACGTGTGGAAGGGAGTGAACCCGGGTGTCCCAGACTGATTTAGTACTCGGATTTGTGCTAGGGAAGCTCAACACAGGCGATATTTTATTCCAGGCCATTGTGTTTGTTGTGTTGCTTCTGCTATTGAAAAAATTTGCTTACGGCCCTCTAGTTGAAATGATGAGGAAACGTGAGGAACATATTGCAAAAGAAATTGAAACGGCGGAAAAAAACCGCGAAGAAGCAGCCAGGCTTTTGGAAGAACAGCGCAAGATGCTGAAAGAAGCACGTGTTGAAGGCCAGAATTTAATTGAAAATGCAAGGAAACAGGCAGAAGTGCAGCATGATGATATCGTTGCAACAGCGCGCCAGGAAGCAGAACGCATGAAAGATGCTGCCAAAGTTGAAATCGAACAGGAAAAAGCGAAAGCTGTTGCTGCTTTGCGTGAACAGGTAGCATCCTTGTCCGTGATGATTGCCTCTAAAGTGATTGAAAAAGAAATTTCCGAGAAAGACCACGAGAAATTCATACTCGATTCTATTAAAGAGGCAGGAGAAATGAAATGAGTAATGAGGCGGTAGAAAAACGGTACGCTTCGGCACTTTTCGAGCTTGCAAAAGAGCACGGGCAGCTTCAAGAAATCGAAAAAGAAGTCCGGGCGGTAAGAGAGGTTTTTGAGGAAAACGAACCGTTCCGAAAGCTCCTTAAATCTCCGAAATTGACGATAGAAAAGAAACAAGAAATCCTTAAAAACATTTTTTCCGGATTATCCACTTTCACTTTGAATTTGTTGTTGCTCTTGACTGAGCGGCACAGGGACGAGCTCATCCCGAGGGTATGCCGTGCTTTTATTGAACGGGTGAATGATGAACGCGGTATTGCAGATGCACTTGTCTACTCTGCTCGCCCGCTTTCTGCTGACGAGAGCAAAGCGATATCCGAAGTATTTGCCAAAAAGGTCGGAAAGCGGTCTTTAAACATTGAGAATATCGTGGATGACGGTCTGCTGGCCGGATTAAAGATTAGAATCGGCAACTCTATTTTTGACAGCAGTTTGCGCGGAAAATTGGAACGTCTTGAAAAAACATTAATCAGTTAAGTGAGAAATGAGGTGCTGGATTTATGAGCATTAAGGCTGAAGAAATCAGCTTGCTGATAAAAAAACAGATTGAAAATTACCAGTCTGAAATTGAAGTGAGCGATGTCGGTACCGTTATCGAAGTCGGTGACGGGATTGCGCGTGCACACGGTCTTGACCAGGCCATGTCCGGGGAACTGCTGGAATTTTCCAACGGGGTCATGGGGCTTGCGCAGAACCTTGAGGAAAGCAATGTCGGGATCATTATTCTCGGGCCTTACCGTGAAATTCATGAAGGCGATGAAGTAAGGCGTACAGGCCGGATCATGCAGGTGCCGGTCGGGGAGGAACTCATCGGCCGTGTCGTCAACCCGCTCGGCCAGCCGGTTGACGGGCTCGGGCCCATCAACACAACGAAAACCCGCCCGATTGAATCTAAAGCGCCTGGCGTAATGGACCGGAAATCGGTAAGCGAACCGCTGCAAACGGGGATTAAGGCGATCGATGCACTTGTGCCGATCGGCCGCGGGCAGCGGGAATTGATTATTGGCGACCGCCAAACTGGTAAAACGACTATTGCGATTGATACGATTATAAACCAAAAAGACCAGGACATGATTTGTATCTATGTTGCGATTGGCCAAAAAGAATCGACCGTCCGCGGTACAGTTGAAACGCTCCGCAAATTCGGGGCTTTGGATTATACGATTGTGGTAACGGCTTCCGCTTCGCAACCGGCGCCTCTTCAATACCTGGCACCGTATGCCGGTGTTGCGATGGGCGAAGAATTCATGTACAACGGAAAACACGTGCTCGTTGTGTATGATGACTTATCCAAACAGGCTGTTGCTTACCGTGAACTTTCCTTGCTCTTGCGCCGTCCGCCGGGCCGTGAAGCATATCCTGGCGACGTATTCTATTTGCACTCCCGCCTGCTTGAACGTGCCGCCAAATTAAGTGATGCAAAAGGCGGAGGTTCATTGACCGCCCTGCCGTTTGTTGAAACACAGGCCGGCGATATTTCGGCTTACATTCCGACAAACGTGATTTCGATTACAGACGGGCAGATCTTCCTGCAGTCCGACTTGTTCTTCTCAGGTGTCCGCCCGGCGATCAATGCAGGGTTATCCGTATCCCGCGTAGGCGGTGCCGCGCAAATCAAGGCAATGAAAAAAGTTTCCGGCACACTGCGCCTTGACCTGGCATCTTACCGTGAACTTGAGTCATTTGCCCAATTCGGGTCGGATCTGGATAAAGCCACCCAGGCAAAACTGGCACGCGGGCAGCGTACGGTTGAAGTATTGAAGCAGGACCTGAACAAGCCAATCAAAGTGGAAAAACAAGTATGCATCCTGTATGCATTAACAAAAGGATTGCTGGACGATATTCAAGTGGAAGACATTCTCCGTTTTGAATCGGAACTTTATGACTGGCTGGACCAGAACCGGGCATCACTGCTCGAAGAAATCCGTACAACCGGAAATCTTCCTGACGATGAAAAAATGAAAGAAGCCATTCAGGCATTTAAAAAGACCTTCGTAGCATCTGAACATCAATAATTGGACAGAGAACCCCGTTACCCGTATGCGGCATGCGTGCTTTTTCACTGCAGCATCCGAACCGGAGGCAAACGGGCCGGACAGACAAAGGATTTCAATCCAGGATTGGAATCCTGATTAACTCACAAGGGTGGTGAAGTGAAGTGGCATCCTTACGCGATATAAAAAACCGGATCAACTCTACGCAGAAAACAAGCCAGATTACGAAGGCGATGCAGATGGTGTCGTCTGCAAAACTGAACCGTGCGGAATTGTCCGCCAAATCATTTGTCCCCTACATGGAGAAAATGCAGGATGTAGTAGTCAGCATTTCCCAGGGGACAGGCGGCGCCCGGCATCCGATGCTTGTTTCCCGCCCGGTTAAAAGGACCGGTTATTTCGTGATCACATCTGACCGCGGACTGGCCGGCGCTTTTAACAGCAACGTTTTAAGGCTTGTAACCCAGACCATCCGGGAACGCCATCAATCTGATGATGAATATGCGATTATTGTGATCGGCCGTACAGGATACGAATTTTTCAGGCGTCTAAAGATGAATGTTGTGCTGCAGATTGTCGGCCTGTCTGACCATCCGACATTCCAGGATATCAAAAATATCACGAAGAAAACGGTCGCGATGTATGAAGACGGGACATTCGATGAGTTGTATTTGTATTACAACCATTTTGTCAGCGCCATTAGCCAGGATGTGACGGAAAAAAGGCTGCTGCCGCTTACGGATGTAACGGCGACAAACCGGCTCATTTCCTATGAATTTGAACCGTCTGCAGAAGAAATCCTGAATGTTTTGCTGCCGCAATACGCAGAAAGCCTTATTTATGGCGCGCTGCTGGACAGCAAAGCAAGTGAACACGCGGCACGCATGACTGCAATGAAAAATGCGACGGACAATGCAACTGAATTAATCGACTCGTTGACATTGACATATAACCGTGCCCGCCAGGCATCCATCACACAGGAAATTACAGAAATTGTCGGTGGAGCAGCTGCACTGGAATAATTTCCGTTTTGGCAAACCGCTCTTTTGCCGAAACGGATCGGGCATGTGCCATCAAGCAAGTTAGGAGGGAACAGTATGAGCATTGGACACGTTCTGCAAGTAATGGGTCCGGTAGTTGACGTAAAGTTTGAAAACGGTCAGCTCCCTGATATTTATAACGCATTAAAAATCAATTATAAAGCAAAAAATGCCAATGAAGTGGATATCAATGTTACACTGGAAGTTGCATTACACCTGGGCGATGATGCCGTCCGCACAATTGCGATGGCTTCCACAGACGGCATCCGTCGCGGCATGGAAGTAGTGGACACAGGCACGCCAATTTCTGTACCGGTAGGGGAAGCAACCCTTGGCCGTGTATTTAATGTGCTCGGGGAAGTCATTGACCTTGACGGCGAACTGAAAGGCAATGTGCGCCGCGACCCGATCCAAAAACCGGCGCCTTCCTTCGAGCAGTTATCCACGCAGGTTGAAATTCTTGAAACCGGCATTAAAGTCATTGACCTTTTGGCGCCTTACATCAAAGGCGGGAAGATCGGTTTGTTCGGCGGTGCCGGCGTTGGCAAAACCGTGTTAATCCAGGAACTGATTAACAACGTTGCACAGGAACACGGTGGTATTTCTGTATTCGCCGGCGTAGGGGAACGGACGCGTGAAGGGAACGACCTCTACTACGAAATGAAAGATTCCGGCGTTATTGCCAAAACAGCAATGGTGTTCGGGCAAATGAACGAACCGCCTGGCGCACGTATGCGTGTGGCTTTAACAGGCCTGACGATGGCTGAATATTTCCGTGACGAACAAGGCCAGGACGTATTGCTCTTTATCGACAATATTTTCCGTTTCACACAGGCAGGTTCTGAAGTGTCTGCGTTGCTCGGCCGTATGCCGTCAGCCGTAGGTTACCAGCCGACCCTTGCAACCGAAATGGGCCAGCTGCAGGAACGGATTACATCTACAAATAAAGGTTCAATCACATCGATCCAGGCGATCTATGTGCCGGCTGACGACTACACTGACCCGGCTCCGGCCACAACATTCGCCCACCTCGATGCGACGACCAACCTTGAACGCCGTTTGTCGGAAATGGGGATTTATCCTGCTGTAGATCCGCTCGCTTCGACATCCAGGGCATTGTCCCCTGAAATTGTCGGGGAAGAGCATTACAACGTTGCCCGCCAGGTACAGCAAACATTGCAACGTTATCGCGAGCTCCAGGACATTATCGCGATCCTCGGGATGGATGAACTGAGCGAAGATGACAAACTGGTTGTTGCGCGCGCACGCCGCATCCAGTTCTTCCTGTCGCAAAACTTCCACGTTGCGGAACAATTTACCGGCCAGCCGGGATCTTATGTGCCGGTTAAGGAAACTGTCCGCGGCTTTAAAGAAATTCTTGAAGGGAAATACGACCATCTTCCTGAAGATGCTTTCCGCCTCGTAGGCACGATCGAGGATGCTGTGAAAAAAGCGGAAGCCATGGGCGTAAAAGCATAATGCGGGACCGGGAGGAAGTAAAATGAGGACATTTGAAGCCAGTGTTGTCACTCCGGACGGCCCGGTATACAATGCGGAAGTGGAAATGGTAATTGCAAAAGCCAAAAGCGGCGAGATCGGTATCCTGTACGGGCATGTTCCGCTTGTTGCGCCGCTTGATATCGGAGTTGTCCGGTTTAAAAACGGCGACCAGGAAAAAGTAGTTGCAGTGAGCGGCGGCATTTTGGAAACACGCTCCAACCAGGTGACCATTCTGGCACAGGCTGCCGAAACACCCGAACAAATTGACATCCGGCGGGCGGAAGAAGCAAAGCAGCGTGCAGAAAAAAGATTGCACCAGTCCCATCAGGATGATATCGATTTTAGACGGGCGGAGCTTGCGTTAAAACGCGCGATGAACCGGATTGAAGTCTATCGCCACTTTTCCAGATAACCGCTTTTCCTTACTGTCATTTTATGATCAAAAAGGCACCTTCTGCTTCTTCGGAAGGTGTTTTTCTTTAAGCAGCCGGCTTGCCGGGCAAGGCGCCTGAACGGGCAAAAACAGGAAGGGAATGAGGACAGATGACAGCTGAATTCGGAACGCAGGCAGTGCTCAGCATCCTTGTGAATTTGTTTTTTATTGGCATGACGTTTTGGATCCTTCAAGCCGTCCATATTGACAAGATCATAAAGAAAAACCGCATTGTCCAGGCAAGGCTTTTGTATATTTTCCTTTCTGTCGCAATCGGATACAGCGTCAGCAATTTTTTCCTTGACTATTTGATATGGGCGCAGCGCCTGCATTTCCTGTTCCAATGACGGGTACCGCTAAGCATTGTTTCAAAATTCCAATTGATCGGTTCTTTTGAGGCTGAAAAATGGTTTGTTTTTCCTGTTTCCAAAAAATGATCCGTTGCATATAATTTAGGTATGCTTTTTTGACAAAATTCATTATACTAGTGTATAGGGTGTCAAAACTTGACGACTTTTACCTGGTATGTCTGCCGTCTCTCTTGTTAACACTTTTAATAAGGGAGAGGGGAGCGCAAAGATGAAATTCCGATTTGTATATCCGGTTTTGGCAATTGTTGGTTTGACACTGATTTTCGTGGGGAATAAGACAGATGCGGCCAATTTTACGGATCAATTGCAGTTATTTCAGGCGTCCATTGCAAAATTGAACGGCAAAGTCACTGAATGGTCTTTATATACAAGAGAACCCCTGCGGGCGCCGTCCGAACCGGAATGGGCCGAAAAAGTGCAGACATTGCAGGATACATTCCCTGAAATGCACTGGTCGGTAAAAAAGGACAGGCATGTGAAGGTGCTCACGGGCAAGCTGGAAAAAAGCCATTATGTCGAAACCGTAAAATTGATGTCGACCTTATCAAATGCTGAAAACGGTTCGTATATCATTTATGAAGTGAATGGCAAAGGATGGGACCGCGCGCAAATGCGCAAAGTCAATCAATTGGTATCTGCCCGCACTCGAGCGCTTTTTACGAAAAAGCCCATGGTTTTCTCTTGTATCAAAGGCGAATTCAGTGATAAAATGGATCATGTTTTGTTACGTGGAAAAAAAGAACAATTGCTGAAACGTCTTGATGCGCAAGAAATTGAAACAATGGAAGAAAAGAACTTTTATGCGGTTTCCGGATACTCGCCTAAGTTTTCTGAAAATATCCATGCCAAAAACCGGAAAATGAATGTGCAAATCGGTTTGCGAGACAGCGGTTTGGGCGGTAAGACAACGGTCGTAATTGGCACACCCATCATTACGATTGAATATTAATATAGAGAATATGGACGCGGAGGGGAATACTCTTGGAAAAGATCATCGTCCGCGGCGGAAACAGGCTTCAGGGCACCGTTCAAGTGGAAGGTGCAAAGAATGCCGTATTGCCTGTGATCGCTGCATCGTTATTGGCAAGTGAAGGAAAAAGCATCATACGTGATGTACCACAACTCTCCGATGTATTTACAATCAGTGAAGTGCTGCGCCACTTGAATGCTGAAGTTACGTTTCTGGATAATGAAATCACTGTAGATGCATCAAGGGAGTTATCAATTGAAACGCCTTTTGAATATGTACGCAAAATGAGGGCATCTTTTTTAGTGCTGGGGCCGTTACTGGCGAGAACCGGGAAAGCAAGGGTCGCATTACCGGGAGGCTGTGCCATTGGATCCCGCCCTATTGACTTGCACTTAAAAGGATTTGAAGCAATGGGCGCCAAAGTAGATGTGGGAAACGGTTTTATTGAAGCGTCTGTATCCGGCCGCTTGCATGGCGCGAAAATATATATGGATTTTCCAAGCGTCGGCGCAACCCAGAATATCATGATGGCCGCATCGCTGGCTGACGGACAAACGGTCATTGAAAACTGTGCAAAAGAACCTGAAATTGTGGATCTTGCCAATTTCCTGAATGAAATGGGCGCAAATGTAAAAGGTGCCGGCACGGGAACCATTAAGATCGAAGGTGTGGATAAGCTGCATGCTGCTGATCATACCATCATACCGGACAGAATTGAAGCAGGGACATTTATGGTTGCCGCTGCGATTACAAAGGGAAATGTGTTGGTAAAAGGTGCGGTACCTGAGCATATTTCTTCCTTAATTGCAAAGCTGGAGGAAATGGGTGTCACCATCATTGAAGAAGAGAACGGTGTCCGGGTTATCGGCCCGGAAACATTAAAGGCAGTAGACATAAAGACAATGCCTTATCCGGGATTCCCGACCGATATGCAGTCGCAAATGATGGCGCTCCTTTTGTGTGCTGAAGGCACGAGCGTGATTACGGAAACGGTATTTGAAAACCGATTCATGCATGTGGAAGAATTCCGGCGCATGAATGCGGATTTAAAAATAGAAGGGCGTTCGGTTATTGTGAACGGGCCGTGCAATTTGCAGGGGGCTGAAGTTGCCGCAACAGACCTGCGGGCAGCCGCCGCTTTAATTATTGCCGGGCTGGCGGCAAAAGGCATTACCCGGGTGACCGAATTAAAACATCTGGACCGCGGCTATTTGAACTTTCATTTAAAACTGGCTGCACTTGGGGCCGACATTGAAAGGGTCGACGACGAAGCGGAAGTTGCGCCGGCAAAACAAGATCAATTGCTTGCTGACGCCAATCTTTAGTTTGTATAAAAACCTCTGTACATATTCCCCATGTGCAGGGTTTTTTTTTCGCCATTTTTCTTCTGCTGTTCCCATTATGGACAAAACAGGCCGGTTTCAAACGTACAGGCCTTGATTTTTCATGCAGTTGTTGAAACAGTTTATGCTGAAACGCCGTCCAATGCGTTTCCTCCCGCCTCAAGCGATGCGCCTCCGGAACTTATCCGGTTGTCGCCAGAGCGCGCCGGGAAGGTTCGTCGGCTTTTTTTCGGTGCTGCCCCATGCTTGCCCCGCACACCCTTGAGCGTGCATTTTTAATCATAAATGCTTGTCCCGTCCCATAAATTGGAGTATAGGCTTTCCACCACTTCGATCATATGGAGGCGTCAGCATGAAACCAATCAAACCCGTTGTAATCGCAGCGATCCTCGTCCTCGCCTTTTCCTTTCTCATTCCGGCCCTTGTCGTCCTTCCGTTCCACAACGACAAGGTGAGCGGAAAATTGCATGAAAAAAAACCGCCAAAGGAGGAGAAAGCAACGGTATCCGTCCAGGTATCCGTATACAGAAGCATGGAGAAAAAGGTTGACCGCGTGCCAATGGAAGACTATGTTGCAGGCGTGGTCGCAGCTGAAATGCCTGCAACGTTTAAACTCGAGGCATTAAAAGCCCAGGCACTGACTGCCCGCACTTTCATTGTCAACCGGATGTTAAATGGCGGAAACAGGGATTTGCCGGATAATGCCAATGTGACAGATACGGTCAACGACCAGGTATATTTGAGCCGGGATGAACTGAAAAACGTTTGGGGGAAAGCGTATCAGGAAAAAATGGAGAAAATCGACAAAGCGGTTGCTGCAACAGAAGGCGAAATCATCACTTACCATAACAAGCCGATCGATGCAGCGTTTTTTTCCACCAGCAACGGCTACACAGAAAATGCCGGCGATTACTGGTCCAGTGCCGTACCCTATTTAAAAAGCGTGAAAAGCCCGTGGGATCAAAACTCGCCTAAATTCAAGAAAGTCACATCCATCCCCGCCACGGCGTTCGAACAAAAACTGGGGATCCGGATTCAAGCGAATGATACGGGAACTGTCTTATCCAGGACAGAAGGAAAAAGAGTGGCGAAAATCAAAATTGCCGGCAAAGTTTTCACCGGCAGGCAGGTGAGGGAGAAGCTGGGGCTGCCTTCTTCAGATTTTACATGGGAAAGAAAAGGAAAAGAAATTGAAATTATAACGAAAGGATACGGGCACGGCGTCGGCATGAGCCAGTACGGGGCAAACGGCATGGCACAGGAAGGGAAAGATTATAAAGCGATTGTGGCGTATTATTATCAAGGCGTCACGGTGAAACCATTCAGCCAAATTGCCGGAGCCGGCGCCCTGGCAAAAAGATAATCCCTCCCGGACAAAAATTTTTTAAACTTGATGTATAAACAAATGAAGAAATGTTCAGAATGGTTGCTGAGGTGATGATAAATGAGAGAGGAAGAAAAGAAACGGCCTTCTCAACCAAAGAACATAAAAAATTTCTTCAAAAAACGCTGGGTCTATCCGGCAATCTATTTAGTAAGTGCGGTGCTGTTGATTACAGGGATTATTTGGTATCAGTCGCTTGGAACCCATTCGGCAAAAGAAAAATTTAAAAACGATGCATCCATCAGCCAGAAAGGATCCGGCAATGACGCAATCGAAGTAAACAAAGCGGTAGAAAACTTCAGAATGCCGGTACAAAAACCTGAACTGGCCACGATTGAGAAGAAGTTTTACGACGCGAATGCTTCCGTCAAGGACCAGGAAGCCGCACTCGTTGTATACGGCAACACATATCAGCCGAACCAGGGAATTGACATCACGATGAAAAATGGCAAAACATTTGACGTTGTTGCTGCAATGGGCGGTACCGTCACAAAAGTGCAGGAAGATGCCGTTTTGGGCAATGTCATTGAAGTCGAACATGACAAAGGCGTGACGACCGAATACCAATCGGTGAAAGACATTGCGGTGAAAGAAGGCGATATGGTCAAGCAAGGACAAACGATCGCAAAAGCCGGCCGGAGCGAGCTGAACAAAGCCGCCGGGACGCATCTTCATTTTGAAATCCGCAAAGACGATGTGGCGGTCAATCCGGAAGGCTACTTCAATAAAACGGCCAGCGACGTCAAAACGCCGGAAGTTTCATCCGAAAGCAGCCAGTCCAAGCAAAGCCGGTCTTCGGAAAAAACATCAACCAGCCAGAACAGCCATTAATACAGCCCGCGTGTATACAGGACAGAAAACCTCTGTCCTTTTTTTGTTTTCCGCCCGCTTCCCGTAAAAAAGCAGTTTCTTGCATAAAATGGTACACAAGCTAATAAACTGTTACAAACTTGACAAAAAAGCGGGAGTGTTTGAGGTGAGGAATCGTTAATGACGGGAGCATCTTCGCTACAGACTTGATTATATTCTGCACCATCAGAAAGGCTTCACTTTCTGCCGCAAGCATGAACAGCCTGCGGGATCCAGTACAAAATTGAATCCGGCGAGTCTCATTTCACACGCCTCACATCCAATTTTGGGGGAGGGCGAGTAGTGTGCACGATTACATCAAAGAGAGGACTATCAAGATTGGGAAGTATATCGTGGAGACGAGGAAAACAGTTCGCGTAATTGCGAAAGAGTTTGGCGTATCCAAAAGTACTGTCCATAAAGATTTGACGGAAAGGCTGCCGGAAATCAATCCGGAACTGGCAAATGAGGTAAAGAATATCCTCGATTACCATAAATCTGTCCGCCATTTGCGCGGAGGGGAAGCAACAAAGCAAAAATATAAAAAAGAAGAGTATCCGGTCACAGAGTAACAGAAAAACCGCAGCAGCGCTTTCCGGCTCATGAGGGCTCCATGATTCCTGAAAGAAGCAATCGAATTGCGCGGTTGCTTCTTTTTACGGTCCGGGCCCGTTTTGGGAGCGGTTCAGCCACAGGATGCGCAGCTGCTTTCATCCGGTAAACGGCTTTCGCAGAATTGAAACGGACACCCTGCGCGAAAGCTGCTTTTTTGCAAACCGGCCCCCCGTAAAATCCCCTTCGTTTGCCTCGCTTGAAAAATACCCGAAAATAAAATTTGACAAATGGTCCCGAAACCCGGCAAAAATATGCTAAAATAAATAATCAGGGATAACAGACAATGATAGACTTCGAATAGATAAATCGTCCTAAAAAAGTTTGAAAAATGAGGAAGGAGCACATACATGTTTGCAAAGGATATAGGAATTGATTTGGGTACCGCGAATGTACTGATCCACGTAAAAGGCCAGGGAATTGTGCTGAATGAGCCGTCTGTTGTAGCCATTGAGAAAACGGCCAATAAAGTGCTCGCGGTCGGGGAGGAAGCGCGCCGCATGGTTGGCAGGACGCCGGGCAATATTGTCGCCATCCGCCCGCTGAAAGACGGCGTCATTGCCGATTTTGACGTAACGGAAACGATGCTGCGGTATTTTATTAACAAGTTGAATGTAAAGGGATTCTTATCGAAACCGCGCATTTTGATTTGCTGCCCGACAAATATTACGAGCGTGGAGCAAAAAGCGATCCGCGAGGCAGCAGAAAAAAGCGGCGGGAAAAATGTTTACCTGGAAGAAGAACCGAAAGTGGCGGCCATCGGTGCAGGCATGGATATTTTCCAGCCGAGCGGGAATATGGTGGTCGATATCGGCGGCGGCACGACGGATATTGCGGTACTGTCGATGGGGGACATTGTGACAAGCTCGTCCATCAAAATGGCCGGTGACAAATTTGACAATGAAATTCTGCAGTATATTAAACGGGAGTACAAACTGCTGATCGGCGAACGGACGGCAGAGAATATCAAGATGAATATCGGCACGGTATTTCCGGGCGCCCGCAATGAAGAAATGGACATCCGGGGCAGGGATATGGTTTCCGGCTTGCCGCGGACGATTACGATCAAATCCGCTGAAATTGAAAAAGCGCTGCGTGAATCCGTGTCCATCATTGTCCACGCCACGAAAAACGTTTTAGAGAAAACGCCTCCTGAACTGTCAGCCGACATCATTGACCGCGGTGTCATTTTAACAGGCGGCGGGGCCCTTTTACACGGTATTGACCAATTGCTTGCCGAAGAAATTAAAGTGCCGGTCCTTGTTGCCGAAAATCCGATGAGTTCCGTAGCGATCGGAACAGGCATCATGCTTGAAAATATCGATAAAATTTCAAGAAGAAAACTCGTTTAATCAAACGTTTGATGAATGCTCCAGCGAGGTGAATGGCAATGTTACGGGGTTTATATACAGCGGCTTCCGGGATGATCGCCCAGCAGCGGAAAACGGATTTGCTCGCCAATAATTTATCCAACGCAGACACGCCAGGGTATAAAACGGACCAGTCATCGATCCGCTCTTTCCCGAAAATGCTGCTCAGTTATATGGATAAAAACGGGACAACAGGCGAAGTAGTGAAATCGGTCGGGTCACTTGCGACCGGTGTTTATATGCAGGAAACACTGCCGCTTTTTAAACAGGGTGACCTTAAAGAAACAGGCAACCGGACCGATTTGGCCATATTAGATCAGGCTTCACCGCAAGGAAGCCTGTTCTTCCGCATCGATGACGGCAACGGGCATGAAGCCTATACGCGGAACGGGAATTTCACAGTGAACCCGGAAGGCTATTTAACGACCGCTTCCGGCCATTACGTGCTGGATGAAAACGGGGGCCGCATTCAGACGGGGGGAACCGATTTTTCCGTCGATGCGGCTGGCGTGGTAACGGAAAACGGGCGGTATGCGGGCACGATCGGCCTTGCCTACGCCCAAAATCCGGCACAGCTTGAGAAAACAGGCGACGGTTTATATACGCTCGCGAATAACGGGGCGCTGCCAGCTGCAGGCCAAAACGGCTTTCAAATCAAGCAGGGCTGCCTGGAATCTTCCAATGTCGATGAGACAAAAACAATGACAGATATGATGAGTGCTTACCGCTCTTTTGAAGCCAATCAAAAAGTGCTGCAGGCTTATGACGCAAGCCTCGGCAAAGCCGTAAATGACGTAGGAAAAGTATAACGGAGAATGGTGGGGTGAGACAGCGCCATGAATCAATCCATGTTGACAGCAACCAATACGCTCAGGCAGTTGCAGGACAAAATCGATACCATCAGCCATAATGTTGCTAATGTGGATACAAACGGCTATAAAAGCAAACAGGCGAGCTTTACCGATCTGCTCGCCCAGCAAATCAACAACCAGCCGGATCCATCCAAAGAAACAGGCAGAAAAACGCCGTACGGCATCCGGACCGGCACGGGGGCAAAACTGGCACAAGCGGTGCTTTCCCCATCGCAGGGGGCGCTTGAAAATACCGGACGCGCCCTTGATATGGCCTTTACAAAAGAAAACCAGTATTTAAAAGTGCTTGCCCGGGCAAATGGCAGTGATGAAGTGGCATTTACACGCAACGGCGCATTGGAAGTGTCCCCGCTCGGAAACAATAGAAGTGTGCTCACTGATGCGAACGGGAATCCTGTCCTGGATGAGAATAACAGGATGATTACATTCCAGGGCAGAGTAGCAGATTACGCGATCAGGCCAAACGGGATCTTGCAGGTGGTATACAGTGACGGCACGCGGGAAAGCTTTAACCTCGGCGTTGTCCAAATACGCAACCCGCAAGTGCTGGAACAGGCCGGGAACAACTTGCTGAGGCTGCCGCAAAACGCCAATGCGGCAAATGTATACACCGATTTAAAGGGGGCAAACCGCAGCCAAATTTCTATGCAGCAGGGCGCGCTTGAAAAATCGAATGTCGACCTTTCTGCTGAAATAACGGAGCTAACGAAAACAGAACGGTTGTATCAGTTCCAGTCAAGGACGATTACATTGTCCGACCAGATGATGGGCCTTGTAAACAACATCCGTTCCTGATGATTCGCTTTTTACGAAAACCAGCTGCCTTACGTACTTTAAGGCAGTATCCGGGGACGCGGCCGTTTCGGATCCTGCCCGCCGCCTTATTTCTCCCGGACTGAAACTGAAAACGGAGGATTTTTTGCCAATGTTGGATTTACAGCAAATTAAAGACATTCTCCCGCACCGTTATCCTTTTTTATTGATTGATCGCATTCTTGAGGTGGAAGAAGGAAAACGTGCGGTTGGAATCAAAAACGTATCCGGAAACGAACCTTTTTTTGCAGGCCACTTTCCGCAATATCCGGTCATGCCGGGTGTATTGATTGTGGAGGCGCTCGCACAGGTGGGCGCGGTCGCCATGTTGAAAAAGGAAGAAAACCGCGGGAAACTTGCGCTTTTTGCAGGTATTGACAAGTGCCGGTTTAAACGCCAGGTAAAACCGGGAGACCAGCTTCGCCTCGAAGTGGAAATCATCCGCTTGAAAGGGCCGGTCGGAAAAGGCAAAGCGGTTGCTACAGTCGGCGGGGAGCTTGCCTGTGAAGCGGAGATCATGTTTGCACTCGAAAAATAGCAGCGGAACAGATCTTGCCGCTTTTTTCCGTAAAAAAAATCAGCCGGATGTCCAGCTGACCAAAAAGAAAAGGGGATAGAAGAGGATCGATATTGATAACAAACACATTCTCTCTGATGGGGCAAAATAGGAGAAACGTTAGGAACTGGTAAAATGGAAAAGAAAGTTGGAAAAGGAAAACTCATACGTTTACTTCAGATGTGGCACGAGTGCGGGCATTTTGCGGCTCTCTTCCTCTATCCGTTTTACTTCCTGCATCAAAAGTGCAAGCTGCCGGTTCAGCATGCCCTGTTTGACGATCATATCCGCTAATACCCGCTCAAGTGCATCCAACCGTTTTGCAGCATCTTCCATTGCATGCTACCCTCCCTGGCCGGTTTCCTGCAGCGGTTTGTTTTCCGGCCGTTTGCTTAAAAATTGGACTGTGTCGGCAATGACTTCGGTGACGTAGACCCTTTTTCCGTCCTTATTATCATAGTGGCGGGTCTGAATCCGGCCGGTAATGCCGAGCATGGAACCTTTTGCGCAATATTTGCTTGTATTCTCCGCGATTTTATTCCAAAGGGTACATTGGACAAAATCGGTTAACGTTTCGCCAAATTGATTCCGGTAATGGCGGTTTAAGGCAAGCGTAATATTTAGCACCGGTTTTCCGTCTGCTGTGTAGTGAAGATCCGGATCTTTTGTGAGCCTTCCGACTAATGTGACCTGGTTAATCAACTGATCCACCCCCTTCCTGCATTTATCTTACCGGCTTTCATTTTTCTTGTAAAATCGCCATTTTTCAAAAATAGCCCCTTCGTTTCGTGCAAAAATGTATTTTTGCACGCCTGGTTTTTACATATTTCGGCAGTAAAAAGAGGTTATGGCATTATTTAAAATTTTTTCTTTGGCATCAACCGGGCGAAAATGGGAACTTTTACCGCGGAAACATAACAGCTGGTTCCCGGCTTGGACTTGCATTGTCCAGACTTCCGCCTTTTTGATGCAGGTGAGAAAATGGGCTGTTGCCGGTGATCGTCTGTTGGATGTATGTTATAATTTTTACAAACGAATAGGGAGGAAAGGGATGAAAACGTTTAAGATCCTGTCGCTTACCATTTTGAATGACGGCGAACGCGTGCCGATTCCGTTGATTGACGGGCTGATTCTGAACAAGGAAGATGGGCGGGGCACCTGGCTGATTGAAGCATACACGGAGAGCAAGCATCTGCCGTTTTTTGCGGAAAAAGAAAAGCAGCAGACGGAGCTGGATACTGAAGTGGTGATCACGTATGAGAACAATGATCCGGCACCGCTTTCGACCCGGGTCAGGGGAATAAAAGAATTTGACGGAACGATCAGCGTCCTGCTCGAAGGGAAAATACGCTCGAGGCGGATCGCGTATGCGGAAAAGCTGTTGGAGGAGCTGGTCCGCGAAGGGTACGAAGGCGAGGAATTAATTGAGGCATTTAAAGAAAGATTAAACGGAAAAGGCCGCTCTGCGTCATAAAACAGAGCGGCCCTTTCGCGCCTTTATTTTTGCTTTTTTAATTCGATGACTTCCTTATGGACTTTGTTATCTTCTTCCCAATAAATGACGGCTTCTGGATGTTCTCCTTTTTTTGGCGCGTCTGTATATTCTACAAATCCTGTGTCTGGAGATACCTTCTCTTTGTTTGCTGTTTTGTCCCCGGCTTCCATTTCACCACCGATCCAATATTGTGTTTTTAAAACAGAAACCTTATTTTTCTCTTTTTTGGAGCCATTCCAAATGAAATCTCCAGAATAATTAACATCATCAGATTTCTCACCGTTATACGATAATACAGCCGTCCATTTGCCGCTCTTGCTGTGGCCCACCCATTTCGGGTAGCTTGGCTTTTCCTTTTCATGGACAACTATACCGACTATAATGCCGATTACGACAACGGCAGCAATGATGCCTGTGATAGCCCAAGGTTTTTTCATGTTTAACGTGCTCTCCCTTTTTGTTGATAATAATAAATATTCAAAAAACGTAGGAGAGGGGGAACCTCAGAGCGGGTGCCCCCCTCTATTTAGCTTTGCAGCAAAACCAAATGTTTCAATTCGTCATCGGACAGTTCGGTAACCCAGTTGTCACTTTGGATAATTTCATCGTTCAGCGCCTGCTTTTTCTCAAGCATCGCGTCAATCTTTTCTTCCAGTGTGCCGGTCGCAATCAATTTGTGGACATGGACAAACCGCTGCTGCCCGATGCGGTGCGCCCTGTCCGTTGCCTGGTTTTCAACAGCCGGGTTCCACCAGCGGTCATAATGGATGACGTGATTGGCTGCTGTTAAGTTCAACCCCGTTCCCCCGGCTTTTAAACTCAGGAGAAAAACAGGGAACGCCTTGTTTTGAAAATCACGGATCAACTGGTCGCGTTTTGCTTTTGGCATGCTTCCGTTTAAAAACGGAACGTCAAGGCCAAACAGCTCCTTCATCATTTGCCGGATCATTTGGCCCATCCCGATATACTGGGTGAAAATGAGGCACGATTCCCCCGTATTCAAAATGGCTTCTGTCAGTGTGGCCAGTTTTTCCAATTTAAATGACCGTTCCAAAAGGTGCGCCGGTTTTTCTTCTTTCAGAAACAGGGCAGGATGGTTGCATAGCTGTTTCAGCCGGTTCAGCATCTGCAAAATCAGCGCTCTTCTGCCAAGCCCGCTCAGCTGGTCGATCCCCTTAAAAGCATTTTGCACCGTTTCTTCGTACAGGGCCGCTTGCTCCGCCGTCAGCGGGCAATATTCTTTTTGCTCCAGCTTTTCGGGCAGATTCAGTTCCACATCCGGATCTTTTTTCGTCCGGCGTAGCAAAAACGGCTGAATGAGGCGCTTAAGCTCGCGGATTTTTTCTTTCGATCCATCCTTTTCGATCGGGGCGATGAACCGTTTTTGGAACTGCCTGAACGTGCCCAAATAGCCTTTATTGGTAAAATCAAAGATCGCCCACAGTTCTGAAAGCTGGTTTTCCATCGGGGTGCCGGTCAAAGCAATATAATGCCTGCCCTTTAGTTTCCGGATCGCCCGCGACTGTTTCGTCTCTGCATTTTTAATGTTTTGCGCTTCATCAAGGGCAATCGTGCTCCATTCCACAGCTGACAATGCCTCGAAATCAAGGTGGGCAATCCCGTAGCTCGTCAGCACAACATCGGCATGCTGATAGCAGTCCCCCAGGTTTTCTTTTTTCCGGTTCGGCCCGTAATGGAGGGCGGCATTTAAGCCATTTCCAAATTTTTCAATCTCCCGCTGCCAGTTGCCGAGGACAGATGTCGGGCAAATGATGAGCGCCGGATTTGCCGGCTGTTTTGCATGTTTCACATGGAGGAGGTAAGCGATCAGCTGCACGGTTTTCCCAAGCCCCATATCGTCTGCCAGTACGGCGCCAAACCCGCAATCACGCAAAAAGGAGAGCCAGTTTAAGCCAAGCTGCTGATACGGCCGCAAATCGCCCTGAAATCCGGGCGGGATCGGGACGGATGGAATTTCGTCCAGATTGGAAAGTTTCCGGATGAATTTTTTTAATGACTGATTCAGTTCAATTTGAATCCGGGCGAGCGCCTGCATATCCTCTGTTTCTTCTTCGTCCGTTTCCTCTTCGGATCCGGAAGTTTGCGCGAGCAGATCCTGAAGATGGAGGCCCTCTTTTTTGGCCTTTTCCATGAGCGCCTGCAGCGACCGGATCATCTTCGGATCAAGCGTGATCCACTCTTCTCCCGCTTTCACAAAGCGGCGCCCTCCGTTTACGAGGTTTTGAAATTCTTCTTCGCTCATTTCCATCCCGTTTAAGGAAATCCGCCAGTCAAATTCGAGCACTGTATTGAGATTGAAAAAGGACCGGTAGCTTGTGTTTTTTTTCAGTTTTGCTTTCAACCGCATATTGGCGTTTTTAACAGATGACCACCAGGACGGCAGCATAATTTCCACACCGAGCGGGAGAAGCTTTTCGCTGGCATGAACGAAGAACTCCCATGCGCGGTTTTCTTCAAGTTCATTGCGCAGCTGCCCGTTTTCATCTTGAAGCCAGGGGAACAGTTTTCCCCATCTTGCCTGTTCGAGCCGGACCTCTTCTTCAAACGGCTGCCATTTTTTATACAGCTTTTGCCGGGGGTAGACCAGCATCCGTTCCGGTTTATCACGGCCGCGCAGCACGGTTTCAAGCTTCCAGCGCCCGCCGTCAGCGTCCGGTTCAAAAAGGCGGATCCCAATCGTAAAGGGGAGGGACGCTTCGCCCGCCCATAGTTGAAAACGCCGCTTGTCAAAATACGAGGAGAGTTCCCGGGAGGTAAAGCCTAATTTTTTCAGCTCCATGAATTGCCGCTTCAATTTGGGCCGGCTGGTGATAAAAGAACGGGCAGCTTCTCCGTACCATTCGGAGAGGACGCGGGACAAAGGTTTTTCATCCAGCATCCGGCCCCAAAACGACGGGCTGAACTCATCGATGACGGCATCAGGCAGCTCTATCTCCCATGCTTCTTCTTCCGGAAGTGCAGCCGCCTCAGCAAGCCAGCCGCCGCTTAAAACGGCATCAAGCAGCACGGGAGCCGCAGCCAAATAAATTTGCCCGCGTTCATCCCAATCCCAGCGCAACATCGAACTGAACCCTTCTTTTCCGAGCAGGGACAAAAGCGTAAAGCTGTCAGCCAAAATCCCGCGGCGGCTTCCGAAACGCGTGTACGGCATAAAGGCGCCGTAAAAACTTTCTTCATGCCACATAAACAAAGACGGCGCCCAGTAGGAAGGATCGGCCCCGTTTCCGGCCCGGTCTTCGGCAAATAAGAAATAGCGCCCGTCCGGAACCGGCTGTATATTGATTTTTACATCATATTCCATCTGCATCGGTCAAATTTCCCCTCCTGCATTCTTCCTGAAAAGCGCGCATCCGTTTTGTCCGCTCCTTGATTTCATCAAAGAATGCGTACCACCGTTCCTCTTCATGGCGTTTCCGGTAAATGGCTTTTAATTTTTTCAAATAGCGGACGGCTTTTTGATAGGACTTCCGGTTTTTTTCCCCGATACAGATGACGACCGCCCGGTGGTAAAGAGGGAGAAGGGCTTCAGGCGCTTGTTTTGCAACCTGTTCGAGTTTTTCTTTTTCAATATCTCCGGGTGTATGGCCGGTAAGTGTCTGGAGTTCCGCCCACTCCTTGTATCTTGCGGATGAAAACAAAACGTCCCCGTATTTCGGTGCGCTGACAGGCAAAAAGGCGCGGTACAGTTTTTCCAGCAATTTCAGCTGCTGGGCGGAGAGTGCCTGTTCATTGATGGAACGGAAAAACATGCGCATATAGGCAGCCCTTTCGAAGTCGTCCGTGCAAGATTCCAAAAGGCGCGGGATCATCGGCACGGCGGCGGAAATATAGCGGGACAGCCTCTCATCTGCTTTCAGTTCCAAAAACCAGTACGGCATATATACGGCTGTATGGGCGCCGCTTGCAGCCAGCTGCCCGAGAAAAAACAGCGCGGTGTCGTCATTCCCGAGCAAAAAGGCGAGATGTATAAAGCAGAGCACCTTCAGAGTGGAGAGGTTTTCACCGGCGTCAATGCTGTTTAAAATTTCCTTTCTTAAACGCGCCTCTTCCTCTTTCCGCCAATTTTCTTTCTTGAGCAGGCGCGACCAGAGCATCCGGTAAAAATCAACGGTTTCCAGTTCATAGATGGATGCACTGTCCGCCAGCTCGCGGGTGTTCTCGCGAAAATAAGCAATAAACGGATCAAAAGCAAACGGGAGCGCTGCGGACGACAGCCGGTTTGCCGCCTCTTCCGCTTCGCCGGCCAAAAACTGCATGAGAGCCGCGGACGAAAAAAAGCCATTTTTCAAACAAACCGTGTGAAGGTATTTAAACAATTCATAGGCAGCGGCCAGTCTGTAAAGCGGTTCCCATTCCCGTTCGACCGGCAAAAAAAGGGTGAGCCGGCGGTAAACTTCCCTTGCCGAGAGATCGAGAAGAAATTCATCCTTCACATTGATCTCTTCAAACGCGGTATGGAAATCATCCAGCCACATGCTGATGGTTTGCCCGGTTGTTTCCGGCTTTTTTTTCTCCAGCAAATCGCTTGCCCGCTTCACGGATTGCAGGATGTCCCCGTCCGTACTGCGGCGCTTCCACTCGCGGACCCAGTCGAATACACTGTTTGCTTCACTGTAGGCAGAGAAAAACAAAGCCATCAGGTGGCGGCAAAAACCGTCATGGGGGCAGGCACAGTCAAAATTCAACGGGTCAAGCAGGTCCAGCTCGCAATCCACCGGTGTCACATCCTGGACTTTCCCGCGCAAAAACCGCCCCGAAACCCGTTTGGCATGGACGAGATGCTGGCGGTACAACAGCAGCCCTTTTTGCACCAGTTTCTGGTGGGATTCGCGCTCCGGCTGCAACCGGTTCTGAAGTTTTGTGGCATAATCGTTCAGTAAGGCGGCCATAGGGCGACACACTTCCTTGGAAAAATATGTAAAACGAAAAGCAGGCAGGCTGCTTCGGTTTGTGGCAAGTGATAATTCAACTATTTAGCATAATACACATTTCTGTTGATGTCCAGTGCGGAAAAGAGGGCAGCCGCAACCGGTCTATTTGTTCTTCTCGCAGACTTGAGGAAGGAAATCAAACAATTTTGATGAAAACCCTTATATTTTTTTAAATTTTTTGCTATATTAAGAGTAAGGCAAGAAAATTTTCATTAAAATTTAAGAAATGCCGTGTAAAATCCTATATAGATGGGAATACATATACAGATAAGGAAACAGTACGGAAATCCATGATAGATGAGGCGGTCGTATGAAAAAAAACCATGATCATTTAATAAAGATGATATCGGCTTTTTCGGAAATGGGAATCAAAACCTCCTTTACGAAATCCCGGCTGGAATTGTTCGAAGTGCTCGAAGGGAGAAAGCTGCAACCGGTTTACAAAAAGCATTAATTTCTGTTTTGCGGAGCGGAAAAACGCGGGCGACCAAGCGATCGCCCGCGTTTTTGGATTTTGAATTGGCATCAGAGGGCAGCTGGCGCCCTCCATTACTCAAAAGCTTTTAACATTTCAGGATGTCCGGATTCATTTTGGATCATCGGCGTGGGTTCCTGTTTTGCAGTTCGTTTGGCCGGCCGTGCCGCTTTCTTTTTCACTTCGATATAGCGGATATGCATATCTTCCATTTCACTGATCGTAAAGGTGTATTCATCGGTTTCAACCGTGTCGCCCTGCTTTGCCTCGAATTTTTTGGTTAAAATCCAACCGCCGAGGGTATCAATGTCTTCATCGGAAATTTGTGTGCCGAGCAGGTCGTTCACTTCGCTGATCAGTACTTTGGCGTCGATAATAAAGTGGCCGTCCTTGACTTTCCGGATCAGCGGCACTTCATCCATGTCAAATTCATCACGGATTTCACCGACGATTTCTTCCAAAATATCCTCGACCGTCACTATGCCGCTCGTGCCCCCGTATTCATCAAGCAATACAGCCATGTGAATGCGTTCTTTTTGCATCATGACGAGCAGCTCATTAATCGGAATCGTGTCAATCACGCGGATAATCGGCCGTATATACGCTTCCAGTGACGAAGGGGGAGCCTGTTTTTTCAATACATCGGTTAAAACTTCCTTTAAATTGATGATCCCGATAATATGGTCCTTATCTCCGTCAATGACAGGGTAGCGGGTAAACCGTTCTTCCTGCACGAGGTCCATGAACGTCTGGAGGGAGTCCCCTTTGGAAAGGGAGACAATCTCGGTTCTTGGCACCATAATTTCTTTCGCAATCCGGTTATCAAACTCAAAAATTTTATTTACATATTTAAACTCTGATTGATTGATTTCACCATTTTTATAGCTTTCGGACAGGATAAAGCGCAATTCCTCTTCCGTATGAGCGACGTCATGCCGGGATGCGGGTTCCAGCCCGGCCATTTTTGTAATCAGGCCGGCAGAACTGTTCAGCAGCCAAATAAACGGGTACATCAGCCTGTGGAACAAAATTAACGGCTTTGCTGCAAGAAACGCAATGGTTTCCGCTTTTTGAATCGCAACTGTTTTTGGCGCAAGTTCTCCTGCCACGACATGCACAATGGTAATGACAGAAAAGGCAAGGATGACGGAGAAAACGGCGCCAAAAGACCCCGGAAGATGCAACAGCCCGAGTACGGGAGCGAGAAGATGCGAAACGGTTTCTTCCCCGATCCATCCGATCAGAAGCGAAATGATGGTGATGCCCAATTGGCAGGTCGATAAATACTCATCAAGATTTGTGATGATGTTTTTTACCGAAATCGCTTTTTTGTTTCCTTCTTCGATGAGTTGGTCAATCCGGGAACTTCTAATCTTTACGATTGCAAACTCTGAAGCTACAAAAAAAGCAGAAAGTGCGATTAAAATAAAAATCAGCACCAATTTAAATATGTCCAAATAAGTTTCCCTGCTCCGAATAGAGACGGGGCAGGAGTCACCTCCTGTATATTTGCAAAATTAAATGATCCTATTCCCGGTTTCAGCGCCAGACCACTTCCTTGTTTAAAATGGAGGAAAGGGACTGGACGAGTGCCCGGCTGTCTCCTGATAATTGATTGCGCAATGTTTCTTTTTGCTCTTCCGGCAGTTTCTCCAGATTCGGTGTCATATCTTTCAGTTCCATATTGAGCTGTTTTAACTGTTCGGAAAAGAGGTTCAACTGCTGGACCAAGGCATGTGCATTCGATATGCCGTTCCTTCTGCATTCCAGTTTGGCTCGGATCGCCTCAAGCGGGAGATGCATTTTTTTGCATTCTTCTATAAATTGCAGGTCACTTACGGCATCTTCGTCATAAATCCGGTAATTTGCGCCGGTGCGTTTTGGTTTTAACAGCCCGAGCCGGGTGTAGTAATCAATGGTCCGTTTTGAAACATTGGCAATGGATGCTAATTCTCCGATGCGGTACAAAACCCCATTGGAATCACCCCAATCTCTGAAAAAGCACACTTATATTACGACTATTATAAAACATAAATACCATACAGTCAAACGTAGCGGTTAGAAATAAAATGTAATTAGGAAAATTCAATTAGTTTAAAAGTGGAAAACCAGGTTGGGCAGCCCCCCGTTATGAGGAAGCCGCTTCCTGTTTTTTTGATACTTCCACATACAGGACGTGCGAACCTTCCATATCTTTTACTTTGAAATCATACGATTGGAATGGCACGGAATCGCCCTTTTTTAAATCGTATTTCTGTGTCAGCAGCCATCCGCCAATCGTGTCCACGTCATCATCGGGAATTTCGATCGCAAGGAGATCATTTACATCTTCAATCAGCACTTTGGCGTCCAAAATATAATGCTCATCCCCGATTTTTTGGATAAGCGGGATTTCATCCGTATCAAACTCGTCCCGGATTTCACCGACGATTTCCTCTAAAATGTCCTCGACTGTAATAATGCCGGCAGTCCCGCCATATTCATCCAGTAAAACGGCCATATGAGTGTTATCTTTTTGCATGCGGGCAAGGACACCCTGAATCGGCACCGTTTCAATGACATGGATAATTGGATTAATATACGGTTCAATCGTCGCATCGTCCCGGAGATCCGGGTTTGAAACATAATCCGTCAGCACTTCTTTCATGTTGAGCACGCCGATGATATTGTCCTTGTCCCCGTCTGTAACCGGGTAACGCGTATATTTTTCCGATTGTGCAAGCCGGATGAGATCGGCAATCCGGTCGCTCTTGTCGACGGTGACCACTTCTGTGCGGGGGACCATAATTTCTTTTGCGATCCGGTTATCGAATTCAAATATATTGTTGACATATTTATATTCGGACTGGTTAATTTCACCGCTTTTTAAGCTTTCCGACAGAATAATCCGCAGTTCTTCCTCTGAATGGGTGATTTCATTGTCCAATTGCATGTCGAAACCGAGCGCTTTTGTCACAAACCGTGACGACTTGTTCAGCGTCCACGTAAAGGGATACATGATTTTGTTGATGAAAATCAGCGGTTTGGCGACGAGCAGCACAATCGTTTCTGCTGTCTGGATCGCAATATTTTTCGGTGCAAGCTCCCCAACCACGACGCTGAAAAAGGTGATGATGAAAAAAGAAAGAATAAAGGTCACCACGTGGATGAGTGTCCCGGGAACATGGAGTTTGATTAAAAGCGGATTAAAAATCACCCTTAATGTCGGCTCGCCCAGCCACCCGAGAATAAGAGAAATCACGGTGATGCCCAGCTGTGTTGTCGACAAATAGCTGTCCAGGCTGGAAATTACCTTTTTGGCGGAAGCGGCTTTTTTGTTGCCTTCCGCAATGAGCTGGTCAATTCTCGATGTTCGCACCCTTACGAGAGAAAATTCCGAGGCGACAAAAAACGCATTGGCCCCGATTAATAAGACAATAATGAGCAATTTGATCGTCAGCATGGTTTGTCCTGCCAAGAGATGCAAAAATGAATCGTTTTACATGGCCCCTGATTCGGCAAGACATGCACCTCCTTAAGAGACTCTTCCTGTATACTGTTCCCGAAAAACAGGAGAAAAAACGGGGCTTGCCCGGGAACAAGAAAGTACCCGTCGTTTTCTGTATATTCCTATCCATATTTTGAATCATTTTAATAGGAACTGCAAGCACAAGGGCGTCTTTTCCCGGTTAAAAAATGGCAATGCTGGTGAGGGGGTAAACAGCAGTATATGGTTTTGCATTTAGCGGAAATACATTATAATCATCAGTGAGGATAAAGGATGCCCCTTTTTCAGATAGGAATGAAATAAAAATCCAATTTTTTCGCCAACTTTGTTAAAATAAAATTATGAGAACTGGCGGGCTTTAGTTCATAACATGCTTTGCACAATCGGGGGTAATAGTTTGAAAAACCATGGTGGAAACAGGGAGCTCATTTACGTTCACGCGAATGAAGTGAATCACTATGTTTTATCGCACGGCATCTGTTTTTATGAATTTTACCATGCTTTCCCCAATTTGACGAATCTCCTTCTTCTCCGTCATCAATTTGAGGCGGGCACTGTAAATTTACATACGCTGTTTGAATATGCGGATGAAGAAACAATCGGGCGGCTGCTGGAAGAAGACATATACAGCTACGGGGATTTTTGCTGGGTTGATTTTGAGGATGAGGAAGGGCTCGATCTGCTGGAGGGGTATGAAATTGCGGAATTGCTGTATCTGAGCCATATGAAACATCATTTGCGGAGGCCTTTTTACCGGAAATTAAATAACCGTTTCGTCTATTTATCGCAGGATGACGGCTACTACAGCAAAATTTATTTCCGTTCTTTCCGTGATTTTTATGCGATGCTTGGCTGTGTGGTTGCCGAGCGGATCAACAGGATCAAAGGAGAGAAGCCGTTTCTGTTCGGGCGGAAAAAGCGGAAAGCGCTGCCTGCTATCCCGGTGGAGGTGCTGTTGCCGCTTTTGGATAAAATGAAGGAAGGGATGGTCATTTCAATGGAATATGCCGTGCAGACCCGGGTGCAAATTGAAATCCCGTTCTGGACGATCGGCGATTTTCATGATATGGATGAAATGCACGAAGAATATGCCGTCATCTCCGGCACGCCAATCGATGGAAAAATGGTCTATGACCGCAGGATGCAGGAATGGAAAATTTTAATCCATTAGACGCCCATGTGCGGTGAACGCTGTACCAGCGCAGCAGATGGATGAAAAGCAGCTGGCGCAATGTTTCAGGATAGAAAAGCGGGGAAGCCACCCCGCTTTTCATTATACACGTGTTACACAAATGCCTGTTTTGACATACAATAGGGAAGAAACTGAACAAATCAAAATGGCAAATTTGGCGCACACCGGGTGTGTAAAATGTTAAAATAGGAATATCCTGTTCGTATGATGGAGGATGACAATGAAAAAGAAAATCTGTTTGCTTTACGGCGGAAAATCCGCTGAGCATGAAGTATCCCTGCAAACCGCCAAAGCTGTAATACAGGCCTTGGATCACGAAAAATACGATATTTACCCTATCTTCATTACAACGGAAGGGGACTGGATAAAAGGGCCGCTTTTAACCGGGCCTGTTGAAACCGTGAAACAGCTTGAATTCCATGACGGAAAGAAAATGGCCCCTAATGCGCTTTTAACCACCGTATCGGACGAAAAGGGCGGCTATGACATCATTTTTCCGCTGTTGCACGGGCCGAACGGGGAGGACGGCACCGTACAGGGCATGCTTGAACTGTTAAATCTGCCGTATGTTGGAAATGGCGTGCTTGCCTCTTCAGCCGGAATGGATAAAGTGATTATGAAAAACCTGTTTGCGCAAGCCGGGCTCGACCAGGTGAAATATGTTTCTTTTATCCGCAGCGAATGGGAAAAAGCGCCCGAAACCTGTTTTCAACAAGTGGAAGAAAAGACCGGTTACCCTTGTTTCGTCAAGCCGGCGAATCTCGGTTCAAGTGTCGGGATCAGTAAGTGTAAAGACCGCACAGAACTGGAAGCCGCATTTAAGGAAGCCTTTCAATACGACCGGAAAATCATTGTTGAAGAAGGCGTCACGGCAAGGGAAATTGAACTTGGCGTGATCGGGAATGACGATCCGCAATGTTCCGTTGCCGGCGAAATTGTCGCGAAAAAAGATTTTTACGATTATAAAGCGAAATACGAAGATGGGGATACGGCGTTAATCATTCCGGCCGAAATTTCCGAAACGGTATATAAAAAGCTAACCGAAGCTGCGATTACGGCATTTAAAGCACTCGACTGCTCGGGGCTGGTGCGCGCTGACTTTTTTGTGACAGAAGACGAACGGGTGATCATCAATGAAATCAATACGATGCCCGGATTTACGCCATTCAGCATGTTTCCGCTTCTGTGGAAAGAGGCGGGGCTGGATTACCCGCAGCTGATCGAAAAGCTGATTGAACTTGCCCTGGAGCGGCATGCTGAAAAACAGCGGATTAAATATACTTTGTAACGAATTTGGAACCATTGACAATGGTTCCCGTTCTGTTTTCAAGGAGGAAAAGAGCGAAAATGATCAGACGGACGATCCGGGAAATGACCGGAATGATCCATGTGGAAAACGGGGAAGAACTGCAGCGCAACGAAACGCTTGTACAAGGTGTATGCATTGATTCGCGCAAAATCGAAAAAGGTAATCTGTATGTGCCGCTTACAGGCAGGCATGCGGACGGCCATCAATTTGTGGAGGACGCATTTCGCAGAGGCGCAGCTGCATCCCTCTGGCAAAAAGATGTGCCGAACCCGCCGGCGCACGTGCCGCTTCTTATCGTGGAAGATACAGAGAAAAGCCTGCAGGAATTGGCAAAAAGCTACCGGAACGCCTTGCGGGCAAAAGTCGTCGGCATTACCGGCAGCAACGGGAAAACGACGACAAAAGATATGGTCGCCTCCGTCCTTTCCGAAAAATTTAAAGTGCAAAAAACAGAAGGCAATTTTAACAACCACCAGGGCGTTCCGTTAACGCTCCTGTCCCTTGATGAAGATACGGAAATCGCCGTGGTGGAAATGGGCATGAGTGCAAAAGGGGAAATTTCTTTTCTAACATCGATTGCCCGCCCGGATGTGGCCATTATTACAAATATTGGCGAGGCGCATATTCAAAATCTCGGTTCCCGTGAAGCGATTGCCGATGCAAAACTCGAAATTACAGAAGGCCTTCCGGAAAACGGGCTGCTGATCTATATGGGGGACGAACCGCTTTTGCAGGAACGGGTGCCAAACATTACCGGCATCCGGACAAAGACGTTCGGCAAAGGGCACGGAAATGATCTTTATCCGGTGGGATGGAGACAAGAGACAAACGGCAGCGCGTTCCGGACAAATGCTTCGGGGGATATCAGTTTTCATCTGCCTGTCCTTGGCGAATACAATGCTATCAATTCGCTTGCCGCCATTCTTGCCGGCCGCGAGTTTGGCATGCCATTTGAGGAAATCCGCGCAGGCCTAGGGAAAACGAGGCTGAGCGCAATGCGGATGGAAATGGCGGATGGCATCAACGGTTCAAAAATCATCAACGATGCATATAATGCAAGCCCGACGTCGATGCGTGCGGCCATCCGGCTTGTGGAGCAGTTTGAAGGAACGGGCCGGAAAATCCTCGTGCTCGGGGATATGCTTGAACTAGGTGAAAAGGAAGCGGCGTTTCACAGGGAGGTCGGCCGCAGCTTGAACCCTGAAAAAATTGATTTTGTTTTTACATATGGCAAGTTGGGCCGTTTGATCGCGGAAGCTTGCGATTTTCCGGGCAACCGCGTGTTTTCGTTTGAGGACAAGGAGCGGTTGATCGATATGTTGAAAGGAAAAATCGGAGCCGGCGATTTGATTCTGGTCAAAGCCTCAAGAGGCATGCAGCTAGAAGAAGTGGTAAAGGCCATTACAGTTTCATAAAGGAAACAGCAAAGAGCCCCTCATACGCAGTATGGAGGCTCTTTGCATAAAAAGGACATCGGGCAAAAACCGCACGCAAAAAACTATTTTTCCAGATAGTAAATGGCCGCTTCATACGGGCGGAACAGCGTGCTTGTGCCAGTATCTTCATAGTTTTCAAGCACCAGTTTCCAGTTGTCATCCGGTTGATCAAAGCTTACTGTGTTTTCGCTTAAGTTGGCGGCAACGAGCAGTTTTTCCGATTCATTTTCCCTCGTGTACACGTACAAATGCGGATGGTCCGGCATCAGCAGCTCATACCGGCCGTCTGTAAACACATCGTATGAATGCCGCAGCTTAATCAAAGATTGATAGTAATAAAAAATCGAATCAGGCTCTTGAAGCGCTTTTGCCACGTTGATCTCCGAATAGCGGGAATTGACTTTAAGCCACGGTGTTCCGGTTGTAAAGCCGGCATTCAAACTGCCGTCCCACTGCATCGGCGTCCGTGCATTGTCGCGTCCTTTTTTTCGGACAGCTGTTAAAAATTCATCTTTCGACATGATTTGGTTTTCCATCACAAGCTCTTGATAAGCATTCCGGATTTCAATGTCATCATATTCTTCGAGTTCGAGATCGGCGTTCACCATCCCGATTTCTTCCCCTTGATAAATAAAAGGGGTCCCTTTCAGCCCGTGCAAAATGGTGGCAAACGCTTTGGCACATTCTGCCCGGTACGTTGTATCATTGCCCCAGCGCGATACCACCCTCGCCTGGTCATGGTTTTCAAAATAGAGCGCATTCCAGCCGGTATCCGCGAGCTCATATTGCCAGCGGGAAAGGATTTGTTTCAATTCGACCAGGTCAAAAGGCTTCAAAGCCCATTTGCCGGCAGGGCTGCCCGGTTTCGTATCGACATCCATATGTTCAAAATTAAAAATCATATTGAGTTCATGGCGGTCCGGCCCTGTATATTTCCTGGCGATTTCGACATCGGATCCGATGGCTTCCCCGACAGTCATGCAGTCGTATTTTGACAGCACTTCGCGGTTCATTTCCTGGATGAACGCATGGAGGCGCGGCCCGTTTGCATGATACTTGCCAATGCCGTATTTTTGCCCTTCCGGAAGTTCATAATCAGGAAAATCAAGAAACTTGGAAATCGAGCCGATCACATCCATGCGCCAGCCGTCCACCCCTTTATCCATCCAGAACTTCATCATATCGTAAATCTCTTTCCGCACTTTTTCGTTTTCCCAGTTTAAGTCAGGCTGTTTCTTTGAAAAATAGTGCAAATAGTATTGCCCGGTTGTTTCGTCGTACTCCCAGGCGGAACCGGAAAACATCGAACCCCAGTTGTTCGGAGGGGTGCCGTCCGGTTTCGGGTCTTTCCAAAAATAAAAGTCGCGGTACGGATTATCCTTCGATTTCCGGCTTTCGACAAACCAGGCATGTTCATCGGAGGTATGGTTCACGACAAGATCCATTACGATTTTAATCCCGCGTGCATGGGCTTCGTCAAGCAGGCGGTCCATATCTTCATTTGTCCCGAACATCTTGTCGATCTTGCGGTAGTCACGGATATCGTAGCCATTGTCATCCTGCGGCGAGTCGTACACCGGGCTGATCCAGATGCAGTCGATCCCGAGTGTTTTCAAATAGTCGAGCTTATCCATAATTCCCCGCAAATCGCCGATCCCGTCACCATTTGTATCATAAAAACTGCGCGGGTAAATCTGGTAAACAACGGCTTTTTTCCACCATTCTGTCATGACAGCTTATACTCCTTCGTGTACGTATTTGTTAGATGGATGAATTCCCCATATAACTTCAATTGAAGCGGTTTGCCTTCCAGAAGGGAGACGGCGACTTCTCTTTTGTTCACTTTTACTTCAAGGAGGCGGTGCCGGTAATTGACTTTGAATGCGTATTCACCCCAGTCTTTCGGCAAAAACGGCGCAAACGACAAGGTTTCATGGAAGGTGCGCATGCCGGCAAACCCGTGGACAATGGAGAGCCAGCTTCCGGCCATGGACGTGATGTGCAACCCGTCTTCCGTATCATGGTTATAGTTGTCAAGATCAAGCCGGGACGTGCGTTTATACAGTTCGACCGCTTTGTCTTCTTTCCGGAGCTCAGCCGCCAGAATCGCATGGACGCAAGGGGAGAGGCTCGATTCATGGACGGTGAGCGGTTCGTAAAATTCAAAATGGCGCCGCTTTTCCTCTATTGTAAACTCATCATTGAAGAAATAAAACCCTTGCAGGACGTCTGCCTGCTTAATATAACAGGAGCGGAGGATCCGGTCCCATGACCAGTGCTGGTTGAGCGGCAGGTCTTCTTTCGGGAGGCAGGCGGCCGGTTTGATCGGTTTATCCAGGAAGCCGTCCTGCTGCAGAAAAATGCCCAGCTCTTCATCATACGGGAAATACATCCGGCCGATAATATCCTGCCAATGCGCGCGTTCTTCATCCGTAACATTCAGCGCGGCTGCTTTTTCCGCACCGGCAAAGTCAAGGGACGCAAGGGTGTATTTAAGCGTCCAGACGGCAATTCGGTTTGTGTACCAGTTGTTGTTGACGTTGTTTTCATACTCGTTCGGGCCGGTTACGCCATGGATCATGTATTTTTGCTTTCGCTCGGAAAAATGGACGCGGTCGGCGAAAAAGCGGCTGATGCCGACGAGGACATCAATCCCGTACTGGCTGATGTAGGCTTTATCGCCGGTGTAATTGACATAATTGTAAATGGCATAAGCAATGGCGCCGTTCCGGTGAATTTCTTCGAATGTGATTTCCCATTCGTTATGGCATTCGATTCCGGTAAAAGTGACCATCGGGTATAAAGCGCCTTTCAGCCCGAGTTTTTTTGCATTTTCATACGCCTCGGGGAGCTGATGGTAGCGGTAGAGCAGTAAATTTCTTGTGACTTCCGGCGCGGCAACAGACAGATACATGGGTACGGCATAGGCTTCTGTATCCCAGTACGTCGCGCCGCCGTATTTTTCGCCGGTGAAACCTTTCGGGCCGATGTTTAAGCGCGGATCATCGCCGTAATAGGTCGAAAAAAGCTGAAATAGGTTAAAGCGGATCCCTTGCTGGGCTTCCGGATCGCCGGAAATGCGGACGTCTGCTTTCTCCCACCGTTTATGCCAGGCTGCTGCGTGCTCCTCATATAGCTTTTCGTACCCGTTTTCCAAAGCCTGTTCAAGCAATTCGTAGGCGCGGGGGAGGAGCGCATCCTTTTCATAGTCCCGGCTTGTCGTGACAGAAACCATTTTATCCAGAAGGAGCGACTCGTTTTCGCCGAGCGTTTTTTCATATACATAGCCGGCATAAAGCGTATCCGACTCACAGGAAGCAAGCGTTGCCTCCGTCAGATTGCCCATGGCGGCGGCTACGGTAAAACGGGGAACGCCAAACGGGTTTTCAATTGTTTCCGTGACAACCGCGGCCTTGTCTTCCGTTGCCTCAGACCGGATTTCCGTCCAGAACATTTCATCATAATTGGCGTCTTCGTTTTTGACATTGCCGTCCAGGAAAGGTTTTAACGTGAGTACGGCCGGATTGCCAAGATTGGTGGCACGGATTCGGATCGCGGCAATTTCTTTATGGACAATGCTGAAAAAGCGTTCAAATTCAATTTTGACTTTCTTGCCGGACTTTTCGACAAGATAGGAATGGCGCAAGACGGCATTTTTCATATCAAGTTCCAGCTGAAATTGTTCGAGCGGGTCCAGAAACAGGTCAATTTCCTCTTGATCAATCCAGACGCGCAACCCGGCAAGATTGACCGCGTTAATGACTTTTCCGAAATAATCGGGATAGCCGACTTTCCACCAGCCCACCCTTGTTTTATCCGGGTACCAGACCCCTGCAATATATGTGCCCTGGTGATGATCCCCGGAATAAGACTCCTCGAAATTTCCGCGCATGCCCATATAGCCGTTTCCTAAAGAAGTGATGCTTTCCTGAAGCCGGATATGTTCACGGTGGAGCTTCGTTGTTTTTAAAGTCCATTCATCTACATCGAAAAGCCGGTTGTAATACATTAGAAATCCTCCTCGTCAGCATCTTGTACTTACATGTCGTCCGTCAGAAATTTTGTTTTTAAAAAAATCATCGCAATGAAAAGCACCATGCCCAGTGATTGGATCATCATCATTGTTGCAGCACCTGCGCCGGAAAAGCCTGCCAACATGGCAATAATGGACGGAACCCCTGCTGCAGACAGCGTAATGGTTGCAGCCTGTTTCAATGACCGGATGCCGGAAAAACTTGAAAAACGTGTCAGGCAAAGTATCAGGGACACCGCCCCCATCAATAGCATATTGCTGAAAAGAAACAGGATTCCGATCAGGCATGAAACAAGCGGAATCAGGATGACTTTATGTTGCCGGAACCAGAGAGCGCCGGCAAAAGAAGCAAGATCACGGCCGTTTTGGATGATGATCTTCTCGTTTCCGGCCGGGTAGCGGACGGAAAAGCCAAAGCCGTTTTCATCAGCCAGAATGAGCCGGTCTTTCCGGAAAAGGAGCGCATTTTTGTAATGCGCGACTTTTGTATGGTAACGGCTTTCCGAAACGGCCGTGGTTTTGCGCGGATCAAAGGAGATAATCGTATCTCCGTGCTCCTTTGTCCACGCGTTGCCGGATTGGAGCACGCCGTTTTGAAAGGAAAGGACGGCGTTCTGCCCGGTATACCCGGTTTGTATCGCTGCATTTAAATGCGGCGCCACTTGCTCTAAGCTGATATTTCCTGCCCGCGCAAAAGAGAGTGAAAGCGGGGCAATCAGGCAGGCGTTTAAAAAGAGAAAAATGAGAATCAGTTTCCAAACGTTAAGCGCACCCCGGTACCGGAAAATTTTTACAGGTGAAACGATCATCGCAAAATAACCAGCAGGGAATCTTTGAATCTGTTCCATAAGCAATCCCACATTTCAATAAAGTATGCTATGTTTTTTACAAGTTTTTTCCGCCCGGGCCGGCAGCTGTTAAAGCTGTCCATCCCGTTACGCCCTTTATCCTTTTGTGCCGCCCGACGTCAGCCCGGATACAAAGTTTTTTTGCAGGAAGAAAAACAAAATACAGATTGGCAGCGCGGCTAAAATGGCGCCGGCAGCAAAGAGCGTCACCTTTTGCTCGGTCGGGTTGGAAATAAATTGCTGGAGGCCGACTGCCACGGTTAAATGTTCCGGTGTCCGGAGCAAAAATTTGGCCAGCAAAAAATCCCCGAACGGCCCCATAAATGCCCAGAGTGCCTGGACGGCAAGCATCGGTTTAACAAGCGGGAGCACAATTTGCCAAAATACGCGCAAATGGCCGGCCCCGTCAATTCTTGCAGATTCGTCCAAATCGCGCGGCACCGTATCGAAATACCCTTTCATCAGCCACGTATTCATCGGAATGCCGCCGCCAACATAAAGCAAGGTTAAAAACCAGTACGTGTCCAGCGCGTCCAGGATATTCGCCAGTACATAAAATGCGGTCAGGGCCGCCATTGTCGGAACCATTTGGATGATCAGGAAAAAGACAAGGCTGTACTTTCTTCCTTTAAAACGGTAGCGGCTGTAAGTGTAGCCAGCAAGGGTCACGATGACGACCTGCAAAACCATCGTTGCAACCGCGATGATAAGCGTGTTTTTATACCATTCCGGATACAGCGTATGGGTAAACAGCTGGCGAAAATTGTCCAATGTCCAATGGGAATGAAAATCCAGCTGGAAGGAAACGATATTGGATTCCCTGAAAGCAGACGCCGCCGTAATCAGCAGCGGATACAGAATGATTACACTTAAAAGAATTAAAAACGCATAGGTGAAAAACCGGTTCCAGAAACGGGTGAATTTTTGATTTTTCATTAACGCCTTCATCCTACATCATCTCCTCATTGCCGAAAGCGTTCGTCTTTTTAAAGGCGATCATCGAGACGGCAATAACAATAAATGAAATCATAAGGGTAATCGCCGCTGCCATCGCGTACTGCGGCGATGTCCCGGTCGTCAGTTTATAAATCCAGGAAATTAAAATATCGCTCGTCCCGGCTCCCGCTCCGACACTGCCCGGCCCGCCGTTATTAAAGAGATAAATAATCGTGAAGTTATTGAAATTAAATGTGTACTGGGTGATCAGAACAGGCGCGGTGGCAAATAAAATCATCGGCAGGGTAATCCTGCGGAACTTTTGCCAGAAATTCGCGCCGTCAATGATGGCGGCTTCGTATAAATCGCCCGGGATCGACTGCAGGACGCCGGTGACCATCACATAAATATACGGGAAACCGAGCCATGTCTGGATCATGATCAAGGCCACTTTTGTCCAGAACGGATCCGTTTTCCACGAGATGGCCGGAATGTCGGTAAACGGAAGATGGTTGAGCAGCGGAATGACCTGGGCATTGATGGCGCCGATACTGTCATTGAAAATATTGGAAAAACTCATAATGGTAATAAAGGATGGCACCGCCCACGGTAGCAAAAAAATGATCCGAAACAGCTTTTTCCCTTTGATAAAAGGCTGGTTTACCACACAGGCTGTTAAAATGCCGAGCACAATCTGGCCGGTGGTCGCGCATAATGTCCAGATGATTGTCCAGCTGAACACACTTGTAAACGTGGCCCGATACGAGCTAAGTGAAAAAATATTTAAGAAATTTTTGATCCCGACCCAGTCAATTAGGCGGAAAGGCGGAATATGATAAAAATCATAGTTTGTAAAAGCAGTGAACAGCGTCACAAGCACCGGAAAAATGATCACGAATGTCATGGCCACATAAGCCGGAATCGTCAGCAAATAAGGGAAGCCTGCATCCCATGCATTTTTTAAAATGGCCTTGGCAGATGTGTTGGCTGTCCCCTTTAAGTTCCAGATGGCGGCAACACGCCGGGCATCATAAATATTCAGCAAATAAAAAGCAAGAAAAATGGCGATCAAGATGATTTGCAGGGAACCCTTGATCAGCAGAAACAGCGAATGGTCAACCCGCGGGACAGAACCCAGCGTGATAAAATCGTTTATTGCCGGGATGCCTGCTATGACCATTTGGATGACAAAAAGGATAAAAATGGCCAGAAAAAGGACGCCTTTAAAAGGCTGCTTGTTATAAAACTGGCCGAGCCCCGGGATCAGGGAGAAGAGGCCGGCTTTTCGGACATCCTTCAGTTTATTCAGTTCGGTTTCCATTTTGATCGCCTCGTTTCTATATTGGTCTTTCCAAAAAATCCCGCTGGCAGATTTTCATGCTGCAGCTATAGAAAATGAGCGAAATATGGCTACTTTGTGCCTTTTGCAATAGATGACTTGGTCTCAAGTCCATGTGATACAGTGCTGCATTTTTGCGGCACGGACACCTTTTGAAAATATTTCATTTTTTGTTGGCAGCAGATTTTTGTGGTCCGGGTGCCAATCTTGAAAATACGCGCAGTTGACTTATGTTACTAAACCAGGTGGAGCGTATCCCCACCTGGAAATGAATAAAGCGGTCTATTTATTGGAATACTTTTGGGCAATATTGTCTTTGATCGTCTTCACCGCTGCATCGGCTGCCTGCTTTGGTGTTTTCTTGCCGCTCGCTGCGTCAAACATCGTCGATTCCATACCGGTCCAGACTTCTGCCATTTCCGGAACGTTCGGCATCGGCTGGGCGGATTTGTACTGTTCAACAACCGCTTTTGTCAGTTCGTCATTTGTCGCAGCCGCTTTTTCGCGTGCAGCCGGGTTGGCAGGGATTTCTTTATATTTTTCATAGAATTTGTAGCTGTTTGCAGAGTTGGTGACGTATTGAATCCATTTTTCCGCAAGTTTTGGTTCTTTCGTATAGTTGGAAGCGACCCATCCCTTTCCGCCGCTGAATGCTTCGTACTTGTTGCCGTTCGGAAGCGTCGGGATCGGGGCTGCGCCGTAATTTACTTTTGCTTTCGCGTAGGTTTCCGCCGACCAAGGACCGTCAATGACGGCAGCTGCTTTGCCCTTTGAGAATTCTTCTTTTACAAAGTCGCCGGAGCTTTTTGTATCTTTCATTCCTTTCGGCCAGATATCCTTGAACCAGTGTGTGGCGTACGTAATGGCTTTTACGGAACCGGCATTGTTTAATCCGATATCTTTTGTATTTGTGCCGTTATCGCCGAACACATAGCCGCCGTAACCTGCGAGCAAGCCGTAAGAATAGTAGAAGTCCGTCCATTTAACAAGGAACCCTGTATTCTTTCCGGATTCGGATGAAAAATTATATTTGCTGTCTTTCGCCAGTTTTTCAAGGTCGGCAAATGTTTTTGGCGGGCTTTTCAACAAATCTTTGTTGTAATAAAGGACGAGCGTTTCAATAACGAACGGGACGCCGTAAACTTTGTTGTCGATCATGACTTGGCGCTGGTCTTTTGCATCATAGGCGCTGACATCTTTTTTGGACAGTTTAAGCAGATGCCCCTGCTGGCCGAGGCCACCGATCCGGTCATAAGAAGCGAGCATCACATCCGGGGCTTTTCCTGCCGGGCCGTCCAAAGGCAGTGCTTCCAGCTGGTCAAACATCGGCTTTTTGACCACTTTTACAGTACAATTGTTTTTCTTTTCAAAATCGCCCTTAATACTGTTGACATAATCGGCATATTTTTCTTCCACGGAAACCGTAAGCGTCTTTTTGCCGCCGCTGTCTTGAGAAGATCCGCTGTTTGTTTTTTTCGATCCCCCGCACGCGGCGAGCGCCATGATGACGCCCAAGACAAGCGTAAGCACGAACAGCTTCTTGAATACTTTCATTTTATGAACCTCCCTTTTTTGGTACAACTTTATTATAGAAGAGAGGGGAAAACGGTTACAACCTAAAATTTTCTGTTAACGGTAACAGAATGAAAAGCCCCTGCCAAGATTCAGGCAGGGGAGGGAGGGTCAGTCTGTTATTTCCAGAATTGCAAAGTCCATTGGCGAAAGGACAAGGGTTTTGTTGGGAACCGGTTTGTTGTCCCAAACGTTTTTTGCGGTGCCCGGTTTTACATCCAGCTCGCTCCACGGGATGGCCTGTTCCTGGTCCGACCGGTTAAAGGCAAACAGCAAGGTGCATTTTTCCCCTTTGCGCAGGAAGCTGACCACTTGTTTTTCGTTATCGGTTTTCAGCCAGACGAGATCGCCGTATGTCAAGGTTTGTTGATGGTCTTTCCGGAAGCGGATCAGCTTTTTCATAAATGCGAGCATGTCGCGGTCCTGCTTGTCTTCATCCCAGACCATGCATTTCCGGCAAAGCGGGTCACCTGCGCCGTCTATTCCGACCTCCGTGCCGTAATAAATGCACGGCGAACCGGTATGCGCGAACGTAAAGGCAAGGGCAAGCTTCACCTTTTGCTTGTCGCCGCCTGCCTTTGTCAAAATCCGCGGGGTGTCATGGCTGTCAAGCATATTAAACAAAGCCTCGTTGTTGGACTGCATATAATGCATAAACTGCTGGTTGAGGCTGTGCATCAGTTTTTCGGCGGAAATTTTTTCATCCACAAAGTATTCAATTATTGTCTGCGTAAATGGATAATTCATGACCGAATGAAACTCATCGCCTAAAAGCCAAGGCCATGCATCATGCCAAATTTCGCCGAGAATAAAAACATCTGGTTTCTCGCCTACAACGGCCTGGTGGAACTTTTTCCAAAAAGCATGGTCGACTTCGTTGGCGACATCAAGGCGCCAGCCGTCGATGTCAAATTCACGGATCCAGTAAGTCGCAATATCGAGCAAATGCTGTTGCACTTCGGGATTGGCCGTATTCAGCTTCGGCATGCTTGTCGTAAAAGCAAACGTATCAAATGAGAGCGTATCCTGCCCGTCAATGTTCCCGTTTTCGCCTTCGCGGACCGGGAAAGAGTGGATATGGAACCAGTCTTTGTAGCGCGATTTCTCCCCGTTTTCTAGCACATCCTGCCACTGTTTTGAATTTTTCCCGATATGGTTGAACACCGCATCGAGCATAATCCGTATCCCGCGTTTGTGGGCTTCTTCCACCAGTTTGCGGAATGTTTCTTTATCGCCGAAATGTGGGTCAATCGTAAAATAGTCGAATGTATCATATTTATGATTGGAAGGGGCTTCGAAAATCGGCGTCAAATAAATCCCGTTAATGCCAAGATCGGCGAGATAATCGAGATGGCCGATGATCCCCTCGAGGTCGCCGCCGAAAAAGTCGTCCACGCCCGGGTCTTTGCTTCCCCACGGCAGGGCATTTTCCGGAGAAATGGCGGGATTGCCGTTTGCAAACCGTTCAGGAAAAATCTGGTACCAGATGGTGGACTTCACCCAGTCAGGCGCCTTGAACATATCGGTTTCGTGCATAAACGGAAATTTAAAATAATAGTCAGGCACCCGCAGTGTATCTTCATTTGCCGGGTAAAAGCCGCGCCCGCCATAAAAAATGTCGCTGCCATCCGTGCCGATAAGGATAAAGGCGTACTGCAGGCGGCGGTGCGGCGGGCGGACTTCGGCAAACCAGACATCGTGCGCCTCTGTTTCAGTCTTTTTTTCCATTTCGAGGCGTTCAGATTCCCAGTGGTATTCCCCGTCTTGCTTTTTTTTAAATAAATACGGGTCTCCCCAAATGAGGACGGCTTTCTGAATATCCCCTTTTTTCGTGCGCAGCTTCAGGTGCATCGTTTTTTTGTCATATACATACGCATCCGCGCTGAACGGCTGATGAAAAATTCCTGCAAGTTCCATCTTTTCTCCTCCTCTTATGCTACATTTGTAATAAGACAAAGCATTCAAAAGGCGATAGCATCAGTTTGCTTGGCACCGCTTTGCCGCGATCGCCGTTGTTATTGAGCAGGCATGCCCATCTGTGGCGGGTAAGCTCCGGGCAGGTAAAGGTCTGCAGTTTTTTCGATGTATTGCAGACAACCATGGCACAGCTGCCTTCATGCTTCCGTATATACGCGTAGATGTCCGGGTCCTCATCAGCGAGCATTTCCCAGCTTCCGGCCGTAAAGACAGGCATGGTTTTTTTCAGTTTGAGCAGCTTCCGGTAATAATGCAGCACGGAGCCGGGATCTTTTTCCTGCGCCGCCACGTTTACGGTCCGCGTATCTTCATTGATGCCGAGCCACGGAGCATATGTAGAAAAGCCGCCGTATCGATCACTGTTCCACTGCATGGCGCCTCTTGAAGTATCTTTGGAACGCTGCTGCACCATTTTTAAAATTTCTTCCTCCGAATAGCCTTTCTTTTTCGCAATTGTGGCGAGCCCTTTGATACTTGGGTCTTCATAGTCTTCAAGCCGCGGGAGCTTCAAATTCACCATGCCGATTTCTTCGCCCTGCAGCAAAATCGGCAGCCCCCACTGCAAATACATCAAAGTGGCAAGCATCTTTGCGCTTTTTTGCCGGTATTTGCCTTCGTCCCCGAAGCGCGACAACGCCCGCGGCATATCATGATTATTCCAGTAGAGCGAATTGAAGCCTTCCCCGTACAGGTCATTTTGCCACCGGGACATCGCTTTTTTAAAAGCAAGCAAATTCCATTTTCCCTGTTGCCAGTTTTGCGGAATGCCGGGTTTTTTTGCTTCCGTGTCAAACCCCAAGTAGTTAAAGGTAATGATGCAGTCGCATTCTTCGCGGTCCGGCCTTGAATAAAGCCGGGCAAGCTTCGTGTCGGCGGAAGCTGTTTCCCCGATTAAAAAAGCTTCCGGATGCTTCGCTTTAATTGTACGGTTAAATTCACGGATATAATCATGGACACGCGGCAGGTTGGCATAATACTGTTCTGCAAGCACAAACGCTTCTTCCGAGTTTGTTTTAACGGGAAGAAAACGGGTGTCCTTTGCCAGGTGAATGACCGCATCCAGCCGGAATCCATCCACACCTTTATCCAGCCAGAATAGGGCGATTTTTGCCATTTCTTCGCGCACTTTTTTGTTCTCCCAGTTCAGGTCGGGCATTTTATCGCTGAACAGATGAAAATAATATTGCCCGGTCTGCTGATCAAAGGCCCATGTGCTGCCGCCGAAAAAGCTCGCCCAGTTCGTCGGTTCACGCCCTTCTACTGGGTCATGCCAAATGTAGTAATCCCTGTACGGATTTTCTTTACTTTTCCGCGCTTCCCGGAACCACGGGTGGCGGTCTGACGTATGGTTCAGCACAAGGTCCAGAATGATTTTGAGCCCGCGTTTTTTCGCTTCCTGAATCAGACGTTCCACATCTTCCATCGTGCCGAAAACCGGGTCGATTTTTTCGTAGTTGCTGACATCATAGCCGTTGTCCACATGCGGCGATTCAAAAATTGGATTGAGCCAGATGGCCGTTGCCCCGAGATCGCGGATATAATCCAGCTTTTCAATGATGCCCGGGATATCGCCCACGCCGTCCCCGTTTGAATCTTTGAAACTGCGCGGATATACCTGATAAATGACATCTTTCCACCACGCATCTTGCAAAGCGGTTCACCTCCACGTTTCTTCTATACTCTTTCAACGTATCATCACCCCTTTATGCGGAACAAATTTTTCAGCGATGTTACCGTTAACAAAATACTTTTTACGGGTTTGATTGGCCCAAGCCCATCCTGAAAAAAATAAGCAACCGGTGTAAGACTGCTTATTCACAGACGGTGGAGGGGCGGATGACCACTTCCGGTTCAAAAAACCGGTGCCCCTGGGATTTCCCGTTTTCCTGAATTTTTTTCAACAGCATACGTGCACACGCTTCCCCCATTTTTACAACGGGCTGGCGCACGGTTGTAATATGGGGGGCGGAAATCCGGTCAAGAAACACCCCGTCAAAACCGGTGACTGCAACCTCACTTGGTATGGCGAGCTGCAGCGATTGGGCGGCTCTGATCACACCGAGGGCAATCCGGTCGCTTGCGCATACAAACGCGCATCTTTCCTTCCGGCTGGACAAAATTTTTTCCGCTTTTTGTTGGGCGGCGCTTGAACTGTTTTTGACCCTGCAAAGAAACGGCGGCAATCCGTTTGCTTCGGTTGCATCCAGATAACCTTTTTGTCTCGCAAACATAAACGGTTCTTGCAGGTCAATGCCGAAAAAATAAATTTTTTTAAATCCGCGGCGAATGACATGCTCTGTTAACAGCCGTACGCCTTTTTCATTGTCCACATCAATAAAATCAAACCCTCTGTCATTTTGCCCGAATAAAATCACCGGTTTGGAAAATTCTTTTAAAATGGTATCAAAATCCTGGCTGCGGACACCTGTTGCAATCACGCCGTCGCACTGGCCGATGTCCTTCGATTTCCGTGTGACCAGCTGAAGCGAGTAGTGGTTCCGGTCCAGCTCCCTGGCAATGCCGGCCAGCAAGTTCATATAATACGGCTCTGTCGTGTCCATTTCTTCCAATATCAGGAACTTGATGACCTGGGTGCGGTTGGAGACGAGGGCACGCGCCGCATAATTGGGCACATAGTTCAACTGCTCCATCGCCTCATACACCAGTTTTTTTAAATCATCTCTAACCTGTTCGGGGTGGTTAAGGACCCGTGAAACCGTCATTTTGGAAACATTCGCCTGTTTTGCGACATCGGAAATGGTAACCATGACGCCTCATCCTTTATTTTTCAGAAGAAATGCGCTTTCAATTTTTTCAAAATCAAGGTCCCGGGTTCCTTCAACAAGGAAATCCGCCTGCTTCATTTTATCCGGCGTGCCGACTCCGACTGCAAACATGCCGGCCGCTTTAATGGCCTGGATCCCGGCTTCCGCGTCTTCAATCCCGATGCAAAAGGCCGGATCCGCGTCCAGCTTGCGGGCGCCGGTTAAAAAGATTTCCGGATCCGGCTTTCCGTGCTGAATGCGGGCAGCGTCCACGATTTCATCAAAATAGGAAGCTATCCCCAGTCTGTCAATTACAAACATGGCGTTTTTGCTCGCGGAAGCCAGCGCTGTTTTGATTCCCCTTTTCTTTATATCTTCGAGCAGGTTTTGGATGCCGGGAAGCAAATTGGCAGGGGAAATTTGGCGGATCAGTTTTTTGTAATACTCATTTTTCCTGTCCGCGAGTTCGTTCAGCTTTTCTTCGGAAAAGGAAGTCTCCGGCCGGGCGTTCTCCAATATTTTCTTTAAAGAGTCCATGCGGCTAAGCCCTTTAAGCGCTTCATTAAAATGGCGGTCAAAAGGAACCTGCAGCTCATCAGCTAGCTTTTTCCATGCTAAGTAGTGGTATTCCGCAGTATCTGTGATGACCCCGTCTAAATCAAAGAGAACTGCTTGGATATGTGATGCTGCCATTGACAATTCTCCTCCAACTTATAAGTTTGATTGCTTTTATGATAAGTATACGGGAAATTTCTCTTGAAAACTAGGGAACAAATACAAGTTGCCTGCTGAAATCAGCCGAAAAGGCGAAAAAGATCCGGAAAAAGCGAAAGAACCGGCGAAAAGGGGAAAAACCCGGTGCACTTCGAAAAGCGCGGTTTAAATGAAAGGATTCCATGCCCACTTCAGAAATCGTTCCTTTATTTGAAAAAAGGGTGACTGAATCGGCAAAAAGGGCCGGACGGGAAAAAGCGGGCGGAAAGCAAGGATGGGCTGATTTTTCCGGAAAACCAGCGAAAAGGTACAAGAGTCCGGCGGGCCTTTTGTTTGCTTATGCTACAGGCTCTTGACCGCCTGAATGCCGAAATAAATGCCGAAACCGACAAGAGACAGGCCGGACAGTCTCGAAATGAAAAGAATCAAACGGTTGGTTAACAGTTTTCCGAAGCTGCTTGAGACGGCAGCCATCGAAAAGTCCCACAGCGCCACCCCGATAAAGATGGCCAGGCTGTAGAGGAGAAACTGCTGCGGGCCTACGGATTCAGCCGTTTTTGCAAGCACGGAACCGTAAACGCCGAGCCAGAATAAAATGGTGAGCGGATTGGTCAGAGACATTAGAAAACCGGTCAGGAATGATTTTGACAATTTTTCTTTGTTTCTCATCAAACCGGAAATCGGCTGATTGGCTGCAATCATGCTTTCAATGCCGGTGTATGTAAGGACAAAGCATCCGAAAAACCAAAGGAATGATTTTACAAATCCGATGCTGAGCAAATGGACGACACCGAGATAAACGAGCAGCATATACAAACCGTCTGTTGCCATGGCGCCGATTCCGAGCAGCCATGAGTGGAGAAAGCCATTTTTAATCCCCTTGTCAATTTGAGCGGCATTCACCGGCCCGATCGGCGCAGCAAGCGATAGCCCCAAAAAAATATAACTAATCATGCTTTCCATCATTTTCCCCAGCCTTTCCATAGCGATTAGTATATTTGTATTCAGAAACCATAGCCTGTACAACTTATAAAAGCAAAATGGATGCCATAAATGGAAAAAATGAACCCAAACGATGAAAGTGCATAAACAGAGTCGATGGGTTAAAAGTGCGCCATTATTCTTCCATGGATTGAAGAAATTAAAATCTTAAATTGCAATATTAAATGCAACAAGTATTGAAAGACCAGATAACCCATGATTAAGTAGAATCGGGACACGCTGCGCAACTTGACGTGGAGTGGCGGGCATGGTAGCCTGGTTGGCCCAGCCAGTACCGTATACCTGGCTTCATGGCTGGTAGCCATGCCCGCAGAGGCTCTTTGTCAAGTTGCTAAAAACCAACCCTTTGGGTTAGCTGGCTTAAGGTTAAGAAGCTAAGCCAGCTAACTCTATTTGGAAACACTCCTCAGGTGTACGATAATTGAGGATCTTCCTTGGAAGATGGTTACGCCAATTTTCAACATAGGTAATGGTTTCGTCTGCCACAGAGGAAATGGGTCTCCCCTTTGGTATGAAGCGCCTAATAAGGCCATTATGACGCTCGTTGGTTCCTCGTTCACAGGATGTGTAAGGGTGTGTAAAATAAACCTCTGTTAGATCTTTTTCAACACTAAGGCCGAGGTCAGCAAATTCAGAACCGTTATCAGCCGTAATGGTTTTAAACACTTTAGAGAACCGATTACCGTAAGACACTTTCAACTGAGATATGACTTCTGAAACGGATAGACTATCCTTGGCTGTCACTCTCAAAATTATTTCTTTACGGGTTTTGCGCTCAGTAAGAGTCAATAAGGCCTGATCTTTAGTCTTCTTGCCTATAACCGTATGGCGAACTGATTTTTTAAATCCCAAACAACATGTGGCCAATGCCGATGTCGTACGATTACTTCCACAAGTGAATGTGAAGGCTGAAACGGAATATGGAAAAAGAGCCTTCCCTGTGTTCCGTTTTTTGGAATTTTGTCCTTGCATTCTGGTTTCGACAGGAAGTTTTCAATATAGCGGCGACCATTGGTACCGAAAAATTGAAAGTTCCAAAATGATTGTGAAAAAACCACGGCTCCATATTCGTTGAAATCTTGCCGTATTCATGTTACGATTACCGTACATCGTTTACGCTTTTAGCTGACAATGCTCAAAAGAGTATATTTTTTTGCCGAAAAGGGTAAAACCCTAAGGAAGACATGCGGCCCTGTTGAACGTTTAGAAGGAGATTGAGAAGATTGACGAAGTTTTCAGAATTAAATTTAAGCCCGGCGATTTTAAAAGCTGTGAAAAGAATGGGATTTGAAGAGGCATCGCCGATTCAGGCAGCTACCATTCCGCTCACCATGCAAGGGAAGGATATTATCGGCCAGGCGCAGACAGGTACGGGAAAAACTGCAGCATTTGGCATACCGTTAATTGAAAAGATTGATCATAGAAGCCGTAATATTCAAGGAATCATTATCGCGCCAACACGCGAGCTTGCCATTCAGGTATCTGAAGAATTGTACCGGATCGGCCAGTATTCGCGCGTTCATGTGCTGGCTGTTTATGGCGGTCAGGATATTTCGCGTCAGATCCGTGCGCTGAAGAACCATCCGCAAATTATTGTCGGAACACCGGGACGGATTCTTGACCATATACACCGGGGAACCTTGAAACTCGACCATGTGCATACGCTTGTGCTTGACGAAGCGGATGAAATGTTGAATATGGGCTTTATTGATGACATTGAAGCCATTCTTTCCACCGTGCCGAAAGACCGCCAAACGATGCTGTTCTCGGCAACCATGCCGGATCCGATCCGGAAAATTGCCGAACGCTTCATGAACAACCCGGAACTTGTCCGTGTGAAAGCAAAAGAAATGACCGTTCCGTCTATTGAACAATACTACATTAAAGTCCAGGAACGTGAAAAATTCGATGTATTGTCAAGGCTTTTGGATGTACAGTCTCCGGACCTTGCGATTGTGTTTGGGCGGACGAAGCGGAGAGTCGATGAACTGGCGAATGCCCTGACCTTGCGCGGCTATCTTGCAGAAGGTATTCACGGTGATTTGAGCCAGGCGAAACGCTTATCGGTACTCCGAAAGTTTAAAGACGGGAAAATTGATGTGCTTGTTGCCACCGATGTTGCGGCACGCGGGCTGGATATCTCGGGTGTAACCCATGTTTACAATTACGATATTCCACAGGACCCGGAATCCTATGTGCACCGGATCGGAAGAACGGGCCGTGCCGGACGGGAAGGCATGGCAATGACCTTTGTCACGCCGCGGGAAATGGGCTATCTCAAAACGGTTGAACAGACAACGAAAAAGAGAATGCTCCCGATGCGCCCGCCGACCTGGGATGAAGCGTTTGAAGGGCAGCAGCGCGTCACCATGGAACGGATCGGGGAAACCATCAAAGAAGGCAATATTGATGAATATATGTCGGTAGCGAAAGAGCTGCTTGCAGAATATGACCCGGCCGAGGTCACGGCAGCTGCTTTGAAACTGATGACGAAAGAGCCGGATAAAACACCAGTTCATATTTCAGAAGAACGGCCGCTTCCGCATAAAAAAGACCATAGCAGACGGGGCAAGCCTGCAGGGTCCTACAAAGGGTCTTACAATAAGGGAAGAAAGCCGAGAAGAACAACAAACCGCAAACCATTTTAACCAAACGAAGGCGGGGCCAAAAAAATAGAGCATCATCAGCTTTACGAGCGGGCCGGTTTGTATCCGGCTGCGACTCTTTACAAGTAAAAATGCCGGTATGGCAAAAGTGCCGGCGCCCCATTAAAAAAGCAACGGCAGCTCCCGTTGCTTTTTTTAAAGCGGAAGAAGCCGCTTTTGCCCGCAAAAGCATTCCCCCCGAGCGGCACGCCGCAACGGGTCCGAAAAGACGGGCTGTTTTTTAAGTGGGAGAAGCCGCCTTTCTTTGCAAAAGCATGCCTCCAAGCAGCATGCCGGCAACGAGTCCGGAAAGATGGGCTGTATGATTGGCGCCAGGCTGCATCATAGCCGTTACAACGGAAATGACCGCAATCGACAAAATGGTTTGCCGGCTTGTTTTTGGCACACCTTCCCCGACCCAGACAAGGGCGACATATGCGCCGATCAGGCCAAACAGGGCGCCGCTCGCACCGGCATGGGAATAGGTAAGCGGAAGCAGAAAAAAAGAAGCGAGATTGGCGCAGCATCCGCAGCCCAAATATAACAGGATAAACTTCCATTTTCCGGCCAGCCGTTCGAGACAGGGGCCGAGCAGGAGAAGGGAGAAAGAATTCAGCAGCAGATGGCGGAAATCAATATGGACAAAAACGGGAGAGACAAGCCGCCATATTTCCCCTTGGGCAATATAGAGGTTCACACCGGCCAGCGCTTCATAAAAGGTCTGTGTTGGAAAAAACGGAAGCCGCATGGCCGCAAACAGGAGGCACTGGGCCAGGAAAATGGCAAATACAACGGGATAGGAACCGATAAAAGCGGAAAAACGGATCGGGCGGATCAGCATTGCAAATACTCCTTTCAATGGAAAAGCTCTATTTATACATATGCCGGAAATGACGAATTAGACGTCCGGTTTGCTTCTAACCGCAACCGCCAGCAGGATGGAAAAAGGGATAGCCCAAATCCGGCTCGTATTTTCAAAAAGGGCCGAACCGCCATCATGGATACCAGCAGAACGATTTACCGGCGCATATTTTCACGGAAGGCAGAGGCACCGGCAGCAGCGTAAAAATCGGAAATTTTGTGGTTTATACCCAGGGAAAACAGAAGGTGAGCACATGATTAAAGGCATTGGCATTGATATTGTCGAGCTTGAAAGGATAAAAAAGCTCTATGAACGGCAGCCGCGGTTTCCGGGGCGGATTTTAACGAAAGTGGAGCAGCAACAGTTCGGCAAATTGGCAGAAAAAAGGAAAATTGAATTCCTTGCCGGCAGATTTGCGGCGAAAGAAGCATATTCCAAAGCTTTTGGAACGGGAATCGGGGGTGCGTTATCTTTTCAGGAAATTGAAATCGCAAAAGATAAGAACGGCCGCCCGTATTTTTCAAAGCCGGCAGGGCCCCGCGCCCATTTGTCGATCACGCACAGCCGTGAATATGCATTCGCCCAAGTGATGCTGGAAGACTGAAGCTATAACGTTTTTTCAATTCCCCATCATACAGGCCCGGGTTGTCTCATATATTCAAAGTAAGAGAGGAGAGACAAGGCACGGGCTTTTGATGAAGCCTTTCTCTTCATAAGATTTGAGACAATAAAGGGGTTGAAAGGATGAAGAGAAAGTACTGGGTTTTGTTTGCGGCTCTGTTTGTTATTTTTCTGCTTTCCGCCTGCGGAGCGAAAAAACCGCAGGATGTGGCCGGAAAATTAAATGAAAAAGTGGAGAAGATGGACGGCTACAAGCTGAATGCGAAAATGACGCTTGAAACGGGCAATGAACCGCGGACATACAATATTGAAGTTTGGCACAACCGGCCGGGATATTACCGTGTCAACCTGAAAAATGCGGGCGAGGGGCAAAGCCAGATGATTTTGCGCAATAAAGAAGGCGTGTTTGTGGTCACGCCCGCCCTCAACAAAAGCTACAAATTTCAAAGCGACTGGCCGAACAACACAAGCCAGGCGTACCTTTATGAATCGCTTGTGAAAGACATATTGAAAGATAAAGAGGCAAAGATGACGGTGAAAAAGAACCGGTATGTGTTTGAGACGAAGACACGCTATCAAAACCATAAAATGCTGCCGTACCAGCAAATTACTTTTGACAAAAGGACGCTTGCACCAGTCAGTGTGAAAGTGATGGACACGGACCGCAATACGCTTGTCAGTGTGCTTTTTACAAAAGTGGATTTTAATGCAAAATTCGACAGCAACGCGTTTGACACGAAAAAAAATATGACAGGAGCGAAACTCGAAGTGCCGGTGGATGGAAAAGTCGGCAACAAAGAGTTTTCGGTAAAATATCCAACGGCAAAAATCGGGGGAACGACGCTGCTCGATGAACAGGAAGTTGCCGTTGCAAACGGTAAGCGCGTTATTTTGACCTATACGGGCGATAAAACGTATACGCTGATTGAGGAAAAGGCAGAGGTACTTCCAGCTGCTTCCACAGAACCGATTCCTGCAAACGGGGAAATGGCGGATCTCGGGTTTGCGTTCGGGATCAAGACAGGTGACTCCCTGTCCTGGACGGTGAACGGTGTCGAATACACGCTTGCCTCCAAATCGCTATCGGCTGCGGAAATGATGGAAGTCGCCCAGTCTGTCGGAAGAGAACCGGAAAAATAAAATGCGGATAACGGGAGAAACCCTTTCGCAAGCACAAAAAGCACAAGCCCGCAGCCATTCTCTGCGGGTTTTTTTCTTGAAGGGGTTTAGCACGTCTCTTCCGGCAACCTGCTCCAAACCGGTTTGATAAGACTTCTTTTTAAAAACCATTGACAACACTGGCTACGCGTTCGATAATCAGGATATGGAATGATAAAGGAAGTGTAATCATGGCTTTTTACCGGGATACATGGGTGGAAGTCGATTTGGATGCCATTTCGGAGAATGTCGGAAATATGCGCCGCCTGTTGCCGGAGCATACGCAAATCATTGCGGTTGTAAAAGCTAACGCTTACGGGCACGGCGCGGAATATGTGGCGAAAACCGCGCTTGCATCCGGAGCTTCAGCGCTTGCGGTTGCATTTTTGGACGAGGCGCTCGCGTTACGAAAAAAAGGGATTACCGCTCCGATACTTGTTTTGGGGGCAGCCCGTCCGGAAGATGCCGGAATCGCTGCTGAAGAAAACATCTCCCTGACTGTTTTTCAAAAAGACTGGCTCGAGGAAGCGGGCCGGTATTTAACCGGGCGGAAACTATCCGTCCATCTTAAATGTGATACCGGAATGGGCCGGATTGGCGTAAGAACCGTACAGGAATTAAAAGAAGTGGAAAAAATCGTGAACCAACAATCTTGTTTCTTTTTTGAAGGGATTTTTACCCACTTTGCGACAGCGGATGAAATCGATATGACTTTGTATGAAAAGCAATACAGCCGGTTTCAGGATATGGTTTTAAACCTTGAAACCCGCCCGCCGTATGTGCACTGCGCAAACAGCGCCGCCGCTTTGAGATTTGACCAGTCTCCGTTTAATGCTGTCCGTTTCGGCATTGCGATGTACGGGCTCTCCCCTTCGCCCGAAATCAAGCCGGTTTTGCCGTTTCCGTTAAAAGAGGCGTTCTCCCTTCATACGAAGGTGACGCATGTGAAACAAATCCATGCCGGGGACACGGTGAGTTATGGTGCCACTTATCAGGCTTCCGGCGATGAATGGATCGCCACGCTGCCGATTGGATATGCAGATGGCTGGATTCGCAGGCTTTCAGGTCAGGAAGTGATCATCGGCGGGGAAAGAGCGCCTATTGTCGGCAGGATTTGCATGGATCAGTGTATGGTAAGGATCCCCCGTCCGGTTGCTGTCGGGACAAAAGCAACGCTGATTGGAAAACAGGGGGATTTGTCCGTTCCTGTTGATGAAATTGCCAAAAAGCTCGATACCATCAACTATGAGGTGACCTGTTCCATTTCAAGCCGGGTCCCGCGCGTTTTCCGGAAAAACGGGAACGATGCCGCGGGCGTGTCGAATCCGGTCCTTGAAGGGTGAAAAATGTTTTGGCGAATTTTGAATAATGGCATGATTTTTTTGCCGATAATAGACAGGAATGGTGATTTGGCCTTTGCATATAGTGTATTTGATGGTATGATGAAAAGGGAATGGAAAGCAGAAACGGTGTCTAGTGCGTGGAGGTGTAGCAGGTGTCTGAACCTATTTCAACAGAAATTTTAGTCCGCTTGCCGCAGCAGCTGTTGACGGAATTGGACGGATTTGCTGAAACTGAAAATATGAATCGCAATGAGTTAATTTACCGTGCCACAAAAATGTATTTAAAAGAACGGAAAAAACGCCAAATCCGCGAAACGATGAGGCGTGGCTACATGGAAATGGCAAAAATTAATTTGGCGATTGCCTCCGAAGCGATCCAGGCTGAATACGAAGCAGAACATACAGTTGAAAGCCTAGTAAGCGGGGGGTAATCCTTTGATTGTTAAGCGTGGAGACGTGTACTTCGCCGATCTATCTCCGGTGGTCGGCTCCGAGCAGGGAGGCGTACGTCCTGTCCTCATTTTACAAAACGACATTGGAAACCGTTTTAGCCCCACTGTCATTGTTGCCGCTATAACAGCGCAAATCCAGAAAGCAAAATTGCCCACGCATGTGGAAATCGATGCAAAGCGTTACGGTTTGGAAAGGGATTCTGTGATATTGCTTGAACAAATACGCACAATCGATAAACAACGCTTAACGGATAAGATTACGCATCTTGATGAAGAAGTCATGGAGAAAATTGACGACGCCCTGCAAATCAGCCTGGGACTGGTCGAATTTTAGAAACGCTCTTTTTAAAGGGCGTTTTTTCATGCTACTGGCTCATTGCCGGCTAATAAGGAGCAGCTTATACTTTTTCGGATTTTTTCAAGCTTCAGGCCGGGTGTTGCAGTTTTTTCATCGAGAATTTTACCCTCTTGGAATTTCACGCCTTTCGTCCGGCCTGAAATTCAAACGTAAAAAATCACATATTTTTTCACGCGTCGGGACTGAAATAATGAAACCTGCTTTCAAAAAATACAGGAAAAGGGGTTTAAATCTGTCTTATAGCGGGTATATGATAACGCTATAAGACGAACGAAAGAAATTTTCCGGAAAAATGCCTTTTGCCCGATTTCTGTGCCATTTACATAAAAAATATTTTCCGGTTGCTGGCAAAAACAGATATAATAACATATAAATCAAATAGATTTCCCTGTTTTTTTCAACAAACCGGTTTAGAAAATCCGCCGGGGCTAAAGGCAGCAGCTCATTTGTCTTTTTGCAAGCCTTCCGGAAAAGCCCGGCATGTCTGCCGCCGGCTGCCAAAGACGGGCGCTTCAAACTGTTCGGAGGAAAGAGGGTTGACCATGCAATCATATTTAGCGGAATTTATACCGGAACATAAAGATGAAATACTGGACAAATGGATGAAAAGCATGAAGGAAAAAGGTGGTGCCCCATTTCATTTCGATGAAGGTGTGGTGTTTGAAAAAACAAGCCGGGATTTTGTCGAAGTGATTCTTGCGCGGCTGACGAAAAGCAATCACGAATATGAGAAACAGCTCGGCGAGTTTTCCGAAAGAATCGTGACGCTGGGCTGGCCGCTCACTTTTGCAACGACCGGCATTCAAATTCTCGGGGATATTGTTTACAACCTGATGATGAACCACAACCCGGATGCGGTGTTTGAAAAGTACCGGGAATTCTGGGAAATCTTTCGGGAATGGACCAATGCCGTCCAAAATGAATTTGTCAATGCCTACACCACCATTTGGGAAAAGACCATTTCGCTTCAGCAAAGTGCGTTAAAGGAATTGTCCGCCCCCTTGATTCCGGTGTTTGACAAAATTGCCGTCCTTCCATTAGTCGGCATCATTGACTCGGAAAGGGCAAGACAGATTATGGAAAACCTGCTGTACGGCATTGTGAAAAACAAGTCGGAGGTGGTGCTGATCGACATTACGGGCGTGCCGGTTGTCGATACGGTTGTTGCCCATCATCTCATTCAGGCGGCAAATGCTGTCCGGCTTGTCGGCTCCCGCTGCATGCTTGTTGGCATCCGCGCTGAAATTGCACATACGTTAACAAATTTGGGGATCAAATTAAACCATATTACAACAACGAGTACACTGCAAAGAGGAATTGAACAGGCTCTTGAAATGACAGGGAGGAAAATTGTGGAATGGGAGGGTTGATTGATGCGCATACCCATTTTAAAGCTGGGAAACTGCCTGCTGGTCTCGATCCAATGGGAGCTTGATGACCAGACAGCTTTGGAGTTTCAGGAAGATTTGCTTCAAAAAATATACGAAACGAATGCAAGCGGTGTTGTCATCGACATCACCTCTATTGATTTTATTGACTCATTCATCGCAAAAGTGCTGGGCGATGTGGTCAATATGTCCAAAATGCTGGGCGCAAAAGTGGTCATCACCGGAATCCAGCCTGCAGTCGCCATTACCCTGATCGAGTTGGGGATTACGATGGAGGGCGTCATGACGGCACTGGATTTGGAAAGCGGCCTTGAGAAATTAAAACAGGAATTGGGGGACTAGCTGTATGGATAACCATTCCTGTGTAAAAATTTTGAATGAGTGGGATATTGTGGCCGCCCGCCAGCTTGGGAGAAACATTGCAAGAGAGCTCCATTTCGGTGCTGTCGACCAGGCAAGAATCACAACGGCCATCAGCGAACTCGCCCGCAATATTTTTATATACGCAGGACAAGGGGAAATCCGGATTGAGAAAGTTCTGCAAAACGGGAAAAAGGGGCTGAAAGTGATCGCTACAGATAAAGGGCCGGGGATTGAAAACATCCGGAAAGTGATGGAAGACGGCTACTCCACATCCGGAGGGCTTGGGGCAGGCCTGCCGGGCGTAAGGCGCCTGATGGATGAATTTGATATCGTTTCGGCGCCGAATGAGGGAACAACCGTTACCGCAATCAAATGGATACGATGATAGGAGGGAAAAAGATGGATTTCCGCGATGCCATGGAGCAGGAGTATAAAGAAATTCTTAGCCATTTTCTACAGCATCCGGATGAACAGGCGCTGTACCAGTGCGAGAAGTTCAGCCGCAAACTGATTGAAAACCGGATCTCTCCTGAAGACATGATTATGTGCCATCGCTCTGTTTTGCAGCAAATCGAACCCGGGCTTTCCAAAACGGTGCAGCAGTCCTTTGATGTCCTGCTGGAAGTCATGCTTGCCTACGGGCTCGTTTACAGGGAACAGCAAAGCCTCCGGACAAAACAAAAAGAACTGAAGAGTGAAATCGAGATTGCTGCGGGCATGCAGCAAACCCTGCTTAAGGCGGATGTCCCGGAGCAGGACGGCATCGATATTGGCGTGATCAGCATGCCGGCCAAACAAATGAGCGGCGATTATTATCATTTTATTGAAGATGAGAACCGCTGCATCGGCATCGCGATCGCGGATGTGATCGGGAAAGGGATCCCGGCGGCGCTCTGCATGTCGATGATCAAATATGCGATGGACAGTTTGCAGGAATACAGCCACCAGCCCCATATTATTTTGGAAAATCTGAACCGCGTCGTTGAACAGAATGTCGACCCGAGTATGTTTATTACGATGTTTTACGGTATGTATGACCCGGTAGTACATAAGTTCTCCTACGCATCCGCCGGGCACGAGCCCGGTTTTTTCTATCATGCGGAAACGGATGAATTTGAGGATTTAATCGCAAAAGGGCTCCTTTTAGGCATAGAAAAAAAATCGAAGTACCATGAATATATAAAAGATGTGCAGCTTGGCGATATGACTGTGCTGTTGTCAGACGGCGTAACGGAATGCCGAACAAAGGAAGGATTTGTCAGCCGGGAAATGATTACCAGCTTGATCCGGAAAAATATCCGCAAGAGCGCACAGGAAATCGTGGAAAATGTGTACAGGGAGCTGGAAAGATGGCAGGAATTTGAACTGCGGGATGATTTTACCTTGCTGATTTTAAAAAGAACTGCCTAAAAGGAGGTTTGTCATCAGCCCGGAAAGGGTAGAAGCACTTAGTGATGAATGTTAAAGAGGTGAAAGAATTGGACTTTGAAGTAGATGTAAAGGAAAAACAGAATGCCTTAAACGTAACCATTTCGGGGGAAATTGACGCATTTACAGCTCCAAAATTAAGAGAAGCATTTGAACCATATGAAGGAAAAGCAGGTTTGGAAGTTTTAATAGATTTAACCAATGTTTCTTACATGGACAGCACCGGGCTGGGCGTACTGGTCGGTTTGTTCAAAAGCTTGCGGGCAAACGGCGGGATGCTCACGTTGACGGGGCTTTCCGACCGTTTGAAACGGCTGTTTGATATTACAGGCCTTTCCGACATCATGAAGATTAATACCGAAATAGAAGGTGGAGTGTGAGACATGGAGGAGTTTGATCATATCAGTATGAAAATCCCTGCCAAAGCGGAATATGTCGGAGTCATCCGCCTCACCATTTCCGGTATTGCAAGCCGCATGGGGTTTGATTACGAACTCATCGAGGATTTGAAGATCGCCGCGAGCGAAGCCATTACCAATGCTGTCCAGCATGCCTATAAGGACAAGGAGGACGGGGAAGTCACCATCGATTTCAGCCTCTATCCGGACCGCCTTGAAGTAATGGTTTCCGATAAAGGAGACAGTTTTGATCTGGAAAAAGTAAGGGAACTCGCAGGGCCTTACACGGAAGATGTGCAGATCGAATTTATGAGAGAAGGAGGATTGGGCCTTTATCTCATTGAAAGTTTAATGGATGAAGTCCGCATACATTATGATGGCGGAATAACAGTCATGATGACCAAGTACCTTCAAGGGGAGCAGGTGGAGACCAATGTCAAAACTGCCTCAACCTGATCAGATTGATGTCAATCAATTGATACAATCTTATCAGCAAAACGGCGACAAAGAGGCGCAGGAAATACTTGTCGCGCACTATCAGAAACTTGTGGAGTCGCTTGCCCGCAAATATTCGAAAGGAAGGGCCTACCAGGAGGACATTTTCCAGGTGGGGATTATCGGCCTGCTCGGCGCCATTCAGCGCTTTGACCCGAATATTGGAAAAAGCTTTGTATCCTTTGCGATTCCGACCATCATCGGAGAAATTAAGCGGTTTTTGAGAGACAAAACATGGAGTGTCCACGTCCCCCGAAGGATTAAAGAACTCGGCCCGCGGATTAAATCCACTGTTGAAAAACTGACGAACGAACTGCAACGCTCGCCAAAAATCGCTGAAATTGCTGCACATCTTGAGATTTCGGAAGAAGAAGTGCTGGAAGCAATGGAAATGAGCAAAAGCTACCACGCACTTTCCGTTGACCATTCAATTGAGTCGGATTCAGACGGCAGTACCGTGACCCTGCTGGATATGGTCGGCAGTGAAGATGACGGATATGAAAAAGTCAACCAGCGGCTTGTGCTGGAAAAAGTGTTGCACGTACTGAGCGAGAGGGAACGCCAGGTCATCCACTACACGTATATTAAAAATTTAAGCCAGAAGGACACAGGCGAGAGATTGGGGATTTCGCAAATGCACGTCTCGCGCCTGCAACGCCGTGCGATCAAAAAACTGCGGGACGCCATAGAAGGTGAACTGCAACATGTGGAGAATTAGCCATTATGAATTATCTTAGTTCAAAGCAAGTGGAAGTATACGGATTTCAGACAACAAAGGCCGGCCGGGACTTGTGCGGAGACGCCTATTTTATGAAGGAGACGGATGACTATTTCCTCTGTGTGCTGGCAGACGGGCTGGGGAGCGGGGAATATGCCTATTACTCTTCCCAGGCTGTTGCAAAAGTTGTGAAAGAACAATCGGATGACGATGTTGACACGCTGATGGATGCGTGCAATCGCGCTTTGTACCGGAAACGGGGCGCAGCGGTTGCCATTTTCAAAGCCTGTTTTAAATCGCGCAAATTTGTTTACAGCTGTGTCGGCAACATCCGCTTTTTTATGGTGGCACCGGGAGGCAAACTGACTTACCCGATTCCGATTACCGGGTACTTGTCCGGCAGGCCGCAGCAATTCAAAACCGAGATTTTTGATTATGAACCGGGTTCCAGGTTTATCATCCATTCAGACGGCGTGAAAGAGCGGAATGTCCAATCCTATTTGAAGAAATGTGAATCCATCGAACGGATTGCCGACCAGTTAAAAGAACAACAGACCATGGATGACGATGCTACATTTATTATTGGGAGCTTGCAGTAAAGGCAAGCTTTTTTATTTTGCGTTTTTTTCAACCCGGAAAGCATGGTAAAATAACAGAAAAGCCTTCTCCTATTACAAATGTCACCACTGGTTACATTTTACTCTGGGGTGGTGAGGGCCTATCTGTATTTCAAAATTACGGTTGTGGGAAGAAACGATGATGGCATAAAGCAATTGTGTGTACAGCTGTTTCACTGGCTCAACTAAGACCTGTTTTCAGGAGCGAATCATTCGGAAATCTGGATAATCTGTATTATTATATAGCTTTATGTAGATTTTCGGAACCAGTAATCAGAAGTGTGGTGTTCAATTTGGAAGAAAAACAGGAAAGGCTGATCAGCCGGCTGGGAAAAGAATTACAGTTCCCGGAAAAGAGCATCCGGAATGTCATCGGTTTGCTGGAAGACGGCAATACCGTTCCTTTTATTGCCCGTTACCGGAAAGAAATGACCGGTGCGCTTGATGAAGTGCAGATCCGGGACATTATGGAGCGGTGGAACTATTTGCAAAATCTTGAGCAGCGGAAAGAGGAAGTCATCCGCCTGATCGATGAGCAGGGGAAATTAACAGAAGAGCTAAAAGGGAAAATTTTACAGGCAGAAAAGCTTCAGCTGGTGGAAGACCTTTACCGCCCGTATAAGCAAAAACGCCGGACAAGGGCCACGATTGCAAAGGAAAAAGGGCTGGAACCGCTGGCCAGCTGGATGCTTTCGTTTCCGGTTGAAGGCGATCTGGATGCTGAACTGGCATCGTATGTATCAGCGGAAAAGCAGGTGGCATCTGCCGAAGAAGCATTGCAGGGCGCAAAAGATATTATCGCCGAAATGGTTTCGGATGAGCCAAAATACCGCGGCTGGATCCGCGGCCAAACGTTTAAAACAGGTGTGATGGCAAGCACTGTCAAAGATGCGGAAAAAGATGAGAAAAAGGTTTACGAAATGTATTACGCCTACGAAGAACCGGTCCGCAAAATCGTTCCACACCGCGTGCTTGCCCTTAACCGCGGCGAAAAAGAAAACATTCTGCGCGTATCCGTTGAGGCGGACACCGAGCGGATTTTGGCGTATTTGAACCGGCAAGTGATCCGGAATGAAGCCTCCATTACAGCTCGAATCGTCAAGGAAGCGGTGGAAGACGGCTACAAACGGCTGATTGAGCCCGCCATTGAAAGGGAAATCCGCAACGAACTGTCCGAAAAAGCGGAAGACCGGGCGATCCATATTTTTGCCGAAAATTTAAGGAACCTGCTTCTCCAGCCGCCTTTAAAAGGAAAAACGGTGCTCGGGGTTGACCCTGCGTACCGGACCGGCTGCAAACTCGCAGTCGTGGATGAAACGGGCAAAGTGCTGAAAATCGGCGTGATTTACCCGCATCCGCCAAAACCGAAAACAGAAGAAGCCAAAGCGATTGTAAAAAGCATCATCCGGGATTTTAAGGTGGAGGTCATCGCGATCGGAAACGGCACAGCCTCACAGGAAACGGAGCAATGGATTGCCGGTATTTTAAAAGAAATAGAAGAAGATGTTTCCTATGTGATCGTCAATGAAGCGGGGGCAAGCGTCTACTCCGCGTCCGACCTTGCACGCAAAGAATTTCCCGATTTGCATGTCGAAGAACGGAGCGCTGTCTCCATCGCCCGCAGGCTCCAGGATCCGCTGGCAGAGCTTGTGAAAATCGATCCGAAATCGGTCGGTGTCGGGCAGTACCAGCATGACGTTTCGCAAAAGAAACTGAATGAATCGCTCACTTTCGTCGTTGAAACGGCCGTCAACCAGGTCGGGGTCGATGTCAATACCGCATCCCCGTCTCTTTTGCAATATGTGTCCGGGCTCAGCAGCACTGTAGCGGGCAATATTGTAAAATTCCGCGACGAGAACGGCAAATTCAAAAACCGGGCCGAACTGAAAAAGATTCCCCGCCTCGGCGCAAAAACATACGAACAAAGTATTGGCTTTCTCCGCATACCGGACGGGGAAGAACCGCTTGACAAAACACCGATCCACCCGGAAAGTTATGATGCGGCAAGAGCTTTGCTGAATGAACTGGGCATGACGACAGCGGATATCGGGACAGAAAAGCTGATCCAATCGCTTGAAGCGCTGTCTGTCCCGGAAATGGCGAAGACACTCGGCATCGGCGAACTGACCTTGCAAGATATTTTTGAAGCCTTGAAAAAACCGGGCCGCGACCCGCGCGACGAACTGCCGAAACCGCTTTTGAAAAAGGATATTATGAAACTGGAAGATCTGAAACCGGGGATGGAGATGCAAGGAACCGTCCGGAATGTCGTCGATTTCGGGGCGTTTGTCGATGTCGGCGTGAAAGAAGACGGGCTTGTCCATATTTCGAAATTAAGTAAAGGTTTTGTTAAACATCCGCTTGATATCGTCTCGGTCGGCGATATTGTCACCGTGTGGGTGGAGAAAGTGGACGTCCAAAAAGGAAGATTATCGCTCACCATGCTTCCGAACGCTTAAAAGCGAAAAGAAGATGCGCCGGTCATGCGCGCATCTTCTTTTCATTGTAAAAAAACCAGCATTCATTTAGCAGTTTAATTTCACTGCGCCTTTTCTCGCAAAAAGCTCTCCGTATTTGGTTTTGAAACCATACCGGCACACAAACGCCCCCTTGTTCCTGAATGCTGAAACAAAACCAATCCCCCGCACTTTTTACTAAAGTATATGCTATAATAACTTGTCATGTGAAAAGAAAAGCGCGGGTGCCCGCGGCATCTATTTTCATTATGAGTAAGGGGGCTTACGGCCATGGATAACAAGGAACTGCAAGGCCTTGTGGAAAAAATATCGATGGAGTATTTTCACAAACCTTTCCGGCATGCAGCCTCATTTAATCCCCGGCTGCGGACCACCGGGGGAAGATATTTGTTAAAAAGCCACAATATCGAAATCAATAAAAAATATTTAGAAGAACTCGGGGAAAAAGAACTGATCGGCATTATCAAACATGAACTTTGCCATTACCATCTTCATCTGGAAGGGAAAGGATACCGGCACCGGGATGCGGATTTCAAACAATTGTTAAAGGAAACGGACGCGCCCCGCTATTGTACCGTCCTGCCGAGTAAAGCAGCTTCCCGCCCGTCCCGCCGCCCGTCCCCGCGTTACGAATATGTCTGCAGGGAATGCGGCATCCTATACAGAAGGCAAAGAAAGGTCAACACCAACCGGTACGTTTGCGGAAGATGCGGCGGCAAACTGGTGCTGCACAAAATGTATGCTGAACCGGGCCGGAAATAATGGGCATGGAGCATCTTCGAAACAAGCTTTAAAAATAAATTTCAAAACAGGGTTGACACCTTCGTGTCCCGTCATTATAATGTTAAGAGTCGACAAGATGTTGCTTGTTATTCCGCAGTAGCTCAGTGGTAGAGCAATCGGCTGTTAACCGATCGGTCGTAGGTTCGAATCCTACCTGCGGAGCCATTTTGGGGAAGTACTCAAGTGGCTGAAGAGGCGCCCCTGCTAAGGGCGTAGGTCGCGTAAGCGGCGCGAGGGTTCAAATCCCTCCTTCTCCGCCATACATACAAAGCAGTAATCGCGGCCCGTTGGTCAAGCGGTTAAGACACCGCCCTTTCACGGCGGTAACACGGGTTCGAATCCCGTACGGGTCATTTAAAACTTATCATATCATCAGTGGTTCCGTAGTGTAGCGGTTATCACGCCTGCCTGTCACGCAGGAGATCGCGGGTTCGATTCCCGTCGGAACCGCCATTGGGCCATAGCCAAGCGGTAAGGCAACGGACTTTGACTCCGTCATGCGCTGGTTCGAATCCAGCTGGCCCAGCCATTTTTGAGCCATTAGCTCAGTTGGTAGAGCATCTGACTTTTAATCAGAGGGTCGCAGGTTCGAATCCTGCATGGCTCACCATTTATCCGCGGGTGTGGCGGAATTGGCAGACGCACCAGACTTAGGATCTGGCGCCGCACGGCGTGGGGGTTCGACTCCCTTCACCCGCACTGTTTAGTATGATATGCGGAAGTAGTTCAGTGGTAGAACATCACCTTGCCAAGGTGGGGGTCGCGGGTTCGAATCCCGTCTTCCGCTCCATAAAAAATGATTGACATCCACAAAACCCTTTGATATAATGTAAAGGTGTCAAGTTAATAACGCGGTCGTGGCGGAATGGCAGACGCGCTAGGTTGAGGGCCTAGTGGGAGTTAAATCCCGTGGAGGTTCAAGTCCTCTCGGCCGCATTTACGCGCCCATAGCTCAATTGGATAGAGCGTTTGACTACGGATCAAAAGGTTAGGGGTTCGACTCCTCTTGGGCGCGCTATTTTTCATGCGAAAAAAGATCGGTTTCCATCTGCATAAAAAGCTTAAAAGCTTATCGAGCAGTTGAAAACTTTATAAAAACAGGCATTGGTTTTATAGTTTTTTGGGCCAGGGAAAAGCGGGAAATAGCTCAGCTTGGTAGAGCACATGGTTTGGGACCATGGGGTCGCAGGTTCGAATCCTGTTTTCCCGATTTGCATGCGGGTGTAGTTTAGTGGTAAAACCACAGCCTTCCAAGCTGTTGTCGTGGGTTCGATTCCCATCACCCGCTCCAAATTTTATGTTGACAGTGACTTGTTATCATGCTATACTTAATAAGTTGCTGCTTGAAATTGTTCCTTGAAAACTGGACCAAACGAAACGTCAAATTCTTTTTGAGCTTTTATCAAACATCTTTACTGAGAGTTTGATCCTGGCTCAGGACGAACGCTGGCGGCGTGCCTAATACATGCAAGTCGTGCGGGCCTTGTTGAAAGCTTGCTTTTAACAAGGCTAGCGGCGGACGGGTGAGTAACACGTGGGCAACCTGCCTGTAAGACCGGGATAACGCCGGGAAACCGGGGCTAATACCGGATAGTTTTTTCCTCCGCATGGAGGAAAAAGGAAAGGCGGCTTCGGCTGCCACTTACAGATGGGCCCGCGGCGCATTAGCTAGTTGGCGGGGTAACGGCCCACCAAGGCAACGATGCGTAGCCGACCTGAGAGGGTGATCGGCCACATTGGGACTGAGACACGGCCCAAACTCCTACGGGAGGCAGCAGTAGGGAATCTTCCGCAATGGACGAAAGTCTGACGGAGCAACGCCGCGTGAGTGAAGAAGGCCTTCGGGTCGTAAAACTCTGTTGCCGGGGAAGAACAAGTGCCGTTCGAACAGGGCGGCGCCTTGACGGTACCCGGCCAGAAAGCCACGGCTAACTACGTGCCAGCAGCCGCGGTAATACGTAGGTGGCAAGCGTTGTCCGGAATTATTGGGCGTAAAGCGCGCGCAGGCGGCTTCTTAAGTCTGATGTGAAATCTTGCGGCTCAACCGCAAGCGGTCATTGGAAACTGGGAGGCTTGAGTGCAGAAGAGGAGAGTGGAATTCCACGTGTAGCGGTGAAATGCGTAGAGATGTGGAGGAACACCAGTGGCGAAGGCGGCTCTCTGGTCTGTAACTGACGCTGAGGCGCGAAAGCGTGGGGAGCAAACAGGATTAGATACCCTGGTAGTCCACGCCGTAAACGATGAGTGCTAAGTGTTAGAGGGTTTCCGCCCTTTAGTGCTGCAGCTAACGCATTAAGCACTCCGCCTGGGGAGTACGGCCGCAAGGCTGAAACTCAAAGGAATTGACGGGGGCCCGCACAAGCGGTGGAGCATGTGGTTTAATTCGAAGCAACGCGAAGAACCTTACCAGGTCTTGACATCCTCTGACCTCCCTGGAGACAGGGCCTTCCCCTTCGGGGGACAGAGTGACAGGTGGTGCATGGTTGTCGTCAGCTCGTGTCGTGAGATGTTGGGTTAAGTCCCGCAACGAGCGCAACCCTTGACCTTAGTTGCCAGCATTGAGTTGGGCACTCTAAGGTGACTGCCGGTGACAAACCGGAGGAAGGTGGGGATGACGTCAAATCATCATGCCCCTTATGACCTGGGCTACACACGTGCTACAATGGATGGTACAAAGGGCTGCGAGACCGCGAGGTTAAGCCAATCCCAGAAAACCATTCCCAGTTCGGATTGCAGGCTGCAACCCGCCTGCATGAAGCCGGAATCGCTAGTAATCGCGGATCAGCATGCCGCGGTGAATACGTTCCCGGGCCTTGTACACACCGCCCGTCACACCACGAGAGTTTGTAACACCCGAAGTCGGTGAGGTAACCTTTACGGAGCCAGCCGCCGAAGGTGGGACAGATGATTGGGGTGAAGTCGTAACAAGGTAGCCGTATCGGAAGGTGCGGCTGGATCACCTCCTTTCTAAGGGGAAAAGCGTAGGGCGCTCGTTCATCGGCGTACGGATTTCGAAGTCTTCGACTGAGATAAAGGAAACACGATGAGCCTTAAAGGCGAATCGATGCCCGCTTATCGTAGGGAGAAGACGTAGAAATACGCTAGCCGATAGCGCCCGGAGCTAGACATAAAAGGAAAACCTTCGGTTTTCCGAAATTAAGTTTGGCGTTTCCGTTTTGTTCAGTTTTGAAGGTCCAATCCTTCAGTATGTGTTCTTTGAAAACCGGATAGGAGAAATAAACCAAGTAAACCGAGAATCGCTTATTTTTGGATTTAAACCTTTTATGGTTAAGTTAGAAAGGGCGCACGGCGGATGCCTTGGCACTAGGAGCCGATGAAGGACGGTACAAACACCGATATGCTCCGGGGAGCTGTACGTAAGCTTTGATCCGGAGATTTCCGAATGGGGAAACCCCCTGTCTTTAATCGGACAGGATTCCTGCCTGAATCCATAGGGCAGGAAGGGCACACCCGGGGAACTGAAACATCTCAGTACCCGGAGGAAGAGAAAGCAATTGCGATTTCCCAAGTAGCGGCGAGCGAACAGGAAACAGCCCAAACCGGAAGGCTTGCCTTCCGGGGTTGTAGGACACTCATATGGGAGTTACAAAAGAACGGGGTAAGTGAAGCGGCCTGGAAAGGCCTGCCGGAGAAGGTAAAAGCCCTGTAACTGAAACTTCGTTCTCTCCCGAGTGGATCCTGAGTACGGCGGGACACGAGGAATCCCGCCGGAATCCGGGAGGACCATCTCCCAAGGCTAAATACTCCCTAGTGACCGATAGTGAACCAGTACCGTGAGGGAAAGGTGAAAAGCACCCCGGGAGGGGAGTGAAAGAGATCCTGAAACCGTGTGCCTACAAGTAGTCAGAGCCCGTTAACGGGTGATGGCGTGCCTTTTGTAGAATGAACCGGCGAGTTACGGTCTCATGCAAGGTTAAGCTGAAGAAGCGGAGCCGCAGCGAAAGCGAGTCTGAACAGGGCGAAAGAGTATGAGGCCGCAGACCCGAAACCAGGTGATCTACCCATGTCCAGGGTGAAGGCAAGGTAACACTTGCTGGAGGCCCGAACCCACGCACGTTGAAAAGTGCGGGGATGAGGTGTGGGTAGCGGAGAAATTCCAATCGAACTTGGAGATAGCTGGTTCTCTCCGAAATAGCTTTAGGGCTAGCCTCAAGCGGAGAGTTTTGGAGGTAGAGCACTGTTTGGACGAGGGGCCCTCATCGGGTTACCGAATTCAGACAAACTCCGAATGCCAAAAACTTATGCTTGGGAGTCAGACTGTGAGTGATAAGATCCATGGTCGAAAGGGAAACAGCCCAGACCGCCAGCTAAGGTCCCAAAGTATACGTTAAGTGGAAAAGGATGTGGCGTTGCTTAGACAACCAGGATGTTGGCTTAGAAGCAGCCATCATTCAAAGAGTGCGTAATAGCTCACTGGTCGAGTGACGCTGCGCCGAAAATGTACCGGGGCTAAACGTATCACCGAAGCTGCGGATGGACACCGTTTGGTGTCCGTGGTAGGAGAGCGTTCTAAGGGCGTTGAAGCCGGACCGGAAGGACCGGTGGAGCGCTTAGAAGTGAGAATGCCGGTATGAGTAGCGAAAGAAGGGTGAGAATCCCTTCCACCGAATGCCTAAGGTTTCCTGAGGAAGGCTCGTCCGCTCAGGGTTAGTCGGGGCCTAAGCCGAGGCCGAAAGGCGTAGGCGATGGACAACAGGTTGATATTCCTGTACCGCCTCTTCACCGTTTGAACGATGGGGGGACGCAGGAGGATAGGGCAAGCGCGACACTGGTTGATCGCGTCCAAGCAGTTAGGCCGGTGCGGAGGCAAATCCTTCGCGCCAAGGCGGAGCTGTGATGGCGAGGGAAATTAAAGTACCGAAGTTCCTGATTCCACACTGCCAAGAAAAGCCTCTAGTGAGGTGAAAGGCGCCCGTACCGCAAACCGACACAGGTAGGCGAGGAGAGAATCCTAAGGTGAGCGAGAGAACTCTCGTTAAGGAACTCGGCAAAATGACCCCGTAACTTCGGGAGAAGGGGTGCTTTTTGGGGTGTATGCCCCGGGAAGCCGCAGTGAATAGGCCCAGGCGACTGTTTAGCAAAAACACAGGTCTCTGCGAAGCCGCAAGGCGAAGTATAGGGGCTGACACCTGCCCGGTGCTGGAAGGTTAAGGAGAGGGGTTAGCCGCAAGGCGAAGCTCTGAACTGAAGCCCCAGTAAACGGCGGCCGTAACTATAACGGTCCTAAGGTAGCGAAATTCCTTGTCAGGTAAGTTCTGACCCGCACGAAAGGTGTAACGATCTGGGCACTGTCTCAACGAGAGACTCGGTGAAATTATAGTACCTGTGAAGATGCAGGTTACCCGCGACAGGACGGAAAGACCCCATGGAGCTTTACTGCAGCCTGATATTGAATTTTGGTACAGCTTGTACAGGATAGGTAGGAGCCTTGGAAACCGGAGCGCCAGCTTCGGCGGAGGCATCGGTGGGATACTACCCTGGCTGTATTGAAATTCTAACCCGCACCCCTTACCGGGGTGGGAGACAGTGTCAGGCAGGCAGTTTGACTGGGGCGGTCGCCTCCTAAAAGGTAACGGAGGCGCCCAAAGGTTCCCTCAGAATGGTTGGAAATCATTCGCAGAGTGTAAAGGCATAAGGGAGCTTGACTGCGAGACTTACAAGTCGGGCAGGGACGAAAGTCGGGCTTAGTGATCCGGTGGTTCCGCATGGAAGGGCCATCGCTCAACGGATAAAAGCTACCCTGGGGATAACAGGCTGATCTCCCCCAAGAGTCCACATCGACGGGGAGGTTTGGCACCTCGATGTCGGCTCATCGCATCCTGGGGCTGTAGTCGGTCCCAAGGGTTGGGCTGTTCGCCCATTAAAGCGGTACGCGAGCTGGGTTCAGAACGTCGTGAGACAGTTCGGTCCCTATCCGTCGCGGGCGCAGGAAATTTGAGAGGAGCTGTCCTTAGTACGAGAGGACCGGGATGGACGCACCGCTGGTGTACCAGTTGTCTTGCCAAAGGCATCGCTGGGTAGCTATGTGCGGAAGGGATAAGTGCTGAAAGCATCTAAGCATGAAGCCCCCCTCAAGATGAGATTTCCCACAGTTTAACTGGTAAGATCCCTGAAAGATGATCAGGTTGATAGGTCCGGGGTGGAAGCGCGGTGACGCGTGCAGCTGACGGATACTAATCGATCGAGGACTTAACCAAATAGAAAAGCGAAGGTGCCTTGTTTAGCCCCGACAAGCGAATGTTCTGACCGGCATGGAGCCGTCTTTTGGCTCCGTGACGGGCAGGTGATTCGACCTCGAGGGGCTAGGCACCGGAGCTAGACAATAGAAAAGCGGAAGCGCCTTGGTCATCGGCGTATGAACTTCAAGGCCCCCGCCTGAGATAAAGGAAACACGACGAGCCCTAAAGGCGAGTCGATGCCCGCTTATCGTAGGAAAGGGGGACGGGAAGTTCACTAGCCGATAGGCGCTGGAGCTGGACAATTCTCAAAGTTAGAAGCAGAAACGCATTCTCCGTTTACAGTTTTTTCTCCCATCCGGTTTTCAGGGAATACAATTATTTCTCTTGATAAATAACAGCAACTGTGTTATACTATTTCTTGTCATTAAGGTCCGGTGGCGATGGCGGAAAGGTCACACCCGAACACATCCCGAACTCGGAAGTTAAGCTTTCCAGCGCCGATGGTAGTTGGGGGTCTCCCCCTGCGAGAGTAGGACGCTGCCGGGCCTGAATATATTATTATCGCGGGGTGGAGCAGTCTGGTAGCTCGTCGGGCTCATAACCCGAAGGTCGCAGGTTCAAATCCTGCCCCCGCAATCGATCCAGAACAAGCAGCGGTTTGCCTGCTTGTTCTTTATATTTTTTTATCGTGTTTTTGCGTAATTGCCCAAAATCGGTTAAACTAGAATTGGATTGAAGCATCCTTAGGAACATTCCTAAGGTTTTTTTTATAAGGGGTGCCGTACTTGGGATTGACGGCAATTTGCGATAAAGTTGTAGAGGAGAGGCGGCAAATGGGAAATTATCGTTTCATTTCCAACAGCCCTGAAGAGACTTTTTCTTTCGCGGAAAAAATGGCTGCCCATCTGAAACCGGGGGATGTCCTTCTGCTGGAGGGTGACCTGGGGGCAGGAAAAACGGTTTTTACAAAAGGGATTGCGAACGGGCTGGGCATTCGCCGTACCGTGAACAGCCCGACTTTTACCATTATAAAGGAGTACCGGGGGAAACTGCCGCTGTATCATATGGACGTATACCGTTTGGAGGATGCACAGGAGGACCTTGGTTTTGACGAATATTTTGAAGGTGATGGCGTGACGGTTGTGGAGTGGGCACATTTTATCAAAGATTTGCTGCCTGAGAGCTATTTGGAAATCCGCATTTTCCGCTTTGAAGGAGACCGCAGGCTTATTGAAGCGGAACCGTTTGGGGTCCGTTATGTATCATTATGTGAGGAGATTTTTGGATGAAAGTTTTGGCAATCGATACTTCAAATGAAGTGCTGGGCGTTTCATTGGCCGATGATCATGTTGTGCTGGCCGAATATATGACAAACTTGAAAAAAAATCACAGTGTCCGCGTGATGCCGGCTGTGCAGGAGGTCATGGTGGCGTGCGGGATAAAGCCGGCTGAGCTGGATAAGATTGTGGTGGCAAAGGGGCCCGGATCTTACACCGGCATACGGATTGGCGTCACGATCGCAAAGACGATGGCCTGGAGCCTTCAAATTCCATTGGCGGGGGTTTCCAGCCTGAAGTTGTTGGCGGCGTCCGGCCGTTATTTTGACGGGTATATTTCCCCGCTTTTTGATGCGCGCAGAGGGCGGATTTATACCGGTTTGTACCGCTATGAAAACGGGATTTTGCAAACGGCAGTGGAAGATTGCAATATATCATCCGCTGAATGGGGCACCCGGTTAAGTGCGCTGGGGGCGCCTGTGTTATTGATCGGCCAGCATGTTGCCCTTCATCAAGCCGTTCTTGCGGAAAAACTGGGAGACAAAATGACGGTAGCGGATTGGACCCTGCATAACCCGAGGCCGGGCGAACTGGCCAGGCTCGGGATGGATGAACCGGGCGCGGAGATACACACTTTCGTTCCAAATTACATACGGTTAGTAGAGGCAGAAGCCAAATGGCTTGAAAAGCATAAACGGGAGAGTCATTAAAAATGGAAAAAACGGGGAAAATAACGCTGCGGAAAGCCACGCTTAAAGATTTGGACGGAATATATAATGTAGAGATGCGATCTTTTACGATGCCGTGGACACGTGAAGCATTTTACAACGAACTGGTTCACAATCACTTTGCCACGTATCTTGTGCTTGTCGAGAATGAAAAGGTCATCGGTTATTGCGGCGTGTGGGTCATTGTCGATGAGGCGCACGTGACCAATCTTGCGGTGCTCCCGGAGTACCGGGGCCGGAAACTGGGAGAGACGCTGTTAAAAAATGTGATGGCTTATGCCGCATTGAACCATGCCGAAACGCTCAGCCTGGAGGTGCGCGTCAGCAATATAGTTGCGCGCTCCTTATACAGGAAGCTCGGATTTCGGGAAGGCGGCATCCGGAAAGGCTATTACACGGATAATTATGAAGACGCAATTGTGATGTGGGTGAATTTATAAATGGAAAAAGATTTGTTGGTATTAGGCATAGAAACGAGCTGCGATGAAACGGCTGCAGCTGTCATTAAAAACGGGACGGAAATTGTTTCCAATGTGGTCGCTTCCCAGATTGAAAGCCACAAACGGTTCGGCGGGGTGGTGCCGGAGCTTGCATCCCGCCACCATGTCGAGCAGATTACCATTGTCATTGAGGAAGCGATGCAGCAGGCAGGCGCGGCTTTTAAAGACCTGGATGCGATTGCCGTGACAGAAGGGCCCGGGCTTGTGGGTGCGCTGCTTGTTGGCGTCAATGCTGCAAAGGCGCTCAGTTTTGCGCATCAGATTCCACTTGTCGGCGTCCACCATATTGCCGGCCATATTTATGCGAACCGGATCGGGCATGAGATGAAATTTCCGCTGCTTGCGCTCGTCGTTTCAGGCGGGCACACGGAGCTTGTGCTGATGAAGGGCCATGCCGAGTTTGAAGTAATCGGCGAAACGAGAGATGACGCGGCAGGGGAAGCTTATGACAAAGTGGCGCGGACGTTGAACCTTCCTTATCCGGGCGGTCCGCAGATTGACCGGCTTGCCCATGAAGGAAAGCCGGATGTTGATTTGCCGCGATCCTGGCTGGAAGGGACTTATGATTTCAGTTTCAGCGGGCTTAAATCAGCCGTCATTAATACCCTCCATAATGCCGCGCAGCGCGGGGAAAGCATTCGGCCTGAAGATATGGCTGCAAGCTTCCAGCAAAGTGTGATTGATGTATTGGTCGGTAAAACTGTGGAGGCGGCAAAAACGTTCGGCGTCAAAGAAGTGCTGGTCGCCGGCGGTGTTGCCGCGAACAAAGGATTGCGCGCTGCCCTTTCAGAAGCATTCCGGGATCTTCCTGAAGTGGACTTGCGCATCCCGCCGGTCCAGTTATGCACAGACAATGCGGCGATGATTGCCGCATGCGGGACGGTGCTTTTTGAAAAGGGAAAAAGAAGCGCCCTTGATTTAAATGCTTATCCCGGGCTGGACATTGAAAACTTTTAAAAAGGGTTGTGAAAAACCGGTGTATGGGAATCGCCCATACACCGGTTTTTTTGGAGATATGCAGGGGAATTGTGCACAATCTGTGGAAAAGTTGTTGATAAATGATTGGGCTTGTGCAAAACTTTTAAATTTTTTTCCGGACAGGTTGTGGGTATTGTGAATAAATCTGTTGATAATTGTGGATTTTGTGGAAAAACGTTTTAAAAAGCAAGAAATCAAAATATCGCCTGTGTATAAATCTGTGCATGGCACGCGATGCCAAAAATAAAAACCTGTGCAGAACATTTCCGCACAGGTCCAACATTACTCCGCCAGTTCGGCCCACTCTTCCATCAGCGCGTCCAGCTCCGTTTTCCGCTGCTCCAGTTCTTCTGTCAGCTCGCGGATTTTAATATGGTCCTGGAAGATTTCCGGGTCGGCCATTTTTTCTTCCCTGTCATGAATTTCTGTTTCCAACGTTTCAATTCTAGTTTCAATTTCTTCAATCCTCCGCTTTTTTTGCCGCTCGCGTTTTTTTGCTTCTTTATCCTGCCGATAGTTGTTTTTCGCCGGCTGTTCCGCTTTTACCTTTTCTTGTTTCGCGTTTTCCAGGCGCGCAATTTCCAGCATTTCTTCTTTTTTTTGCACATAATAATCATAGTCACCGAGAAATTCACGGGTGCCTTCCGGCGAGAGCTCCACCACTTTTGTGGCGATCCGGTTAATGAAATAGCGGTCGTGGGAAATGAACAGAATGGTTCCCGGGTAATCAATTAGCGCATTTTCCAGCACTTCTTTACTGTCCAAATCAAGATGGTTTGTCGGTTCATCTAAAATCAGAAAGTTCGCCTTTTCCAGCATCAATTTGGCGAGGGCAAGCCGGGCTTTTTCGCCGCCGCTTAAGGATGAGACGGTTTTTAAAACGTCATCGCCGGAAAAAAGAAAATTCCCGAGTGCCGTGCGGATTTCTTTTTCTGTTTTCAGCGGGTATGCATCCCATAATTCCCGGAGGACCGTTTTATTGGAAGATAGGTCGGCCAGTTCTTGATCGTAATAGCCGGTCATAACGCCTGAGCCGTATTCGATCGTGCCGGATATCAGCGGGATTCTCCGTATAATCGACTTCAAAAGCGTTGATTTGCCGATGCCGTTCGGGCCGACAAGGGCAACGCTGTCTTGTTTTTTGACTGAAAGATGGATGTTTTTGGCAACCGGCTCCCCACCGTAGCCGATGGCAGCATCCCGGACATGAAGGACTTCGTTCCCGCTTTGTTTGGCAATTTCAAACGAAAACCGGGCGGATTTTTCATCGCCAAGCGGCTTGTCCATCAATTCCATTTTTTCCAGCTGTTTCCGCCGGCTTTGTGCCCGCTTTGTCGTGGTGGCCCGGGCAATGTTTTTCTGGATGAATGCTTGCAATTTCGCAACTTCTTCCTGCTGCTTTTCATATTGCTTGACTTCCCGTTCGTACTGGGCGGCCTTTTGTTCCAGGTACCGGCTGTAGTTGCCGTGGTATTTTTTGATGGAATGCCTTGAGATTTCATAGACCTGGTTGACGACTTTATCCAGAAAATAACGGTCGTGGGACACGATCAGAATGGCGCCTTCATAGCCTTGTAAATACTGCTCCAGCCAGGTGAGCGTTTCTATATCGAGATGGTTTGTCGGTTCATCCAAAATTAAGATATCCGGCTTTGTGAGCAGCAACTTCGCCAATGCAAGGCGTGTTTTTTGCCCGCCGCTTAACGTCCGGATCGGGGTGCTGTAGTCGTACTGGTCAAAACGGAAGCCATGCAGAACGGACCGGATATCCGCTTCGATCTGATATCCGCCTCCATCTTTAAAGCGTGTCTGCAAAGTATCATAAGCGTGCAGCACTTTTTCATACTCCGCCCGGCGGTTATAAATCGCGGGGTCGGCCATTTTTTGTTCATATTCGCGGAGCTGTTTTTCCATATCCAGCAAATCTTTAAAAACCGACATCATTTCGTCCCAAATGGACAAATCTGATTCGAGCCCGGCATTTTGGGCAAGATAACCGATTTCGACACCATTCGGCACAATGATGGAACCTTCGTCATAAGAAAGCTGGCCGGCAATGATTTTCAGCAGGGTCGATTTTCCGGCCCCGTTTCTCCCGACCAAAGCGATCCGGTCTTTTGTTTGGATTTCTAATTTTATATCCGATAAAATAAGTTCAGCGCCATAATATTTTGTGACTTGTTGAACTTGCAGCAACATCATCGTTATGTTCACCTCTATATCATTGTAAGTGTACAGGAAGGCGAACTGCAACTCAACCGGCGTGATCGAAATTTGTCAAAAAACTTTTCACATAAATCCGTAAAAACCCATGAAAAAAATGCTCATTTGTGATATATTTAACATAGTTGGAGAGAGAAAAAGACGCATGCAGGCATTTTTTAAAACATATTTTTTCTTTGTTCAGATAGGAGTAATATTATAATGAGGAATGGCAGCGCTGCCATTCCGGAATGGACGCACGATTGGAACCAGCAGCACGAAAAATTTAAGCTTTCAACTTGGGGGATTTCACATGAAGGATGAATCAGTAAAAATACCGCAAGCCACCGCAAAACGGCTTCCATTATATTACCGGTACCTGAGAAATTTATATACACTCGGCAAGCAAAGGGTATCATCGGCGGAACTGAGTGAAGCGGTGAAAGTCGACTCCGCCACGATACGCAGGGATTTTTCCTACTTCGGGGCACTTGGGAAAAAAGGTTATGGTTATAATGTAAAATATTTATTGTCTTTCTTCGGCAAGACGCTGAACCAGGATGAGATCACAAATGTAGCGCTGATTGGCGTGGGGAACCTCGGTACAGCCCTTTTGAATTACAATTTTTCGAAGAATAACAGCGCGCGGATTGTTATGGCATTTGACAATGACCCCGGGAAGGTGGGGAGCCATGTTGGCAATGTGCCTGTTTACAGCATGGACGAATTAAGAGAACGGCTTTGCGCGGAAGATGTAACGGTCGTGATTCTAACGGTCCCCGCTTCCAGTGCGCAGGCGGTGACAGACGAGCTTGCCAGTACGAATGTAAAAGGCGTTTTAAACTTTACGCCTGCCCGGCTGAACGTGCCGCCGGATATCCGTGTCCATCATATTGACCTGGCCGTGGAACTGCAGGCACTGATCTACTTTTTAAAACATTATTCAAATGATGAAGAAAATTTGAAAGAAACAAAAGAGCCGGTTGCGAAGCCATAGCCAAAAAGCTTTTTTTCCGTTATCATAATGGGTACAGGGGGTGGCCCGTTTGAAAACGGAATGCAGGCGCAAATGGAAATGGCCGGGTTTGGCTCTGGCGTGCAAAGGGAAAAGGGCGGATTCCACGCCGGCACTTAAAGGAGAACGGCGATGAATGCGAAAAAAATGCCGGTTACCGGACATATCCAGGAATTGAGAAAGCGGTTAATCACCGTTCTCATTTTCTTTCTGTTCGCCCTGGTTGTTGGCTTTTTTACCGCAAAGCCTGTTATACGTTATTTGCAGCACGCCGAAAATGCCGGCATGTTCACGATGAATGCCTTCAGGGTAACCGATCCCATTAAGGTTTTTATGGAAGTTTCGGTTGTGATCGCATGCCTGTTGACCCTGCCGGTGATTTTGTACCAGCTTTGGGCGTTTATAAGCCCGGGGCTGTATGAGAAAGAAAAGAAACTGACATTAAGTTACATTCCTGTTTCCATCCTGCTTTTTATAGCCGGCGTTTCTTTTTCCTATTTCGTGCTTTGTCCGCTGATGGTGAAGTTTATGATGGGCTTGTCAAATGAAATGGGCATTCGTGCGGTGATCGGGATCAGGGAATATATTCAGTTTCTGCTGGAAATCACGCTTCCGTTTGGCTTTGTGTTCCAAATGCCGGTCGTGGTCCTGTTTCTGACCCAGCTTGGCATCATTACGCCGAGGCTGTTGAAAAAGGCAAGAAAATATGCGTATCTTGCTCTGATTGCAGCAGCCGGCATCATTACCCCGCCGGACGTGTTTTCGCAGCTGATTACCTTTGTCCCGCTCGTTTTGCTGTATGAAGCGAGCACGCTGATTTCGAAAATGGCGTACCGCAATGCCCAAAAAGCGGCAAAAGAAATGCCAATGGATGAACAGACGATTCCTTCTGAATAAGAAAGCCGTTTTCCGGACGGAACCGGAAAAACGGCTTTTATTTTTTCACTGAGTTTTTCAGCTTGAAATGGAGAAAGATCAGCCTGATTCCGGAACCCAGATCCAATGTTGCAATCAACAGCAGTAAATAAGAAAAAAAGCCCCAGCCGCCCACTTGTACCTGCTGAATGGCAAAATAAGTGAACAAGGCCCCGAGCAGGCAGTTTACAATTCCTGAAAAAAGTGGTCTCATCATAGAAGTCCTCCAATTGAGCTGTAAATTTCATGTACGGATGTCTGCAGAACGGACGGGTGCAAAAGCAGCCTAACGACCACAATTGTGTTCATGGAAACATGCGCAAACATGGAAACGGTGATCCGGTTTGTTTTCTCATATAAATAAGCGAGCGTCAGCCCTAAAAGGGAATATAAAAACAAGTGGCTCGGTTCGGTATGCGCGAGCCCAAAAATAACCGAGCTGACAATACCGGACAAAAGAAAAGAAAAGCGCCTGCGCAGCGTGCCGAAAATGATTTTCCGAAAGACGATTTCCTCGAGAATCGGCCCGGCGATCGAGCTGATGAGGATGACAAGCGGAAATCTTTCAATCAGCGCCATGATTTGCTGCGTATTGTTGGAGGCAGCCGGGGCACCGAACAATGATTCAATGATAGCGGCTGCAGTCTGGGCAAAGAAACAAAGAAAGACGCCGCTTATTGCCCATATGGCGGATGGCGCGGCCGGAAGCGGTTCGGCCCGGTCTGTTTCTTTCTTTGCGGCTTTTCTTAAAAGATACAGGACGATGATCAGCCCGATGATAAAGCTGATGACGGTCCAAAGCGGGGGCGTCAATGTCCGCATGCTGTCTGCCGGTTCGTGGAAAACGTTCACCCCGGCATAGTAGAGCAACGGATACCCGATGGCGCCGGACAGCAGCATAAGGATGTACGTCACGAGAATATACACATACTCTTTTTTCACGCGCTCTTTTCCTTTCTTGCCAGTTCAAAGTTTAAAGGATCGCAAATTCGTCCAATATGTTCATTGTACTATTGAACCGGGCGGGGTTCAAATGCCGTGCGCCGGGCCAGTCTTTTCAGTTGCATATCCGGATGGTGATCGAGCATACTTATAAAGGGGCAAGCGGCTGAAACGGAGGCGCGCAACCGGCATCCTTTGACAGGGCTCTTTAAAGAGTGCAGGACCCGAAAAAAATAAAAAAAGTTGGATGAGAAGACTTGCAAAAAAGCAAGGAATTATTTATTATAATAAATGTGTTAGCACTCAACTTATGTGAGTGCTAATATTGGCCAAAATTTTACATAATACGAATTAAGGAGGTTGTTTCACGTGTTAAAACCACTGGGTGATCGCGTTGTCATTGAATTAGTTGAATCGGAAGAAAAAACAGCAAGCGGTATTGTCCTGCCTGACACGGTAAAAGAAAAGCCGCAGGAAGGCAAAGTAGTGGCTGTCGGTTCCGGGCGTACCCTTGATAACGGTGAACGTGTTGCCATCGATGTAGCAGCAGGCGACCGCATCATCTTCTCGAAATATGCCGGCACTGAAGTGAAATATGACGGAAAAGAATACTTAATCCTTCGTGAAAGCGATATTCTGGCGGTTGTGGAATAAGCCTGGCTTGTTGAAACATAGAAATAACGATATGACATGAGGAGGTTTTATAAATGGCAAAAGAAATTAAATTCGGCGAAGAAGCCCGCCGCGGTATGCTTCGTGGTGTGGATAAACTGGCAGATGCTGTAAAAGTGACATTGGGCCCGAAAGGACGCAACGTCGTTCTGGAAAAGAAATTCGGTTCTCCGCTGATTACAAATGACGGTGTCACGATCGCAAAAGAAATTGAACTCGAAGACGCGTTTGAAAACATGGGCGCCAAACTTGTCTCCGAAGTGGCCAGCAAAACGAACGATGTAGCTGGTGACGGTACAACCACTGCGACCGTTCTGGCCCAGGCAATGATCCGTGAAGGCCTGAAAAACGTAACAGCAGGCGCAAACCCGGTTGGCATCCGCAAAGGGATTGAAAAAGCGGTTGCGGCTGCTGTTGAAGAATTAAAAGCCATTTCGAAACCAATCGAAGGCAAAGCTTCCATCGCCCAAGTTGCTGCAATTTCCTCTGCTGACGAAGAAGTTGGCGAATTGATCGCTGAAGCAATGGAACGCGTGGGCAACGACGGCGTCATTACCATTGAAGAATCAAAAGGCTTCTCAACGGAATTGGACGTTGTGGAAGGGATGCAGTTTGACCGTGGCTATGCATCGCCTTACATGGTAACGGATTCCGACAAAATGGAAGCTGTTCTGGATAACCCTTATATCTTAATTACAGACAAGAAGATTTCCAATATCCAGGAAATCCTCCCTGTTCTCGAACAAGTTGTCCAACAAGGCAAACCGCTGTTGCTGATTGCGGAAGATGTTGAAGGGGAAGCTCTTGCAACACTCGTTGTCAACAAACTGCGTGGCACATTCAATGCAGTTGCGGTGAAAGCGCCTGGCTTCGGTGACCGCCGCAAAGCGATGCTCGAAGATATTGCAACCCTGACAGGCGGCGAAGTGATCACAGAAGAACTCGGTCTTGATTTAAAATCTGCAACAATTGACCAGCTCGGCCGTGCCGGAAAAGTGGTTGTTACAAAAGAAACAACGACAATCGTGGAAGGGGCAGGCGACTCTGCTGCAATTTCTGCACGTGTAAACCAAATCCGCATGCAATTGGAAGAAACAACTTCCGAATTTGACCGCGAAAAATTACAAGAACGCCTTGCAAAACTGGCTGGCGGCGTAGCAGTCATCAAAGTCGGTGCTGCGACAGAAACCGAATTGAAAGAACGCAAACTGCGTATTGAAGATGCTTTGAACTCTACGCGTGCTGCTGTTGAGGAAGGCATTGTAGCAGGTGGTGGCACGGCGCTTATCAATGTCATCAAGAAAGTCGCTTCCATTGAGGCAGAAGGCGACGTTAAAACAGGCATCAATATCGTTGCACGCGCTTTGGAAGAACCTGTACGCCAAATCGCGGAAAATGCCGGCCTTGAAGGTTCGGTCATTGTGGAACGCCTGAAAAAAGAAAAAGTCGGCATTGGTTACAATGCAGCCAATGGCGAATGGGTCAACATGATTGAAGCGGGTATCGTGGACCCGACGAAAGTAACCCGTTCCGCTCTTCAAAATGCTGCATCTGTTGCTGCAATGCTGCTTACAACAGAAGCGGTTGTTGCCGACAAACCTGAACCGCCGGCACCTGCAGGCGGCGCACCTGACATGGGCGGTATGGGCGGCATGATGTAATAAGCGCCTGAAAATGCTGGTATAACAACCTTTACAGACGTTCAATCCTTGTACCATGTCCATGTTTCGGTTCATGTTTTAGACCATCTGTTTTCAAAGAGGCTCCCGTGAAGTGACCGGGCGCCTCTTTTTTTATACCCTTTTTGCGAATGTTTGCATGCGGATAGGATGTTGGCCTATCAAGAGCCGAAAAGAAAGCGGCATAAGATGTAAGCGTGGTGATCGCGGAATGAAGGGAGTGTATAAACCGTGTGTAAAGTGATTGCGAAATGGAGGCATACCCGTAAGCCGTGATGATGGGGGGGAGAGGCAAGCGGCAAACGTGAGCGTGGCGGCCGCGGAATGAAGGGTCTGGGCGGGTTTACAGGAAAACGAAGGCTTAGGCATGCCGGCCCGGTTATTCCGCGTGTTCACGGAATACCCAGAGCCTTGTGCCAAGAAAATTGACGGCCATCCCTGCCAGTGTGGCGATGATCTTCGCATATAAAAGCGGCCAGCCCCACTGCTGGTGAAAGAGGAAAAGCAGAAGGGAAGTCAGCGCATAGACGATTAAATTGACGGCAATAAACCGTGAAGCCTCGCCCCATGTTGCTTTTTTTCTTACTTGAAACGTCCAGAACCGGTTCAGCAAATAACTGTTTGCCATGCCGGCCGTATAAGAGCAGGCCTGTGCAACAAGATAAGGCACATGGAATGATGTGAGCAGAAAAAATACGAGAAAATCAACAAGCGTATTTCCGGCGCCGACAATGCAAAACTTAAGAAAAGCGGCATATTGTTTGAGCATGGGTCCAGCAAACCTTTCGTAAGTTGTGTTTTCAAGTTTTCATTGTATCACTGTTTTGGCTTAAGGCGAAAGAAGATTTCCCGTCTTTATATAAATTCGTTTCAATAGTATAGCGCGGGCGCCTTTTGACTTCTTTAAAAATTTTGCCGATGTATTCCCCGATCAGCCCTACCGCCATCAACTCCAGGCCGCCAAGGAGCCAGATCGAGATGATCAGGGAAGCCCAGCCGGAGACGGTATGGCCGGCAAGTTCCTCTATAAGGGCATAAAGGCCGACAAAAGCACTTAAAATAAACGTGATAAACCCGAGGGCCGTCACAAAACGGACCGGGGTTATGCTGAAAGACGTAATGCCATCCAGGGCAAAAGCGAGCATTTTCTTTAACGGATATTTTGATTCCCCGGCCATCCGCTCTTTCCGGTCGTAATACACTTTTGCGGAAGGAAACCCGAGCAAAGGGATAATCCCGCGCAAAAACAGATTCGCTTCTTTATATTTTAAAAGTTCCTCCAATGCCCTCTTGCTCATCAGCCGGAAATCAGCATGGTTCGGTACCAGCTGAATCCCCATTTTGCCCATCAGCCAGTAGAACCCTTCCGCACTTGTCCGTTTGAACCAAGTGTCCGTTTCCCGGCTGTCGCGGACGCCGTATACAATATCATAGCCTTGCCAGTATTTTTCCATAAATGCCCGGATCGCCCGGATATCATCCTGCAAATCGGCATCAATGGAGATGACGCAGTCGGAATGCTCACTGGCGACCGTTAGCCCTGCAAGCAGCGCATTCTGGTGCCCGGCATTGCGCGACAGTTTGATGCCTTTTACAAACGGATGTCGGGCCGAAGCGGATTCAATGATCTGCCAGGTTTTGTCACGGCTCCCGTCATCGACAAACAAGAGCGTGCTGTCTTTTGCAATCAGTTTGGACTGGATCAGGGATTCGAGCACCCCGGACAGCTGCTTCATCGTTTCATGCAATACGGCTTCTTCATTATAACAAGGAACAACAATCGTTAATTTCGGATATTGACTCATTCTACAGCATCTCCTTTACCAGCATGATGCTTATTTTGCTTCGTATAAATAAATGGTCCACGCCGAGTCGGCATTTCGGAAAGTTTTTAAAAACCGCAAATGCTCTTCTTCTGCGTTTTGGATCGGGACAGCCGAGAAAATATACCGCCCGCCAAGCGCTTTAAATGCTTTTGTGTCGATGTCAAGATGATGGATTTTGATGCCGCTGTTTTTCCGGAACTCATAATGCTTGCCCAGTTCGCTGACAAAAATATAACAGCGGTTTCCCCATTGGTCAAAATACGTTTTTAATTGTGGGCTTTTATCCAGTTCCCCGGCAATGATTTTCCGGAATTTCCTTTTATAAGACAACGGATAATAATTATTGTATGAATCTAAGGTGTAGAAACCGTTGTACTGGGCAATGGCCGGATAGATCCCGATGCTGGCAACACGGTAAGCGCTTTTCGGTTTTCCGATGTAGCGGCCGATTGCGTGAAACTGGCCCGTCGCGTAAAACTGGTTGAACGAAGGTTTCCCGGCAAAACGGTAATAAATTTCAGGGTTAAACGCAAACAGGACAACCACCTGGGCTATGAGGCAAATTTTTACGAATGCCTTCCACTTTCTGCCGCGTTTCCAAAGAAACCATGCCCCCGCCGCAAACATCGTATAAATGATAAGCGGCCGCAAAAAATGAAACCGTGCAAAGTTAAACGTATTCAGCAGGCTGATCTTTTCTTTTAACGGTTCCCATGCCTTGTTGAACCAGAAAGCATACCAGAGCGATAAAACGGCATTCAGAATAAAAAGCTGCACATACCGTTTTTCCTTTCTCCATGCTTTTGTTTTATAAATCAGCCACATGGCGATAAAAGAGAACGGCAGAATGACAAATGTGTGCACGGTCATATCATGTGTATGCCCGAACACATAATTTTTTAACGCAAGCCGGAGCGTGTGCCAAAAGCCGAGTTTTGAGCTGACAAAATCATTCCGGCTTGTCGGCTCATGGGAAAAGACAAGGGAATACACAAGCCGGTATTCAATCCCTAAATACAGCACCAGCATCCAGCCGATTGCAAAAAAGAACTTCCAGTTGCGCTCCCGTTTCACAAACATATCCCGTATCCACAAAAGCCCCATCGCCGCCAGAAAAAAGAAGAACCCGAGCACAAAGCTGGAATAAAAAGGCAAAAGGGTCAGCGCCAGCCACTCTTTCCATGTGGCCTGCCGGTTCCGGATATTTAAAAAAGCCCAAAGCGCAAGCGGCATCCCCAATGTGCTTAACATGCCGGACGGCCAAAACGGGGTTATCGCAAAGGCGAGAGAAACCCATACCCTGATAAAGTACCCGTCCTGCTCTTGAACAAAATGCCGTTTTAGCAACAGGTACATTCCTAAAAAAGCGAAGACCCTTGTAATCGTCTGGCTGAATGTATAAGCCACAACCGAAGGGAACAGGGCGTAAAGCCACTGGATTCCGCTGAATTCTGTCCCGAACGCATTTCGCGGCAGCCCGTTCATCATTTGTGGAATCGTCGCATTCAGAGGGCCGAACAGCTCCCCGCTGCGGTCGAGCACCCGGTACCAGGCGATATTCGAATCCAGGTTGTCGTGGACTCGGATATGCATATTGCCGCCAAGTATAAACATTGGCGCAAGATAGACGGCCAGCATCCATACGGCCAGCCATAAAGCCTTTCTTTCTTTACTGATCTTCATTCCGGTCTGACACCATCCCGTTTCTATTTTTGGATGTATTGTTCCTTCTCTCCATAAACACGTTTAAATAGACGCGGGCAACCAGGGAAAAGTTCACATAAAAAATACAGGCAAAAATGATGCGGGGGTTAAATCATCGGCCCGTTATTAATGATATAATAAAACCAGCATAAAATGGCATTCGATGCCAGGATGAAGGGAAGAAGCTGCCATGATCATAAATGATGTGCAAGTGCATTACCGGAACATTCCGCTGCTCGTTCCGTTTAAAACAGCATTGCGGCAAGCCAATGAAATTGACAGCATTGAAGTGGAAATCACACTGGACAATGGCATAAAGGGCACAGGGGCAGCTGCGCCAACCGTTGTCATTACAGGCGATTCAACCGAAAGCATCATGTCTGTTGCGGCAGGGCCTGTCAAAGAGGCACTGTCCGGGCATGACTTGCGTGATTTCCAGGGCGCCCTGAAAAAAGTGCAGCGGTGCTGTACGGGCAACACAAGCGCAAAAGCTGCTGCCGACATTGCACTTTACGATGCATACAGCAAATGGTTGAACATTCCGCTGTATGCCTATCTTGGCGGGCAGAAAAATCTCCGGACTTCCATGACAATCGGGGTGGATACGCCCGAAAAAATGGCGTGGGATGCGGAAAAAAGCGTGGAAGCCGGGTTTCATCTGTTGAAAATCAAGGTCGGCACATATCCGGAAATCGATCTCGAACGGATTGAAGCGGTCCGGCGTGCTGTTCCGCCTGATGTCAAACTGCGCCTTGATGCCAATCAGGCGTGGGAACCGAAGCAAGCGGTGCAAATTTTACAAGAGTTGGAAAAAAAGGATTTCGGAATTGAGTTTGTCGAACAGCCGGTACGTGCCGATGACTGGGAAGGGTTAAAGTTTGTAACGGAAAGAACAAAGCTGCCGGTCATGGCAGATGAAAGCCTGTTTTCGGCAAAAGACGCGCTGAAATTGATCGCGGGCCGATTTGCCGACCTGATTAATATTAAACTGATGAAATGCGGCGGGATTTCTGAAGCGTGGAAAATCGCGGACATTGCAGAAGCAAACGGCGTGAAATGCATGGTCGGCAGCATGATGGAGCCTTCTCTTTCTGTGGCGGCAGCTGCCCACTTTGCGGCCGCCCATCCGAATGTGGCCTATATGGATCTGGACGCGCCGCTTTGGTTGTCCGAAGAACCGGATCATTTAACCTATGACGGCGAGGACGTCCTGCTCTCTGACCAGCCCGGCATCGGCATCGTCCAGCCTGTGTAATGGTTGTCCATAAACTTCCGGCATGAAACATTTTGCCGGAAGCCATCTTTCGTGTACAATAAGGATAATTTAAAATGAACGGAGGATGCGATGCAATGGGTGCCCGAAAAGCGTTAATCAATATTGATTATACAAATGACTTTGTAGCTGACGGCGGCCGGTTGACATGCGGCAAACCGGGGCAGCAGATTGAAGAAAACATTGTGGCGCTTACGAAGTCATTTCTTGAAAACGGCGATTATGTGGTCTTCGCGATCGACTGCCATGAGCAAGACGATCCTTATCATCCGGAAACGAAATTGTTCCCTCCCCATAATCTCAATGGCACGCCCGGCCGCGAGCTGTACGGGAAACTGCAGCCGCTTTTTACAGCGTGGAAAGGAAAGAAAAATGTGCATGTCATCGATAAAACCCGTTACAGCGCTTTTTGCGGGACGGATCTGGAGCTCAGGCTGCGGGATCGGGGGATAGAAGAAATCCATTTATGCGGGGTGTGCACTGACATTTGCGTCCTGCATACGGCAGTGGATGCTTACAATAAAGGGTTCAAGCTGGTGGTCCACGAAAACGCGGTGGCAAGTTTTAATCCGGACGGGCACAAATGGGCATTAAGCCATTTTAAAGGTTCGCTCGGAGCGGAAGTGCGGTAAACCCATTAGGTAGGAGTGATTCGAAAGCATGCGTTATAAAGATGACAGTTTAGCGCTTCACACAGATTTATACCAAATCAACATGGCGCAGGCCTATTGGAAAGACGGCATCCACAACCGGAAGGCGGTGTTCGAAGCATTTTTCAGAAAAATACCGTTCGGGAACGGCTACGCCATCTTTGCGGGGCTTGAGCGAATTGTGGATTATTTGAACCACTTTCACTTCACTGAAGAAGATATCGCCTATTTGCGCAGCACCGGCCATTACAGCGAGGATTTTTTGCGGTACTTGTCGGAAATGCGCTTCACCGGAACATTGCGCTCCGTCCGCGAAGGGGAGCTCGTTTTTGGCAACGAACCGCTGATCCAGGTAGAAACGTCTCTGGCTGAAGCGCAAATCATCGAAACCGCCATTTTAAATATCATCAATTACCAGACGCTGATTGCGACAAAGGCTGCGAGAATCCGGTCGGTGGCCGGCGATGATGCTGCCTTGTTCGAATTCGGTTCACGGCGCGCCCATGAATTGGATGCTTCCGTGTGGGGAACGCGGGCGGCCTACATTGGCGGATTTGACGGAACAAGTAATGTCCGGGCCGGGAAAGTGTTCGGCATGCCGACGAGCGGCACGCACGCCCATGCGATGGTGCAGGCATACCGGGATGACTACACCGCTTTTAAAAAATACGCGGAAACGTATAAGAACTGCATTTTTCTTGTCGATACATATGATACACTGGGTTCGGGCGTACCGAACGCCATCAAAGTGGCAAAAGAATTTGGCGATAAAATCAATTTTCTCGGTATCCGCCTGGACAGCGGCGACATGGCTTTTTTATCGAAAAAGGCGCGGGAAATGCTCGACGAAGCGGGGTTTACGGATGCGAAAATTTTTGCATCCAGTGATTTGGATGAATATACGATTTTCCATTTAAAAGCCCAGGGCGCGAAGATTGATGCATGGGGCGTCGGGACGAAACTGATTACCGCATTTGACCAGCCGGCGCTCGGTGCGGTATATAAAATGGTATCCATCGAAGACGGGAACGGGGAAATGCAGGATACGATTAAAATTTCAAGCAATGCCGAAAAAGTGACAACACCGGGGCTGAAAAAAGTATTCCGCATTTTAAACAAACGGACAAACAAGCTGGAGGGCGACTATATTGCCATGCAGGACGAAAATCCGGCAGCGGAAAAGCGGCTGAAGATGTTTCATCCTGTCCATACCTTTATCAGCAAATATGTCACAAACTTTGAAGCCATCAATATCCATGAAACCATCTATGAAAAGGGGCGGCTCGTATACGAACTTCCGCCGCTGGATGCGATCAAACAATATGCGAGAGATAATTTGGACCTGTTGTGGGACGAATATAAACGCATTCTCAATCCAGAAGAATACCCGGTCGATTTGAGCCAGAAATGCTGGGACAACAAAATGCGCAATATAGAAGAAGTGCGGCAAAAAGTGATGCGGTTTGAAGAAGATTAAATGATGATGGCGGTTTTTCCCATCTGTTTTGTGGCAATAAGACAGTAGATGCGGATAAGGAGGATAAAAAATGGACGCAATGCAAAAAAGAATTGTGGAAGAAATGAAAGTAAAACCGGTCATTGACCCGAAAGAAGAAATCCGTAAAAGTGTTGATTTTTTGAAAAGCTATTTAAAAAAATACCCGTTCCTGAAAGGATTCGTGCTTGGTTTATCGGGCGGCCAGGATTCCACTTTGACAGGGAAGCTCGCGCAGATCGCCATCAATGAAATGAAAGAAGAAATCGGCAACCAGGAATATAAATTTATTGCGGTGCGGCTGCCATACGGCGAACAGAAAGATGCGGACGATGTTGAATTGGCCGTCCAGTTTATTCAGCCGGACAAGGACATTACCGTTAATATTAAACCGGCTGTCGATGCAAGTGAAGCTTCCCTGGCAAAAGCGGGCATCGTCCTTTCCGACTATGCAAAAGGAAATGAAAAAGCGCGTGAAAGAATGAAAGTCCAGTACAGCATTGCCGCGATGGAAAATTGCGTTGTGCTTGGGACGGACCATTCTGCGGAAAATGTAACCGGATTTTTCACGAAATACGGTGACGGCGGTTCAGATCTTGTGCCGATTTTCAGGCTGAATAAGCGCCAGGGGAAAATGCTGTTAAAAGAACTCGGCTGCCCGGAACGCCTTTATATGAAGACGCCGACTGCCGACCTCGAAGACGAGCGCCCGCAGCTTTCCGATGAGGCTGCACTTGGTGTGTCATACAACGATATCGACGATTATTTGGAAGGAAAAAAAGTTTCGCCGGAAGCAAAAGCGAAGATTGAATCGTGGTATTTAAAAGGGCAGCATAAACGCCATATGCCGATTACGATTTTTGATGATTTCTGGAAATCATGATAAAGCCGGCCTCCAAAAGCGGTTCCAAGTGCAGGAACCCGGCAAAATTTTTGGCCGCGAGTGAAAGCAGCCGGCTTCCAGGCGAAGGAAGCAAAATTTCTGTGAAAAGTGAATATAGAGGGCTTCCAGATGAAGGAAGCGGGAAAATTCCGCCGGGAAGGGAGCACAGGGACCCGGCTGAGGAGTCTCACCTATTTAAAAAAATCAGGCCGGAATCCTGCTTGAAAGATCAGGTTCCGTTTTTTGGATAAAAGTACATGGGGGAAATTCAATGGCAAAAGCATTCGATGTGAAAGATATAGAAAAAATTGTGGTTTTGGATTTTGGCAGCCAATATAACCAGCTGATTACGCGCCGGATCCGCGAATTTGGCGTATTCAGCGAACTCCATCCGCACACTTTGACAGCGGCAGAGATCAAGGCCATGAACCCGAAAGGCATTATTTTCTCGGGCGGCCCGAACAGCGTCTATGATGAAAATGCCTTCCATGTTGACGAAGAAATTTTCAACCTTGGCGTGCCGATTTTGGGCATCTGCTACGGCATGCAGCTTATGGCAAAAAAATATGGCGGCAAAGTTGAACCCGCCAGTCAGCGTGAATACGGAAAAGCAACGATTCATGTCGAAAACGGGGGCCGGTTATTTGACGGGCTTCCGGAAGATCAGGTGGTTTGGATGAGCCACGGGGATCTTGTGACGGAAGTACCGGCCGGATTTACGGTAGATGCAAGCAGTGACCACTGCCCGATTTCTGCAATGAGCAACACGGACAAACATTTGTATGCCGTCCAGTTCCATCCGGAAGTACGCCATTCTGTTTACGGCAATGAACTTTTACGCAATTTTGCTTTTAAAATTTGCGGCTGCAGCGGAACGTGGTCAATGGAAAACTACATCGAAATGGAAATTGAAAAAATCCGGCAAACGGTAGGGAACAAGAAAGTGCTGTGCGCCTTAAGCGGCGGGGTTGACTCTTCCGTTGTCGCGGTATTGATCCATAAAGCGATCGGCGACCAGCTCACGTGTATTTTTGTGGACCACGGTCTTTTGCGTAAAGGCGAAGCAGAGAGTGTGATGAAAACTTTCTCAGAAGGCTTTAATATGAACGTCATTAAAGTCGACGCGAAAGAACGGTTCCTGAAAAAATTGAAAGGTGTTTCCGACCCGGAACAAAAGCGGAAAATCATCGGAAATGAATTTATTTATGTCTTTGATGATGAAGCGGCAAAACTCGAAGGGATTGATTTTCTTGCCCAGGGAACGTTGTATACCGATGTCATCGAAAGCGGGACAACGACTGCCCAGACAATCAAGTCGCACCACAATGTCGGCGGTCTGCCGGAAGACATGCAGTTTACGTTAATTGAACCGCTGAATACATTATTTAAAGACGAAGTGCGCGCAGTCGGCACTGAACTCGGCATTCCGGACGAAATTGTCTGGCGCCAGCCGTTCCCGGGCCCGGGTCTCGGCATCCGCGTGCTGGGCGAGATTACGGAAGAAAAACTCGAGATGGTGCGCGAATCTGACTATATTTTGCGTGAAGAAATCAAAAAGGCCGGTCTGGATCGCGACATTTGGCAATACTTTACGGTGCTGCCGAATATCCGCAGCGTCGGCGTTATGGGTGATGCCCGCACATACGATTATACGATCGGCATCCGCGCCGTCACGTCCATCGACGGCATGACTTCCGACTGGGCGCGCATCCCGTGGGAAGTACTTGAAAAAATTTCAACTCGCATCGTGAACGAAGTCCCGCACGTCAACCGCGTCGTGTACGATATTACAAGCAAACCGCCCGCTACGATTGAGTGGGAGTAGGAACAGGAAAACGGCGATCCTAGGAATATTAAGGGATCGCTGTTTTTTTTCTATGTCAGCTCAATTAAATAGCGATAGCATTCTTTTAACTTGATTTCACCACCAGTTATTTCACTATACTTTTTCAGTTGGGGTTTTCAATATATTTCTCCAAAATTAATTCAAAATGGTCTGCTGCCCCAAACCCGGAAATAGGAGGGGCAAATATTTGAACCAACCTCCAACCTTCCGATGCATTTTCCTCTATAATTTGTCTGTAGTCGACTTCCGGTTGTCCTTTCCACCGATTGATTTTTATCTTAACAAATTTATAACGGTACATTATTCCTCCTAAAATTTATAAAAAATGATTTATTTTGTTTTTCGAAGCAAATATACTTGTACTCCCGCATAAATGGCACAACCAATCATAAGAATTGGAAATTCTATTCCAGTGCTTTTGGTTTTAAACCAATCCACAAGGGACCATATGAGTAAAACCAAAGTATAGTAGCTAAATGCTAGTCTTGCTGCTTTTCCGGAATGATCCTTTTCCATTTCATCCATTTTTCTCATTTTCATCTTTCCTTTTAATAGTTTTATTTATCCAATCAAAAATAAACAATTCATCTATCCTTACTTCTAAAATTTGTGAGATGAGTACCGCTAAACGAAGAGAAGGGTCATATTTGCTATTCTCAATAGCATTTATGGTTTGTCGTGTGACATTACATTTTTTTGCCAACTCTTCCTGTGACATCTGCTTCTTTTTCCTGTATTTTTTAATGTTATTTTGCATATAATCACCAATTAGTGTAAAAAATTTTTTACATCTGTGCTGGCATTATTGTATCCCCTTACAAACAAAATGTCAAATATTTTTTACACAATAATTTCTAAAGCATCTTAATTTACATTTTATTAAATATTATTTATTTTTCGGATATGAAAATATAATATAGAGATTGCTAGGGGGATTGGTGGCCATACAGTAATAAAAATGAAGGGAGGGATACAGATGCAATTATTGTTGAAAGGTCAACTTCTTAAATCATAAAGTTCAAAGGCAGTTATGGTTTTAGTTGCCGCTACAGCTGTTACTTTAGCCATTCTAATTTTTAAAAGATGGATGTAATTGAAATTCTGCATCGTGCAGAGATGATTGCACCGAGATGGGTTGTAAACGTAATTAATGCTACTGGTTCTGTATTAGCCATTGTTACTCTGCTGAGAGGATGGTCTGCCCATTGCAGTTCTTGAACAATTAATAGATTTGAGGTGAAAAAATGCTTGATATTCAAAAATGGAAGGGAAATCCCTGGTTAGTGTTGACGATTCTTTCGTTTGGTTTTTTTATGACTCAATTGGATTTACAAATTGTTAACATTGCGATTCCGAATTTAATGGAAACATTACATGCATCCATTAATGAGGCGCTATGGGTTCTAAATATATACCATATTGGTGCTTGCCGTTTTTTTAATTACGGCCGGCCGTTTTGGCGATCTATTTGGTATACGACAATTGTTTTCAATTGGAATTGTCCTTTTTACCATCTCTAGTTTGTTATGCGGACTTTCCACAAGCCCTTTGGAACTCATTGTATTTAGGGCTATAGAAGGACTTGGTGCAGCTCTGCTTTTACCGCAGACAATGACATTTATTATACGATTATTTCCTTCCGAGCGTCGTGGAACGGCCCTTGGAATATGGGGAATGGTAGGTGGAGTTGCTGCTGTTGCAGGTCCGAGTTTAGGCGGATTCATAGTCAGTGTGTTAGGCTGGCGCTGGATTTTTTATATAAATGTTCCAATCGGAGTATTGATCTTTATATTCACTTATCTATTTGTCCCGGAAATCCGAAATTTAGCAAAACAACAGCTTGACTTGATGGGGGTTCTCTTGGTTTCTTTATCGTGTTTATTTTTAACCTATGGATTAATTGAAGGCCAACACTTTAAATGGTCCATGTACATTGTCGGCATTCTTATTATTTCCGTAGTTATCTTTATCATATTCTATGTTCAACAAAAATTGCGTCATAAGCGGGATCCGTTAATTCCATTTGCTTTGTTTGAAGATCGTAATTACACGTTAATGAATGTGGTAGGAGTCTTTTTTTCTATTGGCGTCCTTGGGTTAATGCTGCTTCTCTCGATATATTTTCAGTCCATTTTGGGATATGATGCATTTAGGGCGGGACTTACGTTAGTTCCTGCATCACTTATTTCCATGTGTGTATCTCCATTTGCCGGAAAATTTTCAAATAAAATAGGTGGGAAATACCTTGTGCTTGCAGGATTAGCGCTGACCCTGATCGGGATGATATGGGTTATTTTTATCATGAATGGCCATAACTATTGGGTGCAATTTATGTTGTCGATGGTGATTACTGGGTTTGGAAACGGGTTATTAATTTCACCGACGGCAGCAGTTGCCGTGAAAGAAGTGAAGGATGAAGTTGCAGGTGCAGCATCCGGGGTGATGAATACTGTCCGCCAATTGGGAACAGTTGGAGGCAGTGCGGCTGTTGGGGCTTTATTACAAAATAGAATTTCTGCCATGAATCATGGTTCGGAATTTGAATCGGTCTTTGATATTTCAACAAAATTTGGCGGCCATTTAAGTGGTTATTCAGCTCTGAGGAGTAAAAATTTTTCGTGATAATTTAACTATTCCCCCCCAAAAATGCGGCTAAATATGTAATAATTTAAATAATTAGAGCTTGCTGGACGAATATTTTGGCATGGCTTAGTGACAAGTCGAATACAAGCTAAAATTTGATTCGTTCAGCAAGCCCTAATTAAACTTGGCTGTTTTGAGGGGGTTTTTATTTTGGTTACTAGAAAAGAAAAAAGAAATCGTGAAAAAGAAGCAAATTATTTTTTCGAGTTCCTTAAAATTCAGAAGCATTTTTTCAAAGACCTGATGAATAACCTAAAAAAGGTAGCAGACCACCGACATCAAAGCTATATCACTTATGGTCCAGAGGTCCTTTTATTTACGATGATGTTGAAAAATATGACCGGCCTAAAATCCATGAGAAACATGAGTGAGAGTTTTAATAAAGAAGAATGTATTAAAAATGTAGGGAAGGTGTTAGGCTTAGATTCTCTTGAAGAACTTCCACATTATGATACAATTAACGACTTTTTATCTGGCTTAGATGTAAATGAATTAGAAAAAATTAGAACGTATATGATTAAAGAATTATTGAAAAAAAGGTCTCTCGAGTCTTATCGAATTGAAGGAAAGTACTGGGGTGTCATCATTGATGGAACTGGATTACACACCTTTCATGAGAAACATTGTAAACACTGCCTGAGACGGGCATATACAAATAAAGAAACAGGAGAAACGAACGTACTTTATATGCACCATGTACTTGAAGCCAAGCTTGTCGTGGGGGATATGGTCTTCAGTATTGCCTCCGAATTTATCGAAAATGAATCAGAAAATGTTTCTAAGCAAGATTGTGAATTAAAAGCCTTCGACAGGCTGGCAAAGAAAATAAAAAAAATATTTAAAAGACTACCGATTTGTATCTTGGGAGATAGTCTCTATGCATGTGAAACGGTATTTAATCTGTGCAGGGCGCACAAATGGAAATATATATGCAGATTTAAGGAAGGGAGAATTAAAAGTATCTCGACGGAGTTTAAGGCAATAAAAGAGCTGGAACAAAGTAAGGATCAGAATTCATTAGTTTGGGTGAATGATATTGCCTACAAAGACAGAACGGTCAATCTGATGGAGGCCACAATGAAAACAGAGGATGGGAAATCGAAAGAGTATGTATTTATAACGGATATTAAAATCACGAAAAAGAACGTGGAACGACTCATCGCTGCAGGAAGAAGCCGCTGGAAGATTGAAAATCAAGGATTTAACGAACAAAAAAATAATCGTTACAATATAGAACATGCCAATAGCCAAAACTACACAGCCATGAAAAATCATTATTTATTAGTTCAAATAACAGATATTATTAGACAGCTGTTTGAAAAAGGTTCGTCAATCTTAAAAGCACTCAAAAAAACGGCAAAAGAAAAATCCTCAAATCTGTTGGAATCGTTTCGGACACGTATTTTAACAGACGAGGATTTCACCCATTTAAGTAAGCCAATACAAGTAAGGTTTACTTAATGGTTATATTATAGCAAAGGATGTGATGTAAAAAAAGGTTTTTTGAAGTTATCCACAATTTTAAAAAAGAAATTTGCAAATTCGGCTCTTTTTGACTTTGAAAGCAGAAAAAATAGATGGAAAAATTTTCTAAATGTGGATAAGTCATTTTATCATAAAACATCTAAAAATTGATGAATTTACTCTTCAGAACTGGTGGTTATTTAACAGCATTGCGTGAAAGTTTATTATTGCCGATGGCTGCTATTGCTTTGGCTTGTATAGCATGCGCTTTTGTACGAAAGAATGCAAAGCGACTTTCAACCAACGAAATAAAATAAATTTTCTTTATATTTAATTATGCTATGTATAGGTGAACCTCCCAGTGTGAGATGTTAATCCTAAAACTATTTTAACCCACTGAGGGTGCGGTTCACCTGTTTTTGTTTCTTTGGGGGGCCAAAGTTGGGGCGTCCATACAAAACGGAAGAAAAAACTTAGAACGTGTTGCAGGACAGGATACCTCTGAACGTAGCGCCGCTGAAGGAAGATTTTTGCGAAGGTAAGCACAGGTGCGGGTTAAGCCTTATTCGAACATGCTTTCAGGAGACCAGTGAAACAGTAGTAGCCCTTCAGTTTCTCAAAATGAATCTGGAGGGAAACCTCAGGGATATTTTTGAAATATTTGCACTTTACTATTTTATATTTTAAAACTGGGCTTGTATCTGATTCGTTCAGCAAGCTCCAATTATTTATTTTTTGATCCGGTCTTAAAAAAAACAACATAGATTAATAACAATAGAAAGAACAAAGCTTGAATGATTTTTGTTACAATATGTATTTCAGGATTGAAATTTAAATCAAAAAGGATATTGGCAATAACATATACTCCTGTTATGATTATCAATGATTTTAAGAACCACTCCATAGAATACCCACTCCTATATCCTTATTCTCTCAAAGTAATAAGGTTACCAATGCTCTTGCAGCTGTTCCAGCTAACCAACTAGGTACACCCATATTTTTTAATTGAGTTGTTAGTGCATTCGTTATTGTGCCCTCAAAGTCTACCACAATATTAAGGGTCTTCATTACAAATTCGTAACTTAAATATTTTTTCAGGGTACTTTTCGAGCCTTTTGAAATAGGCAGTTTATTAACATAATTCCTTACAGTTCTATCCCATGAGATTCTACCAATTTTTTTGAGTTTTTTTATCATGGACTTTGCCGCTACTTTAGCTGCTTTCGATTTCACGCCAAATGTTGTAACAACATGGTTTTCAGTGTCTTCTCCAGATAAACTTGATTGAATCCCATTTACAATGTCTGTCTCAGCAATTCCATGAGCTTGCAATTCATTTTGTAACTTTAATAAGTTTTGAGTTTCAGTATTTGTTAAATGAACATTTTCTTGCTGATTAGATACTTCTGCTGCTTTTATATGAGTTGTAAAAGGAACAGACACACTAAACAAAATAGAACTCGCAACTGTGACATGAATAATTTGCTTTTTCATTATATCCCCTACCTATTTAGTTTTATTGCTTCATAACACAGTTTATTATATCTCAGGTTTACGGGTATTTCATTAAGTATTGCATTTAATGTTGCAATTTAGGCACCTAAAAAGTTTTATGAATACACAAAAATCTGCTTGACGTTTACAAGGAAGCATTTATAATGATAAATGGATGTATAAATGATAATGATTTTCATTATCATTAGAAGCAAAAAGGAGGTGTTTTTTTGAAAGGGACGAGCAACGGTGTAATCGGGAAAATTTATTATCCTGTTATCTTTCTCCTTATCTGTATGATTGCGTTTTCCGCCATTTATTCGGTTTCAATTGGAACGGTCCACATACCAATTGAAAAATCAATGAATGTTTTGCTGCACGTCCTGACAAATGGCAAAATGGGGCACATTAAAGGGATGGAAAACTCCTCCTATTTTAATATCATTTATCAAATCAGAATGCCCAGAGTTATTTTTGCTTTATTGATTGGGATGGGCCTTTCTTTGTGCGGGATTGTGATGCAAGCAGTTGTGCAAAACCCGCTCGCTGATCCATATATTATCGGGATTTCTTCAGGAGGAACGCTTGGTGCGACCATTGTCATTTTGATCGGGTTTGGAAGCAATGCCTTGTTTGGCACATTTAGCATTGCATTTGGCGCTTTTATGGGTGCGATGGCAACATCCGTAGCAGTATTGCTTTTGTCAAGTGTTGGCGGAAAAGCAACATCTGTAAAACTGGTATTGTCAGGCGTCGTTGTCGGAGCATTGTGCAGTTCTTTTTCCAGCCTTGTGATTTACTTTGCCAACAATGCAGAAGGGATTAAAGACGTTACGTTCTGGACAATGGGAAGCCTTGCATCGGCGAGCTGGGAAAAGGTGCCGGTTTTGTCTGTTGTGGTCCTGATCGGCTCTTTGATTTTTCTTTTTCAGCACCGTGTGTTAAATACGATGCTACTCGGTGATGAGTCTGCCGTCACATTGGGCATTCATTTAAGTTTATTCCGCAAGCTCTACATGGTGGTCACAGCATTGATAACGGGTACGATGGTTGCTTATGCCGGCACAATCGGATTTGTTGGTCTGATCATTCCGCATATTTGCCGGGGTATTTTCGGCGCAGATCACAAACAGCTGCTTCCGGCAACAATCCTTTCAGGGGGGCTCTTTTTAATATGGGCGGACATTTTGTCCCGAATTCTAATCCAAAATGTAGAATTGCCCATCGGCATCATTACATCAGTGATCGGCTCCCCACTCTTTATCTATATGATTGTGAAAAAAGGCTATCAATTTGGAGGTTGAGGGAAGTGGAATTAACGGCGGAAAAGCTGCAAGTAAAAAGAGGCAGGAAAGAGATCATCAAAAACATGTCCGTGTTTGTCAAAGATAAACAGTTTGTCGGTTTAGTAGGCCCGAATGGATGCGGGAAGTCAACTTTGCTCAAAAGTATCTATAAAAGTCTTGTGCCGCAAAATGGGAGCGTTTTTTTAGATGACCTTAATGTACTGAAAAGCTCGGCAAAAAAAGTTTCAAGGCATTTAGGCGTAGTAGGGCAGTTCAATGAAATGAATTTTGATTTAACAGTCGAGCAAATGGTGCTGTTGGGGCGGACACCGCACAAGAAGTTACTGGAATCGGACCAGCCGGACGATTACAAAATTGTTGAAGAGGCATTAAGGAAAACGCAATTGCTTGAATATAAAACACGCAGCTATTTGTCATTATCAGGCGGGGAAAAGCAACGGGTGATTCTTGCCCGTGCCATAGCCCAACAGCCGGACTTAATGATTCTCGATGAACCGACCAACCATTTGGATATTCGCCATCAAATCGAAATTCTTTCCTGTGTCAAGCAGTTTGGCATTAGTGTGCTGGCGGCTCTCCATGATTTGGATCTGGCTGTCGCCTATTGCGATTATTTATATGCCGTGAAAGGCGGAGAAGTATATGCACATGGAAAACCGGAAGAAGTGCTGACCTCGGAATTAATTGAGGAATTGTATGAAATCAAATGTCAAACTTATGTGAATCCTGTGACCAAGCGGCTTGGATTTGCATACGAACTTTAAGGAGGATGGACAGACATGAAAAAAGGAATCTTTGCCGGTTGCCTCATCGCACTGCTTGTCCTTGCGGGTTGCGGGAACAGGGAAACGACCGGGTCGGAAAAAAATATGAAAAGCAAGTCGAATTATCCGCTGACGATTCATAACTATACAAAAGCAGAGGGCGGCACTACATATAAGAAAAAGGATCAGGTATTCAAGGAAGCCCCGAAACGGGTGATGGTTACGACAAGAACGGCGGCGGAACTGCTCCTTCATCTTGGCCTGAAAGATAAGATTGTCGGGGTAGGCGGGAATTTTGGCGCCCCGGACAAATCGGTTGAAAAAGACTATGCTTCATTAAAGATACTCAGTAATTCGTATGTCGGAAAAGAAGCGGCGCTTGGGACAAACCCGGACTTAATTGTCAGTCGCGGCGGCTTATTCGATAATGCCGACTGGGGTGTCGGAACGGTTGATTCTCTGAATGATATGGGGATTCATACCTATATTCTTGAATCATCCATTCCGGGCGGGACCTATGACTCAATATATAAAGATATTGACAATCTCGGAAAAATTTTTAATGTCCAGGAAAAAGCAAAACTATTTTCCAACAAATTAAAGGCGCGCCAGAAGAAGATTACATCGGAACTGTCAGGCATTCAAGAAACGAAGACATTCGCCTATTTACACATGTCCGATCCGAAAGAAATCAACATCTACTCTGCTTATAATGAAACTTTTTTCAATAATGCTTTTGGCATGTTAAAACTCAAAAACATATTTCAAAATGTGCGGGGGACTGTTAGTGTAGAGCAATTAGTAAAAGCCAATCCCGATGTATTGATTGTACTGAATTGGGAAAACAATGCCGATAAGGTCAAAAAGGCTCTTTATGAAAATCCCAAATTATCGAGTATGAAAGCAATCAAAAATAAGCAAGTTTACGCGATGGATTATAATGAGCTTTTCGGCTACAGCTACAACACACTCGATGGAATAGAACAACTGGCAAAGGAAATGTACCCTGATCAATTTAAATAGGTTTTTCTCCGTAACCCAAAGTTGGGAAACAAGGGAAGAACATTAGCCCATATGATTACGATGCATGCATTTTGTAATTTCCAGCATCCTATAGGTAAAACCAAAAATGATGGTGGAAAGGAAACGATATAGGATGGGTGCAATCAAGCATAATGGATATACCTTCGAACCGGAGTTCAGTGTGGTCAGCCAAACCGGCGCCATTCACGTTTATCATGGAGAAAAATTCAATGAAGAAATCCGATTCGAATTTAATGGAGACTATCCCCGGCATGATCTAATAGAAGAATTGGTAAATCACTACCTGTATGAAAAACATCTTTAGTTAGCAAAATGAAACCCAATTTGCCTGATTCCATACAGGCAAATTGGGTTTTTCAGGCATCACGCTAATCTTCCAGGATCAGATGCACGTTCAATTCTTGCATTTTTGTGATGATTTCTCTTTGCGTCAATTGTCCGGGGTTAAATTCAATTTTGATCTCTCCGTCATTTGTATCAGACAATACGCGCTCAATCCCGTCCATCTTTTTCAATTCATGTTCGATCAACTGAATTTGGGATGGATCGGTTGCATTTTTGGCGTAAACGGTCATATTTTCCATAATATTCCTCCTTCAATAAGGTGCCATTATGATTGATTATACCCTTTAAAAGAATTTTTTAGCTGCCCATTAAGAAATATAACCGTGCTATATCCCCCACACGGCCATGTTTGCCCAGCTCCCGCATACCGGCGGATCGGGGCCATCCATTCTGCCGTTCCGAGCATAGAGCATTAACGTTATTTTTTCGCCTGAATACATTAAGGAAAATGGATAAAGAGGTGTAATCATGGATTCAAAATCTTCTTATTATGGATCAGAAATCAAGTGTGAAGAAGTCTCGAACACATTTCCGCCCCAGCACCAGACGAGGCATCCGGGATTTGAATATTTGATGATTCCCCGTCCTGTTTATGACAATCCCCATTATATTGGAACAGGAAAACTGAACAACAAGGTTGCGATCATTAGTGGGGGTGACAGCGGAATTGGCAGGGCTGTGGCAGTGGCTTTTGCAAAAGAAGGAGCAGATATTGTTATTGCCTATTTTGATGAACATGAAGACGCCAGGGAAACGAAGCAGGCAATTGAACATTTGGGGCAGCGTTGCCTTTTGATTCCGGGGGATTTGCGCAACAAAAGCCACTGCCGGTATGTCATTGCCTGCACCCTTGAAACGTTCGGGAAAATCGATGTCCTTGTCAATAACTTAGCGGTTCAATTTGTTCAAAACCGGTTTTTGGATATTAGCGACGAACAGTGGCATACGACGTTTGATACAAATTTTCATCCGTTTTTTTACATGACAAAGGCTGCGCTTCCTTATATGGCTGAAGGGAGCAGCATTATTAATACGGCATCGATTAATGCCTATATCGGCCGGAAAGATTTGATTGATTATACAGCTACGAAAGGGGCAATCGTCAGCTTTACGCGCGCGCTTGCCAATAACATCGTTGACCAGGGGATCAGGGTGAATGCTGTTGCCCCGGGCCCAATCTGGACACCGCTGATTCCTGCGAGTTTTCCTCCTGATATGGTCAAAACGTTTGGAAATAACGTACCAATGAAACGCGCAGGCCAGCCTTATGAACTGGCGCCTGTCTATGTGTTGCTTGCTTCAAGCGACGGTTCTTATATCACAGGCCAAACTATTCATGTGAACGGCGGCGGCTTTGTCGCTTCATAGCCGGGGCTTGCTTTTGTCAAAACTGCGGCCAAATGGGTTAACGTCCGTTTTGCCGTGCCGCAGCATTTTTAAATGCAGCACCAGTGCCCAACCTTATTCGGCAGGCCCGGATGGGGAAAAAGATGTTAATGCGATAAGGCAATTCGTTACAGGATGGTAATCTGTTTTGGGCGGCGGGCTTTTTATATTGCTGTAACGGCGGTTGCACGGACTCAGCAGCTGGTACCAGCCGCCTCTTTGCTGGTCGACAAAATAAGTCCAGCAATAGGCAAACAGATCACGATACAGGTGCAAGGGATTGCAGCCAGATGCGGCCAGCAGGGATGATGCGCCGATCGCTTCAGCCATGACCCAATAGTATTTATCACAATCGATTATACGCCCGCTTGGAGCCATGCTGAAAAAAATGCCTCCATTTTTCCAGTCCAAGCCCAGGCCGAGGGCGGACTGGAATAAGGATTGCGCCGCTGGTTTCCGCCAATTGCCGGGAGCAAGCCGTTCCAACAACAGCAGCAGCTTGCTCCATTCAATCGAATGGCCGAAAATAAAGCCATAAGGCCGAAGCTCACTTTTCGTAATGCCGTAATTGTACGTCCAATCGATTGTCCAATCTTCATGATAGTGCTCCCAAATCAGTCCTCCTGATTGGGGAAGTAGACGAAACATGACCGACTCGGCAATGCGTTCTGCTCTTTCAAGATATCGCTTGTTGCCGGTTGCTTCATATGCTGTCATCATCGCTTCGCACAGATGCATATTGGCATTCTGTCCGCGGTAAGGGGATACTTCTGACCAGTCGGCCGAGATTTCATCAACATACAGCCCCTCATTTTCCCTCCAAAAATGGCGTTCCAATACTTCAAATGTATCCGCAATCATGGGAACAGCAGACGATATGCCTGCTTTTGCCGCCATCGCCGCGGCTAACAAAACAAAGGCATGGCCATATGCTCTTTTCACTGAATGGGATACAGACCAGCCTTTCAATTCCCAATAATACCCGCCGTGTTTGTGGTCGCGCTGGCGGTCCTGCAAGAACGAAATACCGTGTTCCGCCAGTTGCCGGTACGCTTGGCCGGGCTCCAGCAACGCCGCCGCACTGAAAATAAACACAAACCTTGCCTGGCCTACAAGTTGTTTCGTTTCATAATCGCATACTGTGCCGTCATCCAGAAAGCAGTTGATATATCCGCCGGACACTTTGTCTATACAGCGCGGTGCATAAAAGTTCACGGTATCCAGAATATGCTATTTCAGAAAACGGGCTGATGTAAAATCCGGCCATGATCGCTCCATCTTCGCATCACTCCTTTAAAAGGTACTTTATGATCCGCTTCCGGCAAATATGAGAGCAGCAAACGGGGATTTGCTTTCGCGTCCAATGCCGGAACCCGCAAAATAGGAGCTGTACTTTGAGGGGGCTTTTTGTAAACGCCGCAAAAGCAAACAGGGGCTGGGAAAATTTGTGCTGCCTTTTTTTGGTGTGTAACACTTGAAAATGGGGCGGAATATTACTATAATTAATCCCATAAATTTAGTGAGGATTAAAGGGGGAGTTTTATGCTTTTAACAGGGTTAATTTGCGGGGCATTGCTCGGCTTTGTGATGCAAAGGGGCAGGTTTTGCCTGACGGGCGGCTTCCGTGATATGTATATTGCAAAAGACAATCGCATGTTTTATGCGCTGTTAATTGCGATCGCCGTTCAAAGCATCGGAGTTTACGCACTTATTCAGCTTGGCATGATCAAATATGCTGCAGGCACATTCCCGTGGGTTGCTGCTATCATTGGTTCATATATTTTCGGGATAGGGATTGTCATGGCCGGCGGCTGCGCAACCGGGACATGGTACCGTGCCGGCGAAGGGCTTTTGGGCAGCTGGATCGCGCTCTTTGGCTACATGGTCATGAGTGCCGTGATGAAATCCGGCGTGCTTTTACCGGTAACCACTTCCCTTCAGTCCGTACAGCTTCCGAAAAACGCGATTGCAGATACACTGGGGATTAACATTTGGATCATTATCGCAGTCTTTTCCCTGATTGTACTGACCATTTTAATCAGGGAAATGCGGAAGCCGAAAGTGGCGGTTCCGGCGATGAAGGCAAAACGCAAAGGGCTTGCGCATCTTTTGTTTGAAAAACGCTGGCACCCGTTTTTTACAGCAGTACTTATCGGACTTATTGCGATTTTAGCGTGGCCTTTAAGTGAAGCAACCGGAAGAATGGATGGCCTCGGGATTACAACGCCGACTGCCAATCTTCTTCAGTTCCTTGTAACGGGTGACCAAACATTTGTAAACTGGGGCGTTTTTCTCGTGCTTGGCATTTTTCTCGGTTCTTTTATCGCCGCAAAAGCGAGCCGCGAATTTCGTTTTAGAATGCCGGATGCAAAAACGGGTATCCGCAGTTTCTTTGGCGGCATTTTGATGGGATTCGGCGCCAGTGTCGCAGGCGGCTGTTCGATCGGCAACGGCCTCGTCAAAACGGCAATGATGACATGGCAGGGCTGGTTTGCACTACTGTTTATGATATTTGGCGCATGGACGGCTTCCTATTTCATGTTTGTCCGCCCGCAAACAAAGCGCCAAAAAACCGCGGCGAAAACGGCCGTCACCACTGCATAAGGAGGAATGTAAGATGGAAAAAGTATTGGAAGTCATGGGCCAGGTTTGCCCATTCCCGTTAATCGAAGCAAAGAAAGCCATTGAAGAAATTCAGCCGGGAGATGACCTTGTCATCCACTTTGACTGCACGCAAGCAACGGAAAGCATCCCGCGCTGGGCAGCTGAAGCAGGCCACACTGTCACAAACTTTGAACAGCTTGATGAAGCAGCATGGACGATTACAGTCCGGAAAAAATAGATCGTGATTTTAAAAACAGGCTGTCCCGCGGGGCAGCCTGTTTTTAATGGGGGATATCCCCCGGTCAGCCAGGATTTTTTCCGTGCTGTTTTGTGCGGATGTAGCAGTTAAGCTTATATTTTGGCTGCACAATCGAGTAAGTGAAAAAAAGAAAGGCACGCCTTCATCTAGATGTACACTACACACTACGAAATGAACATCCGGAGAGAGGCCTTCCCGTGGATGTTATATCCAAAATTGCCGGATTGTGAAAGAATACAATGAATCTTAGTACCTGCATTGACAATATCCCGTCTGCGCCGGATAATAAAACTATATTATTATTATGAATTTGGTGTAAATTGGTATGATTTTTTTGCTGCACAAGGGGATTTGCACCATAGGGGGATTGCGAAATGCATGCTAAAAAAATCGTTTTAATCGGCCTGTTTATCGCATTAGAAGTCATTTCAACAAGATTTTTGTCCATCCAGACGCCAATCATACGAATCGGATTCACTTTTATTCCCACGGCATTGTCTGCTGTCCTATTGGGGCCGGTGTTGGCCGGCGTGACAGCCGGATTGGCGGATATAATGGGGATGATGCTGTTTCCGGCAGGGAGCGCTTATTTCCCTGGTTTCACACTCTCTGCGTTTCTGTCGGGCGCCATTTACGGCGTATTTTTGTACCACAGGCCCGTTGGATTTTGGAGAGTTTGCCTTGCAGTATTGGCCATTACCATCGTGGTTAACCTTGGATTAGATACACTATGGCTGTGGATGCTCACTGGAAAGGGAATACTTGGCTTATTGCCTGTACGGCTTATTAAATCTGCCATGATGTTTCCGATTCAGATCATGATGATCTACGCCGTATGGAAATCGCTTGCGGTCAGTTTGAAACATGCCTTTTCTTTCGGAAGAGCAAATTAGACGTCCATGCCGCTTTTTCGGCACCAGCAGAAGGATGAAAATCAGCCGGCGCATATTTTCACGATAGACGCCCATGCCGCCATGATGTGGCACGAGCGGAAGAATGGACGTTCAACCATTACAAATCACTGTCTTGTAATGTTAATCATTACATGTATGTAATAAAGTTGATTATATCACAGGAGGAATGCCAGATGAAGATTGGAATTGTTGGCGCCAGCGGGAAAGCCGGCAGCCTTATTCTCAAAGAAGCGGTTGGCAGGGGCCATGAAGTGACGGCAATTGTCCGGGATGCAGCGAAAATTCAAGATAAACAGGTTGATGTAGTGGAAAAAAATATTTTCGATATCAAATCCGAAGATCTTCAAAAATATGATGTTGTCGTCAATGCATTTGGTGCTGCCCCAGGAAAGGAACACCAGCATGTGGAAGCTGGCCGGGCTTGCAGCAAGTAAAGCATACATGGCAAGGAACAATAAAACTTCCGATTTTGGCGCAGGGATGATGTTTGTGGCACTGGCAGCCTGGATATTGATCCTTGCCTCGGAATTAACCATTCTCCCGATTCTCGGCAACAAAGGCACAGATGTCAAAGTGTGGGAAGCGGTTTTTTCCTTCGGGCTTTTGTCCGGCTATTTCGGTTTTGCCTGCAGCTGGATCGGCATTTTTTGCTACGGCATGGCGATGAAACAGTCCGGCGGCACTTTTCCGAAATGGTTTTCTGCTTCTGCCCGGTGGTCCGGCCTGCTCGCCTTTTTTGGCATTATCATCACGTGCCTGCATTTTGATTTTGGCTATTTCGTGATTCCGGTTACGGCAGGCCCGTCCTTTTTATGGACGGTTTGGCTGGCCATTTTACTGCTGTCGGGCCGCATGCATTGAGTAACGGGACCTGCATGATGATCCATTGTGCGGCCAGAAGCTAGAGGGGCTTAAAACTGGAGATTGACAAAAACCGTTTCAAAAGTCCTCCCCCGCATGCCATCCATCTTCTATTTTAACGGCTTTCCGAAAGAAGTCTCCCATCCTCAAGGAATGTAAAGGTGCGAATCGCACCAATGAGTAGGTGGGAGATGAATTTCGGTTGGCTTTAGCCAAAGTTATTTTTCCAATCCTTTTCTCAACAATTCTAAGATTGCGGCTGTTCTAGTTGGAATCCCATTTTCTTTTTGATATTGCTCCAATTTTTCTAATATCGTCTTAGGCATACGAATTTCTACACGTTCTTTCTCTTCTCTCATGATTATCACCTCATATTGATTGTACGGATTTTTTACGATATAATCAATATATACGAAATTTTTCCGCACAAAGTGAGGTGAATGGATATGGCCAAGCAAAACAAAGCTTTCAAGTTTCGTTTGTTACCAAACAAAGAACAATCCGCATTATTAGCTAAGACATTTGGTTGTGTTCGCTTTGTCTACAATAAGATGTTAGCTGAACGCAAAGAAACGTATGAAAAGTTCAAGGATGATAAAGAATTGCTTAAAAAGCAAAAGTTTCCGACTCCTGCAAAATATAAAAGTGAATTTCCATTCCTAAAAGAAGTGGATTCTTTAGCTTTGGCAAATGCACAAATGAACTTACAGACTGCTTATAAGAATTTCTTTGAAGGAAATGCGGATTTTCCAAAGTTCAAAAATCGTAAAGCAAAACAATCCTATACAACTAATATGGTCAACGGAAATATTAAGCTAGAAAATGGTCATATCAAACTGCCAAAAATCAAAAAGCCAATAAAAATGAAACAGCATAGAGAGATACCTGCTGATTATAAAATCAAATCTTGCACTATTTCTAAAACAAAGACAGGCAAATACTACATTTCAATTTTGACAGAATATGAGAAAGATATTCGTCCAGTTAACATACAGAAAGTTGTTGGTTTGGATTTTGCTATGGATGGTCTATATGTCGAGAGTGAACAGGGTAAGAAAGCCAATTACCCACGTTACTATCGGCAAGCCTTAGATAAATTAGCAAAAGCACAACGAATTCTTTCTCGAAGAAAGAAAGGTTCTGCACGTTGGAACAAGCAACGACTAGTAGTGGCTAAGTTACATGAGAAAGTGGCGAACCAACGCATGAATTTTCTTCATCATAAGTCAAAAGAATTAGCTTCTAACTTTGATGCTGTCGTGATTGAGGACTTGAACATGAAAGGGATGTCTCAAGCCCTTCACTTTGGGAAAAGCGTTCACGACAACGGTTGGGGGATGTTCACTACTTTCTTAGCGTATAAGCTAAAAGAACAGGGGAAACAACTTGTGAAAATTGATAAGTGGTTTCCCTCCACTAAGAAGTGTTCATGTTGCGGCAAGGAAAAAGAAATGCCATTATCTGAACGTGTATATAAATGTTCTTGCGGCTTTGTATTAGATCGCGATCACAATTCAGCAATCAATATCAAAAATGAGGGATTACGCTTATTAGCGTTATCATAAGTAACAAAACTCTTGGAACAAGAGGGTTAGCTCGGTCAGTTTTCGTTGGCTAGTAAAAGCAACGATAAGTCGAGAAGCCCCCACTTCAATCAAACCGTAAGGTTGATAAGTGGTGGGTAGTTCACTGAAACTTCTTTTCCAGTTTTTCGTATAGATGATCAGAAAGGGTGGTTGATGTGGGGTTACTCATCATTTTTACGGCCATTTTTGCGATGGTTGCCGCGGTGCTGGTATTTCCTTTTTCAGATAAAAAATTGAAACACGCCGGCGAGCCGCAAAATGGAGAAAAACTGAAGACATTTTTATCTTTATTCCTGTTAGTGTGGGTGCTTTCTGCTGTTTTTTTCTACGTGACGAAAAGGGATATGAACCCATCGGTTTTCTGGCCGGCACTGTTTTTTGCTTCTCTTGCCGGTGCTTTTCTCGCCAGTGGAAAAGAACAGTTCGCAAAGGGGCTCGTTTTGCTCGTTTCCTTGGGCATCGCCGGGTATATGCTGACAGCGCCGCTTTGGAATGCCGGGGAAAAATATCACACAGCGAAAATGGCGCAAAAAACGGAAATTGAGCCGTTTGATGAGCGGGAAACACCGGCGAGCGTGCCGCCGAAGTTTGCGCGCAATAAAATGAAAAAATCTTTCGGCCAGGTTCCGAATGCAAGTTATTACCAGTTGGGAAACCTGCAAATCCAGAAAGTGAACGGCAAGTACGTTTATATTGCGCCGGTGGAGTTTTCCGGATTTTTTAAATGGCTGAAAGGAGGGGAAACACCCGGGTATTTTGTGATGAGTGCAACAGATGCGGCTGACAATCCAAAATTTGTGAAGCAAAATATGCGCTATACGCCTTCTTCTTTCTTCCAGAAGAATCTGTCCCGACACATTCGCCTCCATTATCCGAAAAAAATTTTTTACGGCGAGCCGCAAGTGGAAGTGGATGATCACGGCAAAGCGTATTACATTCGGACTTACGGCCATTTTATATCGGCAAGGAACGGGTTTAAGGCGGAAGGCATTGTACTTGTTGATCCGGAGTCAGGGGACATGAAGTCCTATTCTTTAAAACAGGCGCCTGCTTTTATTGACGGTGCTGTTTCTCCGGAAGCCGTCAGCCTGCAGAACAGTTATTTCGGCAAATTTGTCCACGGTTACTGGAACACGCTGTTCGGCAAGCGGGATGTGAAGCTCCCGACGGATGAAGGAACGGAAGCAAATGTCAGCCCGATTTTTAATGATAAGGGGACGATGTATTATTTTACCGATTTTACGAGCCCGAAAAAAGATGTGGACTCGATGCTCGGCTATTCGCTCACAAATGCGCGGACCGGGAAGGCCACATATTATACAGGCAATTTGCAGGAATCGTATATGGATTCGCAAGGCAATTTGCAAATTGTCGAGAAAAAATTTATCGAGAAGAAATGGAAAGGCTCGATGCCGATTTTGTACAATTTTTACGGCGAAGCCAGCTGGCTGACGCCTGTGCTCGATTCCAACGGTTTTCTGCAGACGTATTTTATCGTTTCCGCGGCCAATCCGGAAATCTCGGTGAATGCTTCGACACCCGATGCTGCGCTTAAGTTGTATAAAATTGCCCTCCGGCACGGCGGCAGCAGTGTTGACGGCTCATCGGGTTCGGAAACGAAAACCGTTTCCGGCAAGGTGCTCCGTGTTTATAAAGAGAAAACGGGCGATTATACCAATGTCTCCTTCCTGCTTGCTAGCGGACAAAACTTTACCGTCAGCTCGGATACCGTCCCAATGGCCATTTATTTGAAAGAAGGAGACCAGGTGAAGGTGACTTACCTCAGTACCGGCGAAACCTTTTTACCGGTGAAGGCAATGGAGATAAAGGGGATTGGAAAGTAAAAGCAGAACAGGGGCCGGGAAACCCCTGTTCTTTTTAGGCGTAAATGAGCCGCGCGGCCGTTCATGGCCCGGATGAAGGTTCTGATGAAAGGAAAAACGAGTCGCGCAGCCGTTCAAATGAAATACGGGCAGAGTAAAACAAGCCGCGTCCGCTTATAATCCGAATGGGCCGCGCCCGTTGCACCCGGCGTGCTCAGATCTTAACCAGGCAGCCCTCCAGCTGCTTCATCAACCCGGCGTCGTCAATAAAGGGATTGCGGTTGCCCTGAATGCGGCAGATGGCCTGGTTGCGGTGGCGCTCATATAGGCCGGCCGGGAAAACTTCGTGCCACTGCACCAAAAGCGAAAGATTAACCCGGTTTAGCTTGCTCTTTGTGACTGCTTTCGGATAGTGCAGCAAAAAATACGCAAAAGCCCGGGCGATGGTTCCCTTCCCGGATTCCGGCTCAAACTTATCCTCAGCGGCTATCCCGCAATGGTTTCGCACCGGCTCATCGGCGGATTCCGGATGGTAAAAATCAAAATCGCCGTAGGGCAGATTGGAACGCTTTGCATTACAAGACGGATAGCAGACAAACAGATGGTGCAGATCGCCCTTCATCGGATCAGCGGCATGGAACCAGGACTGGGGTACAATATGTTCGGTATTGTACTTGAAAAAAGTATCCACTGCCCTGATCTGGTGCGCTGAAATCTCGCTCTCCTGTAAAAGGGAATGGTAATGGTCGCCGCGTTTTTTCCCGATTTGGTGGTCTTCCTGGATAATGGCAAGCGGATCGCGGGCCTCCCCGGAGTAAATATTCCGCACGGAGCCATCCGGATGCAAATCCACCCACGTGTACAAATATTGGTTTTTGCTGACATGGTACGGCAGCCGGTTTTTGTGCGTTTTTTGCACGAGATCATGGTAAAGTGCAAATAACGCCGGGCCGGATGCAGGGTGCTTTCGGGCTTTCCGGTAATAACGCTGTTGCTCAAGCCGGTCTGTTTTTTCATCATAATAATGTGTGCCATCCGCCTGCATCTTTCCTTTATTCTCCGACAAAATCTTTCTGAACCGGGCAGTGCCGTATTCATACCATGCCTGGTTATTCCTGATTTTTTCCAAAATGATATCCCGGTTGCTGTCCATTAAACCATCCCCATTTGCCTTTATATCAAAGAGCCTGTTTACAGCAATCCGACCCATTTCCAGTATGTCATGCTGAACAATAAGACTAATAGATAACCGATAATAGTCAACGGCAGGCCTGATTTCAGAAAATCTTTTGCCGTAAAAGCGCCTGTCCCGTATGCAAGCATGGCTTGCGGCGAGTTGACCGGGAGCAGGAAACCGATGCTGATGACAAATTGCTGGATCAGGACAAATCCGATCCGGTTGTCACCCAGATGGATCGTGGAGGTGAGTGCAATAAAGATCGGAATCAGTGCTGAAGACAGGCTGGTCGCACTTGCAAAGCCGAGATGAATCAGGATAGTGAACAAAGCTACAAGGGCAATCGTAGCGATGAGCGGCATCGCTTCCAGACCGAGCGAGCCGAATATTTTGTTAGACAGCCACTGTGCCCCGCGGGTATCCAACAAAACCGTACCGAGCGAAATGCCGACTGCAAACACGATCACGGTTCCCCACGGAATGAGATGCTCAACTGTTTTCCAATCAAAAACCCCGATCTTTGGTGCCAGTAAAATCCCAATCGCAACAATTGTTACAGTGGTCGTATCAAAAGGATGAAGTTTTCCTTCCGTCGTCCAGAAAAGCAATAAAAGCAGGGAAATCACGATTAAACGGATCTCAGAAGCTTTTAAATGGCCGAGTTCTTTTAATTGGTTTTCGATTAAATCTTTTCCTGCCTCAAGGGCTTTTGTTTCCGGCTTGATTAAGTGGGTCATCACGAAAAACAAAAGGATGGACATGATGATTGCCCACGGAGCGGCATATAAAAACCAGGAACTCCATGTAATGTCTGTTTCAAATTCTTTTTGAATAAACCCGAGTGCGACCATATTTTGGGCGGCCGCCGTTTTGATGCCGATGTTCCAAATGGAAACTGCCTGTACGGAAGTAATCACCAGCAATGCGCCGAGTTTGCTGTTGTTCGGCAGCCCGAATGCAGCCACCATTCCGAGTAAAATCGGGACCACGGCACCGGCACGGGCAGTGGCGCTCGGGACAAAAAATGCCAATACGATGGAAACAAGGATCGCGCCAAAGACGAGGTTGCTCGTTTTCGTGCCGACACGGGACAAGATCCAGAGGGCAAGCCGTTTATGAAGATTGGTTACCTGCATGGCAGCAGCCAGAAATAAGGCAGCGGCCACAAGAGCAACGGCAGAGCTGCTGAATCCGCTGAGAGCCATGGCCAGGGCATTGCCTGTTCCCGTCATTTGTGCAGGATCCTGGATACTTGGCGCAAGCCCGATCAAGAGTGCAATTAACCCGACAATCATGGCGGCGCTGACCTGATAGGAAACGGCTTCCGTCACCCATAAAATCAGGGCGAAGGCAAGGATGGCGAGTGCACGTTGGCCGGCTACCGGCAGGCCTTTCGTATGCGGGAGAAGCGTAATCGCAATCAGAGCGGCAAAAGCAGTAGCGATCCAAACCCATTGCCATTTGGTTTTCTTCATTTGCTGGTTGGCGCCATTCATTTTGATCACTCCCTTGTGAATTCTTCCAAATATTTACCCTATATGAATTATAGCAAAGTGGCAGGAGAGAAAATGTTAAAAATTGGTGTATTTTTGCAAGCGGTTCCGTAGATTTCAGCAGGATCCATAAAATAGGAAATTTCTAAGCACTCAGGTGGATATAAAAGGAGACGGATATTTATGGGACCATTTACAGGGAGAAGATTAAAAGAAACAGGGAAGAAAACCAGCCCGGCCCGGTATGTGTAAAATTTTACTCGCAGGGGCAGATGAGTGGAAAAAATAGGAAGACACTCTATCATCTAAATGTACACCATGAAATGAACATCTAGAGAGAGGTCTTCCCATGGATATTATATCAATAATTGCTGGATTATTAAAGGATACAAAGAGTCTTATTGAATTTGAAGAACAGGTTAAAATTCTGATGCAAAAAGTTTTTACACAATGGGTTGGGGACGTATTTGAGAAGAATGAAGAAAAGGGGGATGCATTGGAGTAAAGCTGGCGCCGAAGCCATGGTAAAGGTGAAACAGGGCATGCTTAACGGGACATTGCAGGAAACCTATCTGAAACACCGTTCAAGAAGCGCGAGAAAGCAACGGAGCTTGCAACAATCCATCAGGATGTCTCAACGATTCAAGCAGCCTGTACGCCCGTCAATCGGCGTAAAGCACGGATCAGTTTCCCTGTATTCAAGCCGTTCATCGGCAATGGGGCATTTAAGCAAAATAGTAGAGCTTTCGTTTTAAGCCTGGTATGTGGGGGACTGATCGTTGATGCGCGCGAAATTTACGAGACTCCTGCGGGAAAAGCGAGCCAGGAGAGACCCCGCAGCGAGGTACGAGCGAGGAGGCTCGCCGGCCGCCCGCGGAAAGCGAGTGAATTTCGCGTGCATCAACACCCCCGTTATCAATCTATACGAAAGTGTACAAAAAGAGTGTCTTGGAATCCCGATATTTAAACCTTATCGAGAAAAACTTGACACATACCTCTTCGTATGACGATAAAATGATTTTTAACCCTTCGCGTATAAAGGAATTGTCATCGGCAATCACAATTTTAATTTTATCCATCCTTTTCCCTCCGGCCCCGCCTTTTCTTCTTTCCATTATAGCTGAATTGCACCCGGCATACATTCTGTTTTTTATCTTTCCACTTTGTTCTTTCTATTTTGCGGGTGGATTTAAGTCAATATTTTGGACACCAATAAGTGAAATTTAATTTTGATCTCATGCCATATTTTTCATGACTGCTGGTCGCTTGACATGGAGCCTCTGCGGGCGTGGTGTTATGCGAAGGGCGAAAGGGGCAATGATTTCTTTCGCATGGCAAACAAGCCTACCACGCCCCGCCACTCCATGTAAAGCGGATGCTTGTAAAATTGTGAAGAGCACTACGCTGCCCCTTTGATACTGTCTTCTGTTTCTTGTGGCGTCATATAGCCCAGGCAGCTATGAATCCGTTTCCGATTGTACCAGCCTTCTATAAATTCGAATAAGGCTCTTCTGGCAGCTTGAAAGTTCAAATAGTTGATTCTATAGATCTCTTCCTTTTTCAGAATTGCATGGAAAGACTCAATGCAGGCGTTATCGTATGGGCAACCTTTTTTACTGAAGGAGTGTTTGAACTGCTTCTTTTCCATGTATTCTGCAAATTTCTCGCTTGTATACTGGGATCCCAAATCAGAATGCAAGATCAATCCCGGACCTGGACGTTGTGCCTGATAAGCGTTTTCTACTGCCTTTAAAGCCAGTTCAGTCGTCATGTGGCGGTCAAAAGCGTAACCGACAATCTTTCTGGAATGTAAATCCATTACGGAAGCCAGGTAGCACCAACCGTCTCTCAAAGTATGAATGTACGTAATATCCGTAACCCATTTCTCGTTGATGGTTGTCGTTGAGAAGTCCTGGTTCAGCAGGTTATCGTGTTCTTCCATCTTGCCCTTATTGGAATGGGGACGGTACTTTTTTCTGATAATGGAATAAATGCCTGCAGCCTTCATCAAACGCTGAACCCGTTTCAGGCTGACTTTGAGCCCTTCTTTTTCAAGCATATGGCGGATCTTCGGCGCTCCGTACCTCTGCTTGCTTTCCGTATGGATTTTTCGTATTCTGTCTGTCAACTCCCGGTTTTCCCGTTTTGTTTTTGACTCTTTTTTTTGTTTGGATTGATAGTAGGTACTTCTCGGCACGCCAAGGACCGTACACATGGTTTTAAGGTCATAATGGTGTTTGGCTCTTATCTCGTCAATCATGGATATAACAGTGGTTTGATCTACTTCTTTGCGAATATGGCCATAGCTTTTTTTAAGATTTCGTTTTCCTCTTTCAGCCGGTGCAATTCTTTTTGCAGGTTCAGAAATTCTTCCGGGGTAAAAGAGCTCCCGTCATCCAGCTTAACCGGTTTTTGTTTTCTGATCCATTTGTAGATTGTCGTTTCAGACAGGCCATATTCGCTGCAGATCTGTTTTACTGGTGTTCCAGTTTGATAAAGCTCAACCACCATTTCCTTAAATTCAGCATGATAACTTTTACGTTTTTCGCTTGTGTTACCCATATCAGGACACATCCCTTCGTTAATATTATATTTCACTAAAGGGTGTCCATGAAACTATACTAGCATCAGGGCGCATTCTTTGCGGCATGGGCGTGTGGGATTGAATGATTGGAACAGAAAGAAAAAAAGGTTATGATAGATAGTATGGTACGGAATTTTTGGAATTTGCAGCAAAGGGGTTTGTGCAGACATGAAATACATCGAGCAAGGGACAAGAAAATTCCGCCTGGCAAATCTTGCGCTATTTGCCGGGGGATTCAATACGTTTGCGATTCTCTGGGGGATGCAGCCGCTTTTGCCGGATATTGCAAAGCAGTTTCACTTATCGCCGACAATGTCGAGTTTGAGCCTGTCTTCTACCACCGTGACGCTCTCGGTGAGCATGCTGATTGCCGGATCGTTGTCGGAAGTGTTCGGGCGAAAATCCGTGATGTCTTTTTCACTGATTGCTTCGTCTGCCCTCTGCATCCTGACCGCTTTTGCCCCGACTTATCATTTGCTGATTGTCTGCCGGGTGCTACAGGGCCTTGTGCTTGCCGGGCTGCCGGCTGTTGCCATGGCATACCTGGGGGAAGAGATTTTGCCGTCAAGCCTCGGACTTGCGATGGGGTTATATATCAGCGGGAATTCGATCGGGGGCATGGCAGGGCGGATCATCTGCGGAACTTTGACCGACTTTTTCAATTGGCATGTGGCGCTGGCGTCGATCGGGGTGATCAGCCTGCTCGCAAGCATCCTGTTCTGGGCCGTGCTGCCGCCGTCTTCCCACTTTACTGCCCGGAAGTTTGAAATCGGGAAACTGGCGGGAAGCCTTGTCCGCCAGCTTGCGGAACCGGGCCTGATTTATTTGTTTTTGATTGGATTTTTATTAATGGGGAGCTTTGTTTCGCTGTATAATTACATCGGATTCCAGCTAATTGCGCCGCCGTATTCGCTGAGCCAGACGGTCGTCGGCTTCATTTTTATCGTCTACCTTGTCGGTACATTCAGCTCGGCATGGATGGGGATGCTTGCGGACCGGCACGGCAGGCGGAAAATTTTGCAGCTTTCGCTCCTTATTGTGCTCCTGGGGGCCTCGATTACGCTTGTTCCATCTTTATGGCTGAAAATTTTTGGCATTGCCGTGTTCACATTCGGCTTTTTTGCCGGCCATTCGATCGCAAGCGGCTGGGTTGGGCGCCTTTCCTCCCATGATAAAGCGCAGGCTTCCGGATTGTACTTATTCTTTTATTATATCGGCTCGAGCATCGGCGGGACAGTCGGGGGCGTGTTCTACAGCCGGCTCGGATGGAACGGGGTTGTGCTGATGATCGCTGCGCTGACGGTGCTGGCCATTGTGTTTTCAGTCCGGCTGGCCGTGATTGCAAAGAGAAAATGGCTTGTTTCTACACGGCATGCTTCCAACTAATTTTTTGACAGGAGGGGACATATGTTACGCCGCTTTTTTTCCTATTATTTGCCGCATAAAAAGCTGTTTATTCTGGATTTTACGAGCGCGGTGATTGTCGCTGTTTTTGAACTGGCCTTTCCGCTTTGTGTCCAGTGGTTTATTGACAGCCTGCTGCCGAGCGGAAAATGGGCAACGATTACGAGCGTCAGCATCGCGCTGCTTTGCCTCTATTTGATCAGCACATATTTGCAGTACGTCGTCACCTACTGGGGGCATCAGCTCGGCATCAATATTGAAACGGATATGCGCAAAGAATTGTTTGTACACGTGCAGCGGCAGTCTTTTTCATTTTTTGATAATGTGAAAACCGGCCACGTCATGAGCAGGATCACAAACGATCTTTTTGACATCGGCGAACTTGCCCACCACGGTCCGGAAGATGCTTTTATTGCCGTCATGACGTTTCTCGGCGCGTTTTGCATTATGTTTACGGTCAATGCCAAACTGGCTTTTGTCACCCTTATTATTGTGCCGTTTTTGGTCTGGATCATCACGTATTGCAATATGAAAATGAACGAGGCATGGGGCAAAATGTACGGCGAGATTGCCGAAGTGAATGCGCGTGTCGAGGACAGTGTGGCAGGGGTCCGCGTCGTCCAGTCATTTACGAATGAAAATTATGAAATCACGCAGTTCCAGAAAAATAACAAACGGTTCCGGAAAGCGAAATTGCTTGCGTATAAAACGATGGCGCTGACCAATTCCAGCACGTATATGATGAGCCGGCTGATCGTCCTTGCCGTCCTTGTATACGGGGCATGGCTGGTATACAGCGGGGAATTGAAATACGGCGAGCTGGTCGGTTTTGTGTTGTATGTGAATGTGCTGTTCAAGCCGATTGATAAAATCAGTGCGATCATGGAGCTGTATCCGAAAGGGATGGCCGGGTTTAAACGGTTTACGGAATTACTGGACCGCACGCCGGACGTCCGGGACAGGGAAAATGCGGTCGAAGTTCCGGCGTTAAACGGCAACATCGCGTTCAACAATGTCAGCTTCGCTTATCCGGGCGGCCAGCCTGTGTTAAAGGGGCTGAATCTCAAAATTCGTGCCGGGGAGACGGTTGCATTTGTTGGGCCTTCTGGTGCAGGGAAAACGACCATTTGCTCCCTGATCCCGCGCTTTTACGATGTGGACAGCGGCAGCATTGCCATTGACGGCATGGATATCCGCAATATGACGAAAAAATCGCTCCGCTCGCAGATTGGCATTGTCCAGCAGGATGTCTTCCTTTTTGCCGGCACCATCCGCGAAAACATTGCGTATGGAAAATTGGATGCTACAGATGAAGAAATTGAAGAAGCAGCCCGGCGCGCCCATTTGGAAGAGGTCATCCGTGCGCTTCCTGGCGGGTTTGATACGCAAATCGGCGAACGCGGCCTTAAGCTTTCCGGCGGGCAAAAGCAGCGGCTGGCGATTGCGCGCATGTTTTTGAAAAACCCGCCCATCTTAATCCTGGATGAGGCTACATCTGCCCTTGATACGGAAACCGAAAGGCAAATCCAGGCGGCATTGGATGAACTGGCAAAAGACCGGACAACGCTTGTCATTGCGCACCGGCTGGCGACCATTCGCAATGCTGACCGGATTGTTGTTGTCACCAGGGACGGGATTGCCGAACAAGGGCGCCATGATGAGCTCCTTACCCGCGGGGGGATTTTTGCAAAACTGCACGAGGCCCAGTACCAGCAGTAGATCCGGCCCGACTTTGGGCACGGGGTTTTTGAAGGGAAAAGGAGGTGTCCTGCCTGCCGGCATGGTTCCTTCTGTGTGAAATGGCGGGGTTTTTGAAAAAAGAAAAAACGCAGGCGATCCGCTGCGCAAAAATGGAGCTTCTTATCAGGCTTTTTTCAAGCGGCGGATATCCGCTTTGACATTAAAGATATCTTCGAATAAGACATCCATTTTATCATCCAGCCTGCCATAATTGCTGTCAAGGCTGCTTATATCTTTTTTCATGTCTGCGATATCCTGTTTTACTTCCGCCATCTCGCTTTTCAGGGAAGCGACATCCTGTTTCAGCCCTGCAACATCCTGTTTCAGCCCTGCAACATCTTCTTTTAGCCCTGCAACATCCTGTTTCAGCCCGGCGATGTCCGTTTTCATTTCTTTCATCTCTGCCTTCATTGAAAGGACTTCGCCGGACAGTTCTTTGATGGCCGTAAGCAGCATTTCGTTTGTGACTTCCGCCATTTTTCCGCCTCCTTTGTCGAATATATGCTTATTCTAAGGGATGATGCCCTGTCCTGCAACTGGCGAAAAGCAAAAAATAGGGCCCGCTATTGCGTGAATCGGAGGCGGACTGAAAAACCGGTTCCCTGCCAGCCCGAAAATTTTATTTTCAACAAAAAAGCGGCCCGCAAATGAACGAATGTTAACCCGAAACAAGAAGAAATTGTTCGTGTTTTCTATTGACTTCTTTTCATTTTCCCGTTACAATCAATCTTGTCAATTTACTATGCAATACCATCGTATATATTCAGGGATATGGCCTGAACGTTTCTACCAAGCTGCCGTAAATAGCTTGACTACGAGGTAATGAGATAGAGTCAGAGGGCAATCGTATAAAAATAGCAACCTTTGCCCCTCCTCATTCCTTAAGTCTGGCGTTTCGGGCGTTTACGTTCGGAACGTTTTTCTGTTATGGCGATTTTGGAAATTCCACAGGAGGGATAAGGCAAAATGAAGAACTATTTTGAGTTTGAAAAACTGGGGACAAGCTACCGCCAGGAATTTATCGGGGGACTGACAACCTTTTTGGCAATGGCCTATATTTTAGCCGTAAACCCGCTGACATTATCGCTTGCCAGCGTAAAGGGGCTTCCGGATTCTATGCATATGGACCAGGGGGCTGTATTTGTGGCCACCGCAATTGCTTCCGCGATCGGTTCGATTGTGATGGGGCTTTTCGGGAAATATCCGCTCGCGCTTGCTCCCGGCATGGGACTGAATGCCTTTTTTGCTTATACGGTTGTCCTGAGCTACAAAATTCCCTGGCAGCACGCACTCGCCGCTGTCTTTATTTCCGGCGTTTTCTTCTTTCTGCTCACACTGACGGGCATTCGCGAAAAATTGATTAACGCCATTCCGGTTCAGTTAAAACACGCGATCGGCGCAGGCATCGGCCTGTTCATTACGTTTATCGGGCTGAAAGATGCCGGTATTATTGTCGGTGATAATGCAACGTTTGTCACTTTGGGGGATTTGTCAAAAGGCCCTGTTCTGCTCTCCATTTTCGGGATTGTTGTGACTGTTATCCTGATGACAAGAGGGATAAAAGGTTCCGTTTTTTACGGCATTATCCTTACAAGTATTGTTGGCATGATTTTTGGATTGCTGAAGGTGCCACATCAAGTCGTCAGTCCGGTTCCGAGTTTAAGCCCGACGTTCGGCGCGTTGTTCAGTTCATTCGGCGATTCATCATTCTGGACAGCGCAAATGATTGGCGCCATTTTAACATTCTTCTTTGTTGACTTTTTTGATAATGCCGGAACGCTTGTGGCGGTTGCAAACCAGGCAGGGCTCATGAAAGACAACAAACTGCCGAATGCAGGCCGGGCGCTTTTGTCAGATTCCATTGCGACCATCATCGGGTCTGTGCTCGGGACTTCGACGGTAACATCCTTTGTTGAATCTTCGTCAGGGGTTGCCGCAGGGGCAAGAACCGGATTTGCTTCTCTTGTCACGGCCTGTTTCTTTATTCTATCAATCTTTTTCTTCCCGCTTTTGTCGGTCATTACTTCAAACGTCACAGCACCGGCGCTGATCATTGTCGGTGTGCTGATGGTATCGAACTTGCGGCATATTGAATGGGATAAATTCGAAATTGCCGTCCCGGCTTTCCTTACATTGATCACCATGCCGCTCACTTACAGCATCGCAACCGGGATTGCCATTGGTTTCATCTTTTATCCGATTACGATGATTGTAAAAGGAAGAATCAAAGAAATCCATCCGGTCATGTATTTCTTCTTTGTCGTCTTCTTATTGTATTTTATTTTCTTAAAATAGTGCCGAAAAAAACTTGCAGAGCGCGCTCTGCAAGTTTTTTTTCGGCAGCAGAAATTGAAAAACCGGTGCATTTCATTTAAACTAATCGTATTGCACTATAGCCGAGGGGGATTGAAATGGAAGCTTTTATCGTCAAAAAGGTTTTAAACAATAATGTACTTGTTGCCTCCCACCCCCGCTATGAAGAAACGGTGTTGATCGGAAAGGGGATTGGTTTTAACCGGAAAAAAGGGGAGGCCATCCCGCAGGCATCGGCTGAAAAAATGTTTGTGCTGAAGAACGAAACAGAACAGGAACAGTATATGAAGCTGATTCCTTCTATTGATAATCAAACCCTTGAAGTGGTCATTTCGGCCATTGAGATGATCCGCAGCCGGGCTGATTCTCCTTTAAATGAACATATCCATGTTGCCTTGACAGACCATATTGCTTTTGCGATCAACCGGATCCGGAAAGGGCTGGCTGTCAAAAATCCATTCGTTGCCGAAACGAAAATTCTCTATCCGCGCGAATACGAAATTGCCTGCGAAGTGGTGGACTATATCAATGAAGCAACGGATGTCTATTTGCCGGAAGGGGAAGCCGGATTTATTGCGTTGCACATCCACAGTGCTGTTACGGATAAGCAGCTTTCTGAATTAAGCCGGCATTCCCATCTGATCGGGCAGCTCATTTCCACCGTTGAGCATGAATTTAAAATGACTTTTGACAAAGACAGCATTCATTATATGCGCCTTGTCCGCCATTTGCGCTATACAATTGACCGTGTGCTGACGGGGGAAAAAGTGGAGGAGCCCGAGAAATTGAATCATTTCCTGCAACAGGAATACCCGCGGTGTTATAACCTGTCGTGGAAATTGATCAAAATCATGCAGCAAGCATTACAGAAACCGGTGTACGATGCAGAAGCCGTTTACCTGACGATGCACCTGCAGCGGATCCAATCCAAAATAGAATCATAAAAGGCCTCCTGATTATACATGGCATGCGTGATGAAAGGCTGAATAATGCCAAAACGCCGTCATTGTTCATGTCGGGATGCCAAATGCTTTTTTAATTTTTTTCTTGCAACTGGGATGCCTGCGGTGCTATAATTTGTCATGGAAATTGTGAATGATGCAGCAAACAGGAAAAACCGGTGTACGATGCAGCAGCCTTTATCCGGTAGCATGCGTCTGAAACGGGTTCCACATTAAAAATTAATCAAATGTTATCATAACGTGTTACTGATTCGATCAGGCATGAGTGAAAAAGATGCCGGGAGTGGCAGACGCCATGGCCTTCCCGCTTTTTCCTCATGCCTTTTTATTTTCCCGGGGAATTGCTGCACGTCTGTTTCCGGAAACCATCATGATTTGAGGAGGATTTTGCATGGCAAAGAAAGATTACGCGCAGCTTGCTCGCGATATTGTGGCAAATGTCGGAGGGCCTGATAATGTAAAGTCGCTTGTGCACTGTGCCACCCGTTTGCGCTTCCGGTTAAAAGATACAGGCAAGGCAAACAAAGAAACGCTGGAAAGCTTGCCAAATGTCCTTACGGCGGTGAATGCAGGCGGACAGTACCAGGTCGTGATCGGGGATGAGGTCGTTCCAGTTTATAACGCCATTATGGATGAGTATCATTTTACGGCTTCCGATGCGGGGGTTGAAAACGATGCGGCGGCGGAAGAAAGCGAAGAAAAAGGCAATGTTTTCGACCGCTTTGTGGCAGTGCTTTCCGGTATTTTCACACCGTTTATCTCCGTCCTGGCCGGTGCCGGTGTTTTAAAAGGCGTTGCCATCCTTTTGGCAAATACCCATATCGTGTCTGAATCATCCGCTTGGTACAGCATCTTGGACGCGCTCGCAACCGGCGTGTTTACATTGCTGCCGATTTTTATTGCAATTACGGCGGCGGATAAGTTTAATACAAACCGGTTTATCTCTGTTGCGCTTGCTGCCGCGATGATTTACCCGCTGACAGACAGCAGCATTCCGAAAATCGGCCACATTGCTGGGTACGCCATCAATTTTAAACAGTACGGCGGTGCGGTAATCCCGACCATTTTGGCCATTTGGATGATGAGTTATATTGAAAGATGGTTTAAGAAACATTTACCGGCTGTTGCCCAGCTTGTATTTGTGCCGTTTTTCACATTGCTTGTTGCCGGCGCCCTCACTTTTATCGTGATCGGCCCATTAGGCAATGCGATCGGCATGGGCCTTGCTTACGGCTATCAATACTTGTACAGCTTGAGCCCTGCTGTTGCCGGATTTATTCTGGCCGGGCTGTTCCAGGTGTTTGTCGTCTTCGGGCTGCACTGGGGAATTTTGCCGATCTCACTGATTAACATTCAAAACTACGGTTATGATACGCTGCTGGCGATGATGTTTGTTGCCGTCTTCGGACAGTTCGGTGCGGTGACAGGCGCGATTTTTAAAGCAAAAAAATCGAAAAACAGGGAAATCGCCGTTTCCGCTGCAATCAGTAACTTCTTTGGCATTACGGAGCCGGCGATATACGGCATCAATTTGAAATACAAAAAAGGTTTTATTTTCGGTTTGGCCGGCAGTGCGATCGGCGGCGCCATTGCCGGTTTTGCCGGTGTAAAAGCTTTCCAGTACACGCCGATTATGAATTTCTTTGAACTTCCGCTGTTTATCGGCAAAGGTTCAAGCGTTGCCATGGAAGCCGTTGCGGGTATTGCCGCATGGGCGATTGCATTCGTACTTGTATTGATTTTCGGTTTTAATGAAGAAAACAATGAAAAAATGCTCGCAAATGTCCAAATGGGCAAGAAAAGCCTGACGGAAAAGAAAACGGCAGCTGTGGAAAGCAAGATGGAATCGGGACAAAAAGAACTGCCGAAAGTGGATACGGCCGGCATGGAACTGAACGAAATTGTCTATAATCCGGTAAAGGGCCGCGTTGTTCCGTTAACCTCTGTGAATGACCCTGTTTTCAGCTCGGAAGCGATGGGGAAAGGGGTTGGCGTTGTGCCGGAAGAAGGAAAAGTGGCAGCCCCGTTTGACGGGCAAGTATCCGTTGCTTTTCCGACCGGCCACGCATACGGCCTGCAATCCGACCGCGGAGCGGAAGTATTGATCCACGTCGGCATCGATACCGTCAACTTAAACGGGGAACACTTCCATTCCAATGTAAAAACCGGGGACCGCATCAGGAAGGGTGACGTACTCGGCACCTTTGACCCGGAAAAAATCAAAGAAGCCGGCTATGACACGACAACGATGGTGATCGTAACCAACACGATGGCATATGATGCAGTTGAACAAGCCGCAGTTGACGAAACATATGCGGGCGAAGCTTTGCTGAATCTGTACAAAAAACAGGAAACAGCTGTGAAAAACTAATTTTGCGGGCAACCCTGAACAAAAAACCGCCGGGAAAATCATTTTCCCTGGCGGTTTTTCCATTTCCATAATGTTTTTTCTGAAACAGCGGTTCTTTTAAGAAACCGGCGGAAATCCGGCTCCTTCTCCGGCACTCCACGGCTTCCGCCTGAGAAACGGGCTGCCTGGTTCTTTCTTTTACTGCGTGCGGCTGAGCCAATGTTTTCCTTCAACAAGCCGGGAAACGAGCATGGCGCTTACCGTGTTTCCGGTCGAATTTAAAAGCGTGGCCGGAACATCAATAATCGTACTAATTACTGCAATAATCGGAAGCGACTCCGGCGGGAATCCAAAAACGCTTAAAATCAGCATCTCCCCGATCATGCCGCCGCTTGGGATCGCCCCCATTACCGCGCCGACAAGAAATGCAACGGCAATGACAGCCAGCATATGGGGCAGGCTTGTCAAATCTTTCCCGAACAAGGTGAACAAAAAAACGATTTTCAGCACGCCACCAAACACCGAGCCGTCCTTATGCGTGTTCGCGCCTAAAGGAATCACCGTTTCCGCGATGTCGGAAGGCACATGCATTTTTTGAACAGTTTCCAAATTAACCGGAATGCAGGCAGCACTTGAACAGGTAGCAATAGCCGTAACAGAAGGGGGGACCGCATTTTTCCAAAAAACTTTGATCCCCTCTGCCCCCCCGGCCATAAAGGCATATAAGGTAAAAAAGCCGAAAAAGTAAATGACCGTTAAGATCAGGTATAAACCAAACGAACGCGCATATCCTTCCAAAATTTGCGGGCCGAGTGTGCCGATGATGGAAGCGAAGTAACACCCGAGCCCGATTGGCGCATAATACATGATGATTTTAACAAATTTCATCATGACGGCTGTTCCCGATGCCAAAAAAGCAGCAACCGGCTTTCCTTTCTCCCCGGCCAATGTGGTAGCCAGGCCGAACAGAACGGAAAAAACAATCAGCTGAAGCATATTCGTTTTGGTAAATAAATTTGGAAAATCAGGCACTGTGAATGTTTGAACAAGCTGTTCGAGAAAAGACGGATTGGTGCCGCTTTGCCGGCTTCCGTCTGCTTTTGCCATCATCTGTTCTATGGCGGTTGTATCTGTATGCGCAAGCGGCTTGATGATGAAAGTGCCGCCAAAACCAATGATGGCTGCCAAGAGGGAAGTGCCAAGGAACACAAGAATGATGCTCCCTAAAATTTTGCCCAAACGGCCAAGGCCGGCCATATTTGCGATGGCAGAAGAAATGCTGAAAAACACAAGCGGAATAATAACCGTAAACATTAAATTTAAAAATAAATCCCCGAATGGTTTTACAACCTCTGCTTTTGAGCCTGCAACCACGCCTGCAATGCCGCCAATGATGATGGCAGCCAGCAATATGGCAGTGGATTTGTAATTGCGAAAAAATATTTTCAAATTCAACCTCTCCTTAAACGGAAAATGCATTGTTCCCACATGTTTTATTTTCCGATGATCATAAAAAGAAGTCAATTTGATTTTTGCCCAAAAGATCCCTGCGTGTCGGTCTGTTTGTTGGTAATTTGATAGATTGCGTTTGAAAAAAATTTCATGTCATTATATATTGACTTAGGATAACACGGATGGTATGATAATAAAGCTGACTCGATAGCAACTGAAAAAATATTGAGTTTGGTGGAAAAAGATGTTGACAGCGAATTGATATTTTGATATAATAATTAAGTCGTTGTTAAAGGACAGCAAAGATTGTTCCTTGAAAACTGGACAAAACGAAACGTCAAATTCTTTTTGAGCTTTTATCAAACATCTTTACTGAGAGTTTGATCCTGGCTCAGGACGAACGCTGGCGGCGTGCCTAATACATGCAAGTCGTGCGGACCTTTTAAAAGCTTGCTTTTAAAAGGTTAGCGGCGGACGGGTGAGTAACACGTGGGCAACCTGCCTGTAAGACTGGGATAACGCCGGGAAACCGGGGCTAATACCAGATAGTTTTTTTCTCCGCATGGAGGAAAAAGGAAAGGCGGCTTCGGCTGCCACTTACAGATGGGCCCGCGGCGCATTAGCTAGTTGGCGGGGTAATGGCCCACCAAGGCAACGATGCGTAGCCGACCTGAGAGGGTGATCGGCCACATTGGGACTGAGACACGGCCCAAACTCCTACGGGAGGCAGCAGTAGGGAATCTTCCGCAATGGACGAAAGTCTGACGGAGCAACGCCGCGTGAGTGAAGAAGGCCTTCGGGTCGTAAAACTCTGTTGCCGGGGAAGAACAAGTGCCGTTCGAACAGGGCGGCGCCTTGACGGTACCCGGCCAGAAAGCCACGGCTAACTACGTGCCAGCAGCCGCGGTAATACGTAGGTGGCAAGCGTTGTCCGGAATTATTGGGCGTAAAGCGCGCGCAGGCGGCTTCTTAAGTCTGATGTGAAATCTTGCGGCTCAACCGCAAGCGGTCATTGGAAACTGGGAGGCTTGAGTGCAGAAGAGGAGAGTGGAATTCCACGTGTAGCGGTGAAATGCGTAGAGATGTGGAGGAACACCAGTGGCGAAGGCGGCTCTCTGGTCTGTAACTGACGCTGAGGCGCGAAAGCGTGGGGAGCAAACAGGATTAGATACCCTGGTAGTCCACGCCGTAAACGATGAGTGCTAAGTGTTAGAGGGTTTCCGCCCTTTAGTGCTGCAGCTAACGCATTAAGCACTCCGCCTGGGGAGTACGGCCGCAAGGCTGAAACTCAAAGGAATTGACGGGGGCCCGCACAAGCGGTGGAGCATGTGGTTTAATTCGAAGCAACGCGAAGAACCTTACCAGGTCTTGACATCCTCTGACCTCCCTGGAGACAGGGCCTTCCCCTTCGGGGGACAGAGTGACAGGTGGTGCATGGTTGTCGTCAGCTCGTGTCGTGAGATGTTGGGTTAAGTCCCGCAACGAGCGCAACCCTTGACCTTAGTTGCCAGCATTGAGTTGGGCACTCTAAGGTGACTGCCGGTGACAAACCGGAGGAAGGTGGGGATGACGTCAAATCATCATGCCCCTTATGACCTGGGCTACACACGTGCTACAATGGATGGTACAAAGGGCTGCGAGACCGCGAGGTTAAGCCAATCCCAGAAAACCATTCCCAGTTCGGATTGCAGGCTGCAACCCGCCTGCATGAAGCCGGAATCGCTAGTAATCGCGGATCAGCATGCCGCGGTGAATACGTTCCCGGGCCTTGTACACACCGCCCGTCACACCACGAGAGTTTGTAACACCCGAAGTCGGTGAGGTAACCTTTACGGAGCCAGCCGCCGAAGGTGGGACAGATGATTGGGGTGAAGTCGTAACAAGGTAGCCGTATCGGAAGGTGCGGCTGGATCACCTCCTTTCTAAGGGGAAAAGCGTAGGGCGCTCGTTCATCGGCGTACGGATTTCGAAGTCTTCGACTGAGATAAAGGAAACACGATGAGCCTTAAAGGCGAATCGATGCCCGCTTATCGTAGGGAGAAGACGTAGAAATACGCTAGCCGATAGCGCCCGGAGCTAGACATAAAAGGAAAACCTTCGGTTTTCCGAAATTAAGTTTGGCGTTTTCGTTTTGTTCAGTTTTGAAGGTCCAATCCTTCAGTATGTGTTCTTTGAAAACCGGATAGGAGAAATAAACCAAGTAAACCGAGAATCGCTTATTTTTGGATTTAAACCTTTTATGGTTAAGTTAGAAAGGGCGCACGGCGGATGCCTTGGCACTAGGAGCCGATGAAGGACGGTACAAACACCGATATGCTCCGGGGAGCTGTACGTAAGCTTTGATCCGGAGATTTCCGAATGGGGAAACCCCCTGTCTTTAATCGGACAGGATTCCTGCCTGAATCCATAGGGCAGGAAGGGCACACCCGGGGAACTGAAACATCTCAGTACCCGGAGGAAGAGAAAGCAATTGCGATTTCCCAAGTAGCGGCGAGCGAACAGGAAACAGCCCAAACCGGAAGGCTTGCCTTCCGGGGTTGTAGGACACTCATATGGGAGTTACAAAAGAACGGGGTAAGTGAAGCGGCCTGGAAAGGCCTGCCGGAGAAGGTAAAAGCCCTGTAACTGAAACTTCGTTCTCTCCCGAGTGGATCCTGAGTACGGCGGGACACGAGGAATCCCGCCGGAATCCGGGAGGACCATCTCCCAAGGCTAAATACTCCCTAGTGACCGATAGTGAACCAGTACCGTGAGGGAAAGGTGAAAAGCACCCCGGGAGGGGAGTGAAAGAGATCCTGAAACCGTGTGCCTACAAGTAGTCAGAGCCCGTTAACGGGTGATGGCGTGCCTTTTGTAGAATGAACCGGCGAGTTACGGTCTCATGCAAGGTTAAGCTGAAGAAGCGGAGCCGCAGCGAAAGCGAGTCTGAACAGGGCGAAAGAGTATGAGGCCGCAGACCCGAAACCAGGTGATCTACCCATGTCCAGGGTGAAGGCAAGGTAACACTTGCTGGAGGCCCGAACCCACGCACGTTGAAAAGTGCGGGGATGAGGTGTGGGTAGCGGAGAAATTCCAATCGAACTTGGAGATAGCTGGTTCTCTCCGAAATAGCTTTAGGGCTAGCCTCAAGCGGAGAGTTTTGGAGGTAGAGCACTGTTTGGACGAGGGGCCCTCATCGGGTTACCGAATTCAGACAAACTCCGAATGCCAAAAACTTATGCTTGGGAGTCAGACTGTGAGTGATAAGATCCATGGTCGAAAGGGAAACAGCCCAGACCGCCAGCTAAGGTCCCAAAGTATACGTTAAGTGGAAAAGGATGTGGCGTTGCTTAGACAACCAGGATGTTGGCTTAGAAGCAGCCATCATTCAAAGAGTGCGTAATAGCTCACTGGTCGAGTGACGCTGCGCCGAAAATGTACCGGGGCTAAACGTATCACCGAAGCTGCGGATGGACACCGTTTGGTGTCCGTGGTAGGAGAGCGTTCTAAGGGCGTTGAAGCCGGACCGGAAGGACCGGTGGAGCGCTTAGAAGTGAGAATGCCGGTATGAGTAGCGAAAGAAGGGTGAGAATCCCTTCCACCGAATGCCTAAGGTTTCCTGAGGAAGGCTCGTCCGCTCAGGGTTAGTCGGGGCCTAAGCCGAGGCCGAAAGGCGTAGGCGATGGACAACAGGTTGATATTCCTGTACCGCCTCTTCACCGTTTGAACGATGGGGGGACGCAGGAGGATAGGGCAAGCGCGACACTGGTTGATCGCGTCCAAGCAGTTAGGCCGGTGCGGAGGCAAATCCTTCGCGCCAAGGCGGAGCTGTGATGGCGAGGGAAATTAAAGTACCGAAGTTCCTGATTCCACACTGCCAAGAAAAGCCTCTAGTGAGGTGAAAGGCGCCCGTACCGCAAACCGACACAGGTAGGCGAGGAGAGAATCCTAAGGTGAGCGAGAGAACTCTCGTTAAGGAACTCGGCAAAATGACCCCGTAACTTCGGGAGAAGGGGTGCTTTTTGGGGTGTATGCCCCGGGAAGCCGCAGTGAATAGGCCCAGGCGACTGTTTAGCAAAAACACAGGTCTCTGCGAAGCCGCAAGGCGAAGTATAGGGGCTGACACCTGCCCGGTGCTGGAAGGTTAAGGAGAGGGGTTAGCCGCAAGGCGAAGCTCTGAACTGAAGCCCCAGTAAACGGCGGCCGTAACTATAACGGTCCTAAGGTAGCGAAATTCCTTGTCAGGTAAGTTCTGACCCGCACGAAAGGTGTAACGATCTGGGCACTGTCTCAACGAGAGACTCGGTGAAATTATAGTACCTGTGAAGATGCAGGTTACCCGCGACAGGACGGAAAGACCCCATGGAGCTTTACTGCAGCCTGATATTGAATTTTGGTACAGCTTGTACAGGATAGGTAGGAGCCTTGGAAACCGGAGCGCCAGCTTCGGCGGAGGCATCGGTGGGATACTACCCTGGCTGTATTGAAATTCTAACCCGCACCCCTTACCGGGGTGGGAGACAGTGTCAGGCAGGCAGTTTGACTGGGGCGGTCGCCTCCTAAAAGGTAACGGAGGCGCCCAAAGGTTCCCTCAGAATGGTTGGAAATCATTCGCAGAGTGTAAAGGCATAAGGGAGCTTGACTGCGAGACTTACAAGTCGGGCAGGGACGAAAGTCGGGCTTAGTGATCCGGTGGTTCCGCATGGAAGGGCCATCGCTCAACGGATAAAAGCTACCCTGGGGATAACAGGCTGATCTCCCCCAAGAGTCCACATCGACGGGGAGGTTTGGCACCTCGATGTCGGCTCATCGCATCCTGGGGCTGTAGTCGGTCCCAAGGGTTGGGCTGTTCGCCCATTAAAGCGGTACGCGAGCTGGGTTCAGAACGTCGTGAGACAGTTCGGTCCCTATCCGTCGCGGGCGCAGGAAATTTGAGAGGAGCTGTCCTTAGTACGAGAGGACCGGGATGGACGCACCGCTGGTGTACCAGTTGTCTTGCCAAAGGCATCGCTGGGTAGCTATGTGCGGAAGGGATAAGTGCTGAAAGCATCTAAGCATGAAGCCCCCCTCAAGATGAGATTTCCCACAGTTTAACTGGTAAGATCCCTGAAAGATGATCAGGTTGATAGGTCCGGGGTGGAAGCGCGGCGACGCGTGCAGCTGACGGATACTAATCGATCGAGGACTTAACCAAATAGAAAAGTGAAGGGCGCTCGCTCATCGGCGTATGAACTTCAAGGCCCCCGCCTGAGATAAAGGAAACACGACGAGCCCTAAAGGCGAGTCGATGCCCGCTTATCGTAGGAAAGGGGGACGGGAAGTTCACTAGCCGATAGCGCCCGGAACTGGACAATAGAAAAGCGAAGGTGCCTTGTTTAGCCCCGACAAGCGAATGTTCTGACCGGCACGGAGCCGTCTTTTGGCTCCGTGGCGGGCAGGTTATTCGACCTCGAGGGGCTAGGCACCGGAGCTAGACAATAGAAAAGCGGAAGCGCCTTGGTCATCGGCGTACGGATTTCGGAGCTTTCGACTGAGATAAAGGAAACACGGCGAGCCCCTAAAGGCGAGCCGATGCCCGCTTATCGTAGGGAGAAAGCGCAGAAATACGCTAGCCGATAGGCGCTGGAGCTAGACAATTTTCAAAGTTAGAAACCAAAGCTATTCTCCGTTTACAGTTTTTTCTCCCATCCGGTTTTCAGGGAATCACATAATTCCTGTTGATAAGCAATGGAAACTTTGTTATAATGATTTTTGTCATTAAGGTCCGGTGGCGATGGCGGAAAGGTCACACCCGTTCCCATCCCGAACACGGAAGTTAAGCTTTCCAGCGCCGATGGTAGTTGGGGGTTTCCCCCTGCGAGAGTAGGACGTTGCCGGGCCAAAAGAGAACCGCAGACAAATCGTCTGCGGTTTTTTCGTACCTGTATATAAAAAACACTGTTTACTGCTTTCACCGGAATGCAGCCCGTTTTACTCAAAATCACTGCTGGATGAAGGATATGGAAGGCGGTATACCTCAATGAAATATTTTCCACAAAATGAAATTCTTTTTTGTTTGCAAATTTATTTTTTAAACAGTTTCATCTTATTGAATAATTTTTTCTTCGTGAGATAATGATCATGTAATAAAGATAACGTTTTCTTTAAGGAGAGATTTACTATGCCAGATAAAAAGTTTTCAGTAGTGATCGCCGGCGGGGGCAGCACTTATACCCCGGGAATTGTTTTAACGTTGCTTGATAATTTAGACAAATTTCCAATTAGAAGTTTAAAGTTTTATGATAATGACGGAGAGCGGCAGCAAAAAATTGCGGATGCTTGCGCCATCATGATTAAAGAAAGGGCCCCAGAAATAGAATTTTTGGCAACAACCGATCCTGCAGAAGGGTTTACAGATGTCGATTTTGTAATGGCACAAATCAGGGTTGGAAAATATGAAATGCGCGAAAAAGATGAAAAAATTCCATTGAAACACGGGGTTGTGGGTCAAGAAACAACAGGGCCTGGAGGAATTGCTTACGGTTTAAGGTCCATCGGAGGCGTTTTAGAGCTTATTGACTATATGGAAAAATATTCTCCAAATGCCTGGATGTTGAATTACTCAAACCCGGCTGCAATCGTGGCTGTAGCTACAAATCGCTTAAGACCGAAATCTAAAATTATCAATATCTGTGATATGCCGATTGGAATTATGGATCGGATGGCAAAAATATTAAAATTAGATTCTTATAAAGAACTGGATTTCGACTATTATGGATTGAATCACTTTGGTTGGTGGACAGCGGTAAGAGATAAGAAAGGCAATAATTTAATGCCGCAACTTCAAGCCTATGTCAGGGAACACGGATATATTTTGCCTGATGAAAGCGGGACAGAAAAAAGCTGGAGAGAGACTTTTGAAATGGCTAAAAATGTCTATGCACTCGATCCAGAAACATTGCCGAACACTTATCTGAAATACTATCTATATCCGCAGGAAGTTGTGAAACATTCTGATCCGAATCATACAAGGACGGATGAAATCAGATTGGGCCGCGAAAAATTTGTTTTTGAAGAATGTGCCAAAATTACGGAATCCGGAACAGCACAAAACAGCGCCTTTAAATCAGATGAACATGCTTCTTACATTATTGATTTATGCCGTGCGATTGCTTATAACACAAAAGAACGCATGCTTGTCATTACACCAAATAAAGGGGCAGTAGAAAATCTGGATTCTGATACAATGGTTGAAATTCCTTGCTTAATTGGTGCAAATGGGCCTGAACCACTCGCGCAGGGTAAAATCCCGCGCTTCCAAAAAGGGCTGATTGAGGAACAAAACAGTGTTGAAAACCTGGTTGTCGATGCCTGGACAGAGGGTTCATATACGAAATTATGGCAAGCATTAAGCTTAAGTAAGATTGTACCAGATGCAGGATTGGCCAAAGTTATTTTGGATGAACTGGTTGAAGCAAATAAGGATTACTGGCCGGAATTAAAAATCGGGCGTCCTGAACCGGTTTTAAGCTGATCAAACAAGGTAATCAACTAAAGGGATAATAAATTTAAACATGCTCCTTTATATCATTACTAAGTGAAACCAAAAATGAGGAGCGGTAAATCTTTTTAAAAAGAAAAAAGATCTTATCGCTTCTCTTCATATTCCTAAAAAGGAAAGCGGTTTCCGGTCTGGAGGATAAACAATGAAAAGTATACAAAGATTTGGCGGTGCAATGAAAAGTATACAAAGATTTGGCGGTGCAATGTTTACACCTGTTTTACTTTTCTCATTTGCTGGCATTATGCTGGCCATCAGCATATTATTTTGCAATCCGTCTGTTTTTGGAAGCCTTGCAAGTGAAGGAACCTTATGGTACGGCATATGGGATACTGTACAACAAGGTGCATGGACAGTATTTAATCAAATAGAATTATTATTTGTCGTCGGCCTGCCTATCGGGCTGGCAAAAAAAGCTTCCGGAAGGGCTGCAATGGAAGCTTTGGTTACGTATCTTACATGGAATTATTTTATAGCGGCCATTCTTACCCACTGGGGAAAATTCTTTGGCATTATGCATTATGGAAGGGCTTTAGCTGAAAATAGCACAAACGAAGGCTTAAAAATGATTGCCGGCATTAAAACTTTTAATACAAGCATCATTGGTGCCTTAATTATAGCGGGAATCGTTGTCTATTTGCATAACAGATTTTTTGACTATAAATTACCTGACTTTTTGGGCACCTTCCAGGGCTCTGCTTTCGTCGTCATTCTTGGCTTTTTTGCCGCTTTACCCTTGGCATTCATTACCTGTTTAATTTGGCCGAAAATTTCATTCGGCATCGGATCATTACAATCGTTCATGGTTCATGCAGGTCCTGTTGGGGTTTGGATTTACTGTTTCCTTGAACGTGTTTTAATTCCAACAGGTCTTCACCATTTTATTTATATCCCTTTCCAATTTGGGCCAGCCGCAGTTCCGGAAGGCCTAACGAAATGGTGGCTTATGCACTTGGAGACATTTGCTAATAGTAAGGAATCACTGAAATCAATGGCACCACAAATGGGATTCTCGATGCATGGCAATGAAAAGGTTTTTGGTATACCAGGAATTGCTTTGGCATTTTACTTTACGGCAAAGAAAGAAAACAGGAAAAAAGTATTGGCCCTGCTGGTACCGGCAGTCATTACATCTGTACTTGCCGGTATTACCGAACCAATTGAATTTACATTCTTATTCGTAGCGCCGCTTTTATGGGTGATTCATTCCCTTTTGGCAGCAACATTAGATACGACATTGTATTTATTTGGTGTAGTAGGTGATTTTGGCGGAGGCATTATTGATTTTGCCGGGAAAAACTGGATTCCGCTTTTTCAAAATCACTGGGCAACATATTTAACGCAAATTGTAGTTGGGCTGATATTCACGGCTATTTACTTCTTTGTCTTTAGGTTTTTCATTTTAAAATTCAACTTTGCAACGCCAGGCAGGGAAGCAGATGAGGAAGAAGAAATTACATTAAAGACAAAACAGGATTATAAAAATAAAAAATTAGCACAAGGGGTGCAAGAAACAGCTGCAGCATCCTACACAGATCCTTATTCGGAAAGAGCGGCAATTTACCTGGATGCGTTGGGCGGAAAAGAAAATATCAGTGATGTGACCAATTGTGCTACCAGGTTAAGAGTGACAGTAGTAGATCCAAAGAAAGTGAAACCGGATAGCGCATTTAAAGCGGGAAAAGCTGCGGGTGTTGTGAGAGCAGGAAGAGCATTCCAAGTCATCGTAGGGTTGGATGTCCCCCAAGTCAGGGAAAAATTTGAAGAACTGTTGAAACAATAAAACTTTTTGGATAGAGTCAACATCTTATTTAGTGATAAAATTGGATGTAAGGACACAAGAAAGGGTGTTGACTCTCTATGGATTTGGAACAAAAAGTAAACCAAAGCTTCCAACAATTAAATTCAGATGAAATACAATGCTTGAATTTTATTATTGAACATAAAGATATTGTTAGCAATTCAACTTTAAATGAAATTAGCAAGCTTTGCCATGTTTCCGCTTCTTTCTTGTTTAGAACCATCAAGAAGGTCGGGTACTCGGGTTTTTCTGAATTAAAATATGAAATCAAAAAGGAAGAAAACACGTTGAAAGAAATGACCGGCCAGCCAGAAAATATTAATTGCCAATTGCATGAAGACATTGATAAAACCATCAAATATTTTAATACTGTCAATCACACGGAAATGTTTCGTTCTATTATGGAAGCCAGCCGTATCTTTTCTTATGGCACAGGTTGGGAGCAAAAAATGGCTGCGGAAAAGATTACAAGAAATTTTATATACTCAGGAAAATTTGTGACGAACTTCCCGGCGCTGGAAGAATTATCGGTAGCAGAAAAAGCGTTAAATGAAAAAGACATCGTATTTTTAATTTCATTGAGCGGCAATAATGAACGGATTGTCAATATAGCAAAAGATTTTAGAAGAAGAAATATAAAAATGGTCAGCATCACACAATTTGGGACAAACAAATTGGCCGGCATTTCAACATACAATCTTTATTACTATGCATCCGAGTTTCATAAACCATGGCATAGAAGCATTGTCAGCTTATACATTCTGGTTGAACTTTTTTCCTTGCATTACAAGCTGTTTACTGAGCAATTGGAAAACGGGGGCTTACAAAATGGATAAAATAAGAAGGCTTGTTGGAAATGAAACAAAAATATTTAATATGATGATTGCCCTGTTTTTTCTCGTCCCTGTTTTTTATATGATTTATTTATGTGTGATTGTTGCTATATATCCAACATCTTTTAAAGAACTGTTTTCAAGCAGCCCTTTTTCTGCTGTCATGCTGATCGCTTCCTGCCTTGATCTGCTGATGGGATATTATCTGTATCATCTTAAAGTTCATTTAAATAATCATGATCTTTTTATGCTGGCCATTTACTTATCGGCGTTGATCCAGCTTTTGTTGGGGAATCTTTTAATTGCCTTTTTTATTGTACTATTGATTTTATCTTCTCCAAATAAAAAAATTAAGTTATCTAATTTAAGAAATGATGCCAGCTATTTATCAATGCTTGGAGCTTTTCTTGTAATGTATATGTTTTGTGATTTTGTTTTGCTTAAATTAATGATTTAGAAAGTAGGGAACCGATATGCTCAACTTTTTAAAAAAGAAAAAGAGCCAAACAGTCGGCTTGGTTGCGCCTGCAAGCGGCCATTTAGTTCCAATAACGGAAGTAAATGATCCCGTTTTTTCCACCAAAATGATGGGAGATGGATTTGCCGTAATACCAGCGGCCGGAGAAGTCAGAAGCCCGGTATCCGGAAAAATTTTGAGCGTTTTTGACACAAAACATGCTATTAGTATTCAGACAGATAATGGGCTTGAAGTATTGGTGCATCTGGGGATTGATACGGTAGAACTTAAGGGGGCGCCTTTTCAGGTATATGTAAATGAAAATGATACGGTCCAGGCTGGTGATAAAATTGCCGATATGGACTTAACCGCACTGAAAGCAGCTGGAAAGGATAACAGTGTAATGGTGATCTTTACAAATTCCAACAGTATTTTGGATTTTACGATTTCAGCAAATGGCAAAGTGAGTGCGGGGCATGGGATCGGAAAAGTTGAATTAAAATAGAGGGCCAGGATCAGCCTGCCCAGGAATGTAGCAATGGAAACGATAACTTAAATTCGTGAACAAATTCTTCTACCCCTTAAAAGCGGGCACAGAAAGAGTGCCAATGCATATTTTAAAAAGGCAGGGAATATCCCTGCCTGCCATAATATGGTTACTTTTCTTCCTTCCCCGGTACAATGCAGCTTCCATCTGCACAGGCAACGTCTTCTTCGGTGGACAGGTCTTGCAGCACCGGCGCTGCGGCTTCTTCCTGCCATACTTTCTGAAGGGCGCTTGTAAAGGTTTCGAGCGGCTGGGCGCCGGAGATGGCGTATTTTTGGTTAAGAATAAAAAACGGGACGCCGGTGATGCCGTATTGTTGTGCGATGGCTTCATCTACGCGTACGTCATTTAGATAGGCATTCGGGTCACGAAGCACTTCCAAAGCTTTTTCCCGGCTGAGGCCTGCAGATTCGACGATTGCGGCAAGTGTTTCGTGGTCACCGATATACGCTCCTTCTGTAAAATAGGCGTGGAACAGTTTTTCGGCGAGTTCCGCCCCTTTGCCTTCAGTCGCGGCAAATTTTTCAAGGCGGTGTGCATCCAGCGTGTTTGTCGGCTTCATGTTGTCAAAATCATAATGAAGCCCCACGCTTGCCGCCTGTTCACCGATCCCGCGGTTTGCCTTTTTTGCTTCTTCCATGCTGATGCCGTATTTCTCAGCAATCGCTTCGTGGATATTTTTGCCGATGCCTTTTTCGGCAGCAGGGTCAAGTTCAAACGCTTTAAATTCAACTTCCACCTGGTTCCGGTGCGGAAATTGTGCCAGCGCCATTTCCAAACGCCGTTTTCCAATATAGCAAAATGGGCAGACAAAGTCAGACCACACTTCAATTTTCATATGAACACCCCATTTCTTCGATTACCCCCTATCGTATCATAAAAAAGTTTTATCATAAAAAATCATGCTTATGGACACGTTTACTTTGCTCCGGCCGTGATATGATGGAAAAGAAGCAAAATGAATGTGTGATGAGGAGGGGGAACATCATTGCTCCACAATAGTATTGTCATGGTACTGATTATTTTTGTTGTTAATATTATCTATGTATCCTTTTCGACAACGAGGATGATTCTAACGTTAAAAGGATACCGGTATATTGCCGCTTTTGTCAGCATGGTTGAAATTATCATTTATATCATCGGTCTCGGGCTTGTTCTTGATAATCTGAATAAGATCCAAAACATTATTGCGTATGCGGCCGGTTACGGAATCGGCGTCATAGTGGGGATGAAAATTGAAGAAAAACTGGCGCTCGGCTATATTACGGTCAATGTCATTACAACAGGGGCAAATCTGGATTTGGCAAAAAAATTGCGGGAAAGTGGCTACGGCGTTACTACATGGGATGCGCACGGGCTTGAAGGCGACCGGATTGCCCTCCAGGTTTTGACGCCGAGGAAATATGAGCTGAAATTATACCAAGCGATTCAGACGATTGATCCAAAGGCCTTTATCATTGCATACGAGCCGAAAACCATTTACGGCGGTTTTTGGGTAAAAGCGGTGAAGAAAGGGAAATTGAGCAAATGAAAAAACAGTTTGAAGTGCTTGAAAATGAGACCATTGCAGACTGTCTGGCAAGAATGGAAAAAGAAGGCTTCCAACCGGTCAGAAGAATCGAAAAGCCGGTGTTCCGGGAAGTCAAGAAAAACGGCAGGAAAGAATATGAGCCGGTCACCAGAAAAATTGTTTTTGAAGGAAGAAAATCAAGTTCAGACCCGAACATTCCCGGCCTGTAAAACATGAATTATTCGTTGACAGCAACAAGCTTCCCTGTTAAGATAAAAATACAAAGTGAATAGGACCCTCATATATAATGGGAATACGGCCCATACGTCTCTACCCGGTTACCGTAAATAACCGGACTATGAGGGAAAGCGGAAGTTGGGAATCACAAGGTTTTCCATGCTTATTTGTGCTGCACCCGGATGGACTGCTTTCTCTCTAAAATAGAGCGGGCAGATCCGTCCGGGTTTTTTTGTACATAAACAGGGGAGGGATGCAGGTGGCAGTTGAAGTTGGCGTCATTATGGGCAGCATTTCGGACTGGGAAACGATGAAACATGCATGCGGCGTGCTGGATGAATTGAACGTGCCTTACGAGAAAAAAGTCGTCTCTGCACACCGGACGCCGGATCTGATGTTTCAATATGCAGAACAGGCAAGAAGCAGGGGCGTAAAAGTCATCATTGCGGGAGCAGGCGGCGCGGCTCATTTGCCGGGGATGGTCGCAGCAAAAACGACGTTGCCAGTCATCGGCGTGCCGGTCCGGTCAAAAGCGCTGAACGGCCTTGACTCTTTGCTTTCAATCGTGCAGATGCCGGGCGGTGTCCCGGTTGCAACGGTCGCGATCGGAAAAGCGGGCGCAACAAATGCCGGACTGCTTGCCGCCCAAATTTTATCCACAACAAACGAACATATTGCCAAAAGGCTTGAACAAAGACGGGAAAGACTTTCGAAAACCGTATATGAAAGCAGTGATCAACTTGAACAGGAAAATAATTAAACCGGGGAGTACAATCGGCATCATCGGCGGCGGCCAGCTCGGGAGAATGATGGCCCTTGCCGCAAAAGAGGCGGGTTTTAAGATCATTGTCCTTGATCCTGTGCCGGATTGCCCGTGTGCGCAGGTGGCGGACGGGCAGATCACGGCGCCATATAATGATGAAGCGGCATTGCGGGAGCTCGGGGAACGATGCGATGTGCTCACCTATGAATTTGAAAATATCGATTATGAAACATTGAAAAAGGCCACCGGATTTGCCCATGTGCCACAAGGAGCGGAACTGATCCGGATCACGCAGAACCGTATTTTTGAAAAAGAAGCAGTTGCAAAAGCAGGTGTCCGGGTTGCGCCGTACCGCATCGTTGAAAACGCGGCGGATTTGAAAGAAGCTGTTGGGGAAATTGGCTATCCATGTATTTTAAAAACGGCGCGCGGCGGTTATGATGGAAAAGGGCAGATCACGCTCCGGCATGAAGGGGATTTTAAGGAAACGGATCCGCTTCTTGCCCACGGCGCATGTGTCCTTGAAAAAATGATTCCATTTACAAAAGAACTTTCTGTCATCATCACCCGGAATGAAACAGGGGAAACGAGCCTTTTTCCGGTAGTTGAAAATATTCATCACAACCATATTTTGCATCAAACAATCGCGCCGGCACGGGTGGAAAATACGGTGAAAAAAGAGGCGGAGCAACTCGCCCTAAAGGTGGCAGAGCAGCTTCATTTAACCGGCACGCTTGCAGTCGAAATGTTTTTAGAAGCGGACGGCACGCTTTATGTCAATGAACTGGCGCCGCGCCCGCATAATTCCGGGCATTACTCGATTGAAGCCTGTTCGATTTCGCAATTTGGCCAGCATATCCGCGCGATCTGCAACTGGCCGCTCCGCAAAGTGGAACTTTTGAAGCCGGCTGTTATGAATAATCTGCTTGGCCAGCACGTCGAAAGGGCGCTTACGCAAATTCCTTACCAGCCGGAATGGTCGGTCCATCTTTACGGCAAAAAAGAAGCGAAATTCCAGCGAAAGATGGGCCATATTACAGTGCTGACAGAGGAAATCGAAGAGACTTTGCTTTCCCTTGAACAGTCCGGTGTATGGCAGGATGTACAGAAACGATCGGAGGCAGCAGTGAATGATTGAACGCTATACAAGGCCTGAAATGGGCGCCATCTGGACAGACGAAAATAAATACAAAGCATGGCTTGAAGTGGAAATCCTTGCCTGTGAAGCATGGGCGGAGCTTGGGGAAATCCCGAAAGCAGATGTGCAAAAAATCCGTGAAAATGCCAGATTTGATGTTGAAAGAATTTTAGAAATTGAGCAGGAAACGCGCCACGATGTTGTCGCTTTTACAAGGGCCGTTTCGGAGTCGCTCGGCGAAGAAAGAAAATGGGTGCATTACGGGCTGACGTCCACGGATGTGGTCGATACGGCGCTTTCTTATTTGATCAAACAGGCAAATGAAATCATTGAAAAAGACCTTGAACGTTTTATTGAAATTTTAAAGCAAAAAGCAATTGAACATAAATACACCGTCATGATGGGCCGTACCCACGGCGTCCATGCCGAACCGACCACTTTTGGCCTGAAAATGGCGCTCTGGCACGAAGAAATGAAACGGAATCTCGAACGCTTCAGGCAAGCGGCGGACGGCATCCGTTACGGGAAATTAAGCGGTGCTGTCGGGACCTATGCCAACATCGACCCGTTCGTTGAGCAGTATGTCTGCGGGAAACTCGGCTTAAAGCCGGCGCCCATCTCCACGCAAACGCTGCAGCGCGACCGCCACGCTTATTACATCGCGACCTTGTCTTTGATCGCGACATCGATTGAAAAATTTGCTACGGAAATCAGGGGGCTGCAAAAAAGCGAAACCCGTGAAGTGGAAGAGTTTTTCAGCAAAGGGCAAAAAGGATCGTCCGCGATGCCGCATAAACGCAATCCGATCGGTTCGGAAAATATGACCGGGATGGCGCGGGTGCTGCGCGGCTATATGGTAACGGCGTATGAAAATGTCTCCCTTTGGCATGAGCGCGACATCTCGCATTCTTCCGCGGAACGGATTATTTTGCCGGATGCAACGATTGCTATTAATTATATGCTGAACCGGTTCGGCAATATTGTGAAAAACCTGACCGTCTTCCCGGAAAATATGAAACGGAACATGGACAAAACGCTCGGTCTCATTTATTCACAGCGGGTTTTGCTTGCCCTGATTGATAAAGGCATGTCCCGTGAAGCTGCATACGATACGGTGCAGCCGAAAGCAATGGAGTCGTGGGAAAAACAAGTGCCGTTTAAGGAACTGTTGAAAAAAGACCCGGCCATCCAAAGCAGGCTCACGGAAGCAGAACTCGAGGAATGCTTTGACTACCATTATCATTTGAAACATGTCGATACGATTTTTGACCGTCTCGGGCTGAACTGAACCGGGGCGGCCGGGTGAATTCAGCCCGGCTGTCCCGGAAAATAAAAAGCGGCTGCGAAATTTGCGCAGCAGGCTAAGGAGGCAGGCGCATGCTTGTATACGAGGGGAAAGCAAAACGGTTGTATGAAACAGAGGATCCGGATGTATTGCGCGTCGAGTACAAAGACTCGGCCACCGCGTTTAATGGCGTGAAAAAAGCGGAGATTGAAGGAAAAGGGAAGCTGAACAATGAGATTTCAAGCCTGATCTTTAAGCGGCTTGCGGACAAAGGGGTCAAGAGCCATTTTATCCGTAAAATATCGGAACGCGAACAGCTTGTGCGCCGGGTGGAGATCATCCCGCTTGAAGTAGTCGTCCGCAATGTCGTGGCGGGCAGCCTTGCAAAGCGCCTCGGGCTTGAAGAAGGAACGCCGGCCGGGCAGCCGGTTGTCGAATTTTATTATAAAAAGGACGAACTCGGCGACCCGCTCATTACAGAAGACCATGTACGGCTTTTAGGGATTGCAAGTTCGGAAGATTTGCAGTTTTTAAGAAAACAGGCGCTCGTTGTCAATGAGAGCCTAACGGCGCTGTTTGCGGAAATCGGCGTCCGCCTTGTGGATTTCAAACTCGAGTTCGGACGCGGACGTGACGGGGCGATCCTTTTGGCCGATGAAATTTCCCCGGATACGTGCAGGCTCTGGGACCGGGCAACGAATGAAAAGCTGGATAAAGATGTGTTCCGCCGGGATTTGGGCAGTTTAACGGAAGTTTACCAGGAAATCTTAAATCGCTTGAGAGGAGATATTTCGCATGTATAAAGTGAAAGTCTATGTCACCTTGCGCGAGGGCATCCTTGATCCGCAGGGGGCTGCCATCAACCAGTCGCTTGTCCAGCTCGGCTACAGTGAAGTGCAGGATGTGCGGGCCGGAAAATATTTGGAGCTGCTTGTAGAAAAGGCGGACCGGGACCTGGATGCCGTCATCCGGGAAGTGTGCGGGCGGGTGCTCTCAAATCCTGTCATCGAAGACTACCGCTATGAAATTGAGGAGTGTGTTGCGCCGTGAAGTTTGCATGTCTTGTTTTTCCGGGATCGAACTGTGACACCGATATGTTTCATGCGATTCAAGATGCACTTGGTGAAGAAGCGGCATACGTCCGCCATGATGCGGATAGCTTAGATGGTTTTGACGGGATCCTCCTGCCGGGCGGGTTTTCGTACGGCGACTATTTGCGGACAGGCGCGATCGCACGCTTTTCGCCGGTCATGCAGGCTGTTGCAAGAGCTGCTGAAGAGGGCAAACCGGTGCTTGGCGTCTGCAACGGATTTCAAATTTTGCTTGAAGCCGGCCTTTTGCCGGGGGCCATGCTCCGGAACGCAGGCTTGAAATTCGTCTGCAAAACGGTGCCGCTTGTAGTCGAAAATGCCGCAACGATGTTTACTTCCCTGTATGAGCAGGGGGAAACGATCCGGATTCCGGTTGCCCACGGGGAGGGGAACTATACTTGCGATGCGGAAACGCTCGAAATGCTGAAAGAAAACAGGCAAATTGTGTTCACGTACGGGGAAAATCCTAACGGGAGTATTGCCAATATTGCGGGAATTATGAACGAACAAGGCAATGTGCTCGGGATGATGCCCCATCCGGAACGGGCCGTTGAAGCATTACTCGGAAGCACGGACGGTTTGAAGCTGTTCAAATCCATTGTAAAAAACTGGAGGGAATCCCATGCCGTTATTGCTTGAACCAGGACCGGCCGAAATCAAAAGCCAAAAGATTTACCGTGAAATCGGGCTGACAGACGAAGAATTCGCACGGGTCGAAACGATTCTCGGCCGGACGCCGAACTATACCGAAACAGGGCTGTTTGCCGTCATGTGGTCGGAACATTGCAGTTACAAAAACTCTAAGCCGGTCTTAAAAAAGTTTCCGGTAAAAGGCGAACGCGTTCTCCAGGGGCCCGGGGAAGGCGCCGGCATCATTGATATCGGCGACGGGCTGGCGGTTGTTTTTAAAATTGAAAGCCATAACCACCCGTCCGCGATTGAACCGTACCAGGGCGCGGCAACGGGCGTCGGCGGGATTATCCGCGATGTGTTTTCGATGGGGGCAAGGCCGGTTGCGCTTCTCAATTCGCTCCGTTTCGGCGAACTCGATTCCCCGCGGGTGAAACGTCTTTTCAAAGAAGTCGTTGCCGGAATTGCGGGCTACGGCAATTGCATCGGGATTCCGACAGTCGGCGGGGAAGTGGCATTTGATCCGTGTTATGACGGCAATCCGCTCGTTAACGCGATGTGCGTCGGCCTGATCGAACATAAAGACATTCAAAAAGGGCAGGCGCGCGGCATCGGGAACACGGTCATGTATGTCGGCGCAAAAACAGGAAGGGACGGCATCCACGGCGCCACCTTTGCCTCCGGGCAGCTCAGCGAAGATTCGGAGGAAAAGCGCCCGGCAGTCCAAGTTGGCGATCCGTTTATGGAAAAACTGCTCCTTGAAGCCTGCCTCGAACTTGTCCGCCATGATGCGCTCGTCGGCATCCAGGATATGGGGGCGGCCGGGCTCATCAGCTCCTCTTCCGAAATGGCCAGCAAGGCGGGCGTCGGGCTTGTAATGAATCTTGACCGCATTCCGCAGCGCGAAACTGGGATGACGCCATATGAAATGATGCTCTCCGAATCGCAGGAACGGATGCTGATTGTCGTAAAAAAAGGCCGGGAACCGGAAATCATCCGCCTTTTTCAAAAATACGGGCTTGATGCGGTTGCTATCGGAACGGTAACCGGCGATAAAATGCTCAAATTGTACCACAACGGCGAACTTGTCGCAGATGTGCCGGCCGATGCGCTTGCAGAGGATGCGCCCGTCTACCATAAACCATCCAAAGAGCCGGCTTACTTTGCGGCCTATCAGGCGATGAAACCGCAAATCCCGGCGGTGGAAAATCTTCAGGAAACTTTTTTCCAATTGCTCAAACAGCCAACCATTGCCAGCAAAGAATGGGTGTATGAACAGTACGACTACCAGGTGCGGACGAACACGGTGGTCATGCCGGGATCGGATGCAGCCGTCATCCGGATCCGCGGGACAAAAAAAGCGCTCGCGATGACAACGGATTGCAACGCCCGCTACGTCTATTTGGATCCGGAAACGGGCGGGAAAATCGCAGTGGCGGAAGCGGCGCGCAACATTGTCTGTTCCGGGGCCCAGCCGCTTGGCGTGACAGACTGCCTGAACTTCGGCGCACCGGAAAAGCCGGAAATTTTCTGGCAGCTCGAAAAAGCGGCAGATGGCATGAGCGAAGCATGCCGCGAGCTTGAAACCCCGGTCATTGGCGGCAATGTCTCACTGTATAATGAAACATTGCAAAAAACAGAAAACGGGGAAGTGTCCGTACAGGCTGTATATCCGACACCGGTTGTTGGCATGGTCGGACTTCTCGAAGACATCAAATATGTGACCACGCAGACATTTAAACAGGCTGGTGACCTCATTTATCTGATCGGGGAAGCAAAACCGGAATTCGGTGGCAGCGAACTGCAAAAGCTTACAGACGGCCAAATTTCCGGAAAACCGCCGGCACTCGATTTGGAAACTGAAGCCCGGCGCCAGCACCAACTGCTTGCTGCGATCCAGTCCGGCCTTGTGCAAAGCGCCCATGACGTCTCGGAAGGCGGTTTTGCACCGGCACTCGCTGAATGCCTGTTTGGGACGGAAAATTTGGGGGCCAATGTGGTTTTAAAAGGCAACCCGGTTACGGCGTTATTCAGCGAAACCCAGTCACGATTTATTGTGTCAGTGAAGAAAGAGCACCAGCAGGCGTTTCAAAAATTGGTGGATGAGGCTGTTTGGATTGGCAACGTCACGGATGATAAGCAAATGGCTGTCAAAGGGGAAAACGGGGAGACGTGGATTCAGGCGGATACAGAGGAATGCGAAACGGCCTGGAAAGGAGCCTTAAAATGCTTGCTGAAATAAAGGGATTAAATGAGGAATGCGGGATTTTCGCGGTATGGGGCCATAAAGAAGCGGCACAGCTTGCCTATTACGGGCTCCACAGCCTGCAGCACAGGGGGCAGGAAGGTGCGGGTATTGTTGTCAAACAAAACGGGCGCCTCATTGGCAAAAAAGGGGAAGGGCTTGTGACGGAAGTATTTTCAGCCCAGTCTTTTGCCGGGCTTGACGGGGATGCGGCCCTCGGGCATGTCCGCTACGCAACAGCGGGCGGTGGCGGGATTGAAAACGTCCAGCCGCTTCTGTTCCATTCGCAAAACGGCAGCCTTGCGCTTGCGCATAATGGCAATCTCGTCAACGCGCATACATTGAAGCACCAGCTTGAAATGCAGGGCAGCATTTTCCAGACGACATCCGATACAGAGGTGCTCGCCCATTTAATGAAAAGAAGCGGCTACCGTACCATGAAAGAACAGATGAAAAGCGCGCTTACGATGCTAAAGGGGGCGTATGCATTTGCTGTTATGACTGAAGATGAGCTGCTCGTCGCCCTTGACCCAAACGGTTTGCGCCCACTTTCACTCGGACAAATCGGCGACGCTTATTGCGTTGCGTCGGAAACATGCGCGCTTGATATTGTCGGGGCTGAGTTTATCCGCGATATCCGTCCTGGTGAACTCGTATCGATCAGCAGCCGCGGCATTGAGTCGGAGCAGTATGCGTATGCTGCGAATCCGGCCATTTGTACAATGGAATATGTCTATTTTTCCCGGCCGGACAGCAATATCCACGGCATCAACGTTCATGCCGCACGCAAAAATATGGGGAGAAGGCTTGCGATCCAGGCGGGCATTGACGCGGATGTCGTAACCGGCGTGCCCGATTCAAGCATTTCGGCGGCGATCGGTTACGCGGAACAATCCGGCATCCCCTATGAAATGGGCCTGATCAAAAACCGCTATGTCGGGCGCACGTTCATCCAGCCGTCGCAGTCGCTGCGCGAACAGGGTGTGAAAATGAAACTGTCGCCGGTGCGCGCCATCGTCGAAGGAAAGCGGGTGGTCATGGTTGATGATTCGATCGTGCGCGGAACGACAAGCAAACGGATCGTCACCATGCTCCGCGATGCCGGGGCAACGGAAGTGCATGTATGCATCAGCTCGCCGCCGATGAAACATCCGTGTTTTTACGGCATTGACACATCGACGCATGAAGAACTGATCGCAGCCCGCCACAGCGTGGAGGAAATCCGCCAGATCATCGGCGCAGACACCCTCACTTTTTTGACGGTTGACAATATGCTCGAGGCAATCGGCAGGCCGGCGATCAATGAAACATGCGGCCAGTGCCTTGCCTGTTTTACCGGCAAGTATCCGACGGAAATTTATCCGGATACGGTGCTGCCGCATGAAAAAGAACTGATTCAAAAATAGCAATTAACGGAGGATTCCTATGGCAAACACATACCGGGATGCAGGCGTCGACATCGAAGCAGGCTATGAAGCGGTCAAACGGATGGGAAAGCATGTGGCGCGGACAAACCGGGCGGGGGCAATCGGTGCACTCGGCGGATTTGGCGGCATGTTTGACTTATCTGCGCTCCATTACCGCAAGCCCGTGCTTGTTTCCGGAACGGACGGCGTCGGCACAAAACTGAAACTTGCCTTTTTAACAAACAAGCATGATACAATCGGCATCGACTGTGTCGCCATGTGCGTCAATGATATTATTGTCCAGGGGGCGGAACCGCTTTTTTTCCTCGATTATATTGGTTGCGGCAACCAGAACCCGGAAACGATTGAGCAAATTGTAAAAGGCGTGGCGGAAGGATGCGTGCAGGCAGGGTGCGCGCTTGTCGGCGGAGAAACGGCAGAAATGCCGGATATGTATGAAGAAGGCGAATACGATCTGGCGGGATTTGCGGTTGGCGCATGTGAAAAAGAGGCGCTTGTCACGGGGAAAAACACCGCGCCCGGAGATGTTTTAATCGGCCTTGCGTCAAGTGGCATCCACAGTAACGGCTATTCGCTGATCCGGAAAATTTTTCTAAAAGACCATGCGATGACCGTTGATACGATTTTGCCGGAACTGGGCCGGCCGCTTGGGGAAGTGCTGTTAACCCCGACAAAAATTTACGTCAAACCGGTGCTTTCCGCGTTAAAAAAATTTGAGGTCAAAGGAATGGCACATGTAACAGGCGGCGGGTTTTATGAAAATATGCCGCGCATGCTCAGAGCCGGGCTCGGTGTTGAGATCAGCCTTGGTTCATGGCCGGTCCCGCCCGTTTTTTCCGCTGTGGAATCTTACGGAAACGTCAGCCGCGATGAGATGTTTCACGTTTTTAACATGGGAATCGGGTTTGTCCTCGCGGTGAATGCGGAAGATGCACAGGCTGCTGTTTCCTTTTTCAACCAGTCCGGGGAACAAGCTTTTATCATCGGCCATGTTACAAATACGGCGGGTGTCCGTTTTGCAGCAGGGAGCAGAGGCGATGCATAAAATAGCTGTTTTCGCATCGGGCAGCGGCACAAATTTCCAGGCGATTTGTGATGCAGCTAAAAAAGGGGAACTGGATGCCGCGATTGAACTGCTAGTATGCGACCGTGAAGATGCGTATGCCATCCGCCGGGCAGCAGAAGAAAACATCCCGGCGTTTGTATTCAATCCGAAAACGTACCCGGATAAGCGGGCGTATGAGCAGGAAATTTTGGCGCAATTACAGAAAAAACAAATTGAATGGATTGCCTTGGCCGGCTATATGCGGCTGATCGGGCAGGTGCTACTGGATGCGTATCCGCGGAAGATTATTAATATCCATCCGTCGCTGCTGCCGGCTTTTCCGGGCAAAGACGCGATCGGGCAGGCGCTTGCGGCAGGCGTGAAAATAACGGGCGTGACCATTCATTATGTCGATGAAGGCATGGATACCGGGCCGATTATTGCGCAGGCGGCTGTCCCTGTGCTTGACGGGGACACATATGAAACATTAGCGGCAAGAATGCATCAGACAGAGCATGTGCTGTATCCGGATGTGCTCAAGAAGCTGGTGGAAAATCAAACCAACATGGAGGTTTTACCGGAATGAAAAGAGCTTTAATCAGTGTATCGGACAAGACAGGGGTAACGGCATTTGCACAAAGTTTAAGCGGGCTCGGCTTTGAAATTCTCTCAACCGGCGGCACGAAAAAAGCGCTGGAAGAAGCCGGCGTGCCTGTTACGGGGGTGGAAGAGGTAACAGGTTTTCCGGAAATTTTGGAAGGCAGGGTAAAAACGCTCCATCCCAACATCCACGGCGGGCTTTTGGCAAAACGGATCCCGGAGCATGAACAGCAAATTGCAGCGCAAGGGATCAAACCGATTGACCTCGTCTGTGTCAACCTTTATCCGTTCCGGCAGACGATTGCAAAGGCGGATGCCACGGAAGAAGAGGCCATCGAAAATATTGATATCGGCGGGCCGTCCATGCTGCGTGCAGCCGCGAAAAATTTTGAATATGTCACCGTTGTTACGGACGCGGGGGACTACGGCAAAGTGATTGACGAAATTAAAACGCACGGCGATGTGACGAAAGATACGAAAAAAGCGCTGGCTGCAAAAGTTTTCCGCCATACAGCCGCGTATGACGCCATGATTGCCGATTATATGACAACGCTTGTTGGCGAAGAGGCCCCGGAAAAGGCCACGTTTACATATGAGCTCAAGCAAACGCTCCGTTACGGGGAAAACCCGCACCAAAAAGCAAGCTTTTATATCAACCCGCTTGGTTCGCCATTTTCGATTGCACACGCAAGGCAGCTGCACGGCAAAGCATTATCGTACAATAATATCCGCGATGCAGATGCCGCCCTGCAGATCGCAAAGGATTTCAAGGAACCGGCAGCGGTTGCCGTAAAGCATATGAACCCATGCGGCATCGGGGTAGGGAACTCGGCGCTTGAAGCGTATAAAAAAGCGTACGAGGCAGACCCAAAGTCGATTTTCGGCGGCATCGTCGCATTCAACCGGCCTGTTGACCCGGAAACGGCCAGGCTGCTGCATGAAATTTTCCTCGAAATTGTGATTGCCCCGTCGTTTGCGGATGAAGCGTTTGACATTTTGGCGAGCAAGAAAAATATCCGCCTTTTGACTGTGCCTTTTTCGGATGCGCACAAGCCGGAAAAAATCATTACTTCCGTAGAAGGCGGGCTGCTGATCCAGGATCAGGACACCTATACTTTGGATGAGGCCCAAGTGAAAACTGTCACAAAACGTAAGCCGACAGAACAGGAATGGCAGGCTTTAAAACTGGCCTGGAAAGTGGTAAAACATGTGAAATCGAATGCGATTGTGGTGACGGATGCTGAAAAAACGCTCGGGATCGGCGCCGGGCAGATGAACCGCGTCGGCTCGGCGGAAATTGCGTTGGCCCAGGCCGGTGAAAAAGCAAAAGGAGCCGCGATGGCATCCGATGCATTCTTCCCGATGGACGACACCGTCGAAGCAGCTGCCAAAGCCGGCATTACTGCCATCATCCAGCCGGGTGGGTCCATCCGCGACGAAGACTCCATCAAAAAAGCCGATGAATACGGCATCACGATGGTCTTCACCGGCATCCGCCACTTTAAGCACTAACAGAAAAGCGCGGCATACGGGCTTCTTATTCGTTGGAGGACCGATGCTGCTTACCGCAGGGAAAAGGTGCAGAAGTATGCAAGCCCGGGAAGCAGAGCCGGACAAACAGAAAAGCGGAGGCGACTGTCCTGCCCGACAGTCCCCGGGTTCTATTGTATACGATCATAAAATTAGTCAGAAGACCTTACAAAATGATGGACAAAGAGAGGAGGCCACGTTAAAATGAAAGTACTTGTAATTGGGAGCGGTGGCCGCGAGCATGCCATCTGCAAAAAATTATCGGAAAGCCCCCGCGTTGGCAAAATTTATTGCGCACCGGGAAACGGTGGCATCGCCCAAATCGCTGAAACCGTTCCGATCCGCGAAACGGACACGGCTTCTCTGCTCGCTTTTGCAAAAGACAAAGGCATTGAACTGACGGTTGTCGGCCCGGAAGCCCCTTTAAGCGCAGGGATTGTCGACGAATTTCAGAATGCCGGCCTGAAAATATTCGGGCCGTCAAAGCAGGCGGCGCGGATTGAAAGCAGCAAAGCATTCGCAAAAGAACTGATGCAAAAATACGGCATTCCGACTGCGGATTACCGCGTTTTTTCCGACTATGCGGAGGCGGAAAAATATATCGTGGAAAAAGGCGCCCCGATCGTCATTAAAGCAGACGGCCTCGCAGCCGGAAAAGGCGTGACTGTTGCGATGACACCGGGAGAAGCAAAGGAAGCGCTCCGTGCCGCTCTGATCGGGAAGAAGTTCGGGGAAGCCTCAAACCAGGTGGTTGTAGAAGAATTTTTGGAAGGGGAAGAATTTTCCCTGATGGCGTTTGTCCGGGGAGAGGAAGTGTATCCCATGGTGATTGCGCGCGACCATAAGCGTGCATATGATGGCGACAGCGGGCCGAATACAGGCGGAATGGGCGCCTACTCCCCGGTTCCGCAAATCCCGGATGAAGAAGTGAAAAAGGCAGTAGAACATATTTTGCGCCCGGCAGCCAGAGCGTTGAAAGAGGAAGGCTGCCCGTTTACCGGGGTCTTGTATGCCGGCTTGATGCTGACGGAAAACGGTGTGAAAGTGATTGAATTCAACGCCCGTTTCGGCGACCCGGAAACGGAGGTTGTGCTCGAAAGGCTTGAATCGGACCTTGCGGAAATTTTTCTGGATCTGTTGGACGGAAAAAGCCCTTGCATCAAGTGGCGCAAGGAAGCTGTATTGGGAGTTGTGATTGCGGCAAACGGCTATCCGGGTGCGTACGAAAAAGGGATTCCAATTCCGCCGCTTTCAAAATTGCAGTCTTTTGTTTTCCATGCCGGCACACGCGTGGAGGGGGAAAGGCTTGTATCAAACGGCGGCAGGGTACTTTTTGTCGGAAGGAAAGCCCGTACGCTGGAAGAAGCGGGAAAAGCACTGTATCACGAATTGGAAAGGCTCCGTTTGGATGGTTTTTTCTACCGGAAGGATATCGGCAAAAGAAACCAGGCTTAGTCCCTGAGGCAAAAGGCCGGAAAATCTCCGGCCTTTTGCCCGGTAGCTTTTTGCACAGGTGGTAATGTTTCCCACATGCATGTTGCCTTCTGGTCTACACTTCTTCCTGGCCGCCATTCATTTGCCTGTTTTGAATGAGATCCGTCACAGGGCAGTAGCGGACAATCCCTTCTCCCACTTTCATGGCACCCATGAGCGCCACACATAAATAGCTGCTGCGCCACGGTTTTTTCGATAATTTGGCTGTGGCCCATGCAAGCGAAGTAAGCCCGCACGTAATCCGGAGCAAGGCATTCAAAATGCCAATATTCGGTGTGATTTTCATGATGAACATCTCCTTTCCCATGTTTTCAAACTTCTTTACTGCTTTAATGGATAAAATATGGTAATATATGAATATATTAGGGTCTCCCTAGGGAGGAATGAGACAATGCTTGACCAACGTTACCGATGGAAAAACAAACAAATCAGGGAACATGTCGCCGTGCTGGACGGCAAGCTTTCGCCAGACATGGTTTTAACAAATGCCCGGTTTCTTCATTCGACGTTAAGAAAATGGGTGACGGGCAATATTTGGATTTATCAGGACCGGGTTGTATACACCGGGGAAAAACTGCCTGAAAAGACATCCGGATGCGAATTCACCGATTGCTCGGGGCAGTGGCTTGTGCCCGGGTATATTGAACCGCATGTCCATCCGTTTCAACTTTATAATCCCCAAACCTTTGCCCATTATGCAGCGCAAAAAGGGACAACAACATTGATCAACGATAACCTCATACTCGTTTTATTAACAGACAAAAAGAAAGCGTTTTCCCTTATGCAAAAGCTCCGCCATTCACCGGTTACGATGTATTGGTGGGCCCGGTTCGACGGGCAAACGGAGCTTGTGGACGAAGAAATGGTTTTTTCTCACGAGTGTGTAAAATCGTGGCTCGAGCATGATGCTGTCCTGCAGGGAGGGGAGCTGACCGGCTGGCCGAAACTGGCGGACGGCGACGACTTAATGCTCCATTGGATTCAGGAAGCCAAGCGGATGCGAAAAAAAATTGAAGGTCATTTCCCGGGGGCATCCGAGAAAACATTGGCAAAAATGATGCTGTTTGGGGCAGACTGTGACCATGAAGCGATGACGGGCAAGGAAGTGCTGACCCGGCTGATGCAGGGATACACGGTGTCTTTGCGCCATTCATCCATCCGCCCAGACCTGCCTGTGTTGCTGGATGAAATGAAAGCGCTCGGCATTGACCAGTATGATCAAATGTTTTTTACAACCGACGGCAGCTCGCCTGCTTTTTACGAAGAAGGCGTGATCGACAGGATGATTCAAATCGCGATGGAACACGGGGTGCCGCCGGTGGACGCATACTTAATGGCAAGCTACAATGTGGCGCGTTACTACAATATCCAGCATTTGCACGGCATCATTGCAACAGGCCGGGTGGCAAGCATCAATTTTTTGGAAAGCGAAACAAACCCGGTGCCTGTTTCGGTCCTGTCAAAAGGGGTATGGCTGAAAAAAGACGGCAAAGGAACCGAACCGGAAGAACCGGTTGATTGGGCATTATACGGCCAAGGCCCGCTTGAACTTGATTGGGATCTCGGGTACGACGACCTGCAATTTTCCATGCCGTTCGGGCTGGAGATGTCCAACAGCGTCATTACAAAACCGTACTCCATTTCGTATGACGTATCGTATGAGGTGCTGCCAGATGCCTATGAGGACAATTTTCTTATGTTAATTGATAAAAAAGGAAAATGGCGGATCAACACACTGGTGAAAGGATTTGCCAAAAATCTGATGGGCCTTGCCTCTTCTTATTCATCGACAGGGGACATTCTTTGCATTGGAAAATCAAAAAGCGATATGCTGCTTGCGTTTAAACGGATGAAAGAAATGGGCGGCGGCATCGTGATTGCGGAAAGTGGGAAAATCATCCAGGAAATTCCGCTCCCGGTCGGCGGGATCATGTCGGATAAAAGCATGGATGAACTGATCGGGGATATGAAAAAATTTGCCGGCATTTTAAGGGACCGCGGCTATGCATATGATGACCCGATGTATTCTTTGCTCTTTTTATGCGCGACCCATTTGCCCTATATCCGGATTACTTCCAAAGGAATGTACGATGTCATGAAGAAAACGATTCTCTTTCCAACAATAATGCGTTAAAATAATAAAGTACCGGAAATTTTAAAGCGGGTCGTAAAAAGGGAGATCGTTCGTTTCCGAAAAACCTCTTTCTGTACGGCAGGCTGTGATTTGCTGTTCGGTGCATTTAAGAAAGCGTGATTGGAGTTGCAAAAATGGGAAAGAAACGACTGATTGGCCTGATGTTCCTTCTGCTGGTGCTATCGGCATGCGGCCGCCAGCATGGTACAGGCAGTCAGCAGCAGGGAACCGGAAAATCTGCGGCACACCAGTGGACAGCACCGCTGACAGGGATCCGGACAACAAACAGGCCGGCAAAACGGGCGGTTGCCGTCATGATCAACAATCACCCGCTTGCACGCCCGCAATCGGGGCTTAGTTCAGCCGATGTTGTTTATGAAGCCCTGGCGGAAGGGGAAATCACCCGGTTTGTCGCAATTTTTGAAAGCCATATGCCGGCCAAATTCGGGCCGGTCCGGAGCGCCAGGCCGTATTTCATCAAGCTGGCAAAAGGATACGATGCTTTATACATTGCCCATGGCTACAGCCCGGGCGCGAAAAAGCTGCTTGATTCGGGCTATGTCGATGAACTGAACGGCATGCAGTATGACGGCACTTTGTTCAAACGGTCGGCAGCCAGAAAAGCGCCCCATAATTCCTATATCACTTATCAGAACATTTTAAAAGGTGCACGGAAAAAAGGCTATGTGATGAACCAGCCCCCGTCTCCCCTTTCTTTTGCCTCTGCAAAAGAAGTGAAAAACATTTCGGGCATTTCCGCGGGGAAAGTCAGTATCCGTTATTCAAGCCGGGACAATTTAAATGCCGTGTACCGGTATAACGCAGAAAAAGGAAAGTATGCCCGTTACGCTGGCGGGGCGGAGACGGTGGATGCAAACAACGGCCAGCCGGTTCTCATCGACAATTTGTTCATTGTTGCTGCCAAACATAAGCTGATTGACAGCCACGGGCGCAAGGATATTGATTTAACATCCGGAGGCAAAGCGTATCTTATCCAAAAGGGAAAGCTCCGGGAAGTCGAATGGGAAAATGACAGCGGCAGGATTCTTCCGTATCAAAACGGGGAACCGGTCAAATTGGTGCCGGGCAAAACGTGGGTCAATATTGTACCCACTTTAAGCAGTGTTACCGTTACAGACTAGGAAGGGGTTCGGGCAGTCCGGCAGAGCCGTGCCGGAAAGCAATAGAGCAAAGGAGAAGAAAAACGTTTATGCAAATAGATAAATTACGCGGAAAAGCGCTGGATCAGCTGTTTGAAGCGATCCTGTCGCTTGAAACGATTGAAGAGTGCTACCGTTTTTTTGACGATTTATGCACTGTCAACGAAATCCAGGCGATGACGCAGCGCCTGGAAGTGGCGAGAATGTTGCGCAATGATAAGACGTACCATGCGATTGAGACGGAAACCGGCGCGAGCACGGCCACTATCTCCCGCGTCAAACGCTGCCTGAATTACGGCAACGATTCTTACCAGATGGTCCTCGACCGGATCGAAAAAAAACACAGGCAGGAAAACCGTGCAGAAGAAGCCCCATCAGAATAAAAAGAAAAAAGCTCTTCTTTTAAAAGAGGGGCTTTTTTGCGCAGAACAACCGCTTCCCGTGATAGAATCACGCTTGCTGGAAGGTTGCGCTTTCACTTTTCTTTTTGCCGGTGCGGCTTTTCAGGAAAGATTTTCCGGCTTTGCCGGCGGGAAAGCGCGGTGTTTCCGGGCATGGCTGTTATATTTTCCCGTTCTGATGAAAAGCTTTTTTGCCTGTACCTTCAAATGCTATAATGGGCTATGATGGATGAAGAATGGAGGATTTCCGGTTGATGTATGATGTGCGTGAATGGCGGCATGCCTTCAAATTGGATCCGAATAAAGATATTTCGGAAAAAGATTTGGAAAAAATTTGCGAGTCCGGCACAGATGCAGTGATGATTGGCGGAACGGACGGTGTCACCCTTGATAACACGTTGCAGTTAATGTCAAGGGTAAGAAGATACGCCGTGCCGTGCTGCCTCGAAGTATCGGATGCGGACGCAATCGCACCCGCTTATGACCTTTACTTGATTCCGGCGGTTTTAAACAGCAAAAATACAACTTGGATCACCGGTGCCCACCATAAGGCAGTGAAAGCATATGGGGAATGGATGAATTGGAATGAGATCGTCATGGAAGGCTACTGTATTTTAAATCCGGACTGTAAAGCCGCACAGCTTGCAGAAGCGGAAACCGGCCTCGATGACGACGACGTTCTCGCTTATGCACGCATGGCGGAGCATATGTTCAAGTTTCCGGTTTTTTATTTGGAATACAGCGGCACTTACGGAGATCCGAAGCTTGTCGAAAAAGTGAAAACAGTACTGGAAGATACCGTTTTGTTTTACGGCGGCGGCATCCGCACTGCGGCACAGGCTGCGGAGATGGCACGGGCTGCAGATGTAGTGGTCGTCGGCAATGTGGTTTATGAAGATATACACGAGGCCGTGAAAACGGTCCGGGTTGTAAAGCAAACAGGTTTGTGATAAAATAGAACAAACATTCTCATGTGGTGGTGAAATCATGCAATTTTTAACCGACCGTATTCTGAGCGGGCTAAATCCCGAACAGAAAGAAGCGGTCAAAACAACGGAAGGGCCGCTTTTGATTCTTGCCGGGGCGGGAAGCGGCAAAACGCGGGTGCTGACCCGCCGCGTTGCCTATTTAATGGTGGAAAAAGGCGTGAATCCGTATAATATTTTAGCGATTACGTTTACCAATAAGGCCGCCCGCGAAATGAAGGACAGGATTGCCGGGATCATGGGCGGTGCCGCTGAGGAAGTGTGGATATCCACTTTCCATTCGATGTGCGTGCGCATTTTGCGGAGGGATATCGACAGGATCGGCTTTAACCGCAATTTTTCCATCCTTGACGCGACCGACCAGCTATCGGTCATTAAAAACCTTTTAAAAGAAAAAAATCTGGATCCGAAAAAATTTGACCCGCGGGCGATTTTAGGGAAAATCAGCAGCGCGAAAAATGAACTGATTGATTTTGAACAGTACGCCAAACAAGCGGGCGATTTTTTTGACCAAATTGTCAGTGATGTATACGAAGCTTACCAGCAACGCCTGAGGAAAAACCAGTCGCTTGACTTTGACGATCTGATCATGATGACAATCCAATTGTTCAAGCGCGTCCCGGAAGTCCTCGAATATTACCAAAGAAAATTCCAATACATTCACGTTGATGAATATCAGGATAGTGCGACACGTTGCTAATTGAAAAGATTAGCCACCAGCGAAAGCTGGGAGAACTGATGATTCGAAGAGTCGAATGAAGGAGTAACGCCCGGAAAGGCTCTCCCTGATCCTCCGAATAGCGTCAAGATAGGTAAGGATCTTGAGGTTATAAGCTCGGTGAAGTCGGCTGAATGCTGCCGTAACAAGTCAAGTTGACGAAAGCTTTCCAGAGGTGGAAGGTGCAGCAAATAAGCCGGGGGTCTATAAAACACTCATGGTGAGAATGTTAGTGAACAACAACTAACTGACGAAAATCCGAATGTACGGTTCTAGAGGTATAGATGCTAGAAATGGCATTGTCACGGTACGTGGCGCTAGTGAGGTGGAGTAAGAATTGTCTTTATGAAACACCTTGACGTGTTACAGGCACGTCCAAGCTAGCAGGACTAGAGGATTCACCTAAAAGTGTATGTACAGATAGAATCATCGGAACGTGGGAAGCTGACAACGCGGAGGACTTACCGGCCAATGAAGCGGTGATAAGGAAAAGCGAAGGCTATAACTTATCTTTATGTCAGTGAAAGTGGTGGCACAGTACCGTTGAGGTGATGGAAACATCATGGAGGGATAGCCACTAGTCAATTTGTTAAAGCAACTACATTTATCGTCTATCAGGTTCGAGTATGACTAAGAGAAACGAAAGCTGCCAGTAACCGGGTGGTGATTAGTTGACTGATAACAACCAAAAGCTAAAGAAGAAACAAAAATTGCGTAATAATGAATACTACAATATGCAAGCAGCGTTAGATACACTTTACGCTCAAAGTAAAAATGGCTACAAATTCCGAGAGCTGTATGATCTTATCATTGATGAAAGAAATATTAAGTTGGCCTTCCGAAATATCAAAAAGAATCGCGGAAGCAAAACGAGTGGGACGAATGGTAAAACCATTCTTGATATTGGGGAAAAGGATCCTTCGTCTCTTATAAAGTATGTAAGAGCAAGGATGTCTAATTTTAAACCACATCCTGTCCGAAGGATAGAGATCCCTAAACTGGATGGGACCATGAGGCCTTTAGGTATACCAACTATTGAAGACCGCTTGATTCAACAATGTGTGAAACAAGTTCTTGAACCTATCTGTGAAGCAAAGTTTCATCCACACAGTTATGGTTTTCGTCCAAACCGGAGTGCACATCATGCATTATCAAGGGCAGTAACCTTGGTAAACAAAAACAAACTCCATTATGCCGTGGACATTGATATTAAGGGATTCTTTGACAATGTTAACCATGGCAAGCTACTGAAGCAGATATGGTCACTGGGCATTCAGGATAAGAAGGTCATTAGTATTTTATCCAAAATGCTTAAAGCGGAAATCAAGGGTGTTGGTATACCAGGAAAAGGAACGCCACAAGGCGGAATTCTTTCACCACTACTATCCAACATCGTTTTAAACGAGCTGGACTGGTGGATCAGCAGCCAATGGGAAACTTTCAAAACGAAAAAGAATTACAATCGGGAACGAATGATTGGCAAAAGGCTGGTATTAGATAAAAGTGCAAAATATCGAGCATTGAGAAAAACTGGACTGAAGGAAATGTTTATTGTCCGATATGCCGATGATTTTAAAATCTTTTGCCGTAATCATAAAGATGCATTCGCTATTTTTGAAGCCGTGAAGAAATGGCTGAAAGAAAGGTTGGGACTAGAAACCAGTCCTGAAAAATCTGGGGTAATTAATTTGCGGAAAAAGCATTCTACGTTCCTTGGGTTTAAAATGAAAGCTATCCCGAAAAAAGACAAATTTGTAGCTAAAACAAATATGAGTGATAAAGCGAAAAAGAAGGCCATTGCAAAATTACGTGGCCAAATCAAAAAGGTTGAGAACAGCCCGCGAGAGGTATCTAAGCTAAATGCAACGATTGTAGGAATCCAAAATTATTACCGGTATGCGACTCATATCACTGTTGATTTAAGTAAAATTGGTTTCTCGGTCAGAAAGATCCTGTACAACCGAACGAAAGCTATTCTAAGTCAGAAAGGTACAAAGTCAAACACATTTAAAAAATTGTATCCGAAATTTAATGGGAAAGTGATTTTTATCCATGGAGTAAATGTTTTTCCAATTGATCATATAAGAACTAAATATCCAACTAATTTTAGTCAGGATATTTGCCCTTATACAGATTTGGGAAGACAGAAGATACATGATCAACTTAAGGGATGTAATCAGGCAATCATTCATCATCTTATGTATAATCCTTTACCTGATCAAAGCATGGAATATAATGATAATCGCATATCCCTTTACGTAGGACAACTTGGACAATGTGCAGTAACAAATGTACCATTAGAACTTGGAGATATGGAAGTTCATCACAAGATACCAAGAAATCAAGGTGGAAGTGATGAGTATAGAAACCTTATATTCATAAGGAAGGATGTTCACAAGTTGATTCACTCAACAGAAAAAGTGACCATCCAGAAATATCTCCAAAAGCTGAACTTAGACGAGAATGCCCTAGATAAAATCAACAAACTTCGTGTTTTGGTTGGAAACGATAAAATAGTAGGTATTATAACGCGATAACAAATTGATGGAACGCCGTATGAGGGGAAACTCTCACGTACGGTGTGAATGGGGGGGAAAGCTGGAGATGACTTCAAAGGCTTACCTATCCATATCCAATAAATCTCAGTATACACTTGTGAAATTGTTGGCTTCAAGATTTCAGAATTTGTGTGTTGTCGGGGATAATGACCAGTCGATTTACCGTTGGCGCGGTGCGGATATTGCCAATATCCTGTCGTTCGAAAAAGATTATCCGAACGCGAAAGTCATTTTGCTTGAGCAAAACTACCGCTCGACGAAGAAAATTTTACAGGCGGCCAATAAAGTCATCGAAAACAACGCAAACCGGAAAAAGAAAAATTTATGGACGGAAAACGATGAGGGGCAAAATCTCGTCTATTACCGGGCGGATAGCGAACAGGGGGAAGCGCAGTTTGTTGCCGGAAAAATTAAGGAACTCACTGCATCGGGCAAACGCCGGCACTCCGATATTGCGATTCTATACCGCACGAACGCCCAGTCCCGTGTCATTGAAGAAGTATTAATGAAATCGAACATTGCCTACAATATCGTTGGCGGCACCCGTTTCTACGACCGGAAAGAAATTAAAGATATTCTTGCGTATTTGCGGGTCATCGCCAATCCGGATGACGACCTCAGCCTGGCCCGGATTATCAATGTGCCGAAACGCGGTATCGGCCAGACTTCATTGGATAAAATCGTGCGATATGCGGCGGACCAGGAGGTTTCCTTATTTACTGTCCTTCAGGAAATTGATTTTATCGGCCTCAGCCCGAAAATTGCCAAAGCCTGCCGGGAATTTTATGAGCTTATCAGCAATTTTACCCGGATGCAGGAATATTTATCCGTTACCGAACTGGTGGAAGAATTGCTGGACAAGTCCGGCTACAGGGATGCGCTGAAACTGGAAAAATCGCTTGAAGCCGAAAGCCGGCTCGAAAATATCGATGAATTTCTTTCGGTTGCCCAGGAATTTGAGAAAGAGAACGATGACAAAAGCCTTGTCGCCTTTTTGACGGATTTGGCGCTTGTCGCCGATATTGACCGGCTTGAAGAAGATAATGCACAAAAAGATGCTGTTGTATTAATGACATTGCACGCTGCCAAAGGGCTTGAATTTCCGGTTGTCTTCCTGATCGGCATGGAAGAGGGCATTTTCCCGCACAGCCGTTCCCTTATGGACGAAGCGGAAATGGAAGAGGAAAGGCGGCTCATGTATGTCGGCGTCACGCGGGCACAGGAGGAGCTGTACCTGACCAATGCCGAAGTGCGGACGCTTTACGGGCGCATGAATATCAATCCGGTTTCACGGTTTATCAATGAAATTCCGGAAGAATTGATCGAGGATATTCGCAAGGAGGAAAAAGACCGGCTCGATTTCCGCCAGGTTTCGCGCGGCAAAACGGAAAGAAAAGAGAAACGGCCGCCTGTTGTTCCTGCCTGGCAACAAAACGGGGCCGGCAATCTTTCCTGGCAAGTGGGCGATAAAGCTGAACATAAAAAATGGGGGATCGGCACGGTTGTCAGTGTCAAGGGAGAAGGCAAATCAGCCGAACTTGACATTGCATTCCCGAGCCCTGTCGGCATCAAACGGCTTTTAGCCGAGTTTGCGCCGATTACAAAAGTAGAATAGAATAAGTCTGGACAACGAAAGGGACACAGGCGGCAAATGCCTCTTTTGCCCTGATGGAAAGGATTGTTGCACATGGATAATCACGCGGCAGCCGCCCGGGCAGCCGAACTGCGCAAACTGCTGAACCAGTACAGTTATGAATATTATGTGCTCGACCGCCCGAGCGTCCCGGATGCGGAATACGACAGGCTTTTGCGTGAACTGCAGGAGATCGAAAATGCGCATCCGGAGTTGATCACGCCGGATTCACCAACGCAAAGAGTCGGAGGAGAACCTTTATCCGGATTTGCCAAAGTGGTCCATGATACACCGATGCTCAGTCTGGCAAATGCCTTTAACGAAGCCGACCTTCGCGATTTCGACCGCAGAGTCCGGGAGACGGCCGGCGATCCATATGAATACGTGTGCGAACTGAAAATCGACGGGCTGGCGATTTCGCTTAAATATGAGAATGGTTTATTCGTCCAAGGGTCCACAAGAGGGGACGGGACGATCGGTGAAGACATTACGGCCAACCTCAGAACCGTCCGCTCGATACCGCTCAGGCTGAATGAACCGGTCACCATCGAGGCGCGCGGGGAATGTTTTATGCCGAAAAAGTCTTTTGAGGCATTGAACCGTATCAAAGAAGAAAACGGGGAAGAACCGTTTGCCAATCCGCGCAATGCGGCAGCCGGCTCGCTCCGCCAGCTCGATCCGAAAATTGCGGCATCCCGGAACCTTGATACATTTATGTATGCGATCGGTGATACAACCGGGCTCGATATTGCCACCCATAGCGAAGGGCTTGCGTATTTGGAAAAGCTCGGCCTTAAGGTCAATAAAGAAACAAGGATATGCCGGGATATCGGGGAAGTGCTCGAATTTATCGCGGAATGGACGGAAAAACGGCCGGCCCTCCCGTATGAAATTGACGGCATTGTTATTAAGGTAAATGACTATGCCCAGCAAGCCGCCCTTGGCACAACGGTGAAAAGCCCGCGCTGGGCCATTGCTTACAAATTTCCTGCCGAAGAAGTAGTCACAAAACTGACCGGCATTGAAGTAAAAGTCGGCCGCACCGGGGTCGTCACGCCGACTGCGATACTGGATCCGGTAAGAGTGGCCGGAACAACCGTCCAGCGGGCCACGCTCCACAATGAAGATCTGATCCGCGAAAAAGATATCCGGATTGGGGACTATGTCATAGTAAAAAAAGCGGGCGACATCATTCCCGAAGTGGTCCGCCCGATTCCCGAACGGAGAACCGGCGAGGAGCGGGCATTTTCCATGCCGTCCCACTGCCCGGACTGCGGCAGCGAGCTTGTCCGGCTCGAAGATGAAGTGGCGCTCCGCTGCATTAACCCGAACTGCCCGGCGCAGATCCGCGAAGGGCTGATCCATTTCGTATCAAGGAATGCGATGAATATTGAAGGGCTGGGGGAAAAGGTCATCAGCCAGCTGTTCGCGCATGAATTGATCCACAATGTCGCGGATATTTACCGGCTGAAAAAAGAAGAACTGCTGCAATTGGAAAGAATGGGGGAAAAATCGGTTTCCAATTTGCTTGCCGCAATTGAAGCCTCAAAAAAGAATTCGCTGGAAAAATTGCTATTCGGCCTCGGCATCCGCCATGTCGGCGCCAAAGCTGCGAAAATTTTAGCAGAGCATTTCGAAACAATGGAACGGCTGTCTGAAGCAACGCGTGAAGAACTGGAAGCCATACCCGATATTGGCGAAAAGATGGCGGATTCCATTGTTGCGTATTTTGAAAATGAAGAAGCGCTCGGCCTGGTCCGGGAATTGGCTGTGCTCGGGGTCAACATGGTTTATAAAGGCCCCAAACGTGCGGAAAAGCGCAATGCAGATTCGCCTTTTGCCGGAAAGACGGTCGTTTTAACCGGGAAACTGGTGAACTTGACCCGCAACGAAGCAAAAGAAAAACTGGAGGCGCTCGGGGCAAATGTGACCGGCAGCGTAAGCAAAAATACCGACCTTGTCATCGCTGGGGAAGATGCGGGCACAAAGCTGGCCAAAGCGGAACAGCTCGGCATTGAAGTATGGGATGAAGCAGCGTTTTTGGAACGGCTCAATTCATAAATGCAAGGGAAAGCGAGAAATCAAAAAGGTGGAAAGGCAGTATGAAAAAATGGTACCCCCTCATCATATCGATGGTTTTACTGGCTGGCTGTACACCGGGTTTCGGCTCGGATAACAAAGTGGTCCAGAAAAGCAACAATAAAAAAGAAACGTCCGTTGTTTCGAGTTACCAGATTTCCGACCAGTATTATAAAAATATTTACCCGTATAAAACGAGCAAATCGCGGGGGCTTGTTGTCAGCAACTTAAACACTTCGTATGATATCGAGGAATTTGAAACCGGCTTGATGCGGGTTGCGCAGAGAAATTACCCGCCGGATGACTATCTTTTTCAGGAAGGCCAGTATTTGACTTCCGACACCATTACAAAATGGCTGAACCGGAAATATACGGCAAACCAGTTGAAAAAGAAAGGCCTGAAAGAACAGGACAATGTCGGCTTGAATCCGGTGAATGATGGAAAAGGATCGGCAAAGCAGCAAAACGAGAAAAACCCGATTTATTTGGCGCAAATTCTCGAACAGGATTATTTAACAAAAGACAGCAAAGGGAACGTCAAACTGTCCGGCGTTGCCATCGGGCTTGCCCTGAACTCAGTTTATTACTATCAGACGGAAAAGTACGGTTCCACGTATGACGTCAATATTCCCCAAAAAACGTTAGACGAAAAAGGGAAGCAGATTGCATCGGAAGTCGTCCGGCGCCTGCGCAATATAAATGCATTGAAAAATGTCCCGATTACGGTCGGGCTGTACAAACAGCAGAGCAAGGATTCCGTGATTCCCGGAAACTATTTTGCTTACGCTACCGTTCCGGCAAACAGCACCTCTGCAGACGATTGGAAAAACATCAATGAAAAATATTATTTGTTCCCGTCCGACGATGCGGAAAAAGCTCATCGTGACGATGAGAAAACATTTGAGAATTTTAAAACGGACATTGAAGACTTTTTCCCGAATTATACCGGATGCATTGGCAGGGCAAGATACAGTGACGGGCAGCTTGCTGATTTAAGCATCGACATTCCGATCCAGTTTTACGGGCAGGCGGAAGTCATTGCTTTTACGCAATATGTCGCCGGCCTGGTGGTCAAAACATTCCCAGATTACGTCAATCTACAGGTGAGCATCACGGCCAACAATGAAGCAAAAGCGCTCATTGTAAGGAATTCAAAAGCAAAAGACCCAACCGTCCATATTTATAACTGAAAAAAGAGCAGATACATGAAAAATGTATCTGCTCTTTTTAGTATGTCACATTTCAAAAAAGGAAAACATTTTTTAAATTTTTTTCAAAAAAGGCTACCATTTTTGAAAGTTCTGTTATATAATAAAAACATGCAAAACACACTGTATTATAACAAGAAAGGGAGTGCAGATATGGAGACCAAAGCACCAGGCATTACCGTAACGGGATCCATCCAGGACGGGTATGACGAAATATTGACCCCGGAAGCGCTGCAGTTTTTGGAACAGCTGGAGCGGCATTTCGGCGAAAGGCGGCGCGAACTGCTGGCCTACAGAAAAAAACGCGATGAAGAAATCAAGTCGGGCAAGCTTCCGCATTTTCTCGAAGAAACGGCCTCCATCCGCGAATCCGACTGGACCATTGCCCCGCTTCCCGAAGATTTGCAGGACAGGCGTGTGGAGATTACCGGGCCGGTTGACCGGAAAATGGTGATCAATGCTTTGAATTCAGGCGCAAAAATATTTATGGCCTGCTTTGAAGATGCCACTTCCCCGACGTGGGAGAATATCATTGAAGGCCAGATCCATCTCCGTGATGCGGTCAACCGGACGATTACGTTTACCGGCCCGAACGGAAAAGAATACAAGCTGGCCGATCATCCCGCTGTCTTAATTGTCAGGCCGCGCGGATGGCATTTGGAAGAGAAACATATTTTAGTAGACGGCAAACCCGTATCCGGCAGTTTAACAGATTTTGGGCTCTATTTCTTCCATAATGCCCGCAGGCTCCTTGAAAACGGCACAGGCCCGTACTTTTACCTGCCAAAAATGGAAAGCCATCTGGAGGCGCGCCTTTGGAATGATGTTTTTATCTTTGCGCAAAAGTATATCGGCATCCCGAAAGGCACCATTAAAGCAACTGTCCTGATTGAAACGATCATGGCTGCATTTGAAATGGACGAAATCCTGTATGAACTGAAAGAGCATTCGGCAGGCCTCAACTGCGGGCGCTGGGATTATATTTTCAGCTATATTAAAAAACTGCGCACCAATCCGCAGTTTATTACGCCGGACAGGTCTCTCGTCACCATGACGGTACCGTTTATGCGCGCTTATTCGCTTTTGACCATTAAGACGTGCCACCGCCGGAATGCGCCGGCAATCGGGGGAATGGCTGCGCAGATCCCAGTAAAAGACGACCCGGCAAAAAATGAAGAAGCCTTCCAAAAGGTGCGCGCCGATAAAGAGCGGGAAGCAAGAGACGGGCATGACGGCACCTGGGTCGCGCATCCGGGGCTTGTGCCGGTTGCCATGGAAGCATTTAACAAAGAAATGCCCGAGCCGAACCAAATCCATTCCGGCAAGCAGATGGATTTTACGGCAACGGCAGATGATCTGCTCGCTGTGCCGCAAGGGGAAATTACGGAAAAAGGCATCCGCGAAAACATTTATGCCGGCATCCAGTACATCGAATCCTGGCTCCGGGGGAGGGGCGCTGTGCCGATCTCGAACTTAATGGAAGATGCGGCGACGGCTGAAATTTCACGCACCCAGCTTTGGCACTGGATTCGCCATCCGAAAGGCGTGCTTGCAGACGGCAGAAAAGTGACGATTGAGCTATATGAACAAATCAAAGCGGAAGAACTGGAACGCATCCGCCGGGAAATCGGGGAGGAATATTACCGGGCCGGCCGTTTTGAAGAAGCAGTGGCCTTGTTTGACCGGCTTGTCAAAGAAGATGAATTTATTGAATTTTTAACCTTGCCGGCGTATGAACTGCTGGGCTGATAGAATGGCAATTTGACAATGAATGAACGCAACAAGGGGAGACGTGCAATGAAAGGCTCTTGAGCCATATAGAGAGGAATCGTGTGAATATCACAAATCGCTCTATATGTTAGCTGCTTTCGCCGCAGCTGTAACAAAGGGGAATCGTTTGAACCCCGAGGAAGCCTTATTTTGCCTGCGGCTTTACATTATATTGAAAAAATGGGAGGAATTTTTGATGGTAAACGAAAAAGCGCTTGAACTGAAACGAAGCTGGGAGAAAGATGAAAGGTGGCAGGGGATTGTCCGCCCGTATTCTCCGGAAGACGTGCTCAAACTGAGGGGTTCTGTTCAAATTGAATATACTTTGGCGCGCAGGGGGGCGGAAAAATTCTGGAACCTGCTGCATACGGAAGAGTATATCCATGCATTGGGCGCACTCACGGGAAATCAGGCTGTCCAGCAGGTAAAGGCCGGATTGAAAGCCATTTATTTAAGCGGCTGGCAGGTTGCAGCTGATGCGAACCTGGCCGGGCAAATGTATCCGGACCAAAGCCTGTATCCGGCGAACAGCGTGCCGAATGTCGTCAAACGGATCAACCAGGCCTTGCAGCGCGCCGACCAGATCCACCATGCAGAAGGGGACGAACGGATTGATTGGTTTGCACCGATCGTTGCCGATGCAGAAGCCGGATTTGGCGGCCCGTTAAACGTATTCGAACTGACAAAAGCGATGATCGAAGCGGGCGCCGCGTCTGTCCATCTTGAAGATCAGCTTTCTTCCGAGAAGAAATGCGGCCATTTGGGCGGCAAAGTGTTGCAGCCGACACAAACAGCCATCCGCCACTTGATTGCAGCCCGCCTTGCTGCTGATGTCATGGGCGTGCCGACCGTTATTATTGCCCGTACGGATGCAAATGCGGCAAATCTGATCACAAGCGATGTTGACCCGTATGATGCGCCATTTATCACCGGGGAACGGACAGCGGAAGGCTTTTACCGCACGCAGGCAGGCATAGACCAGGCGATTGCCCGCGGACTTGCTTATGCGCCATATGCCGATATGATCTGGTGCGAAACGAGCGAGCCGAATCTGGATGAAGCACGCCGGTTTGCAGAAGCGATCCATGAAAAATTCCCGGGCAAACTTTTGGCTTACAACTGCTCGCCGTCTTTCAACTGGAAGAAGAAACTTGATGACAAAACGATCGCGAACTTCCAGAAAGAAATTGCGCGCATGGGCTATAAATTCCAGTTCGTCACGCTTGCCGGCTTCCATGCCTTGAACCACAGCATGTTTGAACTGGCCCGCAACTACCGCGACCGCGGCATGGCGGCCTATTCCGAACTGCAGCAGGCAGAATTTGCGAACGAACAATATGGTTACACGGCAACACGCCATCAGCGCGAAGTCGGCACCGGCTATTTCGATGAAGTATCGATGGTCATCTCAGGCGGCACTTCTTCTACTACCGCACTTACAGGATCGACCGAGCAAGAACAATTCACCCATTAATGGGGACCCGTAAAACGGAGAGGCTGAAGCAGCTTCTCCGTTTTCTTTTTTGCAACCCCCGGCGCCCCCCTTGCTTAAGGGCGGGCTTTTCTGCTATGATCAATAGTATTGCAGGGTTCGATTCGCCCCATATGAACGGACAGTCAGGCCCCGCTTTCCGGGCCGTGCTGCGGGGCAATGAACTGCACGCCCGATTGGGTTCCACGTACAATTGATGCGACTTTTATAACGGAGGTGAAAGGCTATGCCTGATATTTCAAAAGAACAAGTCCAACACGTTGCCGACCTAGCACGCCTTGAAATGAATGAGACGGAAACGGAGAAATTTGCGAAACAGCTGGGGGATATTATCCATTTTGCGGAATCATTAAATGAACTTGACACAACAGGGGTTCTGCCGACCACGCACGTGCTTGAAATCCGCAATGTCATGCGCGAAGATACGGTGGAAAAAGGACTGCCGCGCGAGCTTGTGTTGAAAAATGCGCCGGATACCCAGGACGGAATGATCCGTGTGCCGACAATCGTAGAATAAGGAGGGGAAAGCATGTCTTTATTTGACCATAAAATCTCGGAACTTCACGAGTTTTTACATAATAAGGAAGTTAAAGTTTCAGAACTTGTTGATGAAGCGTATCAAAAGATTTCAGAAACAGACGGCAAAGTGAAAGCTTTTTTAACATTGGATGAAGAACGGGCCCGCAAAACCGCAGCGGAACTGGACGGCAAAATCGGCTCGCCGGAAGCTGAAAATATGCTGTTCGGCATGCCGATCGGAATCAAGGATAATATTGTCACGAAAGATTTGCGGACAACCTGTGCTAGCAAAATCCTTGAAAACTTCGATCCCATTTATGATGCCACGGTCATGGAGAAATTACATAAGGAAAATACGATCACAATCGGCAAATTGAATATGGATGAGTTTGCGATGGGTTCGTCGACGGAAAATTCCGCATTCCAAATCACCCGCAACCCTTGGAACCTGGATACGGTGCCGGGCGGTTCTTCCGGCGGTTCGGCTGCAGCGGTGGCAGCGGGGGAAGTGCCGTTTGCGCTTGGATCTGATACAGGCGGTTCGATCCGCCAGCCGGCCGCATTTTGCGGGGTTGTCGGAATGAAGCCAACTTACGGGCGTGTTTCCCGTTTTGGCCTTGTCGCATTCGCCTCTTCTCTTGACCAGATCGGGCCGATTACCCGGACCGTGGAAGACAATGCCTATCTGTTACAGGCAATTTCCGGGCTTGACCGGCATGACTCCACTTCCGCCGATGTGGAAGTGCCGGATTATGTGGAGGCGCTCAAAGGCGATGTAAAAGGCTTGAAAATTGCCGTGCCGAAAGAATACTTAGGCGAAGGCGTCAGCGAAGAAGCGCGCCAGGCTGTTCTCGATGCCTTGAAAGTGCTGGAAAAGCTCGGCGCCACATGGGAAGAAGTGTCGCTGCCGCATTCGAAATACGGCGTGGCCGCCTATTATCTGCTTGCTTCATCCGAAGCGTCTTCCAACCTGGCCCGTTTTGACGGCGTCCGCTACGGCTACCGTTCGAAAAATGCAACCAGCCTCGAAGAATTATATAAAAAGACCCGTTCGGAAGGTTTCGGGGACGAAGTAAAACGCCGCATTATGCTCGGGACTTTTGCGCTAAGCGCGGGTTATTACGATGCGTACTACAAAAAAGCACAACAGGTCCGCACCCTGATCAAAAAAGACTTTGATGATGTGTTCGAAAAATATGATGTCATCATCGGGCCGACCACGCCGACTGCGGCCTTTAAAATCGGGGAAAAAATTGAAGACCCGTTAACAATGTATGCGAATGATATTTTAACCATTCCGGTCAACCTGGCAGGCGTCCCGGGGATCTCTCTTCCATGCGGGTTTGCAGGCGGTCTGCCATTAGGGCTGCAAATCATCGGGAAGCATTTTGACGAAAGCACTGTGTACCGCGTTGCCCATGCATTTGAACAGGCAACGGACTTCCATAACCAAAAACCGCAATTGTAAGGGGTGAAAAAGATGAATTTTGAAACAGTGATCGGGCTTGAAGTGCACGTTGAATTAAAAACCAATACAAAAATTTTCTCGCCGGCGCCTGCGCATTTCGGGGCAGAACCGAATACGAACACCAATGTCATCGATCTCGGCTATCCGGGCGTGCTTCCGGTACTGAATAAAAAAGTGGTTGACTACGCAATGAAGGCCGCAATGGCGCTGAACTGCGAAATTGCAACCGAAACGAAATTCGACCGGAAAAACTATTTTTACCCGGACAACCCGAAAGCTTATCAGATTTCCCAATTTGATAAACCGATCGGGAAAAACGGCTGGATTGAAATCGAAGTGGACGGCGTAAAGAAAAAGATCGGCATTACCCGCATTCATATGGAAGAAGACGCCGGGAAACTGTTCCACGCGGCAAATGAAGGGTATTCTCTCGTCGATTTGAACCGCCAGGGCACGCCACTTATTGAAATTGTCTCGGAACCGGATATCCGTACGCCGGAAGAAGCGTATGCGTATCTTGAAAAATTAAAATCCATCATTCAATATACCGGCGTTTCCGACTGCAAAATGGAAGAAGGGTCACTCCGCTGCGATGCCAATATTTCCATCCGTCCAATCGGGCAGGAAACATTCGGCACGAAAACCGAACTGAAAAACCTGAACTCGTTCAACTATGTGCGCAAAGGCCTGCAGTATGAGCAGGAACGCCAGAAACAAGTGCTGCTTGCAGGCGGTGTGATCCAACAGGAAACACGCCGTTTTGACGAAGCAACCGGCAAAACGATTCTGATGCGGGTGAAAGAAGGCTCGGACGATTACCGTTATTTCCCGGAACCGGACCTTGTGGATCTGTATATTGATGACGCCTGGAAAGAACGGGTGCGCGCCGAAATCCCGGAACTGCCGGACGAACGGAAAAAGCGTTACACGGAAGAACTCGGGCTCCCGGCTTATGATGCCATGGTGCTCACACTGACGAAAGAAATGTCCGATTTTTTTGAAGCGACGATCGCAGCCGGCGCCGATGCAAAACAGGCATCGAACTGGCTGATGGGCGAAGTGTCCGCTTACTTGAATTCAGCCCAGAAAGAACTGCATGATATTGCGCTTACACCGGAAAGCCTTGCCGGCATGATCAAATTGATCGAAAACGGCACGCTCTCTTCAAAATTGGCGAAGAAGGTTTTCCGCGAACTGGTCGAAAAAGGCGGCGACCCGGAAAAAATCGTCAAGGAAAAAGGGCTTGTGCAAATTTCTGATGAAGGCGAGCTTTTAAAGATTGTGACAGAAGTACTGGATAAAAATGAACAATCCATTATTGACTATAAAAACGGTAAAGACCGGGCGCTCGGCTTTTTGGTCGGGCAGGTCATGAAAGCGACAAAAGGGCAGGCCAACCCGCCGATTGTCAATAAACTGCTGATCCAGGAAATGAATAAACGGTAATTTTTCAAAAAAGCGGTGCGCCCCACCGCTTTTTTGTTTTAAAATGCGGAGATCGGGTATATAACGAAAGGGTGAAATTGACGATAGGAGGCTGCAAACAATGTGTGATCGCCTATTTGAACTGACAACCACGTGTGCATATTGTTTGAGAAAAGCCGGCAAAGAAATTGATGCTGTTTATCCGGTGTATGACTGGAAAACAAACAAACTGCTCGGTTATTATTGCAAAGAACATTTTTTAAAAGTGAAAATCCGGAATTTGATCGAAGAAACCGTTGAAAAACAGGCAAATCCGGTAGAAGCTTAAAATACCTGCGATACAGTTGCCAGTTGAATAGAAGGTTGAATGCATAAAAAGAGCGGGCAAAATGGATGCCGGCTCTTTTTATGTAAGCGCATCCAAAATGAATATCTTTTCAAAATGTACTGCCAAATCCGGCGGGCTGTGCTATAATAATGATGACAATTGGAGAAAAAGAAAGAGAGTGCGAACAACGGCAAAAAACCGGTTCAGCGTGCGGGCTGAACCGGTTTGGGTGAAATCATTCCTCTTAATCTTCACCGTTGTTTTTCGCTCTTGCGTTACCGCCTTTTTCTCCGATTTCCTGATAGAATTCTTTGTCATGGCTGTCAGCAGTGGCTTCTCCGCCTTTTTTGCCAATTTCCTGATAGAATTCTTTATCATGATTTTCCGCTGTAGATTCTCCGCCTTTTTTGCCGATTTCCTGATAGAATTCTTTGTCGTGGCTGTCAGCAGTAGCTTCCCCGCCCTTTTTGCCGATATCTTGATAGAATTCCTTGCCATGTTTTTCGGCAGTGGTTTCTCCGCCTTTTTTGCCGATTTCCTGATAGAATTCTTTATCGTGGCTGTCAGCAGTAGCTTCTCCGCCTTTGCGACCTGCTTCTTCTACTGTCATTTTTTTATCTTTGTCTGCCATTCAAAATCTCTCCTTTGTTCGGTGATTGTGAATATCGCTTACAGTAACATATATACCATCGTCCAGCAGGAATAAACTTCAACCAAAAAATAATAGACAAAAATGGAATCATCTTTAAGCAGCGCCCGGCCGGAAAACGTTGCAAAAACGGACATGCATCCTTTGGGAGGCCGTTTTGGAGGGGTGGAAACCGGGGTGGGCAAATTGATTTTTGAAGGCTTCAAAAAAAAGACCAAAAAGAGAGTCGAAATCCGAGCGAATTGTCCTTTTGGGGGGTTCAAAAAGACAAAAGAGAGCTGGAATCCGGTCGAATTGTCCTTTTGGAGGCTTCAAAAAGACAAAAGAGAGCTGTAATCTGAGTGAATTGTCCTTTTGGAGGTCTCAAAAAGACAAAATAGCCCCGGACCAGGAGAAAACTGTCTTTTTAGAGAGTTCAAAAAGACAAAAGAGAGCCGGACCAGTGTCAAATTGTCCTTTTGAAGATTTCAAAAAGACAAAAGAAAGCCAGACCTGTCCTTTTGGAGGTCTCAAAAAGACAAAATAGACCCGGACCGGGAGCAAATTGTCCTTTTAAAGGCTCCAATAAGGAAATAAGAGCCTGTAAGCTGCGCGTCTACTGCTGAAACGTTTATAATGGAATAGAGGTGCATGTCGGGCCTGCTGGTCACTTTTTTCATCCCTATTGTTGCGAAAAAAAGGTTTTTTCATGCCGGGCAGCGAAAAGAACGGATAAAGCACTTGAAAGGGGAAAGGAAAATGGAAGAACAGGTGGAGGCTTATTTGAATTACTTAAAGCTTGAACATGAAGAGCCGGGGCTGAATTTTTTGCAGCGGCTTATCCAGCACCATCTTTCCTATGTTCCCTATGAAACGTTCAGCAAGTTTCATTACTTCCGTGAGGGGATTTACATACCTCCGTTTGAGACTTTTGTGGAGCATTTATGGGAAAAAGGATGGGGCGGCACCTGTTTTACATTAAACATCAATTTTGCGCGGCTGTTGCGCAGCCTCGGTTTTCAATGCTCCTTTGTGCGTGTGGTGCCCGGCCATGTTGCGCTGATGGTTTTATTGAACGGAAAAAAACTGTATGTGGATGTCGGCTACGGCTCCCCGATCATGAAGCCGGTTGAACTTGAATCAAAACGGCGCCACGTGCTCCACGGTTTTGGCGAAGACATCATTTTTACGCAGCTTGAGCCCGGCCGTTACGAAATCGACCGCCGTTCCAACGGGAAATCTTTTGTGAAAAAAACGATTGAGTGGCTGCCGCTTACGGAAGACGATTTGAAAGAAGATATCCGTGCATCTTACCTTGACGACAACGCCAACCAGACGATGCGCAGGGTGACCGCCGTGCGCTTCAACGGGCGGGAATGCTACTATTTGCGCGACCGCTCATTAAAGATTATGAACTACCGCAATATCCGCGAGTTGCACATGCGGGACTTCGGCCGCTGGAAAGATACCATCGGGGAAGTGTACCAGATCGGCGAAGATGCTTTGCTGGAAACGATTCAATTTCTGGATGAGCGCGGCATCCGGTTGTTCAGCCGGTGATGATGCGCAAGTATGGAGAGTTTTAGGGTGCACGCACAAATCATCCGTGCCTGCACGTTCCCTTTTCTTGAACCACATAAGGCAGCCCCCACGAACACGGCAGCCGAAAAGGCGCCTTTTTGCAGCCAAGGCGCACACCGCACCGCGCTGTTAGTGGATTTTTTTCCAAAAAAGTTGTATGATAATTCAGTGGATGCATGAAGGATTTGCCCCATGCAGAAAGAACGGACAACATATCGATCAGTTTCCCTATCCGGATCTGTTTTGGGGAAACTGTCCTTTGCCTGCACGAAACGGGATTACATAATACGCATGTACATCAACATAAATAAGGATGATGCGAATGAAACGAGCAAGAATCATATATAACCCGACTTCCGGCCGTGAAGCGTTTAAGCGCCATCTCCCGGATGTGCTGCAAAAATTAGAGCTGGCCGGATATGAAACATCCTGCCATGCCACAACCGGCGCCGGCGATGCCATCAAAGCGGCAAGGAAAGCGGTTGAACGCAAGTATGATATTGTCGTGGCAGCCGGCGGGGACGGCACGATCAACGAAGTCGTCAACGGCATTGCCGAACAGGATTACCGGCCGAAACTCGGCGTCATCCCAATGGGTACGACAAATGATTTTGCGCGCGCACTGCAAATCCCGCGTGATGTGCAGGCGGCAACGGAAATTATCGTAAAAGGCGATACCCTTCCGGTTGATATCGGGAAAATGAATGAGAAATATTTTATCAATATCGGCGGCGGCGGGCGGCTCACGGAACTGACATATGATGTGCCAAGCCGGCTGAAGACGATGCTCGGCCAGCTCGCTTATTATTTAAAAGGAATTGAAATGCTGCCTTCGATCCGCGCGACCCAGATGACGATTGAATATGACGGGAAGCTGTTTGAAGGCGAAGCGATGATGTTTTTAATTGGCCTGACGAATTCCATCGGCGGTTTTGAAAAACTTGCTCCGGACTCTTCGATCAATGACGGCCTGTTTACATTAATGATTTTGAAAAAAACGAACCTGGCCGAGTTCATTCGGGCTGTTACCCTTGCGCTGCGCGGCGAACATCTGAATGACCCGAACGTCATTTATACCTCTGCCAGCCGCGTAAAAGTTCATTCGCCGGATAAAATTTTATTAAATCTGGACGGCGAACTCGGCGGAGAAGCCCCTGCCGTTTTTGAAAACCTGTACCGCCATCTCGAAGTCTTTGCGCCGCTTGACAAAATCCGCCCGCAAGACAGGGTTGACTGACAAAAGAGCAGGAAGCGGGGCATGCAGACTGCCGGCTCCAGCGCTTTTTAAATCAGTATCCAATCCGGCATTTTGTGCCCCAAATGGCAACCACTGCCCTGGCAAAAACGCCGGAAGCAGTATAAAAAGCTCCCGGCGTTTTACAATCAACTTTCTTTTTTCAATGCGGAAAGGCTGTCGTTAAATTCTTCTTCGATGCCCGCATGGTGTTTGTAGGTTGCGATGCTGACAATCATGCTGATAATCAGGTTAAAGGCAAATCCCGGTACCATGGAGTATAATTTGGCATCCAGGCCGGACACGGTCCAGACTATCACTGTCACGGCACCTACAATCATACCGAAAAGGGCACCCCAGTGGTTCATCTTGCGCCAGAACAGGCTCAAAAAGATCACCGGCCCGAATGATGCGCCAAACCCGGCCCATGCATAGCTGACGAGCTGCAAAATGGTGGAATCGCGGTTTAAAGCAAGCAGCGCGGCGGCAACAGAAACGACAAGCACCGCGAGCCTGCCGAAAAATACCAACTCTTTATCCGAAGCATTGCGGCGGAAGAAGAGCTTATACAGATCTTCTGTCAGCGCACTTGAAGTGACAAGCAGCTGGGACGAGACGGTGCTCATAATCGCCGCAAGCACTGCTGCCAGCACAAATCCGGCAATGAGCGGATGGAATAAAATCTGCCCAAGCTGGATAAAAACCGTTTCCGGATTATCCAATTTATGGCCGGGCTGATGGAAATAAGCGATCCCGATCAGCGCAGTAAGGGATGTGCCGATCAGCGATAAAATCATCCAGCTGATCCCGATTCTGCGCGCGCTTTTTGTTTCTTTTACCGATTTAATTGCCATGAAACGGACAATAATATGCGGCTGGCCGACATAGCCGAGCCCCCACGCGAGCGCGGAAATGATCCCCAATGCCGTTGTCCCTTTAAAAAAGTCAAGCAAATCCGGATTGATCGATTTCACGGTATGGAAGGTTTCAACTGGCCCGCCCGTTTTGGTAAAAGCGACAATCGGCACGAGCACGAGTGCGATGACCATGATCAGCCCCTGGACAAAATCAGTCCATGAAACAGCGAGAAATCCGCCGAAAAGCGTGTACAGTACAACCACGCCCGCCACGATGACCAACCCTACATAATAGGACGTATGGAATGAGTTTTCAAAAAAGACGGCTCCGGATACCATCCCAGAAGAAACATAAAGCGTGAAGAAAATTAAAATGACAAGTGCGGAAACAAGCCGCAGCATTTTGGTCGGGTCTTTAAAACGGTTTTCAAGATAAGAAGGGATCGTTATGGAATCACCGGCCACCTTTGTATAGGAGCGGAGACGCGGTGCCACAAGCCGCCAGTTTAAATATGCCCCGATCGTCAACCCGATCGCAATCCATGCATCGGCAAGCCCGGTCAGATAAATGCCCCCCGGCAATCCCATCAACAGCCAGCCGCTCATATCAGCAGCGCCTGCGCTTAAAGCGGCAACAGCAGGGCCGAGCGAACGACCGCCGAGCATATAATCATCGAGGTTGCTCGTCCGCCGGTAAGCCACCCATCCGATCCAGAGCATCAGCACCATATAAATGGCGATGGAAATCATTTTTAATGTTTGATCACTCAAGAAGCGTTTCCCCCTTTGTTTTTGGTCCTTTCAACAACATTTTATCATCATAATATCTGTTTAATAAAGGTGTATTTTTAAAACCGGCCGAATATTCAAGAAAACAGTCTGCGGCAACGGATTGTTTTTCGCATTCAAGGCCGCTATATGTTAAAATTTCCGTAGCCATTAAGACGAAAAGGAAGACAGCCATGAAAAAAACATTACCGGTCCAAAAGAACGAAGAAATAGAGGTTGTTTTTGAAGATTTGACGCATGACGGCGCAGGGGTAGCGAAGGTGGACGGCTACCCGCTGTTTATTAAAAACGGCCTGCCGGGGGAGAAAGCTCGTATTAAAGTCATCAAAGCCAACAAGAACTACGGGATCGGCCGCCTCCTTGAGCTGTACGAAAAGAGCCCGTACCGTGTCGATATCCCGAAAGAAGAGGCGCCGAAATACGGCGGCTGCCAGCTTGCGCATATAAGCTATACCGGCCAGCTCAAGTACAAGGAAAATCAGGTGCGCCAGGCACTTGCCCGGATTGGGAAAATTGAAGGCGCCCACATCCACCCGATTATCGGCATGGACAACCCGTGGCATTACCGGAACAAAGCCCAGGTGCCGGTCGGCGAAAAAGACGGAAAACTCGTAGCCGGCTTTTTCAAACCGAGAACCCATGAAATACTCGATGCCGATGAGAGCGTAATCCAGCTTCCGGCGGTAAACGAAGCTGTCCGGGCAGTAAAAGAAATCTGCCGGGAACTTCGCATCCCGGCTTACGACGAAGAACATCACAGCGGCGTCCTCCGCCACATCATGGCGCGTTACGGGAGGGAGACCGGCGAGCTGATGGTCGTGCTGATCACGAGAACAGCGGAACTGCCGCACCAGAAAAAACTCGTGGATGCGATTGTGTCGCGCCTGAAACAGGTGAAGTCAATCGTGCACAACGTCAACCCGAGGCGCACAAACGTGATTTTGGGGGAGAGAACCAAAGTACTGTGGGGAAATGAGGCCATTTACGATAAAATCGGGGATGTGAAATTCGCCATCTCCGCGCTTTCTTTTTACCAAGTCAATCCCGTCCAGACAAAGGTGCTTTATGATAAAGCCCTTGAATACGCGGGTTTGAACGGCAACGAGTCGGTGATTGACGCCTATTGCGGTATCGGCACGATCTCATTGTTTTTGGCGCAAAAAGCCCGCAAAGTGTTCGGAGTCGAAGTCGTTCCGGAAGCGATTGAAGATGCAAAACGCAATGCGGCGCTCAACGTCATCACGAATGTGGAGTTTGAAGCGGGCACAGCGGAAACGGTCATCTCAAAATGGTACGAGGCAGGCAACAAGGCAGATGTCTTAGTGGTCGACCCGCCGCGCAAAGGCTGTGATGAAGCCCTGCTGCAGACGATTCTAGAGATGAAGCCGAAAAAGGTCGTCTATGTCTCCTGCAACCCGGCAACACTGGCAAGAGACTTGCGGATCCTGGAAGACGGAGGATACCGTACGGTGGACGTACAGCCTGTTGACATGTTTCCGCATACGACGCACGTTGAGTGCGTTTCGCAGATAGTTTTAAAATGAAAAAATGAGGCAAGATAAGGTTTCTCTCTTGCCTCTATTCAATTTTTGGTGTGGTAAACCGGTAATGAATTATTGGTGTACCGTCCTCTTTTACCTCGATTCGATTAATCAGTCGATGGAGAATATCCTCGGTTAATTCATCGAAATTTAGGAATTGAAGTAATTCCTTTTTAAGCTTTTCAATCGTTTCGATTACATCCTCGCTTTCCATCAATGAAAGAAGTTCATTTTTCTGTTCCATTAATTCAGTTAAATCCTTGTTCGTTGCTTCAATACTCTCTTGATATTCTTCATTGGTAATGATTCCGTCAGCTAACAGGTTGATGAATTTCCTTTTTCGATTTTTTAAAACATCCATCTGTTTGTTAATCTTATTGATTTTCTTTTGAGAATCCGATTTTGTACTTTTCGATTTTCTCTCCATCTTCTTTATATATTGCTCTTTGTCAATTTGATGAATTAAGGATTTTATGTCATTTAGAATTGTTTCTTTTAAAAAATCCTCTTTTATTTTGTGGGCGGTACAAGCTTTTTTTCCATGACGCGCATAAGCCCCACAAATGTATCCGTCTCGATTGCTTCGGAACCACATACCTGTACCACAATCGGCACAAAAGAGGACATTAGTAAAAAGATGTATCTTGGGTGCCGTAATATATTTTCTTCTCTGCTCTAATTTGATAGCTAAAATCCACACACGTGGAAGTAAATGTAAAATATGGAATCCAAATCTATAATTTCAGGTGGTTGAAGGTATACTTTCCCCCTCCCCACCTTTGCGGGCTTTTTAATTTCCAGTATTCAGTTCCTGTCTCTCAATCAATCATGCGCACACTTTGAATCATTTTCCGGAATGCCCATTTGTGGGCATATGTCTCACAAATGTTCAATGAGACCCTCCGGCTGTGAGACGTCAGCACGCCGGCCGAATAAATAAACTCTCTTCGAAACCGCCTGATGGTATAGGACTTGAACGCAGCCGGGCAATGGTCCTTTTTAAAGATCTCGAATAAATTGTACGCCAGTAATTTAATCAGAAGATCCATATGATTTGCCCCGAAAGAATCTGTTGGAATCTTGTCCATCGAAAAACCATATTTAGACTCTTTGATATAGTTTTCCAGACAGGCTCTCTGATTGTAAAATCTCCAAATATCCATAGGTTCCCAGTCCATCGTTGTCACAATGGCTTCATAATCCCAGAGAAAATCAAACAATTGAAGCTGGTCTTCCTCATACTTGTCAGCTTTTCGGATGACCGCAACTCTTCTTGGCTTTTCCCAGGAAGTTGCTTGGTAGTAGACTGTTTTTCCCTCTATAACAATCAGCTCATCATCAACATACCGGATCCACGGAGAATTGTCGTTTTCAACATACTTTTTCAATCTTGATGTCCATTTCAGTTTGCCGGCGTAGTTAATCTTCTGCTGCTCCCAATAACTGTAAAACTTTTCTCCGCCAAATCCCTTGTCAAAACGGGCGTACCGGATAAGGTACTGAGCGGAAAGCAATCGATAGGTTTCCTCGGCAAATTCAATTCCGTTGTCAGCTGAATGGACGTTTCCCGGTCTTAGCACACCGTTTAAGCAAAGATGGGATTTTCCTTCAAAAACGAGAAGGGGGTGGTAGCTTTTTCTGCCCGGCTTATGGGGGTTCACCCCGATTTTCGCTCCCTCCTGGTTTCCATAAACCGTTTCGACACTTGAATCAAAGTCAAGAATGAGATCGGAATCCAGCCATGGTTCGATGATGTCCATCACCCGTTCTTTGAATTCTATGGCAGCATCTTCGATTTTCTCCAACCTTAATAGATCCTTGCTTAAAAGCGTATAATGCGGGCATTTTCCTCCTAAGAAAGCACGAATCAAAGGGTCATTCTGGAGTGATTGAAAATGAAACATACGGGAGCAATCTGCCATCCAGCCCGCAATCAGATATACAAATATTTTACTTAGAGGAAATTTGGCATTGTCTTTCTTTAGAGCCTCTGCCAAAATAAAAATATACCCTTGAGCGAGGCTCTGGAAAATTAATTATCCCGATTTTTTTGCCTTTTCATCCAGATTTTCAATTCAATAGAAGTAAAACGGTCATTTTCCTTCAAAAAAAGGGCATACGTATCCCGCCTTCACAAAATGGGTTTTTTTCACTACCCTTTGTGGAAAGGAAACGCTCATTTTATTTATTCACATATCCACCTGTGAATAACTTAATTTGCTCTTTGCAGCCGATTGCGTGTCCATCCACAATTGGCCTTTCCTGTCTGATGGTACGCCATATTTGCCATGATGTGCATAGATATCATGCATCGATCTACATGAGCTTCAACTGCCTGTTTCCCACGCTTGTGAACACGACGGAGACTGTATCCGTCTTTTAAAATGCCAAAGATTCTTTCGATGATCGTCCTGGCACTATATAACACTTCAAATGTGCGACCATGTTGAGGCAACTCGACATCTACTTGAGGCGTTTGATCAAAGTCCATCCTAAATACTCTTCCTTGTGCTGCCCCATTACAACATTCCGCGTGATTCGCTAGCGGGCAGGTGAGACCTTCTTGCTTGGCATTTGGATGAAATACAGGACAAGTGTAAATATATTGCCCCTTTTCCCGATCAGATCCTCTAAGTTCCATTTTATGTCCACTGATACAGATGGGAGTGCCGTACCGGTTGATTTTTTCAATCCCCCGGGCGGTAGTTGGTTTATCTTTACGGTTCCGTGGATTGATCGGTGCCACCAATTTCGCCTGTAATACATCCTTTGTCACTTTTTGATTTTCCGGCGTTTGGTAGATTCCATCTGCCAGGATAAAGCTCAACTGCTCAGCCATCTCGGGGTGCTCTGCCTTAAACGTTTCCAATGTCGGTTCTAATGTTTTCCCATCGGGTGTATTTCCTTTAAATACTTCCCGCGTCAAAGGCAAACCGGATCTCACCCCGCATACCATTGATAATTTATGCGCAATATAGGAAACTGCATTACTTTTACACATTACCCCTACATTGTCGTCCGTAAGGACTTTGGGGCAATCGCAATCACCCTCACAAGAACACGTCTTCCTTGTTTTATTCAAGGTTGCTTCTGCCTCTATATGCGATGTATCCACGGCGGCTGCTTCCTCATTCGTTTCAACCACGCCTTCCCCTTTATTATATTCAACAACCAATAGCCGGGCTTTTTCCCAAAGACCATTTGTTGTCATGATTTGATCAAAACGAGCAAAGGAACGGTAGCTCGGAATTTTCTCCGTAAATCCACACATGGTGGCAAATAGCGGGTTTGATTTCACTTGCAAATAGACACTCTCCACCATCACTTCAATATACTGTAAAGAGGCCAGTTCAAAAGCACGAAAAAAGGGCATGAAAGGATGCGGTTTTCTCCCAGTGGAAGGGAGATGAAATAATGAAGACGCAGACTTGTCTTCTTCCTCCGTTATTGAAAATAGTGCCGGTTGTATTTCATTAGAAGGATCATGTGCTCTTTCATTTTTTAGGTGCAAATATAAAAGGGTGTAGTATTCTCGTTCAATCGGCTTAAAAATCTCCCATGGGAAACACATGGCTGGAATGACAAATGGTATATCGGCATAGTCTTGCCAATTGTGGGGAATCAAATTTTGTTGTATTGAAAAGTCTCTGGTTTGTGTTAGAATAGAAATAGTCATGAAATCACTCCCTGGATATTTGGTCGTACTTATATCTTAACAAAGGAGTGGCTTTCATGGCTCTTTTTTTTTCAAAAAAAATCATCCTTTTCCGTTTTACAATATTTACCACGGGAATGAGTAGCTTAATCTATTGAAACCCGCCCAAAACCGACCAAAGTGGAAAAATTTAGACACTTATAATAAATAAATTTACCCCATTAAAATCAAAAACTCACAATTTCTTTTTGCGTTTGTCATAATATTCCTACAAACGTCTTTTTTCTTTAGTGGAATAAATCAACGACCTTTAATTGTCTGACTGCTTACAGTTTCAGGGGATATAGCATTTTGGCAAGGGCTCTCACGATTTCTTTTTTCTTTTCTAGTAACCAAAATAAAAACCCCCTCAAAACAGCCAAGTTTAATTAGGGCTTGCTGAACGAATCAAATTTTAGCTTGTATTCGACTTGTCACTAAGCCATGCCAAAATATTCGTCCAGCAAGCTCTAATTATTTAAATTATTACATATTTGGCCGCTTTTTTGGGAGGTATATTTAAATTATCACGAAAAATTTTTACTCCTCAGAGCTGGCCCCAATCTATTTTCAGGAATGGTATCATTGGGCAGTCCGCTCTCAATTAGAGCCGATGAAAAAGACAGCCCAAACACTTAAGAAACATGAAAAAGGCATTTTAAGGTGGTTCGTTTCAAAGATGACAAATGGGCTTCTTGAAGGTATCAACAGTTTAGTTCAAGCAGCAAAACGCAAGGCCAGAGGTTACAGGACAACCAAAAACTTTATTGCCATGATCTATGCCACGGTGAACAAGCTCATTATTCAGGTGGGACCGTAAGCAAGGGTAGCTCCTTCTCAACTTAACTGACAGCTCTTCATTCTGTAGGGAGTCTGTCAAGTGCTCTCCTTGACAGACTCCCTACAGAATGGAACTCTATCCAAAGTTGAGAAGGAGCTTACCCTATCATTCTTGGGCAGGGGTGGGTATAGCACTCTCTTGAACCCATACAAATTAGCGAAGAGCCATTTTTTACCGAAAAATGTCCCTATTTGTCTTTTTTTTTGGTATAATTTAATTATGGGAAATTTGTCGTATTTAAAAACATCAAAAAATTAGGGGGATTCTATGGGGGTAATACTTGATGGAGGATATTATGCAATAAAGGGTTTTAATTTTCAGTATGATTATACTTTACTAAGAATTTTAGAACAGTCTAACATTAGTCACCTAGTTGAGATTGAACAATTTGAAGATTACAGCGATGAAAATTATATTGTACAGGTAAAGTATAAAGAAAAAACAGACTTCAGTTATTCAAGGATAAAAAAGCCGGTATGCCAACTTTTGGAAATGTTTAAAACTGATAAAAGAACACCAGTACTATATTCATACTTTAAAAATAAGGGTGAAGAGGAAAAAAGATTAACATTTGAGGAATTAAACAAGATTCTAGGAGATTGCAGAATAAATAATAAGCAATATTATTTTTCAGAAGAATTAAAATTAGAGTTTATATCCAAGTTTTTACTGATTTTTACTCAAAAATACCAAGATCAATTTGAAAAAGTTATCGATAAGATAAAAACTGAGTTTTCATGCGAGGAAGATGAAGCACTTATATATTATGCACAGATGTATAAGTATATAGAAAAGAAAGTTGTAGAAAATCCACCTAGTCAAAAAGCTAAAAGAGTTTGTTCCAAAGATGAGCTTATTCGTTTAATAAAGCAGAATAGAAAAATAATTTTTCAGTCGAGTTATATTGAATTTATGGGGAAAGAAAAGTATTACAGATTAATTAATAAAAAGTATTTTAGAGAAATAAACAGGAATTACCATGAGAGGATTTTTATAATTCAAGTACCAGATACATATAATGTTAGTCAACTTAAAAAGATAGTATTGAAATTGCGAAAAAAATTCTATCTAACAAGTGAACATAAAAATTATTTGTATGTTAAATCACCGGCTCCATATATTTTATTTGATGGCGTTAAGAAAGAGGATTTAAGAGAGTTAAAATTAAAATTACAAAAGGAGGGTTATAAATTTAGCGATGGTTTTAATTTTGAAAATGCTGCTTTCTTTCTTCAAAGCTTAATTGCTAAATCTTCATTACGAAATAATGTTGAAATTAAATTTATTAATGATTTTAAATATCTGACACCAGTATTAACTTCAATAAACAATGTCACAAAGAAGGTTTATTATTTTTATTTGAAAAATAAACAAGAAATTGATATTCGGGAAGATATTATCTATATTCAACAAGAGGACTTTTCTGATATATACGAATTTTTATTCTAGGAGTGACTTTAATGGAGAAAATCAATGCAGAAGTTATCTCTGTAAAACCTGATAAAGTTAAGATTTCTGTAGAAAAACTTGAAGACTTTAAAATTGCCGAAGAAGAGTTGAAAGTTGGTTCGTATTTGCAAATTTCCGATGATAATGATGTGGTTTTAATTGCAATTATAGAAAGTTTTTCAATAGATTTAATAGAAACGAAAAAGACAGATGACAATGGAATGTTATATTATGATTTAGACAGAAAATATATTATTGAAGCTAGCCCATTAGGTACACTTATTGATAATAAATTTGTTAGAGGAGGGGATACTTTATCAATTCCTCCTAAATCTGTAATGCCCGCTGAAGAGAAATATATAACGATGATTTTTGAAAACAGTATAGATAAACAATCAAAGTTCACTTTTGCAAAATTGGCCAATAATAATAAGATATCTGTGCCAGTAGATGGAAACAAATTTTTTAATAAACATTTAGCTATAGTAGGTTCAAGTGGATCGGGTAAATCTCATACTACCGCTAAAATTTTCCAAAATGTAATCAAAGAAAAGAATAATGAATTTCCGGGTCTAAACAATTCGCATATTATAATATTTGATATACATTCTGAATATCATGCAGCTTTTCCAGATGCGAACTTTATTGATATTAATAATTTGGTTATTCCTTATTGGCTATTAAATGGTGATGAACTAGAAGAAATATTTTTAGAATCAGGAGACTTTAATAATTATAATCAAGCTTCAGTTCTTAGACGAATCATTACGGCAAATAAAAAGAAAAATAATCCAGAAGTAGAAAAGGTCTTTTTCGATAGTCCGTTAAAATTTGATATAAATGAAGTTTTATATTGTTTGAAAAATTTGAGTAAAGAAACAAAAAACGCTAAAGTTTCTGATAGATATATGATTAGAGATGGTACATATGAACTAAAAGACGGTAAAACCAATGAGACTTCTGGTATAAAATTAAGCGATGAAGAAAAGTTAGTTAAATATTTCGAAAAGGAATTTGAGTTTTATTCTTCCAAAGCTCAAAACATTAAAAACGGTGATTATGCTGATGGATCATTAGACAAATTTATTTCTAGATTTGAAGCCAAGATTAATGATAAAAGGTTAGACTTTTTATTCGGAATTAAGTCTAAAGAGATTTCTTTTGAAGATACAATTAGAGCTTTTCTTGGGTATGAAAAGGAAAATAATTCCAACGTAACAATTATAGACTTGAGTGGTGTACCATTCGAGGTTCTAAGTATAACTGTTTCATTAATATCAAGATTACTTTTTGAGTTTGGATATTATATAAAAAAAGTTAAGGGTACTAATGATACTCCTTTAATCTTAGTTTATGAAGAGGCTCATAAGTATGCACCTAGAAGTAATTTAGTTAAATATAGGAGTTCAACTTTATCGATAGAAAGAATAGCAAAAGAAGGAAGAAAATACGGTGTAACACTGGCAGTTATCAGTCAAAGACCATCAGAAATATCTGAAACTATCTTTTCGCAATGTAATAATTTTGTAGCAATGCGTTTAACAAATCCTGATGATCAAAACTTTGTTAAAAGGCTTTTACCAGATTCTTTGTCAGGTATTACTGATTCACTGCCTTCATTAAAATCTGGAGAAGCAATATTAATCGGTGATTCTGTTATAATGCCATCAATTGTTAAAATTGATTCATGTGAATTAGAGCCTTCATCTAACGACATAAAATATTTTGAATTATGGAAAGAGGAATGGAAAAATTTAAGTTTCGAAAAGTTATTAGAAACATGGAAGAGTTAATAATATAAATTTAGTACGATAAGGCAAACACTGCTACATCAATATATCTGCGATTACCAATCAAGCCATATCGAATGCGTGTCCCAACTCATTCTAAATTAAGGTAACTAAGCCTTAAACAAAGGAGTGATGTTAATGCGTGTCACTGAACTAAGAAAGCTTATTGAAAAATACAGTAAGGACGATTTAAGTAAGATTATTGTCGAATTGTATAAGTCAATTCCGAAAAAAGTGCGTGATGAAAAAACAGTTGACATGATGTTGGAAGATTTTCAGCGGTACAAAGAAGCCGAAAAGATGAAAAGAAAAAAAGTTAAGGATGTTAACGTCAATGATTTGGAACGTGAAATTGAGCAGTTGCTCCAAAATGCTTATAAGCAAAATTATGTCATCCCTAATCACTATGTCAGCAAAAAGTATCGTTCCAAGTGGCGATTCAAGGTAAGATCATACATAAAGCATTTGCAACAGGTACCCGTTGCAGGAAAGGAGGGAAAACGAGCTACAGATCTACTGGAAGAACTGTATGAAATGTTGTGTTATGGATGTGGCTATTTGATCTTTAACACAGAAAATCCCTTTAGATCTGTTGGTATTGCGCAAGTTGAATTATTCGATATTCTCCTAAAAAGAAAATTTAGTACCGGAATTAATAGAGAGTCAATAAGTTTTGCTATGAAACAAGTGATTAATTGTTATCTGGACATGGACACGCTGCGGTCAGATCTAATCAATGTATTCATTGCGAATCTGAGAACCGCAGATGCGAAAGAAATAGCTATTGAACAATGTCATCAGTTACTAATAGGACTGAAACAGCGAACGATAGCGCCTGCAAAGGAAACATGGGATAATCACGAAAATAGCCGCGAGCGAAAAATAAATGATCTTGTTGAAACTGTTTTTAGGCTGAAGATAGCATTATGCGAATATGAGGCAGCCATCAGTTATTTTAAAAGTAATATCCAGCAACGGTTTAAAGAAGTCTCATTATTTATCTTGCTCAATATGCTTGAAAATTACGATCAGAAAGATTATTGGCTGCGAGAATACGAAACGGCAGTAAAAGAAGGCATAATGCCAAGGGACGAGCTGCAATATACCTATCGATATTTAAAAGAAAAAGGTCAATTTAACGGCTTTCCGAAAGAAGTCTCCCATCCTCAAGGAATGTGAAGGTGCGAATCGCACCAATGAGTAGGTGGGAGATGAGTATGTGTAAAATTTTACTCGCAGGGGCAGATGAGTGGAAAAAATAGGAAGACACTCTATCATCTAAATGTACACCATGAAATGAACATCTAGAGAGAGGTCTTCCCATGGATATTATATCAATAATTGCTGGATTATTAAAGGATACAAAGAGTCTTATTGAATTTGAAGAACAGGTTAAAATTCTGATGCAAAAAGTTTTTACACAATGGGTTGGGGACGTATTTGAGAAGTTAGATCAAACGATTAGACTGAAGAAACAGGCGGAAGGCTGGCAGTACTGCCGGAGTGATTACAGGAGCGTTCAGTTTCTATTTGGAAGTGTGAATTTTAAACGCTCATTCATGCATGACAAGAGAGGGGGTTCGCATTACCCTCTGGATGAATGCTTGGGGCTGGTACCACATCAGAGATACAGCCCGTTAGTGGAATTGAAGGTGGCAGAGCTGGCAAGCGAGAACACCTATCGGAAGGTAGCTGATGTTTTAAAAGAATGGACAGCAGTGAGCCTTAGTCACACAACTGTAGGGAAAATGGTGAAACGCGTAGGAAAAACACAGGCAGAAGCTGACAGGGCACTTGTAGAAGAGCTGGAAGTAGCTGCCTCACTGCCTGGTGGGAAGAAGGTAGACTATCTGTTTTCCGAGGCAGATGGTGTATTTGTCCGGGGACTGAAAAAGAAACAGAGTACGGAAGTCCACCACGCCATTCTCTATGAGGGATGGGAAGCCAATGGCAAAAGGGTCTCCCTGCGTCAGCCAACAGTTATCATGACGACGGAAGCAATCCAGACATTTTGGGATGAAGTGCAAGCCAAAGCTGCCAACACCTACTCTCTTGAAAAAGCGCATGTCATTACAAACAGCGATGGAGGTGCAGGGTATACAGCTGAACGGTTTCAAACAGCATTCTCACAGTCGGAATTTCCGGTGCTCAACCAGCTGGATACCTACCATGTTGCACAAGCCATCGTAAGGACATTCGGGGGCGGAAAGAGCGAGATCAAAGAGCAAATTAGAAAAGCGATTAGAACGCATGACCTAGACCAATTCACATTGTATTTGGATACGCATGAAAGCACATTGACGGATGAAAAGAGCCTTAAGAAAGTCAAGGAGTTTCGTTCGTACATCCTAAAAAACTGGGACCGCATTTTTGACTGGAGGGACAAGGTAGAGAACGTACCGGAAGGTGCGAGAGGCCTGGGGGCAATGGAATCAAATCAAAGGCATATCTCATTCAGAATGAAGAAAAGGGGGATGCATTGGAGTAAAGCTGGCGCCGAAGCCATGGTAAAGGTGAAACAGGGCATGCTTAACGGGACATTGCAGGAAACCTATCTGAAACACCGTTCAAGAAGCGCGAGAAAGCAACGGAGCTTGCAACAATCCATCAGGATGTCTCAACGATTCAAGCAGCCTGTACGCCCGTCAATCGGCGTAAAGCACGGATCAGTTTCCCTGCATTCAAGCCGTTCATCGGCAATGGGGCATTTAAGCAAAATATTAGAGCTTTCGTTTTAAGCCTGGTATGTGGGGGACTGATCGTTGATGCACGCGAAATTTACGAGACTCCTGCGGGAAAAGCGGGCCAGGAGAGACCCCGCAGCGAGGTACGAGCGAGGAGGATCGCCGGCCGCCCGCGGAAAGCGAGTGAATTTCGCGCGCATCAACACCCCCGTTATCAATCTATACGAAAGTGTACAAAAAGAGTGTCTTGGAATCCCGATATTTAAACCTTATCGAGGTAATTGCGATGTTACAGACTCCTTGTAGCCCAAGGGTTTGAAAAAAGGATAAAAAAATTTTCCCCCTAAAAAGAGGGGGAAACAAGCAAAAATGATAAAAAAATAAGGAGTGGACAAAAATTCCACCCCACTGAAACAAAAACAGGTGAACCCGTTTCCCCAGTAGGTTAAAATAGTTTTAGGACTAACATCTTAACACTGGGAGTTAACACTGGGAGGTTCACCTGTATGGCTATTATACCACAAATGAGTCTGTTTACATGGAAAGAAATTGAGATTCTTGGAGATTTAGACCGTCTTCGCCTTGTACTGGACTACATGCCTGATGAAGCGTTCATGCAAAGCCTTGAAAAGAAAAGGGGGAAGGGCCGTAATGACTACCCCGTTCGTGCCATGTGGAATTCTATCTTGGCAGGCATTGTATTTCAACATGAAAGCATTGAGAAATTACGCCGTGAACTCTCCCGTAATGGCCAATTAAGGGAGATGTGTGGCTTTGAAGGGCAGGTTCCAACTTCATATGCCTATACGCGCTTTCTAAAATCCCTAATCCGTGACGAAGAAATGATGGATAAAATGTTTGAGACTTTGGTAGAACAGCTCCTGGAACGGTTGCCGGATTTTGGTAAACGCTTGGCAATCGACAGCAAGGCGATCTCATCGTTTTCTAAACATCCGAACAAGCATGAAACCGAGGATGGTCGCCGGGATCTGGATGCAAATCATAGCCAGAAGGTTTACAGTGGTGTGACAAAAGAAGGCAACCCATGGCAAAAAGTTGTGAAATGGTTTGGCTACAAACTGCATCTGGTGGTGGATGCAACCTACGAGTTACCGGTAACATTCAAGGTTACAAAAGCGTCTGAGTCAGACATTACGGAAGGGCATAAACTCTTAGAGCAAATGGAAGAAAAGCAGCCAAAGCTTCTGAAAACAGCGGAAACGATGGCGGGAGACCGGGGTTATGATGACACGAAGCTGATTACGAAACTCTGGGATACGTATAAGATTAAGCCCATCATTGATATTCGCAATATGTGGAAAGACCCCGACAAAACACGATTACTCCCGGGAAAGGAAAACGTCGTTTATAACTACAAAGGAACCGTATCCTGCGTATGCCCTGAAACAGGTAAACAACGGGAAATGTGCAACGGGGGATTTGAGAAAGACCGCCAGAAACTAAAAAAACTTTGCCCGGCGAAACAAATGGGAGTGACATGTGAAGGCAAGGCTCAATGCCCCGTGGCACAAGGGCTCCGTATCTCATTATCTGAAGACAGGCGTATTTTTACACCCATTGATCGATCGAGCTATAAGTGGAAAAAAGAATACAACAGACGTACAGCTGTAGAGCGCGTGAACAGCCGGCTTGATACTTCTTTCGGCTTTGAACTTCATACAATTCGGGGAATGGCTAAAATGAAGCTGCGTTGTGGACTGGCACTCTGTGTCATGTTAGCCATGGCCTTAGGCCGGATCAAAGAGAACCAGGCTGAAAAAATGAGAAGCCTCGTTTCTTAACTTATCCACATAAAGGAAATCAATTTCAAAAAAAGCGCTTGTGGATCATTGGATTCGTGCGCCTTTTTTTAGATACATTTCTATATTTTTTCAACAATTATCTGATAACAGTACATTTTTTAAGCGTGTAAAATTGACTTTATAGTGAAAATGGGCATATATTTATCTGACAATATTATATTTCTGGTGGTGTTCTATTTGCATTGAAAGAAAAATTGTTAACATCGCAAAAAGCTCTTATCGAGAAAAACTTGACACATACGTAATTATTAGGTGAAATAGATAGACATCTTTGTAATATGGTAAAATAGAACTAATGATATCAACGGAAAGTATATTTGTACAGGATATTTGAAATGGGGGAGGTTAAATGAGTACATATTATCATAGCCAATACTATGCATATGAATTAACTAAACAAAACTCTTCTTCTTCAATTGGACGACTCAACCAATCGTTAATAAATGCAACGGTGGATTTAAATCCCCATCAAGTTGAAGCAGCATTATTTGCTTTTCGCGCACCACTTGAAAGAGGCGCATTATTGGCAGATGAGGTTGGATTAGGAAAAACTATTGAGGCAGGACTAATTGTTAGTCAATTGTGGGCTGAAAGGAAAAGAAATATTTTAATTATAGTACCGCCTCCTTTACGTAAACAATGGAGTCAAGAATTATTGGAAAAATTTTACATACCATCTATTATTTTAGAAAATAAAAATTTTAAAGAGATGCAAGCTGCTGGAATAATGAATCCTTTTTATCAACAAGATATGGTAGTTATAACGTCTTTATATTTTGCGAAAAATAAAGCAATTGAATTAAGAAGAGTTAATTGGGATTTAATAATTTTTGATGAGGCACACCGTTTAAGAAATGTTTATAAAAAATCTAATAAAATTGCTCGTGCATTACGTTCTGCAACAGGAGGTTTTCCAAAATTATTATTAACAGCTACTCCATTACAAAACTCCTTAATGGAACTTTACGGATTAATCAGTTTTATTGATCCACATATTTTTGGGGATGAGATCTCTTTTAGAAAACAGTTTTCCAGAGGAACGAAAGAGTTGTCACAAGCTGATTTTATTGATTTAAAGCAACGTATAAGTCCCGTTACACATCGAACTTTAAGACGTCAGGTTACAGAATATGTAAAATACACTCAACGTATTCCAATCACACAAAAGTTTATGCCGACAAATGAAGAATGGGAATTATATGAAAAAGTATCATCATATTTACAAAGAGATTTGTTATTTGCTTTACCAAAAAGTCAGCGTTCTTTAATGACATTAGTTATTCGGAAAATTTTGGCTTCTTCAACTTTTGCACTAACTGATACACTTCAATCGTTAATAAAAAGTTTGGATGAACTTTTAATTGGGAAAATACAAGATAATCGATTAAATAACGAAGAAATAATTTATCAAGATATTGACGAACTTGATGATACCATTGAAGAATGGAACGAAGAAGAAATTGAAATAGATGAACTAACGGAAGAAGAGATAATTAATTTAATATTATCAGAGAAAAGAGAGTTAGAATCCTATTATGAATTAGCAAGGTCTATTACAAAAAATTCCAAAGGAGGCGCATTACTCCTTGCATTAGATGAAGGCTTTAATAAAATGAGAGAATTAGGAGCTAATGAAAAAGCAGTTATATTTACAGAGTCACGAAGAACACAAAGATATTTAAAAGAGATGCTAACAGAAAAAGGGTATAACGTTGTTATGTTTAACGGTCAAAATTCAGATTCAGATGCAAAAAGAATCTATGAATGGTGGATAGAGAAACACCAATATGATGGTAAAATTACGGGATCAAAAACTGCTGATATGAGGGCAGCGTTAGTTGAATATTTTCGTGAGCATGCTGATATCATGGTTGCAACTGAATCTGCTTCGGAAGGAATAAACCTTCAATTTTGTAGTTTAGTAGTAAATTATGATTTACCATGGAATCCTCAAAGGATAGAACAAAGAATTGGAAGATGTCATCGTTATGGACAAAAATATGATGTAGTTGTGATAAATTTTTTGAATCAAAAGAATGCTGCAGACCAAAGAGTTTATGATTTACTTTCAGAAAAGTTCAAGCTGTTCGAAGGATTATTTGGTTCATCTGATGAAATTTTGGGTTCGTTGGAGTCCGGAGTTGACTTTGAAAAACGGATACAAGAAATTTATCAGAACTGTAGAACTGCAGAAGAGATTGATGATGCATTTAACAGGTTACAAGAAGAATTGGACGAACAAATACGAATTAAAATGCAAGACACACGTATAAGTTTAATGGAAAACTTTGATGACGAAGTAAGGGAAAAGTTAAGAGATAATTTTGAACAGACAACTATACAGTTGAATAAGTTAGAGATATTTTTATGGAATCTTTCAAAAATTGAGGGTCAAAGAGAAGCGGTATTTGATGATAATTCATTAACCTTTATTATAGATAAGAAAAAGTATCAATTGATGTCCCAAATAAAAAAGGAAGAAAGTACTAATAATGTTGTTCACTATCGGTTATCCCACCCTTTAGCTGAAAAATGGGTTAAACAAGCCAAGGGTAGGGTGTTAATACCAAAAGAGGTTACCTTTAGATACTGTGATTATCAAGGTAAGATTAGTGTTATTGAATCGTTAGTTGGCACTGACGGCTGGCTTTATTTAGATTTGCTTAATGTAGAGTCTGTCGAAACTGAACAGTATCTAATATTTTCAGCTGTAGATAATAGTGGTAACCAGATTGACCAAGATATTTGTGAGAAATTATTTTTATTACCAGCGATTGAACATGAAGAAATTGAAATACCTAATTCTATAAATAATACACTTCAATATATTAAAGAATGTCAGGTAGAAGCGGTATTAAACAGTATAATGGAACGAACTGCAGAATATATGGATTCAGAATTAGAAAAATTAGATAGATGGGCTAAAGATTTAAAATTAAAACTTGAAGCGGAAATTGATGAACTTTCTGTAGAAATTGATTATCTAAAAAAGGAATCAAAATCAATTCGAAATTTACAAGAAAAACTAGGAATGAATAAAAAAATTAAAGAACTTGAAAAGAAACGAAATGATATGAGAAGAAATTTATATGATCAGCAGGATAAAATAGATGAACAAAAAGATTTATTATTTGAAGGAATTGAAGCTAAACTCCAGCAAAAAGTTACGAATAAACATTTGTTTGGGCTGAAATGGAGAATTTATTAGAAAGAGGTGTGGGGTTTGAATAAAACTCGACTTGAATTAACATGGATTGGTAAAGAAAAAAAAATAAACTTGGAACCCAGAATTTTACTTGAGGATTCCGAGTATTCCTATCATGCAGATAAAAAATATACTGAAGAAGATTTGTTTGATAATAGATTAATTTATGGGGATAATCTCCTTGCACTGAAGGCACTAGAGGAGGAGTTTACAAATAAAATTAAATGTATTTATATTGACCCCCCATATAATACGGGTAATGCATTTGAACATTACGATGATGGAATAGAGCATAGTATTTGGCTTTCGTTAATGCAAGCAAGGTTAGAAATCCTTTACCGTTTACTATCAGATGATGGTGTTATTTTTGTCAATATTGATGAAAACGAGCATGCTTATTTGAAAATATTAATGGATAGTATTTTCGGAAGAAGCAATTTTATAGGAGATTTAATTTGGAAAAAAAGGAAAGGAGGAGGGAACGATTCCAGATATATTGCTTTAGATCATGAGTATATACTGGTTTATGCAAAGGATAAAGAAAAACAGGTGAATAAATGGAGAATTAGTTATGATGAAAAATATTTAAAAAGATATAAAGAAGTTGATGCTAATGGAAGATATTATTGGGACACATTGTCAAGACCGGGGTTACAAAATCCAATAATTATTAAATATAAATGTGAAGATGGAACTGAATTAAAGATTTATTCTCAAAAATCCGAAGAAACATTTTATAAAGAATTACGTGAAGGTAATATAAGGGTAGTTAAGGGAAGGAATGGTTGGACTGCGCATCACAAGGTTTATATGCCTAAAGAAGGAAAGGTATTACGTTCTATTTTAGACGAACATGGAACTAATAATGATGCAAAAAAAGAAATGGAATCTATTTTTGGTAGTAAAAGGGCTTTTGATTACCCAAAACCAGAAAAATTAATTATGACCTTAATTGGTTTAGTTACAGAAAAAGGAGATTGGGTATTAGATTCATTTGCTGGTTCAGGAACTACAGGTGCTGTTGCACATAAAATGGGGCGCAGATGGATAATGATTGAATTAAAAAACCATTGCTTTACACATATAATACCAAGAATGAAAAAAGTTATTGATGGTGTTGATGAAAGTGGTATTAGTAAAATAGTTGATTGGCATGGTGGCGGAGGATTTAGATTCTATAAATTGGCTCCAAGTCTTCTGGAAAAAGATAAATATGGTAATTGGGTTATTAGTAAACAATATAATGCCGAAATGTTAGCAGAAGCTATGTGTAAGCTTGAAGGATTTAAATATAATCCTGATAAAAATTTATATTGGAAACATGGCCAATCAACTGAAAATGATTTTATCTTTGTTACTACACAATTTGTTAATCAACAGTTAGCGGATGATATTGCTGACCAAATGAAGGAAGATGAAACATTATTGGTCTGCTGTAAAGCATTTAATGTAAACCAAGATGATTTTCCGAATATCACATTTAAAAAAATACCTCAATCTGTGTTGGAAAAATGCGAGTTTGGAAGAGACGATTATAGCTTAAATGTTGAAAACCTACCTATGATGGAAAAAGAGCCTGAGCAGATAGAATTATTTGATGAGGGGGATGTAGAATGAATCGTTTTGTTAAGCAAATCTCAAGTCGTCTTAGCCTGCGAGACCCACAAAGGGAATCTTTGGAAATATTAGCGGAAGTAGTAGATAACATCTCCCTAGAAAAAAATACATCCACTGAACAAGTTCAGCGGAAGCTTAACATTATTAAAAATCTTTTTCCAAGTGTTGAGGACTTTGAAAGGGAGTTTCCATCGATTTGTTTTGCCCTTGCTACTGGTGTTGGAAAGACTAGACTTATGGGAGCGTTTTTATCGTATCTATATATGGCAAAAGGAATAAAAAACTATTTTATTTTAGCACCAAACTTGACAATATATGAAAAATTAATTCAGGATTTCACACCGAATACTAAAAAATATGTTTTCAAAGGGATTTCGCAATTTGCTACAAAAGAACCATTAATCATTACAGGTGAAAACTATGAAGAAAGTGCAATGTGGCTGCTTGACCCAGATAGTGTAAAGATTAATATTTTTAACATCTCAAAAATTAATACAGAGGTAAGAGGTGGAAATTCTCCTCGAATTAAAAGACTAAGTGAGTATATTGGAGAAAGTTATTTTGAATATTTATCTTCATTACCTGATTTAGTCTTATTAATGGATGAATCACATCGTTATCGGGCTTCAGCAGGAGTTAGAGTATTAAATGAATTGAATCCAGTTTTAGGGTTAGAACTAACGGCAACACCACAAGTTGAAAAAGGGCAGAGATCCATTCCATTTAAAAATGTGATTTATAGTTTTCCATTATATATGGCAATGGAAAAGGGTTATGTTAAAGAGCCAACTGTTGCTACTCGTGAAAACTTTGATCCATCTAATTATTCTGATGAGGATTCATTAGAACTCATTAAACTTAATGACGGTATATTGGTACATGAAGAAACAAAAGTTGAACTTGAAGTATATGCAAGGGAGAATAATCAGCCCATTGTAAAACCATTCATTCTAATCGTTGCTCAAGATACAGAACATGCTGAAAAATTATTGAATATCATTAAAAGTGATGATTTCTTTGATGGAAAATATAAAGATAAAGTAATTACTGTTCACTCAAAACAATCAGGTGAAGAAAAAGACGAAACGATTCAAGAACTGCTTGCATTAGAGGATCCGAACTCAAATACTGAAATTGTAATCCATGTTAACAAATTAAAAGAGGGCTGGGATGTTACAAACTTATATACAATAATCCCATTAAGAGCTGCTAATTCAAAAACTTTGGTTGAACAATCTATTGGCCGTGGACTTCGTTTGCCATATGGAAAACGAACGGGTGTTAAAGCGGTTGATAGATTGACAATTATCGCTCACGATCGATTCCAAGAAATTATTGATGAAGCCAACAATCCGAATTCTATCATTCGCAAAGGTGTTTACATTGGCAAAGATGTTGCAAAATCACAAAAGAAGGTTGTTTCTGTTGAATCTAATGTAAAACAAAGTATTATTCAAAAGATCGCCGGAGATGACTTAAATAAAGAAGATGATAGTGCTAAGAAAAGAGTAGAAATAAAAAGAAATATTGCAGAAACAACACTTAGGACAATTCAAAAGTTAACTGAAATTCCATCTAATACACATTTAACAAAACCGGAAATAAAACAAAAAATTATTAAAGAGGTAAAATCTACATACCCTGTAGGTCAGATAGAATTTGTTTTTGAAGATCAATCAAATATAGTTGAAGAAATTGTTGGCACTGTTACTGAATACATTGTTGAGAAAACAATAGACATTCCAAAAATCATTCTTCAACCGAAAAACCAAATTACTTGGGGTTTTAAAGATTTTGATTTAGATGTCGCAAATATTAATTTACAACCAGTTACGCAAGATATTCTATTGCAAGAACTTAGAACTAGGCAAAGAGATACGCTGCATTTCAAAGTGGAGATTAATGAACATGAACCATTAGAGAACTATATTATTTCTAGATTAATTGATTTTGATGATATATCATACGAAGAGCATGCTGATTTGCTTTATAAATTAGTAGGTCAGTTAATTGATCATCTAAGATCGTACTTAAAAGATGACAATGATGTGAGAAATGTTTTGTTATATAATCAACAACTATTAGCAAATAGCATACATTCACAAATGTTAGAGCATTATGTGGAATCAAAAGTCGAGTATGATGTTCATGTGAGAAGTGATTTCGAAGTACTTAAAACAAATACCTTCTCTGTGGATATTGATGAAGAGGTTAGAGATTTCCGAATACCTGTGAAAAATCCTTCAGCAATAAAGGGAATGAGCTTTGGTGGGTTTAGTCGCTGTCTATATTCAATTCAAAAATTTGATGCAGAAAATGAGCGCCGATTTGCCGTTATTTGTGAGCAGGATCCAAAGGTGAAGGTTTGGTTTAAACCAGCTTTAAATCAATTAAAAATTTATTATAATCAAAAACAATCATACAATCCAGATTTTATAGTAGAAACGGAAGATAAAAAATATCTGGTAGAATTGAAAGCAGCTAATAAAATTGATAGCGATAAAGAAGTAGAGGCAAAAAAACATGCAGCGATTGAATGGTGTAAGTATGCAACCAAACATGAAATGCAAAATGGTGGTAAAGAATGGGTTTATTTATTAATACCACATAATGATGTGAATGAAAATATGACAATTGCCGGATTAGAAGCAAGATATTCAAGAAAATGAAAGCACTCTCTAATTCGGTAAAATAAGCAGTTCGTTAATTAGTGTTTCGGTAAAGTACTCATCGAAGTATCCTTCGATGCTTGCTTTACCGAATGTTATTATCAAGAATCCCTTGATATCAAAGGGTTTAACCAGTTCTTGAATTTTACTCAATAAGCTAACCGGTGAATTACTCGGTAAAGTAAGCAGTGATAAGATAAATTATTCGGTAAAGTAAGCAGATATTTTTTTGTATTGGAGGGATATGAAAGTGAGAGATCCGAAGAGGATTCCAAGGATATTAACTCTGTTGTTCAAAATATGGGAACAACAACCGGATTTACGATTTAATCAGTTAGTTCAAAATCTACAAGCCTTATATTCTCAACAAAATAACAACTTTGGTAAAAGACATTTTTATGAAAAGGATGGAGAGATTACTTACCAGAATTATTATAGGGCTTGCTGAATAAGCAAAAATTCCAGATTTGACAAGGATTTTGGCTACTTTTGTCGAATATAAAGTGTAAGGATTTCAAAGGAAACACGTAAAACACCTTGCACTTGGAGGCTGTTACGATGTACAAAAAGACCGAACATCAATTAACTTTTGTAGATGATTTTTTTCTACCATTCGGTGGGAAATGAAATAAAGAAAATCGCTGGGTCCGTCTTGCTGAAATGATTCCTTGGTGGATGGCCGAAGAAAAGTATGCCAAGTCCTTCAAGAAGAAATTCAAAGGCGAAAAGGCTTATTCTGTCAGAATCGCTCTTGGGGCTCTTTATATCAAAGAACGGCTTGGGCTGTCTGACCGGGAAACAGTCGAACAGATCACAGAAAACCCGTATCTTCAGTATTTTATCGGCTTGCCTGAATTCCAGGAAAAAGCCCCATTCGACCATTCTCTGATGACTCGTTTTAGAAAACGTTTGGGCGCAAATATCATCAACGAACTGAATGAATGGATCGTTCTGGAAGAACAAAAACGCCAATTGGAAGAAGCATCTAAGGAAAACGACAACAATGATGATCAGGATCACGACGATGACGATCATGATGATGAAGATCGTAATGATCATGATCATGATCGTGGCGATCTTCAGCCTTCCGGTTCCGATTCAGAAAAGCATTCAACTGAATCGGCTTCTCCCAAAACGAAGAACAGAGGAAAGCTCATTTTGGACGCAACCTGTGCACCGGCTGATATTGCTTACCCTACAGACCTCGGGTTGTTGAACGAAGCCCGTGAGAAATTGGAACATATCATTGATGTCCTGCATGAACCACACAAAGGGAAATTACGTAAGCCACGGACCTACAGAAAAAGAGCCCGCAAGGACTATCTTTCTGTCGCTAAGCAACGTAAAGCTGGCGCCCGGAAAATCCGGAAAGCTGTAGGCAAACAGCTCGGATATGTGAAACGAGATCTGGAGATCATTAAAAATCTTGTTTCCCAAAGCTCTCTGTCTCTTTTAAGCAAAGATGAATACAGGCAACTTCTCGTGATTCATGAACTTTACCGCCAACAGGCAGAAATGTACAAAAAGAAAACACACCGGGTTGACCACCGGATTGTAAGCATTTCCCAGCCACATGTCCGTCCAATTGTGCGCGGCAAGGCAAAAGCGAACGTGGAGTTCGGTTCAAAAGTCGCCATCAGTGTCGTAGATGGTTATGCCTTGATTGAGCACCTCGACTGGGAAAATTACAATGAAGGGACCACTCTCAAGGAATCTGTTGAAAACTACTACAACCGGTTCGGATTTTATCCGGAAGCGATCTTGGCAGATAAAATTTACCGAAACCGTAATAATCTGGCATACTGCAAATCTCTTGGCATTCGTCTGAGTGGGCCAAGGTTAGGACGCCCATCCAGAACGGAAGACAAAACCTTGGAACGCGTCGCAAGGCAGGATGCCTCTGAACGTAATGCCGTTGAAGGCAAATTTGGCGAAGGCAAGCGCAAGTATGGGCTGGGCCTTATTCGAGCACGCCTTCAGGAGACCAGCGAAACAGTAGTAGCCCTTCAATTCCTCATACTGAATCTGGAGCGCAAGCTCAGGGTTCTTTTTTTGAGATTTTTACACAACACTATTTTATATTTTGATAATCGGAATTTGGCTTGTATCTGACCAAATTTGATTCGTTCAGCAAGCCCTATATTATGAGTAGTTCTATAAGGTGGGAGGGATAAGATGAAAACAAAACCAATTAAAAAAGGAAATAATATTCTTTTCTGTAATATTAATAATGAAAATAAAGTTCTTAAACCCCAAGATGTGGTCACTACTTGGAATAATAGTTTTAAAGAAGTTCTTGCTGACGGTAATAATCAAATAGGACTGAGACCACCTCAATTTGGAGCAATTTGTGCAATTCGCTCATTTTGGACAGTTAGTAGAGAAGCAGCTACTATTGTTATGCCTACTGGAACTGGAAAAACAGAAACAATGTTAGCTACAATTGTTGCCGAAAAGTGTTTAAAGACTTTAATTGTGGTTCCTTCTAATCTACTTAGGCAACAAATTTTTGATAAAGCAAAAACATTTGGGGTTCTTTACCAAATTGGTATTCTTGATGACAAATATGTTCTGCCGCCCAATGTTGCGCTGTTAGCAAGTCAATTTGATAATTTTGAGGAATTTAGGGAATTTGTTGATCCAGCTAATATTATTGTTACAACTATGCAATTAGCGAATTTATTCCCAGATGAATATAAGAAATACCTTGCACAAGAATTTGATACTTTAATAGTTGATGAAGCACATCATATTAGTGCAAAAACATGGAGTAAATTCAAAAGTTTTTTTGTTAATAATAGAATTCTTCAATTTACGGCAACTCCTTTCAGAAATGACGAAAAAAAGATGGATGGAAAAATTATATATAATTTTCCTCTATCAAAGGCTCAAGAACAAGGATATTTTCAACCAATAATGTTTTATCCATTAGAAGAATTTAATGATAAGAAAAGTGATGAAATGATAGCGAGGGAAGCAGTTAAGCTATTGGAAGAGGACATTGATGCTGGATACGATCATATATTATTGGTTAGGGCTAGTACAAAAAATCGTGCAAAGGAATTATACGATTCTATATATAATAAGAAATATAAAAAGTTTAAACCAGTTTTGTTAATTAGTGGTCTTAGTGATAGTGAAAAGAGAAAAGGGATTCAAGCTTTGAAAAACTTAGAATCTAGAATTGTAGTTTGTGTAAATATGTTTGGAGAAGGCATTGATATACCAAACTTAAAAATAGCGGCAATCCATGATAAATACAAATCCCTTCCTATAACTCTTCAATTTATTGGGAGATTTGCCAGAACAAAAAAAGGTTTAGGAGATGCAAAAATTGTAGCAAATATTGCAAATGAAGAAGTGCAAGAAGCTATAAGAGATTTATATAATAGAGATTCAGATTGGAATCAATTACTATCAATCAAATCAGAAGGGCTTATCAATCGTGAAATAGCTTTACAAGATTTAGAGGAAAGGTTTAAAGGGAACGGTATCGACAAAATTGGTATAAAACAAATTATTCCAAAAGTTAGTATGTATGCATATATAGTAAAAACAAAATCATGGGCATGGGAAAAGTGGACTACAGTTCTCGATGAAAATATATGCAAGTACTATATTAACGATGAAGAGAAAGTTTTAGTCATTATTGAACCGAAAGAAAGTAATGTTGGATGGACTACTCAACATAATATTTCAAACCTTAGTTGGGAATTATATGTAATTTACTGGAATCAAGACAAAAATGTTGCTTTTGTTAATGCCACAGATAAATCTTTAGCGAATAAGCTTGTTGAAGCTATTTTCGGGGAGAGTAACAGAATAACTGGAGAAAATATATTTAGATGTCTATATGGTATTAATCGTCTTATGCTTGCGACGGTTGGTTTAAACTCTGCCATTAATGGCCCAATAAGATACAAAATGTTTGCTGGCGTAGATATAGCACAAGGTTTATCTGAGGCCTCAAAAAGTAATAGTTATAAGTCTAATCTTTTTGGAGTCGGATACAATGGCAAAGGAAAGGTTAGCATTGGTTGTTCCCATAAAGGGACTATTTGGGCGAAATGGGTTGAAAGTATAGATTATTGGATGAATTGGTGCAATGAGATAATAGACAAAGTTTTAGATCCTACTATTGATCCTCAAAAAATACTAGAGGGAGTATTAGTTCCTAAAGTCATCAAGGAACTTCCAAATGAAATTCCCTATAGAATTGATTGGCCATTGGAGTTAGATTTTTTTACTGATGATAATTTATTTTTAGAACGAGATGGAATTAAAATACCTATATACGAAGTTGATATTAAATTGCCAGAAATACAATCAAAAAAGGATGTATTACAATTCTATGTTGGAAATGAAGGTTTTAAAGAGAACTTTGAATTATCAATATCGGATAATTCTTTCCGAATTAAATCAGTTTCCAAAAATAAGACAAGAATTGTTAAGAGCAAGAAAAAACTCTTCTTGCTGATTTCTTTCAAGAATATCCGCCAATAATTAAATTTGTAGACCAGTCAACTCTTGAAGGAAATTTATATGTAACATTAAAAGATAGCCATGAGGACAAGAGTTTTCCGTCAAATCAAGTTTTTTCTTGGGATTGGAAATCAATGGGGGTAAACATTAAAAAAGAATCACAGACAATCGAAAAATTTTCTGATTCCATACAATATAATGTCATAAAAAAATTACTAGATACTGGTGACTCCTGTATTGTTTTTGATGATGATGATGCGGGGGAGATTGCCGATATAATTGCTATAAAGGAAAGTGAAAACGATATTATTTTTGAATTTTATCATTGCAAGTATTCTCACGGAGATTCACCCGGTTCGAGAGTTAGTGATTTATATGAAGTCTGTGGTCAAGCAGAAAAGTCAGTTATTTGGAAACAAAATACTAAAGAAATTGTGAAAAGAATGCGTAAAAGAGAAATTCAAAGGATGGAAAAAAGTACTGTATCACGATTTGAATTAGGGGATCTTGATAAACTAAAAGAAATAGAGAACAAACTAAGAGTGTATGGTTCTAAATTAGAAATAAATATTGTTCAACCGGGAGTGGATAGTAAAAAGATAACTGGGGATATGGATAGAATTTTAGTTTCTACTCAATCTTATTTGCTTGATACATATGGAATTCGGATGAATTTGATATGCAGTTAGTTTAAAAACCAATTACAGGTATTATTCTTTAACTTTTAAATCGAATGCTTACCATTAAACAGGATCTATCAGGAAACTGTGGCTCAATCATTAAAGTGTTATTATTGAAATCCACATTGAAAGAATAAGGAGGAGACGGATTGAAACTATACATATGTGAAAACGATTTCGATTTACACCACGGTTACAAGACTGGATTCTTTGAAGGATTTTTGCTTAATAGAATGGTAAGAAATTTGGAGATTTGCTCTTTCTTTAACTGTTTTTTAAACAAGAATACACAACATTCGTGTTTTATAAACCTATTAACCTATTAACCACATAGAATGTTACTAATAGGATTTGAAATTGTGATCTGTAAATTTTAATTAGGTTAACACACCACTAAATCAATATGTTTTAAATTCTTGTTAGATAACCTTGATGAAGGAAGGATTAATAGTTAACAAGATACATTACAGATATATTCTACATAAAAGGGAGTAATAGTTTGTGTCAAGAATTAATAGAAATGATTTATGCCCATGTGGGAGTGGAAAAAAGTATAAAAAGTGTCATGGAAGTATAAAGCCGATAAGTGAACTATTTAAAGATCCACATGTCGAATGTATTTGTGGAAGTGGCTTACATCCTTATGATTGTTGTGGGGCATACCTTGCTTCTATTCAAAGAATTAAACCTTCTATAAACGAAAGCCAGTATATCATAAAGCGCATATTCCGCACGTAAATTTTTCCATTTTAAGATTTTTTTAAAGGAATTTTCTCCTTCTTTGTAGAATTGAATGATTATCTAAACTAGGGGAAGACGAGGAAATTTTTATGTCAGATCAAATTTTAACCTTACATGTGGGGCCGTCTCAACTTTTATCTAAACTGTGTGATGAAATAGAACTCGAAAAAACCATTAATGATTTAGTCAAATGGGATTCTGTCCGTTGTCATATCTCACCCGGAACAAGGATTAAAGCCCTTGTCTTAAACATTTTATGCAGTGGCAAGCCCCTTTATAAGGTTCATGAATTCTATCAAAACCTAGATTCTGAGATGCTTTTCGATACATCGGTTTCACCCGATCAATTAAATGATGATGCATTAGGAAGAGCATTAGATTACTTGTATGAAGCCGAAGCATGGAAAGTCTATTCCACCCTTGCATTAAAAGCACTAAAAAAATTGAATCTTCCTATTGGTGTACTGCATAACGATACAACCTCAATTTCTGTTTACGGAGAATATAAGCAACCGAAGGAAGATGGACTGCAAATTACGTACGGGTATAGTAAGGCCCATAGGCCTGACTTAAAACAAATCGTTCTGGGGATGGGGGTCACACCTGAACGAATTCCTATCCTTGCAAAAGTAGAAAATGGGAATACTTCGGATAAATCTTGGAATGTGGAATTTATTCAAAAGATGAGAAAAATCCTTTCCCATGAAGATTGGAAAAATCTCATTTATCAAGCCGATTCTGCATTAATCACAACGGAAAATCTAGCGGAAATTCAACAACAAAATTTATCGTTTATTTCCCGTTTACCTGATACATTCGGTTTAAGCACAGAACTAAAGAAAGAGGCATGGTTGCTCAACAACTGGGAAAGGGTAGGCTCACTTAGCAATAAAAAAGACGCAGCTATTTACCAAATTCAAGCTTTTGAAAGACAAATTCAAAACCTTCCTTACCGGTTTCTTGTTGTCCACTCAAACAATTTAGATCAACGAAAAGAGAAAACCCTAAATCGGGCGATCGAAAAGGAAGAAATACAATTAAAAAAAGAGATAGAAAAACTGAGTAAAGTTATCTTTCATTGTAAAGAGGACGCACTAGAAGCAATTCAATCTTTTAAGAAAAAACAAAAGGCTTCATATTTCTGTTATAAACTAAACGTCCAGATGAGTGATCAACCTATCAAACGAAAAAAGAGAGGAAGACCTAAAAAGGACGAACAGACAAAACAAGAACAAATCTATCAAATACAACTGGAATCGTTTGAAAAAGATCATGATTTTATCGAAAATAAGAAAAAAATGCTCAGCACTTTTGTTTTAATCACAAATAAATTAGATGAGGAGACACTATCCAATCAAGAAGTTTTGAGGGTTTATAAAGGACAGTCGGCCGCTGAGACCCGTTTCCGATTAATCAAAGATTCACAAATGATTGATGCCATTTACTTAAAAACCCCGGAAAGGGTTGAGGCCTTAGGTATTGTGTATGTGATGGCTTTATTAATCTATGGAATTTTAGAATATCGAGTTAGAAAAGAACTGAAAGAAAAGAACCTATCTCTAATCTTGAAAGGAAAAAGGAAACTCTATCAACCCACAGGCCAAGCATTGTTAGAGCAATTAGAAGATATTACCGTGATCCTTATAAATCAAAATCAACAAAAAATAAGGCTCTTACCCGATAATATTGATTCACAAGCCAAAAAAATCATTGAATTATGCGGGTATGATGTATCAATATACGTGTCAAAAAATGTCGAAAACAAAGGAGAATAACACACAATAGGAGGAATTCATGAAAAGAATGTCGAATTGAAAAGAATTTTATCGAAAATTCCTCAAAAATAAGAAGATATCATCCCACCAAGCCATTTAAATATAGTTCATTCAAAAATTAGAATGAACTATATTTAAGACGTGCGAAATGTGGGATAAAGAATAATAGTTATAGTGAAAAATACGCAGGAAAAGTTTATTTTGCTATTTTGTCAACTTTAAAACCAGAATGGAATATTTTTAGAAATTTTTATCTCTATGGTTTGGAAATAAATGGTCGTTTTTTTAGACCTAAAACTCTGGATAATGTCGTTGAAATAAAATCGGATACTTATACCTTTTGGAATATTAAGTGTAATCTAGATTATTCTACGGGAGCATTTTTAAGTTTTAAAAGTTCTTCTAATTTGACAAAGGATGAATTACAAATAGCTGAATGCAATATTTCAATTTCTGAACCAATTTATAAAATAGAGGTTCCAAACATTAGAATTACAAAAGATCACTATTTAAGGTTATTTCATCATACTTCTAAAGATGGGGAGCGAGGGATTACTAGTAGTAAAGAAATATGGCCTTCGCCATATAACCTTCAAGGGAGTACAAGAAAATTAAAGAACATTCATTTCGCATATTTTACTGATCTCCCTGAGTTGAAATATGAAAGTGACTTATTTAATGTTGCAATGCGTGAAAAAGGTCGAGCAGTATTTCGAACAGATGATGAATCTCAATATGAATATGTAGAAATTTATGAACAGCCATCTTATAAACGAGAAAGGCGTTTAATCTGTTATATTAATATTAAGATGTTAGTTCCAGTCTCTGCTATATACCATCAACAGGGTGGAAGTCAATATATTGAGTTTTTTCACCAGTTCTGAAGAGTAAATTCATCAATTTTTAGATGTTTTATGATAAAATGACTTATCCACATTTAGAAAATTTTTCCATCTATTTTTTCTGCTTTCAAAGTCAAAAAGAGCCGAATTTGCAAATTTCTTTTTTAAAATTGTGGATAACTTCAAAAAACCTTTTTTTACATCACATCCTTTGCTATAATATAACCATTAAGTAAACCTTACTTGTATTGGCTTACTTAAATGGGTGAAATCCTCGTCTGTTAAAATACGTGTCCGAAACGATTCCAACAGATTTGAGGATTTTTCTTTTGCCGTTTTTTTGAGTGCTTTTAAGATTGACGAACCTTTTTCAAACAGCTGTCTAATAATATCTGTTATTTGAACTAATAAATAATGATTTTTCATGGCTGTGTAGTTTTGGCTATTGGCATGTTCTATATTGTAACGATTATTTTTTTGTTCGTTAAATCCTTGATTTTCAATCTTCCAGCGGCTTCTTCCTGCAGCGATGAGTCGTTCCACGTTCTTTTTCGTGATTTTAATATCCGTTATAAATACATACTCTTTCGATTTCCCATCCTCTGTTTTCATTGTGGCCTCCATCAGATTGACCGTTCTGTCTTTGTAGGCAATATCATTCACCCAAACTAATGAATTCTGATCCTTACTTTGTTCCAGCTCTTTTATTGCCTTAAACTCCGTCGAGATACTTTTAATTCTCCCTTCCTTAAATCTGCATATATATTTCCATTTGTGCGCCCTGCACAGATTAAATACCGTTTCACATGCATAGAGACTATCTCCCAAGATACAAATCGGTAGTCTTTTAAATATTTTTTTTATTTTCTTTGCCAGCCTGTCGAAGGCTTTTAATTCACAATCTTGCTTAGAAACATTTTCTGATTCATTTTCGATAAATTCGGAGGCAATACTGAAGACCATATCCCCCACGACAAGCTTGGCTTCAAGTACATGGTGCATATAAAGTACGTTCGTTTCTCCTGTTTCTTTATTTGTATATGCCCGTCTCAGGCAGTGTTTACAATGTTTCTCATGAAAGGTGTGTAATCCAGTTCCATCAATGATGACACCCCAGTACTTTCCTTCAATTCGATAAGACTCGAGAGACCTTTTTTTCAATAATTCTTTAATCATATACGTTCTAATTTTTTCTAATTCATTTACATCTAAGCCAGATAAAAAGTCGTTAATTGTATCATAATGTGGAAGTTCTTCAAGAGAATCTAAGCCTAACACCTTCCCTACATTTTTAATACATTCTTCTTTATTAAAACTCTCACTCATGTTTCTCATGGATTTTAGGCCGGTCATATTTTTCAACATCATCGTAAATAAAAGGACCTCTGGACCATAAGTGATATAGCTTTGATGTCGGTGGTCTGCTACCTTTTTTAGGTTATTCATCAGGTCTTTGAAAAAATGCTTCTGAATTTTAAGGAACTCGAAAAAATAATTTGCTTCTTTTTCACGATTTCTTTTTTCTTTTCTAGTAACCAAAATAAAAACCCCCTCAAAACAGCCAAGTTTAATTAGGGCTTGCTGAACGAATCAAATTTTAGCTTGTATTCGACTTGTCACTAAGCCATGCCAAAATATTCGTCCAGCAAGCTCTAATTATTTAAATTATTACATATTTAGCCGCATTTTTGGGGGGGAATAGTTAAATTATCACGAAAAATTTTTACTCCTCAGAGCTGGAAGTTATCCACAATTTTAAAAAAGAAATTTGCAAATTCGGCTCTTTTTGACTTTGAAAGCAGAAAAAATAGATGGAAAAATTTTCTAAATGTGGATAAGTCATTTTATCATAAAACATCTAAAAATTGATGAATTTACTCTTCAGAACTGTACACAGTTGATTTCCTTTCAAAGAAACGGGTGGTTTATAACGGTATTGTTCCTCAGTATTATGTAGAAAACAGCCATGAACCCATTATCCCACGTGAAATTTTTATGCAGGTTCAGGAAGAAATGATTCGACGGGCAAATTTACGTACCGGAAAAGGCGGCAAAAAGCGTGTCTACAGCAGCAAGTACGCCCTATCCAGTATCGTTTATTGCGGCGGTTGCGGCGAAATTTACAGGCGGGTTCATTGGAACAACCGAGGATATAAGTCCATTGTCTGGAGATGTGTTAGTCGACTTGAGGAGAAAGGTTCGGACTGCACTTCCCCGACTATAAATGAGGAAACGCTACAAACAGCGGTTGTAAAAGCCATCAATGAAGTTCTAGGTAACAAAGATACTTTCCTTTCTACGCTGCAAGAAAATATAGCCACCGTTCTCAATGAGGAAAATGATAAAGCCACGGATAATATTATAGGAAATTGGATGAGCTGCAAAACGAGCTTCTCAGGCTGGCAAACTCAAAGGCTGATTATAACAATGTGGCTGATGAGATCTACCGCCTGCGAGAACTAAAGCAAAATGCACTGGTTGAGAATGCAGAGCGTGAAGGAAGAAGACAGCGAATAGCTGAAATGACAGACTTCTTAAGCGAGCAAGATTGCAAAGTTGAGGAATATGATGAGCAGTTGGTAAGGCGGCTTATTGAAAGAATTACTGTATTTGACGACAAGATGACCATAGAGTTTAAATCCAGCGTTAAGATAGATCTTTTAAATGTAAATACATTATGGCCACCAGCTGAGGATTAATACCCTACTGGTGGCTTATTTTTATACAGATGAGTTATACAAATATTTATACAAATGTATGGACAAATATAAAAAATAGTAATATACTGATTTTAGCGAGGTGGATAATAATGGATATAAAAATTGATGCCTTAATTCCATTTGATACATTACAGACAGATTTGGAGAATGTATTTTCGGTTGTTGAAAAAAATGGGAAGATAGTTCTGCTTAAGGATAATAAACCTGTTTATATAATTTTGAAATATGATGCCTCCCAGCCTACCGTTACAAATACAATCTCAACTGAAACTGCCAGCTATACACTCCAGGAAGCCATGAAGATTGTTTTGTCAGAGGCCGAAAATTACACTATGCATGCATCTAAACTTGCTGATGAAATATATGACCGCAGGCTGTATTTACAGAAAAATGGGAAGAAAGCACAGTATACTCAGATTAGGGCAAGATGTGGGCATTACCCGGAATTATTCGAGGCTCTTCCCGGTAACTATATCAAATTAAAGGAAGGTGTAGAGTAATGAAAGGTGAAGCACTATGGAATACCGTTATCTCAGGACTTTCATCTTCGGGAGAAGAAGTACAGACTACAACCGGTCTTTGGTTTACAGCATCATCCCGTGATGGAAGGTTGTACGTTGGTAGGGCTATTGACAACACACCTTCCAGCGAATTTTCGATGCAAAGGGCAATATCAAAGAAAGATTTCTTATTTGTTCATTCATATTATGATCGCTGGGTTAATGGGGAAACGGGAGTTAGACATGAGGTCAGTAGAAAATCAAGAAATACCGCTTATATTTTTGCTTTGATAGATAGATTTAGTAATGGTTAGAGGGTGGAAAATTGTTAATAAAGAAAGAAATCACAATTCAAGATATCCAAAAATGTATTGCGGGAATGGGTGGAGCTTTGGTAATGAAATACTATACGAAATGTGCCGTAAAAACCCTGATCACAATAAAGCTGATGTTATTGTAGGCAAAATATGGCTTATTGGGAGATCTTACGCGGCGGCTATAGAAAGACGGAAAAATGTTAATGAAACAGATTCTGGAGATGATTTCTATTTTAACGTAGTTGCACCCAAGATGTTGAAAGCTGGCGAAGAATTAGATATGCGTATCAATGAACTCAAGAAATACGATACCATCACTATAGATAATTTAAAAGAAATTATAGACACGCATTTATTTCTTACCAATGTCTTTTCGGATATTTCTGGTCATAATAACCGTTCGCTGGCATCAAAATATCTACATTTTCATGTGCCGAATATGTTTTATATTTTTGATAGTAGAGCAATTCAAGGGGCAAAAAGCTACGTAATGCCGGATAAACAGCTTAGAGCTTCACTTGCTCCATTTGGAGATAAAGAATACATAGAACTTGTTATTAGACTTTTTACATTCCAAGAACATGTGAAAAGTCCGTTTGGGATGACGGTAACACCAAGAGTTATTGATTCATTCCTATTAAATTATTAGAGGGATTTATAATGGCAACTAATAACGGTTTCTCCCATCAAAATATTGTTCCTATTGATAAAACCGCTTCAAAGCAGCAGCTATATAAGAAGTTATAAAAAATTAAGTTGGTTGTTGAAGTAGGAAATGAGGGTAAGGGATGAAAATTGAAATAGGCGAATCTTTACTTTTATCATGGCTAAAACACATTAAAGAATGTCAGCTTGTTCAAACAAACTGGAAAGCATCGTATAAATGGGAATTAAAAAATAAAGATGATTTAGAGCAATTGATGAAAACCTCCAGCGAGTTGTTTTCTCAAAAATATGGATATGACATTTTTAAAGGAAATAAGTCGCTTGATCAGCTTATTGGCCAAGCTGAAATTGATGTGATAGGTATCAGTTATGAGGAAAATCAAAGCCATATATATGCCATTGATGTTGCATTTCATGAAGCTGGTTTGAATTATGGCTCAAAGGATGAAACAGTGACAAGGGTTATAAAGAAATGCTTAAGAACAGCAATGTGCATTTATGGATACTTTGGCTTCAGCACCGGAACGATTATTTTTACATCGCCGAAAATCAATCCTTCGGTAGAGCAAGATTTAATGAATTGCATTGGTGACATCAATCTTGTATTAAGAGATACAGGATTAAACTATAAAATACGCATTATAGGAAATGATGATTTCGCTGAGAAAATATTTGAACCAGTATTAAATGTAATTGGGGATGTGGCTGATACATCAGAATTATTTATGCGTAGTTTACAGATGTACAATTTATTTGCAGGGAAAAGACCAAAGCAGGCTGCATCACAAAGGTCAATTACTACAAGGAAAGTTACACCTAATCTAGATGTGATTGAATCACAAGGAATAGACGGCCTAGAGGAAATGAAAATTGGAGTTATTGTTAGGACTGTTCTTAGAAAAATGCTTGAAGAGGGCAAGGTTTCTAAAGAAGAAGTTGAGAAAATGCAAACCAAGGAATATTCTAAAGAAACCTTTGATATTCAATATCCGCTTCTGCAGAAAGCAGCTTTAACTCAAGGAAAAAGCCCTGCAAGATATTATTCTGCACCAATTAAAATATACGGAGAAGAATATTTCCTCTGCTCTGAATGGTTTGAAGTGCCAACAAATAATGATCGGCCATACTTAATGAAATGGTTAGCATTGCACAAGTAATGGATTTTGGGAGTTAATGGATAGAAACGAGATTAATAATTAAAGGGGGAGAAAATGTATGTATAGGCATCAAGAAGAACGGTCAGTAGAAGCCGTTTGTTATGAACACAAACATATTGAAAAAGTGCTTGAGGTAATTAAGGCTAGGTTTCCTGAATACTTTAAAGACTTTATAATGCTTGAAGCTGGCTATGGTGTGTCAGAGCAAGATATACAAAAAGTTGCTGAAAAGTTAGGAGTGCAAAAGGTTAAATCAAAAAAGAATGTTGACGTTGCTAAAAAGTTTAAGAACATCATAGTAGAAGCTATAGAGAACTTTGAAAAAGATAGAGAAAAATATATTGCAATCTTTGACCAGGAAGCTCTTGAAGAATATGAGGATGATCCTCAATATTTCAAGTCTACAGTACTGAAAAAGGAATGCCCGATTATACATCATACCCTCTTTAGCTCTGCTAAAGAGTTAGAAAAATATAAAAGAGATTTTAATATTTCAGATTCAAACGAGCTGCTTACAGTTGTAAGTAATCTGTGCTATTTTGCTGAGGAATATTACAGTAACTTTTATGACGAAGATACCTATGACCAAATTAACTGCTATGAGGATTTAAAAGTGAGCGATTTGGATACGGAAGACTATACAGTTTATGGAGTTATAGGCGGGGGCATAAAAAGTCATATGCTTTATAAGGTTTATCCTGCTTTATTTCCAAACAGGAGCAGGGATGCTATATGGGCACTTTGGTATTTATCTGATAAGAAGACTTTTGACTGTAAGCAAGACTCGGAATTTCTAATGATTGATGTGGATAAAAGCATTACGCAGCAGAATTATTTTTATCCATATGAATTATTCACATTTTATGCTCATCAGATTTACCAGATGTTAAAACAAAAAGCAGATGGAAATAATGTTTACCTTGATCCGGAATACCGCTACATAATCGTAGATGCTTTTCTTACTTTTGTGGCAGAGCAACATGATGAGGAAATATCCTTCTTAAAACAGCAGATAAGAGACGGAGGACTTGGATATGCTTAATATAGATGAAGCTTTTAGCAGGAATTTTCCTAACCTGGCAAGTAAATTCTCTCTGAAAGATTTTCAAAAAAGCGTTATATCTAACGTTGTTGAAAAAGATAATACACTTTGCATTATGCCAACAGGTGGGGGAAAGTCCTTAATATATTGGATGTCGGGTATACTTTCCGGTGGAATAACAATTGTAATTTCTCCACTAATTGCACTAATTGATGAGCAATCTGAAAAAATTGCGGAACAAGGCTTTGAAGTGCTTACAATTCATGGCGGCATGGATTCAGCAAAGCAAGCAAAAGTTTTAAAGGATTTTGCAAATAAGGTGATTAACCCTAAATTTATCTTTGTAAGTCCGGAAAAGATTGCAACTGATGGACTATTTGAATTTTGCATTAGAGAACGTAAAAATGAAATAACTATGCTTGCGATTGATGAGGTGCACTGTGTTAGCCAGTGGGGTACCAGCTTCAGACCTTTTTATAAGCGTATACCAGACTTCTTGGATTGTATATACAATGAGGCTGGAGATAAACAACCTAGAATCCTTGCATTAACAGCGACTTTAAATCCCAAGGAAGTTGTAGATATTTGCAGGGAGTTTAAAATTGATAAGTCCAATATTATTCGAGACAACCTTCTCATGCGTTCGGAAATATCATTAAAAGTGCTTCAATTTAATAATGAGAACGAAAAAGAAGATAAGCTTTGGGATATTATCAAAATACATAAGAATGAGAAGATATTGATTTACGTTTATAGAATTGGCAGTGAACGTGGTGTAGAAAAGCTTGCGGACAAAGCTAATGAAAAAGGATACAAATCTGTTTGCTTCCATGGCGAGATGACAGCCAAGGAAAGAAAAGAAATTATTGATAGGTATAAGAACAATGAAATCAATGTAATATTTGCTACCAATGCATTTGGCATGGGGATAGACATCCCGGATATTAGGGTTGTTATTCACTTTATGATACCAGAATCTGTGGAACAGTATTATCAGGAAGTCGGAAGAGCTGCACGCGATGGAAATGTTGCTAATGCCTATTTACTGTTTACAAATAAAAATATAGATGTAAAGCGTAAGTATTTTATTGATGGTTCGTTCCCATCAGCTGAAAAGCTCGTAAATACATACAAGAAAATTGCGAAGCAGGGTGAAGGGCTGCACACATTGCCTTATTTTGAAGATGAAGAGGTAAAGCAGTGTTTACCGTATTATTTAAACAGCGGGGTATTAAAAATAGAGTGTAAAGGGTTTTCTGATTTAAAGAGCATTACAAATGTAAAAGATAAAGCTCTTATAGATATTATAAATATTACAAAAACAAAAAACCTGATTACCACTGTCAAAAAATCAAAGGTCGATGTTAAGACGATTGTTAATAAAGTTTATAAAAGTGTTGTAAAGGGGCTGGCTACTACAACTAAGCCATTAGATAGACGGCTGATTGTAGATGTCATAGAACAAGAGATTTCTGAAGCAAAAATGCATGACATACAAAGTGCTATAGATGAAAAACGTGAATATAAACATGGGTTACTTGATTATCTGGTATTTTTAATAGCCGACAACACATCTTCAAACGAGCTTCATCAAGAAATAGGCAGATATCTTGGCGTTGAAAAGCACATGCTCAACAGAATATATTCCACTGTGAAAGGTGATCGTGTTAGGAGTAAGTCAGAGGTTATTATTGCTAACCTTCTTGCCGAAAACGACATTACTTATGAGTATGAAAAAAAGCTTGAGTACGAGAACGGTAAATGGATTGAACCTGATTTTACAATTATACTGCCGGAAGGAAGAGAATTGTATTGGGAGCACTTAGGAATGCTGGGGGTAGAAAGCTACGACAAGCGATGGCTTGAAAAGCAGGAGATATATGACAATTATTACAATGGAAAACTCATTGTGACATATGAGGGAGCAACTATTACAGATAGCGCACTTGATATTATTAAAAAGATATCTTCCGGATATTATTGATTTTAATAGACTGGATACCAATAGGTAGGAGCGACAAGATGGATTATAAAACAAACATTGATTTATCGGAATTAAAATCTATGAGGTTCCCTGGTGCACAGAACAATCATGATAATGTAACTAGCAAGGATGTTCTAAAGAACTTTGCCAAACGAGTTGATGGCATTATTTTGGAAGATGATGCAATCGAAGACTATTTTATATCAAACTATAATTTTGCTCGTGGGAAAGATATAGATATTCAGACCAATAGATTGATAAACAATTATGTGACGGTTATAAATGATATTCTCTCAGATTTGGCCACTATCAATAAAAACATTACAAAAATTAAAAATATGATAGCAACTGATAAGGAAAGCTATTTATATAAAAAACAGCAGTATTTCTTAAAAATCAACTATGAAGCAAAAAATTGCAAGGAAGCTTTGCTGTTTGGAGAATTGCGGGAAAAGGTTAAAAATAGGATGGGTCAATTTCACAATGGCGATAAGGATGTTGATAGTTTAAGTAAACTTGATGAATATACCATGTTTAATTATTTATATGATATATCCTTGGATTTCGGGGTGTTCACAAAATTCTTTGATGTTATAAAGTCTAATAAGGAAGAAGTATTTAAATTAAGCGATAAAAAGAACACGGACCCTGAAGCCTATTATGCATATGCAAAGAAATTCATTAATGAGAACAAGGTGTTAGATTATATTTATTTAAAAGTTAAGGAGCATTACCTTCTAACTGATAAGGAAGAAGTGTTTAATATTCTATATAACTTATTTAAGCATGGTGCATATCAGACATTTGTAAGCTTAGGCGCAATTCAGGTTGAAGGGCTATTCTATGACTTTTGCTCGGCGATTAATGGAGGGGTAAGAAAACAGGAAGAAGGCACATTAGTAAATAAAGTTGATAAAGTTTTTAAGAATAATCGAGCACAAGCCTTGATATATTATCCATATTTTGCATATGATGTACCTATTTATAGAAATGAAGTAGCCCATAATGGAACCATCGTTTCACAGGAAGCTGAACATATTGCCATTGATATCTTGCTTGATATGTATACGGTTATCAAGTTAATGCAGCAAGACTGGCTACCCTTTAATAATTTAAAGAGTCTAATTTGGCAGCTAAAAATATATAAGCAAATACCTTCTTTAACTAATAAATACATTGATAAAATATTTATTGAACTTTATAGCTTTTTTATGATGCGAAAAGAAGACGGGGATTTCGGTGTATTTAGGATAATGAAAAACAGAGATAAGTACAAAGATATCCTTGAGCATTATATAATGCATTATGAGGATAAAACTGATACTAATTTATTCGACGAAGCAGCTGAATTGTTACAGGTATTGGGGCAGGAATCATTTTGGCAGTATACTCTAGATATAATTAGAGACATGGGTTTGAGTGGTACAAACTTTGCTCAATTTGTTACGATTTTAGTAAATGAGTTTATTGGGTATTTACCTAAAGGTAGTTCGTCACACAGATTGTGTATTAAAGTAAAAAAAGAGTTAGATGCCTACAATTTGAGCCTACATAATGGGTGACAGATGATAATTTTAATTTCAACTCAAGCTTTTGCGAAAAAACAGCCCCAAACCTATTGATATGTTCCCTCATACCTCGGTTTTCAGAAAAACAGCCTAAAACCCATTGATATGTTTCCGCATACGTAAGGTTCAAAAATCAGCTCAAGACATCAATGCCATCAACTCAAGCCATGTGGAAGTCGTCACAAAATTGCTGTTTGGGATGTAGAATAATATAAAACATTTCCCATTCAGACCCGGATTTCATTTTCGATTTCTGGGTCTTTTTCATATTAAATTACGATGTCTCTTTCGATTACTTTTCCTACAATATCTTATCGAATTATTTTTTGTGCAAAAGGAATGTCTTGAGCCTTTGTAACTTCAGGGCTAGGAAACAGAATAACAAGGTTTAGTGCATTTTATATAGTGTCCAAAGACTATTAAACAAACGAGCATTTAATTTAACTTCTATATTCAAGATTATTTTTCTATTATAGTACAAACAGCCATGTCAACCCATTGGTGGATTCGGTATAATGTGAGAGAATAGAATCATAAAAAATTCCTTTAAAATAAAGGAGGACGGGTATGAAGCAGCTATATATGAAGCAGAAGGTTTTTAGTTTAAGCGGCAAATTTACGGTCAAGGATCAACAGGAACGAGATGTTTATTATGTTGAGGGCAGCTTTTTGCAAATCCCTAAGACGTTCTCGATTATGAATACAAAACGAGAAGAAGTCGCGCTTATTACGAAAAAGGCGTTTAGCTTTCTTCCAAAGTTTATTGTCGAGGTAAATGGACGAGAAGTGTTAACAATAAAGAAAGAGCTATCCTTCTTTAAGGCACGCTATACGATTGATGCGGCAGGAATTGAAGTGCGTGGGAATTGGCTGGATATGGATTTTGAAGTGTTGCGGCACGGTGAGAAGTGGTCGGTAAAGTTAGTAAGGAATGGTTTACTTGGGGCGATAGTTACAAAATTCAAATCTTAAAAGAAGAAATGGAAACGATTCTCATAGCTATCGTTGTCGCCATCGATTGTGTAAAGGCTGATCAGGCAGCTGCAAACTCGCCAGCAACATATTAAAGGGAAAAGTGACACTTTAATCACTCTGGGTATCACACCCTTTTTTTAAACTTATGGTTTGCACATACACATTTCCATAGATTTGACAGATGTGAAGAGTGTGATACCGAAGAAAAGGATTAAAAGCTGGATGAAAGCGGATTAATTATGTAATTCAAATAAAAATGTGAACTTATAAAAGATATATTGAAAAATGAAAGGAGTGTAAATATAATGAAAGAACCAGATAGGAAAAACTATATCCAATGAAAACATAAAAACAGTTTGTTATAAGTAATTTACCTTCGAAGTTTATCACTTAAAATTTTTATTTAAACAGAGGGTTACATGGTAAATAAAATAGATACCATTGAGTAACATTTGTTGATTGAAACAAGCAAATGCCGGGAATCCGGGAGTTTTTTAAACGAATGGGAGGGATGTTAAATGCGTGTCACTGAGCTGAGAGAGCTCCTTGAAAAATACAGTAAGGACGACTTAAGCAAAATGATGATTGAATTGTATAAGGCGATACCGAAAAAAGTGCGTGATGAAAAAGAAATTGATGGGATGTTGCAAGATTTTCAGCAGTACAAAGAAGCTGAAAAGATAAAAAAAGAGAAAGAAAAACATGTTGACCTTAATGATTTGGAACGTGAAATTACGCAATTCATTCAAAATGCTTATAAACAAAATTACATTGCCCCAAATCGGTATGTTAGCAAAAAGGAACGTCCCAAGTGGCGATTCAAGGTCAAATCATACATAAAACAATTGCAACAGGTACCCGTTGAAGGAAACGAAGGGAAGCGTGCTACAGATTTACTCGAAAAACTATATGAAATGTTATGTTATGGGTGTGGCTATTACATCTTTAACACAGACAATCCCTTTAGATCTATTGGTATGGAGCAAGTGGAATTATTCGATATTATTCTAAAAAGAAAATTTAGTATGGGGATTAACAAAGAAACTATAAGTTCTGCCCTGAAACAAATTATTAATTATCATCTCGACATGGATACACTGCGGTCATATTTATTCAACGTGTTCATTGCGAATTTGAGAACTGTGGATGCTAAAGAAATAGCAATCGAACAATGCCATCAGTTTCTAATGGGATTGAAGCAGCGAACGATAACGCCAGAAGAGACATGGGTTTGGAAGGATGACGAATATAGCCGGGAGCGAAATATAAATGAATTGGTTGAAACGGTTTTCAAACTAAAGATGGAACTGTGTGAATATGAGTCAGCTATCCGTTATTTTAAAAGCAATATTCAGGAAGAATCTAAAGAAGACGCATTGTTTAGATTGCTTAATAAGCTTAAAACATACAATCAGAAAGATTATTGGCTAAGAGAATACGAGGCGGCTGTAAAAAAAGGCATAAGGCCGAGGGAAGAGCTGCAATTTACCTATCAATATTTAAAAGAAAACGGCGAATTTAACAATAAATGAAGACATGCAGTAACATTCTTCAACAAGGACCAAGGATTGGCACGCCAATCCTTGGTTCCGTATATTCACCTGTAAGAAGGTTGGTAATTGGGATGGTAGAGGTGGTAGATTCCTATATTCGTAATCAGAAGTTAAAACAATGGGATTTCGGATACTGTTAAGATTTGGTATCTCCTTATTCAATTTTACAGGTTAAATATAAAAATATAAAACTGATCCCCTGAAAATAATCATTTACTTTTTTATTTCTCTTTAAATAAATTTATTTCTTATCAAATGAATATTTCTATTGTATCTTTTTCTTTAACAAGAGTATTATTTTTAATTACATTTTTATTTAATAGTATTTTCCCTTCTTTAATTAATGAACAAATTTGATTCCTACTTATATCAATGAGGTGATTTCCAAGCAACTTATCGATACGAACAGGTTTATCTAAATAATTTATATTAATACAAATCTTATTAAAACCGTTTTTTAAGTGTGTAACCAAGTTGATTTTTTCGTTATAATTCCGAGGTGCTTCATTCGGAAAATCCCTATTTTTAATTTCCAACTTAGGGTCATACGATTTAAAGATTTTCTCTTTTCTATTCCAAGTGTGGTTTTTTTCGCATTTAAAAATAGTAAATTTATAAATATTTTTTCCGTTTGAATTATGTCTTCTCATTAATGTGTCATAAAAATTTACTACCTTTCCGCAATTTGGGCAATATTTGACCACAGTTTCAACTTTCTCCCCGTTATGAATGGACCAATTGTAGGTAATAATATTCATCGTTACACACCTCAATGGAAATTTTCATTTTAAATTTACTAATCTTTGCTTCTTTTGTTTATATTTATCTCTCAAAAAGAAATAAATGACGAATAGCGCTTCTACTCCTATTAGTGATATTGTTAATATATTTGCAATGATTTCTCCAGTGTTACCCGAAACAAATGAATCTGTTATATTAGAATACACAGATAAAACTGATGGAATAAAATATTTAATAGTAATCCAAATATCAATAATGCTCCCCAAAAACATAAATAGAGAATAGACCCAAACCTTTTTCAAATAGTTCCCTTTAATCCTACTAAATGTTAACATACTTTTAACAATTTCAAGTGACTCTTCAAACAAAGTTGGGTACTTTAATAAATCGCTAATTACGTAGTATAAATCCGTTTTCATATAAAATCGAAATTCAAATATCATTCCCATTATTAATAGTAAGATCAAAAATCTTGATAAATGATATATCAAATTTTGCTCTCCAACTTGAAAATACGCAACGTACGTAAAAATACTTATTAAAAATAAATCAAAAAGCATACCAGATAAATAAATAATATATCTCTTCTTCCGGGGTATTACCCATATGTTTTCGATTTTAGTCTGAAAAACCAAATGAGTAAGTCTCCTTCCAAGGGACATAAAACCAAGACCGCCGCTAATTGCCCTTATTGATAAAAAGTGAAATAATTCATGACAAGAACTAAAAATTACATCAAGTATTATTAAACTTAAAACCACTTTCAACAATGATTTACTCCAAAACACTTCATCAAATGTAGGTATTGGTGATCCCGTTCTTCCACTTATTAACAAAAAGAGCGATACAGAAACAAAAATTAAATAGGCAATTCCAGTAGGTATAGTAAAAATCCACTTTACATATTTTTGTTTAATAAATCTAAAAGTGATACCTTCACTTTTGGGTATTTCTTCAGAAGGCAAATCAATAGTACCTACCCTTTTTATAAAATTCAAGTGTATTAGATTAGTAAGAAAATCTTTCAAGTCAACCTCAATCTTATTTTTATCCAAAAGGGAAGAAACTTGAGCTATAGACTTCCCACTTTTTATCTCTCTAATAATTTCTCCAGCAATTCTTGGAACTAAAATGAAACGATTTAATAAGGTTCTTCCGACATAAATCTCTTCTTCACCTTCATCGGTTACAACTAAGTCCTCAAAAAATTCACAAGATACATCCTGGTCACTATTTATTGATACAATAGCCTTCTCATATTGATGCAGCATATTGCTCTTCAAACTCCTCGTAGTAAAGAACCTCAATTATACCCGACCAATCCAATATACAACCTACAAAATCGTTTATATCCAATCCCTTCATTTCATAGGTATCATCATCATTAACAGTTCCTGTTGCATCTTCGATAAAAGTGACTTTATATCCCTTTTCAAATGCAGTTATAGCAGTAAATAAACAGCAATACTCTGTATTAAATCCTGTAATATATAGATGATCAATATTTTTTTCCTTTAAAATAGAATCTAACTTTGTACCAAAAAATGCACTTGGAGTGGTTTTGGTTATAGTAAGATCCGCATATTGAGCAAATTCCTTATCAATATCACTCTTTTCATTATTTTCGGCTAACGGACTATTTGGATCCTTATCTATATGTTTTGTTAATACCACCAAATCTTTCGCATCTTTAAACCTTTTTATAATGTTCTTGATTTTATTCCTTTCTTCACTAAAGTCTTTCATTTCTAATATTCCATTTTGCATATCTAAAACAAGTAGTGCTTTCATAAAAGAATCTCCTTTTTAACCAGTTTTTTAATAGTATTCTCAATAACATTCAATAGTACATACATTGTTTGGTTGTTCTTATCCAATAATGGATTAAATTCAACAAGGTCAACTCCAATTACTTTATAACCAGTCAAAAAGTTTATTACTTCAATCAAATGATTTAGTTTAAGTCCAAAAGGAACCAAATACCCTGTACCTTGAGATTCTGAAGGGTCTAATACATCTATATCAATAGAAATGTAAATACTATTATTTCTATTAATAGACCTTTCCAACTTTTCCTTCCATTGAGTGTGAATAATCTCTTCTGAAGTAATTACCTTATCATTCTTCAATATCATAGAAGGGGTTAAAGGCTCTCTTACACCTATATGTATAATTTCTGTTATATTTTCAATTTCCCGTACATAATTTATAAAATTATTATGGTTTATGGGCTGATTTTTAAAGGGTATCACTGAATCATAATGGGCATCTATTTTAACTAAGGTAATTTCTTCATCGAACGATTTCAAAATTGGTGTAGTTATTGAATGATCACCTCCGATAGCAAAGAATACCTGTTTGAATGATTTCTTTAAAAAGCGGTATGCAGTTTCAATTCTTTTATGTAAACTTGAAGAAGATTCCCCTGGAATATAAAGAATATTACCTAAATCGAAAGTTAATTGTTGGTTGTATAGAGCTGAACTTAAAGTATAAACTTTTTCGACTCCGTCAATATTAGTAATATTGGAGGTATACCCCGAGGTAAATTGTCTAATATTGTCTGGTGCTAATTTTGTTCCGGGAATACTGTGAATGCTAAACTAAAGTAGACCATTCCTGCTAGATAAAAATGAACACTTTTACTGAGATATGGGGGCAGGTATTTTGCATTTGATAGGTGTTGCCCCGGGGAGGGGCAACACCTATCAAATGCATCGACGTTATTCCCCTGATAATAATTCCCTCGATACGATATAATAATATAGTTTGATTTATATTGTTATGGAGGAAGTAAAGGTGGACAAATGGGAAATGTACATGAAGATCAAGCAATTAAAAGAACAAGGATTTAAGATAAGAAGAATAGCCAGAAAGCTTGGTATATCAAGAACCACAGTATATAAATATCTGGAAAAGTCTCCGGAAGAAATGGCTTTGTGGGAGGCCTCAACAAAGACTCGAACTAAGAAGCTCGATGCTTATGAAATGATTATTCATACTTGGCTGAGTGAAAACCCAGATGTGTCTTCGGCACAGATCCATGATTGGTTGATGGAGCACTACCCTAAACTAATTGTTGGGGAAAGTACGGTACGTAGTTATGTCAAAGAACTTCGTGAAAAATATGCCATACCAAAAGAGACACATCAACGGGTTTATCAAGCGATACCTGACCCGCCAATGGGGCAACAAGCTCAGGTAGACTTCGGGAAAACCAATCAGAAAACGCCTCAAGGTAAATGTGTAAAATTGTATTTTATAAGCTTTGTGTTATCGCATTCTAGATATAAGTATGTTGAATGGCTGGACAGGCCTTTTACGACAAAAGATATGATTCGCATGCATGAGCACGCTTTCCAATACTTTGGAGGGATGACCGATGAACTGGTATATGATCAGGATGCCCTGCTCATGGTAAACGAGAATGCGGGAGATTTAATTCTGACAAAGGAATTTCAGTCTTATCGGGAAGCGAGAAAATTGAAGGTCTATTTCTGCAGAAAAGCTGACCCGGAAAGCAAAGGGCGAATTGAGAATGTCGTTGGTTATGTGAAGGGCAATTTCGCCAAACACCGCATCTTTCAAAATATTGATCAATGGAATGAAAGCTGCATATCCTGGCTGGAGAGGACTGGGAACCGAAAAGTGCATAATACAACAAAAAAAAGGCCAGTTGAAGTGTTTACATTGGAAAAGCAACACCTCAAACCGGTTATCAAAGAAATTACTACTACAAGTATTAATTCTAGTATAACAAGAACAGTGCGTAAGGACAATACGATCGTCTATCAATCCAATCGCTATTCGGTTCCTCTCGGAACCTATCAAAAAGATAAAGATGTCTATATTGAAATAACAGCTGAGAATCGTCTGGTAATACGTGAACAAACAGATGGGCCAGTTATTGCCAACCATATCATTTCATTCGAGAGAGGAAAACTTATACAAGATAGGCAGCACACACGAGATCGTACTAAAGGGATAGCTGCGTATATTTCCACTGTATCTTCGTATTTTACAGATGAAGAAAGGGCTAAAGCTTTTCTGGAAGAAATTCATCACAGATATCCACGTTATGTTCGGGATCAGCTGGGAATCGTTTTAAAGATGTCTAAAGCTTCTGATCAAAGAACTAGGGATGAAGCATTGTGCGAATGCATCAAACGTGGGATATACAGTGCGAGTGAATATAGTGACGTACTGGCATTCATTCAGCGACAGCAGCAACAAAAAGAGGAATTTAAACGGGCAGAAGAGGAGATTAAGGCATTGCATGGCATAGAACCTTCACTTCTGGATACACAGCCGGAGAACCGGGAATTAGCACAATATTTGGATGTGTTGAAAGGAGCAACAAAGTATGACACAGTCACTTGAACAACTTCAGCAGCAGCTTCGAACATTGCGATTATCAGAGACGGCAAATCATTTGCCATCTCTGATTCAAGAAGCTGAATCACAAGATTGGACATACCGCACTTTTCTGGAACATCTGACTAGCTATGAGTTGGAACGCCGAGATGAGAAATTGATTGAAAAACGATTAAAATGGGCAACGTTTCCGTTTTACAAGACAATAGATGCATTCCAAGTAGACGAGCAACAATCGCTAAGTAGGAGACAGATCAATCAGTTAAAAGAATTCACATGGCTTGATCAGCTTTTTAATTTAATTATTCTGGGACCGCCTGGAGTAGGAAAAACACATTTGGCAACGGGATTAGGGATAGAGGCAATTCATCAGGGCTACAAAGTTTCTTTTATCTCCATGGGGCAGCTTATCCAAACATTGAAGACGGAAGATGTTACCCGAAAATCGCAAACAAGAATGAAGCGCATCCGGGATTCAAACCTGGTCATCATTGATGACTTGATGTTCATGGCCATGGATTCACGGGAGGCAAATTTGTTTTTCCATTTAATTAACGACTTGTATGACAATGCTTCTGTCATTCTAACTTCTAATAAGGGCCCAAATGAATGGGGTGAACTATTGGGGGATCCAGGTATTACGACAGCTATTTTGGACAGATTATTACACCGAGCAGAAGTCATCCATTTTAGGAACGATGACAGCTATCGTATGAAACATCGATCATCCATTTTTATGAAAAAAAGTGTTCAAAATTAATTAGCAAAAAGTGTTCAATTTTACTTGACGGCTACAAATACCGGTTACAGCACCATCATATGGAATACCAAGCAAACCAATTTGATACTCATTACTTGGCTCACTAGAACTGTCAAAAAATAAATTATTCTTATTTCGTTTTTCAAAAAGTGAGTTATTAATAATCTCAACGTTTTCTGATACTTGACTATTTTTAAGAAAACCCAACATTACCAAAGTTTCTATAATATTTTTGCTTTCGTTCAGATCCAATCCAAATTTCCCTTCTATATCTTTAAGAGATAATTCAGCTTCAAACCCTCGAATGAACTCCAAAGTTTCCTTGTTTATTTCTATGCCTTGACCCGTTATTATATTATTCAGATGATAATAATCATTAACTTTTTTTAGAGAAATAATTTCTTTGTTGAGAGTTAGCATAAATATTCCTCCCTTTTAGTAAAACCGGACTATCGAACTGCCATTCAATAGTCCGGTTTAGAAAAAACTTATTAAGATTCTGGGTTAAGAGTGTTGCGTCCGCCACGTTTTGTCAACTCTACATCATTTAATACTTTGATTGTGATTTTCATTGGTTTCACCCCCTTTCAATATTCCTCTTTGACAATCACACGTATCCATAATGGGTACATCTTCCCTATCAATTTCATATGTTTTATAATTAAAATAAGTCAACTTATTTGTTGAAAGTGGAGGCGCCATACCTGTCCTAATTCTAATGAAGTCAAATATAATAAAAGAACCAAGGACATTTGAAGATGCAGTCAAGCAGTTATTTTGTGCTTCATATCCTCCAGCTAAAATCGACTCGTATTTCTCTACGGCCTCTGGAAAATTAGCAAAAATATATTTTTCTTTACATTGATAACAAGCGGATTCATAAGGAATAATCGTCTGGAAATAAGAAGTGGTTTCGCTATTCCCCCCATAAATCCAAGGTATATTCATTTCCAAACATGCCTGGTTTGTCCATCTGTAAATCCAAAGGGGCGGCTTGTCCGCTGCACAGATTACAAAATCGGCATCATGTTCCTTGAGGATGTCTAAAATATCATTGTAATTATTTAGTTTCATATTAATAGGAATAAATTCAACGTCAGAATTAAATTCCCGAATTGTTTCTGAAGCAGCTTCTGTTTTATATATACCAACATGTTTTTCTCTATATAAAATCTGACGGTTTAAATTTGATAGGTCTACTTTATCAAAATCAATTCCAATTACTTTTTTTACTCCAAGTGAGGCAAGATTATATAAAATTGAAGAACCTACCCCGCCAAGTCCTATTAAAACAACAGTAGTATTTATGATTTTTCGCATATATTCAAACTTTTTGTTACCGTCGGGGTCAAAATTAGTTAAAAAGTTAATATTTCTGCTATGCCTTTCCCTTAAATATTCATTCAAATTGGATTCTTCAGCGAGTGCTGCATCATCCATAATATAAGGCATTGATGAAACCTGTTCTATTATTTCCATTACATTCTCTAATGTCGTATGGGGGAATTTGTCCAATACAGTTCTATGTATTTCCTCTACTGTTCTTTTTCCATCACAAATGGATAATACAGAATAAATCACTCCATCAGGATCTTCAATTTCAATTGCCACATTAGGAGTAGTTCCTATAGACAATTTCTTACCGAAGGGTACCATCATGAGATGCTTACGTACTAATGGATACTTCAAAATACCTCCCCCTAGTCTTTGTGTTTTATCTTATATACAGAATTGTACATAGAATATAAATATTTGTAAAATCCTAATTAGGCTTCAATTTGGCAATATTCCCCCAAAAATAAAGCCCCATCCCCATATTACTCTTTTTTTCTAAAGGATACTCCAAAATCCTCCATATTCCTCATGCGTCGTATATGAAATCGCTGCATCATGATAATGAGGGAGAAAGATTAGTCTTCAGGTAAGTTGGGTCAATCATTCACCCATTTACATTTCCTCATACCCCATTCACAGGTTACCATTTGATAGCTTACCAAACGTTGGTATCCTTGCATCACCGAAATTAGCTGAGAAGAAAAGGGTACCTGTTACTGTATAACGGGTACCCTTTTGAGGTGCAACATTAAAAAATAACCTGAATCCGTGACGGAATTTTCACTTAACGTTAACCCATTCGCATGAAATCTAGTATAATAAGCATATCCATTAAATTTAACTCATTCCACATTCAGGTGATCTAATGAAAAAGTTAGTGATAGAAGCCACGAAAGAACGGATTGTTGCCCAAAGCGGTTTAGCGTTAGTAGGAATTTTACTAAATCAAACGAATTTAGCTTTCAGGTTAAATGCCTATTGACTCCCTGATATTTCCAGAAATCCCGTTTGTTCCAATGCTGATGTAGCCAAATCCTATATTGGCCTGCTTTGCCAAGGAAAAAGTGATTATGACAATATTGAAACCTTCGGCAAAGATGCCTTTTTTGCACTGGCTTTGGATATCCAAAGGGTTCCTTCCAGCCCGACTTTAAGGCAGCGATTGGATCAAGCCGCCTTGACGGAAAAATGGAAAGCGATCTTGCATGAAGAATCGCTGAATCTGACCGCATACAAATGCGGAAATTAGCCCAGTTTACGCCAAAGACAAGCCGTATATCCCGGTTGATCTGGATGTCTCCCCTTTTGATAACTCCAAAACAAAAAAAGAAGAAGTGGAAAGAACCTATAAAGGCTGCGACGGTTATGCACCTATGTTCGCTTACATTGGGCAGGAAGGCTACTGCCTGCATGTTGAGATGTGAAAGGGAAATGACCACTGCCAAAAAGGTACGCTGAATTTTATCAAGGAAATCATCCAATCTGCCAGGAGATTAACGGATCAGCCATTGCTTATCAGGCTTGATTCCGGAAATGACAGCCGGGATAATCTCATCATTTTCTTGGAAGAACATGCAAGCTTTGTTATCAAACGCAATCCTCGTAAGGAAAAAGCAGAAGACTGGCTTCATATTGCCCAAAAATATGGGATCTGTTGTGAAGAACGGGAAGGAAAGAAGGTTTACCTTGGATCCATCCCCGAAACCATTCAATTAAAAGACCAGATACGAACCATCCGAAAAGTCTTTAAAGTGATCGAAAGAACCATCTCAAGAGACGGCCAGATTTTTTTGATTCCCGAATATGAATTTGAAACCTACTGGACAGATCTTGAAGTGCCGCCTCATGTGGTGATCTCTCTCTATCATGACCATGGCACATGCGAACAGTTTCACAGTGAAATTAAATCAGAACTGGATCTGGAACGGTTGCCATCGGGCAAATATGAAACGAATGGCCTTGTGCTCCATTTCGGTGTATTTGCGTATAACCTGCTTCGCTTGATTGGACAAGAAAGCTTGAAAAAACAAGATACGCCATTGAAAAAGAAAACAACAAGAAGAAGAATCCGAACCGTCATCCAGAATATGATCACACTGGCCTCAAAGCTGGTTTTCCGTGGCCGGCAATGGAAATTAAAAGTCGCGGAGACCAACAAATGGTTACCGGTCTTTACTCGTTTGTATCAAGCCTTTTACTAAACATCCCGATCAATAGACTACTAGGAAAAAAGAAATAAAAAAACAAAAACTTGCAAAAAATGGAAATTTGCAGATTTATTTGGCGTGCACAAAAACGAATGAAACGGGGAAATTTTTACATACTGAATCACTAAAAGTGCATTTATCGAATAGTCGGACACCACTATATCCTTACTCTTGGGAAATCTACCTATTAACGGCGTTTGTTATATTTTCGTCACGGATTCAGGGAAAATTTAAAAGTAACATTACAGCAAATAGGAAATGATGATATTCACCTATTTGAAAGGGAAGATGACGTGTCAACCGTTGCGTATTGGTATCAAAATTGCGCAGAAGGGGCATTGGACCCGATTCCGGACAGGCGGGCAAGGCTGCCGCGTTAATTCACAAAAGTTGGGTATACTGAAGGCCCTTCCCCGGAAAAACCGGGGAAGGGGCAATGAAATAAATGTACTGTTTCATGGAATCATTAGTTGAAAAGAGGGAAAAAGATCTGCTGCTTCCTCTGTTGCTGGTAATCACTGCCTATTTAGAATCCGGTTCTCGCTGCAGTTTTCGTGCAAGACCATGGAGAACATTTTTATGTTATGATTCTGCATTTCTATTCCAGGAAGCAATCATTTATACTTTGCAACCATAATGTCAGCATTTAAGTCTTATGCTGTAAAAGCGCATCGCTTCAAGTCGGCCTTTCGATTCAAATACGCCAGCTTCAATTAGCTTTCTTACGCGATATTCGAGAAATGAATCCCCCACGTATTGGTCTAAATGCCCAATTACCTCACCAATGACCCGGGCTGATTTTATAAATGCTCTTTCCTTTCCTGTACCATGCAGTTTTTTTACTTTGCCTGTAATAAATTCATCGAAATAGTCTTCTGAAACGCCAAATATTCTTCCATTCTGCCAAATCCGTAAAGTCTCCCGGGTTTCTGCAAGATTAAGCCATTCTTTTTTCAAACTTATTCTATCATGGTCCGTTAACAGATTTCCAGTTCCATGTTCATATAAGTGTTGGAATTTTTCAGGGATCATTTCGCCTGAATGAAGCAATGTATATTTGACCTTTTTTACCGGAAATCGCTTTTCATACTCTTTTGACGTATTTATAACGGTTATATCAATATTTTTATCTTTTAAAAGATATACAGCAAATCGCAATCCTGCTTGTTCGTGTGCATTATCAGCGGCCCAAATTGTTACATGTTCCCCTTCAGCTACTGAGATGATCTGATTGAGTGATCTTTTAAATTCTTTGAGATAATCTGGAAGTTCATCAAATTCATCACTCATGCACTTTTCCATCCACTTAAATCTGGACTTAACTCCGATTTCCTTATTTAACTTGTAAATGGGGCCAATGGAAAATATATCCGAAAAGGAGATGACCTTATCCTTCTTGTCAAGCCCCATTTTTCTTAATGCATGTTTCAAGCTGCCTGAAGCGGAGGCACCAAATAGAATATGTATCATTCTTTATCTTTCTCCTTTAGTTTTGCCGTTTTCCTTCCTTCCATCCAAACCAAACCAGAAATTGCCCGAGAAACCTTCTATTGGATACAGATCGAATAGAAAACCTATCAAATCCTTCATGTGTCGTATATGATAAGAGAGATTCGTTAAGCCTTCAGGTGAATTGAACCACACCATTTATTTTTTTCTTCTATTTTAACATTTAATTTTGGAGAAAAAAGAGGTGATGCTTTTATGCCGAGTTATGCAAGATCTAGTCCCCCTGTAAACTTTTGTGTGCCACAATGAAAGATTGCAAAATGGCCATTCTAAAATCTGCATCGAATGGCCTATTTTATTGCCGTTATTTGGAAAATTTTATGGAAAAAGAGTCAGATTGGCTTTCAAATAAGTGCATATTTCTGTGTTTTTCTGTCATCTCCCCCTTCCATTTACCTATGTGCCGCCGTTCACCAAATTGACAACGTTTCCGCTTCGCTGGATAATAAAACCAAAATATTACGAAATCCGGGGGTAAACATGAGTATCATTCCGTTAATGAATCTTCAACTCTCACAAAACCAGGAAGAATTGGAACGTCTGAAAAAAAGCAAACAGGCATTGCTGGAATCAAAGCACGCACTGGCGGAGAAAGAAAAGCGCTCTCTCCAGCCCGCCCTGTCCGCCTCAACATGGGAGGGGCAACTCGCGAAGCAGTTCCAGGCAGTCCGAAAAAACGAACTGCTTGAAAGCTATAACGCAACGGAAAAGCAAATCAATTCAGCCCTGCAACTGCTGGACGAGAAAATCAGCAAGCTCATCACTCAAAACATCCAGATTGAAAAAGCCATCCAAGCCGAAATTGTAAAAATGCGCAAAAAAGAGGTGTGAAGATGGAAGTCAAAATCCAGTTCGAATCAGTTGAAAAGTCGCTTGCAAAGATTCGCTCACAAGCCCAAAATTTGGACATTTCAATGGATGGCAGGGGTTCGTATCCTTTACCTTCCCTTCAGCAGCTTGCTTATTTGAACCAAAAACTGGAGAACCTGTTCACTGCATATCAGGCCGTCACATTAAAAAATGAGGCTGCAGCTAAAAAAGCCGTCCATGCCATGAAAGAATATGATGAACAATTGGAAAAAGGTTTCGAAGGCCGGGCGATGAGCAGGTGAAGCAATGAAAATTCTTGATGTCCAAGCATTTGAACAAGCGGTCACGGACACGCAAAGGGCTCTGAAGGAGAAGGCTGAACAAATCACGGGCCTCCAGCAGGCAATCGACTCTTTTGTAAATATGGAAGATGCGTTTAAAGGAAAGGCCGGGAATGCCATACGCGGCTACTTCCGGGATTTTCACCAGCCGTTTCTCATATACCTGCAGTCATTTTTAGCCGGGTACAACGGGCAGCTGAACGAGATTCTTAAAGACTTATCAACTCTCGAGCCCGATCCGAACGGCTATATTCAAGAAGCTTTTATCCAGGACAGCGTCATCCCCGCACTGAAAAAGCTGGAAAATACCGTTGGACACTTGCTGGAAGACGCCAATACTGCAATACAGGAAGTTCCGGATCTTGTTGCACTGCCCAAACTGGACATTGATGAAAAACTGTATCCAATCCAAAAAGCGCGGAAAAAAGCAACCAGGACGCTGGAACAGCTGTATGACTTTGATACAAAAGCCACCCGCTCCCTCGAAGCTTTAGACCAGGACATCGACGCAATGGTGAAGTTTGTCCGGCAAATGGAATCGATGGCGGGTGACGGTTCGTTTGATATTGCCACTTACAACCCGAAACAGTTTGTCACAACCGAAGCCTACCGCAGTTTGGAAGGCGGGCTCATTCAGAAAGCCGGCGTAAAACCGGTTCAAACCGTAGACGGCAAGGACTTTGAAGGCCATTTGTCCGTTAAGTTCCATTTCTATGAAGACGGAGCCATGGTGATGGAATACCGCAAGCCCGCGAGCAAGCAGCCCTATTATGAACTGGTCAATGAAATCCCAAAAGAGGCCATCCCCGGTTCAGAAAATCCGGACGACCCGCTGCTGGTTGACGTTTGGAATGGATTTTATGACGGCGCCGGAAAGACCGTCGGTGAAATTTACACTGGTCTTGTATCATTAGGAAAGTCCGTTTTAGATCAAGATACTTATGCTGCACTCGGAAATGATGGAAACAAGCGCTTATCCTCCCCAATTGCAACCTTGAAAAGCACGGCACATAAATCGGTCGATATGGCAAAGTATATGGGGCTTGCTGTCCAAAAAGCTTTTGAACGGGATGTCATCCACGGCGATGCCAAAAGCCGGACTGAGTTCTTCACCTACGGGCTTGCTTCTATTGGAATTTCTCTTCTTGGCGACAAAGGCCTCAGCAAACTGGGCACAACGGCGAAAATTGCCAAGACCGGAAATCTGGCAGAAAAGGCCGGGAAGCTGAAAGTCAATACAGGTTTTGCTCCTGCACTTGAAGCGGCCGGGGCAGGGCCTGTAAAAATTCCGTATAATGTGATGGATGAGCTGGGAGTCAGGATTCAGAAGGCAACATAAAAGTTCTCTATGCAAAAAAGGGGATGAATTCGTTTACGACGCACACATGAAAACATCATCCTCGAGGTTCGTCAAAATGATAAATTTTTTGTTTCTGTGGTTTAAAAAGCCCAACCCTGTTTCACTTTGTATCCTGAAACCAGGCCCGGGGGTTAAACCGCCAAGCCTGTGTGTTTTGGTTAAAGTAAGTTTAAATTTTTTACAATATGTCTTGGACCGCCGCCTGCTGTCATTCCACCGTCCACTGCCAGTTCGGCGCCGGTGATGTAGGAAGCGTCGTCAGAAGCCAGGAAGGCAACGGCTTTGGCGATCTCTTCAGGTTCGCCCGGACGCTCCAGGGCTGTGATTTCATTGAAAGCATCCACCATTTTGCTTGCAGCTTGCGTCAGCGGCGTATAAACAAATCCCGGATGGACGGAGTTAACGCGGATGCCCCAATCGCTGAATTCCATTGCGGCAGCTTTTGTCATCCCCCGGATTGCCCATTTGCTTGCAGTGTAAGGCACGGCAAAATAACCGGTCAGGCCGGCAATCGAGGACACGTTCACAATTGCGCTTTGCTGCTGCTCTTTTAACAGCTGGCAGGCGTGCTTCATGCCTAAAAAGACGCCCGTTTGGTTAACGGCAACGACCCGGTTCCAATCTTCAAGCTCACAATCGGCAAACTTGGCCCGCTTATTGATGCCGGCATTATTGACGAGAATGTCAAGCTTTCCGTAAGTTCTCCGGATTGTTTCCATAACCTTCGCCCAATCTTCTTCCGAACTTACATCAAGCTGAACCGGAAGGACATTAGTTCTGAATTGTTCTTTAATCTTTCCGGCAGTCTGATTGGATTCTTCCTGCAGCACATCACCCAGAATCAAATTCTCTGCGCCCTCTTCTGCAAACGTAACGGCCATTGCCGCCCCAAGGCCCCGCGATCCGCCGGTAATAAGGGCAGTTTTTCCTTTTAATTTTGCCATCATCAACACCTCCAATATGTTGATCTAAGTATACGCCCTTTTGTTTCCGCTTTCATGTTTTTTTGCAGACATTCACCGCTTTGTAAAAAATTTGGCGTGTGTAACCGGCAAAAGCTGGTCCGGGTTTACCCGAATATAGGTGCAGTTCTTATACCACCAATCTCATAAACCGCTGATACCGTTTGGCAATTTGGATGTTTTTTTGTCTGCCTCTAAAACAGCTTGAAAAAATGATAAATTTTTTGTTTTAGTGGTTTAAAAACCAATGCCTATTTCACTTTAAATCATAAAAACAGGCCCGGGGGTTAAACCGCCAAGCCTGTCTGTTCATTCAAGTAAGTTTAAATTAAAGCCTTGTCTTTGCCTGCGCTCCTTTCATGATCTGGATTTCGGCGCCGGGGCCCAGAGGCTCCGGGCCCCCTGCTTTGTAAAAGCCTTCACAAAGGCCCTGCCCTAAAAAGTTAAGCCAGGTTCACTTCAATGTTGATTTTGTTATCCGTGATCGTGTATATATAATCTTTTGTAATCCATCTGGCATTTTTAATTGTGCAATGGACGAGGTCAGGATCTTTGTCTTCAAGCAAAATTTCCAGCAAACTTTTTAATTCTATTAAATAGTCGTAATCCATTTTCATGAACGGATTGTATCCGACTAAATAACTGGCACGCTTCATCAGTTTCACTTTCTTTGTTACATGGCTGTGCCAAAAAATATCGCCTTGAATGATCAATTGGTTTTCCTGAAGGTTCTTCATGGCTTCGCCAACATAATTTTCTTCAATTTTATAAATACCTGGGGTCACTTTACTCAGCTTTTCCATATTCATGCGTACTCACCTATTTTCTCATCGCAGTATGGCAGAGAGGTTTTTATTTTTATACCCTGTTTCAAAGAAGGTAAGCCAGACATATACGGGGTGGAAAAACCGAAAAATTTTCCAAAAAAATCTTGATCGCCCAGAGAGAGGCCATTATAATAAAAATGAAGATTGCAAAGTATCAAACTAGTTTTCCGGGAGGGATCCGCATGAGAGCAGCAGTCGTCAGTTCTGATAAGCAAAAGCTGGTAGAGGTCAAAGATGTGCAGTTGCGTCCGCTTGAGTACGGGGAAGCTTTGGTGGATATCGAATACTGCGGTGTCTGCCATACGGATTTGCATGTGGCAAAGGGCGACTTTGGCGATGTGCCGGGACGCATTCTCGGCCATGAAGGGGTCGGCATTGTCAGGGAAGTCGCGGATGGTGTCACTTCTCTTAAAGTGGGCGATCGTGTAAGCGTTGCCTGGTTTTTTGAAGGCTGCGGGCATTGTGAATACTGTTTAACGGGAAATGAAACATTTTGCCGTAATGTGAAAAATGCAGGCTACAGTGTCGACGGGGCCATGGCAGAGCAATGCATTGTCAAAGCGGATTACGCCGTAAAAGTGCCGGAAGGGCTGGATCCAAGGCAGGCGACAAGCATTACTTGTGCCGGTGTAACCACTTATAAAGCTATTAAAGTCGCAGATGTGAAGCCGGGCGAATGGATTGCCATTTATGGAGCAGGGGGCCTCGGGAACCTTGCTGTCCAGTACGCCAAACATGTATTTAATGCGAAAGTCATTGCGGTCGATATCAATGACGACAAACTTTCACTGGCAAAAGAAGTCGGTGCTGATCTCACCTTTAATTCCAAAACGGATGGCGATCCGGCTGAGTGGATTCAGAAAGAAGTTGGCGGCGCGCATGCTGCAGTGGTAACGGCTGTTTCGAAACAGGCATTCAACCAGGCTGTCCACTCCGTACGGCCGGTGTCAAAAGTCGTTGCTGTCGGGCTCCCTCCGGAAACAATGGATCTTGAAATTGTGAAAACAGTCCTTGACGGGATAGAAGTCGTCGGGTCTTTGGTTGGCACAAGAAAAGACCTTGAGGAAGCTTTTATGTTCGGTGCGGAAGGAAAAGTCGTCCCGGTTGTGCAAACGCGCAGGCTGGAAGAAGTTGGAGATGTTTTTAAGGAAATGGAAGAAGGCAGAATACAAGGCAGGATGGTTCTGGATATGTCGTTGAAATAAGTGCAGGCAAAACATCATAAAGTAAGCGAAAATGAAAATCCCTGTTTGCACGGGGATTTTTCGCTTTTTTGCCGGTTTGTTCGTATAATAGGGATGAGTACCGTGTACAGGGAGGCGCCGAACTTGCGGAGGGAAATCATTGCTTTTTTAAAAGAAAAAATAGATCCGGATTTTATCATTGTTCGGTTCGTATGCAAAAGATATGCCCGGCCGGATAGTGATGTTGACATCGCTTTTACAAAGAAGGCGGTATACTGGCACCCTATGAATGTTTTTTATTTGCCCAGGAACTTGCAGATAGATTAAATAAGGATGTGGATCTTATTGATCTGAACCAGGCCCCTACTGTATTTCAGGCGCAGATTTTTGCAACCGGCATCGTCATGGATATGAAAAATGAAAATGCCCTGAATGTAAAACGAATGCTGGCGTATCGTTTGTATGCAAATCTTAACGAGGAACGTGCCTAAATATTGAAAAATATTGCAAAAAACGGGGCTGTGTATGGAAGATGAAGTGGTCTTGAACAAGATAAACCCCCACTTCAATCAAACCGTAAGGTTGATAAGTGGAGGGTAGTTCACAGTAAATCTTATTTTACAGAAAGCAGGCGTAACTCATGCTATCATATATCGTAATTGGCGGCGGGGTGCTTGGGGCATCTGCTGTATACCATCTTGCAAAAGCAGGCGCAGTTGTTACACTGGTTGACCGGGCGGATCCCGGGCAGGCAACGGAAGCGGCTGCCGGCATCATATGCCCGTGGCTGTCGCAGCGGCGCAACAAAGACTGGTACCGGCTCGCAAAAGCAGGTGCAAAATACTATCCTGATTTAATTGCCCAATTGGAAAAAGACGGGGAGACGGAAACCGGTTATAAACGGACTGGCGCCCTCAGCATACATACAGATGAAGAAAAGCTTGATAAAATGCAGGAACGCGCGTTAAAGCGAAGGGAAGATGCGCCTGAAATCGGGGAAGTAAAACGGCTGTCTGCCGCCGAGACGCATGCCATGTTCCCGATTCTGGACGAAGGGTTCAGTGCGGTCTATGCCGGCGGTGCCGCGCGCGTAAACGGGAAGGCATTGCGCAATTGCCTGTTAAATGCTGCTTGCAAACGTGGAGCCAAAGTCATTCATGGCAATGCCCGGCTGCTTGTGGAAGGCAGAAAAGTCATCGGGGTTGAAGTCGGAAGCCGCACGCTGCATGCGGACAAAACAATTGTGGCAGCGGGTGCATGGGCAAAAGATTTGTTCAAACCGCTCAGTGCGGCTTTTCAAGTCAGCCACCAAAAAGCGCAGATTCTCCATTTAAAACTGCAAGGTATGGACACAAGCAGCTGGCCGGTCGTCATGCCGCCGAATGATCAGTATTTGCTGGCATTCGATGGCGGCCGTATCATTGCCGGCGCCACCCATGAAAACACGGAAGCTTTTGATTTGCACACAACAGCCGGAGGGGTCCACGAAGTTTTAAATAAAGTGCTGCCGGTTGCACCGGGTTTGGCTGAAGCTTCCCTTGTTGATGTGAAAGTCGGATTCCGGCCGTTCACGCCGGGTTTTTTGCCTGTGATCGGCACATGGCCCGGTTATGATGGGCTACTTTGCGCAAACGGGCTCGGGGCATCCGGTTTAACGGCCGGCCCTTTTCTCGGCGCTGAGCTTGCAAGGATTGCGCTCGGCCGGAAAACAGAACTGGATTTGTCACCGTACGGGCTGGAACAGGCAATTGCCCCTTTATAAACAGCAGGGCCGGTCTTTTATCAAGAAAAAACAGGAGCGAAACAATGAACGATTCCTACTTTGACGGAATTTTGCATATCAAAACAACCGGTGAGCAAAAAGGGTTTAATGCATCACTGCATTACAACCGTTATGAGCCGACGCCTTATCATGCGCTTGATGAACTGTTCGATCATTATGAACTGGATAAAAGCGACCATGTGGTAGACTTCGGTTGCGGCAAAGGGCGGCTCAATTTTTATATCCATCATTTGTTTCGCGCAACCGTGACCGGCATTGAAATGAATGAATGGTTGTACCGGGAAGCCCTCGAAAACAAGAAACGCTATGAGAGAAAATTCCCGGTCCAGCCCGCCCGTATTCGGTTTATATGCTGCCTTGCCGAAAATTATAAGATACTGCCGGACGACAACCGTTTTTACTTTTTTAATCCGTTTTCCGTTCAAATCTTTATGAAGGTTGTGCAAAATATTTTACGCTCGGTGGAAGAAGCATACCGGGAAACAGACATTATTTTATATTATCCGTCGCAGGACTATATTTACTTCCTTGAAGACCATACACCATTTGAAAAAAAACTCGAAGTCCCGCTAACGCTTTTATACAAGCATAATCCATACGAAAAATTTGTCGTGTACCGGCTTGCATGATTATAATGGACATTTTTACGGTGCGAATAAGAGGCAGCGATGGCAGGAACCGTTCAAAAACGTCGTCAGCATTGCTGGGATTTTTAAAGACAATATGGACGACCCCCCGGCATCATTGAAGTTATTAACCGGAACGCGGAGGAAACTGCCGGGGCATAAGGGGACACGGAAGAAGCAGTGCCTGTCGTTTCTCCCTATTTCTGAAATATGGCATTGATTGCGAAGCGATGAGACTAATCCTTATATGATCATTAATGTAGGACATTCCCTGTATCATGAGTGGCACAGCGATACGGGGAATGTCCTTTTCTCTTCTCCAGATTCTCATTAAATTCAGTTTGTTACCCGTAATAAGGAGATGGTTGCCTTTTTTCCTCTTTAATGCTGCACATACAAATCATGATAGTTTCCCACGCTCGAGTTTCCCCTTCACGGCAAGAAATTTTTTCTCCAGCTCCAAAATGTATTGTCCTGTCTCCTCATACACACGGTCATCCGGTCTTTCCTTTTCTTTTTCTTCTGCCAGGTACTTAAGGAGCCCAAAGTCTACGGTGTAAGACGGCTTGACCAAATTTTCATTTAAAGACAGCTCCTTAAATAAGCGGATCCAGTCTGTAACGCTAAAAGTAAGATCAAAATTTGCCTTGATTTCTTCCTGGAGTGTCGTGTTTTGATACGTTATTGCGGATTCATACAGCTGGATAAGGATTGCTTTATAAGGGGCTTTGAATAAGTCCATGCATATCGCCGCACGATGAATAAATTTTTCTTCTTTTAAATGGATAAAAATAAGGATACAAATCTTTACTGATCAGCATTTGACTCGCAAAATAGTCCGCCTTGCGTTCTGTTAAATCAAATTCAGTAGAAATTTCATGTGAAACAACGGGCAAATTGTCTTCCGTTAAATGGTAAATTTCATGCCAGCAAATAAAGTATTGATATAAACGGGGCTGCGCTGTATTGATGACAGGTACCTTTTCCCCATTGGGAAGCTCCCTGATAGCGCCTCCCCAGTCCGGGTCAGGTATCGGAAGCTGAATCAATAATGGTTTTTTAAAATCTGAAGAGCTTGTTTTTCAGGAGAATGGATTTCATATTTAGCAAGATGGATGGAGAAAAAACTAATACGCCATTGAATTGTAAAAAAAGCAATCAAAATGATTTTTCAAAAATAGCAAGGGGCGCATCGTATGGCCCCTTTTGCATGTATTTTTTCCAAGTCCCTTTGTTTTTGGCGATCTCTGACTGTTTATAGTTGAGGTCCAGCTCATAAGCTATTCACTTTCAATAGGTTAATGCCCAAAACCATTTTCTTCAAATAGCCCTTCTTTTTCTAAACGGGCCAGCATATTGAAAATTCCTTCCTGGTTATGGCTGTCAGTAAGGTAATTGGCAAACTGTTTTGCATTAGGAAGCGCATTTGCCATGGCTATGGAATATTTTTTTCTGTTAAACATAGAAATATCATTTTCACTGTCGCCAAATACAATGATTTCATCATCACGGATCCCGTATTTCTTCATAATGATATCTAATGCTTTTCCTTTTGAAATTCCCTTGTTTGTAACTTCCATTTTTCGTTCATCTGAAAAAACAAATTCATATTTGTGATAAAAGGGATTGTTCATTAATGTTTGACGGACAAACCCCATATAAAGAGGGTCCTGTACAATAGAAATTTTATTGCAAAAATCAGGCGAGCCTTTCAAGTCCCTGATCAAAATTTGATTTGGATATCCGTCACGGGTATCACATAGCCAGCTGTACATGCCACCTGTCCATGGGTAATCTTCAGGAAGCCGCATTTCCGCTCGAATGTTACGTTTGATATTATAAATGGATTCCGGCAAATAAGTATAGATGGTATCATCCTGGCTGTACTGTAATTCAACATTAAATAAAGAAAAGAAATCGTTAATTTCTTTAATGTTTGAAGCGTCCAAAACGCTTATTCGAGTCCGTTTACGGGTTTTAACATGATAGATGGAAGTGCCGTTCACGTCTATCAAAATTCCATCATATTTATCCATATTCAGTTTTAAGGCATCCGGAAGGAGTCTGATATAGCTACGGCCACTGGCCAATATGAGCCTAACCCCTTTCTTTTGCAGTTCAATCAACTTATGGAATGTTTTCGGTGATATGTTATTTTCGGATGTAAGCAGGGTTCCATCCATATCACAAACAATCGCTTTAATTGTCATTCTTGTGCACCACTCTTTTTTGTGAAATATAGCGCTTTCCGTATCTTTTCAAGCGACTTCTTATTTTCCTCTTCATCATAATACATGACAGATACGTATAAAATATCAATAATGGTTAGATAAAGAATACGTGCAGTTAGTGACTCCGATCGAAAAGCAGATTCCTCAGAATAAACAACAAAGGCAGTATCCGAGAGTTTGACTAATTCCGAATCATAATTTCCCGTTAATGTAATAATTTTTGCCCGGTTTTCCCTCGAAATTTTTGCTATTTCAATGGTATCAAGTGTCTCTCCTGAATGTGAAAATAGAAACACACAATCATCGGGACCTAATTTTGTTGCATAACTGAGCTGCATATGTAAGTCAGCAACATAGTTACAATGATATTTGGTTCGCAGGAATTTATGGTAAGCATCAAGGGCAATGACGGATGAGGCCCCCTGGCCAAAAAAGTAAATGCACTTTGCCGGATAAATTAAGCTCAATGCTTTATTTAGTTGCTCCTCTTTCAAAGATTGAAGTAAATTTTCTAACAGCCCTTTATTTGAATTTATAATTTTTTGTGCAATAACATGCGTAGAATCAGATTTACAAATATCCGGAAAAACAACAATCTCTTGGCTGCGTTCTTCGTTTGTACGAAAGTTTGAGGCAACAGTAATTTTAAAGTCTTGAAAACCGTCGAATCCGATTTTTTTAACAAATTTAAAAATTGTAGATTCCGAGACGCCAGTATCCTCAGCAATATTGGAAAGGGTTTTGTTTACAACTTTCTTACCAAGTTGCATGAAATATTCTGCAATGATTTTTTCGGTATCAGTAAAACTTTTCAAACGAGGGCGAAGTAAATTTCTCAAATAATCGTAGGTCATCGTATTTCACCTCTTGGAAGTATAGTATCCTAATTGAATCCGTTTTATTGTTTAAATTCTCCTTGTGTGCTTGAATGAAAATCATTTATCGGCCTGTGACCTTTTTAGCTTTTTCAACCGCCACTTATGACGTTTTTTCTTTCGGCTAACTGCCACGTTTTTGAAATATTTGTATGGATATTTGGTGTTTGCTTACGAGCTTCAAATGACTGTGTCATCTATGATAAATCCTTTAGCAATGCCTGGGTATTCATTTCCCGCTTCCAAAGTATTTGGACCCTTTCAGTTTGATATGAGCCGGAAAAACGGGGTTTTCTGACAGATGAAGGCAATATTTTCATTTAACCGTTTCACAAGGGTTTCGCCACCCCCCATAGGTTACTTCTCCCGGTGTCCCAAAATGGAATCATTGCAAGTGGTGTGGCACTTTAATAAAGATTCATAGCAATGGACTGTTTCCATCATCTTTATTCTTAGATGCCAAATAAGATCTTTGTGGTAGAAGGTCAGAAGCAAGCGTCACTTCAATCTCTTTTTTGTCTCTAATCAATTTTCATTATACAAGACTTAGGGAGAGATATTTCTTATTTTGTCCTCTCAAATCCTGGAGAAACGGGAAAGAGGAAAAAAATCAATTAAATTACTGCAGGTTTCATCCTTTAAAGTTATGATATCACACTCACGGGATTGAAAAAAATATTTTTCCTGTAAGCCTTTACAGATAAAAAAATATTTGCTAAGATGAACTTGATCATTGATATACCCCAAAATTTCTCAGGGAAGTGATAAAAAACAAAAAAATCCAGAGATTGATATTCAAAGCTGCTTTATAAGAATCAGCCGTTTTTGACATGAGTTTTTCCAAGCTAAGCCATGTATTTTTTGGGAAGCTGGTTTTGTTTTTCGCCGAGTAAATTGATCAATGGAGGTTGGTCTGATGAAAGTAGGCATGATAGGGTTAGGCAAAATGGGATGGAACATGCTGCTGAATTTGCAGGAAAAATCGGTGAATGTTGCAGGATATGATGCTTCAGAGAGTGTTAGAAAAAAAGCTTACGAGGAAAACTTGCCTGTTCAAGATTCACTTGATGCGTTATTAAATGTTTTAGAAGAGAAAAAAATTGTTATGTTAAGTACACCTGCGGGCAACATTACGAACACATTAGTAAAAACGCTTTTAGACAAACTAAACCCCGGGGACATTATAATAGATGCGGGGAATTCCTATTACAAAGATAGTGTCAAAAACTTCGAATTGGCTCAAGAAAAAGGAATCGGGTTCCTCGATTGCGGAACGTCCGGGGGCATAGAAGGGGCCAGATACGGTGCATGCTTGATGGTCGGCGGAAAAAAAGAAATTTTTGATCAAGTTGAAGAAATTTTTTCTAAATTGGCATGTGAAAAGGGTTATACCTATACAGGCAAACCAGGGAGCGGCCATTATTTAAAAATGATTCATAACGGGATTGAGTATGGCATGTTACAGGCTATCGGAGAAGGATTCGATGTTTTGCATGCAAGCCAGTATGATTACGATTTTGAAAAGGTTGCTTCAGTCTGGAACCATGGTTCTGTGGTTCGCTCCTGGCTGATGGAATTGGCGGAAAAAAGTTTTAAAGAGGATCCAAAGCTGGATCATTTGCGCGGGATTATTGACGCAAGCGGTGAAGGAAAATGGACTGTAGAAGAAGCGCTTGATTTGAATATTCCTGCTCCGGTTATTGCAAGTTCATTGTTCGTACGGAACGCTTCAAAAATTGAAGATAGTTTCTCTGCAAAAGTTGTATCAACAATTCGGCATCAATTTGGAGGACACAAAATAGTTGAACACTAAGGAGTAGTCATTATGGGTGAAAAAAATAAAATTGCAATCGTAAATTCAAGCAGTTTTGGAAAGATTTTTCCGGATCATATGGAAAGATTGCGTCAGTTAGGGGAGGTTGAAAGATTTCATTTTGATAGTGAAATTGATGGGAAAACACTGGCGAAAGAGTTAAAAGACTTCAATATGATCATCGCAAGTATAACGCCCTTTTTTACAAAAGAATTTTTTGAGTACAAAGATGAGTTGAAGTTAATTACACGACATGGGATCGGCTTTAATAATATCGATCTTGAGGCTGCAAGAGAACATAATACAGTTGTTTCCATTGTACCGCCTTTAACGGAACGTGATGCAGTTGCAGAGAATAATGTTACGAACTTACTAAATGTGATGCGGCAAACAAATAAAGCGCATCAAAAAGTTATAAAAGATAAATGGGAAGAACGGGCAAATTTTATTGGCCATGAGATCAGTGGCAAAACAGCCGGGGTCATTGGAGTAGGAAACATAGGCAGCCGTGTTGCCGAAATATTCTATTATGGATTCCGGTGTGAAGTACTAGGATATGACCCTTATAAAACTAAGCAAGACCTGGCGGCATTTGGTGTTAAAAAAGTTGAACTGAATGAGCTGTTGGAAAGAGCTGAAATCATTAGTATATGTGCAAGTCTTAACAAGGATAATTATCATATGTTATCCGAAAAAGAATTTGCCAGGATGAAAGATCATGTCTATATATCGAATACTGCCAGGGGGGCATTAATTAAAGAAGAAGCGATGGTAAAAGCATTGCAAGATGGGAAAGTGGCTGGTTTTGCAACAGACGTATTGGAAGATGAACCCGGCAGATCGGACCATCCTTATTTAAACTTTGATAACGTTATCATGACGCCGCATACTTCTGCATATACAATGGAATGTCTGAGAGGTATGGGGGATAAGTGTGTTACGGACTGTGAAATGATGGCAAAAGGAATCCTCCCGAACCGTTCTGTACAACCGGTTAGTTGCTATTTAAAGTAGGAGGTTTTTAAAATGATCCAGGATTTAAATGTGAAAGTTGGCCCTCAATTCTATCGATATAGCGAGGGTGCAATAGATATTATACCTGAGATACTCCAGGAATATCAAGCTAAAAACATCATGATTGTCCATGGGACGGTATCTTGGGAAAAAGCAAAACCCTTTATGAAAAAGGTAATGGGTTTAGATAAAAAAATTATTTATGAACAATACCATGGCGAATGCAGTTATAATGAGAGCCACCGGATTGCAGAAATCATCCGGGAAAATGATATTGATTTTGTAATAGGCGTCGGGGGAGGAAAACTAAGTGATTTGGTGCTGCTCACCAGTCATTTAACAAGTACCCCATTTGGCTTAGTCCCCACTTTAGCCAGCAATTGTGCGGCATGGACGCCACTTTCTGTTATGTATAAAGACAACGGCTTAGCAGAAGGGAAAACGGAGCATGTGAAACGCCAAGCTGCATTTCTTGTTATGGATCCAGCACTTGTCATTGATTCGCCCGTAAAATATTTTATTGCTGGCATTGCAGATACTATGGCGAAATGGTATGAATCTGATTTGATTTTGGAACAAGACAAATTTAGCAGAGAACCTTTTCCACAGCTGGCACGGTATACAGCACGGATGTGCAAAGATACGATTTTAAATGAGTCCATGAAGGCGATTGAAGATATGAAAAATAAAACAATCTCCGATGAATTCACGCATGTTTCAGAAATTATTATAGCCATTTCCGGTTTGGTTGGGGGATTGGGTGATAAATATGCACGCAATACTGCAGCACACGCAATCCATGACGCGATCTCTGCCTATATACCGGAAGTGCATAAATATTTACATGGAGAAAAAGTAGCGTATGGCATATTTTATCAATTGGCATTGGAAGGAAAGTGGAAAGTCATTGATGAATTAACTCCGTTTTATGAGAAATTGAATTTACCGAAGTCTTTAACGGAAATGGGCGTATACCCTATGTCTGAAAGTTTATTGAAAGACATTATTCAATTTGTTAATAGCAAACAAAAAGTACACTTGCTTCCAATTGAAATAAATGAAAACGTTTTAACGGAAGCGTTAATCAATTTGGAGAATTATATTAATAAATAAGGGGGTTGCAAAGCGTGGAAACATTAACATTTTGGCAAAGTTTGATCATAGCGCTTTGGGTAGCAGCCATAATGTCGCGCGCGTTTTTAGGAGGGGCAACATTAACATTACGCTTTTCCCCATTAATGACAGGTTTAGTTGTAGGGATAGTAATGGGGCATGTAGCAGAAGCAATGATCATCACCGCAGCCATTCAGTTGATCTATATGGGGGTTTTTTCTCCTGGGGGGACAATGCCTTCAGAGCCCTCAATTGCAGCAGCCATCGCTGTTCCGGTTGCAATATTAGGTAATCTAAAGCCGGAAGCAGCCATCGCGGTAGCAGTACCTGTTGGGTTGTTAGGTGCATATTTATATCAATTCCGCTTTTTCATTAATACTTTTTTAGGCAAAATAACTGATAGGGCTGTAGAAAAGTTGGATGATGGTGCAATTACTCGCAGTATTGTTCTTTATCCTGTTATAGCGTCCTTTATCCTGTTTGTTCCGTTGGTCTTTATTGCATTGTATTTTGGCGCTCCTGTTATCGCTGATGTTATTAAAGCTTTGGAAGGAACTGTCGTATTTCATATCCTTGAAGTCATTGGAGGCGGTTTAGCAGCAATTGGTATTGCGACAACGATTTATGTCATCGGGCGCCGGGAATATATTGTCTTCTTCCTATTAGCCTTTTTTATGAGTGTTATTTTTGCAAGTTTAAAAATCACAATGGTAACATATGCAATCCTGGGCGCATTAATCGCTGCGATATTCGTGCTTGCTAAAAGTTCGAATAATAGAACGGCTTCAACAAATGCAAATGATGCAAGCGGTTTTGATGACGATGATGATGACTTCTAATAGGCTAAAAGAAAGGAGAATTTAAAATGCAGGACAAAGGAAATAAACTGCCAAATGCATCAGGTTCAAATTTGGAACCTGAGCAAATTACAAGTAAAGATGTATCCAAATCCTATATAAGATGGCATTTTGCGAATGAAATCCCGCACTCTTTTGACCGTTATCTGGCAGCTTCATTATTATGGGCTATGATGCCAATACTGCGTAAATTGTATAAAGATGATGAAGCTTTACGTGCGGCATATAAGAGGCAACTGTTGTTCTTTAACACGCAGTTAACCTGGGGCGGCGGTATCATTACCGGTTTAATGTCTTCAATGGAGCAGGAACGTGCCCGAGAAGAGTATAACCGTGAAGAAATAAAAATGACCGACGACTTAATGTATAATACGAAGGCCGGGTTGATGGGAGCTTTAGCAGGTATCGGGGATTCAATTGACTCAGGTACGATTCAATACATTTTTATTGCAATTGCCATTCCTTGGGCTCAACACGGTAGTGCCTTGGGTGCACTTTTCCCGTTTGTTTGCTTTGCTACCTACCAGGTATTGATTGGTTTGTTTTTCGCACGCCAAGGATTTACAAGAGGCCGTAATGCGACTACATTGATGCAAAGTTCAGGGATTCAAAATATTATTGACTTGCTTTCAATTTTAGGTTTGTTCATGATGGGCATTCTGGCCGGAAATTATGTAAAAGTTTCATCGTCTCTGAAGTTTGAGTTATCCGGGCGCGAGTTTAATATACAAGAAACATTAAACTCTATTCTGCCTGGAATGTTGCCTCTGGCAGTAGTATTAGGAGTATATTGGTACTATACGAAGAAGGGGTTGAAAGTTACCCGGGCATTAATCTGGCTAACCGTAATATTGGGTGTACTTGCGGCTGTTAGAATTTTATAACAAAAAACTTTTAGCAAAGGGGATAGAATGAATGGGTGTTGTAAATCTGGCTCGTGTTGATGAACGTCTAATCCATGGACAAGTGATGATCACCTTATCGAAGCGCAACGGTGTTAACTCCATATTCGTAGTGGATGATGTTGTAGCAAAAGATAAATTTATGAAAGACCTCTATAAGAGTGCAGGCAGCCGTACAGGTCAAAAAACAATTGTAATGACCCTGGATAAATGTAAGTATTATTGGGATGAATATCGTTTTAAAGAATATAGCTGTATTCTCATTGCCAAAACCATTGATGTCATGTATGAGTTAGTAAAACATGGGGTTCCGATGAAAGAACTAAATATCGGCGGCATTGCTCAAAAGGATTCTGAAAAAGACGTGCTGGTCACCAAATCTGTTTATTTAAATAAAGAAAATGCACTGAAATTAAAAGAATTAAACGAAAAATATGGGGTTGAAAATATCTATTTTCAAGCAACGCCCTCAGCTCCCCGTACCAGCTTGAAAGAGGTATTAAGTAAATTCAAGTTATAAAATTCGTTATTAAGGAATGATATGGATGAACCGACAAGAACTTTTGCAGGATTGGTATGTTCGCTATCGTTTGATTTTTAATAAGCGTTATACAATAAAACAGAAGGATCGTTTTTTGAAAAGCTTATCTGCTGATATCCTTCCGTTTCGTAAGGATATCAAGCTTGATATATTTAAAATAAATGAGAAAGATAAAAGCGAATACAAAAATCTTTATGTGGGCAATGTAAAAAAAGCGGATACCATTTTCTGTACTTATTATGATACGCCAGCAGCCCGGTTCAGTCCATATCATTTTTTTGATGTCGAGAACAGGAAGAGAAGTATAACAAAAACCATTTTATTTTCTTCCATTTTATATATTATTGTTGGATTGCTATTTACTTTATTTGTAGCCATTCCAATATTCCAAGCAAAAGAAACAGGGAAAACTTGGTTCGTATTATGTATTTTGATATACATCCTGTATTTTTATTTCCTGAATAAAATTACACGAGGGTGGCCTAAAAAAAATAATGTAATACAAAACACTTCTTCTATATTATTGCTTTTGAATTGTATCGCCTCTTTCCGTTCAGAACGGCTGGCGTTTGCTTTTGTGGATGCTGGTTGTACAAACAATGCAGGTTTGAAAAAAGTCATGCATGACAGTCATGCGAAAATTTTCATGCTGGATAGCATTGGTGCTGAAAAACCACTCTATCTGGTAAATCCAAAATCCGGGCAATACAGCGCCATAAAACAGGGGGGCCAAGAGGATTCACTAGCTTTAAAGAATGAACGTCTGGTTTATATCATTAGCGGAGATAAAAAGGATAACCAATTTGTATTATCACGGAATGATTTGAAGAAAAAGAAGCTGAATGAAAGTAATATGGAGAATGCGTTTGCGTTTTTAGAGCAAGTCGCAAGGAGGAAATCCAAATGATCGGGATCATTGTCGCTACCCATGGGAAATTGAGTGATGGTTTAGTGGACGCTGCCGAACTTATTATAGGCGGGACAGACAATATTGTAACCTTGAATTTGTTTCAAGGAGACAATGTTCAGGATTTAAATAAACAAGTACTTGAAGCAATTAATAAAGTTGATCAAGATAATGGCGTTATGATTTTCACAGACCTTTTTGGTGCAAGCCCCTACAATCAGGCTACCTTAGCCGTTCATTCACTCCCTGTTGAAAAGCAGGAAAAAATATTTGTTATTACCGGTGTTAACTTGCCAGTGTTAATTGAAGCGATCAATCAGAGAATGATGGGCACTCCTATTCATGAGGCAGTGAATGCTATTTTAAATGAAGGCCAGCAGAGTATGGTGGTATGGCCGTCAGAAAAAGATCCTTCTGATGAAGAGAATGAAGACTTTTAAGGCAATGTAATATAGTTGATCAGGCTGCTTAACTTTCTCTGGAAATGGATATTCTCTCCTTTAAGGCAGTACCAGTGGGGAGAAGCTGGAAATAAGTCGGTACTGTAAAAGAATCATTAAGGGCAATTCTGGGTTCTCTTAATAGAGATAAAGGGTGTGAGCATTTTGAAAAAAGGTAATATATTAAGCGCTTTAGAAAAAAATGGGCTTATTGCTGTTTTACGGACTAATACCGTTGAACGAGCGATTACAATTACAGATGCTTTAATTGAAGGCGGTATCAAAAATATTGAATTAACATTTACGGTCCCTAACGCGGATATCGCAATAAGAAAAATTACAGAGAAATATAAAGATCGGCGGGGCATATTGATAGGGGCTGGCACTGTTCTTGATTCCGCGACTGCTCAAATCGCACATCTTTCCGGAGCGAAATTTATTGTTTCACCAACTTTCGATAAGGGAACTGCCCTGCTATGTAATCTTTATCAAATTCCTTATATCCCGGGGTGTATGACTGTTAATGAAATGAAAGAAGCGATGCAGGCAGGTGCGGAAATAATAAAATTGTTTCCAAGTAACATTGTCGGCCCGGCTTTTGTAAAAAATGTTAAAGCCCCTTTGCCTCAACTGGAAATTATGCCTTCAGGCGGCATAAATCTGGATAATATGGGGGATTGGATAAAGGCAGGCTGCAGAATAATTGGCGTTGGCGGAAGCTTGTTGAAGCCTGCGGAAAACAATGATTTTGCGGGAGTTGCCAAGATGGCCAGGGCTTTTGTACGGGAATATCAATTACAGACTGAAGAAATGAGTAATCAGTACGTATCATTTTGATAAGTATACAGGACAGCACTTCCTTTGATGGATACGAAGGAGGTGCTGTTGTTTATTGTGCTATTCAATGGAATCTTGAAAGACTCATAGCAGTTAAAACATTATATAAACTCGAAAGTATTACCAACCTCAAATAGTTCACTTAAATTCTCTCCATTAAGTTAACCCAACATCTTTTGTTGTGCTCCATATCAGACAACAGCCAAACAAGGCTGCCTGCGTGAAACAGGCAGCCTTAGGCTAAATGCGTTCGATTCGCGTTTTTTCTTTTGCAATCAGTTTGATTAAAACCGGCCCTAAAATTAAATAAAAGAAGAAGTTTCCCGCGGCATGGTAGCTGTCAAACAACAGCCCGCCGAGGTAGTATGTCCAAAATGCAAACGGCCCGCCGATAAATAAATAATTTAATGAAACCATAAAGCCGAACAGGAAGCCGGTAAAAGCTGCATACAGACATAACACGAGATGCGGGATTTTTTTGTATAACTCTTTCTTGCCGAGCAGGCCGGAAAGCACCGCGATACTCCCCCACGCAAGAAATTGCATGATCGCAAACAGCCCCATGCCGAGAAACATGTCGGAACCGAAGACCGTCAAAAAGGCAAGCGCCAAACCGAAGCGGATGCCGAAAACAAAAGAACTGCAAATGATGATCACGGTGCACGGCTGGACATTCGGGACCGATGCCATCAAAATCCGCCCGGCGACGCTCAGGGCCGCCAGCATGGCAAGAAGCGCCATTCTCCTTGTCAGCCGTGAAGCGGTTTTCGCTGACTTCCTTTTTTCAAGCGGCTGATTCCCCATTTTATGCATCTCCTATTTAGAATAGAACCAGACAACCTGATCGCCGGTTTTTAGTTTATACGACCCTGCGGAAACGTTTGGCTCTTTTCCGTTTACTTTATATTTCCAGCCGCTCATGCCGCCTTGATCCCCTTCATACTGTCCATTAATGCCCTTTACATAGACGGTTGCACCGGACCCGGAATAATCGAGGCTTACGCCTTCAGAAGCGGCGGCTTTTTTTAAAGCGGAAAATGCAGTGTCTCCGCTTTTATAACTGTATTTGCCGCTGAAAACCGGCCCTTTGTAGCCCTTTACGGTTAAGGAAACCGTTTCGGCTTTTGCTTTAGATGGCGCTGCGGTGTTGCCGGAAGCGTGGCTGCTGCCGGACCCGGACGAAGAAGCCCCGGTTGTCGTTTTCGTTGATGTGCTGGTTGTGACCGCCGTTTTGGTATTTGTGGCAGGTGCTTTATCCGTCTTGCTGTCTGCAGAAGCCTTTTCTTCAGCATTTTTGGAGTGGGCAGCTGAATCCGCCGCATTGCTTTCGGATCCGCCCGTATTGCTTTTTTCATCCGTTTTGTTGCTGCCGGCGGCGTCCGTTTTCTTTCCGGTTGTACTGTCTTTTGCTGCCGTATCCTTTTCCTTCGCTGAAGTGTTTGCAACTTGTGTTGTTTCAGAATAAGTTTTAACGGTTTTCGATTCAAAATGGAAACCGTCGATAAAAAACCAGGTGCCGAATGCAATCAATAAAACGGCAATACTATCAATAATGATACTTTTATATTTCATTCCTGCTCATACCCCCAGAAATTTTTTACGGATGATTAGCAGGATGACGCCTGCACCCGCAGAAAGGGAACCGACCCAGCCGTGCACAGGAGAAACACCCGTTGTTTTGGTAATGACGACTTTTTTCGGCTCTTGCTGCGCATCTTCTGCAGGGGGTGCCTGGGCAGCTGCAGTTGCAGGTTTGTCCTCTTTTTTTGCATTTGAAGCTGTTTTTGTTTTTGCCGGCGTTTGTTTTTTGGCTGCGGCCGGTTTTTCCACCGTATTGGTTTTTGTAGTGGTGTTGTTATGCGTAATCGTATGGTCTTTCGTATTCGTAATGATGTTCGTTTTGGTTACGACTTCTTTCGTATGCTTTTCAACCACTCTCGGAGGAGCTGCAGCCGGGCTGTGACCGGGACTTTTGCCTGGATCTTTGTCTTCAGCATCCGAATCAGTTGCGCCCGTACTGCCGGCATGGGATCTGCTAATATTCCTGAAGTTATACAGGGTATCTCCTTTTAGAAAAAGGTCATAGGCGACAAGGGCTTGGAAAACCTGTTCTGTTGAAAAGCTGTCTGAAGATTCGCTTGTCGTTTTCCATTTGTATCCGCCGTTTTTGGAATCTTTATATGTGCTGAGTGCAGAAATAGGATTCGTGCCTTTTTTAACAAAATCACGGGTTGTCGGGTCAACGCCGACAGAGACAAGACCGATGATGGCCTGGGCGGTTGTGCACGAATTAATGCCGTAGTTGTCAAAGCTGGCGTTTTCTTTTTCTGCTGCCTTCAAGTATTTGATGCCGTCCCGGATTGCCTGGTTCACATCTATATCATGTTTATCCTGATAAGTGCCAAGTGCGGTCAGTACCATGCCGGTTGAGTCAACATCCGAATTTTTGGCGGAAGAACTCCAGCTCCAACCGCCGTCCGGAAGTTCCGCATCAACCAGTTTTGCTGCAATTTTAGCAGGTGTATTTGGTGCATCACTCGGAATCTCATAGTCATCCGTATTCAAAGCGATTAAATCATAGGCATATCCGGTTACCGAGCTTTCTGCCGCCGTATCGTATACGCGTTTGATCAAATTCTGCTTTTGAAAGTTTTCCGGATCCTCTCCAATCGCTTTTAGAGCGATGATGGTCTTAACGAGTTCCGTACCGGTTACCTTTTTGGCATTCACCCGGTCTGTTAAAACTTTCCGGTACTGCTTTATCTCATTGGCTGTTAGCAAATTCTCCTTTGCCAGTGCGGCTACTGCAAAATCAGAGTTTAAAGCGGAAGATTTAAAATATGATGCCGTATTCTTTATGTCTTTGCTGACAGATACTGCTGCAAAGCTTTCGGACGGGAAGGATAACACAAAAATAAGAACAATTCCCCAGAGAATCCCGAACCATTTTTTCCCCACCATTACCGCTCTCCTTTCCATAAAAAAACCCTGTACAAAAAGAGGTATACAAGGGCAAAAATTTTTCGCCTATACCTCGTAGGCTTCAAATAAACCGACAGCTTGGGAGAAAGATCTGACTTAGGAAAATTTTTTCCATCACAGTGGCGGGACCGTACAGGAATTTCACCTGTTTCCATCGCCCAGGCCCGTATTTAGATGTCAGTTACTAATTATAGAACAACCCCTGCCTGTTGGAAAGGACAATTTCTGCCACTGTTTCATTGACAAACAAGCGGTGCTGTGCTAAAAAATAAGATGTTAGCACTCTTGCGTTCGGAGTGCTAAAGGGGCATTGCCATCATTTATACATATAAAGGAGAGATCGAAGTGGCGGTAAAGGAATTTAAAGCAGAATCCAAACGGCTTCTCGACATGATGATCCACTCGATTTACACGCAAAAAGAAATTTTCTTGCGCGAGCTGATATCCAACGCCAGCGACGCAATCGATAAAATTTATTACAAGGCTTTGACAGATGAAAATTTAACATTTGATAAAGACAGCTACTACATTAAAATTACCCCGGACAAAGAAAACAGGACACTGACGGTTTCCGATACCGGGATCGGCATGACAGAGAAGGAACTGGAAGAAAATCTCGGCACCATTGCGCAAAGCGGTTCACTTGCGTTTAAAAATGACAATGAAATGAAAGACGGATATGACCTCATCGGCCAGTTCGGCGTCGGTTTCTACTCGGCATTCATGGTGGCAGATGAAATTACCGTCATTTCCAAGGCTGCAGGGAGCGATCAGGCTTATAAATGGCAGTCGAAAGGCGCGGAAGGCTATTCAATTGAACCGTGCGAAAAAGACGGCAACGGCACGGATATTATATTGAAGCTGAAAGAAAACACAGAGGATGAAGACTACGATCAGTACCTGGAAGAGTACCGGCTGCGGGCCATCGTGAAAAAATATTCTGATTTTATCCGCTACCCGATTAAAATGGAAGTAACGGAAAGGCGCCTGAAAGAAGGCAGCGAAGATGAGTACGAAGAGGTCAAAGAAGAACAAACGCTCAACAGCATGGTCCCGATCTGGCGCAAAAACAAAAACGAACTGACAGACGAAGATTATGAGCAATTTTATATGGAAAAGCATTACGGCTTTGACAAACCGGTTAAGCATATCCACATCAAAGTCGACGGCACTGTGCGTTACAATGCGATTCTTTACATTCCGGAAAAAATTCCGTTCGATTATTATACGCCGGAATATGAAAAAGGGTTGGAACTGTATGCGAATGGCGTCCTGATTATGGAAAAATGCCCGGATCTTTTACCGGATTACTTCAGCTTTGTCAAAGGGATGGTCGATTCCGAAGATTTGTCTCTGAACATTTCGCGGGAAATGCTCCAGCACGACCGTCAGCTGAAGCTGATTGCGAAAAATATCAAAAGCAAAATCAAACGCGAACTGGCAAACCTTTTGAAAGAGAACCGCGAGCAGTACGAAGCGTTTTTCAAATCATTCGGCCGCCAGCTGAAATTCGGTGTGTACAATGAATTTGGCGCGCACAAAGAAGATTTGCAGGATCTCCTGATGTTTTATTCTTCAAAAGAGAAAAAGCTTGTTACGCTTGATGAATACGTAAGTCGCATGCCGGAAGACCAAAAATACATTTATTACGCAACCGGCGAGTCGATCGACCGGATTGAAAAATTGCCGCAGACGGAACTTGTGCTTGATAAAGGATACGAAATCCTTTATTTTACGGAAGATATTGATGAATTTGCGATTAAGATGCTCATGAATTATAAGGAAAAAGAATTCAGGTCCGTGTCAAGCGGCGACCTCGGCTTTGAAACGGAAGACACAAAAGAAACCGATGCCGAGGAAAAAGAAAACAAAGATCTCTTTGCATTTATGAAAGAGTCACTGGACGGAAAAGTGAAAGATGTCCGCGCCTCGCACCGCTTAAAATCGCATCCGGTCTGCTTCACCACGGACGGCGAAGTGTCAATTGAAATGGAAAAGGTGCTGAGCGCCATGCCGAACGGGCAAAATGTGAAAGCCGATAAAGTGCTCGAAATTAACATCCATCATGATGTATTTAACGCATTAAAAGAGGCGTTCGCCCATGACAAGGACAAATGCAAGCTTTATACAAACCTGTTGTATAACCAGGCGCGGCTGATTGAAGGGCTCGAGATTGAAGACCCGGTTGCATTTTCAAATGATATTTGCAAAATGATGGCATAAGGAAGCCCGCATATTGCAAAAAAGCCACGGGACATCCAGCAAATCTACGGCCCCCGCGACGGCCGGCATGGTTGCTGTGCCCGTGCCGGTGAGCACCGGGGCATTTGCAAACCATATGGCTGGAACATTTCATGAATAGCAGTAGTTTATATGACGAAGAAGGCTCCATCTGAAGCAAGATGGGGCCTTTTTGTATTTTTTTAAAAAAAAGGCTTGTCGAATAAGGAAAGGTGATGTATATTTATAACATATTATTTATAAATATTAACTTTGGCGCACACGAACAATACAAGGGGGCCATCTAATGAAGGAACAGCTTAGACACCATTTGAGTCAAATCGAGTCCAAGCTTTGGGAAATGAGCGACTACTTATATCATCATCCCGAACTTGGCGACCAGGAATACCAGTCCATGAAATTGCTCACGGACTTCCTTGCGTCACACGGCTTTGCAGTGGAAAAAGGAATTGTCGGCAGGCCGACTGCTTTTAAAGCCGTTTATGACAGCGGAAAACCGGGACAGGTAGTTGCCTTTTTATGCGAATATGATGCGCTTCCGGGTGTCGGCCACGGCTGCGGCCACAATATGATCGGAACGATGAGCGCAGGTGCGGGTGTGCTTTTAAGCAAAGTCATTGATGAAACCGGCGGCCGTGCGGTGGTGCTCGGAACACCGGCGGAAGAAACGAACGGCGCGAAAGTTGCGATGGCAGAACAGGGCATTTTCAATGGGATCGATGCCGCGATGATTGTCCACCCGGCCGATGAGTCGTATGAAAGCGGCGAGTCGCTTGCGATGGACGCGATCCAGTTTGACTTCCGCGGGAAATCAGCCCATGCGGCATCCAATCCGGAAGACGGCATTAACGCACTCGACGCGGCGATCCAGTTGTTTAACGGCGTAAATGCGCTCCGCCAGCATGTCACTTCCGATGTCCGTATCCACGGCATTATCAAAGAAGGCGGCATTGCCGCAAACATTGTCCCTGATAAGGCGGTAGCCCAGTTTTATGTGCGCGCCAAAGCACGCGCTGTTTTAAACGAAGTGGTTGAAAAGGTGAAAAGAATCGCACAGGGTGCGGCGATGATGACCGGTGCCGCCGTGCAAATATCCAATTACGAACTAAGCTATGACAATATGATCACCAACAAGACATTGTCGAAAATGTTCACGGAAAACCTTTTACAAACAAAAGTGAAAAAAGTCAATCCGCCAAAAACCTCATACGGATCCATTGATATGGGCAATGTCAGCCATGTCGTGCCGGCGATCCACCCGTATATTGGCCTGGATGCCCCGGGGCTTGTCGCACATACAAAAGCATTTGCCGATATGACGATTACGGACAATGCGCATCAGATCTTATCGAGCGGCGCGCTGGCTTTGGCCATGACCGGATTTGACCTTCTCACAAATGGGGAACTTTTGGAAAAAGTAAAAGGTGAGTTTGCAGAAACCGTTAAAAAAATACCGGTAAGCAGCTGAAAAATGGCAATCCTTTTTAAAATAAGGATCTTTTCAAACATTGCGCATCGTGTTAAAATACATTTTGTTGAATAAAGATACTTACCAAGAATGATATATTCATAGGGGGAAACATTGTGAAAAAGATCGTGTTAGGCATCGCAATTGTATTTTCAATGGTGATTGCGGCAGCTTGCGGCCAAACGAACAGCAGCAAAAGCACCGCGAAAAAAGAAAAAACGCTCGTCATGGGCACTTCAGCCGACTTTGCCCCGTTTGAAACAAGGGACACAGCAGGAAAAGTCATTGGATTTGACGCGGATCTCGCCAACTATATTGCAAAAGAACTGGGATACAAACTCGAAATTAAAGATATGAAATTTGACGGATTGATCGGGGCGCTGCAATCGCATCGTGTTGACATGGTCCTTTCCGGGATGTCCGCAACGAAAGAACGCGCCAAAAACGTCGACTTCTCCACCCCGTACCATCATTCAGGGGAAATGTTCGTTACGTTAAAAGGTTCCCCTATCAAGACACTGAATGACTTGAAAGGCAAAACTGTCGGCGTCCAGCTCGGCACCATTCAGGAAGAGGGCGCGGACAAGCTGAAAGGGAAGTACAATTTTACGGTCAAAAAACTGGACAATTCCACAAACTTAATTGAAGAATTACTTTCAAAACGGATTCAAGTAGCCTATCTGGATAAATCGGTCGCAGAAGGTTATATCAAGAAGCAAAACCTGGTTGGCTTTGATGACCCGACCTCGAGCTCACCGGGCATGGCCGTTGCTTTGCCAAAAGGCAGCAAATTGACGGTGAAAGTCAACAAAGTGCTGGCAAAAGCAGAAAAGAACGGGAAGCTGGATGAGCTGAGAAAGAAATGGAAACTTGACAAACAGTAATGCATGCAGGCGCCTTGCTGAGCAGGGCGCTGTTTTTTCAAAATAATCAAAGTGAGGTGTAAGGCATGAATTTGGATTTCAGCCAAATTGTGCCTTATATTCCTTTTATTTTAAAAGGAATATGGGTAACTTTAAAATTTGTATTCTTTGCGATCCTTTTCGGGTTCGTGCTCGGCACGATTTTTGCCCTTTTTAAAATTTCACATATCAAAACATTAAAATGGATTGGCGATATTTATACATCGATTTTCCGGGGCACGCCGCTTATTGTGCAGCTGATGCTCATTTATTTTGCCATCCCGCAGCTGACCGGTTACGATATTCAGCAGTTTCCGTCCGCAATTCTCGCATTCGGCCTGAACTCCGCCGCTTACGTTTCGGAAATCATCCGGGCCGGGATCCAGGCGGTCGACAAAGGCCAGACCGAAGCTGCCCAGGCGCTCGGCGTACCGTATTATTTAATGATGAAAGACTTGATTTTACCGCAGGCGATGAAAAATATTTTGCCGGCGTTGATGAATGAATTTGTTTCCCTGACAAAAGAGTCTGCCCTTGTATCGACCATTGGTTATCTCGATTTGATGCGCCGTGCCCAGGTTGTCGGCGCGCAAACGTATCACAATTTTGAACCGCTGCTGTTTGTTGCCGCGATTTACTGGGTGCTTGTCTTTATCCTCACCATGCTTGGCAGACAAGTGGAAAGGAAGATGAAATACAGTGATTAAAGTCGAACATCTCCATAAGCAGTTCGGGCATAATGAAGTTTTAAAAGATATTACAACAGAAGTCGGAAAAGGGGAAGTCGTCGTTGTCATCGGACCGTCCGGATCCGGCAAATCGACCTTTCTGCGCTGCCTGAATTTCCTGGAGGAGCCGACAAAAGGGCGGATTTGGATTGACGGGGAAGAAATCACCGATAAAAAAACGAATGTAATGAAAGTCCGCTCGGAAATTGGAATGGTGTTCCAGCACTTTCATCTTTTTCCGCATAAAAAGGTGCTGGACAATCTGACTTACGCGCCGATGAAAGTAAAGAAGATGAACCGCCATACCGCCGAAGCAAAAGCGCGCGAATTGCTGGCAAAAGTCGGCCTGACGGAAAAAGAAGGCGCATATCCGGACAGCCTTTCCGGCGGGCAGAAGCAGCGTGTCGCGATTGCGCGCGCGCTGGCGATGGAACCGAAACTGATGCTGTTTGACGAACCGACATCCGCACTTGATCCCGAGATGGTCAAAGAAGTGCTGAACGTCATGAAAGACCTTGCCCAAACCGGCATGACGATGGTCATCGTCACACACGAAATGGGCTTTGCCCGCGAAGTGGCCGACCGCGTCCTGTTTCTTGACGGCGGAAAAATTTTGGAAGACAGCACACCGGATGAATTCTTTTCGCGCCCGAAAACAACCCGGGCACAGGACTTTTTGGACAAAGTATTGTAAAAAACACAGTTGTTCACCGAAAGGAGCTGCTGGAAACGAAGGCAGCTCCCAAAAAGCGAAGCTAAGAAAAGACGTTGGGACACCGCCTCAACGTCTTTTTCCGTTCTATATGTTGTATACTGACATGCAAAATCACTTTTCCAATGGCTTCCCAAACAGCAGGGCAGCCTTTTTCTTTTTTCACAGTTGCCTGCCGTTCCAGTCAGCCGGCTGTTTTCACCGTAACTTCAAGCTCCATTTCCACATTTCCCTGAATGGCCCGGCTGATCATGCATGATTTTTCGGCTTTTTCCGCGAGTTTCCGCGCGAGCCGGACGTCGCTCTCGGATGCGCCCGGTTTCAGCACAATTTCCGGCCGGTGGATGATCTTTTTATACGTAAATACGCCGCCGGTCACATCGACGATCCCTTCTGATGCCATTGTCAAACTTTCTTTCTCCAGGCTGCTGCGTTCCATCATCGCCGCCAGCGTAATGATATAACATGTTGCGGCAGCCCCGAGCAACATTTCGTCCGGATTTGTGCCGGCACCCGGACCGCCCATCTCCGGAGGAATGGAAATTTTTGCCACCAGATTTCCGCATGCGATGTTCCCTGTATCATTGCGAAGCCCCGGCCAGTCTGCTTTTAAATGAAAGTGATGTTCTGCCATGTGCAACCCCTCCTGTTAAAATTTACTTTCTGCTGCTGTTGTGTTTTTGCTGGCTGCTGCTTTTCTCCCATGGACGGCATAATAAACGGCAATACACAGGACAACCCAGCCCGAAACCGCAAGATACAACATCCGGAAATCCATCAAACCGGCAACTGTCCCGAGCAGATAAGGCCCAGATCCGCTTGCCAGGTCAAGAAAAATGAAAAACGTCGAAGTTGCCAGGGCTTTCCGGTTCGGCGGCGAAAGCTGAATGGCAATTGCCTGGAAACTGGACTGCACGGTGCCGTAACCGATCCCGATCAAAGCTCCTGACAAAAGCAGCATCCATCCGCTGTGCGCCTGGCTGAGCAGGACGAAACCGGCAATTAACAAAATAAACAGCGGGTAAACGACAACATTTTCCCCGCGTTCATCAAACCATCTGCCTGTGAAAGGCCTTGTAATGACGAGCGCTGCCGCATATACAAGGAAAAAATAAGTGGCGGCGCCGGTTAGTCCAATGTCCCTTGCATACAAAGATAAGAAAGACAGCACGCTGGAATAGGCAAGCGTAACCGCAAAAACTGCACCAGAAATCGGCACGGCAGCCGGTTCAAAGTAATCTTTTACTTTAAAACGGGCCATTTCCTTCACTTGTGCATTCGCAGGCGCCGGTTTTGGAACGGATAACAAAATGGCAGAAATCAGATCGATGAATGCAATGATGCTTGACACCAGCACGATCATCTGAAAATCGGCAAACCGGGTAATCAGAATCCCTAAAAACGGCCCGATCGCCATCGCTAGATTCATGCTTGTCGCATAATAGCCGGTGCCTTCCCCGCGCCGTTCATTCGGGATGATATCCGCGACAATGGCGCCGGCCGCTGTCGTAATCACGCCGTGCATTGCTCCCTGGATAAAGCGCAAAACCATCAAAAACAGGAGACTGTCAGCTTTAAAATGAAGCAACATCACCGCCAGAAAAACAACCAATCCGCTGACCAGCATCTGCTTGCGGCCGATTTTGTCGAAATATTTCCCGGCAAATAACCGTGCAATGAGCGAAGCGAGCACAAATATTCCCGCCGCAAGCCCTGCCATCCCCTGGCTTGCATGGTAGGCGGTTGTGACATACATGGCAATACTGGTCATTAACAAGTAAAATACAACGTGCGTAAAAAAATTTGTGGAAGAAATCATAATGAAGTCTTTCGTCCACAATTTCGGTTTATCCAAAGGAAGTCCCTCCCCATTTCTAACATACAAAAACAGGTAACTTCATTATAGAACGTTTCAGCAAGAATATTCAATTTGTTTCTATACCAGAAATAACAGAAGCTCTTCTTCGAATATGTCCATGCCGCATTTTCCACCTGGCATGGTGGGGGTGCCCGGCGCAGAACCGTGCTGCAAAGAGTGCAGCACCGGCAAAGGGATGAAAATCAGCCGACGCAATTTTTTAATATAGGTGCCCATGCTTCAGGGGGTGCGGCACCCAGCGAGAAAGATTACCAAGCACACTTTTTCAGCAGCCCCCTTGCGTTTCTAACGCAGCGCCATCGAAGAACATTACAAAGTCAGAACAAGCATTCGGTCCGATGGTTTACCATGGGGGAAACGTGCACATGCGCAATCGTTGCCTTATCCCTTAATGCCGGTGTATACTTTGAAATATAAATGTTTACAAAGTGAATAATTTAAATATAGAAATACTTTCCAAAGTTATCACAAAATATTATTCTCATGGCTGTCAAAACGCCTGCTATCAGCACGGCTTTTCCATCCGCAAGCTTCCCGCAACCGGTTTGCCGGGAGACAGATTTTTTAAAAAACAATCTTGAAACCGGATACGGTTGCGCTGCTTAAACAAAGGGTTCGAAAAACGTTAAAGCAGCCAACTGCTACTTCTTTCTTGCAGCAAATCAAAACGAAATGCTGTGGCATTACCGGCTGGGTTTTTTCAGTGACAAAATAGAAAACATTTGTTATTATATGATAATAATCTTTTTAAATGAATACAAGGATGGAGGCGTCTATATGGATTTTCAATTGTTTCCGGAAGGCGACGGCGCAATCCTGATTGAAGCAGGGAAAGAAATCAGCCTTGCAAACCACAGGAAAATCCGGGCGATCGTTTCATTAATCGAAAAAGCGGCGCCTGCGTGGATGATTGAATATATTCCCGCCTACACAACAGTCACCGTTCTGTATGACCCTTTCAAAGTTTATGCAAAATTTGGCGAATATCCCTACAGATATGTATCCCGCTATTTCACCCGGCTTCTTGAAAAAGCGCAGCCTACATTTATCCCGGAACCGCGCACAGTCGATATCCCGGTATGCTACGGCGGCAAATTCGGGCCGGATCTCGAAAATGTTGCCCGCATCAACGGCCTTACGCCTGAAGAAGTGATCCGCATCCATGCTTCCGGCGACTACACCGTATACATGATCGGATTTGCACCAGGTTTTCCTTATATCGGCGGCATGCCTGAAAAAATCGCAGCGCCAAGGAAAAAAACGCCGAGGCTCAAAATACCGGAAAGATCGGTCGGAATCGCCGGGAAACAAACCGGGATTTATCCGATCGAAACACCCGGAGGCTGGCAAATCATCGGCCGGACCCCTGTCAAACTGTTCCGGCCGGACCGGGATGGGCCAAGCCTCCTGCAAGCGGGCGACAAAATCCGCTTCCGGCCGGTGAGCCTTGAAGAATACCAGGAACTGGAGAAGATGCCGTCATGATTAAAATCATCAAACCGGGCATGCTGACAACGGTGCAGGATCTCGGGCGGCACTACCAAAAATACGGGGTTGTCCAAAGCGGGGCAATGGATGCTTTTGCCCACAGAGTCGCAAACTTGCTTGCCGGCAATCCGGAAAATGAAGCAACACTGGAAATTACGCTCACAGGGCCGGTGCTGGAGTTTCAGAACGATACACTGATTGCCATTTGCGGCAGCGGGTTCCATGCTGTTTTGGACGGGAAACCGGTCGGGCTATGGCGCCCCGTGAAAGTGAAAAGCGGCAGTGAACTCAGACTGAAGCAGGGCGGGACCGGCTGCCGCGTCTATTTGGCAGTGGCCGGCGGGATATCTGTTCCGGAAGTGCTGAAAAGCAAGTCAACTTATTTGCGCGCAAGGATAGGCGGTTTCAACGGCAGGGCGCTCCAGGCGGGCGATGTGCTCGAAACCGGGACTCCCGGGGAAGTCTGCAGGCAACTGGCTGCATCTCTTGAATACCCGCCGGCATGGTCTGTATCGAAAAACATGCTGCCGGATTACAGTCCGTTTCCAACGATCCGGGTCATTCCGGGCCGCCATCACGATTTATTTGCCGCAGAAAGTATTGAAACATTTTTCCATGAACCATACCGCCTTTCGCAAAATTCCGACCGGATGGGGTACCGCCTCGAAGGTCCGAAACTGGCGGTAAAAGCGGCGCAGGAGATGTTATCTGAAAGTGTCAGCTTTGGAACCATCCAGGTGCCGTCCGGCGGGGAGCCGATTGTCCTGTTGGCAGACCGGCAAACGACAGGGGGATATCCGAAAATCGCCCAGGTTGCTTTTGTAGATTTGCCGTTACTCGCCCAGCTGAAGCCGGGTGATAAGCTCAGGTTCAAAAAAATAACGTTGCAGGAAGCACAGTTGCTTTATATAGAAAGAGAAAAACAAATTCGCATGTTGAAGGGAACAATTGCCTATCAGGCGAGAAGGAGGGGCACGCATGCTGAGCGTTGATCTGAACTGTGATATGGGCGAAAGTTTTGGTGCCTATACCATTGGGAGAGATGAAGAAATACTGGATTTGGTCACTTCCGCCAATATTGCGTGCGGTTTTCACGCCGGCGATCCGGCTGTGATGCGGAAAACGGTCCGGATGGCGGCTGAAAAAGGGATTGGGATCGGCGCGCACCCCGGGCTCCCGGATTTGATGGGGTTCGGGCGCCGGAATATGCAAATTTCCCCGCAAGAGGCTTATGATATGACCATCTACCAGGTCGGTGCCCTTGCTGCGTTTGCAAAAGCGGAAGGAAGTACCGTCCGGCATGTAAAACCGCACGGCGCACTTTACAATATGGCAGCCAAAGATGCGAGACTCGCCGAAGCCATTGCGGAGGCGGTTTATGACGTCAGCCCCGGCTTGATTTTATTCGGGCTTGCCGGCTCGGAACTTGTGAAAGCCGGAGAGAAAGCCGGCTTAAAGACGGCGAGCGAAGTTTTTGCCGACCGGACTTATCAACAAGATGGCTCTTTGACACCGCGGCGCGAACCGAATGCCTTGATTGAAGACCGTGAAACGGCGGCAAAACAGGTGATCCGGATGATCAAAGAAGGCGTGGTCACCTCCGTGCAAGGAGAAGATGTCAGCGTCCGTGCGGATACAATCTGTATCCACGGCGACGGCAGACAGGCGCTTGCATTCGCGGAATTTATCCGCCAGTCGCTTGAACGGGAAGGAATCAAGATAGAAAAAATCAGCCATTTGAGCTGAACAGGGTGGCGCCAACTGGAATTCCGGCCGCCACCCTTGGAACGGGAGGAAAGCAGCATAACGGCTTATCCCGAAAAATCGCAGTCTCTCCGCGAAAAACCGGGCCCAATGCTATGACCAATATATTTCCCGAGTCTGCAAGGGTTAAACATTCATAACCTTCCCTCGCAAAGCCGGGCCCAACCAACTGCTGGCAGAAAACAAGCAGCACAACGGCATATGCCCGATTGGTTTAACAAATCACCGCGGAACTGCTGCAGATTGAAATTATACATTTTCCCATCACACGTGAATTCCCCCGCCTTAAAGATTACAGAACAAAAAGTACGGGCGGGGGCTATCTGTATATAGAAAAGGAGTGAACGGGTATGGTATTGATCGGTGTTGCACTGATTATCATTGGATTTGCACTCAAATTTAACCCGCTGGTCGTTGTGACCGTTTCGGGCCTTGTCACCGGATTGATCGCGGGCCTCCCGCTGAAACAACTGATTACGCAATTCGGGGAAGCTTTTACAACAAACCGCTATATGTCCATCTTAATTATTACCTTGCCGGTGATCGGCCTTTTGGAAAGAAGCGGGTTGCAGGAACAGGCGAAACATCTCGTTTCCAAAATCAAAGCAGCAACGGCCGGTAAAATCCTCACGTTTTATCTGCTGATCCGTGAAATTGCCGCAGCACTCGGCCTGAACAGCCTTGGCGGGCACCCGCAGACAGTGCGGCCGCTCATCGCGCCGATGGCTGAAGGGGCGGCGGAAGCAAAATACGGCGATGTTCCGGAAGAAGACAGAGAAGAAATCCGTGCCCAGGCGGCTGCTGCCGATAATATCGGCCTGTTTTTCGGAGAAGATATCTTTGTTGCGGTCGGCGCCATTCTTTTAATGAAAGGATTTTTTGACCAAAACGGCATTAAAGCGGATCCGATTTCGATGGCGCTTTGGGGGTTGCCGACAGCCATATTTGTATTTATCGTCCATTCCATCCGGCTCCGTCTCTTTGACCGGAAACTGGACCGCAAGCTTGGAAAAACCGGAAGCAAGGATGTGGAAAAATGATCATTTCAACTGAGTGGATTTATATCATCATGGGAATCGTTTGCTTTTTCTGCTCTGCCTACACTTTTTTTGATCAGGCAAACAGCAGGCGCATCCCGTCCGGCCTTTTTTACCTGATTTATGCCGTTACACTCTTGTTTGGAAAAGTGATCCCGCCTTTTTACACCGGGTTAATGGTGCTTGCCATGGTGGCAATTGTCGCATTTGGCGGCCTGCAAAAGGGAAGCTACAACGGGGTGAGTGCGGATGAGCGGGAAAAAAGCCGCAAGCGGTTGGGAAACAAGCTTTTTCTGCCGGCAATTCTCATCCCGGTTTTAACCGTATTGGGCTCAAAATTGCTGGCCAATGTAAAAATTGGCTCGCGTCTTTTGCTGGATCCTTCCAATCCGACGCTTGTCGCGCTCGGGGTGGCGTGTATGATTGCCATCCTTACCGCAATGATGCTGACAAAAAGCCGCCCGCAAACCACGTTTAAAGAATCACGGCGCCTTTTGGAAGCAATCGGCTGGGCTGTTGTCCTTCCGCAAATGCTGGCGACGCTCGGTACCATTTTTACAAAAGCAGGGGTCGGTACAGTGGTGTCAGGCCTGATTACAAAAGTGATTCCGGAAAATTCGGTTTTCTGGGTCGTGTTTGTTTTCTGTGTCGGGATGGCACTTTTTACGATGATCATGGGCAATGCGTTCGCCGCTTTTCCGGTGATGGCGGCCGGGATTGCGATTCCGTTTTTGATCGAGCGGTTCGGTGCCAATGCGGACCAGATTGCAGCCCTTTCGATGTTCGCCGGTTACTGTGGCACGCTCATGACCCCGATGGCAGCAAATTTTAATATTGTGCCGGCTGCGCTGCTTGATTTAAAAGATAAAAACCATGTCATCCGTGTACAAGTGCCAACCGCGTTGCTGACACTTGCATTTAACATTGTATTGATGTATCTGTTAGTCAAATAGGAGGCTGGGCCTTACCCTGCTTATATCCATTTGAAATTTGGAGAATACGAGATTAAACGAGAGATCATTGCACTTTATTGAAGGAGGAGAGGAAAATGGAGAAAAAAGTACTCTTAACCGGTTTTGATCCTTTTGGCGGGGATAAAGTAAACCCTGCCCTGGAAGCCATCAAGCAATTGGACGGAAAAAATATGGAAGGCATTCACATTGTCACGCAGCAAGTGCCGACCGTATTTCACGAATCGATCCGGATCGCTGCTGAGGCCATTGAACGCGAAAAGCCCGATGTTGTCATTTGCGTCGGGCAGGCAGGGGGGCGCACGCAAATCACGCCGGAACGTGTGGCGATAAATATCGATGATGCCCGCATCCCGGACAATCAGCATAATCAGCCCATTGACGACCCGATTGCAGCGGACGGCCCCGCGGCTTATTGGTCAACGCTGCCGATTAAAACGATCACGAGGCAGCTGCGGGAGGCGGGAATCCCGGCTGCTGTCTCCAACACAGCAGGCACATTTGTCTGTAACCACCTGTTTTACGGCGTCATGCACCATCTGGCAAAAAACAACATATCGGCCCGCGCAGGTTTTATCCATGTGCCTTATATTCCGGAACAAACAACCGAAACAGGCGCTCCAAGCATGTCCCTTGAAACGATCGTCAAAGCGCTTGAAATTGCTGTTTCCGTCTCCGCCACGACCGAAAAAGATCTGGTGGAAACAGGCGGAGCCCTGCACTAAGACGGGGCGAACGGATGAAGGGCAAAACGGCATGGGCTGCAGTCAGAAATGTTTTCAACAGGGGTGTCTGGGCAGGGCAATGATCGTCAGCGTGCAACAAACGGAGAAAAATTGTAGCAAATCAAACAGTGTCCCGCTGCCAGCCGGCTTGCGGGACACTGTTTGATTTTCCAGGAATTTTCCTATCCGAAATGTTCTCCCGCGGCATCGCGGCGCCTCAAAAAAACCCGCCTGGAAAGTTCATTTCCTGACGGGTTTTTCGCTTTTCTTCCTATTATAATAAAGCACTGCAGATCAAGTTGATCAGAAATAAAGCCCCTAATAAAATCATTACAGGGTGCAATGTTTTTGCCTTCCCTTCCAGGATTTTCAGAACGGGCCAAGCTACAAAACCAAAAGAAAGGCCGGTGGAAATACTGGACGTAAAAGGAATCAGCACGATGATCAAAAATGCCGGAAACCAGCTGCTGAAATCATCGAAATGAAGGTCTTTTAACTGCTGCATCATGATTGCGCCGGTAATGAAGATAATCGGCGCAATGGCAGCCTGCGGAATATAACCCAACAGCGGCGTAAAGAAAAGCGATAAGGCAAACAGAATGCCGGCTGTTACCGCCATGATCCCCGTTCTGCCGCCGCTTTCGATTCCGGCCGCGCTTTCTGCAGCGGCAACGGTCGGGCTTGTGCCCAATATACCCGAAATCAAGCTTGTCGCAGCACTCCCTTCGAAAGTCCGTTTGAAATTCCTTTTATCAGGGAGGATTCCTTCCAGCATGCCCATCGATTCAAAAATAAGGATCATCGACATGGAAAAGACTGCAAGCAAAAACGGGAGAGAAAGCAGGTGTGAGAAATCCCCTTTCCCAACAATCGCGCCATAGCCCGTAAAATTGGATAAGGACACATGCGCGGATTCGCTGCCGCGGATGCCAAACAGGATGCCGGTAATAGCTGTCACTGCAATGCCGATCAAAAATCCGCCGTTAACTTTTTTGATAAAAAGCATCAAGTTGACAAAAAGGCCGAACAAGAAAAGAAGGACATTCGGATTGGTGAGAGAGGCGAGTTCGATTAATGAAGCTTTCCCCGGCTGGATCAAAGATGCCTTTTCCAGCCCGATTTCAACAAGAAACAACCCGATTCCGACTGTAATGCCGGTTTTCAAGGAAGCCGGGATGGCCGCCGATAACACTGTGCCCAGTTTTGTAAAAGCCACAAGCATATACAGCACACTGGCCAGCATGGAAATCGCAAGCGCTTGTTGCCATGGCAATCCCATATTGACCACAATCGTATACGTAAAAAAGGCATTGACTCCCATTCCGGGCGTCAGGATGATGGGTGCATTTGCCCAAAACCCCATAATCAGGCAGCCAGCCACGGAAGATAAAATGGTGGCAAATACACTCAAGTTGACGGGAATCCCGGCATCCGCCAAAATCATCGGATTCACAATGATGATATACGAAATGGCAAAAAAACCGGTTATTCCGGCTGTGATTTCCCTTTTTACAATGGATTTATCAGAAAAGGCCTGCCATAAGGATGGCCGGCCGGAAGACAGCGTGCGATCATGATAGAGCTGGTGATGAGACATTTTGATTCATTCCCTTTTTATTTGTATGTTCTATTGGCAACCGCCCTGTTTAGAACGGGATGTTTGCTACACCTCCCGCCGGCATGAACAGACAGAAACCGTTTTTTCAAACAGCAGAAAGATGAAAAGCCAGCAACAAGTCGGAAAACGAGCGGCTCCTTCGACACCTCTTCACCATCTGTCCAGGTATCAGATAGAGAAGGAGACCTCATCTAAAGAGCCGTACACCCCATCCGCGAACAGGAAGGGTGCACGGATTTTTTTATATTTATTCTTCCGGAACGAATCTCCCTGTTTTCAGGGGAAATTTTACACATGATCATCCTATCACCATACAAACAAACCGACAAAGCCGGCGCTCATGAGTGAGACAAGGATACCGGAAAGGATTAAATAGCCTGCATTTTTCGAAATATGGTTGACGGTGGCCTTGTCCGACAAATCTTTAAACGCACCGATCACCATCCCCAGCGTCGAGAAGTTCGCAAAAGAAATCAGGAACGTGCAAAGGACGGCGCGGAAATGTGGTGCGAACGTATTGACTTTTGGCGCAATTTCACCCATTACGACAAATTCATTGGTAACCAGCTTTGTCCCCATATATTGTGCCATATGGAAAGCCTGGTCTGCCGGCAGCCCGAGCAAAAAGCTGAACGGGAACAAGATGATGCCCAAAATCGATTCCAGTGTCAGCCAAGGGGCTATGAGCATCAGAAGTTTGTCAATCAATGCGGCAAGTGCGACAAAAGCGATAACAGAAGCGGCAATGATCAAAATCAATTTGCCCGCTGCCAGAATGGAGTCGCCAAGGAAAGAAAAGAAAGGTTCTTTTTCTTCTCTTTTGACTTCCACCACTTTATCTTCATCCGGATCTATCTTTACAGGGTTCAGGATGTTGACCACAATAATGGTGTTGATAATATTGAGCGGAATTGCAGAGAGCACAAACTGTCCCGGCACCATTTGTGTATAGGCCCCGACAATAGCCGCGGTAATGCAGCTCATCGACATCATCGCCAGCGTTAAATTCCGCTCCGAGCTGTTCTTTTTAATTTGCAGGCTGGAAACCGCCAACGCTTCCGTATTGCCCAGAAACATCATTTCAACAGAGAAAAACGACTCGAATTTCGGCTGGCCGGTAATTTTGGACAAAATCCATCCGAGTTTGTCGATAATCCAAGGCAATACATTGAAATAAGTTAAAATGTCAAATAAAGGAACGACGAGCAGGATCGGAAGCAACGCACTGACGAAAAAGTCCATTTGCTTGACATGCACCCAGCTGGAAAATGCAAACCCGATGCCGTCGTAAGCCGTCTGCACGAGCCAGTTAAAACCGTATGCTGCCCCATGCACCATGGCGCGCCCTACCGGAAAACGGATTAAAAACCAGGCCAGGAAAATATTGAGGATAACCATCACGGAAATGGATTTCCAATGAATATTCTTTCTATCCTTTGACAATAAATAAGCGACGCCAATAAATACCAAAATGCCAACGATGTTGAGAAGCAAATATCCGAACATGGCACAGACCTTCTTTCCATTAAGATAAACAAAACATTTATGAAGCTTTCAGCATGTCCCTTGTACGCTTCCGGTTACATCTGAAACTTCAAATGTTTTCGGAAAAAAATCATACAAAAACATGGTGGCTGTGTTCTGTTTCACAAAGTGAATATAACACTGAATTGAACAATTATAAACGCAAACATAAAATTATTTTCAAAGATTAAATTTTCAGTTTACAGGAAAGGGAAGAAAAACCAGGAAGGGCAATAGATTCCGGGAAAAAGAAGAGCCGGCCGATAAACCGGCCGGCAACATTTTTTGCTTACTTTACAGCAGCATCTAAAGCAACGCGGATCATGTCATTGAATGTAGTCTGGCGTTCTTCGGCCGTTGTCGCTTCCCCTGTTAACAGGTGGTCGCTGACCGTTAAAATTGCCAGTGCTTTTCTGCCATATTTGGCTGCCAGCGTGTAAAGGGCTGCAGTTTCCATTTCTACGGCCAAAATGCCGTATTGTGCCCATTTTTCGTGGTCAGCGTAGTCATCATAGAATAAATCTGCACTGAACACATTGCCGGCTTTCAAATTCAATCCTTTTTCCACGCCGCTTTCGTATGCGCTTTTCAGCAAGTCAAAATTTGCCAGCGGTGCGTAATCCATTGCACCGAAAATTTTCCGGTTGATTTGGGAGTCGGTCGATGCCCCCATGGCTAGAATGACATCGCGGATTTTGACATCTTTTTGAATGCCGCCGCATGTCCCGACACGAATTAAATTTTGCACACCGTAATCCTTCATCAGTTCCGTGATATAAATCGAAATGGAAGGAATGCCCATGCCTGTGCCTTGGACCGATACTTTTTTGCCTTTATACGTTCCCGTAAATCCGAACATATTTCTCACTTCGTTATAGCATACCGCGTTCTCAAGGAAATTTTCCGCAATATACTTCGCCCTGAGCGGGTCTCCCGGCAACAGGATCGTGTCAGCAATCTCGCCTTGTTTTGCGCCAATATGTGTGCTCATTTTATGATGCTCCTTTACTGAAATTGTCATCCGTAAAAATGGCCGGATGCAGCATGCCTGAATTGTTGAAAAAGGTGAAAAGATAGTCAAACCAAGATGCATCTTGAATTCTAGTGCCAATATAACACGCCCGAAAAATTTTGTAAACGCGGACATGAAAATAATTTCACAAACCCGATTGCCAAATGAAAAGAAGAATGGTTAAAATAAAGGCAGAAAGGGCTGCTGCATGTTTGCATGCCAAGCCATGCTGCCGCGCTGCACGAATTTCCAAAAAAATTTTACACAAAGCGCCATTTTCGTGTCAGGCCGGGGAGGGGAACCTGATGAAGAAAGAAATGGAGAAAAGCAAGTTAAGCATTGAAGTGGCAGAGCTCTATTATCAATTGAACTACAGCCAGCAAGAGATATCTGAACATTTGAAAATATCACGCCCGACGGTTTCCAGATTGCTGCAATACGCGAGAGAAAAAGGATATGTGCAAATTAAAATTGCGGACCCTTTCGTGGATTTGCAGCAACTCGAGCAGCAGCTGGCCGAAAAATACCGCCTGAAAGAGGCGTGTGTCGCGTTTTCACCTGCATCAGATCCGGCAACCATTCTGCATTATGTGAGCATCCGGGCGGCCGAATATTTAAGCGGGTTGATCCGAAACGGTATGAGTATCGGCATCAGCTGGGGATCGACCATCTATGAGGTCGCGGCAAAACTTCCGAAAATGCATGTAAAAGGGGCAGAAGTGGTACAGTTAAAAGGCGGGACGAGTTTCTCGCATGTAAACACGTACGCATGGGAAACGTTAATGCTTTTCGGCAATGCCCTGCAGACGCTCCCTGTCTATTTTCCGTTGCCGCTGTTGTTTGAAAAGGCGGAAGCCATGGAAATCGTCATGCAAGATCAATCCATCAAAAAAATTATAGAGAAAGGCAGGGAAGCCCAGGCAGCCATTTTTACGGTCGGGGCTGCAGATGAAGAGGCCTTGCTGTTTAAGCTCGGTTATTTTACCGAAGCAGAAAAAGAAAAACTGATGGAAAAAGCGGTCGGGGATGTGTGCTCACGGTTTATAGACCGAAACGGAAAGATATGCGACACGTCGATTGACAGGCGGACGGTGAGCATTGAACTTGCGGAACTGCGCAAAAAAGAATGGTCCATCCTCATTGCGGGCGGCAGGCGGAAAGTCCTTCCTGCCCATACGGCACTTACAGCCGGCTATGCAAATGTATTGATTACCGATCAACATACCGCCAAACAATTGCTGGGCATGGAACAGGGATAAAGTAGGGGTTCCGATAAAAGAAGAAAACAGGCATGCGGTTTCCTGCATTGTGATAGCCAAGCAACATAGCGCAATACAAATGCCGGGATAAAAGGTCCGCGGAAAACGGGTGTGCTGATTGGCTGGATTTTCCGGATTGCCGGCTTGCAATAAAGCCAATCCTGAATGGACGCAACGCGCGAAAAAACAGGCGCCCCCAATATCGCTGTGTCCCAGATATTGACAAAGAAAAAACAGAGGGCTATGATGGGGGCGAAAGGAAGCGATTACAGCAGGTAAAAATATTTACCGCGTTTTCCGGGTCTTCCTTGCTGCCTGCCGGCCAACCGTTTTTTCAGGTAAACCTTTCAATGTGGCTGTCATTCTGTTTTCACAACGGGGTGCCTGAGCAGTACCAGCAAATGAGGCAAGTGAGTTTTCAAACCATGTTTTGGCATAAAGGAGAGAACAATGATGGCAGAAAAATTTAAAAGAGTATCGATTATTGTACTGGATTCGGTCGGAATTGGAGAAGCGCCCGATGCAGAAAAGTACGGCGATGAAGGGTGCGACACACTCGGCCATATTGCCGAAAAAATGAACGGGCTCAACGTCCCGAATATGGCAGCGATGGGATTGTCCAATATCCGTCCAGAAAATCCGCTCGTTGGGGTGCCGGTTCAGGAGCATCCGAAAGCTTTCTTCACCAAAATGCAGGAAATTTCTGCAGGGAAAGACAGTATGGACGGCCACTGGGAAATGATGGGCCTTCCTGTCACAAGCCCGCTGCACACGTTTCCGGAAGGTTTCCCGGATGAATTGATAAAAAAAATCGAGGATTTTAGCGGCCGCAAAGTGCTTTGGAACAAACCGGCAAGCGGCACGGAAATCATTAAGCAGTTCGGTGAAAGGCAAATGGAGACAGGGGAGCTGATTGTGTATACTTCCGGGGATTCTGTTCTCCAGATTGCGGCCCATGAAGAAATCATCCCGCTTGAAGAATTGTACAAAATCTGCGAATATGCGCGGGGGCTGACGATTGATGAGCCTTACCGGATCGGGCGCGTCATTGCAAGGCCGTATGTCGGAACGTCCGCCGATAATTTTACAAGAACATCCAACCGGAAAGATTTTACGCTGGAACCAACGGAAGAAACTGTGATGGATTTTATCAAAGACAGCGGGCTGGATTCCATCGCCATCGGCAAAATCAACGACATATTCAGCGGTCACGGGATTACAAAAGGATTCCACACGGAAAGCAATATGGACGGCATGGATAAATTAGTAGACGAACTGAAAAAACCGTTCCACGGCCTCTGTTTTACAAACCTTGTCGACTTTGACGCGAAATACGGCCACCGCCGTGATCCGATCCGTTACGGACAAGCGATTGAAGCGTTTGACAAACGGCTGGATGAAGTGCTGCCGGAACTGTCGGAAGAAGATTTACTGATTATTACAGCTGACCACGGAAACGACCCGGCGTTTAAAGGAACGGACCATACACGGGAATTCGTGCCGCTGCTTGTCTACTCCCCGCGTTTTAAAGAAGGCCGCGCCCTTCCTGTAAGGCAGACGTTTGCCGATCTCGGCGCAACGGTCGCAGAGAACTTCGGTGTCCGTGCGCCCAAAATCGGGACCAGCTTTTTGAACGAACTACGCTGAAAAGAAAGGTGACGAGCCATGCGGATGATCGATATTATTGAGAAAAAACGGAACGGCAAAGAACTGGCAACAGAAGAAATCAACTTTTTTGTGAAGGGGTATACAGAAGGCACCATTCCCGATTATCAGGCAAGCGCCCTGGCTATGGCCATCTATTTCCAGGATATGTCAGACCGTGAAATCGCGGATCTGACCATGGCGATGGTCCATTCCGGGGAAACGCTTGATCTGTCCGCCATCCACGGCATCAAAGTGGACAAACATTCAACCGGCGGTGTCGGTGACACAACAACGCTTGTCCTGGCCCCTCTTGTCGCAGCACTCGGCGTCCCGGTAGCGAAAATGTCGGGCCGGGGCTTGGGGCACACAGGCGGTACCATTGACAAACTGGAATCCATTCAAGGGTTTCATGTTGAAATTACGACAGACCAGTTTATTGATTTGGTGAACCGGGAAAAAGTCGCGATTATCGGACAAACCGCCGACCTGGCCCCCGCTGATAAAAAGTTGTACGCACTCAGGGATGTCACTGCGACGGTGGACTCCATTCCGCTGATTGCAAGTTCAATCATGAGCAAAAAAATTGCTGCGGGTGCAGATGCCATTGTTTTAGATGTCACAACAGGCGCCGGCGCTTTTATGAAAAATGAAGAAGATGCCATCCGCCTCGCTGAAACAATGGTCCGGATCGGCAACCATGTCGGCCGCAAAACCATGGCCGTGATTTCCGATATGTCCCAGCCGCTCGGATATGCCATCGGGAATGCCCTCGAGGTAAAAGAAGCCATCGATACGCTAAAAGGAGAAGGCCCTGACGATTTAACGGAACTGGTGCTTGCGCTCGGCAGCCAGATGGTGGTGCTTGCCGGAAAAGCAACGACATTGGAAGAAGCAAGGAAGATGCTGAAAGAAGCCATCGCGAATGGCGCCGGTCTTGAAAAGTTTAAAAAATTTGTCGCCAACCAGGGCGGGGATCCTTCTGTGATTGACCATCCGGAAAAACTGCCGCAAGCGAATTATGCGATCGATCTCCCGGCAAAAACTTCCGGGTACGTTTCCAAAATGGTTGCAGACCAGATCGGGGTTGCGGCAATGATGCTGGGGGCAGGACGCGCCACGAAAGAAGATAAAATTGATTTTGCAGTCGGAATCGTTTTGCGGAAAAAAGTCGGGGATCGGGTAGAAGCCGGGGAACCGCTCGCCACGATTTATGCAAACCGGGAAGCAGTCGAAGAAGTAAAGGAAAAAATATACGACAATATCACCATCTCCGATCACGGCGAGGAACCAAAACTGATCCATAAAATCATTACAGAATAATCGATCCTATTGAAAGGGGAAATTTTATGACGAACCTTGCAGCGTATATTGATCATACCTTATTAAAACCGGAAGCAACCGAAAAAGACATTTTAAAATTAACAGCAGAAGCTGCACAATACCATTTTGCATCTGTCTGCATTCATCCTTACTGGGTGAAATTGGCTGCCAAAGAGCTGGCTGGAACAGATGTGAAAGTCTGCACCGTCATCGGCTTCCCGCTTGGCGCCACAACGGCTGAGACAAAAGCCTTTGAAACGAAAAAAGCAATCGAGGACGGTGCGGATGAAATAGATATGGTCATCAATATCGGCGCATTGAAAAGCGGCAATACAGAAGCCGTGGAAGCGGATATCCGTGCGGTCGTGGAAGCGGCACAAGGAAAATTGGTCAAGGTCATTATTGAGACCTGCTTATTGACAAACGAAGAAAAAGAATTGGCTTGCAGGCTGTCTGTCAAGGCTGGCGCCCATTTTGTCAAAACGTCAACCGGATTTTCAACAGGGGGTGCCACGGTAGAGGATGTAAAACTCATGCGGCAAACAGTCGGGGACAAAGCCGGCGTCAAAGCTTCGGGCGGAATCCATACAAAAGCAGAAGCGGAAGCCATGATTGAAGCCGGCGCGACAAGAATCGGGGCCAGCTCTGGCGTGAAAATTGTGAGCGAATCGTAAGCGGGGGTTCGCCCGTTTTGGCTGTCGGGCCGGTGCAAATCTTAAGCGATTAAGAAAGGGAGTGCGAGACATGGATGTTGAAAAATGGGTCAAAGATGCCATTGAAATCCGGAAAGCCGCCTATGTTCCTTATTCCCACTTTGAGGTCGGTGCCTGCCTTGTTACAAAAAGCGGGAAGGAATATTTAGGATGCAATATTGAAAATGCATCATACGGATTATCCAACTGTGCGGAAAGAACGGCTATTTTTAAAGCTGTATCCGAAGGGGAAAGGGAATTTCAATACATGGTCATCGCCGGCGATACGGATGAACCCATTGTGCCATGCGGGGCATGCCGCCAAGTGATGAGCGAATTTTGCGGGAAAGATATGCCGGTCCTGCTTGTCAACACAAAAGGCGACAGGCGGCTAACCACTGTCGGAGAACTCCTCCCCGGCGCATTTTCCAAAGACGATATGTAAGCCAAAAACAGGCAGCAAACATGTTTGCTGCCTGTTTTTGTGCGGCGATATGCGGGACCAGCATGCACTTATATGCAGCGGATTCCTGCAATTATTTGGAATGCATAAAGATAATTCGTACGGTTTTACCGTTTAAAATGGCATTTCGAACGATTTTCCCTCGAAAATAATCACCAACGTATTCGCCGAATCCAATTTTTCCTTGCATTCAGGCACCAGCCTGTATACAATAAGAAACATAACTTCAGTATTTTTCATAACTTCGGTATTTTTTCATAACTTCGCGGCAGAACCCCTTATACAGGGTCACGAACAAGGAGGAGAACGATGTCAAAAGTAAAAAGTTCCAACTTAGGTTACCCCAGAATTGGAGAAAAAAGGGAGTGGAAACAGGCGCTCGAGCAATTTTGGTCAAAAAAGCTTTCTGAAGAAGCGTTTTTAAAACGGGTAAAGGAATTGCGCTTGAGTTATTTGGAAAAGCAAAAAAATAGCGGGATCGATCTGATTCCTATCGGTGATTTTAGCTTATATGACCATATTCTCGATACTTCAGTTCTTTTCGGCCTTATCCCTGAACGGTTTCACCATCAAAACGGCGCTGTCAGCTTAGATACATATTTTAGTATAGCCCGCGGCAATTCTGACGCGGTTGCTTCCGAGATGACAAAATGGTTTAATACTAATTACCATTACATCGTCCCGGAAATAAACGCCGGCACTCAACCTTATATTACTGAAAATCGTTTGCTCAATCTTTATCTTGAAGCGAAGCAAGAGCTGGATATTGACGGAAAGCCGGTTATTGTGGGCCCCGTTACCTTGTTAAAACTATCAAAAGGGTTTGAAAAGAAGGACTTCCCGAATCTTTTGCGCTCCCTTATCCCGCTTTATATCGAAGTCTTTGCTGATCTTCAAAGAGCGGGAGCAACATGGATTCAAGTCGATGAACCCATTCTTTCGACAACGCTTGACAAGGAAGAGCTTGGCTGCTTTAAAGAAACGTACGAAGCTTTTCATCAAGCTGTTCCCAATTTGAATATTTTACTTCAAACGTACTTTGAATCTATTGATCATTATCAGGACGTAACAGCCCTCCCTGTCCAAGGGATTGGCCTTGATTTTGTATATGATGGCGGCGCAAATCTTGAATCACTTAAAAAATACGGTTTTCCGGAAGATAAAGTGCTTGCCGCCGGAATGGTAGATGGCCGAAATATTTGGCGCACCGATCTGGATGAAGCATTACATCAAGTAAATGATCTCCTCCATTTTGTGGATCAGGAACGGCTTTGGATTCAGCCATCCTGCAGTTTACAGCATGTTCCCGTCACGGTCCGCCAAGAAAACGAGCTGGAGCCTGTTTTAAAAAATGCGATCAGCTTTGCAGATGAAAAACTGAAAGAAGTCGTGGCACTTGTAAAAGGCGTGAATGAAGGGCGCGATGCCATTCTTGAAGAAATAAAAGAAAGCAAAGAAGCGATACAGGCATTAAACCGCTCATCACATCGAAACATTGATTCGGTTAAAGCGGAAATTCAATCGCTTGGAAATAGCATGCCAGCACGTCCGTTGCCATTTTCCAAGCGGCAGGCCATACAAGAAAAGAAGTGGCAACTGCCGCTTCTGCCGACGACAACCATTGGCAGCCTGCCGCAAACCAAAGAGATCCGCTCAGCCAGGCAAAAATGGCGCAAGGGTGAATGGACGGAAAGCCAGTATGCGCAATTCATTCAGCAAAATATCGCAAAATGGATTAAAATTCAGGAAGACCTCGGCATCGATGTGCTCGTCCATGGTGAATTCGAACGGAATGACATGGTCGAATACTTTGGCGAAAAACTTCGTGGCTTCGCTTTTACCCGTTTTGCCTGGGTTCAATCCTATGGTTCCAGATGTGTCAAGCCGCCGATTATTTTTGGCGATGTGGACCTGGAATCGCCAATGACCGTAAAAGAAAGCACCTATGCCCAAAGTCTGACAACCCGGCCGGTCAAAGGCATGCTCACCGGCCCTGTTACGATTTATAATTGGTCATTCGTTCGAAATGATATTCGCCCATTTGATGTCATCAATCAAATTGCGCTTGCCCTGAAAAAAGAAATTCAGGCCCTTGAGGAAAATGAGATTCGGATGATCCAAGTAGATGAACCGGCTATTCGCGAAGGGTTGCCATTAAAAGAGGAGAAAAAAGAAAAGTATCTTCATGATGCTGTTTATGCTTTCCGTTTGGCAACCAGCTATGTGGAGAATAGCACCCAAATCCATACACATATGTGCTATTCGGAATTTGATGAAATCATTGATGCCATCGACCAACTGGATGCTGATGTGATCTCAATCGAGGCTGCCAGAAGCCATGGGGAAATCATTTCCACTTTTGAAGACCATCAGTACGATAAAGGGATCGGCCTCGGTGTCTATGACATTCATAGCCCCAGAATACCAAGTGTCGAGGAAATCAAGACGAGCATTGAACGTGCGCTTCGCGTGATTGACCCTAAATTATTCTGGATCAATCCTGACTGCGGCCTGAAGACAAGAAAACCGGAAGAAACGATTCCTGCGCTTAAAAATCTTGTCCAAGCGACGAAAGAAGTCAGGGAAAAACATTTACAGCTCAAGTAAAAGCGAAAGGATATGGGCTTCAATCGGGCTCATATCCTTTTTTAACGCCTTCGTGAGGAAACCGTGCCTTTATAATGCCCCCGGGAATGGCGATATTTGTGGCCATTAACTGCCGAAGCCGAATATTTGTGCCGCACCCAATTTTTGTCTCTCTGAAACGAGCTAGCAAGCAACCCTATAATGAAGGAATTTGAGGTTTGCACAAAAAGAGTCCCTTATGACATTCATATGATGGGTTCAACTGTGGCGGGCGTTAATATACCCGGTCCCCGTTAAAAATGGAGCTTTTCACGATGACATAGTCCACTTTCCGGATGTCCGCCAGTTTGTTGCCGCCGGCATAGGAAATGGCAGATTGCAAGTCTTCTTCCATTTCTTTCAGCGTATCCTGAAGCGGGCCCCTGTATTCCACGTACATTTTTTTTCCTTCGACGTTTTTGCGTTCCCCTTTTTGAAACTCCGATGCCGAACCGAAATACTCTTTGTAAAGTTTTCCGTCCATTTCAACCGTTTCACCCGGGGATTCTTCGTGCCCGGCGAAAAGGGAGCCGATCATCACCATTGTCGCCCCGAACCGGACCGATTTGGCGATATCGCCGTGCGTGCGGATCCCGCCGTCCGCAATAATCGGCTTGCTTGCCGCCTTTGCACACCAGCGCAATGCCGCCAGTTGCCAGCCCCCTGTTCCGAACCCGGTTTTAATTTTTGTAATGCATACTTTCCCCGGCCCGATCCCGACTTTTGTGGCGTCTGCCCCGGCATGTTCCAGTTCCCGGACAGCTTCGGGCGTGCCGACATTTCCGGCAATGACAAAGGTTTCCGGCAAATGCTTTTTGATGTGATGGATCATATCAATCACGGCATTCGAATGGCCATGTGCAATGTCAATTGTTATATACTCCGGCTCCAGGTTTCTTGTAGCCAGCTCTTCAATAAATGCATATTCTTCCGGCTTGACGCCTGTGCTGATAGAAGCATAAAGCCCGCGTTCCTTCATCTCCTTTACAAACGAAAGCCGCTTTTCCGGCTGAAAACGGTGCATAATGTAAAAATATCCGTTTTCCGCAAGGTAGACTGCGATTTTTTCATCTATAATTGTTTGCATATTAGCCGGCACAACAGGCAACTTGAATTTCCGCCCGCCCAATTCCACACTCGTATCACATTCCGACCGGCTGTTTACAATGCATTTTTCCGGAATCAGCTGAATATCTTCATAATCAAACACTGTATCCATGGTCTTACACCCCTAAAAACGAATATTATTTGAATATAACTCAATAAACGTTCGTACATTGGTACTTTACCTGATTTTTTTACAATTGTCAAAGGTTTTCATGAAAGTGCACCATCCACCCCGATGCCGGCGGCCAGCACGAATCTTAAAAAAATATAATAATACTTTACATGTCGGAATAGTGGAATTAAAATGAATTTAACCTTTCAAACGGGAAACCACATCTGACGGGTACAGATGTGGAAAGACAATTGAAATATTTTGAAGCCGGCCGGTCAACCGAAGGCTCCTCACTTTATTTAAAAGATGAGGGGCCTTTTTTGCGGCCTTATACCCACTAAATAAATCGGAATGATAGGAAAGGAGACGGTGCCCATGTGTACCTCCTACATAATGCTATAAAACAGGAAAGGAGAGAGGGAAATGTTAAAAAAAGGAAAGCGGCTGGTGCCGGTCTATTTGCTGCTGATCACAGCCATTTTTTTACTCATTAGCGGATGCAGCACCGCAAAAGAGGATGCAGCGGCGGCAAAACCGGGCGCAAAAAGCGGCAAAGTGGTCCGGATTGGCTATCAGAAATTCGGGACCTTAAACATTTTAAAAGCGAAAGGGACACTTGAAAAAGCACTGAAACCGCTCGGCTATTCCGTAAAATGGACGGAGTTTCCCGGCGGCCCGCAGCTTTTGGAAGCGCTGAATGCGGGGAGCCTGGACTTTGGCCACACGGGGGAAGCGCCGCCCATTTTTGCCCAGGCGGTAGGGGCGCCGCTCGTATATTTTGCCAATTCGGCCAGCAATCCAAAAGGGGAAGCCATCATTGTCCCGAAAAATTCCAACATTCACAGCCTCAAAGATTTAAAAGGCAAAAAAATTGCGTTGAATAAGGGTTCGAATGTCCACTATTTGCTTGTACGGGCATTGGAGAAAGCCGGCATTTCCTACAGCAGCATCCATCCGGTTTTTCTGGCGCCCGCCGATGCGCGCACTGCATTTGAAAAAGGGGATGTCGATGCATGGGTGATCTGGGATCCGTTTTTGGCTGATGCACAGCTGGCAACGAAAGCCCGCACCATAGTGGACGGCACCAGCCTTGTCGAGAACCGGGAGTTTTTCCTGGCAGCAAAGCCGTTTGCACAAAACCATGCGGACGTTCTCCAAGTGATTTTTAAACAACTTGAGAAAACAGACCTATGGGTGGAGAAAAATCCAAAGCAGGCGGCTGAATTCCTGGCGCCGCAGATTGGAATGGATAAAAAATCATTGGAACTGGCGCTCAGCCGCAAACAGTTTGGCGTTGAAAAAATCACAGCGCAAACGATTAAGGGCCAGCAGCAAATCGCAAATGAATTTTACAAACTGAAGTTAATTCCGAAACCAATCAAAGTGAAAGAAGCCTTTTTATCCGACTAAATGAAAGGGGAAATGATACATGAAAGTATTCTGGTTTATACCGACGCATGGCGATTCGCGCTACCTAGGGGTAACAACCGGCGGGCGGGCCGTCACTTATCATTATTTAAAGCAAGTGGCACAAGCGGTCGACCAGCTCGGCTACACCGGGGCGCTGCTCCCAACCGGACGATCTTGCGAAGATGCATGGGTGGCGGCCTCGAGCCTGATTCCGGTTACTTCAAAAATGAAGTTCCTCGTTGCGGTCCGGCCTGGGATCATGTCTCCATCGCAGGCAGCGAGAATGGCCGCAACATTTGACCGGTTTTCTGAAGGGCGGCTGCTCATCAATGTTGTCACCGGAGGGGATCCGGTTGAACTGGCGGGGGACGGTCTCCATCTCAGCCACCGCGAACGTTATGAACTGACCGATGAATTTCTGACAATCTGGCGGAACTTGCTCGAAAACAGGGAAGCCGATTTTACAGGCAAATATTTAAACGTAAAAGGGAGCAAACTGCTCTACCCGACGGTGCAGCAGCCTTATCCGCCGCTTTATTTCGGCGGGTCGTCGGAAATCGGGCAGGAAGTGGCGGCAAAACATGTCGATGTCTATTTGACCTGGGGCGAGCCGCCGGAAAAAGTAAAGGAAAAAATCAGCCATGTCAAAAAACTGGCGTCAGCACAAGGAAGGACAGTGCGTTTCGGCATCCGGCTCCATGTCATTGTCAGGGAAACAGAAAAAGCGGCGTGGGATGCTGCCAATGACTTGATCCGGTATGTGGATGATGAACTCATCCAAGCGTCCCAAAAGATTTTCTCACGGTTTGACTCGGTCGGCCAGCAACGGATGACATCCCTGCACAACGGCAGCCGGGACCATCTTGAAATCAGCCCGAACCTTTGGGCCGGCGTCGGGCTCGTGCGCGGCGGGGCGGGAACGGCGCTTGTAGGTAGCCCGGAAATTGTCGCAGAAAGAATGAAGGAATATGCAGAACTTGGCATTGAAACGTTCATTTTATCCGGTTATCCGCATCTTGAAGAAGCGTACCGGACGGCTGAGCTGTTGTTCCCGTACCTGCCGCTTGAGCAGCCTGATGCCCCCGCTTCCAATATCATCAGCCCGTTCGGCGAGATTGTGGCGAATGATGCACTGCCGAAAGTATTAAAGTAAGGAGGCCGCTCTGATGTTGAAAAAACACGTCACGCCTTGGGTGGTGCCGGTTTTCCTGCTGTTTGCCTGGCAGCTTGCAAGTTCGGCCGGCATTTTGCCATCCAATGTGCTCCCAAGCCCTGTTGCCGTTGTAAAAGCGGCTTGGAGCCTCACACAATCCGGGCAGCTTTTCGATTATATCGCCGCCAGCGCAAAACGGGCACTGGTCGGATTTTTGGTTGGCGGCGGAATCGGATTTGGGCTCGGGCTGTTTACCGGGCTGTCCAAAAAAGCGGAGGGCCTGCTCGACAGTACCGTGCAGATGGTCCGGAACGTTCCCCATCTCGCCCTGATTCCGATTGTTATTTTATGGTTCGGGATCGGGGAAGAGGCGAAGCTGTTTCTCGTCGCGCTCGGCACCTTTTTTCCAATCTATTTAAATACGTTTCATGGCATCCGTTCGGTGGACAGAGCGCTGATTGAAATGGGGGGGGTTTACGGGCTGAAAGGGCCGGCGCTTTTTTGGCATATGATCCTGCCGGGGGCGCTTCCTTCCATTTTGGTCGGTGTGCGCTATGCGCTCGGGGTCACATAGGTAACCCTGATTGTGGCCGAAACGATTGCATCCAACTCCGGTATTGGTTATATGGCCATGAACGCCCGCGAGTTCATGCAACTTGACGTTGTCGTTTTGAGCATTGTCTTATATGCCCTTCTTGGAAAACTTTCCGACTGGCTGGCAAAAATCGCGGAACAACGATTGTTAAAGTGGCACCCGTCATATCAAAAATAAAGGAGGAGGAAACGATGACGAATAAGGTGTTTGCTGTGGAAATTGAGGGGCTGGAAAAATCATTCGGCAGCCATCGCGTCCTGCGCCATCTTCATTTGAAAATAAGAAAAGGGGAATTTGTTGCGATTGTCGGAAGGAGCGGATGCGGCAAAAGTACGCTCCTCAGGCTGCTTTCAGGGCTTGAAGCGGCAAGCGGCGGAAAAATTCTTATAAACGGGGCGCCTTTATCCGGCATAAATAGATCGGCGAAAATGATGTTTCAGGACGGCCGCCTGCTCCCGTGGAAAACCGTGCTTCAAAATGTCGGCCTGGGCCTTGCAGGAGACTGGAAGCATGCGGCCCGTGAAATGCTTAGAAAGGTCGGACTGGAAGGGCGTGCGGATGATTGGCCTTCATCCTTATCCGGCGGGCAGAAACAAAGGGTGGCGCTGGCGAGGGCATTAATCCATGAGCCGGACATCCTTCTCCTCGATGAACCGCTTGGGGCGCTTGATGCTTTAACCCGGATTGAAATGCATGCGCTGATCCAGTCTCTTTGGCTCGAAAAACATTTTACAGCCATATTGGTGACGCATGACGTGGAAGAAGCAGTCGCCCTCGCCGATCGGGTAGTGTTAATCGAAGAAGGGGAAATTGCGATGGACTGCCCGGTAAAACTCCCTTATCCGCGGAAAAGGGACCACGCCCTCTTTGCAGCAACGGCCAATCATATTTTAAACCGCATTTTAGGGAGCGGCCACCCGGTTTTGCATGCAATGAAAAATTAAGGAAGAAATGGAGGGATTCATATGGCGGAAAAAATAGTACTGCTGAACGGGAGCCCTTCTGCGTATACGAGATTAAATGGGATCCGTGATTATATCAGGGCCGGGTTAAGGGGGCACGGGTACGAACCGGAGCTCATCAATATCCGGGAACTTCCGGCCGGCGATTTAATGCATGCCCGGCAAAGCCCGCCCATCACCGGGGCATTAGGAAAAGTGGAAGAAGGCGATACGATAATCATTTTGACACCGGTCTATAAAGCGTCTTATTCCGGACTGCTCAAGACGTTTCTGGATCTTTTGCCGCAAAATGGCTTATCCGGCAAACAGGTGCTGCCGCTCGCCATGGGCGGCACATTCGGCCACTTGCTCGCGCTCGATTACGCCTTGAAACCGGTTTTGGCCTCACTCGGGACAACGTGCATCGAAAAAGGGGTGTTTATTCTCGACCAACAAGTGAAAAAGAGGGGTGGTTTTTATGAGCTGGACAGGCAAGCAGCCGACCGCCTGAATGCTGCTTTAAAAACAGCATTTCCGCAAATTTCCATACCGCTGTACTCTTAAACAAATCCGGCATTTGGACGATATCCAAATGCCGGTATTCGTGTAGCACGAACAACGGGAAAAGAGATAACCGGAATGCCGGCGCCCGTCATCCCATCTTTTGCTTGGGAAGTGCCGCTTTTTTCTTTTCCAGTGCAAACCGGACTTTCTCGGTTGTTTCGATCTGTGTGATGTTTCCTTCATGGATCGAAATGACCACTGTTCCAAACTCCAGTTTTTGCAATGATTCCATAATGCGGGCTACTTTCGTTTCATCAATATGAGCCATTTTTCATACCCCCAAAAATAAATTTCGTGTGTGCGTGGTGGTCCGGCCGGCAATGCGGATGATCCAAAAAAGAAAGGCCCCCTTCAAGAAAAGTTAAGAAGAGGGCGAGGCTCCTTAACTTATCTTCCAAGCTTGGCGCTTGCTGGAATTAGCACAGTATTCCCAAAAAGAATCTGTTGCTGAGGTTTCCTCGGGCCAGTCCCTCCCCCTCTCTTGATAAGCTGTATAGAAATAATTTGTTAAAACTATGATAAATAATATTATTCCGATTTGTCAACTTATATTTTCGACATTTCAGCTGCTTTTCGGGCAAAACCGATTCGGATAGGGTATGATAATAGAAAAAGTGTGTTAAGGGTGTGAGATTGTGCCAGAGACAGATGTATCCAAGTTTGAGAAGAAAATCGAGGTGCGGAACATCCGCTTTGAAGACATTGATGATATTATGGCATTGTCGAAAAAATGTTTTCCGGGGATGGAGCCGTGGAAACACGAGCAGCTGGAAAGCCATATCCGGATTTTTCCGGAAGGGCAGTTTTGCGTGGAATACGAAGGGAAAATCGTCGGTTCCTGCTCCAGCTTAATTGTCAATTTCGATGAATACGAAGACCAGCATACATGGGATACGATCACTGCGAACGGCTACATTACCAACCATAATCCGCACGGGCTCAACCTGTACGGCATTGAAGTGATGATCGACCCGGAATACCGGCGCATGAAGTTCGGGCACCGTTTGTATGAGGCACGGAAAGAGCTTTGCCGGAAAATGAACCTTCAAAGCATCATCATTGGCGGCCGGATTCCGAATTACAGCAAATATAAAGACAAAATGACCCCGCGCGAATACGTGGAAGAAGTCGAGATGCACAATATTTATGACCCGGTTCTGTCCTTCCAGCTGCTTGAAGGGTTCCAGATTATGCGGATCAACAGGCAGTATTTGCCGGATGATACAGCATCCGCTTCATTTGCAACGCTTATGGAATGGCATAACGTCGATTATTTGCCGAAGTCCCGCCGTGTCTATCATGCTTCGTTCCCGGTCAGGATTACAGCGATCCAATATATGATGAAAAAAATTGATTCCTTCGATGATTTTGTCAGACAGGTAGAATATTATGTCGATGTGGCCGCGGATTTCGGTTCTGATTTCGCCGTTTTTCCGGAAATTTTCACCACGCAGTTGATGTCCTACCTGGAAGAAAAACGCCCTGACCAGGCAGTGCGCCGGCTTTCCGGGTACACAGACCAATATATTGAACTGTTTACAGAGCTTGCCGTACGCTACAATGTCAACATTATCGGCGGGTCCCATTTTGTGGAAGAAGACGGGGGCATTTACAATGTCGCTTTTTTGTTCCGGCGCGACGGGACGATTGAGAGGCAGACCAAACTCCATATTACGCCAAATGAGCGGAAATGGTGGGGGATCGCGGAAGGAAACGAACTCAATGTATTTGATACGGATTGCGGGAAAATTGCGATTCTGATTTGCTATGATATCGAGTTTCCGGAGCTGGCCCGTGTCGCTGTCGACCACGGTGCGAACATTATTTTTGTCCCGTTTTGCACGGACGACCGCCAGGCCTATTTGCGCGTCCGCTACTGCGCACAGGCGCGGGCCATTGAAAACCAGGTGTACACCTGTATTGCGGGAACAGTCGGCAACCTGACCCACGTGGAAAACATGGATATCCAGTACGCCCAGTCCGGGATCTTTTCTCCCTCCGATTTCGGCTTTGCCCGCGATGGCATTGTCGGAGAATGCGATCCCAATGTCGATACCGTCGTTGTCGGCGATGTCGATCTTGAGAAGCTGCGCCGCAACCGCAACAGCGGCTCCGTCCGGCAACTGGCCGACCGGAGAAGAGATTTGTATCAGATTAAGATCAACACCAGGTCCTGAGCATGACGGACTGGACGCAAGACCGGCCGGGCAGCCGCCAAGTGCCTGAACGGCTGCTTGGAAAACCCGGATACCGTATCAAAAAACCGCTTAGAGGATGGAAGCTCTAAGCGGTTTTTCATGATTCAGGCGATCTTCAGCACGACCATCAGGCTGGTCATCAACACAATGCTGATCAAAATGGACAACGAGTTCAACGTGCTGGACATGGCGACATTGCCGCCGCATTTCTGGGTAAATGCCGTGCAGACGGCGTAAATCGGCGCAAACGCGATAATCACGAGCACGAGCCGAACTTCAAGCGGCAGCGGCAGCAGGAAATAAAAGAAATGCTGCAAACAGGATGGCCATTCCGTAACGGATGATAACGGCTTTTAAGATGCCCGCAACCTGGCTTTTTTCAAGCCGGAGTTCAAAACCGATCCCGATCATCAGCATGGCCAGAAAGCCGTTTGCCTGTCCGATGATTCCGGTAAATGCGGTCACGCCTGCCGGCAATGTAATATGCAAAAGCGACAGCGCAAGCATGATCAGATAGGTATCCATCGGGATGGATGAAAACATTTTTTAGGTAAGATGCCGCATTTGTTCTTTCGTTGTTGGCAACGGCGGAAGCAATCGAATATGTGCCGCCCGTGCATAAAACCGAATTGCCGGCATCGAACAGGCAAGTTGCCACTACGCCAACGGGCCCCAGGAAATTTTGTACATAGGGGAGTGTAAAACAGCCAATATTATAACCGGAATAATTGATCATGTTAAAGGCTTTTTCCGTATGGGTACGGCGCCAGGAAACGATATAGCCGGTTGCAATCATCACCAGATTGCAAATGACGCCGATTGCGACAAGCATTAACAGCGAAGTTTCAAGGGAGAGTTTTTCAAAATTTGTAATCACGGCGCATGGCAATGTAATGTTTAAAACCATGCGGGAAACCAGCTGAAAATCATCCGGCTTAAAAAATCCAATCCGCTTCAAAATGTAACCGAGCACAATGATCAAAATAAACGAAGCGGCTTTCGTCAACACAACACCCACATTTTTCCCAGTTTTCTTTTTGATCTAATTTCATTAAAAAACAATGAGAAAGAAACGGCAAGGAAAATTTTTGGCAACAACTTTTTTTCAGGTAATGTGCCGGTTCTTTTTTCTTCCACTTAAAATAAGGATGGAAAAAGACTCTTGGATATAAGGCATGGGAGCGGGTGATTGAAAAGGATTTGTAAATTCAATTTGTGAACACTATATAAAGTGTTGATCTTGCATGGCTATTGTGATCCCGGCAACGCATATAAAAAGTCCTCTTTGGCGATGTGAAGGATCTCGAAACGGGGATCCGGACCAAACCAAGAGGACCATTTTTTGAGAATCTTTTTGTAAGAAGAGGGACTTGCGGCTATTCATGTGAGCAGAGAAAAACGGGAAATTTACTTTTTTAAGAATTCAACATCTGCCCTTGTGTCAAGCAAATCACGATTGAGGATATCCAGTTTTTTGTCAATTTTTCTGACCTGTTCTTTAATTTCTTTTTGGCCTTCTTCTAAAGACGCCGTTCTCGTTTCCAGCGCCTCCATTCTGCTTTCCAACGCCCCCATTCTGCTTTCCAGCGCACTCATCCGTTCGGACAGATTTTTTTCCACGGATTTGATTTGGTCCGATAGTTCACGGATGGCCTGCAAAATCGCATTCTGGTCAATTCCTTTATCCACTTTTTCACCTCCCTCATACGACAAATTATACGATATTTTTTGCCATGGGTCTATGGAAAACAAATGCCGGGAAAAATCGGCTTCAGGCTGTATGGCGCATTGTATGAATAGTACTCCGATATTGAAGACGCATGCGATACAAAAATAAATGAACTCCTCATGTCCAAATTTCCTGTATTTTTCAATTTTTAATGGCAGGCTGTTTCGGTGGGAGTGAGTTTCAACCAACGAAAATGAAGAAATTGAGCGATTGTTTTCGAAAAAATAATTTTCTCATCGAATTCTCTAAAGATGAATTCACCCATATCAGAAGAAAGAGAATTTTCACAATTTGATAAATTATTTTGACGATTGAAATTTAGCTTTTTTGTGGTAAAGTAGCCAATATAAGAATCCTCTGATGGTTATTTCGTGGATGTTTTAACCTTATCAGAAATGGATTCTTTTTGCATTTGTTTGAAACATGGCTCGTTTAACTGAATACCTTGATAGATAGGGGATTTCGTGTTATCGAAGAACCATTACAATTCAAAAATATACGCATTTTTACACAGATTGGAGTTGCAGCAGTCTATGGAAAACCAAAAAAAGACAGTGCAGGGCAGTGTGAAGTTTGCCCAGCAGCACCTGGCAAATGAGAGGACATTTCTTGCATGGATCCGCACAGCCATTTCCATTATCGGGGTTGGTTTTTTAACGACTTCCTTGCACTTCACCATAAGGATCGCCTCCAGTCCATATATTAATACACTCGCCATCCTTTTGGGCATTTTCGCATGTGTGATCGGATTTATCACTGGCATTACGGCGGCGTTGCAGTACGCAAGGAAAAGAAGAGAGATCGAGAAGGGCATTTTTGTCCCGGCAAATTTTTCTGTTCATTTTCTTACCATCATCTTCACTGTACTCATTTTTATGATTTTTGTGTACCTCATGTCTTTGCTGGTTATGTAATGTTGTTGTTCTGAGTATAATTCATGGTCCTCCTTGGATATCAATTGCTTCGAAGCTTTGGACACCTTGAACCATATCAGCGGGGTTTTTTGTGCAAACCTCAAATTTCTTTCATTACAGGAATGCTCTACTTGATTTCTTTGGTACCTTTTTCAATCAGAAAAATCTTAGCTTGTCTGTTTTTGCTTCTGTCCAAATATATTAATAGGGGGACCGGTATGCGATGCTGTTTTTTTCGTTCCCGAAATGGATTGGCAAAGGCAGGGGTGACGTGTTTTTGTGATTTTAAAAATTTATTTGCTCAACCTGATTAGTGATCTGGATAATCTTCTTATTATTACAACGGTGGTTCGAAAGTATGGTTACGAGCCAAAACAGCTGTTTTTTTATATCGTTGTATGTCTAACGGTCAGTCGTACGATTTACGTAGTGATGATTCAGTATTTAACAGGGATCCCGGGATTTCGTGTGCTCGCAGGCATGATTCTTCTCTACATCGCTTTCCGTTTTGTGAGCTCCATCCAGCCTGATTCCGAGGCACGGCCCGTTCCAAGCATCACGGTCGTCAAAATGCTATTGATTGTGCTTGCGGCTGATTTTCTCGTCTGTATGGACAACGTTTTGATCACGTCCGGCATTTCCACCAATTTGCTGTACACGATGGCTGGCATAGCCTTAAGCTTAACGACCGTACTCGCTTTCTTCGAGTTCTTTTCTGAAATACTGGACAAAATTTCATGGGTACAGATTGTTGCCGGCGGTTTGATTGCACATGTTGCAATCACCGACATCTTTAAAGATCCGATGATGAAATACCCAGTGAGCTTACTGGAAAAAGTTTGGGGATTTCAATTACACGAATGGATCAACTTCATTGCACTGGATACCGCCATCTTTCTGATATTAATCGGATTCATGATTAAGGCAAGAAATAGGGCCTGATTAGTTTTCCGAAAGCGGTGCCGGGATGCGCGAACGTCCGGACCAGCAGCACAGGTTAAAAACAGTCCGCTTCCGGTAGCAAACAGCCCGGTGCGTTTGCAGCTATATACTGGATTGGAGTCCCGTAAGCCGGGCAAATCTTAGAGTGTCATATAACAATAAAAAGCCCCCCTGGTTCGTGGGAAAGATCCCGCTCACGAACCAGGGGGGGTGTTTTGTTGCGGGGATTTTTACAAATAAGCCTTCTTGTGGTGTTTTCCTTACAGAGATGGGAAATCTGTTCAAAATAATAACAATTTTACAAAACGTAAAGGATTCTGCTGAATGATTTGACATTTTGGCTAATGCGCTCCGGATCAAAACAAGTTAATATGAATTTATATAAATCATAAAATTCATTAAAAGGGGAAATCAGACTGGTTGAAAACTTGCTTTCCACTGAAATGATGGTGGATGAATTGAAGGAATGGGACAAAAAATATCAACCTGGAAGATGATCATGTGTGAGAGGGGGGGCGGTTCCGGTAACAGGCAGTGTGGTGGCAATCTGCTGGCCTCTTCCACCAGCCGCGTTTTCCCAATGAATGCAGGGAACATTCGCCTATACAACCGAATGACTCCTCGCTGCCAAAGCGGGGGATTTTTTGTGGATTGAATAGAAGTGTGACCTTTTTCCTATATAAATTGGTTTTATCACAACTATATTCCTAAAATGGTAAATTTTCTATGAGATTACAGTTGAATTACGTTTTCATAGAATGATTGAAAGTGGGGGTGAATTTTTTTAAAATAGGGTTTGTGAGTGAAACAAACCATGACCCTTTATATATAGCCAATGAAAATTTTTTTAAACATCCAGGAGGTTTTCGATCTTGACTCGAAAAAAAGTATTGTCTGTTACCGCCGGCATGACATTAGCGTCTTTAATTGTAGGTTCTGCATCAACGGAAGCAGCTACATACACGGTCAAAAAAGGAGATTCATTGTGGAAGATTTCCCAACAATACCATACAACGGTTTCCCAAATTAAAAGTGATAACCATTTGACAGGCGATATTATTTATCCGAATCAGAAATTTAAGGTGCCGTCTAATACACCAAAAAAATATAAAATTGTATCAGGGGACACGCTTTCCGCCATTGCAAAAAAATACGGCGTTAAAGTATCCCAATTGAAAGAGTGGAACCATTTAAACTCTGATTTAATTTATGCCGGAGATATCCTGAAAATTAACAGTTCTTCCGCTACAACCAGCAGTACTGCCAATAGTACGGGAAACAGTACTGCCAACAGTATTGCCAATAGTACTGCGAATCGTAACGCCAACAACAGCACTGCCAACAGCAGCGCTGCAAATAACACCGCCAAAAGTGCTGCAACGCAAAAAAGCACTGCGCCAAACGGCACCTATCATATTGTGAAAGGCGACACGCTTTCCGGCGTTGCGCAAAAATTCGGCGTGACCGTTTCTCAATTGAAAGAATGGAACCATTTAAGCTCTGATTGGATTGTTGCCGGAAGTGCTTTAAAAGTGGACGGCCCATCCAGTGCTGCAAGCAGCTCGAATGGAAGCAGCACGCAATCCAATCAATCGTCTGGCGCCGCAAGCAGCTCTTCTAACGCAGGAAGCGCAAGTTCACAGACAAGCGGCTCGTCCAGCACGGCAAGCAGTTCGTCCAACAATTCGGGCAGCACAACCAACAGCTCGCAAGCAAGTCAATCGTCCGGTGCTGCAAGCAGTTCACAAGCAAGCGGCTCAACCAGCAGCTCACAATCCAGTCAGTCGTCCAGTGCTCAAAGCAGTTCGTCTAACGCCGGAAGCAGCTCATCCAGCTCTGCAAGCACAAGCAGCTCAAGAGCCGTTTCCAAAAACACGGTATCATCAAGTTCAAATTCGGGCTCTTACAGCGGCTCCGCAGTGGCACAAATTGCACAAAAATACATCGGCGCACCATACCGTTTCGGTGGCACAACGCCAGCCGGATTTGACTGCAGCGGTTTTGTTTACTATGTACTTAACGAGGCCGGCAAATCCATTGGCCGTCTGGATGCAGCAGGATTCTACAGCAACTCCTACAGAGTAAGCAACCCGCAGCCCGGGGATCTCATTTTCTTTGAAAATACCTACAAATCCGGAATCTCGGACGTCGGTATCTATCTCGGAAACAACCAGTTTATCTCTGATTCGGACAAGAGCGTCTCAATCAAAAGCTTAAGCAACCCTTACTGGAACTCCCATTTCAACAGCATCAGGAGACTCTATTAAGATAAAAAAAGCCGGCAGCATGCCGGCTTTTTGTTTTAATGTTTTCTGTTACAGTTTACAAAGCGGAAAATCTCTAAAAAGAATTCCTATTTTATTACTGCAACAGTCCTGATCGCTGTAACAACTCCTTTAATTTTTCTAATTTCTCTTTGCTAAGTTGGGGCTTGCTGAATAAGCAAAAATTCCAGATTTGGCAAGGATTTTGGCTACTTTTGTCGAATATAAAGTGTAAGGATTTCAAAGGAAACACGTAAAAAACTATAGTGGACCCATAAAACTAGACACGAAATGAGGAGATGTTAAAGTAGGTTTATGAGAAAACAATATACGCCAGAATTTAAAACTCAAGTCGTGCTAGAGGTCTTAAAAGAAGAAAAAACGATGAACGAAATTGCTGCTGCTCATGGAATTCATGTAAACCAAATCCGCCAGTGGCGAAACGCTTTTCTTTCTTGAACAGATGCCCAAAGTCTTTGAAAAAAGCAACAAAAAAGTTGATAAAATGAAAGCGGGAAACAACAGGAATGCTTATCTTTTCTTGATGCAGCGCTTTACAGTCCCCAATTACTTTAGTAAACTAAATAAAGTAATTGATTCCAGGAGGCGTTCCGTTATGGAAGATAGCAAAATGGACCAGTTCCTTACGCATTGGCGGTATATTAACCGGCATCTGCGGGAAGGGCGGCTGGCAAATGAAGATAAAAAGATTACACGTTTACAGTGGATATTGTTGCGGCATGTCGGCAGGTCCGGGCAGTGCACGATGGGGAGCCTTGCCGACCATTTCAATGTCAGCATGAGCACGGTGTCGCAAATGATCGACCGGCTTGAAAAATGGGGATACGCCCGGCGCGTGGCGTCAGCCCGCGATGGCCGCGTAAAAATGGTGTCCCTGACAGAAAAAGGAGAAGAAATCATCAAGGAAGCAAAAACCGCTTATCTCCAGCAGCTGAGCAATGGATTAAGCCAATTCTCAGAAGCGGAGCAGGAACTGTTTATTGGATTTCTGCAGCGGCTTGCTGAGAATTTAAAAGTGTCAAAAGGCGATCACCAGACGGATAAAAAGGCGTAAGCAAAAATTGATTTCCGCAACGTTAAAAGGTGGAATGATCCGATGCATTTTTTAAGCAAGTATGCCAAAAAGTACTGGAAACTTTTTAGTACGGCTGTTTTCTTTTTAATGTGTGAAGCGCTCTGCGATTTGATGCAGCCGGCGATCCTGTCAAAAATCATTGATGTCGGTGTGGCGTCTGGAAATATGCCATATGTGTTAAAGATGGGCGGCGTGATGTTATTCATCACAGCGTGCGGCGCGGTTGCCGCCTCATTAAGGAGCACGCTCGCAAGCATCGTGTCGCAAAACTTTGGGGCGGAATTGCGGTCGGATTTGTTCCGGAAAATCCAGGCGCTTTCTTTCCAAAGCATCAATCAATTTGACCGGGCCTCACTCATCACGCGGCTTACCAATGACGTCACCCAGGTACAGAACTTTATCAATGGTTTAATGCGCATGTTTGTCAAAGCGCCGCTATTGGCAATCGGCGCCTTGATCATGGCAGTCCGGCTTGACCCGCAGCTTTCTGTGGTGCTGGCAGTTGTTGTGCCGATTGTCATTATTTTCATTATAACGAACATGAGATTGGGCTTTCCATTGTTTATGAAGGTGCAAAAAGCGCTCGACCGCGTGAACGGCATCATGAGGGAATATTTATCCGGTGTCCGTGTTGTGAAGGCTTTTAACCGGTTTCAATTTGAAGTGGAAAAATTCAGCGTGGCAAACCGCCGCCTGCAAGAACGCTCGGCTTCTTCGATCCGGATTATGTCCATCTTCAGCCCGGCGATCTTGCTTACGGTCAATATCGGCATTGTCGCAATTTTATGGATGGGCGGCTTCGGGGTGGACAATGGCACAATGAAAGTCGGCCATATTATTGCTTTTATCAATTATATGACGCAAATTTCAACATCGCTGATGATGATCTCCATGGTGTTTAACATGTTTGTCCGGGCAAGGGCCTCCACTTTTCGGATCGGTGAAGTATTTGCCATAGAAGAAAAAACCTCCCCGAACAGATTGAAACATGAAGTAACGGGTGAAAAAGGGAGAATTGATTTTGAAAATGTCACTTTTTCCTATACCGGACAAGTGCAGGATGCGGTTTTGAAAAATATCACGTTTACCATTTATCCGGGTGAAACTGTTGGCATTATCGGCTCAACCGGATCGGGAAAAAGCACAATGGTGAATCTCATTCCGCGCTTTTACGATGTTACGGGCGGGTCCCTTAAAGTAGATGGTATGGATGTCCGGCATTTTCATCCGCATGATCTGCGTGAAAAAATTGCGATCGTTCCGCAGAAAAACATCCTTTTTACCGGCAGCATCCGTGAAAATATCCAATGGGGAAATGGCCGGGCGGGAATGGATGAGGTCGAACATGCTGCAAGACTGGCTGAGGCACATGACTTCATTGCGGCTGCACCTGAAGGCTATGATACGTTAATTGGCCAGAGCGGCGTCAATTTTTCCGGCGGGCAGAAGCAGCGCATTTCGATTGCCCGCGCATTGGTGAGGCATCCGGAAATCCTTATTCTGGACGATAGTACAAGTGCGGTGGATGTTGCGACTGAAATGCGGATCAAGGCAGCGTTAAAAAAATATGCGAAAGGGCTGACTTGCCTTTTGATTGCCCAGCGCATTACTTCTGTGATGGACACGGACAAAATTATCGTGTTGGATAAGGGGGAAGTTGCGGGCTTGGGCACGCATGAGGAGCTTCTCAGAACCTCTCAGGTTTATCAGGAAATTTACCAATCGCAAATGGGTAAGGAAGTGTTGCAGGATGGCCGGACAAACGAACGGATATAAGGGAAATCAGGCACCGGGGCTTTTTTTGCGGATGGGCCGTCCGGGCGGGGGAGGTGCGGCACGGTTCAGGGGCCCGGCCGAGAAACCAAAGCATTTTAAAGGGACGTTAAAACGGCTTTGGGCCTATTTTGGCAGGGAAAGAAACTGGCTGTCTGTCATTCTTGCATTGATTGTGGCCGACTCCGTCCTTACGCTGTGCATTCCCTATTTTATCGGCAGGGCCGTTGATGCCATGCCGCCGGGCAGAAAGGTCAATTTTAACCTGCTTGAAATCATGGTTTTTGTTCTTACAGCGGCTTATATTGCAGATGCTGCCTTAACCTTTTTGCAAGGCTGGCTGATGGCCGGTGTTTCGCAACGGATTGTGCAGCGTTTGCGCAGCCATCTGTTTCAAAAGCTGCAAAAACTCCCGGTTGCTTTTTTTGACGCGAGGCCCCACGGTGAACTGATGAGCCGCCTGTCGAATGACATAGACAACGTGAGCAATACCATTTCCCAATCGGCGACGCAGCTCATGTCGGGGGTCATTACCCTTCTCGGTACTCTCATCATGATGATCATTTTAAGCCCGGTTTTAACGGTTGCAAGCCTGTGTACGGTTCCGCTCGTGTTTTTGCTGACGCGGACAATTGCCAAGAGGACTTCAGTGCTGTTTAAAAATAACCAGGCGGAACTCGGCCGGCTAAACGGGCATATTGAAGAAACAATCTCGGGGATTGAGGTGGTCAAAGCTTTTAACCATGAAGAAAAAGCAATCAAGGCGTTTGAAGAGGTGAACCAGTCCTTGCTTAAGGTCGGGCTGAGGGCGCAAATCTGGACCGGGTTTCTTATGCCGCTTATGAACGTGATTAACAACTTCGGCTTTGCCATGGTTGCCGTTGTCGGCGGGGTTCTGGCTTTGAAGAGCATGATTACTGTCGGCGTAATCGCAAGTTTTCTGACGTATTCCCGGCAGTTTGTGCGGCCGCTCAATAACTTGGCGAATATTTTTAACGTCCTCCAGTCAGGAGTTGCCGGGGCTGAACGGGTTTTTGACATACTCGATGAAAAAGAAGAGCCGGAAGATGCAAGAGAGGCGATCGTGCTCCGGGAGCCAAAAGGCCATGTTGTGTTTGAAAATGTGAGCTTCGGGTATCGCGAGGATGTTCCGATTATAAAAAATATCAGCTTTGAGGCAAAGCCGGGCACGCGTACGGCGCTGGTCGGGCCTACCGGAGCCGGAAAAACGACGATTGTGAACCTTTTGACCCGGTTTTACGATGTCACGGAAGGCCGGATTTTCATTGACGGCACGGATATCCGGACATATACGCGGGATAGTCTGAGAAGAAGTTTCGGTTTTGTCCTTCAGGATACGTATTTATTTTCAGGCACTATCAAGGAAAATATCAAATACGGGAATCCTGAAGCGACGGATGAAGAAGTCGAAGAAGCGGCACGGCTTGCCCATGCCGATTTTTTTATCAACCGGATGCCGGATAAATATGAAACCGTTTTGTCGGAAAACGGCGGCAACTTGAGCCAGGGGCAGCGCCAGCTTTTGGCCATCGCAAGGGTTTTTCTGGCAAAGCCCGCTTTGCTTATATTGGATGAGGCAACAAGCAGCATCGATACACGGACAGAACGGCATATCCAGGATGCGCTCCTTTCGATTATGGAGGGCCGCACGAGTTTCATCATCGCCCACCGCTTGAATACGATTCGCGATGCCGATCATATTATGGTGATTGACCACGGGCAAATCATTGAACAAGGCAGCCATGACGAACTAATGGCACGCCGCGGACGGTATTATCACATGTTTTACAACCAATTTAAGAATGTGGAAGAAGGGTAGAAACACAGCCTGTTTCTTTACGTAATTTGTTCAATAGAAGAGACAGGCGTGGCCATTTGCTGGCGAAAATGATCGTGGAAAAAAAACAGATGCTCCCCCCATTTCCTGAAGCGGGTTCAAAACGCCCCCAATCCGGCTCAGGCTGGGGGCGTTTTTTCAGTGCGCCGTGCATGGCGATTCGCTAGGCGGTGTAAGTCCGCTATGGGGGTAGGTAGCGACCAACCATTAGCCAAGAGCAAGGGTGTCCATCGTGAGATGGAATCTGAAGGAAGCTGGAGGCAAAATTCTGACCCGAGGAACACGAACATCATTAGGCGTACTCTTACAGGGTAAGGCTGCTGAACAAGTCAAAGCCCAAAAGCTATCCGGATGTGGAAACGTAAATGGTGCGGGTACATGGAATGAAAGTGAATCACCTTACCACGGGAGGTCTCACGGACAGGTGGAAACAGAGTATGAAACCTGGTTGAAACAAGATTTGCCGTGAGAAGTCAGCAGAAGCCATAGTACGGAGATGCCTGGGGCATCGAAGGAAGGGCTGAACTAAAGGAAGTGGAAGTCAATGAAAGTTACCGAAGAAACGAACACATGCAGAAAACAGGAAGAAACCTGCTGTCAAAAAGATACTGCGGAACAGGAAGGATATGACAGAGGGCATAGTTTCAAGAGGATAACCGAAAACAACACCACTAACACCAACAGACAGAACGAATGGATGCTTGAACGAATCCTTTCAAGTAATAACCTGCACCGTGCCTATAAAAAGGTAAAGAAAAACAAAGGTGCGGGCGGTATCGATGGAATGAAAACAGGTGAACTTTTGGCATACCTAACTGAACACCAGAGGGAACTCGTCCTCTCCATTCGAAATGGGACATACAAGCCCCAACCCGTTAGAAGGGTAGAAATACCAAAAGACAACGGGAAAACAAGGAAACTTGGAATACCAACGGTAGTGGACCGAGTCATCCAACAAGCCATTTCGCAGGTCCTAGTCCCTATATATGAAAGAAAGTTTTCAGACAATAGCTATGGTTTCCGACCACATAGAAGTACACATCAGGCACTTCTCAAGTGCCAAAGGAATGTAAATGAAGGATACCAGTATGTAGTAGATCTGGACTTAGAACAGTACTTTGACACGGTAAACCATAGTAAGCTTATCCAGATATTGAGTGAAACAATTCACGACGGACGTGTAATCTCCTTAATCCATAAATTCCTAAATGCAGGTGTTATGATCAAAGGGGTAAGGACAACAAATGATTTCGGTGTTCCACAAGGAGGACCACTAAGTCCGCTTCTTGCCAATGTAATGTTAAACGAATTGGATAAAGAAATGGAAGCAAGAAATCACCGATTTGTCCGTTACGCTGATGATGTGATCATATTCTGCAAAAGCCGAAGAAGCTGTGAAAGAACATACCATAACATTCTCCCATTCATTGAGAAGAAATTGCGACTCAAAGTGAACCGAGAGAAGACGATGATCACACATATCAGAAACATCAAATTCTTAAGTTATGGATTCTACCTTTATGAAGGAAAATGCAAATTCCGGGTACACCCGAAGGGTGTTCAAAAATTAAAGGAGAAAATTCGCACAATCACAGGAAGGAGCAACGGATTAAGCGTAGAGGAAAGAAAGAAAAGGCTAAATGACACTGTCCGAGGATGGGTAAATTACTACAAGCTAGCGGATATGAAAAGTCTGGTAACCAGACTGGACCAATGGACACGAAGAAGAATGCGAATGGTAACTTGGAAAAGATGGAAGAGAGTACGCACAAGATTTTATTGGCTCAAGAAATTAGGGATCAATAAAAGAAAGGCGTGGGAATGGGCTAACACAAGAAAAGGCTACTGGAGAATCTCCGGCAGCCATATCTTAGCCAGAACCCTTACAAACGAACTCTTTCGAAGAGCAAGGTATATAAGTTTTCTGGATTATTATCTGTCTGTACGGTCGTAAACTTTAGAACCGCCGTGTACGGAACCGTACGCACGGTGGTGTGAGAGGTCGGCTAATCAAATAATGATTAGCCTCCTACTCGATCGGATTGTAAATGGCAGAATGCCGTAAAGCAAGAATTTCCCGCTATATATCACATATTTAAGTCCCGTTTCCGGTAAAACAATAAGTGCAGGCGGAAAAGGCGGCAATCAGCAGCAGTACAAGGAGAGCGTTAAGGGGGTTATGGTCGTCTCCGTTTACAATATCCTGATAAGAAAAGTATTTAAAAGGGCAAAGCACGTTGAGCGCGTACAGGTTGTCCGCCAAATTTGTCAATTCGTTGATGGCAAATGTTCCGAATTAGACGTAGGTATTGAAAAACGGACGTTTGTCCTATAAAATAAAACTGAAAAATAAGAAAAGGAGTGAGCGATTTGCCATTGGAACTGGTAATGGAAAAACAGGCCGGTTACAACGTGCATGACCGTTTGTTTAAGGAGCTGATCCAGAACTTTTTTAAGGAATTTATGGAAGCGTTCTTCCCGGATGTGTCAGCGGATCTTGACTACCGCCGGGTGAGGTTTTTGTCGCAGGAACAGTTTACGGACTTTCCGGGCGGCGAACAAAAACGGGTTGACATCCTTGCCGAGACGAAGGTAAAAGGCAAAGACACCGTGATTCTCATCCATGTAGAGCCCCAGTCGTATTACCAGAAACTTTTTCCTGAGCGACTATTTCGCTATTACATGATGATCAGCCTCAGGCACCGGAAACCAGTATTGCCGATTGCCATATTCAGTTATGAGGAGAAAACAGAGACCCCCGATACGTACACCTTTGCCTTCCACAACATCGAAATTCTTCGTTTTCACTATTTATCCATTCATCTGATTAAGAAAAACTGGAGAGATTATATCCGGAGCAACAATCCCGTTGCCGCAGCATTGCTGAGCAAAATGGGGTATACAAAAAAAGAGCGGGTGCAGGTCAAACTGGAGTTTCTGCGGATGCTGGCCCGGATGGAACTCGACCCTGCAAAAATGAGGCTGTTATATGGTTTCTTTGATTTTTATTTAAAACTGAATGAAAAAGAGGAGGCGGAAGTAATGGAAAACATTAAAATGCTGGATCCAGATGAAGCAGAGCAAGTATTGAAGCTGCCGAATTCTTACTTTGACCGCGGGTATAGGAAGGGAAAAGAAGAAGGTGAAGAAAAGTTAAAAAGATTTATTGCCAACTTGTTAAAAAATCAAGTGGATTTGAAGATCATTGCCCAAGCATCCGGCTTGAGTGAAGAGGAAATCCTGAAAATCAAAAGGCAGATAGAGGGGGAAAAGCATTGAGCCCGGTTTGTGACGAAGCAGAACAAGTACTAAAGCTGCCGAATTCTTACTTTGACCGCGGGTATAGGAAGGGAAAAGAAGAAGGAAGAGAAAAAGGAAGAAAAGAAGAAAGAAAAGAATTGTTACAAACGATTCCAACTGCCATCAAAATGTTGCAGGAGGGTATGGATCTTCAATTCATTGTGGAAAAAATAAAACAGCAATTGGAGCATTCGTAAGATGGGAGTCAGGCTTCCAGGTTTAGATGAAAAAGAAGTTGTCTTAGATTTGCCGAATTCCTATTTTGCCCGCGGGTATAAAAATCAGTTATCATGTAAAACGGGCTGTTTCTTGCGGGAGGCACCCGTTACTTTTCCATGTCCGGAGCTTAAGCCCCCGTGCATTTTTTCAAAAGTCGGGCCGGCGCTTATAGAAGCAGTTCTTGAAACAAAGAAAATTCCATTGTGGTTCGGTTCAATAAATGGGTTGAATTTTTTCGCGCGATCTATTATACTGTCTGTAACCGGTTACACAGGAAAGGTGAGGCATTTGGCAACGATCAGAGATGTGGCAAGTGAAGCGGGTGTGTCGGTGGCGACGGTATCCCGCGTGCTGAACGGAAAGGGATATGTCAATGAAAATACCCGGAAGGCAGTTGAGGCTGCCATCCGGAAATTAGCGTACAAACCAAACGAAGTGGCCCGTTCACTTTATCACCATCAATCGAAGCTGATCGGTCTTGTTATCCCGGATATTACAAACCCTTTTTTTCCCGAGATTGCCAGGGGCGTGGAGGATTTCTTCCAGGAAGAAGGGTACCATGTCATGATTGGCAATAGTGATGAAAGCCGTGAGAAGGAATTGAATTATATAGAAGCCTTTTCACAGCATAATGTGATGGGGATTATCAGTACATCAAGCGATGACATCTCACAGTGGGCCGGTTTGGACATTCCTGTTGTATTGCTAGACCGAATTCAGGATGACTTTCCTTCCGTTTGCGCGGATCAGGAAGCTGGGGGAAAATTGGCTGCGCAAATTTTGCTCGAACGGGGAAGCCGCAATATCACACTGATGAGAGGACCGCATCATTTGCGCACTGCCCAGGAAAGGTTTTTGGCAGCGTTAACTGAACTTGGCCGGTCCAATGCAAGGTTTCAAGTATTGGACACCGCGTTTTCGTATCATCATGCCCTTGAAACAGCAAAGCAGCTGTTTGACTTCTATCCGGATACAGATGGAATCATTGCAGCCAATGATATGGTGGCTGCAGCTGTCTTGCGGGAGGCATTGGCAAGAGGGAAAAAAATTCCCGATGGACTGCAAATCATCGGCTTTGACGATATTCCCATCAGCCAGCTTGTATACCCTGCGCTTTCTACCATTCATCAGCCGGCTTATGAGATGGGAATGGAAGCTGCCAAACTTTTGCTAGATTGTATGCATCAACAGACAAATTTGAAAAAGAAGATCAAACTCCCGATTACATTTAAAGACAGGGAAACAACAAGAAAGGCAGGCGGATAAAATGGTGCAAATTACAGTGGTCGGAAGCATCTCAATGGATCTTGTCGTGACGGCTGACAGAAGGCCACAGGCAGGAGAAACCATTTTGGGGCACTCATTTAAGACGGTGCCAGGAGGAAAGGGAGCAAATCAGGCCGTTGCTGCGGCAAGGCTTGGGGCAAAGGTAAACATGGTTGGCTGTGTTGGGGATGATGCGTATGGCACGGCCTTAATTGAAAATTTGCGTCAAAATCATGTTTCTGTACAATATGTGGAACCGGTTACACATTGCGGTTCCGGCACCGCGCATATTACGTTGGCGGAAGGGGACAACAGTATTATTTTTGTCAAAGGAGCAAACGATTTTGTCACACCGGATTATGTGAAAAAGGCAAAAGAAGCGTTTGAAGGCTCTTCTATTGTCTTAATCCAGCAGGAAATCCCGTACGAAACAGTTGAATATGTCGCGAAACTTTGCGAAAAAAACCAGATTCCGCTCTTGTTAAACCCTGCGCCGGCGCGAAAAATTTCCCCAGCGATTCTTGAAAAAACGGCATACTTGACGCCAAATGAGCATGAGTGCAATGTCCTTTTCAACGGGATAGGCAGGTCCGAAGCGCTAAAACGGCATCCAAACCGGTTAATCATTACAGAAGGGAAGAACGGGGCAAGATTTTATGACGGAAGAGAAGAGATTGTCGTGCCAAGTTTTCCGGTTAAAACAGTGGATACCACCGGCGCCGGTGATACTTTTAATGCCGCATTTGCAGTGGCCGTTGCAGAAGGGAAAGAAATAAAAGAAGCGCTTTTGTTTGCAAACCGTGCTGCCTCGTTGTCGGTGACAAAATTCGGGGCACAGGGCGGCATGCCCACCCGCGAAGAAGTAGACGGGAGGAAAGAATGATGAAAAAGCACGGAATGCTGAACAGCTCGATTACAAAAGTCTTGGCAGACCTGGGACATACAGATTGGCTTGTGATTGCCGATGCCGGGCTGCCGGTTCCTAAAGGCGTGCCAAAAATTGACCTTGCATTAACTCCGGGAACCCCTTCGTTTAAAAGTGTGGTCAAGGCTGTCTGTGATGACATGGTGATAGAAAAAGCCATTGCGGCAGAAGAAGTGAAAGACGGAAACCCGGGCCAGCTGGCGTTTTTAAATGAACAATTTCCGAATTTGATAGAATTCGTTCCACATGAGGATTTCAAAAAAATGACAGAAAAAGCAAAAGCGGTTATCCGTACCGGGGAAATGACGGCTTATTCAAATTGCATTTTACAGGCGGGTGTCTTTTTCTAAGAATGCAGCTGTTTTAGAACAAAGTAAAGGATGCCAGAAATAAAGGGAGGGAACCCGATGCAAATTGAAATGCATGACATCTATAAATCTTTTGGTGCCAATAAGGTGCTTGAAGGGGTAAATTTTTCGCTGTTGCCCGGCGAGGTCCATGCATTAATGGGGGAAAATGGTGCTGGAAAATCAACTTTAATGAATATTTTAACAGGCCTCCATCAAAAAGATAAAGGCAAAATTATTATGAATGGCAAAGAAACATTTTTTCAAAATCCAAAAGAGGCGGAACAGGCCGGCATTGCATTTATCCATCAGGAATTAAATATTTGGCCGGAAATGACTGTCCTTGAAAATTTATATATTGGAAGAGAAATAACACGTCCCTTTGGTGTTTTAAAAACGAAGGAAATGAAAGCGCTAGCAAAAGGCGTATTCGATCGTTTAAACATTTCTTTGCCATTTGACCGGCTGGCCGGTGCCTGTTCGGTAGGCGAACAACAAATGATTGAAATTGCGAAAGCCTTGCTTACAGATGCTGAAGTCATGATTATGGATGAACCAACGGCTGCTTTAACCGACCGTGAGATTCAATCTTTATTTTCTGTCATCGAATCACTGAAAAAGAATCATGTTTCGATTGTCTATATTTCTCACAGAATGGATGAAATTTTTCAAATCAGCGACAGGATTACAGTGATGCGGGATGGTAAAACAGTCGATACAAAACGGACGAAAGATACCGGTTATCAGGAAGTCGTTAGAAAAATGGTGGGCCGTGATTTAGAAGAGCAATTTCCACAAAGAACAGCCCGCCAAGGAAATACGATTTTAGAAGTCCGCCATTTTTCCAGCCGGCAAAAATTCAAGGACATCAATTTTTCGGTCCGGTCCGGGGAAATCCTTGGGGTTGCAGGGTTAATGGGGGCAGGAAGAACAGAGATTATGCGCGCATTATTTGGCATTGACCCCTGCGATGCCGGCGAAATTTTTATTGAAGGGAAAAAGGTCCGGATTAAAAATCCAAGTGATGCAGTACAAAAAGGAATTGCTTTTATCACAGAAAACCGGAAAGATGAGGGGCTGATTCTTGATTTTACAATTCGTGACAATATTGCACTGTCAAACCTGGAAAGCTTTGCTCCAAATGGCGTGATAAAAGCGTCTGACGAAAAATCATTTGTCGACATGATGATTCAGCGGCTGAAAATTAAAACCGCTTCCTCAGAAACAGTTGCCGGGGATCTATCCGGCGGTAACCAACAAAAGGTGGTTCTTGCAAAGTGGGTCGGAACAGCCCCAAAAGTATTGATTCTTGATGAACCGACAAGAGGAATTGATGTAGGCGCAAAACGTGAAATCTACTATTTGATGAATGAATTAACGGAAAGGGGTATGGCCATCATCATGATTTCCTCTGAATTGCCGGAAATCCTTGGGATGAGTGACCGGGTTCTTGTTATTCATGAAGGAGAAATTGCCGGCGAATTGGACAAAGCGGAAGCTACACAAGAGAATATCATGTTCTTAGCGACGGGAGGAAAAAAACATGGAACAAGCAACTAAAAAAAGCACAGTTGTTCTGCAAAAACTCGGCCCATTACTTGCTTTTATCTTGTTATTTATTGTTGTTGCCATTTTGAATCCTTCATTTATTGCTCCTTTGAATTTGCTTAATTTATTGCGGCAAGTATCGATTAACGCATTGATCGCATTTGGCATGACTTTTGTGATCTTAACCGGCGGAATCGATTTATCTGTTGGTTCAACACTGGCATTATCCAGTGCCCTCATGGCAGGAATGATTGTTGCAGGCCTGAATCCCATTCTGGCGATCGTTCTTTCAGCCCTCATCGGTGCGCTGTTGGGCGCTGTGAACGGTTTGTTTATTACAAAAGGAAAAGTCGCCCCGTTTATTGCAACATTGGCAACCATGACGATATACCGCGGTTTGACAATGGTATATACAAACGGAAATCCGATTACCGGACTTGGCGATAACTTAGCATTCCAGTTGTTTGGCCGCGGCTATTTCTTAGGCATTCCGGTTCCTGCCATTACGATGGTTATCACATTTTTCATTTTATGGTTTATTTTGCACAAAACTTCTTTTGGCAGAAAAACATATGCAGTGGGCGGAAATGAAAAAGCTGCTCTTGTTTCCGGAATTAAAGTAGACCGGGTGAAGTGGTTAATTTACAGTCTGGCGGGGTTATTGGCAGCACTTGCCGGATCCATCTTAACTTCGCGTCTCAATTCGGCCCAGCCGACAGCAGGCACTTCTTATGAAATGGATGCGATTGCAGCGGTTGTTTTGGGCGGGACAAGCCTGTCAGGCGGCAAAGGAAGAATTTTCGGCACACTGGTCGGTGCACTTATTATTGGTACATTAAACAATGGATTAAACATTCTGGGAGTCTCTTCTTTTTACCAACAGGTCGTAAAAGGGGTCGTCATTTTAATTGCCGTCTTAATTGACCGGAAAAAATCGTAAAGCGGGGTGCAGATAATGAAAAAAATGATGAAAATGATGACTGTATGTTTGCTTATATTATCTTTAGCTGCCTGTTCCATGGAACCGCCGTCATGGGCAAAACCGGGCCATCATAAAGAATTAAAGGATATGAAAATCGGCTTAAGTGTTTCTACTTTAGATAATCCTTTCTTTGTTTCATTGAAAAACGGCGTGCTCCAGGAAGCGAAGGAAAAGGGAATGAAAGTGATTACGGCAGATGCCCAAAATGATTCCGCTAAGCAAATTAATGATATAGAAGATCTTATCCAGCAGGGTGTGGATATTTTACTCATCAATCCAGTAGACTCTGCGGCTGTCTCATCCGCAGTTGAAAGCGCGAACCACATCGGCATTCCGGTGATTACGCTTGACCGGTCTGCAGATAAGGGGAAAGTGGAAACTTTAGTTGCTTCAGATAATGTGAAAGGCGGAAAGATGGCAGCAAACTATATCATAAGCAAGGTTGGGGAAAATGCAAAAGTTGCAGAGTTGCAGGGAACACCCGGTGCATCTGCTTCACGTGAACGGGGACAGGGATTTGACTCCATTGCAGATAAAGAATTAAATATTGTTACGAAACAAACAGCTAATTTTGACCGTACGCAGGGCATGAACGTAATGGAAAATATTTTGCAAGGGCACAAAGACATCCAGGCTGTTTTTGCCCAAAATGATGAAATGGCTTTAGGGGCCATCCAAGCGATTAAAAGTTCAGGAAAAAATATAATTGTGGTGGGATTTGACGGAACGGATGATGGATTAAAAGCTGTTAAACAAGGACAGTTGAGTGCGACAGTTGCCCAACAGCCCGTGCTAATCGGAAAAGAAGCCGTTCAGGCTGCGTCCAAAATATTAAAAGGGAAAAAAGTCAAAAGCCGTATTGCTGTGCCGTTAAAATTGGTAAAGGAAAAATAAGTTTGTCCTGCTGAACGGACTGGATCTCCTTGCGTATCTGGTTCGTTCAGCAGGATTATTTAATCTTTGTCAAATATTCTGCTGTAAAATTTTTGATCTACATCCTTTGGCACTTGATTCTATTTTCCATTTACATAATTTACAAAGCCGCAGAGTCAGAGACAAATGAATATTTAGGTGATAGAGTCTGGCCTTTATATCGCACCTGGAATGAGATGGGCGATAGCCAGACTAAAACAGCATCCTAATAAGAGGGTGCTGTTTTGATGTTTAGATAGTTTACCAATTGGGATGAAGGTTACTATTTTTTGAGTTTGGCCGGGAAATGTCTTTCATTAGGGTGATAAAAGACAAAATGTTTTGAATCCACGCGTGAAATGTCCTTCATCCGTGTAATGAAAGACAAAATGCTTTGGATCCAAGTGTGAAACGTCCTTCATCGGGTTCATGAAAGACGAATTGTTCTGAAACTCGGCCGGAAATGTCCTTCATTGGGTTCATGAAAGACAAATTGTTCTGAAGCTTAGCGTGAAATGTTCTTCATCGAGTTCATGAAGGACAAATTGGTCTGGATCCAGGTTTGAAATGTCTGTCATCCATGTTATGAAGGACAAATGCAAAGAAACGTAATGAAAAACGTCCTTCATCATTTTTATGAAAGACAAATGGTATTGAAATGCAGGTGGGAGAATCCTTCACCAGCTGTGCGTCCCATTGTGGCAGTTTATCACGCAGAAGGAATTCAATCACTTCTACCCTGGATTTGTGCATATGCACAAGAAAATTCTCTTCTTTTCCAATTTTATTTTGAAAAGGGTTTCGCTATTATAAAGACAAACAGCAAAGGAGGCTACATCATGGGCGGTGTTACAATCAGCTGGATCGGTGCATTGATCGGGCTGGCGATTTCCATTATTCTTATTTTAAAAAAATTGAATCCTGTATATGCGCTGTTTTTAGGCGCAATTTTGGGAGCGTTGATTGGAGGAGCGAATCTTGAAGATACCGTGAATATACTGGTTGCCGGTACACAAAGCGTGATGGGAACGGTGATCCGGGTTCTTGCCGCCGGTATATTGGCCGGGACAATGATGGAATCGGGCGCGGCTGAGACAATTGCACAAGCCATTGTCAATCAGTTTGGCGAAGGCAAAGCCATTTTATCCCTTGCTCTTGCAACAATGGTGATTACGGCAGTGGGCGTATTTATTCCCGTTGCCGTCTTAATTGTGGCTCCGATCGCATTATCGGTCGGAAAGAAAATGGGCATTTCAAAGCTTGCCCTTTTACTGGCGCTTTCCGGGGGCGGCAAAGCAGGAAATGTGGTATCACCAAATCCGAACACGATTGCGGCGGCACATGGGTTTCATGTGGAATTGAGCCGTTTAATGATTTACGATTTTATTCCGGCTGTTTTTGGCTTGGCCGTTACGGTCATTGTGGCGACTTTAATCAAACACAAAGGTGTAAAAATCACTGAATATGATAGGATTGAAACAAATCACAACAGCCGCGCTCTTCCTTCATTAAAGCGGGCAATCGTCGCCCCGGTTGTTGCGATTGTATTGTTGATGATCAATCCAATCGGTGAGATTTTTCATATCTCTGCACTGGCCTCATTTAAAGTTGATGCCATGTATATCTTACCGGTTGCCGGTGTTCTGGGAATGATCGCCATGGGCCGCCATAAACAAATTCTGGCTTATTCAGCGTCAGGCCTGCAAAATATGACGGCAACCGTGCTGATCTTAATCGGTGCCGGCGCCATTGCCGGGCTCATTTCTGCTTCCAATCTTTCGACTGAGGTGGTGGCACTAATTAAAGCTTCCGGCATCTCGGGCACATTCCTGGCGCCCATTTCCGGTATTTTAATGGCGGCAGCTACAGCTTCCACTTCAACAGGGGTCATCCTGGCAACCGGTTCATTCAGCAAAGCGATTCTGGACATGGGGACTGCTCCGATTGCAGCTGCGGCAATGGTTCATACCGGTGCTACAGTCATTGACCAGCTGCCGCAGGGAAATTACTTTCATGTCACAGGCAGCAGCATGAACATGTCCATAAAAGAAAGAATGAGCGTTGTTCCGTACGAGGCACTTGTCGGAGGAACGATGGCGATTGTAGCAACCGTTTTGTACGGATTTCTATTTTAATGGGGTGAAATGATGAAAAATCCAGTCTTTTTATTAGCGCCGGATTCGTTTAAAGAGAGCATGACGGCAAAAGAGGTATGTGCCGCAATGGAAGCAGGGATTAAAAAAGCGATCCCGGATGCTGTTTGCATTCAGGTTCCAATGGCGGACGGCGGGGAAGGAACGGTTCAATCGCTGGTGGATGCAACAGGCGGAACGATTTACCAGCAAACCGTCACAGGGCCGCTCGGACATCCGGTCACAGCCTGTTACGGGATTCTCGGAGACGGGGAAACGGCAGTAATTGAAATGGCATCTGCAAGCGGCATCCATTTGGTCACAAAAGAAACGAAAAATCCGTTGGTTACCACAACCTATGGTACCGGAGAACTGATTAAAGCCTGTCTGGACAAAAAAGTAAAACAGATTCTGATCGGCATTGGCGGCAGTGCCACAAACGACGGGGGCGCCGGGATGGCACAGGCGCTCGGTGTAAAATTTTTAGATGAAAGGGGCGGGATGCTTCCTTTTGGCGGCGGTGCACTCGGGGATTTGGCGGCAATTGATTTGGCCGGCCTTGATCCGCGCTTGAAAGAGGTGCAAATTTTTGTCGCATCGGATGTTACCAATCCTTTATGCGGGGAAAACGGCGCTTCTCATGTATTCGGGCCGCAAAAAGGCGCGACGAAAGAAATGGTTGCGCTCTTGGATACCAACCTTTCGCATTATGCCGCCATCATCAAAGAACAGCTTGGCAAAGATGTTGCTGAGGTCCCGGGGGCAGGGGCTGCAGGCGGCCTCGGTGCCGGTCTGATGGTGTTCACGGATGCCGTGTTAAAAAGCGGCATCGAGCTTGTCGTGGAATACACCGGATTGGAGCAAAAAGTAAAAGATGCTGATATCGTTTTGACCGGCGAAGGCAGCATCGATTTCCAGACGCAGTTCGGGAAGACCCCTTATGGCGTGGCCAGGGCAGCAAAAAAACATGGGAAACCCGTAATTGCCGTTGCCGGTTATGTCGGGGAACAAATTGATGTTTTATATGAAAAAGGCATTGATGCGATCTTTGGCATCCTGCCCCGCCCGATGGCGCTTGAAGACGCTTTGCAAACGGGTGCTGCCAATATTGAGAGAACATGCGAAAATATCGCGCGGCTTTTGGTGCTAGCGAAACAGTAGAGGGCGTATCATATTTTCACGAAACGGCAGCAAGCCGTTAACTGTGATTAGATGCCCATGCCGCAGTGAATACGGCACCACCAGAAAAACGAAAATCAGCCGGCGTATATTTTCAGGATAGACGCCCTGGTGATGCAAACCAATGGATGCCGTTAAAAATTCCGGTACAGGACGTTAGCCATTGTGCAAGCTAAACCGCCATACAAAGCCGCAAACGAGCGCAGACCGCAAAAAGGCTGCGCTTTTCATCTGCGCAGCAACCGGTATGCCAGTTCGAACAGATCAAACAGCTGAAACGGATTTTTTCCTGTCAATTCTTCAATCCTGCCGAGACGGTAATACAGTGTATTGCGGTGAATCATCAGCGCCCGGGCTGTTTCTGCAGGATTGCCATTATGGCTGATAAAAGCCGTTAAAGTTTCTAAATACAAATCGGGCAAACTCAAGGTTTCTTCAAAGGCTTTCTGAAAAATGCGGGTTTGGGACAATTCAGCAGGAAATTTCCAGTCAGCGTAATCCAAAAACCGGTTTTGTAAATGAAGCTTTTCGCAAACGGACAGACAAAGTTTTGCCTGGCGATAACCGGAAGCAATATTCAAACCGTGCAGGCCGGCGGCGACAATGGCAAACGGATCGATTGCCCATATGCTTTCAGCTATCTTTTGAATATCTTTTCGATTTTGCAAAATGAGGATATACAGATTTTCATTCGGTTTTTTGAAAAAAGGAAAGGGCTTATATATCGTTTCGAAACGGCTGCTTTTTTCCTTCGGCTTCACGAGGACCACGCTGTTTTCTTCATGCAGGTGAATACGATAACGTTCCGCTTCCTGTATCAGTTCTTGCGGGTAGTTTTTCTTTTCATTCAGGATGGTTTCAAGAAAAGCGGCTTTCCGATTCCGTTCGGCTTCCTGGTTCCCCATGAGCATATTTTGTTCAATCAACAAAGACACGGCTGTTTTGACAAGTTTGCAAAAGGGGCGGACGGCTTGCGGATCACCAGTGATTCCGATCACGCCAACCGGCTGACTGTTTACAACGAGCGGTTCGTTTGTGCCTTTTTTCTCGTATCGATGATCATCGTAAATTTCAACCATCTTCCCGGTTTTCAGCGCCTTTACCGCGCCCTGGTGCAAGGTGCCTACCCGCTGTGGATCGCCACTGCCGATAATAATGCCTTTTTCATTCATAATATTGATGCTGTAGGGAATATCCAGCATCATTTTTTTTCACAATTTTTTGGGCAAGTTCCTTCGTCAGCCACTGATCCACGCCATTTTCCTCCCGTTTTTATGAACCATTTTAGCACATGCGATAGCTTTTTTCTTGTGCGTATGACCGGTTAAAAATATGTAAAGTGTAATGAAAACCGGAGCGGGCAGATGCTTGTTTTCGTTTATTTCAAATTCCAAAAAGAGAGGTGAAAGTTTTAAAATTGCCAAATTCTTAAATTGGCCACGGGGATAAGAAGATGATCACCTTCTCTGAAAACAAGTGAATGTGAAAGTCGATGGGATCATAAATATTGAACCCGGATCCTTAAAGATATTTTATAAAAACTGTTTCCCTGATTGAATTATAAAAAAGCCCAATTTCACCTCGTTTTGGTCCGGAATCCAAAATATGTAAGCGTATTAATTGCTATTTATATATAACAATATTACTATAATAATAGAATATTTGTGGTAAACGATATTCAGCGGAAAATTTGGCAAAGGGAGTGGAAGAAATGAAAGCAGCAGTATGGCACGGAGAAAAAGATATTCGTGTGGAAGATGTTGAATTGCGCCCGTTAAAGGAGAATGAAGTGAAAGTAAAAGTAGCATGGGCCGGGATTTGCGGCAGTGACTTGCATGAATACCAGGAAGGACCGGTATTTATCCCTGTTGGCGAAGAAAATGAATTTACCGGTGAAAAAGCGCCACTCACGATGGGGCATGAATTTGCCGGTGTGATTGAAGAAGTCGGATCAAAGGTTACCAAGTATAAAGCAGGCGACAGGGTTGTCATTAACCCGACGATTACTCACGAAACCAACCCCGATGAACTCGATCGTTATGATGGCTACGCTTTTATTGGATTACATAGCAATGGCGGATTTGCGGCATACGCCAACATTCCGGAAAAAAATATTTACCGCGTGCCGGATTCCTTGTCTTTGGAAGAAGCTGCACTAGTTGAGCCTAGCGCAGTTGCTGTACAGGCTGTGAAAGATAGTGGTTTAAGATTTGGCGATACGGTTGCGATTTTTGGTGCAGGCCCGATCGGATTATTGACCATTGTTGCAGCACGTGCGGCAGGTGCAAGCCGGATTGTCGTGGCGGATTTGTCGCAACCTCGTCTGGACCTGGCGAAAAAAGCAGGCGCGACCGACATTATTAACTCCGGGGAAAAAGATGCCGTCCAAACCATCCGTGATCTTGTTCCGGGCGGCGTAGATGTATCCTTTGAAGTGGCCGGCGTTGCTCCGACTTTCAAACAAGCACTTGATGCAACGAAAGCACGCGGGATTGTCGATGTCATTTCTATCTTTGCACGCCCGATAGAATGGAACCCGATGCAGTTAACGAATACAGGTGTTAGCGTTACAGCATCGATTGTTTACACGAAGAAAACATTCCAACAAACGATTAACCTGATTGCATCCGGCCAATTGAAACCGCAAGACGTCGTTACCAGCCATATCCAATTGGAAGAAATCGTTGAAAAAGGCTTCGAAGCTTTGACAAAAGACAAATCCCAGGCGAAAATTTTGGTTAAATTGAGCGGGGAGAAATAAACCTTTTAAGAAGAGGCCGGCCCGGGCTGATTCCGGGCCGGCCTCTTTTCTTTGCAAGAGGAAATCACAACCTTTTTGCGGGGCGCATAGGCTAATGTGGAAAACCGTTAATTATCCAAACAGAGGAGTGGCGGGATATGGCTAGAAAAGTGTTGCATTATTTTGCAGGCGGCAATACCGGGAAAGGGTTTGCGCATTATTTGGATTCAAGTTTGCAGGGTTTGGATCGCGTGTTTATTTTAAATGGCAGGACAGGGAAATCATACATCATGGAAAAACTGGCGGAAGCGTGGAAGCAAAAAGGTTATGATCTTGAACTGATTCATTGCCCGTCTGCCCCTGATTCGCTGGATGGCCTGATGATTCCAGGATTAAAAACAGGAGTGGTGGATGGGAATGCGCCGTATGCGATTGAACCGAAAGCAAATGGATCGGTTATGATCCTGGAGGACGCATTGGACGCCAAATATGAAAAAGAGGTATTACAGCTGAATCGCCGTATACAGGAAGCCTATCAATCTGCGTACAAATCGTTTGCGGAAAGTTTGCGCCATCATGATGACTTGGAGGCCATTTACTTAAAAGAAATGGATTTTGAAAAGGCAGGCCAGGTGACACAGCAGCTGATTGAAAAGCTATTTGGCGAGAAAACCGGGGGCGGGAGCGCAACGGTATACCACCGTTTTCTCGGGGCAGCCACACCAAACGGAGCAGTTGACTTTATCCCAAATCTGACGGAGGGGCTATCGAAACGCTATTTTATAAAGGGGCGGTCCGGAACCGGCAAATCCACAATGCTGAAAAAAATTGCGGCCAAAGCGTCAGAAAAAGGATTCACGACTGAGATTTACCATTGCGGATTTGATCCAAACAGCCTTGATATGGTCATCGTCAGGGAACTCGGGTTTTGCATTTTTGACAGCACCGATCCGCACGAATATTTCCCTGAGCGAAATGGGGACGAAGTGATAGATATGTACGCGGCTGCGGTGACGCCGGGTACGGATGAAAAATACGCAAACGAAATTCAAGCTGCCCATAAGCGGTACAAAGACAAAATGAAAGAAGGGACCGCCTGGTTGCACGAGGCAAAAGTGCTGAACGATAAACTGGAAATGTACTATGATGAGGCACTGGACTTCGCAAAAGCGGACCAGATCTATCTCAAGATCAATCAAGGTATCCAGGAAGCTGAACGCCTGCAAACGCAATCGTGATAAAATGGGATGCCGCCGGGAAATGCGGCATTTTTTTTTGAGGAAATGTAAGGCATTGCGGGGTTTTTCGGGAAGGCCCGTGTTTTTCAAAGTAGATTCTCATGCCCAGTGAACGCGGCACCAGCAGAAGAATGAAAATCAGCCTGTGCAATTTTCCAGGATAGTAAGGAAAGGCATCACGCGATTCCCCAGGTACCGATTTGCCTCCATAAGGCAACACATGATTCCCCACGGGGCTATCGTCTTGTTGAAAAACATTACGGTTTCCCGGTTTCCAGCGTAAAAGGGAAAAAGAAAGACCCGAATCGTTTTCCGGAGACGCTCCCCCTTTCGTATTGAAATCCAAAACACACTATGGTAGGATACTATATGTAGTTAGTTGTCTAGGAAATCAATACTAAATATGGTGTTTTGGGGGAGGGTGGCAGATCTGTCTGAAAGGGAATCCAGTTTAAATCCGGGCTGCCTACAAAACTGTTCGGCTGTATTGCCCATCAGAAGGGCCAGAAGCACAAGCCAGGCCTGCCATAACTTGATGTTTCGGAGGGCGGAATTTTTGCCGTTTTGGCCGCCGTTTATTCCGCGATTGAACGGGTTGGTCGGGCAAGGATGTTGCGGAAATTTTAAGCCGCTACGCCGCAGCCTTTTTTCATTGAAAATGCATGATGTGCCACCTATTTTTTCATGCCCAAAACCGGTGCGTTAGAAAGGAGAACCAGTAAAATGATGACAAAAAATGAACAAGAAACCAGTGGCGTTTTTCCCCTGCATGCCTTAAATGAGATTGTGTTTTCCCGTAATCATGATTTAATGCAAGAAAATGCAAATATGGATGGCTCTTCACCAATGGGGCAAATGTCAAAAATCTCTTCTGAAGTCAGCAAAAGTTATGCAAAGCAAATGTTGCTTAGCAAAGAGGTCGTAAAGGCGATTGATGACAATTTTATTTACCCCCATGACCTTGATTTTATGGTAACGGGTACGACCACATGTTGCCAGATTCCGCTGGGCAGGGTATTAAAGGGCGGATTTAATACCGGACATGGGTATATGCGTGAACCGAAAGACATTGGCAGCGCGATGGCTTTAGCAGCGATTATTTTCCAAGCCAATCAAAATATGCAGCATGGCGGGCAAAGTTTTCCGATGTTTGATTATGATCTTGCTCCTTACATAGAGAAAACCTTCCATAAAAATAGAAAACGTTTGAAAACCTATGCCACCAGCTATACAGACGAAGAGCTTGAGGCATTAGCCTGGGAAGAAACCGACCGGGATGCGTACCAGGCATGTGAAGCTTTTATCCATAATTGCAATTCGATGCATTCCCGCGGGGGAGGGCAGGTCCCGTTTGTATCTATTAATTACGGTACCGATACGTCCAAAGCCGGGCGATTGCTCATAAAAAATATGTTGTTGGCAACGAAAGCCGGGCTCGGGAAAGGGGAGACACCGATTTTTCCCATTCAAATTTTTAAAATGAAAAAAGGGATCAATTTTGAACCCGGGGAACCAAATTATGACTTATACCAATTAGCACTTGAAACGACGGCAAAACGTTTATTTCCGAACTTTAGCTTTATAGATTCCACGTTTAATCGTCCCTATTATGACGGCACGCCGGAATCAGAAATTGCGTATATGGGCTGCCGCACCCGTGTGATGGCAAACCGCCATGGAAAAGAAAATAGTATCCGCCGCGGGAATTTGTCCTTTACTTCTATTAATCTTGTAAAAATAGCGCTGATTGCTAAAAATGAATGTGAATTTTTTAACATACTAGATCGTTATCTTCACCTTGCCATTCAACAATTGTTAGAACGGTTTCATTTCCAGGCAAAAAAGCAGGCGAAACATTTTCCTTTTTTGTACGGGGAAAATATTTGGCAGGATAGCGAAAATTTAAACCCGGATGATGAAGTAGGAGAAGTATTAAAACATGGCACATTAAGTGTTGGTTTTATTGGACTGGCTGAAGCACTGGTTGCACTGACAGGCAAACATCATGGGGAGTCTAATGATTCTTATCAATTAGGGTATCGTATCATTCAGCATATGCGGGAGAAAGTGGACAAAGCAAGTGAGACTTATGATTTAAACTTTTCCTTAATTGCAACGCCGGCAGAAGGGTTATCAGGGAAGTTTACGCGAAATGACCAAAAAGAGTTTGGAAAAATTCCCGGGGTGACGGACCGGTCCTATTATACGAACTCATTCCATATTCCGGTTTATTATCAAATCAAGGCGATTGATAAAATAAAAATTGAAGGTTCTTTTCATAAATTATGTAATGGCGGCCACATCACTTATATTGAGTGTGATGGGGATGTTTCAAAAAATGTCCGTGCTTTGGATCGATTGGTAAAAGCCATGGCGCAATATGATATTGGCTATGGTGCCATCAATCATCCCGTCGACCAGTGCGGCGTCTGCGGTTATTCGGGAATCATTGATAATGAGTGCCCGGTTTGCCATAATGCCGATGAAGGTAGGATTGGGCGCATTAGACGAATAACCGGTTACCTGGTTGGCGATATGAAAAGGTGGAATTCGGCCAAACGTGCAGAAGAGAGCGAAAGGGTGAAACATCAATGAGGGTCATGAATATCATCCACGATTCGGTTGTTGACGGTGAAGGTTTGCGAACCGTGATCTTTTTTGCAGGCTGTCCGCACTTTTGCAAGGGATGCCATAACCCAAGGAGTTGGAATATCCATAATGGGACAGAGATGCAGGTTGAAGATGTCGTTGCAGAAGTGGCCGGCAATCCATTAACAGATGTAACCTTTTCCGGCGGTGAACCCTTTTTTCAAGCGCAAGAAGTGTGCGAAGTGGCAAAACGATTAAAAGCACTGGGGAAAAATATTTGGGTTTACTCAGGCTATACATTTGAACAATTAATCGCTTCCGATGATCCCTGTAAACGGGAATTGCTGCGATATTGTGATGTGCTCGTTGATGGTCCGTTCCTATTGGCAGAGCGGGATTTAACCTTATCCTTTCGCGGGAGCAGAAATCAGCGGATTATTGATTTAACAACAAAGCGGGGAATGGAAAGATCATTTTAATCAAAGGCAAAAGTGGAGAGATGGTTGCCCATCTCTCCGCTTTTGCCGGTGTATAATCTAGCTTGTTCGGATGAATCATAGGAAATCCGGAAATGAAAGCGAACGCAACACGCGGAATTCCACAAAAAAGCTCGGTACGCCGGAAGAAGTGGCAGAACTGGTCACTTTCTTATTGACTTCTAAAGCGGAGTACATAAATGGGGAAGTCATCCGTATTGACGGTGGGTTTACCAATACAAAATAGAATGCAATCAGCGCCCAATTACATAGATTGGGCGCTGCATACGGTTATGGACGGATTGTTTCCGTGTTCCATAACTGGAAGTGTTCTGCATTAAATGTATCCGGACTTCCTTCACATTTAGGCGTTCTGCATTCAGATATCCAACAACATTCACGGTCTTTCTTCAGATTGAATATCTGCATCAAGATTCATCGTAAAATTTTCCCCTGCTTCCTTCACATAGACGCCCATGCCGGAACGGGCGCGGCACCGGCATCCAAAATAAAGTCCGGCGGCAAGGCTTGCGAGCCAACTTTTTTGGCAGAAAATGGGCAATCGGAAAAATGATGTTTTTCTCCAGGCTGTGTTTCTGGCATGGGCGGCAGCCGCATATGAAATCCGTATAAAAAGATTGATCAGGAACCGTTTATTCGCTGCTCCTGCTTCGTCAGCACGTCCACCAACTTTTGCTGTAAAGGCGTTAAAATGTGATTGGACCGGTAGGCAAGGGAAATGAGAAATTCCGGCTGGCCGGGGTCAGCGAGCGACAATGCTATGACAGGGGCGTATTCCGGGACGGCAATTTCTGTAAGAAAGCTGATGCCGACATTTTCAGCAACCATGCCTTTAATGATTTGAATATCATTTGTCCGGTAAATAACCGGCGGATGGGTCCGGGTCTTTTTTGAGAGCCCTTCAAAAGCCAATGGGTGAATAAAATGGTCGCTCAGCTGAATGAACGGTTCGTCTTTCAGTTCTTGAAAAGCCACGGATTTTCTCGTAGCAAGCGAATGTTGCGGGCTGACAATAATTTTAAATTTTTTGCGGGCAAGCAAATGGCTCGTTACGTGCTCGTCTTCTATCGGATGGATTGCGCCCAGCAAGGCCATATCCATTTTCCCCGTTAGCAGTTTGTGAAACAGCGATTGTGAACCATCCTCGTACACATTCATATTCTGCAGCAGATTCTCTTTGGCGAGCATGGAGGAAATGGCCGGGAAATAATAGTTCCCTATAATCGGCGGCAAGCCAATGGAGACCTTTTCCATTTTTAATGCCTGGATTTCCTTCCGGGCAATATCCAGTTCTTTCAGCATCTGGGTGGCATGCCTTTCAAATTGCCGGCCGCTTTCTGTAAAACGTATCTCGTGATGGGACTGGTCCCTTATGATCAGCTGCGTACCAAGCTCTTTTTCAAGCCGCTGGATAGCAGCGGTAATTGCCGGCTGGCTGACATGGAAAAAATTGGCCACTTTTGTGTATGTGTAAAATTTTACTCGAAGGGCAGATGAGTGGAAAAAAATGGGAAGACGCTCTATCATTTAAATGTACGCTTGTGGGCGAATACATTTAGAAAGAGGTCTTCCTATGGATATTATATCAATAATTGCTAGATTATTAAAGGATACAAAAAGTCTTATTGAATTTGAAGAACAAGTTAAAATTCTGATCCAGAATGCCTTTACGCAATGGGTTGGGGAAATATTTGAGACGTTAGATAAAACAATTAAGCAAAAAAAGCTGGAGGATGGCTGGGAGTACTGCCGGAGTGATAACAGAAGCATTCAGTTTTTATTTGGAAATGTGACCTTTAAACGTTCACTAATGCATGACCAGAAAGGGAATTCACATTATCCTCTGGATGAATGGTTAGGGCTTTTACCATACCAACGATACAGCCCGTTAGTGGAGTTAAAGGTGGCAGAGTTGGCAAGTGAGAACACCTATCGGGAGGTAGCTGATATTTTAAAAGAATGGACAGCAGTGAGCCTTAGTCACACAACTGTAGGGAACATGGTGAAACACGTAGGGAAAACGCAAGCTGAAGCCGACAAGGCACTTGTAGAAGAGCTAGAAATAGCTGATTCACTACCTGAGGGAAAGAAGGTAGATTACCTGTTTTCCGAAGCTGATGGTATATTCGTCCGGGGACTAGAAAAGAAACAGGGTTTGGAAGTCCACCACGCCATTCTCTATGAAGGATGGGAAACCAATGGCAAAAGAGTCTCTCTACACCATCCCGTTGTTATCATGACGACGAAATCCATCCAGACATTTTGGGATGAAGTCCAAGCTGTAGCAGCCAACACCTATTCCCTAGAAAAAGCTCGTGTCATTACAAATAGTGATGGAGGTGCGGGGTACACAGCTGAACGGTTTCAAACAGCATTCTCACAGTCGGAATTTCCGGTGCTCAACCAGCTGGATACCTACCACGTTGCACAAGCCATCGTAAGGACATTCGGGGGCGGAAAGAGCGAGATCAAAGAGCAAATTAGAAAAGCGATTAGAACGCATGACCTAGACCAATTCACATTGTATTTGGATACGCATGAAAGCACATTGACGGATGAAAAGAGCCTTAAGAAAGTCAAGGAGTTTCGTTCGTACATCCTAAAAAACTGGGACCGCATTTTTGACTGGAGGGACAAGGTAGAGAACGTACCGGAAGGTGCGAGAGGCCTGGGGGCAATGGAATCAAATCAAAGGCATATCTCATTCAGAATGAAGAAAAGGGGGATGCATTGGAGTAAAGCTGGCGCCGAAGCCATGGTAAAGGTGAAACAGGGCATGCTTAACGGGACATTGCAGGAAACCTATCTGAAACACCGTTCAAGAAGCGCGAGAAAGCAACGGAGCTTGCAACAATCCATCAGGATGTCTCAACTATTCAAGCAGCCTGTACGCCCGTCAGTGGGCGTAAAGCACGGATCAGTTGCCCTGCATTCAAGCCGTTCATCGGCAATGGGACATTTAAGCAAAATATTAGAGCTTTCGTTTTAAGCTTGGCTCAGTGGGGACTGATCGTTGAGGCGCGCGAAATTTACGAGACTCCTGCGGGAAAAGCGAGCCAGGAGAGACCCCGCAGCGAGGTACGAGCGAGGAGGCTCGCCGGCCGCCCGCGGAAAGCGAGTGAATTTCGCGCGCCTCAACATCCCCGTTATCCATCTTTATACGGAAATATTACATCTTTTCCGAAAATTACACCGAGCAAGTAAAGCACGGTAGCCGAAAGTGTACAAAAAGAGTGTCTTGGAATACCCGATATTTAAACCTTGTCGAGAAAAACTTGACACATACCACTTTTGTATATCGCTTTTCCTGATACAGCTTTTTATAGTATTGTAAATCCTTGATGTTCATAAAAAATCTCACGTCCATTAAAAAAATTCACATTGTGTTCAAAAAAGGGTATCCCCGCGTTCCCCGTTCTGTGCAAACGGCCCCGGTGTTTGTTAAGCGCTTCACATCACTAAAGGGTGTCCATGAAACTATACTAGCATCAATTCAAATAAATGTTTGACTATCAAAAGGAAAGGGGTACAATATATTCAAATGAACATTTGAATATAAAGAGGTGACATTAATGAGCACCAAAGACACTTGCGAAATTTATTGTTATGACGAAGAAAAAGTGAATCGAATACAAGGCGAATTAGCTAAACACGATATAAGTAGTGTTGCCCTATTATTTAAAGCCATTGCAGATGAAAACAGAACAAAAATCGTTTTTTCACTTTGTCAGGATGACGAATTGTGTGTGTGTGATGTTGCCAACATTATTGGTTCTTCTGTCGCAACAGCTTCTCATCATTTACGGACTCTTCATAAACAAGGAATAGTGAAATATCGAAAAGAAGGAAAAATGGCATTTTATTCACTGGAAGATGAACATATTAAACAATTAATCACGATTGCTTTAGCCCATAAGAAAGAAGTGAAAGTGAATGTCTAATCAACAAACCTTACCATCTGAACAAGAAATGAAAACCTATCGCGTTCAAGGATTATCTTGTACAAATTGTGCAGCCAAATTTGAAAATAACGTGAAAAATTTAGAAGGTGTAAAGGACGCAAAAGTAAATTTTGGAGCATCCAAAATTACAGTTTATGGTGAAACAACGATTGAAGAATTAGAAAAAGCAGGGGCCTTTGAGAATTTAAAGATTCAGGATGAAAAAGAACAAAGGATAGAGTATAAGCCTTTTTGGAAGGAAAAAGAAAATATTAAGGTTTATATTTCGGCTGCATTGCTCATTATTAGTTGGTTTCTAGGAAGGCAATTTGGTGAAAATAATATTATCCCTACGGTTGGATATGCTGCATCGATTTTAATAGGTGGATATTCCTTATTTATTGAAGGCCTTAGAAATTTAAGTAAATTTAAATTCGATATGGATACGCTCATGACGATCGCCATAATAGGAGCCGCGTTGATTGGACAATGGGGTGAAGGAGCAACCGTTGTGATCCTTTTCGCCATTAGCGAAGCCTTAGAGCGTTATTCAATGGATAAAGCTCGTCAATCGATTGGAATGTTGATGGATATCGCTCCAAAAGAAGCGTTAATTCGCCGTGAAAATGAAGAAATAATGGTTCACGTGGAGGATATTCAAATCGGTGATATTATGATCGTCAAGCCTGGGCAAAAATTAGCGATGGACGGAATAGTTATAAAGGGTACATCCACATTAAATGAGGCTGCTATCACTGGAGAAAGTGTTCCAGTAACCAAAACCATTGATGATGAGGTCTATGCTGGCACATTAAATGAAGAAGGATTATTAGAAGTAAAAGTAACCAAACGGGTTGAAGATAACACATTATCGAAAATTATTCATTTAGTAGAAGAAGCTCAAGCAGAGAAAGCACCTTCTCAAGCATTTGTTGATAAATTTGCAAAATATTACACACCAGCTATCATCATTTTGGCTACATTAATTGCGATTATTCCACCGTTATTATTCGGAGGAGATTGGAGTTACTGGATATATGAAGGATTAGCTGTATTAGTGGTTGGTTGCCCTTGTGCCTTAGTTGTTTCAACTCCAGTTGCAGTAGTTACTGCCATAGGAAATGCGGCAAGAAACGGTGTTTTAATTAAAGGTGGGATTCATTTAGAAGAAGCAGGTCACTTAAAGGTTATTGCTTTTGATAAAACAGGTACACTTACAAAAGGTATTCCAGCGGTTACAGATATTGTGACATTTGGTGGAAATGAAAATGAGTTGATGACGATTACAGCTGCCATCGAAAAGGGTTCCCAGCATCCACTTGGTACAGCCATTATAAGAAAAGCAGAAGAAAATGGATTGAATATTAATGGAGTTTCGGTTGAAGAGTTTCAATCCATTACAGGTAAAGGCGTAAAAGCGAAAGTAAATAATGAAATGTATTATGTAGGAAGTCCAACTCTTTTTGAAGAATTGCACGGTAGTATCGAAAACGATAAAAAACAAAAAATTGAAAAGATGCAAACACAAGGGAAAACGGTGATAGTGTTAGGAACGGAAAAAGAAATTCTTTCGTTTATTGCTGTTGCTGATGAAATAAGAGAATCATCGAAATCCGTGATCCGTAAACTTCATCAAATTGGAATTGAAAAAACTGTTATGCTTACAGGTGATAACAAAAGAACAGCAGAAGTCGTCGGAAAAGAAGTAGGTGTTTCTGATATTAAGGCCGATTTGCTACCAGAAGATAAATTAAATTTCATTAAAGAACTTCGAGGGAAAAATCAAGGTGTCGCAATGGTCGGTGATGGTGTGAACGATGCACCTGCTCTTGCAGCTTCAACTGTTGGTGTTGCGATGGGAGGAGCTGGAACCGATACAGCATTAGAAACAGCTGATATTGCGTTAATGTCTGATGATTTAAGTAAATTGCCATATACCATCAAATTAAGTCGTAAGGCTTTATCTATCATCAAACAAAACATTACATTCTCTTTAGCAATTAAATTAGTAGCATTGTTGTTAGTAATCCCCGGTTGGTTAACGCTTTGGATAGCGATATTTTCCGATATGGGAGCAACATTACTTGTAACGCTAAACAGTTTAAGGTTATTGAAGGTTAAAGAATGATGAATAACAAGGAAAAAGACCATCTTACCTAAGGTGGTCTTTTTATTTCGTTCAATGTATGAATTTGTATAAAAACATACATTCATTTTCGCTTATTCTCTTGTCTTTTCCCTTTTTCTTCGATAGGATTGAGACATCCTACAAAATCGTACATTCAAATCGTTGATTTTTAAAGGGAAGGAGAAAAGATGACGACACCAAAAAATGTGCAGCCAATCCGTAGTCAGCAGCAATTAGACGATATGAAATGGGCGTTAAAACGCCACTGTTTGCCCCGAGATTACATTTTATTTGTGTTAGGGTGTGAAACAGGCCTACGGGTTGGAGACCTGCTTAAAATCAAAACTGAAGCGATTCTGAGGCTGAAAAACAAAAAAGAGAAGGTTTTACGAGTAAAAGAAGGAAAAACCCAAAAAATCCGCGATATTTATATTGGCCATTGTTTTGAGGAAGTGTATGAATACGCAGCTGGATTAGACAGTGAGTGGCTCTTTCCATCCAGGAAAGGAAACCGGCCGATTACACCGACACAGGCTTATCGCCAGCTGAAAAAGGCGGCTGATTTTGCCGGAGTAGAGCATGTTGGTAATCATACGCTCAGAAAAACATTTGGCTATTGGTTTTATAAAGCCACGAAGGATATTGCCATGTTGCAAGAGATTTTGAACCATTCTCATCCTTCTGTTACTCTCCGTTATATCGGGATCACAGAAGAAGAAACTCAAAATGTCTTGAAACATTTTAGCGTGTTTCAGGATAAATAAAAATTCGGACTGTACAAAATGACAGTCCAAAAATTTTACTCCGAATAGCTTGTAGCTATTCTTTTTTATTTCTACGAATCTGATCGCAAATCTTATTTCAGTTTGCTAGTCTCGAAGGCATACATCTCCTGCGCGCACCCACCATTATTAGGCTGCAATGTTGAAAAAATTGTCAAAAACACAAAAATATTGTAAATAATATAAATTTTTAAATAATTGGCATTATCTCATTATTATCACCATACACACGGTTGGTAAAAAAGGGGGGAAGCTTAATGATTAAAATTAGTTCACTTTTGGATCAAGAAAAAATCAAAGAGGGAATGGAAAAAGGTATTCTAAAGGAATGGATGATTACCACCTATTCTGATTTTCGAAACTCGTTACTTGATGATTCTGCTCCATATCCTTGTTATTTTGCAGTAGAAGCAGAAAAAAATGGGCTTATTCGTTATATATTTGCTGAATCGGCTTACGATACGCATGAATTATTAAATATTAGAGACGGAGTTTATGAATACATAAAAAGCTACAAATCTATAGGTAAAAGAACGACACTAGTTATCTTTTTTAAACCTTCAGAAAATGAATTGCGAGCAGAAGACTATAAAGAACAATTTTGGAATGTTGTTAAATTTTTGAATGAAAATGATCCGGAACCTTGGCCTTCCGAAATTCCAAAAGATCCAAATCATCCTGAATGGGAGTTTTGTTTTGGAGGAGACCCCATCTTTTTAGTTTGCCGGGCGCCGTTTTATTCGGATAGGAAAAGTAGATTTACTGCTAATGGTCTTGAAATTACGATGCAACCTCGTGGTACACTTGACGATATTACGGCTGATACGAAATTGGGTCAACAGTCTTGTCCATCGAAAAACCATATTTAGACTCTTTGATATAGTTTTCCAGACAGGCTCTCTGATTGTAAAATCTCCAAATATCCATAGGTTCCCAGTCCATCGTTGTCACAATGGCTTCATAATCCCAGAGAAAATCAAACAATTGAAGCTGGTCTTCCTCATACTTGTCAGCTTTTCGGATGACCGCAACTCTTCTTGGCTTTTCCCAGGAAGTTGCTTGGTAGTAGACTGTTTTTCCCTCTATAACAATCAGCTCATCATCAACATACCGGATCCACGGAGAATTGTCGTTTTCAACATACTTTTTCAATCTTGATGTCCATTTCAGTTTGCCGGCGTAGTTAATCTTCTGCTGCTCCCAATAACTGTAAAACTTTTCTCCGCCAAATCCCTTGTCAAAACGGGCGTACCGGATAAGGTACTGAGCGGAAAGCAATCGATAGGTTTCCTCGGCAAATTCAATTCCGTTGTCAGTTGAATGGACGTTTCCCGGTCTTAGCACACCGTTTAAGCAAAGATGGGATTTTCCTTCAAAAACGAGAAGGGGGTGGTAGCTTTTTCTGCTCGGCTTATGGGGGTTCACCCCGATTTTCGCTCCCTCCTGGTTTCCATAAACCGTTTCGACACTTGAATCATAGTCAAGAATGAGATCGGAATCCAGCCATGGTTCGATGATGTCCATCACCCGTTCTTTGAATTCTATGGCAGCATCCTCGATTTTCTCCAACCTTAATAGATCCTTGCTTAAAAGCGTATAATGCGGGCATTTTCCTCCTAAGAAAGCACGAATCAAAGGGTCATTCTGGAGTGATTGAAAATGAAACATACGGGAGCAATCTGCCATCCAGCCCGCAATCAGATATACAAATATTTTACTTAGAGGAAATTTGGCATTGTCTTTCTTTAAGCAATCAAACCCCCGGAAAGTCTGCTGGATTTTCATCCGTTCCAGAAATTGCAGAAATGGGAGGATGCCACTAAATTTTGTACTATTCTTTAAATTGAATTCATATTTAATTCTTGAGACAGGAATGATATAATTCACCTTAAAGGTGCCCCCTTTCTTGGTTATTGTTTTTTTCTCAAAATCAATTATACCAAAGGATGGGGCACTTTTTTATTTTAAATTACTATTTTACTTTCGTAATCTGGGATTAAATATTTGCGATATGTCGGTCGGGACTTTGCGGAGAATGTCGCAAATCATTGGCAAACAGCCGAAAGATTTGGATGTGCGCTATTTCGGGCTGAACCATTTCGGCTGGTGGACGAGTATTAAAGATAAAGAAGGCCATGAATATTTGCCGGAGATCCGCGATTATGTCGCGAAACATGGTTATTTGACCCAGGTTGAAGTGGATACCCAGCATATGGACCAAAGCTGGCAGGAAACGCACAAAAAAGCGAAAGATCTTTTGGCGGTCGATCCGAGATTTTTGCCGAATACGTACTTGAAATATTACTTTTACCCGGATTATGTGGTGGAACATTCCGATATCCATTACACGAGGGCAAACGAAGTCATCGACGGACGGGAAAAAGAAGTGTTCTCCGCTGCTCGAAAAATCATTGAAAAAGGGACCGCTGAAAATGAATCTTTTTCTGCTGGCAGCCATGCGACATTTATCGTCGATCTTGCCCGTGCGATTGCCTACAATACGCATGAAAGAATGGTCATGATTGTGGAAAATAACGGCGCGATCGCAAACTTTGATGATGATGCGATGGTGGAAGTTCCGTGCATTGTCGGCACGGACGGCCCGGAACCGCTGAGCCAGGGCAGAATCCCGGAATTTGAACGGGCGCTGATGTACCAGCAGGTCACCGTGGAAAAACTGGTCGTGCAGGCTTATGTCGAAGGCAGCTATCAAAAGTTGTGGCAGGCGCTGACCCTTTCAAAAACCGTGCCAAGCGCAAAAGTCGCAAAAGCATTGCTGGATGATTTAATCGAAGCCAACAAAGAATACTGGCCGGAGTTGCACTAACAGCCGCGCAGGTTTATGCGGCAGGCAGCTGCCAAACATCGTAGCATCGCTGGCCCTTTTAAAAACGAACCAGATTCGGAATACCAGCCGGGGATGGAATAATGAGTTGTATAAGCTTATATGGCAGGCGCTGCAAACAATTGTGGGACAGCGAAAGCCTCTCCTTTTAAACGAACCGGGTACTTGAGGCAACCAAAATACTGCCGGGAATGAATAAAGGGCCGTGAAACATATACATTTAAGGCGGCTGTCAAGCGGGACGGCAGGCGTTGGTTTTCTCAAAAACGGTCCGGAGTGCGAAGGTTGAATGAGGTATACCGGCCGGGATTGAAATAATGGAAGGGGCGAAAAGGAATGCGAGCTTTTCGCCTTTTTCATGAAGCGTGGAAGCTCGAGGATTGGTGCTAACTGGTTAAAAAACCCCCGGAACAAGGCAAATGATTTCAAACAGCAGCTCATTTTCATACGGGTATTTCGGGTGATGCAGGATCACCATTTTTTTCCTTGTTATGTTAAAGTAAGGGTATTCAAAAAATACGGGAGGGAAGCATATGTTTAAACTTTTTTCAAAAAAAGCTGCAGTGGAGGAACTTGTTGCGCCAATGAGCGGGAAGGTTGTTCAAATAGAAGATGTGCCGGATGAGGTGTTCAGCCGGAAGATGATCGGGGATGGCATTGCGATAGAACCGGATGAAGGCGTTGTGGTCTCACCGGTGGACGGGGAAGTCGTCCAGTTTTTCCCGACGAAGCATGCAGTCGGGCTGAAGACAAAGAGCGGATTGGAAATATTGATTCATATCGGCATGGAGACTGTTGCTTTGAACGGGGAAGGGTTCGAAGGCTTTGTCCAACAGGGGGATCGTGTAAAAGCAGGTGATAAACTGGTCACCTTTAACCTCGAACAAATCAGGGAACGTGCGGAAAGCATCATTTCCCCTATCGTCATCACCAATTTCGATGCCGTGGATACGCTAACCAAAACCGCTGAAACATCGGCAAAACGCGGTGAATCGGTGTTATTGACGGTGAAAATGAAATAGCTTTCCTGCAGATGGAAAATGGGAAGACACACGCCCATCCAAATGCACGGATACATTTGGAACGATGTCTTCCCATTAAAAAGGATATATTCTTTACGCTATTTCAATGCATGAACAAAATCAGCGTAACATTACGGGCGGGATGCCGAAACTTCCCGCTTTTTTATTGTTATGCCTGCAGCAGTTCCTCAATCTTTGCCTCCAGCTCTTCCGGTTTTGTCCGTGAGCCGTAATAGCCGATGACATGGCCGTGCCGATCGACGAGAAATTTATTAAAATTCCATGTAATTTTTTTCTCCCCTGCCTGCTCGAGCAATTCGGCAAACAGCGGGTTCATTTCTTTCCCCTTCATTTTACTTTTTTTAAACAACGGGAATGTTACGCCATAGTTGGCTTGGCAAAATGCTGCAATTTTTTCGCTTTCGTCAAACTCCTGTTTCATGAAGCTGTCGCTCGGAAAGCCAAGCACGGCAAACCCCTTGTCTTTGTACTTTTCGTAAAGGTGCTCCAGCCCCTCATACTGGGGTGTAAATCCGCATTTGCTTGCCGTATTGACAATAAGCAGCACCTGGTTTTTATATTTGGCCAAAGACTCTTTCTCTTCTCCAGTAAGCCGTTCAAAAGAATAGTCGTAAATGGACATCATCAGTCTCCTTTTCACCGGAAATTTTATTTCTTGTCATTATCGTAAAGAGAATATGGATACATGTCAAATGATGGGCTGGTGATATCACGGCCGGTTTTGTCGCTCTGTTGTTTGGGCGGACACCAACTGTTCAAGGTGTGAAAGTAAATGAGTGGAGTAGGAAAAAATTGCAAAAAATGATTTATTTCAGACTGGATAAATATTAAAATAGGTGTATGAAGATACACACTCATATTTTTTAAGGGGGGGGATGATGGTGCCCGTTTTTTGATCAACAGTAAATGAAGATGCCATTTTAACAAACAGCGGGTTGGCAGTATTAGCTGTCAGAGACAGATGGAGTTTTAATTGCAGGGAGAAAAGTGAGCACATGAATATTTTTAGCTACATTGTTTTAGGGCTTTCCCTCTCAGTGCCAGTTGGCCCCATTACGATTGAAATGGTTAAGAGGGGGATCAAGAAAGGCTTTTTGCATTCCTGGTTTGTCGGCTTGGGCGGGATGTCCGCCGATGTTGTTTTAATGTTTTTGATTTATTTCGGTGTATCTACATATTTAACTACACCAGTTGCGAAGCTGATGATGTGGATTTTCGGGTGTATCATTCTTGTATACTTAGGCTATGAGAGCATTAGAGATGCTTTTAGAGAAATCACCATACCAGAGGAGAAAAAGAAAGGAAATTTGCTGCAATCTTTTCTGTCAGGCTTTTTGATTGCGATCTCTAATCCACTGAATATTATATTTTGGATTGGCATTTATGGGTCGGTTTTAACCACAATTTTAAATACGGTAAATTCGGGAAAAGCTTTACTTTACAGCAGCGCGATTTTTATTGGGATAGCTGCCTGGGATATAACGGTAGCTTCTTCCGTTCACTTTGGAAGAAAATTTGTTCATCAGCGTTTTTTAAAATGGCTGTCTGTCATTGCCGGGATTGCCTTAATTGGATTTGGCATACATTTCGGGTATCAAGCCGTGAAAAGTTTGTATTTAGTAGGCATCGGCCACGAATAACCAGGTGGTTTAGGATGCTACATGAAGTCATCGCGCTTACGGCCATACAAAAGGCTTTTTTCTTTTTTAGAAAAAAGTAGCCGCTTCCGCAATGCCTGCTTTCGCATATTTGCTTTTTCAATTCCCATACTAGAGGTGAAGGAGGGATGAATATGCCAAAACGGAAGCACGATGCCGAACAAAAGAACAAAGAAGGCTTTGACTCAGCCAAAACCGATTCCGAGTATTCAAGGGAATTGCAGCAGCTGGGCGATGGGGCAGGCAGCGCGGCAGCCAACCGCATGCACAAAGAAAAAGCAAAAAAGATGAAATCCTCCAAAAACCAGGGAGAATGGAAAGGCATGCATTGAAAACGGGTCTTCACTCTTTAAGAGTGAGGGCTTTTTTGCGGTGGCGGGTCTTGCGTTACCTTGGTACATTTGTACATTGAAAGCAGTGACAAATTGGCAACGGGAATGCCTGAATCCAGTTTATGGAGCCAAATGACGCATAATGGATATGGATTAAAAAACGGCTACAAGAAAGTTTAAAGACGATCGAAGAAAAAATTCCTTTTTTGCAAAATGTATTCCAAGAGGTTCGAATTTCGGAGCAATTAGATGACGCTGCTTTGTACCAGTTTGCGACAGTTGTGAATTAGTATCCAAAACCAAATTCAGATGATTATGCCGAAATATTTGATGAATTGCTTGACCGTCCACAGGTCAGGAAAGACAGGAGCAGAGATTATAACTCCTCGAGTTATCGCTAAACTGCTTCCATTACTGCTGAACATTCAGGAAGGCACAGTCTATGACGGAAGCTTTGGAACCGGTCGCCTCTTGGCATATGCTTACCGCTATGCAAAAGAAAATGGTTGCAAAATAAAACTGGTTGGACAGGAAATAAACGCGAGGGCCAAATGGGTATTTCCGGTACAAATAAAAGACTTCATCGGTAATGGAATTAGGTGGCACGTCCGTCCAATTGTGCGTGGCAAGGCAAAAGCGAACTTGGATGAAATAGATATTAGACAAGATATATCTATAATAGAAAAACAAGTTTTTGAATTACAACAAAGGTTAAGACTACTTCAAGAAAAGGGATTACCACTATACATGCAGGATAATTACCTTGAAAATGAACTTAAAAGGATTAAGGAAATTGGAATGGAACAATACAAAAAAGAAAGAATGGACAAAGAGGTTACGACCCCTGTATGGAAAAGAGGAGAAGGGGCAACAGTTAACCTTTGGGAAAGGTGGTATAATAAGTAATGAACTATGGTGTATTTAATAATTTAGTCGAAGAGGTAATTCGGTTCTCGAAAAATTTTCAGAGCGAACTTACTAATAATATTTCCAATAAAATTGTTATTATTAATGATATAAAAAAAGCAGAGCATTTAGCTTATGATGAGATTTTTGGTGAGGATGAGTATAGTTGGAAAGATATCAGGGAATTGGAAATGAGTGAAGTTTGGGGTATTTATTACGCAATGTCAGAAAATGAAAAGCCTAAAGGATTGGAAAAATTATTAGAAGTTATTGCTGATAATGTGAGGAAAAGCTCGTTTAAGTATAGTATATTTTATAACGATGTTGTAGCTGACCTTACTAATTGTGCCATTAGTAGAGCGATAAACGGAAAGAGTAACTCTTTTTTGAAGAATTGTTTGAAATATATCAACTCGGTGCTTTTCCATGCGGTTGGAATGGTGATTATCCAGAAGGAAAAATTATTGCTTTTAAATTGGATTAATGAGTATATTGCCTGAGAGACTAGATGAAGTTCTAGGAGAAGAATATATAATCCCAGATTACGAAAGTAAAATAGTAACTTAAAATAAAAAAAGGGCCCCATCCTTTGGTATAATTGATTTTGAGGAAAAAACAATAACCAAGAAAGGGGCACCTTTAAGGTGAATTATATCATTCCTGTCTCAAGAATTAAATATGAACCTGAATTACGAGAGTAAAGCAGAAGCTTAAAATAAAAAGGTGCCCCGAATCTCTGGTATAATTGGGTTTGTATAGAACTACCAAACCAGAAAGGAGGGCACCTTTAAGGTGAATTATATCACTTCTGTCTCGAAAATCAAATATGCGTTTCGTTTAAAGAAGAGTACGAATTTTAGCGGGCTGCTCCCGATTTTGCAGTTTCTGGAAAGAATGAAGATTGAACAGACCTTCCGGGATTTTGACTGCTTGAAAAAATACAATGCCAAATATCCTTTAAGCAAAATCTTTATATACCTGGTGATTGGCTGGCTGTCCAATTGTTCCCGGCTATCTCATTTCCGGACTTTGCAGGATGATCCTTTAATCTTGGCATTTATGGGCGAGAAATGCCCGCACTATACCCTTTTAAATAAAGACCTGCTAAGGCTGGAAAAGTTGGAGGGCGCTGATCTTGAATTCAAAGAACGCATGATGGATTTGATTGAACCCTGGCTTGACAAGGAGCTCATTCTGGATTTTGATTCAACCGTGGAAACCGTCTATGGGGGCCAGGAAAAAGCAGGGGTCGGAGTAAATCCCTACAAGCCGGGAAGAAAAAGTTATCACCCTCTTCTTGTATTTGAAGGGAAATCCCGTCTTTGTTTAAACGCCAGGCTGAGGGAGGGAAATTCCCATTCTTCTCAAGGGGTACTCGGTTTTGCAGAAGAGACCTATCAGCTGCTTTCTCCCCATTACCCTATTCGTTATGCCCGTTTTGACAAAGGATTTGGTGGAGAAGATTTCTACAGTTACTGGGAAAACGGTGGGATTGGCTATACCGGCAAACTGAGGTGGACTTCGAGACTTAAAAAAAGGGTTGAAAACGATGATTCACCGTGGATCCGCTATGTTGACGACGAATTGACCGTGATAGAGGGAAAAGCCGTTGATTACCAGGCAAGTTCCTGGAAGAAGCCAAGAAGAGTTGCGGTAATTCGTAAAGCTGACAAATATGAGGACAGTCAGCTTCAAGCTTGTGATTTTTTATGGAAGTATGAAGCGATTGTGACGAACATGGACTGGGAACCCATTGATATTTGGAGATTCTATAATCAAAGGGCTTGCATGGAAAACTACATCAAAGAGTCAAAATATGGATTCTCGATGGGCAAGATTTCAACGCATTCATTTGACGCCAACCAAATGGATCTGCTGATTAAACTGCTGGCATACAATTTATTCGAGATCTTTAAAAAAGAACACTGTCCGCCAGCGTATCGCTCTTATACGATCAGGCGATTCCGGAGGGAATTCATCTACGCGGCTGGCGTGCTGGTCTATCACAGCCGAAGTGTCATTTTAAATATTTGTGAAACATACGCCCATAAAAAGGCATTCCGGCAAATGATTCAAAGTGTACGGCTGATTGACTGAGTGTGAAGGCTGAAACAGAATACTGGAAATTGAAACGCCCGCAAATGTGGGGAGGGGGCAACTGTGGCCTTAATAACCCAAAAATAGGCAGTTGTGATTCCATTTTTGATAATATTATCCATTTATTTTCCATATTATTCCAATTACCTGCATCAATCTAGTAAAGTTTTGCACTTTCTTAATTTGGGATGAATTCAGTTTAAAGAATAGTACAAAATTTAGTGGCATCCTCCCATTTCTGCAATTTCTGGAACGGATGAAAATCCAGCAGACTTTCCGGGGGGTTGATTGCTTAAAGAAAGACAATGCCAAATTTCCTCTAAGTAAAATATTTGTATATCTGATTGCGGGCTGGATGGCAGATTGCTCCCGTATGTTTCATTTTCAATCACTCCAGAATGACCCTTTGATTCGTGCTTTCTTAGGAGGAAAATCGGATTGTACGCCCCGGAGTTGCGCGACCATTATTACTTTGATTCGTGCTTTCTTAGGAGGAAAATGCCCGCATTATACGCTTTTAAGCAAGGATCTATTAAGGTTGGAGAAAATCGAGGATGCTGCCATAGAATTCAAAGAACGGGTGATGGACATCATCGAACCATGGCTGGATTCCGATCTTATTCTTGACTTTGATTCAAGTGTCGAAACGGTTTATGGAAACCAGGAGGGAGCGAAAATCGGGGTGAACCCCCATAAGCCGGGCAGAAAAAGCTACCACCCCCTTCTCGTTTTTGAAGGAAAATCCCATCTTTGCTTAAACGGTGTGCTAAGACCGGGAAACGTCCATTCAGCTGACAACGGAATTGAATTTGCCGAGGAAACCTATCGATTGCTTTCCGCTCAGTACCTTATCCGGTACGCCCGTTTTGACAAGGGATTTGGCGGAGAAAAGTTTTACAGTTATTGGGAGCAGCAGAAGATTAACTACGCCGGCAAACTGAAATGGACATCAAGATTGAAAAAGTATGTTGAAAACGACAATTCTCCGTGGATCCGGTATGTTGATGATGAGCTGATTGTTATAGAGAGAAAAACAGTCTACTACCAAGCAACTTCCTTCAAGTCCTAAACCATCAGGCGGTTTCGAAGAGAGTTTATTTATTCGGCCGGCGTGCTGACGTCTCACAGCCGGAGGGTCTCATTGAACATTTGTGAGACATATGCCCACAAATGGGCATTCCGGAAAATGATTCAAAGTGTGCGCATGATTGATTGAGAGACAGGAACTGAATACTGGAAATTAAAAAGCCCGCAAAGGTGGGGAGGGGGAAAGTATACCTTCAACCACCTGAAATTATAGATTTGGATTCCATATTTTACATTTACTTCCACGTGTGTGGATTTTAGCTATCAAATCGCTGCACTTTCGTAATTTGGGATTATATTTATACTAAATGAATTAGATGTGGCATTAGAGATATTGAAAGGAAAAAACGTTATGAGGAAACTGCAAAAAGGCGATAAGATTGGTATTTTTACACCATCTTCTCCAGCTTCCGTTACAGCAAAAGTTAGATATGAGCGTGGAAAAGCATTTCTTGAGTCAAAAGGCTTTCAAATAGTGGAGGGGAGTTTAACAAATCAGATTGAAGGTTATCGTTCAGGAACACCTAAAGCAAGAGCTGAAGAATTAAATGAATTGTTACGAGATCCCTCAATCAAAATGATTATGTCAATGATTGGCGGAACCAATTCAAATAGTCTACTTCCTTATATTGACTACGAAGCGTTCCGCACAAATCCCAAACTCGTTGTTGGTTATTCTGATGCTACAGCAATCTTACTGGCTTTGTATGCGAAGACAGGTATACCTACATATTATGGACCAGCGTTAGTACCTTCCTTTGGGGAATTTGAACCTTTAGTCAATATGACATACCAATTTTTTGAATCTTATTTTTGTGAAGAACAGGAATTACCATATAAAATCCCAATGGCTGAGTTTTGGTCGGATGAACCTGTTAACTGGTTAGAAAAAACACGAGAAAAAACCTTTTATTCAAATGAATGGCTTGGGTTTAATGACGGAATTGCAGAAGGACGGTTAGTGGGCGGCAATAATAACGCAATGTATGGCTTCATTGGGACTGGATACTTTCCAACAATTCATAAAGGCGATATTTTATTAATCGAGGATAGTATGAAAAATGCCTCGATCGTGGAAAAGAATTTTGCGATGTTGAAACTGCATGGTATTTTTGAAAAAATTGCGGCGATTATACTCGGAAAATATGAGCGTTTTGATGATTTAGGGACAGGGAGAAGACCAATTGACCTTTTACTGGAACAACTGGATGGAAAAAACATTCCAATATTGACTGAAGTTGATATGTGTCATACACATCCCATGCACCCTATTGCAATCGGCAAAAAAGTCCGGATAGATACTAAAATGAAAACGATTTGGTGTATAGAAGATTGGATATAGTTCTTTGCTCTGCTTCAGCAGAAGAACATGCCTATATCTGGATTACTGTCAGCCCAACTCAATAGCAAGATACACACAATCAAGCTGCATCCAACATGTATCCGGCTTTTTAAGTCTAAATAGGGCTTGCCGAATAAAAAAAAATTCCAGATTTGACAAGGATTTTGGCTATTTTTGTCGAATATAAAGTGTAAGGATTTCATAGGAAACATGTAAAAAACCTTGCACTTGGAGGCTGTTGCGATGTACAAAAAGACCGAACATCAATTAACTTTTGTAGATGATTTTTTTCTACCCTTCGGTGGAAAATTAAATAAAGAAAATCGCTGGGTCCGTCTTGCTGAAATAATTCCGTGGTGGAAGGCGGAAGAAAAGTATGCCAAGTCCTTCAAGAAAAAATTCAAAGGCGAAAAGGCTTATTCTGTCAGAATCGCTCTTGGGGCTCTTTATATCAAAGAACGGCTTGGGCTGTCTGACCGGGAAACAGTCGAACAGATCACAGAAAACCCGTATCTTCAGTATTTTATCGGCTTGCCTGAATTCCAGGAAAAAGCCCCATTCGACCATTCTCTGATGACTCGTTTTAGAAAACGTTTGGGCGCAAATATCATCAACGAACTGAATGGATGGATCGTCTTGGAAGAACAAAAACGTCAATTGGAAGAGGAAAAGAGCAACGATGATGATCATCACGACGACAATGATGATGACGTTGATGACGATCATGGTAGTGGTGATCATTAACCTTCTGGTCCTGCTTCGGAAGAGACTCAACTGAATCGGTTTCTCCTAAAACGCAGAACAAAGGAAAGCTCATTCTGAACGCAACCTGTGCACCGACTGATATTGCTTACCCTACAGACCTTGGGTTGTTGAACGAAGCCCGTGAGAAATTGGAGCATATCGTTGATGTCCTGCATGAACCACACAAAAGGAAATTACGTAAGCCACGGACCTACAGAAAAAGAGCCCGCAAGGACTATCTTTCTGTCGCTAAGAAACGTAAAGCTGCCGCCCGGAAAATCCGGAAAGCTGTGGGCAAACAGCTCGGGTATGTGAAACGGGATCTGGAGATCATTAAAAATCTTTTTTCCCAAAGCTCTCTGTCTCTTTTGAGCAAAGATGAATACAGGCAACTTCTCGTGATTCATGAACTTTACCGCCAACAGGCAGAAATGTACAAAAAGAAAACACACCGGATTGTAAGCACTTCCCAGCCGCACGTCCGTCCAATTGTGCGTGGCAAGGCAAAAGCGAACGTGGAGTTCGGTTCAAAAGTCGCCATCAGTGTCGTAGATGGTTATGCCTTGATTGAGCACCTCGACTGGGAAAATTACAATGAAGGGACCACTCTCAAGGAATTTGTTGAAAACTACTACAACCGGTTCGGATTTTATCCGGAAGCGATCTTGGCAGATAAAATTTACCGAAGCCTTAATAATCTGGCATACTGCAAATCTCTTGGCATTCGTCTGAATGGGCCTAGGTTAGGACGCCCATCCAAAACGGAAGACAAAACCTTGGAACGCGTTGCAAGGCAGGATGCCTCTGAACGTAATGCCGTTGAAGGCAAATTTGACGAAGACAAGCGAAAGTATGGGCTGGGACTTATTCGAGCACGCCTTCAGGAGACCAGCGAAATCCCTTCAATTTCTCATACTGAATCTGGAGCGGAAAGTTATTTTTTTATTTTTTTACACAACACTATTTTCCATTTTGATAATCGGAATTTGGCTTGTATCTGACTAAATCTGATTCGTTCAGCAAGCCCTAATTAAGCCATTTTTCTTTCCTTGAAGTCTATTTTTACGTGCTATTAGAAAGTTGGATTAAAATATGAGTGATAAAATTATAGATTGTCTTCAAAAAGTAATGAATGAATATATTGCGGCCAAGAGAGAAAATTTTGGTAGTCATGCTTTAGGGAATTATGTAAGAAAAGAGATTCCCAAAAATTTTAAGGGGCTTTCTTTTTTTGACGAATCAAACTACACTATTACAGGCTCTGTCGGCCAGGGAAATTGGGCTTTTGTACCCTGGATCGCGATTATGAATAACAAAGTAACTAGCTCAACACAACGAGGCTATTATATTTCTTATCTTTTTAGCGAAGATATGAAGAGTGTTTATTTAACCATTGCCCAGGGTGTGACTGAGTCATCAAAAGAAGAAATGATTAAAACTAAAGAGGACATTCACCGTTTAATTCATCCAACGAGCCGTATCCAAAAAGATGATCAAATTTACTTAGGGACAAGTAGCATGGCTAAGAAATACGCTTTTTCAACAGCTGCCTATATTCGTTATGGTAAAGAAAACATGCCGGATGAAGAGCAACTTGAAGCTGATTTGAAAGAGATAATTCATCTTTATGAAAAATATATTAATATTAAAAATAATAAACATATTGAATATGCACTCCAGCCACAAACAAAAATGGTAATAGAGGACAAAAAAATGTACATGACCGACTCTGACCTCGTGACCCACATCCATCATTACATCATAAGCAAAGGTTTTTACTATACCAGAGCTGAAGTAGTGAATTTTTACCTTTCGCTTCGGACAAAACCATTTGTCATTCTATCCGGAATCTCTGGAACAGGAAAGACGAAGATGTTACAGTGGTTTGCGGAGAGCCTTGGGGCCACGGAAGGGAATGGGCAGTTTGCATTGATCCCGGTGCGGCCGGATTGGAATGATGGGTCGGATTTGCTAGGATATACGGATATTAAAGGGGATTTCATCGAAGGGCCATTGACGAAGGTGATCCGGAAAGCATTAGACCATCCGGATTTTCCCTATTTTGTTCTGTTAGATGAAATGAACTTGGCACGAGTTGAGTATTATTTTAGTGATATTTTGAGTGTAATGGAGAGCCGTCGATGGGAAGGCGGGAAAATAATTACTTCTCAGCTTTTTCCAAGAAATGAATACATAAGGCTTACACTGCCGAATAATCTGTACATCATTGGAACTGTCAACATGGATGAAACAACGCATCCGTTCAGTAAGAAGGTGCTGGATCGAGCAAATACGATTGAGTTTAATCGCGTACAGCTAGACTACTTTGATTTTCTGGAAGCAGGGGATCCTGTCGAGTCACTTACCATCACACAAGACCGTTTGCAATCGAAATATTTGTATTTAAAAGAGGTTTTTCAGGAACATCGCGAAATGGTGGAAAAGGCAACAGAAGTTTTGGTTGAAATCAATAAAGCATTGCAGCTCACAAATGCACAAGTCGGTTATCGTGTGCGGGATGAGATTTGTTTTTACTTGGCTTATAACGAAGAAGGCCATTTGATGGAATTTGAAGAGGCCCTTGACCACTGCATTTTGCAAAAAATCTTGCCGCGTATTGCGGGGAGTGATTCTCGAGTGGATCGGATGCTGCGATCCTTGTATACCATTTTTACAAACCGGCAATATGATGAGCAGTCACCTGACATCGAGAATGCGAAGTACCCCCGAAGTGCAGAAAAAGTCGTTGAAATGCTGAGGAGGCTTGAAGAAGATGGCTTCACTTCTTTCTGGGTCTCATGATGATGTGGAACTTGTAAAAATTGAAACGGCTGATTTTTCATTTGTGATGAAAGGAAAGCCATTTCATGCACGATATGAAGGGCTTAAGCAATATCGGAAAATGGACTTTCACGAACCCATGAAGTTTTTTGTGCAGGGGAAAGATGTTCAGGATGTCCAACTGTTTGATTTGGATGCCGAAAAGGTTATGCCAAACCTGGAAGTGCGGCCTATTTTTTTCGAAAATGGCATTTATCAAGTTATTGTTGTACCGAGATCATCTATCGAACTATCTTTTTATCATGAACATCCGCTTTTGCGCCAAGCAGTAACACCCGTCACGCTTGGCAACCAAACGATTTTAATGGGGAATTTACAGTTTCAAAATGAAGTGGGATTTACGACATTTGAGATACGTTCGGGGGATGAAAAACTACTTGAAGTCACGCTCGAGATCTTCCCGACTAAGCTGGATTATAAAAATGACTACAAAAAGATGCTGGAAGAAGTGAGTGATGAAATATACAACTTGGCTTTCCATTTTATCCGGAAAACGTATCTCGGTACCCGGTTGAAGCTTGATGGGCATCCGTCCAGAACGGAATTTTTTCGCTTGATCAGTAAGCATTTTGTGCAGTTTATCCAAGCAATAGCACGTATCGAACGCCAGCCCCATCACGAGTTGCAAAAAACGTATGAAAGGGCAAGAGGCGATCAGCTGCGGAAAGTGGATGCAACGGTTCGAAACGATTTGCGCAAACATTCAAGAACGTTTATAGAAGTCACAAATGGCATTCCAATGGGCAACAGGGTGGTGATGCCAACGAAGGGATTGCGAATCAAAAGGACCCTCACTGTTGATACCATTGAAAATCGCTATGTGAAATGGATGATGGAACGGCTGACACATAAACTAGCAGATTTGAAATCTGCCGTTTTCGCGGAAGATCAGAAATGGAACCTAGTGCCAGATTTAGATTTAATTGAGAAAATCGACAGAATAGCGCGCCAGCTGTCAGGAAAACTTCGCGATCCTTTTTGGCAAGGGATCGGAAAATTGGATCGCTCGGTAATGAGTTTGGTTATGCAAATGGCACCAGGGTATCGAGATGCTTATCAGATTTATCTTACCGTCTCAAAAGGGCTGATGCTACAGGGAAAAATTTATCAAATGTCGGTCAAAGATGTAGCTACTTTATATGAATATTGGACGTTTTTAAAGCTGGCGCAAATTCTCGGTCGTAAATATCGATTGGTCAGCCAAAACGTCATCCAAGTGAACCGTGACGGGTTGTTTGTGAACCTTGACACCAATCGAGAAGCACAGCGGGTGTATGAGCATCCGGTAACAGGGGAGCAGATTATCCTTACATACCAGAAATACGAAGGCCATTTACCAACGGTCCCGCAAAAACCGGATACAATGCTGCAAATCCAGAAGAAGGGCAAAGACTATACGTTCAATTACATATTCGATGCCAAGTACCGAATTGATTACGCGCAAGAAGGAAGTTACTACGGTAAAACCCCCGGTCCGATGGAAGAAGATATCAACACGATGCACCGTTACCGCGATTCGATTGTAGCGGCGGACGGCGGGCCGTATGAGCGCACGGCTTTTGGTGCGTATGTGCTTTTTCCGTGGTGGAATGAAGAAATGTATCAGGATCATCGCTTTTATAAAAGCATAGAAAAAGTGAACATCGGCGGCCTGCCGTTTTTGCCAAATGCGACGGAACTTGTAGAACGGTTTGTTGAGCGGCTAATTGACTTAAGCCCGGAAGAAATCCAGCGGGACGGTATTTTGCCGAAAGGGGCTTTGGAAGAATGGCGGTCCGGTCTGGAAGAGAAAGTGCTCGTGGGATTGGTGACGAGTGCGGAAGATTATCGCATGTTTCTTCAGGAAAGTTGTTACCGGATTGCAGCAGATCGGCTGAAAAAGGGCTGGCAGGAAGCGAAGTATGTGGCGCTATATGCGAGAGCCGGCGTAGCAAAGGAAAATGGCGTACTTGTATATGGGGAAATTGATGAAGTGGAGTTTGAAGGATCTGTGGCCGTATTTAAAGTAGTGCATTGGATCTCTTGCAATCCTGTGATCAGACCGGTTCATTATGGGATTGCCAGTTACGCGATGACGACGTTCCAAGCTTTGAAAGAAGCATCCGAATTGCCGGAGCTGTTTATGAAGTCGAAAGAAGAACTGGTGCTATGGCGGATGCTGCGGCGCGTATCCGATGAGATCCAGATTGAGCTGGATGATCGCGATATTGGCCGGGCGTCACGGGTGAAGGAATACCGTTTGAAGGATATATCAGTGAAGCTGGATGTGGCGAAGCAGCAGGTGGTGTTTGAAAAGGCAGGAGAAGAAAGGATTTTGTTTTCAAATGAGATTTTGAAGAACCCGGCCGGCGTGTTTAAGAAATTGATAGAGATATTGTAATTTTTGATCATGCATGTGAGCCCTTTGAGTTGGATGCGGAATTTTTGGGAAAATAGAGGGGAATAGCCTTCCTTGTATGCCTTGGTATTATGAAAAATATAAGTAAGAGGTTGCTTTCATTGCTGCCATTTCTGCTGAGCTTTTGCATAAACCGGTAAGTAACAGAATTTACCGCCTTGGCTTTTCATGCATCGTTAAGCAATATATGTTATAATATTATAACTTTAAATGGGTAAAACGGTATAAAAAAAACAATTGTTGACAAAATTGGTCATTAAAATGTTTGAAAAAGGCGGTGTTTCAATGTCAAATGCAGCGTTCGATAGAAAAGTGATTAATATCGGAAACAGCGTGGGTGTTATTTTTCCGCCGGAAGTACTCAAACATCTCGGCGTGACATCCGGTGAAGAAGTTACGATTGCACTCGGCGAAAAAGGGGAAGTTTCAATGAAAAAGAAACAAAGTATGAAGATTCCTGAAGGCGTTGATCCTGAATTGCTGGAGTACATGAGTGAAGGCATTAAAAAATACGATGAGACTTTTAAAGGGTTGGCGAAACGATAATGGAAGCCAGGCATTTGAATGCAAGAGAGGTTGCTGCAATGAATGCAGCATTAATCATGAAATACACGCCAGCAGAACAAATCGGAGTGAAAGATCAACATTTGCTTGAAAGCGCAGTAAACCGGTCTAAGGCAAGTGCATTCGGAGAGGATGCATATCCAACCGTTTGGCTCAAAGCAGCTGCATTATTTGAAAGCCTTGCGAAAAATCATGCTTTCCATAATTCGAATAAGCGGACCGCATTTCTGGCTGTATATGTTTTCTTGCGCTATAACGGTTATGAGTTAAGTGCCCCTCCTAAAGTGGCGGAAGACTTCACAGTTGAGCTGGTTATCGCTAACCCCCCAATGCCGTTAACAAAGGTAGCAGATTGGCTTGAATCGAATTGTAAATGAAGACCGGCCGCCATCCGGAATTTTTCCGTGGCACGAGGATTGTTCCTGCTCTTGTACGGCGAATTCATTCCATAACTCTTCGCAATAGTCATACAATAGATTTTCTAACTCATTGTAAGCATGTTTATCTATCTTAAAATTTTCTTCTATTTTTAAGCTGTAAACTAGCCCGTAGGTGAAGAACTCCGTCCGGCTTTTGGCATCTAGTCGTTCTATATATTTTAAAATATCAATCGCAATTTGAGATAAGCGAAAACGCAAAAAAAAATGATTCGATTGAAGATAAAATTTCAAGTGATTGACGGTCGTTTTGTGTTATAATTTTCATAGCATGAACACTCCTTGATTAATTGTTAGTTAGCACTTCAATTATACCAAGTTTCCAGTGTTCATGCTTTTATTTTTGCTCTAAACCCTTGTAAGACAAGTAATGAGAATGAATTTTAGTGTTTCAAGTTTTAGTTATCTATATAAAATGAACTAAACTTTGCTACTTTGTTGCCGACTGCAAAAATAATAATCATGAACACGGACGATTTTGTTTCAGCAAAAAACTTGTATACCTTGGCCTCTTCTCCTTAACATATCAGAAACATTAAAACAGTAATATACGGCATTTGAGCAATTTAATGGTTGTGCAAAGCATCTGTTTTTGTTTTCTCCGTCAGTCACAATGATTTAGCTTCCAAAGCTCCATCAAGGTATTTAAAATTTTTCTAAAAGATGTCTAATCTTTGGCACAAAAAGGATATGAAATCGCCGTCATTTATATCTCCAGGTATTTTATTATCTAGTTCCAATAAAAATTTCCCAACAACCACTTTTTCTTTCTCTTTATTAACTAATTTTCCTGTAAATCTATAGGAAAAATATTCATCCAGCTTTTCAATTGTGTACTTTGGACTTTCCACCTTAATAATATCAGAAACATTAAAGCAGTAAATTGGGTTCTTTAATACACACCCTTCTGAGTAATTTAATGGTTGTGCAAAGCATCTGATCTCGGTTTCTCCATCTGTCACAATCACATCAGCTTCTAAAGCTTCTTTGGAAATCCACTCTATATTTTTAATTTCCAATTAAAACACATCCCTGCTATTTATTTATTTTAATACCTATGCTTGGTGCTTTCTTTGCTAATTCTTTGACTGATTTTATATGAAATGTGGTTATATTTCCTGTTATTCTGTCTATACCTACAAAAGCATATTTAGCGCTGCCTTTTCCACCAATGAGTTTAACATATCCATTCAGTTCTGGAACATATTGACCCGTTTTCATTACATGATTAGCGTCATTAAGATAATTTTTTAAATTGTATTGACTTTTGCCCATTGCATCCATTATCTCTTTGCTATGCTTTTCAAAGTGTTTTATATCCCTATCTCTCTTGAATTTAAAAAGTTTTCGACTACTATTCCCCCATCTTTCCTCTGTCGCCTTCTGAATCCTGACTCCCAGCTCATCCATCACATTATACGGAATTTTTACAGGCCCTGCCCCGGCCGCTTCAAGTGCAGGAGCAAACCCTGTATTGACTTTCAGCTTCCCGGCTTTTTCTGCCAGATTCCCAGTCTTGGCAACTTTCGCAGCTGTGCCCAGTTTGCTGAGGCCTTTGTCGCCAAGAAGAGAAATTCCAATAGAAGCAAGCCCGTAGGTGAAGAACTCAGTCCGGCTTTTGGCATCGCCGTGGATGACATCCCGTTCAAAAGCATTTTGGACGGTCTGCCCCATATACTTTGCCATATCGATCGTTTTATGTGCGGTGCTGTTCAACGTTGCAATTGGGGAGGATTTAAGCTTGTTTCCATAATCAATAGCTTTCTTTCCAATTGAAGAATAAGTATTGTAATCTAAAGCTGATTTGCCTAATGAAAGGAGACCATTGATCGTGTCATCGATAGCTTTTTCCGGCACCATCATAAAATCCCTTCCAAATGTCAAGCAGGAGTGGATCGTCCGGGTTTTCTGAACCTGGAATGGCTTGTTTTGGGATTTCATCCACCAGTTCATAATGGGGCTGCTTACTGCTGGGCTTACGGTATTCCATCACCAGGACCCCGTCTTCATAGCGATGGAACTTGACGGACAAGTGGCCTTCAAAGTCCTTGCCGTCAACGGTTTGAACCGGTTTCACGCCGGCTTTCTGAATGAGCCCGCCTTCCAAACTGCGATAGGCTTCGGTTATTGATTTGGCAGGCGAATTGGCTCTGGAAAAGTTGCATCCATGGTCAACGTCACTCCCTGTAACTTGCTTTGCCTTTAACAGGTTAACCCAATAATACACCAAGCTTCCACCTCATTGAAGGTGGGGGCTATTTGACGTTTACTTTTAAAGGTATTGTACGTACTATGTAATTCGTAAAAAACTAATATAGGATTAAAAAGGCTTACTCATATTGTCTGTCTAATAATTGGATTATTCGTCAATGGGTAGCCCCAAAACAAGAAAAGAATCCTTGAAAGGCATTAAACCAATCAAGGTTTCATCATAAAATTATTTTATTTTTTTTATCTGATTTGAGAGAAAAACTCCTTGATACTTGACTCTGCCTTTTTCATCGACAAACTCAACCTCATAGGCTTTATTAGGTGTATCATAAACCATTATTATAGTGCCTATATCTCCTTTTTTTACCCCCTCGTTAGGGTCATCTTCTAAAACTATAACAGTATCGTATACTTCAAAACTCATTATCTTCACCTACTTTACAAATAGTGTAGTCATTTCAGGTGTATTTGAACCACTCTTAATAATCCATCCCGTTCTAACTGTGGCTGTTTTACCGTTTGCACCTTTTATTAGCATATCAACAGTATATCTCTGACCATATTGGTCTGCTTTCCCTAATGTAGCAGGTGTGTTTGCTAGATTTTTTTGAATTTGTTTCATTAGTTGACTAGCATTAGATTGATTATACCCTAGAGCACTCTCAAATACTTTTGCTTTATTCCCTCCAACTGGATGATTAGGATTTAAGGCATAATCAGTTAGTTTTCTAGGGTCTATTGTAGCTTTACTAAAGTTAGGAATTGCATTATCTATACCCTTATTACTTCCCCATCTTTCCTCTGTTGCCCTCTGAATCCTAACCCCCAGCTCATCCATTACATTATACGGAATCTTGATTTTTCCGGCCCCGGCTGCTTCCAATGCAGGAACGAACCCTGTATTGACTTTCAGCCTCTCGGCCTTTTCTGCCAGTTTCCCGGCCTTGACAGCTTTCGTAGCTGTGCCCAGTTTGCTGAGGCCTTTGTCGCCAATAAGTGAGATTCCGATAGAAGTTAGCCCGTAGGTGAAAAATTCCGTCCGGCTTTTGGCATCGCCGTGGATGACATCCCGTTCGAAGGCATTTTGGACGGCCTGCCCCATATACTTTGCCATATCGATCGTTTTATGTGCGGTGCTGTTCAACGTTGCAATTGGAGAAGATTTGAGCTTGTTTCCATAATCAACAGCTTTCTTTCCAATTGAAGAATAAGTATTACGATCTAAAGAGGACTTACCTAATGATAGGAGACCATTGATCGTGTCACCGATGGCTTTTCCGGCCCCATCATAAAATCCCTTCCAAATATCAAACAAGACCGGATCGTCCGGGTTTTCTGAACCTGGAATGGCTTCTTTTGGGATTTTATCCACCAGTTCATAATGGGGCTGCTTGCTGCCGGGCTTACGGTATTCCATCACCAGGACCCCGTCTTCATACCGATGGAACTTGACGGACAGGTGACCTTCAAAGTCCTTGCCGTCAATGGTTAGAACCGGCTTCGAGCCGGTTTTCTGAATGAGCCCGCCTTCCAAACTGCGATAGGCTTCGGTTGTGACAAACTGTTTCGGGTTGTAAGTGGCAATATCAAACGAACCATCACCCGCCATCGATTCCATTTGCCGGACAAACTTTATCATCGTGTCTATGTCCTGATCTAAAGCCTCGAGGGAGCGGGTGGCTTTTGTGTCAAAGTCATACAGCTGTTCAAGCGTCTTGTTTGCTTTTTTACGCGCTTTCTGGATTGGATGCAGTTTTTCATCAATGTCTAATGTCTTCAATTCAACAAGATCTGAAACTTCCCGCATTGCTTTATTGGCATCTTCCAGCAAATAGCCAATGGCGTTCTCCAGTTTTTTCAGTGCGGGGATGACACTATTCTGGATAAAAGCTTCCTCAATATAACCTTTCAGATCTGGTTCAAAGTATGACAAATCTTTAAGAATCTGGTTCAGCTGCCCATTGTAGTCGGCTAAAAACGACTGCAGATACAGGAGAAAAGGCTGGTGGAAATCCCGAAAATAGCCGCGTATCGCACTCCCGGCCTTGCCTTTAAACGCATCCTCCATGTTTACAAAAGAGTCGATCGCCTGTTGGAGGTCCGAAATTTGATCAGATTTCTCCTTTAAAGCCCTTTGCGTGTCCGTAACGACTTGTTCAAACGTTTCGACATCAAGGGTTTTCATGGCTTCACCTGCTCATCGCGCGGCCTTCAAAGCCTTTTTCCAATTGTTCATCGTATTCTTTCATGGCATGAACGACTTTTTGCGCTGCGGCTTCATTTTTTGATGTGACGGCCTGATATGCAGTGAGCAGGCTCTCCAGTTTTTGATTCAAATAGGCAAGCTGCTGAAGGGAAGATAAAGGATACGAATCCATGCCATCCATTGAAATGTCCAGGTTTTGTGCTTGTGAGCGGATTTTTGTAAGCGACTTTTCAACTGATCCGGATTGGATTTTGACTTCCATCTTCACACCCCTTTTTTGTACATTTTTACCATTTCGGCTCGAATGGCTGTTTCAATTTGGTTGTTTTGGGTGGTAAGCTTACTGATTTTTTCGTCTAGCAGTTGAAGGGCCGTATTGATTTGCTTTTCCGTTGCGTTAAAGCTTTCAAGCAGTTCGTTTTTTCGGACTGCCTGGAACTGCTTCGCGAGCTGCCCCTCCCAAGTTGAGGCGGACAGGGCGGGCTGAAGAGCGTGCTTTTCTTTCTCCGCCAGTGCGTGCTTTGATTCTAGTAGTGCCTGTTTGCTTTTTTTCAGCCGTTCCAATTCTTCCTGGTTTTGTGAGCGTTGAAAATTCAAGAGCGAAATGATACTCATGTTTACCCCCGGATTTCGTAATATTTTGGTTTTATTATCCAAGGTTGCGGAAACGTTGTCAATTTGGTGAGTGGCGGCATATAGGTGAATAGAAGGAGGGAATGGAAGAGAAATACAGAAAAATGCACTTACTTGGGGGCAAATTTGAATCTTTTTTAGTAAAAACTATCAAATTAAGGAAATAAAATAGGTCTTTCGATGGAGATTTCCGGAATGGTTATTTTTCAACCTTACATCCATCATGGTACTCCCCCCGCTAGTGATCAAGCGTTTTGCCGAAATATAGTGCTATTTCTAGTGGGATACAGGGGCAGCAGAAAAACAAAAACCTTGAAAGGCATTTAACGGCTCTAATCAATCACTTTATATTTTAGGAATATCAACCACTTCTCCTGGTGATTTGTTAATGAGCATATCAGGAATATCTGGATGGTTCTTTTTCAATTTATACTTTTGAATTTTTGTTAGCCCAGGGTTGAAAGAAATATTTTGATACTTAAATTCAAAATTAATAAGTTTATTATAAATTTTATTCAAAAAGGCCTTCCATTCCTTTAATGAAGAACTTGAAAATTCATCTGGATTTTCTAACATACGATATCCGTCTGCAAAATAAAACATTAGTAAACCTGTTCCTAAATCACAATTCTCATTCTCTAGAATAACCGTTGGGATATCAAATCCATTATTCCAATTATAATTTGCAGCAAAGTAATGAAGTAATAAAGAGTTGTTTATGTTTGCTAACTGACTGATTACACAGCTCTTATCTGTCTTATAAAGTAACTTTTCGAGAAAATTAATATCTTTCTTCTCCATAGATTTTTATCTCCTTACCTAAAATCATTAACTTGTAAATTATCAACACTTTGATTTTTTAACCGCTCATCGCTCAGCCTTGGAGGCCTGCTACCAATCGTTTATCCTCTTCCTTCATGACATGAACAGCCTTTTTGAATCAGATTTCATACTCAATATTCATAAATGGTTTGCTTTTATTATCTTGCGTTGTGGGAACGTCGTCAATTTTGTGAACATTGGTAAGTAAATATGATGGAACCTTTAAAGGGCTGGCAAAACGATAACGGAGCCATATATCTTAATGCGAGAGAGGTTGCTGCAATGAATGCAGCAGGGGAACAAATCGGCGTGAAAGATCAACATTTGCTTGTAAGCGCAGAAGAAAAAGGGGCACCTGCTTCATTTTTGCTTGCGCGTGAAAGATCAACATTTGCTTAGAAGTGTAGTAACTTGGTCTGAGGCAAATGCATTCGGGATCCCGAAGTCCGGATCAAATCAGCTGTTTATAGTAACAACAATGAATTGATGTACAATATACTTTCGCTGTCATTTGCATTTTCATTGGGAACACCTGGATTCGGTTTTAATATCTTATATTTACATAAAACATAAAAAATTATAAAATATTGATATGATGAAGGAAGGAGGAGTTATATTGAAAAAATTATTTGTATTATTAAGCTGTTTTCTGATTCTTGCGCTCGCATTAGTTGGATGTGGAAAAACAAAAGTGGATTTCACCACAAAACAGTTTGAAACTGCTCTCAATAAAGGGGAAAACGTAGAAGGGAAAACAGTTTCAGTTAAAGTGAACAAAATTGTGCCCAATAGCGTATTCGGTTACAATATTGAAGCCGGAAAACATTTGAACTTTGTATCAAATGATAATCCTGATGTCAAAAAAGGGGAAACGGTAATATTGAAGGTTAAACAAGTAAAAAGCACACTCGGTTCGTATATTATTTATTACGAGAAAAAGTAAGTTGAATAACCTAAAAACGCATCTCACCAGAGAGGTCAGATGCGTTTGCCATACAATATTTCTTACATGACCGTCCTGACCAATATTTTTGCTTGGTTTTTATCTTCAATTAATTGGTTGAAGCCTCTATCAAGGGTGTGTTGATGATTTCAATGAAAAACCTTATTCTCGTTAGAAACAAGGAGGGTATAAAAAAATGAGACCCACTACCCAACTGAAAAGAACGGTTGAATGGACTATAGACAATAAAAAGTTAAAAATTATAAATGTTCCATACGAAAAACTGCCGGTTGATGGAGAGATCTTTTACGACGCTGATGTATCTATTCGGATAATGATGTTAAAAGATCTAATGTTGGCAGATCGCATTCCTCCTATTGTTGACTATGAAATCGTCAAAGACTTTCCTGTTTAATATTACACATATTAGATATCCACATGAATCACTTATGAAATATTTTGTAAGTGATTTTTTATTTTTACTCTCAATCTGTGCCTAAAATTTTCATTTACTGCCAAATAGATCGCCTAATTGGAATATCCACCAAATATAACCCATTCCTCATTAGGTGATCTAATGAAAAGATTTTGATAGCCCCCCGAAGGAACGAATTGGAAATGAAGGCCGGCCGTCATCCGGAAATTTTCCGGGGGACAGGGAGCGAGCGAAAACGCCAAAGGATCAATTGTAAGTGCGATTGCTGAATGGAGCAGCGGGTATGAAAGCTGGTGGGCTCCGCTAACACGAAGAGGCGCAATAACGATTTGCGGTTTGCCTTCCTTTTTTGCAGGGTACGAAATGAATGAGGAGTGATGATCCAATGCAAAGAGTGGAGGCAGATATGAATGAGTAGTGAACGGAAACCGGGCCAAAATGAGAAGGATCGCCAACTGGAACAGTTTCGCTCCATTGATGAAGGAAAACCAATGTCGACAAACGAAGGGTTAAAACTTTCAGAAGATGAATTTTCTCTGAAAGCGGGCGAACGCGGCCCGACTTTGATGGAGGATTTCCATTTTCGTGAAAAAATTACCCACTTTGACCATGAACGGATTCCTGAACGCGTTGTCCATGCAAGAGGTTATGCTGCACACGGCGAATTTCAGGTTTACGAATCCATGAAACCTTATACAAAAGCGAAATTTTTGCAGGATCCTGCTGTAAAGACGCCTGTTTTTGTGCGCTTTTCGACAGTTGCCGGTTCGCGGGGGTCGGCGGATACCGTCCGGGATGTGCGCGGATTTGCAGTAAAGTTTTACACGGAAGAAGGAAACTATGACCTTGTCGGAAACAATATTCCGGTTTTCTTTATTCAGGATGCCATTAAATTCCCGGATTTGGTGCATTCCTTTAAACCTGAGCCCCATAACGAAATTCCACAGGCCCAAACGGCACATGATACGTTTTGGGATTTCGTTGTGAACAACCAGGAATCCGCCCATATGGTGATGTGGCATATGTCGGACAGGGCGATTCCGAGAAGCTTCCGGATGATGGAGGGTTTTGGCGTCCATACATTCCGGTTTGTAAACGAAGAAGGAAAGGCCCGCTTTGTTAAATTCCATTGGAAACCAAAGCTTGGTGTCCATTCGCTGGTATGGGACGAAGCCCAAAAAATTGCCGGGAAGGACCCGGATTTTCATCGCCGCGATTTGTACGAAGCCATTGAGATGGGGAATTATCCGGAATGGGAGCTCGGTGTCCAGATGATTCCAGAGGAAGATGAATTTGCTTTTGACTTTGATATCCTCGACCCGACGAAAATCTGGCCGGAAGAAGAGATCCCGGTGAAAATTATCGGGAAAATGACGTTAAATCGCAATGTCGATAATGTCTTTGCCGAAACTGAGCAGGTTGCCTTCCATCCGGGCAATGTGGTACCGGGAATTGATTTTACCAATGACCCGCTGCTGCAGGGTCGCTTGTTCTCATATACGGATACGCAGCTGATCCGCCTGGGCGGGCCGAACTTCCATGAGCTTCCGATTAACCGGCCGGTGTGCCCTTTCCATAATAATCAGCGCGACGGATATGGCCGCCAGACAATCAATGTCGGCCAGGTCAGCTATCATAGGAATTCGCTTGCAAATAATACCCCGTCTGTTTCAAGCGTACAGGAGGGCGGTTATGAACATTACCAGGAAAAAGTGGAAGGCCGTAAAGTGCGAAACCGCAGCAAGAGTTTCGAGGATCATTTTTCACAAGCCATCCTGTTTTGGAACAGCATGGGGGAACCGGAGAAACAGCATATTATCGAGGCCTTCAGCTTTGAACTCGGCAAAGTAAAAAGCAAGTCGATCAAGCAAAAGGCAGTCGATATGTTTGCCAATGTCAGCACCAAGCTTGCGAATGCGGTCGCAAATGCAATTGGCGTAAATCCGCCTGAAAACGCAGAGGATCCAAAACTGGAAAAGTCTTCTCCGGCGCTCAGCATGCTGAACACGGTTATGCTTCCTGATACACGTAAAGTTGGCGTGATTCTTGGTAACCAATTTAATGAGCCTAAAGTGGCAGCAGTCGTGAAGGGCTTGCAGGCTGCAGGAGTCCTGCCCGTCATCATCAGTGATAAAGCAGGTGATGTAAAAGGTACAGACGGGACTGTTTTTGAGGCAACAGAAACATTCCTGACAAGCAGTTCTGTTTTATTTGATGCGATTTATGCAGCAGGCGGGCAAGGGTCAACCCCTGCATTTGAAAAAAATGCCGCACAATTTATTCATGAGGCTTTTATGCATTATAAAGCAATTGGCGCCACGTTTGACGGCGTTGTATTTCTGGAAAAAGGAAATCTGTTAAACCAGGCGGGGGTGGTCACGGGAGAAGATCCCCGGCAATTTACAGAAGAATTTGTAAAGGCGATTGCAGCTGACCGCCATTGGGACAGGCGTTTGATATGATTTTAAGATAGCAGGGAGCGGCGGATTCTCCCTGCTATTTTTTTACATCCAAAGATTGGGTGGACTGCAGTTTTTGGTGTAGAGAGTTTTCACGAATGGTATAATAAAACGGATGTTCAATACTTAACAAATCGAGGGATCACATGTACAGCATAGAAGAATTTGACCGGAAAGGCATGCACTTTTTCCGCTTGAAGGGGGAAGGGGCTTTTGTGGAAGTCTGCCCTGAACGGGGCGGAATGATCACAGCCATTCATATTGCAGATGAGGATTTGCTGTATATGAATGAGGAAACGCTGTTTGATCTTGATAAAAATGTCCGCGGCGGGATTCCGGTTCTGTTCCCAATCGCGGGGCAGCTCAGGGGCAAGCAGTATGAATGGGAAGGCCGGGTGTATCAAATGGCCAACCATGGGCTTGTTCGGACGCGCCCTTTAGAAGTGGCAGGCCAATCGTGCGGCACGGATCATGCGGAAATCACTTTGGTTTTCCATAGCACACCAGAGACGCGTGTTTCCTATCCGTTTGATTTCGAAATGCAGTTAACGTACCGCTTAGCGGGCGGAAAAGTAACCATCCTGCAGAAAGCCACAAACCGGTCAGTAGACTCGATGCCGATTTGCCCGGGGTTCCATCCATACTTTGCCATCCGGGATAAAGCGCTGGAACTGGAGACCGCTGCAACAACTTATTTCGATTACAATGGCCACAAAGAAAAGCCACTTACTGGGAAACTGGAGATGGCGGGATGAAAAGAATCCGTGATATTTGAAGGTGGTTCAGTAAAGGCAGCTTTCCATGCCACAAAGGATCTCGCCATTGAAGCAGACGAACATTTCCGTTACACTGTCGTTTGGGTGGAAGGGGATGCGCCTTTCGTCTGCATCGAACCATGGGTCGCGAAAAACGAAGCGCTGAACACGAAAGAAGGGCTGATCCTTGTAAAACCGGACAAACCCATTGTACTGGAAGTGAACTTTTACCTGGAAAACAAATCATAAATCATTCAGCTGTTGCTGATGACCCGGAATTTTTCCGCCATTCCTATGAGCAAAAATTTCAGCTTTCATGAGAAAAAGCGGCGATTCCCGGACAATAGAAGGTATCGCTGCTTTATTTGCCATTTTCATTACGGTTTATCTGCTTTTAAAGTTTCTGATACCGTTTTTTCCAGGGTTAGCGGGTTTTTAGAACGCAATAAAATGATCCCAAAAATGCCCATGACCGCTACATCCGCATAAGCGAAAGTAGTGAAAGGGACGTTTGAAAGCAGCATGCCGGCAATGGCGTTTGCCGAACAAAGGGCACCAAGCGGCAGCATGATTTTTCCGTGCACGGCGGCAAACGGGAAAAAGTGGATGCCGAATGCCAAAAAGGCCGCAAGCCAGATCATCCGGTATTGATGCGAGGCAAAAAAAGGCCCGCCCATTCCAATGAGTAAAAGTACAGCCAGGAAAATTGAAATCACGGTCATTCGATTTTGAAAGCGGCTTGGACGGCCGAATGCCAGCTTTTTGTAAACCCACTTGTTTGCCAGGATCAAGGCAAATCCGAGAAAATAACCGGTAGCAAAAATCGGGATGCTGATCATTTGTGCTCCTCCGAAAAGGGTGCCCACGAGAATGACCGCTGCAATCCAGACCAGCCACAGCCCGCAAATCCTTTTGGACAAGAAAGTGAGCGGTTCGCCTTTTACGTAACCTAACGATTTAAGTAATGTAGAAATCATCTCAATCCCCTTTTGAATGTTTTCTTCTGCCTTTTTACCTGCTTTTAACAGCGGGAGCCGCAAGCCATGGGTAATAGAGAGCCGTTACATATAAGTATAATCGAAAAGCAGAATAAAAAATAGAAAATTTTGTGTAATTTTGCTGTTTTTCACGAAAGTATGCCTAAGAACCACCGCCGGAAAAGCCTAAAAAACTGGCAGGACTCCACCATTAATAAGTGCCTCACCGTTTTCTTGCATTCTAACTTTTTCAGTGCCTTCCAGAAAATACAGCGTTTTTTTCATCTAAATTGGACATGTTAATGAACAAAACCAATTTGGAGTGAACCAGTTATGATTACAAAACGGCACCCATGCTTCACGCGTTCGTGTGTCACCCGCCGCTTCCCGGATGAGCGCCCGCAAAGCTGCAGGCGTAATATGCTTCAACTGTCGCAGAAAGATTGCCGCCGTTTTCTTCATCGGCGAAAAGCTTCCATGCCCCGTTATCGGACTGTTTGCTTAAAATTCTTTGCGCGAGCCCCCGGATCAATTGGTCTTCCTGAACCGCCAGCGTCCTTAACAGAATGATCATGTAGGCATCGGTTGTGATGCCGGTGTCGAACGGATAGGCCCATGAACCATCAGAAGACTGGTCCTGTTTGAGCCTATTGATAAGCCAATCCATTTTTTGATCCCATTTTGTCATGGCGCCATTCCTTTCTTTTTTACGATACATATGCACAAAGCGGGGAAACATGATGGTTTTTTTGCGCGGTCTCTCCCGCAAAATGCATCTTTTCAGTTTGAAAAAATCTTCCCGCCGCCATCATCCAAATAAAAAACCAGCAGGACTGCGGTCGCCCTGCTGGTTTCTGTTAGTTTTTATTGACAGAAGCATCATAGATCGATTTTACTGCTTTTTCCAAAGCGGCATTAAATTCTTCATCTGTCTGGCTGGCGTTGAGTTCCCCGGTTAAAGCACGCGAAAAGCTTGCGATGATGCCATCGTTTTCTTTCAGTTTTTGATTGGCTTCTTCGCGGGAATAGCCGCCGGAAAGGGCAACAACGCGGATAACGCGCGGGTGCTCAACCAATGCTTTGTAGACATTTGGCACGGTCGGAATGGTGAGCTTCAGCATCACATGATCCTTTTCCGGCAATTCGTTCAGATGATTGAGTAGTTCTGCCTTTAACAATTCCTCGCATTTTTCTTTGTCTGCACTATGGATGTCTACTTCCGGTTCAATAATCGGAACGAGGCCTGCCGCGAGGATTTGTTTTGCCACTTCAAACTGCTGGTCAACCACGGCTTTAATGCCTTTCGGGTTGGCTTCCTTAATGACGGAGCGCATTTTGGTCCCGAAAATATGGTGTTCATTTGCACGCCGGAGTGTCGCATCCAGATCCGGGATCGGCTTCATCAGCTGAACGCCGTTTTCAAGATTCGCAAGCCCTTTGTCCACTTTTAAAAACGGGACAATGCCTTTTTTCTCGGCCAGGTATTCCGCAGTGTACAAGCCTTCAATCTGGCGGTCCATCGTTTGTTCGAATAAAATAGCGCCGAGGATGTATTTGCCATCAAAAGCCGGAGAAGTGATGATTCTTGTCCGCATTTGGTGGATAAGATCAAACATTTCGTCTTCGTTTGAATAGGCATCTTCCGGCACGCCGTAGTTTGCCAACGCTTTCGGTGTGCTGCCGCCGCTTTGGTCGAGCGCCGCAATAAAACCTTTTCCGTTCTTGACTTTGTCGAACTGCGTTTGGTTCATCATGATCTCTCCTTATAAGGTTTGTTGAAGGGCCTCTTTTTCTTCATATCCCGATGAATGAAAAAGAAACCTCTATGCATAAGCATACCACTACTGATTGGGAGAAAAAAATAATATATTCCGTTAGCGCATCGTTTCCGCTGTTTCCCATATTCTAATGTTAAGATTGTCCCAATGGCTCCGATAATAAGCAAAAAATGGAGAATGGGGCAGATTTTTGCCGGATTTAAAGTGACCACTCACTTTTTATTGACAGCCAGCTTTCTTCATGGCAATATAGTAAGTGAGTCATTACTCACTTATCTAAAAGAGGAGGGCCGGGGATGGAAGCTGCGGTTGTGATGGAACATATAAGCAAGCAGTTCGGGAAAAAGCCTCTGTTAAACGATATCCGTTTGAAAATCGGGAAGGGCCGGATTTACGGCTTGATCGGGCCGTCGGGAGCAGGGAAAACCACTTTGGTCAAAATGATTGTCGGGATGGAAAAAACGGATGCTGGCACGGTCCATGTGCTGGGAGAAAAGATGCCGAATCTTGAAGTTTTGCAGCATATCGGCTATATGGCGCAGTCAGACGCATTGTATATGCAGCTGACCGGGAAGGAAAACCTGAAATTTTTCGCATCGCTCTATAAAATGGGGAAAGCGGAACGGCATGAGCGGATTGCCTACGCGGCGGGCCTTGTCCATTTACAGGATGACCTCAATAAAAAAGTGTCTGCCTATTCCGGCGGGATGAAACGGCGGCTGTCGCTTGCGATTGCGCTGATCCAGGATCCGGAATTGCTCATTCTGGACGAACCGACTGTCGGCATTGACCCGGAACTAAGGGCAAATATCTGGGATGAACTGCTCCGCCTCAAAAATGAAGAAGGCAAAACGATGATCGTCACGACGCATGTGATGGATGAAGCGGAAAAATGCGATACGGTCGCCATGATCCGGGAAGGAAAAATTTTGGCGCACGGCTCACCGGGCGAGTTGAAAGCAATGTATGAAGCAGCCGGCTTAAATGAAGTGTTTTTGAAAGCGGGGAGGACCGGAAAATGAAGAGAACCAGCTTTTTGCTCGATACGGCCGGATTAAAAGAACTGCTTCAAACAGATGATGCAAACCGGATATTCCTGAAAGCAGGGAGGGACGGGCAATGAGGACAGCCGCACTCATCAAAAGAATTTTGTTGGAAATGCTGAGGGACAAACGCACATTGGCGCTGTTGTTTCTCGCGCCGCTGTTGATTTTGACGCTTATGTACTTTTTCTTTAACGGCAGCTCAACCAGCCCGAGACTCGGGATCAGCCACGTGGACGCAAGCCTTGTAAAAGTGTTGGATAAAGCGGATATGAAAATCAAACACTATGAAACAGTAAAAGATCCGGAGCAAACCGTGCTGAATGGAAATCTTGACGGGCTGCTTGTAAAAAAAGGCGGCGCGTATGTCCTCACTTTGCAAAACAATGATCCGTCTACTGCCAAATCGCTGCAGATGAAAGTGAAGCAGGCGATTGCGGCGGAATCCACGCAGCAGCTGGCCGAACAAATCAAAGCACAGGCAAAGACGCTCCAAGGTGTGCAGAAAATCATTGCCTTGCAAAATGAGGCACAGCATATATTGATGAAACAGGTTCCCGCGCAGTCACCGGCCTTTGGGAAAGTGCAGCAGCTGGAAGAACAGGCGGAAAAAACGAAACAACAGTTGCAGGCGCCGGTCAAAGTGGCCTTTTCTAAACCGGATGTATCGGCAAAATATGTATACGGCAGCAGCCATACGGTATTTTTTGATGTGCTGAGCCCAATTTTGGTTGGTTTCTTCGTTTTCTTTTTCGTATTTTTAATCTCCGGCATCGGACTTCTAAAAGAACGGACATCTGGCACGCTCGACCGCCTAATGGCAACGCCGGTCAAGCGGGGCGAAATTGTGGCTGCTTATTTGGTGGGTTTCGGCATTTTTGCTGTCATCCAGACCGTGATTGTCGTGTTTTACGCGGTGAACGTGCTGGATATGGTGCTTGCCGGTTCACTCTGGAATGTCTTGCTCGTTAATTTGATGCTCGCGCTTGTGGCGCTGTCTCTCGGGATTTTATTATCGTCTTTTGCGTCTTCAGAGTTTCAAATGGTACAGTTTATTCCGCTTGTCGTGGTGCCGCAGATCTTTTTCTCCGGCATTATTCCGTTAAAAGGGATGGCCGTCTGGCTGCAGGCGCTTGCAAAAGTGATGCCGATTTATTACGGTGCCGATGCCTTAAAGCGGGTCATGTATGAAGGCATGGGCCTTGGGGATGTATGGAAAGACTTGACGGCGCTTGTTGTTTTTGCAGTGATTTTTATTCTGCTCAATATTGTCGCGTTGCGGCGTTACCGTGCGCTGTAAAGGGGGAGAAAATTTGCCAAAATATAATCTTCTGGAAGCAATGAAGGAACAAACGAAGACGGACGCAAAGCTGACGGATAAAAAACAAAAAATCATGGAGGCAGCAATTTCTCTGTTTGCAGAGAAAGGATATGGCAATACGCCGACAAGCGAAATCGCAAAAGCGGCCGGCGTTGCAGAAGGGACGATTTTCCGGCACTTCGGCACGAAAGACCATTTGCTTGTTTCGCTGATCGTTCCGTTTTTAAAAGATTCGATTCCTTTGATGGCGGAAGAGCTTTTTGAAAAACTGCTGTCAAACCATGGCCTCGGTTTTGAGGACTTTTTGCGGAACCTGCTCCGGGACCGGCTTCTCTTTTTAAAACAGAACAGGGAGATTTTCCAAATCATCGTAAAAGAGTTTTTTTATAATGAAGAAATCCGCCATGAACTGATGCCGTATTTTGCGGAAAATATCGGTTCCCGGCTGGTGCAGGTGATCCGCACTTTCCAGGAACGCGGGGAGCTTTCAGACCGGCCCGCGGAAACCATGGCAAGGCATATCTTTTTTTCAATCGGCGGCACATTTATTTTTAAGTTTGTCTTCGGGCTGAACGTATCCCAGGATGAAGAGGCTGAGATTGAATCCGCCGTCCGGTTTATCATGGACGGGGTGCGGAACAGATAGGCGCATCTGCGGCAAAATAAAAGAACCCGAAATTCCGGGTTCTTTTCTGCTATTCGGGGCTTGTCAAACGAATCCGGCTTTGCGTTGCTTCATGACGATTTCAAGGGCAAAGTTTTTCCGGCATTTTTTATAAAAACATGTCCAGGCCGGAGCTCCCAAGCCTAGGACTTTAGAGCCCGGTTTATTTATTGGGTTCTGCGATTGCATGGAAATCGTGTGCATCAAGCGGCACGATTTTTGTTTTTCTTGCGATTTTGTATCCGAACCACAAGACGAGAAAGAACGGGATGCCAAGATAGGCCGCAATGACATTTCCCCAGTTAATATGCGGGGCGAGGAATGCCTGGTAGTCCTGGGCGAGTGTCACAATCAGGCAAACGGCAATGGCAAAAATCGGCCCGAATGGATACCATTTCGCTCTGTAAGGCAGTTCACTGAGCGCGTGCCCTTGCGCGAGAAAAGCTTTGCGGAACCGGTAATGGCTAACGCAGATGCCGAGCCAGAAAATAAAGCCGGTGATGCCGATCGAATTCATCAGCCAGATATATACAACACCGTCCCCGAAAATGGAAGTGAAAAACGCAAGCATACCGACAACTGCGGTTAAAATCATGGCCGGCACCGGGACGCCGCGCCTGTCAAGCTTTGAAAAAATACGCGGGGCCTGTCCTTCCTTTGCCATCGCGTAAAGCATGCGCGTGGATGCGTACAGGCTGGAATTGCCGGCTGACAGAACAGCGGCCAGGATCACGGCATTCATCATCGAAGCTGCAAATGAAAGGCCGGCTTTTTTAAAGACAAGCGTGAACGGGCTGACGAGAACATTTTCGCTTTCCAGGCTGCTGTTTGTATACGGGACAAGGAGCCCGATGACAAGGATGGCAAGCACATAGAATAATAGAATTCTCCAGAAAACATTTTTAATCGCTTTCGGCACATTTTTCGCCGGATTTTCGCTTTCCCCGGCGGCAACCCCGACAATTTCCGTCCCCTGAAACGAAAAACCGGCCGCAATAAAGACGAGAAAAGTGCCGAGAAACCCGCCCGGAAACGGCGCCTTCCCTGTAGTGAAATTTTTTACGCCGGCTGCTTCCCCGCCAAGAAGGCCAAAAACCATCAATAAGCCGACCACAATAAATAGAATAATCGCCGCCACTTTGATGAAAGAAAACCAGTATTCCCCTTCGCCATAACCTCTGACGGTCAAATAATTGAGCAGGAAAATGAGCACAAAAAAGGACATGCTCCATAATAACGACGGGCTGTGCGGAAACCAGAACTTCATGATCATAATCGAAGCGGTCAGTTCGGCAGCAATCGTCATCGCCCAGTTGAACCAGTAAGTCCAGCCAATTGCAAATCCGAAAGCGGGATCGACGAATTTTGTCCCGTATGTGCTGAACGCGCCGCTTGTCGGCATGTAGGCGGACATTTCCCCAAGGCTTGTCATGACAAAATACACCATTGCCCCGACCAGTGCGTATGCGACAAGTGCCCCGCCCGGCCCCGCCGAATGGATCGCCGCGCCGCTCCCGAGAAACAGGCCGGTTCCGATGGAGCCCCCGATCGAAATCATCGTTAAATGGCGTGCTTTCAGTTCTTTTCGGAGTGTCCTGCCCTGCTGCTTTGGAAGATGGATGTCCTGCTGCTTTTCCAATTCCATTTTTCTTTCCCCCCTTCATTCGTTTCATGAGAACGATTGCAAAAATGTATATATTCTCATATCAGGACTTTTTGCAATTTTCATGCCAAAGGCGGAGGAGCTGTTTTTCGTGAAGCAAACGCGATGCATGCAAAATTTTTTTGCACATGCGCGAACCATGATTTGGCGCCGGCATGATTATGTTGCGGGCCGCGAGTGCATTTCCCTTCAGGATGCAAAATCCATTTGCATGCGGCTAAAATAATGTCAAAAAGAGGGTCACACACAGACATGGCGAACATGAGACCCCGGCGGCCCGATTTCTGCCGGGATGCTAATAAAAATGCCATTGTGTTTGTAAATCAGGGGGTATTTTGTACACCTTAAAGTTGAGCACAGTTGAAGACGCCATCACAGACTCTCTTTTACGCAAAAATAAAGGGGATATATGTTCAGCCACCCAGTATTTTGATTCAACCCAATGACAACGTTTCCCTGTGCGCCCAAAGTATAAATAGTTTGTTGTATAATAAAAGCAAAGTAAAAAGAAAACGGTGATGAAAGTGAAAAGCAACTTTTCATTTTTTAAAGGGAAATGGGATGTGCTTGCAAATTTGGGCGAGACGGCTGAGAGAAATATTTATCAGGATCCCCATACAACGATTATGAAACTTAGGTTGTTTGCCGAGACGTTGACCAAGTTCGTACTGGCAGCCGAAAATATCAAGGAAGCATACGGAACATCCCAAGTGGATCGTATCCATATGCTGCGCAGAGAAGGTTTGATTGAGCCGGAACTGATGGATATTTTTGAAACGCTGCGTCGCAAGGGAAACCAGGCCATGCACGAAGCCCTGAAATTTACAACAGAGGAAGCAAAAGCACTGCTGCGGCTCGCTTTTCGCCTGTCCATTTGGTTTATGGAAGTATACGGAGAATGGGATTTTCAAGCGCCGGAATACATAGAGCCGAAAGAGCAGAAGAAAGTTGATACGGAACAGCTCCAGCAGGAATACGAAGAGAAGCTGAAAAAGCTTGAAGACGAGTTAGAATCTATTAGAGCAAAAGCTTCTAAAGAAAATGCGGAAGAGAAAACGGAACGGAAAAAGAGAGCTGTAACCTTTATGCGCCGCCATGAGCTGACGGAAGCGGAAACACGTGCCATTATTGATGAGAAGTTGCGTGCCGCCGGCTGGGAAGCAGATACAACTTTGTTGAATCATTATACACATGGTACAGTGCCTGAAAAGAACCGGAATATGGCCATTGCGGAATGGAAAGTTGGCAAAGGCAGAGCGGATTATGCTTTATTTATCGGTTTGAAATTGGTAGGGCTCATAGAAGCAAAGGCGAAGAAAAAGACGATTCCGAGCGCGCTGGAAAGCCAGACAAAAGTTTATGCAAGACAAGTGCGTCAAATTGAAAATGAAGAGATTTTACAAACGCGAAATGAATATAAGGTGCCTTTCCTATACGCAACCAACGGCAGGCCTTTTTTAAGGCAGCTTCAAGAGGAATCGGGCATTTGGTTTTGGGATTCCCGTAAGCCGCTTGAACACGCCCGTCCGCTTGAAGGCTGGCACTCTCCCGATGATTTGCTCATGTTACTGAGCCAGGATGATGAGGATGCCAATCAGCGGCTTGAAGAAGAAAGCATCTCGAAATTCGGATTGCGCCCTTATCAGGAAAAAGCAGTGCTGGCAGCCGAAGAAGCACTGAAAGCCGGACAAAGAAGGATGCTCATCGCAATGGCAACAGGGACCGGGAAAACCCGTACCGCAATTGCGCTCATGTACCGGCTCATTAAATCGAAAAAATGCAGGCGCATTCTTTTTCTTGTCGACCGCAACTCACTCGGGAAACAAACGGAAGATGCCCTGAAGGATACTAAGATTGAAGGTTATTCATTCTCTGATATTTATGATGTGAAGTCGATCGGGGACATTTCACCGGAAGTGGCAACAAAAGTGCACATCGCAACGGTGCAAGGGATGGTGCGCCGGCTGTTCTACAGCAATGAAGAAAAAATTCCGAGCGTCGGGCAGTACGATTTTATTATTGTAGATGAAGCGCACCGCGGCTATACAAGCGACAGGGAAATGTCTGAAGATGAACTATTGTTCAGGGATCAAAACGATTATGTCAGCCAGTACAGGCGCGTTCTTGACTATTTTGATGCGGCCTGTTTAGGGTTGACCGCGACACCGGCGCTTCATACGACGCAAATTTTCGGCATGCCGATCTTTAAATATTCGTACAGTGAAGCGGTACTGGACGGCTATCTGGTTGACCATGAGCCGCCTTATGTATTCAAAACGGAACTTTCACAAGCGGGGATCACTTTTGAGAAAGATGAAGAAGTCGAAGTGTACGATGCGGAAAACGGCGAAATTCAATTAGAAAAAATGGAAGATACCCTTCATTTTGAAGTTGAACAGTTTAACAAAAAAGTGATCACCGAATCTTTTAACAGGGCGGTGCTGAATAAACTGGCGGATTATATTGATCCGTCCGGCAAAGAAAAAACACTGATTTTTGCTGCTACCGACCAGCATGCAGACCTGGTCGTCCGTTTATTGAAAGAGGCATATGCCGAACGCGGCGATGAGATAGAAGATGATGCCATTATGAAAATTACGGGGTATATTTATAAGCCGCTCGATGCCATTAAACGTTTTAAAAACGAAAGGCTGCCAAATGTTGTTGTGACGGTTGATCTGCTCACGACCGGTGTGGATGTGCCGGCCATTACGAATCTCGTCTTTCTGCGCCGCGTTCAATCCCGTATTCTGTATGATCAAATGCTCGGCCGCGCCACCCGCCTTTGCCCTGAGATCGGGAAAAGCCATTTTAATATTTATGATGCTGTTGGGATTTACGATAAACTTCAGCCTTATACAGAAATGAAGCCAGTCGTGAAACAGCAACATGATAGTATTGGCGAGCTGTACAAGTCGCTTGTGAACGCGCAAACGGAAGAAGAAGCCAAATTTTACCGCGATCAGTTGGGCGCAAAAATCCAGCGGCGCAAACAAAGGCTCAGTGAAGAAGCAAAACAGAAATTTGAAGAGCTGTCCAATGGCAAAAATATTGAAGACTGGGCGAAAGAAATTCAATATTACACGCCGCAGGAAGCAAAGCAAAACAGCCTCTTGTTTGAGTACATGGAAAATTACCGGACAGGTGGAGATAAACGCTATATTTCCAATCAGGCAGACCGGGTAACAGCAGTCATCCGGGGCTATGGTGAAGGGAATGAACGACCTGAAGATTACCTGGATGGATTTGTAAAATTTATTAAAGAAAATATCAATGAAATTCCCGCACTCCACCTCGTTTGCACGCGCCCGAAAGATTTAACAAGGCAGGACTTGCGTGAATTAATTACGATACTGGAGACGAAAGGGTTTAAACAATCCCACTTGCAAACGGCCTGGAAACAAACGAAAAACGAAGATATTGCGGCCGATATCATCAGTTTCATTCGCCAAGCTGCATTAGGCGAATCGCTTATTGACCATGAAACCCGGATCAGGCGGGCGATGCAAAAGGTGTACGCCCTGCATGACTGGACGCCGCGGCAGAAAAAATGGCTGCAGCGGATTGAAAAGCAGTTGCTGCAAGTTCCGGTGCTGGCGCCAAACCCGGAAGAGGCGTTTGGGGAAGAACCGTTCCGCAGCCAAGGCGGGTATAAGATTTTGAAACGCGAATTTGGTGATGAAATTGATAGGATTGTGGATACGATTAATGACAATCTATATGTGATATAAATACACCCAGTTCATCCAGCCGGATTTTGGCGGTTGGATGAACTGGGTTTCGTTGTTTTGAAAGGCCCGATATTTAAACCTTGCCGGGAAAAACTTGACACATACAACTTGATAGAAACATGGACTTTTTTAGGATTTTGCATATATAATTGTACATGTACAATTATGTATGCTACGGAAGTGATTGCATTGTTCCATAACCCCCTAATAGAAATTGAATTTGAAACAAGGCAGGAAAAAGAAGCTTTTATCAAATGGGTTTTGGAACCAAGTGTGCCATCAGAAGAGCGAAAATGCCTGAGTCAAATTCGGGAAAAACAAAAACAGTACAAATGCTGCAAAACCAATCCGTGCAAATTTTTCAAACCAAAAATGAACGAAAGTAAAGGCAGCCTATATCATATACAGGCAGAACCCAGCTCCTTTGAATGCAAGCTCCCAAAAAGTGACTGGGTTCTTTTCTTTGGAATATAGAAGGGCTTGTTTCATTGCAAGTAACATGTGCAGTAAAAACAGGAGGAGAAAAATGAACAACCAGGAAATCGTACAAAAGCTTTGGAACTTATGTAATGTTTTGCGGGATGACGGGATTACATATCAGCAATATGTGACGGAATTAACGTATCTGCTGTTTTTAAAAATGATGAAAGAACAAGAAAAGGAGTCTGCCATTCCGGAAGGCTATCGCTGGGATGACCTTGTGGCCAAGGAAGGAACGGAGTTAAAAACATTTTATCAGCATTTGCTGCTGCATTTGGGCACAAGCGGTAATGAAATGCTGCGCGATATCTACAGCGATGCAGCGACCAGCATTTCAGAGCCGAAAAACCTTGAAAAAATCATTAAATCGATTGATGCCCTCGACTGGTACAGCGCAAAAGAAGAAGGGCTCGGTAATCTGTATGAAGGACTGCTGGAAAAAAATGCGAATGAAAAGAAATCGGGAGCAGGGCAATATTTTACACCGCGCGTCCTGATTGATGTCATGGTGCAGCTGGTCGACCCGAAAATCGGCGAGCGCTGCGCGGATCCGGCAGCCGGCACTTTTGGCTTTATGATTGCCGCGGACCGTTATGTAAGACAGAAAACGGATGACTATTTTGACCTGGATCCGCAAATGGCGGAATTCCAGAGGAAGGAAGCTTTCTCCGGGATGGAGCTGGTAAAAGACACGCACCGTCTTGCATTAATGAATGCCTTGCTCCACAGCATGGAAGGGCGCATTGAGCATGGCGACTCTTTATCCAACAACGGGAAATGGATGAAAAATCTGGATGTCATTTTAACAAATCCGCCTTTTGGCACAAAAAAGGGCGGCGAACGGGTATCGCGTGATGACTTGACGTTTGACACATCGAACAAGCAATTGAATTTCCTGCAGCTGATCTACAATGCCTTAAAAGATGATGGCAAAGCGCGCGCAGCAGTCGTTTTGCCGGATAATGTGCTGTTTGAAAGCGGCGTTGGTGCGCAAATCCGCCGAGACTTAATGAATAAATGCAATCTGCACACGATTTTAAGGCTGCCGACCGGCATTTTCTATGCACAAGGCGTCAAAACAAATGTCCTGTTCTTTACGAGAGGAAAAACCGACCGGGACAACACAAAAGAAGTGTGGGTGTATGACCTCCGCACGAATATGCCGTCATTCGGCAAACGCAACCAGTTGACGATGGCGCATTTCGAAAACTTCATGAAAGCCTACGAAGCCGAAGACCGGTCGAAAGTGGAAGACGAGCGCTGGAATGTGTTCACACGGGAAGAAATTGCGAAAAAAGGTGACAGCCTCGACATCGGCCTGATCGCGGATGCGTCATTGTCCTCCTACGAAAACTTGCCAGACCCGGTTGAATCGGCAGAAGAAGCGATCGCAAAACTGCAGCAGGCAATGGATTTACTGGGCGAAGTGGTAGACGAACTGCGCGCTGTGGAAGCGGATGAGGTGGCTGTGAAGTGAGGAAGAAGCAAAAGACCATGGAGGAGTTATTGGAAGAAGCTTTGGTGCCGGAAAAAGAGCAGCCGTATGAAGTGCCGGGGAATTGGGTGTGGGTAAAATCAGGGTATATAGCAAAATGGGGATCTGGCGGTACACCCTCTCGAAAAAAAGAAGAATATTATAAAGGTAACATTCCTTGGATTAAAACAGGTGAGTTAAGAGATAACGTGATATTAGATTCTGAAGAAAAGATATCAGAAGAAGCGTTGAAAAAATCTAGTGCTAAGCTCTTTCCAAAGGATTCTGTCGCTATCGCTATGTATGGTGCGACTATTGGTAAACTGGGAATCTTGGGCATTGATGCAGCAACTAATCAAGCTTGTGCAGTAGGAGTTCCGCACTTCTTAATGGATAAAGATTTTATGTTCTACTATTTCTTCTATCAAAGAAAAACACTTATTGATTTGGGAAAGGGTGGTGCTCAACCAAATATTTCACAAACAATAATAAAAGATTTTCCTCATTTACTTCCTCCGTTAAAAGAGCAAAAAAGAATTGTAAATAAAATCAAGCAACTTTTAAGTAAAATTGACGAAGCAAAGCGGTTGATTGAGGAAGCGAAGGAAACGTTTGAACTTCGCCGGGCGGCTATTTTGGATAAGGCGTTTCGTGGGGAGTTGACGAGGAAGTGGAGAGAGGAAAATAAAAACATTGAAGATGCCGAGTCATTATATGTCAAAATAAAGGAATCTCAAAGTATACGGAGAAAAGTATCAAAGGAAATTAATATTAAAGACTTAAGGTATAGCATTCCATCAACTTGGAAATGGGTAAGATTAGGAGATGTCTTTACAATTACTTCTGGAGGCACTCCAAAAAGAACTATTCCAGAATATTACGAAGGAAATATACCATGGATTAAAACCGGTGAAATAAAATGGAATGCTATTAATGAAAGTGAAGAGCAAATTACTCCTGAAGCAGTTGCAAATAGTTCTGCAAAGTTGCTTCCACCAAATACTGTTTTGGTTGCTATGTATGGCCAGGGATTGACAAGAGGTAGAGCTGCTATTTTAAGTGTGGAAGCGACTTGTAATCAAGCTGTTTGTGCGTTATTGCCTAATGATTATATAGCACCAGAATTCATATTTTATTATTTTATGGAAGGCTATCAAAGGTTTAGACAGGTGGCAAAGGGAGGTAATCAAGAAAATTTGAGTGTCTCGTTAATATCAGACTTTATTTTTCCATTGCCGCCATTAGAAGAACAGAGAGTAATAATCACCACTTTACAAAATATATTTAAAAAAGAAAGTAAAATAAAAGATGTAATCAAAATAAATACAGACGAAATAAAACAATCCATCCTCTCCAAAGCCTTCCGCGGCGAGCTTGGAACAAACGACCCGACAGAAGAAAGTGCGATCGAGTTGTTAAAAGAAGTGCTGCAGGAACAAGTGAAATAAGCGTAATCATGGCAGGGGCTGTTTGTTGAGTCCCCTGCCTTTTTCTAACTGCCTGGCTAGAGGTGATCTTTGAAGCCGGCTGTGTTTTACACACGTCAAATCCCGAGCCGTTTCATCCGGTACTGGAGGCTTTGCCGGCTTAACCCGAGCTGTTCTGCTGCTTTTGATATATTCGACCCGTTTGCCTCCAGCGCTTCTAAAATACAATGCTTCTCGTATTCAAACAGCCGGTCTTTTAAAAGCGGTGATTTTTCCGCCGGCGAATTGAAGTGGCCGGACTGCCGGTACTGCATGGGCAGATGGCGGAGTTCAATCATGTCTTCATCGAGCATGACATTCATCGCTGCCTCAATCATATGCTCCAGCTCGCGTATATTGCCAGGCCAGCGGTACGACCGGAAGAAAGTGAGCACTTCCGGTGTGATCCCCCTGACATTCATTTGAAAAAGGGGATTGTATTTTTGAATAAAATGGCCGGTGAGAAGGGGCAAATCTTCCAGCCGGTCCCGTAACGGTGGGATAAACAGCGTCACGACACCAAGCCGGTAATACAAATCTTTGCGCAGCCGGTGATTTGCAATCGCTTCGTAAGGCGTTTCGTTCATGGTGGCGATCACGCGCACATCCACTGGCTTTTCCTGCGTGCCCCCGATCCGTTTTACTTTTTTCTCTTGCAGCACGCGCAAAAGCTTTGCCTGCAAATGAATGTTCAACGCATTGATTTCGTCGAGCAGAAGCGTGCCGCCGTCCGCCTGTTCGAACAGCCCTGCGCGGTCAACGGCCCCTGTAAATGCCCCTTTTTTCGTACCAAATAAGATACTTTCAATGAGATTATCGGGAAGCGCTGCACAGTTTTGCGTGATGAACGGTCCCCGGCTTCTTTCGCTTTCATAATGGATGTTCTGTGCAAACAACTCTTTTCCCGTCCCGGTTTCGCCGATAATCAGCACATAGGAGGAAGTACGGGCGGCGCGTCTTGCAAATTCAATGACTTCAGAAACTGCCTTGCTTTTTCCGATAATATGATGAAATGTGTAACCGGTATGGGGCTCATGGTTCCGGCGAATGAGGCGCTCGATTTTCGTAATGTCCTCCGCAATTTCAACAGCACCCATCAATTTCCCTTTATAATAAAACGGATACGTATGGTTGACGGAGGTGATTTCGCGGCCTTTATTGTTAAAATACGTCTGCTTGACAAGATGACTTTCTTCTCCGGTTTTGAGCGCCTTTAACAGGGTGCTTTCTTCACTGCTGCGGAAGCGGAAAACATCTTCCAATTTTTTATGCAGTACTTCACGGCTGTCCATCCCCTCAATATCCCGCATTTTTTGATTGTAAATCATCGTGCGCCCTTCTTCATCCACTGCATGAATGCCGGCATCGACGAGATTCATTATTGTTTCGTACAACGCGAGGAGTACATCTTTTGTTTCTTCCATGTTGTGTCCACCCCCTTCGATGATAAAAATTTTAAAATATTTTGCGGCTTTATGCAAAAATTTTTTGCATTTTCACTGAAAAAACCGCACGAAGGCCTTTTTTTCATGATGGCATTCTTTTTGCATATGAATGGATAGGGACATTGAAAAGAAGGGGGAAACAAAATGGCACAAGTAAAAGAGCAAGCGAAACAAGTAATTGAAAAAACGGAACAGTTCGGTGCGCATAATTATGCGCCGCTTCCGGTTGTCATTTCGGAAGCGGAAGGGGTGTGGGTGAAGGATCCGGACGGCCGCCGCTATATGGATATGCTGAGTGCTTATTCGGCACTGAACCAGGGGCACCGCCACCCGAAGATCATTCAGGCATTAAAAGACCAGGCGGACCGTGTGACGCTCACATCACGCGCGTTTTATAACGACAAACTTGGCGAATGGTACGAAAAAGTGTGCCAACTGACGAAAAAGGATATGGTGCTGCCGATGAACACCGGGGCGGAAGCGGTGGAAACGGCGGTCAAAGCTGCACGGCGCTGGGCATATGATGTGAAAGGCGTGCCGGACAATAAAGCGGAAATCATTGCCTGTACCGGAAATTTCCATGGCCGTACGCTGCTTGCGGTGTCGCTCTCATCGGAAGAAGAATATAAACGCGGCTTCGGGCCGATGATTGAGGGCATCAAGCTCATTCCGTACGGGGATGCGGAAGCGCTGCGGGAAGCCATCACTCCGAATACGGCAGCGTTCCTTGTTGAGCCGATCCAGGGGGAAGCTGGCATCAACATTCCGCCGGCCGGGTTTTTAAAAGAAGCAGCGGATATTTGCCGCGCGTCCCGGGTGCTTTTCATGGCAGACGAGGTGCAAACCGGGTTAGGCCGGACCGGCAAGTTGTTTGCGGTTGACTGGGAGGGTGTTACCCCGGATGTGTTCATTCTTGGGAAAGCGCTTGGCGGCGGTGTCATGCCGATTTCCTGTGTAGCTGCAAATAAAGAAATACTGGGTGTATTCAACCCGGGGTCGCACGGCTCGACGTTCGGCGGCAACCCGCTTGCATGCGCGGTATCGATCACAAGCCTTGAGGTGATTGAAGAAGAAAAACTGGTGGAACGCTCGCTCCGGCTTGGGCAGGTGCTCCTGGAGAAACTGCGTGAAATCGAGCACCCGTCGATTAAGGAAATCCGCGGCCGCGGCCTTTTCATCGGCGTGGAGCTCACGGAACCGGCGCGCTCCTATTGCGAAGCATTGAAAGAGGAAGGGCTGCTTTGCAAAGAAACGCATGAAAATGTCATCCGCTTTGCCCCGCCGCTTGTCATAACGGAAGAAGAGCTGGAATGGGCAATTGAACGGATCCGGAAAGTTTTCGAGGAGAAAAAATGATCAGGAGTCTGCTCTGCCAAACGGCGGGGCGGCTTTTTTAATTGGGAAGTATATAAGAGGCGCCCGCACATGCGAACTGTTTTTTGATGGCATGCCAAAAGTCACTATACATTGCCGGCAGGGCCACGCCATACATTCATTTGGGAAATCATATGCCGTTCGAGTGGGGTACTCGAAGGACATTTAAAGGTTTGTCTCCTGGGTAGCAAAAAGTATTTGAAAGCGGCGGTTCGCTTATGATTTGTCTTTCATAACCGTGATGAAGGAGGCGCAGCTATGGAATTCCGGAAAGCCCATCTTGATGATCTTCATCATTTAATAGAGCTTAGAAAGCAGCAGCAGGTTGCCCAGGGCATCGAACCAAAGACGGACATTGATGCCGATTTGGAAAAGTTTTTTCAAAAGAAATTAAAAGAAGGCTCCATGGTCCAATGGCTTGCGGAAGACGAAGGAGAAATCGTTGCTTGCGGGGCCGTCATTTTTTACGAATTCCCGCCGAGCTATGTGAATAAAAGCGGGAAGAAAGCCTACATTACAAATGTGTATACAAAAGAAGAATACCGCGGCCAGGGGATCGCGAAAGAATTGATGGGAAAACTGGTTGATGAGGTGAAAAAGGCCGGCATCTCCAACATCTGGCTTGGCGCTTCTGAAATGGGCAAGCCGTTGTATGAAAAATTCGGTTTCCAGGAAGTGGATGAATGGATGGAACTGCATTTATGATAAAAAAGAGAATGAGAAAAACCGGTAATCCGGTTCCAAAGTGTATTTTTTGAACTTCCCCATCTGCCGGTCTATACTTAAAATGGTAAGGGAGGAATGTACGATGTATGAAATTGCCATTATTGGAGCTGGTCCGGCCGGGGCAAGTGCCGCTATTTTTACGGCCAAAGCCGGGAAAAGCACGGTGCTTTTTGATGGCGGCACGAGCGCTACCAAGCGGGCTTTGCTGAAAAATCACTACGGTGTAACAGAAATAACCGGACCAGACCTGGTCGAAACCGGTAAAAAACAGGCAGCGCAATTCGGTGCCAAACTGGTCGACAAAAAAGTTGAATCGATTGAAAAAACGGAAAATGGTTTTACCATTAAAACAGAACAAGAGTCGTACGAAAGCAAATACGTTATTCTTGCAACCGGCATGATTGCAAGCCTCGGGGAAGCCCTTGGCGTCAAAACCAAACCGGCAACAGAACCACGCGTAAAAACCGTTTTTGCAGTGGATGCGCAAGGAAAAACGAATGTCCCGAATGTATGGGCATGCGGCACGGTTGCCGGCGTTTCCATGCACACGATTATCACAGCAGGCGACGGCGCTAAAGTGGCTGTTAACCTCATCAGTGAAATCGACGGCAAACGCTGGGTCGACCACGATGTTTTAGGAAAATAAGCCGTTGCAAACGAACCGGGCAAAACTCCGCCCGGTTTTCGTTTTCTTTATTTTTCAATGCGGGCTAGAACTGAAAAGAATTCGTCGCAGATAAGCATTCTGACATGCTTATTGTTTTTCCAAAATCAAACCACCCACTGCAAAGCCGGGCACTGGGGATGCAGCCGGTACACGCGAGATTCAGGCAATCATCAAACCTTTTTTGCGGAAAGCCGTCTTTCCCATCCATGGGAGGATTGTTAGATACGTTTTTTGGGAGAACTTGTCTTTGGTGTCATTTTGCTTTTTAGTTGGATCGGACCATTCAAAAGTGGTTTGAGAAACTAACCGATTTTTTTAATATTAACATAGTAAAATGGGGTTGAATATCAATGATTTTAGTTAGTTCATGTTTAGCAGGACTAGAAGTTCGTTATGACGGGAAACATTGCCTTCGTGACATAATCAAGAGGTTAGTAGATGAGAACCGCGCTATCACAGCTTGTCCGGAACTATTAGGAGGTCTTCCAATACCAAGGATCCCTGCCGAAATCATTCAAGGAGATGGCTTCGATGTATTGGATGGCCGGGCAAAAGTGGTAGATCGGTTAGGAAAAGATGTAACCGATATGTATATAAAAGGCGCATATGAGACATTAAAACTGGTACAAAAGATGAAGATCACAACTGTTGTGTTGAAAGAAAATAGTCCTTCATGCGGAAGTTCAATGATTTATAACGGTGAATTTAGCGGCAAAAAGGTACCCGGCAATGGAGTGACTTCTGCTTTATTAAAAAGAAACGGAATCAAAGTTATTTCAGATGTAGAGCTTACAGAGTTGGAAGAGTTGGAAGAAATGCTTTAATATCAAAAAAGGCACCTTTAAAGAACTAAAAGAAGAGAATAGTAAATTGCTCAACATTAGATTTTACGATTTTAGGCAGACACCCCCTTATGTATTGGAGGGATAAGTAGCTTTATTTTATGTAAAAAATTCCAAACTTTGTTAATTTGGAATTTCTCCCGGAAATTTATTCGTTCTGCACAAAAAAAGAAAAATCCTTTCCAATGAGGTTAGAAAAATCCCCTTGGAAAGGTTTATTCCGGTTTACTCACCATGGAGAATCTGACAAAAATTTATCTTGAAGTATAACCTGCATCCAAATGAATCGTTGTTCCTGTTACATAGGATGATGCGTCGGAAGCGAGCCAAAGATTTGCTTCGGCGATTTCCCGAGCTTGACCGAATCGACCAAGTAAGCTCAATAGCGGGGCATATTCTCCTTCCGTAAAACCGAACTGTTCAATAATCTTCATCAAATTCAGCAACCGGTTTGTCATAGGATAATATGAAAGTTCAATTAACAAAACAAATAAAAAAGACTTATTGAACATTGGAAAGCCCGCAAATGGTGATTTCAAGCAGTCTCTTTCCATGTGAAGGATTGATGGGTTTGTGGTAAGTCAAATTTTGTTGTATTGAAAAGTCTCTGGTTTGTGTTAGAATAGAAATAGCCATGAAATCACTCCCTGGATATTTGGTCGTACTTATATCTTAGCAAAGGAGTGGCTTTCACGGCTCTTTTTTTTTCAAAAAAAATCATCCTTTTCCGTTTTACAATATTTTCCACAGGAATGAGTAGCCTAATCTATTGAAACTCGCCCAAAGCCTCAAAAAGTGATAAAATTCTGGCACTTATAATAAGCAAATTTATCCTATTAAAATCAAAAACTCACAATTTCTTTTTGCATTTGTCATAATGTTCCTACAAACGTCTTCTTTCTTTAGTGGAATAAATCAACGACCTTTAATTGTCTGACTGCTTACAGTTTCAGGGGATATAGCATTTTGGCAAGGGCTCTCAATGAAAAAATCTTTAAGAGTGATAACATGAAACGAGGAATTTTGGGTTTATTAACAGCTGTCTTGCTAATTGTACTTGCATTTCCATCCAGCAGCCTTGCTGCAACACCAACTAGTAATAGAGGGGCTACACCTCAACTATCTGGCAATGAACCAACTTATACTTATTGGATACAAAGCGGGGATCCAAAATATATTAAAAAGAGTTTTGGAGGCTGGAGAGATGTAGGGGCGGCTGTACATGGACCAACAACCTTAGTACAAGTATATAAAGAATCTTCGTCAATTAGTGTGACAGCTTCTGCAGGTATCCCAGTTAAACAAATAGAGGCTGGATTATCTAGCGATTTTTCTAAAAAATATTCACTTACTACTACAACAAAAACAAAGATTCCAAAAGGAAAAAAAGGCCAATTTCAAGTAAGAAGTGTTTATAAATACTACAAAGTGATAATGGTTCAATGGATGGCAATGGACGGAAAAAGAAAAAAACAGGAAAAAAGAAGACAGTTACAGTTAAAAAGAAAACATCTCTTGAAAACAGAGTATTACTTAAAAACCCAAATAACTAAAAGAAATCAAATGGAGAAGTTGCTTCTCCATTTGATTTCTTTTTAAGGTGAATTTTTTGCATCTCTATATTAAGATGAACGAAGTATCATGTGATTTGAAAAATTATTTAGAAAGGTTTACTTATAATTCCAAAATATTCCACTATCTTTTCTATTGAATTTATAGTAAAATAAACTGTTAACGCATAGAAAGGAGGCAAACGTCATGGCAAAGAAATCGATGATTGTCAAACAAAAACGTGAGCCGAAATTTAAAGTTCAGGCTTACACACGCTGCGAGCGGTGCGGGCGTCCCCATTCGGTATACCGCAAATTCAAACTTTGCCGCATCTGTTTCCGGGAACTTGCGTATAAAGGCGAGATTCCGGGCGTAAAGAAATCCAGCTGGTAAGCCTTCCCCGCTCCCCTTTTTCGGGGCACGGGATACATATCCCCGTTCTTTCCGCATCTTTGTAAATTCTTTAATCCCTCTTCATCATAATTTAACAAACCGGTGGTACTCTAAAATCAGCGGGGATGGCAAGCGTGGCCATCATCGGTACACCGCGTAGGCGGAGCGGGTACCTTGATTTCCAGTACAGCCGGCATGTTTACTTGGAAATCCAAAACCTTTCCCTTCTGATTTTTTAAAAGGAATTTCGGCATGCATGCAGAAATTTTTCTTTTATAGAAAATGAAAAAAGGGGGAGGACATAGGAAAATGTCGTCATAGGCAAAACCTTTTATGACGAGGTATGTGTCAAGCTTTTCTCGATTGTGAGATGTTGAAAGTGCCCTTCCAATGCTATCGAGAACTATTTTTATACATATGAGACAGTTGTCAAAACTGAATGGTTAGATTTTATGTCAACACTCCATTCCAATATGCTACTATTAAACCAAAGCATTTGGAACGGAGCAATGTCAATGGACACGAAACAAGACTTTTTTACCCGTAAAAAAGAGGAGTCCGGAATTGTGCTGAATGCAGTGCAGCAAGAGGCCGTAAAGCAAACGGAAGGTCCGCTTTTGCTTTTGGCTTCTCCCGGGTCCGGAAAAACGACGACAATTATCATGCGGATCGGCTATTTAATTGAAGAAAAAGGGGTGGCACCTGCACGGATCAAAGCCATTACGTTCAGCCGGGCCGCTGCCGCTGACATGAAAGACCGGTTCCGAAAGCTTTTTCCGAATCTTCCGCCCGTTGATTTTTCAACGATCCACAGCCTTGCTTTCGAACTTGTCCGCATATTTTTCAGGCGGGCCCATATCCCTTTCCGGCTGATTGAAGGCGAGGCGGGGCCGTACCATAAGAAAAAAATTTTGCGGGATGTATACAAGACCATTAACGGGGAGAGGATCACGGAAGACCAGCTGGAGGAACTGCAGACGTATATCAGCTACATCAAAAACAAGATGATCCCGCCTGCAAAATGGGGGAAGATTGCGACAGGTGTGCCGGAAGCTGCCCGGATTTTAAAAGAGTATGAGGCGTTTAAAAAGCAGGGTACCGGTCAGCTGCTTCTTGATTTTGATGATATGCTGACGCATGCGAATGAAATATTAAGGCGTGATCCTGATCTTCTCCGTATGTATCAGGGGCGTTATGACTATGTGCTGACGGATGAGAGCCAGGATACGTCCATGGTACAGCATGCCATTGTTGAAAAGCTTGTGCGCCGGCATCGCAATTTGTGCGTTGTCGCCGATGATGATCAGTCAATATACAGCTGGCGGGGTGCGGAGCCGTCCTACTTGCTAAATTTTAATAAAGTGTATCCGGATGCGAAAATTTTATTTATGGAACAAAATTACCGGTCATCTCAAGAGGTTGTCACGACTGCCAACCTGTTTATCAAGCGCAACAAGCACCGCTATGATAAAAACATGTTCACGGAAAACCCACCTGCCGGGCCGATTCGGTTTGTGCGCCTGCCAGATTATAAATACCAGGCAAAATATTTGGCCCAGAACATTGTCGTGTCCGAAAATTTTTCGGAAATTGCCGTGCTGTACCGGAACAATATGTCTTCGATTGCCCTGATCAATGAATTTGACCGGGAAGGGATTCCGTTTTATCTCAAAGATACCGACAACCGCTTTTTCTCCCACTGGGTCGTCCAGGATATTTTGAATGTGATGCGGCTCACGTTTACCGATAAACGGGCGGATATCCTCGCGCAGGTCCATTCGAAACTGGACGGTTATATTACGAAACAGCAGATGGAAGCGGTAAAGGGGATCCATAATAACCAATCTGTTTTTGACAATTTAATCCAATACGCACATTTGAAGGACTACCAGGTCCAAAAAGTGCGTGAAGTAAAGGAGACGCTCCGGGAAATGCGGGGCATGCCGCCGCTGGATGCGATTCATGTTATTCGCGGCAGGCTCGGCTATGAAAAAGCGCTCGAAAACATGTGCAAAAGATTAGGATTTCGAAAGGATCCCCTGATTGGCATTTTAAACACACTCGAAGAAATCGCGGACACGCTTTCCACCATGGAGGAATTTGCCGCGCGTCTTCAGCATTTGGCGCAAATTTTAAAAACGGCGAAAGGGAACAAAGGCCGGAATGCTGTGACGCTTTCGACGTTTCACAGCTCTAAAGGCTTGGAGTTTGAAAAAGTATATATGATTGACCTGGTGAATGGGATCATTCCGGGTGACGATGAAAAAGAAGATGAGTTACTGATGGAAGAATCGGTCCGTCTTTTTTATGTGGCCATGACGCGCGCGAAAAAGTCGCTGGAAATGGTCAGCTATGAAAAACGGGACGGAACCCGGACAATGGACTCGCCGTTTGTTGCAGCGGTGAAGGAAATTGTCAACAATGTTGAAAAGGCGGCAAAAACAAAGCCGGACATGGCAGTTGCCCGAATCGGCAAAAAGACGGTCTCCATACCGTATAACCCGAATGCAATGAAGGATGCCTCCGCTTTTGTGGCCGGCAAAAAAATCCGGCACCGTGTGTTTGGCCATGGTGAAATTGTAGAGATCAACGGCGACACCATGGCCATCCGGTTCGAAAAACGGACGGTGAAACTGTCTATCCCGACCTGCATCGAAATGGGGCTGCTTGAGGAAGCCGGTCGGTAATCGTGTGTGAAGAAGGAAAACTGAAGCGGATATAAAAAATGCCGGGAATCTCCCGGCATTTTTGCACCCCTGACCGCCGCAAAGGGCTCGCGGCTGTATGTAAGGCAAGGGATGCAGGCCATTTTGATGATTGCAGCAAATCCTGCATCCGGTTGGTGACACGGGACTCCGTGCAAATGGGAGCAGAGCATTCCCTGCTGTTTGGCATTACTGCTCGCGGATGCTGTTTTCCTGCATTTTTCTTTTTTTCCTCCAAATCAGCAGCTGTTCTGTTAAAATGCCGACCACAGAACCAAGAATTAAGCCGTTGTTTAAAAAAGTTGCCACCACCATTGGCAAATGTTCAGTTGCATGAGCCGGCAAAAACATCGCGCCGATTCCGACCAGGAAGGAGATGCCCGCTGTTGTATGGGCAATCTCTTTGTCCGGGCTTTTTTCAAGGTCATTTAAGGCAAGGCCGACCAACTGTGTGAAGACCACAAAGGTAACGGCATAACCGACCGGCGCGGGAACAGCAGACATGATATGCACGAGCGGTGGGAGCAGCGCAATAATGGAAACGAAACAAGCGCCGTACAAAAATGGTTTCAGCACTTTTATGCCGGTTTGTGCAACATAGCCTGCCGCTGCTGCAATCGGCACTGCGCCGACAGCGGAAAAGATGCCGGCAAGCAGCTGGTTGATGCCGGATATGAACAGACTGCTCCTCACCCGCTCTTGCCGGACTCCCGTCACATTTCCCATAACGCGCACAGACGTAATCATATTCGCAGTTAATAAAAGCCCGATGAATACACCGGTTGTGACGGCGCCGGAATCAAAATGCGGCCTTCCACAATCAAATACGGCAGGAAGAGAGAACCAGCTTTTCCCAAATGTAATGGCCGGCGCTTCACCGAAAAGCGCGAACAAAATCCAGCCGCAAATCAAGCCGAGCATGATCGAATATTGCTTGACCCACGGTTTCTTTACATGGCCAAAATAGAATGTAAGCAATACTGTGACAAGGCTCAAAACAGCAACAAGCGGCCGGACTTCCTGATGGGCCCCCGTAATGCCGAGCATCCCTTTCATAAAAGAGCCGCTCAACTGCAGCACCAACAATAGCAAATAAATAAATGTCACTACCGGTGTAAACAGTTTATTTAACGGCTTTCCGAAAGAAGTCTCCCATCCTCAAGGAATGTGAAGGTGCGAATCGCACCAATGAGTAGGTGGGAGATGAATTTTGGTTGGCTTTAGCCAAAGTTATTTTTCCAATCCTTTTCTCAACAATTCTAAGATTGCGGCTGTTCTAGTTGGAATCCCATTTTCTTTTTGATATTGCTCCAATTTTTCTAATATCGTCTTAGGCATACGAATTTCTACACGTTCTTTCTCTTCTCTCATGATTATCACCTCATATTGATTGTACGGATTTTTTACGATATAATCAATATATACGAAATTTTTCCGCACAAAGTGAGGTGAATTGATATGGCCAAGCAAAACAAAGCTTTCAAGTTTCGTTTGTTACCAAACAAAGAACAATCCGCATTATTAGCTAAGACATTTGGTTGTGTTCGCTTTGTCTACAATAAGATGTTAGCTGAACGCAAAGAAACGTATGAAAAGTTCAAGGATGATAAAGAATTGCTTAAAAAGCAAAAGTTTCCGACTCCTGCAAAATATAAAAGTGAATTTCCATTCCTAAAAGAAGTGGATTCTTTAGCTTTGGCAAATGCACAAATGAACTTACAGACTGCTTATAAGAATTTCTTTGAAGGAAATGCGGATTTTCCAAAGTTCAAAAATCGTAAAGCAAAACAATCCTATACAACTAATATGGTCAACGGAAATATTAAGCTAGAAAATGGTCATATCAAACTGCCAAAAATCAAAAAGCCAATAAAAATGAAACAGCATAGAGAGATACCTGCTGATTATAAAATCAAATCTTGCACTATTTCTAAAACAAAGACAGGCAAATACTACATTTCAATTTTGACAGAATATGAGAAAGATATTCGTCCAGTTAACATACAGAAAGTTGTTGGTTTGGATTTTGCTATGGATGGTCTATATGTCGAGAGTGAACAGGGTAAGAAAGCCAATTACCCACGTTACTATCGGCAAGCCTTAGATAAATTAGCAAAAGCACAACGAATTCTTTCTCGAAGAAAGAAAGGTTCTGCACGTTGGAACAAGCAACGACTAGTAGTGGCTAAGTTACATGAGAAAGTGGCGAACCAACGCATGAATTTTCTTCATCATAAGTCAAAAGAATTAGCTTCTAACTTTGATGCTGTCGTGATTGAGGACTTGAACATGAAAGGGATGTCTCAAGCCCTTCACTTTGGGAAAAGCGTTCATGATAACGGCTGGGGTATGTTCACTACTTTCTTAGCGTATAAGCTAAAAGAACAGGGGAAACAACTTGTGAAAATTGATAAGTGGTTTCCCTCCACTAAGAAGTGTTCATGTTGCGGCAAGGAAAAAGAAATGCCATTATCTGAACGTGTATATAAATGTTCTTGCGGCTTTGTATTAGATCGCGATCACAATTCAGCAATCAATATCAAAAATGAGGGATTACGCTTATTAGCGTTATCATAAGTAACAAAACTCTTGGAACAAGAGGGTTAGCTCGGTCAGTTTTCGTTGGCTAGTAAAAGCAACGATAAGTCGAGAAGCCCCCACTTCAATCAAACCGTAAGGTTGATAAGTGGAGGTTAGTTCACTTGGTCCACAAGGCCGGTAAAAGCGAGCAGGAAGAAAAAGATGCCGGTTACAATCAGTGCGCCTGCCAAATATTGCAGAGATTCAGTGCTTGAACTGTACATGCTGCCGACAAGCCCCGCATAAATGGCAAACACGCTCCACCACAGCCCGGCGGGCCCTTCATTGATTGGCATTCTGTGGCCGAAAATGCCTTGCAAAAGGCCGCCGATCCCGAGTACAAAAAGCGTCCGCTGCACAAACAGGGCAGTCTCACCTGCACTGAAATGGAAAGCAGCCGCAATGGCAATCGGGGCCGCGATCGACCCGGCGATCATAAATGCCATCCATTGCAGCGACGAAATAAATGTTTTCATAGGCACACCGTTCTTTCCGTTCAAAAAAATGGAAAATACCAGTAAATATAATTATAGCAAAACAGATTTTACATTTTAAACATAAAACATTTCGCGAACGGGGGAGGGAAAGCGGGCATGGCGGACGGCGGCATAAACAGGGGCTGCAAACCGGACGGGCGCGGGTAAGCCATGTTTTGGCCCGCAAAAAAATCACAAAATGCACCTCTGTGCATTTGCCGCTAAAAGAAGTTTGCGCTGCCTTCACTTAGGCGTTCGATCTCGAAAACATTTGTGATGAATTATTTTTGCCGGTGCTTGGTTAAGGGATGGCTGGTTTAGGTGGAAAAGCGGGGCCGCTTTCCTTCACATAGAGGGCATCTGCATAAAGGAAGCAAAAATGGCGTTGTTCGTTCGCATAGAAACGCCTCAGCCCGTTTATTGTCAAAAACGGCTTTAAAAAAACAATTTGGGCAATGGATCCCTTGCCCGAACATGTTCCTTATTCTGCGACGCTTACGCTGGCGCTGGCAACTGCCCGCTTGTGTTTTCTGATTGTATAGAAAATAAGGATTGCCCATATTGCCGCAATGGCTGTATAGGTAACGCCGTACCAGCCGCTTCCGGCGCCGGCCATTTTTAATAAAGTTTGCACGTTGCTGAACACAATCATGCCGCTGACAATGACAGCCAGCAAATGAGCCGGCAAAATTTTAACCAGATAGGCTGCAATCGGTGCGGCGATCAGGCCGCCAAGCATGAGGGCGATCGTCCAGATCCAGTTAATCTGCATAGCGCCGAGGGATAAAAGGAAACCGATGCTTGACGCCAGGGATACGGCAAATTCACTTGTATCCACCGAGCCGATCACTTTCCGCGGTTCGATGTCATTTCTGGACAGCAAAGCCGGTGTGGCGATAGGGCCCCAGCCGCCGCCCCCCGTTGCATCAAAAAATCCTGCGACAAAGCCGAGCGGGATAAAAAATACGTTAGACCCGGTCTTTTTTTTGATTTTCAACGCCCCGCGCGCGTTGATCAGAAACCGGATAAGAATATAGAGGCCAAGGGCGATCAGAAAAATAGAAATGTACGGTTTTAATGTGCTTGCAGGAAGATGGCTGAGAACGGTTGCCCCGAGAAAGGCGCCGACAGCCCCGGGTACAACCAGTTTCCAAATGATCCCTTTATCGACATTCCCAAATTTCATATGTGAGACCCCGGAAGCCGCCGTTGTAAAAACCTCCGCCAAATGCACAGAAGCTGATGCGACAGCCGGCGCAATTCCGAAAGCCAAGAGGAGTGAGGTAGAAGTCACCCCGTAACCCATTCCGAGAGATCCATCCACCAATTGTGCGGCAAGGCCGACAAGTGCTAAGACAATTAATTTTTGCATGTTCATGTTCCCCGCTTTCTTCATCCATAAATTTGATTCATCCTGATGTAGAGGAATTATACGCATCAGGGCCTATCCTGGTTCAAACGGCCGGCCTTGCAGAAATAAAAAATCTTTCCGCCATTTTTACGGAAAGACAGCGAGTAAAGGATAAGCGCTTATCTTCCAAAATGGTACCCATTTTGCTGGAATTGGCACCTTGCTGCTCGCTGCAGGTTGCCGGACTTCATAGGGCCAGATCCCTCCGTCGCTCTTGATAAGTTATTTGTTGTTTAAAATTTTATCAGAAAATAAATGGAAGTCAATATAATTATTGCAAGTTTTTTTATCGGATTTATACGAATGGGGGGATAAAGAAAAAAACTTCCCATCAGATCACGCTCTGTCGGGAGTTTTTTTCTTTACGCTGGATTGGTTTTAAAAAGCAGGTCATCAGGATCAGGCGGGGCATCATGGCCGCTTTCATTTGCTTCACAAAACGAAAAAGAGTCCAAACGGGTTAGCAGGCCGTCCCATTCTGGCAGTTTGTACGAGCTGCACACCCGTGCCTGCCCCCTTCCCGCCCAGAAAACGGTTTAATCAACCCCGCTTGTTTGTGCCCGCTTATCGCGCAGTTGGATTTCTGTCCTTTCCCTGCCTAAGGGAACCGGTTTTATCAACACAGCCGGCTGGAGCCTATTCCTTTGCTTTAATTCTCAGTGACAAGACGACGAGCACGATTAAAATAGCGAGGCAGACGCTTGTACCAATCGGGTTGCCGCCGCCCAGCAAAAAGGACAGGAAAATGCCTGCCAGTGCAAGCAGCGCAATCCAGACCATGAAAGGATACCCTTTTACACGGAAGGAAGGCAATTTTGCATACGACTTCCGGAGTCGCAGTTCGGCTGCACAGATGGCGGTCCAAACAAGGACGACGGTAAATCCCGGAATGGTCATCAAATAGCTGATGACTTCATCCGGCGTAAGATAGGCCAGAATCACGCCGGCTAAAATAAACAGCGAGGTCAGCAAAATACTGATCAGCGGGACGCCTTTCCGGGAAATTTTTAAAAAGGCGCGTGGCGCTTCTCCGGACTGCGCCATGTTAAACAGTGTGCGCGAAGTGGCATAAATGCCGGAATTGGCGGCAGAAAGAACGGCCGTCAAGAGCACAAAATTCATCACATGGGCGGCAGCGGGGATCCCTGTGCGGCTGAATACCTGTACAAACGGGCTTTCCACGGAAGAAACCTGGTTCCATGGGATAATGCCGCAAATGACCAGGATTGGCAAAATATAAAAAAGCATGACGCGGACAACGGTCTGTTTAATGACACGCGGCAACACTTTCTCGCTGTCTTTTGTTTCCGAAACGGTAACACCGATCAGTTCCGCGCCGCCGTATGAAAACATAACGATCAGAAAAGCGCTGAACGTACCGTGAAGCCCGTTCGGGAAAAAACCGCCGTGCGCGGTATAGTTAGACACCGTGGAAGATGTCCCGGGGAATAAACCGAATAAAATCAGCGCACCAAGCAGGATAAAAACGATCAACGTGATGATTTTAATGCCGGCAATCCAAAATTCAAATTCGCCGTAGTACTTCACTTCAATTAAATTGATGCCGACCACGAAAGCAGCACAGAGCAAACTGAGTAGCCATAGTGGCGCTTGGGGAACCCAGAATTGCAGGAAGCTCCCGGCTGCAAGCAGTTCCACAACTGTCACAATGACCCAGTTGATCCAGTACAGCCAGCCAATAATGAAAGAAACCCGGCTGCCGAACGCTTTGTGGATCAGATTTTGGACGTTGAGGCCGGGGTGGACGAGTGCCATTTCCCCAAGTGCTGACATGACAATGAATAAAAGTGCGCCGCCGATCAGGTAAGAAACGGCAACACTCGGGCCGGCAAGGCTGACGGTATCGGAGCTGCCTTTAAAAATGCCGGTTCCGATCATCCCGGCCAATGCGATGAACTGGACATGCCTTGGTGATAAGCCTTTTTGCAAATGATGTTGGTTTTTCTCCATTTCTATCAATCTCACTTTTCTGTTTTAGATAAACGCTTTTCAGTGCTAAAGCATTTATTCTATTTTAGCAGAAAAAAAGGAATATTGATATACAAAAAAATGGAATCGCCGGATGACAGATGTACCCGCATTTCACCAAAGCAAAATGTAAAAAAACGGCGGGGCACCACTCATCGTAGCATCTCGCCGTTCTGTTTAATATGTGTCCCGGGATGGTTGCCGAAGCGCTGAATATCCATATTTGAACATGTCGTTCTATTTAACTTGTGCTCCGCGATGGGCCGAAAGAAGAGGAAAATGCGCGGACGGATCCCCTATTCAGCTTACTTTTTATCAAACCCTTGTCGTTCTACAAATTCCTTCATAAAAACGCGCGATGGTTCTTTGAAAAATTGTGCCATTTGGCCTGTCCAGGTATCGTTCCTTTTTCCGTTTGTGCGTTTTGTATAATATTGCGAAACCGTTTCATTGTATTCCTTCAGATCGCGCAAAAGACGTTCATCAGCCGGATATTCATCTTCGAAATAAACATGCTCAGCCGCCATGCGTGGTTTTTTCACAGACGGATCGGCCGGATAGCCGATTGTCATTGCAAATAGCGGAAGGACATATTGCGGGATTTTCAAAAGTTCGGCCACTTCTGGCAGCCTGTTGCGCAAGCCACCGACATAACAAATGCCAAGCCCCATCGATTCCGCAGCGAGCGCGGCATTTTGCGCAGCCAGTGCCGTGTCGATGAGCGCGACCATAAATTTTTCCGTTGTCTCAAGTGTATCTTGCGCCTCTACGCCTTCCATTTGTGCCGCAAGTTCATGTTTATGGAGATCGGCACAGAAAATGAGCAGATGGCCGCATGTTCCGACATGTCGGTTCCCGGTCAGTTCTGCTAATCTTTGCTTCCGCCCGGGATCCTGAATGCCAAGAATCGTATAGGCCTGGACGAAATGAGAAGTGGCGGCTGCCTGCGCGGATTCCACAATCAGGCGGATTTGTTCATCGGATAGCGGCCGGTCTTCATAATGGCGGATCGACCGGTGATTGAGAATCGTTTCAATGATGGTATTCATTCCTTTACACTCCTGTCTTTGGTGAGTCCACTGTATGTTCAAATATAGCACAGAAAAAAACGGCCGGCATGAAAGGTGCTTGTTGTCCAGCATGGCCACGATGATCTGCCAAAAAATATTTTGATTAAGGCTAAATTAACCTATTTTCGCTTCGGTATACCCAAATTGAACTTCGAGTATGTTCATGCGAGGGGCGGAAGAACATTTTACCCTTCTCCATTATTTATATATCCGCCTTTATGATGCCGGGAGCAGAAGCTAGTGAAGGCGTTCGATTTCATTTTGCACAAACGTAACTCTCTCATGCTGCTATATCGCGCCGGCCGATCCTTCCGAAGTTCCGGAATTTCCGTCCGATGAAAAGAAAAACACTGCAACCCTGATCCGGAGGGCTGCAGTGTTTTTTGCTATTCGAAATTAAGCTGATAGTCTTCTGATTTGATCATCTTTAATTTTTTTGAAAAAACATAAATGAATCCGACATTTAAGATAAACGGCAGCACAAAGAAAGTGCTCAGCATAATGGCAATATTTTTCGCAGTCCAGCCGCCTTCAGCAAGATGCATGAAATTGAGCGGGCCGACTAAGCCCGACAACCCGAATCCTGCACTGTAAGGCGTGCCCTGAATATGAAAGACGCCGGCAAGCGCACCGAGAACGGCAGCAGTGATGAGCATCGGGAAAGCAATTTTCGGTTTCATAAAGAAGTTTCGCATCTGAATTTTCGGCGAGCCAAGTACATGGGCAAGGGCGGTACCGAGCGAGTTGGCTTTATAGCTGGCGATGGCAAGCCCGACCCCGGCGGCACAAATGCCAAGATTTGCCGCCCCTGAACTGACACCTGAAAGCATAATAACGGTTGCTACGCCGACTGTTGAAATCGGCGATAAAATAATCAGGCAAAAAATGACGGCAATAATGGCGCCCATTACGACAGGCTGCATGCTTGTCACATGTGCCACCCCGACGCCGACCAGCCCGGTAGCCGCTTTAATAAATGGCAAAATTGCAAGTCCGATCATGCCCGGTATTAAAATACTCAATGTCGGGACCAGGAGGATGGAATAAGCCTTTAACCTTGTTCCGACCCACTTGACGAATAAAACCGCCAATGCCGCTGTAATCCCTGTATTGATGACAATCCCGATCCCGTTTAAAGCAAATGCGCCGGCAGCCGTTTTCTGGATCGCGCCGCTCCCAACCATTGCGGCAATGCCGACACTTGCAATTTGGATCGGTGTCAATTGAAAGGTAATGCCGACCATAACGCCAATCAATACAGGGAGCATGCTCATGATGATAACGGTTGCATCCACAACATGCTGCAAATAAGGCGCATGCGGGATAATCAGTTTCAATATCTCCCCGAGTAAGGCGTTTGGGATCAGAGAAACGACAATGCCTATGCTCATTCCGTTTAACAGTTTGCTAAAGAAATCTTTCATTAGTGGAAGCCCCCATTTTGTTTTGACCTCGCTGCTGGCGCTGCCGGATAAGCGCCGATGCTTGTCTGTTTGCGTATGATTATATAAAACATTCAGATTATAGTCAACAAAAATTTTTAATACTTTACCGCGTGTGTGCACATATGCATAAAAGTACTAAAAAGCATATAAAATGAACTTAAGTTTTTCGTGCCAAAATCAATTACGATCAGGATAGACATTGCTTTTGGCAACACATAAAGAAGTAATAATGTTTAGTTCAGCTTATATATAGGGCTTGCTAAATAAGCAAAATTCCTAGATTTGGTAGGAATGCTGACAGCTTTGGCAAAAATTTAATACAAAGGGTTTTATAAAAAATCCAGGGAAAAGCTTGCACTTGAAAGCTGATTCAATGAATAGAGAAGACAGAATCGCATTTTCGAAGATGGCTTCTTCTATATTTTTAGACAGAGCTTGCTGACAAACTCAGAATCGGAATCGGGGGTTCAGCAAGCCCTAACATGACGCCCTCTATGTGAAGGAAGGCCTTCATTTTTTCGCGCTTCCTTAACGTAGACGGGCTCTATGTAAAGAAAGGGCTTCGTTTTTGCATGCTTCCTTAACATAGAAGGGCTCTATGTGAAGGAAGGCCGTCATTTTTGCACGCTTCCTTAACGTAGACGGGCTCTATGTGAAGAAAGGCCTTCGTTTTTCCGCGCTTCCTTAACGTAGACGAACTTTATGTGAAGGAAGGCCGTCATTTTTGCATGCTTCCTTAACATAGAAGGGCTCTATGTAAAGAAAGGGCTTCGTTTTTGCACGCTTTCTTAACGTAGATGCCCTCTATGTGAAGGAAGGGCCACGTTTTTGCACACTTCCTTAACGTAGACGAGCTCTATGTGAAGGAAGGCCGTCATTTTTCCGCGCTTCCTTAACATGGGGGCTTGCTAAATAAGCAAAATTCCTAAATTTGGCAAGGATGCTGACAGCTTTGGCAAAAATTTAATACAAGGGTTTTATAAAAAATCCAGGGAAAAGCTGAATCAACGTATAGAAAAGACAGAATCACGCATTTTCAAAAATGGCTTCTTCTAGAGCTTACTGACAAATTGGGTACAAACTCAGCATTGGATTCGTTCAACAAGCCCTATATAAAAAAGTGATCGAAAACAATCTCAGATATGATTGAAACAATTGACATCCGTGATTGCTGGCTTGACATGAAAAATGATTTTTTTTCACGATGGAAGCGGTATAATAAAAGTGGTGTTTTAGAATGTGTTGTGCCGGGCAAAAGAAAGGACATAAGGATGCGGAGGGATACGCCATGAAAAAAATTATAAACGACCCTGGAAAAGTTGTCGATGAGATGCTGGATGGATTTGTGTACGCCCATGAAGGAAAAGTGGAGCGATTGGAAGGGACAGGCGTCATTTATCGTACTTTCCGGGATGAAGGGAAAGTGGCGCTCATTAGCGGCGGCGGCAGCGGGCATGAACCGAGCCATGCCGGTTTTGTCGGGGAAGGAATGCTGTCTGCGGCAGTTTGCGGTGAAGTGTTTACCTCGCCGACGCCGGACCAGATTTTTGAAGCGATTAAAAAAGCCGACCAGGGCACCGGTGTGTTCATGATTGTGAAAAATTATACAGGGGATGTCATGAATTTTGACATGGCCCAGGAATTAGCTGAAATGGAAGATATTCAGGTGGAGAAGATCGTGGTTGACGATGACATCGCGGTAGAAGACAGCACCTATACAGCAGGAAAGCGCGGCGTTGCCGGTACCGTTCTTGTCCATAAAATTCTGGGCGCGGCAGCAGCAGAGGGGCAGACGCTTCAGGAAATCAAGGCGTTGGCTGAACGGCTTGTGCCCAATGTGAAGACAATCGGTGTCGCTATTTCGCCGGCAACAGTTCCGGAAGTCGGAAAGCCGGGCTTTGTCCTTCAGGAAGATGAAATGGAATACGGTGTCGGCATTCACGGGGAACCGGGTTACCGGCGGGAAAAAATCAAGTCGTCAAAAGCGATCGCGGAAGAACTCGTTGCCCGGCTGAAAACTGCGTTCAACTGGAAAGAAGGGGACCGGTTTGCGCTCCTTGTCAACGGGCTCGGGGCTACGCCGCTTATGGAGCAGTATATTTTTACCAAGGATGTGCATGCCCTGCTTGACCGGGAAGGCCTTGCCGTTCCGTTTAGAAAAGTGGGCAATTTGATGACGTCCATTGATATGGCCGGCCTTTCCCTCACGCTTGTAAAACTGGAAGATGAGGCGTGGCTTAAATTTTTAAAACGGCCGGTATCCGTTCCGGCATGGGTGTAAAGGAGGCGGAAATATGTTAACAGCAGAAACAGCAACAGACTGGCTGCATCTTTTTGCAGAAAAAATCGATGAAAACAAAGCCTATTTGAGCGAACTGGACAGTGCGGTCGGAGATGGCGACCACGGTTCGAACATGGCACGCGGGGTGGCGGCTATGGAAGAAAAACTGGCAGCCGGCGGTTTTGCCACGGTCCAGGACGTCCTGAAAACAGCGGCGATGGCGTTGCTTGGAAAAGTCGGGGGTGCCTCGGGGCCGCTGTATGGATCAGCGCTGATTGCGATGGCAAAACAGGCAGGGGAAAATGAACAAGATGTTGCGGCAATTGTAAAAGCCGGGCTTGAAGGCATCCAAAAACGCGGGAAAGCAGAAAAAGGCGAGAAAACGATGGTTGATGTCTGGATACCAGCCTGTGAAGCACTCGCGTCCGGATCGCTGACAAAAGAGGCCATTCAATCTGCCGTAGAGGCGACAAAAGAGATGAAAGCGACAAAAGGGCGCGCATCTTATCTTGGCGAGCGTTCCATTGGCCATCTTGACCCTGGGGCGGTTTCAAGCGGCTATTTGTTTGAAGCTTTGTTGGAAGGCGGGATTCTGGATGAGTAAAAAACCAGTAGGCATTGTCATTGTTTCCCATATTCCTGAAATCGCGGCCGGCCTTGCCACATTGTTAAAGGAAGCGGCCAAAGACGTTTCCATTACGTATGCGGGTGGCACCGATGACGGCGGGGTTGGCACCAGTTTTGACAAAATGAATGCCGCCATAGCCGAAAATGAAGCGGATGATCTGTTTGCTTTTTATGACCTTGGCAGCGCCAAAATGAATTTGGAAATGGCAATGGAGATGTCGGATAAGTACATCCGCCTGATGGACACCGCCTTTGTCGAAAGTGCTTATACGGCTGCCGCGCTGATCCAGGCAGATGCAGAACTGGAAGAGATTTTAAAACAGCTGGAACCGTTAAAGGTAAAATAAAAAATAGCCCGGGCCGGTATGAACGGTCCGGGCATTACTTTTTTGTGGAAAAACATAGGATTAAGGGCCTCGCCAAAATGAAACGTGTGGCATCCTTCATCAGGTTTTCACGCAAAACGCACGGGCGCCCTGCATGGCCATTTTAAAGCCTTTTTTGCCTGCCCACGCTGTATGGCGTTCGAAAGGCCCTTAGGAAAAACGGGGCCGGTGCTGTATGCATGTTAGAGATTCACTCAATCGGTTCTCCTTTTTATTATATTCGAGAGGACGCCGGTGCTGTATGCATGTTAGAGATTCACGAAAAATGAGAAGGAATTTTAAGATTAACTTTTTTTATGATACCAGTCAAAGCATTAATTTTTTATTACAAGAAGACCCGAACATTCTCGGGGCTTTTTATTTTCAGAGTTCATGTAAGCTTAAAAAGATTAGCAATGCACATTACTTTACACTCATAAATGAATAAGAATAAAATAGTTTTGCACCAAGCATTTTCTATTCTATTCAGAAGGAGGAAAATGAAGTGGAATATACGAAAATAAAAAATACCGATATTCAAGAAGCATCAAGGGTTGCCCTCGGAACATGGGCCATTGGCGGCTGGATGTGGGGTGGAACCGATGAAAGGGAATCCATCAAAACGATTCAAGCTGCGATCGATTTAGGGATTAACGTGATTGATACGGCTCCCGCATACGGTTTTGGCCGGTCTGAAGAAATAGTCGGCAAAGCCCTTGCTGAAGTCGGACAACGTGACAAAGTGGTGATTTCGACAAAAGTTGCATTGGAATGGAAAAATGGTGAAGTTTTCAGAAATGGATCAAAAGAACGGATTTTAGCAGAAATTGATGATTCATTAAAAAGGCTTCAAACCGATTACATAGATATTTATCAGGTGCATTGGCCGGATCCGAAAGTACCGATTGAAGAAACCGCAGAGGCCATGAAGACACTTTATGATTCCGGGAAGATTCGCGCCATAGGCGTCAGCAACTTTTCTCCGGAACAAATGGAGGCATTCCGTACTGTGGCACCTCTGCACACGGTACAGCCCCCTTATAATTTGTTTGAACGAAACATTGAAAAAGATGTTTTGCCATATGCTGTGGATAAAGGCATGACTTCTTTATTTTATGGAAGCCTGTGCCGGGGACTTTTGAGCGGTAAGATGACACCGGACAGAAAATTCGAAGGCGATGATTTGCGCAAAACAGATCCAAAATTTCAACCGGACCGCCTGCCACAATATTTATCGGCCGTTAACGAATTAAATCAATGGGTCCAAGAAGCTTACGGCAAACAAGTTATTCATTTAGCTGTTCGCTGGCTTCTTGATCAACCGGGTTCAAGCATCGCTTTATGGGGTGCGCGCCGCCCCGATCAATTAAACCCTGTCAAGGAAGTTTTCAGTTGGAAACTAACACAAGAAGACTTGAAAACAATCGATGATATCATAAATAAAAATGTAAAAGACCCCGTTGGCCCTGAATTCATGGCCCCGCCGGAGGATTAATAAGAGGAGGCTGGGACAGAAGTATTTTACTCATAGAAAAATCCGAACTCATTCAGACATTCTATCTGAATGATTCGGATTTTTATTTATTCATAAGAAAGCAACGAAGCGCTCCGTCAAAATACTTCGCTTTCCACGGGCACGGCCTTTAATATCATAATAAAGATATTTCTTCCTTTACGTTTGCGGCAGCGGCAATGGACTGTTTTAAAATATCCAGGCCTTCTTGCAGCTGGTCGTCTGTAATGACAATGGGCATTAGAATGCGGATGACATTGCCGAAAATCCCGGCATCCAAAAGAAGCAGCCCCCGCTTGTTGGCTTCTTTCACAATCCGCTTTGTCAATGCTTTATCTGGTTCTTTTGTCGTTTTGTCTTTTACGACTTCAAATGCACACATGGCGCCAAGGCCGCGCACATCCCCGATAAAGGCAAACTCCTTCTGCCAGCTGCGGAACGTATCAAGCACCTGTCTCCCGATTTTTTCCGCCCGTTCGTTTAATTTTTCAGATTCAATAATGTCCAGTACGGCAAGGGCGGCTGCGCATCCAAGCGGGCTTCCGGCATAGGTGCCGCCAAGTTCACCCGGATTTGCCGCATCCATTATGTCGCTCCGCCCGATTACCCCGCTTAACGGGACGCCTGCTGCGAGGGATTTCGAGACGGTAATCAAATCCGGCACAACATCGAAATGCTCAATGGCAAAATAGCGCCCGGTCCGGCTGAATCCTGCCTGAATTTCGTCCGATACGAACAAAATGCCATTTTCCCGGCAGAAGTCATAAACCGCTTTTACAAATTTCTTGCCTGGCACAATGAACCCGCCTTCTCCTTGCACAGGTTCCATGACCACAGCAGCAACCGTTTCAGCGGCAACATCGTTTTGAAAGAAATTCCGGAACTCCTGGATCATATAGTCTTCATATTCTTCATCAGTCAAATGGCCGGGTTTCCGGTAAGCATAAGGGTAAGGCGCCTTATAAACTTCAGAAGCAAACGGGCCGAATTCGTATTTATACGGCTTCACTTTGCTTGTCATCGACATCGTCATTAACGTTCTCCCGTGGAAGCCGCGGGTGAAGCTGATAATGGCCGGCCGTTTCGTATATTTGCGGGCAATTTTAACGGCATTTTCGACGGCTTCGGCCCCGCTGTTTAAAAGGATGACCTTTTTCTCCGCATTCCCCGGGGCGAGCGCTGCCAATTTCTCAGCCAGTTCAATATAAGGTTCATACATCATGACGTTAAAGCCGGTATGGATAAAATGTTCAAGCTGTTCTTTGACAGCTGCGATAACTTTCGGGTGGTTATGCCCGACATTCAGCGTGCCGATTGCGCCGGCAAAATCAATATACGTGTTGCCGTCCACATCTTAGGGGGATTTTACGCCTTTTTGATTCATCTTTTGGATAGCGGGTAAACGGCGGATGAAACCGCTATGACCACACCTGATATGAACCACCCGGGCAATGCGATTCTTTGACAAAACCCCCTCCTGCCTTTAAGATGGGGATAACGGATTTGCATTGCAAATTTGAAGGAGAGACAAAAATGGAAGTTGCCATCCCGATAGATTTTGAGCAGATGAAAGAAGTCAAAACAGAGCTGACGCGGTTTATGATGTCGTATAAATTCGCGCTCCATGAAGTGATGACAAAAATTGATATTTTAAAAGAAGAATTTCAGTACGTCCATGACTACAATCCGATTGAGCATGTAAAATCGCGCCTAAAGTCACCGGAAAGCATTTTGAACAAAGCATATCGGAAGGGTTGTGGATTATCGCTTGATTCGATCCGTGAAAACATCCGCGATATTGCCGGCATCCGGATTACGTGTTCGTTTATTTCAGACATATATGAGATCAGCAAAATGATCCAGCAACAAAAAGATGTAAAGTTAATTGAGTGCAAGGATTATATTCAAAATCCGAAACCGAACGGCTACCAGAGCCTTCATATGATCATCAAAATTCCGATTTTCATGTCGGACAGGTCGGAAGAAGTGTATGTTGAGATTCAGATCCGGACAATCGCCATGGACTTTTGGGCAAGCCTGGAACATAAAATATATTATAAATATGACGAGGATGTGCCACAACATTTGAAGGAAGAACTGAAAGAAGCAGCACTGCAGGCAGCACAGCTCGATGTAAAAATGGAGAACATCCAAAAAGAAATGAAGGAAGTCAAAAAGCGGAACAGTGAAAACAGCGTGCACCAACTGATCATAGACGCTGAAAAGCTTCGAATCCCTGAAGATTTTTTAAAAGTGGCCTTAAATGAAACGGATGGGAAGGGATCCATTTGATCATTAATTTGAACGAAATGCCGGGATTTGTCCGGTTCGAAATGGAGAAATTAGGGGAAATGATCGCCCCAAAACTGAAAAAAGCCAACCAGTATGCATTTTGGTCCAAACCGCTCATTTTTGTGGCAGCGCTCAATTTGTTTTTGTTGCTTCTCGTGATGCCGGCGGAAGACCGCTCGATTCCGCTCCTCCTTTTCTGTGCGGTCGCCGGGGCGTTCGGCATGGCGCTGTCGCAGGAAGCGCGGGTTTTGAGAAAAGAAATTACGAAGCTCAGTTTTTCCTATATGAAAAAGCGGATTGAAAAAAGCAGCATTGTCACGGAGCCGGTGAAAAAACGCTATGCGGCATTGATCGAAAAGGAACCGACGAATATTTTCCTCCACTTTATCCACTTTTTGGAAGAAGAGCAAAACAGAAAAAAAGAGCTTTGGTAAAATCCGCACGGCCCGTTGATGGCGTGCGGATTCTTTGAATTTTTATGGACGGATGGGAAAATCCAACACTCCTGCGGCATTTTTACGCTCGTTTGTCTGGATGCGTGGGGATTTTTGCCCGCTCGATAGGCCGGGCGTTTCCATGCAAGTTTTTCTCGCCATGCGGCTTCTTGGTGAGAATAGCCGGAAAACGGGCGAAACCGAAACACTTTGCATGCTGCTAACAATATAGCGGGCTGCCCCTTTTTCATACATTAGCGCTTTCAAATTTTTAAAAGCACCCTAAAAAAGCTATTCTCTTTCCGGTTCGTGCCCGATTGTGATTAAGCGCGTCTCCACGTTGATGTCCAAGTTCACATCGTATCCGCAGTTTGACACCTGAACGGATGCATCACGAACAGAGAAAGCAACCACCGTATCCAGTTCGCCATCCAGCACGGCAAAGGCGTATGTGTAAAATTTTACTCGAAGGGGCAAATGAGTGGAAAAAAATGGGAAGACACTCTATCATCTAAATGTACACCTTGAATGAACATCTAGAGAGAGGTCTTCCCATGGATATTATATCAATAATTGCTGGATTATTAAAGAATACAAAGAGTCTTATGGAGTTTGAAGAACAGGTTAAAATTCTGATGCAGAAGGTTTTTACACAATGGGTTGGGGATGTATTTGAGGAGTTAGATAAAACAATAAAACAGAAGAAGTTGGAGGAAGGCTGGGAGTACTGCCGGAGTGATAACAGAAGCGTTCAGTTTCTATTTGGAAGTGTGACTTTTAAACGATCATTAATGCGTGATAAGAGAGGGAACTCACATTATCCTTTGGATGAATGCTTGGGGCTGTTACCCCACCAGAGATATAGCCCGTTAGTGGAATTAAAGGTGGCAGAGTTGGCAAGTGAGAACACCTATCGGGAGGCGGCGAATATTTTAAAAGAATGGACAGCCGTGAGTCTTAGTCATACAACTGTAGGGGAAATGGTGAAACGCGTAGGGAAAACGCAGGCGGAAGCCGACAAGGCCCTTGTAGAAGAGATGGAAATAGCTGCTTCACTGCCTGATGGGAAGAAGGTAGACTACCTGTTTTCCGAAGCAGATGGCGTATTCATCCGGGGACTGGAAAAGAAACAGGGTATGGAAGTCCACCATGCCATTCTCTATGAAGGTTGGGAAACCAATGGAAAAAGGGTCTCCCTGCGTCAGCCCACAGTCATCATGACGACGGAAGACATTCAGACATTTTGGGATGAAGTCCAAGCCACAGCTGCCAACACCTATTCCCTCGAAAAAGCGCATGTCATTACAAACAGTGATGGAGGTGCTGGGTACACAGCTGAACGGTTTCAAACAGCATTCTCACAGTCGGAATTCCCGGTGCTCAACCAGCTGGATACCTACCACGTTGCACAAGCCATTGTAAGGACATTTGGGGGCGGAAAGAGCGAGATCAAGGAGCAGATTAGAAAAGCGATTAGAAAGCATGACCTAGACCAATTCACGTTATATTTGGATACGCACGAAAGCACCTTGACGGATAAAAAGGCCCTCAAGAAAATCAAGGAATTCCGTTCGTATATCTTGAAAAACTGGGACCGCATTTTTGACTGGAGAGACAGGGTGAAAAACGTGCCGGAAGGTGCGAGAGGCCTGGGAGCGATGGAATCGAATCAAAGGCATATCTCCTTCAGGATGAAAAAAAGGGGCATGCATTGGAGTGAACTTGGCGCAGAAGCCATGGTGAAAATCAAACAAGGCATACTCAATGGGACATTGAGAGAAGCCTATCTGAAACACCGTTCAAGAAGCGAGAGAAAGCAACGGAACTTGAAACAATCCATCAGGATGTCTCAACTACTCAAGCAGCCTGTACGCCCGTCAGTGGGCGTAAAGCACGGATCAGTTGCCCTGCATTCAAGCAGTTCATCGGCAATGGGACATTTAAGCAAAATATTAGAGCTTTCGTTTTAAGCTTGGCTCAGTGGGGACTGATCGTTGAGGCGCGCGAAATTTACGAGACTCCTGCGGGAAAAGCGAGCCAGGAGAGACCCCGCAGCGAGGTACGAGCGAGGAGGCTCGCCGGCCGCCCGCGGAAAGCGAGTGAATTTCGCGCGCCTCAACATCCCCGTTGTCCATCTTTATACGGAAATATCACATCTTTTCCGAAAATTACACCGAGCAAGTGAAGCACGGTAGCCGAAAGTGTACAAAAAGAGTGTCTTGGAATACCCGATATTTAAACCTTGTCGAGAAAAACTTGACACATACGCAAAGGCATACTGGTCTTCCTGATTTGTGTACAAATGGTATGATTCGTGAATGACAACGGTCCATCGGTATGGCAGGAATAATGTTTTTGTGCCCATGTCTGTCTCTCCCTGAAAAAATGTAGTTATCTAAACTATATTCGTTCCCTGCCGCCAGAATTCCTGCTTTCGCTGCGGCCCATTTTGCAACATCTGCCTGTGGAAATCGGCGGCAAATTCGATTACAATAGGAATTATGCGAAAAACGCCAGAAAAGAGGGGTAGAATGGAAAAGAAATCCATTTTTGGATTGACGATAGATCAATTGACCGGCTGGATGCTTGAACACGGACAGAAAAAATTCCGCGCCCAACAAGTGTGGGAATGGTTGTACCAAAAAAGGGTGAAAAGCTTTGCAGAGATGACGAATGTCAATAAAGACTGCCTTGCGTTGCTTGAGGAACATTTCCATATTCACACGTTAAAACAAGTGGTGAAACAGGAATCAAAGGACGGCACGGTAAAATTTTTGTTCCAGCTTAAGGACGGCAATTTAATTGAAACGGTTTTGATGCGCCAACATTATGGTTTGTCGGTTTGCGTGACGACCCAGGTCGGCTGCAATATCGGCTGCTCGTTCTGCGCAAGCGGCCTGCTCCGCAAAAACCGCGACCTGGACAGCGGGGAAATTGTAGAACAGATTATGTATGTCCAGAAACATTTTGATGAAGCCGGAAAGGGCGAGCGGGTCAGCCATGTGGTCGTCATGGGGATTGGCGAACCGTTCGATAACTTTGAGAATGTGGTGAACTTCCTTAAAATTATCAATGCGCCAAAGGGACTGGCGATCGGCGCGCGCCATATCACCGTTTCCACAAGCGGCCTTGCACCGAAAATTTATGCGTTCGCAGACCTTGACCTGCAGGTGAATTTGGCCATTTCCCTGCATGCGCCGAATAATGAACTCCGGTCGCGCATCATGAAAATCAACCGTGCATACCCGCTTGAAAAGCTGATGCCTGCGATCGATTATTATTTAGAAAAAACAAATCGCAGAATCACGTTCGAATATATTTTGCTGAAAGATGTCAATGACCATAAGGAAGAAGCGCTGCAGCTTGCAAAACTGCTGCAGGACAAGCGCCATCTTGCCTATGTCAATCTCATTCCTTACAATCCTGTTAACGAGCACGGTTATCAAAGAAGCGAAAAAGAATCGATTATGACATTTTACGATACGCTCAAAAAAAATGGCATCAACTGCGTTGTGCGCCAGGAACACGGCACGGATATCGATGCGGCATGCGGCCAGCTCCGCAGCAAACAGATCAAAAAAGCGAACAGAACGGCATAATAGAGCCCGCCCCGTATTTTGGATTTTATCCAAAGCGGGGCGGGCTTTTTACATTTAAAAAAACGAACAAACAGGGTAGGTATAGGGTACAGCAATTATATGCTGAAAAAATATTTTAACAACATACGAAGAATACATGATAGGAAAGGAATGAGCGTAATGAGAGGAAAAGATGAGGGAGACGGGGGGCAGGCGTGTTTCAGTCCGTCCCGAGGAAGCGGGAACAAGGAAAGAATCATTTTCTAAAAAAACTTTTCTGCGTTTGATTACAATCGTATCAACATTTGGCGGTTTACTATATGGCTATGATACAGGCGTTGTCAATGGGGCGCTGCCATTCATGTCAAGGGACGACCAGCTTGGTTTAACGCCGTTTACGCAAGGGCTTGTCACAAGCACCTTGCTTTTAGGGGCAGCATTCGGTGCCGTGTTCGGGGGGAGGCTTTCTGACCGGAAAGGGCGCCGGAAAACGATCTTAAGCGTCGCTTTTATTTTCGTCATCGCCACGCTTGGCTGTTCGATGGCGCCGAATGTGGCCGCCATGGTTACCTTCCGGATGATCTTGGGCCTTGCAGTTGGCGCGACAGCTGTCACAGTCCCGGCTTTTTTGGCAGAATTGTCGCCTGCCGAACACCGCGGGCGGATCGTTACACAAAATCAACTGATGATTGTCTCCGGCCAACTATTTGCCTATACGTTTAACGCGATACTGGCCAATACGTTCGGGGAAGCCGGAAACATTTGGAGATATATGTTGGCAATCGCAACATTGCCGGCTGTCATTTTATGGCTCGGGATGCTGATTGTGCCGGAAAGCCCGCGCTGGCTCGCCGCAAAAGGCAAATTTGGGAAAGCCCTCGATGTGTTGCGGAGAATACGCGAAGAAAAACGGGCACAAATGGAATGGAATGAGATTCGCCAGACAGTCGAAAAAGATGCCAAAATGAAAAAGGCAACCTTGAAAGATTTAAAACTTCCATTTGTCCGCCGCATCATTGTCATCGGTGTCGGCATCGCGATGATCCAGCAGCTGACCGGCGTGAACTCCATTATGTATTATGGGACGGAAATTTTAAAGAAATCCGGATTTTCGACAGGCGCAGCACTGATCGGAAATATTGCCAACGGTTTGATTTCCGTTCTCGCCACCCTTACAGGCATTGCACTTTTGGACAGGGCCGGCAGAAGAAAAATGCTGATTACCGGGCTTGCAGGGACAAGCACTGCGCTCCTTTTGATCGGGATTTTTTCGATCACGTTAAAAAACAGTGCGGCATTGCCATTTCTCGTTTTGGGCTTGACCGTCATGTTTCTCGCTTTCCAGCAGGGCGGCGTATCTCCTGTGACATGGCTCATGCAGTCGGAAATTTATCCGATCCATTTACGGGGGCTTGCGATGGGGATCTCGGTTTTCTGCCTGTTTATAACGAATTTCCTTGTCGGCCTGTTGTTCCCGGTATTGTTCCATGCAATCGGACTGTCGGCAACATTCTTCATTTTTACCGGGCTTGGCATCTTCTCCATCCTGTTTGTAAAAAAATTCGTCCCGGAAACGAAGGGGCGGTCGCTTGAAGAAATTGAGCAAAGCTTCCATGCGCGGAAGGAGCGTTACTTTGCGCGCAGAAAAAAATCAACATTCAACCGGAACAACCAGCCGCAGCACTTGCATCACAGCGGCATGGACCGGTAAAAATTTTTCGAAAAGGGTCCGGCGCGGGCCCTTTTCGTTTGTCCATACATATAATAGAATAAGAAGTTTTTCCAAAAAGATGTGAAGTTTCCTGACGCCAAACAAGACAGTATTTCAAAATAGGTGTATAATAGAAGTGAAAAATACAGATTTTACTGACTAAAGGAGGTGTTGTGAGATGTTCAACTGGCTGAAAAGAAAAAATTCAAAAGTGGTTACACTTGTTTCCCCGATAGCCGGCAATATGATTCCGTGCAAAGATACGGGCAAGCCGGGTAAGGGCATTGCCATCCAACCGCTTGAAGGAAGGGTGCATTCGCCCGCAGCAGGAAGAATTACGCACATTTCTCCGGAAAACAACGCCATCAGTATATTGACAGACCAGGGGCTTGAAATTACAATCCGCCTCAATACAGAAGAAGCCGCTATGGAAAGCGAAGAATTTGTGATCATGGTCAAAGAAGGCGATCACATTACCGCCGGAACTCCGCTCATGGAATTTTCCTTTCAATTGACAGATGCCAAAACAGAAAATCTTTACTCCTCTGTCTCCGTTGCCAATATGGATCAAGTCGAAAGCATGGAAGTCCCGCCGGCCCAGACAATCGGCCTCGATGACTGGGTAATGCGGGTAAAAATGAAATCAGGGAACCGGGAATAATCTTTTTTAAAGAAGGTGGCTCCCATTTTTTACCGTTTGTTAAAAGGGACATAGAAATGTCGTAAGGGCTTTTGTTCTTTACGGCATTTTTGTGTGCATTGTAGAAAAATCGTTAAAATTGCTTTTCTGTGGCTGTGGTATGGTGAAAACAGGAGGTCGATCGCCATGCCAAAAAGGGAATTAAACAACGGGCCGGTCATCCAAAAAGAAAAGGAAACCGTGTCACAAATGATTGCCATTTACTGCCGGAAAAAACACCACCGCAAGACGCTTTGCGAAGAATGCCTCGATTTACAAAACTATTGCTTAAAAAGGCTTTCCTATTGCCGGTTTGGCGAGGAAAAAAGCGCGTGTTCCAACTGCAAGGTCCATTGCTACCGGAAAGATTACCGTGAAAAAATCAGGGCGGTCATGCGTTTTTCCGGCCCGTGGATGCTTTTGTACCATCCCGTTTTTTCCATCCGGCATTTATTAAAAAAATAAGTTTGGGCGATGCATGATTTGTAAATGATTTTGTATGTGTAAAATTTTACTCGAAGGGCAGATGAGTGGAAAAAAATGGGAAGACGCTCTATCATTTAAATGTACGCTTGTGGGCGAATACATTTAGAAAGAGGTCTTCCTATGGATATTATATCAATAATTGCTAGATTATTAAAGGATACAAAAAGTCTTATTGAATTTGAAGAACAAGTTAAAATTCTGATCCAGAATGCCTTTACGCAATGGGTTGGGGAAATATTTGAGACGTTAGATAAAACAATTAAGCAAAAAAAGCTGGAGGATGGCTGGGAGTACTGCCGGAGTGATAACAGAAGCATTCAGTTTTTATTTGGAAATGTGACCTTTAAACGTTCACTAATGCATGACCAGAAAGGGAATTCACATTATCCTCTGGATGAATGGTTAGGGCTTTTACCATACCAACGATACAGCCCGTTAGTGGAGTTAAAGGTGGCAGAGTTGGCAAGTGAGAACACCTATCGGGAGGTAGCTGATATTTTAAAAGAATGGACAGCAGTGAGCCTTAGTCACACAACTGTAGGGAACATGGTGAAACACGTAGGGAAAACGCAAGCTGAAGCCGACAAGGCACTTGTAGAAGAGCTAGAAATAGCTGATTCACTACCTGAGGGAAAGAAGGTAGATTACCTGTTTTCCGAAGCTGATGGTATATTCGTCCGGGGACTAGAAAAGAAACAGGGTTTGGAAGTCCACCACGCCATTCTCTATGAAGGATGGGAAACCAATGGCAAAAGAGTCTCTCTACACCATCCCGTTGTTATCATGACGACGAAATCCATCCAGACATTTTGGGATGAAGTCCAAGCTGTAGCAGCCAACACCTATTCCCTAGAAAAAGCTCGTGTCATTACAAATAGTGATGGAGGTGCGGGGTACACAGCTGAACGGTTTCAAACAGCATTCTCACAGTCGGAATTTCCGGTGCTCAACCAGCTGGATACCTACCACGTTGCACAAGCCATCGTAAGGACATTCGGGGGCGGAAAGAGCGAGATCAAAGAGCAAATTAGAAAAGCGATTAGAACGCATGACCTAGACCAATTCACATTGTATTTGGATACGCATGAAAGCACATTGACGGATGAAAAGAGCCTTAAGAAAGTCAAGGAGTTTCGTTCGTACATCCTAAAAAACTGGGACCGCATTTTTGACTGGAGGGACAAGGTAGAGAACGTACCGGAAGGTGCGAGAGGCCTGGGGGCAATGGAATCAAATCAAAGGCATATCTCATTCAGAATGAAGAAAAGGGGGATGCATTGGAGTAAAGCTGGCGCCGAAGCCATGGTAAAGGTGAAACAGGGCATGCTTAACGGGACATTGCAGGAAACCTATCTGAAACACCGTTCAAGAAGCGCGAGAAAGCAACGGAGCTTGCAACAATCCATCAGGATGTCTCAACTATTCAAGCAGCCTGTACGCCCGTCAGTGGGCGTAAAGCACGGATCAGTTGCCCTGCATTCAAGCAGTTCATCGGCAATGGGACATTTAAGCAAAATATTAGAGCTTTCGTTTTAAGCTTGGCTCAGTGGGGACTGATCGTTGAGGCGCGCGAAATTTACGAGACTCCTGCGGGAAAAGCGAGCCAGGAGAGACCCCGCAGCGAGGTACGAGCGAGGAGGCTCGCCGGCCGCCCGCGGAAAGCGAGTGAATTTCGCGCGCCTCAACATCCCCGTTATCCATCTTTATACGGAAATATTACATCTTTTCCGAAAATTACACCGAGCAAGTAAAGCACGGTAGCCGAAAGTGTACAAAAAGAGTGTCTTGGAATACCCGATATTTAAACCTTGTCGAGAAAAACTTGACACATACAATGATTTTACATAAATGGATTTTACCGGCTGAGTGTATTATGATAAAATCATATGAAATTTTCTCATCACCAAGGAGCAGAAAAATATGTATAAATTGATTGCCATTGATATGGACGGAACGCTTTTAAACGACCAGCATGAAGTCACTCCGGAAGTCCGGGAAGCTTTACATAAAGCGAAAAAGAAAGGCGTCAAAATCGTGCTGTGCACGGGGCGGCCGATCGGGGGCGTCCGCCGCTTTCTTGAAGATTTATTGCTGAATGAAGAAGATGATTATGTCATTGCCTATAACGGCGCGCTCGTGCAAAATACGCATACGAACGGGGTTGTCGCGGAACGGTCGATTGGTTACGGCGATTTGGTGCGGCTGTACGGGCTCAGCCTCGAACTGAAAACGCCGATGCATTTTTTTGACCCGGAACATTTGTATACGCCGAACCGGGATCTCAGTCCTTATACGGTTGTGGAATCTTATTTGACGCAGATGCCGGTGCATTACCGGACGTTGGAAGAGCTGCCGCGGGATATGGTGATTCCGAAAGTGATGTTTATTGACGAGCCGGAGAAGCTGAGCCGGACGATTGAAGCGATTCCGGACTGGGTGCAGGAGAAGTACACGATGGTCAGAAGCATGCCGTTTTATTATGAAATATTGCATAAAGATGCGAGCAAAGGCAATGCTGTGAAACTCCTTGCCAGCCATCTCGGCATCCGCCGCGAGGAAGTGGTTTGTATCGGCGATAATGAAAATGACCTGACCATGATTGAATACGCCGGCTGCGGGGTGGCGATGGGCAATGCCGTCCCGAAAGTAAAGGCGATTGCCGATTTCGAAACGCGCACGAACAACGAACACGGCGTCGCCTATGCAATTGAGAAACTGGTGTTGTCGTAAAAAGAAGGGTGCCCGCCGGCAGAAGGCAGGCACCCTTCTTTAAAATGGATTCGGGCCGGGCTCTTCCAGTGCCTCAGCGAGTTCGCCGCAATCCGGGCAACAAATATAGATATCATACAAATGATACCCGACATAGCCGTGCGTCAACTCCTGCATATCCCAAATCGTTTCCCATTCCATATCAAAAGTCTTGTTGCAACGTTTACAGTAAAACATCACGCTTCCAAAATCTTCCTGTCCCTTTTCCTGCTTCTTTTTCTTCAATTGGATTAGCCCCATTCTAAAATAGTTTTAACGGTTCGGCTTTTGGCTTTTCGTGATGCATCTTACAGGCAGGCTGTCTTTTTTAAAACAGTTTGGGCCGCCCTGAACGGATTCTGGCAAATAAGACAAATTTGCAAACTATGATCTGCATCACGCCATTTTTACGCCATCTTGTTTAAAATAAAGGAAATGGCAAAGAAAGAGGGAATTAACATGGAAATGCCACATTGTGCCATGATTAGCGGCGGGGCTGATGTTGCATTGTGCGCAGGCCTCAACCAGTTGAAAAATGAGCATGGGCACTTGAATGAAGTAAAACGCGCATTGTATGAAACGGCAGAGCAGATGATAAACGGTGAACTCGAAAATAAACGAGAAGCCCTTGGTGCGCTGCGGAAAGGGACTGAATCCTTTTCCGCACAGCTGAAACATCATGCCGAACGGGAAGAAAATGTGCTGTTTACCATGATGGCCCGCTACATTGGACGCGAAAACGGGCCGATCGCCGTGATGGAATACGAGCATGATGAAGCAGAAAAATATATTGAGATTTTCTTGAATGGCACAAAAATCATGGATGAAGGCCAGGCCGAAATGCTTGCTTCCTATATCGTTCAAATGTATGAGCTGCTCACAAGCCATTTTTTCAAAGAAGAAAACGTCCTGTTTCCAATGGCAGAAAACCTGTTATCAGCAGCTGAAAAAGACGAGCTGGAAGAAAAAATCTGTACAACTGGATTACAGTGAAATTCCAAAAAAGGGCTGTCCCGGAACCGGGAGCAGCCTTTTTGCCATCATGCCCATTTTTCCTTATAATACCGCCCTACGGAATCAGCAGTGACGATTGCTGCATACACAAGGTCAGGGGTGACTTCAAACGGCATGTTATAAATCGTCTCGCCTTCCGCGCAGGAAAGTTCAGCCACTTTCCGGAGCTTTTCCTCATTGAGTTCTTTCACGCCCAAGTCCCCGAGCGTGACGGGAAGTCCGACACTCAGGCAGAAGGAGACCACCTCTTCAATTTCCGCTGTCGGCGCATCTTCTAAAATCAGCTGGGCGAGGGTACCGAATGCCACTTTTTCGCCGTGGTACATGCTATGGGTTTCTTCAAGCACGGTAAGCCCGTTATGGATCGCATGTGCCGCAGCAAGGCCGCCGCTTTCAAAGCCGATCCCACTCAAATACGTATTCGCTTCAATGATTTTTTCCACTGCTTCCGTAACAAGATGTTTTTCTGCTGCCAGTTTCGCTTTTAACCCTTCCAAAATTTGCGTGTCATAACAAAGTTTTGCAAGCGTAATCGCCGCTTCCGTAACATGTCCGCCGGCCATCGTCGTTTTATTTGCCCGCTTAGTGGCACGCGCTTCAAAATACGTCGCAAGCGCATCCCCCATGCCGGAAACGAGCAGGCGGGCAGGGGCAGAGGCAATCACTTTCGTATCCATGATGACAAACGTCGGGTTCAGCGGCAGCATCAAGTATTCTTCAAACTCGCCGTTCTCTTTGTAGATGACAGACAGGGCGCTTGTCGGGGCATCGGTGGAAGCGATGGTCGGCGCGACAATCACCGGGATGTTGTTGTAATACCCGACTGCTTTTGCGGTATCCAATGTTTTTCCACCGCCGATTCCGACCATGACATCAGCTTTCTGGGATTTGCAGGCATCACAAAGCCGTTCGATTTCTGGTTTAGAACACTCGCCGCCGAATAATGCCATTTGATACCCCGTTTCTTTGCCGGCATAGCTTTCTTCAACCGTTTTGCCGACAAGGCCGGTGACAAATTCATCCGCAATAATAAACGCTTTTTTGCCAAGCCTTTCCGTATACGCCGAAAGCCTGGACAATTCATCGGGGCCCTGTATAAACTTGCTTGGAGAGGTAATGATTTTCGTCATAAAAATGCCTCCTCTTTTTGTGAAAAGTATAACAAACACAACTCCATTATAACTTATTTTTGCAAAAAAAGAAAACCTTTTCATCGCATCATCCATACTTTTTCAAAAACGTTCAATTTTCGGGGGAGAATAAGTAAAATGGGGCTGTCACGACAAAATGTGACAGAAATATGATTTGTTTTGAAGAAAAATGATATTTTTTGATTGAAAACGGTTGATTATGATTAAGTATGTGATAAAATAACATCAGACGGAGGAATGAAGATGTTAGCAGAAGAACGCTATCAAATCATTTTGCAACATTTGCAAGAAAACCATATCGTAAAAGTGCAGGAGCTGGTTAACCTGCTTAATGCTTCAGAATCAACGGTCAGGCGCGATCTTCAGGACCTGGAAGCGATGAATCTGCTCAGGCGCATCCATGGCGGCGCATCGATTTTGCAACGCAGAAGCGAAGAACCGGATATGGATACGAAAACGCTCAAAAACGTTCAACAGAAAAGAATCATCGCTCAATTGGCAGCAAAAATGATCAGTGACAATGACTGCATTTATTTGGACGCCGGAACGACAACGCTTGAAATGATTCCTTATATAGAGGGGAATAATGTAATCGTTGTCACGAACGGGATCCCGCATGTGGAGGCGCTTGTCGAGAAAAAAATCAAATCTTACCTTCTCGGCGGGATGATGAAACGAACGACGAGGGCGGTGATCGGCAGTGTCGCCATGCAGACATTAAACAGTTTCCGGTTTGACAAAGCGTTTCTCGGCGCAAACGGCGTAGACCTTGAAATGGGCTTTACCACGCCGGACCCGGAAGAAGCATTGATCAAGCGGCGGGCAAAAGAACTTTCCGAACAGTGTTATGTGCTTGCAGACAGCAGCAAATTTCAGGAAGTGGCTTTTTGCAAGATGTTTGACATTTCGGAGGCTTCCATTATCACGGATGAATTGCCAGATTCCTTAAAATCTTCCATTTTAAGCAAAACGAAGGTGATATGTGAGCAAAGCGGAGCATAAAGAAGTTTTTCCTCCGCCATGATAAAAGCACGCAGTTGAAACAAAATAACAAATGGCTCTTCAGCACCCGGTTTGGATGCCATGATAAGAGGTATTGTTTTCTGTACTGGAAAAAGGAGTGAACTAAAATGAAAATAACCGATTTATTGGTCCAGGAGACCATGGTTATGGATATGCGGGCGACGAAAAAAGAAGAAGCGATTGACGAATTGATTGCAAGCCTGTCAAAAAGCGGCCGCATCAATGACCCGGTTCTTTTTAAAGAAATGATTTTAAAACGCGAGCAGGAGTCGAGTACAGGAATCGGCGACGGAATTGCAATGCCGCACGCAAAAACAAAAGCGGTCAATAAAGCGACAGTCGTATTCGGGCGCAGCAAAAAAGGCGTCGATTACGAGGCGCTGGACGGCCAGCCATCCTATTTATTCTTCATGATTGCAGCGCCTGAAGACGCAGCGGATACGCATTTGCAAACATTGGCGGCATTGTCGAGGCTTTTGATCGACCAGGAGTTTGTACAGCAATTGAAACAGGCTGAAACGCCGGCTGAAGTGGCAAGGCTGTTCGATGAAAAACAAGCGGAAAAAGAAGGGAAAGAAGCAGCGGAAACGGGTGCCGGCAACGGTTCGGATGACAAATTGATCGTTGCTGTTACCGCCTGTCCGACCGGGATCGCCCATACGTATATGGCGGAAGATTCTTTGAAGAAAAAAGCGGAAGAAATGGGCATTTCGATCCGGGTGGAAACAAACGGATCGGAAGGTGTCAAACACGAACTAACGAAAGATGAAATTGACCGCGCTGTCGGGGTCATTGTCGCAGCCGACAAGAAAGTTGAAATGGCGCGCTTTGACGGCAAACACGTCCTGCAAACGCCTGTCAGCGATGCCATCCGCAAGCCGGAAGACTTGATCAACCGGATACTGGAACAAAATGCGCCTGTTTACCATGCAGACAGCACGGACCGCAGCCAGGACGACGGGCCGGCGGAGAAAAAGTCGGTATGGGGAACCATTTACAAAGATTTGATGAACGGGATTTCGCACATGCTGCCATTCGTTGTCGGCGGCGGGATCTTGCTTGCGATTTCGTTCCTGATTGAAAGAACAGCCGGTGAACACAACACGATTTTCAAAATGCTGAGTGCGATTGCAGGCGGCGATACAGGGGCATTCCACTTCCTGATTGCGATTCTGGCCGGATTTATCGCATCGAGCATTGGCGACCGCCCGGCTCTCATGCCTGGTATGGTCGGCGGCTATCTTGCGTCCAGATCGAATGCCGGTTTCCTCGGCGGACTTGCAGCCGGTTTCCTTGCCGGATATATGATCGTCTTTTTGAAAAAAGTATTTGCAGGGCTGCCGCAGGCGCTGAATGGATTAAAACCGATTTTGATTTTCCCGGTTTTAGGCCTCTTGCTTACCGGCGGATTGATGTACTATATTTTTGACCCGATTTTCAAATGGATCAACACCGGTTTAATCGGTGGTTTGAATAACCTTGGCACGGGCAATGCCGTACTGCTCGGCATCGTTCTGGGCGGCATGATGGCCATCGATATGGGCGGCCCGTTCAACAAAGCGGCTTACACGTTTGCGATCGGTGTATTTACGTCGAGCGGCAACACGAACGGCATGATGATGGCTGCCGTAATGGCCGGCGGGATGGTACCGCCGCTTGCGATTGCGCTTGCCACCACGTTCTTCAAAAATAAATTTACGAATCAGGAAAAAGAAGCAGGCATTACAAACTATGTGCTCGGGCTGTCCTTTATTACGGAAGGGGCAATCCCGTTTGCAGCATCCGATCCGCTCCGTGTCATTGGTTCAAGCATTGTTGGTTCGGCGATAGCCGGTGGGCTGACACAATTCTGGCACATTAACATACCGGCTCCGCACGGCGGGATTTTCGTTGTATTCCTTGCCAACCATGCGGTCTTGTTCCTTGTCTCCATTATCATTGGCGCAATTGTTTCCGGCCTGATTCTCGGGTTATGGAAACGGCCTGTTGCACAGAAAAACGGATAATGCAGCGAACAAAGCTTTTTGTATAAAGCAAATAAGGTAACAAAAAAAAGACCGGCCAGGCATGCCGGTCTTTTTTCAGTGCGCCGTGCATGGCGATTCGCTAGGCGGTGTAAGTCCGCTATGGGGGTAGGTAGCGACCAACCATTAGCCAAGAGCAAGGGTGTCCATCGTGAGATGGAATCTGAAGGAAGCTGGAGGCAAAATTCTGACCCGAGGAACACGAACATCATTAGGCGTACTCTCACAGGGTAAGGCTGCTGAACAAGTCAAAGCCCAAAAGCTATCCGGATGTGGAAACGTAAATGGTGCGGGTACATGGAATGAAAGTGAATCACCTTACCACGGGAGGTCTCACGGACAGGTGGAAACAGAGTATGAAACCTGGTTGAAACAAGATTTGCCGTGAGAAGTCAGCAGAAGCCATAGTACGGAGATGCCTGGGGCATCGAAGGAAGGGCTGAACTAAAGGAAGTGGAAGTCAATGAAAGTTACCGAAGAAACGAACAAATGCAGAAAACAGGAAGAAACCTGCTGTCAAAAAGATACTGCGGAACAGGAAGGATATGACAGAGGGCATAGTTTCAAGAGGATAACCGAAAACAACACCACTAACACCAACAGACAGAACGAATGGATGCTTGAACGAATCCTTTCAAGTAATAACCTGCACCGTGCCTATAAAAAGGTAAAGAAAAACAAAGGTGCGGGCGGTGTCGATGGAATGAAAACAGGTGAACTTTTGGCATACCTAACTGAACACCAGAGGGAACTCGTCCTCTCCATTCGAAATGGGACATACAAGCCCCAACCCGTTAGAAGGGTAGAAATACCAAAAGACAACGGAAAAACAAGGAAACTTGGAATACCAACGGTAGTGGACCGAGTCATCCAACAAGCCATTTCGCAGGTCCTAGTCCCTATATATGAAAGAAAGTTTTCAGACAATAGCTATGGTTTCCGACCACATAGAAGTACACATCAGGCACTTCTCAAGTGCCAAAGGAATGTAAATGAAGGATACCAGTATGTAGTAGATCTGGACTTAGAACAGTACTTTGACACGGTAAACCATAGTAAGCTTATCCAGATATTGAGTGAAACAATTCACGACGGACGTGTAATCTCCTTAATCCATAAATTCCTAAATGCAGGTGTTATGATCAAAGGGGTAAGGACAACAAATGATTTCGGTGTTCCACAAGGAGGACCACTAAGTCCGCTTCTTGCCAATGTAATGTTAAACGAATTGGATAAAGAAATGGAAGCAAGAAATCACCGATTTGTCCGTTACGCTGATGATGTGATCATATTCTGCAAAAGCCGAAGAAGCTGTGAAAGAACATACCATAACATTCTCCCATTCATTGAGAAGAAATTGCGACTCAAAGTGAACCGAGAGAAGACGATGATCACACATATCAGAAACATCAAATTCTTAAGTTATGGATTCTACCTTTATGAAGGAAAATGCAAATTCCGGGTACACCCGAAGGGTGTTCAAAAATTAAAGGAGAAAATTCGCGCAATCACAGGAAGGAGCAACGGATTAAGCGTAGAGGAAAGAAAGAAAAGGCTAAATGACACTGTCCGAGGATGGGTAAATTACTACAAGCTAGCGGATATGAAAAGTCTGGTAACCAGACTGGACCAATGGACACGAAGAAGAATGCGAATGGTAACTTGGAAAAGATGGAAGAGAGTACGCACAAGATTTTATTGGCTCAAGAAATTAGGGATCAATAAAAGAAAGGCGTGGGAATGGGCTAACACAAGAAAAGGCTACTGGAGAATCTCCGGCAGCCATATCTTAGCCAGAACCCTTACAAACGAACTCTTTCGAAGAGCAAGGTATATAAGTTTTCTGGATTATTATCTGTCTGTACGGTCGTAAACTTTAGAACCGCCGTGTACGGAACCGTACGCACGGTGGTGTGAGAGGTCGGCTAATCAAATAATGATTAGCCTCCTACTCGATTTCTCTAATATTTTTTAACGTGCGGCGATGGTGGCCTGTTCGGCAGATAAAAGATTGAAGCAACGGCCGGTCCGCGTTAACATAAAATTATCAAAATATTGCCATCACCGCCAAAAATTTCGTTACAGCTCGTTTTTTTACACGCTTTTCACGGATATTTGGGTATAGTTGTATTAGTGGATTTAATAAACATAAGAGGATAAGGGGAAAAATATCCATATGAACATGTTTCTGATTTTATTGATCTTACTTTTGCTTGTTGGCATCTCCGATATTTTAAATCATTTTATCCCATTTATTCCGGTGCCGCTTATTCAAATTGCCCTCGGTCTTGCGTTTGCAGCCGTGCCGGTCGGGGCACATGTCCCGCTTGAACCGGAATTGTTTTTCGTGTTATTTATCGCACCACTGTTGTTTCATGATGGAAGAAACGTATCCCGCGAAGCCATGTGGAGGCTGCGGAATCCGATTTTGCTGCTTGCGCTCGGGCTTGTTTTTGTCACGGTGTTTGCGGTCGGGTATATTACCCATCTGATGCTTCCCTCACTCCCGTTTGCGGCAGCATTTGCCCTGGCCGCCATTTTATCCCCGACCGATGTTGTAGCAGTCAGCGCCATTTCCGAGCGGGTAAAAATTTCACGCGTGATCATGCACCTGCTGCAAGGAGAAGGGCTATTAAATGATGCATCCAGCCTTGTTGCATTTAAATTTGCGATTGCGGCAGCGGTCACCGGGTCGTTTTCGCTTGCTGAAGCCGGCGCCAGTTTTTTGCTCATCTCGATCGGCGGCTTTTTAGGCGGCGCATTGCTGGCATTTTTCATTATCCGTTTCAGGGTGCTGATTCGCCGCCTCGGAATGGAAGACGTCACGGTCCATATACTCATCCAAATTTTAACTCCGTTTTTCATTTACCTTGCTGCGGAACATTTTCATTTATCTGGCATTTTGGCGGTTGTCGCCGGCGGAATGGTCCATGCCGTTGAGCGTGAACGGGAACAGTCCCCAAATCTTTCCTACCAGATCGTTTCGCGCAGTACTTGGACAGTTTTAGCCTATATTTTAAACGGCCTTGTCTTTGTCCTTTTAGGCCAGCAAATGCCGGCAGTACTCGGCGAAATTTGGACAAGCCCGGATTTTAATAACGGCACGGTGATTTTGTATATCGTTGTGGTCACGGCCGCCCTTTTGCTGCTCCGGTTTCTCTGGGTGTACGCCGTGTGGTGGGTCGGATGGAAGTCAAAAAAACAGCGCCTTGCAAAGCCTTCCCTAAAGCATACGGCGATTACAACGATATCCGGCGTCCGGGGGGCGGTTACGCTGGCCGGCGCATTCTCTATTCCGTACACCATTGCAAGCGGAGCTCCTTTTCCGTATCGTTCTTTGCTGATTTTTATTGCGGCCGGTGTCATCCTGCTGACGCTTGTGATCGCAAGTGTGTTCCTGCCTCTTTTGGCGAAGCGGGAAGGAAATGAGGCAGATCGTTCAGAGCGTAAAGCGGAAAAAAATGCTTCAATCTTTATCAAGGAAGCGGCAGTCCAGTCTGTGCGCGAGGAAGTGAATGACGAGAACCGGGAAGCGGCAGCGGCTGTGATTGACAACTATCAAAATATGCTGCATCAATTAAAAGCGGAAAAAAGTGAAATAGATTCACTTGAATTCAAACGGATTGAAACGGAGACAAGGATGAAGGCGCTGGAGGCGGAAACGGATTATATTAATGCTTTGATGAAATCAAAACGCATTGACCAGGAGATGGCTTTTTTGTTCCTTGAATATATTCACCGGATGGAAATTGCCGTTACCGATAAAATGAAGTTCAGGTTTTTGAATTTATGGACCCTTTTCCGGAAAGGCGCCACCCGGTTCCTTTTCCTCTTTTACCCGAATAAGGAAAGACGCCGCAAACAGCGGATTAACCGTTATGCGAAAATCAGGCAAATTAAAATTGAAATGGCGGAAGCGGCGATCCGGGCCATTAAATCGGGAATGACAGAGGAAAACAGGGAAATTTCGTTTCTTGTCATCAGTGAATACCGGAAGTTTATCCGGATTTTGAACAAGCCGAAAAATATGGAGGCATCCCTGAAGTATACCCAGATGGAAAGGGAGCTGCAGGAAAAGGCTTTTCAGGCCGAGCGAAACGCTGTGCAGGTGCTGTTTGAACGGGGGGAAATTTCAAGGGAGACTGCCCGCAAACTCCGCAGGCAAATCAATATCCGGGAAGTGTATTGGATGGAAGAACATCAACTCCATGCATGATATAATAATCTTAGAAGGCCGTGCCGGAACGAATGCGGCATCCGCAAATTAATCAGGACAGGCTTTTGTGCGCTTTTTCCGCACACGGGCTGATATAAAATGGCGTAATCTGGCTCCTTCTATTGTTAATCCGGCTTCATTTTGTGTAGTGAATATGATCCGGGATTGAAAGCCTCGTTGTATTTTCCGTATTCCAAAAAAAGATGAATCGGGGTGCCTGCAATGTATTTAACCATTCAGGAAACAGCGGAATATCTGTCTTTGCCGGAACCGGTGATTGAGAAACTGATCCTGCAAAGACGCATACGCGCCGTGCATGATGGAGAGCAGTATTTGATTAACCGGGATCAGTTTGATATTTATTTGCAACAGCTCGAAAAATACAGGCAGCTTGTGGAAGAATGGCTGAATGAACCGCTTCCGGAAGATCCGGACATCAAAGACGAGGACTAAACGGATATTGGAGGATTTGGAATGTTTGACAAGGTAAAAGGAAAGCTGATTGTGTCATGCCAGGCGCTGGAGGATGAACCTTTGCACAGCCCGTTCATCATGTCGAAAATGGCGCTCGCAGCAAAAGAAGGCGGAGCGGCCGGCATCCGGGCAAACAGCGCTGACGATATCCGGGCCATCAAAGCAGAAACAGGGCTGCCTGTCATTGGCATTGTCAAAAGGGATTACGAAGGTTCAGAAGTGTATATTACCCCAACAAAAAAAGAAATTGACGAGCTGTTTGCCGTAAAACCGGATATGATCGCGCTTGACGCAACCGGCCGGAAACGCCCGGGCGGCGAAACGCTTTCCGGTTTAATCGGATATATCCATGAAGCCGGCCTACCGGTGATGGCCGACATTTCGACGTATGAAGAAGGATTGCAGGCAGCAAGGCTCGGTGCGGATTGTGTCTCCACAACGCTTTCCGGCTACACCTCCTATTCTCCGAAACAGGGAGGGCCCGATTTTGCATTGCTCAAGAAGCTTGTGGAAGCCTTGGCGATTCCCGTTTTTGCAGAAGGGCATATCAATACGCCGGCTGAAGCGAAAAAAGCGCTCGAATTCGGGGCGTTTGCAGTTGTGGTGGGTTCAGCCATTACAAGGCCGCAGCTGATTACAAGAAAATTCGCAGAGGCGATGAGGGCATAGAGCTTGATGAAAATGCCGGGTAAAGCCAGAAACGGCTTCTGGTTGCAAACCGATACAGGAAGGAATGGCTTCCATACGAAAGGTGACGTGAAAATGGAAGATTCATCTATCTCAAAGCGGAAAGCGGAACATATCCGTGTTGTGCTTGAGGAGAATGTCGCCGGGAAAGATATAACAACCGGCTTTGAAAAATATCGTTTTGAACATCAGGCGCTGCCTGAACTGGATTTTGAAGAAATCTCGACGGAAACGGCTTTTCTTGGCAAACCGTTGAAAGCCCCGTTTTTGATCAGTTCCATGACCGGCGGCACTGCCCAGGCCCGCACCATTAACCGGAACCTGGCGCAGGCGGCAGAGAAAAGAGGCTGGGCCTTTGCGTTAGGGTCGACACGGGCTGCATTGGAAAGCCCGGAACAGGCGTATACTTTTCAGGTGCGGGATGTTGCGCCGCATATTCCGGTTTTGGCCAATCTTGGCGCCGTCCAGCTGAATTACGGCTACGGGATTGACGAGTGCCGCCGGATTGTGGAACTGACCGAGGCGGATGCCTTGATCCTGCATTTTAACTCCTTGCAGGAAGTCTTCCAAAAGGGCGGCAATACGAATTTTAAAGATCTGCTTGTGAAAATTGAAGACATTTGCAGCCGCCTGGAAGTCCCGGTCGGCGCCAAAGAAGTCGGCTGGGGCATCAACGGCCGCCTTGCTGAAAAACTTTATTCCGTTGGCGTTTCTTTTGTTGATGTTGCCGGCTCAGGCGGGACATCGTGGAGCCAGGTGGAAAAATATTTAACGTCCGATCCGTTGAAAAAAGCGGCAGCAGAGGCATTTTCGGGCTGGGGAAACCCGACGGCAGAGTGCCTTACCCAGGCCCGCAACCTTGGGCTGCAAGGCACTTTGGTCGCAAGCGGCGGCTTGAAAAACGGGATGGATGCCGCCAAAGCCATCGCCCTCGGAGCCGACTTGGCGGGATTCGGAAGAAAACTGTTGCACGACGCAGTGCATTCAGTGGATGCGCTGCTTTCTACTTATGAACAAACAGAGCTTGAGCTGAAAATTGCCATGTTCGGAATCGGGGCAAAAGACTTGTCCGCTTTGAAACAAACACCGCTTTTGAAAAAAATGTAAACCATCCGGCTGCATAAAAAACCCCGGCTCCCGTTTTTGGGAGGCCGGGATTTTTTATTTTTTCGCGCCTGCAAAGTTAGACAGTTGGTCCATCAGTTTGCTGCGTGATCTTTTATTCCGTAATAAATAGGCAGCACCTAAAGCGACTGCTGTCATGGCCATTGATTTTTTCATCATCCATCACATCCCTTTCTTTTTTCGTATGTTTGTACTTTTCCCCTTGTATGCGGAATTAAACAGTTTAAAGCCAAAATGAAAAAGCAAACCCGGAAAAGGTTTGCTTTGAAATGGACCGGTTAATGGGCAGGGCGCGGTTTATGGGCCCGGTTTTGGAAATAATTTTTTATTGCCGGGATGGCGATACGGTCAAGTCCCCAGTAGTAAGATGCGCTGCCTGTAAACAACAGAATGATGGCGACGGTGTAAAGGACCGGGTTGGTGCTCGTTGTGCCGGCAAGCATAAAATTCAGGTTCATAAACGCGCCTGCAATTAATGTCGGGATGGTTGCCAGCCCGACAATCAGGCCAAGGCCGACCAGCAATTCCCCATAAGGAATCAGCACATTAAAAACATGGACATTCGGTACGGCAAAATGGGCGAGGAACGCTGCATACCAGCCTTGAACTTCGGCATTTTCACCAGCTGTTTTTGCCAGTGCTCCTTTTAAAAATCCGGAAGCATCAAACCCTCCTGTCAATTTATGGAAACCAGCTTCCAGCCATTGAATGCCGAGCCAAATGCGGATGATTGCCCAGATAATGCTGACTTTGGAATCATGATACCATTTCATTTTGAACATCTCCTCAAGATAAAATGATCATTTCATGTGAATTCCTTCACATATCTTACATTTTTAGAATACAGCGTTTGCAACGGAATTACAATGGATTCCGGCTAGTTGTCAAGAGTTTGTGATATATTTCACATTTGTGAACAAAACATTAAAAAAGCGGCAAGCCAGGCTCACCGCTTTTTTTCGATGTTCCATTTCCATTTGCAAACAGCTTTCCCACGGCCGTTGCCGGATCCGTTGTTGCTTTGGTCAAGCTCCGGATCCCTTCTGCCGACTTTATTTTACCGGATTTCCGAAACTTCCCTCGAAAACCGATTCTTTCACAGGCCTGCGTGCAGAAGGCGTCTCTCTTTCCTGCAGGGAAGCAGGCAGTGCCTCTTTTTCACCGCGGTACCCGATGGCAATAAGGGCGTCAATTGCATAATCGGCCGGGATGTTCAATACTTCACGTGCTTTTTCAAAATCAAAGCCCGTCATCGGATGCGTGGCGAGCCCTTTTCTGACGGCTTCAAGGGAAAGATATCCCCATGCTGCGCCCGCATCAAAAGCATGTGAACCGATCGGGCCGGTTTCACTTTCCGTTTTCGAGAGAATGAGCGCAAATGCTGGGACGTTCTTGCACCACATCCTGTTGTACTCTCCGAGAAACGACAGAATCTTTTCCCTGTCTTCCTTTGTACGTGCAAGAATAAAGCGCCAAGGCTGGTGGTTATAAGCGGACGGCGCCCAGCGCGCTGCTTCAAACAAGCTCAAAAGCACCTCTTCCGGTACTTCTTTTTCCAAAAAAGAACGCGGTGACCATCTTTCCAAATAGACCGGATCGATATCATAGTGCGCTTCACGCGGCGATGTTGTCTTTACCATGGGGATTCCTCCTTATTGATGTCATATCTTTTTTATATTAAAATAATCCAACGCAATCTACAAACGATTCAACTCGGGCAAAAAATGTATTTATGTGCCTGTTATTGTATAATGGTACTCAGGAGAAAATACGAACAGGATGATCTGAATTGGTTGAGCTTTTGCTTTTTGAAGAAGATGTTGAAGATATGTATTCCCCCGCTATTTTCCGCAGAGGAATGAGGTATTACCTTGAAGGACGGGTAAAAAAATTGATACCTGATTCTACTATGGAATTTACCTGGACGGCAATCGTAAAAGGATCCAAAACCTATTACGTCACCGTTCGGTATGACGAAGAATTCGGGGGATTTGCAAACGAATGCACGTGCCCGGCATTTGCACAATACGGCGAGTGCAAGCATGAAGTGGCGGCCATGCTTGCGATTGCAAATAGGGAGGAAGAGGTGGCGGAACCGGATATTGGCGATGTTCCGGAGACGCACCAGAATATGAAAACTTTACAATTGATGAATATTTTTTCCGGCCTTCAGCAAAGCATGATGGAAACCAAACACCATGCCGCGAGAAAGCCGCTTCGTCTTGAATATTTTTTAAAAGCTACGAACATTTCCGGCTTTGGCTCTGACCACTTTTTAACCATTGAATTTAAAATTGGGCCTGGCCGGACATATGTGGTGCGCAACATAAAAGAATTCCTTGGCCATGTCAGCCACGGGAACCCGCATGAATTTACGAAAAACTTCACTTATGATCCGGATGAATATGAGTTTGAAAAAGAAGATCATGAAATTGTGGAGATGCTGCTTTTTATGCTTTCCACCCAGCAACTGTACGAGGCTTCTATCGATAATTGGTACAGATATACATTTGAGCGGGAACTGGTTATTCCTCCGTTTATCGCAAGGCCGCTCATAGAAAAGCTGGCAAACCGCAAGTGCAAATTTGAATATGGGCGTTATGCCTCAGACTCGATTACGGTGCAACCGGGAGAAGAACTGCCGCTTTCTTTCCGGCTTGACGGCAACAGACAGGGCGGCCCGGGCTTTTCACTGCAGCTGAAGAGCTTAAGGGACCTGCTTTTGTTTGAACAATACGGGCTTGCATTTTACAAAGGGGTTTTTTATGAAACGCCCGATGAGCAACTTGTTCTCTTAAAGGCGCTCGAAGATTTTTACAAAAACAGCGGCGATGAAGTAGAGATCCGGCAAGAGCAGATGAGCCCGTTCCTTTCCAATGTGCTGCCAGGCCTGAAGCGGATCGGAAAAGTAAAGCTTACAAATGAAATAAAAGGGAAAATCGTCCAGCCAAAACTGCAAACGAAAATTTTCATGGACAACGAAGACGAAAAAATTACGCTCCGGATTGAACATCATTACGGCTCCCGTGTCATTGATCCGTTTACGGACAAAGAGACCGCCGATGATGATAAAATTTTGCTGCGCGATGTGGAAAAAGAACAGAAAATCATGACGATGATTGAACAGTCCCCGCTCAAATACAATGGCAAACAGCTGTATTTGGAAGACGATGAAGAAGCGCTGTACGAATTTATTTTTACTATTCTACCGCAGCTTGAAGAAGAAGCGGAAGTGTATATTGCAGGCGGCATAAAATCGTATTTTCAGACAAGCCGCTACACGCCGGTTACATCGGTGGATATGGATACGAGCGGAAATTTTCTGGAAGTCAATTTTGACATGGACGGCATTGATGAAGAAGAAATCCGCAATGTGCTCCGGTCCGTGATCGAGAAAAAACGGTATTACCGGCTGCCGGACGGGGCTTTTGTCTCCCTTGAAAGCGATGCATTCGAACATATCGGGCAGCTTCTCGAAGAACTGCATGTCCCGAAGAAAGAGCTTGAAGACAACCGCCTCAAAGTCCCGGTTTACCGCGGGCTCCAGGTGGAAGAGCTGATGAAAACGCGTGATAAATACGCCGTTAAATTCGGCAAAGCGTTCCGTAAGCTTGTCCAGCAGCTGAAAAATCCGGAAGATACGGATTTTGAACTGCCAAAAGGGCTTCAGGCGAAGATGCGTGATTATCAGGTGACCGGGTTCCAATGGTTCAAGTCGCTCGCCTTTTACCGTCTTGGCGGGATTCTGGCTGATGACATGGGGCTCGGGAAAACATTGCAGAGCATCTCTTACATGCTGTCGGAAAAAGAAGCGAATCCGGATATCAAGCCGTTCTTGGTTGTAGCGCCGGCATCCTTGATCTACAACTGGAAAAGCGAGATTGAGAAATTTGCACCGGGGCTGTCGTCAGTGGTTATTGCCGGCACGCCTTCCGAGCGGAAAGCCTTTTTTGAAGCGGGCGAGCTGCCGGATGTGCTGATCACCTCATACCCGACACTGCGCCAGGATATCGGGGAGTATGAAAAAATGGAATTCAACACCCTTATTTTGGATGAGGCCCAGGCGATTAAAAACTATGCGACAAAAACAGCCGCCGCCGTCCGGAATGTGCAGGCAGGGAGAAGATTTGCGTTAAGCGGAACGCCGATTGAAAATTCTATTGATGAATTATGGTCGATTTTTCAGGCGGTTCTCCCGGGCTTTTTCCCGCCGCTATCCGAATTCCGGAAAATGGAGCAGGAAAAAATTTCGCGGATGGTGCGGCCGTTCATTCTGCGGCGCGTCAAAAAAGATGTGTTGAAAGAGCTGCCGGATAAAATCGAAACGAATCAATTGTCCGAGCTGACGAAACCGCAAAAAGAACTTTATTTGGCGTATTTGGACAGAATCCGGCATGAAACCGCCCAAACATTGGCTGAAGGGGATTTTAACCGGAACCGGATTAAGATTCTCGCGGGTCTTACCCGTCTGCGGCAATTGTGCTGCCATCCGGCCCTGTTTGTGGAGAATTACCGGGGCGAGTCCGGAAAACTCGAGCAGCTCGTTGAATTGGCCCATACGGCAATCGAAAACGGAAAACGGATACTCATTTTCTCGCAGTTTTCCAGCATGCTCCAGCTGATCCGGTCGCGTTTTTCCGGCGAGGGCATCGATTCCTTTTATCTCGACGGCCAGACGCCATCACGCGAGCGGGTCGAAATGGCAGACCGGTTTAACAGCGGCGAGAAAAATGTCTTTCTGATTTCGCTCAAGGCAGGCGGCACCGGCTTAAACCTGACCGGCGCCGATACCGTTGTGCTGTACGATTTGTGGTGGAACCCGGCTGTGGAAGAACAGGCGGCCGGCCGCGCCCACCGCATCGGCCAGAAAAACGTCGTCCAGGTCATCCGCCTGATCGCCCGTGGCACCATTGAGGAAAAAATATACGAACTCCAGCAGAAAAAGAAAGAACTGATCGAAAAAGTCATCCAGCCGGGCGAAACCATGCTGAACAGCCTGAATGAAGAGGAAATTAAAGAACTGCTGGGCATGTAAAGGGAATGTGGCGGCATCGGCATTGCCCCCCTTTTTTACGGCCCGGGTGGAGGCAGGTATGTAAGGAAAACCCCCGCAGCTGTTTGGCTGCGGGGATTTTGGGATGAGAGTAGAAGGCGAAAAAGTTCTATATTTATTCAAAAAACAATTTCTTTATTGTTATATAATGGACATAAAAGGAGGAGAGTTATGGAGTCCATTGCACATATTCGTGAAAGCGACCTGAAGGTACAAACAGTTGAAGAACATTTATTGGCAGCGAAAGATTTGGCTGAAACTTATGGCGAAAAGATTGGTGTAAAGCACATAACCGGGCTTGCTGCACTACTTCACGATTTAGGGAAATATACACACGCATTCCGCAATTATATTTTGGAAGCGGTAAACAACCCTGATCGCCCGCCGAAAAGAGGGAGTGTAGACCATTCTACTGCCGGAGGGAAGCTTTTGTACAGCATGTTCCATTCAGGGAAAACCAGTCCTCATAAAGCATTGTTAGCTGAAATGGTGGGCAATGCAATCATTTCTCACCATTCCTATTTGCAGGATTTTATCAGCCCGGAAATGGAACTAAAGTACTTAAATAGAGTTGAAAGTAAGGAAATTGACGAATTTGAAACGGCAAAGAAAAACTTTTTTGAAAAAGTGATGAGCCCATCAAGCTTTTCTGATTATGTGAATCAGGCCGAAATTGAATTAAAGCACTTTATTATGAAAGATGCATCAAAACCGCTTGCGCATAAGATGATGTTTTTAACGAAATATATTTTCAGTGCGCTAATTGATGCTGACCGGACGAACACCAGATTGTTTGAGGAAAACAGACCGGAAATAGAGCATACTCCAGTTGCAAAGTTGTTTAATCAATACTATGAAAAACTGTTACTTACTTTAGACAGTTTTAAGGAAAATTCGAGCGCTAATGCCCGTATCAACCGATTAAGATCCGGGATGTCCGAGCAATGCGATGCTTTTGCCGAGAAACCGTCCGGTATTTATACGCTTTCGATCCCGACCGGAGGAGGAAAAACTTTTGCCAGCCTGCGATACGCATTAAAGCATGCCCAACTTTATAACAAAAAGCGTATCATTTATGTCGTGCCTTTTACGACAATTATCGAACAAAATGCTGAGGAAGTGCGGAAAGTTTTGCAGGACGATGTAAATATTCTTGAACATCATTCAAACGTCGTCGAAGATGCTGATGAGAATGATGAACAACAGGACGGAATTATGAGTGCGCAGCAACGGCTGAAACTGGCAAGGGATAATTGGGATGCTCCAATCATTTTTACCACAATGGTGCAGTTTTTAAATGTCTTTTATGCGAAGGGAAGCAGAAATATTAGACGCCTTCATAATATGAGTGAAGCGGTGCTAATCTTTGATGAAGTGCAAAAAGTGCCGGTTCCTTGCATTTCCTTATTTAATGAAGCACTAAACTTTTTAAAAACATATTGCCATTCCAGCATTCTTCTTTGTACGGCAACCCAGCCGGCATTAAATTATGTTGAACATCAATTGCAGGTCAGCCCAAATTCGGAGATTATCCGCGATCTGGAAAACGTATTAGACGCCTTTAAGAGAGTTGAAATTGTTGACAGGGCAACTGATGAATCATTCAACACCGAAAAGCTTGCCGGCTTTATTGAGGAAAGAATGACAGAGGTTTCCAGTGTACTGGTGATATTGAATACCAAGCGTGTTGTAAAAGAATTATATAATCATTTAAATTCTAACGATAATACCCATATTTTCCATTTAAGTACATCTATGTGTGCAGCCCACCGCAATCAAATTTTGGAAGAGGTAAGGCACTGCCTGAATACCGGTAAAAAAGTAATATGTGTCAGTACCCAATTAATTGAGGCGGGTGTCGACGTGAGCTTCGATTGTGTCATCCGTTCCTTAGCCGGCCTGGATTCGATTGCACAGGCGGCCGGGCGTTGCAATCGGCACGGAGAGAAAGAGACCGGTTTTGTGTATGTGATCAACCATGAAGAAGAAAATCTAAGCAGGCTCCCGGAAATAAAAAAAGGCAAAGAGATTTCAAAGCGAATTTTTATCGATTTAAAAAATAATCCGTCTATCCATAATGGAAATGTTCTGTCTACCCAAGCAATGGAAAAATATTTTAAAGAGTTTTATACAGAACTTAATACCCGTTTGGATTACGATGTTCCGTCTCTTCAGAGTAATATGGTGGAAATGTTAACAGCTGACCCCAACCACTATAGTTATGCGAGGGCGTATCGCAGTAATACAAAAAAGGAATTTCCGTTGTTCTTAAGCAGCAGTTTTTATACAGCTGCAGAAAAATTCCGTGTGATAGATGATAAGACTACTTCTGTTATTGTTCCTTTTGGGAAGGGGAAAGACGTGATAGCCGAATTAAGCAGCAAAGTAACCATTGAAGATCTCGGCAAACTCATGAAAAAAGCACAGCAGTACACGATCAATCTTTACAGTCAGGAACTACAAAAGCTTGAGCAAAATGGCGGAATCATAGGTTTGTTTGACGGTAAAGTATTGGCTCTCAAGGAAGGTGCATATGATCATGAATTTGGATTGAATGTGGAGAATGACAGCGAATTGGATTTTTTGTCAATTTAAAAACCTATCATAACAGATAGGTTTTTAAATCATATAATATATATTTCAATCCGCGCTTTCACAGCGACTATATTATCATAACACAAAAACAGAAAGGAAGATTTTCTTCATATATTATATAATTTTTATTGACTAGAAAAGATTCGCATTGTATACTGAATTTATCAAAACATCCAAAAAATGAGAGGAGGGGAAAAATGAGGAATTCCATAGAATTTGAGGTATATGGCAAATATGCTTTGTTTACTGACCCATTGACAAAAATGGGGGGTGAAAAATTATCCTACCAAATACCTACCTACCAAGCGATCAAAGGAATAGTCGAATCGATCTACTGGAAACCCACTATTCTAATGGTAATTGATGATTTGCGTGTTATGAATCCAATCAAGATGGAGTCTAAGGGTGTTAGGCCGATTGAATATGGCGGCGGCAATACACTGGCAAATTACACATATTTGCGTGATGTACGCTACCAGGTAAGGGCACATTTCATTTTTAACCCACACAGGCCGGATTTGGCATTCGACCGTAACGAAAATAAGCATCATAATATTCTGAAACGTTCTCTGAAAGCCGGGGGAAGAAGAGACATTTTTCTTGGCACCCGGGAGTGCCAGGGTTATGTGGAACCCTGTTTATTCGGGGAAGGTGAGGGTTACTATGATCAAACAGAAGAAGTGCATTTTGGAACGATGGTTCACGGCATCAATTATCCGGATGAAACCGGCCGTAACGAAATGGAAGTCAGATTGTGGAACCCTGTTATGAAAAACGGCGTGATTCATTTTATCCGGCCGGACGAGTGTAAACTGGTGAGAAGAGTTGCAGAAATGGAAATGAAAGCCTTTACCAAGGATAATGTGGAGTCTGCCGATGTGCTTTTAAAAGAACTAGAGAGGGGAGGGGAATCGTGAGTGAGCTGGTTACTAAACTTATATGAGACTTATCAAGCGAATGAAGAGCAGGTCGGGAAAATTGAAAAGAAAAGAAATGATCAGGAGTACACGCTTCTTCCGGTTTCACATACCACACAAACTGCACATTTAGAAGTGCAGGTAACGGAGGATGGAAATTTTTATTATGCGGAGGTAATTAATGATAAAAAGGATGCGATTACATTAATCCCGTGCACAGAAGAATCATCCAGCCGTGCCGGTTCAAAAATAGCTCCTTACCCATTGCATGATAAATTGATTTATGTAGCCGGCGACTTTGTGGCTTATGGAGGAAAAATAAAAAAAGAAGAGCCTTTCTCTTATTATATTCAACAATTAGGTGAGTGGGCAAATTCTCCGTTTAGTAATGCGAAAGTGCAGAGTATCTATGCATATTTAAAAAAGAAACAGTTAATCCACGATCTTGTAGAAGCGGGAATTTTGTTTTTGGATAACAACGGGCAGTTAATTGATAAATGGGACAGTAAGTATGGTGATAAGCCTCCATTATATTCAACAGTTACAGGGAGTGTTGAGAGCGCTTTTGTAAGGTTTACTGTTTATTCGCCTGAAAAAATCCTGACCAAAGTATGGAAAGATCCGGAAATGTACGAATCATTTATAAAATTTTACAATCAACATTTAAGTGACCGGGATCTTTGTTATGTAACGGGTGAATTTTTGCCAAGCACAGAGAGGCATGCTAATAAAATCAGAAATTCCGGAGATAAAGCCAAACTGATATCTGCGAATGACTCAAGCGGGTTTACGTACAGAGGGAGATTTACTGAAAGCAAACAAGTGGCAAGTATTAGTTATAAAGCATCGCAAAAAGCTCATAATGCGCTGAAATGGTTGATCAACAAGCAGGGAAAAATAATCGATAACAGAGTATTTCTTGTATGGGAAAACGGCGGAAATGAAGTGCCGTCAGTCACCGAAGATTCATATGACATTACTAGTCTCGATCCTTTTGCGAATGGAAACAATCCAAAAATAGCTTTTACAAACCAGGAATTTGCACGTGAATTTTCTAAGGCAATGGATGGATATAAAAGCAATCTTTCGACTGAAGCCAGTATTAATATTTTGGTTTTAGATTCGGCAACAACCGGAAGAATGGCTGTCCTTTATTATCGAAATTTAAATAAAGAGATTTATTTTGAAAATTTGGTAAAATGGCATACAACTTGCGCCTGGCTCCACCGTTATCGAAAAAATGAGGACAACCAGCCAATTTTATTTTTTGGTGCGCCTGCAACAAAAGATATCGCGTTCGCGGCGTATGGTCCGAATGCAAGCGATAAAGTTGTAAAAGGTTTAATGGAAAGAATGCTTCCGTGTATTGTGGAAGGGAGAAGAATCCCAACAGATATTGTCAGAAGTGCCCTTCGGCGTGCATCTAATCCGGTTGCTCTGGAAAAATGGGAATGGGAAAAAATATTAAGCATTGCTTGTGCACTGATTAATAAAGAGGAGGGATATAATTTGGCACTTGATAAAGAAAATAACAACCGCGATTATTTATTCGGAAGGTTGCTGGCCATTGCGGACGTACTCGAACGAAATGCTTTGGATTCCGGCGAAAATCGTGCTACCAATGCCATCCGATATATGAATGCATTTTCACAGCATCCTGCACGCACTTGGGGAACGATTCAGGCCAGTTTGCAGCCCTATCAAGTCCGGCTGGGGAAAAAAGGGACGTACTACGCCATGTTAATAGATGAAGTCGCTTCTAAACTTAAATATGAAGATTTTAATGACAGGCCTTTATCGGGTAAGTTTTTGCTTGGCTTTTATAGCCAGCGCTATGATTTATATCAGAAGAAAGATACCAGTACTGTTGGACAAACTAAAGAATAAAAGATTGAGAGGGGACTAATTATGCCAGCTTTAGATCATAAGATTGATTTTGCCGTTGTGTTGTCTGTTACAAAAGCTAATCCCAATGGAGATCCGTTGAACGGAAACCGCCCGCGCCAAAATTATGATGGTTATGGGGAAATTTCTGATGTTGCGATTAAACGTAAAATCAGAAACCGTCTTCAAGACATGGGCGAGTCAATTTTTGTGCAATCAAACGATCGAAAAAATGATTCGTACAACAGTTTAAAAGAACGGGCGGATGCGAATCCGGAATTGAATAAGATTTTTAAGTCTAAAGACGGATCAGGTGAATCTTTTGCTGCGATCGCGTGCCAAGAGTGGATTGATGTCCGCAGTTTCGGCCAAGTATTTGCTTTTAAAGGATCCGGCAATAAAGGTGTATCTGTAGGGGTAAGAGGCCCTGTTTCAATCCATACTGCTACCAGTGTATCTCCAATTGATATTACAAGCATGCAAATTACTAAAAGTGTAAACTCTGAGCCTGGCAAAGACCGGGGTTCCGACACTATGGGGATGAAACACCGCGTAGACTTTGGTGTCTATGTATTTTATGGGAGTATCAATCCCCAGTTGGCTGAAAAAACAGGATTTTCAAATGAGGATGCCGAAAAAATCAAGCAGGCCTTAGTCACATTATTTGAAAATGATGCTTCTTCTGCACGTCCTGAAGGGAGCATGGAAGTTAAAAAAGTGTATTGGTGGGAACACCAGTCCAAATTGGGCCAGTATTCGTCGGCAAAAGTGCATCGGTCATTAGCCGTTACACCACTTGTAGACAATCCTAAAACATTTGAGGATTATGAGATTACTTTAAATGAACTAAACGGTTTAAAGGTTGACGTCATCGATGGCATTTGATGAAGATGAATACCTGATGTTGTCGGGCATCCAACATTTTCAATTTTGTAAGCGGCAATGGGCATTGATTCATATAGAGCAAGCGTGGGAAGAAAATGTAAGAACGGTTGAGGGGCAAAATATCCATCAAAAAACGGATAGCCCCTTTATCCGTGAAAAGCGTGGTAGTAAATTAATTGTCCGGGCAATGCCAATTAAATCAAATGAATTGAAATTGACTGGAATATGTGATGTTGTTGAATTTGTCAAGGATGAGAATGGCGTTGAAATTTATGGAAATGAAGGGAAATATATTCCTTATCCCGTCGAATACAAACGCGGAAAACCAAAAAAGAACGATTCGGATATTTTACAGCTTGTTGCGCAAGCGATGTGTCTTGAGGAAATGCTTCTATGTGAGGTCAACAAGGGCTATATTTTTTATAACGAAATCAAACACCGAATTGAAATTCCGATAACCCCGGATGAAAAAAATAAAGTTAGAAAGATTGCTGCTGAGATGCAAGATTACTATCAACGCCGCTATACGCCAAAAGTAAAAACCGGCTCCTTCTGCAACCAATGCTCCCTTCAGAATATTTGTTTGCCGAATATCATTCGTAAACGTGCTGTTTCCAGTTATATAGAAGGGAAGATAAAGGAGTGAAAAAACTTCTGAACACTTTATTTATTACGCAGCCGGATGTTTATTTATCCTTGGATGGAGACAATATTGTGCTTTTAAAAGAGAAGGAACAATTGGGGAGACTGCCACTGCACAATTTGGAGTCAGTCGCTGCTTTTGGTTATACCGGGGCCAGTCCTGCCTTGATGGGGTACTGTGCGGAAAGGAATATTTCTCTCATATTCTTTACAATGAACGGCCGCTTTCTAGCCAGAGTAATTGGTAAAAGCAGAGGAAATGTTGTTTTGCGAAAAAAACAATACCGTATCTCAGATGATGAAATCGCTTCGGTTCAAATTGCCAGAAATTTTATTATTGGGAAGATATACAACCAAAAATGGATTCTTGAAAGAATGACAAGAGATTATCCGTTGCGTATTGATGTTGCGCAATTTAAGGATGTTTCCCAGCTTTTATCCGCCATTATCAAGCAGGTCAGACTATGTGATAGTTTAGAAACATTGAGGGGGTTAGAAGGGCAGGCTGCCATCAATTACAATAAATTATTTGACCAGATGATTCTACAGCAGAAGGATGATTTTTTCTTTCATTCCCGTTCACGCCGGCCGCCTTTGGATAACGTGAACGCCATGCTGTCCTTTGCTTATACATTACTGGCAAATGACACAGCTTCCGCACTGGAAGGAGTAGGCCTTGATGCTTATGTTGGATTTATGCACCAAGACAGGCCGGGCAGGGTTTCACTTGCTCTGGATTTGATGGAAGAATTAAGAGGTGTGTATGCGGACCGTTTTGTACTTTCACTCATTAATACCAAGGTAATCAACAAAGATGATTTTTTAAAAAAGGAAAATGGAACCGTTATTATGACAGACGAAGCAAGAAAAAAGTTTCTAAAAGCTTGGCAAAATAAAAAACAGGAAAAGATTACTCATCCGTTTCTAGGAGAAAAGATTTCATGGGGACTGGTTCCTCATGCACAAGCTTTGTTGTTGGCCCGGTTTTTAAGAGGAGATCTAGATGAGTATCCTCCTTTTCTGTGGAAGTAGGTGGAAGATTTTGCTTGTTGTCATTACTTATGATGTGAGTACTTTGACCGGAGCTGGGCAGAAAAGGCTGAGAAAAGTGGCGAAAGTTTGTCAAAACTATGGCCAGCGTGTTCAGAATTCTGTCTTTGAATGCTATGTTGATGCAACTCAATTTGCATCTTTGAAGATTGAACTGTCTAATATTATTGATCCGGACGAAGATAGCTTGAGATTTTATCAGTTGGGGAATAACTATAAAAATAAAGTAATGCATATTGGGGCAAAACCATCTTTGGATTTAGAGGACCCTCTGATCTTTTAGTGCGAAGGTGTAGCACACACGATTTTCCAGTGAGTTCGCACCAAAATATAAACCAATATTTTACACATATTGATTTTATATGGAAAATAGTCCTTTGTTTTGTCAGAGGAAATAGCGAAATTTGGTTGTTTTAAAAACGTACATTCGCCTTTTTGACCAAATTCCGCTGTCGCTCCCTACATGGGGGCGTGGATTGAAATATGGCCAGCGCGCGGATGACATATGGCCTCCATCGTCGCTCCCTACATGGGGGCGTGGATTGAAATAATAAAATCTTTGACAAGATTGGGCTGGGCAATAGTCGCTCCCTACATGGGGGCGTGGATTGAAATTACCTTGTACCCCTTTGCCTTTTCAGCTGCATCGGTCGCTCCCTACATGGGGGCGTGGATTGAAATACCAAATTAGTGACTGGCTTATGCCAATCGATGATGTCGCTCCCTACATGGGGGCGTGGATTGAAATATTTTGTCGAAACAGGAACAATGCGGACCGGCGGCGTCGCTCCCTACATGGGGGCGTGGATTGAAATATGCAGCGACCCGAAAGGCTACGGCGAATACCAAGTCGCTCCCTACATGGGGGCGTGGATTGAAATTTAAAATACCCATACGTTTGCCCACAAGACTAAAAGTCGCTCCCTACATGGGGGCGTGGATTGAAATCTGCCTAATAATAACAAATGGGAGATAACTTGGGTCGCTCCCTACATGGGGGCGTGGATTGAAATCGTCAGCGCAGTTTCTGATATAAACGTATAGGCGGTCGCTCCCTACATGGGGGCGTGGATTGAAATTTCAATCTGATCCCAAGTAAAACCGAGCATCTCAGTCGCTCCCTACATGGGGGCGTGGATTGAAATCTTTCTAAAGGAAGGGCGGTTTATCCGACTTATTGTCGCTCCCTACATGGGGGCGTGGATTGAAATCTTTCGCCTGATCGCCCGACCATGATGTTTGCACGTCGCTCCCTACATGGGGGCGTGGATTGAAATGACATACAGCTTACAGGTGTCAGAAGTAAAATAAGTCGCTCCCTACATGGGGGCGTGGATTGAAATGCTTCTGCCTACGATGCTCAAAAATCAACAAAAGTCGCTCCCTACATGGGGGCGTGGATTGAAATCCTATGAGCAGGGGAAAACGAGTGGAAATCAAAAGTCGCTCCCTACATGGGGGCGTGGATTGAAATTTCCGGACCATGGTCTATTACCTCATCCCGTCTAAGTCGCTCCCTACATGGGGGCGTGGATTGAAATATTATTTTGGTAATATACCCGATCAGTCTTAAAAGTCGCTCCCTACATGGGGGCGTGGATTGAAATTTGATTCGCTGTTGTCGAAAGTGGTTGACGGTAAAGTCGCTCCCTACATGGGGGCGTGGATTGAAATCCAGGTCATGGGAACATTTTTAATGGATTTGATGTCGCTCCCTACATGGGGGCGTGGATTGAAATCGGCAAATATAGATGAACAAATAGAAAAGTACAATGTCGCTCCCTACATGGGGGCGTGGATTGAAATAATTTTGCGCTGGTTGTCGCGCATGGCCCTGGTGTCGCTCCCTACATGGGGGCGTGGATTGAAATCTTCCACCCACCTGCAAATTGTCCAAATTAGTCTGGTCGCTCCCTACATGGGGGCGTGGATTGAAATAAATTGGAGACAAGACGTATGAAGCTGATTTTAGTCGCTCCCTACATGGGGGCGTGGATTGAAATAATCGCCTCGGAAGCCGAAAAGTCGAAAAAACCTCGTCGCTCCCTACATGGGGGCGTGGATTGAAATTGTCGAGCAATACACTATACGTCCTATATCCGTTGTCGCTCCCTACATGGGGGCGTGGATTGAAATAAACTGACCCTTATTTAAATAAAACTCCTGACCAGTCGCTCCCTACATGGGGGCGTGGATTGAAATAGCGACAAAATTAAAGAAGTGACCCCAAATGGTGTCGCTCCCTACATGGGGGCGTGGATTGAAATCGTCAATAATTTTTTGTTGAATTCTTCCTCGTATGTCGCTCCCTACATGGGGGCGTGGATTGAAATGTTTTCATCACCCCCTTACAGATTTTTGAGATCGCGTCGCTCCCTACATGGGGGCGTGGATTGAAATCATTATTACAGCGTTTGGATCCGTTGCCGTGTACGTCGCTCCCTACATGGGGGCGTGGATTGAAATAAGGTGTAACTGACGTATTAGAGGAAGGTCAAACGTCGCTCCCTACATGGGGGCGTGGATTGAAATTTAACAGTGTAATATTTCGTTACCTTATCCGCCCCGTCGCTCCCTACATGGGGGCGTGGATTGAAATACAGATTTTATAAATGAAATTGGGAGGGAACTTGTCGCTCCCTACATGGGGGCGTGGATTGAAATTAAAACGGAAGGGGACGAAAAAGCGGAATGATTAAAGTCGCTCCCTACATGGGGGCGTGGATTGAAATATTCGCAAAACTTTTGGCCATGAAAGCATGGTACGTCGCTCCCTACATGGGGGCGTGGATTGAAATGCCAACAAAAATGCGGTTGACGTTCTTTATGCCGTCGCTCCCTACATGGGGGCGTGGATTGAAATTTGGCGATCTCACCGATCGTGTCGCCGCGTTTAACGTCGCTCCCTACATGGGGGCGTGGATTGAAATAAAGCGAAGAAAAGGAAATAGCCGACATCAAAGGTCGCTCCCTACATGGGGGCGTGGATTGAAATTAAAACGGAAGGGGACGAAAAAGCGGAATGATTAAGTCGCTCCCTACATGGGGGCGTGGATTGAAATTAAATGGCCGGTTAACAGCCAGGGTAAAACTTACGTCGCTCCCTACATGGGGGCGTGGATTGAAATTAAATGCCCTGCTGTTTGAGTTGTGTTCAACCACGTCGCTCCCTACATGGGGGCGTGGATTGAAATATCATGCTCAAGGAAAAACTCGAAAATGGCGAAAGTCGCTCCCTACATGGGGGCGTGGATTGAAATACCGCCCGTTTGCATATTAAAAGCGCCCATCCATGTCGCTCCCTACATGGGGGCGTGGATTGAAATATCTTTTCGCACCTCGTGTAAGGCACGTTTTCGGCGTCGCTCCCTACATGGGGGCGTGGATTGAAATATCATGTTTCTCTTCTCCCTCCATAAATTTTTCAGTCGCTCCCTACATGGGGGCGTGGATTGAAATTAATATTACAGTTGACGGCGAAAAGCCAAAGTTGTCGCTCCCTACATGGGGGCGTGGATTGAAATGTTTTGGGGGCGCCGTCCGGGGGGCGTCCCCGGCGTCGCTCCCTACATGGGGGCGTGGATTGAAATTTTCCTCAGGTTTAACATTCCAGTCCCTAGAATGTCGCTCCCTACATGGGGGCGTGGATTGAAATTCCAAGTAATGATAAGTCTGTGACTGTAAAATCGTCGCTCCCTACATGGGGGCGTGGATTGAAATTCTTACTCAAACCTTTAAAAAACTTAGGTATCGTCGCTCCCTACATGGGGGCGTGGATTGAAATCCTACCCGCCCGCCGGACGCCTGCCCGCCTTTTTGTCGCTCCCTACATGGGGGCGTGGATTGAAATCCTACCCGCCCGCCGGACGCCTGCCCGCCTTTTTGTCGCTCCCTACATGGGGGCGTGGATTGAAATTAGTTTTCCATGGTTTTATTTTTTCAATAACAAGGTCGCTCCCTACATGGGGGCGTGGATTGAAATAAGTAACAAAAGGTTTTTATCCAATAAGAAATAAGTCGCTCCCTACATGGGGGCGTGGATTGAAATAAAATCTGGGAACGGTAAAGGCCGAAATTATTACAGTCGCTCCCTACATGGGGGCGTGGATTGAAATAAAAATTAGAGGCTGCCCAGGCTGCCGCAATTGAGTCGCTCCCTACATGGGGGCGTGGATTGAAATACTCGCTTTTTCCGGCGCTGGCTTGCTTGTACGACGTCGCTCCCTACATGGGGGCGTGGATTGAAATCGGTTGGGAAATTGGTGAGAATTATTTTTATGGGTCGCTCCCTACATGGGGGCGTGGATTGAAATGATTTTTGTTTTTAATCCTCCTTTTGTTGCCACAGTCGCTCCCTACATGGGGGCGTGGATTGAAATCCGTGCCAGTGGCTCGTATTCATCCGCTGTTGCCGTCGCTCCCTACATGGGGGCGTGGATTGAAATCAGGTAATCATCCGCCTTCATGCTTACGCATATATGTCGCTCCCTACATGGGGGCGTGGATTGAAATTTCTAAAACCTGTTCCGCGATGGCAACCGCTACGTCGCTCCCTACATGGGGGCGTGGATTGAAATACTTTCTCAAAATCAAAGTGAACAAAGTGAACAGGTCGCTCCCTACATGGGGGCGTGGATTGAAATCGCGCAAAAGGCCAAAATCAATATCATATTCATGTCGCTCCCTACATGGGGGCGTGGATTGAAATATGGAGCGATAATTCGTACAGCTGCTTACCATCAGTCGCTCCCTACATGGGGGCGTGGATTGAAATATTGAGAATTTTTATGTGCCTGCTTTCGATTTCGTCGCTCCCTACATGGGGGCGTGGATTGAAATTTTGGACATCTCGAGTGAAAATATAATCGGCAAGGTCGCTCCCTACATGGGGGCGTGGATTGAAATGATTAAAACAACTTTTCAGATTTACGTTCCCCTCGTCGCTCCCTACATGGGGGCGTGGATTGAAATACGGATTCGGCGTGGAGACCTCCGATGATCTCCAGTCGCTCCCTACATGGGGGCGTGGATTGAAATCTTCCAAAACCAAAAAGAAAGTGAAATACTTAAGTCGCTCCCTACATGGGGGCGTGGATTGAAATACCTTGTTAACTCCCAAGATGTTCTTTTCATAAGTCGCTCCCTACATGGGGGCGTGGATTGAAATCTTTTCTTTTGCCGTTTTGTACGTCACGCCATCCGTCGCTCCCTACATGGGGGCGTGGATTGAAATGCCGCAACCGTACTTCCCATTACATCCGCATACTGTCGCTCCCTACATGGGGGCGTGGATTGAAATTTTTTTGTTGAATGTATCAGTGCCATACCCTTTAGTCGCTCCCTACATGGGGGCGTGGATTGAAATTAAAATACAATTATCTGACAATTATATTTTACTAGTCGCTCCCTACATGGGGGCGTGGATTGAAATACGAGCAGCGACTATTTGAAAACAGTGTTGTTGGTCGCTCCCTACATGGGGGCGTGGATTGAAATACGATATATTGACCTAAGTCAATAATGGTGGTATTGTCGCTCCCTACATGGGGGCGTGGATTGAAATTTATATTTTAAGCGGATACTCTTTAGCCAACACAGTCGCTCCCTACATGGGGGCGTGGATTGAAATAATTGTTTTTACAAATGGCAAATGTAAATAAATAGTCGCTCCCTACATGGGGGCGTGGATTGAAATAAGTCCTGCATTTCAACCCGGGCATGTGCCATAAGTCGCTCCCTACATGGGGGCGTGGATTGAAATGGGTTCGCATAGCTTTCTATCTCATTTAGGTACGAGTCGCTCCCTACATGGGGGCGTGGATTGAAATATGGGCATCTTGGATAAAACTTGATTATCCTTGAGTCGCTCCCTACATGGGGGCGTGGATTGAAATTTTTGTAATTACAACAGTCGATTCCGCAACAAAGTCGCTCCCTACATGGGGGCGTGGATTGAAATGCCTGTCATATTATTGATAGTACGCATGATCAAGCGTCGCTCCCTACATGGGGGCGTGGATTGAAATATAAGCATATTGTCTATAAGTGGATGAAGGTTATGTCGCTCCCTACATGGGGGCGTGGATTGAAATTATTTTGACTTAATATACACACCATTTCTAAGAAGTCGCTCCCTACATGGGGGCGTGGATTGAAATCCCGGCGGTCGCCAAGTCCAGGGCACCCTTTAAGGTCGCTCCCTACATGGGGGCGTGGATTGAAATACGAATGTAATGCGGTCATTCAGCTGCCCTGTTGTGTCGCTCCCTACATGGGGGCGTGGATTGAAATGACGACGGTTGCGAAAGTGAAGGCGCTGAATAAGGTCGCTCCCTACATGGGGGCGTGGATTGAAATTAGCATTAATCTTCCGTTGTAATAAGCTTCTTCGGGTCGCTCCCTACATGGGGGCGTGGATTGAAATACCTGCTGGGTAAGCACAAGATTTTCGGTTTGGAGTCGCTCCCTACATGGGGGCGTGGATTGAAATAGCTTTCCATGTTGATCATAAAAAGCACTGGATGGTCGCTCCCTACATGGGGGCGTGGATTGAAATCTTTAAGATCATATTTTTTTGGCATTAAGTACCAGTCGCTCCCTACATGGGGGCGTGGATTGAAATTTCGGGTGCCGTTTTCTTTTCATCTTTATGCAGTCGCTCCCTACATGGGGGCGTGGATTGAAATACGAATGTAATGCGGTCATTCAGCTGCCCTGTTGGTCGCTCCCTACATGGGGGCGTGGATTGAAATGCTTGAACAATATGTCGAGGTCATCCCTGTTTCGTCGCTCCCTACATGGGGGCGTGGATTGAAATCAATCCATCTTCCGGACACTCTTGCTGCTGTTCCGTCGCTCCCTACATGGGGGCGTGGATTGAAATGAAATATCAACATCAGCCATTATTCATCAGCTCGCGTCGCTCCCTACATGGGGGCGTGGATTGAAATCAGCCGAAAAATGCGCTCGGTTCCGGTCTTGATGCGTCGCTCCCTACATGGGGGCGTGGATTGAAATTTTCCGTTTACAGTTATCCAGGCTTTGTACCGCAAGTCGCTCCCTACATGGGGGCGTGGATTGAAATTATCAGAAGAATTACCAATTGCTTTATCAAGTTTCGTCGCTCCCTACATGGGGGCGTGGATTGAAATAATACTCAATTGGATCCGGCTTTGCACGCTACTACGTCGCTCCCTACATGGGGGCGTGGATTGAAATTTCCACGGTCAGGCTGCGGTTTGTAAGTACTTCTCGTCGCTCCCTACATGGGGGCGTGGATTGAAATGAGTGATACATGGTTATTTGCAAGACCTCCTTTGTCGCTCCCTACATGGGGGCGTGGATTGAAATGTCCTTATCTGCGCTGTCTGCAGATTTGGGGAAGGTCGCTCCCTACATGGGGGCGTGGATTGAAATTTTTCATTTTTTAATGTTATATCGCTTTTGTAAAGTCGCTCCCTACATGGGGGCGTGGATTGAAATAAGCCGATAAGACAGTTTTAGATAAATGGCAATAGTCGCTCCCTACATGGGGGCGTGGATTGAAATAAGGGAGAATCAGAAATTCATGTCGGTTTGGTAGTCGCTCCCTACATGGGGGCGTGGATTGAAATCGCTCATGCCGTAATCCTTGGCGATTTTGGTAACGGGTCGCTCCCTACATGGGGGCGTGGATTGAAATATCATTGTACAGTTTAAGCAGGTTGACCGCTTTAACGTCGCTCCCTACATGGGGGCGTGGATTGAAATAAATGTGACTTTGCTATTGAAAAACTTGGCGCTTACGTCGCTCCCTACATGGGGGCGTGGATTGAAATCGGCGTGAACATAAACATTGGAAACGGAAACTTTGTCGCTCCCTACATGGGGGCGTGGATTGAAATGTTGGTGTAAGTTGACTCCTCAAAGTTGTGGAGGTCGCTCCCTACATGGGGGCGTGGATTGAAATTTACCGCATTTAGGTCTGCTGGATCACCTACTAAAGTCGCTCCCTACATGGGGGCGTGGATTGAAATAAAGAATGGGTGCAAGAAAAATCATTTTTTGGTGTCGCTCCCTACATGGGGGCGTGGATTGAAATAGGTGGTAATAGAATTGATATAGCTGTTAGGCAGTCGCTCCCTACATGGGGGCGTGGATTGAAATTAACTTAGAATCGAAATTTGACCCATCTACGTGCGTCGCTCCCTACATGGGGGCGTGGATTGAAATGAAATTGACTTGCCGGACACTTCGGTGGCCCGGGAGTCGCTCCCTACATGGGGGCGTGGATTGAAATAATTTTTCGGCTTCTTCTGCAGTTAAACCCAAATTGTCGCTCCCTACATGGGGGCGTGGATTGAAATAGACGGCCACACGTTGGAAGTAGACGTGCTCGACGTCGCTCCCTACATGGGGGCGTGGATTGAAATCGTAATGTCGATAGGATCAGTAAAAGTAATATTTGTCGCTCCCTACATGGGGGCGTGGATTGAAATCGGCTTGTCGTATAATATCTCCATCAAGCGCGCTGGTCGCTCCCTACATGGGGGCGTGGATTGAAATTTTAAACCGTCAAGTCCTCCGCCGATTAGTCCGGTCGCTCCCTACATGGGGGCGTGGATTGAAATCATGGCGCGGCGGCATGAAAACCATTAGGCGCTGTCGCTCCCTACATGGGGGCGTGGATTGAAATCAACGTATCAGCCCAAAAGTGCAGATCGGAAATGGTCGCTCCCTACATGGGGGCGTGGATTGAAATTTACGACTAATAAAACGATTGACGGTGTGCAAGTGTCGCTCCCTACATGGGGGCGTGGATTGAAATTTTATCTTTATAAATATTTAACACTATCTGCCTCGGTCGCTCCCTACATGGGGGCGTGGATTGAAATGTACTCCCGGCAACCCTGGCCAGTAATTTCTAGGTGTCGCTCCCTACATGGGGGCGTGGATTGAAATATTATTTTTAACGACACAATATATCAGTGTGAAATGTCGCTCCCTACATGGGGGCGTGGATTGAAATCCCTAGTTGTATTATTTGTTTACAGAAAAAGTCCAGTCGCTCCCTACATGGGGGCGTGGATTGAAATGTTTAGTCTCCGTTTAGCCATTGTGATCGTCCTCCGTCGCTCCCTACATGGGGGCGTGGATTGAAATTTTCGCTAAAATACTATAATTTTCCTCGGTCAACGTCGCTCCCTACATGGGGGCGTGGATTGAAATAATATCATACGTTTTGTGACTCATTCTTAGATGCGTCGCTCCCTACATGGGGGCGTGGATTGAAATGTGTCGAAATGTACAAACGGCAGCATGCGGTATAGTCGCTCCCTACATGGGGGCGTGGATTGAAATGGCACTTTGCGTAAAAAGATAATTGTTGGGTTGTCGTCGCTCCCTACATGGGGGCGTGGATTGAAATAGATAAGGCAGGTTGCATCTCTATAAAGAAATTGGTCGCTCCCTACATGGGGGCGTGGATTGAAATAGTTCTTCGTTTGTCATTCAGCGTCATTCCCTTCGTCGCTCCCTACATGGGGGCGTGGATTGAAATCAGCGCAAGGTTCGTAGTGCAAGCCGTCGTAGTCGTCGCTCCCTACATGGGGGCGTGGATTGAAATACCCATATTTAGCACGGTGACATAATGGCTGTTTGTCGCTCCCTACATGGGGGCGTGGATTGAAATACGCCACAAAGTATTAACGAATTGATTACGCAGTGTCGCTCCCTACATGGGGGCGTGGATTGAAATCCAATTGATGGCATCTAAATCAATCATGTCCCGCGTCGCTCCCTACATGGGGGCGTGGATTGAAATACCTTCGTATTGTACTCTCGGAAGAAAAGGATACGTCGCTCCCTACATGGGGGCGTGGATTGAAATTTGGTAGTATCATCGATAACTGTATCAAACGAAAGTCGCTCCCTACATGGGGGCGTGGATTGAAATACGTCGATTAACAATCAAGAGTTCGAGTGCGATAGTCGCTCCCTACATGGGGGCGTGGATTGAAATTCGAAGATTTGTTTTATATAAACTTTCGTTTCTGGTCGCTCCCTACATGGGGGCGTGGATTGAAATTTTCTACTAGCTCACCCGTCTTTGCGTCGAATAGGTCGCTCCCTACATGGGGGCGTGGATTGAAATTTTCTACTAGCTCACCCGTCTTTGCGTCGAATAGGTCGCTCCCTACATGGGGGCGTGGATTGAAATCGGATACTGTATATATCGCGGATGGTGTGCATTGTCGCTCCCTACATGGGGGCGTGGATTGAAATCGTATACGGCAACACGTTCAACGACGAAAATTTCGTCGCTCCCTACATGGGGGCGTGGATTGAAATGCGGTGGTAAACGCTGGGTTATTGCTAATTTCCGTCGCTCCCTACATGGGGGCGTGGATTGAAATAAAATAGCTGGCGTATAGTGCCACCATGTCGTCGTCGCTCCCTACATGGGGGCGTGGATTGAAATCGCCGATTAGAACCGCTATATATGCATATTCATAGTCGCTCCCTACATGGGGGCGTGGATTGAAATGACGTGCTGCCATGATCCGTTTCCGCTGGCTCTAGTCGCTCCCTACATGGGGGCGTGGATTGAAATAACAATCATAGCCCGCGAAGTACACGAAAATGACGTCGCTCCCTACATGGGGGCGTGGATTGAAATAGGAAATGGGCCTGAACCACGTTATGAAAATGAAGTCGCTCCCTACATGGGGGCGTGGATTGAAATAATTTGCCGTCCAGAATCTGATTTCCGACGCCTCGTCGCTCCCTACATGGGGGCGTGGATTGAAATTCGATTGACGCAACTCAAGAAGGAATTCGTATGGCGTCGCTCCCTACATGGGGGCGTGGATTGAAATACCCCTATCTATATGACATCCTGCCCAATCAGCCGTCGCTCCCTACATGGGGGCGTGGATTGAAATAATTTGCAAACCGGCCGTATTCATTTCCTCCAGCGTCGCTCCCTACATGGGGGCGTGGATTGAAATCGTCACACTTTTTAGCTGTTTATCACTAATACCGTCGCTCCCTACATGGGGGCGTGGATTGAAATAAATGCGCCAGCACCAACGTTTGTAGACATCAGGTCGCTTCCTACATGGGGGCGTGGATTGAAATATAAATCTCCCGGCCGTTCTTATCACGCAGGCCGTCGCTCCCTACATGGGGGCGTGGATTGAAATTGGCATTAACTGTTCTGCATATTTTACCGCGCGGGTCGCTCCCTACATGGGGGCGTGGATTGAAATCATATGATTTCGCGAGTAATAGGCCCATTAGCAAGTCGCTCCCTACATGGGGGCGTGGATTGAAATATCGCAGATAATATCCCAACGGTGCCATAGTTTCGTCGCTCCCTACATGGGGGCGTGGATTGAAATGTATTGATTTTTGTAATTGGGCTGATTTGGGCAACGTCGCTCCCTACATGGGGGCGTGGATTGAAATTATAGACGTTAGCCACCACAATCGCGAACAAGGCGTCGCTCCCTACATGGGGGCGTGGATTGAAATAATTATTTTATTTCTGCAAAAGTGAGCACCTGGGCAGTCGCTCCCTACATGGGGGCGTGGATTGAAATCGAGATCAGCTGATGTATTTACTAGAGCGAGGCCGTCGCTCCCTACATGGGGGCGTGGATTGAAATCGATAAAACCAAAAAAACGGCGGTTTTTTAAAAAGTCGCTCCCTACATGGGGGCGTGGATTGAAATAGCCCGCATTTTCTCACTCCCCTATACTGGTTTTGTCGCTCCCTACATGGGGGGCGTGGATTGAAATTGTTTGCTTTTTCAATCAGCCATTCTGCTGATAGTCGCTCCCTACATGGGGGCGTGGATTGAAATATTCAAAATCCGCCTCATTTCATCCTCGTTGTTGTCGCTCCCTACATGGGGGCGTGGATTGAAATAGGGGCGCCAGAGGCTCACTGTCAAGGGCGGCTTGTCGCTCCCTACATGGGGGCGTGGATTGAAATAATGATGTGCCTGCGTCTTGTCCTTTCAAACCGTGTCGCTCCCTACATGGGGGCGTGGATTGAAATTATTGCAGCCGCCTGATCCCCCATTTGTTATAAGTTGCTCCCTACATGGGGGCGTGGATTGAAATCAGGGAAAACGTGGCAAGATTAACGGTGCATCTGGTCGCTCCCTACATGGGGGCGTGGATTGAAATCAGAAACGGGGTGCTATACATTATCACGCTGTAGTCGCTCCCTACATGGGGGCGTGGATTGAAATATGTTATATTGGAGATACTGAACCGTATTCTCGAGTCGCTCCCTACATGGGGGCGTGGATTGAAATATACTTTGCCGGAAGAAGATAAAAAAGTACTTTTGTCGCTCCCTACATGGGGGCGTGGATTGAAATAGACAAACCACCAGCCGCCGCAACAGCACCAAGCGTCGCTCCCTACATGGGGGCGTGGATTGAAATGCCTCGGGAACCCAAGCATTTCCGCCACATTGTGGTCGCTCCCTACATGGGGGCGTGGATTGAAATGCGCAAAGAGGCTTGCCACTTCTCGCCTGGGCTGTCGCTCCCTACATGGGGGCGTGGATTGAAATCTTACCGTACCAACCTTTGTCTATACTCGTTTTGTCGCTCCCTACATGGGGGCGTGGATTGAAATTTTTCGGTTTTAATCTTCTCCATGTCGCTTTTCTGGGTCGCTCCCTACATGGGGGCGTGGATTGAAATATCGACTACGTTAACCAAAATACGGTATTCTTGTCGCTCCCTACATGGGGGCGTGGATTGAAATCTTGATTCGCAAGATGCCGAAGACGGTTACGAGTGTCGCTCCCTACATGGGGGCGTGGATTGAAATTGGGAAAACAGCTGAACTATTTAACGAGTGGAAAGTCGCTCCCTACATGGGGGCGTGGATTGAAATATGATCCAGAGGATAAATATCGTTTTCGCACTGGGTCGCTCCCTACATGGGGGCGTGGATTGAAATTGGGAAAACAGCTGAACTATTTAACGAGTGGAAAGTCGCTCCCTACATGGGGGCGTGGATTGAAATTGGGAAAACAGCTGAACTATTTAACGAGTGGAAAGTCGCTCCCTACATGGGGGCGTGGATTGAAATAGAACTAGGGATGAAAGTGCAGGAGCTGCCGCCTTGTCGCTCCCTACATGGGGGCGTGGATTGAAATATGATCCAGAGGATAAATATCGTTTTCGCACTGGGTCGCTCCCTACATGGGGGCGTGGATTGAAATCTTTTGATAAATGCATTGCACGACCGGATGAAGAGTCGCTCCCTACATGGGGGCGTGGATTGAAATCGTAATACCATGCCATTTTTATTCCTCCTTTGATGTCGCTCCCTACATGGGGGCGTGGATTGAAATCGGTGTCGGAATTTTTGTTCGTATTGCCGTATTGCGTCGCTCCCTACATGGGGGCGTGGATTGAAATGTGAATCCAAGAGGTAGATAAAGAAACCTATGCCGTCGGCTCCCTGCATAGGGGGCATGAAATAAAACAACATCCACCAAATAGAAACAATTTTTGATCTTTTCTAAAACTTACCCTTTGATGCAACGCTTGGCATTCCCGATGGAATTGAGCAATTATTGCTGCCAGAAGTGCTGCCGGTAATAATTCCGGTTCCTACTGTTCCATGCAGCCTTGCATGCAGCTGCCTGGCCAGAAAGAAAAGAGCCCAAGTCCCGCCTGCAGGAATAATAAAACAGAAGCAAGCAGCCCTGCCCAAAAAAGATTTTAAAGTTTTTCCCATTGAAGGCTTGCTGAGCGAACCAGACAAAGCTTTATCTCTGGTTCGCTCAGCCGCAAAACTGGTTGATGCCGCCTTCTTTTTTCTTTAGATCCAAAAAGAGGCGCAGATCGTGCAGGCAGCAGTGACAAACCCTCTTTATGAAATTGCCCTTGTTTTTATAGTCCCCGGAAACGGGTCCAGGGCTTTTGCTTATTCAGCAGCCCCCGATTATGTATTTCTGTCATCCTCATCGTCCAGTTCCCTGATCAAATTCCAAGTCTGATAAATCCGGCTTGCCATTTTCTCAGGATCTTTCAGCATCATTTGATATAAATCCGGTTCATGGCTCAACGTCTCAAGCAGTTTCTTTTCCGGATTACTGACCGCTTCATTTGTTTTCAGGCCCACATGGTTGGTAAGGCCTAAAAGATAATCAATGGATACTTTTAACACTTGCGAGATCCGGTATAACACTTTAATAGAAGGAAAACTGTATCCAGTTTCGTAGTTCGAAATGTTCCGGTCGCTTACCCCGACCCTTTTCGCAAGTTCAGGCTGGCTGTAGCCTTGAGCTGCCCGCACTTTTTTCAAACGGGCTGCGAATATTGCTTTAACGTTATCCATGTTTTCATTCCCGTGATCGGCCATCGCTACTGCTCCTTAAAAAAAATCAAAAAAATGGTTGACTTCCAAAATAATTGTGTATAATATAAGTGTATAGAAATTATTTTGTTGATGAGTGTCTGTACAAAGTTGACAAAGAGCCGGAGACACAAAGAAAATAGAGCTTCAGCAAAAAATCCCCCCTATTTTCTCATGATTCTTACTTGCAGTTCCCAAATCCAAAGTAAGAGTAATACGGTCTCCAGGCTCTATTTTTACAGTCTCCCTTCCAGTTTAGCATGAAAACGGTGCGGTTTTAACCCCTTTTCAAATTGTAAACGCTTTCATATAAAAATGGCGGGCCAATGATCCCTGCCATTCCATCATCATTAATCCACATTGTTGATGAACAAATCCGTTTCTGGCTTGCCATGAACCAGCTTTCGCGTGCAAAGAGGAGTCCGGGCAAAGGGGCCAGTTTCCTTGCCAAATCCAGGCACAGCAACCCCTCAAGCAGGCAAGGCAGCTGCATGCCATTGTAGAATCCCCGCCATTCAAATCCACATTGTTGATGAACAAATCCGCTTCTGGCTTGCCAATGAACCAGCTTTTGCGTGCAAAGAGGAGTCCGGGCAAAGGGGCCAGTCTTCTTGCCGAGACCAGAGATCGCAACCCCTCAAGCAGGCAAGGCAGCTGCATGCCTTTGTAAAATTTCCATTTCCTACGGGTTCATGCACCAATCTTGTCCCGGATTTTTGATGAAACAAATTATAAAAACGCATCATGGATTACGTTCATTTTCAAATAACCCAGCCCATGCCGGTTCCGTTATTCAACCGGCATGGGCTGGGTTCCTGTAGCAATGGGCAATCGTTATTCTGAAAATGTCTAACCCTCATTTTATTGCATATAAATGCGTATTTAGATTAATGGCCAGAAATCCGGCGTTTTCCGGTGCCTCTTTGTAAATTGTAATGCCCGTGTTGTCTTGCGGGATCATCCGGTAATTTTTAAACGGGACTTCCAGTGTTCCGGCGACGAAAAAGCGGATTGCCATGCTGTGGGCCACAACAAGGACGGTTTCCTCCGGATGTTTTTCCACCAGCTCATTGATACAGGCACGGACACGGTTATAGACCTGGACGGCCGTTTCCCCCGTATAACCCGCATGTGTCGCGCCCGGATCTTGTAGCCATGCCTCCCAATTCTCCGCATAGTTTACGGAAAAGTCTTCCTGCCGTTCTCCTTCCCAGGCACCGAAGTCCGTTTCGACAAGACGCGGATCTTGGTGTATTTCCAAATTCCGCCCCTTCACGAGAATTTCTGCCGTACGGACAGCACGGGCCAATGTTGATGTGTAAACCGCATCAAACGGAATATCCTTTAAAAATCCTGCCGCCAGTTTCGCCTGCCGCACGCCGGTCTCAGACAAACCGATATCGCTTCTCCCGCAATATCTGTTCCGGTCGGCGTTCCATTCTGTCTGGCCATGGCGCACAAAATAAAAAAGTGTCATAATGTACCTCTTTTCACAAAGTATCGACTGGTTTTATTTTAGCAAATTGAAGCGTGAAATGCTATCTCCCACGGATGACCAGCAAATTGATGCCGGCTATGCAACGCGAATGCGTCCGTCCTCTCGCTATAAAAAAATTTATTTGCTATATTATATTAAAATATTATATAATGGCAAAGGACGCTAAAACATTGGAGAAGGATGAGTTGTTTTTTATCTTTTAAAAACTTCATATCATCGCTCAATTACATGTTTATGTAAACGGGGGAACCAACGGGTGCTTTGGGCACCAGGGGTGAAACCTTTCATTGAAAGGTAGGGAAACTCTTTATTCCCTAATCCGTCAGCTAACCTCGTAAGCGTCTGGAGAGAACTGCGTGTGTTTTTTGGACACGCCTTTTAAGCAAAAATGCTGCGAAGGAATTTCTCTCTTTCGTGGTTTTTTTTCATCCGCAAATTCGGTTTCCGCATGGAAATCCGGAAACCGGTGGTATCTGCAATTTGAGTTTTACAAACAATCCGGTATGCAGCTTGCGTACTGCGCTTTTTGAAAAAATATTGGCATCTGGGAGGGACCTACATGAAAAGAGTGAGTTTAGCCTGGCAGATTTTTATCGGCCTGATTCTCGGTATTGCGATCGGCGGCATTTTTCACGGAAATGACACCGTGGCCCATATTCTCCAGCCGTTTGGCGATTTCTTTTTGCGCTTGATTAAAATGATTGTGATCCCGATTGTCGTTTCAAGCCTGATTGTCGGTGTTGCCGGTGCAGGAGATATGAAGCAGGTTGGAAAGCTCGGCCTGAAAGCATTAATCTATTTTGAAATTGTCACGACCATTGCAATTGTAGTCGGGCTGCTGGCCGGAAACTTGTTCCATCCGGGTACAGGGGTGGATATGGGTTCGCTGGCAAAAACATCGATCAGCAGTTATGTGGAAACAACGAAAGAGACGCAGCACAATGGCATAGTCGATACGATCTTAAATATTGTGCCGACGAACTTGTTTGAATCCCTTTCACAAGGGAACATGCTTCCAATCATTTTCTTCTCTGTCATGTTCGGGATCGGGGTAGCAGCCATCGGGGAAAAAGGAAAACCGGTGCTCCGCTTTTTCCAGGGTGTCAGTGAAGCGATGTTTTATGTCACCAATTTGGTCATGAAAGTGGCCCCGATCGGTGTATTCGGCCTTATTGGCGTAACGGTTGCGCAATTCGGCCTCAAGTCATTGATCCCGCTGAGCAAGCTTGTTTTCACGGTTTACGGCACGATTATTTTCTTTGTGGTTGTCGTGCTTGGCCTGATTGGCTGGCTTTTCCGTGTAAATATTTTCAATCTCTTCAAGATCCTGAAAGACGAATTGATCCTTGCCTATTCCACTGCAAGCTCGGAAGCGGTGCTGCCAAGGATCATGGAAAAAATGGAAAAATTCGGTTGCCCGAAATCGATCACCACACTGGTTATTCCGACCGGGTACTCCTTCAACCTGGACGGCTCGACCTTGTACCAGTCGCTGGCGGCGCTGTTTATCGCGCAAATGTACGGGATTCATATGTCCATCGGTGCGCAAATTTCCCTGGTGCTCGTGCTGATGGTCACGTCAAAAGGCATCGCCGGTGTTCCGGGAGTTTCATTCGTCGTGCTTTTGGCGACGCTGGGAACGGTCGGCATTCCGATTGAAGGCCTGGCATTTATTGCGGGGATTGACCGTATTCTAGATATGGCAAGAACAGTCTGCAATGTCGTTGGGAATACACTGGCAACCATTATTGTGTCAAAATGGGAAGGAAAATATGATAAAGAAAAAGGAGAAGCGTACCTTGCTGAAATCAGCGGCGGCGGGCACGATTCCAAAGATCACAAATATGTAACGGAATCTTAAAATCAGCTATGAAGTTAAAGAAGGTGCACTGCCGGAACAGGGGCGGGGCGCCTTTTTTGTTTGCGAATGTTCTGTCCGTTGAAAGATCACCGGCAGTGTCCCCTTTTTGCATGGGCCCGAAAAAATTGTGCCTCTGTTTCCAAGGATTGTTACCGGCCGGGCTGCAATAATGAGCACCCCGGGGCACAAACTATTCACAGCATGTATTGATTTTTGGAGGGATAAAGATGGGCAAAAAAATGCTGATGTGGGCAGCGGTACTGTCCCTCGCTCTTTTTCCCCGGACGGAACATGCGGATGCGGCTTTTTGGTTTCAGCCGAAACGGGCCACTGTCGATTTGCGTTTGTTGGAGACATCGGATTTGCACGGCTATATGCTGAATTATGATTATGCCGCGCGCACTGAGGCGGAGACTTACGGGCTTGCCCTCACGGCTTCACTCATTGCAGCGGAGAGGAAAGCGGCAAAAAATACGATGCTGTTTGATGACGGGGACTTGCTCGAAGGGAATGAAATGGCTGCTTATGCTGCCCGGCGCCCGTTAAAAAAAGGGGAAGTTCATCCGTTTATCCGTGTGATGAACCATTTAAATTACGATGCGGCGACCGTGGGCAATCATGATTTTCATTACGGGCTTGATTTTTTGAAACAGACCATCAGCGGAGCAAAGTTTCCGTTTGTGAATGCCAATATATACTATAATTTCGAAAAAAATGATACAGATGACCAAAATTTTTTTAAACCCTATGTGATTTTGAATAAAAAAGTGGAAGACCGGCACGGGCATTCTCATCATTTGAAAATCGGGGTCATTGGGTTTGTCACGCCTTCTGTCATTGAATGGGAAAAACCGAGCCTTGGCGGCAAAGTCAAAGCAAAGGACATCCTGCATACGGCTGCCTGGTTTGTCCCGAGAATGAAGGCGGAAGGAGCCGACCTGATCATCGCGCTCGCCCATTGCGGTGTGGATCCGGCTGCAAAACAACCGTTTTATACAGGGGATGCCGTATATTTATTAAGCGAGGTAAAAGGGATTGATGCCATTCTGTTCGGGCATCAGCACAGGGTGTTCCCAAGCGAATTTTTTGCAGGCGTTCCCGGTGTCGATATCCGGAAAGGGACGATCAATGGCGTGCCTGCGGTGATGCCCGGCAAGTGGGGGAGCCATCTCGGTGTGATCAGTCTCACTTTGGAAAAAAAGGGAGAGAAGTGGGAAATGACGGAGGCGCAATCCGAGGCGAAACCGGTATATGCCACCCACAATCAGCAGGCAAAATCCATTGTCAGGCCGGATTCGGATATTGTCCGGATGACCGCCGAACTGCAAAAAAACGTACTGGGATCCAAGTTTACTTTATATAGCCGAAACTAATTTGCCCATGCCGCCATTGTTGCGGCATGGGTATTTAAGTGAAGGAAAAAGGGGGCAAATTTTAACATCATCGGGTTCCAGCCGTGGCGTTCTACAATTTGCGGCGAAAATTATAACGGGCGTGCAGGCTCCGTTTGCCGGGAAACGGGGCGCTGTCATACGGTGTACGTTTCTTTTCCTTTTTGTAAAATTTCTTCGTTCGTATCTTTATATCTCAGCATGACATTGACATACAGGGGATCAATGAGGCTAAGCTGTACGATCCGCGCGGAAAAGGAAGAAAAGCGGAAATCTGCTTCTTGTGAAACTGTAAATAAAGGGACATCGGCTTTCTGGCTTAGCGGCGATTTTGCAAATTGCGTGATCGCGATCGTTTTCGCCCCGGTTTTCTGAACGGCCTGGAGCAACTTCAATACTTCTTTGTCCGCGCCCACGTGAGAAATGAAAACCGCCACATCTTCTTTGGTGCATCTTGCCGCGCTCAGCAGCTGCAGATGGGGTCCGTATAAGCCGTGACAGCCAAATCCGTCTGCAAAGATTTTTCGAGGGCGTCAAGGGCAATAACGGACGCACTTCCGCAGCCGTAAAACACAATATGCTTCGCACGGCAAATCCATTCAACGGCCTCATGCAAATGTTTTTGGTTCAATGTATGGATCGTATCCTGCAAGGTCTGGATATTGGATTCAAACACTTTTATGGCAACTGCTTTTTCATTGTCGGTATCTTTCACTGCTTCGTCCATATTTTTCCCGGGGCGGGCGGCTTCCGCAGCGAGTGCAATCTTCAACGCCTGAAATCCGCTGAAACCGATGCGTTTGCAAAACCGGAATACCGTTGCATCGGCAACAAGCAACTGATCCGCCACCTGGTTGATCGTGCTGTGGACCAAACGCTGCGGGTTCTCAAGGATGTAGTCTGCAATTTTCCGTTCTTTTGCGCTAAATTCGCTGTACATCGTTTGAATTCTATGAAGACACGGGAATGACTGCAATTGTGTGCCCATCTTCAAACACCTTTCCTGTTGTGTCGTACCTTCTGATTTTATTTTAGTATAAAATCTTCCTTTTTGAAACCGCTGCCATAAAAGGAATGGGTCAAGTTTTCTTCGCTCTTGCCAGCAAACGGGGCAACCGGCGATACTTTTGCTGCCGCTGAAAAATCAATCCAGTTGCATCCCCCCGCGCCAGGCCCGGGTTTTCTCATCATATTTTTAGGGAAAACGGACGGTGCAATCGTGTATAATAAAAATGATGCATCACGATGGGCTGATTTGCAGGCATCTTTTGAAATGGCAGGCGGCAAGCCCGCAACATTTCAAAAAAGGAGGCGTAAAAAGAATGCTAAAAAGATTGGGCTTGATTTGGTTCATCGCTATGATTGCGCTTGGATTCAGCATGAACGGTGTGGCAAAAGCATCTGGCGATAATAGTACAGTGATCGATGAAAAATACGGGAAACCGATCGTTGTAACCGGTGCGGCGCTTTCTGCCTCGCAAAAAGCAGAGGTGGAAAAGGAACTTGGCGTGGACGATGCAAACAATGTGGAAGAGATTACCGTAACCGGCGATGATCTTGTCCATTACATTCCTGACGGCAACCGCAATTCGAATATGTACTCATCCGCAAAAATTACAAGAACGGATTCCGGCGGTGTCCAGGTGAATATTGTCACACCGGAGAATATTACAGAAGTGACAGCGGATATGTATAAAAATGCGCTGCTCACTGCCGGGATTAAAAATGCGGAAGTGGAAGTGGCTTCTCCGCTCAAAGTAACCGGCCATTCAGCGCTTGTCGGTATTTATAAAGCTTACGACGATTCAAGTAAATCCGGGGATAAACTTGATTCAGATCGGACGGAAGTGGCCAGCCAGGAACTGAATGTCGCAACGGATCTGGCGAAAAAGGAAGGGTTAAGCAATGACAAAGTGACCCAGCTTCTTACGGAAATTAAGCAGGAAATTGCGGACCAGCATCCGGCAACAAAAGAAGATATTGAAAAAATCGTCGATGATAAATTGAAGGATTTAAACATCAATTTGAGCGATTCTGACCGCCAGCTGCTGTATGATTTATTCGACCAGATGCGCAAGCTCAACATCAATTTTGGTTCGGTCAAGAGCGAATTGAGTTCCTTGTCGGACAAACTGAGCGATAAGATCAATAAAGCGGCCGGAGACAAGGGTTTTTGGCAAAGCGTAAAAGACTTTTTCCAAAACATCTTTGACGCGATCCGGGGATTATTCCAATAATGGGAAAGAAGGCAGTGCGCCCCTAATTTCCGGCGTTGCTGCCTTCTTTTTGTTGAACATTTTTATCTGTGCTGCTCTGGCTGGGAGCAGTCTTTGCAGGGGTGCCATTCTTTTCCGTCTCCTGGCCGGAAGCAGGTTTTGTGCCAGTGTTGTCCGATTCTGTTCCCTCAGCATTCTTTGTTTTTGTATCATCCGCGTTTTCTGGTTTTTTATTTTTATTTTGATCCGTAACCTTGCCATCCGTTTTCGCATCGTGATGTTTTTCTGTATCCTGTGTTTCTGTTTTCGCTTTATCCTGCGTGCCAGCCTTTGCTTTATCAGCCGTAACAGGCTTGCCGTTTTTTTCTTCCTTGTTTTGATCAGAAGTCCCGCCCTTAAGCAGTTGTGTCAGCTGATCGGCCTGTTTTCGCAACGTTTCTTCATCGGAACCGGAAGTGTCAATATTGGCTGCGCCGGTTTCCATCGAAAGGTCAAGGCCCGGCAGATCCGCATTGTCGGCAAGCTGTTGATGGGCAACAAGGCGGACGTTTTTCATGCCGATTTGTCCGGCTTTTTCCGGGACGTAAATGCTGCCAAAGTCCACCTTTGTAGCATCGTCCTTCATATTTTTCAATTGGATCGGGCCGGGTGCATTCATATGGATCGTCACCGGTCCCTCAGGCGTTTGCAGCACTTTTGTGATTTTCAGTCCGTAAATGGTAACATCCGCATACTGCAGGCGGAGCATGACCTGATTTTGTTTTATTGCTGTATCGCCTGCTGTAATCTCGGGCGGAAGCATCACGCCTTCCACGCGGTCTGCTTCAATGATGAAGCCGTCTGTTGCGGGGGATTCAGCCACTGAAATGTTTGTAAAAAAGCAAAAATTAAATGCAATAAATGCGGCTGTCAATAGGAAAGATTTTGTTTTCTTCACTTGCCTCACCATTTCTGTGTATAGTCTTTATCTTTCTTCTGCACTCCCTGCGGCAATTTCTTCCATCGGCCCAACACTAGCCGGCACTTCCTCCTGCCTGATTACCCGCCATGAAACAGATAAAGACCCGCCGATGATACCGAGCAGGGTTCCAATGAAAAATCCGCCCATCGCCCCCATGATGGAAAGGACAGACAGGAAAATGGCCAAAATGCCGAACACCATATTAAACTTCGGGAAAAAATAACCCATTCCGCCGATCAGAAAAATCAAGCCGCCGAAAATAAGGCCGATCGACACCATGCTACCGGGCGCGGCTGCAATTTCAAGAAGTTGGACCGGCACATATAAAATGATCATCCCGGAGAGCAACGTAAACGTTGCCCCCCAGAATGGCCGGCTTCTTCTCCAGTTTCTAAAATTCATGCGAAACATATGGAACTTGCCCATTATGATCACTCCTTGAGGAAAAGCCTATTTTTTGACAAACTGCACTTTGAGGTTCGGCAGATTTGCGACTTTTTGGAAAAGATAATGTGTATCCAGGCTGCCGTCTTTGATCGTTAAAGTATCTGCCCCTTGCGTAAATGCCTTTGAAGCAGCTTGAGGGTCATCGGCAGTGACATAATTTTCTGAAATATTCATATTGGTGAAGACTGCATCCCCCTGTACAAGCGCAGCTTTTTGAATTACCCCGTCAAGGTGTACAGGTGTGCTTCCGTCGCCTGCCGTAATTCTTACCTGGTAATCGCCGAGAACTGGAATCTTAACATCTTTTTTAATAACCAAGTCTTGAATCGTCACTTTATCAATTTCATTGACAAAGACTGGCTTGACATGGTCCTGCCCTTTGGAAGGGTCCCCATATAAACTCCCGTATAATTTAAACCCGGTACCTTGCATTTCCTTGAATGAAACATTGAATTTGCCGATGCCGCCGACAGTTGCTGCAACGGCAACCCCGTTAATGCCGAGTACCGCTAAAAGTCCCCCCAGAAAAATAAGGCCTGAAAGCAGAGCGGTAAAAAACCATTTTTTTGAAGTTCTCCCTTGTAAGACTAATGCCCCTTCGTTCATGTAACAATCCTCCCCTTTAATACTTGATCATTTAAAAAAGATGGCATGAAAAATGTTTTGGTGGGAAAAGTTCCTCCTCTCCGAATGGTATCGCTTACATTTTTCTTTATTTTATTCATTTTAGACAAAAAAATATATTCCTATTATTGTAGGGAATTCAACGGCTTATGGCCTACAAATATCGTATCGGAAAACCGGTTTGATTTTTAACGCGAAAACCCGGCCCGATTATGATAATATTATAGGAAAAAACACTGGCAAGGGGGTTTAGACGAAGGAGGGAGAAAGGTGTCGCTGTCATTAAATGCGCATATGAACATGGTCATGAAACACGGGGTAGATCTTTTGCGGTCGCACCAGCAGCAAATTATTGCGGAATGCACGGAAATTTTGCAGTATTTGAGAGAAACACATAAAGGCAGCGCGGATGCTTTTGAATTCGCTTTCAATTGTTTTGTCGCCTTTTTCCGTTCCGGCCAGCAATCGGTTGAAACGCTGATTGACGATATCCGGTCGCAATGGGTGAAGGAATTCCGCCGCCCGCCGGAACCGCATGTTCTCATTTTTATTTTAACCCTAATTGAAAACTCTGTTCATAAAGCCATAAAAGAAAGCACGACCCGGTCTTTTCACTTGCATCCTTCCGTCCAGTACCTGTTTTCAAAAATTTGTGAAGAAATGCTGCTCATTTCCAAACAGGAAACTTTTCATATGGATTCATTTTGTGAGCAGCTTACCAAATCCGAACAGCTCCGGATTGAGTGGATTGCAAGGGTCAGCCATGTGGACGGGGGATACCGGCTGAAGAAAGTGATCGGGATGGAGGAGAACGCGATTGACAGCGGGCTTTTTGAACGGGTGGATCCTTCATGGTTCTGGCTGTCGGAAGCGCTGCTGAAGCGGACGCCGCGGCGGAAACCGGATGAAAGGCGGGATGTGTTTCCGGTGCCGTGGAAAAATGAGACGTTGATTTTTTGTATGAGCGACCAGGATGTTTCGGCCACCATCCCGTTTTTGACATATGCGATGCATTTGTTGCAGATGGAGGAGGAACGGAACGGAAAAGTATATGCGGGCGACCAGTGGAAAGACGCAGTCATTTTGTTTAACGAATGGATTATGCGCTCCCAGGATTTAAATGAAGCGATCCAAAACATCGCTTTCGGTTACGCACAATATTTGCCGTTCGAGCGCTGTGCTCTGTTCCGTTATTCGCAGAGTGATGCGGCGGGATTCGGCCTGTTCGGCTACCATTTTAACAATACGGCAATTCGGAATATAAAGGAGACGATCGACCGTTTTCCGTCCATTTCTAAAATATTGCTAGGAAAGGGGCAGCAGGTGAATATGGTACAGCATTTCCAGCCGCTGTATATCCCAAAAGCTTCAGAAGAGTTTCCGATGCAGTATGTGAAGGAGTTTGAGCTGGAATCGGTCGTGGTCGCCCCGATTTATGTGCCGTCAGAAGGGGTGTTAATTGGCGGTGCCATTTTGGACCAGGGGCCTGGAAAGTTTTTTGAAGTGGACAGCAGCACATTTACAGCGCTGTTGAAGTTCGGCCAGAGCGCAGGTGAACTGCTGGCCAAGTTTTTAAAAGCGAACCAGTGGGACGAAAAGCAGCCGGAACTTGTCCAGTTGTCCGCCCGGGAAATCCATATTCTGCAGCTCTTGGCGGACGGGGCCTCGACGACGGAAGCAGCGGAAATGCTGCATTTGAGCGAGTATACGGTCCGAGATTATGTCTCAAGCCTGATGAAACGCCTTCACGCCAGAAACCGGACGGAAGCCGCCGTAAAAGCAATGCGGCTCGGACTGATTCATTGAATTTTGTTCATTTTCCTCCGCTCCGCACTTTTTTTAAGGGAAAAGTAATGATGCACTCATTTTGCACGAAAAAAATGCAAAACGCCCGCAACCCCTTATTATTAAAGGCTTGCGGGCGCTTCTTTTAGCGGCCCCGAGAGGACTCGAACCTCCGACGCACGGTTTACGGGACCGTCGAATTCTTCCAAGTTAACCGGCGCTCCCAAATTGGAACACAAATTGCCGGTACCGTAAATGACAGCATCCATCGATCTCGCCTGCTGTATGATCAGACTCGGCGCCTCGAGGATGAATATCAAGGGCAGTCATTGCTTGAGCCTTTGTTTGATGCCATTACCGTCCTGGATACGTCTCTTTGGTCTGTTGGACAAATGCTTTATGATTTTGCATTCAAGGTCTACAAGGCAGAGGGCATTGAGGATATGAGCGCATCCGACAAATACGAATTGGGTATGCTGATGGACTTTATGTTCCGCACAGAAGCCTTGGCCATCATCGGGAAAGATGAAGAGCTGGACAAGAAAACGACCAATCTATCCGGCATGAAAGACCTGCTTGATTACGTCTGGGATTATCTCTCAGGCGCTGTTCGTATGCCTAAAACCGTAATTAAAGGGCAGGAGGCCGGGACAATCGCAGGTGCGCAGTATGATGTGATGAACTACTATTCTCGGATTGCGGCCATGCAGGAAAATGAACTGAAGCCGCATATTGAAAGGCTTATCCGATTACTTTTGTGGTCGCAGGATGAAATCGGTGGGGGTAGCATTGACCCAAATTCCCTCGAGTGGGAAATAAAGTTCAACCCTCTTTGGAACGTGGACAGCAAGACGGATGCAGAGATCCGAAAGCTGGTGGCTGAAACAGACCAGATTTACATTGGAAACGGTGTCGTTGCACCGGATGAGGTCCGGCAGGCCAGGTTCGGGCAATTTGGGTTAACCGAGGAAAACAAGCTGTCCGGCGACTCTGTGGACTGGGATGCCATTGCCCACGAAGTTTACCAGGCTTGGAGAGAAAAACACGATGGCTAAGACGGTTCCACAAACAAGATATCCACATGCTGCTGAGGCCGCGTATTTTCGTGATATTCAGCGTTTAGTAACTGAGCTGGGCAAAGTTACCCTGCAGGTGTTTGACGAGCAAATCAAACCGCAAATAAAGCTGTACGGGCAGGATAGTTACGGATATATTATGGACGGCCCATTGGATGTCATCCAGCGGGCAATTGAGATTATCAAGGGGCTGTCACTTGGCATCTTTGCTTCAACTGAGATTCGTAATATCTGCACACGGTTTCTAAACGCCGTGAACGCTCAAAGCAAAGCAAATATTCAGCAGCAGGCCAGGATAATCGGGATTGACCCGACTCAAAGCGAGCCATGGCTTGATGAGTTTATGAGGTCCTCGATCAATGAGAATGTGAGTTATATCAGCACCATTCGGGATGAGTTTTTTCCGAAGATTGAAGGCATTATCTATCAAGGGGTAAAGAATGGCTCGAGCATTAAATCAATTCGTGACCAGCTTGTTGAGCGCATTGGCATGACAAAAAACCGGGCTCAATTCATAGCGGTTGATCAAACCGGATCCATTTTCGGGCAAATGACAGCCAAACGACACCAAGAAATGGGTGTGGAGAAGTTCAAATGGTCTACCAGCCATGATGACCGTGTCCGGCAGGCACACCGGGTGCTGGATGGAAGAGTTTTTGCATACAGTGATCCACCGAGCGAGGGACTGCCGGGCACGCCGTATCGATGCAGATGTGTGGCGATTCCTGTTTTTGATGATGGCCAAGTGAAAATCAATCAGCCAAACTTTTTACGCGTCCAAACAAATGGTATCGACAGTCCTGATGATCTTAAGGCTATTCAAGACGATCTGTCGATGGTGCCTGAAGAGCATCATAAGATATTGAGGGATACGGTAAAAGAAATTAAGTTGATTAACGATCCCCCATCATTTTTTCATAGAGCCTCTGCCAAAATAAAAATATACCCTTGAGCGAGGCTCTGGAAAATTAATTATCCCGATTTTTTTTTGCCTTTTCATCCAGATTTTCAATTTACATCCAGATTTTCAATTCAATAGAAGTAAAACGGTCATTTTTCTTCAAAAAAAGGGCATACGTATCCCGCCTTCACAAAATGGTTTTTTTCACTACCCTTTGTGGAAAGAAAACGTTCATTTGAGTTATTCACATATCCACCTGTGAATAACTTAATTTGCTCTTTGCAGCCGATTGCGTGTCCATCCACAATTGGCCTTTCCAGTCTGATGGTACGCCATATTTGCCATGATATGCATAGATATCATGCATCGATCTACATGAGCTTCAACTGCCTGTTTCCCACGCTTGTGAACACGACGGAGACTGTATCCGTCTTTTAGAATGCCAAAGATTCTTTCGATGATCGTCCTGGCACTATATAACACTTCAAATGTGCGACCATGTTGCGGCAACTCGACATCTACTTGAGGCGTTTGATCAAAGTCCATCCTAAATACTCTTCCTTGTGCTGCCCCATTACAACATTCCGCGTGATTCGCTAGCGGGCAGGTGAGACCTTCTTGCTTGGCATTTGGATGAAATACAGGACAAGTGTAAATATATTGCCCCTTTTCCCGATCAGATCCTCTAAGTTCCATTTTATGTCCACTGATACAGATGGGAGTGCCGTACCGGTTGATTTTTTCAATCCCCCGGGCGGTAGTTGGTTTATCTTTACGGTTCCGTGGATTGATCGGTGCCACCAATTTCGCCTGTAATACATCCTTTGTCACTTTTTGATTTTCCGGCGTTTGGTAGATTCCATCTGCCAGGATAAAGCTCAACTGCTCAGCCATCTCGGGGTGCTCTGCCTTAAACGTTTCCAATGTCGGTTCTAATGTTTTCCCATCGGGTGTATTTCCTTTAAATACTTCCCGCGTCAAAGGCAAACCGGATCTCACCCCGCATACCATTGATAATTTATGCGCAATATAGGAGACTGCATTACTTTTACGCATTACCCCTACATTGTCGTCCGTAAGGACTCTGGGGCAATCGCAATCACCCTCACAAGAACACGTCTTCCTTGTTTTATTCAAGGTTGCTTCTGCCTCTATATGCGATGTATCCACGGCGGCTGCTTCCTCATTCGTTTCAACCACGCCTTCCCCTTTATTATATTCAACAACCAATAGCCGGGCTTTTTCCCAAAGACCATTTGTTGTCATGATTTGATCAAAACGAGCAAAGGAACGGTAGCTCGGAATTTTCTCCGTAAATCCACACATGGTGGCAAATAGCGGGTTTGATTTCACTTGCAAATAGACACTCTCCACCATCACTTCAATATACTGTAAAGAGGCCAGTTCAAAAGCACGAAAAAAGGGCATGAAAGGATGCGGTTTTCTCCCAGTGGAAGGGAGATGAAATAATGAAGACGCAGACTTGTCTTCTTCCTCCGTTATTGAAAATAGTGCCGGTTGTATTTCATTAGAAGGATCATGTGCTCTTTCATTTTTTAGGTGCAAATATAAAAGGGTGTAGTATTCTCGTTCAATCGGCTTAAAAATCTCCCATGGGAAACACATGGATGGAATGACAAATGGTATATCGGCATAGTCTTGCCAATTGTGGGGAATCAAATTTTGTTGTATTGAAAAGTCTCTGGTTTGTGTTAGAATAGAAATAGTCATGAAATCACTCCCTGGATATTTGGTCGTACTTATATCTTAACAAAGGAGTGGCTTTCATGGCTCTTTTTTTTTCAAAAAAAATCATCCTTTTCCGTTTTACAATATTTACCACAGGAATGAGTAGCTTAATCTATTGAAACCCGCCCAAAACCGACCGAAGCGGAAAAATTTAGACATTTATAATAAGCAAATTTACCCCATTAAAATCAAAAACTCACAATTTCTTTTTGCATTTGTCATAATGTTCCTACAAACGTCTTTTTTCTTTAGTGGAATAAATTAACGACCTTTAATTGTCTGACTGCTTACAGTTTCAGGGGATATAGCATTTTGGCAAGGGCTCATAGGAAAACGGGAATTGTTTATATTGCAAGAGGTCTTGAAAAAGGTGAGTTGGTTCATGAATTAGGCCATGCAATCGAGACCTATTTCAACCTAATGAATAATCAAAAATCTATAAAACAATTTCACAATATAACTTTTATACTATTCAGAATAAAATAATATTTTTTTGCAAAAAAAGCGATTGAGATATAACTGACTTAATCCAAACTAAAGACGAACAAATGGGATACATGAGCTGAATCGCTTGTGACACCGCAGTTGATTTCCATGTAAAACTTCACTTTCCGCAGGCGAGCGCTGAGCCTTCTCGTCGCTTTCGCTCTTGGAGTGCTTCACCATAACATAAAAAACGAACCACTAATCAGACATTTTGATTAGTGGTTCGTTTTTTAATTCGGCTCAAATATTTTTGTTCCGGCTTCTTTCTACGTCATCCTTTGAATACCGTAGAGGAAAAACGATTAGGGTAATCTGTCATCACTACTTTTACTGAAGCCTGCTGGAGCTTCAAAAAATCATTCATTTCATTAATCGTATATACCCGCAAGTCTAATCCTTCTTGCTTTGCTTTTTTCCCGTACGAAGAAAGAGCAAAAGACATATCGCAGTGAAGATGCGCTCCTATCGATTTTGCTTTTCCAATCGCATCTTCGCTCACCCCTTCAAATAAAAAACCTGTTGGTATATACGAATGGAGAGATCTCACTTTAGCCAAGCTATCATAGTTAAAAGATGACAAAATAACTTGATCTTCTAAATCAAACTCATCGATTAGACGAAGAACTTTTTCCTCAAGTTTTGGATAGTAAATTTGGTCATTTTTTAATTCAATGTTCACGGTCATTTCTGTCTTTTTGTCCATCATCCACTCAAACACTTCTATTAATGTGGGAATTGATTGTTTAGAAAAACGAGAATCATACCAGCTTCCAGCATCGAATAATCGCAGCTGTTTATATGAAAAGTCTTGAACGTATCCCATTCCATTCGTCGTTCTGTCAATTCGTTCATCGTGAATAACTACTATTTCCCCGTCTTTTGTTAATTGTACATCCAATTCAATACCTGCAACCCGCATTTTTCTTGCTTCTTCAAATGCAATCATTGTATTTTCAGGATACCGTCCGCTAAAGCCGCGATGCGCATAAAGATCAATTGAAGTGTTCATTGTCTTCTATCTCCCCTAACTAGTGATTCACTAAATAAAAAGCTCGTCCTCAAAATAACTTGAAAGACGAGCTTCGTAATCATAGGTTATTTTTGATTCGCTACTTCTAATGCTCTATTTGTTTCTTTTGCAGCTTGATCAAGTGCTTCTTTCGGCTTTACTCCTTGATACAGACTTTCCATTCCTGTTACTACCTTTTGACGTGATTCAGGAAATACCGAAATCAAAGCGCCTTGTGTTGCCGGAGTTGATTTAGTTTTATGAAGCTGATCAACCGTCACTTTTAACTGCGGGTATTTTTCCCACTCTTTCTTTACAATGTCTTGGTCATATGCTTTAGGATTAACCGCAAAATAGCCGCTTTCTACGTGCCATTTTGCCTGAACTTCTGGTGTTGCTAAATATTTCATGAAGTCCCACGCCGCTTTTGATGTTTCATCACTAATTCCTTTAGACATCCATAAAGATGCTCCCCCGATAACTACTCCTTGGCGATCCTCTTCTTTTGGAACAGGAAGATCTGATACGCCTACATCAAATGGCGCATTGTCTACTAGTGTTTTAATACCTGCTGATGAGTCTAGGAACATTGCAATTTTTTTAGATTGAAATGCTGCGCGCATATCGTCCCAGTTTTGTCCTACGTTGTAGAATGTACCTTCTTTGTACATATCATTGATTAAATTAAATGCGTTTTGTCCTTCTTTTCCATTAAATACTGCCTTCTCAGCATCACCTTTACGGCCGTTTTCGTGATCTACATACAAACCGCCTTGAGAAGCAACTAGCTCTTCAAAGAACCATCCGTAATTTAGAATTGAAAAGCCGTATTGTGATGTTTTATTTCCTTGTTTCTCTGTTAATTTTTTTGCAGCTGCCTTTAATTCATCATACGTTTTTGGAGGATTTTCAGGATCTAATCCTGCCTTTTTAAAGGCATCTTTGTTGTAAACTAACACAGGTGTTGAAGAGTTAAACGGCATTGAATATTGCTTTCCATCTACTTGGTAATAGCTTGAAATGTTTTTCTCCCACTGCGAAGTATCGTAGTGGTCTTCATCAATAAACTTTTGAACAGGCTGGATCTTACCACTGTCTATCATGAATTTCGTTCCTACTTCGAACGTCTGCATAATAGCCGGTGCATCCTTTGTTCCTGCTACTGTATTAAATTTTGTTTGTGCTTCCTCATACGTTCCTTGAAAAACAGGCTTTACTTCCACTTTGTCCTGAGATTTATTGTACTCATCGACAATTTTATTAAGTGATTTTTCAAGGTCACCGCTCATAGCGTGCCAAAAAACGACTTCTGTTTTACCTGATGCTGTTTTTTTAGTTTCTTGCGCTTCCGAAGAACCAGTTGAATTTGAGCAAGCACCTAGAACGACTAGCAAGCATGCCGTTACGATAGCCAATATCTTTTTCATCACATTCACTCTCCTATTTAATTGCACCTTGTGTTAATCCTTTTTGAAGACGTTTTTGACCTAGGAATAATAGTAATAATGTCGGTAAGATCACAACAACGACAGCGGCCATAACCACTCCCCAATCAGTTGAAATCTCTTGCGTTTGCATTTGCTTTAAACCAATCTGAACGGTACGAACATCCTCTGTATTTGTCACTAATAGTGGCCATAAATACATATTCCATGTTGTTAAAAAGCTATATACGCCAAGCGTAACTAAGCTTGTTTTAGACACAGGAAGCACCACGTTCCAAAAGAAACGAAAGCGGCTGATCCCTGCAACTTGAGAAGCTTCATATAACTCATTTGGAATGGTTTTAAACTGTTGACGCAATAAAAAGGTTCCAAATGCTAAAGCAAAAAAAGGAATCGTTAATCCTAAATAATTGTTAATCCATCCTAGCTTTTGTGCTGTTAAAAAGTTAGGAACCATCGTTGCTTCCCATGGAATCATCATCGTAGAAATAAAGAGAAAGAAAATAGTATCTCTTCCTTTAAATTTAATAAATACAAATGCAAAAGCGGCCAAACTTGAAACTAACAGCTGCCCAGCCATGACGAAGATAGATACGGCAAAACTGTTGATTAAATAATGAAGCAGCGGAACTTTTTCAAAAGCGTCCCGATAATTTTCAAATGAAAAAGATGACGGCCAAATCTTCCCTTCCAACACTTCCGCTCCACTCATAAAACTAATGGAAAAAGCGTATAGAATAGGAAACATCAATACTAACGTAGCTGCAATGAGTAACGAATAAGTTGTCCATTTTCTCGTGATGCTCATTGATAATGTACCTTCCTTTCTCCAAGTTTGAATTGAAGAGCGGTAACCAGTAGAATACAGAAAAATAAAATTGTAGCTTGAGCACTTGCAGAGCCAACATTATAGTTTACAAATGCATCTTTGTAGATTGAATAAACAATGACATTTGTGGAATCTGTAGGTCCGCCTTTTGTTAAAATGTCAATTTGTCCAAACGTTTGAAACGCGTTAATAAACGAAACGGTGATAATAAAAAACAGCGTTGGCGAAAGCATAGGAAGCGTAATTTTACGGAGCTGATACCAATAGCTAACTCCAGCAATACGCGCGATTTCATACAGCTTTTCATCAATATTTTGTAACCCGCCAAGTAAAATTAAAAAGGTAAACCCAATGTTCATCCAAATCGTAGAGATGGACACAGCAATCAGCGCATACTTAGGATCTAATAACCACTGCACATCATGAATGCCTACAAGATTTAATACTTTATTAATAACACCGATTGTCGGGTTATACATAAACATCCAAATTACAGAAGAAGCCGCTACGCTCATTCCCATCGTAGATGAAAACATTGTTCTGAAAAAACCAATTCCTTTTAGCTTTTCATTTGCGATTAGCGCTAGGAATAATGCAATAATTAAGCCAATAGGCACCGTGTATAGTACAAATAAAAAAGTGGCTTTCATACTTTGCAAGAAGTTTGGATCTGTAAATAGATAAAAGAAATTTTGCAATCCTACAAATTTCAAGGGATTTCCCTGTGTGTCTGTAATAAAAAGACTTAAATATAAGGTCTTAATCATTGGGTAGAATAGAAATACCCCAAATAACAACAATGATGGAAGCAAGTAAGATAATCCTACCAATAGGTTAGGCATTGACTTCTTTTCTTTTGGATTTGATGAAACAGAAACAGGCGAGTTTGCTGTTTTGGTAACAGCACTCATACAAATGCCCCCTTTACAGTTAAATCTTCCGTTGATGGTTCATAGTGCAAGCATGAACCTGTACCACTATCAAATAAAAACAGATGTTTTGGATCGATAAAAATAGGGACGCGCTCTCCCACTTTTATATTCCATTGACCGTTCCACTTAGCCATCCACTGCTTGTCTCCCATTTGAAATGTAAGCAGTGTTTCCGTTCCTAGAATTTCGACATTATCTACCTCTACGATAAAGCTGGTGTTGTCGTTTGTCGCAAGCTGAACGTGCTCAGGTCTTACTCCAACCACAACTTCCTTTTTACCGCTAAGGTTGCTGTATGATGCACTCATAGAAATAGCTCTTCTATCTTCAAAAACGAGTAAGTTATTTTCTATAGAAACGTTTGATAAGTTCATAGGAGGAGAACCTATAAACGATGCTACAAACGTGTTTGCCGGTGCATTGTAAATATCAAGGGGACGCCCAACCTGCTGAATATTACCTCCATTTAAAATCATCATTCGATCCGCCATCGTCATCGCTTCCGTTTGATCATGCGTGACATAAATCATCGTAATACCTAACTTACGCTGAATCTGGCGAATTTCTGATCTCATCTTTGCTCGCAGCTTCGCATCCAAGTTTGATAACGGCTCATCCATCAGGCAAATAGGCGAATGAGTAGCAATAGCACGTGCGAGTGCTACACGCTGACGCTGTCCTCCCGAAAGCTGTCTAGGCTTTCGCTTTAAATATTCACTTAAACCAAGCATTTCTGCTGCTTCCCTGCAGCGCTTATGCTGTTCTTGCTTTGAAATTTTCTTTGTATGCAGACCAAAAAGAATATTTTGTTCTACTGTCAAATGCGGATATAAAGCATAGTTTTGAAACACCATGGACAAATCGCGCTGACTTGGAAGCAGTTTATTTGCTTTTACATCTCCAATTAGCAACTCTCCCTGTGTGACTTCTTCTAATCCGGCAATCATTCTCAGCATTGTACTTTTCCCGCACCCTGAAGGACCTACTAATACGAAGAATTCTCCAGGTTCAATTGTGACGTTAATATCTTGAATAACATTTGTTTTTTGATCGTATGACTTTCCAACGTTAACTAGCTCTACTTTTTTCATTAAAAACGCTCCTTTCTCGCTCATTCATATTTTTTCCACAGCCATGATTTCCCTGTAGAAACTGCCGTAGCCCCTGCTTTTAAAGCAGCTTGGATATGGCTTTCATGTTGAATGAGTCCACCTGTAATAATAGGGATATTTGTTTTTTTAACGATTTTCTCTATCATCTCCGGAATCAACCCTGGCATTAGTTCTAATGCATCCGGTTTAATATCTTGAACGGTTTTTAACCCTTGTGCTACTGCGTCTGTATCCACTAAAAACAGCCGTTGAATAGCAACCAGCCCTTCCTGTTTTGCGTAATTAATGAGTGAACTTTTAGTGGTTACGATACCTGTGGGCTTTACAAACTTAGCGAGAAATTTCAGCCCTTCCCGGTCATAGCTAATTCCCGGAATTTTTTCAATGTGTAAGAAAACCATTCGATTATGCTGTTTGAGTAAATCTACATAGCGTTTAATTACACTAATGTTGCCAGTCAATAAAAAGGCGGCCTGGATCTCTGTTTCTAAAAATTGTTCTAAATTTTTCGGACTTTTAATGGATGCAATTAAACGATCTTGTCCAAGCTGTTGTAAGAAATCTGCTTCCTTATTCAAAACGATTCCTTCCTTTCATTTATAAAAAAACCACAAAAAACGCATAGGATGTTTATATAGACCTATTGTTTTTTGTGGTTTCTCAATTTCATAACCTTAGTAACTATTCACTTATCGTTCACATGTTTTATAATAATGGTTATTTGTGAAGGCAATATAAAGAAGCTGTTGAGTTTTGTAAAGTAAACGTATAGTTCCTGTAAATCGCCTAAAGATAAAAAAAGCCGTTGATTTCTCAACGGCTTCACAGTGCACATTCTTCGATTTCAAATCCTAAATCTTCAATTAATCCCCAGTCAGCTGTAGGTTCTTGACCTTGAGTCGTTAAATAATCACCTACAAAAATTGAGTTTGCAGCAAACAGACCAAGCGGCTGAAGGGATCTGAGATTGACTTCTCTGCCTCCTGAAATCCGAATTTCTTTCGTTGGATTTACAAAACGCATCATAGCCAACAGCTTTAAGCATTGCATTGGCTTTAACGCCTTTTTGTCTTCTAGAGGCGTTCCTGGAACGGCAACAAGAAAGTTGCATGGAATAGAATCTGCATCTAACTTTTTAATTTGAAAAGCTAATTCAACGGCTTGCTCATTTGTCTCGCCCATTCCAAAAATCGCACCGGAACAAGGTGACAAACCTGCTTTTTTAGATGTAGTAACCGTATCGACTCGATCTTCATAGCCATGTGTAGAACAAATATTGTCGTAATTATCAGCGTGAGTATTTAAATTATGATTATAGCGATGAACACCCGCCTCGACTAGTTCGTGTGCTTGATCATCTGTTAAAAACCCTAGACAGGCACAGATTTTCAAGTCTGTCTTTTGACGAATTTCTTTTACCGCCCCCACTACGTGCGCTACTTCTTTATCAGTAGGGCGACGGCCTGACGCCACGATACAATATGTACCTGCTTTTCTTTTTTGAGATTCAAAAGCACCTTCTACAATTTTCTCTTTTGTTAACCACGCATACTTATCAATCGGCGCTTCTGATACAATCGACTGCGAACAATATCCACAGTCTTCTGGTCATAAACCCGATTTAGTATTAATAATCATATTAAGCTTTACTTTTTTTTCCATAATGATGATGACGAATTAAGTACGCGGCATTCATGACCTCTAACACTTCTTCATCCGGTACATGCAGAAGTTGAAGCGCTTCATTATATGTAATTTCTTTCCCTTGAATAATACCTGAATCCGTGACGAAAATATAACAAACGCCGTTAATAGGTAGATTTCCCAAGAGTAAGGATATAGTGGTGTCCGACTATTCGATAAATGCACTTTTAGTGATTCAGTATGTAAAAATTTCCCTGTTTCACTCGTTTTTGTGCACGCCAAATAAATCTGCAAATTTCCATTTTTTGAAAGTTTTCGTTTTTTATTTCTTTTTTCCTAGTAGTCTATTGATCGGGATGTTTAGTAAAAGGCTTGATACAAACGAGTAAAGACCGGTAACCATTTGTTGGTCTCCGCGACTTTTAATTTCCATTGCCGGCCACGGAAAACCAGCTTTGAGGCCAGTGTGATCATATTCTGGATGACGGTTCGGATTCTTCTTCTTGTTGTTTTCTTTTTCAATGGCGTATCTTGTTTTTTCAAGCTTTCTTGTCCAATCAAGCGAAGCAGGTTATACGCAAATACACCGAAATGGAGCACAAGGCCATTCGTTTCATATTTGCCTGACGGCAGCCGTTCGAGATCCAGTTCTGATTTAATTTCACTATGGAACTGTTCGCAAGTGCCATGGTTATGATAAAGAGAGATCACCACATGAGGCGGCACTTCAAGGTCCGTCCAGTAGGTTTCAAATTCATACTCGGGAATTAAAAAAATTTGTCCGTCTCTTGAGATGGTTCTTTCGGTCACTTTAAAAACTTTTCGGATGCTTCGCTCCTGGTCCTTAATTTGAATGGTTTCGGGGATGGATCCAAGGTAAACCTTCTTTCCTTCCCGTTCTTCACAACAGATCCCATATTTTCGGGCAATGTACAGCCAGTCCTCAGCTTTTTCCTTACGGGGATTGCGTTTGATAATAAAGCTTGCATGGTTTTCTAGGAGAATAATGAGATTATCCCGGCTGTCATTTCCGGAATCAAGCCTGAAAAGCAATGGCTGATCTGTTAGTTTCCGGGCAGATTGAATGGTTTCCTGGATGAAATTTGGTGTACCTTTTTGGCAGTGGACACTTCCCTTTCGCATCTCAACATGCAGGCAGTAACCTTCCTGTCCCATGTAAGCGAACATAGGGGCATAACCGTCACAGCCTTTATAGGTTCTTTCTACCCCTTCCTTTTTTGTCTTGGAGTTATCGAAAGGGGAGACATCCAGATCAACCGGGATATACGGCTTGTCTTTGGCGTAAACCGGGCTGATTTCCGCATTTGTATGGCGAATCAGATCCAGCGATTCTTCGTGCAAGATCGTTTTCCATTTTTCCACCAAGGCGGCCTGGTCCAATCGTTGCCTGAGAGTCGGGCTGGAAGGAACCCTCTGGATATCCAAAGCCAGTGCAAAAAAAGCATCATCACGGAAGGTTTCAATATTGTCATAATCACTTTTTCCCTGGCAAAGCAAGCCGATATAAGATTTAGCCACATCGCCATTGGAACAAGCCGGATACCGGGAGATATCAGGGAGTTTATAGGCATTCAACCTGGAAACTAAATTCGTTTGATTTAGTAAATTTCCTACTATCGCTAAGCCAGCTTGGGCAACAATTCGTTCTTTTGTGGGTTCTATCACAAACTTTTTCATGAGATCACCTGAATGTGGAATGAATTTAATTTGTCTGATATACCAATTATACTAAATTTTATGCGATTTGTTTGCCTTTAAGCGGAAATTTCGTCACGGATTCAGGAACTATTAAGGAGGTGCTGCTTAACTGTCAAAAAGAGTTTGCCGGTGCAGAGGCGGAAATTTATGCTTACCTTTGCGACAAATTTGAAGAAGGAGCGGATGAAAATGAATGCTAAAATCCAATTTACAAACATTAATCTTACAGTAGACAAAGATGGAAAAATCACAGGGGCAACGGTTCCGGTAACGGCAACTTCACAAATCAATTCAGGGTATTTTTCGACATCTGGCACATATTCATTGATATTGGATGAGTTGACCGGTACCGGCTTTGACGTGAAAAAATTTGAAAAACTATTGTCCCAAAAGACGGCGGAAAATCTATCCGCTATGGTGAATGATCTGACGGTAGGTAACACAGCAACAGAACAAAAGACGAATTAAAAATACATTTTGACCATCTTATGATAAATTAATAGTATGAAAAAAATAATGGCGATTTCCATAGTCTGCATTTTTGCTTTTAACCTGGTGGGCTGTTCTTCTGCAATTGCGAAAAAAGAAAAAAGGGGAACTCTTATTATTGCCCATAGAGGAGCAGATGACCGGGCACCTGAAGAAACGATGCCGGCGTTTAGGCTTGCTGTCAATGAAAAAGCTGATTACATTGAGATGGATTTAAGGGAAACAAAAGATGACAAACTCGTACTAATGCATGATCCAACTTTGGATAGGACCACAAACGGGAAAGGGGATGTAACACGTTATAGTTTGAAGCAAATCAAAAAGTTGGATGCTGGAAGCTGGTTCAGTAATAAATACAAGGGCCAGCGTGTTCTTACCCTTGACGAGCTCATCAACCAGTATGGCTCGAAAACGAATTATTTTATTGAAACGAGACGGGTCGGCAATAAATTGAAAATGGAGGAACCACTGATCAGGCTGCTGAATAAAAAAGGCCTAATTAAGAAAAAGAAGGTGATGATTGAATCTTTTTCAGCAATGAGCCTTGAAAAAATTCATAAATTGGATAGGTCAGTTCCTCTTGTGCAGCTAACGCTTTTTAAAAGCAAAAAAGACTTCACTGATCAGAAAATAAAAGAGTGGAGGAAGTACACTGTTGGCATTGGTTTAGATGCAAAACTGGCTGACAAAAAATTAATCCAAAAAATGCACCAAAACCACTTGAAAGTATATATCTTCTTCTTTGATTCTAAAAAAGAAAAAGCTGAACAAAAAAGAGTCATAGAAGATGGGGCTGATGGTGTTTTTACAAATCATCTTACTTATACAAAGGCCTTACTAAAATGAGCACTCGAATGGGTGCTTTTTATTATGCTCAAATAAGGAGGCGGATCAAAAATTGCATTAAACATAGACAGATTGGGGGTGTGGATCCATTGGAGGCGGATCAGCAGGTGGATATCTGGCGGGAGACACTGCAGAAAGACCTAGAAGCCATAAAGACCGAGCAGGTAAATATGAAAAGCGACATTCGGCGCCTGCAAGACAAAGAACTTATGCAGGATCAGCAGATTGACAGCATAAAAGAGGATTTGAAAGAGATTAAAGAGGACACAAAATGGTTACGGCATGCCATTACAAATGCGCTTATTGTTGCGCTTATTGGCGGGGCCGTAGCCATTTTCTTTGCTGCCATTCAAAATTTTAATTGAGGAGATGTTTGGAATGAAGTACTTATCTGATTTATCTTGGTGGAAACAAACAGCAACATTGGTTGGTGGTGTTTTAACCGCACTGATTGCCTTTTTTGGCGCACTAAACGTACATTTCCAGTGGCTTACAGCTGACTCGGTAAACGCGTTTGTATCGCTAATTGTGGCAATAGGTGCGCTGTTTGCTGGATCAATTGCAACAATCTTAAACACCTATCTGACGAATAAAAAGAAAGAAGAGGCAACTCAGGTGGCGATCTCTTACGCACAGAACCCTACAACAGAAGATGCAGAAAGGGAAAGGATTAAAGCAATTGTGGAACAAGTATTGGCGGCACAAAACGAAGCTGCTACACCGTCCACAGATACGACAACAAAATAAGGAGTGATCGAATTGAATAGACTATCTAAAACCATCGGAGCGCTGACCCTATCTGCAGGGTTGGCGTTTTCTTTTGGATCCGTTTCGCATGCGACGGCGCCAAGTGTAGATTTCATCGATGTGTCACATCATAATAGCGAGTTAGGTTTGCCTTTAAGTTTCTACCAAACAATGAAAGCTGGTGGGATAAACGCGGTAGTTGTAAAGGTATCGGATGGACAAAGCTACGTAGATCCAGCCGCCAGTGTAAATATTGCCAACGCAAAACAGGCCGGAATGGCGGTGCATGCTTATCATTATGCCCGATTTAAAAGTACAGTACAGGCAAAGGCCGAGGCAAAATGGTTTGATAAAAAGCTTAAGTTAGTAGGATTTGACAAAAAAAAAGGATGGCCAGGTCGTTGTGGACGTAGAGGATGGCTCGCTTGAAAGTGTGGGTGCTAGCAATCTCACAGAATATACAAATACGTTTATCAGTACGATGAAATCTTTAGGCTATTCAAAGGTAGATTTGTATACCGGTAACTCATTTTATAATACGTACTTAAAACCAGGTCAATTAGCAGTAGATAAACCTTGGCTTGCCAGGTACCCACTTTATCCGGAAACAGGCCAGCCGACACCAGTCTGGTACAATGGACAAAAAGGGGCTTGGCAATGGTCCAGCAGCTACAAATTTACCGGCATTTCGGGCTATTTTGATGTGTCCGATGATTTTGCTGGCAAATACACCAACGTGGCAAAAGTTGACAATGCAACCAGCACAGGCGTGGTCAAAAAAATCGGGTCCTTAAGCCTGGTCGATTATCTAAAATCCAAGGGGAAGAGCTCAACGTTCAGCGCCCGAGTTAAGTTGGCCAAGCAGTACGGCATCAACAATTATTCAGGTACTGCAGCTCAAAATTTGGCACTATTAAGCAAGCTTAAATCTGGTGTTAAGCCGGCGAAAGTGAACACCACAAACAGCAAGCTGACGACATCCAGCAAGGTTCCAGCTAAAACGTACACGGTTAAGCGTGGAGATACGCTGTCAGGCATTGCCAAAAAATATGGCACTACGGTGGCAAAACTGCAAAAATTAAACGGTATTAAAAATGCAAACAGGATTTACGTTGGACAAAAGATTAAGATTTCCGGATCCGTGGCTGTCGGAAGCACGAAATATGTAACGGTAAGAAGTGGGGACACTGTTTCGGAGCTGGCCGCAAAATATGGGTCCACAATCGCAAAAATTAAGTCGTGGAATAAACTGAATAGTCGATACACGATTTATGCCGGGGAAAAACTGCGTGTAAAATAAGACTTCCCGGGGTAGAATATTTTTACACCAGGACGCTGCTACAAGATAAAAGCCCTGCCAAATGGCGGGGCTTTATTTTTTTTACTCTCCCTCCTAGATTGATAACTATTTTTGTGTTAATGAATGCATATGTTCCATTTTATGCGTGAAATTCTTATTTTCATGCTTAGTCTTATATCTAACAGGAACAAAGGTTTGTTTTTATGATCAATATTGTAGTTTTCCATAATCCCTCTACAATTAAATTAAAAAAATGCTATATTATTACAGCTCTGAGGAGTAAAAATTTTTCGTGATAATTTAACTATTCCCCCCCAAAAATGCGGCTAAATATGTAATAATTTAAATAATTAGAGCTTGCTGGACGAATATTTTGGCATGGCTTAGTGACAAGTCGAATACAAGCTAAAATTTGATTCGTTCAGCAAGCCCTAATTAAACTTGGCTGTTTTGAGGGGGTTTTTATTTTGGTTACTAGAAAAGAAAAAAGAAATCGTGAAAAAGAAGCAAATTATTTTTTCGAGTTCCTTAAAATTCAGAAGCATTTTTTCAAAGACCTGATGAATAACCTAAAAAAGGTAGCAGACCACCGACATCAAAGCTATATCACTTATGGTCCAGAGGTCCTTTTATTTACGATGATGTTGAAAAATATGACCGGCCTAAAATCCATGAGAAACATGAGTGAGAGTTTTAATAAAGAAGAATGTATTAAAAATGTAGGGAAGGTGTTAGGCTTAGATTCTCTTGAAGAACTTCCACATTATGATACAATTAACGACTTTTTATCTGGCTTAGATGTAAATGAATTAGAAAAAATTAGAACGTATATGATTAAAGAATTATTGAAAAAAAGGTCTCTCGAGTCTTATCGAATTGAAGGAAAGTACTGGGGTGTCATCATTGATGGAACTGGATTACACACCTTTCATGAGAAACATTGTAAACACTGCCTGAGACGGGCATATACAAATAAAGAAACAGGAGAAACGAACGTACTTTATATGCACCATGTACTTGAAGCCAAGCTTGTCGTGGGGGATATGGTCTTCAGTATTGCCTCCGAATTTATCGAAAATGAATCAGAAAATGTTTCTAAGCAAGATTGTGAATTAAAAGCCTTCGACAGGCTGGCAAAGAAAATAAAAAAAATATTTAAAAGACTACCGATTTGTATCTTGGGAGATAGTCTCTATGCATGTGAAACGGTATTTAATCTGTGCAGGGCGCACAAATGGAAATATATATGCAGATTTAAGGAAGGGAGAATTAAAAGTATCTCGACGGAGTTTAAGGCAATAAAAGAGCTGGAACAAAGTAAGGATCAGAATTCATTAGTTTGGGTGAATGATATTGCCTACAAAGACAGAACGGTCAATCTGATGGAGGCCACAATGAAAACAGAGGATGGGAAATCGAAAGAGTATGTATTTATAACGGATATTAAAATCACGAAAAAGAACGTGGAACGACTCATCGCTGCAGGAAGAAGCCGCTGGAAGATTGAAAATCAAGGATTTAACGAACAAAAAAATAATCGTTACAATATAGAACATGCCAATAGCCAAAACTACACAGCCATGAAAAATCATTATTTATTAGTTCAAATAACAGATATTATTAGACAGCTGTTTGAAAAAGGTTCGTCAATCTTAAAAGCACTCAAAAAAACGGCAAAAGAAAAATCCTCAAATCTGTTGGAATCGTTTCGGACACGTATTTTAACAGACGAGGATTTCACCCATTTAAGTAAGCCAATACAAGTAAGGTTTACTTAATGGTTATATTATAGCAAAGGATGTGATGTAAAAAAAGGTTTTTTGAAGTTATCCACAATTTTAAAAAAGAAATTTGCAAATTCGGCTCTTTTTGACTTTGAAAGCAGAAAAAATAGATGGAAAAATTTTCTAAATGTGGATAAGTCATTTTATCATAAAACATCTAAAAATTGATGAATTTACTCTTCAGAACTGATATTATTATTAAAGCATTGCAATTCAGGAGGGTTTGCTAATGGGAAAAGATGACTCAAATAATGAAGTGGGAATTTTAGAGATACCAAAAGATATTGGTTACTGGTTAGTGAGAGCAGATGGTGGCAAGTATTACGAGGATTTTTTTCTAAACAATTTTATTGCGATATCCGATAATGAAGTATCTCTCGAAAAAATAAAGAGCTATGCAGAAAATAGCTTAGTTGGGATAACTATTGACCATTACAAGAATCTGTATAACCAAACATACCCTGATTGGACAAACCAACAAATTGCACAAGCTGCTGGTAGAACTCAAAGATTTTTGGATGAGATGAAAATCGGCGATTTAATACTTGTTCCATCGAAAAGGTCTACACATTTTTTATTAGGAACTTTAACTAGTGATGTTTATGAGGCACAAGATGAGGAACTAACTTCTAAAGCGGAAGTAAATCATGCAGTTAATCAGTTTTTAAAAAGGAGAAGAGTGCAATGGTTAAAAGAAGTTTCGCGCAATGAAATATCGGAAAAACTTTATTGGGTATTGTCAGCACATCAAACTATATTTAATTTAAACGAACAGAAGGAGTATATTAACCAACTATTAGCACCAATATATGTTCAAAATGGGATATGCCATGGAACAATTAAAATCTCCAAGAAAAAAGGGCTAACATTAAATGAATGGTATAAACTATATTCATTGGTTAAGAAATGTTCAGCTGAGGAATCTGAAGAAGTTATTGTAAAGTCAAATGTACAAAGTCCAGGAACAATTGAATTCATCGTACCTAGTATACCTACAATAATCACATTAACAATAGTTTTTTCTGGTATTTTAATAGGTGAAATAAATACAAAAAGGATAAAATTAAAGGGAATAATTCCATACTTTCAATCATACAAAAGAGAAAATGTAGAAATTAAGAAATTAGAAAAGGAATTAGAATTGTTGGATGAAGATAAAAAGGCAAAACAGTTGATCAATCAACGAGCAGAATTCGAATTAGAGCGTGACAAAGAACTTTGGGAAATAAAAAAAGAAGCTGTTCCGCTAGGGCAACAACTTCAAATAACTAATTTCGATGCTGGCAGAATAGTTGCAAATCAAACGCAAATGGATAATTATAGCGATCAGGATGCGGACGAATCCTGATAACTGAAAAAGATACTGCGACAATAATCACATAAATTACAGGGGTGAACTGGTGGAATAATGATAAAAATTTTACAAAAAGGTAAATTATGGAAAAAATTAGGCAGTAACCATAAGTCATCTGAATGTACTTTATCATATTCCTCACCCCTTTCTTTAATATTATAATGGCATTTAAGAGTCGACTTTTCAAGGTCTAAATATTAAAATGATGAAAAATAATAATTAGACCTTTTCCCTGGGAGGAGGTTTTTTGATGCTTTAACAAGACCGCAACCAAAACATCCGGTTGGCTCTATTGATGGCAGCTCACTTCCAGGCATTCCAGTAGGCCATCTCAGCACATCTAAAAAAAGACATCTCTCTCCCTTCTTCGATGTATCAGCTGTAACAGGACGGTTATGGCGGGATTAAACCCTAAACAACAAGAGGAGAGGGAGGACGTCAATGCTCACGTTGCTGGAGAAAAAGGAATTGCGGGACATGCTGCGAGCAGGAAGAACGACGGACGTCAGCCGTCAGCTGCCGAAGAAAGAGTTCTTGAGACTCAGGGAAGACCGCGGGCGGTTCCGATCGCTAAACGGACTGAGTCAGGAGGAATTCCAATCCGAATTATTTAAAACGCGATAAATCAAATTGGTTTGGCAAAAAGACACATACGGGTCCTACTGGGTTAGAAAAAAGTGGCTGACAGATGGAGATAAGGCATTTTGATCGTGGCGGGAATTTTATTGATTATGTAGCTAATTTTTTGAGGAAAAATAGGAACAAATATTCCTGTTTTGAAATTTCGTGCCAAATTCGTGCCAAATGGCCAAATAAAGAAAAAGCCACAAGGATTCAAAAACGCTGAAACCCTTGTGGCTGTAGTGATTCATGTAGCGGCCCCGAGAGGACTCGAACCTCCGACGCACGGTTTAGGAAACCGACGCTCTATCCACTGAGCTACGGAGCCGTAACTTTATAATATCCGTTCTAGTCACCTTAAATATTATAGTGAATCTGCCGTTTTGTGTCAATACCCCTGCTTTTTAGCAAAACACATGGTTCTTCCCGCAATTCAATTGCCAAAACGCTAAAAGAAGCAAGTACATAAACTTTTCCGTAAAACGATTGCGGAGAAATCCAGGCGGAATCCAGGCGGACAATCCTGTCACACATGAAACATGCTTTACATACGATATTGTAAAGATAGGTTCAATTGTGCGAGGCAACAGGCCAGGTTCTTCATTTTCCATGCGATAATCCGCCCCCTTGTCATTTGCATCTGTCCCACTTAGCTTTGCCAGGTTATTGGGGAATTTTCCCTGCTGCCGGCAAAACGGATGGTTTCCATTTGTGCAAAAAAACAGGGCGGGAAAGTAACCGTTTCTCTTTAAAAAAGATATGTAGAAATTGAGCATGGTTGAAAAGGGGTGAAGCATTTGTTTAAACTGTTTCTTGATCCGGGGCATGGCGGAAAAGACCCAGGTGCTGTGGGAAACGGGATGGAGGAAAAAGACATCACTTTGGCGATTGCCAAACAGATTCACGACATTCTAACAAACCATTACCGAAATGTTTCAGTGAAAATGTCGCGGACGACGGACAAATTTGTGTCATTGAAAGAACGGACGGATGCCGCCAACAGCTGGGGCGCCACTTTTTTTCTTTCCATTCATATCAATTCAGGAAATGGAACGGGTTTTGAGAGCTATATTTATCCCGAAGCCGGCATCACGACAGAAACCTACCAGAAAACCATCCACCAGGAAGTGCTGAAGCTGAATGATTTAAAAGATAGGGGCAGAAAAAAGGCCGATTTTCATGTGCTCAGGGAATCAATCATGCCTGCGCTCCTTACTGAAAACGGCTTTATTGACACGGCAAGTGATGCGAAAAAAATGAAGCAAAGCAGCTGGATTGAGGATGTGGCGCAGGGGCATGTCAACGGGCTGGCAAAAGCTTTCGGGCTCAAAAAAAAGCGGTGCAACGTATCACAAAGTCGTTAAGGGGGATACCGTATACGCTTTAAGCAAAGCATACGGCTCAACCATCAAAGAAATTAAAAAATGGAATAATCTGGATGATGATTATACCATCCGTGTGGGGGAAAGATTACGGGTAAAGTAGCCGTACAAGCGGCCTTTACCCGTTTTTTTCATCTGAAGCCCCATTCATCCTCCGCCGTAAAAGCCATATGGTGGTCACCGGATCACCGGTGCCTGAATCTGCAAATGGCCGGTTATTCTGTTCATAGGCTTTGCCGCTGGTCAAGTCCGGGGCTCGGGTTATTGGGAAGAGCGGCAACGGGTTTGTGCTTTTAATCGCCCTCCGCCATCCTGTCTGCCGCCATAAAACCCCAAACGCATTACCGGTGCCTGAATCTGCAAATGGCCAGTTATACCGCTCGTAGGCTTCACTGCTGATTGACACCTGGTCCCGTGCTTGCGGTGGAGCTGTTTCATAATAATTTTTCCTACACGCTATTATCCGATCTCCATTCTTAAAATTCCCTTAAATTTTTGCTCAAAAAAAAAGACGGCACACAGGCCGACATAAAAAGAGGGGGTAAAACAGTGGGTATTTGTCCAGCATGCTTCCTGCTCTGCTGTCCTCGCTACATGATTGATTGTAAACCGGTGACCCTAAAAAACAATGAAAGCAACATCATCATTTCATGAAGTTTCGGTTAAAAAAAGAGGAGAACCCCGTACGCCCGGATTAAACCGGTTTTAATTTTCGTAGCCGTTTACGATCAGATCAAGCTTCCCGGTTTCCGGGTCAATGACAAGCCCGTGGACCGGCACTTTTTTGTCCATCAGCGGGTGGTTTTTAATGATGCCGACACTCTTTTTCACGCTGCTTTCGACCTTTTCGAAACCGCTCAGCCATTCGTCGAGGTCAATCCCCGCATGAACGAGTGTTTCAATCGCATTTTCTTCAACTCCGCGTTTTTTCATATTTTCAAGGACGGTTTCGCCTTTTAATCCGGTCATGCCGCAGTCATAGTGGCCGATCACAAACACTTCATCCGCCTTCAGCTGATAGATGGCGACAAGCAGGCTCCGCATCGTGCTGTCGAACGGGCTCGTTAAAATGGCGCCTGCATTTTTTACGATTTTCGCGTCTCCGTTTTGAATATTCATTGCTTTATGTAACAATTCAATGATCCTCGTGTCCATACATGTGAAAATCACCATCCGTTTGTCGGGGAATTTGGAAGTCAGGTAAGGCTCATACGCTTTTTTCTCCACAAATTCCTGGTTAAATGCAAGTACTTCATCTAACAATGTCATCACATCTCACTCCTTTAAGCATATTTTAAAATACAATGGCAGGAAATAAAAGTATACACGTTAAAAATAGGAATAAATCCTTCACATTTTTGTTTGCGAAAAAACAAGGGGCGTGCTACATTTAATTCAGAGTTATTTTATGGGAAATGGGTGATTTGATTGGGAAGGGAGTTTGACGCGCTGTTCGATGAATGGTCCCGCTCCTATGATCAAACCGTTACCGGACATGATGCCGAATACGAAGAAGTATTCTATCAATACGATAAAATTTTGGATGCCGTCAGAGACCGGGCAACCGGTTTTGTTGTTGAATTCGGCCCGGGAACAGGCAATTTGACGGGCAAGCTTTTGGAGAAAGGGATGAAGATAATCGGGATAGAACCTTCTGCCAATATGAGAAAAATCGCTCAAAAAAAGCATCCGGATGTTAAAATAATAGACGGGGATTTTTTGAATTTTCATGTGGAGGAAAAGGCGGATACATTTGCCAGCACTTATGCGTTCCACCATTTGACAAACGAAGAAAAAAGGGCCGCCATTTCCCTTTTCCGCACCCGGTTAAAGGCGGGCGGCAAAATCGTGTTCGCCGATACGGTTTTTGAGACGGAAGAAGCAAAACAGGAGATGATCAGGGAAGCCAAAGCGAGAGGATTCTGCCGGCTTGCGGAAGATCTTGAAACGGAATATTACACCACCATTCCCGTTTTATCTTCCATCTTTGAGGAAAATGGTTTTGATGTCTCTTTCCGGAAGATGAACCGGTTTGTGTGGCTAATGGATGCAAAAATGAAAGGAGCATGATCATCATGACAGAGATGAAAAAAATGAATGTAGAAAGCTTTAATTTGGACCATACAAAAGTCAAAGCGCCATATGTCCGCCTTGCAGGAATAAAAGAAGGGATTCACGGCGATGTCATCCGCAAATACGATATCCGTTTCTGCCAGCCGAACAAGGAACATATGGATATGCCGGGGCTCCACTCGCTCGAGCATATGATGGCGGAATTCGCCCGCAATTACACGGATAAAATTGTCGACATCAGCCCAATGGGTTGCCAGACCGGTTTTTATTTTTCCGTTATCAATTTGGATGATGATAACGAGGTGCTTGGCATCATTGAAAAAACATTAAGCGATGTATTGAATGCCACGGAAGTGCCGGCCTGCAATGAAACGCAGTGCGGCTGGGCGGCAAGCCATTCTTTGGAAGGCGCAAAGGAAATTGCCCGGAAAATGCTGGCAAAACGTGATGAGTGGACACAAGTATTTGCCTGATAACAGGAGACGAGCGAAATGAAGGTTGCGAAAAGCGTGCACGAACTGATCGGCAACACGCCATTGGTTGAATTAACCGCATTTGATCTGCCAAAAGGCGTGCGCCTGTTTGCAAAGCTGGAATATTTTAACCCGGGCGGCAGCGTGAAAGACCGGCTCGGCGCTTATTTAATAGAGCGCGCGTTTCAGGAAGGCAGGCTGAAACGCGGCGGGACGATCATAGAACCGACGGCCGGCAACACGGGCATCGGGCTTGCGCTTGCTGCGATCCGTTACGGCGTGCATGCTGTTTTTGTTGTGCCGGAAAAATTCAGCGTGGAGAAACAGACGCTGATGCGGGCGCTCGGGGCTGAAGTTGTGAACACGCCGACCGCGCTTGGTATGGCTGGCGCGATTGCGGAAGCAAAAAAACTAACCGCTGAAACACCAAATGCGTATTTCTCGGGACAGTTTGAAAACCCGTCCAATCCGGAAACGTATTATAAGACGCTTGGGCCTGAAATTTGGGAAGCACTTGATGGGCATATCGATGTTTTTGTCGCAGGCGCCGGTTCCGGGGGAACGTTTATGGGGACAGCCCGCTATTTAAAAGAGAAAAATCCGGCCTTGAAGGCGGCCATAGTGGAACCAGAAGGCTCGATTTTAAACGGGGGCGAGCCGCACAGCCACCGTACGGAAGGGATCGGCATGGAATTTTTGCCGCCTTTTATGGACCGCACATTTTTTGATGCCATCCATACGATTCCGGACGATGCGGCTTTTAAACGGCTTGCGGAAGCGGCCCGGCTTGAAGGCCTTTTGATCGGCAGTTCCTCAGGTGCTGCGCTGGAGGCGAGCCTGCGCGAAGCAAAGCAGGCAAAACCGGGCACGCATATTGTCACCATTTTTCCGGACAGCAGCGAACGGTATCTCAGCCGCAGCATTTATTCTTGATGAGAAGGAGTTTGTGTCATGCGTAAAAAAACAAAATTCATTCATGCAGGCATCAGCCGCGATCCATTTACAGGCGCAGTTTCAGTGCCCGTCCATCATGCGAGCACATTCAAGCAGGACGGCGTCGGCCATTTTAAATACGAATACGCACGCACCGGCAATCCGACGCGTGAAGCGTTAGAAAAACTGATTGCAGATATCGAAGAAGGCACACACGGTTTTGCATTTGCATCCGGGATGGCCGCGATTACAGCGGTGATCCAGCTGTTTTCAGCCGGCGACCATATTTTGGCAACCGATGATGTATACGGCGGGACTTTCCGCGTTTTAACAAAAGTGATGAACCGTTTCCATATCGACGTGACTTTTGTGGACACAAGCGATCTGGATGCGGTCCGTGCCTCGATCCGCCCGAATACAAAAGCCATCTACGTGGAGACGCCGACGAACCCGCTGCTTAAAATAACAGACTTGCGGGCCATTGCCGGTGTGGCCCGTGAAAACGGCCTGACATTTATCGTGGACAACACATTCAGCACCCCGTATTGGCAAAATCCGCTCACTTTAGGGGCGGATATCGTCGTGCACAGCGCGACGAAGTATCTCGGCGGGCACAGCGATGTGGTCGCAGGCCTTGTTGCCGTGCGGAACGAGGCGCTTGCAGAAGACTTGCATTTTATCCAAAACTCAACCGGCGGCATTCTCGGGCCGCAGGACAGCTGGCTGTTGATCCGCGGCATTAAAACACTCGGCATACGCATGGAAGAAATTGAATCCAACACAAAGCAAATTGTTGATTTTCTTGCCGCACATCCTGCCGTTGAAAAGGTATACTATCCGGGGCTTGCCCATCATCCCGGGCATAAAGTGCACAGTTCCCAGGCCGGTGGATTCGGCGGCATGGCCTCTTTTACAGTGGCATCCCAGGAAAAAGCCCTTGAAATATTGAAAAAAACGCGTTACTTTACTTTGGCAGAAAGCCTCGGCGCGGTGGAAAGCCTGATCTCGCTCCCGCCGCTTATGACGCATGCATCTATTCCGCGTGAACGCCGTCTCGAACTTGGCATCGAAGACGGGCTTATCCGCATCTCAGTCGGCATTGAAGACGTCGAAGATTTGTTGGAAGATCTGGAAAACGCGCTAAGGTAAAAAGTCAGCCTGCTCTCATGGGGGAGCAGGCTTTTTGTAACGGTATCAATGGCGGAATATTGCCGCTCTGTTTCCTGCCGCCTGGTCTGGAATGTTCACCATACTTTTTCCTGCTGTAAAACATCACCATCGTGCGAATCCGCAGCGGCAGCTCCACAGTTTAAAAAAATTTCCTCTTTCACGAAACTTAAACCATTTTTAAACGTAATGATTAGTAAGCAATTATGTCCGGCGTCATCTGAAAGAAAATCCCAATCAAGGAAAGGGTGGAATGTTTATGGAAGTGTTCGGCGTGCCGATAGAGACGGCGTATTTGGCTTTGCTGATTATGGCGGGATGCCTGACGGTGCTTTACCTGTTGTTCAATGACTTGCTCGGCGGAATTGCAGACGCCATCCATTTTATCCATCCAGCCCTGATTTTGGCATTTTTTACTTTTTTCTCGGCAGGCGGGTATATTTTGGAAAAGGTGACACCGCTTTCCCACCTGCTGATCATGGCCATTTCTGCTGTGATCGCGGTGATTCTTGATATCCTGCTCAATGTGTTTGTGCTTGTCCCGCTGTCTTCGGCTGAGGAATCGCTTGCTTATACGGAAGAATCCCTGAAAGGAAGGGTCGGGAAAACGATTCTTTCGATTCCGAAAGCCGGTTTTGGTGAAGTGGTGATTGACAGCAAAACAGGAACGATCTCCAAGCCGGCAGCCAGCATACAGGATGAGGAAATTAAAGAAGGGACGCAGGTGTTGGTGATTGAAGTGAAAAATGGCGTGTTATATGTTGTGCCCTATGAGAATTATCGTTTGAAAATTGAAAACTTTAGACAATTATAAGGAGGGATCCGCATGTTTGCGAGCGGAATTTGGATTGTCATCGGTGTTGTTGTATTTTTGGTGATTGCCCTTATCGGCGTTTTTATTACAAAATATCGTACAGCAGGGCCGGATGAAGCATTGATTGTAACAGGGAGTTTTCTTGGCGGTAGAAATGTCCATGTCGACGAAGCCGGAAATAAAATTAAAATTATTCGTGGCGGCGGTACATTTGTGTTTCCGGTATTCCAGCAGGCAAAACCGCTCAGCTTATTATCGAGCAAGCTGGAAGTGACCACCCCGGAAGTCTACACCGAACAAGGCGTCCCGGTAATGGCAGACGGAATTGCCATTATTAAAATCGGCGGGTCGATCGGCGAAATTGCGACAGCGGCCGAACAATTTCTCGGGAAATCAAAAGAGGATCGCGAAAATGAAGCGCGGGAAGTGCTGGAAGGCCATTTGCGCTCGATTCTCGGTTCGATGACGGTTGAAGAAATTTATAAAAACCGTGATAAGTTTTCACAGGAAGTCCAGCGCGTTGCCTCACAGGATCTGGCAAAAATGGGGCTTATCATCGTGTCGTTTACGATTAAAGAAGTGAAGGATAAAAACGGCTACCTTGATGCGCTCGGGAAACCGCGAATTGCACAGGTCAAACGCGATGCGGATATTGCCACGGCAGAAGCCGAAAAAGAAACGAGAATCCGGAAAGCGGAAGCATTAAAAGAAGCAAAACGTGCAGAACTGGAACGGGCAACGGAAATTGCGGAAGCCGAGAAGTTCAACCAGTTGAAAATTGCCGAGTTCCGCCGCGAACAGGATATCGCAAGGGCAAAAGCCGACCAGGCATACGATTTGGAAACGGCCCGGTCGAAACAGGAAGTCACCGCACAGGAAATGGAAATCAAGATCATCGAGCGGCAAAAACAAATCGAGCTCGAAGAAAAAGAAATTTTGCGGCGTGAACGACAATACGACTCCGAAGTCAAGAAAAAAGCGGATGCAGACCGTTATTCGGTTGAGCAGGCCGCCGTTGCAGAAAAAACGAAACAAATGGCAGAAGCCGACGCCCACAAATACCGGGTGGAAGCGATGGCGAAAGCGGAAGGGGAACGCGTCCGCATTGATGGTACGGCTAAAGCCGATGCCCAGCGCGCCCAAGGGGAATCGGAAGCCGAAGTCATCCGTCTCAAAGGGCTGGCCGAAGCGGAAACAAAACGAAAAATTGCGGAAGCATACGAACAGTTCGGCCAGGCGGCTGTGCTCGATATGATTTTGAAAGTGCTGCCTGAATATGCGAAACAAGTAGCGGCCCCGCTTTCCAATATTGACCAAATCACCGTTGTCGATACCGGAAGCGGCGCAAACGGCGGTGCAAATAAGATCACCGGCTATGCAACCGATTTGATGTCGACCTTACAGGAAACTTTGAAAGCGTCAAGCGGCATTGATGTCCGGGAAATGCTGGAAGGCCTTTCCGGGATCAAACTGCAACAAACAGCTGAACCGGAACCGGCAGCTTTGGAACAAAGCACAAAAGGGTGAAAAAACGGCGTGTTTCTGCCAAATTAAAAGGCAAAAGCACGCCGTTTCTTTAGAAAAACAAATGTGTCCGGTTATTTTCCGGCCCCCGCAGTCATTTTATGGATGAACTGGAGGGAGCGGCCTGCGCCGACTACGACGGATTGCAGCGGGTTTGGCGCGAGATGGACAGGCACGGAAATTTCATTGCTCAGCCATTCCTGCATGCCTTGAAGGAGGGCGCCTCCCCCTGTTAAAACAATCCCGCGGTCCACAATATCGCCGCTTAACTCTGCCGGGCAGTCTTCCAGTGTAGCCCGGACCGTTTCCAAAATTTGGAGCAGAGAATCGCGGAGCGAAGCCTGAATTTCCAACGAACTTAAGGTGATGGTTCGCGGCAGCCCTGTCACGAGATCGCGCCCGCGGACATCCAGCGTTTGTTCCGGATGGTCGACAAGGGCATGCCCGATTTCCATTTTAATTTTTTCCGCTGTCCGCTCGCCGATCAGCAGATTATACGTTTTTCTGACATGCTGCATAATATCATCGTCCATTTTATCGCCGCCGATGCGGATCGTGTTATACGTCACGACGCCGCCGAAGGAAATAATGGCGACTTCCGTAGTGCCGCCGCCGATATCGACAATCACGTTGGCGATCGGCTCGTCCACGGGAAGATCGGCACCAATAGCGGCAGCAACCGGTTCTTCAATCAAATGGACGGTTTTTGCCCCACTGTTTTTGACGACATCTTCAATGGCCCGCCGTTCAACCGATGTTGCGCCTGATGGGACGCATACTACGACGTTCGGTTTGCGGATCGAGATGCCGCTTTGCTGATTGATTTTTTTCATAATTTGTTTCAGCATTTCTGTTGTCATATCGAAATCAGCGATTACCCCGCCTTTTAAAGGGCGGATGACAGTAATTTTTTCAGGTGTTTTTCCGATCATCGCTTTGGCTTCCTGCCCGAAAGCGAGCACCTGCCTTGTCGAATGGTCAATCGCCACAACGGACGGCTCGTCTAAAATAACGCCTTCTTTTTTCGAATATACTAAAACATTTGCAGTTCCTAGATCGATCCCAATTTCATTCCCTGAAAACATGCATGTCACCTAACCTTCATCGTCTTTTCGCTCGGATTAACAGTAGTCTCTCCCATTTAGTATAGCTTTTTTTGTTCGTTCTGAAAGGTTACATTTTCTTCCATTCTCTTATGTTACAAAAATATGATCGCGGCAAGTCCATAAAATATGCGAAAAACAGCTTCAGCCGGCACCCCAAATTTAATCTTTTTGTAATTTTATTCACAATGGAGGACAGGAAAAAATTCCTTTTTGTTTCAAAAGGAATTTTTTCTAAACAAGAATCACAGCGGCATTTTTGACAAATAGCGTGCCAATTCTTCACTTTGTTGTTTTCGCAGCACCCGCTGTTCGGCGCGCTGGATGGCCGTTTGGTTTAACCATCGTTCCTCATCGGTTTCCGGGATGATTTCCGGCACCGGTGTAGGTTTTCCATCCTCATCCAGTGCGACAAAGGTCAAAAAAGAAATGGCGGCAATTTTTGTCTCTTCTGTTTTCAAATCTTCCGCACTGACCTTTACAAATACTTCCATCGATGTCCGCCCTGTCCGGCTGACCATGGCTTCTACTGTAACGACGTTTCCGACGCGGATCGGTGCGATAAAATCAACGGAGTCGGTCGAAGCCGTGACAACGGTGCATCTTGCCAATTTGGCCGCGGCGATCGATGCAGTATCATCAATATACGCCATCAGTTTTCCTCCGAACAGTGTGCCAAGATGGTTTGTGTCCGGCGGAAAAACATAACTGGTCTTTACTGTGCGGGTTTCCCGCATGTATTTCTTCGGTCTGTCTTCCAAAAGACTCACTCCAATATGTCGGCGCTGTCAAACGCGATTCAAATTTCCTTTTACCATATAAAAATTATAGCAAAATCAGTTGGCATATACGAACAAAAATGAATAGAAAAAAGGCTTTCATCCGGAATTTTTTCAAAAGAAAAATCAGGCCCGGCACCTCAACCTGATTTTTGCATGCTCATTTCTTTTTTTTCTCGTCTTCCACATAAGGATCTTTTTCGTTTCGGGGCAGATCCCCGAACGGCGTCATCGTACGGGTTTCATCCAATTCTTCTTCGTATTCTTTGTATTCCTCATTTGGATAGATTTCCACGTTTTTCCCGTTGATGTCATTGCCGGAAAAGTTTTCGAAATCTTCCACATAGCCGTCATGGTCATCCGATTCCGTATACATATCATTGTAACTGTCCGGCGGGGTTTCAAAATCGGAAGGGGACTCGGATGTGCCCCATTTTGCGACAGCCTGCCAGGCGTCTTCCGCGTCAAAAGCGACCGATTCATCTTTGCCTCCATCAAAAACGAATTTTCCCCACGGTGGATTCAGCACGTCTTCTTCAACCGGGCGGTGTCTTGGAATGGTCCGGTCCGGGGTGTGCTCTTTGCAGTACAGCGTGGACGGAAGGGTTTCAAGCCGCTCAAGCGGGATCTCTTTGCCGCATTCTTTGCATCTTCCGTAAGTGCCGTCCTCAATGGCTTTGAGGGCCGCTTTGATTTTTTCGACTTCATATTCAGCATGGTCATTTAAGGCAATATCTTTTTCCCGCTCAAACAGTTCAGTACCGGTATCGGCGGGATGATTATCGTAACTGGACAGTTCCCCGACAGAATCGTAAGGAGATGCCGTTCCCGTTTGGAAATGGCCGTTTTCCCCAAATTCCTCTTCAAATTCTTTCAGCTGCGCGGTTAAAATGGAACGGAAATGCGCCAGTTGTTCTTTTGTCAGCATATTCACCACTTCTTTCTTTAAAAAAGATGGGTTCAATCGTTTTAGAGTCTATTTACCACCGGGAAAAGCCCGCAAACTTTTCTAAGACTAGTATGGATCAAAACACTGCTGTTCATGAAAAAAAGTCTGCCCGTTTAAACAGACAGACTTTTTTAGCCTATTGTGCATCGATCATGCCCATTTTCAAGCAGACAGGCGTTTCTTTTCATACTGTCGGAACATCAGCACATACATCCCCGCGCTCATTACCGCAAGCACGGCCAGGATGGAAAACGTCCATTTATAGCCGATCCAACCGGCAAGCGGGATGGAAACAGGGGCAATCGTGCGCCCGATTGTATTGCGCAAGCTTGCGGCGGCAAAATATTGCGCGCGCATTTCAGGCGGGGAAAGCTTCGAAACAAAGTCCTGCTGGATTCCGGTCACAATCAGTTCGCCAAGCGAGAACAAAAGAATCGAGAAAATAAAGCCGATGCTTGAAATCCAGACGCCGAACAAATAAATCGAAACGGCATACAGGAGGGAGGAGAGGACAAACACATTCCGTTCCCGGTACCTCGTCACCCATTTCGTCGCCGCTACTGAAAAAAGCGCGACAATCAGCCCGTTTTCGGATAAAATAAAACCGTACAGCTGCTCGCCGGTAAAGTGGAGCAGATGGAGCAAATCTGCTTCAGGAATGGCCTGCTTCGTAAATACCGGCAAAATTAAATCAAGCTGCATATACGTTTGGGAAATCAGGATTCCGGCAAAAATAAACAACATAAATATTTTATCTTTGACAATCACCTGGTAGCTCTTGACCTGTTCCATCAGCGTACTGTACCATTTTTTACGGACGCGCTGCTGCCCGCCTGCCCAAACCGGTGCTGTTTCGCGCGTATATTTGACGAGCAGTGCGCCAAGCAGAAAACAGGAAAGAGCGGCAAAAACAAGCAGTTCAAAACGGTAATCCGCAAAAAATATCCCGCCGATTGCCGGGCCGATGACGACGGAAATGTTCATAGATGTATAAAAAACGGCAAACACATGGCTCCGGTTTTTCTCATCCACAACATCGGCAATCATTGCCTGGCTTGCCGGATAATAAAAAGAACCGAAAACGCCGGCAGCCGTAAAGCAAATAAAAGCTGTCACGGCGGAATGGAACCATGGCGAATTGGCAAATCCGAAAATGAAAAAAGACACGCCCTGCCCGATTGAGGCCACGACCATCATTTTCTTTCTGCCAAAGCGGTCGGCGTAGTATCCTCCGAGCAAATTGGCAATGACGGAAAAAACTTGTGAGGCAATCAGCAGGACACCCGCAAGCCCGGCCCCAAACGCCTCGGTGAAATAAATGGTCAGAAAGGGGAAAAACATCCAAAAGGTGATATTCATCAAGGATTCCCCAAGCAGGCGGACTTTTAAATTTTGATCCCAGTCACGTATTCTCATAAAAATTTCCTCATCTGTCCAGAATTGGTATCAACCCTATGATACCAGAAAAAGCGGGGAAAACAATGAAGAAAGTTACAGGACCGGGCAAGGCATTGAAAGGGGGATTGCCAGATGTACCGGATAAAACGAATTTATGAAGAGCCCGGCGGGGACGGCAAACGTGTGCTGGTCGACCGCCTCTGGCCGCGCGGCATATCAAAAGAAAAAGCGGCACTCGATGCCTGGATGAAGACAGTTGCGCCGACGGGTTCCCTCAGGAAAAAATTTAACCATAATCCGGCTTTTTTTGCTGAATTTGCCGCGCTTTATAAGGAAGAGCTGGACCGGCTGGAAGACAGAACGGAACTGGACCGGCTGATCGAATGGGGAAAGGCTGGAACGGTTACATTGCTCTACGCGGCAAAAGACGAAAAGCACAACCAGGCGGTGGTGTTAAAAGAATATCTCGAAGAACGGTCATAATCGAAAGGCGCCGCATACGCTGCGGCGCCTGTTATTACGGGTTGTGCATGCGGTTTTTAAACGCTTCGTGCGGAAATGTTTGCTCGTCGTCATAGTTGCTGTCTTTATGCTGCTTTTCGCCGGCCATCTGGTCTTTCGGAAAACGGCCCGGGTGGCCTTTTCTTTTGTGGCCAAACATTTCTCCGCGTCCCATCCTTGTTCCCCCTTCCTGCCTATAGCGTCCCTTAAACAGAAGGAAATATGTACCCGCATGCGGTATAATGGTAAAAAAGCGAAAGGGGTGCCGACCTTTGGATTTCATGAGAATGACGGAGGAGAAAATCCGGAGAGCGTATGAAGAAGGGCAATTTGAAAATCTGCCGGGATACGGAAAGCCGCTCCCGAAAGACCCGCTTTCCGGCGTGCCGGAAGATTTGCGGATGGCTTACCGGATTTTGCAGAACGCCGGTTTTTCCCCGGAAGAAGCCAATTTAAAGAAAGAACTGCTTTCCATTGAAGATTTAATCAAGCAGTCCGAAAATGAAATGGAAAAAGAAGGCTTGCAAAAGAAACTGAGCGAGAAGCTGCTGGCGTACAACCAAATGCTTTCCAAAAAACGGATCAAAACAAACAGCGCCATGTTTAAAAATTACCAGGATAAAATTGAAAAAAGGCTGTTTGATTAAGGGACGCCGCGAACAGAACCGGAAGTGGGGCCGGTTTCTGCGCAAGAAGCGGGAAGCCCGTTTAAAAAGCAGGTTTGGTGGCGTTCTGGAGCGTTACAGTGCGCCGTTAATTTGTAATCGCTTACTAAATCCAGGGGAACGGAAACCGGCTGCCCCTTTCACCGGGCGTTTAAAAACCGCATCATATTTTCCCGCTTTTTTACTACAAATTGCCGCCATCCATCCGATATAATGAAAGAAGACATTATGATATTCAGGTGAAAAAAATGGATAAATCATCAATTATCGGCGTAATTCTGGGTGTTGCGGCAATTGGTACCGGGATGGTGTTAAAAGGGGTAAGCCCGGCTGTCCTCGTTAACCCGGCTGCCCTTTTAATTATACTGGCTGGAACGGCTGCGACCGTCATTATCGGTTTCCCAATGAGTGAATTGAAAAAAATTCCCAAACTGTTGAAGATTATATTTACGGAACAACAACTGATGAGCACGGAAGAAATGATCCGCTTTTTTTCCGACTGGGCCCAGACTGCCCGGAGAGAAGGGCTGCTGGCACTTGAAGCAAGGCTGGACGAGGTCGATGACGCTTTTTTGAAAAACGGCCTGAGCCTTGCGATTGACGGGCAGAGTGCCGAATATATCCGCGATGTGCTGAGCGAAGAGATCGAGGCAATGGAAGAAAGGCATCAGATGGGGGCTGCCATTTTTTCCCAGGCGGGCACATATGCCCCGACACTCGGGGTGCTCGGTGCCGTATTGGGGCTGATCGCCGCTCTCGGAAATATGTCGGATACAGAAGTGCTCGGGCATGCCATTTCTGCCGCATTCGTGGCCACATTGCTCGGGATTTTTACCGGCTACGTATTGTGGCATCCGTTTGCCAATAAATTAAAACGGAAGTCCAAAAACGAAGCAAAAAACAAGGAAATTATGCTGGAAGGGATTCTTTCCATCCTGGCAGGCGAATCCCCGCGCGTGATCGAACAGAAATTGGCGTCTTATTTGCCGAATGAAGAACGGATCAAACTGATGGAAGAGATTACAGAAGGCAGCGTGGCAACAAATGAGTAAAAAGCGGAAGAAAAGACAAGAAGAAGAGGGAAACAGCGAGGCATGGCTCCTGCCTTATTCCGACCTTTTAACATTGCTCCTTGCCCTGTTTATCGTCCTGTTCGCAATGAGTTCCATCGACGCCCAGAAATTCCAAAAATTTTCTAAAATCTTAAACGGCGTGTTTGTCGGCGGGACGAGCTTTTTCGATTATACGAAGCAGACATCCGGGGATGATAACGGCACATCCGACACAGAAAAATTTCTCGAGCAAAAGAAAAATGATGCACAAAAAAACGGGGACAGCACAACGAATGGTTCAAAAAGCAACAGCACAACAGATACATCAAATGGGCAAGGGGATGCCCAATTAAAAGAAACCCAGCAAAGAATCAACACGTACATAGCGCACAATAAATTGGAAGGAAAGTTTAAAACGTCTTTGACAGGCGAAGGGCTTTTGATTACGATCCGCGACAATGTCCTGTTTGATTCGGGAAAAGCGGAGGTCCGGAAAGAAGATATCAAAACTGCCAAAGCCCTTTCCAATTTGCTCGTGATGGACCCGCCAAGAAGCATTATCGTCAGCGGCCATACGGACAATGTGCCGATCCATAACTCTGTTTTCCAATCAAACTGGGACTTAAGCGTGATGCGCGCAACCAATTTTCTAAAGATCATTTTAGAAAATAAAAAATTAAATCCAAAATATTTTTCGGCAAAAGGATATGGGGAATACCATCCGATTGCATCGAATGATACGCAAGGCGGCCGGGCAAAAAACCGGCGGGTGGAAGTGCTCATTCTCCCGAAAAATGAGAAAGGAAACGGCCGGTAAAACCGGAAAAAAAAGCGTCCCGGATCCGTATTTTCCAATCGTTCGATGATCCCGTGAAGCAAACTGTTTGTTTGAAACCGCACAAACGAGGTAAAATATAAACGTCCCAAAGATTAGAAAAGGAGATGGTTCGATTGGCTAAAAAGATCGCTGTACTTGTCACCAATGAAGTGGAAGATTCTGAGTACACCGAACCGGTGAAAGCATATAAGGAAGCCGGCCATGAAATTGTCAATATTGAAATGGAAGCCGGAAAAACGGTAAAAGGGAAACACGGCACCGAAATCCATATCGACAAAGGCATCGATGATGTCAGCGTGGATGATTTTGATGCCCTCCTGATTCCGGGCGGCTTTTCTCCGGACCAGCTCCGCGCCGACGATCGCTTTGTCCAATTTGTAAAACAATTTATGGATTCGAAAAAACCGGTGTTTGCAATTTGCCACGGCCCGCAGCTTTTGATTACGGCAAAAGCATTGGAAGGCCGGGCTGCCACAGGTTACAAATCGATCCGTGTTGACATGGAATATGCCGGCGCGAACTTCCGCGACGAAGAAGTTGTCGTATGCCAGAACCAGCTTGTCACAAGCCGTACGCCGGATGACATCCCTGCATTTAACAGGGAATCGCTGAAAATCCTGAACGGATGAGCTTTTAAGTAAAAAACTGCTGCCCCTTTCCGGGCAGCAGTTTTTTTACTTTGCGCACAATGCAAATTAGGGATATGATAAATGGAGCGGGGAAACAGAAAATGAACCTTTACATAGAATAATGTTGCCATAACGAAAGGAAGTCGGACGATGATTACACTGAAATCACAAAGAGAAATTGACATGATGAAAAAAGCGGGCAAACTGCTTGCCGATACGCATAAGCAAATCGCAAAAATGATCAAGCCGGGGATTACAACATGGGAAATTGAGGAATTTGTCGACCGTTATTTAAGGGAGCACGGGGCAACCCCTGAGCAAAAAGGGTACCAGGGCTACCAGTATGCGACATGCGCAAGCATCAATGATGAAATTTGCCACGGGTTTCCACGGAAAACGCCGTTAAAAGAAGGGGATATCGTCACGATTGATATGGTTGTCAACCTGAACGGCGCGCTGGCTGATTCCGCCTGGAGTTATCCGGTCGGAAAAGTTAGTGGAGAGACGCAAAAACTGCTTGAGGTTACAAAAGAGGCGCTTTATAAAGGAATTGAACAGGCCAAACCGGGCAACCGGATCGGCGACATCGGCCATGCGATTCAAACTTATGTGGAAGCACAGGGATTCTCGGTTGTCCGTAATTTTATCGGCCATGGCATCGGCCCGACGATCCACGAAAAACCGGAAGTGCCGCACTACGGGCTGCCGCATAAAGGGCCGCGCATTAAAGAAGGCATGGTGTTCACGATCGAGCCGATGGTCAATATCGGCAGCTACGAAACGAAGATGGACGACAACGGCTGGACTGCCCGGACAAGGGACGGATCCCTTTCCGCCCAGTATGAACATACCATTGCAGTTACAAAAGACGGCATTGTGATCATTACGGATCAGGAAGATTAATGCTGCACTGAACCCGGATCCGGCTGGAGTGCTGCACAGCGCCGGAAACCTAAAAAAGCTGGGAGGAATAAAGGCTCCCAGCTTTTTTACATTCCGAAACCGGCCGGCATTAATCTTTTTTCAGGCTGCCGAGCTCTTCCACGATGGCTTGCATTTCATTCGGGCTGAATGTATTTTTTTTCATCACCATTTCGTACAAATCAAACAAATCGTCATAATGGTCAATGCTAAACTGGGACGACTGCAGTGCCGCCGTGTTGACCATTTTTAATTTCGCTGTGATTGCTTGCACCATATAAGCCATATTTTGCGCTGTTTTTTCTGAAAGATCCAACATTTTCACCCTTTTCGGTTTTTCATGTTTTTATTATACCGCATGGCGTGCCATCCGGAAACGTTTCATACGGAACGGAGAGGGAAATATAATGGTAAACCGGACGGACAGAGGGTGATGAAAATTGGATAAAATTGCACTCCAGGCAGAAAAAAAACGTTCAACCATTGCGGCTTTGTTAGAGAACTCAAAACGGAACGATATTACCGGGATGGCTGCACAGTTATCCTACTTTTTTCTTTTATCTCTATTTCCGCTATTGATTTTTTTGTTTACCTTGCTTCCTTATTTGCCGATTAAATCGGATGATGTGTTGAATATGGTCAGGCATTTTGCGCCAAGCCAGTCGTTTAAGCTGATCGAAACCACCTTGAAAGAAGTGCTGACCAACCGGCACGGCGGCCTGCTTTCTTTTGGGATGATCGCGACTTTGTGGTCCGCTTCCAACGGGATGAACGCGGTCATTAAAGCATTAAACCGGGCTTATAAAGTAGAGGAATCACGCCCGCCTGTCATGCAGCGGCTCATGTCGGTGATACTGACGCTCGGGATGATCATCGTGTTTATAGCTGTTATTTTAATTCCTGTTTTCGGTGAGCAACTCATCCATTATGTGTTTTCTTACTTCGGGCTGCCGAATGATTTGAAAAATATGATCAATATTTTAAGATGGGTGCTCACGCCGGTCCTGCTGTTCATTGTGTTTGCCTTGTTGTACTTTTTTGCGCCGAATGAAAAATTCGGCTGCCTGACGGTTGTCCCCGGAGCCATTTTTGCAACAGTCGGCTGGATTGTGGCGTCACTCGCTTTATCGTTTTATGTCAGCCATTTCGGGAATTATAATGCCACATACGGAAGCCTCGGCGGGATGATCATCATGATGCTTTGGTTTTATATTAGCGGCATCATCCTCATTTTTGGCGGTGAACTGAATGCAGTTTTAAATGATAAGCACAAAAATTGCTAATTTGGATAACTGCTTTTAAGCGCATATTAAAAAAACGGCAAGTTGCCGTGCCATCTTAATGAAGAAACGAAGCATTCTGAGTGAAGAAGGGCGTTCCAAATTCCGCCTGTTTTACGAGTGAAGACAGGCGGACAAATAGGGAAAGCAGTCTAAATTTCGCGCGCTCTTAACGGAGAGATCTCCCGGGTTAAGATCGCGGCCGGTTTTTCCGGTAAATCTTATCCCCGGCAACCCAGGCAGCCGATTTTGGCGGACAAAAGGCAAAGTTACCGGGTCTTCAAAACGTGCACGGCAGCACGCAGCCGTTAGGAGTGCCGGGGGACGGGGGCGGTCGTTTTTTTGAAACGGAAAATCAAAACGGACAAAACAAACAATATCATGCAAATCAGCAGGAAAAATACAGGCCCTTTTGTATATTTAATGATCACGCCACAAAGATACGGGCCGGCCATGCTGCCAAAGCTGTACAGAATGCCGCACATGATGTTGCCGGCGGGAAGGAGCGGCCGCGGCAGCAGATCGGACAGGTAACTGATCCCGAGAGAAAACGTCGAGCCGACGGCCATACCGGCAACGAAAAAGCAGGCAAACAGCGCGATGGCGTTTGATTTGCTAAAAGCAGCCCCCGCAAAACAGGCGCAGCCGATCAAAAGGACTGCAATCAACACTTTTCGCCTTCCGAGCCGGTCGCTTAACATGCCGAGCGGAAGCTGAAAAACGATGCTTCCGATCGAGAAGGCAGGGATAATCATGGAAACAGCATCGACATTTATTCCGTTTCTTAATGCATAAACCGGGAAACTGCTGTTTAAAGACGATTCCATGAATCCGTAACCGAGCGGCGGGAGCAATGCAACCCACGCCAGTTTCCAGACCTTACCAAAGCGCTGAAATGTGGCCAGAAAAGAAACATTTTCCAAATCTGCTTCCGGGTGCTCATTTTTTAAAAGAAAAACGGCCAGCCAGAAACAAAGGCTGATGATGGAGCAGGCAATAAAGGGAAGGCGCTCATCCACATTTACAAGCCTTGTCATATACGGCCCGACGGCAAATCCAAGGCTGAAAAAAAGCCCGTATAACGCAATGTTCCGCCCGAGCTGCCCTTTCCGGGAGAAAGACGTGATCCATGTCTGCGCCGAAAAATTCAGCATATGGTCTCCAATGCCGATGAAAAGGCGCAAAACAAACCAAAACCATAACGATTTCCAGGCCGGAAATAAAAGCAGTGAGGCAAATACGGTCAGCCCGCCTGTTAAAATAAGCGGCTTATATCCGAATTTCCGCAGCGGCGCTTCCATGAGCGGGGATGCAAATAAAACGCCGATATACAGGCCGGTTGCATTCAGCCCGTTCAATGATGCATCAATTCCATCTTTTTCAAAAATAATGGAAATCAGCGGCAAAAGCATGCCCTGTGTAAATCCGGAAACAGAAGTCATCAATACCAAAATCCAAAAACGCATATTTTCATAACGATTCATTGCTCTCACCCGGCTTGTTCTCGTTGTGCATTCGCTCTCTATAGCATAATCAGATCAGAAAAATTTGGCAAGCCAACCGTTCTTTTGTAAAATTTTATAGAAAGCAGATAAGGAGGATGGCCATGAATAAAATGTTTGCCATTATGGTGATGATCGGGGTTCCCGTCTCGGTTGCTGGAGCACTTTTGCACTGGCCGAACGTTTTGATGTTTGCCGTTTACTGCCTGACCATCATTGCGCTGGCCAGTTTTATGGGCCGGGCAACCGAAAGTCTCGCGATTGTAGCGGGTCCGCGGATCGGCGGCTTGTTAAATGCCACATTCGGAAATGCGGTGGAATTGATTATTTCATTGTTTTCCCTTGCGGCCGGGTTGCACCAGGTCGTGCTTGCTTCTTTGACAGGCTCTGTGCTCGGGAACTTGCTGCTTGTTGCTGGCATGTCGTTTTTGTTCGGGGGGATCAAATACAAACGCCAAAAGTTCAACGTGTATGATGCGCGGCATAATTCAGGGCTTTTGATTTTCGCGATTTTTGTCGCATTTGTGATTCCTGAAATTTTTTCCATGAATATGTCAGAAGGGAAGACGGTCAGCCTCAGCATTGGCATTTCCATTATTTTAATCCTGCTTTACTTGTTTGCCCTGTTTTTTAAACTGGTGACACACCGCGGGATCTATCAGGACAGGGAAGCACGGGCCCAGCAGAAAGAAGAACATGAAGCGCCGGAATGGTCAAAGGGGAAATCGATCTTTGTGCTTGCCCTTGCGACGCTTGCAGTGGCCTATATTTCGGAAAATCTCGTACATACTTTTGAGTCCGTTGCAAAAAGTTTCGGATGGAGCGAAATGTTTATCGGGATTATCATCGTTGCCATTGTCGGAAATGCCGCTGAACATGCTTCGGCCATTTTAATGGCGGTAAAAAATAAAATGGATATTGCGGTTGAAATTGCATTCGGCTCCACGCTCCAGGTGTCCATGTTTGTCGTCCCCGTCCTGGTGCTCGCATCTTTGTTTTTTGAAAAAGCCATGCCGCTTGTCTTTTCCATACCGGAGCTGGTCTCGATGATCGCTTCGGTCATGCTTACGATCATTTTAGCAAATGACGGGGAAACAAACTGGTTTGAAGGTGCCACCATGCTGGCAGCCTACATTATCATGGGGATCGGTTTTTACTTGCTGTAATTCCGGAATCGGTATCCATCATAACCGGAAAAAATGCGTGCGATCCATTAACGGGATATAGGAAAATCGGGTTGCAGTAACGCCGGAAGCTTATGTCCATTATAAATGGAAGCAATATGTGTGATACTTTGACAAATACTGGTGAAGCTCATGCATCGAGATAAAAGGAACACGGGGTATCTGCAATAACGCCGGAAACTTGCGGCCCGTTATAAACGGGAGTCCAGCGGTGAACCGGAGTTTTTTCAGTAACGCCGGAAGATATTGCCGTGTGAAGCGCAAAATACGCTGGCACATCGCGGCGGAGTGCCGTGATGCATGTGGTATAAAGGAGCCGGGTTTTATTTGCATGGAACGGATATTTTAATCCGGGCAGGAAAAAATAACGGTACGTTCGTAACCTCTTGTGAAAGGAGACAACATCAATGAAATGGATGCGGACGATCCTGATTTTCCTGCTTGCCGTACTTTTTGCTGTGCCGGCAGGGGAAGCAAAGCCGGCAGATAAACAGGTGCAAATTCCACAGTCGGTCCTAAACATTACAAAAGAAAATACGTATCCGAACTCGTCGCAGGATCTGCCTTACTTGCAGCCGAGCAAGTTTACCGAAACTTTGCTGAAAACATCTAATGTCAGAATTGAAAACCCGAATCTCGTGCGGATGTTGAATGAAACAAGCGTGAACCGTTCGTTTTTATCGCTCGGCTTGCGCGCGAAAATTTATCTGGGCGAATGGCCGCTGAATTATGAATCCAGCGAAACGTCGCCAAACTGGCAATACCAAAAAATCAATACGAACTACTTTGATAACCGCGGCGGCGATGCCAATTATAAAATGCACTATGTCCAGGAAGCGCAAAAGATCGTGCGCGGCGGCCTGACTGCCAGGATTCCGCAAGCGGACGATGTAAAGAAAATGATGCTGTTAAAAGCAATGGAAAACTCGAAGCTGCCGCTTTCCTTTGACACGATTATCGGAGCCGGCACGAAAAAAGGCCATGAATACAATGTCCCGGCAAAACGGCTCGGCTATTTGTATGCTTATGCCCCGGCCGTGAACGAAAAAGGAAAAGTGACATACGGCGAAGTGTACCTTGTCCTTAAAGGGACGAAACGGGAAATTTTGGTGAAAAACGTCACTTCCCACGGCATTGGCGCCTGGATTCCGATTCAGGACTATGTTTCGTTCGGCTTTTCCGTGAGCGAACAGCCGAAATAAGGAAGTTTATTGGGCAGGTTCGCCGGCTTCTGAGGAGGCCTGTCTCACGCTAATAAAGAAAAAGCTGTCTGAACGGCAGCTTTTTTCTGTGCCGAAAATGGGGTATACTATAATAAGAAAGAAGTACGTGAGGAGGATTTTTTTGGGGAAAGCGGTATATGACAAGGACCAGCAACTTACTTATTTAATGGAACGGCTGAATATCTTTTTGGAGGTTCTGGATTCGATTGATCCGGAAGCGGCAGGCCTTGAAGATATTGACCGGCTTATTCAAATGATCGATGAAATCGAAATGAAAATGGACCAATTCAAAAAGCGCAAACCGGCCCCTTCTTTGTAAAGGCCGGTTTTTTATCTGGCATCGGGGGACGACTGCTGTTTTGGAACGATATTGCCCTGTTTTCCTGCACGAACAGATACTGCCAGCATTTCCGGCTGCAGAAATGAGAAAGATAAGGAAAACAACAAAAAGGAGTTTGGTTATGAGAAAAGTTTTTGCAACACTTTTTGCAGTCTTCCTGTTTTTTTCAATATGCCCGCAGCGAGATGCTTTTGCCCTTTCCAACGCCCCGATCAACTGGGGATTTAACAAAGGCAAAAACGGGCAGCAGGCGGATGCCGGCGCCGCTTATAACGCTCTTTTGCAAAAATACGGCGGCATTTACAAGGGCAATCCGAACGACAAGTATGTGTATTTGACGTTTGACAATGGATACGAGAATGGGTATACCCCGAAAATACTCGATGTTCTGAAGAAAGAAAAAGTCCCTGCCATCTTTTTCGTCACCGGCCACTATTTAAAATCACAGCCGGATCTTGTGAAACGGATGGTGAAAGAAGGCCATATCATTGGCAACCACTCATGGAGCCATCCGGACATGACACAGATTTCCGATGCACAAGTACGTGAAGAGTTGGAAAAAGTGAAAGCAGAAACCGCCCGCCTTACCGGCCAGAAAGAAATGAAATATTTGCGTCCGGCCCGCGGCATCCTGAGTGAACGGACGCTGAAACTGGGCAATGAAGAAGGCTACACCCATGTCCTTTGGTCACTGGCTTACCTCGACTGGGATGTGAACCGCCAGCGCGGCACACAATTTGCCTATGACAGCATCATGTCACAAATCCACCCTGGGGCCATTATTTTGCTCCATACTGTGTCAAAAGACAATGCCAACGCATTGGAACGCGTGATCAAAGACTTGAAAAAACAAGGCTACAAATTCAAAAGCATGGATGAGTTTATGAAAACCGAAAAATTGAAAAAGTAACCAAAGAGGGCTGCCTGAAAAGTGGGCAGCTCTGTTTTTCTTGCCGCAACAGGCTGGTTTCTTGCCAGAAGGAAAAGGGCTTGCCGGGTTGGGTTGAACGAATTGGAAACAATTGTGCCGGCTGATCTTCATTCTTCTGCTGGCCGCGTTCACTGCAGCATGGGCGTCTATTCTGAAATATGCGCCGGTTGATTTTTATTTTTCCGCTGGTGCTGCTTTCACAGCGGCATGGGCGTCTAATTAGACAAATGCTCGCGCGGGTCTGTTGCAATTGTCTAATTGGCAGATTTATTAGACAAATAGCCGGGCGGATCACCTGCATTTGTCCAATTGGAAACGCTAATTAAACAAATGAGCATGCACCCCTCCTGCAATTGTCTAATTGGCAGAGCTCTAACTGGACAAGTGCTCGAGCAGCCCTTCCGCTTTTGTCTAATTAAAAAGGCTAATTAGGGCTTGCTGAATAAGCAAAAGTCCTAGACTTGGTAAGGATACTGACAGCTTTGGCCGAACTTTAAATGCAAGGGTTTTATAAAAAATGCAGGAAAAACTTTGCACTCTAAAGCTGATTCAACATACAGAGAGGACAGAATAAAGCATTTTCGCAGATGCATTCTCCTATGATATTGAGGTAGATCTTGCTGACAAATCAGATACAAGCCATAATCGGATTCGTTCAGCAAGCCCTAATTAGACAAATAGCCGCGCAGCTCACCTGCGTTTGTCCAAATAAAAATTCTGATTAGACAAGTAACAGGCCGGGTCTCTTTATCTTGCGTTGTTTTTCATGCGCGTTGAATCGGCAATGAAAAGGGCGAGCGCTTGTGCTATAATACTTAAAAACGAATTGAGAGGACGCCATGTGGGAGAAAATCGTTAAAATCAATGGCCCGTACAATTTTGACCGTGCGCTCGAAAGATTAAGCCTCGACCCGTTGCATGCGGTGGATCCGCTTAGACGGACAGTGAAAATCCCGATATACGGCAAACATCCGGAAACAGCGGCTATCACTGCAACCGGCACGACGGAGGCACCTGCATTTCTCATCAAAGGCGAAAATCCGGATACCGCTGAAATCGTTGAGAAGCGGATTTTTCACCTTTTTCAGTGGGAGGAAGACCTCGCAGGCATCACAAACCATTTTACCGGCACCGCCCTTGAACCGCTTTTTAAAGAACACTGCGGTACACCGTTTGTGCTCGACTTTTCGCCATATGCCTGCCTGGTCAAATGCATCATCCACCAGCAGCTCAATATGAAATTTGCCCATACGCTGACAGAGCGTTTCGTGTACCATTTTGGTTTTCAAAAAGACGGTGTCTGGTTTTATCCGTTTCCTGAAAAAACGGCTGCATTGCAAGTCGCAGATTTACGCGCCCTGCAGTTTAGCGAGCGGAAAGCAGAGTATGTAATCGGGCTTTCCAAATTGGTGGCATCAGGCGAACTGGATCTGGCGGCACTTGAGAAGGAACCGGATGAGGAAATTTTAAAAACGCTCGTGAAAATCCGCGGCATCGGCCCGTGGACCGTGCAAAATTTTCTCATGTTCGGGCTCGGCCGCCTGAATCATTTTCCAAAAGCTGACATCTGCATACAGAAGGCATTGAAAAAACTTTTCCAGCTTGAGAAAAAACCTACTTATGAAGAAATGGACGCTTACGCAAAAGACTGGGAGCCTTATTTGAGTTATGCCTCCTTGTACTTATGGCGCAGCATCGAATAGAAGGACGGATTTTATGCAAAAAGAAGCCATCATTAAACCAAAACAGCAATTTCCCTTGACGATCAAACGGCTCGGCATCAACGGGGAAGGGGTCGGCTATTTTAAGCGGACGGTCGTTTTCGTGCCAGGTGCACTGCCGGGCGAAGAGGTGGTCGTTGAAGCAAAACGGATACACCCGAAATACGTGGAGGGCATTGCCAAAAAGGTGCGAAAACGCTCGCCCCACCGGGTAAAACCCCCGTGCCCGGTTTACGAGCAGTGCGGCGGCTGCCAGCTCCAGCACCTTGCGTACAAGCAGCAGCTTATCGAAAAACGCGACATTGTCATCCAGGCGCTTGAACGCCATACAAAGTTAAAAGTAGACGAACTCGATATCCGCCCGACGATTGGCATGGATAACCCGTGGATTTACCGGAACAAAGGCCAGTTCCAGCTCGGCGAAGACCATGGGAAAATTATTTCCGGCCTCTACAGCCTCGATTCCCACCGGCTGATCAACGTGCCGGAATGCATTGTCCAGCATCCGCTGACAAACAAAGTGACACAAGTGGTGACACAAATTTTAAATGATTTTCATGTTCCGGTGTATAATGAAAAAACCGGGAAAGGCATCGTGCGGACAATTGTCACAAGGGTAGGCACCCAGACCGGCCAGGCCCAGGTTGTGCTGATTACGGCCAGGCGGGAGCTGCCGCGCAAAGATGTCATCCTTTCTGAGATCAAAAAGCGCCTGCCGGAAGTCGTATCGGTTGCGCAAAATGTGAACGCCAAAAAAACGTCGGTTATTTTCGGCGACGAAACGATTCATTTATCCGGAAAAGAAATCATTGAAGAACGGCTCGAAGAATTCACATACGAACTCTCCGCCCGCGCCTTTTTCCAGCTGAACCCGATCCAGACGGTGAAGCTTTACAATGAAGTGAAAAACGCCGCTGCGTTGACCGGCAAGGAGAAAATTGCGGATGCTTACTGCGGTGTCGGCACCATTGGCTTGTGGCTCGCGGACGGCGCATCTGAAATCCGTGGCATGGATGTGATTCCGGAAGCGATTGAAGATGCCAGAAAAAACGCCGCCGCCCACAACATCCCGAACGCCCATTACTACGCAGGCAAAGCGGAAGTCCTCCTGCCGAAATGGCTGGACGAAGGATGGCGCCCGGACGTTGTCATTGTCGACCCGCCGCGTTCGGGCTGTGACGAAGCCCTCTTACGGACAATTTTGAAGGTAAAGCCGAAAAAATTTGTCTACGTGTCGTGCAACCCTTCCACTTTGGCGAAGGACTTGCACATATTGAGCAAGGCTTATGACGTAGCGTACATGCAGCCTGTGGATATGTTCCCGCAAACGGCGCATGTGGAGTGTGTTGTCTTGATGTCAAGGGTGAGGAAATAGAAGGGCTGAAAATGCCCATAAATAAAGGGTTTCCAGACATTGAGTTTTCTCGCGGCTACTTTGCCGGAAGAAATAATGTCAGAAAACCCTTATTTTTATTGTTTGCGGTAACATATCAACTGCCTTGAAAGTGATAGGGTTGAGTTGATAGGTTAGATATATTAACAGGGTTGAGGAGACAGGATGGATGTAAATTTCCGCTTAATTTTCTTCACTGTTTTCTATTTCTTTCAATGATACCCCGTCTTTCGTTTTCCATTCTACCAGTCCATTTACGTGCCCGCCAATGACAAAGGCAGCAGCATATGATGGGCTACGAAATAAGATGTTTTCTTGAAGTATTCCATTTTCATCTATTTTGGCTTTTTGTCTGCGTTCTTTAATTCCAGGTGGAATGCTATCAGAATCTATAGTTTCTATACGACTGCCTTGTAAGACGACAAAGCCCTCGTTTGTTTGCTTACAGCTTGCCTCAATTACTTGTCCACTCTTACGACTTTTTCGCTTCATAAAGAGAAGCAATTCTTCTTCGGGAGATTCTACAGTGATAGCTGCTTTTGGTTTATCTGTTAGTGGTTCGAATAATTTATGTCCAAGAGCGCCCATTATAATCTTAGCGTAATCAATGAACTCTTCAAGCTCACTTTCTTTTTCCTCGGTTATATTTCCTGGAGTAGGGTCGTTTCCATTCTTAACCACATACCGGTTTGCCTCTACTGCAAGTCCACAAAAGCGGTTCTCAAGATAACTTATCTCTGTGGGACCAAAGGAGTTATTGGACGTAGTGAATACAACAGCCTCTGTCCAATAATCTTTATCAGGATTTCGCTTATGTTCTATCAACCGACAGAGAAGACCCTCTCCATTTTTTCGTACTCCAGCTTGACCAATATAAACCATATTGTCGTCTGTTTGATCGGAAGTGCCAAATAAGAAGTAAACACCGCTCTGTGATAAATCTTCGCGTCCCTTGCACTTATCTAGTTCTGTTCGAGGTATTTTGTAAGCCACGCCTGTCCAATTAGCAAGAGTACACTTTATTCTCCCATTTGGTGTGCCATCCATTAAAAACAAATTTATACTTTTTCCTCGTTTAGCCATAATCCTTTACCTCTCTCGTAACAGCTTATTTGTTATTTGAATCATTGTAAGGAGTTTCAAATGGTTTTCCTTCAGGGTTATACGTTAAATTGAAAACAAGATCCGACAGCCATTTCTTAAACGAAGGATTATCATTAAACTGCTTAAATAACTCCATATTATCCGCCATTATACTAAATATAACCGACTGAAGGGCACGTTCACTTTCCATACGCGCATTTTGCTTGTCTGAATTTTTCATTGCGTTAATATAGCGCTCGTCTTTTGTAACCATTCCTGGTATTTCTAGAATTTGGCGGCGAACATTATCAGCATCGTTCCAGTCTATATTGCCGAACAAGTCATTAAATGATGAAAGAATGCTAGAAAGCAAATCCATTTCTGGCTCCACTATGCCACCTACACGACCAGCAGGTACAGGGCCAATCTCAGCGTCAGCATCATCTAATACAAGAGACATAGAATCACGAGCTTCCACTCGGTAACTATCTAAATCAATTGAATCTAGTATCCCTTGAGATAAATCATCTTCTTTGGGAGAAGGAAGTTTAGGTATTAATAAATTTAGAGCCCTTGCCAAAATGCTATATCCCCTGAAACTGTAAGCAGTCAGACAATTAAACCCACATTTCGCACGTCTTAAATATAGTTCATTCTAATTTTTGAATGAACTATATTTAAATGGCTTGGTGGGATGATATCTTCTTATTTTTGAGGAATTTTCGATAAAATTCTTTTCAATTCGACATTCTTTTCATGAATTCCTCCTATTGTGTGTTATTCTCCTTTGTTTTCGACATTTTTTGACACGTATATTGATACATCATACCCGCATAATTCAATGATTTTTTTGGCTTGTGAATCAATATTATCGGGTAAGAGCCTTATTTTTTGTTGATTTTGATTTATAAGGATCACGGTAATATCTTCTAATTGCTCTAACAATGCTTGGCCTGTGGGTTGATAGAGTTTCCTTTTTCCTTTCAAGATTAGAGATAGGTTCTTTTCTTTCAGTTCTTTTCTAACTCGATATTCTAAAATTCCATAGATTAATAAAGCCATCACATACACAATACCTAAGGCCTCAACCCTTTCCGGGGTTTTCAAGTAAATGGCATCAATCATTTGTGAATCTTTGATTAATCGGAAACGGGTCTCAGCGGCCGACTGTCCTTTATAAACCCTCAAAACTTCTTGATTGGATAGTGTCTCCTCATCTAATTTATTTGTGATTAAAACAAAAGTGCTGAGCATTTTTTTCTTATTTTCGATAAAATCATGATCTTTTTCAAACGATTCCAGTTGTATTTGATAGATTTGTTCTCGTTTTGTCTGTTCGTCCTTTTTAGGTCTTCCTCTCTTTTTTCGTTTGATAGGTTGATCACTCATCTGGACGTTTAGTTTATAACAGAAATATGAAGCCTTTTGTTTTTTCTTAAGAGCCCTTGCCAAAATGCTATATCCCCTGAAACTGTAAGCATTCAGACAATTAAAGTTCGTTGATTTATTCCACTAAAGAAAAAAGACGTTTGTAGAAACATTATGACAAATATAAAAAGAAATTGTGAGTTTTTGATTTTAATAGGATAAATTTGCTTATTATAAGTGCCAGAATTTTATCACTTTTTGAGGCTTTGGGCGAGTTTCAATAGATTAGGCTACTCATTCCTGTGGAAAATATTGTAAAACGGAAAAGGATGATTTTTTTTGAAAAAAAAGAGCCATGAAAGCCACTCCTTTGCTAAGATATAAGTACGAGCAAATATCCAGGGAGTGATTTCATGACTATTTCTATTCTAACACAAACCAGAGACTTTTCAATACAACAAAATTTGATTCCCCACAATTGGCAAGACTATGCCGATATACCATTTGTCATTCCAGCCATGTGTTTCCCATGGGAGATTTTTAAGCCGATTGAACGAGAATACTACACCCTTTTATATTTGCACCTAAAAAATGAAAGAGCACATGATCCTTCTAATGAAATACAACCGGCACTATTTTCAATAACGGAGGAAGAAGACAAGTCTGCGTCTTCATTATTTCATCTCCCTTCCACTGGGAGAAAACCGCATCCTTTCATGCCCTTTTTTCGTGCTTTTGAACTGGCCTCTTTACAGTATATTGAAGTGATGGTGGAGAGTGTCTATTTGCAAGTGAAATCAAACCCGCTATTTGCCACCATGTGTGGATTTACGGAGAAAATTCCGAGCTACCGTTCCTTTGCTCGTTTTGATCAAATCATGACAACAAATGGTCTTTGGGAAAAAGCCCGGCTATTGGTTGTTGAATATAATAAAGGGGAAGGCGTGGTTGAAACGAATGAGGAAGCAGCCGCCGTGGATACATCGCATATAGAGGCAGAAGCAACCTTGAATAAAACAAGGAAGACGTGTTCTTGTGAGGGTAATTGCGATTGCCCCAGAGTCCTTACGGACGACAATGTAGGGGTAATGCGTAAAAGTAATGCAGTCTCCTATATTGCGCATAAATTATCAATGGTATGCGGGGTGAAATCCGGTTTGCCTTTGACGCGGGAAGTATTTAAAGGAAATACACCCGATGGGAAAACATTAGAACCGACATTGGAAACGTTTAAGGCAGAGCACCCCGAGATGGCTGAGCAGTTGAGCTTTATCCTGGCAGATGGAATCTACCAAACGCCGGAAAATCAAAAAGTGACAAAGGATGTATTACAGGCGAAATTGGTGGCACCGATCAATCCACGGAACCGTAAAGATAAACCAACTACCGCCCGGGGGATTGAAAAAATCAACCGGTACGGCACTCCCATCTGTATCAGTGGACATAAAATGGAACTTAGAGGATCTGATCGGGAAAAGGGGCAATATATTTACACTTGTCCTGTATTTCATCCAAATGCCAAGCAAGAAGGTCTCACCTGCCCGCTAGCGAATCACGCGGAATGTTGTAATGGGGCAGCACAAGGAAGAGTATTTAGGATAGACTTTGATCAAACGCCTCAAGTAGATGTCGAGTTGCCGCAACATGGTCGCACATTTGAAGTGTTATATAGTGCCAGGACGATCATCGAAAGAATCTTTGGCATTCTAAAAGACGGATACAGTCTCCGTCGTGTTCACAAGCGTGGGAAGCAGGCAGTTGAAGCTCATGTAGATCGATGCATGATATCTATGCATATCATGGCAAATATGGCGTACCATCAGACAGGAAAGGCCAATTGTGGATGGACACGCAATCGGCTGCAAAGAGCAAATTAAGTTATTCACAGGTGGATATGTGAATAACTCAAATGAACGTTTTCTTTCCACAAAGGGTAGTGAAAAAAACCATTTTGTGAAGGCGGGATACGTATGCCCTTTTTTTGAAGGAAAATGACCGTTTTACTTCTATTGAATTAAAAATCTGGATGTAATGGATGTAAATTGAAAATCTGGATGAAAAGGCAAAAAAAAATCGGGATAATTAATTTTCCAGAGCCTCGCTCAAGTGTATATTTTTATTTTGGCAGAGGCTCTGAACTAAGATACAGCGTGTTTTTCCGTTGAGTAACATTCATTCATTACTTACGTCCGTTACAAAGACATATTCGTGCTCGTCGAGTCCAAACACGGTATGCAGGGATCGAATAACTTCATGGAGCCTTCTCCCTTCGATTACGCACGAAATTTTAATTTCAGACGTGCTGACCGTGTAAATGCTAACGCCGGTTTCGGCAATGGTATGAAACATCGTCGCTGCAAGACCAGGGGAACTGACATTTCCCGCCCCGACGATAGATACTTTCACCAAATCGGAGTGGGTTTCCAAGTTTTTGAAACCAACATCTGCCTGGATGTGATAAAGCACACTTTTTGCCTTCTCCAGATCGGCGAGGCTAACGGTAAAGGACAGGTCAGCCTTGCCATTCCTTATTCCGCCTTGAACGATAAGATCGACATCAATGTCGTCATTCGCAAGCGAATTAAAAACCGCAGCGAGTCGGCTTGGGTTTGTAGGCATATCCAATAAGCTTACATGCGCAATAGGCTTGTCGAACGCGATGCCACGAACCACGATTCCTTGTTCCATATCCGTTTCCTCCTTTACTTGCGTACCTTCATGGTTCGTAAAGCTGGATCGAACGACCAACTTCACTTTATTTTGTTTGGCACATTCCACCGCACGGGGGTGAAGAACCGCCGCTCCGAGATGAGCCATTTCCAACATTTCGTCGTAAGAGATTTCCTTCAGTTTTCTGGCCTGCTTGACGATGCGCGGATCGGTTGAATAAACACCGTCCACATCCGTGTATATTTCGCACAAATCTGCCCGGATCGCTGCTGCAAGCGCGACAGCCGTCGTGTCGGAGCCCCCGCGTCCAAGCGTCGTAATCTCGCCATTCTCTGTCACTCCTTGGAAACCGGCTATAATGACAATGCGCCCCTGATTTAGCGCATTCATTATTCGATCTGCCTGAATGTCGATAATCCGTGCCTTCCCGTGGTTGGCTTCTGTACGAATGCCGGCTTGCCAGCCGGTTAAAGAGACCGCTTGTTCGCCCAGGGCGTGCAGCGCCATCGACAACAGGGCAACCGAAACTTGTTCTCCTGTACTGAGCAGCATGTCCATTTCACGCGCTGAAGGGGTTGCCTCCGCGATTTCTTTGGACAACTCGATCAAATCGTCCGTCGTATCTCCCATTGCGGAGACCACCACGACGCACTGATGGCCTTCCTGCCTTCGGTCCGCTATCCGACGCGCAACGCGCTTTATCCGTTTGGCGTCGCCTACGGAACTGCCGCCATATTTCATCACCAATAATGACAACATTATCTCTCCCGATTATGAATTCGAATACTGTTCCACTTAACTGACGGACAGGCCTTGGAATAAAACGTCTCTTCAAACCTAATCATGCATATACTTGTGCTTGATATCGCAATCCAGATGAATCAGCTCCATTTTTTCCTCGGTGCCGATGCAAATGTCGGATTGAATGGAAGTGACGCGGCAACCGACAATTGCAGCCACTTTAGGTTTCGACAGCGCTTGCAATCGGTCGCGATCCATTTCGACTATCGTCTGATGAATGCTTCTGCCGCGTATGGTATGGACAGAGATGGAATGCTCAATTGTTGGAGTTCCTTTGGCAATGATCACGATATGGTTTTTAATGACTCTTACTTCCACCTCCTGCGGATGTTCACCGATCATTGCAAGTAGGCCTCTTTCAGTTGATTTACAAGCTCCTGCACCATGCATTTCTCCTTTCCGTTACGAGATCAGAATGAGACGTAAGATTCGGCATGTTCCATGATATATTGTTGTTTTATCGGAAAATCACCGTGATGTGGCAAAAGAAAAGGGGTCTCGAGAGTGGATGACAAGTCCATCAACGCCGATTCGGCCAACTCTTTTCGAATCCTTCCCCAATTCTCTTCTTTACCCTGTAGCAATTGAAAGGCTTGGGCAATGTTAAGACCTTTCAGATTCATATATACGGATGCCCATCCGACGAGGTCGAACGGTTTTTTCGTATTAGGCAATCGGTATTCTCCCCAACCGCTAAACCCGTTGCCGGATAGTTTCAGATATCCGCACACGCTACCTTTTTCGTTTTCGAAAAATAAACGCCGGGTCAACTCTTGATCGAAGCGAAATACTTCGATGGAACGGATTCTCTCCTCATACCGAAAACCGGGCGATTCAAGACCCGGCAGTGGATCCGCTTCTTGCACGTGTAACATGCTTGCCACTCTCCCTAAATGTTTTTTGGGTATGACAAAAAGCCCGAAGAGCAGAGAAACGAAGCTCTCGGGCAGTCTGTTGTCAGTCCATCAGACAAACGCAGCTCGGATACGGTTCTCTCTCAATGCGCTTACGAGGTTAGCTGTCGGGTTAGGGCTTGAGAGTACCCTTTCCAAGTGCCAAGCAGACAAGGAATTCACCCCGTGAAACCATTTAATGGCTTCTGTTGGTTCCCCCGTTTCCCCTTAGGGAATTCAGCGATTCAAATGAATTTGAAGTTGTTGATAGAGATCATACGCTTTTTGCAAGACAATGTAAAAGCCGAATCCAACGCCTATTTTTGATTTTTAGCCTTTTCTCGTGCGCGAAAACGGATGCATCGGACAAAAACTTACGGAGACGGCAATATTTCTACACGAAGGTCCCGTTCTTACGTTTTTGAACGGAGGATGGACGTAGCCGAGGTAAGCGACTCTGTTACTCCCTGGACAGGAAGCGATAGCCGATCCCCGGCTCCGTCAGAATGAACTTGGGCCGAGTCGAGTCTTCCTCGAGTTTTTTGCGTAGATGTCCGATGTACACCCGCAAATAATGGCTGTCGGTCTCATTGTGGTGGCTGCCCCATACTTGTTGGAGCAGCTGACGCTTCGTGACTACTTTCCCGGCGTTGGAGGCGAGAATTTTCAACAGATCGTATTCTGTTGGGGTCAACTTGATCCGTTCTCCCTTCAACTCCACGCTTCGCTGTGCCAGGTCGATGGTCAGCTCGCCGATCTGGAGGATGGGCTCATTCGACGATTTGGCTACGTGCCGCAGCGCAACACGTATTCGAGCGACGAGCTCTCCCATCCCGAACGGCTTGGTTACATAATCATCGGCGCCGCTGTCGAGCGCGACGATTTTATCTTCCTCCCTGTCTTTTGCCGTCAGCACAATGATCGGCGAATTTGACCATTCCCGGATGCGGCCGAGCACTTCCATGCCGGATATGCCCGGCAACCCGAGATCAAGTATGATCAAGTCCGGCAACATCAAGGATGCCTGTTGGAGGCCCTCCTCTCCTGTCGAGGCTTCGTAGATGGCATATTGATGGGCTTGCAGGGTTACCTTCAGAAGCTTTCGAATTTGGGGTTCATCATCGATGATCAAAATGCGAGCCCCATGTTCATTCATGGTCATGATTCGTGGTTCCCCTTTCTTCAGCTGCTGCAAGCAAGTCGTCTTGCTTGTTTAAGGGAAGGGTTATCGTTACAATGGTCCCTCGCGGTTCCTTCGGCTGCGCCGATATCGTTCCTTCATGAAGCTCGACGATTCCTTTGCATATGGCAAGTCCCAATCCCGTACCGGTTATTTGCTTCGCAGCGGTTGAACGGTAAAACTTTTCGAATATCCGATCGTATTCGTCCTCGTTCAGTCCAATCCCCGTATCGGAGACCGAGATGACAACGCCTGCTTCCCCGGTTTTCACTGACAGGACGATTTCACTATAATCCGGACTGTATTTGATCGCATTGCTCACGACATTGACCAACATTTGCTCTAGCAATACTTCGTCACCCAGGACCATAATGGGCCCGTCATCCGGCAACTCGGTGCGCAGCTTTCGATGTTGTTGAAAGTCTTTGACCTGAGATAACGTGACGCCGATCAAGTCCTCCACATCGCACCAGTTTTTCCTGAGGCGCAGCATCCCGCTCTCCAGCTGCACCATGCTGAGCAGATTCGTCACTAGGCGATTCATACGAAGGGCGTCGTCACGAATCGTGACAAGAAGCTCCATTCGATCCTCTGCAGAGAAAATATGCCCGCCCTCGATCAGACCGGTTGCCGAGCCGATGATGGTTGCCAAAGGGGTGCGTAGTTCATGGGAGACCGAATCCAAAATTGCAGTACGAAGGCGTTCCGACTCTGCTGTTAGATGAGCAATTCGGGCTTCCTCCGCCAGCCTGAGGCGAGCGATTGCGCTGGCCGCCAAGCCTCCGAGAGCCTCGAAGAGCCGCTTTTGCTCGGCTGTGATCCCGGTTCGCGCTTCATTCGGATAGAGCGCGATGATACCATATGTGCGGTCTTCGGTCCGAAGCGGAATAAAATAACCCGGAGATTCGTTCAAACGCGAAATTTCCATTCCGGCCGTCTCGACGTGCTCAAACACTCGCTTTGCGATAGACATTTCCGTATTCTCTTGCCTGCAGTCAGGAAGATCGGCAGACTCATGGGCAAGTTTCAGGGTATTCTGGTCATCCGCCAAATAGATCGCGATTTCTGTGTCAAGGGTCTGCGAAACTTGTCGGGAAAAATTGTCCAGCATGGAATGGATGTCCGCGATCGCGCTCATCTGCTTGCTAAGCGCGTACAACGCAGCTGTGTGAGCTTCCCTTTGCTTGGAAAAGAGGACCTGCTGCTTCAGCTTGGCCGCTAGGCTGGCCGTTAATGCTGCCACCGCCAAATAGACGCCAAATGAAACCAGATAGCGCAAGTCTGATACGGTAAAGCTCAGTACAGGAGGCACGAAGAAGAAATCAAAGGCTAAGACACCCAGGATCGCCGCGTAGAAAGCAGGACGCAGTCCCCCGAAGACGGCATTGAAAAGAACCGGGAGTAAATAGATAAGAGCAATATTGACCAAGTCAAAAGCAAGACCAAACGGTTTTAATACCATGGTCATGAGAGCGATCAGCAAAGTCGTGCTTACGTACGATCGCAACGAAATCCATACCGCATTCCATTTATGCATAGAAAAACACATCCTTCTCTTTTTTGTGTCTCTCCTCTCTAGGTTACTGTAAAAAAAGAGTAAAATAAACCGGTACTGGGCGTAAAAATTTCGTAAAAATGATTGAAAAACCTCAAAATAATGAATAAAATAAGTCCATGAATTGAATTGTTTTTCATTTACAGTTGCTTAATTGTGACTCAGGAACAAGAGGGAACCAACTACGGATCAGTGCTTGTGTGAGAGCAAGTCAACCGGATCCGTAAGGGATGAATTCCCCCGCTTATACGAAGCTTAAGCAGGGGCAGGGCGACTCTCACCGCCCGAATCCATAAGCAAAACTCGTAAATGCGGAAGCAGCTCTTTTCAAAAGTGTGGCCCTTGTAGAGAGAGGATGATGAAGCTTGTGATCGTAAGTTTCGACCACAGTGCTTATGCCTCTGTGGTGTTTCGTGAACATGATAATCATCGTTTCAATCGCTGAATTCTTCAATTAACACGAAGGAGCGGGGGAACCAATCGAAGCCGGTCTTGTCGGCTTCATGGGGTGAATCGCCGGTAAATCCGGCGTAGGGCGACTCTTACGCCCGAATCCGACAGCTAACCTCGTAAGCGTCTTTAAGAGAGGCAACAATTGTCGTGATTAGACACGGTGTTTTTTCGTGCCTAAGAAGCTGACGAAGAGTTCCTCTTCCGAAAGCTTCTTTTTTGTTGCCTGTACCAGGATGGAGGAGATTGGCTATGGAAGCTCAAGATGAGTTTGTACTCGTCTCTGCGCCCAACAAAACCGGGGAGCAGTTTATTAAAGCGTTGCGAATCAAAGAAATACCTTATGCAGCGATTACCAATAATGAAACAGAGAAGTCGAGATTGACACATTTGGGCGTCAAGCACATCTTAATGGTCGATACTGTAGACCGGGAAACCTGGCTCATTCCAGAGTTACCGGTAGGGAAGGTGTACTTGTTTGAGTCAAGTTTGCCCTTGATTTGCCGATACATTCAGATCTGCCGATCCTGGACAGGCAAGCCGATCTATATCATCACCGGCAGCAACAATGCAAGACTCATCTACAAAGGACTTGGCGCTAGCTATGTCATTTACACCCGCAGCGATGATGTTTCGTTTCTGCTTGATAACGAAAGCTGAATCCATATCAGGCAAACGTACCGGTTACATGCTTGAAGGGAGGGATGATCATTCATGATGGATATCGCAATGATTTTAACACTAGGTGGCGTATATGGATTGTTTTGCTTATTTTTAGCTTGGTGCGGACGAGTTGTAGGTGAATCGGGGGGAGAACGCTCATGATAATAGTTGCTGTTTTTACGGTTTTGATTTTTTTATATCTCGTTTTTGCTTTGGTGAATCCCGAAAAATTTTAATATGATCTGTATATGTTTGAGGAGGGCATGAAATGGCCATTTTGCAACTGGTAGCGGTCATTGTGATTTTAGTTTTTTTGGTCAAACCTTTGGGGGCATACATCTTTCATGTATTTTCCAATGAACCCAACCGGACCGACAAAATATTCGGACCGATTGAAAGGTTGATCTACGGACTGACCGGTTTGAAAAACCGCGCTGAAATGAGCTGGAAACGATACACGCTCAGCTTGATATTGACCAACGTTATTTTGGTGGCGGTCAGTTATTTGATTTTACGCATCCAGAAATGGCTGCCGATCAACCCGAACGGCATCGATAACATGGAGTCAACGCTTTCTTTCAATACGGTCATCAGCTTCATGACGAATACGAACTTGCAGCACTATAGCGGCGAAACGGGTCTGTCCTATTTTTCGCAAATGGCTGTTATTATGATGATGATGTTTACATCAGCGGCATCCGGCATCGTCGTAGCGATCGCGTTCATTCGCGGTTTGACAAGCAAAGGGAAAACGCTCGGCAACTTCTTCACCGATTTTGTCAAAGCGCACACCCGTTTGCTTATCCCGATGGCGATCATCGTGACATTGGCACTAGTTGCGTTGAAAGTGCCGCAAACGCTTAGTCCGACCGTTCAAGCGACTACGCTTGAAGGCGGGACGCAGCAAATCGCGATCGGTCCGGTAGCTTCCCTCGAATCGATCAAGCACTTGGGAACGAACGGGGGGGGATTTATGGGCGCCAATTCATCGCACCCGTTTGAGAATCCGAATCCGCTAACCAATGTTATCGAGATATTGTCCATGTGGTGCATTCCGGCCGCGCTGACGTATACGTTCGGCAGATTCGCGCGAAATCAAAAACAGGGCTGGGTGATCTTCAGCGCGATGCTCATCTTGTTTGTCTCCTTCCTGTCCATCGTTTATACATCGGAACTGCGAGGGAACCCAGCGCTGAATGCGCTCGGAATCGACGCTTCGCAAGGCAACATGGAGGGCAAGGAAGTTCGGTTCGGTATAGCGCAGTCGGCTTTGTTTACAACGGTTACGACTGCGGCTACAACAGGTTCGGTCAATAACATGCACGATACGTTGACGCCGCTGGGCGGTCTCGTCCCGCTGGCGCAAATGATGCTGAACTGTGTGTTTGGTGGCGACGGCGTCGGTTTGGTCAACATGCTTATGTACGCAATATTGGGTGTCTTCCTTTGCGGATTGATGGTCGGCCGCACGCCGGAATTTATGGGGCGCAAAATTGAAGCTCGTGAAATGAAACTGGTTGCCATCGCGATTCTCGCTCACCCGCTTATTATTCTTGCGCCTACGGCCATTGCCTTTTTGACGGACTTGGGGAAAGGGGCCATCAGCAATCCCGGCTTCCACGGCATATCTGAGGTGCTTTATGAGTATACGTCTTCCGCCGCGAACAACGGTTCCGGCTTCGAAGGTTTGGCTGACAACACAACGTTCTGGAACGTTTCTACGGGACTTGTCATGCTGTTCGGACGGTACGTTTCCATTGTGGCATTGCTCGGCGTAGCCGGTTCTCTGGCGGCGAAACAATGGGTTCCGGAAACGATCGGAACGTTCCGCACGGACACCAAATTGTTTACGGGTATTCTCGTCGGTATCGTACTGATTATCGGAGCTTTGACCTTTTTGCCCGCCCTTGCTCTCGGTCCGATCGCAGAACATTTGACGCTCCTGAAATAGAAGAGGTGAGATCATGAATACGAAACGAAGAAGCATGTTGTCCGGAGAGATTGTCAAAAAGGCGATCTTGGACAGCTTTATCAAATTAAATCCGGTTGTCATGATGAAAAATCCGGTCATGTTTGTCGTCGAAGCAGGAACGTTCGTCGTGTTGTTAATGACGTTGTTTCCGGGCTACTTCGGTACCGAAGGACGAGTTGGATTTAATCTGGCGGTTTTTCTAATTTTGCTATTTACCGTGCTGTTCGCCAACTTCGCCGAGGCATTGGCTGAGGGCAGAGGAAAAGCGCAGGCCGACACTCTCAAGAAGACGAAAAAAGAAATCATGGCCAATAAAGTGACCGGCAACAGCGTGAAGGTGGTTCCGTCCACGGAACTGCGCAAAGGCGATGTTGTAATTGTCTCGCAAGGGGAGATGATTCCGGGTGACGGGGAGGTCATTGATGGGCTCGCTTCCGTGGACGAGTCAGCCATTACCGGCGAATCCGCTCCTGTCATCAAAGAAGCAGGCGGCGATTTCAGTTCGGTAACCGGCGGCACGCGGGTCGTTAGCGACCGGATAACCGTACGGATTACAAGCGACCCTGGCGAATCGTTCATCGATCGGATGATCGCATTGGTCGAAGGCGCAAAGAGACAAAAAACGCCAAACGAAATCGCGCTGAATACCCTGCTTGTCAGCCTGACCCTGATTTTCCTGATCGTTGTGGTGACATTGGCGCCGATGGCCGATTATCTTGGAATCAAATTGGAGATTCCCGTTCTGATTTCGCTGCTGGTATGTCTCATTCCAACAACGATCGGCGGTTTATTATCCGCAATCGGTATTGCCGGGATGGACCGAGTAACCCGTTTCAATGTACTGGCCATGTCAGGGAAAGCGGTGGAAGCGGCAGGCGACATCGATACGATGATTTTGGACAAAACAGGTACAATCACGTTTGGGAACCGGATGGCCAGCGAGTTCATCGCGGTTGGGGATACGACCGTAGAGACGGTAGCCGAATGGGCAGCCGTCAGTTCAGTGAAGGATGAAACACCCGAAGGCCGATCCGTACTCGAACTCATGAAAAAAGAAGGGTATACGTATCCAACGAATGCGGCTGAAGGTGCGGAATTCATAGAATTTAAAGCGGAAACTCGCATGAGCGGTATCGATTTGCCGAATGGACGAAAAGTTCGCAAAGGCGCGGTTGACGCAGTCAAGGCTTGGGTCAGTGCACAAGGAGGGGTTATTCCCACCGATTTGGAACAAAAAGGGAACGCGATCGCATCGGAGGGCGGAACGCCGCTCGCCGTTGCCGTCGACAATCGAATTTACGGACTCATTTATTTGAAGGATACGGTGAAGCCCGGCATGCGGGAGCGTTTCGATCAGTTGCGAAAGATGGGAATCAAAACGATCATGTGTACAGGAGACAACCCGTTGACAGCAGCGACAATCGCACGAGAGGCCGGGGTGGATGACTTTATCGCCGAGAGCAAGCCGGAAGACAAAATTGCCGTGATCAAGCGGGAACAGGCGGCCGGTAAGCTGGTAGCCATGACCGGAGATGGAACGAACGATGCCCCGGCACTCGCGCAGGCGGATGTAGGACTTGCGATGAACAGCGGCACGACGGCAGCCAAGGAAGCGGCCAACATGGTCGATCTTGACTCCGATCCGTCGAAGATCATTGAAGTCGTAGCGATCGGCAAGCAACTGCTAATGACGCGCGGCGCTCTGACCACCTTCAGCGTGGCGAACGACATCGCCAAATATTTTGCCATTATCCCGGCCATGTTCATGCAGGCGATTCCGGAAATGAACGTATTGAATGTAATGGGACTCGGATCACCAATGTCGGCCATTTTGTCGGCGCTTGTGTTTAATGCGATCATTATCCCGTTGCTTATTCCGTTGGCCATAAAGGGCGTTGCCTACAAACCGATGAGTTCCGCCCAATTGCTCAGCCGGAACCTGCTTATTTATGGATTGGGCGGTGTCATCGCGCCGTTCGTCGGGATTAAATTGATCGACATGGTCGTTCACTTATGGGTGTAGTTAAAACGGAATACAGAGAGGATTGAAATGGAATGAATCATTCAGAGCAGCATGTTCAGGGACTTTCCCGCGGATCTTACTTGTTTTCCATGATTCGGCTCAGTTTGTTGTTCATATTGCTATGCGGAATTGTGTATCCGCTCGTTTGCACCGGCATCGCGCAACTTTTGATGTCAGATCAGGCTAACGGCAGTTTGATCAAAAGCAGCAGCGGAGAAATCATCGGTTCCGAATTAATCGGGCAAAACTTTACCGATCCAAAATATTTTCAAGGCCGGGTCTCCAGCATTGAATACAAAGCGGAAGCCTCCGGTTCCAACAATTACGGGCCATCGAACCCGGACTTGCTGAAAAGGACGGAAGAATCCGTTAAAGCGTGGAAGGCAAACAATCCGGACGTTCCTGTTAGCCAATTGCCGATTGCCTTAATCACGAACTCCGGTTCAGGGCTGGATCCCGATATTACGCCAGAATCCGCCTACGTGCAAATTCCGCGTATCAGCAAGTTGACCGGTTTGTCTTCGAGCGAGCTCAAGAAACTGGTACAAGAACATACCGAAGGACGGGATTTGGGGATTTTCGGGGAACCAAGAGTCAATGTGTTGAAATTGAACATCGCGCTGCGCGAACTTATGAAATAGTTAAATATCATCTGCGAGCCCTGCCTATGGCCAAATAGGCGGGGTTATCGCATTTTAGTAAAGAGCTTGCGCAAGGGGGGAACAAGAGTGGGAAGTTTTCGCAGGAAGACGCCGGAAGAAATCCTGTACTCCATTTCCAAGCTACACCGTGGTCGGCTCAAAATCTATATCGGCGCGGTCAGCGGTTCGGGTAAAACGTACCACATGCTTCAGGAAGGTCAGCATTTGAAGCAGCAGGGAATCGATGTCGTCATTTGTGCGGTTTCGACAAGACAGCGGCCGGAAACGGTGGAGCAACTCGGAGACTTGGAACGTGTACCCAGCATTCACTGGATCAAGGATGGAATGGAGCGTAAGGACTTGAACCTCGAGGCGCTGGTCAAACGCAATCCGGAAGTGGTATTAGTTGACGGGCTTGCCCATCGCAATCGGGAAGGAGCACAGTTTCCGACACGTCTGGATGACATCCAATTTTTGCTGAATCATGGCATCAGCGTAATCACAACCGTCAACGTGTACGAACTCGACGGCGCGACGGAACTGGCGAGAAAATGGACCGGTGTCGTGGTGGAGGAAACCGTCCCGGCAAACACATTGGAGATGGCGGATGAAGTCCAATTGATCGACGTATCGCCGGAAACGATACTGAAACGGCTGGAGGAGGGGCATGTCAACGGTGACTCCTCGCCCATGTTGTTTGAGCGAAGCAACATCGGAAAATTACGGGAGCTGGCTTTGCGGCTAGTGGCGGAAGATGTGAACGATTCCCACGAAAAATACCGCATGGAGCAAGGTTTAACCGGGCCTTCCGGAGTAGCGGAACGCATTCTCGTCTCGGCGCAATACCATTGGAACGGATCCATTCATGTCCGCCGCGGCCAACAAATTGCCAAACGCTTGGGTGGAGATTTGATGATCGTCACATTTGTCCATCCGAAAAAAATGCTGTCTCGCGAAGAAACTGCATTTAAGCGTTCCCTCTTGAAATTGGCCGATAAAATAGGAGCTAAATTCGAAGAACTCACCTTGGCAAGTAGACGGAAGCTTCCCGGCATGTTGGCTCGTTACGCAACCTTGCATCAGGTAACGAGAATTGTACTCGGCCATTCCAAGCTAAATCGCTGGCAGGAGCTGTGGCGGGGATCGATTACAAACGGCATCCTTAAAAAATCGAGACATACGGATATCTACTTCGTTGCGGATCGTGCTGAAAACGAAGGAGAGCGGATACTGCCGACCAAAATGCTGACGGAAGGTCGGTCGGATGATCGCTACCGCAGGCTAAGCGATCAGGAAGTGGAGCGAAAAATAGGGGAAATCCGGAGAGGACGATTCAAGGTGCTCATCGGCGCCGCCCCCGGGGTCGGGAAAACGTATGCGATGCTTCGCGAGGGGAACGATTTGCAGAAGAAAGGCATTGACGTCGTCATCGGACTTCTCGAAACGCATGGACGAAAAGAAACGTTAGCGCAAGTCGGTTCGCTGCAAACGATCCCGCGGGCGAAGTTGGAGTATCGTGGAGCGAATCTGGAAGAACTGGACGTCCAGTCCATCATTCGCCGCAATCCGGAAGTCGTACTCGTGGATGAACTGGCACATACGAACGTGCCCGGCAGTAAAAACAAAAAAAGATTCGAAGATATTATAGACATTTTGAACGCAGGCATTTCCGTTATTTCGACGATGAACGTACAGCATTTGGAAAGTTTGAACGATGCGGTTGAACAGATTACCGGCGTGCGAGTTCGGGAAACCCTCCCCGACCACGTGTTGCGCATGGCCGATGAAGTCGAGCTCATTGATGTCGATCCAAAAACGCTGCAGCAACGAATGCGGGAAGGAAAAATCTATGCGCTAGATAAAGTGGATCAGGCCTTGAATCATTTCTTCCGAACGGGCAATTTGATTGCTTTGCGTGAATTGGCGCTACGGGAAATCGCTGACGATGTGGACGAACGATTGGAAGCCTGGGAAAGAAACGATTCGCTTCGCGGACCTTGGAGAAAGCAGGAGACGGTCTTCGTCGGGGTAACATTAAGCACCAATGCTGAGCGCTTAATCAGGCGGGGGTTTCGAATTGCTTATCGTTTGAAGGCTGACTGGGTTGTAACGTATGTTCACGATCATGCTGAGGTTGCTGATGAGTTGAAAAAACGCATCAAAGTGCTGGAAGACTTGACAGCGCGGTTGGGCGGTAAGTTTATGATGCTGTTTGCCCGGAGCCGAAGGCAGATTCCATACCTTTTGCTGAATAAAGCCAACGATATCCAAAGTACGCAGATGATTGTCGGGCAATCGAAGCGGACCTTGTGGGAAAAAATATGGAAACGATCCGTAATCAGGCCGATTCTGCGTTATGGACGCCATATGGATGTGTTGGTGATTGCGGATATTGAGGCTTGCTATTATCAAGATGAAGGGTAACATAGCTTATCGTCTCATGAAAAATAATTACGTTTTAGCAGATAGTTAATGGAAAAAAGTTAATAGATGTGGATTTAAGTCAATATTTTGGACACCAATAAGTGAAATTTAATTTTGATCTCATGCCATATTTTTCATGACATCGCTGGTCGCTTGACATGGAGCCTCTGCGGGCGTGGTGTTATGCGAAGGGCGAAAGGGGCAATGATTTCTTTCGCATGGCAAACAAGCCTGCCACACCCGCCACTCCATGTAAAGCGGATGCTTGTAAAATTGTGAAGAGCACTACGCTGCCCCTTTGATACTGTCTTCTGTCTCTTGTGGCGTCATATAGCCCAAGCAGCTATGAATCCGTTTCCGATTGTACCAGCCTTCTATAAATTCGAATAAGGCTCTTTTGGCAGCTTGAAAGTTCAAATAGTTGACTCTGTAGATCTCTTCCTTTTTCAGAATTGCATGGAAAGACTCAATGCAGGCGTTATCGTATGGGCAACCTTTTTTACTGAAGGAGTGTTTGAACTGCTTCTTTTCCATGTATTCTGCAAATTTCTCGCTTGTATACTGGGATCCCAAATCAGAATGCAAGATCAATCCCGGACCTGGACGTTGTGCCTGATAAGCGTTTTCTACTGCCTTTAAAGCCAGTTCAGTCGTCATGTGGCGGTCAAAAGCGTAACCGACAATCTTTCTGGAATGTAAATCCATTACGGAAGCCAGGTAGCACCAACCGTCTCTCAAAGTATGAATGTACGTAATATCCGTAACCCATTTCTCGTTGATGGTTGTCGTTGAGAAGTCCTGGTTCAGCAGGTTATCGTGTTCTTCCATCTTGCCCTTATTGGAATGGGGACGGTACTTTTTTCTGATAATGGAATAAATGCCTGCAGCCTTCATCAAACGCTGAACCCGTTTCAGGCTGACTTTGAGCCCTTCTTTTTCAAGCATATGGCGGATCTTCGGCGCTCCGTACCTCTGCTTGCTTTCCGTATGGATTTTTCGTATTCTGTCTGTCAACTCCCGGTTTTCCCGTTTTGTTTTTGACTCTTTTTTTTGTTTGGATTGATAGTAGGTACTTCTCGGCACGCCAAGGACCGTACACATGGTTTTAAGGTCATAATGGTGTTTGGCTCTTATCTCGTCAATCATGGATATAACAGTGGTTTGATCTACTTCTTTGCGAATATGGCCATAGCTTTTTTTAAGATTTCGTTTTCCTCTTTCAGCCGGTGCAATTCTTTTTGCAGGTTCAGAAATTCTTCCGGGGTAAAAGAGCTCCCGTCATCCAGCTTAACCGGTTTTTGTTTTCTGATCCATTTGTAGATTGTCGTTTCAGACAGGCCATATTCGCTGCAGATCTGTTTTACTGGTGTTCCAGTTTGATAAAGCTCAACCACCATTTCTTTAAATTCAGCATGATAACTTTTACGTTTTTCGCTTGTGTTACCCATATCAGGACACATCCCTTCGTTAATATTATATTTCACTAAAGGGTGTCCATGAAACTATACTAGCATCAGATGTTAACGAAAAGGAGTTGGGAATGTTGCCACTTTGGAAAGTGAATGGAACTTCGCTATATTATGAAGTTTGTGGTCAAGGAACATCCCTCGTCTTTATTCATAGTCTTGGACTAACACATGAAATGTTTGAAATTCAAAAAAATTATTTTAAACAATCGTATCAAACTGTGTTCCTTGATCTGAGAGGAAACGGACAGTCTGGAAATTTGAAAGTTCCGGTTGGAAGAGTTATAGAAACCCAGTGTGAGGATCTAAGTCTCCTCCTGGGGTATTTGGGAATTAAAAAAGCTGTAATTGTTGGCGTTTCCTATGGTGGAATCATTGCTCAGAAATTCTCGAATTTGTATCCAAACCAAGTAAGCGCAATCGTGATTTCAGACTGCTTGAGTATAAATGTCAGGACAACTATGCTTGGCAAATTCGTCTCCATGATCGATCTCATCAGTTCGCTCTCGTATTATTTGCCAGGTGAATTCTTTTTACGCTCGATGAAGATCACTTATTATAAGTGGGACTTGGCTTATCGTGCAATTCGAAAAGGAATGCTGCAAAAAAGATCTGGAGAATGGTATAAACAGCGTCTGGCGGTCAAGGGGATTGATTTCACCCCGTTCTTGCCGCAAATTAAAGTGCCCGCGCTTTGTATTGCGGGGGACCATTCCTATCCAGTTATCAGGCAAATGAATGAAACTGCAATATTATATTTCACTAAAGGGTGTCCATGAAACTATACTAGCATCAATGTTGCGGCAAGGAAAAAGAAATGCCATTATCTGAACGTGTATATAAATGTTCTTGCGGCTTTGTATTAGATCGCGATCACAATTCAGCAATCAATATCAAAAATGAAGGTATACGCTTATTAGCGTTATCATAAGTAACAAAACTTTTGGAACAAGAGGGTTAGCTCGGTCAATTTTCTGTCATTAGACGGGATTACCCGAGAAGCCCCCACTTCAATCAGACCGTAAGGTTGATAAGTGGAGGGTAGTTCACACTATGCAGGAGCGGAAAAAGCGGCTTTCTCTATTGCCTGTATGCTTGTTTCGTGGATCTGGTTCACAGGATTGGCGATTGCGGGAAGAGGGATTGGGAGATTAGGCCAGTCAGGGAGATTTTTACGCTTCATAAACAAAGTTTCTGCAGTCATCATGTGGGGGATGGCGGTTTATATTGTTCAATCATTGGTTTAAGGCGGCGTTGCTGTAAAACGGCATGGTTTTTTCCATCCCCAGGTGTGGCTTTCACGATCGCCCGCTTTGATTTGACAACATTCAAAATAATATCCCGTTTGATAAAAAGGACCGAGCCATGTTATAAGTGTAAAAGAGGTTAAAATTTTTTTGTGTTGGACGTTTGGCCCGGTACCAGACAGGGGAGGTTATGATTTTTATTATGAAAGAAAATTTTTGGCGTGATTTACCACGGCCATTTTTTATACTGGCACCCATGGAAGATGTGACAGATGTTGTTTTTCGCCATGTTGTAAGTAAAGCGGGCAGGCCGGATGTGTTTTTTACAGAGTTTACAAACACGGAAAGTTATTGCCACCCCGAGGGGAACCAAAGTGTGCGCGGCCGCTTGGCGTTTACCGAGGATGAGCAGCCGATTGTGGCCCATATATGGGGGGACAAGCCCGAATATTTCCGGCAAATGAGTATGGGCATGGCAAAGCTCGGGTTCAGCGGTGTTGATATCAATATGGGCTGCCCTGTGCCGAATGTGGCAACAAAAGGGAAGGGAAGCGGTCTGATCCGCCGTCCGGATGTTGCTGCTGAACTCATACAAGCCGCAAAAGCAGGCGGACTGCCTGTGAGTGTAAAGACGAGGCTTGGTTACACGTATGTGGATGAATGGCTGGACTGGCTTACGCACATATTGAAACAGGACATCGTGAACCTTTCCATCCATTTGCGTACAAGAAAGGAAATGAGCAAAGTGGACGCCCACTGGGAACTCATTCCGGAGATCAAAAAACTGCGTGATGAGGTGGCGCCGGATACCCTTTTGACCATTAATGGGGATATCCCTGACCGTCAAACCGGCCTTAGATTAGCCCGCCAGTACGGTGTCGACGGGATTATGATCGGGCGCGGCATTTTTAAAAATCCGTTTGCTTTTGAAAAAGAGCCGAAAGAGCACAGCAGCAAGGAATTGCTTGATCTTTTAAGACTGCATCTGGATCTCTTTGACAAATATTCAACAGAACTGGAGCCGCGCCCGTTTCCACCGCTTCGCCGCTTTTTTAAGATCTATGTCAAAGGCTTCCGGGGAGCGAGCGAGTTGCGAAACCAACTAATGAGCACAGATTCAACAGATGAAGTGCGCACCTTGCTTGATCACTTTGAAACAAAACAGATGGAGGGGGAAACGGTATAGCATTCCCCCTGAATACCCCCGATACAAAAACAGCCCGGTTTTTATATCTTTTTCATCGCAATAGATGCGCGGCTGTGCCAAACGGCAGGAAAGCCCCGTAGGCCAATACACCCGGCTCTTTCCATCTGCCGCGGCACCCGCACCGGCATATGATTCAGCCGTTGAAACGGCTCCCGCAGAAAAGAAACCCATCGTTCCGGGTTTTCAGCCGTTTTGGCGGATCAGAAATCCCCGCTGCCCCTTATGCAGTTGAAATGCCTGAAACTTTTTCTGCTGCCGCCCGTATAAAAAAGTAACAATGATGAGGAGGGGAAATCGCCATGCCTGAAAAAGGGTGCGTGAAGTGCGGGTCTAAGCATGCGGGGAAAAAAGAAGTGGCAATGACGGGAACAGGTCTGTCAAAATTATTTGATGTCCAGAACAACACGTTCATTGTCGTGTATTGCAAAAACTGCGGTTATTCGGAGTTCTATCATAAACAAACTTCCACCGCCTCTAATATTCTGGACTTATTCTTCGGGGGCTAAATCCGGGGAGGTGCTTATAATTGGAAACGAAGCTGATTATCATACGGGGAAACTCCGGAAGCGGAAAAACAACGATCGCCAAAAGGCTTCAAAGCCATTTGGGGCCGGGAACGCTTCTTGTCTCACAAGATACTGTCCGGCGTGAAATGTTAAAGGTGCCGGACAAAGAAGGAAACCTCTCTGTTGAGCTCATTCGCCAAATTGCGGAATATGGCAAAGGAAAATGCAGATTTGTGATTGTCGAAGGCATTTTAAACAAAAACCGTTACGGGGAAATGTTGTCCCGTTTAATGAAATTCTACCATCCAAAGGCGTATATTTATTATTTTCGCTTAACGTTTTGGGAAACAGTCAGACGCCATAATATGCGTTTGAAAAAAACGGAATTCGGGGAAGAAGCTTTGCGTACCTGGTGGAATCCGAGAGACGAACTGGGGGTAAAGGGTGAAACCATGTTAACAAATGATATGTCACAGGATGAAATCATAAAACTGATGGCCTATCAACTGGAAAATGATCTTTGATCCGGTATGAGCAATACGAATTTTTGTCTTGCCGGTATGAAGTGAAATGAAGAAAACATGTTTAAAGGTGATGGAATGTATTCAGATATAAATGAACCTCGACAAACATTATCCAAAGATGCAATAAAGGTTTGGATCATACGTGAGACGCTGGAGGCCGGAGCAGGGGTTGTGGTTCTCGCCGTGTTGCTTTATCTCGACCATCGCTTTGCCTGGCCGGCATGGATCGGCTGGATATTATACGGTTTACTCGTGTTGGATATAGGCAGTATGATCTGGTCATGGATAAGTTCGTATTTTCGCTATAAAAATTGGCGTTACGATGTGAACGAAGAATTTTTACAAATGAAATTGGGTGTGCTGAACGAAAAACATTCTTTGGTTCCGATGACCAAAATCCAATCGGTTGCAACCGAACAAGGCCCCATTTTAAAGAAATACAGGCTCTGTTCCGTGACTGTGGACACCATGGGGACGTCCCATACCATTCCGGCTCTGCCTAAAGAGGAGGCCATTGCGTTAAGAAACCGAATTGCGCGTTATGCAAAAATCAGGGAGGTGGAGTCGTGAAGAAAAAACGGTACCATCCCCTTTTGATCTTGTTTCGTATCGGTGATTTTGTAAAAAGCTATTTCATCCTTTTCATTATCTTATTTATCGTAAATGCCGGTTCCCGTTCTCCCGTGCTTACATATGGCAGATATTTGTTTTTGCTCTTTTTTGCAATCGTGATGGTATACCATTTTTTGAAATGGTACACACATAAATATGCACTGGATGAAAGCGCCTTTCATCTGTATAGAGGCATATTCAACAAAACAGAACGAACGATTCCTTTTTCGAAAATCCAAAACATTAACCGCCATACATCCTTTTTTCACCGGATTTTTCATGTCACCTCTGTCAGCTTTGAAACCGGTATCTCCGGGGATGAAGCGGCCGTGTTATTTGAAGTGATTACCCGGAAAGAAGCGGAAAGAATCATTGACATCGTACAGAATGATAAGCGTAAAACGTTTGAACCGGATGCGGAAGAAAAGGAAAAGGAACGGGTGGTCCATTTTAAACCGACGAGAAAAGATACGTTAAAAGCAAGTTTTACATCTTTAAGCCCGCTTGCCGTCATCCCTGTATTTTTTTCTTTTTATTCGAATGTGGACGATATTGTTGATATTGATAAAAAGGCGAGAGGGATGCTCTCTTATATAATCAGTTCCTGGTGGATTGTATCGGGTATTGTTCTTTTTGTGGCCCTTATTGCGGTGATTTTCGGCATGGCACGGACCTTTTTGAAGTATGGGAAATATGAAATCTCCTCTGATGATGAGCGGATTTATATTACCAAAGGGGTAATTGAAGAAACGTCTTTTTTTATCGAAAAGCATAAAGTGCAGGCTGTTGAAGTGGAACAGTCTTTGTTGAAACGGCTGCTCGGGCTGGCGGAAGTAAAGCTGACGAGTGCAGGAAGGCTTGACTTTGAAGGGGAGAAACTTGAATTAAACTCGCTGTATCCTTTTTTGCCGGTTAAAAGGGCGTACGAAATCATAAACGAGATATTGCCGGACTATGAAGTGGCACAGGAGATGAGGCAGCTTCCCAAGAAATCTTTATGGGTCCGGCTGCTTGCCCCGAGCTGGATTTGGATCATCGCCACAGTCGTGTTATATTTTTGGAAGCCAGAAATTTTCGGCTTGCGTGTTCCGTGGTGGCTTTTGTCCGCTTTTCTGTTCGTATCGATACTGGTCGCAAGATGGATCGGTTATTTACATACGAAATATGTATTGAATGACCGTTTTATTCAGTTACAATCGGGCATTTTTACGACTTCTTTGTTCCTTTCCAAGCGGGAAAAAGTGATTGAAGTGCGCGTTTCCCGGAACTTTTTTCAAAAATGGCTGGGCCTTGCCTCCATTGAAACGATGAATCGTGCAAAACCGATTCAATTTAACGGGGTAAAGGATGTCCCCATCGAATTTGCCTGGATGTTTTACAAATGGTATATGGGGCGGGGAAAGGAAGTTAAAGTGGAATGACTGTTTTGGCCTTCATATGATCACGGTTTTCATGCAGTCCCGGCACATGCCGGGAGTAGAGGAGGGATCTGATTGACGTTTATCCTTTGGACGGCCATTGTGATTTTATTCATCTTAAGTTTTGCAGGCATCATCTATCCTGTCATTCCATCTATTGTGATGCTGTGGGCCGGATTTGCAGTCTATCAGTTTTTCATTAATCCGCATGCATTGTCTGTCTGGTTTTGGATCAGCATGGTCATCTTAAGCATTGTCCTTATTGCGGCGGATATCATTGCAAACGGATATTTTGTAAAAAAATACGGCGGGTCCAAAATATCTGAAAGGGTTGCTGCGGTTGCAACGATTGTTGGCTCTTTTGTCATTCCGCCTTTTGGAATTATCCTTGTTCCGTTTGTTTGTGTATGTATAACGGAGATCCTGATGACGAAAAATCCCGTCCAGGCTGTAAAAGTGGGCGTTGCCACGATCATTGGGTTTCTTAACAGCAGTATCGCCAAAGCATTCATACAGATCGTCATGATCGTTTGGTTTGGTTTAGCCGTTTCTTTTTAACGGATTTTCGGTTTCTTTTACGGCAGCCGGTTGCATAATAGAAAAAAGCCCCGTTAACGGAGCTTTTTTCTATTATGCTTCAAGAAGATCGGCATCTTCCTGTTGATATATTTTTTTATCCATTTCGCCGGTAATTTTGCCGGTTAAAATACCGGCAGTCATGGCGCCGCTGACATTTAATGCCGTCCGGCCCATGTCAATCAATGGTTCAACAGAGATCAGAAGGCCGACAATCGCGATCGGCAGGTTGAGCACTGACAATACAATCAGCGATGCGAAAGTGGCACCCCCGCCGACACCCGCAACGCCGAATGAGCTGACAACGACAACAAGGATCAGCGTAATAATGAAAGACGGGCTTGCCGGGTTGATGCCGGCAGAAGGGGCAACCATAATGGCCAGCATTGCCGGATAAATGCCGGCGCAACCGTTTTGCCCGATGGACAGGCCAAAGGAAGCCGAAAAATTGGCGATCCCTTCTGAAATGCCGAAACGTTTTGTTTGTGTTTCAATGTTGAGCGGCAGCGTGCCAGCACTGGAACGGGAAGTAAAGGCAAAGGTGAGTGCCGGCAGCGCCTTTTGCACATATCGTACCGGGCTCAATTTTGCCAGGCTGATAAGCAGCAAATGAACCAGGAACATGACGATAATCGCTGTGTAAGAAGCCAGCACAAACTTTGCCAGTTTGACAATGGCGCCATAGTCGCTTGAGGCTGTGACTTTGGTGATCAATGCAAGTACGCCATATGGTGTTAATCTTAAAATAAGGGTAACCACCCGCATCACGATCGTATACAAAGTATCAACAATTTTTGCAAAATGTTCCGCCTGATCAGGTTGTTTGCGTTTTACCCCGAGATAGGCCATCCCCAATATGGCGGAGAAAATCACCACCGCGATTGTGGAAGTCGGGCGTGCGCCGGTTAAATCTGCAAACGGGTTATTCGGCAGAAAGGAAACGATTTGTTGCGGAATGGTCATGTCTTTTACGCTGGCGACGCTTGTTTTCAGTTCCGCATTCCGTGCGGCTTCAGCCGCACCCTGCGTTAAGTGGATGCCATCCAGCCCGTAAAGAAGCGCGGATCCGATTCCGAGCGCAGCGGCAATCGCAGTCGTGCCAAGTAAAAACGCGAGTACAAGAAAGCTGATTTTTCCTATGTTTTTGGTTAATTTCAGCCTCGTAAACGCCGCTAAAATGGAAATGGAGACAAGCGGCATGACGACCATCTGCAACAGCGAAACATAACCGCTGCCGACAATATTAAGCCAGTCGATCGTATGGTTGGTCACATACGACGCCGTGCCGTACAAGAAATGCAGGATAATGCCGAAAACGATGCCAATGCCCAATGCCGAGAAAACGCGTTTTGAAAACGAAACATGTTTTCTTTGCATGGCATACAAACCGGCCAAAAGGATCATGAAGACGGCCAGATTGATGATAATGTATAAAATGTCCAACTTTTCCCCTCCTTTTGTTAACATTTTTCATCTTAATCATCTTATTCCGATATGTCAAGTGAGGTATTTGGCGGCGGAATTTTATCTCCCATTGGGTACTTGTCCGTTTCAATCTGTTCTTTTCTTTCATTTAATATATTGAAAAAAGAATGGGAGGTGAAGAGTTTGGAAAAACGGCGGAAAAAGACACCAGTCGTCCCTTGGATGCACGATCATCATGACGATGGGAGAGCGGACAATACCAATGCAGGAAACAGCGCTGTACAGCCTGAAGACCGTTACGATCATACCGGCAATGTAAGCAGCACCGGCAATCAATCCAATCGTACCAGCAACACGGTATTTTGCGAACCGCGGTATGTTTATAAGGACACTTATGTTGAAAGAAACGTCACTTATGTGCACCCCATCATCCAGGTAAACAGGAAACATGTTGTAAACGTTCCGCGCCATGTTTATCAAAGATATGAACAGAACATTACAGTAGATCCGGGTATTCCGGATGAATGCGATCGTTGTGATGAGTAATGAAAAGAAACGCCCCGATTAAAACCGGGAACTTTTAAGCCGGATCCAATGGTTTCCGGCTTTCTTTTTTTTCAAACACGATGAAGCGGCGGGCCGTTTACCGGGGGTACTGCGGTAATACCGGTAAAGGAATGAGACATTGAATTAGGATAAAAATACATTGAAATATAATAACAATTTATTGTAAAACGATAAATCATGTGCTAAAATCAAAACGACAATTCATCAGTGAGGTGTTTTTTTATGAAACGGGGATCTACGCTCTTTTTAAGGCTGGCGGTCATTTTGATTGGCATCCCGATTCTTGCTTTGTGCATCTTTGTGGTGCCGGAGATTGGAAAACTGGCAGCCCGCCTGGTTCCGGATTTTGCTTTTATGGAATTTCTCGTGCTGCTTGTGATGTACGGGGCGGCACTCCCTTTTTACTTTGCATTGTACCAGGCTTTCATACTCTTGGGTTTGATAGACAAAAACACTGCTTTTTCGGCAAATTCCGTAACAGCTCTGAAAAAAATTAAATCCTGTGCCGCAGCGATCGGCCTGTTGTACGTGGCAGGCAGCCCGCTTTTTTATCTTATGGCGGATAGAGATGATGCCCCGGGGATTCTCGCCATTTGTTTTTTCATTATTTTTGCATCAGCGGTCATCACCGTCTTTGCCGCTGTGCTTGAGAGGCTTTTGCAGGAAGCAATCGAAATGAAAAATGAAAATGATTTAACGGTCTGAGGTGGAAAATATGGCGATCATCATCAATATTGATGTCATGCTGGCAAAAAGGAAAATGAGTGTGACGGAACTTTCGGAGCGGGTCGGCATTACCATGGCCAATCTGTCGATATTGAAAAACGGGAAAGCAAAGGCGATCCGATTATCCACTTTGGACGCGATATGCAAGGCGTTGGAATGCCAGCCCGGCGATATTTTGGAATACCGGGGAACAGAGGAGGAGTGACCATGGAGGCAACCGTTCAAAAGCATATTCAGAAAAAAACGGCAAGGCTGCGAATGAAGCGGGTGCTCATCCAACTCCTCTCATTTGCCCGGGAGCAGGCCCTGTCCTGCCTGTTTCCTGTTGTGATTTTTGCGTCTTTGGCGCTGACAAAAATCGTGCCGCTCCCATTTTTGCCACGGTATGACTGGCTGCTCATCATTTGCCTTTTCATGCAATGGTGGATGGTGCATTCCCGGCTTGAAACAGTGGACGAATTAAGGGTTATTACATTGTTCCACCTGATTGGGCTTGCACTGGAAATTTTTAAAATTCATATGGGTTCCTGGTCTTATCCGGAAAAAGGGTATGTGAAAATTTTGGGTGTGCCATTGTACAGCGGCTTCATGTATGCGAGCGTCGCAAGTTACATTTGCCAGGCGTGGCGGAGGCTTGAAGTTGGGCTCGTGAAATGGCCGCCGTTTCTTGCCGTTTTTCCGCTTGCTGCCGCTATTTACTTGAATTTCTTTACCCACCATTTTTGGATCGACATTCGCTGGTGGCTTTCCGCGCTTGTTCTCGTTGTTTTTTGGAAATCCCGGGTTACATACATGGTAAACGGCACCCGCTACAGCATGCCGGTTGCCCTCTCGTTTGTACTGATCGGATTTTTCATTTGGATCGCTGAAAATATCGCAACGTTTTTTGGCGCCTGGCAATATCCGGATCAGGCCGGCACCTGGAGCCCTGTCCATTTCGGCAAAGTAAGCTCCTGGCTCTTGCTTGTGATTGTCAGCTTTTTGATCGTGGCGGTATTGAAGCAGGTAAAAGGAAATATGCCGGGCGGGAAAAAAGGCGGGGGTGGTTGAAAAAAATTGATGCAAAAATCTTCATTCTATTTTCAAAGTGTCTCTAAACGGATTTCAGGGACGTTTTTTTCCTGGATTGCCGGCTGTGCTTAAAACATACAAATGCAAGCATGACATCTTTTAGCCTTTACCAAAATTGTTAAATTTGTGGTTTCCATCCATCTCTAAAAACCATCGCTTCTGCCGATATAAATATAGAAAGTAAAATAAAGGCAGAAAAGAGGTAGAGAACTTGCATTTAACCGTGTCCCGCAAATTATTTTTAGTATTTGGATCCATCTTGTCACTCTTGATTATTGTCTCAGCCGGCGCTTATATTGGCTTAAACAAGCTGGACAGCACGTATGCCAAGCTGGTCGATATCCAAACGAAAAACCTGGATTCCGCCAAAAATATAAAGATCAGTGTGAGGGAACAGTCAGCCGCAGTACGGGGGTATTTGCTGACCGGCGAACCGGCTTATTTAGATGACTATAAAGAGGCAACAAACAACTATAAAGCCCAAAGCAAAGCATTGCTGCGCCACTTGACCGACCCGTCAAACATCAGCAATGTAAAAGAGCAGCAAGCATTATTTAATCAGTACACTGCGATCTTAGATGAGGAAATTGCCTATAAACAAAATGGGCAGGAGAAAAAGGCATTGCAGCTTGTATCTACTTCCGGGCGGCAAATAGGCAAGGAACTGGGCGACCAAACTGATGCGCTTGTGAAAGGGATCAACCACGTGCTGGATGTTGAAAAGCAAAAAACTGAAAAAACCGTTCACTTCCTTATTTTGCTGATCAGCGGCATCTCGGCTGTTTCCATTTTGGCCGGAATCGTGCTGCTCCTGCTGCTGAGCCGGGCAATCTCAAGGCCGGTACGGGTTGTCTCCGAAGCCATCAAAAACATTGCGGAAGGCCGTTTGAATATAGAAAAAGTGCATGTGAAAAATAAGGACGAGCTGGGGCAAATGGCCGGCTTATTAAATGAAATGATTGCAGATTTAAGAAAGATCATCAGCCAGGTCAGCGAAGCTTCCGAACAGGTTTCAGCCAGCAGCCAGGAGCTGGCGGCGAGTGTCGAACAAAGCAACCAGGCTTCTGAACATATTGCCGAGGTCACCCAGGAGGCAGCTGAAAAGACGGATCACGAAATGGTCCAAATCCAGCAAGTAACAGCAACCGTAGGACAAATGTCGCTGGAATTGCACAAAATCGCCGGAAACAGCGAAGACATGAAAAAAGCGGTTGAAATTGCAAATACGCTGACAAAAGAAGGGGACAGAGCCGTTTCAAATGTTCAAAACCAAATGAATCATATCGAAAAGACAGTTGCCAATGCCTCTGACATTATCCGCAGCCTGGAGAAAAGATCCGAGGAAATCAGCCGGATCATGGGAATTATTACGTCCATTGCAGAGCAGACGAATTTGCTGGCTTTAAACGCAACGATTGAAGCGGCAAGAGCCGGGGAACATGGCCAGGGATTTGCGGTGGTGGCAAATGAAGTCAGGAAGTTGGCGGAAGAGTCTAAAAACTCTGCGGATGAAATACGGACGATGGTTTCCAATATCCAAACGGAAATGGCACATGCAGTCAAAGCGATGGAAGAAGGCCATCATCAGGTCAATACAGGGCTGAAAGAATCTTCGGATGCAGGCGCTGCATTTATCAAAATCTCTGAATCGATGAGCAATGTGTTGGGAAAAGTGCAGGAAGTGGCAGCTTCGGTTGAGTCATTGGATGACCAGGGCGCCCAAATCACAAAAACGCTGGAAGAACTGGCGGTTATTTCCAATAAGACCGCTGAAGCCAACCAGGAAAGCAGTGCAGCAACCGAGGAGCAGCTGGCAACGATGGAAGAAATCTCGTCCCTCTCTAACGCGCTTGCCCATTTGGCCCAGGACCTGCAAGATGGCATCCAGCATTTTAAATTGTAATTATCCGGACCGCGCCGATCGAACGGCTTTAAAAGGGCAAAAGCCGGCAACCTTTCTGCGGCAAAGGGGCAACTTCTTCTGAAGCAAAATCAAAAAAATTACATCAAAAGCCTGCACGCCGCAAGAACTTGAGGGAAAGTTATCCAGAGATGTGGAAAGAATGGTGTATAAACATGTGAATTTCACCAGCCATAAAATCCAGAAGAAAGGGTGGACATGGTATCATTCTTTTTTCAGTATGATGGGCAAATTTTTCATTTGCAGGCTCATCATTGCGGTGGTGAGGAAAATCAACAGGGGAAAGGTGTCTGTAACCTAAAAGGCTGCCGAAATTTTACCGGCAGCCTTTGCTGTTCCCGCATAAAAAGTACATGTGCACGAAAGGCTCAGCCCGCTCCAAACCTGCAAAAACATATTTTCCATGTCAAAATTCCTGCAAATCTTATACAATAGAAGTAATACGACCAAAACGTGGTGAAACGAATGGACCAGATCATGAAGAAAGTTGTCGAAGCGAGTTATCTGACGGCGGATTCTGCTGCCCAGTACCGCGTGATTTTGCGCTTCTTTTACAGGCAGCATGAAAGGATGCGCGACTTTATTTCGCCGGAGGAAGTGCTCGAATATTTGCGCTCGCTCCCGGCTTTTCACGATTATGAAGAAGAACAGCTGCACCAGCAGTTGGCCCAGCTGGTAAAATGGAATAACCTGGTTGCCCGCCAGGATATGACAAATGCCAAAACCATCGAAGAATATAAGAAAAAAAGATTCCGCTACCAGTGTACGCCTTACACAGTGGAAATCGAGCGGATGCTGATCCAGCTTGAAAAACTGGGGGACCAGTTCCAGGGATCGCTCGAACGTTCGCAATTTGACCGTCTGCTCGCCTCTTTGGCAAAACTGGAAGAAGAACTGAAACAGCCGTTGGACAAACCTGCAGCCCACTACATGCACATTTGGGATGACATTTTTCACTTTTTCGGGACCATCCGGACAAATACAGCGGATTACATAGCCTATATCAATAGCGAAAAGACATCACAACGGATGCAGACGGAAGCCTTTCTCGTATATAAAAACCAATTCACGGCTTATTTGCGTGATTTTATCGTCTCGTTGCAAAAAACATCGCTGCAAATCCGGGAAAGGTTGCGGGAACTGGATACGCATATATTGGCGCCGCTTTTTGAAAAACTCGTGGAACACAGGCGCCAAATTCCCCGCTTGGAAGATACGGCTGCTTCCGCACAAGAATGGCTGGAAGAATTCCGGGAATACTGGGAGTCTTTGCGGCGGTGGTTTCTTGGGACCAGCTCCTCCCAAAGTGAACTGGAAATGCTGCAGATGCAGACAAATGAAATGATCCGGAGGATGGCCCGTTATGTTCAGCGGATCAGTGAACGCCAGCAACATTTCCGGAGCCGGAAAAAAGATTATTTGCACCTTTCCAAATGGTTTGCCGGGTGCCATAGTTTGGAAGAGGCCCATCAATTGTCATCCGTCGTGTTCGGGACGATGACGGTACGGCATTTGCACCTGGAGGAGGCGACAACGGACAATCTTCATGCCGAGACATGGGAAGAACAGCCGGAGATGCGGGAAATCAAGCCGCGAACGAACCGGTACCGCGAGAAAACAAAGCCAGGCGCTTTCCGTTCTAACCATGAGCAGAAAGAAAAGCAGCGGCTCGCCTATTTAAAAGAGCGCGAACAGGAAAAGCAGCTGATTGAAAAATATATGAAAAACGGGGAGATTCGCCTTGCTGAAATCGGGATAGTGGAGCCGTTTGTCCGGAAAGTGCTGCTCGGCTGGATCGGAAAATCGATGGCAGCGAAAAACCATGAAGTAAAAACGGATTACGGGATGTCCGTAAAAGTTGTGATTGACCCGGATCGGATCATCACACTGGATGCAGAAGACGGGAAACTGATCATGCCGGATGCTGTATTTGAATTATCGGGAGGCGAACGCTGATGGATACGGCACATGTTTTGGCTGAAAAGAGGATAGCCCGGTTTATCCGCGGCGAACTGATGGGCACGGGGATGGCACCGGATGCCATATTTGAACTGTCAGGAGGAGAACGCTGATGGATCCGTTACAAGTTTTTGATGAAAAAGCGGTGCAGGGGATGGACCTGTTATTCCATCATTACTGGATTTTGCGGTCTGAGCACCCGGACTGGTACCAGCTCATCCGCGAGCGCGAAAAAGTGCTGCGCCGTTACATCAGCGAGAAATTCGGGCTCAGGCTGATCATCCACCAGCATTTTATCAAACTTGAAAAAATCCCGGTGGAACCGGAAAGCTGGATGGGCATCCCGCATTTTCAGGAGCCGATGGATTATGCGATTTTTTGCTGCGCGCTTTCTTTTCTGGAAGGAAAAGCGGTGGATGAACAGTTCCTCTTGTCGGAGATGTGCCAGGAGATCCAAAACGATTATCCTGTGGAAGATGGGTTGGACTGGACGCTTTATCTTCACCGGAAGTCGCTCATCCGGGCGGTCCAGGCATTGATGGAATTCCATCTGATCCGGACAATAGACGGCGATATTTCCAGGTTTGACACTTACGAAGACCAGGAAGTCCTATATGAAGCGACCGTTTACAGCCGCTATTTTCTAAGAAGCTTTCCGGATGATTTTACAAGTTATGCGGACTGGACCGGGCTCCTTGAAGAAGACTGGAAACAGAATCAGGAAGATGAACGGCGCAAGCGGGTGTACCGGAAATTGTTTTTCTCCCCTGGCCTGCACCGGAAAGATACGCAGGACCCCGATTTTCTTTATATCCGCAATTTCCGCAACCGGCTTTTTGAGGACATTGAAGAACACAGCCGTTATAAACTCCATGTTTTTAAAAACACAGCCTTTTTATCTGCCGCAGAACCGCGGAGTTACCACCATGTTTACCCGAATGCAAAAGGTTCTACGGATCTGATGCTGCAGTTGTCAAAGACGCTGCATGACCACCCGGAAAAATACGTTCCGAATGAAGCGGGGGAAATTTTGCTTACGGAAGGCGAATTTGAAGCGGTCATTGACGAGATGCGCTCCCGCCTCGAACGCGGATGGCCGAAACATTTCCGGGACGCCGGCACAAAGGCGGTATGTGCGGAATTGGTCGAAACGATGAAAGAATGGATGATGGCGGAAACGGATGAAGCGGCGGGGCTGATCCGGATAAAACCGCTGTTGGGCGTGCTTGCAGGCGAGTATCCAGCTGATTTTGAGAAAGGGGTTGAGCAACCGTGACAGAAGGAAAATGGGTGATGAACCGCGCCGGCCTGTTAAATTTTTGGTATTATGACGATGAAATTTTTGAATTTGCGGACGGAAAGCTGTTGTTGCGCGGCACAAACGGTTCGGGGAAATCGGTGACGATGCAAAGCATTTTACCGGTTTTGCTGGACGGAAAAAAGACGCCTGACCGGCTTGATCCGTTCGGGTCAAAAGCAAGGAAGATGGAAGATTACCTGCTTGGGGAAAAGGAAGTGTCCGGCCATGACGAGCGGACCGGCTACTTGTTTCTGGAATACCAAAAGCAGGGGACAAAACAGTATATCACAACGGGCATCGGCATGCAGGCAAAGCGGCATAAAACGTTAAAATCATGGTATTTCGTCCTGACCGACAACCGCAGGATCGGCTACGATTTTGAACTGGCGCACACCCGCCAGTCAGAGCGGATCCCGTTGTCTGCAAAAGAGCTTGAAAACCGGATCGGGTCCGGGGGGTATCTCGTCCACTCGCAGAAAGAATATATGGAACTGGTGAACAAATATATTTTCGGTTTTCAGTCGATGGAAGCCTTTGAAGATTTAATCAAGCTTTTGATTCAGCTGAGAAGCCCGAAACTGTCAAAAGATTTCAAGCCGACGGTCATTTATGAAATCCTCGAGTCCGCGCTGCCGCCTTTGACGGATGACGAGCTCCGCCATTTGTCCGACACGATTGAAAGCATGGACGAAACGGAGCAGCAGCTTGAGCAGCTTGAACGGGAGCACGAATCGGCAAAGAAACTGGTGCGCCAATACGATCTTTACAATCAATATATTTTAGCGGAACGCGCCCAAAAATGGCGGGAGGCCGAAAGCAGGCTGCAGGACGCCAAGCAGGACGCCAGCACGTTAGAAACCCGCTCTGAATCACTGCGCGGCATGATTGAAAACCTGGAAGAAGAGAAAAAGCATTACGAACAAAAACGCGACGTTTTAAAAGCAGAACAGGAACGGCTGCAGCACCATGAAGTTTGGCGCCTTGAGAAAGAAAAAGGGGAGAAACAGGCCAGGGCTGAAAAGTTAAAAAGTGAAGCAGCGGATCTGGAGAAAAAGTGGGAAGCAAAGAAAAGCCAGCTTTTGGACATCCGCCTGGAGCAGGACCGGTTGGAAACAGAAAACAGCAAGGATGAATCCAGTATGCAGGAGATACTGGATGAACTGGCACTGGATGCCGGGGATGCAGCTTTTACCGGGCACGGGATAAACGCCGGGGATTTTTCGCGGCATGAGGGGGAAGCTTTTGATTTTTCGGTTTGGAAGCGGGAAACGAAACAGCACAGCGGACTTTTGCAAAAGCTGCGGCAACTGGCCGGAGAAGTGGAGCGGCTTCACGAAGCGCATCTGAAACTGCAGCGCCAGTCATCTGCCAAAAAGCAGGAAATTGACGAACTCCGGAAACAACTCGACCATTTGGAAAACTGGTTTACCGAACAAAAGCAGGAGCTGGAAGATGCCGTGTTTTTGTGGATTGAACAGCATCCGGACCTCTCTTTTACAGACGAGCGGCTCCGGCGTATTGCCGGCGCGCTGGACGGGCTGTACGAAGAAAACCGTTATGAAGCGGTCAGGGAAGAAATTGTGGACGCGGCAAATGATTATATTTTGCAAGTGCGGACGGAAATTTCACGCGCGGAGCAGGAACAAAAGGCGAAAGAACAGGAATTGGCCGAAGCCGAAGAAACGCTTGTGTATTGGCAAAACTTGAAACTTGCCAACCCGGAACGCCCCGCAGATACGGAGGCTTTCCGTGCGCGTCTCCATGAATCAGGGAAACGCTATCTCCCGTTTTATGCCGCGGTGGAATTCCAGGATCATGTGGCCGATGCCCAAAAAGCCAGAATTGAAGCGGCACTCCGGCAGACGGGGATTTTGGACAGCCTGATTACGGAAGAACCGGTTACGCCTGTCCACGACCGGGTCATCCGCCCGAACCCGCACATTCTCGGATACACGCTTGCCGATTACTTAAAGCCGGATCCGGATGACGATAGCCCGGTTTCAGCCGCGCGCATTGACGAAGTGCTGCGCAGCATTCCGCTTGAACCATCGGAGAGCGGTTTTCACATTGACGCGGATGGCTCTTTTTCAATCGGCTGCCTCGTTGGGCATGCCCCGGATGAAGGGCCTTCCAAATTTATCGGCAGAACGTCCCGGAAACGGTACCAGCAGGAAAAAATCAAAGAAACAGAGCAAAAGATTGCTGAAATCCGCCTTGCTCTTTTGCAAATGGAAAACAGCCTTTTAGACTGGGCCGGCAAAGTACAGGAAGCAGAAGATTGGAAAGCGGGCATTCCGGATGACAAAGATTTGCGCGACATTGAAGAACAGATGGAAAAAACGGCGCGCAGCCTGAAGCAGGAACAGGAATTTCTGAGCGACATCGACCGCGAATGGAAACAAGTATACCAGGATTTGCAAAACATCCGGCTGCAATTGCATGAGCAAGGGGCCGGCCTGAATCTTGCACTTCAAAGCGGCCCGCTCGATGAAGCGCTGGCTGCTGCGAAAAGTTATGAAGAACATCTTCACAATCTGGAGCTCACTTTTCAACGGTTGTTTTCCAGGCGCAAAATGCTCGCGCGCCTTGCTGCGGACATCCTTGAGAAAGAGCAGGAACTCGATGAAATCCGCGGTGAAGAGAACATCCGCCGGTCAGAATGGGAGAAAACAGCGGCAGATATCGAAGCGATTGAGCAGCAGCTGAAATTGCGGGGGATTGAGGAGGTCCGCGCCCGGATTCAGGCAGTCCAGCATGAATATGCAAGTACGGACGAAAAAATCAGGGATATTTACGAAACGAAGCCGAAAAAAGAAGCAGAACTTGAAAAGTGCATAGCCGATTTGTCTCTTGCGAAAACGCGCGCCACATTTTGGGCAAATATGGCCGCGGAATGGGAGAAACTCGTAAAAGAAGAGCTTTCACTCGGCTTCGTGGAAAGCGGAGATACGGAACCGGAAAGCATTTTGGCGGCGTTTTCCGGCGTGCTGGAAAAATATGACCGCGCAAAATTAAATGAAAACCTGACAAAAATTTTTTTCAACGAACAATCGAATTTAACAGAGTACCGCATGTCCGAGTTTACAAAAGAAGCGGATCCGCCAGAATGGTTCACTGAAAAACTCGATGACTATTACGAAACGTTCAAAAAGGAATGGGAAGGTTTGCGGGGCCGCCGCCTCATCCAGATGGAATACCGCGGCCGCAGGGTGAGCCCGTATACGGTACTCGAGTCTCTTGAAAAAGAACTTTTAAACTTGCAAAGTTATTTGGATGAGCAGGACAGAAGGCTGTACGAGGATATTATCGTCAATACGGTTGGTGTCATCTTGCGGAACCGGATCCAGCGGGCAGCCAAGTGGGTGAAAGAAATGGACGCGATTATGAGAAACCGGGATAATTCGTCCGGACTTACTTTTTCGATTGCCTGGAAAGAAAAAACGGCGGAGTCCGAAGACGAGCTCGATACGAAAGATCTTGTCGCGTTGCTGCAGCGCAACAGCAAGTTTTTAAACGAGGACGATTTAAACCGGATTACAAAACACTTCCGCTCGCGGATTGCGGCTGCCAAAGAACTGATTGAAATCCGCAATGAAGGGTCGACGCTCCATCAAGTTTTAAAAGAAGTGCTCGATTACCGGAAATGGTTCCAATTCGTGCTGTCATACAGACGTGCCGGCGAGCCGAAACGCGAGCTGAGCAATACTGCATTTTTCAAATTCAGTGGCGGGGAAAAGGCAATGGCCATGTATATTCCGCTTTTTACCGCAGCATATTCGCGTTATTTGGAGGCAGGAAGTATGGCGCCGTATATCATTTCGCTGGACGAAGCGTTTGCCGGGGTGGATGAAAACAATATCCGCGACATGTTCGAAGTCGTCGAGCAGCTCGGATTCAATTATATTATGAATTCGCAGGCGCTCTGGGGCGACTATGACACCATTTCCAGCCTTGCCATTTGCGAGCTTGTCCGCCCGAAAAACGCCAATTATGTCACAGTAATCCGTTACCGGTGGGACGGGCATAAACGGTCGATAGTGGAAAAACCGGAAGAAGCATTGGCGGGAGCTCCGGACCGGCTTTGAAAAGCATAGACTTGTCAGTGTGCGGCCGGGATGGAAAACCATTCCGGCTTCTTTTGACCGGTGTAAAAGAGGTTCCGGAAGCGGGAAACAAGATGTCGGGAGAGAGCTTGTGAAAAGGAGTTGGGAAGGATGAATGATGCGATCGATCTGTTAAGGAAGGAACCGGGGATGATGAAACTGTTCCGCCTTTTTAAAGAAAAATACCGTTCGCTCGGCCATATCGGGGGAACCGTCAGTCTTGCCGGTTTTACGCGCACTGAACTGGAGGCGATTGCAGGTCTTACCGGCACGTCCCCTGATTTGCTCAGAGAGAAAAACAAAATTTCGCTGCGAGCATTTGAAAAGGCGCTGGCGCCGACTGTTTTCGGCAAGTACACCCTGGTTGAGCTGCTTGAAGCGGTTTTGAGGGAAAAAATTTTTTCCAAAGCGGAAGAAGGGGAAATAGAGAAAAAGAAAGAGGAACAGTTTTTGGCGCGGCTTTCGGAGACGATGCCGGGCGGAAACTGGTGGTGGCGCCGGATTGCCGGTAAAACGGCTGACACGCGTTTTATCTGGCATGCGTACAAGCAGGATCCGGATACGTTGTCCGCACAGCTCACAACCGTCTTGAAAGCTTCCACAATGCTGCCGGAAGAAGGGAAATATGAACGAATTCCGTTTTTTTCCCAGCGTGTGACAGGGAACCCGCATTTTTTTGACCAGAACCGTTTCGAAGGCAGGCTCTTTGTCCATTGTTTGTTCACCAGCCAATTGTTGAAAGGGCTGATCGAAGAGATGCCGAAAACGACGGAAGAATTGAACGAACTGTACGCAAATGCCGGGCTGATGCGGGATGACTTATGGAGTTTTGTGACGTGCCGCGCATTTTTGGCGGAAACGGAAAACGGCCTGCACCCGGTCTGGCGGGAAGCAGCTGCTCTAGGGACGGTCATGAATGTCCCGGTGAAAGAATTATTGCAGCTTACGAACATTTGGCCGCGGGTGGGAAAAAAAGTCTGGATCATTGAGAATTCCGGCGTGGCTTCGGCCGTGCTTGATGAAGTGCCCGATGCGCCTGTGATTTGCACGCACGGCCAGTTCCGCACTGCTGCCTGGATCATGCTGCAGCGTCTTGCGGAAAACGGGTGTACTTTTTATTATTCGGGCGATCTCGATCCGGAAGGCGTTGTCATGGCGGAGCGCCTCAGCAACCGTTTTCCCGGGCAAACGGTATTTTGGCGGATGGACCCGGATGCATACTTGCGGGTTCTGTCGGAAGAGGATATATCCGCCCGGCTTTCCAAGCTGGATGCGGTTCAATCTCCTAAACTGCTTTTAGTGGCAAATGAAATGCGGTTGAAGAAAAAAGCGGGGTACCAGGAAGGCCTTGCCGATTTGCTTGTAGAAGATTTGAAAAAAAGATGGGCGGGCGGAAAAGAGATATGACATGGGCCGGAAATTCGGATGCTTCGCATAGAACGCCCCTGTGTTAAAATATCCGGGAAAAAAGGCATTGATTCCTTCACGCAGAGAGTCCATACGTGAATAAACCCGGCAAAAGCCCCAGCCTTTCTTCACATCGAGCGTTCTACGTGAAGGAATACTAAAAACAGCAAGCTTATCCAAAAAACTGGCAGCACGCCCCGAAAACCAGCGGTATCTAAAAGAATCAACAGATTGCTTCCGGAATCGGAGCGGGCTGGAAAAAAGGCTGCCCGGCCATCTCGCCGGGCAGCCTGTTAAATTTGTTATGAGCCGGCCGGAAAAATCCCAGGGCCCGGCATCAAATCTTTAAACTTCTTCCGGTACTGTATGTTCATGCAACTGTCCGTACTGGCGGCGGTAACGGATGACAAAGTACAACAGGGTGAGGACTTCGGCACCTACGATATAAATCAGCAGGATGCCGGCGTTTTGCCACATCACACCCATCTCTCCGCTGGAAACAACCGCTTTAAATCCGCGCACGCTGTAGGTCATCGGCAACAGCGGGTTAAACCATTGGATGAATTTCGGAATGACTTCCAATGGAAAAGTCCCGGCGCTGCTCGTCAGCTGCAGGATTAAAATAACAATGGCAAGGAATCTGCCGGGATTTTGCAAAAACGTAACCAAAAATTGAATCAGCGCCATAATTGAAGCAGTTCTTCTTTGTTTTTAAAAAAAGTATAAATTGTACCTTTGCCGACGCCTGCACTTCTTGCTACATGGTCCATTGTAGTCGCTTTGTAGCCGAATTCAGAAAAAGATTTCGCAGCTGCTTCCACAATCAGCTTTTTCCTGTCTGCCATTGCAACCCCCTCCCTTTTTTGACCAAATGAATGATTTGGTCAAGTAGTATATATACAGCAAAAAAATAACGGAATGAATCCGCTTTCCATTTTTAGTATAACAGACGATGGCCAAAATTGCATGTGACATTTTTTTTAATTGCCGGTTTTTCCGGTTTTTTGGCTCCCGGATAAATGGCATTCTATTACGATTTATCCGGGAAACCGGGGTTTCGGGCTTGATTTATTCAAAAAGCGATTCGTAAATCCCCGTCCGTTCAAGGCCTTGCAAACCGGTTGGGTTTCATTCGTTTGTTAGCAGCCTTTAATCCGAAAGGGGGCTGTCTGACTCTGGGAGATCCGGATCGATGACTTGGAACGGGCGCATCATATCGTAGTCTTCGTGTTCGAGAATATGGCAGTGCCATACGTAGTCGCCGGCATACGGGGAAAACCGCATCATGACGCGGGTGATTTGCCCGCCCGGTGCGGCAACGGTATCTTTAAAGCCGCGTTCATTCGGTTCCGGCGGGGTCGCAGGGCCGGTATATACAATTTGGCCCGTTTCGTTATACAAGTCCAAGTCAAATGGGCGGCGGTCCAAAATTTGAAACTGGACAAGATGGATATGGATCGGATGGGTAAAAGCCGTTGTATTGGCAAGCGACCAGATTTCAGTTGTGCCGAGCCTTGGCATTTCCGTCACCGGATCCATCCATCTTTTTTTGTCCAGAAGCAATAGCGGGCGCCCGTATGAATCGGTTGCACCGGTCAGTTTTAAATGGCGGATGGCGCTCACGTTTTGGCTGGAAGGAACCGGGATGGAAGACAAGGACGGCGGAATGCGGCTTGTGTCTTCTCCGGAAACCGGCAGCACGACCCGAAACTGCATGACATCGCCGGTTTGGTCGGCCGGATCGGCATTAGGCCCGAGGTCATTTTTTAGTAAAATCGTCTGCCCGGCATATTCGGAAAAATCAAGGATCAAATCCGCCCGTTCTGCCGGTTCCAGTGCCAGATTTCCGACTTGCACCGGCCGCCTTAGCAGCCCGCCGTCCGTGCCGATCTGGTAAAAAGCCTGGCCGGAATCAAGGTACAACTGATAGGCCCGCGTGTTGGACGCATTGACAATCCGGAACCGGTATTTTCGCGGCTCCACTTCCAAATAGGGCCATACCTTTCCATTTACAAGAATCGTATCGCCGAGGAAAAACGGCACGACGGATGGATCCGGTGTTCCGGGCCCCGGATTTTGCGGCTGGCGCGGATAAAAAAGGGAACCGTCATTGTTAAAAGTCCGGTCCGTGAGAAGCAGCGGAATTTCGTATTTGCCGGATGGCAGATGGAAAGCCTTTTCTTTTTGATCGCGAATGATATACATGCCGGCCAGGCCTGCATACACATTGAGGCGCGTAATGCCGATCGCATGGTCATGGTACCACAAAGTGGCGGGGCGCTGTTTGTTTGAATACTCATAAACTTCATTTTTGAATGCCGGCCCGGTTTCGTTAAAATCGCGCGTAAACCAGGCTTCCGGATAGCCGTCGCTGTCCGGTTTGGTTTCCCCGCCATGGAGATGCACGACGGTCCGCACTTCCGGAAAGTCCGTTCCCATCCCGTCTAAGATGGTGGGGTCAATCGGGAGAAAATGTCTTTGCGGCAAATGATTCGTCCATTTCACCCGTATCTTTTTCCCGTGCGGCACGTCAAAAAGCGGCCCGGGAAAGCGGCGGTTGTACCCCCATAACCTTGTCGGCCTTAAATCCCGGTGCAGCTTTTGCCAAAATTCTTCCATTGTGACGTCATAATATGCGATCCCGCCCTCTTCCCGCACTGGCCGGATTTTTTCCGCGAGCGGCAGGCGGTCAACAAACTTTTCTAAATTCGGGCTCAAACTCCCCACTCCCTCATCAATTGATGCCGTACATTTCTAACAGAATATGAACCATCAAGGCTTTTGGAAAGGGCGAATGGTACCGGAGGCAGAGATAACGTTTTTGGCCCGCCCGTATCAAAAACATAGGCATGTTTGAAAAAGCTTTTAGAGGCGAGACAAAAAATTGAACGGGAACCGCAAAAATCATATAATAAGCTATATTGGTTTCCGAGACAGTTAGAAATGAAGGTGGCACAAATGAAAAAAATTTTGCTCTTGGCAACAGGCGGGACCATTGCTTCCGTTGAGGGGGATGAAGGGCTGAAACCCGGGCTTTCGGGAGAAGACTTGCTGAAATATTTTCAGCATGCTGCTTTGTCTGCCGATGTCACCGCAAAGATATTAATGAACCGCGACAGCACAAACATGCAGCCGGAACATTGGGTGCAGATTGCAAAAGCAGTTGCGGAACATTATGAACAGTATGACGGTTTTTTGATTACACACGGAACGGATACATTGGGATATACGTCGGCAGCCTTGTCGTATATGCTGCAGGGCCTGAATAAGCCGGTTGTGCTGACGGGTTCGCAGGTGCCGATCAGTTTTAAAAAGACCGATGCCAAGAAAAATCTTTTCAACGCCCTCCGCTTTGCCTGCGAGGAGATTGGCGGCGTTTTTGTCGTGTTTGACGGGCGCGTGATCATGGGCACAAGGGCGGTGAAAATGCGGACGAAAAGCTACGATGCGTTTGAAAGCATCAATCATCCGTATGTGGCTTATGTAGCAGGGGACGAGGTGCACTATCATTGGAGGCCACAACCGCCGGAGCAGCCGTTTCATATTGAGACAAGCCTGTCACCGGATGTCTTTCTTTTAAAATTGCATCCGGGCACAAAGCCGGAGATTTTTGATTTTTTAAAGGAACATTACCGCGGGGTGATCATTGAAAGTTTCGGGAACGGCGGGGTGCCGTTTGAAGGGCGCAATTTGCTGCCAAAAATCAAGGAATTGACCGATGCCGGGATTGTTGTTACGATTTCGACGCAATGCTTGGAAGAAGGGCATGATTTGTATTTGTATGAAGTCGGAAGAAAAGTCGCGCAATATCCGGTGATTGTTTCCGGGGATATGAATACGGAAGCGATCGTGCCGAAACTAATGTGGGCGCTGGGCAAAACGGATGATCCCGCTGAAGTGAAAAAGATCATTGAAACGCCGCTTGCTTATGATTTGTCACAGGATTGGGGGGCTTAAACGGTAAAGCGCGCCGGAAAACGGCTGAAAGATTGCGGGAGGGGATGCCTGCAATTTTTTTGCCGTTCGATGCGTTTGAGCATCCTGCTGCACAGCCCGCATTTGCAGCGTTTTCCCGGCATTTTTTCAGCCGGTGTCTTCTATATAGAACGGGGTTTCTGCGTTTACAAAAAACCGCCGCCATAAATTCCATTAAATTTCATACCAACTGCGCGGGGAATCGAGTAAACTGGAGTTAGGAAACATGAAAAAACAGGCGCCAGGCCCAGCCTTAAAGGGGCGGTTTCCGGCATCCGCGAGGGAGGTAGCACGGTGGAAACGTCATTTGAAATGCTGCTGGGAATATTTGAGAGGGCTTCCCTTTTATTAACCTGCTTATTTTTTATCACGAGAATTCCGCGTTTTAAAGAAATCTTTCAACAGGAGCAGCCGTCTGTTTTTGAATTGAGTTTTATCACTGCAGTCTTTTGCAGTTTTGCCATCTTTGCGACTTACTCGGGCATTAAGGTGGACGGGTCCCTTGTCAATGTGCGGATTATTGCCATCGTATCCGGCGGCATCCTGTTCGGCCCGTGGGTTGGCATTATCACAGGCATCGTCTCCGGGTTGCACCGTTATTTAATAGATATTGGCGGGGTTACCTCCGTGCCGTGCTTGATTACGAGTATTACAGCCGGCGTCATTTCCGGCCTGATCAGCAGGAAAGTGAAAAATTCCTGGCGCTGGTTCGTCGGGATCGCAGCCGGGATGTTTTGTGAAATATTAACGATGCTTTTGATTCTTGTTTTTGCCCACCCGTTCAGCACCGGGGTGGATATTGTGTCCAAAATTGCCTTCCCGATGATCGCGGGCGACGTCAATATTGGATTGATTGTCCTGCTGATTAAGAGCGTGGAGGGCGAGAAGGAATTTGTGGCGGCAAAACAGGCAAAACTGGCGCTTGATATTGCCAATAAAACCATGCCGTATTTCCGCGCCATCAATGCAGAATCGTTGGAAAAAATCTGCGCCATCATTAAAAATGAGATCCGCGCCGATGCAGTTGCCATCACCGATAAGAAAAAAATCCTGGCTTATGTCGGCTTCGGACAGGAAAGGTACCAGATCGGCCATGAAATTATTAGTGATCTGACAAAAACTGCGATCAAAAGCGGGGAAATTACGATCCGCAACCATATCCAGGACCAGCAGACCCCGCAGATCCAGTGCCTGCTGATTATTCCGTTAAAGGAGCGGGATGAAGTCACCGGCACATTGAAAATTTATTATAAAAAAGCGAACAAAATCACCTACTCCCTGCAGACAATGGCAATCGGCCTTGCCCAGATGATTTCAACGCTCATGGAAATTTCGCGCATCGAAGAAATCAAAGAAGAAGCCAATAAAGCGGAGTGGAAGGCGCTCCAGACAAAAATCAACCCGCATTTTTTGTTTAACGCGTTAAATGCGATTGCCTCCACGACCCGCAGAAATCCCGATAAAGCACGAAAATTAATCATGAACTTATCCGGTTTTATGCGCTATAATCTTGAATTGGCTGATGATTTTATTGATATCAATAAAGAACTGCAGCAGGTGCGCGACTATATTGAGATTGAAAAAGCGAGATTCGGCAGCCGCCTGCAGGTTGAATATGAGATTGACGCCGTATCCGTGCTGATCCCGAGCCTGATTATCCAGCCGCTTGTGGAAAATGCAATCAACCATGGGATTTTAAAAGTAAAAGGGCCGGGGATCGTAAAAATCTCCGTCAAGGAGGTGGGAAATAAAGTCCGCATCAGTGTGGCGGATACAGGGGCAGGCATTCCGGAAGAAGTGATTGAGCATGTTTACCAGGATAATATGTCGGTCACACAGATTGGCCTTTATAATGTCCATCGCCGTGTCAAACTGATTTACGGAGACGGCCTGGCCATCAGAAGGCTGAATCCCGGAACAGAAGTTTATTTTGAGGTTCCGAAGGTGGGAGAATATGAAAGCCATTATAGTGGAAGACGAAATACCGGCACGTGAAGAACTGGCGTATTTGATTGAAACGTACAGCGGGATTGAGATTACCGATTGTTTTGAAGACGGGCTGGATGTGCTGAAATTTTTACAGGAACATGAAACAGATGCGATTTTTCTTGATATTAATATTCCTTCCCTGGACGGCATGCTGCTGGCAGGAAGCATCAGCAAATTTGCGCATAAACCGTATATTATTTTTACAACGGCTTATAAGGAACACGCCGTACAGGCTTTTGAACTGGAAGCATTTGATTATATTTTAAAACCATATGAAGAAAAAAGAATTGCCGCCATGTTGAAAAGGCTTGAGGCTGCGTATAAAAGAGAGCATCCATTGCCGGGAGAAGAAGGGGCTGTGCCGCGAAATGGCGGGCTTCACCGGAAAGAGCGGGTGAATTTGCGCAAGGGAGAGAAAATTATTGTGGCGGATGCAAACGATATTTTTTACTGCGCCGCTCAGGAAAAAATCACGCTTGTTTATACACAACAGGAAACGTTTGAAATGCCCATGGCGATATCCGAGTTCCAGTCCCTTTTGCCTGAGGATCTTTTCTTTCGCTGCCACCGGTCTTATCTTGTAAATTTAACGAAGATCCGGGAAATTGTGCCGTGGTTCAATCAGACGTATTTGCTCCGTTTAAAAGGGATGGACGCGGAAATACCGGTAAGCAGAAGAAATGTGAAACAGTTTAAAGCGCTGATGCATTTTTAATATAAAGCGCCATAAAGCGCCCAGCCATGCAGGAAAAGCGGCTGGCATGAACAAAAAGTGTATGTCGGCTTTTTTCTTTTTTGCCGGGGCGGGCGTGAAAAATAGCATGGCCTACTTTGCGCACTGCAGCCGTTCGCGTGTGAAAAGTTGCCTGCTTTCCAATTTGCCATCCTCCAAGGTGTTGCGCCGAAAAAGCGGGCACGGCCTGCTTCCGGCAATACCGTTTTTCAGGAAGATTGTGCATAAATTGGAATACCTGATTTTATCCATATGCCATCTTTTATGGACATTGCGCGGGAAAGTTTCAAGAAGCGGTTTGTTCCTGTGCCATCCATTCCTTTCTGTATACCGTTTATTCCTTTTTAAAGCATTCTCGTTCCGAAAATGAGTTCCCTCCTTATTTTCGTACTATAATTTGAACTGTAGAAAAGGACAGAAGAAACGGAGGGAATCGGACATGTTAGAACGAAAAGCAAACCGCAGCCTGATTGTATTAGGGACGATGATTGTACAAATGGGGCTTGGGACTGTTTATACATGGAGTTTATTTAACCAGCCGCTTGTTGATAAATTCGGGTGGCAATTGAGTGCAGTATCGACGACATTTTCTATTTTAAGCCTGGCACTTGCAGTATCGACATTGTTTGCGACAAAATTGCAGGCAAAATGGGGGCTGCGCCGCTTGGTTGCTTTTTCCGGCATTTTGCTTGGCGCAGGATTAATCTTGAGTTCATTTGCACCTTCACTTTGGATGCTCTATCTGTTGGCAGGCCTTATTGTCGGTTATGCAGACGGGACAGCTTATATCACGACTTTATCCAATTTAATGAAATGGTTTCCGGATAAAAAAGGCCTCGTTTCAGGCATCTCCGTCGGGGCATACGGGACCGGCAGCCTGGTATTTAAGTTTGTAAACGGTGCCATCCTCAGTTCGTTTGGTGTCACACAGGCTTTTCTTTGCTGGGGAGTGATTGCAATTGCCATGATCACCGGCGGATCTTTCCTCTTGAAAGAAGCAGAAAATACAACCACATCCGGTACTGTGTCCAAACAGCCGGCCGGAAAAGATTTTACCATCAAAGAAATGCTCAAAACGAAACAAGCTTACCTCTTATTCATCGTGTTCTTCACGGCGTGTATGAGCGGTTTATATCTGATCGGCCTTGTTAAAGACATCGGCACGAGGCTTGTCGGGCTGGATGTTGCGACGGCCAGCAATGCAGTGGCGCTGATTGCCGTCTTTAACACCATCGGGCGGCTCGTTCTCGGCGGTTTATCAGACCATGTGGGAAGAATGAAAGTGGTATCAGGGACGCTGCTCGCGACGGCCGTTGCGGTTTCCATTTTGAGCTATGCCCACTTAAATTTCGCCCTGTTCTTTATCTGTGTTGCTGCGATTGCTTTCGGTTTCGGCGGAAATGTCACCGTATTTCCGGCTATTATTTCAGACTTCTTCGGCCTGAAAAATCAAAGCGCCAATTATTCAGTGATTTACCAAGGCTTCGGCATCGGCGCATTATCCGGATCGGTCATCGCTTCCCTTCTCGGGGGCTTTATGCCGACATTCCATGCGATCACGATTCTCTGCCTGGTCTCTTTTGCGATTACGCTTTTCATTAAATCGCCGGCTGAAGAAGCAGCCCACGCACACGGGGTTCGGGGGAATGTCAACCGTGCCCAGCATTCGCATTAAAGCAAGGGCTGTGTGCTTCGATCATGAACAAGCAGACAGGAAAGGGATTCGTGCCTCCATCATGATAAAAAACCCGCTGGCTGCCCCAGCGGGTTTTCCCGGTTTATCCCCAAATTTCCTTTGCGGTATCCACAATATATTTTACTTTGTCCCACTGCTGCTCTTCTGTTAAAAGATTGCCGTGGTGGGTGGAGGAGAAGCCGCACTGGGTGCTGATGCAAAGCTGTTCGAGCGGTACATGCCTGGATGCTTCCCGAATCCGGTTTTTGATCAGCACTTTATCTTCAAGCTCTCCCTTTTTCGATGTGAAAATGCCAAGCACGACTTTCGGCCCGCCTTCCGGAATGTATTTCAACGGTTCAAACCCGCCGGAACGCTCATCGTCGTATTCAAGGAAAAACCCGTCTACTTTTTCATTTGCAAAGATTTTCGGGGCAATTTTATCATACGGGCCTTCAAAAGCCCATTTCGACTGGTAGTTGCCGCGGCACAGATGGGTTGTGATGGTCAGATCATCCGGCTTGCCTTCCAGTACGCTGTTTGCTACATGTAAAGCGAGATCAATCAATCTTTCCCTTTCGAGCTCACTGTCTGCAAACGGCAGTTTCGGTGCACACAGGCCGGCAAGATAAACATCATCCAGCTGCAAGTAGCGGCAGCCGGCATCATAAAAAGCTTTGATCGCATCCCGGTAAGTTTGGATAATATCATTTGCGTATTCTTCAAGATCCGGGTAAATGTCTTCATTGCGGATTCCGGCATTGAAAAACTGATTCGGGCTTGGAATAGTCATTTTCGCAACCGCCCTGTCCCCGGCGATTTCTTTCAGCGCAATAAAATCTTTTATGTGCGGATGGTCCGGGTTAAAGGAGACTTTTCCGGTTACCCGGACGTCATAAGCTTCCGTTTCGATGCCGACAAACCGGTATCCATGGTTCGGCACGTACCCTTTTACCCCGTTTAAATGTTCCATGAAATCCGTATGCCAGAATCTCCGCCGGAATTCTCCGTCCGTTACCGCTTCGAGGCCGGCTTCAATTTGTTTGCCGACCAGGCGGCGGATTTCTTCATTTTCAATTGCACGCAAGTCTTCGGCCGGGATGGTTCCCGCTGCAAATTTTTCCCGCGCTTCGTGCAACCGGGCCGGGCGCAAAAAGCTTCCGACAATGTCTGCCCTGTACGGCGCTTTTGTTAATGTTTTCGTCATCATGATTCCCTCTTTCTGGATATTTTTTAAAACAGCTGCTGTGCGCAGAAAAAAATTGCTTTTAGCTGCATGGGCCCATTAAAAAACCTCTTCTGCAATAAGAAGAGGTTTGGATTGCAAAACTGAACCGTCCGCTCTTCTTATCTTCAAGCAATGCTTTCTGGAATTGGCACAGTTCTTTAAAAAAGACCGCTGCCGAGGCTTCAAGGGGCCAGTCCCTCCACCTCTCTGGATAAGAATTTTAAATATTATTTAGTTTAAATACACTTTAAATGTTCCACCTATTTTTGTCAAGGGCATTCGCAAAATTTTTTAAAATGGGACGGAAAGATTGAAATCAGGGGCGATGTGAAAATATAATAGTAATAAGAAAAACAAAGGAGGGATTTTATGGAGGCCATACAATCAAGGTCTGTATTCCAGAAAGTGCTTGGCGTCTTTGCCGTTTCACTGCTGTTTGCAACGGCGGGTTTATATACGGGGAGATTCATTCCGCCTGCGCTTATGATGCCGCTGATGGTTGCAGAAATTGCAATGGTCATCGCCGCTTTCTGGTTAAGAAGGAAAAAGAGCGTTGGGTATTTGTTCGTTTATGCTTTCACCTTTATTTCCGGTATTACGACATATCCGATTGTAGCTTATTATGCATCCCAGGCCGGTGCTGAGGTCGTCCTGCTCGCTTTTGGTTCCACGTTCGGCATTTTTGCCGTGATGGGTGTTATTGGGGCCGTTACCAAGAGGGATCTTGGCTTTTTAAGCACCGCATTGCTTGTCGCATTGTTGGCGCTGATCTTCATCGGAATATTCAGCATTTTCAGCCCGTTAACCTCAACCGGGATGCTCGCGTACTCCTTCATTGGCGCGATTGTTTTTTCCCTGTATGTTGTTTTTGACTTTAACCAAATGAAGCACCATGGCATTTCCGAGGAAATGGTCCCGCTTTTGGCTTTAAGCCTGTACCTTGATTTTATCAACCTGTTTATTTACATTTTGCAAATTCTCGGCATTTTGGGAAGCGACGATTGAGAAAAAAGAAAACGCCCGCCATTCACCGGCAGGCGTTTTCTTTTTCACATGTTGGATGTCAAACAAAACAATACGGTCTTTTTGCTCCCATTCGGGGATGCGCGCTTCCCATGCTGCCCGGACCATTTGTGCCAAATGCTGCTGCGCATCCGGCCCCATCAGCGATAAAAACAGCGCTTTCCGGTGGAGATGCTCTTTTCCATCGAGCGTCTGGATCGCATTTTCGCCAAATAACGTTTTTTGAATACGTTTCGGCACAGCCCCGTTTCGTTTGAATTTTTCCGGGTCATAAAACATTTTGACTGCTTCCTCGCCGCTGATGCACACCGCTTTTTGCCCGAGCAGACGGGTTTCAAACAAAATTGCATGATAATCGTCCGTCCGGTTTTTAACGTAGAGATGCCCTTCTTTCATCAAATCAATGGTATCATCAATCGTTTATTCATTAGGAATTTGCCCAGCCATTGCTCTGCTCCTTTTTTCATGTGCCCGTTTTTCCCGGCTTTCTGGAAAAAACAGGGCGCATCCTTTTTTATCTTTTTACACTTTTTCATCTTCATTCAAACATTGCACGCAACATAATCGAAGTGTACCCGCAATCCGGGGAATTTATGCCATGTTTCGGTCCGCATGCAAACAGGGTATAAGGAAATAGAAATGCAAAAGGAGAGGGAAACAAATGGCAAAGGAAATCAATGTGGGCATCGGATTTGCAACAGGAAGAAAAAGTTTTAAAAATGTTTTAAAAACGTATATGTATAACTTGAAGGAATCCGAACTGACGGAGAGCGACAGGATCAAGCTGCATTTGTTTGTTGCCTATGATTTGCACTACGAAAATGCAGAGCCTGAAGACTTTGTACATATTGAAACGGAATGCATGGAAGATATTGACCGGGCTTATTTCATCGGGGAGAAGGAGACGCGTAAAGCAACCGAAGAACTCGTATCCCAAATGGGCATGAGCAGAAAAGAAGCAGTCCTTTTGTTCGGCGAAGGATACGCGTCCAAACGCAATATCATCGTTTATGAGGCGTTGAAAAGAGGCATCGATTATCTCATTTTTCTTGATGATGACGAGTATCCGGTTGCCGTGACAAAAAGCAGGAAAACGGCTGTCTGGGGGGGCCAGCAAGTGCTCCGGAAGCATTTGGAACATATCCGGAATGCCGATATTACGAACGGATACCATTGCGGCTACATTTCCCCGATTCCGTTCATTTCTTTCAATGACGCACTGCAAGAAAAAGATTTCCGCACGCTCATTGAGGCCTTGAGCAACGATATTGTCAATTGGGATACGATCAAAACCGTGATGAAAAACGGCGGGGTGACATATGCCGATACAGGTGTGCTTGTAAAGGATGAGGCGGAAGAAGTGCCGGAGATTAACCGGGCAAAATTTATTTCAGGATCGAATTTGACGCTGAATTTAACAGACCCGGACCGTGTGCTGCCGTTTTACAATCCGCCGAATGCACGGGGCGAGGATACTTTCTTAGGCACATGCCTGACAGACCGGACCGTGCTGCGCGTGCCAGCCTATACTTTCCATGACGGATTCGGCGCTTACCAGCATTTGCTGCTCGGGGTGCTGCCGACCAATTTAAGCTATATTAAAGCGGATACGAAACAGGTCGTGGAACGTTTTTACAAAGCATGTGTCGGCTGGATCCGGTACAAGCCGCTTTATGTGTATATCACCGACAGGGAAAACTATGAAGAAAAAATGGCGGAAGTGCGTGCCCGGCTGAAAGAGACGCTTCCGAAAGTTTGCCGCTACTTCGGACGGGATGACTTTATGAATGTACTGAAGGAATTCGAGCAGTACCACCGCAACGTCAGACAGCATTACCGCGATTTTCAGGATACAAAAGCAGCCTGGAGGAAAATGACCGCGCAATTGGTTTCAAGAGAAAAAAGGGAAACAGCCATTTAAGCCGCTTTGGATGGAGCGGCTTTTTGCCGGTTGGAAAGGAAAAACCTGGCCGGATGGGGAAAGCCATAGGGGAGACCCCTTTCGCGAATAGCCGCCCATCCCGCAACGCGGGTGCAAATTGTCCACGGCTGCTTTTTGCACGGCCGGAGACCCGGGTGAAAATAATGGCCCCTTATGCATGATATTGCCGCTCTGTTGCCTACTGCAAAAAGTCATCCTCATGCAAATTGGCGCCTGGTCCTGGGGAGGAATTTAAGTTCATTTATATAGCATCATGTTAATGTATTTGGTGTATGGGGTATAAGAATGGTATTCTTTTAGAGGCGGGGCCATCTTTCCCTGTCCTGGCTGATCTTCGGACAGGCCGCAAAAAACGCGGGCGGCCGCCGCTTCAACAGCCATCCTTTTATCATAATAGATGAGGTGTGGAATAATGAGATCGATTGTAAATGAACAAGAAGAAATTATCACATACCTTAAGAAAAATAGAAACAGCTTCGAACAGAAGTTATTAAATGAGGCCGTAAATGTAAAAGATAAAATTGATGAAATTTTAAGAATAGGGAACATTGATTTGTTGAATAATGCCTTTAAAATTGTGACGTATGTCGTCGAACAGCAGGATGAGGAATTGGTCACTTTTGCCCGCCAGGAAGGGATTGCCTGGGCAACGCATTCTTTGACGCTCGGACTGAAACTGGAGTGGGTGCAGGCGATCCGCCGGACATTATGGGTATTTCTGAGAAAGTACGGGGAAGAAAAAGGGATTGAAGTGGACCAGGACTACTTTTTTAACATGGAGAAAAAAATCAATGACCGTATTGACCAATTTTTAAATCACTTTTTTATCCGGTATTCTACCTATAAAGATGAACTGATCGACCAGCAAAAAAGATTGGTGGAAAACCTGTCCGTCCCGATCATTCCGATTACATCGAGCGTCTGTATTTTGCCGTTAATCGGCTCTATTGATATTTTCCGCACCAATATTTTGGAAGAAAAAGTTTTGCTTGAGGTAGGGCGGCTACATGTCCAAACGTTGATAATGGATTTCTCCGGCATTGCAGAAGTAGAGATGGAGGTAGTCGACCATATTTTTAAGATGATTGACGGCACTTCGATGATGGGATGCAAAGTGGTCATCACCGGCCTGCGCCCGGAAATTGTAAGGCAGATGGTCACAAGGGGCCTTTCCTTTGAAAATAAAGCAGAAACAAAAGGGACATTACAGCAGGCATTGAAAAAATATATTCAATATGATGATTTAAACAAGGAAATTACGCTGTATTAACGGTTATATTATAGAAATCATAAAAAAGGCCCCGCACTTTTCCAGGAGGCGGGGCCTTTTTTTGCGGCTGAAAACGTAAAGCGTTTATGATTCGATTACAGGCTTTGCGCCGGGCGAAAAATTTGCCCGCAATTCCCCATACGTTCCTCCCGGGGGAATTGCGGTCCGATCCGTGGGAAAAGCGAGACCAGGCTGGCCGCCTCGAAGCTTTTCCGGGCCGCTACAAACTTTGTTCCCTTGCCTGGACGGCACGTGTTTCTTTTGTGCGGTGTTCCAGCCGGCTGAATAAAAGCCCGATGGCCGTTCCGCAAAGAGCCGGCATTACCCATTCAAGGCCGGCGGCGGCAAGCGGCAGTTTTTGGGCGAATGCCCCGATAAAGCCAAGCGGGACGCCGAACCCTTTCAGCCCTTCGATTAAAGCAAACACGCCCGTAAACAACAATGCAAAGCCGTATACTTTTTTCGAACCGCGGAATGCCGCGTGGAAAAATGTCAGGACAACGAGCACGATCGTAACCGGATAAGCCATTTCCAAAAACGGGACGGAAAATTTTAAAATGGTATTAAGCCCGAGATTGGAAAGCGTAAAGCCGGTAAGGGCAACGGCAATGATAACGCCATGGTAGCTGAATTTCGGCACCAGATTGGAAAAGTATTGCCCGCACGCTGTTGTTAAACCGGCGACGGTTGTAAAGCAGGCCAGCATAAAAATAAAACCGAGCAGCATTTTTCCGGCCTGCCCGAATAGCAGGGAAGACATTGCCGTCAGGACATCGGTGCCGTTTTGGAACGTGCCGCTTGCAGCCATTTTTGCGCCGATCAACCCGAGTGCGACATAGACGAGCGCCAAAATCGCGCCGGCAATCAACCCGGCTTTTAATGTATAGGCCGTCATTTGTTTCCGGTTTGCGACGCCGCGGTGTTTGACCGCTGTTAAAATGACGATGCCAAACGCCAGGGAAGCGAGCGCATCCATCGTGGAGTATCCGTCAATAAAGCCTTTATAGAAAGAACCGGTCTGGTATCCGGCTGCCGGTGCCGTAAACGGGCGGCCAGAAAGTTTAAAGAAGCCGGCTGTGCAAAGGACAGCCATTGCCAGCAATAATACCGGTGTAATCCAGCGCCCGAGCGTATTTGACATTTTGTCAGGATTCAGGCTGGTCAAATAGACGAGCAGGAAAAAGACGGCGCTGAACAACAGCAAAGAGACTGGCGAACTGTGGGCGGACCCGGAAAGAAACGGTTTAACCCCCATTTCATAAGCGACGTTTGCATTTCTTGGGATCGCCAAAAACGGCCCGATACATAAATAGACAATCACGGTAAATACTGTACTGAAAACCGGATGGACCCGGTTTCCGATCGCCTGGATGCCGCCATCTACAAAAGAGACTGCCGCGATAACGAGAACCGGCAGCCCGACCCCCGTTACGATAAAGCCTGCCATTGCCGGCCAGTAAGACGATCCCGACTGGATGCCGAGAAAAGGAGGGAAAATTAAATTTCCGGCTCCGAAGAACATGGAAAACAACATAAAGCCGATAAACAATACTTCGTTTCTTTTCATAACTATGTCCGCTTCCTTTCGATGCAATATAGAGAAAAACAAAAAACCCGCCCCTGAAACAGGGACGAGTTTGCTCGCGTTACCACCCTTATTCCGCACAAAAGCGTGCGGCACCTCATACAACGTACCAACATACGTGTTCCTTTCTTAACGGGGGAATCGCCGTCAAAGCCTACTGTAAACTTCAGCTTTGCATCTCGGGGGTGATCTTCGGAATGGCCTTGAACATTGGCTTTCAGCAATATGCCAACTCTCTGGGGAACAAGATCCAAACTTACTCTTCCCGTCCTCGACTTTTGTTTTTTTATATTATTTGAAAATAAGATTATCACTGAACATTTCATCTGTCAACATCTCTCCCAGAAAATTTTTTAGCCCCGTCCCTGCCATCAAAAAGGACAGAAGTCGCAAAAATCAATTGCTGAAATGGGATAAGAAAGAACAGAAGCCAAAAGCCGGCCCAATACAAGAGCTATCTGAAAAAGCGGCAAGCAGATGAAACGAAAGAAGTCAGGGGCCAACCCCGGGCAATTCAAAAAATGAAAAAGGAAAAAGTCGATGAAATCAATAATGAAAGCGTTTCCAAATAGATTCTCAAATCAAAATTGTCAAAAAAGTTGACAGAAAAGGGTTGACCTCGGCGACCAAAAGTCGTATGATTGACAACAATTAAAGAATATAGAAAAATTCTCTCGGGCGGATATTTAAAAATCCGGATTTTCACCGGGCATAAGAAAAACCCCGCAGGCAATAGAATGGGAGTGATGGAATGCGAAGTGACATGATCAAAAAAGGGATCGACCGTGCCCCGCACCGAAGCCTTTTATATGCAGCAGGGCTGAAAACGGAAGATTTCGATAAGCCTTTCATCGGGGTGTGCAATTCTTATATTGATATTATCCCGGGGCACAAACACCTCAATAAGTTTGCGGAAGTGGTAAAAGAAGCCATCAGGGAAGCGGGCGGTGTCCCGTTTGAATTTAATACGATCGGGGTGGATGACGGCATTGCGATGGGGCATATCGGCATGCGGTATTCGCTTCCGAGCCGCGAATTGATTGCCGACAGTGCCGAAACGGTCATCAACGCCCACTGGTTTGACGGGGTCTTTTACATTCCAAACTGTGACAAGATCACCCCTGGCATGCTGATGGCAGCCGTGAGGACAAATGTGCCGGCGGTCTTTGTTTCCGGGGGGCCGATGGAAGCCGGTATGGCGCCGGATGGAAAACAGTTGTCCCTTACATCGGTATTTGAAGGCGTCGGTGCCCATAAATCCGGAAAAATCAGTTATGAAGAGCTGAAAATGCTGGAAACGAGCGCTTGCCCGACATGCGGATCGTGTTCAGGCATGTTTACGGCAAACTCGATGAATTCATTAATGGAAATGCTTGGCCTGACGCCGCCCGGCAACGCCACCATCGTTGCCACGTCGGAGGAACGGCACCGCATTATCCGGGAAGCCGTCGGTCATTTAATGAACTGTATCAAAAATGATATCCGGCCGCGCGATATTGTCACAGAAGAAGCGATTGATGATGCTTTCGCGCTTGATATGGCGATGGGCGGTTCAACCAATACCGTGCTGCATACGCTGGCAATTGCCCGGGAAGCGGGAATTGACTACGATTTGGAACGGATTAACAAGGTGGCGGAAAGAGTCCCGTATCTTGCAAAAATTATGCCGGCGTCGGATTACTCGATGCACGACGTCCACCTTGCAGGCGGAATCAGCGCAATTGTCCATGAACTTTGCAAGATTAAGGGGGCGATTCACCCCGGCCGGCTGACGATCACCGGCAAAAGCATCTATGAAAATGTGAAAAATGCGGAAATCCGCAATCCTGAAGTGATCAGGCCGAAAGAAAATCCTTACAGCCCGGTCGGCGGTTTATCCATCCTGTATGGCAACATTGCCCCGGACGGTGCCGTGATCAAAGTGGGAGCGGTCGATCCGGATATTCACACCTTTACCGGGGAGGCCATTGTATTCGAGTCCCAGGAAGAGGCTCAAAAAGGGATTGACAGCGGCCTTGTCCGTGAAGGGCATGTCGTCGTGATCCGTTATGAAGGGCCAAAAGGCGGGCCGGGCATGCCGGAAATGCTCGCGCCAACATCCTCCATTATGGGCCGGGGGCTTGGCAAAACCGTTGCCTTGATTACGGACGGCAGATTTTCCGGCGCAACCCGCGGCATCTGCGTCGGCCATATTTCACCGGAAGCGGCGGAAGGCGGGCCGATCGCACTTGTTGAAAACGGCGACCGCATTACGATTGATTTAATCAACAGAAGGATTGAGCTTCATGTTCCAAATGAAGAATTGCAAAGAAGAAAACAAAATTGGGTGCAGCCGGAGCCGAAAATCACAAGCGGCTACCTGGCAAGATATTCCGCACTCGTGACTTCCGCGAATACAGGCGGGGTTTTAAAAATCGGATTACCGCAAAAAACGTTGACGGGGACAAAGTGATCGGATCAGGTATTTTTTAGAGAGCCGGGGATGCTGGGAGCCCGGTAAATACCCCGGTCACGACATCGCCTCTGAGTGCAAGTCTGAACGGTTCTGCCTACTAGGACTTGCCGGGTCGGCCGCATGAAGCGGAGGACCCGTTACCAAAAGCAGCATTTTGTAAACGATGCTGCATGAGGCGGCGTTTGTGAGAACGCTGTGAAGTTGGGTGGTACCATGAAAAGATGCCTTTTCATCCCTGCAAAACCGGCAAAAACGATTATTCCTTTTGCCGTTTTCAAGGAGAGAAAGGCGTTTTTTATTGGGATAAATCAAGGAGCCTGCGCAAATCAGAATAGGAGGTTAAATCGTGTGTGCGAAAGCAAGAATGGATGGCAATGTGAAAACAGCAGAATGTACGGGTGCTGAGGCGCTTGTCCAGTTATTGGTGCGGGAAGGAGTCGAAGTCATGTTCGGCTATCCGGGGGGTGCGGTTTTACCGATTTACGATGCCCTATACAACCAGCCGATCAGGCATATCCTGGCCCGGCATGAGCAGGGGGCCATTCACGCGGCAGAAGGTTACGCGCGCGTTAGCGGAAAACCAGGTGTCGTCATTGCGACTTCGGGCCCGGGGGCAACCAACCTGATCACCGGGATTGCCGATGCGATGATGGACTCACTCCCGCTCGTCGTCTTTACCGGCCAGGTCGGCACTTCCGTCATCGGCTCGGACGCGTTCCAGGAAGCCGATGTTATCGGCATGACGGCCCCGATTACCAAGCACAATTACCAGGTAAGGGATTTGCGGGATTTGCCGCGGGTCGTCAAAGAAGCTTTTCATATTGCAAAATCCGGCCGGCCCGGACCGGTGGTGGTCGATATCCCGAAAGATATCCAGCAGGGCACGGTGGAAATGGGAGAAAACCGGGAAGTATATCTGCCCGGTTACCAGCCGAATACAAGCCCGAATCCGCTCCAGATTAAAAAGCTTGTGGAAGCTGTCTCTTATTCCGCAAAACCGGTCATATTGGCAGGAGCCGGCATCCTCCATGCAAAGGCGTCTGATCTTTTGCTCAAGTTCGCGGAAAAGTGCCGCATCCCGGTCGTAAACACGCTGCTCGGCCTTGGCAGTTTTCCGTTCCGCCACCCGCTTTTTCTCGGCATGGGCGGCATGCATGGAACGTATGCGGCAAACATGGCCATTTGCGAATGCGATCTGCTTATTAATATCGGGGCCAGGTTCGATGACCGCCTGACAGGCAACTTAGCCCACTTTGCCCCGAATGCAATGGTTGTCCATATTGATATCGACCCGGCTGAAATCGGCAAAAATGTCAAAACCGATATCCCGATCGTGGCAGATGCAAAGGAAGCCTTGCAGAAGATTTGTTCGGAAGATTTGCAAAACGCCGGCACGGATGAGTGGGTCCGCCATGTAAAAGCATACGCCGAAAATTTCCCGCTTTGGTACGAAGATGACGGCGAGGAATTGTCCCCGCAGCATGTTATTCGAAGAATCCATCATTACACAAACGGGGATGCGATCATTTCGACGGATGTCGGCCAGCATCAGATGTGGGCTGCGCAGTATTACGGGTTTGAAAAGCCGCACAAGTGGATTACATCCGGCGGGCTCGGCACGATGGGATTCGGATTTCCGGCCGCAATCGGCGCGCAAATCGCATGTCCGGACCAACTGGTGGTTTCGATCAGCGGCGACGGCGGCTTCCAGATGACATTACAGGAACTTGCTGTTGTAAAAGAATTAAATCTGCCACTCAAGATATTCATTGTGAATAACCAGTATCTCGGCATGGTACGGCAGTGGCAGGAATCTTTCTACGAAGAACGCTATTCCTATTCGACGATCCCGGTGCAGCCCGATTTTGTCAAACTTGCGGAAAGCTACGGCATCAAAGGCTGCCGCGCAACGAACAACGAAGAACTCGAACAGGTGCTGAAATCCGTTTTCGAGGATGACGGGCCTGCCGTTGTCGACTGCCGCGTGAAAAGGCTTGGAGCGGTGTTCCCGATGGTCGCGCCGGGTGCAGGCTTGCATGAAATGATGGGGGTGAAGCCATGAAGCGGATTGTTGTAGCCACTGTTTTAAACCAGAGCGGGGTGCTGAACAAAATTACCGGCGTTCTCGCAAAGCGGCAGTTTAATATTGACAGCATTACGGTCGGCCGCACCGAAACGGAGGGCATCTCGCGCATGACCATTGTCGTCAATGTCGAAGACGACAGACAGGCGGAGCAGCTGACAAAACAGCTGAACAAGCTGATCGATGTGATCAAAGTCCAGGACATCACAGGCCAGGCCATCGTCTCACGGGAACTTGCTTTGATTAAAGTATTGAGCACACCGCAGACGAGAAGCGAAATCGGCGGGCTTGTCGAACCGTTCCGTGCCTCCATCATAGATGTCAGCAGGGAATCTGTCACCATCCAGGTAACCGGCGACAGCGACAAGGTAGAGGCGCTCGTTGACCTGCTTAAACCGTACGGCATCAAAGAAATGGTCCGTACCGGGATGACCGCATTTCTGCGCGGCTCGCAAAAACAAGTAACCGATTTAAGCTCGTATTCCCTATTAAAATAAAAATCTTGAACTTAAGGAGAGAATGAAAAATGGCAAAAGTTTATCTTGAAAAAGACATCAAAGAAGAAGCATTGAGAGGGAAAAAAATCGCCGTTGTCGGCTATGGCTCCCAGGGCCATGCCCATGCACAAAACCTTCGTGATAACGGTTTTGACGTCGTTGTCGGTGTCAGGCCGGGCCGGTCGTTTAACCGCGCGGAACAGGACGGATTTTCCGTTAAGCCTGTGAAGGAAGCCGCAAAAGAAGCGGATGTCATCATGATGCTTCTGCCGGATGAGCAGCAAACAAAAGTATACAAAGAAGAAGTGGAAGCAGGGCTCGAACCCGGCAATGCAATCGCATTTGCCCACGGATTTAACATCCATTTTACCCAGATTGTCCCGCCGGAAAATGTTGACGTCTTTATGGTTGCGCCAAAAGGCCCGGGGCATCTCGTCAGAAGGACATTTGAAGAAGGGGCCGGGGTGCCTGCGCTTGTTGCCGTCCACCAGGATGTGACGGGGGAAGCAAAAGACCTGGCGTTTGCTTATGCAAAAGGAATCGGGGCTGCCCGGGCCGGCGTTTTGGAAACAACCTTTAAGGAAGAAACCGAAACGGATTTGTTCGGTGAGCAGGCTGTCCTGTGCGGCGGGTTGACCTCCTTAATCAAAGCCGGTTTTGAAACGTTAACGGAAGCAGGGTACCAGCCGGAACTCGCTTACTTTGAAGTGTGTCATGAGATGAAGCTGATCGTCGATTTGATCTATGAAGGAGGCCTGAAAAATATGCGCTATTCCATCTCTGATACGGCGCAATGGGGCGATTTCGTTTCCGGCCCGCGCGTTGTGAATGAAGATACGAAAAAGCGCATGAAAGAGGTTTTAAAAGATATCCAAAACGGCACATTTGCCAAAGGATGGCTGCTTGAAAACCAGACAAACCGCCCGATGTTCAATGCCATCAACACACGCGAGCAAAATCATCCGCTCGAAAAAGTCGGTGAAGAACTGCGCGATTTAATGCCTTTTGTCAAAAATCCGATTAAACAAAAGGAAGTGGCTGTGAATGCAAAAGGTTAATGTTTTTGACACGACGTTAAGGGACGGGGAACAATCGGCAGGCGTCAACCTCAACACCGTGGAAAAAGTCGAAATTGCCAAACAGCTGGAAAAATTTGGCGTGGATATCATGGAGGCGGGGTTTCCTGCCGCTTCAAAAGGGGATTTTGAAGCGGTTGAAAAAATCGCAAAAACCATCCGGAACAGTTCCGTTACCGGCCTGGCGAGGGCATACAAGCAGGATATTGATGCAGCCTGGGATGCACTGAAGCATTCCGCCGAGCCAAGGATCCATATTTTTCTGGCCACATCGCCGATCCATATGCAATACAAACTGCGAAAAACGCCAGATGAAGTGGCAGCTATCGCTGTTGAGGCTGTGAAATACGCGAAGCAAAAATTCCCGCTGGTGCAATGGTCGGCAGAAGATGCGACAAGGTCGGATAAAGACTTTCTCGTCCGGATCATTACAGAAGTGATCCATGCCGGCGCAAATGTTATCAACCTGCCGGACACCGTCGGTTATACGACGCCGAAAGAATATGGTGAAATGTATGACTATATACGGGAGCACGTTCCGAATATTGATAAAGTCATTTTATCCGCCCACTGCCATGACGATCTCGGGATGGCGACGGCCAATACGCTTTCAGCCATTGAACACGGTGTCCTCCAAGTGGAAGGGACGATCAACGGTATCGGCGAACGGGCCGGCAATGTTGCCCTCGAAGAAGTGGCGGTCGCCCTTCACATCAGGCAGGATTATTACAACAAGAAAACCCGCTTGAAATTGGATGAAATCAAACGCACAAGCCAATTGGTCAGCAAACTGACCGGGATGGTTGTACCAGGCAATAAAGCGGTTGTCGGCGCGAATGCTTTTGCCCACGAATCCGGCATCCACCAGGACGGCGTGTTAAAAGAGGCTTCGACATATGAAATCATCACTCCGGAACTGGTTGGATTCTCAAGCAACCGGCTTGTGCTCGGAAAACATTCCGGCCGCCACGCTTTTAAAGAACGGGCGGCAGCGCTCGGCTTTGATCTTGGCCAGGAAAAACTGAACGAAGCGTTTAAAGCTTTCAAAGCATTGACGGATAAGAAAAAAGAAGTGACCGATGACGATTTGTTCGCCATTTTAGCCGAAAAGCAAACCGATGCGGCAGATGCTGCGCATTATGAACTGGAAAGTGTGCAGGTGCAGTATGGCACATTGAATATTCCGACCGCCACAGTAAGAATCAAAACACCGGAGGGAACGCTTGTTGAAGAAGCCGGCACCGGATCGGGGAGTGTTGAGGCGATTTACCATACGATCACCAAGTTGTTTGACGGTCCGATTGAGTTGAAAGATTATAAACTGCAGTCAGTCGGTTCCGGGCAGGATGCGCTTGCGGATGCTTTTGTCAAAGTGAAATGCGGGGAGTTTGAATGCGGCGGGCGCGGGTCTGCCCAAGACGTACTGGAAGCTTCCGCAAAATCATTTTTAAATGCAATCAACAGGGCGCACGCAATGGAACAGCAATCGAGAAAACAAGTACAGGTGTGATTTTCGGGGAGGAACGACAATGAAAATGAAACTGGCCGTACTGCCCGGCGATGGGATCGGGCCGGAAGTGATGGATGCAGCGATCCGCGTTTTAAAAACAGTGTTGGACAATGACGGGCATGAAGCCGTTTTTGAAAATGCGCTGATTGGGGGAGCCGCCATTGATGAAGCGGGGACGCCCCTACCGGAAGAAACGCTTGCCATTTGCCGCAGGAGCGATGCCATTTTGCTCGGCGCGGTAGGGGGGCCGAAATGGGATCATAACCCGGCTTCCCTCCGCCCGGAAAAAGGCCTGCTCGGGCTCCGGAAAGAAATGGGGCTGTTTGCGAACCTGCGCCCGGTTAAAGCATATGCCACACTTTTAAACGCATCGCCTTTAAAACGGGAACGTGTGGAAAACGTCGATCTTGTTATTGTCCGCGAACTGACGGGCGGCCTCTATTTTGGGCGCCCGAGTGAAAGGCGCGGGCCGGGCGAGAATGAAGTGGTAGACACGCTTGCCTATACAAGGGAAGAGATTGAAAGAATTATTGAGAAAGCATTCCAGCTTGCCCAAATCAGAAGAAAAAAACTGGCATCCGTCGATAAGGCGAATGTGCTGGAATCAAGCAGAATGTGGCGCGAAATTGCGGAAGAAACCGCGAAAAAGTATCCGGACGTGGAATTGAGCCATATGCTTGTCGACTCAACTTCGATGCAGCTGATTGCAAATCCGGGCCAATTTGATGTCATTGTAACAGAGAATATGTTCGGCGATATTTTAAGCGATGAAGCGTCCGTGATTACCGGCAGCCTCGGCATGTTGCCATCCGCAAGCCTCCGTTCCGACCGGTTCGGCATGTATGAACCGGTCCACGGCTCCGCGCCGGATATTGCCGGGCAGGGAAAAGCCAACCCGCTCGGGACAGTGCTGTCAGCGGCTTTGATGCTCCGTTATTCGTTCGGGCTTGAGAAAGAAGCGGCGGCCATTGAAAAAGCAGTGGATGATGTGCTTCAAGACGGCTATTGTACAGGCGATTTGCAGGTGGCAAACGGAAAAGTGGTCAGTACAATTGAGCTCACAGACCGGCTGATCGAAAAATTAAATAACAGCGCAGCCCGTCCGCGCATTTTTCAATAAGAGGGCGTATCTTTCAATAAAAAAGGATTTGGCAAGTGGCAGTTTACAGCGGTGCACGTTTTCTGGATGGAAAAACAGCACGGATTTTTAATCATGAAAAAAGGAATTGGCAAAACGGAGATTGATCTCCAAAAAACGAAAAGCGGCAGATGGGAGTGATACGATGGCACCGAAAACGATTATCGATAAAATATGGGAAAACCATTTGGTCCACCGCGAAGAAGGGAAGCCGGACCTGCTCTATATTGATTTGCACCTTGTCCATGAGGTCACGTCCCCGCAGGCGTTTGAGGGGCTGCGGATAAACGGCCGCAAAGTGCGGAGGCCGGATCTAACCTTTGCCACCGTTGATCATAATGTTGCGACAACAAGGGGCCGGATTTCAAAAGACCCGGTCTCGAAAAAACAAATGTCCACTTTGGAAAAAAACTGTGGGGAATTCGGCATCCCGCTTGCCGGCATCAACCATCCGGACCAGGGGATCGTCCACGTCATCGGGCCGGAACTGGGGCTCACCCAGCCCGGGAAAACGATTGTATGCGGCGATTCCCACACGTCCACGCACGGTGCATTTGGCGCCATTGCTTTCGGAATCGGCACGAGTGAAGTGGAACACGTGTTGGCGACCCAGACATTATGGCAAAAGCGCCCGAAAACGATGCAGATCAAAATCAACGGCAAACTCGGGCCGGGCGTGACGGCTAAAGATTTAATCCTTGCCATCATTGCCAAATTCGGGATTGGCGTCGGCACCGGCCATATTGTCGAATACACCGGCGAAGCGATCCGCAATTTGTCAATGGAAGAGCGGATGACCGTCTGCAATATGTCGATTGAAGCAGGAGCCAGGGCAGGGTTGATCAGCCCGGATGAAACGACCATTTCCTTTTTGCGCGGAAGGAAATATGCGCCGAAGGAAGATTTTGAAGAAAAAGCGGCATACTGGCTCTCGCTGGCATCAGATGAAGGCGCCGTCTATGACAAAACGCTTGAAATGGATGCAGCAGAAATTGAGCCGCAGGTCACTTGGGGCACGAACCCTTCCATGTGCCTCCCGGTCAGTGAAAAACTGCCTGATCCGGCTGAAATCAACGATCCCGGCGAACGGCAGGCGGTTGAAAAAGCGTTGCAATACATGGGCCTTGAGCCGGGGATGAAGATTACAGACATCCCTGTCCAGCATGTATTTATCGGTTCATGCACGAACTCGCGGCTTGCCGATTTGCGGGCTGCAGCGGAAATTGTAAAGGGACGGCATGTAAGAGAAGGAGTCCGGGCCCTCATTGTTCCAGGGTCGCAAAGCGTGAAAGCACAGGCGGAAGAAGAAGGACTTGACAAAATATTTACGGAAGCCGGGTTTGAATGGCGCGAGTCGGGCTGCAGCATGTGCCTTGCGATGAATGATGATATTGTCCCGGCCGGAGAACGATGCGCTTCAACATCGAACCGCAATTTCGAAGGCCGGCAGGGGACTGGCGCCAGAACGCATCTTGTCAGCCCGGAGATGGCCGCAGCCGCCGCCATTTACGGCAAATTTGTCGATGTCCGGAAGCTCGGCCAGACTGTGCCGGCCCGCTAAATGGTGGCATGGCGCGCTGCTTCTTTTGCAGCAGGCAGCAGAAGTAAATTCATTCATCTATACGGAGAGAGGGGGCAAAAGCAAATGGAGCCATTTCAAACTTTTTCAGGGCTCGTATTCCCATTGGACCGAAAAAATGTCGATACCGACCAGATCATTCCAAAACAGTTTTTGAAACGGATTGAGCGCAAGGGATTCGGGGAATGCCTGTTTTACAACTGGCGCTTCGATGAAAACGGAAATAAAAGGGAAGATTTTCCTTTAAATGATCCGAAATACGAGGGAGCACAGATTTTAGTGGCAGGCGACAACTTCGGATGCGGCTCTTCACGGGAGCACGCGCCGTGGGCCTTGCAGGATTACGGCTTTAAAGTGGTCATCGCAACAAGTTTTGCTGATATTTTCCATAATAACTGTCTGAAAAACGGGATTTTAACCGTAGAGTTGCCGGAAGAAGAAGTGCGCGAGTTGATTGGCAAGGCACAGGCAGAACGGCTCGTTTTAACGGTTGATCTTGAAAAACAAGTGGTATTAACGGGAGAAAAGTCCATCCACTTTGACATTGATCCGTATCCGAAGAATATGCTGTTAAAGGGACTGGATGAAATCGGGCTGACATTATTGCTTGAAGATGAAATTTCAAAATTTGAAGCGTCTGAAAACGCAGGAGTGTGACGGGAACAATGGGGATTTCTTACAAACGAAAGACATTGTAGCAGCATTTGAAAACTTATTGCCGGTCGTGCACCGGACGCCGTTGAACGAATCGGCGACATTCAATGAAATGGCAGGAACAAGGCTTTACTTTAAAATGGAAAACCTGCAGCGCACCGGGTCTTTTAAAATCAGGGGCGCACTGAATAAAATTACGAACCTGGCAGGGGATGCGAGAAAAAACGGCGTGATTGCGGCATCGGCGGGCAACCATGCGCAGGGTGTCGCTTTTTCGGCAACGAAACAGGGGTTGAAGGCAAAAATATATATGCCGGAAAAAACGCCGCTTGCCAAAGTGCTGGCAACAAAGGCGTATGGCGCGGAAGTTGTGCTGACCGGCGAATCTTTCCAGGAAGCATATGAAGCAGCTGTTTTGGACCAGCAAATCACAGGCGCAACGTTTATCCACCCGTTTGATGATTATGAAGTGATGGCCGGCCAGGGCACGATTGCCCTCGAAATGATCCAGCAATGCGCGGATCTTGATACGGTTGTGATTCCGGTCGGGGGCGGCGGTTTAATTGCCGGCATGGCCTGCCTCCTGAAAAATTATGATCCGAAAATCCGCGTCATCGGCGTGCAGTCCGAGGGGGCGCCTGCTGTTTATAACCGCTTTAAAGGGATGGGAAACAGTCGGCTCGAACATGTTTCGGGCATTGCGGACGGCATTCTTGTAAAAGAGACCGGCCAGCTGACTTTTCCGTTAATCAGCAAGTATGTGGATGATGTCGTGACGGTGAGCGATGAAGACATTTCCATTGCCATCATTTATATGCTCGAACGTGAAAAAATGTTTGTCGAAGGGGCAGGAGCGGCGGCTTTCGCGGCTGTATTAAGCGGCAAAGTTGGCGTTTCGGGAAAGCATATTGGCATTGTTGTAAGCGGCGGAAATGCAGATCTGGATAAAATTTCCCACTTCAAACGGCTGGCTGCGGCCGGCAAAAAAAAACATAAGGTTGTTTCGCTTTAGAACCGGGCACCAGCAGGCCGGGGCATGCCAGACGTGTTCACCAGGCTTGCCCCGGGGCGCCTTTTCTTTAATGCAGGCCGAAAAGTGAGAAAACGATACAAAAAAACAGCATCCTTTGTTACACTGATGTAGGAAAGAGGTGAAGAGATGATTCAAACGGTATTATTTGATGTGGACGGGGTATTGCTGAGCGAGGAACGTTATTTTGACGCATCCGGCTTGACCGTCTGGGAATTGATACATAGCGGCCATTATTTAGGGCTCGCACCGGAACAATTTAAAACAGCCTTAACAGATGAGGAAATCAGGCGGATCCGGGCTGATGTTTTTCAGCATGATGAAGTGTTGCGGTTTTTAAAATCGCGCGGCATGAACGCCAACTGGGATATGATTTATTTGACGTTCACCTGCCAGCTGTTACACTTGCTTTCGCAAATAAAGGAAAAGGAAGCAGGCCGGATCCGCGGCTGGCTGGCGCGTGAAATCGATTATGAAACGCTTCATGAAATCCGCGGGGTGCTTGCACACTATCCGGTTGAAACCGACTACGGCATATTTTTAAACTGGTTTGCAAAGAGGCCCGAAACAAAACAGGATTTGTTGAAAGTGCTGGACCAGCTTGCTTATGAAATCTTCGGGCTTACAGATACGCAGCTTGGCAAAAAAGGCGCGCTCTGGTCGGTGTGCGAGCAGATTTCCCAGGAATGGTATGTCGGCGACCAAAATATTATGGCCTCTACCGGGAAGCCGAGCGTGCAAACGGGGAAAAAAGGCTTTCTCGATGAAGAGATCCCGCTTGCCGAACCGGAAAAAATCGGTGCCTTGTTTTCCTTTTTGGCGGAGAAAGGGCTGAAACTCGGCGTCGGCACGGGGAGGCCGCAGCTTGAAACGTACGGGCCGTTCCAGGCGCTTGGCTGGCTGCCGCTGTTTCATGAGGCGCATATCGTGACGGCGGACGACGTTTTAAAGGCGGAAGAGGAGCTTGGAGGCCATACGCCGCTTGCAAAGCCGAATCCTTTTACCTACCTGCTTGCTTTAAAAGGGAAAAACACGCCCACCCGCGACTGTACGGAATGCAGCCTCCCGCTTGAAAACGGGCAGGAAATCCTGATTGTCGGGGACTCGCTTGCAGACCTGCTTGCTGCGCAAAAAATAGGCGCCCAATTTGCCGGCATTTTAACCGGCTTGTCCGGAAAAGAAGCAAAAGCCGAATTTGAAGAACACGGGGCAGATTATATTTTTGAAAATGTGGCAGACCTCAAAAACATATTTTTGTAGAGCTGGGGCATGCGAAGGCATGCCTCTTTTTCGCAGGACATTCCGCTACGTGAAAAATGGCATTTTTTGAAAAGAAAATTTTTGTAGGGAAATCTAACATGATCATTTTATTAATATAGTGTAATTTTGCCAGTTCCTCTATAAAAATGAAGATAAAAGTTTGAAAAAAATATTTTTAAATAAAATTAAATGTTGACTTTATTTTAAAACTAACGTAATATTTTAACATCATAAAAAAAGGAGCGGAAATCTAGATGGACAAGCCGGCATTTGGCGGAAATCATTGAAGACGGAAACTAAAACAGAAACGGCGATTGTAACGGCTTTTAATTCAGAATATTTCAAGGAGTGGAAAAGATGAAGCAAGCAACTAAAGATTATGTCATTGACAGGGCATATAAAGCATCTGCCGGGGTAGCAAACGCTGTGCTCGTGACTTTGGGTCTGGGCCTTTTGTTTGAAACGTTTGGGAAATTCCTCGGCTGGGACGGCTTTTTGACGATCGGGGCAGCGACAAAATCGCTGTTGGCGCCGGCCATCGGCGCAGGGATTGCATATCAGCTTGGCGGCAATACATTGGTCATTTTCAGTTCGATGGCTTGTGCGGCGGTCGGCGGAAATGCGATCGGCACCACCCAGGACGGCTTGATTACGATTGTCACCGGACAGCCTGTCAGTGCTGTGCTGGCTGCAGTTGTTGCAACGTGGGTCGGGAAACGCGTGTCCGGCAAAACGAAGCTCGATATGATGGCAATTCCGTTTGCCGCCATTCTTGCCGGCGGTGTTGCCGGCGTTGGCCTTGCTGCTGTCACCACGCCGTTTTTGCAATGGCTGAGCGGTGAAATTACGGCCTCTGTACAAGGTTCGCCGCTTTTCGGTTCAATGGTTGTATCGCTCGTCTGGAGCATCCTGCTCATGTCACCTGCTTCTTCGGCCGCGCTTGCCATTGCGCTGCAGCTTGATCCGGTATCCAGCGCAGCTGCACTGATAGGCTGTACGGTCCAGTTTGTCGGTTTTACGGCAATGTCGCTGAAACAAAATGACTGGGGCGGCAATATTGCACAGTCCTTGATTACACCAAAAGTCCAGTTCCCGAATTTGGTGAAAAATCCGCGCCTTGTTATTCCGCCGTTTGTTTCGTCGCTCATTTGTGCGCCGGTTGCAACGATGATGTTTCACTTGAAAGTGCCGTATGAACTCGGCGGGCTCGGTCTGAATTCTTTAATTGCGCCGCTTAATATTCTCGCCAACCAGGGAACCGGCGCGTTGCTTGCTTATGTTGCGGCGGGTGTGATTTTACCCATTTTTACGACGCTCGGCATCTATCATTTCCTTAAATTGTTTGGCTGGGCAAAAGCCGGCGACCTCAGGATGGAAGTCCAATAATACCGGAAAGTAAAGCCGGGCCGTACAAGCCCGGTTTTTGCTCGTATCCGAAAAAAAGCATTCACAGCGTTTTGCCGTGAATGCTTTTTATTTATACTTCTACAAAAGGTTCTTCCTGAAAGGTATAGCCGGTTGCGAGTTCCAAAGTCTGGACGGCTTTAATGCCGATGATCTCTTTTAATTGGTCCAGCACTTGCCGGCTTGCGGTTTTATCGAGCGTGAGCACCATGATCGCTTCCCCGCCGATTTCTTTCCGGCCCACCTGCATCGTGCCGATATTCGTGTCGTTGCTGCCGAGAATCGAACCGACCCGGCCGATCATGCCCGGGATGTCCAGATGCCGGATATAAAGAAGGTGCTGTTCCGGGCGGAGATCGACGCGGTAATCGTTCAGCTTCACGATGCGGCCGCCGAACCCGTTAATGATCGAAGCGCCGATATTCACTTGTTTGCCTTTTTTATACAGCGCCAGTTCCAGATAATTGGAAAAGCCCTTAAACGACGCATTGCGCTGCAGATTGTATGTCAAGCCCTGTTCCTTTAAGAGATGAAGGGCATTGACAAGATTGACGGTGCTGCCGAGGTGGCGCGCCAGGATCCCTTTGATGATCGTTCTTGTCAGCAGTTTTGTATCTTCATCCAAAAGCTCGCCGGCGTACGTAATTTCAATTTTTTCGGGCGCTTCATCCAAAAGCTGGATGCCGAGCTGTGCCACCTGTTCGCCAAGAAGGAGGAACGGTTCCATCCGTTCGCGGTTTTCCCCGGAAGTTTGCGGCATATTGATGGCATTGCGGATTTCCTCAGATTCAAAGATATGGATGATTTCGTCGCTGACATCCGCCGCCACCCGGACCTGTGCTTCGCGGGTCGACGCGCCGAGATGCGGGGTTACAATAACATTCGGCAGTTCCAAAAGCCCCGGTGTGATGTCCGGCTCGTTTTCAAAAACGTCCAAGGCGGCCCCTGCAACGCGGCCTTCCTGAAGCGCCTGAAGCAGCGCCTGTTCGTCAACGAGCCCGCCGCGTGCGCAATTGATGATGCGGACACCTTTTTTCGTTTTTGCCAAAAATGCTTCATTGATCAAATGCTTCGTTTCTTTCATCAGCGGCGTATGGAGCGTGATGAAATCAGCCCGGGCGGCAATTTCGCCAAGCGTTGCTTTTTTGATGCCAAGCTTGGCCGCGCGTTCTTCGGTTAAATACGGGTCGTACCCGAGCACGGCCATTCCGAATGCTTTTGCCCGTTTCGCCACTTCTGTCCCGATTTTGCCCGTTCCGATTACGCCGAGCGTTTTCTTGAAAAGCTCGACGCCTTTGAACTTTTCGCGCTCCCATTTTCCCGCGGATGCGGACTTGTGTGCCTGCGGGATATTGCGGGAAAGGGAAAGCATCATGGCGAGTGTATGCTCCGTTGCGGAAATCGTGTTTCCTCCCGGCGAATTGACGACAATAATCCCTTTTCTCGTCGCAGCATCGACATCAATATTGTCAACGCCGACCCCGGCCCTTGCAATGACGCGCAAATTGCCGGATGCCTCAATGATGTCTTTTGTCACTTTTGTTTGGTTCCGCACAATCAGCCCGTCATACTGGCCGATCCTGGCTTTTAAATCTTCCGGCGCAATGCCCGGCTGGTGCTCAACTAAAAAATCTTTGTGCGCATACAGTTTTTTCAAGCCTTCTTCGCTTACTTTATCCGTTACTAAAATTTTAAACATGCGCTTTCCATGCCTCCTCCGCTTTTTTCACTGCAATGCCGAATGTATCCTTTCCGTTCAGTTCGTGTACCGCCATTTCCAGCGCGGTTAAAACGTTGATCACGTCAAAAGGGGTGCTGTAACCCATATGGCCGACTCGGAAAATTTTTCCCTTCAACTGCTTTTGCCCGCTTGCGACAACCATTGAAAAATGATCCTGCAAATATTTTTTGATTGCCCCGGCCTGTTCGCCATCCGGTTTCACCGCTGTGACGGTCGGCGAAGCATCCGCATCGTTTTCGACAAGGAGCGGAAGGCCCAAAGCTTTCACGCCGGCGCGGGTCATATCGCGCAAAATTTCATGGCGCTTGATGACATTGCCCCAGCCTTCTTCCTCAATCATCCGGCACACTTCTTCCGCGCCAAACACGAGGGAAACGGGCGGGGTGAACGGTGTTGTCACGGCTTCATCATATGAATCGATATACCGGTTCAAGTCGAGATAAAACCGTTTTTCCGGTCCGTTCTTGATTGCCTCTTTGGCCCGTTTATTGACGGCGACAAAGGCAAGGCCCGGCGGCAGCATGAGCGCTTTTTGCGAACCGGAAACAAGGATATCAATCTGGTAATCTTCCATATCCGCGGGCACGCCGCCAATGCAGCTGACGCCGTCAACGATATACAAGGCATCGGTCAACCGTTTTACAACGACGCCAAGGTCTTTCACCGGGTTCAACACCGATGTGGATGTTTCGCAATAGGTGGCAAAAACCGCTTTGACCGGATCTTTTAGCCCCTTAAGGAACGTTTCCAGCTGTTCCGGGCGGCAGGCGGTTCCCCATTCTATATTGAGGCGGTGGACATGGGCGCCGTATGATTCGCAAATGGAAGCAAAACGCTCCCCGAACACACCGGTGACAACGACAACGACATGGTCGCCTTCATGGACAACGTTGCAGACGGCGCTTTCCAGTGCGGATGTCCCGCTGCCGGCAATGACAACCACCGGTTCTTTTGTGCCAAAGACCGGCATCAGTTTTGTCGCCACTTGCTTCAGGCTATTTGAAAAGACTTCACTGCGGTGGGCGACCATAGGCTGGTTCATGGCCTGTTTTACACGGTCCGGTACGGGTGTTGGGCCTGGTGTGAATAGCGATTCCTTACAAAAAAGCATGAGTACGTCAATCCTCCAATATAAAATTAAAATAAAACGTCCCTCCGCCACAAAGAAATCCTTGTGGAGGAGGGACGTCATGTACCGTGGTGCCACCCTCATTTGCTGCGTACGGCAGCCTCTGGGAAAATAACGGCATATGCCGGGTGCGGCCTACATCACTTTCGGCCGGCCAGTTCAGAAGCGCTGGGCATTGTATTAGCAAAAGCATCGGTTCGCAGCAACCACCGACTCTCTGCGGCTTTTTGCAAATACGCCTTCTTCATCATTACTTTTCGGATATCATTTTGCTCTGTGCTAAATATTCTAACAGCTGATTTTAGTTCTGTAAAGGGAAAAATGAAATAATTTAAAAATCACCGTATTTTTTGATTCGCGCAAACAGGTTAATAACCTTTTTTGTAGTCGACAAGATGAATGTCCGGCTTGTCACCAGCGAGATACCGTTTTAAATTCGGAATAAAGATATCCCGGACAACCCGTTCATCGTAATGTTCGGTTGAGCCGGCCGTGTGCGGGGTAATGATCACATTTTCCAACTCCCAAAGCGGGCTGTTTTCAGGGAGCGGTTCCTTTTCGAATACATCCAGCCCGGCACCGGCAATTTCACCGGAGGAAAGCGCATCGGCCAGTTCTTTTTCGTTTGCGATTTCCCCTCTGCCGATATTGATAAAAAATGCAGACGGCTTCATGCGGGCAAATGCTTCTTTCCCGAATAAATGGTACGTTTCTTTCGTAAGCGGCAGGCAGACGGCGACATAATCACAAAGCGGAAGCATATCATGGAGCTGCCCGTTGGTATACATTTCGTCTACAAACCCGGCAGGCGCACCGGAACGCCGCACGCCCAGCACTTTCATCCCGAAGGCTTTGGCAATTTTTGCCGTTTCAAGCCCGATTTCCCCGACACCGATAATGCCAATCGTCTTTCCATGCATTTCCAGCTTTAACCCGGCATGGTCCCATTTCTTTTTCGTTTGATTTCTGACATATGTATGGATTTTCCTTGTCAATGCCAGCATCATTGCAAAAATGGTTTCAGAAATCGGATAGGCGTGGATGCCGCTTGCGGAAGTCAGGAAGAGCCCCTTTTTCTCAAATTGTTCGAGCGGGAAACTGTTCACCCCCGCACTCCAGCTTTGAACCCAGCGGAGAGCGGAATCTTCCGATAATGCATCTTTTTCCATTTTTTTTCGAAAGCTCGCAATCACTTCAGCTTTCTTCACTTCACTCTGCCAATGCGCCGGATCTTTTCCGGCCAGTATGCGCCATTCCGGAACCAATTTCCTGATTTCATCAAGCAGGCCGGGGGCAAGATTTTCTGCAATAATCATGGTTCTTTCCGCCATCAAACTCCCTCCTTTATTCCATTAAATCATATATTCGATATACCGTAAAAATTTCCTGCTTTTTCTGGTAATTCCTGCCATAAACATTTCACATTTGCAAAAACCGCCATCCCTTCAGCCTGTAAGCCTTATCAATTATTTGCACGCATGTTTCCAGGTATAAAGCCCTATGAAAAAGTGACTAAAAGGTACGATAAAAGAATTAGTGATATCCGCTATGAAAATGATTAAAGGAGTTGCCCTGTTATGCGAAAGATGGTAGAAAAACATGTACGATGGAATATGAAAGCGAAATTGATTGTTTCTATCCTCGCGATCCTGCTCGTTCCATCTGTACTGATCGGATATTTTTCAATCAAATCAGCAGGAAGTGAAGTCCAATCGCAAATGCTGAATGCCGCTACGGAAAATGTCAATCTGTTGCAGAATATCATCCATGATGCGATCCAGCCGCGCATGGACGATGTGGATTATTTTTCTAAAAAAATTTCGGCCCAAACGGAAAAAAAACCGTCCGAAATCAAGTCGATGTTCAGCCAATATGCAAATCTGCATAACAATGTCTTGAATGTTTACGTTGGGACAGCTTCCGGGAAAATGATGATCGAACCGAATGGCAACTTGCCTGCAGGTTATGATCCAAGGCAAAGGCCGTGGTATAAGGAAGCAATGGAACAGCCCGGAAAAGCGATTGTGACAGCCCCGTACCAGGACGCGACCACGGGAAAAACGATTGTCACCATTGCCAAAACGACGCAAGACAACTCCGGGGTTGTTGCAGTTTCCCTGAAAATAAGTGCGATCCAAAAAATGGCAAAAGAAATCAAAATCGGGAAAAACGGGTATGCGGTGCTTGTAGACCCGGCGCGCCGCATCGTCGTGATGCCGGGAAGAAAACCGGGGGCGTATGCAAAAGAAAAAGTGTATGATACCGTATTTAACCATGTTTCCGGACACACTTCCTATACGTATCAGGGGAAGGAAAAAGTGATGGTTTATACAACCGACAGCCTGACGGGTTGGAAAATTGCAGGGACAATGTATGCCGATGAGGTCGGCAAAGCTGTACAGCCGATCATTGACCGGATGATTCTTGTCATCGTCATTTTTCTCGTTCTCGGTACGGTATTAGCCTATTTTGTCATCCGGTCTGTGACACGGCCGATTAACCACCTGAAAGAAGCAGCATTAAAAATTTCCTCAGGGGACTTAACAGAGGAAATTGATATCCGGAAAAAAGATGAAGTCGGCGAACTGGCTGTAAGTTTTAAAAAAATGCAGGGCAGCCTGCGCGACCTTCTCGACCAGGTCGATAAAAGCGCGGAGATGGTCGTTTCCTCTTCCGAAGAGCTGAAGGCAAATGCGGAAAATACAACGCAGGCAAGCCATGAAATCAACTCCGCTGCTGCCCAGATTGCAAGCGGTGCGGAAACGCAGACGAACGGCACGGAAAACAGCGCACAGGCGATGAGCGAAATCGCAAAAGCAATGGAAAAAGTAACCGACAGTACGATGGCGATTTCCAGCTTGTCCAATGCCACGCTTGAACATGCGAAGCAAGGCGGCGAGGCTGTCCGTGAGACGGTTGCGCAAATGAAGTCCATTGCCGGTTCTGTCGCGCAATCTAACGCAAAAATCCAGGCACTCTTTGAAAATTCGAAGCAAATCAGCCAAATTACAGAAGTGATAAAAGGAATTGCGGCCCAGACGAATTTGCTTGCTTTAAATGCAGCGATTGAAGCAGCAAGGGCGGGCGAGCACGGAAAAGGGTTTGCGGTCGTGGCAGACGAAATCCGGAAACTGGCCGACCAGTCGCAAAACTCGACCAAAGAAATTGAAAAGCTGATTACGCAAATCCAGCATGATACGGAAGATTCCGTCCGCGAAATGGAACAAGTGTCCAAAGATGTGGAAACCGGCGTGTCACGTTCCAAAGATTCGATCGGAAAATTTGACACGATCATGAACGGGATGAAAGAGATCACACCGCAAGTGGAAGAAATGGCGGCGATCTCGGAAGAAATTTCCGCCTCCGTCCAGGAAGTGACCTCGACTGCGAACGAACTTGCCCAAATTGCTGAAGAAAATGCGGCGGCAACCGAAGAAATGGCCGCTTCCATTGAAAGCCACCTGAAATCGATGGATGACATCAGCGATTCGGCCAGAGCGTTGTCCTATCTGGCGGAGTACTTGCAGGAAATGGTGAAGAAATACAAGTTTTAAAGAAGAAGCGCCCAAAGCAGGAATCTAGGCTTTGGGCGCTTTTTTTGGCGCATGGATTCAACTGAAAACGGGTTCCGCCCGGGCAAAGCAAAAGGCAATGCAAGTGCGGGAATTTTGGGGGATGAATTTTGCCCGCCGCACAACGGCCGTGGCAGTTGCCACGAGAGAAAACGATGGAGCAGCGGCCACAAAAGGGCTTCGGAGCGCCGGCAAAATATTTTCGGTGACAATGGCTCCGGCGTCCTTTAAAATAAAACTATGAAGCGGATGAACAAATTTTTTGAAAAAGGAAATGACCTTATATGGGGGGAGAGAAAAGCATGCATCAATATGTCAATTGGCCTGATGTGGTTTTTCAGTTGGGCTGGCTTATTTTTCTCTGTGCCGCCGGATTTGCGATTTATAAAATCTTGAAAATCAGGAAAATGAAGAATCAGCATTTGAAAAAATAGTGCAGGAACGGCTCTGGGCCTCTCCGGAGAAAGGGCTGCAGGACGGGCAAAAACGGGAGGAAATGGGATGGAACTCACAAAGGAACAATTTAAGGCCGATTTCGAAAGGATGCTGTCGGACTGCTTCACAATGGATGTGGAAAAATCTGATTTGACAGAACAGTATGTTACACTCGGAAAATTGATCGGTTCATATGCAGCGAAAGAATGGCGGAACACGAATCAGCGTTACTTGGAAAAAGGGGAGAAACAAGTTTACTATTTTTCAATGGAATTTTTGCTCGGCAGGATGTTGAAAAGCAATTTGTTCAACCTTGGCATTCTCGATACAGTCCGGGCGGGGCTTCAAGAAATGGGGATGGAACTCGAGGCATTGGAACAGGTGGAACTGGATGCCGGGCTGGGAAACGGCGGCCTTGGCCGGCTGGCAGCTTGTTTCATCGACTCAATGGCGACACATGCGATCCCCGGGCACGGAAACGGTATCCGTTTTAAGTACGGGCTTTTCAGGCAGAAGTTTGTCAACGGCTACCAGGTCGAACTGCCTGAAAATTGGCTGCGGAATGGCAATGTGTGGGAGACCCGCCGGCTGAACAAGGCGGTAAATGTGCGGTTTTACGGCAACGTCCGGCTTGAGAAAGACGCATCGGGACATTTTGTCCCCCATTATGAAAATGAAGAAACGGTGCTTGCCGTGCCGTATGATACCCCGGTAATCGGTTACGGGGACAACACGGTCAACACTTTAAGATTGTGGTCGGCAGAAATGCCGCTTGAGGATGCGAACACGGAGTACCATGCTTTTATTCAGCAGCAGAGCCGGATCGAAAGCATTTCCGAAGTGCTGTATCCGGACGATTCCAATTATGAAGGGCGCCTGTTGCGTTTGAAGCAAGAATATTTTTTCGTCTCGGCCGGCATTCAAAGCATTATCCGCACCTATAAAAAACTCGGCCTGCCGATTGCGCATCTGGCCGAAAAAGTCGCCATCCACATCAATGATACACACCCGGCATTGTGTGTCCCCGAACTGATGCGCATTTTACTGGATGAGGAAGGGATGGGCTGGGAACCGGCATGGGATGTGACGGTAAAAGTGCTCAGCTATACCAACCATACCATTATGTCCGAAGCGCTGGAAAGCTGGCCGACAGATATGATGGCACAGCTTTTGCCGCGCATTTATCAAATCATTTGCGAAATTGACCGCCGCTATATAGAGGATATGGCCCGTTTGTATGACCGGGATAAGATTGAGCGGACAAGGGTGATTTCGGACGGGAGCGTGAAGATGGCACACCTTGCGATCATCGGGAGCCACAGCATCAACGGGGTGGCAAAGCTCCATACGAATATTTTGAAAGAAAAAGTGCTTCGTGACTTCTATCACATTTTCCCGTCCAGATTTAATAATAAAACAAACGGCATTACCCATCGGCGCTGGCTGTTGCTTTCCAACGAACCGCTGAGCAGTTTTATTGACAGCAAAATCGGCAAGGAGTGGGCGACGAAGCCGACAGACCTGAAAATGCTGGAGCCATTTCGCCGGGATGAAAGCGTCCTGCGGCAACTTGCGGAAATCAAACAAATCAATAAGCAGCGGCTGGCAGACTATATTAGGAAAAGGACAGGGCTCACCGTCCGGACAGATGCCATTTTTGATGTGCAGGTCAAACGTTTCCATGCTTATAAAAGGCAGCTTTTGAATCTTTTGCATATTTTAAGCTTGTATTTTAAATTAAAGGATGATCCGGGAGCAGATATTTACCCGCGCGTTTTCATCTTTGGCGGCAAAGCGGCACCGAGCTACACTTACGCCAAGGAAATCATTAAGTTGATAAACGCCGCAGCGGATCTCATTAACCATGACCCGGCAGTCAGGGATATGCTGAAGATCGTTTTTATCGAAAATTACGGTGTGTCGCTGGCCGAGCGGATCATCCCGGCGGCTGACGTGAGCGAACAGATTTCACTCGCATCCAAGGAAGCGTCCGGGACGAGCAATATGAAATTTATGCTCAATGGCGCGGTCACATTGGCCACGCTGGACGGTGCCAATGTCGAAATCCGCGATCTCGTCGGGGAGGACAATATTATCCTCTTCGGGTTGACCGATCAGGAAGTTTTCCAATATTACCATGACCGTTCTTATCATTCTTATGATTATTATAAGAACAATCCGGTGCTGCACCGTGTGCTCGATGCGCTGATTGACGGCTCGATTCCCGGGGCGCAGGCGGAAGGGCGAGATGTCTTTGATTCCCTGATTAAATACGGGGATGAGTTTTTTGTATTAAGAGATTTCGAGGATTACGCGCTGGCGCAGAAAAAAGTGGACAAGCTTTACCGCGAGCCGCTCAAATGGCAGGAGATGGCACTCGTCAATGTTGCCAATGCCGGCGTATTTTCCTCTGATTATACCGTGCTCAAGTATGCCGGCGAGATTTGGAACGTGCATAGCAAAACAAGGCTTTTTTAACGGATTTCTGAAAGGCTTCCTGCAGGGGAAAACTCGAAAAGGACTGTTTGCTTTCAGCTGCTGCATACTGCCCGGAATTCTTCCGCTAAAAAGCAGCCGGCAAGGGCCGGGCTTTTCATGGGGGGACCGGGCATCCAGCAGCATAAGCCGTTTTCCGAAATTAAATTTTGTCCGAATTTTTGCTTTTCTGCAGGAAAAGATGCCGGCTTGGCGAGTATCATCCAATAGATTTCCGGCAGGAGGGGCTTAAACGGCATTGGATCAGTCATTAACAGTTTAACCTACTTCATTAGCGCAATTGCCGGGATTTCGCTGTTTATTGCTGGGATTGGGGTAATGAACATGATGTATATTTCTGTCTCTGAACGTACCCGGGAAATTGGCATTCGTCTCGCTATCGGCGCAACCCCAAAGAATATCTTATTCCAGTTCCTTTTGGAAGCGGTGTTGTTGACGGGAATAGGCGGCTTGATTGGTTTTGGGATAGGTGGTGGACTCGCGTGGCTCATTTCGCTCTTCTTACCTTTCCGTGCCGTGATCGGTGTAGGAAGCTTTTTACTCGCTTTTTGCGTCTCTACCTTTGTCGGCATTCTATTTGGCATATTGCCGGCTAAAAATGCAGCCAATAAGAACTTGATCGATATTTTGCGTTAGGATGTTGATTGGAAGAATACAGTGGTCTAAACAATGATGAATGTGCAAAGTAAAATGTCCTAACCGGACCCCTTCTTCGAACGAAGTGGCCATGCGTGCCCTTTCGCGTATTTTTTCCCGGGCAGGCTAAGCCACTTTTTCACAAGAAAGACAAGGTTTGTCCGCCAAATGTTACTTGGAAAAATGGGCTGAAAAAAATAAAAAATTTTTTGAAATGAAGGTTGACAATTCTTATTTTCAGCATTAAGATAATAATCAATCAATGAAACATTTTTCAGGCGATGAAGAAGAAGAGTAACCTGTATGGATTCCGAAGAGAGCCGGTGGGTGGTGCGAACCGGTGATGACGTGCAGGCGAATGGGCTTCCGAGCTTTCAAACCGAAACGATTCCGGAGTAGGCTTTGGCGAATGCCTTATCGTTACAAAAGGCAGGTATTACGGTTTTTCCCTGATACCGTCAAAGCCGGGCTGATCAAGCCAATAAAGGTGGCACCGCGGGTTCCCCGTCCTTTACATGGATTGGGAACCCTTTTTGCGTTCCGTTAAAAAATTCCATAAAAGAAAATCGCTGAGTAAGAAGAGTATGCAAATGGCAAGCGTTCCAGAGAGCCGGCGCGGGTGGGAGTCCGGCACGAACTGCCTTTGCAGAATGGGCTTACGAGAGGTTTCCTGAACGGTGCAGTAGGGAAATACGGCTTCCCCCGTTACAGGGATAGGGTATAAAGAGTGGCTTGCTCCGTACCCGAATGAGCGGAAAGGTTTTAAATCCTTTCAAGAGAGGTGGCACCGCGTTGGAAAACGTCCTCTGTCCTGCAGCATCTAGCTGCGGGCAGAGGACGTTTTTTATTTAGCCGGGACCCGGGATCTGTGATCGGAACCCGCCTGTTAAGCGAAGGATATACAGCCGGTGCAGAGGTGAAGAGCCGGAGCGCGAAAGACGGCCTGCTAGTTACCATTTCAATAAAAAAGGAGAGCGGACGGATGCAATACAAAATGGTTAAGCTAAACGGTGATGTGTTAACGCCGGTCATGATTTTTACGAGGCTGAGAGGAAAATGCAAGTTTTTGTTCGAAAGTTCGCTGCCAAATGACAGCAACGGCCGGTTTTCTTTTATCGGGGCTGATCCGGTAAAAGCGTTCATCGGGCGGGACGATGAGCTGGAAGTGATTGACCGGATGACGGGGCGGCGCGAAATAAAAAAAGGAAAGCCGCTCGATCTTGTCAAAGATCTGTTGCCGCGTCTTGGCATTCAGCTTCCTTTTCCGTTTTACGGCGGGGCGGTCGGCTATATCGGCTATGACGCCATCCGCCAGTATGAAGAGATCGGCTATGTGCCGGAAGATGAAACAGGAATTCCGGATCTGCATTTGATGCTGTACCAAAACATAGCTGTTTACGACCATAAAAGCCAGACCGTCTACCTTGTTTCAACCGGGGAAGACGGAGAAGCAATAGAAAAAAATCTTGCGGCAATGGAAAAAGCGATTCGCCAGCAGACGAGCGCAGAACCATTTGTCGACTATGGCCCGGTTGATTTTGCCCCGGCCATTCAAAAGCAGGCATTTATGAAGATGGTCGAAACCGCAAAACAGCATATCGAAAACGGGGACATTTTCCAGGTTGTCCTGTCACAGCGCATGAAAGGGACGCTCTCACACGACCCGTTCTATTTTTATCGGAAGTTAAGGAAAGCGAACCCGTCCCCGTATATGTTTTATCTCGACTTCGGCGGCTATGTCGTCCTCGGGGCATCGCCGGAAAGCCTGATCAAAACGAAGGGGCGTGTGGTATATACGAACCCGATTGCGGGAACGTGCCCGCGCGCCAATGCCTTAGAAGAAGATGAGCGCCTTGAAAACGAGCTTTTACACGATGAAAAAGAACTTGCCGAACATAAAATGCTCGTTGATTTGAGCCGGAACGACCTCGGCCGGGTGTGCGAGCCCGGAAGCATCCGGGTGCAAAAATATATGGAAGTCGAGCGGTTCCAGCATGTGATGCACATCGTTTCGGAAGTACGAGGAAAATTGCGGGACGGTTTTAGCGGAATTGACGCGCTCATCTCCTGTCTCCCGGCCGGCACGGTATCAGGTGCGCCGAAAATCCGCGCGATGCAAATCATCAACAGTCTGGAAAGCTTGAAGCGCGGCATGTACGCGGGAGCGGTCGGCTATATCAACCTGAACGGCGACATTGACTTTGCGCTCGCCATCCGCTCGCTCCTGATTAAAGACAACACCGCTTATTTGCAGTCGGGCGCGGGCATTGTGTACGATTCCGATCCGGAAAAAGAGTATGAAGAAACGCTCAACAAGGCGAGATCGATTCTGGAGGTACAGACGCATGATTTTATTGCTCGATAACTATGATTCGTTCACTTACAACTTGTACCAGTATTTATGCGAACTTGGGGAGGAAGTAAGGGTGTTCCGCAATGACCGGATCACCATAGATGAAATCAGAAGGCTCAAGCCGGAAGCGATTGTACTGTCACCGGGGCCCGGCGTGCCGGAAGATGCCGGCATTTCCATTGAAACTGTCAAAACATTTTACCGGCAAATCCCGCTGCTCGGCGTCTGTCTCGGCCATCAGGCAATTGCCGCAGCTTTCGGGGCAGGGATCACAAAAGCAAAAGAAATCAAACATGGCAAAACTTCCCTTGTACGCCATGGCGGGAAAGGAATTTTCAGCGGGCAGCCGGATCCGGTCGAAGTGATGCGCTACCACTCGCTTGTCATGGACCGGACAAAGATCCCGGAAGTTCTGGAAGTGGTTGCCGAGTCTCTTGATGACGGCGAAATCATGGCCATTCAACATCAATCCGCCCCGTGTTTCGGCGTCCAGTTTCATCCCGAGTCGATCGGGACGGAAACCGGTAAACAGATGCTTGAAAACTTTTTACGCGAAATCAGAAAGGATGAGAAAGTTGAAACCGTATCTTGAAAAAATTTTGGCACAAGAAGGGCTGACGGTTGAAGAAATGCGGGAAGCCTCTCGCGCACTGTTTTCTGATGAAGTGACAGAAGGGGAGATGGGCGCATTTTTAGCCGCCTTGAAATGTAAAGGCGAAACGGCGGAAGAAATTGCCGGGCTGGTCGAAGTGATCCGTGAAAAAGCCGTGCCGGTTCCATGCAACGTTCCAGGGCTTATGGACAACTGCGGGACGGGCGGGGACGGCAGCCACAGTTTTAACATCAGCTCGACCTCCGCGTTTGTGCTGGCGGCAAGCGGCGTGAAAGTTGCCAAACATGGCAATCGCAGCGTCTCAAGCCAGACCGGGAGCGCCGATGTCCTAGAGAAGCTCGGGATTTCCTTGTCTTTCCCGGCGGAAGAAATTGAAGGCTTGCTGAGAGAAATCGGCATCGTCTTCCTGTTTGCCCCGAATGTCCATCCGGCCCTCGGAAAAATGATGAAAATCCGGAAAGATTTGCGGATTCCGACGATTTTTAACCTGATCGGCCCGCTCACAAACCCGATGAACCTGGAAACACAACTGCTCGGGCTGTACCGACGCGATATGCTCAGGACAATGGCAGAAGTACTCGGCCGCCTTGGCAGAAAACGCGCGCTCGTTGTCAATGGCGCCGGCTATCTTGATGAAGCATCTTTATCGGGGGAAAACCATTTTGCGCTGCTCGACGGCGGGAAAATTACCACGTTTACGCTGACGCCGGAACAAGTCGGTTTGCCGTATTACCCGCTTGAAGCGATCCGCGGCGGCGATGCGCAAAAAAACAGCGATATTTTGCTGTCAGTATTAAAGGGGGAAAAAGGTGCTTATCGTGATACGGTGCTCTTCAATGCCGGGCTTGCGCTCTTTGCTGCAGGGCGGGCAGAGACGGTAAAAGAAGGGATCCAAATTGCGGAGCAGGCAATCGAATCGGGCGCGGCACTTGAAAAACTGCACGCGCTCATTGAAGCGAGCCTGAAACTCACACAGGAGGCGATTTAAATGGCATTTTTAGAAAAGATTTTAGCCGAAAAAGAAAAAGAAGTGGCCCGTATCAAAGCTGCAGGAAAGGCTTTTGCCCCAAACGCGCGCAAAGCCCCTTCTCTTTATGAAACATTTATGCAGGCCGAAAAAACAAGCATCATTGCTGAAATCAAACGGGCCTCCCCATCAAAAGGGGATATCCGAACGGGCGTGGATCCCATCGGGCAGGCGCTTGCCTACGAAAAAGCAGGCGCCGGCGCCATTTCCGTTTTAACGGACGAAATCTTTTTTAAAGGATCGGTGGAAGATTTGAAAGCCGTAAGCGATGCAGTCCGGCTTCCGGTTCTCTGTAAAGATTTTATCATCGACGAAATCCAGATCGACCGGGCAAAAGCATATGGTGCAAGCGTAATTCTCCTGATCGCAGCGGCTCTTTCCCCCGAAAGGCTCCGCCAGCTGTACGATTATGCCCGGGGCGCCGGCCTTGAAGTGCTGCTTGAAGTGCACAATGAAGCGGAACTGGAAACCGCTGTTAAAACTGGGGCCCGGATCATCGGCATCAACAACCGCAATTTAAAGACGTTTGAAGTTGATCTCGGCGTTGCCGAAAAGCTTGCGCCAAAAATCTCAAATCCGGATGTACTGGTGATCAGTGAAAGTGGCATCCGCACCCGGAAAGATGTCGTTCGCGCTGAACATGCCGGGGCAAAAGGGATTTTAGTCGGAGAAACGCTTATGCGCACAAACGACCCGCAAACGGCAATGAAAAAGCTGGCCGGTGTCCCGGAAAAAAGGAAGGTAAAGATTTGCGGCATTCGCACGCTTGAAGCGGCCCGGGCGGCTGTCTGCGCGGGGGCGGACATGATCGGCTTTGTCTTTGCCGAAAGCAAACGGAAGATTACACCAGAAAAGGCGGCACAGATTGCAAAAGCGTTGCCGGAACATGTCGAAAAAGTGGGCGTATTCGTTAATGAATCTCCCGAAAAAATGGCGGAAATTGCAGAGCGGGCCGGGCTCGATTACCTGCAGCTGCACGGCGATGAAACAGCAGAGGACGCCGCGCAAATGCCTTATCCGGTGATCAAGGCTTTCCCGGTAAGGACAGATGCTGATCTCGAAGCGATACACCATTATCGGTGCGATCTGGTGCTTTTGGACGGTGCCGGCGGCAAATACCGCGGCGGTAACGGAAAGGCGTTTGACTGGGAACTGGCAAAGGCGCTATCGGATGAGCGGGCGGTAGTGCTTGCCGGCGGGCTCACACCGGAAAATGCCGAAGCCGCGATCCTTGCTGTCCGGCCGCATATCGTCGACGTTTCAAGCGGGGTGGAAACAAACGGGGAAAAAGACCCGGATAAAATCAAAGCCTTTGTGCAAGCAGCAAGAAAAGCATTTCAAAAATTAGAGGAGCGTGACAATGATGCAAACATACAAACTGCCTGATACAAACGGCCGTTTCGGGACTTTCGGGGGGAGATTCGTGCCGGAAACCCTGATGCCGGCTGTAAACGAACTCGAACAGGCTTATCATGAAGCCATGAACGACTCGGCTTTTCATAGAGAATTGGAGAAACTGCTAAAGCAGTATGTCGGCCGTGAAACCCCGCTTTATTTTGCAGAAAACTTAACAAAGCTTGGCGGCGGCCCGAAAATTTTCCTGAAACGCGAAGATTTGAATCATACCGGCGCGCATAAAATCAACAACACAGTCGGCCAGGCACTGCTAACGCTTAGAATGGGAAAAAAGAAAGTCGTTGCTGAAACGGGCGCCGGCCAGCACGGGGTGGCAACAGCAACCGTGTGCGCATTGCTCGGGCTTGAATGCATGATTTTTATGGGGGAAGAAGACATCCGCCGGCAAAAGCTCAATGTATTCAGAATGGAATTGCTCGGCGCAAAGGTCGAAAGTGTGGCGCAGGGCAGCGGCACATTGAAGGATGCGGTTAACGAGGCACTCCGCTACTGGGTTGCCCATGTGGAAGACACGCACTATATTATGGGGTCAGCAGTCGGCCCTCATCCGTTTCCGCAAATTGTCCGCGATTTCCAAAGTGTGATTGGAAAAGAAACGAAAAAACAGATTACAGAACAGACAGGCAGACTTCCCGATGCAGTTGTCGCCTGTGTCGGCGGCGGCAGCAATTCGATCGGCATGTTTTATCCGTTTGTGGAAGATAAGGCCGTAAAATTGTTCGGTGTGGAAGCGGGCGGTGCCGGCCTTGGAACCGGAAAGCACGCGGCGTCTTTAAGTGACGGCAAACTCGGCGTGCTTCATGGCATGAAAACGTATTTGCTGCAAAATGATGACGGGCAAATCCAGGAAGCTTATTCGGTATCGGCCGGGCTTGATTATCCGGGAGTCGGGCCGGAACACAGTTATTTAAAAGAAACGGGCCGGGTTACGTATACGTCTGTGAACGACGATGAAGCATTAGATGCATTTCGCCTGCTTTCGAGAACAGAAGGCATTATCCCGGCACTCGAAAGCGCACATGCCATCAGTTTTGCGCTGAAAGTGGCAAAAACAATGGGGAAAGACGAAACGATCGCCGTTTGCCTGTCAGGGCGCGGGGACAAAGATGTAGAAGCGGCCAGCCATTTGCTTGGAGGGAAAAACAATGGGTAAAATTCCGGAACTGGAAAACGTATATGCCACCGATTTTGCGCCGAGACCGGCAAAAACGTTTACCGTTTGCCTGTCAGGGCGCGGGGACAAAGATAGATAAGCGGCCAGCCGCTTGTTTGGAGGAGAAAACAATGGGTAAACAAAAATTGGAAGCACAGTTTGAATCGGTTCTTGCACGCGGTGATCAAGCATTTGTCCCTTATATTATGGCGGGGGACGGCGGAATGGAAGAGACGGAAAAAAGGCTTGCATTTTTAGAAGCTTGCGGGGCAACGGCAATTGAACTTGGTATCCCGTTTTCCGACCCGGTCGCGGACGGCCCGGTCATCCAGGCGGCTGGACTCCGCGCTTTTAAAGCAGGCACAACCATGAAAAAAGTGCTGGGCCATTTAAAAACCCATCCGAGGCAAGTTCCGGTTATTCTCATGACGTATTTTAACCCGGTTTTTGCCTTTGGTCTGGAAAAATTTGCAGCAGACTGCGCGGATGCCGGTGTTGACGGGCTGATTATTCCGGATTTGCCAATCGAGGAAGAAGAGGTAATTGCCGGAGAACTGGCAAAATGCGGCCTGGCGCTCATCCGGCTGGCTGCGATTACAAGCCCGAAAGACCGGCTTAAGAAAATCGCCTCCCGCTCTGAAGGGTTTCTGTATGCTGTTACGGTCACCGGCACAACCGGCACCCGCACAAGTTTTCACGACAATATCGAGGATTACCTGGCTTTCTTATCAAGCATCAGCCGGGTACCTGTTCTCGCCGGCTTTGGCGTTTCCAGCCCGGGGCAAGTCCGCCGTTTAACCCGCTACTGCAGCGGCGTTGTGGCCGGGAGCAAAATCATCGAGCTCTTCCAGCGCGGGGAAACGGAAAAAATCCGTGCGCTTGTGGAAAGCGCAAAGCAACAAGCAGCACCAAACCAGCTGTAAAAATGCCTGGACGCACGCGCCGAACCGGTTGCGCACACAGGCGTCCATGCTGCAACCGGGTTTCCCACAGGTTTATACACATCCCGGGCAGGTAAAGAAAAGGGATTTTGCTGGTTATCCACAATATCCACATTTTATACACGAAAAATGTGCACAAATTTATGCACATCCAATCGTATTGGCAATAAAGGCATTGAAAGGTTTATGCACATCATCCACAAAAAACGGGGGCCTCATGGAAAGGCCGCCCGTTTTTATGTTACCGCCTGTTTTTCGCTCTTTTTTCCGCAGCCTCGGAACGGGCCTGTGCTTCCAAGTCTTCCCCGTCTGCGAGTTCCCTCGAATATTCAATGTCTTTCCCGTCTATTTTCATGTTCTTCGGTACTTGCGGCAATGTTGCTTTATTTTTATCGCGTGTTTTATGCTGATGCCCGCGGCCCATTTAAAAAACCCCTTTCAAGCAGTTTGCGGTTTTCCCGCAAAACTATTTTTTGCGCAAAAGGTTTTTTTTAAACAGGCAATTATTTGCGGCCTCTGTCTGTGTATCCTCCGGCCCGGTCGGCTTTTTTAAATTCGTGCTGGTAAGTCACTTCCTGCATGCTTCTTAATGTGCTTTTCGTCTGAACTTTTTTATCTTTCGGCATTCGCAAAACCTCCTTTTTTGGATTATTGTTCCCGGTAATACCGCTTTCTACACTTTCAATGGTAAAATAGACAAGGGAGGGTTGCGTGTGCCGGTCATTACAAAAATCTCGGTTCAAAAAAACAATAAAGAACGTTACAATATTTTTCTTGACGGCCAGTACCGGTTCAGTGTTGATGAAGAAGTGCTGGCACGGTACCAGCTTTTAAAGGGGAAAGAATTGGATGAGCTTGATATTGAAGCAATCCTTGCCGAGGATGATATCCGGAAAGGCGTCAATACCGCCATCCATTTTCTTTCCTACCGGATGCGGTCGGAAAAAGAAGTGCGTGATGATTTGATAAAAAAGGAATTTGCGCCGGAAGTCATCCGGAGTGTCATATTAAAGCTTTATGAAATGCAGTATCTTGATGATGCGGAATTTGCCGCAAGTTTCGTGCGGACACAAATGAATACAACCCATAAAGGGCCTGTTGTCATTGAAAGGGAACTTCAGCAAAAAGGCATTCCACCGGAGCTGATCGAAAGGGCGCTTGAAATTTTTGATGCTGATCAGCAAGTGGAACACGCCCTTGTCCTGGCAGAAAAGCTTTCCAGGCAGCATGCCCGGTTGTCGGAGAAGCTTTTAAAACAAAAAGTGAAGCAGGGGCTTACAGTAAAAGGCTATCCGCCTGAAGTGATTTCCGCTGCGATGGCGGCGCTTCATGTTGAAAAGGATGAAGAAGCAGAGTGGGAAGCCCTTCTTCAGCATGCGGAAAAAGCAAAGCGCAAATACGGAAAGTTTTCGGGATCCGCCTACAGGCAAAAAATGAAGCAGTTTTTATACCGGAAAGGGTTCCCGGTTGATTTAATAGACCGCTACTTGCGGGAAGAGGGGGATGGAGATGGAAAAAAGATACAGTGAAATGAGCGAGTATGAGTTAAAGCAGGAGATTGCACAATTGACGGAAAAAGCGCGCAAGGCCGAACAACTTGGTATTGTGAATGAGTTTGCCGTGCTCGAGCGGAAAATTGCGATGGCAAAGTCGTATTTGCTGGACCCGGCTTCTTTTCAAAAAGGGGAAATTTATGAAATTGAAGGAGACCCCGGCGCCTATTTTAAAATTGATTATATCGACGGCGTCTTTGCCTGGGGTTACCGGGTCAGCGGCGGCAAACCGATCGAAGCCCTCCCGATTTCGATGCTGAAACTGGTGGATTGAAAGCTTATTGGGCGTCTTTGCCGCCGGCTGGGAGGTCGTTTACAGGGTTAAAAGGGGGCGCGTTGCCGGGCGAAATGGTTTTAAAGGATTTAAGGGCCAACAGCGCGCTTGTCGCGGGAATGTCTTTTTACAGAGGTGCAAAAAGACGAAAGTGTGCTCACCCCCTTTTGTCTTTCATCCCGGTTATGAAAGACATTTTGAAACGAAGCCTATCCTTTGATGTCCTTCACCTTTTCGCTTTTCACCTGTTCCCGGAAGGCTTTCCAAATTTTTTGATGGGGCACAGGAAATGCAAACGTTTCAATCTCCCTTGGAGGCACACATTTTAATTCATCCGTTTCCTGCACCTGGTTTAATATTCTCCCGCGGTACACCCGAATATCCCAAATTAAATGGGTAAAAACATGGCGTATTTCCGTAAAATGTTCGGTTTCAAGCGCTGCTTCAATTTTAAAAATTTCTCCAAGATAGTCCTTCAGCACCTGTCTTGCCGGCAAAACGGCACTTTCTTCCACTTGAACAAATTCCCACATATTTGCAAGCAGCCCTTTATCCGGACGCTTATGGATCAAAATGCGCCCGTCTTCATCTTGCAAAACGGCTGCCTGAAGCCGGATCTGTTTCTGCTTTTTCCCTTTTGATTTCACAGGCAGCTCATCAATGGTTCCCTCTGCAAACGCCCGGCAATGCTCCCGGACCGGGCAAAGTAGGCATGACGGCGATTTCGGCGTGCAAACGAGCGCCCCGAGTTCCATTAAAGCCTGATTAAAAAAAGACGGATTCTCCCGGGAAATCAGCTTGCGGACGGCTTCTTCAAAAACCTTTCTTGCAGAAGGCTTTGCAATGTCTTCCCATATTGATAAAATTCTTGCCAGCACCCGCATCACATTGCCGTCCACAGCCGGTTCCGGCAAGCCGTATGCAATGCTCAAAATCGCTCCGGCCGTATATGGCCCTACGCCTTTTAGCTTTGAAACTTCTTCCGGCGTGTCCGGAACCATGCCGCCGTAATGTTCCTTCACTTCTTTTACAGCAGCGTGCAAATTCCGGACGCGCGAATAGTAGCCGAGCCCTTCCCACGCTTTTAGCACTTCGTTTTCACCGGCATCCGCCAGCGCTTCAAGTGTCGGAAATTTTTCCATAAAGCGCCGGAAATAGGGGATGACAGTGTCCACCCTTGTCTGTTGCAGCATGATTTCCGATACCCAAATTTTATACGGGTCGCGGTCCTCCCGCCACGGAAGTTTCCGCTGTTCCCTCTCAAACCAGGAGATCAGATCCTCTTGAAAAGATTGTATATCAAAGTCGTCGATTGGCAAATTTTTCAATGTTTAACTCCCCCAAATGATTGCTATAACATTTATGAACGGGAAAAATACAATTAGGAAATCCTGAATGGCCGCTTTTGTCTATTGCAATTCTTTTTAATTTACCATATGATGAAGGCATATGAAAGAAATAAGCGCTTTAACAAGGAGCCAGAACCATTTTTAGGAGGAATAAGATTGGATACAGGAACCCATGTTGTTATGGGATTTGCACTTGGAGGTTTGGCAACGTTGGACCCTGTGGTCGCACAAGATGCGGTTCATTTTCACAGCGTTCTCATTGCCACGGTTTTAGGTTCACAGGCACCAGACATCGATACTTTGCTTAAATTTAAAAATAATGCGGTTTATATTCGCAACCACCGCGGCATTACACATTCTGTTCCCGCCGTCTTGCTGTGGCCGCTTGCCATTACAGCTGTGCTCAGCATCTTTTTCCCTGGAACGGATGCGCTTCATTTATGGCTTTGGTCTTTTTTGGCTGTTTTTCTGCATGTGTTCGTCGATATCTTTAATGCGTACGGGACACAGGCATTGCGGCCGTTCTCATATAAATGGGTCGCGCTCGGCGTGATCAATACATTTGACCCTTTCATTTTCACCATCCATGTGATCGGCATTGCCGCCTGGTTGTTCGGGGCGCAGCCGGGGCCGACTTTTCTGGCCATGTACATCTTCATATTTTTATATTATATCGCCAGATTCGCGGCACGTCACGATGTAAAAAAAGCCGTGCTGGCCAGGATTCCGGATGCGGAAAGAATCATTATTTCCCCGACTGTCCGTTTTCACCAATGGAAGATTGCCGTAAGAACGAAAGATGCCTACTATGTTGCATCCGCATTTAAGTCGGCGGTCACCATTCTGGACAAATTCAAACGGCTTCCGGTACCGGAAAATGAAATTATTGAAGCGGCAAAGCAGGATAAAAATTTGTCAGCTTTCTTAAGCTTTTCCCCTGTCTATAACTGGCAGATCAAAGAGCTTGATAACGGCTGGGAAGTCCGCTTTACTGACCTCCGCTACCGGAAAAACGGGCATTATCCGTTTGTTGCTGTTGTGAAATTGAATGAAGATCTGGAAATAACCGGTTCTTATACCGGCTGGATTTTTAATAAAGAAAAGCTGAAGAAAAAACTTGATGTTGTACCAAGATAAGGCGCGGGTTTTCCGTCTGAAAACGCGCAAAATAACCGGTGCGGGGGCCATTCCCCACCGGTTATTTTGTTAAGGAGGGCGTTAACATGCGGAATAAAGAAAAAGGGTTCCCGTACCATCATGACAATGTATATGAAGGCAAGCCGCGGGCAAAAGCTGAATATGCTTCGAAACGCGCGGACGGCACAACCAACACGCACCCGCAAGAACGCATGCACGCATCCGGCCGCCGCGGAGAGTCTTGACAGAAAGGGGCTGCCGGGATTGTACCGGCAGCCTCTGCTTTTTCAAAACAATAGCGTTGTAAATGGCATTTCGCCCGGGGACCGCACTCCTTTTGGCCACTGGCTGCAAGTTTTTTACTAAGGATAAAAGCCAAAATGGCACGTGCTTGGATTTATTTTTATGCAATAACTAAAAACATGTTATTAAATTCACTATTAAAAAAATTCTTGACAGGAAAAATCTCGTAGACTATAATTTTTATCGAAAGCACTTACACTGTAAAAAAACCGCATAAGTCGATAATCCAAAATGTTACTCAAACCCCACAGTAATGCAGATAATATCACTCAATTCATTTCCCAAAAAAAGAGACCTGAATCCGTGACGAAATTTTCTCTCAATGTCAAATGGTTTCCTTAAATTGGAAGGCATTTGTTTGAATGAATGTTTGTTTTTTTACATATACTATTAGGAGGATAAGAGGACAAGAAAGGGGATGATGGTTAATTGAAAGATGTAAAACTTGTAATCTTTGATATGGATGGGCTGCTGTTTGATACGGAGCGGCTTTACTATTCGGCAATGAAGCAGGTATAGGTACCATGGTTAATCAAATAAGTGATCAAATGATTAATTATTCCGATGATCAAACAAACGAGAAAACGATTAAAAAAGCTAAAATAAGTATACCAGTTTGGGGAAATTGGTGTGGACCTGGTTATGGCAGTGGTAAACCTAAAGATGTACTAGATGCTGGTTGTAAAGCACATGACAAATGTTATGGTGACAGACATTATTTCAGCTGCGCTTGTGATAAAGCTCTTGTTAATTATATAGATAAGCACTTTAGTAAAATGAAGCTTAAAGAAAAGGCTGCTGCTGTTGCAATAAAAACCTATTTCAAAAATACTCTTTGTGTTCCTATTTAGTGAAAGGTAAACGTATAAGCAAGGAGGGAGTATATGGATACTATTATTAAAATTCTAGCTACAATTACGATAATTATTTCCTTATTGCTTTGGGTACCTAATATTGTATTTCAACAACCATCATTTTTATGGATTTTAACATTTGTTTTTTCCGGTATTGGGCTTCTTCTCGCGGTAAGTATAAAATCTAAAGTTTTAATCATAGGTAATACCATAACATTCTTTAGTTTTTTTCTAGTAATGTTTTTTGGTTATCTTTTAGATTTCTTAACAACTCAATTATTTTAGTTTTTGAGAACACACTTAAGTAGAAGTGTGTTCTTTTTGTTTTCCCTTGTTTTGGGGAGGTAGCTGGCTAGTCGTGTGGGGGCTAAACCTTTGCGATGCAAAGTGTGGGCTCTGCGAGGCTCTTTCGGCTCCGCCGAAGCACGCTAAAGCGTGCATCAAACCGTGGCTGGATTCCAATCTCATTCTTGACTTTGATTCAAGTGTCGAAACGGTTTATGGAAACCAGGAGGGAGCGAAAATCGGGGTGAACCCCCATAAGCCGGGCAGAAAAAGCTACCACCCCCTTCTCGTTTTTGAAGGAAAATCCCATCTTTGCTTAAACGGTGTGCTAAGCCCAATTTATGATTGGATTCCAATTTATAAAAGTCCGCAATTTAACTTAATATTTGTTATATGGAGCGCTATTTTGATCATAGATGGTCTGATTAGGATGTTGCCTAGACGTCAGACTTATTCACGATGAGAATTAATATTTGAATTGGCTTTATGAAATTTATGCCCCTTTTACGTTTAACCGCTATGAAGGACAAAAAAACAGGAACCGTAAGGCATAAAGCCATCCATACAACTCAACAAAAAACCCCAAGCTTTTGCTTGGGGCCATTTTTTATGCAGATGGCTGGCAGGCCGCCTTGTTTTTTTCTGAGAGATACAGGTCTATTTCTTTTGCGGCTTTTTTGCCTTCCTGCATTGCCCAGACAATCAGGCTTGCGCCGCGTTTCGCATCGCCGGCGGCAAAAATGCCTTCCCGGTTTGTCCGGAAACTCCCGGGCAAGGTGTGTATCAGCCCGTTTTGAAGTTCGATGCCGGCTGATTTGGCATCATCGACACCCTGGAATCCGATCGCGATGAGCACAAGATCCGCATCCCATACCTGCTGTTCCGCTCCCCGCTGATCTGAAAACGGCACGGTGGTAAGCCCTGTTACTTCGCCGTTATCATTACCGAGAAATGCTGTGGTTTGGATATAGTATTGCCGCGGATCTTCTCCAAACACTTTAAATGATTCTTCATATGCATAATCCAGCGTGAACAGGGAAGGGTTCACCGGCCATGGTTCGTGTTCCGGGCGTTCTTTCGGCAGTTCTCCGTGTTTTCCGAACTGTACAACGCTCTTGCACCCTTGCCGGATTGCGGTTGCCACACAGTCTGCGCCGGTATCGCCGCCGCCAATGACAATCACTTTTTTTCCTTTTGCCGATATTTGCGGTTCGCCGTTTTCCCCATGGTCAAGCAGGTGTTTCGTATTGGCTTTCAAATATTCCATCGCCGGGTAAATGCCTTTTAAATCGCGCCCCGGGATGTCCATGTCACGCTGTTTTTCCGCGCCGATGCAAAGCAGGACGGCGTCAAAAGCAGACTCCAGTTCTTTAAGCGTGATGTCTTTGCCAATTTCTGTATTGGCTTTAAACGTGATCCCTTCCGCCTGCAACAGGCCTACTCTGCGCTCTACGTACTGTTTTTCAATTTTCATATTCGGAATGCCGTACATGAGCAGCCCGCCAAAACGGTCTTCTTTTTCAAAGACGGTAACATCGTAGCCTGCCTGGTTTAAATCGTCAGCTGCCGCCAATCCGGCTGGCCCGCTTCCGACAACGGCTGCTTTTAAACCGTTCCGTTTCAGCGGGATTCTCGGTTTGATCCAGCCTTCTTCCCAGGCACGGTCAATGATGGCTCTTTCAATGCTTTTAATGGTGACAGGTTCACTGACCAGCCCGGCTGTACACGAGCCTTCACATGGAGCCGGGCAGGCGCGTGATGTAAATTCAGGGAAATTATTGGTTAAAAGCAGACGCTGGTAGGCCTCTTCCCATTTTCCCTGGGCGGCAAGGGTGTTCCATTCCGGAATTAAATTATATAAAGGGCAGCCGCTCGTTTGCCTGCCGATCAGTTCCCCCATCTGGCAAAATGGGGTTCCGCACTCCATGCAGCGGGATGCCTGCGTTCTCAATTTTTCTTCCGGGAAAGGCTGCACATATTCTTTCCAAGTAGCCACCCGCTTTGCGGCATCCAGTTCTTTCGGTTTTTCGCGTTTCTGTTCAATAAAATCTGTCGTTCCGCGCATGTCTCACACTCCTCACAAATCACCCGGCCGCTGCCGGAGGGATATAGATGCCGTACAATTTCAGCTTTTTTCTGTTTTGGATAAAACCTGCTATTACGAAAATGGCCCGGGCAGTACAATCCGGCTTTCTTCCGGAAAATTTGCGTGCGATGCCTTTTTCTTAAAAAGCAGCCATCTTTGTGCTTCTTATCCGGCCGCTGCCGGGACATGATAGGTCTCCGTTTTTTTCGTTTCAATCCACACACAATCCTGTAAATCCATCCGGACGCTTCCTGATGGATTTACCCGTCTACTTTACTTCTGTCGGGAAAGCTTTTTCTTTTTCAATTTCCGGCAGATGCTTTCCGGATTTTTTATATTCAAAAGCGGCAAGCCTCGCTTCATCAAGCGGCATTTGCTGATCCAGAAAGTACTGGATGAGTTCCATCATCGCTTTGTATTCGCGTGGAACAATCTTGATAAACTGATGCAGGGACAGCTCCCAATTTTTCAAAATCCGTTTGGCAACAGGGCTGCCGGTGTATTGATAATGTTTCTGGATCATATGATAAAGTTCGCGCATATCTTCATCAGAATCCACACCTTCAATGCTGACAAGTTCCTGGTTGATCCGGGATAAAACTTCATCTTCGCCCATTGCGCCGGTATAAATGTAGGCAATCCCGCCGGACATCCCGGCCGCAAAGTTTTTGCCGATCGGGCCGAGCACGGCAACGCGTCCGCCGGTCATGTATTCGCAGCCGTGGTCTCCGATGCCTTCGACAACGGCATGTACGCCGCTGTTACGGACACAGAAACGCTGGCCGGCTGTTCCGCGGATATACGCTTCGCCCGATGTGGCCCCGAAAAAGGCGATGTTTCCGATGATGGCCTGTTCTTCGTGCCGGATCCATCCGGCAACCGGCTTCACAACGATTTTTCCGCCCGATAATCCCTTTCCAACATAGTCATTGGCATCTCCTTCAAGGTTCAGTGTTAGGCCTTTTGGAATAAAGGCGCCGAGGCTTTGCCCTGCTGAACCGTGCAGATGAATGTGGATAAAATCTTCCGGCAGCCCTTCGTCACCGTATGTTTTTGTAATGATATGGCCCAAAGTGGTACCGATTGCCCGGTCGGTATTGCGCACAGGCAAGGTGACCGCTGTTTGCTGCCTGTTCCGGACGGATACGGATAAATGGTCCAATTCACGGCTGTCAAAGCGTTCTTCCAGTTTATGGTTTTGCGCCGTTTTGCCTTGCACAGCAAATGGTGTATCACCCGCTTTAAACAGTAATTTATCAAAATGAAGCTGTTTCGCTTTCCAATGGTTTTTAACCTCATCTTTCACTTTCAGCAAGCCGGTTTCGCCGACAAGTTCATCAAGGCTGCGGTAGCCGCATTCAGCCAATATTTCGCGGACCTCTTCTGCGATGAACCGCATATAGTTGACAACATATTCCGGTTTGCCCATGAATTTGGCGCGCAGCTTCGGATTTTGCGTGGCCACGCCGACCGGGCATGTATCAAGATGGCAGGCGCGCATCATGATACAGCCGAGGACAACAAGCGGGGCAGTGGAAAACCCGAATTCTTCGGCGCCAAGGCAGGCGGCGATGACGACATCACGCCCGGTCATCAGTTTACCGTCTGTTTCCAGTACGACACGGTCACGCAGGCCGTTCAGCGTTAGCGTCTGATGGGTTTCTGCAAGGCCGAGTTCCCATGGCATGCCGGCATGTTTGATGCTCGTTTGCGGGCTCGCCCCGGTGCCGCCGTCATGGCCGCTGATTAAAATCGTATCGGCCAGGCCTTTCGCTACACCGGCCGCGATGGTCCCGACGCCTGACTTTGCCACCAGTTTTACCGAAATGCGGGCGCGCGGGTTGGCGCTTTTCAAATCGTAAATCAGCTGCGCCAGGTCTTCAATCGAGTATATATCATGGTGCGGAGGAGGCGAGATTAAACCGACGCCCGGAGTGGAGCCGCGGACTTCGGCAATCCACGGATAAACTTTCGAGCCCGGAAGCTGGCCGCCTTCGCCCGGTTTCGCACCCTGAGCCATTTTAATCTGGATTTCGTCCGCATCTGTTAAATACAGGCTGGTGACGCCGAAACGGCCGGATGCCACCTGTTTAATGGCGCTCCGTCTTGAATCTCCGTTCGCATCAGGCGTGTAGCGTTCTTTTTCTTCGCCGCCCTCGCCGCTGTTGCTTTTTCCACCGATGCGGTTCATCGCAATCGCGAGTGCTTCGTGCGCTTCTTTGCTTAATGCCCCGTACGACATCGCGCCGGTTTTAAACCTTTTCCAAATCGATTCGACCGGCTCCACTTCATCCAGCGGAACAGGTTTCCGGTTGCTCTCGATGGCCAGCAGGCTCCGGATCGTGGCGTACGGCCCGTGGTGGTACGTTTCCGAAAATTTGCGGTACAGTTCCTTGTTGTTCGTTCTGGCTGCCTGCTGCAAAGTGTACATCATTTGCGGGTTGAACAAATGGTATTCGCCGTCTTTCCGCCATTGCAGCTCGCTTCCCGGATCAAGCGCTTTGTTGTGCTGGAAAAGCAATTTCTGCGCTTTTTCAAAACGTTTCAATGATTCCTGGCCGATTTCCGCGAGCCCGATCCCGCCAAGCTGCGAGACGGTGCCGGTAAAATAGCGGTCGCAGACGCTTTCCGCAATGCCGAGCGCTTCAAAAGTTTGCGCCCCGCGATAGCTTTGCATCGTCGTAATCCCGACTTTCGACATGATTTTGACGACGCTTTTCTTAAGGGTGGTTAAATAGTTTTCACTTGCTTTTTTATACGGCAGATCGATATGCCCTTCGCCGATTAAATTTTGAATCGTTTCAAGTGCGAGATACGGGTGTACCGCATCGGCACCGTAGCCCAATAGAGCGGCCATATGGTGTGAATCCCGCGGTTCACCGGAATCCAGCACGATGCTTGCTTTCGGCCTTGTGCCGGAGCGGATCATATGCTGGTGCAGGGCTGAAACGGCAAGCAGGGAAGGGATCGGCACGGCACGATGGCCTTGCGCACGGTCGGAAAGAATTAAAATTTCCACACCTTCCCCGATTTTTTCGTCCGCTTCCCTGAGCAATTGTTCCAGCGCCTGGTCAAGGCTGATATCCGGCGAATGGTACGCAGGAAGAAAAGCCGTTTTCATTCCCTGGTTTAAAATGGCGTTAAATTTGGCCGTGCTTAAAAACGGGTGTTCCAGCCGGATTTTTTTATGGGCGGTATCGTCATGGCCGTCAAGCGATACTTGCGGGCCGAGCCAGGTAACCGTAGATATGACGTATGCTTCGCGAATGGAATCAATCGGGGGGTTCGTGACCTGCGAGAAGCTTTGTTTGAAATAATGGAACAAAAGCTGCGGGCGCTCCGATAAAACTGCAATCGGTGTATCGACGCCCATTGCCCCGATCGGTTCATGCTTTTCCTGCGCCATTGGCACGATGGACTTTGTGCATTCTTCATAAGTGTAGCCGAATAATGTCTGCCAATAAGCCAGTTCATTTTTTTCAAGACAGGATGCAGCCGGGATAAAGTGGCTTTCCTCCAGGTCTATCACTGAATCTTCGAGATGCTCTGCATACGGTTTTTCAAGGCTGACCTGTGCTTTTAGTTCGTCGCTCGGGATAAGGGCCCCCTTTTCAAGATCCACGAACAACAGCTGACCCGGTTTTAAATGGCGCCGTTCTTTGACGTTTTCCGGCTCCACATCGACGACGCCGACTTCAGATGCAAAAATGATTTTATCATCATGGGTAATGTAGTAACGGGCCGGGCGCAAGCCGTTTCTGTCAAGCACCGCCCCGATTTGTTTTCCGTTCGTAAACTCGAGCGCCATCGGTCCGTCCCACGGTTCCATAATCTGGCTGTGGTATTCATAAAATGATTTTAAGTAAGGCGGCAGGTCTTCGTTGTCTTCCCACGGCTCCGGCACCATCATCATGATCGCATGTGGAAGGGAGATGCCGTTTGTTGTTAAAAATTCAAGGACATTGTCAAAAATCGCCGAATCCGAACCGTTTTTGTTGATCACAGGTTGGATTTTTTTCAATGTGCCAAGGTCCAGTTCGTTTGCAAACAATTCGATTTTTGCATTGAACCAGTTGACGTTCCCTTTGATGGTGTTGATCTCCCCGTTGTGGGCGATCATCCGGTTCGGGTGGGCCCGCTCCCAGCTCGGAAACGTATTGGTGCTGAACCGCGAGTGGATCAGCGCAAGGGCCGATTGAAACCGTTCGTCCGCAAGATCAGTGTAGAACAGAGGGAGCTGTTCCGCCGAAAGCATGCCTTTATATACAATTGTCCGGTTCGAAAAACTGGCGGCATAAAAAGAGGAACCGAATTTGTTCTCAACCAGTTTCCGCAATATATAGATCTTTCTTTGAAAAACCGCTTCTTCCGTGTTATCGTTTGAAGAAGAAGAAACGAAAATCTGAACGATGTGCGGCCGCGATTCTTCCGCCTGGCGCCCAAGAACTTCCGGATTTACTGGAACTTCACGGACACCGGGCACTGAAAGGCCGAGTGATGCAGCCTGGATGCGGAATTCATTCAGAATGTCCTCCGCAGCATGCGGATCATGCGGCAGAAAAAGCATTCCCACTGCATACTCCCCTTTTTTTGGAAGGGTGAAGGAGCATACGGCCTCAAAAAACGCGTGCGGGATTTGCATTGAAATACCGGCGCCGTCGCTCGTTGTCCCGTCGGCATTTTTACCGGCGCGGTGGTCCAGCCTTCTCAGCATCTCCAAAGCAGTGGTGATGATCTTATGAGACGCGCGGCCCTTGATGTCCGCGTAAAAGCCGATGCCGCATGCATCATGTTCAAATTCAGGTCGGTAAAGTCCATAATGTTGATTATTCATTGCTTCACATTCCTTCCATCATCAGGTCGAGTCCGAAAAGTAAGATTATTTTAAATTTTACCCTCTTGTGATTCTTTCTTACAATATATAGTTAAGATGAAATTAATCTCAAATTGAGAATGGTGTGATTCGCATGGAGTTAAGACAGTTAATTTATTTTATTGAAGTCGCCAAAAGGGAGCATGTGACACACGCTGCAGATGAGCTGCATGTCGCCCAATCCGCCATCAGCCGGCAAATTTCCCTTTTGGAAGCCGAACTTGGCGTTTCCCTTTTTTGGCGTGAAGGAAGGAATGTCAGGCTGACGCCGATCGGAAAAGTTTTTTTAGAACACGCTGAAAAAGTCGTGCTCGAAATTGATAAAGCCAAGCAAAGAATGCAGGAATTCCTCGATCCGGATAACGGGACGGTCCGCCTCGGTTTTTCGACCGGGTTATCGGTCCAGACCTTTTCTTCCCTGTTGGCACAGTTTCGCGAAAAACATCCCGGCCTCGAGTACCAGTTTGTGCAAGGGACCCCCGGCTATTTGATCCGGTTGATTGAAAACGGGGAACTTGAGCTGGCGCTTGCCTCTCCTGTGCCGGATGACCATCCCGGGGTTAGCGGTGAAATTTTATACATGGAAAAGCTCATGCTGCTTTTCCGCCGCGACCACCCGCTTTCCGGGCAGGAAATGATCCGGCTCGCCCAGCTGAAAAACGAACGTTTCATTACATTCCGGGAGGGCTTTTCGATTCGTGAAATTCTGTTCTCCGCCTGCCGGAAGTCCGGTTTTGAGCCTGCGATTGCATTTGAAGGCGAGGACATGGAGACGATTAAAGGCCTTGTTGCAAGCGGAACGGGTGTTGCAATTCTGCCTGAGCCTGCGCTATTATTTAATCTGTCTGAAGAAATCGTAAAAGCGGAAATCAGCGATGTAGAACTGATGCGTCCGGTCGGCGTGATGATCCCGAAAAAAAGGGAAATGGCGGCTTCAGAAAAAGCCCTTTATGCATTTTTAACATCATTTTATGACAGGCTGAACCGGTTCCAAAGATAAGCCAGCGGAGCGCCGCGCAATCCGAATCGGTTCCGGAACAAGGGACAGCCGCGTTTCTGTAAACCGGGCTTCAGGCAGGCGTGGAAAATGCCGCATTCCAGGGTGATAAGGAGCAGGATGCATCGCGGCTTTTTGAAAAAGGGAGAGCGTTGCAAAAATCATAAAGAAAACGGAGAAGGTGGAATCATTGGCAAATAAGGTGGCACTTGTAACCGGATCAAGCAAGGGGCTGGGCCGGGCGATTGCGCTCGATCTTGCAAAGAGCGGCTATGATCTGGTCATCAATTATGCGCGCAGCCGGCCCAAAGCCGAAGAAGTGGCAGCAGAAATTGAAAAGCTGGGGCAAAAAGCGCTTCTGATCAAAGCAAATGTCGGGGACGTGAAAAAAATAAAAGAAATGTTCGCGCAAATCCGGGATACATACGGCAGGCTTGATGTGCTTGTCAATAATGCCGCTTCAGGTGTCGAGCGCCCGGCAATGGAGCTGGAAGAACGCCATTGGGACTGGACGATGAATATTAACAGCAGGGCGCTCCTGTTTTGTGCGCAGGAAGCCGCCAAACTGATGGAAGAAAACGGCGGGGGAAAAATTGTGAGCCTCAGTTCGCTCGGTTCGATCCGCTATATCGAAAATTATACGGCGGTCGGTGTGTCGAAAGCAGCGCTTGAAGCTTTAACCCGCTATTTGGCAGTTGAGCTGGCGCCGAGTATTTGTGTGAATGCAGTTTCGGGCGGCGTATTGAATACGGATGCGCTCAAGTCTTTCCCGAACCGCGAAGCACTACTGGAAGACGCGCGGAAACATACGCCGGCAGGAAGAATGGTTGAGGTCGAGGATATGGTGAACGCCGTGCGCTTTTTAATTTCAGACGAGGCGTTTATGATCCGCGGCCAGACGATCATTGTGGACGGCGGCCGCTCGCTTCTTTTAAGTTGAGCACGCCAACTTTGAGTTCCTTTATTTTCCAGTTTTTATGGGAAGGATAAATCGTTGCGCCTCTGGTTACATTAATACCCGTGGAGGTGATAACGATGGCAAACAACAACAACTTCAATAAAGCTGCCAAAGGAAATTTTGGTTCTGAATTTGCCAGCGAAACAAATGCGCAGGAAGTAAGAAAGCAAAATGCGAAGTCTGCTTCCGGCCAAGGTTCTTTCGGTTCTGAATTCGCAAGCGAAACGAACGCACAGGAAGTAAGAAAACAAAACCAGCAATCTGAAGCGAAAAAATCGCAAAACGCCGGGCAATTCGGCCAGCAATAACCGATAGAAAGAGGTTTCCCGAACCGGGGGCCTCTTTTTTCTTTTAAGGCTTTCGGAGTTCGACAAAAGAAGTCAAAGGATTTTGCCCTTCCATCGAGAATATGTGTGAATGAAAAGTTCAATTCATCCTTTAGGGGGTAAAAAACTTTGATGGAAGAATTTAATCGGCTTGTGGCACAGCAAATGGACACGATGGATAGGCTGCTGTTTTTGCAATCGGAAATGGAGAGATGCAACGAAGTGAAAAGCGAACTGTTGAAGTTGCAGGAGGAACCAATGGCGGAAGATATCCTTGATGAAATCGGCCGGATGAATAAAGAATTGCAGGAAATTGAAAAAGTTTTTGAATCGCAGACGGTTGAACTGATCCGGGTTTATCGCAGTTCAAAAATTTGCACATAAACAATCCTATTTCAAATAGGATTGTTTAGTTTTAATCGCGTTCAGAAACCGTTATAATAGATAGAAAACAGATCGTTTGATTACATAAGTTTCATTCCGGCACATAACGGGCACAGGTTTACATATAAACAATCATGAAAGTGGGCATGAGATGATGGGAATCCCGGCAGAAGGTGATAAAATCCAAATCCAAAGTTATAAGCATAACGGCCATATTCACCGGATATGGGAAGAAACAACCGTTTTGAAGGGCACAAAAAGCCTGGTGATCGGGGGAAACAACCGGACTTTGGTAACCGAATCGGACGGAAGGACATGGATTACGAGAGAACCTGCAATCTGCTACTTTCATGCCGACCACTGGTTCAATGTTATCGGCATGATCCGTGAAGACGGCGTCTACTACTACTGCAACTTGGGGTCGCCGTTTGTTTATGACAGTGAAGCGTTAAAATATATTGATTATGATCTCGACATCAAAGTCTATCCGGATATGACGTTTACGCTGCTGGATGAGGATGAATATGAATACCACCGCAAAAAAATGGGCTATCCCGATGTCATCGACCATATTTTAAAGCGGAACGTGGACATTCTCATCCACTGGATCCGGCAGCGGAAGGGCCCGTTCAGCCCCGACTTTATTGATATTTGGTACGAACGCTATCTGACCTATTTGCGTTAAGCAAACCGCCTGTTGAACGCCAACAGGTTTTTTGTATGCGTAAATTTTGAAAAAATGAGGGAAATAAATGGTACGTTTTGTTTGCTCAGGAGGTTCAATGCATGGGTAGTGTGAAAAGATACATGAAATTTGTAAAGCCGTATTGGTTTCAAATCGTTGCGACGATCATCATCGGGATCATCAAGTTTGCGATCCCGCTTTTAATCCCGCTTTTGATTAAATATGTGATCGATGATATTATCGGCAACCACGGGCTTTCACCGGATGAGAAGCTACATAAGCTTGTTTGGGTGATGTCGGCCATGCTTGCCATTTTTGTCATCGTCCGGCCGCCCGTTGAATATTACCGGCAATATTTTGCGCAGTGGACGGCAAGCAAAATCTTGTATGATATCCGCGGCCGCTTTTTTACCCATCTTCAAAAATTAAGTTTCCGGTTTTATGCCAATACACGCGGAGGGGAAGTCATTTCCCGGGTGATGAATGATGTCGAGCAGACGAAAGATTTTGTCATTACCGGGCTGATGAACGTCTGGCTCGACATGACAACGGTCGTGATTGCAATTGTCATGATGTTTATGATGGATGCCCGGCTGACTTTGATTTCACTCGCCGTATTTCCGTTTTATATTTTTTCGGTCAAATATTTTTTCGGCAATTTGCGTTTTTTGACGAGAAAACGGTCGCAGGCGCTGGCGGAGGTGCAGGGCTATCTCCATGAGCGGGTGCAAGGCATGGCGGTTATTAAGAGTTTTGCCATTGAAGACCATGAGCAAAAGCAGTTTGACAAGCATAACCGCAATTTTCTGGAAAAAGCGCTGGCACACACGAGCTGGACGGCTAAATCGTTTGCGGTTGTGAACACCATTACCGATATTGCGCCGCTGTTAATTATTTTTGTTTCCGGCTATCTCGTAATTAAAGGCAGCCTTACCGTCGGCACGCTCGCGGCGTTTATCGCTTATATTGATAATTTGTACAGCCCGCTCAGAAGGCTCGTCAACTCCGGCACGACGCTGACGCAGGCATTCGCTTCAATGGACCGGGTGTTTGAACTGCTGGATGAAAAATATGACATTGATGACCGGCCGGGCGCGGTAGAGTGCCGGAATGTACGCGGAAATATCCGGTTTGATGGCGTCGAATTTCGGTATGATGATGAAAAAGAGCCGGTGTTAAAAAATATCAATCTTGAGATCAGGGCAGGGGAGACGGTTGCCTTTGTCGGGATGAGCGGGGGCGGCAAGTCTTCCCTTGTGAGCCTCATCCCCCGGTTTTATGATGTGACAAAAGGGGTGGTTTACCTGGACGGTCAGGATATCCGCACGTTTAAAGTACAAAGCCTGCGCGATAAAATCGGAATGGTGCTGCAGGACAATATTTTGTTCAGTGATTCGGTGAAATCCAATATTTTGCTCGGGAATCCGCAGGCGACGGACGAGGAAGTCGTACAGGCGGCAAAAGCGGCGAACGCCCACGGCTTTATTCTGAATCTTCCCGACGGGTATGAAACAACGGTGGGCGAGCGAGGCGTTAAACTGTCCGGGGGGCAGAAGCAGCGGATTGCGATTGCGCGCGTATTTCTGAAAAACCCGCCGATTCTCATTCTCGACGAAGCGACATCCGCGCTTGATTTAGAAAGCGAGCATCTGATCCAGGAAGCCATTGAAAAACTGGCGCGCAACCGGACAACTTTAATCGTTGCCCACCGGCTGTCCACCATCACCCACGCAGACCGCATTGTCTTAATTGAAAACGGGGAGATCAAAGAAACCGGCACCCACGAACAATTAATGGAAAAACAAGGGCTCTATTACAACCTATTCCAAATCCAACAACTGGATGATTAGAAAAGCAGAGGCGACTGTACAGCGGCGTACGGATTTTGTAGTCTTCGACCGAGATAAAGGAAACACGATGAGCCGATAGGCGAATCGATGTTGACTTATCGAAAGGAGAAGACGTAAAAATCCGCTAGCCGCTAGGAGCCGGAGCTGGACAAAGAAAAGCGGAGGGCGCTTGCCCGTCGGCGTATGAATTTCATAGTCCCCGAACTGAGATAAAGGAAACACGATGAGCCGCAGGCGAATCGATGCCCGCTTATCGTAGGGGAGGGGACTGGAAATTCACTAGCCGACAGCGCCCGGAGCTGGACAAAGAAAAGCGGAGGGCGCTTGCCCGTCGGAGGGATCCCGTTTCAACGACGGGGTCTCCGGTTTTTTTGTCAGGAAATGAAACAAAATTTCCTTTATAAATATAATAATAAAAATATGTTGAAATATTGTTTCAAGATGCATATAATAGTATGAAAGGAGGGATGCATGATTGCTTGGATTTTCAATATACTTGAATGAAGACTGGTCAGAAGGGAAGGAAGCCTGCATTCGCCAAATGGCAGCAATTGGAATGGAAGGAATTTTTACATCCCTGCAGCTTCCGGAAGATGACCCGTCCCAATACCGGAAAAGGCTTGCTCCGCTCTTAGAGGCTGCAAAACGGAACAAGATGAAAGTCATGATCGATGTCTCCGGAAACGTGCTCCGCCATATCGGGCTGTCCATTGATGATCCTGTACGCATTATTGAAAGCGGTATCAATGGCTTGCGCATCGATGCCGGGGCCAGCTGGGAACAGGTTGCCCGCCTGTCGAACACGATGACGGTCGGATTAAACGCCAGCACATTAACGGAACAGGATTATGAGCAGCTGAAACAGCATGACGCTGATTTCAGCCGGCTGGAGGCCTGGCATAATTATTACCCGAGGCCCGGAACCGGACTGGATGAAAATTGGTTTTACGAAAAAAACAAATGGCTGAAAAGCAAAGGATTCAGCATTACGGCATTTGCACCCGGCGATGGAAAACTAAGATTTCCTTTATATGAATCCCTGCCGACATTGGAAATCCACCGCCATCAAAATCCGCTGGCAGCCATCTGCTCGCTGTTAAGGGATTATGCGGTTGACCATGCTTATATCGGGGATCCGGAGTTAACGCCGCAATCCCGCAGCCAGATCAGGGAATTTTTTTGCCATGATACCATACTGCTTCATGCAACGGCTGCAGGGCCGAAATGGCGCCCGTATATTTTCAAAACCCACCGGAACCGGCTGGATGTGGCAAAGGACGCCATCCGCAGCGAACAGTCGAGAACATGCAATCAAAAGGACGATATCGGGCCTGAAAACAACATTCCCTGCCACAAAGGGAGTATTACGCTCGACAACAACCTGTACGCAAGATACAAAGGGGAATTGCAAATCACAAAGCGGAGCCTGCCTGCCGATAAAAAAGCAAACGTTATCGGGCAGATTGCCGGCCGCGACTTGCCGCTCCTTGATTTTATTGGTTCGGGTACACGGTTTAAAATGACGGACAATGAAGGTGAAAACGAATGGACTTAGAAAAACTCGCCACAGAACAGCGCAACGAAAAAACAATGGATCTTGATACGTTGTCAACAAGGGAAATTTTGCAATTGATGAACGAGGAAGACCAAACGGTTCCAATCCGTGTTGGGAAGGAACTGGCACAAATCGAAAAAGTGGTAAAGGCTGTTATCCGTTCTTTTAACCAGGGTGGACGTTTGATCTATTGCGGAGCAGGTACAAGCGGTCGGCTCGGTGTTCTCGATGCTGTCGAATGTGTACCGACATTCAGTGCGGACCCTTCCATGGTGCAGGGGCTGATCGCAGGCGGCAGTGCGGCAATGACGGTTGCCGTTGAAGGGGCGGAAGATTCGAAAGAGATGGGGGAAGAAGATTTAAGGCGCATCCATTTATCGGAAAAGGATACAGTAGTCGGTATTGCGGCAAGCGGCAGAACACCGTATGTGATTGGCGCGCTGGACTACGCGAAAAAAACCGGTGCTGTGGCGGCGTCGCTTTCCTGCAACAAAAATGCTGAAATCAGCCGCCATGCCGATATTCCGATCGAAGTGGAAACCGGGCCTGAAGTATTGGCGGGATCAACCCGGCTAAAAGCAGGCACCGCCCAGAAACTCGTATTGAATATGATTTCAACTGCTTCAATGGTCGGAATTGGAAAAGTATACGGGAATTTAATGGTGGATGTAAAGCCGACAAACGCAAAACTGGTGGAGAGATCGAAATCGATTATTATGCAGGCTTCCGGATGCAGCTATGAAGCAGCTGAACAGGCTTTTTACGCAGCCGGCAAAAATGTGAAGCTGGCCATTGTAATGTTGTTAACCAATCTTTCCAAGGAAGAGGCAGAGGAGAAAATGGCACAGGCAAATGGTTTTATTAGAAAAATCGTTTAAACCGGGGGATGAAAAAAAATGACCGAAACGAAAGAACAAAGACTGGCAAGGGAAATTTACGAAAATGTCGGCGGCATGGGAAACGTCGAAAAGATCATCCATTGCATGACAAGAGCCGGCTTACCATTGCGGATTACAGCAAAGTCAATATCGAAGGCCTGAAAGCGGTTGATGGCGTGCTCGGCGTCGTGGAGGATGAAACGCTCCAGGTCGTGCTTGGCCCTGGTATCGTCAACAAAGTCGCCAACCTTATGGTACAGCAGGCCGGTGTAAAACTTGGGGAAAATTTTCCGAAGGCTACGGGCCATCAAGATGCCGGGCGGTCAAACCGCGAAATGGTGGAAGCCAAAGCGGCCGAAGTAAAGGCAAGGGAAAAGGCGAAACATAAAAGTAACGGTTTCAAAAGGGCTTTAAAATCGATTTCCAATATATTTGTACCGCTTATTCCGGCTTTTGTCGGCGCCGGGATTATCGGCGGGGTTGCCGCCATTTTCCAAAATATCATGGCTGCGGACTCCTCAGCCCTCAGCCAGAACTGGGTGTCCGTTATTACGACATTAAACATTATTAAAAACGGATTGTATCTCTATTTGGTCATTTATGTCGGGATCAATAGCGCAAATGAGTTCGGGGCGACACCGGGCCTTGGCGGGGTCATCGGGGCTGTGACGATGCTGACCGGCATGGATCCGAAAAATCCGCTTCCAAATATTTTTACCGGAGATGCCCTTTCCCCTTTACAAGGCGGGATCATCGGTGTTATTTTTGCAGTATGGATTTTAGCGCTTGTTGAAAAAAGGCTGCATAAAATTGTTCCAAATTCTGTGGATATCATTGTGACGCCAACGATTGCATTATTAGTTGTCGGACTTTTTACTATTTTTATTGTCATGCCGGTCGCAGGCGCGGTATCAGGCGCTCTTGTCGGGTCGATCACGTGGGTGTTGAAAGTCGGCGGCGCTTTTTCAGGATTTATACTGGGGCTTGTCTTCCTGCCGATGGTTATGTTCGGCCTGCACCAGATTCTCACCCCGATCCATATTGAAATGATCAATAAGACAGGGATGACCCCGCTGTTGCCGATCCTTGCAATGGCAGGCGCAGGGCAGGTTGGCGCGGCGATTGCTTTATGGATCAGATGCCGGAAAAATAAAAAACTCGTGCAGTTGATTAAAGGGGCATTGCCGGTTGGCATTATGGGCATTGGCGAACCGTTAATTTACGGTGTGACTTTGCCGCTTGGGCGCCCGTTTATTACCGCGTGCATCGGCGGCGGCATCGGCGGGGCAGTGATTGCAGGCATCGGCAATATCGGCGCGATTGCGATCGGCACAAGCGGGATTGATTTAATTCCGCTGATTGCGCACGGGCGCTGGCTCGGTTATATCGCAGGCTTGGTTGCCGGCTATATTGGCGGCTTCGTTGCCACCTATTTCTTCGGCGTCCCGAAAGATGCCATGAAGGCGACAAACGCAGATCGTGAGTGATGGAATTGGAAGAAAATATTATTTTGCAGATTAAATCCAAATTAAGCAGTCTGTCAAAATCAGAAAAAAAGCTCGGGAAGTATATTCTCAGCCACGCTGTGGAAACGGTCAATGACAATACGAGCGAGCTTGCGAAAAAAGCAGGCGTCAGCCCGGCCACCGTTGTCCGCTTTTGCCGGTCGATCGGGCTTTCCGGCTTTTCACAATTAAAAATCAGATTGTACGCGGATGCATCCGGGCTGGATCGGGAAATTTATACGGATATCACATCAAATGAAGATATTGCAATGATTGCTGATAAACTGGCTTTGCGGTTTAACCAGTCCATCACACAAACTGCAAATCTTCTCGAGACCGGCTGCATTGAAAAGATAACGGCCATGATGGATAAAAGCCCGGCCATATACGTATACGGAATCGGCGCCTCCCATGTGGCGGCTGAAGATTTCATGCATAAGTTTTCAAGAATCGGCAAGCCGGTGGTCCACACGCTGGATCACCATCTGCTCGGTTCTTCTTTAATCAACGCCTCCAAAGACTGTATGTTTGTGGCCATTTCAAATTCAGGCGAAACCAATGAAGCCATCAAACTGACGCTGATTGCCAAACAGAACGGGCTTTTTACAGCGGGCATCACACAAAAACGGGACAGTACGCTTGCCCGTATCGTGGATGTGCCTTTGATCCACCATGGCGGGGAAGCGGTCCTGCTGAGAAGCGCGGCAACCACATCCCTTGCAGCACAACTGTTCACGATTGATGTTTTGTACTTCGCCTATGTTGCGCGGCATTATGAGGAAATCATGCATCGCTTAAAAAACTCAAAAATCAATATCCAGACCTTTTTCCGCAAAGAAAACAACTAAAAGCCGGCCCTTAAGCCCGGCGTGAAAAGCGCAGCAAACAAAGCGGCCGTTTTGGAAACGGAAAATCTTTGCTAAAAAGCGAAAACAGAGTAGCGCCGGCCCGTATGGGAACAGGGCGGTGCATCCAATAGGGGACGGCAGGCCTGCCGTCCCCTATTGGTCTTCCAGTTCATCAAGATTGAGTTCTGATTGTTCGTGGTGATAGGTTTGGGACACGGTGATCAATTTTTCCAGATGTTCAAGCTCTTCCTGGTAATCCACAAGCAGTGCCAGCAGGTTCATCACGTGGTAAGACTGGAGATCGGTGCGGAAAGTCTCATCTTTTAAGTTCTGCAGAAAAATGTCCATCAGCTCATTCCGCTGTTTGTCGGCCGTATCGCATTTTTGCGCATGGGCTTTGACCTTTCCAAGAAACATGAGCAGCATTTTTTCATGTTCGTTCACAAGATATTCCATTTGTTCCTGGAGCATGCTCCGGAACGTTTCCGGCAGCCCGGCAATATCCGCCTTGTACTGCTGCAGCCGTTTTAAAATAATATAGCTTAAATTCAAAATGGCCACCATTTCTTTATACAGTACCACTTTCCGCTGCCGCTCGATCCTGTTGCTTTTCCCGTAAATTTTTTCCTCTTTAAATAAAGTGTACAGCTGCTCCACTTTGTACACCCGCTCTTTAATGCCGGGAAGTTCTTCTTTTAAAAGCTGGTAATCGGCTTCCTGGCGCGCCGCAATCCGGATGAATTTGAGCAGTTCTTCTGTCACATGGGTGAGGCGGACATACAGTCGCGCCTCGTATTTCGGCGGCAGAAAAATCAAATTCACAAGAAACGAGCTGAAAATCCCGATAAACAATGTCGCAAAACGGATCCCAGCCGTCTGCAGAAAATTGTCACTTGGTGTTTCCATAATGACAATCATGGTCACGAGCGCAAGGCCGACCGTGTCATCGAGCTTTAGTTTCAACATTAAAATGATGATCAGCACGGACCCGAGGCCGACGACGAGAAAATGGTTGCCGAAGGCCATGACAAAAATGACGGCGAGCAGAGCGCCGATCAGATTGCCCTGGACCTGATCGATAATGGACCGGTAAGACCGGTATATTGTAGGTTTAATCGCAAAAGTGGCAGCGATCCCGGCAAACACCGGGGACGGCATTTTTAATAATTGCGCGATAAACAGCGCGATAGTAATAGCAATTCCTGTTTTGACAATGCGGGCTCCAACCCTCATATTGGCAATTCCTTTCTTCCTTGCAAAGATATTTAAATGATATGTTCCAAAAGGCTGCATTAAACTATTTCCGTCCGAAAATTTTTTTAAACGGCAAACCTTTGATTTTGTCATTATAACATGTTTGCCGGAAGACGTGTGGGGATGCGGCCGGAGAATTTGTCCTATTTTTGCCCGGCACGGAATATACATGGAGTAAATGAATCCAAAATGCGCGTATGAAGAGGGGAAACAATTTGTGGCTGATTGAAAAACATGTGCTTAGCATGGCTGCGCTCAGGCTGATCTCAGGAATGATCGAAATTTCCGCGGCCATTTTGATGCTCAAATACAATCAAGTGGAAAAGGCGCTTCTCATCAACAGTTCTCTTGCTATTGTCGGGCCTGTTGTTTTAATTACGACAACGGCGATCGGGGTGATCGGCATTTCCGATAAAATCTCGTTTGCCAAAATGCTGTGGATTCTGGCCGGGGTAGGCTGCATTTTGTACGGGATCAAAAGCAACGGGTAAGCTTTGTTAAAGGGGAAGTGATTGAGCAACCGGCCGGCTTGTGGGGATGGCAATGCTGGGTACTGCGGGGGTCTTTGCCGAGGGGAACGCCGCAATCGAAAGCCCCGTTTTATCATCCGGGCTATAAATCCCTGTGCCTTTAGGCTGGAACGCATCTAATGAGGGAGGAGAACCCTGCGGCTCCCTGTTTTTCAACCCCCTGAAGCGGCAACCCTTCTTTATTGCGGGCAAGTGCCGATCGTTTGCTTTAGTTCTTTAAGCAAATGCCGGATTTCGCCGCCTTCCATCAGGTTGACATGGATTTCTTTCAATGCCGTTTCCCTGACCGTCTCCATCATCTTTTCTCCGGATCCATCTTTTTCGATCACAGCCCGGTTCCCGGTTTGGTTCAGCACCCAGAACGTATACTGCAGTTTCGGATGGTTTTCGGGGAAACTGAAAATCAAAGCATAATAAATGTCAAATCCGCCGTCGAAAAATTGCATCACGCCGCGAATATAATTTTGTTCGTCTTTCTTTTGCGATAAAGAGACCTTGTAACCTTGCTTCATCCCGATCTTTTCGATTTCCTCCAAAATGTATTCCATAAATAATTTCACGTGTTTTCCTCCTTGCGTAACAGGTAACCATATCCTTCCTGTAATTGGCTGCAGTATTCCTTTGGGCAAAAGAATAAAATGCTTGCTTCCGGATAATCTAACAGAGCAAAAATTGAAATCCCGGGAGGATATTATGGCAAGCAAACAACCTTCTGTGATGGCAGTGGCAGCAATCGGCTCCATTCCGTTAATTATGACGCTTGGCAATTCCATGTTGATTCCTGTCCTGCCGAAAATGCAGTCTGAACTTCACTTGACCTCCTTTCAGGCAAGTTTGACGATCTCTGTTTTCTCCATTGTGGCCGCCGTGTTCATCCCGGTGCTCGGCTATCTTTCCGACCGCTTTTCCCGGAAAGCCGTAATTTTGCCGGCATTGTTTTTATACGGGGCAGGCGGCATCCTGGCGGGAATCGCAGCCGCTTTGTTTTCCCATGCTTTCGCCTGGATCATGGCAGGCCGCACGCTTCAGGGAATCGGGGCAGCCGGGACAGCGCCGATCGCCATGGCCCTGACCGGGGATCTGTTTAAAGGCGACAAGGAAAGCCAGGTGCTCGGCCTTGTGGAAGCATCAAACGGGTTCGGCAAAGTGCTGTCTCCGATATTGGGGGCGCTGATCGCATTGCTTGTATGGTACGGCACGTTTTTTGCTTTTCCGGTTGTGGTCGCTGTCTCCATTTTTTTAACATGGGTCTTTATTAAGAGCCCTTGCCAAAATGCTATATCCCCTGAAACTGTGAGCAGTCAGACAATTAAAGGTCGTTGATTTATTCCACTAAAGAAAAAAGACGTTTGTAGGAACATTATGACAAATGTAAAAAGAAATTGTGAGTTTTTGATTTTAATGGGGTAAATTTATTTATTATAAGTGTCTAAATTTTTCCACTTTGGTCGGTTTTGGGCGGGTTTCAATAGATTAAGCTACTCATTCCTGTGGTAAATATTGTAAAACGGAAAAGGATGATTTTTTTGAAAAAAAAGAGCCATGAAAGCCACTCCTTTGTTAAGATATAAGTACGACCAAATATCCAGGGAGTGATTTCATGACTATTTCTATTCTAACACAAACCAGAGACTTTTCAATACAACAAAGAGTTATAAAAAGTTTCCCATATCTATTACGGTATTAGTTAAAATTACACTGTCCCATTTCTGGGACAGTGTAATTTTTAAAGAAGGTGATTATCCTTTTAAATGTGAAAAAGCATGGTCAACGGCTTTGATTGTTTCTGCGATATCTTCTTCCGTATGCGCGGTTGTGAGGAACCAGGCTTCATATTTTGACGGGGCAAGGTTAATGCCTTGCTCGAGCATCAGTTTGAAAAATTTCCCGAACAACTCGCCGTCGGATGCTTCAGCCTGCTTGTAGTTTTCGACTTTTTCGCCCGTAAAGTAAACGGTAAAGGCGCCGACTACGCGGTTAATGGTAATGGTGACGCCGTGTTTTTCAGCTGCTTCCAAAATGCCTTTTTCAAGCATGGCACCGAGACGGTCGAGGTTTTCATACACGCCCTTTTCCTGGAGCACTTCAAGGCAGGCAATTCCGGCAAGCATTGAAGCCGGGTTGCCTGCCATGGTTCCGGCCTGGTAAGCAGGGCCGAGCGGTGCGACTTCTTCCATAATGTCTTTGCGGCCGCCGTATGCCCCGATCGGCAGTCCGCCGCCGATGATTTTGCCCATGGCGGTTAAATCCGGGGTAACGCCGAGCATGTTTTGCGCGCCGCCGTACATAAAACGGAAAGCGGTGATCACTTCGTCGTAAATGACAAGGGCGCCGGCTTTGTGCGCCAGTTCATTAATGGCTTCCAAAAATCCCGGTTTCGGCGGCACAATGCCAAAGTTGCCGACAATCGGTTCAACCAGTACGGCGGCAACTTCATCGCCCCATTTTTCGAGTGCCTGTTTAAAAGGTTCCACATCATTATAAGGGACGGTGATGACTTCGTTTGCGATGGCTTTTGTTACGCCGGCTGAGTCCGGCATGCCGAGCTGCGACGGGCCTGAACCCGCTGCGACAAGCACGAGGTCAGAATGGCCGTGGTAACAGCCTTCGAATTTAATGATTTTGTCGCGGCCCGTGTAGGCGCGGGCAACGCGGATCGTTGTCATGACCGCCTCTGTTCCCGAGTTGACAAAGCGGACTTTGTCCAGGGACGGGATCGCTTCTTTCAGCATTTTTGCGAATTGCACTTCATACGGGGTCGGCGTGCCGAACAAAACGCCGTTGTCGGCTGCTTTTTTAATGGCAGCAGCAATATGCGGATGGGCAAAGCCGGTAATGATCGGGCCGTATGCCGCCAGATAATCAATGTAGCGGTTGCCGTCCACGTCATAAAAGTACGCGCCTTTTCCCCTTTCCATGGCAACTGGGGCTCCGCCGCCCACCGCCTTATACGAGCGGGACGGGCTGTTTACGCCGCCGACAATATGCTCAAGTGCTTCTTTATACAAGCTTTCAGATTTTGAAAAATCCATTTATCGTTCCCTCCTCATTGGCATTGGCCAATTCCACCATTCTATTGTAGCCTTCCATTTTCTTCCCGTAAAGACTGTCATAAGCCGGGCGGCGGGGGCATACAATGGAAGGACAAACTTGAAAGGCGCCGGGGGTATCGGGCATGTTTTATTTTCTCGGCATATTGGTTGTCCTTTGTATTGTGATGAGCCTGCGCACCTTGTTTTATCCGGCATCCTGGCGCGCGAAGCAGCTTTCATTTGAACGTTTTCTCTTTCTTGCTTTTACGTACACCAATATCATGATCGGGTTCGGGTTGTTGTTTTTACTGCTCGATATGATGGGATTCCAAATTGCGCTCCATCACGGAAAGCTGTTGGAAGGGCATGATTTCCGCACACTGCTTGATTATATGTATTTGAGTGCCGTCACGCTGTTTTCGGTCGGGTACGGGGATATTGTTCCGATCGGGGCCGCACGGGTTCTTATTATCATTGAAGCGTTAATCGGCTATACCATCCCGGCGGCGTTTGTGGTAAGATCCGCTTTTGACTCGGAAAAAAAATAGCCTGGCAGGGGATTCCCGCATGCCGGCCGTTGTCCGCCAGGGAAGATCAAAATGCGGCCGGCGCCTATTTTTGTATCCGGGGCGGCTTTTGTCCACGCGGATTTGCCGCGGGTTCATAGTGTATATTACCTCCTCAAAAAAATAACGATATCTTTGAGCCGACTTGTTCGGTTTCTTTTTTTATGGCAATTTTTTCGAATTCGTGATACAAAACTAATATATGGTTTTACAGGGAATCCCTTTAAAGGGCAGATTGAAAAAATAGCGCGGCGGCGTTTATATAGGCTGATCCATCAAATTGATGCGGAGGGGACAAGATGAGAATTTATACAAGGTCCGGTGATAAAGGGACGACATCGCTCGTTTACGGGGTAAGAGCAGCGAAAAACGATCCGCGTGTTGAAGCTTACGGAACAGTGGATGAGGCGAACTCGGCGATCGGCGTTGCGCTCAGTTTTTTGCACGGCGAACAATTTCCGGAAAAAGAAGAATTGGAACAATGTTTCAGCAGGGTCCAGACGATGCTGTTCCATGCCGGTGCGGAGCTTTCCACGCCCCAGGGAAAAGAAGTGCACTGGAAATTGAAACAGGCTTATATCGATGAACTTGAGGCTTTGATTGATAAATGGGATGGAAAACTGGAACCGTTAAAAACCTTTATTTTGCCGGGCGGGCATCCGGCAGCAGCGGCGATGCATGCGGCGCGCACAGTTGCAAGAAGGGCGGAGCGGGCAAGTGTTGCGGTCGATGGCGTAAATCCGCTTGTGCTGTCGTTTTTAAACCGGTTGTCCGATTTTCTGTTCGTTGCGGCAAGATATATCAATCACTGTCTTGGGGTGAAAGACCGCCCGCTCCAGCCGCTTGAGGAATAGCCGGGGTATTGCTTTTACATACTCCCGGCTGAAAAAAGCCATCCTAATGAACGAATTTCCTTTTTTTTGAGCCTGAAGAGCGTGGGAATGGGAAATTCCCGGCGCATTGAGTTGCTAATTTGTTTGACAAAACAGGGGTTTATTTTGTAAACTTTTTATAAAGATTATAAATTAAGAATGATAATTGTTAGAAAAGAGGTGCATGGCGGTGTCCGAGCAGCAGTTGAATAAAGCACTGGAGACCTTGAAACAGTCGGGCGTTCGTATTACCCCTCAACGTCATGCGATATTGGAATATTTAATTGAGTCCATGTCACATCCAACCGCCGATGAAATATATAAGGCTCTTGAGGGAAAATTCCCGAATATGAGTGTGGCCACCGTTTACAATAACTTGCGCGTTTTTAAGGAAATCGGATTGGTACAGGAACTGACTTACGGAGATGCTTCAAGCCGCTTTGATTTTGTCACATCAAACCATTACCATATTATTTGCGAAGACTGCGGAAAGATTGTCGACTTTCACTATCCGGGCCTGGATGAAGTGGAACAGCTTGCCGCGCATGTGACCGGTTTTAAAGTAAGCCACCACCGTATGGAAATTTACGGTACCTGTCCGGAATGTATGAAAAAGCACAGTTATCTGGAAGCAAAATAAAACGCAGACGCCGGCGAAACGGGTTCGTCCGGTTCTTTTTTTGCGGCTTTAACCCAGGCCCTGATACACCGAAAGGATTTTTTAAAAGTTTTAGCAGTGCAACTTTATACACTTCTATGCAATCAATCCGGCTCCCCTTTCGTTGGGAGGCCGGATTTTTCATTGTATTTATGCAACCGCCTACATTTTTAGAAATGAAAGTGTGATGAATTTCACACTCCGCGTGTGGGCTTTTCCACAGTCTGCTCTGGCGCAGGGCGGGATGATCAAGATGTACAGAAGATATCCTTCATGAAGGAAATTTAATCATATGTACCGGAAGGAGCCATGGAAAATGAAACCGTTATCCAGTACAGCCGCCGTAAAGCCAAAAACAAAGATGAAGTACCCGCTTCACATTACGTCGGAAATCGGCGAGTTAAAGACCGTGCGAAAGAATTTATTTGTTGCTGGATGGTTATATCAAAATTGACAAAATGGACGAAAACGCCGCTTCTTTTTACGGCGATTACATTAAGCCGTACGAACTTTTTCCGTACGGCGGCTTGTTTAAAGATGAAAATTATCATTATACTGCATACGCTGTCACGGATATCGAACTGTTTTATATTCCGACGGCAGGATTTGAAAAAATTGCCGAATCAAATAACACGTTGCTGCTCCATATTATTGAGCATCTCTCCGATATTTTAATCCTGCATGAATCGAGGCTGCAGCTTGTGACAAACAGCAATGCTTCCGAGCGGGTCCGCCACGTGCTTTGCCTGCTCCTTGAAGATCTCGGGATAAAGGATCACGGCAAAATCCGGATTCTTTGCCCCGTTACCGTCGCGGATATTGCCAAGCTTGCCGGAACATCAAGGGAAACCGCAAGCCATGTTCTGAATGACTTCAAACGAAATGGCACCATTTCGTTTGAGAAGCAGACCATTACCTTCCACAAACCGGATATGTTCCGCCTGCATCGATTGTAAACTGCACCCCTCCATCTAAGGGGTAAAGGCGCCTTTCAACAATCCGTTAAAATTCTGCTGCCACCTGGCCGGAAATGCTTAAGAAATTGGCAAGGGCCGGGTTTTGGTCCTCCTTCCGGTACGCAATGGACAAAACGGCATTTAACGGGTGCCCTTCAATCTCCCTGTACACAATATCGAGATTAAATAATTTTTCGGCTGTCCGTGGCAGCACCCCGATTCCGATTCCGGCTGTAACAAGGCCGACGACCATTTGGTACTCGGTTGCTTCTTGGACGATTTTCGGGCTGAAATCGGCATCCTTGAAAAGAGACAGGAATTCATCATAAAGGCCCGGCCAAATATCGCGCGACACAACGACAAACGGGACGTCCGCCAGATCCTCGATGCGGATTTTTTCTTTTTGGGCGAGCGGATGGCTTTTCGGCATGGAAAGGGCAGCCGCGCCTGTCTGGATTTCAGCTGTTTCAATTAAGGGATCATGGATCGGCGGATGGAGCAAGCCGACATCGATTTCTTTCCGGTGCAGCGCCCGAATCTGGTCCGGGGTTGACAACTCATGGAGGGAAACGGCCGTTTTTGGATATTTCAGCCGGAATTCCCGGACGATGGCCGGCAAAATGTCATAGGTCGCCGAGCCGACAAAGCCGACCACCACATTCCCGAATTCCCCCCGTTCAGCCCGCTGTGCATTTTCCACCGCCCTGTCCAGCTGCTCAAGCACCTGCTTGGCTTCTTTTAAAAAAACTTTTCCCGGGATCGTCAGTTCAACATGGCGTTTATTGCGGATAAACAGGTCCACCCCGATTTCTTCTTCCAGCTGCCGGATTTGCTGGGAAAGCGGCGGCTGGGTCATTTGCAGCCGCTCTGCCGCTTTTCCGAAATGCAGTTCTTCCGCGACTGTTAAAAAATAATGAAGATGGCGCAGTTCCATCTGTATTTCCTCCTTTCCATCACGATTAATATTTAAAATATATTATTTATAGCACAATAATATATTTTAAACATTTCCCCGTGTGGTGTAAAGTATAGATAGAAACAAGTTGGCTCAGCCTATAGATGAACGTTTTCCCCTGTAACAAACGGGGGAAGGTTTAAATAGGGCTGTCCTTGGGAGTGGGAACTGTGGAAAAAAAGAATTCAAATCCAACCAATACAACGGAAAAAACAGCTGCAGACCTGGTTGTCGACTGCCTTGAGAAGCAGGAAGTGCCATACGTTTTCGGCATCCCGGGCGCAAAAATTGATGCCGTATTTGATGTACTGAAAGAACGCGGCCCGGAATTGATTGTATGCCGCCATGAACAAAATGCCGCTTTTATGGCTGCTGCAATCGGGCGTTTAACAGGAAAACCGGGTGTCTGCCTGGTAACGAGCGGGCCGGGGGCTTCCAACCTTGCCACCGGGCTTGCCACTGCGAATACGGAGTGCGATCCTGTCGTTGCGATCGCAGGAAACGTGCCGCGCGCAGACAGGCTGAAAAAAACGCACCAGTCGATGGACAATGTATCCCTGTTCCAGCCGATTACAAAATACGCAGCGGAAGTTGTCCACCCGGATACAGTACCGGAAGTGATGACAAATGCATTTCGTTCTGCCGCTTCGGCACAGGCAGGGGCCGCTTTTATCAGCTTCCCGCAGGACGTGCTGAAGGAGCCGGCGTCTGTCAAAGCTTTGGGCCCGCTTAAAAGCCCGAAACTCGGGAAAGCAAATGAAGAAGCTGTAAAAGAAGCTGTAAAAGCGATCCAGCATGCCAAATTGCCGGTCATTCTGGTCGGGATGCGTGCAAGCCGCCCGGAAGTTGTGAAGGCGGTCCGGTCACTCCTGAAAAAAATTGCATTGCCGGTTGTTGAAACATTTCAGGCGGCAGGTTTGATTTCAAGAGATTTGGAAGATCGTTTCTTCGGCCGCATCGGCTTGTTCCGCAACCAGCCGGGCGATATTTTGCTTGAGCATGCGGATGTCGTCCTCGCGATCGGTTACGATTCTGTTGAGTATGATCCGAAGTTTTGGAACAGCGAAGGGGAAAGAAAAATCATCCATCTCGATGAAATCCGCGCCGATATCGACCATGATTACCAGCCGGAAATCGAACTTGTCGGCGACATTTCAGCGAGCGTTGATAGCATCAAAGAACAGCTGGCCCGTTTAAATATGAACGGCAAGTCCATGGAACTTTTGGAACGCTTGCGCAATCAGCTGAATTTGCGCGACGAACCATCGGAAAAGGCGGATAAAAATCTTGTTCACCCGCTCCAGTTCATTCACGATTTGCGTTCGTTGATTGATGACCATGTGACCGTAACATGCGATGTCGGTTCCCATTATATTTGGATGGCGCGCCATTTCAGGGTATATGAACCGAACCGCCTGCTGTTTTCAAATGGCATGCAGACGCTCGGGGTTGCGCTTCCGTGGGCGATTGCCGCAACGCTTGTCAATCCGGGTGAAAAAGTCGTATCCATCTCAGGGGATGGCGGCTTCCTGTTCTCCGCCATGGAACTTGAAACGGCCGTCCGTTTAAAATCGCCGCTTGTGCATATCGTCTGGCGTGACGGCACGTACGACATGGTGGCGTTCCAGCAGCAAATGAAATACGGGCGCACATCGGGAGCGGACTTCGGCCCTGTTGATATTGTAAAACACGCGGAAAGTTACGGCGCAAAGGGCTTGCGGGTGAATTCACCGGATGAACTGGTTTCCGTGCTGAAGGAAGCACTGGACTCGGAAGGCCCTGTCGTGGTCGATGTCCCGGTTGATTACAGCGACAACCTGGAACTGGCGAAAAAATTGCTGCCAAACCAATTGGTATAATCACTTGCTGCGGCGGCTCTGCCACGACCGGACCTCGCCGGCAAAAATTTTCAGGATACAGATAGAAAGAAGGGGTTTACCATGCGTACTGCTGCAGAAAATCAAAATGCAGAGCAAATTTCAACAAGCCGGACCGATGAAGTATACCAATTGTCCACAATGACATCACTTCTTGACGGCGTATACGAAAGCGACAAGACGTTTGCTGAATTGAAAAAGTTCGGCGATTTCGGCATCGGCACTTTCAACCATTTAGACGGGGAATTGATTGCGTTTGACAATGCATTTTATCAGCTGAAGGACGGGACGGCAAAACGCGTACAGCCTGAAGACAAGTCACCGTTTTGCTCGCTTGCACATTTTTCGGAGGATATCACCTATACAACTGAAGGCCCCCTTGCAAAACCGGAACTGGAAGACTTGATCAAAGACCTCGTCCGCAGCGAAAATTTATTTTATGCCATTCGTGTGGACGGTGTTTTTAAAAAAATGAACACAAGAACCGTCTCCTACCAGGAAAAACCAGTCCCCATGACAGAAGCGGTGAAATCCCAGCCGGTTTACTCGTTTGAAAATACAAAGGGAACGCTTGCCGGTTTTTGGACGCCGATGTTTGCGCAAGGAATCGCGGTAGCCGGCTTCCACCTCCATTTTATTGACGACAAACGCACCGGCGGCGGCCATGTCTTTGACTATGTGCTTGACTACGGGACAATCCGGATCAGCAAAAAAGCGCATATGCATCTGGAACTTCCGGAAACAGACGCTTTTTTAAATGCGAACCTTTCCCGCGCCAATCTGGCAGAAGAACTGGAAAAGACAGAAGGCTGAACAAAGGCGAAGACGGCCCGCATCCGGCGAAAACCGGATGCGGGTTTCTTCAAATGGGGCGGGTCTTTCCTGAATATGCCTGGGTTTTTTCTACCCGGCCTTTTCAGCTGCTAATCCGGCCTGTCACTTCTGCAACCGCTTACGGTTGTATGATTCGTCAAACGCTTTTCCCTCAAGCTCGGGATCCAGTGTCAGCGGCTCATTGCAATGCATGCAAATATCCACTCGTCCCAGCATTTTTGTCGGCTTGCCGCAGCCCGGGCATATAACCTGCACTGCTTTTGTCGAGAACATGCCGATCCAGAAATAAACCACTGTGCTCAATAAAATAAAGAACAGACCGAACAGCATAAAAAGGGTCACAACAACCGGATGTGCCCGGAAAAACAGCCCGGTATACATGACAATAAATCCGGCAAAAATCAAGCTTAAGGCAAATGTCCGAATTTTATTGATTTTGCTTGAATACTTCGCCAACACCATTCCCCCTTTCTTTTTAATATAACATAACTGGCGAAAAAAGAAGGAATGCAATATACTGAAATTTGTTGCGAAAATTTGCAGGGGATTCCCCGGGATTTGCAGAAATACGTTCATAGAAAGCATGATGGAGGAATGATGCATGAGAGACATTTTAAGGCCGATTTACCAGGAAAGGGCAAGCCTTCCGAATACCCTTTCCGTCCTGTATATTGAAAAAAAGCCGGATGAAGATGCTGCAACCAATTTGTTCGACGCCATTCTCTTCATCATTGTCAAAGAGCAGGACCAGCCGCTCTACGTCAAGCATTATCGCTATGAAGACAAAAAAGCCGCCTTATATGTCGTGGCAGAGGACCAGTTGAAAGAGTGGATGCTGTACGGGACAAACAACAATATTTTCGAATGGATTACAGAAGGGCTGATCTTATTTGACCGGAATGAGTACATGGCACGCTTAAAAGATGAAGTAAGGGATTTTCCGTTTCATGAACGAAAGGTCAAAATCGGAACGGAATTTGCCAAATTGATCCGCCGGTATTTAAACGGAAAAGACTTCTTCAAACAGCGCCAGTACCTCGATGCCTATAACCACATCATCCACGCCTTGCACCATCTCGCCAGGCTCGCGGTGATCGAAAACGGTTTTCACCCGGAAATAACCGTCTGGAACCAGGTAAAGCAAATTGATCTGCAAATCTTTAAGTTGTACGAAGAACTGGTAACAAGTGAAGAGTCGCTGGAAAAACGCCTGGAACTGCTCTTTCTTGCGAGTGAATTCCATATTTATTCGAAGACACCGTTTGGCGCCCAGCATTTACTGGAACTGATGGAAGAACGGGAAGAATGGACAATTGATGAACTGCTTTTCCACCCCGGCCTTCAATCGTACAGTATTGATTTGCCTGTTCTGCTTGAATTTTTAATTGAAAAAAATATGATTGAAGAAATTACAGTGCCGACAAAAGGGCCTGAAATCTTCCATAGGCGGTACCGGGTTCCAAAAAAACAATAAAAAAATATCAAATTTAGTATTGACGTATAATAAATAACTTGGTATAGTTATATACGTCGCTGATGAACTTGAAAGACCAACGACGAAAGGTAAAAAAGTTATTGACAAAGGCTTCATTATTATGGTACAATAATTTAGTCGCTGTTAAAACAGATTGTTCCTTGAAAACTGGACAAAACGAAACGTCAAATTCTTTTTGAGCTTTTATCAAACATCTTTACTGAGAGTTTGATCCTGGCTCAGGACGAACGCTGGCGGCGTGCCTAATACATGCAAGTCGTGCGGGCCTTGTTGAAAGCTTGCTTTTAACAAGGCTAGCGGCGGACGGGTGAGTAACACGTGGGCAACCTGCCTGTAAGACCGGGATAACGCCGGGAAACCGGGGCTAATACCGGATAGTTTTTTCCTCCGCATGGAGGAAAAAGGAAAGGCGGCTTCGGCTGCCACTTACAGATGGGCCCGCGGCGCATTAGCTAGTTGGCGGGGTAACGGCCCACCAAGGCAACGATGCGTAGCCGACCTGAGAGGGTGATCGGCCACATTGGGACTGAGACACGGCCCAAACTCCTACGGGAGGCAGCAGTAGGGAATCTTCCGCAATGGACGAAAGTCTGACGGAGCAACGCCGCGTGAGTGAAGAAGGCCTTCGGGTCGTAAAACTCTGTTGCCGGGGAAGAACAAGTGCCGTTCGAACAGGGCGGCGCCTTGACGGTACCCGGCCAGAAAGCCACGGCTAACTACGTGCCAGCAGCCGCGGTAATACGTAGGTGGCAAGCGTTGTCCGGAATTATTGGGCGTAAAGCGCGCGCAGGCGGCTTCTTAAGTCTGATGTGAAATCTTGCGGCTCAACCGCAAGCGGTCATTGGAAACTGGGAGGCTTGAGTGCAGAAGAGGAGAGTGGAATTCCACGTGTAGCGGTGAAATGCGTAGAGATGTGGAGGAACACCAGTGGCGAAGGCGGCTCTCTGGTCTGTAACTGACGCTGAGGCGCGAAAGCGTGGGGAGCAAACAGGATTAGATACCCTGGTAGTCCACGCCGTAAACGATGAGTGCTAAGTGTTAGAGGGTTTCCGCCCTTTAGTGCTGCAGCTAACGCATTAAGCACTCCGCCTGGGGAGTACGGCCGCAAGGCTGAAACTCAAAGGAATTGACGGGGGCCCGCACAAGCGGTGGAGCATGTGGTTTAATTCGAAGCAACGCGAAGAACCTTACCAGGTCTTGACATCCTCTGACCTCCCTGGAGACAGGGCCTTCCCCTTCGGGGGACAGAGTGACAGGTGGTGCATGGTTGTCGTCAGCTCGTGTCGTGAGATGTTGGGTTAAGTCCCGCAACGAGCGCAACCCTTGACCTTAGTTGCCAGCATTGAGTTGGGCACTCTAAGGTGACTGCCGGTGACAAACCGGAGGAAGGTGGGGATGACGTCAAATCATCATGCCCCTTATGACCTGGGCTACACACGTGCTACAATGGATGGTACAAAGGGCTGCGAGACCGCGAGGTTAAGCCAATCCCAGAAAACCATTCCCAGTTCGGATTGCAGGCTGCAACCCGCCTGCATGAAGCCGGAATCGCTAGTAATCGCGGATCAGCATGCCGCGGTGAATACGTTCCCGGGCCTTGTACACACCGCCCGTCACACCACGAGAGTTTGTAACACCCGAAGTCGGTGAGGTAACCTTTACGGAGCCAGCCGCCGAAGGTGGGACAGATGATTGGGGTGAAGTCGTAACAAGGTAGCCGTATCGGAAGGTGCGGCTGGATCACCTCCTTTCTAAGGGGAAAAGCGTAGGGCGCTCGTTCATCGGCGTACGGATTTCGAAGTCTTCGACTGAGATAAAGGAAACACGATGAGCCTTAAAGGCGAATCGATGCCCGCTTATCGTAGGGAGAAGACGTAGAAATACGCTAGCCGATAGCGCCCGGAGCTAGACATAAAAGGAAAACCTTCGGTTTTCCGAAATTAAGTTTGGCGTTTCCGTTTTGTTCAGTTTTGAAGGTCCAATCCTTCAGTATGTGTTCTTTGAAAACCGGATAGGAGAAATAAACCAAGTAAACCGAGAATCGCTTATTTTTGGATTTAAACCTTTTATGGTTAAGTTAGAAAGGGCGCACGGCGGATGCCTTGGCACTAGGAGCCGATGAAGGACGGTACAAACACCGATATGCTCCGGGGAGCTGTACGTAAGCTTTGATCCGGAGATTTCCGAATGGGGAAACCCCCTGTCTTTAATCGGACAGGATTCCTGCCTGAATCCATAGGGCAGGAAGGGCACACCCGGGGAACTGAAACATCTCAGTACCCGGAGGAAGAGAAAGCAATTGCGATTTCCCAAGTAGCGGCGAGCGAACAGGAAACAGCCCAAACCGGAAGGCTTGCCTTCCGGGGTTGTAGGACACTCATATGGGAGTTACAAAAGAACGGGGTAAGTGAAGCGGCCTGGAAAGGCCTGCCGGAGAAGGTAAAAGCCCTGTAACTGAAACTTCGTTCTCTCCCGAGTGGATCCTGAGTACGGCGGGACACGAGGAATCCCGCCGGAATCCGGGAGGACCATCTCCCAAGGCTAAATACTCCCTAGTGACCGATAGTGAACCAGTACCGTGAGGGAAAGGTGAAAAGCACCCCGGGAGGGGAGTGAAAGAGATCCTGAAACCGTGTGCCTACAAGTAGTCAGAGCCCGTTAACGGGTGATGGCGTGCCTTTTGTAGAATGAACCGGCGAGTTACGGTCTCATGCAAGGTTAAGCTGAAGAAGCGGAGCCGCAGCGAAAGCGAGTCTGAACAGGGCGAAAGAGTATGAGGCCGCAGACCCGAAACCAGGTGATCTACCCATGTCCAGGGTGAAGGCAAGGTAACACTTGCTGGAGGCCCGAACCCACGCACGTTGAAAAGTGCGGGGATGAGGTGTGGGTAGCGGAGAAATTCCAATCGAACTTGGAGATAGCTGGTTCTCTCCGAAATAGCTTTAGGGCTAGCCTCAAGCGGAGAGTTTTGGAGGTAGAGCACTGTTTGGACGAGGGGCCCTCATCGGGTTACCGAATTCAGACAAACTCCGAATGCCAAAAACTTATGCTTGGGAGTCAGACTGTGAGTGATAAGATCCATGGTCGAAAGGGAAACAGCCCAGACCGCCAGCTAAGGTCCCAAAGTATACGTTAAGTGGAAAAGGATGTGGCGTTGCTTAGACAACCAGGATGTTGGCTTAGAAGCAGCCATCATTCAAAGAGTGCGTAATAGCTCACTGGTCGAGTGACGCTGCGCCGAAAATGTACCGGGGCTAAACGTATCACCGAAGCTGCGGATGGACACCGTTTGGTGTCCGTGGTAGGAGAGCGTTCTAAGGGCGTTGAAGCCGGACCGGAAGGACCGGTGGAGCGCTTAGAAGTGAGAATGCCGGTATGAGTAGCGAAAGAAGGGTGAGAATCCCTTCCACCGAATGCCTAAGGTTTCCTGAGGAAGGCTCGTCCGCTCAGGGTTAGTCGGGGCCTAAGCCGAGGCCGAAAGGCGTAGGCGATGGACAACAGGTTGATATTCCTGTACCGCCTCTTCACCGTTTGAACGATGGGGGGACGCAGGAGGATAGGGCAAGCGCGACACTGGTTGATCGCGTCCAAGCAGTTAGGCCGGTGCGGAGGCAAATCCTTCGCGCCAAGGCGGAGCTGTGATGGCGAGGGAAATTAAAGTACCGAAGTTCCTGATTCCACACTGCCAAGAAAAGCCTCTAGTGAGGTGAAAGGCGCCCGTACCGCAAACCGACACAGGTAGGCGAGGAGAGAATCCTAAGGTGAGCGAGAGAACTCTCGTTAAGGAACTCGGCAAAATGACCCCGTAACTTCGGGAGAAGGGGTGCTTTTTGGGGTGTATGCCCCGGGAAGCCGCAGTGAATAGGCCCAGGCGACTGTTTAGCAAAAACACAGGTCTCTGCGAAGCCGCAAGGCGAAGTATAGGGGCTGACACCTGCCCGGTGCTGGAAGGTTAAGGAGAGGGGTTAGCCGCAAGGCGAAGCTCTGAACTGAAGCCCCAGTAAACGGCGGCCGTAACTATAACGGTCCTAAGGTAGCGAAATTCCTTGTCAGGTAAGTTCTGACCCGCACGAAAGGTGTAACGATCTGGGCACTGTCTCAACGAGAGACTCGGTGAAATTATAGTACCTGTGAAGATGCAGGTTACCCGCGACAGGACGGAAAGACCCCATGGAGCTTTACTGCAGCCTGATATTGAATTTTGGTACAGCTTGTACAGGATAGGTAGGAGCCTTGGAAACCGGAGCGCCAGCTTCGGCGGAGGCATCGGTGGGATACTACCCTGGCTGTATTGAAATTCTAACCCGCACCCCTTACCGGGGTGGGAGACAGTGTCAGGCAGGCAGTTTGACTGGGGCGGTCGCCTCCTAAAAGGTAACGGAGGCGCCCAAAGGTTCCCTCAGAATGGTTGGAAATCATTCGCAGAGTGTAAAGGCATAAGGGAGCTTGACTGCGAGACTTACAAGTCGGGCAGGGACGAAAGTCGGGCTTAGTGATCCGGTGGTTCCGCATGGAAGGGCCATCGCTCAACGGATAAAAGCTACCCTGGGGATAACAGGCTGATCTCCCCCAAGAGTCCACATCGACGGGGAGGTTTGGCACCTCGATGTCGGCTCATCGCATCCTGGGGCTGTAGTCGGTCCCAAGGGTTGGGCTGTTCGCCCATTAAAGCGGTACGCGAGCTGGGTTCAGAACGTCGTGAGACAGTTCGGTCCCTATCCGTCGCGGGCGCAGGAAATTTGAGAGGAGCTGTCCTTAGTACGAGAGGACCGGGATGGACGCACCGCTGGTGTACCAGTTGTCTTGCCAAAGGCATCGCTGGGTAGCTATGTGCGGAAGGGATAAGTGCTGAAAGCATCTAAGCATGAAGCCCCCCTCAAGATGAGATTTCCCACAGTTTAACTGGTAAGATCCCTGAAAGATGATCAGGTTGATAGGTCCGGGGTGGAAGCGCGGCGACGCGTGCAGCTGACGGATACTAATCGATCGAGGACTTAACCAAATAGAAAAGTGAAGGGCGCTCGCTCATCGGCGTATGAACTTCAAGGCCCCCGCCTGAGATAAAGGAAACACGACGAGCCCTAAAGGCGAGTCGATGCCCGCTTATCGTAGGAAAGGGGGACGGGAAGTTCACTAGCCGATAGCGCCCGGAACTGGACAATAGAAAAGCGAAGGTGCCTTGTTTAGCCCCGACAAGCGAATGTTCTGACCGGCATGGAGCCGTCTTTTGGCTCCGTGACGGGCAGGTTATTCGACCTCGAGGGGCTAGGCACCGGAGCTAGACAATAGAAAAGCGGAAGCGCCTTGGTCATCGGCGTATGAACTTCAAGGCCCCCGCCTGAGATAAAGGAAACACGACGAGCCCTAAAGGCGAGTCGATGCCCGCTTATCGTAGGAAAGGGGGACGGGAAGTTCACTAGCCGATAGGCGCTGGAGCTGGACAATTCTCAAAGTTAGAAACCAAAGCTATTCTCCGTTTACAGTTTTTCTCCCATCCGGTTTTCAGGGAATCACATAATTCCTGTTGATAAGCAATGAAAAGTTTGTTATAATGATTTTTGTCATTGAGGTCCGGTGGCGATGGCGGAAAGGTCACACCCGAACACATCCCGAACTCGGAAGTTAAGCTTTCCAGCGCCGATGGTAGTTGGGGGTTTCCCCCTGCGAGAGTAGGACGCTGCCGGGCCCGATATTCCGCAGTAGCTCAGTGGTAGAGCAATCGGCTGTTAACCGATCGGTCGTAGGTTCGAATCCTACCTGCGGAGCCATAATGGAGAGCTGTCCGAGAGGCCGAAGGAGCACGATTGGAAATCGTGTAGGCGGCTAAAAGCTGTCTCAAGGGTTCGAATCCCTTGCTCTCCGTCATGATCCATATGGCCCGTTGGTCAAGCGGTTAAGACACCGCCCTTTCACGGCGGTAACACGGGTTCGAATCCCGTACGGGTCACCATTTACATATTTGGAGGATTAGCTCAGCTGGGAGAGCGTCTGCCTTACAAGCAGAGGGTCGGCGGTTCGATCCCGTCATCCTCCACCATTTTATCATCGCGGGGTGGAGCAGTCTGGTAGCTCGTCGGGCTCATAACCCGAAGGTCGCAGGTTCAAATCCTGCCCCCGCAATTTACATATAAAGGTCCCGTAGTGTAGCGGTTATCACGCCTGCCTGTCACGCAGGAGATCGCGGGTTCGATTCCCGTCGGGACCGCCATCTGTATTTTACATAATCGCGGCTCGGTAGCTCAGTCGGTAGAGCAAAGGACTGAAAATCCTTGTGTCGGCGGTTCGATTCCGTCCCGAGCCACCATTGGCCGGTCTAGCTCAATTGGTAGAGCAACTGACTTGTAATCAGTAGGTTGGGGGTTCAAGTCCTCTGGCCGGCACCACGCAATATGGAGGGGTAGCGAAGTGGCTAAACGCGGCGGACTGTAAATCCGCTCCCTCAGGGTTCGGCGGTTCGAATCCGTCCCCCTCCATTTTTAAAGGGGCATAGTTTAAAGGTAGAACAGAGGTCTCCAAAACCTCCAGTGTGGGTTCGATTCCTACTGCCCCTGCCATTATGATGGCGGTTGTGGCGAAGTGGTTAACGCACCGGATTGTGGCTCCGGCATTCGTGGGTTCGATTCCCACCATCCGCCCCATATTTGATTGGGCCATAGCCAAGCGGTAAGGCAACGGACTTTGACTCCGTCATGCGCTGGTTCGAATCCAGCTGGCCCAGTATGCGGAAGTAGTTCAGTGGTAGAACATCACCTTGCCAAGGTGGGGGTCGCGGGTTCGAATCCCGTCTTCCGCTCCATTGATGGCGGCATAGCCAAGAGGTAAGGCAGAGGTCTGCAAAACCTTTATCACCGGTTCGATTCCGGTTGCCGCCTCCATCATATTGTGCCGGTGTGGCGGAATTGGCAGACGCGCACGACTCAAAATCGTGTTCCTTCGGGAGTGTCGGTTCGACCCCGACCACCGGTATAACACAGTATTACATTGAAAGCTGATGCCAAACGGAACGCTTCTCAAGATAAAGAGAAGCGTTTTTTATTGCAATTATATTATTGAAGCCGAGGCCATTTAAGCAGCTGCTTGAAAGCGTACACTTGTGGGTATCTACAGTTTTTTAACTTGTACAAAAAGGGAATTGATCTAATAAGAAAGGTTTGGAAATACTATCTTAGATTTTCCTTTTATAATGAGTACAAGAGCTGGGCAGCCTACTATTTACTAGGGTTGTCTTTTCTTTTTTTCACCGTAACCGTCCCATCTTTTTCAAGATAGGCCTGGTCAATTTCATCAAGCGAAAATACGCCCTGCTTTCTCAATAACTCTGACAGTTGATTCATATCAATTTTATTTTTTTTTAGTACGACGTTGTTAATTTTTCCTTTATCGATAATCACCGTTTTATCCCCGATAAGGAATTTTTCCAGTTTGTCATAGCGGTAAATGAGGCTATCAAAAATGAGTTTAATGATGACCCAAACAGAAAGCATGGCGAGAATGTAGTACCATTTTACACTTGGGTCATAAAGGCCGTTGCCGACGATTTCAGACAGCATAATGCTCCAGATGAAGTCGATTGGCGTAAGGTTTGAAATACTTTTGGCACCGGTACATTTTAGACAAAAAATGAGCGCAAGAAAGCCCATGATCAATTTTAATAAATCTATACTGATTTGCATCGTTGAACCTTCTTTTTAGATGATTTTTTCTTTTGCATTTTCCCTTAAAATCAGTGTCATAAACGAACGTTCTAATCATGGGATACACCGGACAGGTTAGGCAAATCATTTTGTTTTGGGAATCTGTTATTTTACAATAGATCTATCTTCACGAGTAGAAGGAAAGGAAGCGGACAATGGGTAGTCAAAAAAAGTTAAATGATGTTGCATTTTCGGTTTTAGATTTGATCCCTGTTTTATCTGGAAAGACACCGGCAGATTCGTTTAAAAATAGCCTGAGCCTGGCACAGCATGTTGAAAATTGGGGCTACAAACGATACTGGCTCGCGGAACACCATAATATGGTTGGAGTAGCCAGCTCTGCAACGGCTGTTTTAGTCGGGTATATAGCGGCAGGGACGAAAACCATCCGTGTCGGGTCTGGCGGGGTGATGCTTCCAAATCATGCACCGCTTGTCGTGGCTGAGCAGTTTGGAACACTGGGTTCTATCTATCCAGGCAGAATAGATCTCGGCCTTGGCCGTGCGCCTGGTACGGACCAATTGACAGCTGCGGCGCTCAGAAGAAATTTAAAGGGCGGGGAAATGGATTTTCCGGATAATGTCCAAGAACTGATGAACTATTTTCTCTCGGATAAAGAACGCAGGACTTATGCACGGGCCGTCGTGGCAGAAGGGGTGGATGTTCCGGTTTGGCTTCTTGGATCAAGTACATACAGTGCCACACTTGCTGCGAGGCTCGGTCTGCCGTTTGCGTTTGCGAGCCATTTTGCACCAGCGCAATTGTTTGATGCTTTATACCTTTATCGGGAGAACTTCAAACCGTCCAAGTATTTGCAAAAGCCATATGTGATTGCGTGTGTGAATGGCGTAGCAGCTGACACAGATGCAGAAGCAGAAAGAATCGCAACAAGCCTGTACCAGTTTTTCCTCGGCGTTATCCGAGGCAAATCGCAGACGCTGCAGCCGCCTGTCGATAGCATGAACGGGATTTGGACCCCGTTTGAAAAAGAAGCGGCATTGCGTCAGCTTGAATATGCTTTTATCGGTTCAAAACAGACAATCAAAGAGAAAATGGAAGAATTTTTGGATGATACACAGGTCGATGAGTTGATGTTTGTATCGCATATTTACAACCATGAAGAGCGGCTGCGGTCTTATGAGATCCTAAGTGAACTGAAGGAAGGTCATGCCTGAAGAGGGAAGCTGTTTTGCTTCCCTTTTTCACAAAATGGTTATTGACATTTTTTACGATCTGGATATAATTATAAAAGTGACATAACAAACAGCTTTGTTTGCGGTTCATAGGATCATGCCGGTGTGGCGGAATTGGCAGACGCGCACGACTCAAAATCGTGTTCCTTCGGGAGTGTCGGTTCGACCCCGACCACCGGTATCAAAAGATCGCATTTCAGTTTTTCGGTGAAACGTTCCTTACAATACCGTAAGGAGCGTTTTTTCATTTTCCGGTAGAAGATACTCTCTTCAATCGTGTGAAGGGTAAAAGGAAAGGGATGAATTTCGGTTTGCGTTTACTAAAGGCTGTTTATTTGTTTTTTTCACGATTCAGCCGTAAAATAAAATAAAGAATTTGATAATAGTGAATGTATACACAAATCAGTACTCTTATCAAGGTTATGAAGTACGATACCCGCTAGTTCCGGGCGTTCCGGATTTGTTCAGCAATCCCAATTCGCCTTACACAAAGCATATAAGTGATATTCGTAGACTTTGAAAACCGTTCAAGTGCGCTGATACATAACGAATTTCAGAGGAGATGGGTGAGAGTGAAGATCAGAGCTGCTGTACTACGGGAATCAGGTGCTGCTATGCCATATGCAGCAAGCAAACCGATTAAAATTGAAACATTGGAGCTCGATGAACCGCAACAAGGGGAAGTGCTTGTTAAGATGAAGACGGCCAGTTTGTGCCACTCGGATTTATCTGTTATAAATGGCAGCAGACCCCGGCCTTTACCGATGGCTCTTGGGCATGAGGCTGCCGGTGAAGTGGTGAAAACCGGTGAAGGCGTGACGGATCTTGCACCGGGTGACCATGTTGTTTGTGTGTTTGTGCCAAGCTGTGGCGAATGCCTGCCGTGCAAGGAGGGACGCCCTGCATTATGCGAAACGGGTGCGGCTTCAAACGCGGCAGGCACTTTACCAGGGGGCGGCATCCGGCTGCATGCAAATGGTGAAGACATCAGGCACCATCTCGGCGTATCCGCTTTTTCAGAATATGCTGTTGTGTCCCGTCGTTCTTTGATTAAGATTGAAAAAGAGATTCCGTTTGAAAAGCTTGCCCTTTTTGGATGCGCTGTCATAACGGGAGTCGGGGCAGTCGTGAATACAGCCCGGATTAAGTTGGGTAGCACAGTTGCGGTTGTCGGTTTGGGCGGCGTCGGATTAAGCGCTTTAATCGGGGCTGTATCAGCAGGGGCGAGCCGTGTAGTAGCAGTAGATGTCAATGAAAATAAATTTGCGTTGGCAAAAAGGTTTGGGGCAACAGATGTATTTAATTCCAAAGATCCAGATGTTGTTGAGAAAATACGTGAAGCAACTGGCGGGGGACTGGATACTGTTTTTGAGACGGCAGGTGCAGTCCCGGCGATGGAAACGGCATATGGCATCACCAAGCGCGGTGGCACAACCGTTACGACAGGACTACCGGATCCAAAACATCATTTTTCTTTCCCTTATGTAACGCTGACGGCCGAGGAACGGACGCTAAAAGGTTCCTATATCGGTAGTTGTGTTCCGGAAAGGGATATTCCAAATTATATCCGGCTTTTTAAAAACGGCCGCTTGCCAGTGGATGAATTGGTAAGTGATGTCATTTCTTTGGATGAGATAAATGAGGGTTTCGACAAATTGGCCAAAGGGGACTCATCCAGAATCATGATTCGGTTCGACTAAAAGATGATTGCCAAAAAACGTGCCCCGTGCCGCTAATGTGGCCCCCATGTTAAGAACACATTAAAAGAAGAGTTCAAGCAGCTATAAATGAACTTAAGTTTTAACATTAAGCCCGAGCACCCATTTGCATGATGACGACTTGTTACAGCAGACAACAGAGCTAGGATATTTTGTTCGTTTTATAAAACGACAAAATTTTTGATTTCCTGACTGAATCCTGCGATTTGCAAATGGTTTGAGCAGGAATACAGTATTGATCCGTTTACCGTCAGCATCCGCTTTGAGGAGGATGACGGCAGGTCGTATACGTGGTCTACAAAAGGCTTGGCGCAGCGCAGCGTGCCAAGCCTTTTATTTACAATTTTTTTAATGCAAATTATACTGAAAATACGACTTTATACATAAAAGAAGGTCTATTTTCATGAATAAATCGGCATTTTTAAAACTGAGCATCTCAATGGTGATTTTTGGTTCAATCGGATTTTTCTCTAAGTATACGGGTCTGCCCGCACTGGAGCTTGTTTTCGTCCGCTGTGTGAGTGCTTCAGCGATCTTAGCCGTTTACTGGCTTGCAACCGGCCAGTACAAAAAAGAGCGCTGGAATATAAAAGAGATGCTCTTTATTTTAGGCGGCGGTGTTACGCTTGTTATCAACTGGCTTTTCTTGTTTTTGGCGTTTGAAAAAACTTCTGTCACCGTCGCAATTTCCATTTACAATACAGCTCCGCTCATTGTGCTCGTTGCAGGCTGGACGTTGTTCCGGGAAAAATTCCAATGGGGCGGACTGCTTGCCACTTTGGCGGCCTTTATCGGCACCATCATGATTACCGTAACAGCTTCCTCTGCGTTCAGCCACGTTCTCCTGCTTGGGTCGGTTTACGCATTTTGTGCGGCGATTTTTTATGCGTGTACCGTGATGATCGGCACAAGGATCAAACAGGCAAGCCATACCTCGTCACGTTTCTGCAAACATTCATTGGGATTATCATGTTGACACCTTTTGTCGATTTTTCAAAATACACTGGGCTGACTCCCGGAAACTGGACATTCAGCTTGCTGACAGGTGTCATCCATACCGGTATCGTGTATTTGCTGTTTTATGGCAGCATCCGATTTTTGCGCACGTCCGTCATCTCAGCCCTTTCTTATCTTGATCCGTGTGTTGCCATTTTACTTGATATTCTCATCACTGGTTTCGCACCGTCCTATATACAGGCAGCCGGCATCGCCATCATCTTTTTAGCTGTCTCCTATACAGTAAGAGCCCTTGCCAAAATGCTATATCCCCTGAAACTGTAAGCAGTCAGACAATTAAAGGTCGTTGATTTATTCCACTAAAGAAAAAAGACGTTTGTAGGAACATTATGACAAATGTAAAAATAAATTGTGAGTTTTTGATTTTAATGGGGTAAATTTATTTATTATAAGTGTCTAAATTTTTCCATTTTAGTCGGGTTTCAATAGATTAAGCTACTCATTCCTGTGGTAAATATTGTAAAACGGAAAAGGATGATTTTTTTTTGAAAAAAAAAAGAGCCATGAAAGCCACTCCTTTGTTAAGATATAAGTACCACCAAATATCCAGGGAGTGATTTCATGACTAGTTCTATTCTAACACAAACCAGAGACTTTTCAATACAACAAAATTTGATTCCCCACAATTGGCAAGACTATGCCGATATACCATTTGTCATTCCAGCCATGTGTTTCCCATGGGAGATTTTTAAGCCGATTGAACGAGAATACTACACCCTTTTATATTTGCACCTAAAAAATGAAAGAGCACATGATCCTTCTAATGAAATACAACCGGCACTATTTTCAATAACGGAGGAAGAAGACAAGTCTGCGTCTTCATTATTTCATCTCCCTTCCACTGGGAGAAAACCGCATCCTTTCATGCCCTTTTTTCGTGCTTTTGAACTGGCCTCTTTACAGTATATTGAAGTGATGGTGGAGAGTGTCTATTTGCAAGTGAAATCAAACCCGCTATTTGCCACCATGTGTGGATTTACAGAGAAAATTCCGAGCTACCGGTCCTTTGCTCGTTTTGATCAAATCATGACAACAAATGGTCTTTGGGAAAAAGCCCGGCTATTGGTTGTTGAATATAATAAAGGGGAAGGCGTGGTTGAAACGAATGAGGAAGCAGCCGCCGTGGATACATCGCATATAGAGGCAGAAGCAACCTTGAATAAAACAAGGAAGACGTGTTCTTGTGAGGGTGATTGCGATTGCCCCAGAGTCCTTACGGACGACAATGTAGGGGTAATGCGTAAAAGTAATGCAGTCTCCTATATTGCGCATAAATTATCAATGGTATGCGGGGTGAAATCCGGTTTGCCTTTGACGCGGGAAGTATTTAAAGGAAATACACCCGATGGGAAAACATTAGAACCGACATTGGAAACGTTTAAGGCAGAGCACCCCGAGATGGCTGAGCAGTTGAGCTTTATCCTGGCAGATGGAATCTACCAAACGCCGGAAAATCAAAAAGTGACAAAGGATGTATTACAGGCGAAATTGGTGGCACCGATCAATCCACGGAACCGTAAAGATAAACCAACTACCGCCCGGGGGATTGAAAAAATCAACCGGTACGGCACTCCCATCTGTATCAGTGGACATAAAATGGAACTTAGAGGATCTGATCGGGAAAAGGGGCAATATATTTACACTTGTCCTGTATTTCATCCAAATGCCAAGCAAGAAGGTCTCACCTGCCCGCTAGCGAATCACGCGGAATGTTGTAATGGGGCAGCACAAGGAAGAGTATTTAGGATAGACTTTGATCAAACGCCTCAAGTAGATGTCGAGTTGCCTCAACATGGTCGCACATTTGAAGTGTTATATAGTGCCAGGACGATCATCGAAAGAATCTTTGGCATTCTAAAAGACGGATACAGTCTCCGTCGTGTTCACAAGCGTGGGAAACAGGCAGTTGAAGCTCATGTAGATCGATGCATGATATCTATGCATATCATGGCAAATATGGCGTACCATCAGACTGGAAAGGCCAATTGTGGATGGACACGCAATCGGCTGCAAAGAGCAAATTAAGTTATTCACAGGTGGATATGTGAATAACTCAAATGAACGTTTTCTTTCCACAAAGGGTAGTGAAAAAAACCATTTTGTGAAGGCGGGATACGTATGCCCTTTTTTTGAAGAAAAATGACCGTTTTACTTCTATTGAATTGAAAATCTGGATGTAAATTGAAAATCTGGATGAAAAGGCAAAAAAAAATCGGGATAATTAATTTTCCAGAGCCTCGCTCAAGGGTATATTTTTATTTTGGCAGAGGCTCTAAGAAAAAACAGCCAGGAAGACCCGGCAACACAAAGACAAGTATAAATTGGATTCTTATCCGCAGTTTGATCCAAGGGATGGAATCGGTTGTTTTTTTGGGGGGCTGTTGGTTGGATTGTTTATGGGCAAAAAATCGGCAGCACTTTTTCACATCGTCGAGCTGCACATCTGTTTTTGCCATCTCAACCACCGCCCGCAATCGTGGCAATTTTTCACATGGCCGAGCTGCACCATCATTTTACCGGTCACAATACATGTTCTTTTTCTGTGCAGCTCCGCTTTTTTAAAGGATTGCTTGCTATAAGAAATCGTTTATGGGACCCCGAATATTGCTGTTGCATTTCGCTTTCACGCCTTCCATTTGGGATACCTGTTGATTGCCAAAAATAGAAGGTTCAACTTTTTTTAATCTCTAAAAAATCTGCAAAAAGGGTTGACGAGCTGAATAAAAAATACTAATATAGAGATATTTAATTTTTGCAATGTTAGAAATCCATACAATATTAGCAACCGCTTCAATTAAGTTGAAGTTTCATTCAGCTAAAGAAAATGACAATTCAGGGAGGTATGACCGTTGAATCAGACGATCGGACATCAGTTGGACAGGCTGTCAGTAGGAAAAGTGCAACAACGGGCAACCGCGGTAATTGGAATGGGATTATTTTTCGAGTTTTTTGAGTTATTTCTTGCAGGTGTGCTCTCCAGTGTATTAGGTGAAGAATTTCATGTCTCGGCTTCGCTCATGCCTTTGCTGCTGGGCTCCAGCTTTTTGGGGATGTTTATCGGGGCTATTTTCCTTTGCCATATTGCAGACCGTTACGGCAGAAAGCGGGCTTTTATGCTAAATATCGGCATTTATAGTCTTTTTACTATTTTCATTGCCTTTAGCCCGAATGTCGTCACGGTCATCTTTTTCCGGTTCCTGGCAGGAATGGGTCTGGGCGCGCAGCCGGCGTTATGTGATACATATTTAAGCGAATTGATTCCGTCGGTAAAACGCGGGAAATATATTGCCTGGGCGTATACGCTTGGTTTTCTCGCCGTTCCTGTTGAAGGATTTCTTTCCCGTGTCCTTGTGCCTTTAAGCCCCATGGGATTGGATGGATGGAGATGGGTGTTCCTGCTTGGGGCGGCAGGGGGTGTTTTCGTCTTGATGGCGGCGCGTACGCTTCCGGAATCTCCGCGCTGGCTTGCCACTAAAGGAAGAATGCAGGAAGCAGTTGCATTACTGGAGAGATTTCAGAAAGGAAAGAAAGAGGCCGGGATGGTTTCAAAATTACAACCTGAGCCTGCAGACCAAATGCCAAAGGGAAGTACTTTGAGTGCTGTCTTTCAAAAAAGATTATGGAAAAGTACGGTCATGCTTTACATTTTTCAAATTTTCCAAACGATTGGCTACTACGGCTTTGGGACGCTTGCGCCGCTTGTACTCGCATCAAAAGGCTACACTGTCACGCATTCACTGGAGTATATCGCCTTGTCATTTATCGGCTACCCGCTCGGATCATTACTTTCTGTTCCGCTTATCGAAAAAATGGACCGTAAATGGCTGGTGTGCTTTTCCGCTGTTTGTATGGGTGTATTTGGCGTTTTATTTGGAATCGGCGGTTCGCCTTTTCTGGTCATTGTATTTGGATTTGCCTATACACTTTGCAGCAATATCTTTTCAAATGCTTTCCACGTACTGCAGGCGGAAATCTTTCCAACTGAAATCCGTGCGAGTGCTACCGGAATGGCATACAGCATCAGCCGTATTATGAGCGGCCTTATGCCGTTTATGCTGCTCCCGGTACTGGAAAATGAAGGTGCAACAGCGATGTTTATTATTGTTGCAATAGCAATGCTGATTGTCGTATTGGATATCGCACTACTGGCGCCAAAAACGACAGGACGTTCGCTCGAAAATATAGAGAGTCTATCTGAACCGCAACTGTTTGGGAAAACCAGGGTCCACCTTTAAAATGAAAAAGAATATACAGGCAAGCAGAATATTGATGGCTGGAAAAGTGATCAGACATTTACCAAAAGAAAGTCTCATACAAAGGGGTCCTATCCGATAACAATTGAAAGAAGGGCTCGCCTTGAGAAATCAGTCAATATTTAATACTTTATCACTTAGTGAAAAGTTCAAGTGGTTTTTCTTAGGGCAAACAGTCTCTTTATTCGGAAGTGCGATGACTCCTGTTTCTCTTGCTTTTGCAATTCTTCAAGTTAAGCAGGGCCAACATCTATTGGGGTATATACTTGCGGCTGCGGTTCTCCCTAATATTTTGATGCTGGTTATCGGCGGCAGTATTGCTGATCGTTACAGACGAGATAAATTAATACGCCTAAGTAACCTCGGTTCCGGATGTTCTCAAATGGGGATTGCCATTATCGTCCTTGCAGGCGGAAATCCATATACGATTTTCCCATTGGCAATTATAAATGGTATATTAGGAGCCTTTACTTCCCCTGCAATGCGAGGTATTATCCCTGAATTGGTGGAAAGAAAACATATCAAACAAGCTAATTCACTGTTAAATTTATCACGGAGTGCATCTAAAATTGTTGGTCCTGCTCTTGCAGGGACTTTAGTAGCAATTTTCGGAGGAGGATGGGGGATTGCAATTGATGCGATTAGTTTTTTTATCGCCTCTATTTTTATGAGTAGAGTTCATATTCCTTCACATCCTGTTGTTTCGAAAACTTCGTTCATGCACGAAATGCGCGAGGGGTGGAGTTACTTTCGAAGGCGTCGTTGGATTTGGTTAATAACGGGAGCTTTTGCTTTAATAAATGCAGTCCAAATGGGTGTGTGGCAAGTGCTTGGACCCATTATTGCTAAAAATACCATTGGTTCAACTGGATGGGGTCTAACATTAAGTATAAAAGCAGTGGGTCTTCTTATAGCTAGTCTAGTGATGCTGAAATTACAACTCCGGTATCCTCTTCGGGACAGTTTGATTGCCGTTGCTTTCGGTGGAATACCTCTGATCGTCCTTGGCCAAGGATTCGCATTACCTTATTTATTAATTGTTACAGCAATCGCGGGGGTTGGACAAACGATCTCTGGAATCGGCTGGGATACAACATTACAGCAAGCGATTCCACGTGATAAACTTTCACGGGTACTTGCTTTTGATGACTTAGGAGCTTTTATTACAATCCCCATTGGTCAGGTGATGGCAGTTCCTTTGGCTGAGATTTTTGGATATAAAATGGTTGCTACAGTTGGCGGAATAAGCTTTATCCTTGTTGCCCTCATTCCACTATTAGATCGGTCTATAAGAAAAATGAACCCGGAGAAGGAACGATTTTCTAGTTAACATAATTGAGTAATAAGGTTTTTGCACGGTGCATTTGAAGTTTCTCAACTCAATGCCAGACCGGAAGACAGGGGACTTGATGATTTTATCATATACTTGAAAAAAGACTCGATGTTCTATCGAGACATTTTGCTTCACGGGACCTGCCTTTGTCTACTACAGTTATTTCCGGGCATGGAAGAAGACAAACTGCCTATATAAATTGTTGACCTTTTCTAGATATGTGGTATTATTAAACTATAGGCAATATTTACAATTTAATACACGAAGTCATCCGCTAGAGGTGCCTTTTTTAAAAGGCTGAGATCGAAGTATACTTCGGGACTCTTATGAACCTGATCTGGGTAATACCAGCGTAGGAAAGTGGAAACAGGATATTTGATTTCTTTTCAAATCATCAGCCATTTTCTTACCGAAGAAAGTGGCTTTTTTGTTTTTCATTAGGTTCATTTATGTGGAAATTTTCCAAGGAGGTGAGCTAAATTTCTAACGGTATTAAAGAATTACATGTGATCTCGAATGGCAAAATGCCCGTTGCACAGTTACATGAAATATTAACCGATATTCACCCGTTCGTAACGGCCATCCACATACGGGAAAAACAAAAAACGGCACGGGAACTTTACCAGATAATTGAGTATCTAGCGCAAAACATTCCCCTATCCAAAATGATCATTAATGACCGGGTAGATGTCGCTTTGGCAGCGAAAGCAGCTGGTGTTCAGCTAGCCTTTCATAGCTTGGAAACTTCGATTGTCAAAACCATGTTTCCCTTTCTTAAAGTTGGCCGATCGATTCATTCCTATCGTGAAGGCGTAAAAGCCAATCGGGATGGTGCGGATTACGTCTTGTTCGGCCACATCTTTTTTTCCGGCTCAAAGCCCGGAAAGATACCCAAGGGGCTAAAACAATTAGCCAAAGTGGCACAACTAGACATACCGGTGATTGCGATTGGCGGTATAACGCCAGAAAATGCCCAAAGTGTTATTCACGCTGGTGCAAAAGGGATTGCCGTCATGTCAGGAATACTTGAGGCTCGTGATCCTTTATCAGCAGTTAAGGATTACTACAATGCCTTAATAAATGGAGATGGAAAAATTGACGCGTACATTTGATGTTGTCGTGATAGGCGGCGGAATTAACGGAAGTTCTATCGCCTATCAACTTTCAAAAAGAGGAAGAAAAGTAGCCATAATTGAGAAGAAACAATTAGCATGTGAAGCCTCTAGTGCGGCAGCGGGAATGCTTGCGGCACAAGCGGAGATAGAACAAGACGGTCCACTGTTCCAATTCGCTTTAAAAAGCCAAGCTATGTTTCCTGAACTTGCAAACGAACTGTATGAAATGACTGGAATCGATATAGAGTTTGACCAAAAAGGGATCATAAAAATTGCCGAAACCGATGCTATCGCAGAGGAAGTAAAAAAACAGGTGACCTTCCAGCAAAATTGGGATCCAGCCATAAAGTGGCTTGATTCTCATGAATGTTTGGAAATGGAGCCGTCCCTCTCCTCTAACATCGTTGGTGGCATGTATCTTCCTAATGATGGCCACGTCATGCCGGCAACCTTATCGAAGGCCTTTGCAAAGGCAGCGATTCATTTTGGAACGGAAATTCTTGAAAACACGGAAGTCCTCTCGTTCATCTATGAACGGGAACGTGTCATTGGGGTTAAAACGACTTCCGGTGACATCCATTGCCATCAGGTTGTCCTTGCAACGGGAGCATGGTCAGCACAGTTGATGAAGGATACAGGGATAGACATGCCGGTTTATCCGGTAAAGGGCGAATGCTTTTCCGTTAAATCTGATACCCCTATCCTGAAGAGAACGATTTTTTCCGATAAGAGATGCTACTTTGTACCAAAGCGGAATGGTGAAATCTTTATTGGTGCTACCCAGGTAGAAAATACGTTTGATAAAAAAGTGACGCTTGGGGGAATTGCTTCATTAGTAGAGAGAGCGATCCAATTGGTTCCCCAAATAAAAGATGCCAAGTGGGAACGAGCATGGGCAGGTGTTCGGCCGCAAACAGGGGATGGCCTCCCGTACATAGGAGAACATCCGTTTAAGAAGGGATTGTTTATTGCAGCGGGGCATTACCGTAACGGTATTTTATTAAGCCCGGTTACTGGTCAACTGATAGCTGATTTATTGGAAGGCCATCCAGATGATACGCTTCTCTCCGCTTTCAGGATTGATCGAAACAAGCAAAAGGTTCATTAGGAGGTCTATAATGGTTATTACAATAAATGGTGAGTCCGTTTCATTACCAGAACAGATTGTATTTGTCACAGATTTACTTAAATACTACGAAATTCATGATAAAGTCGTCGTTGTCGAAATCAACGGAGAGATATTAACAAGGACAGAACACCAGCGTACTAGATTATCTGATAAAGATCGAATTGAAATTGTCCATTTTGTAGGAGGCGGATGATATGTTAAAAATTGGTCCATTATCCTTTCATTCTCGTTTATTGCTTGGAACTGGAAAATATCCAAGCTATGAAATCCAAAAAGAAGCGGTTGAAGTTTCGAAAACGGAAATCCTTACATTTGCCGTTCGGCGGATGAATATTTTTGAACCAAATCAGCCGAACTTTTTAGAACAGTTGGACACTTCAAAGTATACCCTGTTGCCGAATACGGCTGGTGCCAAAACAGCAGCAGAAGCGGTTCGAATTGCAAAACTGGCAAAAGCTTCGGGTCTATGCGACATGATTAAAGTGGAAGTCATTGGCTGTGACAAAACTTTGCTGCCAGATCCAATTGAAACCCTTAAAGCTACAGAAGAATTGGTAAAAGAGGGGTTCATTGTCCTCACCTATACCTCAGACGATGTTGTATTAGCCAGAAAGCTTCAAGAGATTGGATGTCACGCCGTTATGCCAGGTGCCTCTCCAATCGGGTCTGGTCAAGGCATCCTTAATCCAGTTAACTTAAGTTTTATCATTGAACAAGCTGTCGTTCCGGTTATAGTGGATGCTGGAATTGGTTCGCCTGCCGATGCGGCTTTGGCAATGGAATTAGGTGCCGATGGCGTTTTATTAAATACGGCGGTGTCACTAGCAACTGATCCTGTTAAAATGGCAAAAGCCATGAGGTTAGCAATCGAAGCTGGACGGTTAGGATTTGAAGCAGGCCGTATCGAGAAAAAACGCTATGCCGCTGCGAGCAGTCCAATGGAAGGAATGAGCATCGGGTGAATAATCGATACTCACGCCAAGTGCTCTTCCTTCCAATCGGAAAAGACGGGCAGGAAAAGATTTCAACGAAACATGTCCTCATCATAGGAGCTGGGGCACTTGGTTCCGCAAATGCGGAAGCGCTTGTACGTGCTGGTATTGGTCAACTAACGATTGTGGACCGGGACTATGTAGAGTGGTCAAATTTACAGCGGCAGCAATTATATACTGAACAAGACGCCGAAAAAAGACTGCCAAAAGCAATTGCGGCCAAAAATCGTTTAACGTCCATCAACTCCTCCGTGTCCATCGAGGCAGTCGTCGCAGATGCTTCTGTGTTAGAACTTGAGAAATGGGCACAGAAAGCGGACCTTATAATCGATGGGACAGATAACTTTGAAACCAGAATGATGATAAACGACATAGCACAGAAGTACAAAGTGCCATGGATTTACGGTGCCTGCGTCGGGAGCTATGGAGTCTCCTATACGATTATTCCTGAAAAGACTCCCTGCCTTTCTTGTTTGTTAGAAACAGTACCACTTGGAGGGGTAACTTGTGATACTGCTGGTATTATTGGTCCGGCAGTTAATATGGTTGCTGCCAATCAAATCACTGAGGCATTAAAAATTTTGGTTGGTGACTTGGAATCATTGCGAAATAAACTCGTTTCGTTTGATTTATGGAAAAATCAACATCGTACAATAAAAGTAGACAAATTAAAGAAAGAAGATTGCCCTTCTTGTGGAAACAACCGCTCCTACCCGTTTTTGACATTTGAAAACCAAACAAAAACGACAATGCTATGTGGAAGAGATACTGTTCAAATACGCCCCCCCTCTCCGGTCACACGTGATTTAGAAACCTTAGAGCCTCTGCCAAAATAAAAATATACCCTTGAGCGAGGCTCTGGAAAATTAATTATCCCGATTTTTTTTTGCCTTTTCATCCAGATTTTCAATTTACATCCAGATTTTCAATTCAATAGAAGTAAAACGGTCATTTTTCTTCAAAAAAAGGGCATACGTATCCCGCCTTCACAAAATGGTTTTTTTCACTACCCTTTGTGGAAAGAAAACGTTCATTTGAGTTATTCACATATCCACCTGTGAATAACTTAATTTGCTCTTTGCAGCCGATTGCGTGTCCATCCACAATTGGCCTTTCCAGTCTGATGGTACGCCATATTTGCCATGATATGCATAGATATCATGCATCGATCTACATGAGCTTCAACTGCCTGTTTCCCACGCTTGTGAACACGACGGAGACTGTATCCGTCTTTTAGAATGCCAAAGATTCTTTCGATGATCGTCCTGGCACTATATAACACTTCAAATGTGCGACCATGTTGAGGCAACTCGACATCTACTTGAGGCGTTTGATCAAAGTCTATCCTAAATACTCTTCCTTGTGCTGCCCCATTACAACATTCCGCGTGATTCGCTAGCGGGCAGGTGAGACCTTCTTGCTTGGCATTTGGATGAAATACAGGACAAGTGTAAATATATTGCCCCTTTTCCCGATCAGATCCTCTAAGTTCCATTTTATGTCCACTGATACAGATGGGAGTGCCGTACCGGTTGATTTTTTCAATCCCCCGGGCGGTAGTTGGTTTATCTTTACGGTTCCGTGGATTGATCGGTGCCACCAATTTCGCCTGTAATACATCCTTTGTCACTTTTTGATTTTCCGGCGTTTGGTAGATTCCATCTGCCAGGATAAAGCTCAACTGCTCAGCCATCTCGGGGTGCTCTGCCTTAAACGTTTCCAATGTCGGTTCTAATGTTTTCCCATCGGGTGTATTTCCTTTAAATACTTCCCGCGTCAAAGGCAAACCGGATTTCACCCCGCATACCATTGATAATTTATGCGCAATATAGGAGACTGCATTACTTTTACGCATTACCCCTACATTGTCGTCCGTAAGGACTCTGGGGCAATCGCAATCACCCTCACAAGAACACGTCTTCCTTGTTTTATTCAAGGTTGCTTCTGCCTCTATATGCGATGTATCCACGGCGGCTGCTTCCTCATTCGTTTCAACCACGCCTTCCCCTTTATTATATTCAACAACCAATAGCCGGGCTTTTTCCCAAAGACCATTTGTTGTCATGATTTGATCAAAACGAGCAAAGGACCGGTAGCTCGGAATTTTCTCTGTAAATCCACACATGGTGGCAAATAGCGGGTTTGATTTCACTTGCAAATAGACACTCTCCACCATCACTTCAATATACTGTAAAGAGGCCAGTTCAAAAGCACGAAAAAAGGGCATGAAAGGATGCGGTTTTCTCCCAGTGGAAGGGAGATGAAATAATGAAGACGCAGACTTGTCTTCTTCCTCCGTTATTGAAAATAGTGCCGGTTGTATTTCATTAGAAGGATCATGTGCTCTTTCATTTTTTAGGTGCAAATATAAAAGGGTGTAGTATTCTCGTTCAATCGGCTTAAAAATCTCCCATGGGAAACACATGGCTGGAATGACAAATGGTATATCGGCATAGTCTTGCCAATTGTGGGGAATCAAATTTTGTTGTATTGAAAAGTCTCTGGTTTGTGTTAGAATAGAACTAGTCATGAAATCACTCCCTGGATATTTGGTGGTACTTATATCTTAACAAAGGAGTGGCTTTCATGGCTCTTTTTTTTTTCAAAAAAAAATCATCCTTTTCCGTTTTACAATATTTACCACAGGAATGAGTAGCTTAATCTATTGAAACCCGACTAAAATGGAAAAATTTAGACACTTATAATAAATAAATTTACCCCATTAAAATCAAAAACTCACAATTTATTTTTACATTTGTCATAATGTTCCTACAAACGTCTTTTTTCTTTAGTGGAATAAATCAACGACCTTTAATTGTCTGACTGCTTACAGTTTCAGGGGATATAGCATTTTGGCAAGGGCTCTTAGAAAGAATACTTTCAAACCAAGGGGGAACTGTTCAGCGAAATCCTTATCTTCTATCCTATCGTACAGGTCCGCACCGAATCATCATTTTTAAAGATGGCAGGGTCTTGATTCACGGAGCAAAGGATATTTCTGAGGCTAAATCGATTTATCATAAGTTGTTAGGTTAAAGGCTACCGGCTGCGATCCAAATTGATTTTGGACCGCAGCCTTATAGGGGTCTGATCAATGAGGCCATTGATTGTCTAAATAAAATGGTGTCCTAAATAGGGACAACCAGGATCCCACCCCTTATGCGACAAGGTTTCAAGCGTTCTTCAATCCTTTCCTAGGTGCGTTCTGGTCTAATCTATTTTTTAAACCGATAACCTACACCCCAAATAGTCTCTATGAATTTTGGATTAGAAGGATCCTCCTCAATTTTTTCTCTGATTTTCCTAATATGAACAGTGACTGTTGTGGTATCTCCAATTGAGTCATATCCCCAAATACGCTCAAATAAATGTTCTTTGCTGAATACAATGTTCGGGTTTGTCGCCAAAAATTGTAGTAAGTCAAATTCTTTAGCGGTCAATGTTTTCTCTTCTCCATTTACTATTACCCGCCTTGATTCACTTTGGATAAGAAGGCCGCTTATTTGGAGGTCATCTTGTTGATGTTCACGATGAATTAGACGGTCATATCTTGAAATATGTGCTTTTACCCTTGCTACCAATTCATTCGGATTAAATGGCTTTACGATATAATCATCAGCACCTCGGTCAAATCCCCTAATCTTGTCTATATCTTCCTTTCTAGCTGTTACCATCAATATGGGTATATCCAATGTTTCTCTTAACTTTTTGCACAATTCGAATCCATCCATTCCAGGAAGCATTAAATTCAATAGAATAAGGTTATAGGTTTGCGTCATTGCTAGTTCTAATCCTTTTTCACCAGTTGTAGCAATATCACTTTCAAACCCATTAACCTCTAAATAATCCCGTTCCAATTCTGCAATTATTCGTTCATCCTCGATGATTAATATTTTTGGCATTTACATCACCTTTTTTAGTTTGAAATAAATACTTGTCCCTTTTCCTACTGCCGCCAGTGGAAGAGTTTCTCGAAGTATCGATACGGTAAAAACTTTCAAAAATATGGGGCATATCTTCTTTCCTTATGCCGATGCCATTATCCTTTATTTCTACAATGACCTCATTGGACTTGGATAATAACAGTACCTGGATCTTTTTATCACTCTTCCCCATATATTTCAGGCTATTTTGGATAATGTTTGTAACAGCACGTTTCAATTTATCTCTGTCAGCTTTCACTATATAGGAATCATTCTTATTTGCAATAAGGGTTACAGTACCTTGTTCTTTTTCCAGGTTGAATGCCAATTCATCAACAAAATCGGCGAAAAAAGGGTACAGATCTACCTCCTCATAATGGAATGGTAGTCGATGTAAATCCAGCTTGGAATATAGAAATAATTCATCAATGAGTCCATCCATATCATTTGCCGTTTTATAAATGATGTTCAGATAACGCTCTAACTTTTCCGGGGTATTTGCCACTCCATCCTGAATTCCTTTTATATAGCCCTTTATGGAGGTTAAGGGTGTTTTCAAATCATGAGAAATACTTGCAATTAGCTCCTGCCTATTTTGTTCATATTGTATCTGAGCATCCTTTGCTTCTTTAAGTTTCAGACGCATTCCTTCAAATGTATTACAAAGCTCACCAAGTTCATCCCTTTTATTGGATTCAACACTATATTCTAAATCACCCTCACTGATTTTCTTTGCCGCAATGGACAGTTTTTTGATGGGGATGAGAATGCTTTTGGAAACATAATAAGTTAGTAATCCATTTGTTACGACTAGTATTAGGGCCATTGCAATAAATCGGAAACTAATGAATAGGGTTAAATCCGTGCCGTGGGGATTCCCGTTAAAAACCACAAATAAAAAGTATCCCAATATGATTTCTACTAATAAGATACCAATAATCGGAATAACGACCATCCCTATATTTGAAAAAATTAATCGTTTCTTTATCGACAAGGTTTTCACCTGCTTATGTTTATTGCCTTAATTATAAAAAAGATAGGTCAAATCTGAAAAAATGAGGACCGCCAAGATTGCTTGACAGCCCTGATTATTAATGTTACCAGAATAGCTTGCCATCTTCAAGATGTAAGACACGATCGAGCTTTTTGCGATGTTAACAATTTTTCTTTCAATGCAAATAGAACACCACCAGAAATATAATATTGTCAGATAAATATATGCCCATTTTCACTATAAAGTCAATTTTACACGCTTAAAAAATGTACTGTTATCAGATAATTGTTGAAAAAATATAGAAATGTATCTAAAAAAAGGCGCACGAATCCAATGATCCACAAGCGCTTTTTTTGAAATTGATTTCCTTTATGTGGATAAGTTAAGAAACGAGGCTTCTCATTTTTTCAGCCTGGTTCTCTTTGATCCGGCCTAAGGCCATGGCTAACATGACACAGAGTGCCAGTCCACAACGCAGCTTCATTTTAGCCATTCCCCGAATTGTATGAAGTTCAAAGCCGAAAGAAGTATCAAGCCGGCTGTTCACGCGCTCTACAGCTGTACGTCTGTTGTATTCTTTTTTCCACTTATAGCTCGATCGATCAATGGGTGTAAAAATACGCCTGTCTTCAGATAATGAGATACGGAGCCCTTGTGCCACGGGGCATTGAGCCTTGCCTTCACATGTCACTCCCATTTGTTTCGCCGGGCAAAGTTTTTTTAGTTTCTGGCGGTCTTTCTCAAATCCCCCGTTGCACATTTCCCGTTGTTTACCTGTTTCAGGGCATACGCAGGATACGGTTCCTTTGTAGTTATAAACGACGTTTTCCTTTCCCGGGAGTAATCGTGTTTTGTCGGGGTCTTTCCACATATTGCGAATATCAATGATGGGCTTAATCTTATACGTATCCCAGAGTTTCGTAATCAGCTTCGTGTCATCATAACCCCGGTCTCCCGCCATCGTTTCCGCTGTTTTCAGAAGCTTTGGCTGCTTTTCTTCCATTTGCTCTAAGAGTTTATGCCCTTCCGTAATGTCTGACTCAGACGCTTTTGTAACCTTGAATGTTACCGGTAACTCGTAGGTTGCATCCACCACCAGATGCAGTTTGTAGCCAAACCATTTCACAACTTTTTGCCATGGGTTGCCTTCTTTTGTCACACCACTGTAAACCTTCTGGCTATGATTTGCATCCAGATCCCGGCGACCATCCTCGGTTTCATGCTTGTTCGGATGTTTAGAAAACGATGAGATCGCCTTGCTGTCGATTGCCAAGCGTTTACCAAAATCCGGCAACCGTTCCAGGAGCTGTTCTACCAAAGTCTCAAACATTTTATCCATCATTTCTTCGTCACGGATTAGGGATTTTAGAAAGCGCGTATAGGCATATGAAGTTGGAACCTGCCCTTCAAAGCCACACATCTCCCTTAATTGGCCATTACGGGAGAGTTCACGGCGTAATTTCTCAATGCTTTCATGTTGAAATACAATGCCTGCCAAGATAGAATTCCACATGGCACGAACGGGGTAGTCATTACGGCCCTTCCCCCTTTTCTTTTCAAGGCTTTGCATGAACGCTTCATCAGGCATGTAGTCCAGTACAAGGCGAAGACGGTCTAAATCTCCAAGAATCTCAATTTCTTTCCATGTAAACAGACTCATTTGTGGTATAATAGCCATACAGGTGAACCTCCCAGTGTTAACTCCCAGTGTTAAGATGTTAGTCCTAAAACTATTTTAACCTACTGGGGAAACGGGTTCACCTGTTTTTGTTTCAGTGGGGTGGAATTTTTGTCCACTCCTTATTTTTTTATCATTTTTGCTTGTTTCCCCCTCTTTTTAGGGGGAAAATTTTTTTATCCTTTTTTCAAACCCTTGGGCTACAAGGAGTCTGTAACATCGCAATTACCTCCACGATCACAGTTCTGAAGAGTAAATTCATCAATTTTTAGATGTTTTATGATAAAATGACTTATCCACATTTAGAAAATTTTTCCATCTATTTTTCCTGCTTTCAAAGTCAAAAAGAGCCGAATTTGCAAATTTCTTTTTTAAAATTGTGGATAACTTCAAAAAACCTTTTTTTACATCACATCCTTTGCTATAATATAACCATTAAGTAAACCTTACTTGTATTGGCTTACTTAAATGGGTGAAATCCTCGTCTGTTAAAATACGTGTCCGAAACGATTCCAACAGATTTGAGGATTTTTCTTTTGCCGTTTTTTTGAGTGCTTTTAAGATTGACGAACCTTTTTCAAACAGCTGTCTAATAATATCTGTTATTTGAACTAATAAATAATGATTTTTCATGGCTGTGTAGTTTTGGCTATTGGCATGTTCTATATTGTAACGATTATTTTTTTGTTCGTTAAATCCTTGATTTTCAATCTTCCAGCGGCTTCTTCCTGCAGCGATGAGTCGTTCCACGTTCTTTTTCGTGATTTTAATATCCGTTATAAATACATACTCTTTCGATTTCCCATCCTCTGTTTTCATTGTGGCCTCCATCAGATTGACCGTTCTGTCTTTGTAGGCAATATCATTCACCCAAACTAATGAATTCTGATCCTTACTTTGTTCCAGCTCTTTTATTGCCTTAAACTCCGTCGAGATACTTTTAATTCTCCCTTCCTTAAATCTGCATATATATTTCCATTTGTGCGCCCTGCACAGATTAAATACCGTTTCACATGCATAGAGACTATCTCCCAAGATACAAATCGGTAGTCTTTTAAATATTTTTTTTATTTTCTTTGCCAGCCTGTCGAAGGCTTTTAATTCACAATCTTGCTTAGAACGCATATTCCGCACGTAAATTTTTCCATTTTAAGATTTTTTTAAAGGAATTTTCTCCTTCTTTGTAGAATTGAATGATTATCTAATTACGGGAAGATGAGGAAATTTTTATGTCAGATCAAATTTTAACCTTACATGTGGGGCCGTCTCAACTTTTATCTAAACTGTGTGATGAAATAGAACTCGAAAAAACCATTAATGATTTAGTCAAATGGGATTCTGTCCGTTGTCATATCTCACCCGGAACAAGGATTAAAGCCCTTGTCTTAAACATTTTATGCAGTGGCAAGCCCCTTTATAAGGTTCATGAATTCTATCAAAACCTAGATTCTGAGATGCTTTTCGATACATCGGTTTCACCCGATCAATTAAATGATGATGCATTAGGAAGAGCATTAGATTACTTGTATGAAGCCGAAGCATGGAAAGTCTATTCCACCCTTGCATTAAAAGCACTAAAAAAATTGAATCTTCCTATTGGTATACTGCATAACGATACAACCTCAATTTCTGTTTACGGCGAATATAAGCAACCGAAGGAAGATGGACTGCAAATTACGTACGGGTATAGTAAGGCCCATAGGCCTGACTTAAAACAAATCGTTCTGGGGATGGGGGTCACACCTGAACGAATTCCTATCCTTGCAAAAGTAGAAAATGGGAATACTTCGGATAAATCTTGGAATGTGGAATTCATTCAAAAGATGAGAAAAATCCTTTCCCATGAAGATTGGAAAAATCTCATTTATCAAGCCGATTCTGCATTAATCACAACGGAAAATCTAGCGGAAATTCAACAACAAAATTTATCGTTTATTTCCCGTTTACCTGATACATTCGGTTTAAGCACAGAACTAAAGAAAGAGGCATGGTTGCTCAATAACTGGGAAAGGGTAGGCTCACTTAGCAATAAAAAAGACGCAGCTATTTACCAAATTCAAGCTTTTGAAAGACAAATTCAAAACCTTCCTTACCGGTTTCTTGTTGTCCACTCAAACAATTTAGATCAACGAAAAGAGAAAACCCTAAATCGGGCGATCGAAAAGGAAGAAATACAATTAAAAAAAGAGATAGAAAAACTGAGTAAAGTTATCTTTCATTGTAAAGAGGACGCACTAGAAGCAATTCAATCTTTTAAGAAAAAACAAAAGGCTTCATATTTCTGTTATAAACTAAACGTCCAGATGAGTGATCAACCTATCAAACGAAAAAAGAGAGGAAGACCTAAAAAGGACGAACAGACAAAACGAGAACAAATCTATCAAATACAACTGGAATCGTTTGAAAAAGATCATGATTTTATCGAAAATAAGAAAAAAATGCTCAGCACTTTTGTTTTAATCACAAATAAATTAGATGAGGAGACACTATCCAATCAAGAAGTTTTGAGGGTTTATAAAGGACAGTCGGCCGCTGAGACCCGTTTCCGATTAATCAAAGATTCACAAATGATTGATGCCATTTACTTGAAAACCCCGGAAAGGGTTGAGGCCTTAGGTATTGTGTATGTGATGGCTTTATTAATCTATGGAATTTTAGAATATCGAGTTAGAAAAGAACTGAAAGAAAAGAACCTATCTCTAATCTTGAAAGGAAAAAGGAAACTCTATCAACCCACAGGCCAAGCATTGTTAGAGCAATTAGAAGATATTACCGTGATCCTTATAAATCAAAATCAACAAAAAATAAGGCTCTTACCCGATAATATTGATTCACAAGCCAAAAAAATCATTGAATTATGCGGGTATGATGTATCAATATACGTGTCAAAAAATGTCGAAAACAAAGGAGAATAACACACAATAGGAGGAATTCATGAAAAGAATGTCGAATTGAAAAGAATTTTATCGAAAATTCCTCAAAAATAAGAAGATATCATCCCACCAAGCCATTTAAATATAGTTCATTCAAAAATTAGAATAAACTATATTTAAGACGTGCGAAATGTGGGTTAGAAACATTTTCTGATTCATTTTCGATAAATTCGGAGGCAATACTGAAGACCATATCCCCCACGACAAGCTTGGCTTCAAGTACATGGTGCATATAAAGTACGTTCGTTTCTCCTGTTTCTTTATTTGTATATGCCCGTCTCAGGCAGTGTTTACAATGTTTCTCATGAAAGGTGTGTAATCCAGTTCCATCAATGATGACACCCCAGTACTTTCCTTCAATTCGATAAGACTCGAGAGACCTTTTTTTCAATAATTCTTTAATCATATACGTTCTAATTTTTTCTAATTCATTTACATCTAAGCCAGATAAAAAGTCGTTAATTGTATCATAATGTGGAAGTTCTTCAAGAGAATCTAAGCCTAACACCTTCCCTACATTTTTAATACATTCTTCTTTATTAAAACTCTCACTCATGTTTCTCATGGATTTTAGGCCGGTCATATTTTTCAACATCATCGTAAATAAAAGGACCTCTGGACCATAAGTGATATAGCTTTGATGTCGGTGGTCTGCTACCTTTTTTAGGTTATTCATCAGGTCTTTGAAAAAATGCTTCTGAATTTTAAGGAACTCGAAAAAATAATTTGCTTCTTTTTCACGATTTCTTTTTTCTTTTCTAGTAACCAAAATAAAAACCCCCTCAAAACAGCCAAGTTTAATTAGGGCTTGCTGAACGAATCAAATTTTAGCTTGTATTCGACTTGTCACTAAGCCATGCCAAAATATTCGTCCAGCAAGCTCTAATTATTTAAATTATTACATATTTAGCCGCATTTTTGGGGGGGAATAGTTAAATTATCACGAAAAATTTTTACTCCTCAGAGCTGAAAGTTTTACTCGAAGAGAAGATGAGTGGAAAAATGGGACGACATTCTATTTTGTAAATGTACACTTTTAAAATGAACATCTAAAGAAGGGTCTTCCCATGGGTATGTAATCAATAATTGCTGGATTATGAAAGGATACAAAGAGTCTTATCGAAGTTTAAACTTCCGATGCAGAAGGCTTTTACACAATGGATTGGGGACGTATTTGAGAACTTAGATAAACAATTAGACAGAGGAAGTTGAGTCCTGCCCTGCTCGAAATGATTCAGTTGCATATATAAGTACATAGTTATATATTAATATAAGGAACACAGAAGCGAGGTGAATGGTGTTGGATACGCTGATTAACCTGGAGCGAGCAGCCGTACTTTTAAAATTATTAGGAGATAAAACCCGGCTGTCGATGATGAAAATTCTTGATGTGGATACCTGCTGTGTCTGTGAGTTTGTCGATCTATTTCAGATGAGCCAGCCGGCCATCAGCCAGCATCTCCGTAAGTTAAAAGATGTGGGATTGGTGGAGGAAGAGAAGAAGGGGCAGTGGGTTTATTACTCAATCCGAAAAAGCAGCGAGTATTATCCATTTATCAAACGAATACTCGACCAATTGCCGGATCTAAACGGAAAATTACATAAAAGTGCAGGACAATCCTGCTGCTAATTTGGGGGTCTTTCGTTTGTCAGTACAGCTTTTATTTGCGATTGTTATTTTTATTGCAACATTAGTTTTGGTCATTTGGCAGCCAAAAGGTTTGTCAATCGGCTGGTCCGCGATTGGCGGGGCCGCTATCGCTTTAATTGCCGGAGTAGTCGGATTCAGTGATGTACTTGAAGTCATTCATATTACGTGGAATGCCACGTTATCATTTGTTGCCATCATCCTCATATCCTTAATTCTGGATGTGATTGGGTTATTCGAATGGGCGGCCTTACATATGGCGAGGATGGCAAAAGGCAATGGCATAAAAATGTTTGTTTACATCAGTGTTTTAGGAGCGATTGTGGCAGCCTTCTTTGCCAATGACGGGGCCGCTTTAATCTTGACACCGATTGTATTGGCCATGGTTAGAAACTTAAATTTCAAAGAAAAAATGATTTTTCCGTTTGTCATGGCGAGCGGCTTTATTGCAGATACGACCTCACTGCCGCTGGTCGTCAGTAATTTAGTGAACATCGTCTCGGCCGACTTTTTCCATATCTCATTTGTGGATTATGCACGCCGAATGATTATCCCGGATCTTTTTTCATTGGCTGCAACGATTATCGTGCTGCTGATTTATTTCCGGAAAAGCATTCCGAGGCAATATAACTTGTCGAAGCTGAAAGAACCGAAATCGGCCATTCGTGATTTAAAAATGTTCCGCCTTTCCTGGTATGTACTCGGAATTTTATTGATCGGCTACTTAGGGAGTGAATTTATTCATGTTCCGGTATCATTCATTGCGGGTACGGTTGCCGTTTTCTTTCTGATCATGGCGGGCCGCAGCCGTGCAGTTGATACAAAGGCTGTCATAAAAGGGGCACCATGGAACATTGTTTTCTTCTCAATTGGTATGTATGTCGTGGTATTTGGTTTAGGAAATGCCGGGCTCACAACTGCTTTGGCCCATGCGATCCAGGCTTCGGCCGAAAAGGGATTGTTCGCGGGCACGATCGCAATGGGATATATTGCCGCATTCCTCTCTTCCATTATGAACAATATGCCGACCGTGATGGTTGATGCTTTGGCGATTGCAGAAACGCATACAACCGGTATGACGCGTGAGGCGCTCGTCTACGCCAATGTGATCGGATCTGATCTTGGGCCGAAGATAACCCCAATTGGTTCGCTCGCAACTCTTGTTTGGCTTCACGTACTATCACAAAAAGGCGTCAAAATTACATGGGGTACATATTTTAAAACCGGGATTACTTTAACGATTCCCATTCTGTTTATCACGCTATTAGGACTATTTTTTATCCTATTATGGGAGTTTTGATGATGAACAAGAAAAAAATTTATTTTTTGTGCACAGGGAATTCATACAGGAGCCAAATGGCAGAAGGCTGGGCGAAAAAATATCTTGGTGATGCGTGGGAAGTCCGGAGTGCGGGTGTAGAAACCCACGGTTTAAATCCGAATGCTGTCAAGACGATGAAGGAAGCGGGGATTGATATTTCTGGTCAACAGTCAAAACGAATTGATCCGGAGTATTTGAACGATGCCGATTTTGTTGTCACACTTTGCGAAGATGCTGATGAGAGATGCCCGGCCACACCTCCTCATGTCAGGCGGGTCCACTGGGGATTTGACGATCCGGCCAAGGCTGAAGGAACGCCCGAAGAAGTTTGGAATGCATTCTGCCGTGTCCGTGATGAAATAGGAGGCAGAATCAAACGGTTTGCGGAAAGCATTGTGATGTGAGTCTGAAGTTGAAAGAGGGCGGAGGTTATTTACTGCAAAAATAGGTGATGTTTGCCGTATCGGTTTTGCTGCTGAATCTACGCCATTTTGGATACGGTTGGGGTCATCGGGACAAGTTCTTTAAAATACCCAGGGACGGCAAAAGCAGCTTTCACTATTGCCTGTATCCTTGTATGGTGGTTCTGGTTCACCGGTTTGGCGATTATGGGGAGGGTAATTGGGAGTGGACCAGTCAGGGAGATGTTTAATCTTGCTAAATAAGGCTTCCATAGTCACTTATTGACGAAGAGCAAATAACATGGTATTGTTTAATTAAACAATTAATTAAATGATTAAATGTTATAGGAGGCAAAATATGTGCTTAATGCTTTATTTAAAGCTTTAGCTGACCCAACAAGAAGGCAGATTTTGGAGCTTCTTAAGGAGAAGGATCTAACTTCTGGGGAAATCGCAGATCATTTTCAAGCAAGTAAACCGAATATCTCCCAGCACCTGGCGATTTTAAAGCATGCTGATTTGGTCACAGCCATGAAAAAGGGGAAATATGTTTACTATTCACTAAATACGACTGTTTTTCAGGAAGTTGTCAATTGGATTCTAAATTTAAGAAATAGCGGGGAGGGGCCACAATGAAAAAGCAATTGGTTTTGCAGGCAATTTTAACAGTTGTCATGCTGGTGATTTGGGTGCTTTTTTATCCGAAGCTGCCGGATACGTTACCTGCACATTGGGATATCAACGGCAATATCGACCGGTTTGTGCAAAAAAGCCTGGTTATGTGCATGCTTATCGGTTTGTTGTTGCTTTCTACGATGTTGTACGTCATTGTGCCGTTGATTGATCCAAAGCGGAAAAGTTATATTTATTCATTAAAAAATTATAACCGGATTCAGCTCATCACATTTATCTTTTTCTTCATTCTTAATTTAATGATCTTATATACGGGATTCCACCAAAATATTTCTTCTCCGAAAATGGTATATTTTTTCATTGGTGCCTTATTCCTTTTTCTTGGAAATTATTCTGCATCTTTGAAACAGAATTTTTTCATCGGGATCAGGACGCCTTGGACATTAAGTGATGAAAACGTCTGGAATAAGACAAACAGGAAAGGGGCACAGCTGCTGGTAATTTCCGGTATACTGATTTGTCTTGGGGGATTTTTGCCCGGTAAAATTCCATCAGTCATCACGGCCATCTGCATCATGATCATGATCGTTTTTCCTTTTCTTTACTCTTATTGGCTGTTCCGAAAAAGAAATGAATAGTAGTGAGATGAATTTTGAAAGTTGCCTTTTTTATTGTCTGTCATTTATAACTTTCAGCAATGAAGGATAACTGTTTACGAGGGACATAGACTTTTTTAAAATATTTCTTTTCAACTTATCGTCCCTCTAAGGGCTTTCTGAACCTAGATTCGGAAAGGATTCTGACAGCTTTAGCTGAACCTCTAAATGCAAGGGATTTATTAAAAAACAGGAAAAACTTTGCATTCGAAAGCTGATTCAATGTAAGGAGAAGACAGAGCCAAACATTTTCGAAAGAGGCATTTTTCTATCATTTGAGGCAGAGCGGATTCGTTCAGCATTTATTATTGATTTTCAATAAGATGTATTTTGTTTCAAGAAATTCTTCAATCCCGTGATGTCCACCTCACGTCCAAGGCGCTGTTTAAAACCGCCAAATGGGACCTGAATAACGGAAAGAAACCCGTCATTCAGGCCGACAATGCCATAATCTAACTGCTTACTGATCTTGACCGCTCGGCTGATATTCTGTGTGAAAAGTTAGACGGCAAGCCCTTTCGAAGATTACAAAGATACTTTTTCAACACTGGCAGCAGCTAAGATGGCTTGTTTTAAAATATCCAATCCTTCCTGTAGCTGATCATCCGTAATGACAATTGGCATCAGGATGCGAATGACATTACCGAAAATGCCGGCGCTTAGCAGCAGCAGGCCGCGTTTGTTGGCCTCTTCCACGATGCGGTTCGTTAATTCTTTGTCCGGTTCTTTTGTGCCTCTGTCTTTTACGAGCTCAATCGCGCACATTGCTCCGAGCCCGCGGACATCACCGATAAAATCGAATTCTTTATACCAGCTTTGGAAAGTGTCCATCACGGTTTGGCCGATTTTTTCCGCGCGTTCATTCAGCTTTTCTGATTCGATGATATCCAGCACTGCAAGACCGGCAGCACAGCCAAGCGGGCTGCCGCAATATGTCCCACCCAGTTCGCCTGGATTGGCAGCATCCATGATTTCACTTTTGCCAATCACGCCGCTTAATGGGACGCCGGCCGCTAACGATTTTGAAATCGTAAGCAGATCCGGAACGACATCAAAATGTTCAATCGCAAAATAACGGCCAGTGCGGCTAAAGCCCGTTTGAATTTCATCTGATACGAATAAAATGCCGTTTGCATGACAGTAATCATATACCGCTTTCACAAATTTTTTGCTTGGAACAATAAAGCCGCCTTCCCCTTGGATTGGCTCCATGACAACCGCTGCAACCATTTCCGGCGCGACATCATTTTTAAAAAAGTTCTTGAATTCCTGGATCATTTCATCTTCATATGCTTCATCGGTCAGATTGCCGGGTTTGCGGTAAAAGTATGGGTACGGCGCTTTATACACTTCTGAAGCAAATGGCCCGAATTCGTATTTGTACGGCTTAACTTTACTTGTCATTGACATCGTCATTAATGTTCTGCCATGGAATCCGCGCGAGAAGCTGATGATGGCCGGGCGTTTCGTATATTTGCGTGCGATTTTGACCGCATTTTCGACTGCTTCTGCGCCGCTGTTTAGGAAAATCACTTTTTTTTCATCGCTGCCGGGCGCAAGGGCGGCCAATTTTTCTGCCAATTCCACATATGGTTCATACATCATAACGTTGAATCCGGTATGGATAAAATGGTTCAGCTGATTTTGTAAAGCGGCAACCACTTTTGGATGATTATGACCAACGTTTAAGGTTCCAATCGCGCCTGCAAAATCTATATACGTATTTCCATCAACATCTGTAACAATGGCCCCCTTTGCTTCTTTGGCGAAAGTTGGAATGCCATTGCTGACACCGCGCGGGACGGCTTTTTCCCTTCTTTCAAGCAGATCTTTTGCGAATGTTCCCGGTAAATTTGTTTTTACATTTGCGTAAGTCATTTGATACGCTTCCTTTCACTCAAATAGTATTTTTATTGACAAGGGGAAAGTTCGACAGGGTTTTCCGCATTTTTAAAATCCATTTCGGGCGGCTCTCCCTTGAACCCCTTTGTTAAAGACATCTTAGGAAATAGGATTAGATCTGTTTGCTGTTCTTTTGGTTCAATCATCAGGTCCAACATTTATCATTAAGACGCGGCATGATTGGGGCATTGGCTATTTGAACCATTCTCGTGAATCCCTTCTTTCCGTGTATGATTGTGTACCAAAATTGTATACAATTTTGGACGATAAAAAATATCAGATATATTTATTGACGACTTGGACAATAGGGACAGAGTGTGAATATTCTTTTGAAAAGTCAATATCGTTCTGGATGGAATTTACATGATGAGCTGCCAGTGCTTTAGCGGCTTCAGGTTGCCGGGTTTGGATCGCCTCTAAGAGTTCAGCGTGTTCTTCTATTGCATTGGCTTCTTTGTGTTCAGATACATCATAGAAAGTCAAAATAATGTGTGAAAGTGTAATCATTTTTCTAAGCGTCTCAATCAAGAATAGATTTCTTGAGGCATCTACTATACTTAAATGAAAGTTTTTCGTTGCTGTTAATGATTTGTGGAAAGATTTGTCTTTTATAAGTACTCTTTCTTCCTCAAGAAAATGCTGCATTTTTTTAAGCTCAATATCTGTTGCATGAATCGCAGCAAGCTCAATGGCCCGTGGTTCCAGTAATTGGCGCATTTCAAAAATCTGTTCAGCCTCACTCGGAGTAGGGCAATAAACGAATGCTCCCCGTTTCGGCTTCAGTTCAATCAAAGCATCAAATTTTAATCTTTGAAAAACAGTTCGAATCGGTGTACGGCTCACCCCAAATGTTTCTGCTAACAAACTCTCCTTTAATTGCTGACCAGGCGGAAGATCCGCATTTAAAATCGCATCACGCAATACTTGATAAATTTTTTCTTCTGATATTTTCCGTGTTGTAACCACCACTTCTCTCCCATCCATCTTTATTTTTTAATATTACATTAACATAAAAATTCGGAAAAGGGCAATAGTTTGACAGATTTTATAATCATTTTTTATTTTGTGGGAAGGAAACACGGTCTTTTAAACCCATGATGACCAGACTTTTTGTTTGGAATCAAACACGCCTTCGAGCCGGACTGTAACTGACGGTCTATTTCAACTTTGGATGCAATGAAGCATCCCGAAACTTGCGCAATGTTTGCCAATCATTGACGCTGCGCATTACCCCTGTATGAATTCCCCCCCTTTTATTAACCCATAAAAAACTGCAGCCTGTTTGTACAGCAGCTGCAGTTTTTTGACTGTTATTCAAAATGAAGTTGGTAGTCTTCCGATTTGATCATTTTTAGTTTTCTAGAAAAAACATAAATCAGTCCGATGTTCAGTACGACCGGAAGAATAAAGAAGGTGCTGAGCATGATGGCGATATTTTTGATTGTCCAGCCGCCGTCAGCCAAATGCATAAAGTTCAGTGGACCGACTAAGCCGGACAAACCGAATCCCGCGCTGTACGGAGTGCCTTGGATATTGAGGAACCCGGCGAGCGCGCCTAAAATAGCAGCTGTAATCAGCATTGGAAACGCAATTTTCGGTTTCATGAAAAAGTTCCGCATCTGGATTTTCGGTGAACCGAGCACATGCGCAAGGGCAGTGCCGAGCGAATTGGCTTTATAACTGGCAATGGCAAGCCCGACACCCGCCGCGCAAATGCCGAGATTCGCAGCGCCTGAACCAACGCCTGACAACATAATCACAGTGGCGACCCCAACGGTTGAGAGCGGCGATAAAATAATCAGGCAGAAAACAACAGCAATGATGGCGCCCATGACAACCGGCTGCATGCTTGTAATATGGGCAATCCCAATCCCGATCAGCCCGGTAGCCGCTTTTACATAGGGCAGTAGGGTAAGCCCAATCATTCCGGGAATCAAGATACTTAATGTTGGCAGTAAAAGGATGGAATAGGCTTTTAACCTTGCACCGATCCATCGCATAAATAAAACAGCTAAAGCAGCCGTAATCCCGGTATTAATTACAATGCCAATTCCGTTCAGCTGGAATAACCCATCCGCAGTTTTCTGGATGGCACCGCTGCCGACCATGGCTGCGAGGCCGATGCTGGCAGTCTGGATGGGTGTGCACTTAAATGTAATGCCGACCATGACGCCGATCAATACTGGTAGCAGGCTCATCACAATGACCGTGACATCCAGCACTTGCTGTAAAAAGGGTGCATGGGGAATCATTAATTTTAAAATTTCCCCAAGTAGCGCGTTCGGGATAAGGGATACAACAATTCCGATACTCATGCCTGTTAACAATTTGTTGAAGAAATCCTTCATCATAAAAGCCCCCGTGTAGTCAAATTCAATTGAAAACGTTTGCTGTTCGGCATACATAAATGACTTACAACCTAAAAATTCCATTTTTTCAAGAAAGGACGGCATTTGGATTATGTGCCAGTGCACTGGTCAAACACACCCTGCTTGTCTTTGTATGGTTGATTATATATAACATTCAGACTAGAGTCAACAAATTTTTTAATACTTTACCGCGTGTGTGCGTGTGTGTATAAAAGCGCGGCAATATATTTTCATTTATGAAGGCTGCATATGTCTATATCCCGATAAAAGTGCATTTTAACAATAGTTTGCAACATATACCTGTGGAAATTTCGAGTAAGATGGATGCCTCTATATTTTGAGGCAGACCTAGCTGACAAATCGGGTACAAACGCCGAATCGGATTCGTTTAGCAAGCCTTAATTATGAAAACTATCATTTCTATACCACTCGATTCGAAATAAAAGATAGAGTAAAGCATCTAGAAGATTGCTTTACTCTATCTTTTTTACTTGCTTATATTTGCTAAGAACTTACTCGGAGCATACGGTTGTAAATCAATATCTTCTATGGGATGATCTAAAGAAAGTTCGGCTGCTAGCTTGCCAAAATATGGTCCCATGGTTAATCCTGATGCCCCTAATCCCGTCGCAATCACTAATCCTTCATATTGAGGAATGAAGCCGAGTATCGGGATATGGCTTGGCGCCATAGGTCTAAAACCGATTCTGATTTCATGAAGCGTTCCGTCGCTTAAACCTGGGGCCACATCTAACCCTGCATTCAGAACCTCACTCACTCCTCTGGCTGTCAGGCGATAATCAAAACCCGAGCCTGTTTCTCTCGTTGCTCCTACGACAACGCGATGATCGTTGAATGCAAGAAGATAGTAACTTGTTTGCGGAAGAACGACCGGCCATTTTGAAGTATCTTCTTCCGGTAAACTAATATGGATAATTTGTCCCCTCTGCGGTTCAATCGGCAATTGTACCCCCAGCGGTTCCAATAGATATGGTGTCCATGCCCCTGTAGCTGCAATGACACGGTCTGCTGTGATCGTCTCAGATTTGGTTTTAACACCCGTCACTTTCCCTTCGACAGTGAGCAAATCTGCCTCTTCTTGTAAATATATGGCACCGTGTTTCCGTGCTGCACTTAATAATGCCTTACGCATCAGACGTCCATCGACACGAGCCGCTCCCGTCACGTGTACGGCGCCATAATCTGAGGCGAGTGGCGGAAACAATTTTTGTGGTTCACCCGGCGCAAGATAAGTAATATCGCCTACTTCAGGAGTCTGTTTTTTCCTTTCTTTTACCCTTTTCTCTATCTCTTTTAATTCCTCGATATCCCTACTGATACTAAGCCCGCCAACAACGGCATAACCTAACTCCATTTCGCCATCAGCTTCTAATTGTGATACGATTGTTGGATAATAGCAGGCACTGGCTTTCGACATATTGTACCAAGCTGGATCTTCCACACGGGAAAGCCATGGACAGACAATCCCCGCACCGGCTGCGGTCGCTTGTCCTTCATGTTTTTTATCGATGATAATGACTTCCGCACCCTTTAAAGCTAAATGATAAGCAGCGCTTGCTCCCACGATACCTGCTCCTAATACGACAACCTTCATTTTCATCAGTCCTTTTTTATGTGAATAATTAATCTATTCCACGCATCATTTGATGAATTTTCGGTGCGAAGAAGAATAAGATGACACCTAAAATCATGACCATTCCGCCTACGAGACCAAAATAGCTGACCTCGGTACTCGGTTTAAAAAACGGTACAATCTGAGCATTAATCCCTTGAGCCGTAGCGTCGGAAATCAGCCATAAACTCATCGTTTGTGCCGAGAAAGCCGCTGGTGCGAGTTTCGTTGTAGCTGATAAACCAACCGGAGACAAACACATGGCACCGACAATGACTAAGAACCTCCAATAATACCCGACATAAAGACTAAAGCACCTTATACGGACATGATGGCGGCAGCCGTACCTTGAGAAAACCCCAAACCGCCACGAACGATTTGATCGTACATATAAAAAAGAAGAATAGCACGCATGCCATAATAAGAAAACCGTTCCCACACTTCTGTAAAAAATAGCGTTGACAAACCCTTAGGGTGGCCAAAAAAACTTTTCTGCAGCGGCAAGGAGGATGGCTTGACTTTTTGGTGCTTTGCAGCATTCCCGGAATCGCGCATTCTTTGTTCTCCTTAATTTTGTTTTAAATTTTTAATTTCTGACATTATTATATAAAAATATAAAGTTATAACTTTATATTTTTATAACTTTCTCTGTGGAACCATCACAGACATTTTTTATCCAAATTCACTTACATGTTGAGACTAACTTCAATATAATAATCGACTTTATCATGACGTATTACAAACTTGGAATATTCTACAGGAATGTTTTCTTCGGTAAATGTCACTCGTTCTATAACAAAAAGAGGTGTGCCCTTTTTTATTTTTAGAAGATTGGCCTCATAGGAATCCGAACTGATAGACGAAAAGTTGATCTTCACCTTGTCTAGACTAACCCCGTTTTGCTGAACCGCGTTGTATATAAGTTCTTTTTCTGCCATCTTAGGTGAAAAATTTCTGCACAAATCATGAACCAAAAATGTATGTTCTATCGCAGCAGGTTCATCATCCTCATATTTAAGACGAATCATCTGAATAACTTGATCCTCTTTTTTCAACTTTAACTTTTCTGAAATGACATCATCAGCTTGAACAACTGAAGAATAGAGCAATTTATGTGGGCTCATCTTCACTTCTGCGCTACCGAATGTTACGACATCCAAAATGCTTTTTTCTTTTGTTTTCTTCGATACAAAAGTACCCTTTCCTCTAACACGATACAGTTTGCCCTTCTTTACTAACTCCTGAACCGCTCTTTTCACAGTAATTGCACTTACATTAAAGATGCGCGCCAATTCTTTCTCGGTAGGTATTTGAAATCCTTCTTCCCATTGGCCAATGGATATTTTTTTGTCAAGAATTTCTTGTACCTGATGATATAAAGGAGTTGGTAGATTTTTGTCGATTTGCATGCTGCTCCTCCAAAAGTTATAACTTTATAAGTTAGTATAATGATAAAAATCACAATTGTCAATATTTATTTGGGATCAGGCATCGCGTAAACTTCCCCATAAACACGAATCTCCCCGTGAAGTGCTGGATTCACAAAGAAATGCCCTACCTAAAACCGTTGGGGAAGTGGTGGGAGGGTTCAAGCCTTAAGCTTGCCGCAAGAGATTTCCACACGATTTGGATCAAAATTACCTGTATGGGGAACATCATGACGGATTTAATGAACCTTGCAGGTAATAAGCCTAGTATTCCTTTTCCGGTTAGCATCCATAGCCATAGTGTATCTAATCCAAGATTAACAACAACGGTAATGATCAATACCGCCATGCATACTCTCCAAAATCGCACAGATTTTCGATATAAAAACAATCCGTAAATGGTACCTGACAGAAACGCAGAGAGTGTGAAACCAGGAAAATAAGCAGCTCCGCCCGAAAATAGTATCATCCCTATGATATCTGCCAATCCAGCTGTTATTCCTGCAAATAACGGTCCCAATAAGACAGCAGACAATGCCGTAGGAATAAAAGTAAATCCAATTCGGATGATCGGTGTTTGTATGGATAAGAAACGTGTGAAAATCACTTCTAATGCTATAAAAAGACCGGCAAACACAATTTTTTTAACACTCATTATTTAACCCCCATTATGTGAATCTACCAGGTGCAGACGTAAAAAAGACAATTTAACATCAAATTCACAATAGTTTTATAGCTTTATTATGCTGCGCAGGGAAGATATTGTCAATGTAAAGAAACAGAGGTTTGGATAATCAAGGTGTATTGAAATAACTTTCAATTCTTCCAGCTCATCGCCTCAAAGTCAAAAGAATGAATGAACTTGATAATTTGATATGACAGAGAAGGTTAGTGGGGATCGCGAAAGTTGTCGTGCGTTTCCGCTTCCGCCGGGATATCCAGCATCGTTTTGAAAAAAATCTTCTTTTCGATCATGCCGGATTGGTGGGTGGAGCTGCCGACAATCGTGGCCTTTTCAAAGTTGTTCAGTTCCGTTCCTCGAAAAAGCTTTCACTCCGGAAGCACCACCACCATTCCACTTTCGGTTGGGCGCCCCTTAAGTGTGCTTTTAATTGCTTCCGCTGCTCTTCATCCGGCCTATGAAAGAAGTTGAACTCATTTTCCCACTCGAAATATCCTTCACCGTCGTCTTTCCTTTATACGCAAATAAAAAGCGCGGCCCCCGGGAGACCACGCCTTTTACATAATGCATTCATAGGCTGTTTATTACTTAAGTTGTAGGTGGACACGAGCCCTCACCGAAAGTATACCGGTTACGGACAACTGTCCCATTTGCCCTAAGGACAAATGCATTGCCAAATACTGATGGTGAAGTCGCTGTCGAGCTTGTCATATAAGCTTACCAGTCCCTTCTTTAATGTGTATTGGCCTTGCCCTTATTGTATACCCGGGAACATTGACAATAAACAAAAAATAGGTATCCCAATATATTCCAATTGCACAACCGGCCATGATGCACGCCTTTTTCCATGCTTTAGCCCCATCCGTCGTTTTTCTGCTCAGACATTTGGCGTACTTAATCGTTATCGGTACAATCAAGAGGTCATAAAACAAGTCACGTAAATATGTCCAGTTCATTTTTCATTCTATAAATGAAAGGTAACTGCTGATATTCACAATTCCACAATAATCCTGGTGGCTTTGTCCGCCGCACCTATCGGAAAAGCACATATAATGTACCATACTCAAAGGAATGGGAGGATACATTATGTCATTTGGACACTATCATGCATTGTGCCAAAGATACAGAGGCAGAGCGGTTCAAATCCGGACTGTTGATGGGAGAATCCATAGAGGCATTATTCATCATGTGAGTGGAAACAGAGTCTACCTTCAGCCACTTGGCCGGCCGCGGAATCTTGGTGGATTTGGCTATGGCGGCTGGGGATGGGGTTTTGGCTGGGGCATCGCAATCGGTTCAATCGTTGGATTGGCTTTACTTCCTTTCTTTTTCTGGTAAGGGATTTTTTATTGAAAAAAATATAGATTACAGAGGTAAAAATATCAAATCAGCTAATCTTATATAGACGCAACCAATATCTCTATATAAAAAGATGATGTTACAGCTCTTCCCGTTTGGGTGCTTGTCTTTTCCAAAAATTGATCGATTTGTTTGCGCGTTTTGACAGTTTTTTGGAAGGTAACTCCACCATATACGGCCGAAATGACTTGGGTCGAAATGTTATTGAAAATGCCTGTCAGTACACGTGAGGAATCAGTAAAAAACGATCCGCTGGCACACCGGAGATGGATTGCTTTTTTGGCAGAATGGAGCCATTAAAGAGAAACCTTCATTTTCACTAAATTTTCCGTCTTAGTGACAAAGCAAGCCCGGTTCACGGCTAAGAATCCGCCGATTCCGGGCTTGTTTTTATTTCAAATCCAAATTTTTCACCACTCTTCTTGGCCCGCTTTGTGCCTTTTCCAATGTTAGGGAAATACAGTATGAAGAGCCCGGCACTTGCGTATGATAATCAAAAAAGTTTTTAAAAGAGGGTGCCGAAAATCGAAAAAACAATCACTGTCGGAACAGTTTCAAAGCATCAAAAGAAACAGGCGGAAAAAAGGCGCGGCAGGTTGAATGAATACAGTTTGGCCGGGCTTGGGATTGGCGGCATGATCGGCGCCGGGTATTTTCTTGGTTCAGGTTTGGCTGTTCGGGAAGCGGGGCCTTCAGTCATCCTGGCTTTTTTGATCGGTGGAGTGATGATGATGCAGGTACTCGGGGCGATGACAAGCATCAATGTGAACCGTCTGCAGCAAGGGTCTTTCCGGGTATATGTCGAAAAATTTTTAGGACACTATGCAGGATTTTTGATTGGGTGGGCACTATTTATTTCCAGTATTTTAGCTATCGGTTCGGAAGCCATTGCGATGGGGGTATTTGCACATTTTTGGTTGCCAAAAGTACCGCTTCCTGTTCTCGCAACTGTTTTTATGGCGGTGATTATCGTGATGAATGCGATGAATATGGAAATATTCGGGCATATTGAGTCGGCAATGGCCGCGGTCAAAGTGTTGGCGCTGCTTGCCTTTATCCTAATGGGAGGATGGGTATTGCTGTCACATGGCGAGATAATAGACCAACATCCTTTTGCAAGTCGCCATGCATTTTTTCCGAATGGTATCTCGGGCCTGCTTCAATCTATGCTTATCGTTATCTTTTCATTTTCAGGCATCAGTGCAATCGCCATGGCTTCAACAGAAGTAGTAAAACCGCGCAGACAAATCCCAAGGGCAGCCGGGCTGATGGCATTTGGGTCGATTGGTTTATATGCACTTTCCATGTTGGTTCTGGTTATGTTAACTGCATGGAATACGGTTTCTACCCATAAGTCCCCTTTCGTCCATGCATTTGATGTGATTGGTATGGATTGGGCAGCTGCATTCTTCAATATTGTGATCTTACTGGCGGCTTTTTCTGTTATGGCGGCAAGCTATTATACGTCTGTCCAGTTAGTTCTATCTCTATCAGAGGTAAAAAAAGGACCAGGCCTGTTTTTAAAGCAGTCAAGTAGGGGCTTTTACCTTTATGCATGGCTGGCAGTTGCCATAGGGTGTTTGCTCGTTGTCGGTGTATCGTTTTTGCTGCCTTCATCTTTATATAATTATTTGATTTCCGCTTCGTCCTATTTCACCTTTTTAAATTGGATTCTGAATCTGATCACCTTCTTAATTTGGCGGAAAAAGCGCAGTAAAAACGAAACCTATCAATCGAGCCTGATTTGGGGAATTCCCGGAGCATATGCCACGATTTTTGCTATTTTGATACTGTTTGGAATCAGTCTGCGTGTTAATGATTTCCGGATGGTCTTTTACGCAGCCTTTTGCTTTGTGTTGATCATTACGCTGGGATACGTCATTTGGCAGAAGTTCACCCCTCATATGGAGCAGGAAAGTCCTGAGTGAGCGCAGTAAATGCTGCCTGCAGGTTGGGATGCTGCTTCATATGAGGGGATTCCAAATATAGCAGAGGATGGTTGAAGTGGTCCCGAACTGGTCTCGTGGACACAACTTAGTGAAACACAGTGTAAAATGGTCGAAAAATTTTTGTGGAAACGAATGTTCTTATCATGTATAATATGATTAACAATTCAAATTTAGCAAAGGATGGGGTAAAATAATGGGAGAAGTACTTGTTCTGGAGAATAGGGTGAACTATTCACCTGAAACTGATTATGATGGGCTTTGGAAGAAAATTATCAGTGAACTATTTGAGGAATTTATTTTATTCTTTGCATCCAACTTGTATGAGGCCATTGATTTTGGAAAAGGAATTGTCTTTCTTGAACAGGAATTGCACAAAGTCATCATCAAGCATAAAAAAGGGAAAAAAATTGCAGACAAAATTGTAAAGGTTTCCTTGAAAAACGGCGAAGAAAAATATGTATTCATTCACATTGAAATTCAAGGAAAAAAGGATCCGGACTTTTCCAAACGAATGTTTACTTATTTTTATCGTTTGTTTGATCGCTTTCAAGAAAATATTTATTCCATTGCGATTTTAACCGATTTGTCTAAGTCAAACAATCCAGAGCCGTTTCAATATTCTTTTTGTGGCACTGAACTTACGTATCGCTTTAACACTTATAAGTTTAATGAAGCGGACATTCCTTCTTTGAAAAAATCTACGAACCCTTTTGCCATTGCGGTATTGGCAGGCATTTACCTTCATCAAACGGAAAAAAACTATCAGAAACGATATGAAGTAAAGAAAAGATTGTTGAAAGAATTCATTTTAACCAACCCGAACCTTAACTCTAACGATGCGGAAGCACTTTTTTACTTTATTGACTATTTACTGAATCTTCCTGATGAGCTGACAAAACAATTAATGAAAGAGTTATCTATTCATATTGAAAAGGAGGCAAACCATATGCTGTATTCTGAAAAACTTAAAGAAGCACCTACATTTGCAGAATATCTGAAAACTGTGAAGGAAGAAGGAATTGAAATAGGGATTGAAAAAGGGAAGAAAAAAGGAATTGAAATAGGGATTGAAAAAGGGAAGGAAAAAGGTATTGAAATAGGGATTGAAAAAGGAAAAATGGAAGAAAAAAGAAATTTAGCTGCCGAGCTATTACGGGAAGGATTTTCAGTTGAAAAAGTTGCAAAAATCGTGAAGCTGAGTCTAGATGAAGTGAAAGAGATTGTTGCAAGTATTCATCCTAACCAATCCGAATCTTAATCCTAATTTTACGGATCTTCCTCATGGGTTAACAAACCAATTAACGAAAGAATTATCTATTCACATTGAGGAGGCAAACCATATGCTGTATTCTGAAAAACTTAAAGAAGCACCTACATTTGCAGAATATCTGAAAACTGTGAAAGAAGAAGGGATTGAAATAGGGATTGAAATAGGGATTGAAAAAGGAAAAATGGAAGAAAAAAGGAATTTAGCTGCCGAGCTATTACGGGAAGGATTTTCAGTTGAAGAGGTTGCAAAAATGGTAAAACTAAGTATAGATGAAGTGAAAAAAATAGAAAAATTTTAAAAATACGTGAATGACTAAATAGATTTAGACAAGGGATGGGTTGCCTTTCTATATAATCAAAGAAATACTGATTTTAGAGGATCACTATTAATTGCCGCTGAAAATTCCTTAGAGCCTCTGCCAAAATAAAAATATACCCTTGAGCGAGGCTCTGGAAAATTAATTATCCCGATTTTTTTTTGCCTTTTCATCCAGATTTTCAATTTACATCCAGATTTTCAATTCAATAGAAGTAAAACGGTCATTTTTCTTCAAAAAAAGGGCATACGTATCCCGCCTTCACAAAATGGTTTTTTTCACTACCCTTTGTGGAAAGAAAACGTTCATTTGAGTTATTCACATATCCACCTGTGAATAACTTAATTTGCTCTTTGCAGCCGATTGCGTGTCCATCCACAATTGGCCTTTCCAGTCTGATGGTACGCCATATTTGCCATGATATGCATAGATATCATGCATCGATCTACATGAGCTTCAACTGCCTGTTTCCCACGCTTGTGAACACGACGGAGACTGTATCCGTCTTTTAGAATGCCAAAGATTCTTTCGATGATCGTCCTGGCACTATATAACACTTCAAATGTGCGACCATGTTGAGGCAACTCGACATCTACTTGAGGCGTTTGATCAAAGTCTATCCTAAATACTCTTCCTTGTGCTGCCCCATTACAACATTCCGCGTGATTCGCTAGCGGGCAGGTGAGACCTTCTTGCTTGGCATTTGGATGAAATACAGGACAAGTGTAAATATATTGCCCCTTTTCCCGATCAGATCCTCTAAGTTCCATTTTATGTCCACTGATACAGATGGGAGTGCCGTACCGGTTGATTTTTTCAATCCCCCGGGCGGTAGTTGGTTTATCTTTACGGTTCCGTGGATTGATCGGTGCCACCAATTTCGCCTGTAATACATCCTTTGTCACTTTTTGATTTTCCGGCGTTTGGTAGATTCCATCTGCCAGGATAAAGCTCAACTGCTCAGCCATCTCGGGGTGCTCTGCCTTAAACGTTTCCAATGTCGGTTCTAATGTTTTCCCATCGGGTGTATTTCCTTTAAATACTTCCCGCGTCAAAGGCAAACCGGATTTCACCCCGCATACCATTGATAATTTATGCGCAATATAGGAGACTGCATTACTTTTACGCATTACCCCTACATTGTCGTCCGTAAGGACTCTGGGGCAATCGCAATCACCCTCACAAGAACACGTCTTCCTTGTTTTATTCAAGGTTGCTTCTGCCTCTATATGCGATGTATCCACGGCGGCTGCTTCCTCATTCGTTTCAACCACGCCTTCCCCTTTATTATATTCAACAACCAATAGCCGGGCTTTTTCCCAAAGACCATTTGTTGTCATGATTTGATCAAAACGAGCAAAGGACCGGTAGCTCGGAATTTTCTCTGTAAATCCACACATGGTGGCAAATAGCGGGTTTGATTTCACTTGCAAATAGACACTCTCCACCATCACTTCAATATACTGTAAAGAGGCCAGTTCAAAAGCACGAAAAAAGGGCATGAAAGGATGCGGTTTTCTCCCAGTGGAAGGGAGATGAAATAATGAAGACGCAGACTTGTCTTCTTCCTCCGTTATTGAGAGCCCTTGCCAAAATGCTATATCCCCTGAAACTGTAAGCAGTCAGACAATTAAAGGTCGTTGATTTATTCCACTAAAGAAAAAAGACGTTTGTAGGAACATTATGACAAATGTAAAAATAAATTGTGAGTTTTTGATTTTAATGGGGTAAATTTATTTATTATAAGTGTCTAAATTTTTCCATTTTAGTCGGGTTTCAATAGATTAAGCTACTCATTCCTGTGGTAAATATTGTAAAACGGAAAAGGATGATTTTTTTTTGAAAAAAAAAAGAGCCATGAAAGCCACTCCTTTGTTAAGATATAAGTACCACCAAATATCCAGGGAGTGATTTCATGACTAGTTCTATTCTAACACAAACCAGAGACTTTTCAATACAACAAAATTTGATTCCCCACAATTGGCAAGACTATGCCGATATACCATTTGTCATTCCAGCCATGTGTTTCCCATGGGAGATTTTTAAGCCGATTGAACGAGAATACTACACCCTTTTATATTTGCACCTAAAAAATGAAAGAGCACATGATCCTTCTAATGAAATACAACCGGCACTATTTTCAATAACGGAGGAAGAAGACAAGTCTGCGTCTTCATTATTTCATCTCCCTTCCACTGGGAGAAAACCGCATCCTTTCATGCCCTTTTTTCGTGCTTTTGAACTGGCCTCTTTACAGTATATTGAAGTGATGGTGGAGAGTGTCTATTTGCAAGTGAAATCAAACCCGCTATTTGCCACCATGTGTGGATTTACAGAGAAAATTCCGAGCTACCGGTCCTTTGCTCGTTTTGATCAAATCATGACAACAAATGGTCTTTGGGAAAAAGCCCGGCTATTGGTTGTTGAATATAATAAAGGGGAAGGCGTGGTTGAAACGAATGAGGAAGCAGCCGCCGTGGATACATCGCATATAGAGGCAGAAGCAACCTTGAATAAAACAAGGAAGACGTGTTCTTGTGAGGGTGATTGCGATTGCCCCAGAGTCCTTACGGACGACAATGTAGGGGTAATGCGTAAAAGTAATGCAGTCTCCTATATTGCGCATAAATTATCAATGGTATGCGGGGTGAAATCCGGTTTGCCTTTGACGCGGGAAGTATTTAAAGGAAATACACCCGATGGGAAAACATTAGAACCGACATTGGAAACGTTTAAGGCAGAGCACCCCGAGATGGCTGAGCAGTTGAGCTTTATCCTGGCAGATGGAATCTACCAAACGCCGGAAAATCAAAAAGTGACAAAGGATGTATTACAGGCGAAATTGGTGGCACCGATCAATCCACGGAACCGTAAAGATAAACCAACTACCGCCCGGGGGATTGAAAAAATCAACCGGTACGGCACTCCCATCTGTATCAGTGGACATAAAATGGAACTTAGAGGATCTGATCGGGAAAAGGGGCAATATATTTACACTTGTCCTGTATTTCATCCAAATGCCAAGCAAGAAGGTCTCACCTGCCCGCTAGCGAATCACGCGGAATGTTGTAATGGGGCAGCACAAGGAAGAGTATTTAGGATAGACTTTGATCAAACGCCTCAAGTAGATGTCGAGTTGCCTCAACATGGTCGCACATTTGAAGTGTTATATAGTGCCAGGACGATCATCGAAAGAATCTTTGGCATTCTAAAAGACGGATACAGTCTCCGTCGTGTTCACAAGCGTGGGAAACAGGCAGTTGAAGCTCATGTAGATCGATGCATGATATCTATGCATATCATGGCAAATATGGCGTACCATCAGACTGGAAAGGCCAATTGTGGATGGACACGCAATCGGCTGCAAAGAGCAAATTAAGTTATTCACAGGTGGATATGTGAATAACTCAAATGAACGTTTTCTTTCCACAAAGGGTAGTGAAAAAAACCATTTTGTGAAGGCGGGATACGTATGCCCTTTTTTTGAAGAAAAATGACCGTTTTACTTCTATTGAATTGAAAATCTGGATGTAAATTGAAAATCTGGATGAAAAGGCAAAAAAAAATCGGGATAATTAATTTTCCAGAGCCTCGCTCAAGGGTATATTTTTATTTTGGCAGAGGCTCTGAAAATAGTGCCGGTTGTATTTCATTAGAAGGATCATGTGCTCTTTCATTTTTTAGGTGCAAATATAAAAGGGTGTAGTATTCTCGTTCAATCGGCTTAAAAATCTCCCATGGGAAACACATGGCTGGAATGACAAATGGTATATCGGCATAGTCTTGCCAATTGTGGGGAATCAAATTTTGTTGTATTGAAAAGTCTCTGGTTTGTGTTAGAATAGAACTAGTCATGAAATCACTCCCTGGATATTTGGTGGTACTTATATCTTAACAAAGGAGTGGCTTTCATGGCTCTTTTTTTTTTCAAAAAAAAATCATCCTTTTCCGTTTTACAATATTTACCACAGGAATGAGTAGCTTAATCTATTGAAACCCGACTAAAATGGAAAAATTTAGACACTTATAATAAATAAATTTACCCCATTAAAATCAAAAACTCACAATTTATTTTTACATTTGTCATAATGTTCCTACAAACGTCTTTTTTCTTTAGTGGAATAAATCAACGACCTTTAATTGTCTGACTGCTTACAGTTTCAGGGGATATAGCATTTTGGCAAGGGCTCTTAAGATTGCCAAAGCACTCAAAATATTAGCACCCAAAAAGTTCTTTTTGAAAGATTTTACACTAAATAAGGAAATAGCCATATGAAAATATCGACTTTTAGCGTCTGTTTTTTAAAGAATGAGCTTCTTGGGTGCTACCCAGTTGTTTTATATAAAAAAAATGGATAAAAAATGAGCTGACCTTTGCAGTGAAAATCACTTAACCCAACACGTTTTTATCCATTTTATATTCAAAGGCAATTTCTGTAACGCCAGTATTTCTTACACATCCTGGCTATTCGTTTTACTTTCCTGTATTCTTTTTAAAAAAATTTAAGTTTTGGACCATAATGGGCCCAAATTCTTCAAAGGAGAAATCATTCTTCAATTCTAGTTAACTTCACTTCAACCTTAAATCGATCCGGATTTTTTTCCAAAACTGCGATGAACCGTTTTAAGTCTTGAAAGATAATAAATCCTTCTGTTTCATTTTCGTAATTCATCGTAAAGGACTCCGGTTTTTCATTATTTTCTTCATCTTCTGATGCGTCATGTTCAGCTATCTTTTCTGTTTCTTCAACGGCAACTTGGTTATTTGAAGATAATAAATTATTAATCAACATCTTCATTTCCTTAAACTCATTCATCAGTTGGTCAACACGTTCATCCCCTGCATTTCCAGCTTGTTCTTGTCCGGATTCCACAACAGCCGGCGTAAAATCTTTTATATTCTCCTGTGCTTTATCTTTCTTATATTCATCTATCCACCCGTTTTTGAGGGCTAATTTTTTCAGATTGTGCTTATAATTATGAACGGAAGAATCTCGTTTCCCCCAAATTTTTGCAATTGATTGGGCGTTCCATTTTTCCGTATATTCGGATATAAGCAGCCATTGATCTTTTTTTGGAAGCTTTTTTAAATCATTAAATGGGATCACTTGGTTTGGATCTGCGTCCGGTTTTGAGTGCGGAAATGTCCGTTTCTTCTTCATTTCAAGTCCTAAATCAGCCAACAATTGATAGTATACCTCTTCTTCAACACCCAATGCTTCTAATATTTCATTCTCTGAATAGGTCTCCCTCCATTTCGTTAAAATTTCCGTTTGTCGTTCTTTCGGATGCGTTTTTAAATCTTCGTAGGTCATTAAACTTGTAAACATATTGTACACCTTTACCTTTCCTGATTTTTTATATAACTTTTTTCTTTTCCTCTTAATAAGTCACTGGCAAAATAGATTTTCCCTATCCCGTGTTTGACTCCCTTTCCCTTTTTTGCATATGCTCCATAAGAACTAATCTTCTTTTCTTTGATTTCTGCATAATATGTTTGCTTTATGTCATTATGCGTATTTAGCACCGGTCTACCTCCTTTGCATAAATTTGAAAATCGCTTTTCATTCCATATTCTTTCTATAATGATTACAGTGTTGGGTTGATGTTGGAGAATTTTCAGTTATTTTTAAGGGACTTTGTTCTATTACAGCTCTGAGGAGTAAAAATTTTTCGTGATAATTTAAATATACCTCCCAAAAATGCGGCTAAATATGTAATAATTTAAATAATTAGAGCTTACTGGACGAATATTTTGGCATTGCTTACTGACAAATCGGATACAAGCTAATATTCGATTCGTTCAGCAAGCCCTAATTAAACTTCGCTGTTTTGAGGGGGTTTTTATTTTGGTTACTAGAAAAGAAAAAAGAAATCGTGAAAAAGAAGCAAATTATTTTTTCGAGTTCCTTAAAATTCAGAAGCATTTTTTCAAAGACCTGATGAATAACCTAAAAAAGGTAGCAGACCACCGACATCAAAGCTATATCACTTATGGTCCAGAGGTCCTTTTATTTACGATGATGTTGAAAAATATGACCGGCCTAAAATCCATGAGAAACATGAGTGAGAGTTTTAATAAAGAAGAATGTATTAAAAATGTAGGGAAGGTGTTAGGCTTAGATTCTCTTGAAGAACTTCCACATTATGATACAATTAACGACTTTTTATCTGGCTTAGATGTAAATGAATTAGAAAAAATTAGAACGTATATGATTAAAGAATTATTGAAAAAAAGGTCTCTCGAGTCTTATCGAATTGAAGGAAAGTACTGGGGTGTCATCATTGATGGAACTGGATTACACACCTTTCATGAGAAACATTGTAAACACTGCCTGAGACGGGCATATACAAATAAAGAAACAGGAGAAACGAACGTACTTTATATGCACCATGTACTTGAAGCCAAGCTTGTCGTGGGGGATATGGTCTTCAGTATTGCCTCCGAATTTATCGAAAATGAATCAGAAAATGTTTCTAAGCAAGATTGTGAATTAAAAGCCTTCGACAGGCTGGCAAAGAAAATAAAAAAAATATTTAAAAGACTACCGATTTGTATCTTGGGAGATAGTCTCTATGCATGTGAAACGGTATTTAATCTGTGCAGGGCGCACAAATGGAAATATATATGCAGATTTAAGGAAGGGAGAATTAAAAGTATCTCGACGGAGTTTAAGGCAATAAAAGAGCTGGAACAAAGTAAGGATCAGAATTCATTAGTTTGGGTGAATGATATTGCCTACAAAGACAGAACGGTCAATCTGATGGAGGCCACAATGAAAACAGAGGATGGGAAATCGAAAGAGTATGTATTTATAACGGATATTAAAATCACGAAAAAGAACGTGGAACGACTCATCGCTGCAGGAAGAAGCCGCTGGAAGATTGAAAATCAAGGATTTAACGAACAAAAAAATAATCGTTACAATATAGAACATGCCAATAGCCAAAACTACACAGCCATGAAAAATCATTATTTATTAGTTCAAATAACAGATATTATTAGACAGCTGTTTGAAAAAGGTTCGTCAATCTTAAAAGCACTCAAAAAAACGGCAAAAGAAAAATCCTCAAATCTGTTGGAATCGTTTCGGACACGCATTTTAACAGACGAGGATTTCACCCATTTAAGTAAGCCAATACAAGTAAGGTTTACTTAATGGTTATATTATAGCAAAGGATGTGATGTAAAAAAAGGTTTTTTTGAAGTTATCCACAATTTTAAAAAAGAAATTTGCAAATTCGGCTCTTTTTGACTTTGAAAGCAGAAAAAATAGATGGAAAAATTTTCTAAATGTGGATAAGTCATTTTATCATAAAACATCTAAAAATTGATGAATTTACTCTTCAGAACTGGTTCTATTATTGCTGTCTTGATCTTCAGGGACGATTTTTCCTCCTGCCAGTTGTTTAAGGTGCATAAAATTCTTTTTTGAGTTCCAATTTTATACATGATATTCCAATTTACCTACTTATTCCTTTAAGCTGTCTACTAATTAACGGACTATCTATATTATACTAGATCCTATGTATATTATCTACATTGAATGGAAATTTCATCACTAATTTGATAAGCTCGTTTTTCAAAGTTTTATATAGATGAACGAAATATTCCTACTTCTTCAGGTGTTGCCAACTAGAATGTTTACCCTGATCCTAATTGATTTTGACATGAAAAATTTTATTTCATTTTATAACGTTCGTTTTTCCGGATTATGCGGGTATGCTGGGGCAAAAGTTCAATGGGCCATCAAAGAAAATGTCCGGACACTTACCGGGAAAAAGTAGTCTTGCACATGGTGAATGAAAAGATGGTCCAACCGGTACGGCCTCATGGGGATCGAGCGTTATTACGCAGCAATACTCCTTATCATGTTCTACTACTTAATCCTTTGAATATGTATAAATTGAGACACGAATACGATGGAGGATTCGGCTATGCACTATTATTATGGGAATCAAATGCCTTTGCGTGTGCTGGATGAGGCTGAGTTTTGGAAACACCAGGAAGAAGAACATACGATTGTGATCCGGGAGCTTGTTAGAAATCTCGAACAAAAGTATGTGGAGGCATTACAAGAATGGGAAAACGCTTTTTCAAAGGCACATCATCGCGTGATAAGGTATATTGAAACGGTCAAGTTTCTCAAGCACTCTACCAAGATATTTTGCAACTAACCCAATTTTGCTTACAGCAGAGTGAACAATTTATCCGGTTTTGTCGCACGCTTATGGAAGCAAGTGAACCGATCAGCACAAACCCGACAGCTAAAGTGGTGTTGAACCATATTATTGTGAATCAGAATATTTTATAGGTGTAGCCCAGACATTTTGTACCAGCCGTAATTCCAAGCTTAGTTTAAAGAAGCTTTAACACCCTGTTCATCCATTTTCAGCGCGAGGGTGTTTTTATCTTGCGCCCCAGCCCCCTTCTTCACACGATTGAAGGAGGGTACCTCATGATGGTAGGCTGAAAACTTTTTTCTTTTACTCTTCTCTTTTCCCCACCAACTGCACACGACTCGCGGATATCTTTTTTTTAACCAGATATGTAGAACGAACAAAAAAGAGCGCATACCGGTGGTCGGGGGGTCGAAAACATCCTTTAAACCTTTAAGTTAACAAGAATTTTGTTTACCTCTGCACAAAATTTGTGGAAAAAATTTTCGAAAGCCATCACAAATGTCCCCTTTTCTCTTATAGACATTTTTGATAAAATTAAGTTATTGGTTGAAGAATACTAAATGTAGGAGTGACGGCAATGCTTTTGTTTTTTGGTAAGTTTATCTTGCTTTATTTGTTCCTTTCAATTGCATTTGCCTTATTCAAAGTGCTGTATTACAATATCGGCAAAAAATTCGTTTCGAAGACGGCTGAAGGAACCATATTGCATTGGGCTTTAAGTGTTTTTGTTAAAAACGGTACGAAAATGGATAGTAATGATTACTTTGTTATGGCTGTCTTGGCGGCTTTATTTACGATTTACTTATGAGCCTCTGCCAAAATAAAAAATTCCCCTTAAACGAGGCATTGGAAAATTAATGATCCCGTTTTTTTTGCTTTTCTTCCAGATTTTCAAATTCAACAGAAATAAAATGGGCATTTTTCTCCAAAAAAGGGCATACGTATCCTGCCTTCACAAAATGGGTGTTTTTTTCAATGCCCTTTGTGGAAAGGAGATGCTATATTGAACTTATTCACATATCCACCTGTGAATAACTTAATTCGCTCTTTGTAGTCGATGGCGTGTCCATCCACAATTGGCCTTTCCTGTTTGATGGTACGCCATATTTGCCATGATATGCATAGATATCATACACCGATCTACATGCGCTTCAACTGCCTGCTTTCCACGCTTGTGAACACGACGGAGACTGTATCCGTCTTTTAGAATGCCAAAGATTCGTTCGATGATCGTTCTGGCACTATATAACATTTCAAATGTACGCCCATGTTGGGGCAACTCGACATCTACTTGAGGAGCTTGATCGAAGTCTATCCGAAATACTCTTCCTTGTGCTGCTCTATTACAACATTCCACGTGATTCGCCAGCGGGCAGGTGAGTCCTTCTTGTTTGGCATTTGGATGGAATACAGGACAAGTGTAAATATATTGCCCCTTTTCCCGATCTGATCCCCTAAGTTCCATTTTATGTTCACTGATACAGACGGGTATACCATACCGATTGATTTTTTCAATTCCCCGGGCGGCAGTTGGTTTATCTTTACGGTTCCGTGGGTTGATGGGTGCCACCAATTTCGCCTGTAATACATCCTTTGTCACTTTTTGATTTTCCGGCGTTTGGTAGATTCCATCTGCCAAGATAAAGTCCAACTGCTCAACCATCTCGGGGTTCTCCGCCTTAAACGTCTCCAATGTCGTTTCTAATGTTTTCCCATCAGGTGTATTTCCTTTGAATACTTCCCGCGTCAAAGGCAAGCCGGATTTCACCCCGCATACCATTGATAATTTATGCGCAATATAGGAGACTGCAGTACTTTTACGCATTACCCCCGCGTTATCATCCGTAAGAATTCTAGGGCAATCGCAATCCCCTTCGCAAGAACACGTCTTTCTTGTTTTATTCAACGTTGCTTCTGCCTCTATATGTGATGTATCCACGGCGGCTGCTTCCTCAACCGTTTCAACCACGCCTTCCCCTTTATTATATTCAACCACCAATAGCCGGGCTTTTTCCCAAAGATCATTTGTTGTCATGATTTGATCAAAGCGAGCAAAGGAACGGTAACTCGGAATTTTCTCCGTAAAACCACACATGGCGGCAAATAGCGGGTTTGATTTCACTTGTAAATAGACACTCTCAACCATCACTTCAATATATTGTAAAGGGGCCCGTTCAAAAGCACGAAAAAAGGGCATGAAATGATGTGGTTTTCTCCCTGCGGGAGAGGGATGAAATAATGGAGACGCAGACTTATCTTCTTCCTCGGGTATTGAAAATAGTGCTGGCTGGATTTCATCAGAATGATTATGTGCTCTTTCATTTTTTAAGTGCAAGTATAAAAGGGTATAGTAATCTCGTTCAACCGGTTTAAAAATCTCCCATGGAAAACACACGGCTGGAATGACAAAGGGTATATCAGCATAGTCTTGCCAATTGTGGGGAATCAAATTTTTTTGTATTGATAAATCTCTGGTTTGTGTTAGACTAGAAATAGTCATGAAATCACTCCTTGGATACTAGGATATTGGGTCATACTTTATCTTACCAAAGGAGTGGCTTTCATGGCTCTTTTTTTTTCAAAAATAATCATTCTTTTTCCGTTTTACAATATTTACCATGGGAATGAGTAGCCTAATCTATTAAAACTAGTCCAAAACCGACCGTAATTAAAAAATTTAGATATTGGTAATAAGCAAATTTATCCATTGAAATCAAAACTCGCCATTTCTTTTTTATATTTGTCATAATTTTCTTACCAATATCTTTTTTCTTTAGTGGAATAAATCCACGATCTTTAATTGTCTGACTGCCTACTGCTAAGGGGATATAGAATTTTGGCAAAGGGTCTATAAAAAACTCCTGGATTTATTCCAGGAGTTTTTTATTTTGTTGGATATCCATTGTTTTTACAGAATTGTTTAATCTTCTTATGCTTTTTTGAAAACTTTTTGCACGCTTGTTTGATCCCATGTGTATAAATATCTTTTAAGAACTGTTGGGCGACGCCAGCAAATCCCGCAGCTGTTAGAAGTGCAATTAGCTCTTCTAACGAGAGATATACAACATAGGGTATTGCAGGTACAAACATAGGCTTGATTTGATTATCTTCTTTTACCGCAAACTGTTTCCCTTCCTCTAAAAATTTCACTTGTTCTGTTGGCAAATTTTCATAAAAAGTCGCCATATTTTCTACTTGATCTGGAGAAAAACCAATTTGAAGTGCTTTTTGGCGGTCTACAGAATACGTAAAATCATCATTGATTTTCAGTGCTTCTTTTACAAACTTTTTCGCTTTTTCCATGTCTTTTTCATCAATATTTTGTACAACATCGCTAACCTCTTGATGATTGGTCAAGATCTCTGTAGCACTTTTTGCCTGTACTGTAGTTGCTGGTGCACTCAATACTACTGTAGTAAGAAGTGCAAATACTGAAAAAACTGCTAACACCCTAGCCTTCATATTTTTCATACAAAGACAACCTCCTATAGTTTATTTTTTCAAGCAATATATTAACATATAAACCAATTTTATGGAAGCGCTTTTTTATAAAAAATACAAAATTTTAATTTTTTCTCTGACCCGTATATAATCATCCACAGACAGCCCATACATCAGTTGGCATCGTCTAACTAGGGCCTGCTGAACGAAGCCGATTCTGAGTTTGTCTGCAAGCTCTGTCTCAACATATAGAAGAATTCTTTTGCGAAAATGGGTGACTTTATCTTCTCCATACGTTGAATCGGCTTTCGAGTGCAAGCTTTTCACTGGATTTGTTGTAAAACCCTAGCATTTAAATGGTTGCCAAAGCTGTCAGCAACCTTGCCAAATATAGGAATTTTGCTTATTCAGCAAGCCCTAACTAGAGTGGCTTGTTTTACCGTAATAGCCTCTTGTCGTTATTCTTTTCTCTTTTGTATGGATAGAAATAAAGAGCAGCATGGCAGCTGAGCCTCCGGGATCTAGCGAACGACCTTTTCTCTCATCAGCTGGCTTTTTACCGTACAATTGCCAGACTGCATAAAGAAAGGATGTTTTTGCCGTTGGAAGGAAGACTTTTTCTTTTTCACCGCAATAGCTGCAAAAGCTTTTTTCTGTCGCCAGTCTATAATTCTATTCACTCGATACCCGCTTTCCGTTGCAGCGCTTTTACAGCTTGCACCGTTTCGTCTCCGTAAAACCCATTAGCGCTGTATTTTGGGAAAGAGCTCGCAGCAATCAAACATTTCTGTAGCGTGTTGAACTGGAAACCGGACAACGCTTTTTTTAGAATGGCCTCTGTGCATTTATTTGGAGCACGCGATTTTAAAAAGTCGGCTTCCTTTGCTATCCTTTTAGTTATAAACAGAAAAGAAAGGAATAGCGAAATGAAGAAGCATTTAATTTCCGCCATCTCCATTGTTTCTGCCGTGTCAGCACTGTTGTTTCTGGCCGGCCTGTGGATGGTTTTTGAAGACCAGCAGACGAAAGCAACAGGCGTAAAGACGGAAACTGCCAGAACCGGCAAAAACACGTCAAAAGCGGACGGTACGAAACAAATCACGATTACAGCAATCGGCGACTCGCTGACAAGGGGAACGGGAGATACAGCAGGAAAGGGGTATGCGGGTTATGTTGCGGATCGTTTAAAGAAAAAAACGAAGAAGGCTGTTCTGCTCCAAAACAATGGTATCAAAGGGCTTACTTCAAGCGGGCTGCTTGAACAGATCAAACAGCCGCAAATCAAACGCGAACTCCGGAATGCGGATATCATTTTGCTGACCATCGGCGGCAATGATTTGTTTGCAGGCGGGGAGGCGCTTGGCCATTTGGATAACGCTTATATCGAAAAGTTGGAAAAGCCTTATTTGGTCCATTTAAAACAGATCTATGCAGGGATCCGGGCGGTAAACAAAACGGCAACCGTCTATCACGTCGGGCTGTATAATCCTTTTATTGATCTGTCTCAGGCGAAAACCACCTCTGCGATCGTCCGGAAATGGAATTTTGATTCGGCTTCCGTCGCAGCTGATTTTCCAAAGGTGGTCTATGTGCCGACATTTGACCTTTTTGAACTGAATGTGAACGACTATTTGTACAGTGACAAATTCCATCCGAATATGGCCGGTTATCAACTGATCGGAGAGCGTGTTGCTTCCCTGATCCATTATCGGGAGGAGAAAGCGAAATGACGACGATTCCCGCACTTAAGGTTATCGATGTCCATAAAAAAATTGGCAGGAAAGAAATCATCAAAGGCATCAGTTTTGAAGTGATGCCGGGAGAGGTATTCGGATTTCTCGGGCCGAACGGGGCAGGGAAGACAACAACGATTCGGATGCTGACAGGTCTGATCCGCCCGACTTTGGGAAAAATTTTGATCGGCGGAAAAAACGTACGGACCGAGTTTACGGAAGCAATGAAAAATCTCGGTTGCATTGTCGAAAATCCGGAGATGTACCCGTTTTTGACCGGGTATGAAAATCTTGCCTATTTTGCACGGATGGATCCGTCCATTCAGAGAAACAGGCTGGATGAGGTGGCGGCGCTCGTTGGCTTAACTGGCCGGATCCATGATAAAGTAAAAACATACTCTCTCGGCATGCGGCAAAGGCTTGGCATTGCCCAGGCACTCCTTGGGAACCCGAAGCTTTTGATTCTTGATGAACCGACAAACGGGCTTGACCCGGCAGGCATCCGGGAAATGCGCGAATTTATCCGGTCGCTTGCCGAAAAAGCGCATTTAAGCGTCCTTGTTTCTTCGCATTTGTTAAGCGAAGTGCAGCTGATGTGCGACAAAGTGGCCATTATCCATAACGGCCAGGTGATTCGGACCGGGAATGTACATGAGCTGCTTTCCGAAAAAGCGCGTACCTTTTGGAAAGTTGCGCCAATAGAGAAAGCACGCACCTTGCTTCAGGCGGAGACACAGGTGGCAGAAGGAGAAGATGGCCTCCTCGTGACCCCTTATGATGAAGAAAAAAATGCTTTATGGAACGAAATGCTCGTTCAAAACGGGGTCCGGGTGAAAGAAATGAAGGCCGTGCTGCCGGCGCTTGAAGATTTGTTTTTGGAACTGACAGGGGGCAGGAAAAAATGATCCAACTCATATACAATGAACAGCTGAAGCTTTGGAAGAAAAAGCGGATTCTTGTCATTATCTTGATTATCGCCTGCCTTGTTCCCATTTTTACCTACGCGCAGTACAAAGAATCGAAAGCGCTGCAGGAAAAAATCGGGACAACCGACTGGCGGGTTAAGCTCCAGAAACAAATTGTCGATACGCAAAACCGGCTCGGATCGGCAAGCCTTTCTGATGATTTTAAAAAATATTTGCGTATCACATTGAGTCAGGAACAATATTATCTCAACCACAACATCAATCCGAACGCGCCGGGTGCCCCGACGTTTATGCGGGTATTTATTGAAAATGCGATCGGCATGCTTTTGCCGCTGTTCGTCATGGTGGCGGCAAGCGATATCGTGTCTGCTGAGGCGGGCAGCGGGACAATCAAATTATTGCTGACGCGCCCTGTGAAAAGATGGCGCATCCTGCTTAGCAAGTACATTGCCATGCTGCTGTCCGTTTCGTTTATTTTGCTGTGCACTGCCGTATTCACCTATGGTATTTCCGGACTGGTATTCGGCTACCACGGCTGGAACATGCCCATACTTACCGGTTTTACGATAAAAGGGGACGAGCTCCTTACATCACATGTGCATGCTGTTTCGCAATGGAAATATTTGCTCATGGCGTTTGGCCTTGCCTGGTTTGTCGGCGTCGTTTCAGGCAGCCTCACATTTATGCTTTCTGTCTTGTTGCGCAGCACGGCCGCCGTAATGGGGATTATGCTGTCCTCATTGATTGCCGGCGCCATTTTGACCAATATGGTATCGGCATGGCCAAGCGCAAAATATTTGTTTATGGTGAATTTGCAGCTGACAAATTATCTCAATGGTACAAGCCCGCCTGTTGCAGGCATGACGCTCGGATTTTCGGTTGCTGTGCTGCTTGTGTGGCTTTTTCTCTCGCTCGTGGTTTCTTTTGTTGTGTTTACAAAACGGGATGTTTATTAAGAAAAACGGAATTCCGCCAATTTCCGGTAAAATTTTTTCGCTGCATTAATACAATGATAAAGCAGGATTTTTTACGGGGCAGCACGAATTTCGTATGATAAGCAAAGGGGGAGATGCTGTGTTTCAACGGTTTGTCGTTGGGATGGGGATTGCTGTGTTTATGTTTATTGCAGGTGTCACTTATTTTTACTTTAACAAAGGAGAAGCGATTGCAACGGAGGCAGCACCTTCGAAAAAACCGGCTGCAGAGGAAGAGACGGCTGCAAAAGCGGTTATACAGGAAAGCTTCTGCCAGAAGACGCCTGAGCGCAAACTTTCGGCATACAAAAGCATGAGCGAAGAAGCATTGGTGCAGGAAGTACATAATATGACGCATCAAAAAGTGGCGGCAAATGAAAAATGGGGAGCTTCCGAAATCACAAAAGAAAAGGTGGACGCCCTGTATTCGGCAATTAGCAATCAAACTTTTGCGGATACAGAACTGCAGGATATGCTGCTCGGTATATTAAAACCGTGGAAAAAAGGCGATTTCAGCAATGCGGTGAAGGCCCATAATGAGATTTGGGCCTACCAGAAAGGCAACATCGGAAAAGCGGAGCGGCGGCTGACGCCTTCTGAAGAAGCGGCATATATTAAGGAAAATTTCAAATGACATCAGGAAGTGGAAACGGTGAAAATTTTAGGTATATCCGGCTCGCTTACCGGTGAGAAGACCTCCATTGGTGTATATGAGGTGCTTATGGCAATTAAAGCGGAAGATCCGGAAGCGGAAACTGAACTGCTCGATTTAAAAGATTATGAAGTGGAGTTTGCAAGAGGGTTTCCACTTTCTTATTACAATGATGATACGATTGCGGCCGTTAATAAAATGCTTGAAGCGGATATCCTTGTTTTTGGCTCGCCAATTTATCAGGCGTCCATTACAGGCGCTTTGAAAAATTTGCTCGACCATTTGCACCGCGATGCTTTTCAGTCCAAAGTATGCGGCATTGTGATGAACGGCGGCTCGGACAAACATTTTCTTGTTGCTGAATACCAGCTGAAACCGGTGTTAACCTTTTTAAAGGCCACCTGTGCGGTCCGCAATGTTTTTATCCACAATGATGATTTTAATGAGGACAATGAAATCATCAATGCCGATATCCAGGCACGCATCCGAAAGCTTGCGCAGGAACTGTTGCAATTGGGAAAAGCTTTCTCCGGAGGCAATCCTGGAAATTTGGGATGATGCACTTTTGCAGCATGGTGCTGCAGCCGTTGCGCGCGGGCGGTAGCGTATCATCAGCGAAGCTTAGCGCAGGCGTGCTTAAAGCGAAGGAAGGCGCCGGATATTTTTGCCGCTATCTTGCCGCATGCATGCAGCACCAGCAGAAGGATGAAAAATTCGGGCAATTTTTTAGGATAGACAGAAGGCGAACACTTTTCCACGCTTTCTGAACGTTGTATCGTTCTTTAGGAAGAATAAAAAAAGCGCCGGCGGGCAGCCGGCACTTTTTTACTGCAATTCCCTTTTCAAAATCTGTTCTGCATGTGCAACTTGTTCTTTTGTCGGCGGTTCGACACCTTTGAGGGGATAGTCGATGCCGAGCGCCTCGTATTTGTAGACGCCTAACTTATGGTACGGAAGGATTTCGATTTTTTCGACGTTTGGCAGCGAATGGATAAAATCAGATGTTTTTTGCAAATCTTCTTCAGAATCGACGCCGGGAACGAGCACATGGCGGATCCAGACTGGAATATGCTTGTCAGCGAGATACCCGGCGAAATCGAGAATATGCTCATTTGACATGCCGGTGAGCCATTTATGCTTTTCCGGGTCAATATGCTTGATGTCCAATAATACAAGATTTGTATATTTCATCAATTCATCCAGTTTTTCCATAAACCGGGAACTGCGCGAGAAACATCCGCCTGCTGTGTCAATGGCAGTATGGACGCCAATTTCTTTGCACGCTTTAAACAATTCGATCAGAAAATCGAGGTGCAAAAGCGGTTCGCCGCCGCTCACTGTAATGCCGCCGTGGGAAGCTTCAATAAAAGGCAGGTAATCGCGCACATCGCTCATAATCTCTTCGACGCTCATTTCATTGCCTTCATTGATTTTCCACGTATCCGGGTTATGGCAAAATTTGCAGCGCAGCGGGCAGCCTTGCGTAAATACGACATAGCGGATGCCGGGCCCGTCGACCGTGCCAAATGATTCAGTGGAATGAATGCGCGTTGTCATGTTCATCTCAATCAAATCCTTCTATATAGATTCCCCATAAGTTAAGTGTTAAATAGGGGGGGAGGGGGCATGCAGGCGCATGCCGCCCGAATCAGTTTACATCATTTCATGGAACGTCCGGTTAATGACTTCAAGCTGTTGTTCCCTTGTCAATTTGATGAAGTTTACCGCATATCCCGATACACGGATCGTCAATTGCGGATATTTTTCCGGATGATCCATCGCATCCAGCAATGTTTCGCGATGCAGGACGTTGACGTTTAAGTGGTGCGCTTTTTTCGCCATATAGCCATCCAGCATGCCGTCCAGGTTGGAGACCTGTGTTTCTTCTTCGTGTCCGAGCGCTTCCGGGACAATCGAGAAAGTGTTGGAAATGCCGTCAAGCGAATATTTATAAGGCAGTTTCGCAACAGATGTCAACGATGCGACTGCGCCGTGCGAATCGCGGCCGTGCATCGGGTTTGCGCCAGGGGCGAACGGTTCGCCTGCTTTCCGGCCGTCCGGTGTGCTTCCTGTTTTCTTGCCGTATACGACGTTCGATGTAATCGTCAGGATCGAAGAAGTATGGACAGCGTTCCGGTAAGTCGGATATTTTTGCAGTTTTTGCATAAACGATTTGACGAGATTGACGGCAATTTGGTCGACGCGGTCATCATTGTTGCCGTATTTCGGATAATCGCCTTCGACTTCATAGTCAACGGCAAGGCCATCTTCGTCACGGATGACTTTTACTTTCGCATATTTGATGGCGCTTAGAGAGTCGGCCGCAACAGACAAGCCGGCAACGCCGCAAGCCATCGTGCGCAGTACATTGCGGTCATGCAATGCCATTTCAAGCCGTTCGTAGCTGTATTTGTCATGCATATAATGGATGATGTTTAAAGCATTGATATAAACGCCTGCAAGCCAGTCAAGCATCCGGTCGTATTTTTCCATTACTTCATCGTAATTGAGATATTCCGAAGTGATCGGCTGGAACGGAGGTGCGACTTGCATTTTATACCGTTCATCAACGCCGCCGTTAATCGCATATAGCAAAGCTTTTGCCAGGTTGGCGCGGGCGCCGAAGAATTGCATTTGTTTGCCGATCCGCATCGCCGATACACAGCAGGCAATGCCGTAATCATCGCCGTATTCTTCACGCATTAAGTCGTCGTTTTCGTACTGGATGGCGCTCGTCTTGATCGACATTTTCGCGCAATATTGTTTCCATTTATCCGGCAGTTTCGTCGACCAGAGCACGGTCAGGTTCGGTTCCGGCGCAGGGCCGAGGTTGTCGAGCGTGTTCAGGAAGCGGAACGAGTTTTTCGTAACGAGCGTACGGCCGTCCAAAGCCATACCGCCGATCGATTCTGTTACCCATGTCGGGTCGCCGCTGAACAGTTCATTATATTCTTCCGTCCGTGCAAATTTGACGAGGCGGAGTTTCATGACAAAGTGGTCGACGAGTTCTTGTGCTTCCCGTTCAGTCAAGACGCCGTTTTTCAAATCTCTTTCAATATAAATGTCAAGGAAAGAGGATGTGCGCCCAAGGCTCATGGCCGCGCCGTTTTGTTCCTTAATGGCAGCCAGATACGCGAAATACAGCCATTGGAAAGCTTCTCGTGCGTTTGAAGCCGGTTCGGAAATATCGAATCCGTAGCTTTGTGCCATTTGTTTCAATTCCTGCAATGCGCGGATTTGTTCCGAATGTTCTTCGCGTTCGCGGATGACTTCTTCTGTCATCAAGCCGCAGCCGATTAAGTCAAGATCTTTTTTCTTTTGTTCAATTAAATAATCTACCCCGTAAAGTGCAACGCGCCGGTAGTCGCCGATAATGCGGCCGCGACCGTAAGCATCCGGAAGGCCGGTTACAATGCCGGCATGCCGTGCAGCTTTGATTTCCGGCGTGTAGGCATCGAATACACCCTGGTTATGGGTTTTCCGCCATTCTGTAAAAATATGTTTGATTTCCGGATCAATTTCATAGCCGTAAGATTTTAAGGCGCTTTCTGCCATCCGGATTCCGCCAAACGGCATCATCGAACGTTTGAACGGTTTATCGGTTTGGAAACCGACAATTTTTTCAAGTTCTTTGTTTAAATACCCCGGGCTATGCGATGTAATGGTGGATACAATTTTCGTATCCATATCCAGGACGCCACCTTTTTCGCGTTCCTGTTTCGACAGTTCCATGACCTGGTCCCATAATTTTAAAGTGGCTTCAGTCGGACCGGCAAGGAAGCTTTCATCGCCTTCGTAAGGGGTTACATTTTTCAAAATAAAGTCCCTTACGTCGATTTCTTTTTGCCAGTTTCCTCCTTTAAAGCCTTCCCATTGTTTTTTAGAGAGCGGTGCTTTTGTCAGCAATTGTTCAGTCATTTTAAATTGGCCTCCTTTAAGCCTATTAATGAGCTGCCTTCAGAATTGGATGTTTGTTTGTTAAATAGTGAACATTTCTTATTACGCTTTCATTTTAGCACGGGCGATTTTAAAAAGATAGTGATAGCGTTCACATTTTAGGGCCGGAAAATGCAGTTGTCAAAGAATGTTCAAAACATTTGGCCGTAGATATATAATAGAAAAATGCGATGAAAGCGTGTTATAACACAAATTGATCAGTTTTTCACATGATTATTTTTCTTGGGAGGAGTTTGTAATTTGGTAACATGATCAATATTTCACAAAATCGACACAGCCAGATGAAAGCGGTTGCGGTATATTTTTCGTGTAAGCTTGAATTTTTTGCTTACATTTATAAGCTGGATCATGGTATTCCCCCCTATATGACATCCATTTTTTTAACTTTAAGCGCTGATGCAATTAGAATGGCAACTTCTAAAACGAGTAAAATAAATATACTGTAATGAATATTTAAATCGTCTGTATATAAGCTATTCACTTTGCCTAAATTTTGTTTGAAACCCATTCCGTAATTACTAAGGGATAAATAATAAATATACTTTGGCAGCCCTTTTTCACTAATTGAAATGCAGGAAAAAACGATATAAATATTGACGATCAGAAACGCAATGCGGGAATTTAAAAACATTTTCAAAAGAGACTGGAGGCTGATGATAACATAGATCATCAAAAAATAACTGAATAGCAATATTCCCATTCCATTATTTACATTCACTTGCCCCCAAAAAACCCTGATCAAATTGATAAGGCACTGGCAGCCAATGAACACCAGTAATGATGGCTGTCAAAAGCCCCTTCCTGTGTAATCGCTTCATAAACGTTCAAAATATATACAAACACAAACAGGGAAAAAGGGGATATGATAGAAAGGCAGTTGTTTGTGATGTTTTTCACAATTTAACATTTTTCAGTTGGAGATGGTGTTTATGTACGAGGCCGTTGAATCTGTTGTTCAAATGGCGTTAAATAAGAAAAAATATCTGGAAGAATCCCTGCTTCGTTATGTGACAAAAGCAGTGTTGGCAAGTATGTTTATCGGTTTTGCCATTATTATTTGTTACCGTCTTGCCGAGCCATTTTTTGATGCGAAGTCTCCGGTTACTTCCTTTATGGCTTCCATATTTTTCGGTGCAGCGCTCGTGCTTATTATGTTTGGCGGCGGCGAGCTATTTACCGGCAATACGATGATGATGACGATGAGCACGGTAAAAAAAGCGACAACTTGGAAAGATGCGCTCACAAACTGGGTGGCAACGTATGCCGGAAATTTGATGGGGGCGGCGATTTTCGCACTGTTTATCCATTACAGCGGACTCTATGCAGATTCGGATAACAGCCAGTTTTTAATGTCGGTTGTGGGCGGGAAAATCAGCCTGACAACAGCCCAAATGTTTTTCCGTTCGATCCTTTGTAACTGGCTTGTTTGTTTAGGGTTCTGGGTTCCGATAAACGTAAAGGGGGACGGGGCTAAAATCGCTTCGATGATGCTGCTCGTGTTTGGCTTCGTCATTTCGGGCTACGAACACAGCATTGCCAATATGGTGCTGTTCGCGCTCGCACTTGCTGCCCCGCACCCGGATACGATTACACTCGTTGGCATTTTGCACAACCTCGGCGTGGTAACGCTCGGAAATATGATTGGCGGCGGCGTCTTTGTCGGTGCCATGTACGCCTTCTTAACGTCAAAGAAAAAAGAAAAGGTGCCGGTTGCTGTTGTGGACACACACACCGTATCCCCTTTTTCTGCTGAAAAAATCAAGTAATATTAAAAAGAGCTGCCTTTTATTCAGGCAGCTCTTTTTAATATGGGATTAACCGCTCCGGCCCGTCAGCTTTGGATCAGCTGCAGGAATTGCTTGGTCCGTGCGTTTTTTGGATGATGGAACACTTCTTCCGGTTTGCCTTGCTCCAGGATGACGCCGCCATCCATAAATATCACCTTGTCCGCAACTTCGCGGGCAAACCGCATTTCGTGTGTCACAACGGCCATTGTCATGCCTTCTTCAGCAAGCTCCTTCATCACATTCAGCACGCCGCTTACAAGTTCCGGATCCAGTGCGGATGTCGGTTCGTCAAACAGCATCACTTCCGGCTCCATGGCAAGCGCCCTCGCAATCCCGGCGCGCTGCTGCTGGCCGCCGGAAAGGCTTGCTGGATACGCCTCTTTTTTATCAAGCAGGCCCACCTTTTCCAGCAGCATTTCCGCTTTTTTTGCTGCATCCTGGCGGTTTTCCTTTTTTACAATGACCGGCCCCTCAATCACGTTTTCGAGAACCGTTTTATGCGGGAAAAGATTGTACTGTTGGAAAACCATGCCGGATTTTTGCCGCAAAGCTGCGAGTTCTTTTTTACCGGGATGCTGGGAAAAGTCAACGGATACATCATCGATCTGTATCCTGCCTTGATTTGGAATTTCAAGGGCATTCATACAGCGGAGCAGCGTGGTTTTGTCGGAACCGGACGGGCCGATGATGACGATCACTTTCCCTTTTTCAATGGTTAAGTCAATGCCTTTCAGCACTTCAAGGTTGCCGAATTGTTTATGTAACCCTTCTATTCGAATCATACAGGTCCCTCCTTACTTGCTGATGTATTTATCAAAACGGCCTTCCAATTTTTGCTGGATTATTGAGAGAATCAAACAAATCACCCAGTACAAAAAGGCGGCTTCGACATACAGCAGCATATATTGATAGGTGGTGGAGGCAATTTCCTGTGCTTTACGGAACAGATCGGCCACCAAAATTAAGGAAGCAAGAGATGTATCTTTTACAAGGCTGATAAACGTATTGGAAAGCGGCGGCACCGATACGCGGACAGCCTGCGGGAGCACAATTCTTCTTAAAGCCTGCGCATAGTTCATCCCGATCGAATACGCTGCTTCCCATTGCCCCTTTGGAATCGATAAAATCGCTGCCCTGATCACTTCTGATGCATATGCGCCGACATTGAGCGAAAAGCCGATAATGGCGGCCGGAAAAGAACCAATGGTAACATGCACGGACGACAGCCCGTAAAAAATGATAAATAATTGCACAAGCAACGGGGTCCCGCGGATTGCTGAAACATAGACGCGGGCGATCCATTCCAGTATTTTAATGCCGGAAATCCGTGCCAGCGCTGTAGCGAGCGCCAGCACAAGACCGATACAGAAAGTGATGATCGTTAATGGAATCGTATAATGCAAAGCTCCCTCCAGCATCGGCAGAAGGGAACTTTGCACCAAATGCAGCTGGTCGCTGCTGATAAACGCAAGGTTATTGGGAAACATCTTCACCAAACCATTTCTTTGAAATTTTTGTTAACGTGCCGTCTTTTTTCATATCTTTCAAAGCATCATTTACTTTGTCTGTCAGTTTCCCTGAATGTTTCCGGAACAAAAAAGCGGATTTGCTTGCCTCGTTTGCTGTAGCGGCAACTTTAATGGCAGCATTCGGTTTTTGTTTTTTGTAGTCCAGATAGGTCAGGGAATCATTGACGGTGGCATCCACACGGTTTGAAGTCAAAAGCTGGACCGCTTGGTAAAAACCTTCCACACTTACGATATTGGCGCCATTTTTCTTGGCAATAGTAGCAAAGTTGCTTGTAAGCGACTGGGCTGATTTTTTGCCTTTTAAATCAGCGAAGGACTTGATATTCGTGTTGTCTTTGCGGACAAGGACAACGGCTTTTGAAATCGTATAGGGTGTTGATAAGTCATATTTTTTCTGGCGGTCTGCACGGATCCCGACCTGGTTTGCGATCATATCAAACCGTTTGGAATTGAGCCCGGCAAACATGGCATCCCACTGGGTTTCTTTAAATTCGGCTTTTAATCCGAGCCGTTTTGCAACTTCTTTCGCCACATCGATATCATAGCCTGTTAATTTCCCGTTTTTATGGAAAGAAAATGGCGGGTACGTTCCTTCTGTTCCGATCAAAAGGACGCCTTTTGATTTGATCTGGTCGTATAAGTCATTGGATTTTGAAGCCTGCTGGTTGTCCGTATTTTTTCCGCATGCCGTTAAAGCAAACAGCAAGCTGAACACGGCCAGCCATTTGATGTATTTTCTCATGTTGCCAACTCCCTTTCATGATTTTTGCAGTCTATGCCTATGCTTTAAACAGCATTTTGTATTGTAAACAAAGGGGTAAAAATATCCAGAAAAAAAGGCTTTGTATCGTAAAATGGGTTAGCGGCAGAAAGGGGGGATAAAGCGGAACCGGCTTGAAAAAAAGCCGGCAGTTTTTCAAGATGTTTGAGCGCACGGTCAGCGGATATTGATGAGCAGATAAAGAAACCAGACGGCGTGATGCTGTTCGTCTTTTGCCGCTTCAAGAAACGCCTGCTTCATGGCAGGGCTATTTGCGGAACGCGCCAATTCTCTGTAAAAATCGACCGTGTTTTGTTCGTCTTTCACGGCAAATTCAAGCCCTCCTTTGTAAGTGGAAGGGCAGGCTTCGCTGATTTGCGACTGCGGCCTTCTGCCTGTGAGGTTCGTGTAAAACTGCGAAAATGTCTGGAAATGGCGGATCTCATCATCACGGATTTCCATAATGATGTTCCGGGCTTCAGCCGACGGGGCTCTTCTTGCGATTTGCTCGTAGCAGGCGATGGCGCTGTATTCGCCGTTTATTGCCCGGATCAGATGGGCGAGCCATACTGCCTGCTGATTTCCGACGTCAGGCTGTGTGTTTCTCAAACCGGCATGATTATCAAACGGATGGACAAACATTGGATTCCCTCCTCACTTTCAACCGGTATATCGTATGACGGGCAAAAGCGGATCGTTACGATTTTTTCTCATCCATCCGGCGGACAATGTTTAAAAATTTTCCCGAAATGTTTTATAATAGGAATGTCTATGCCAGATTTCCGTCATATTTTTTAAGAAAAGGAGCAAAGAAATGGAAAAAGTACTTGTTTTCGGCCATAAAAACCCGGATACGGATGCGATTTGTTCAGCGATTGCGTATGCAGAGTTAAAAACAAAATTAGGTGTTGATGCGGAGGCGGTCCGGTTAGGAGAATTGAGCAATGAAACGAAATTCGTATTGGAAACATTCCACAGGGAAGCCCCGCGCCTTGTCCAAACGGTTGCAAACGAAGTGGAAAATGTCATTCTCGTAGACCATAATGAACGCCAGCAAAGCGCGGACGACATTGGCAGCGTGCGTATCCTTGAAGTCATTGACCACCATCGCATCGCCAATTTTGAAACGAGCGACCCGCTCTATTACCGTGCGGAACCGGTCGGCTGCACAGCAACCATTCTAAAGAAACTTTACAAAGAGAACGGTGTGGAAATCAGCAAAGAAACAGCCGGATTAATGCTTTCTGCGATCATCTCCGACTCGCTTTTGTTCAAATCCCCGACTTGCACGGAAGAAGATGTGAAGGCAGCGAAAGAACTGGCTGAAATTGCCGGTGTGGATGCAGATACATACGGCCTTGAAATGCTGAGAGCCGGCGCGGATTTAAGTGACAAAACGGTGGAACAGCTGATTACCCTTGACTCCAAAGAATTTGATATGGCCGGCCATAAAGTGATGATCGCCCAGGTAAATGCCGTTGATACAAATGACGTGCTCGTGAAACAGGCGGAGATTGAACAGGCGATCCAGGCGCAGATTGCAGACAGAGGGCTTGATTTGTTCCTGTTTGTTGTAACAGATATTTTAACAAACGATTCCGCCGCGCTTGCACTCGGCAAATCGGCGGATATTGTGGAAAAAGCCTTTCATGTCAAGCTGGAAAACCACACGGCCACTTTAAAAGGCGTTGTATCGCGGAAAAAACAAATTGTTCCGGTCTTAACCAAAGCCTTTCAGGGCTGAAAAAAGCCGGTGCCGGCACATGGCACCGGCTTTTTTTAACCCGGAGGAAAGGAACGGGGCTTTCAGATCCCCGTATGTTCCTGGGGATTATGCTGTATTTTTAAATTCTTGCTTGCGGAATACCTGCTGTTACCGAATATGGTACCGGTTTTTTCAACCCATGGGAAAGGAACTGGATTTTAACGGCTTTCCGAAAGAAGTCTCCCATCCTCAAGGAATGTGAAGGTGCGAATAGCACCAATGGGTAGGTGGGAGATGAATTTCGGTTGGCTTTAGCCAAAGTTATTTTTCCAATCCTTTTCTCAACAATTCTAAGATTGCGGCTGTTCTAGTTGGAATCCCATTTTCTTTTTTTTCGTTGGCTAGTAAAAGCAACGATAAGTCGAGAAGCCCCCACTTCAATCAAACCGTAAGGTTGATAAGTGGAGGGTAGTTCACAATACCCGTTTGTATGGATATTGTGCCGTGTATTTCGAATTTCCATGGACCAGATTTTTTACCACCCGGGACCGGAACAGGGCTTTCGGATATCCGTATGTTCCGTATAAGGAAGCGGACTGTTTTACAGCTTCGGGAACAGGCCGTGGATGCCGCTTGCGATCATTTGAACCGCCATGACGGCAAGAATCAGCCCCATCAGCCTCGTTATAATGTTAAGGCCGCTTTGCCCGAGTTTGGAAATAATCGAAGATGAATAATAAAACAATACAAAGGTTAAAGCAAGCACAATCGTATAGCCGACTAAAACACTTGCCAAATTTGGCAGGGAATGGGAAGACGTTTGCGCCATGACGGTTGCGATCGTCCCGGGCCCGGCCAGGATCGGAAGGGCAAGCGGTGTAACGGAAATGTCATCTCGCGCTTCGACTTCTTTCCGCTCATTCGGATGCGGGCTTTGCGATCTTGCATTTTTAGCGTGCAGCAGGCTGTAGGCAATCCCGAAGATTAATATCCCCCCTGCAACGCGAAACGCATGAATCGTAATTCCGAAGACCTCGAACAATAATTTTCCAATCAAAAGAAAAACCGTTAATATGATAAAAGAAACAATGACCGCTTTGCGGGCGGTTTTCCGTTTATCCTTTAAGGAATATCCGCCAGTTAATGAAATGAAGATCGGAATATTCCCGATCGGATTCATCACTGCAAAAAAACCGAGCGTAAGTTTTATGATTTCGCCGAACAATTTCCACCCCCCTTTCCGTTTACTTTCTATAGCATTACCCTGTTGGCGGAAAATGTAACAAGGGCCAACGGTTTTTAGATCGGATCCCGCGTTTGAACGGGCGCCTTTACAGAAGCGGATGTCTTTAATATAATGTTCATATCGTTTTGATGTATGCAAGAAAGAGCGCAGTGTTTCACCCGGAAAGCGGGGGAGGATACCTGCGTTTTTGTTGTGACCATCATTTTTACATTTGCATGATGGCGCTTTTTACAATGGGCAACAAGCAGCAATACTTATTTGTTTTTTATATAGATTGTTTGTTTTTTGGGAGGTGAATTATGGATACGGCCGAATTGAAAAAAGAAATCATTGCCTTCAGCAAAAAGATCGGGATCGATAAAATCGGTTTTGCCTCTCCGGATCCGTTTACGGAGCTGAAGCAGCGCCTTATCCGCCAGCAGGAACTCGGCTACCAGTCCGGTTTTGAGGAAAAAGATATTGAAAAAAGGGTGAATCCTTCTTTGATTTTTGATTCGCCCCAGTCGATTATTGCCGTTGCGCTCGCCTATCCGTCAAAAATCAAAGATCCGCCGAAAGGGAAAAAAGGCGCACGCCGTGGGATCTTTTGCCGGGCTTCATGGGGGGAGGACTATCACACCATTTTAAGGGACAAGCTTTCGAAACTGGAAGATTTTCTTAAAGAAAAAGTGGAAGGAGCCCGCTGCAAATCAATGGTCGATACAGGGGAACTCTCCGACCGGGCGGTAGCCGAGAGGGCCGGCATAGGCTGGAGCGGAAAAAATTGTTCGATCATCACACCGGAATTTGGTTCCTATGTGTACTTAGGCGAAATGATTACCAATATTCCGTTTGAACCGGATACGCCTGTCGAGGACCAGTGCGGGGACTGCCGGAAATGCCTGGACGTCTGCCCGACCGGCGCGCTTGTTTCTGCCGGGCAGCTCAATGCGAAACGGTGCATCAGCTTTTTAACGCAGACAAAAGATTACCTGCCGGATGAGTTTAAAGGGAAGATCGGCAACCGCGTGTACGGTTGTGATTCGTGCCAGACCATCTGTCCGAAAAACAAAGGGATGGATTTTCATTTTCATGAGGAAATGGAGCCGGAACCGGAAACGGCCAAACCTCTTCTGGAACCGATTCTCCGCCTCAGCAACCGCGCGTTTAAAGAACGGTTCGGTCATATGGCAGGATCGTGGCGCGGGAAAAAGCCGATCCAGCGAAATGCGATAATCGCGCTCGCCCATTTTAAGGAAGAAAGCGCGGTACCGGAACTGATCCGGATTTTGCAGGAAGATCCGCGCCCGGTTATTCGCGGGACGGCTGGCTGGGCGCTTGGGAAAATCGGCGGGGAAGAAGCAAAAGCGGCACTTCTTTCCGCACGCGAACAGGAAGAAGATCCGGATGCCCGCAATGAAATCGAAAAAGGCCTTGCCTTTTTCGAATAGCCCATGCCGCAGTGAACGCGGCACCAGCAGGAGAATAAAAACCAGCCGGCGCATATTTTTAGGATAGACAGTGATGCTGTTTCTTTTGGTGGATGCGGGTGAAAATCCGTTGCTGCGTTAAGAAAGCCCGGGGACCGTTCCTTCGGCTGCCGCTTTTTATGTGCCAAAAGCAGAGCCAACGCAAATTTTCAGCAAAACAAAAGAGCCATTGCGCTTTCAAACTAATTTCCCCCGTTTTTTCATCATATAGTGATGAAGAGAGGGGGTTTTCTGATTGAAAGAACAAATCCAGGCACATCTTGAAAACAGGCTTGCCCACTTTACCGGGCGTGGAACAGAGCGGGAATTTGAAGACATTGAACGAAAAAAGACGGGGCTTTCAAATCGGGATGCCCGGATTGTAAAGGTGAAAGCGGAAGCAAAAGTAACCCGGGCTGACCAGGAGGGAAGCCACAACTTTCTTTATTATACGGTGCACATGCAATATATGATCAAACAAAAAGCGGCTTTTTACATCGAAGAAGCAGTGGAGGAAAGAAAAGCATCTTTTTATGATGGAAGGCTTTATGAAGATGAAGAACTTGTGCCGGATATTCCGGAATGGCGCGGCCCTCAGCCGGATGATAAAGAGCAGAAAGCTGTTTCATCCGGCGGCGAACGGATCGCATATGTGTATGACCGCATGAAAGCTGTCCAGTATGCGGAAAAGTGGTGGAACCGTTTTAATCCGACTTACAAATCGTTCACGGATGACTGCACGAACTTTATCTCGCAATGCCTTCACGCCGGCGGGGCACCGATGCGCGGATACCCGGACAGGGCAAAGGGCTGGTGGATGATGCACAATAATTGGAGTTACAGCTGGACGGTTGCGCACTCGTTTAAGACATACCTGCAGTATTCTAAAACCGGTTTGCGCGCAAAGGAAGTTTCGTCCCCGCAGGAGCTGAAGTACGGCGACGTTATTTGTATCGATTTCCAGGGGGACGGCCGGTTTGACCATACGCTCATTGTCACAGGCTATGATTATTACGGCATGCCGCTTGTGAATGCCCATACGACCAATAGCCGCAAACGGTACTGGACATATGAAGACTCTTCCGCCTATACGCCGAATATCCGGTACAAGTTTTTTACCATTGAAGATGACAGTTGAGAAACGTGTTATAATAAGTCCCGAGGTGACAAATGTTGAGCTTGCATGTTGTATTGTACCAGCCGGAAATTCCCGCCAACACAGGCAATATTGCACGCACTTGCGCGGGGACCGGGACAACGCTCCATCTGATCCGCCCGCTCGGCTTTTCAACGGATGATAAAATGCTGAAAAGAGCCGGGCTGGATTATTGGAAGCATGTGAATATTGTCTATTATGATTCACTGGAAGAATTTTTTGAAAAAAATGCGGACGGCGAGATTTACTACATTGAGACGTTTGGCGAAAAGCCGTTTACGGATTTTGACTTCAGCGATCCGGACAAAAATTTATATTTCATGTTCGGCCGGGAAACCTCGGGGCTGCCGAATGACTTGATTGAAAAAAATAAGGACCGCTGCCTGCGTATCCCGATGACAGACAAAGTGCGGTCGCTTAACCTTTCCAATACTGCCGCCATCCTTGTGTATGAAGCATTGCGGCAGCAGCATTATCCGGGATTAAAATGACAAAGGGCCGGGCTGGTTTATCTCCCGGCCTTTCGTTTGCGGAAAAGCTCCAATGCCGAAAATGGTTCGGGAACATCCGGCCTTTTGCCCATGGAAGATGCCCGATACAAAAAAATCTTTCGAACGTTAAGCTTGCACTTAATACTCCGGTTCTTGCTCGCGAAAGTTTTCCCCTTTTTCTTCGTATCCGGCCGTAAAAATGGCAGACAGGAATGAAATCGCTACCAATATAATAAGGAACGTTTTCAATTGGACATTCCCCCTGTTTTTCCTTCTTTGAACCCCATTATAGCCCATTTCACTGAAAGATGCACCTATTTTCAATTTTTGAACGTATCGGTTTCATCAGGATCCACCGGCTCTAAACCAAGTTTTCCCATCTCTGTCTTTCGCCGCCATCCGATGTCCTCCCGCTCCGAATGAGGTTGTCTCTTTTTATCATGTTCCCTCGCTTGGGGGCATAGATTATATAAACGTCTCTTCAACAAGACTAAGGGGAGGTACGAAATGGATATTCTGAGGAAACTCACAAACTACCGTGAAGAAGAGGAAAAACTGAGATGGGAAGGAACGTTCAGGGATTATCTTGACTTGCTGAAAGAAAAGCCATGGGTTGCACAATCCGCTCATTCCCGAGTTTACAATATGATTAAGGATGCCGGTGTGGAGGAAGTAGACGGAGTAAAAAAATACCGTTTTTTCAGCCATCAATTATTCGGTTTGGAAGAGGCGCTTGAAAAATTGGTGGAAGAATATTTCCACCCGGCTGCGAAAAGGCTGGATGTCAGAAAACGGATTTTATTATTGATGGGACCTGTAAGCGGCGGGAAATCCACGCTTGTGACGATGTTAAAACGGGGCCTTGAAGCGTATTCGCGGACTGAACAGGGTGCTGTTTTTGCCATCAAAGGCTGCCCGATGCATGAAGATCCGCTCCACTTGATTCCGCAACATTTGCGGGCGGATTTTTACGGGGAATACGGCATCCGGATTGAAGGTAATTTGTCCCCTTTGAATATGCTGCGGCTAGAGGAAGAGTATGGCGGAAGGATTGAAGACGTGCTCGTTGAAAGGGTCTTTTTTTCCGAAGACAAGCGCACGGGGATCGGCACATTCAGCCCGTCGGATCCGAAATCGCAGGATATCGCGGATCTGACCGGCAGCATTGATTTTTCGACCATTGCTGAGTACGGTTCCGAATCGGATCCGCGCGCTTACCGCTTCGACGGCGAACTGAACAAGGCCAACCGCGGCATTATGGAATTTCAGGAAATGCTCAAATGCGATGAGAAATTTCTCTGGCACTTGTTGTCGCTGACGCAGGAAGGAAATTTCAAAGCAGGCCGGTTTGCGCTGATTTCTGCCGATGAATTGATCATCGCGCACACGAATGAGACTGAATACCGCTCTTTTATTGCCAATAAGAAAAACGAAGCTCTGCACTCGCGGATTATTGTCATGCCGGTTCCGTATAACTTGCGGGTAACCGAGGAAGAGAAAATTTATGAAAAAATGATCCGGGAAAGCGACGTGGCGGATATTCATATTGCTCCGCATACGCTGAAAGTTGCGGCCATGTTCACTATTTTAACAAGGCTGCGCGAACCGAAGCGGGCGGATATCGATTTGCTCAAGAAAATGCGCTTGTATGACGGGATGGCAGTAGAGGGGTACAATTCACAGGATGTAAAGGAACTGAAAAATGAATATCAGGATGAAGGCATGTTCGGGATTGATCCGCGCTATGTCATCAACCGTATTTCCTCTACGATCATCAAAAAAGAAATGAAATCCATCAATGCCCTCGATGTGCTTCTGTCTTTGAAGGAAGGGCTTGACCAGCATCCGTCGATTACCCCGGAATTGAAAGAGAAGTATTTGAATTTCATTTCTTTAGCGCGGAAAGAATACGATGAAATTGCCAAAAAAGAAGTGCAGAAAGCATTTGTATATTCGTATGAAGAGTCGGCGAAAACGCTGATGGACAATTATCTCGACAATGTAGAAGCATTCTGCAACAAAGTGAAGCTGCATGATCCTTTGACAGGAGAAGAAATTAACCCGGATGAAAAACTGATGCGGTCGATCGAAGAACAGATCGGCATTTCGGAAAATGCAAAGAAAGCGTTCCGGGAGGAAATTCTCATCCGCATTTCGGCTTATGCGAGGAAAGGGAAACGGTTTGATTATAATTCACACGACCGTCTCCGTGAAGCGATCCAGAAAAAATTGTTTGCGGATTTAAAAGACGTTGTCAAGATTACAACATCTACAAAAACGCCGGATGAACAACAGTTGAAGAAAATCAATGAAGTGGTGGCACGTTTAATTGATGATTACGGCTATAACTCCACATCGGCCAATGAACTGCTGCGCTATGTCGGGAGCTTGCTGAACCGGTAATCCGGCAGCCGGGCGATATCAGCCCGGTTTTTTCTTACCCGGTAGTGGCCTGTTTTTCAAAGAAAAATGTCAAATATTCTGCTTTATTGCATAAGATGATGTAATCTTAAATGTTATAATCCAATCTGGTTTTTAAACGCCAAAATAGCATATGAATTGATTTCCGGTATGGTGACGGCGCAAGCATTTTCAAAAAAGGGAGGATGAGCATGGATAAACAGGATCAGAAGCATTTTGTTCTTTCACAGGAAGACTGGTCGCTCCACCGCAAAGGGCATGATGACCAGGTCCGCCATCAGGAAAAGGTCCAGGAAGCCATCCGCAACAATCTGCCCGACTTAATTACAGAAGAAAGCATTATCATGTCAGACGGCCGGGATGTTGTCAAAATACCGATCCGGTCATTGGACGAATATAAAATCCGCTATAATTATGATAAAAATAAACATGTCGGCCAGGGGCAGGGCGATTCCAAAGTCGGGGATATCATTGCACGCGACGGTTCCCCGCAGGAAGGCCCGGGCAAAGGCCAGGGAGCAGGCGACCAGCCGGGAGAAGACTATTATGAAGCGGAAGTATCTCTGATGGAGATCGAGGAAGCATTGTTCAGCCAATTGGAACTGCCGAATCTTCAAAGGAAAGAGCGGGATGAGAACACAGTTGAAGCGATTGAATTTAACGATATCCGAAAGACGGGGCTGATGGGCAATATCGATAAAAAACGGACGATGATGTCGGCGTTTAAAAGAAATGCGATGAATGGCAAACCGGCCTTTCACCCGATCGTGCCGGAAGATCTCAAATTCCGCACATGGAATGAAGTGGAAAAACCGGAATCAAAAGCGGTTGTCCTTGCGATGATGGATACAAGTGGAAGTATGGGGATATGGGAAAAGTATATGGCGCGCAGCTTTTTCTTCTGGATGACGCGTTTTTTGCGGACGAAATACGAGACCGTGGAAATTGAATTTATCGCCCACCATACAGAGGCAAAAGTTGTATCGGAGGAAGATTTCTTTTCAAAAGGGGAGTCCGGCGGCACCATCTGTTCATCGGCTTACCGGAAAGCACTCAGCCTGATCAATGAAAAATATGACCCGTACCGCTTTAATATTTATCCTTTCCATTTCTCGGACGGCGACAACCTGACATCAGACAATGCGCGCTGCGTGAAACTTGTCCAGGAAATCATGAAAGTCTCGAATATGTTCTACTACGGGGAAGTGAACCAGTACAACCGCCACAGCACGCTCATGTCGGCCTATAAAAATATTAAAGATGAAAAATTTAAATATTACGTGCTGAAGCAAAAAGCGGATGTATTCCATGCGATGAAAAGCTTTTTTTCAAAGGAAGCGGACAAAGCTTTGGCATAAGAAAAAAGGGGCTGCACAACGGCTGGTGCGGGCCCCTTTTTTGCGGGTGCTGAAACATGGATGATTCGCCTGAGTCGGTATGCGCCGCGCGCTGTGAGCTCATAAGTTTTCTACCCATATCTTATATTTAAGGATGCCATCTTCCCGAAATTCTTCTGTATGAACAAGGTATGTTACATCCGGTAATCCACATAGAGCGTAGGAAAGGACACTTGCAACTTTCAAATCAGGCGTAATGAATCCTCTTCCTTCCCCCATATCACTAACACTAGAGAATCCTACTTCCTCAGCTTCCCAAAATGTATCATAAATTCTGTCATCTATTGTCCATTCCATAGGGATATCTCCTTTCCTTCATGCTATGGCCGTTAAAAATGCTCTTCTCTTAAAATGGAATAGATTTTGATATCCCAATGTTTTCCTTTTCTATAAACGGCTTTGCGCAAAGTGCCTTCATAGGTCATGCCGGATTTTTCCATGACGCGGGCGGAAGCAATATTTTCTGCAAAACAGCGGGCCTGGATGCGGATCAGATACATGCGTTCAAACCCGAAAGCAATCAGCTTTTTAGCGGCTTCTGTCATGATGCCTTTTCCCCAGTACTCAGGAGAAAGGGCATAGCCAATCTCGGCTGTTCCTTCTTCCGGCTTCCACCATACAAAATCGACCGTCCCGATCAGCTTCCGTGTCTTTTTGTCTTCAATTCCCCAGGGGGCAATCCTGTGTTCGCGGTACTGGCCGAGCACAAAATTAATGAAATTTTTCGAATCGCGGACAGACCGGTGTGCATCCCATGTCACGTATTTTGATACTTCACTTCTTGATGCATAGGAAAATAAATCGAGCACGTCATCCCGCTTCAGCTTTCTTAAAACAAGCCGGTCCGTTTCAAGCAGCGGCAAGTTCCGGTATATGTCTTCGATTCTCACGTCTATCCCCCGCAGTTCTGATTGGTTTATTAAAAATGTATCATAAAATGGAAATTCTTCAATTGTTTATGTAAATTTCTTTCGTATAAAAAAAGAGCACGCTGAACGCTGCTCTTTTTTAACCCCGTTTTACCAAAAAAGGCTTACAATATGATAAATCGCACCGGACAAAACGGCTGAAATCGGAAGGGTAATGACCCAAGTGATCACCATTCTTTTTGCAGTATCCCACTTGACCCCTTTAATCCGGTGGGCCGAACCAACCCCGAGAATGGAGGAAGAAATGACATGGGTGGTGCTGACCGGCAAGTGGATAAATGTCGCGCCAAAAATGATGAAAGCTGAACTCAGGTCGGCTGCAACCCCGTTAATCGGCCGGATCTTCATAATATTGCCGCCAACCGTTTTAATGATCCGCCAGCCGCCGATCGAAGTGCCAAGCCCCATTGCCGCCGCACAACCGAACTGGACCCAGAACGGAATATGGTTATCAGCGATATAATGGTTGGCAATCAAAGCCATTGTGATAATCCCCATCGATTTCTGGGCATCGTTTGTCCCATGGGAGAAAGACTGGAGGGCGGCGGTGAAAATTTGAATCAGCCGGAAGTGCCGGTTTGTTTTTGCAAGCTTAAAATTCTGGAATGCAACTTTAAAAATGCTGTAAACCGTAAAACCGACCGTAAAAGCGAGGATCGGGGATAAAAGTAAGGCTTCGATAATGCTGATAAAACCACGGTATTCGATCACATGAAATCCTGACGAGGCGATCGCCGCGCCGGCAATGGATCCGATAATCGCATGGGAAGAACTGCTTGGAATGCCGAAATACCATGTAATCAAATTCCAAATAATCGCTGAAATCAATGAGGACAAAATGACAATCTGCCCGTTTGCAAGGGTGAACGGGTTCACAATACTTTCTGTAATCGTCTCTGCAACACCTGTAAATGAAATGGCGCCGAGAAAATTCATAAGCGCGGCCATTATAATCGCATGCCGGGGTTTTAATGCTTTTGTCGAAACGGCCGTTGCAATCGCGTTCGCCGTGTCATGGAATCCATTGATGAAATCGAATCCAAATGCAAAAATCACAATTAAGACAGTTAATACTAAAATGCTATCCATTCAGCAGACTCCTCACGCATTTTTCATGATAATCGTCTCTAAAATGTTTGCCACCGTCTGGCAGTAGTCGGCCACATCTTCCATCTTTTCATACAAATCTTTATATTTGATCAGGCGGATCGGATCTTTTTCGTTTTGAAAGAGGTGGATTAATGATTTTCTTAAAATTTCGTCACAATGGAATTCAAATTCTTTAATTTTAATGGCATGCGGGCGAATCTTGTCGAGTTTTTTCGAAAAAAGGATGTCGATTGCTTTTTCAATTTCTTCGGTACAGCGGCGGATCATTTCAACGAATTCGACCATAAAATCGTCTGCCTGGTAAATATTGTACAGTTCAAACAATCCGGAAACTTCTTCAATGCCGTCCAACACGTCATCGAGGCTGTTCGTCAGTGACAAAAGGTCTTCCCGTTCAATCGGGGTGATAAAGGCATCGTTCAGTTCCAGAATCATGTCATGGACGTAAGTATCCCCTGTCGTTTCATACTCTTTCATTTTTTCAGTAAAAATTTTTAAATCGTCTTTATTACGGATTTTATAGTCGGCAAAGTAATTGGTGGCTTCCCGGAGGTTGGTCGAAATATGGTCAAACAGCACTGTAAACTTGTCTTTCTTGTTTTTAAATACCATGTAAGAGCCCCCTCATATCCTTTTCATTATCAAACGTCTTTATTTTATCTGATTTCATGCGAAGATAAAAGAAGAATGTCGAAAATAAAATTTTGTATCCGGTTCCAATTTTCGACTTTCATCAAAAATCCGGAACAGGGTGCTTTTATTGGAGGAAAGTCCGGCCATGAGGCTTCAGCTTTTCCGGAAAAAATCCCATCCTTTTGGGGTGCAGGCCATGGTCACATTTACCATACTTTTTTCCTGTTTTCCTATGCTATGCTGTACTTAAATATTGCGCCGGCGATTTGGCTTACATATGGATTTTTTCACAAAGGGTGGGACTGCTGTGAAGATCGTTTATGCTGCTACGGAAGAACAGATGGATAAGATCGCGGAACTGGTCCGCCATATGTTTACGGAAGTATTTCCTGATTACTTTACGGATGAGGAGATCATCGCATTCCAGCGCGACAGGGTGCTTGCCCTGTCGGATGACCTAACAGAACAAATCGGCACTTTAAAAGCAGGGTATCAGATGATTGCCAGCCTGCAGACAATCATTTCTATTTTGGAAACGGAAGAGCATAAGCGGGACGAGCATTACGCCGGCCTGTTTGAATTTAATAAATTTACGCTTGAACAGTTTGGCTTGCACTTTCCTTTTTCGTTTTCCCATTTTCAGAAGAAGCATACGGATACGTTTAGCATGTTTAAAAAAGCAGCCAATCGCCTGCTTGTGTAAGAAATAATGCCCGGAAAACCGGGCATTATTTTTTTGGGGATTTTTACTTCGCAAGCACGCAGCCTTATTTTTTGACATGCGTTTTAAACCATTGGCGGAACTCCTGTTTTGAATGCTCTCCGACAATGCGTGCGGCTTCTTTGCCGTTTTTGTAATGGACGATCGTCGGTGTCGCTTTGATTTTGTAGTCATCCCAGCCGCTTTCAAATTCAGTCAGGTTAAATTCCTTCAAATCGATGCCCATATCTTTCGCGAGCGGTGATACAACAGGCGTAGTCCGTTTGCAATGCGGGCAGGTCGGCATGAAATAATAAACGGTGACCGCTTTGCCGGATTTTAAATCATGATTCAATTCTTTTGGCAAAATAATATTCTGGTAAAGGGGGTCATCCAGCTGGTCGCGCGTTTCCGCCGATAATTTGCCCACACTTTTTGCAGGTGCATACGGGTTGTTTTTCGCCTGCCTGGATTGCTTGTACTTTGTGATTCCGGCAATCCCGCCAAAAACAATGAGAACAATGGCCAAAAAAAGGATGATTTTTTTCATTATAATCCTCCAGTTGTGTTTAATGGGAAGCGCGAGCCTGCTTCCAAACGATGAGACTTGAAATAAAAATCAGCACAAACGCTGTGAGAGCCAAAAAGGGGATGGTGATAAAGCCGAACCAGTTGATGTATTCCGCCGTACAGGGGATGCGGCCGCATGCAGGAAGCCTGTCCGAAAAAAAGGCAAGTTTTTGCAGACAGTAATGGTAAAGTGACACACACATGCCGATTCCGGACAAAACAGCGGTATAAAGCGACATGCGGTAATCTTTCCTGGCAACGGCAATCCCGATCAAGACCGTCATCGGATACATGAGAATGCGCTGGTACCAGCACAGTTCACACGGTTCATACCCTTTAATTTCTGAAAAATAAAGACTGCCGAGCGTGGCAACCACCGAAACCGCCCAGGCAAAAAACCAAACCTCTTCCCTCCGTCCTCTACTCAACCCCTTACCTCCTTTTCATCAATCCCTTCCTTGTAAATTATAGTATCCAACCCAAAAAATGAAAAGCGGAGGCGACTGTTTAGCCCCGGCCGGCGAATGTTTCGGCCGGAATGAAGCCCCTACTTCATGACGGACGGATTATTCGACCCTAGGGGCTAGGAGCCACAGCTGGACAAAGAAAAGCGGAGGGCGTTTGCCCGTGGACGGTGCAATCACTTGTCGAATCAGCCCGGCAAGTTTACAATAAATGATGTCTATCGTTCTGACTTTTTGCATGATTATGCATTCAAGGGAGGGCCTCAAATGAAAATTGTTTGTTTCGGGGATAGTATTACAAGAGGTGTAACTTGTATAAAAGGAAGGCTCCGGATTTTAAAAGACAATTATCCCGCAGTGCTTCAGCAGTATTTTGGCGACAGCAGCACAGAGATTGTCAATAAAGGGGTGTTCAATGATAATTCCGACCTGCTTGTCCAGCGTCTCGGCAAAGATGTAATCGGCGAGCATCCCGATGTCGTGCTGATCTGTATTGGCGGTAATGACTGCAATTTCAAATGGAACGAAGTAGCAGAGAGACCAGATGATACGCATGTCCCGGTTGTGCCCCTTGAGCGTTATGCGGACAATATCAGGCATTTAGTCAAAAATGTAAAAGAACAGGGCATTACGCCCGTTTTGCTAACGCTGCCGCCGCTTGACCCGAAACGCTACTACCAGTCCATCAGCGCCCGCTTTGGGAAAAGCATCGGCCACTGGATTGGATTGTCGGGCGGCATTGAACACTGGCACGGCCAATATAACAGGTGCCTGAAAAAACTCATCAAACAGTTGAACGTCCCGGCCATTGATGTTCGGACAGCGATCAAAAAAGCCGGTGACCTGAAGGGCCTCATCAGTGATGATGGCATCCATTTAACAGCAGAAGGTTATAAAGTAATGGCGAAAAAAATTTATACGGACTTAACTGCACAATTTGCCGGGCAAAAAGCCGGGAGCGGAATTTAAGAAATACAAGCAGGCAGGAGGGGTTCCTGGCCGGCCGTTCCAGAGCGTCACAGATGCTGCCCACCCCTTGCACAAAACAAACCAACCATATTTGCGATCAAAAAGGCCGGTACCGGCCTTTTTGCAATGCTGTTAAAAATCATCTTGGTTTAAATGAATTTTTACCGTTTTGTAATATAAAGTTTGTATAATAGGAACCGCAGGGATTCCTGCATGAATATTGATTCATTTTGCCGTGCAGGGGGTATAGAAAACGGAAGGCGTCGACATCTCGGCACTTGCTGTACAACAGGAACGGAGGATGGCAGATGTCAGCAGCAAAAAGAAATTCGTATTTTGACAATGCAAAATTTATTCTGATTTATCTTGTCGTTCTCGGGCACCTGATCAGCCCGTTTAAAACCGAAGACAATTTCCTCTTTACGCTGTATACCGTCATTTTCCTGTTTCATATGCCGGCATTTATTCTTATTTCAGGTTATTTTTCAAAAGGATACCGAAACAAAGGACATATTTCAAAATCTTTTAAAAAGATTTTGGTTCCGTATTTCATTTTTCAATGTATTTATTCCGTTTATTATTACTATACAGGCGAAGAATCGCACCTGACGGTAAACTTTCTGGAACCGCACTGGACATTATGGTTTTTGCTGAGTTTGTTTTTTTGGAACCTTATGCTCCATTTGTTTGCCCGTTTCCACTTTTTCGGTCTTGCGGCTGCGGCAGCGCTTGGCATTGGGATTGGCTACTGGGATGAGGCCGGAAGTTTTCTGAGCCTCTCCCGCACATTCGTATTTTTTCCGTATTTTTTGCTCGGCTTTTTGCTGGAAGGAAGGCATTTGCAAAAAATTCGCAATATTCCTTACGCGCCGGCAGCTGGCATTTTGATTCTGTGTGCGGTTACGCTTGCAACCAGCCAATTTTTCCCGAAAGATGCCGTGCCGTGGCTCCTTGGCGATACTTCTTACGCAGGCATGGGGATGGAATACTGGTTTAGCGGGCTGATCCGGCTGGTACAATATGCTGTCACGCTGCTTGTTATTCTCGGGTTCTTCCTGTTAATTCCGAGCAAAGGGTACAAGTGGACAAAGATCGGCGAGCGCACGCTCTATGTGTATTTGCTGCACGGTTTTATCATAAAGACAATAGAAGCAGCCGCTTCCCCCAATGTGCTTGACTGGCTGGCGGGCAATTACCTGCTGCTGATTGTCTTTTCACTTGGCATCTGTTTATTTCTTGGCAGTTATTATATCCGGAAATTTACAAGGCCAATTATTGAGCTCCGGTTGTAGAAAAATAAAACATCTGAAAAGCGGCGGAAAATCAAATGGTTTTTCGCCGCTTTTTTACAGGCTGCCCCCAGGCATGAAACGGGGCCCGTGCCTTTTTACAAATATTTTCGTTGCACGCTTCTTCCGTCATAAGAGAAGACAATCGGCTTTTCTTCCACAACCGTTTCGAGGTGGACATTTCTGCCCCATAACTGGTAAAGGTAGGGCAGCACTTTTTCCAGGTATTTTAAATCAAGTTCAATGCCTTCATACCAGTGCTGAATATACAACTCCCCGTTTTTCCGGTAGTCTCCGTCCGTCACGGTTAAATAAGGGAACCCGCCGTTTACGCGCATATTGACAAGCTGGTCGCGTACATGCTCCCACTCTTTGTCCACCACTTTATAGTCCCGCCCCTGTTTTTGGAACAAGTACATATCTTCCCTTGTAGCCAGTTCTTTTGTCAAGTAATTGCGCAGAAATGAAATATCGCTTTCAATTTCGCGCACTTCGAATATTTTTTCACGCCCGGTCCCAGGCCGTACGCCCCGTTTTTTCATTTCTTCTGTCGGGTTGTTCCAGCGTTCTTCAATATCTTCAAAAATTTTGATCCCCAAATAATAGGGGTTGATGCCGGTTTTGGACGGCTGGACAACGCCTGCATTCAGTTTTGCATATTCAATTGCTTCATCTGTCGTCAAATCAAGTTCGCGCATGATCCGCTGATGCCAGAAAGAGGCCCACCCTTCATTCATGATTTTTGTCTCGAGTTGCGGCCAGAAATAGAGCATTTCTTCGCGGATCATGGTCATAATGTCACGCTGCCATTCCGTCAATTCCCGGCTGTATTGTTCAATAAAAAGGACAATATCTTTTTCCGGCTGCGGCGGAAACTTTCTGGTTTTTTTCGCCGCTTTCTGTTCTTGCTTTTTGTCATCAAGCGACCATAATTCATCATACGGCCCTTCTTTGCGTTTCGGTTCCTCATCCCATTCTTCCGCGTCTTCCATCGTCCAGTTTAATTTCGGCCGCATGAGCGACGGATCGATATGTTCTTCAATTGCCAGCACGGCATCAATAAATTGTTCCACTTCCTTTTTGCCGTATTTCAGCTCATATGCCCGGATTCTTTCCGCTGTTGCGGACATGCTCTCCACCATATCCCGCTTCGTATTTTGAAAGCGGACATTGTTTTTGAAAAAATCGCAATGCGCCAAAACATGCGCCACAATCAATTTATTTTGGACAAGCGTGTTGGAATCCAGCAAAAAGGCGTAGCACGGATCAGAATTAATGACAAGCTCATAAATTTTACTCAGCCCGAGATCATACTGTAACTTCATTTTGAAAAACTGCTTGCCGAAACTCCAGTGCGAAAATCTGGTCGGCATGCCGTAAGCGCCAAAAGTATAAATAATATCCGCCGGGCAGATTTCGTAGCGCATCGGGTAAAAATCAAGCCCGAAACCGGACGCGATTTCCGTTATCTCATCAATCGCATATTGCAGGCTTTCATGATCATGCATGAAATGTTCCTCCCCTTTAAAAGTCACCCTTTTTTCCAATGTATGAACGGAAGGGAAAAAACATGAGGACACGAAGAAGGATTTTTCGCATGATCCGCGAAATGAAAACATCCTGCGCACGAGCAGGCACCGCCATTTCCGGGACTGTGAGATCCAAATGATTCGTCCGGCTGCATGGAAGCTTGCCGCGGGCTGAAAACCGGAAAAATACGTTCCAAATGATAACAGCCTTTCGTTTCCCGCAAGGCAAGTTTTTCAACGCGCAAAATCAATAAAAACACATACAATAATGCTGACTCCTTTTATTAGGGTTTGCTTTTTAATAAAGCAAATGCACAAGAAAGGGGGAGCCGGGATGAATCCCATTGATTATGACCGCGCTTTATATTACACACACCGCTCGCAATGGGATAATTTGCTGATTTTGATGGTGCGGACGAAAGATGATTTTCTTTCCAAAAAAATTGAGCATGTTTTACATGCTTATCATTATTCGCATGATTATAACGTCATTGAAAGATGCCTGTTTGCATTGCACCGCTATATTGATCATGCCAACGAAATGGCGGACCGGAGCGGGGCGGCGGAACCGGGTTTTCTGTACCAAAGCGGGGGCCATGCCTGAAGAAGGCGCCTCCGCTTTTTTGCTTCCCCATTGTCCTAGTGCCCGGCTTCATTCCGGGCGGATGCGGGGTATTCAGCTGCCCTCATTTCAGCCAGCCTTTTTTGTAAAACCAGTAAGTCATGCCGACGCCGATCAGAAACATCACAATAAGAGTGACGAAATAGCCGTATTTCCATTCCAGTTCGGGCATATATTTGAAATTCATGCCGTACACCCCTGCAATAAAAGTCAAAGGCATAAAAATCGTGGTGAAAATGGTGAGAATCTTCATTACCCGGTTCGTTTGGTGCGAGTTTAAAGACAAATAACTGTCACGGATATCGGTCGTAAACTCACGATTAGACTCCACCATCCCGGATAGTTTTAGCAAATGGTCATGGATGTCATGGAAGTACGCGAGCTTTTTCTGAATGCCGGGAACCGAATGGGAATTCAGCATCCGGTAGACAAGATCCGTCATCGGCATAATTGTGTTCCTCAACACAAGCAAATCATGCCTTGTTGCATACAGGCTTGCAAGCAGTTCCTCCATCGATTCATTTTTTGAATTGTCTTCAATTTCATTCAGACGGTCTTCTATCTTATACAAATAAGGAAAATAATGATCAACAATCTTGTCCAGCACTTCATAAAGAATAATCGCAGGCCCCCATCTGCCCGGTTCATCCGTTTTTTTCAGTTTATCCCGCACTTCGCTGATTTCTTTTGACGGGAGATGGTGAAAGGTCACGGCAAAATGCTCCCCGAGAAACATGTTCAATTCTTCTTTCTGCAGCCTGTTGGGATTAAGGCTTTGGAACACAAAAAAGACATGGTCTTCGTAATCATTCAGTTTCGGCCGTTGCAGCTTATGCATACAGTCCTCGATGGCCAGCGGATGGAAACCGAGCGGATTGCGCAGTTTTAAAATTTCTTCTTCCGAAGGCTGGTCGAAATCAATCCAATACCATTTCCAGCCGCTCCCTTCCAATTCTTCAATGGAAGCCGGGGCTTTCAGTACATTTTCTTTTGTCATCGCCATAATATGTATCATAAACAGGCACATCCTTTTCACATGGGGTTTGCCAATCTTCCGTTTAGCATTATTTTACTATGCCGCAGACGGCCTTGCATTAAATCAAAATGAAAGGCGGTTCGCCCGTCCTTTTGCCGGGATAACGGGCGCAAAAAAGATGGGCATCCGCTGCGCCGAAAGCGGCAAGAACATAAACGTCACGGCCATTTATGCCGGGCCCGGCAGAAAAGCCAGCCGCAAAGACAGGCGCCCGTGCTGTTAAAACAAGAAAAAGCGAAAGGATGATGAAAAATGAAACCGGTGATCGGTATTACATGCAGCGCCAATCAAACTTCCCAGTATTTGGCCGATGACTACATCAAGGCTGTCCGCATGGCGGGCGGCGTCCCGGTATTGCTTCCGGCCGGCGGGGAAGAAGACATCCCTTTATTATTGTCCAAAACGGACGGAATCCTGCTTTCAGGGGGAGGGGATGTAGATCCATCCTGGTTCGGGGAAGAGCCGGTTCCGGGGCTCGGTGAAATTGAGCCCGGCCGCGACGCATTTGAGATTGCGCTATGCCGGTTTGTGGTCCAGGCGGATATGCCGCTTTTTGCTATTTGCAGGGGCATCCAGATTCTCGCTGTTGCATCCGGCGGGGATATGTTCCAGGATATTTATAGCCAGGGAAAACCCCCGCTATTACAGCACAAACAGCGGGCTGCCCGCTCCCATCTTTCCCACACAGTCCATGTTTTGCCGGGAAGTTTACTGGAAAAGTGGGCAAAAAGCGCAACAATTAAAGTGAACTCCTTCCATCACCAGGCAGTCCGGACCGTGAAAGCGCCGCTTGCGGTTTCCGGCCGTGCGCCTGACGGGATCATTGAAGCGGTGGAAAATCGCAACGCCCGTTTTATGCTTGGTGTCCAGTGGCACCCTGAAGCTTTGGCCACCATACAGGATCCTGTTTCCTTGAACCTTTTTTCCGCTTTTATCGCTTCCTGTAAAAACATTTAGTCCGCTTTATTGTAATCGCGCTTTCCTTATCGCTTTTTGCAAACCGGAAAAATTTGCAGGCTCTTGCTTAACTCCTGACTTCTGCCGGTGGCGGACAAGAAAAAAATAAAAGCGATTTCCATATTCCGAAAATATTACTATTGTAGAATTAAAATAAATATTGAATGCTATTGAATTTTTCGCCTATTTAGTATATAAATAAAAATATAAACACAACAGTATGCCCATTTTAAACATGAGAAGGTGTCTGCATATGGCAAAGTATGTACTCAAAAGGCTCGCCGCCATGGTTGTCACACTGTGGGTGATCACCACCTTGACTTTTATCATGATGCAGGCTATTCCGGGATCGCCTTTTAACCAGGAACGCAACACATCGGAAGCCGTGCAAAGAAATATGGAAACGCAATACCATCTGGATAAGCCGGTTTATATACAGTATTTGTATTATGTGAAATCCATTGTTTTATTTGATTACGGCCCGTCCATCAAACAGCCGTCCCAGACGGTAAACGATATGCTGGGAAGGGGGTTTCCGGTTTCATTTGAACTTGGCATGACAGCACTTCTGGTTGCGGTTTTATCCGGCATCGTGCTTGGCGTTTTTGCCGCTTTGAACCATAACGGCATCATCGACTATCTGGCGATGACCATTGCCGTGCTTGGCATCTCGATTCCGAACTTCATCCTGGCAACGATGTTAATCCAGGAGTTTGCGGTCAATCTGAAAATCCTGCCGGCTGCAACCTGGACATCCCCGGCGCATATGATCCTGCCAACTGCCGCCCTGGCCGTCAGCCCGATGGCCATTATCGCCCGCCTGACAAGGTCAAGCCTATTGGAAGTGCTGACGCAGGATTACATCAAAACCGCCCGTGCAAAAGGGCTTTCTCCAATAAAAATTATCATCAAACATGCCCTCAGAAATGCGCTGATGCCGGTGATTACCATTTTAGGGACATTGACGGCGAGCATTTTGACGGGAAGCTTTGTCATTGAAAAAATATTCTCCATTCCGGGCATGGGAAAGTATTTTGTCGAAAGCATCAATAATCGGGATTATCCTGTCATCATGGGGACAACCGTATTTTACAGCATTTTTTTGATTATCATGCTGTTTCTCGTTGATATTGCGTACGGCATTCTCGATCCGCGGATCAAGTTACATAAAAAGGAACAATGAGCACTGGTTCCGAAAAGAAGCAGCCCGGCTCTGCATAGAGATAGGGCATCAGGCCCCGGCTTTTCGTAACATCCGGCGCCAATGGCCTGCAAAATCATATTTAAAAAGAGCCATCGTCCCGATTCCGCAAAATCTGGTGCATAAAAATAGAGCAGTAAGGGGTGGACATCTTGCAAATAGCCAATCAGGATAAAGTGGATACCGTTTCAGAGATTCCGGATGAATGGTTTGTCCCGAAAAAGAAAGAAGCCGGAATGCAGGAAGCCGTTGTCAGGCCGGGCATATCGTACTGGCATGATGTATGGAACCGGCTTGCCAAAAATAAGCTGGCGATGCTCGGCCTTGTGGTGCTGATTCTTTTGATCATTATGGCCACAATCGGCCCGCTGATTGCGCCTGAGAGCGTGACGAAGCTGTCACTGACGAACCAGAATCTGCCGCCTTCCAAGGAGCATTGGTTCGGGACCGACCAGCTCGGGCGCGATATGTTTTCAAGAACATGGTATGGCGCGCGTATTTCACTGTTTGTCGGGTTTATGGCGGCCATCATTGAATTTTTCATTGGGGTGATATACGGCGGCATTGCGGGTTACAAAGGCGGTCGCATCGACCAGATGATGATGCGGATTATTGAAGTGCTGTACGGCCTTCCTTATCTGCTTGTTGTGATCCTGTTGATGGTTGTGATGGGGCCGGGGCTCGGCACGATTATTGTTGCGCTTACCGTAACGGGCTGGGTCGGTATGGCCAGAATTGTCCGCGGCCAGGTATTGCAGATTAAAAACTATGAATTTGTAATGGCCTCTAAAACGTTCGGCACCAAAACGTCACGGATTATTCGCAAACATCTGCTCCCCAATACAATGGGCCCAATTATTGTCCAGATGACGCTAACCGTGCCAAGTGCCATTTTCAGTGAAGCTTTCCTCAGTTTTTTAGGATTGGGGGTTCAGGCGCCGCATGCGAGCTGGGGCGTGATGGCGGATGACGGGTTGTCAGCGATTTTAACGGGCGAGTGGTGGCGCTTATTTTTCCCGGCGTTCTTTATTTCGCTGACGATGTTTGCGTTTAATGTGCTTGGCGACGGGCTGCAGGATGCGCTCGATCCGAAGCTGAGGAGGTGACGGAATTGAACAAGATTCTCGAAGTGGAAGACCTGCACGTTTCTTTTTCGACATACGGCGGAACGGTGCAGGCCGTGCGCGGGGTGAACTTTTATTTAAACAAAGGCGAGACGCTTGCCATTGTCGGTGAATCCGGATGCGGCAAAAGCGTGACATCGCAAGCGATCCTCAAGCTTCTTCCCAATACCAATGTGAAGAAGTTAAGCGGCTCGATCCGCTTTAAAGGCACGGATATTTTAAAATACAGCGAAAAGCAAATGCGGAAAATGCGCGGGGCGGAAATCTCCATGATCTTCCAGGATCCGATGACAGGGCTGAACCCGACCTTGTCCATCGGGAACCAGTTGCTCGAAGCGGTACAGGAGCATCAAAATCTTTCCCGCGAGGCAGCGAAAAAAACGGTCATTGAAATGTTGCACATGGTCGGCATTCCGGACCCGCACGAACGGTTAAAACAATATCCGCACCAGTTCAGCGGCGGAATGCGCCAGCGGATCATGATTGCGATGGCTTTGATTTGCAATCCGGAGATCATTATCGCGGACGAACCGACTACTGCTTTGGACGTCACCATTCAGGCACAGATTTTTGAACTGTTTAAGAAAATCCAGCGGGAGACGGGCGTATCCATCATTTTGATCACGCACGACCTCGGTGTTGTGGCCCAGGTTGCCGACCGGATTGCGGTGATGTATGCCGGTAAGATTGCCGAAACCGGCACAAGAGAAGAAATTTTTTATCATCCGGAACACCCTTATACAAAAGGGTTGCTAAACTCGGTTCCAAGGCTCGATATGGAAGAGGAAGAACTTATTCCGATTCCCGGCACGCCGCCGGATTTGTTTGCGCCGCCTCCCGGTTGCCCGTTTACGGCGAGATGCCCGATGGCAATGGAAGTATGCAGCCGTGTGGAGCCTTTTCGCGCGAAAAAATCAGCTTCCCATCAGGTTTACTGCTGGCTGCAGGACGAACGGGCCAAATTTGCGGTTTCAACTACGGGTGTACGCCTGTAGATGAAATAGAAAGCAGGCATTGACGGCGCCCGGATACTGCAAGGGGGACAAACGGGTCAGGGCTGCCCGCAATGCGGAAAAGAAAAGGGGGAAATGTATGAAGAAATTTTGGAGTATGGTTATCAGTTTTGCGCTTATTGCTTCGCTTGCTGCCTGTACGAGCCAGTCAAGCTCAAAAGACAGCCCGGGCGGAAGCAGCAAAGAAAAGGTATTAAATTTAAACAACGGGTCTGAGCCCACCTCATTTGACCCGCCAATCGGGTTCGATTCCGTTTCATGGAATGCACTGAACAATTTAATGGAAGGGCTTGTGCGCCTTGGCAAAGACAATAAGCCGCACCCTGCGATTGCAAAAAGCTGGGATGTCACAAATGGAGGCAAGACGTATACATTCCACCTCCGGGACAATGCAAAATGGTCAAACGGGGATCCGGTGACAGCGGGTGATTTTGAATATGCGTGGAAAAGAATGCTCGACCCGAAAACTGCTTCGCCTGCCGCATTTTTAGGATACTTTATTGCAGGCGGGGAGGCGTATAACACCGGAAAAGGATCAAAAGACGGCGTCAAAGTGAAAGCGGCCGACGACAAAACACTGGAAGTCACGTTAACCGGGCCGCAGTCCTATTTTCTGAACGTCATCGCAAATCCTGCTTTCTTCCCGATTAACGAGAAAGTGGCCGAAAAAAATCCGAAATGGTTTGCAGAAGCGAAAACGTATGTTTCAGACGGGCCATTTAAACTCACAGAATGGAAACACGATGACCATTTCATCATGGAAAAAAATGAAAACTATTGGGATGCCAAAAATGTAAAACTTGATAAAGTGAAATGGGCAGAGGTTGACGATCCGAACACTGAATATCAAATGTACCAAAACGGGGAACTGGATGTTTCAGATGTCCCGGCAGATATGGCAGCCCGGCTGTTTAAGGAAGGAAAAGTGAAAGTAGAGGATCAGGCCGGCACCTATTTTTACCGGTTTAATGTCAATAAAGAACCGTTCCAGAATAAAAATATCCGGAAAGCATTCGCAATGGCTATTGACCAGAAGCAAATTGTCAAATATGTCACGAAAAATGATGAAAAACCGGCTTACGGGTTTGTTTCTTACGGGTTTACCGAACCGGACGGCAGCGACTTCCGGAAAAAAGGCGGCAATTTGTATACTTCAAATGCAAAAGAAGCGAAAACCCTCCTGAAAAAAGGAATGCAGGAAGAGGGGTATACAAAACTGCCTGAGGTCACACTCACTTACAGCACGGACCCGGTCCATAAAAAAATTGCGGAAACAATCCAACAGATGCTAAAAGAAAACCTGGGCATCCATGTGAAGCTTGCCAATATGGAATGGAATGTCTTCCAGGCTGAGCAGAAAAAATTGAAATTCCAATTGTCCCGCAGTTCATTCCTGGCTGATTACGGGGATCCGATTAACTTCCTCGAAAGCTTCACAACCGGGCAAGCGATGAACAGGACAGGATGGAGCAATAAGCAATATGACCAATTGATCCAGCAAGCAAAAAATGAAACCAATGAAACGAAACGTTATGAGTTGATGCACGAGGCAGAAAAAATTCTCATTGACGACATGCCGATCTTCCCGCTCTATTTTTACAACCAGGTATTTTTGCAAAAAGATCATGTAACAGGCATCGTCCGCCATCCTGTCGGCTATCTTGAGCTGAAATGGGCCAATGTAAAATAATGCTCTGTTTTTGGCAGGGGGCTGTTTGCCCGGGAAAGCATTTGGTGGGCATTGTCAGCGGCCTGGCTGCCCGGACGAATGGAAAAGAATAGGCACTATCAGCGGGGAAACTCCCCGCCTGATAGTGCCAAAAATGGAAATCTGAGGGAAAGGGGGCGGAACATGGGAAAGCAGGTTTATTTGGTGGATACCCCTGTCGCCACCGTTTGGACTTCCGCACAATCGCCGGGTGCCGGAGACGAAGAAGCCCTCCGGAACCCGGCGAATATGAAGCAATGGCTCACCGGCCTTTCATTGGAACAGCGGCACGAACTTTGGCGGAAAAATAAAATCCAGACACAGGTGCTCTACGGCCGAAAAGTCATTGTCCATAAAACAGAGGGGAAGTGGGCGTATATTTCCGTTCCGGAACAGCCTTCCAGCAAACATCCGGACGGCTATCCCGGCTGGGTCCCCCGCTGCCAGCTGAGGCAGGGAGAAGAATGGCCGCAAGATACTGCTGTTTGTGCCATTAAAAAGCCATTTGCAATGCTCTATGATGAAAATCAACTCCCTTTATTTGAAGTGAGCTTTCAAACACGCTTTTCTGTAGTGGATGAAACAAAGGACCGGTTCGTTGTAAAAACGGTACGGGGGAAAACGGCATCGCTTAAAAAACAGGATGTGCAGTTGAAGGGGAGCAGTCCCGGCAGCCAGGGCAGGCATATGCTTGACGCCGGAAAAATGTTTCTCGGCCTCCCGTATTTATGGGGCGGCATGAGCGGATATGGATATGACTGCTCAGGATTTTCCTATACAATGGTGCTTGCTGCAACAGGCAGGGCCATTGCCCGTGATGCCCATGAACAGGCAAAAGGAGGAACGACCGTCCCGCTCGGAAGCATCGCACCCGGCGATCTTTTATTTTTTGCCCATGAGGAAGGAAAAGGCGCCATCCACCATGTCGGAATTTATGCGGGGGAGGGGAAGCTGCTCCACTCGCCGAAAACAGGCCGGCCTGTTGAACTGCTGGATATGGAAGGAACGATTTACGAAAAAGAACTATGCGGTGCGCGGCGTTACTGGATGTAAAGTCGCGCATAAGATGGGAATCCGCAACGCAACGGGTTGCGAAAGGAATGCAGCGCGGCGTTGGTGGCCGGGAGTATGCGGCAAACCGGCTGCAAAAGCAATACGGGTTGCGGCAGCCGGGTGAAGGGAGTGCGCCATGATGGAAAAACTGTTGGAAGTCAAGCATGTCAAAAAATACTTTGAGATTGGAAAGAAACAATTTTTAAAAGCAGTGGACGATCTTACTTTTGATATTTATAAAGGGGAAACGTTCGGGCTTGTCGGGGAATCGGGATGCGGAAAGTCGACGGCAGGGCGGCTGATGATGGGGATCTACACCCCAACCGAAGGGCAAATCCTTTATGGCGGAAAAGATATCCATGCACTGAATGAGCGGGAGCGTTTTCTGATGAAAAGAAATGTCCAAATGATTTTTCAGGATCCGTATGCTTCCCTGAATCCCCGTTCCACTGTCCGCGAGATCCTTGCTGAACCGCTTGAAGTCCATGGCATTTTTAAAAATAAACGGGAAGAGCTTGAAAGAATATATGAATTGCTCGAAGAAGTCGGGCTAAACAGAGAGCATGCAGGCCGGTACCCGCATGAATTCAGCGGGGGGCAGCGGCAGCGGATCGGGATTGCAAGGGCGCTCGCGCTTGACCCGGAGTTTGTGATTTGCGATGAGCCGATTTCCGCACTGGATGTTTCTGTCCAGGCCCAGGTTGTCAATGTATTGAAAAAACTGCAAAGGGAAAAAAATCTCACCTATTTGTTTATTGCCCATGATTTATCAATGGTAAAGCATATCAGCAACCGGATCGGCGTCATGTATCTCGGCCATCTTGTTGAATTGACGGAGAGCAAGAGCCTGTACCGCAAACCGCTGCATCCTTACACGGAAGCGTTGCTGTCGGCCATTCCGATTCCGGATCCGAAAATTGAAGATAAACGGGAAAGAATTATTTTAAAAGGGGAAATCCCAAGCCCGGTCACGCCGCCGAGCGGGTGCGTATTCCGGACAAGATGCCCGAAAGCAATGGACATATGTGCTCGTGTAAAACCGGAATGGCTGGAGATTGAAGACCGCCATTATGTCGCATGCCATCTTTACGATGGGAAGGGCAGTCCGGCAGCAACCGTTTCTTCCGGCGCAAATCAGGTTGGAAAAGTTTGATTGCTTGAAAAGGCATGCAGCTGCGGCAAGCCGGTGGAACAGCGGGCGGGCAATGGTATGTAGAAGCCGTACGAATGGTTTTCTTGTAAGCGTTTGGAAAAAAGAAGCCGGGCCCGTGCCCAATAAGGCCGGGCCCCGGTTCTTAGAACAGGTAAGCGGCACCGACAATAATCAACAGAATAAACAGCACAACAATCAGCGCAAAGCTGTTGCCGTATCCGCAGCCATAGCCACCGCCATAGCCGCCGTATCCGCCGTATCCGCAGCCCCAAAAGCCCATATTTTTCACCTCCGTCTTTCCGTCGTGCAATGTTAATGTATGCAAGATGGAAGGCAGAAGTTTGGACGTTTATCAAGGAATAGAAAAAAAGCATTCTGATCCGGGCGGCCCTGGCACTGCTTTCCTGCACGTCCGCCCCGGTTTTCCGCCAGAATGCGGCCATGTTTGCCAGTCCGGGATTGTTCGCCGGCAAACAAGTTTTTTTGTCTATTTGAATTGCTTTTCCTACAGTTTTTCCCATGAGCGGTGCCGGTGGCTTATTTTACGACAAGCACATCCACATCCGCATTTTTTACAAGGCTTTTGCTTACACTTCCAATGAACAAACTTTTTACAGCATTTTTTCCGCTGCTTCCGGTAATGATGCAGTCTACATTCTCGTTGCGGGCGAAATCAATGATGCTGTCGGCCACCTTGCCTTCTAAAATATGGGTATCGGCTTTGACCCCTTTTGCATCCAATAATTTGCGGGCATGATTCATGACTTCCTCCGCATCGTTCAGGATGAATTGCTGTGTGGAAGGTTCATCAACAGGCGGCGGGTCAACCGGGTAAACCCGCCCGTCCAGCCCCGGAACGGAAATGGTTGGCGGCACGCCGATGTTTTCATCCGGTACCGGTGCTGCCACTTCACTTTCCTGGTTCACGTGGACAACGGATAATTTTATATCTCTTAAGGCAAGGGCAAATGAACAGGCCCTGTCCAGCGCTTTCCGGCTCCCCTCCGAGTCATCGTATGCAATGGCAATATGCTGATACATGTACCATCATCCTCTCATGTATGGCTTGGAACACCCTCTTTTCTTTACCCGGAACGAGAAGAAAAAAACGGTTTCAGCATATTTTTTTGGTTTTTAAGAACTGCATTTTCTACAGGGGTCATTGATTTTTCCGGCCATTCATAATATCCTTTTGCTTAAGGGCCAATCAGCCGGGTGTTTGAGATAGCAGTTTCACAGATTGGGGAAAGATGAGGACATCGACAGATATGAACAAATTCAAACCTTATATAGATAAATTCAGACCTTATTTCTGGGGATTTTGGAACGGTTTCAAAAAAGTTTGGAAAAGAGCCCATATGACTCAAATTATCATTCTGGCCGCCTCTCTTTCATTGCTTGGCTTTTTAGCTTTTTTTGCTTATTACGCAAAAAGCGCGAATGTCGGGCAGTTAAAAAAAGGGCTGGAACAGACGACCGTTATTTATGACAAAGACGGGGACACAGCAAGCAGAATTTCTGCAAACCGCTCGGAAGGCGTATCGATTAAAAAAATGCCGGAAGACCTGCAAAATGCGGTAGTAGCAATCGAAGACCACCGTTTCTACAAACACCACGGGTTTGATATCATCGGTACCTTGAGCGCTCTTTTAAAAGATATCCGGATCGGCGGGGCGGCTGCCGGGGGAAGCACCATTACCCAGCAATTAACGAAAAATGCGCTACTTTCCCCGGAACGGACATTAAAAAGGAAAATTCAGGAGCTTTTTTTGGCGATTGAAATTGAGAAGCATTACACAAAAAAAGAAATTTTGGAGATGTATTTAAACCAGGTCTATTTCGGGGAAGGCGCCTGGGGTGTTGAAAAAGCGGCCAATAAATATTTTGGAAAAGACGTGGAAGATCTGGACTTATCCGAATCGGCAACTTTGGCGGGCCTTGTTAATTCACCGAATGCACTCGACCCGTACCGCCATTATAACCGTGCCATTCACCGCCGCAATGTCGTGCTTTTCGCAATGAAAGAGTACGGGATGATCACGAAATCCCAGTATGAACAGGCAAAAAGCGAAAAGCTTGCGCTAAAAGATAAAAAAACAGATGCGCTGACGGTCAAATACCCATATTACGTCGATGCGGTGCTGGACGAGGCAATCGATCAATATGGCCTGACACAGGAAGAGATCTTAACAAGAGGGTATAAAATTTATACGGCAATGGATCAAAATATTCAAACGGCATTGGAAAATGTTTACCGGCAATCATCACTCTTTCCGTCCGGCACATCCGGCCAGATCATCCAAAGCGGGGCAATCCTTGTAGATCCGTCAACCGGCGGCGTCCGCGGTCTTGTCGGGGGAAGGGGAGAAAAAGTATTCCGCGGCTTCAACAGGGCAACGCAGCTGAAACGGCAGCCTGGATCGATCATGAAGCCGATTACCGTCTATACGCCGGCACTTGAAGAAGGGTACAACCCCGAATCGATGCTGCAAGATAGAGTAATGACGTTTAAAGGCGGTTATGCGCCGAAAAACTATAACAACCAATATCTCGGTAAAGTGCCGATGTACATGGCTGTCGAAAAATCGCTCAATCTTCCTGCCGTCTGGCTGTTGAATAAAATCGGGGTGGAAAAAGGGTACGAATCGGCGAAAAAATTCGGCATCCCGGTCACCAAGAAGGACAAGCAGCTCGGCATTGCGCTCGGGAATATTCAAAACGGCGTTTCCCCCGAAGACATTGCCGAAGCCTACACCACGTTTCCAAACAACGGGAAACGGTCGGAAGTGCATATCATTACAAAAATCGTGAGCCCGACCGGAAAAGTTTTGGTAGCATATAAAGACAAGCAGGAAAGGGTCATATCGAAAAAAGTTTCCCAGGAAATGACATCCATGCTGCTGAATGTTGTGGAATCCGGAACCGGCAAAGGGGTAGCGGTCCCCGGTTATAAAATTGCTGGAAAAACAGGCTCCACCCAATTGCCGTTCAGCGGGGTTGACGGTACAATGGACCAATGGTTTGCGGGCTATACGCCTAATCTTGTCGGGGTGGTCTGGATGGGATATGACCATACAGACCGGAACCATTATTTATACGGCCTGAGCGAACAGGGCATTGTGCCGGTTTTCAACAGCGTGATGAATGCCACGCTAAAATATACAAAGCCGGGTGACCTCGGGGTGGAATCTATCAATGACCAGAAGGAAAACGGCAACCCGTTAAAAGAAAAACTGCAAAACATCGATGAAACGATAAAAGAACAAGTTGATAAATTGCAGAAAAAAATCGAGGATAACCAGGGATTCTGGAAAGGTGCAGCAGATAAGTTGAAAGAGCAGCTGAAAGGAATTCTTGGCCAGTAAACATACTCATTTATAAAGCCGGAATGTCTTTCAATCAGGGGAGGCGTTTCGGCTTTAATTGTTGATTGCCTTTCAAAAAGGTTGCGGGGGACTGCATGCTTTCCCCCGTATGCTGCTTCATTCCGCAACCTGGGAGAGTGAAAAGCACTTGAAGAACGGACATTTGTCCTATTAAATAAAACTGAAAAATAAGAAAATAATTGGATGCTGGCCCGGTTGGAACTTGACCCGGCAAAAATGAGGCTGTTGTATGGTTTCTTTGATTTTTATTTAAAAGTGAACGAAGAAGAGGAGGCGGAAGTAATGAAAACATTAAAATGCTGGACACGGACGAAGCAGAACAAGTACTGAAGCTGCCAAATTCCTACTTTGACCGCGGGTATAGGAAGGAAAGAAGAGAGAAAAACGATTGTTTCCAGGATGCTCAAGAATGGCCTGGAACTACAATTGATTGTTAAAATGACCGACCTGAGCCGGACAGAAGTGGAAAAAATAAAACAGCAACTGGAGCATTCCTAAGGCGCAACACAATGCAGCGGGAATCTGAAAAATTCCCGCTTTTTAACAGGAGCTGTCCATGAAATTTATCGCAAGGCAAGATAGGCAATCAAGTTTAAAACAAACGGGGCCATCACGATGCCCAAAGCGATGGCAACGATTGCCATAGGCAAATATTGTTTTTTCATAAACCCGTTCATAAATTCCCCACCCTTAGCTGTTTAATCCTCTCTTACAGGGTAGCATCCACAGCCGGTTTATGCAAGCCTCCATCCATGTTTTTTCATTTTTTCGAACCCGCTTTGCCGGATGCAGGGAGCGGGACAAGTCAAGGCAAAGAATAGATGTCCGCGCGCGGCGGCCCCTACAGTTTGGATTTCTTCAGTTTTCCTTGCTCAACCAATTCCCTGATGGCCTTCTCTATTTCACGAGGGTCCGTGTCAAATAAATCGGCCAGCTTGACAGCAGACAGTGCAGTATATTTCGGTTCTTTTGTGGATGATATGATCATGTTTTTGATTCGTTCATACAATTTCGCTTGTTCCATGGTTTAATCCCCTTTTTTAAAAAACTGCTTTTATTATGCACAAAACGGCAAAGAAACAATCCCAAAGCAGTTATAGAAGAAAGCCAATTGGCAATCCTAATAAAAAAGGCATGAAATGGGGGCCGATGATGGAAGAAACAACCTTTTCGATTCGAATAAACGGGCAAGAACTGGCGGCGCGTAAAGGGCAAACGATTTTGGAAGTGGCCAATGCCCACGATATATACATCCCCGCCATCTGTTACCACCCGAATCTCGGATCAATTCAAACTTGTGATACCTGTTTTGTGAACGTGGACGGGAATTTGGTACGGGCATGTGCAACCAAGGCAAAGCCGGGAATGGACGTGGAGTCCGTTTCCAAACCTGTAAAAGATGCCCAATATGAAGCAATGTCACGGATTCTGAAAAACCACGAGCTTTATTGCACTGTGTGTGACAACAATAATGGCAATTGCGTTGTCCATAACACGGCCGAGCATCTTGAAATCGAGCATCAGAAATACCAGTTTGAAGCCAAACCCTACCCGCCGGACCAATCCCATCCTTTTTACCGCTATGAACCGGACCAGTGCATTCTTTGCGGAAGGTGTGTGGAGGCCTGCCAGGATCTGCAAGTCAATGAAACATTGACGATTGACTGGGACCGGGAAGTGCCAAGAGTGATCTGGGATCAGGATGTTCCTATTGATGAGTCCTCATGTGTATCTTGCGGCCATTGCGTCACGGTCTGCCCGTGCAATGCGCTTATGGAAAAGTCCATGCTCGGGGAAGCAGGGTATTTAACCGGCATCCCGCCAAAAGTGCTGGAGCCGATGATTGATCTCACAAAAGAAGTCGAACCGGGGTATAAAGAAATTTTCGCCATATCCGAAATGGAGTCGGCGATGCGGAAATCGAGAATCAAAAGAACGAAAACCGTTTGTACCTATTGCGGGGTCGGCTGCAGTTTTGAAATTTGGACAAAAGGGCGCCATATTTTAAAAGTTGAGCCGCAGGAACATGCGCCGGTAAACGGCATCTCGACATGTATCAAAGGAAAGTTCGGGTGGGACTTCGTCAACAGCGAAGAGCGTTTGACAAAGCCGCTTATCCGCAAAGGGGAAGAATTTGTTGAAGCAAGCTGGGATGAAGCCCTGAATCTGATCGCAAGCAAATTGCAGGAAATAAAAGAACAGCACGGGCCGGACGCGCTTGGCTTTATCGCTTCATCCAAATGTTCGAACGAAGAAAACTATCTCTTTCAAAAATTTGCCCGCGCGATCATCGGTACCAATAATTTGGATAATTGCTCGCGTTACTGCCAGTCGCCGGCAACGTCAGGGCTCTTGCGGACCGTAGGCATCGGCGGGGACTCCGGCACCATCCGGGATATCCAGCAGGCGGATTTGGTGGTTACGGTGGGCGCGAATCCGGCCGAATCCCATCCTGTCCTTGCGACACGCATAAAACGGGCGCACAAATTGCACGGGCAAAAACTTATGGTCGTCGATTTAAGGGAAAACGAACTGGCCAGCCGCGCCAATTTATTTATCCATTCGAAGCCAAGCACGGATTTGATTTGGCTTAATGCTGTGACAAAATACATTCTCGATCAGGGCTGGGAAGACAAAGCATTTCTTGAAGCCAGGGTCAAAGGGTTAGACCGGTTCAGAGCTTCACTGGAAAAATACACGCTGGCATTTGCCGAAGAAAAAACCGGCATTTCCAAAGAGAACTTAATCAAAATGGCAACGATGATCCATGAAGCCAAATCCGTTTGCATTCTTTGGGCGATGGGCATCACCCAGCACATATGCGGGACTGATGCAAGCACGGCCATTTCCAACTTGTTGCTGGTTACCGGCAATTACGGCCGCCCTGGGACGGGGGCATATCCGCTCAGAGGGCACAATAATGTGCAAGGCGCCTGTGATTTTGGAACGATGCCCGCCTGGTTCCCGGGCTACGAACCGGTAGAAGATAACGAAGTAAGGGAACGATACGAAAAAGCTTGGGGGGTTAAACTTCCGGAAAACCCGGGGCTTGACAATCATCAAATGATCGGCGGGATAGAAAGCGGCAAGCTCCGGGGGCTCTACCTGTTCGGTGAAGAAATGGCGATCGTTGATTCCAATATTAATTTTGTGGAAGAACATCTGGAAAAGCTCGACTTTTTTGTTGTGCAAGATATGTTTTTCAGCAAAACGGCCCAATTTGCCGATGTGATCCTGCCGGCTGCGCCGAGCCTTGAGAAAGAAGGAACGTTTACCAATACGGAACGGCGCATCCAGCGCTTTTACCAGGTATTTGAACCGATGGGCGAATCGAAGCCGGATTGGGTCATCTTCCAGGAGCTCGCGAACAAAATGGGCGCCCAGTGGCATTACCAGCATCCCGGCGAAATCATGGCGGAAGCGGCAAGCCTGGCAAAGTACTTTGCCGGCATCAGCTACGAGAGACTGGAAGGCTTTAACAGCCAAATTTGGCCGGTTAAAAAAGACGGTACGAGCACGCCGCTTCTGTATCAAGACCGTTTTGCCTTTCCGGACGGCAAAGCCCGGCTTGTGCCGGTTGACTGGGAACCGCCTTTTTCAGCCGGAGAGGGATTCGATTACCATCTTAACAATGGCCGCCTGCTAGAACAGTTCCATGAAGGAAATTTGACGGACCGTTCCCCGGGCATTCATCACAAAGTGCCGGAGCCGTGGCTTGAAATTTCACCGGAGGCGGCGGAAGAACGGGGGATAAAAGACGGGGCGCTTGTACGGCTGACATCGCCTTACGGAAAGGTGAAAGTGCGGGCTGTTGTGACCGGGCGGGTTCAAGGAAAAGAATTGTACTTAACGATGAACGCCCGGAAAGAGAATGAAATGGTGAACCGGCTGACGAGCAGCTATCATGACCGGGTGACCCATACCCCGAACTACAAAGAAATAGGCGTAAAAATGGAGATTTTGGAAGAAAAAGGAAAAACGCCACTGCCAAAGGTGAACCACCGTTACGGCAACCGGATTCCGCAAATCAGTGTAAGAGTGGAAGAAAAATGGAAGCGGGATGACTTTATCCCGATCACGGCACTATTTTCACCGGGAGGAAAAGCAGATGGCGAAGGTGACCAGGCAAACGGGACGGGCCGGTAATCGGAAAGAATACCGCGGGCGGGAAGGCTCTGTCCCGGCCGTGAAATTAATAAAGCCGGGAGGGAAAGCGTATGGCGAAGGCGATCAGGCAAATTAAACAAGTGGATCCGGCCCCAGAAGAATGGCAGGCAGCGTCTATGTCGGCGGTTGTAAAGGCAGCCGCTGAAAACGGGGAATCACTGATTAAATTGTTGGAGATCATCAAACAGCTGGATGGCATGGGCGTGCTCAACGCGATGGAAGGCCTGCTCCAAAACCGCGTTGATGTTGCCGAAATTGCTTTAGGGCAACTGAACCAGCCCGCCATGTACCATGTCATCAAAAACGGGATGAACGTATTTAAATTTTTAGGTTCCATCGATCCGGAACAACTGCAAACGATCCTTTCAGGCATCACGAGCGGATTTGAAAAAGCAGCTCAATCCGGGGGGCAGGAGAGCCTGTGGAAGCTCGGAAAAAGCATGCGCTCCCCGGAAGTGAAACGGTCGCTTGCTATGATGGCTGGCGTTTTGGCGGGGATGGGGGAAGCCATGGAGCAAAACCATTCGCTTCCTAAAGGAGGAACCGACATTGGCTAAAGGGATGTTGAAAGTAAGTGATATGGTAAATGAAGAAGATGCCGCCAAAGTCCGACGCGCCCTGAATGAAGTCTGGGGCGTCCGCGAAATTGAAATAAGCTTGGCAAGAAAAGAAGCGACGTTTACCTATAATGACCAATCGGCATCCTGCCACGACATGGTGCAAGCCGTGACGGAGCAGGGATACCGTGCCGAAATGATGGAACCATAAAAGGAGGAAGGCACTTGAAAGTATGCGAAATCTGCGGTTCCCAAGCACCGGAAGAAAACGAAGCGGAATCAAGAAGAGTGCTTTATGTCTGTGAAAACTGCCGGACCGACCGGAAATTCGATTTTGAAGATGAAAATTAAGCAAATGGCGTTGCGGCATCGCAACGCCATTTATATGCGCATATTTTCCGAAAAAATAGCGCCTTTATTGCCGGCTGCCCATATCCCCGAAAGCATGGGACTTCTTGCCATTGCATATACTAAAACACAAAAATGTTGTAAAATAAAAAACAAAAGCAAGAGAAGCCTTCTATCATTGCCAAGGGGGGAATGTTATGGATCTTCAAGTCGGATTGTGGCAAAAGCAATCAATGAAACTGGCAATGACCCAGGAATTAAAGCAAGCAATAGAGGTTCTTCAGTTCTCGTCCCAGGAGCTCGCATCTTTTTTGGAAGAAAAAGCTGCAGAAAATCCTCTTATCGAACTGTCCAGCACCAATATTAAACTGGTCGATTCCCGTTTTTCCGGCTTGAGCCGTGCAAAGGGGCAGAAAAAAAGCCAGGACAAAAACTGGATTGAACAAATTCCTGCACAGACGGAAACACTCCCGGATTTTTTGATCAGCCAATTGGATATGAAAGCGTTGCCAAACGCAATCGTGAAAGCGGTCCAACTTTATGCGCGCCATCTTGATGCAAACGGCTATCTTACAATCCAGGTTCAGGAAGCGGCAAAAATGGCTGCCATTTCCGAAGAAGATGCCGAAAAAGCGCTTGGCATTCTCCAGTCGCTGGATCCGGCCGGAATCGGCGCAAGATCGCTTCAGGAATGCCTGCTGATCCAGATAAAAAGGGATCCGGATGCGCCCGGGCATGCGGAAGAATTGATCAGTCGCCATTTTCTCGATTTTGCCGAAAAAAAATGGAGAGGCATTGCGAAAAAACTCGATATCTCCCTGCAGGAAATTCAGCGGGTATCTGATTATGTGCAGACATTAAACCCGCGTCCGGGATCCGGTTTTATGGCGGATCGGCCGCAATACATCGTTCCTGATCTTTTGGTCAAAAATCACGCGGGAAAGCTCGAATTGTATCTTGTAGAAAACCAGGTTCCAAAGCTCCGCTTGAATGAAAGCTATGCAAGCATGAATCCGTCCGGAGATGCCAGCGTCACCCGCTATTTAAAAGAAAAAACGCAGGAATACTACTGGATCCGAAAAAGCATCGAAAGTCGGAAAGAAACGCTGCTGAAAGTCGGTGCAGCACTGCTTGAAAAACAGCGGGATTTCTTTTTATATGGAAAAGGGCATTTAAAGCCGCTTACGATGAAAGAAATTTCGGATGAAATCGGGATGCATGAGTCGACAGTGAGCCGCGCAGTGAGGGAAAAGTATATGGAAACGCCGTTTGGGACTTTTCCATTGAAAACATTTTTCACGACCGCCTTGCCGATCCGTTCTGCCGGCGGGGAAGAAGCGGCATCGAGCGCCGAGGTCAAAAATGAAATTTCAGCACTTGTAAGCAGGGAAGACAAGCGGAAGCCGCTTTCCGACCAGGCAATTGTGGCTGTATTAAATGAAAAAGGGTTTGAAATCTCGCGCCGAACAGTGGCAAAATACCGCGAACAGCTCGGCATTCCGTCATCTTCCAAAAGAAAAAGGTACGAATAAGCAGGAAAAAATTTTTCAAACCGGAAGTTGCGCGTTTCTTCTGCCGGAAAAAAAGGGTGAACCGGACGGGAACGGGCAAACGCGCGCCTTGCGAAAACAAATAACCGAACGGTGCATTTAAAACCATTCCTGTTTGTGTATGCCGGGAGCACAGCCCATGCTCCTGCCACGAATGGCCGGAAAGGGAGATGATTTTAAAATGGAACTGGTGCTGTATACAAGAAAACAATGCCCGCTTTGTGCGGAAGCAAAAGAACAGCTGCAACGCCTGCAAAAGGAAATCCCGTTCCGGCTGATTGAAAAAGACATCGAATCATGCGATGCGTGGACGGAAAAATACGGCCTTATGATCCCGGTTGTCGAGTATAAAGGGGAAATGCTCGGATATGGGCGAATTCACCTTTTTGCCATAAAGGAGCGCTTACATGAAATTCATGAGCAATAATAGTTGAAATGCAAAATTTATCCTGCTAGAATGAAACATGTAGCGAGGGTAATTTTTTTTGAGGCAGGCGGGACAAAAAATGTCTCTATGGGACTCAACACGACCTACATAATTATTTAAGGGAGTACATCGTCTATGCGATCGTTGATAGAGGTTCAAAAAAAATTATACCCCGATATCCTCGCTGTCATGCAAAAACGATACCGGATCCTTCGTTCCATTTCTTTTGCGGAACCGGTCGGAAGAAGAACATTGGCGCAAATGCTCGGCATGTCAGAACGCGTACTGAGGAGCGAAACGGATTTTTTGAAAAATCAAAAGCTCATTGACGTAAAACCCTCGGGCATGTCGGTGACAAATGACGGTGCTGCCTTATTACAAAATATGGAAAGCATGATGAGAGAAATATCGGGTATAAATGAAACGGAAGAAAAGCTGAAACAAGCTTTGGGCCTCGAAGACGTGGTCGTGGTTCAAGGGGACAGCGATAAAGAACCGTGGGTAAAAAACGAGCTTGGAAGGGCTTGTGCTGTAAGAATGAAAGCCGCCTTAACGGGAAACAATATAATCGCTGTAACCGGAGGATCGACAATGGCCGCAGTCGCAGATGTGTTAACTCCCGATATCAGTGCCAAGAGGCAGCTGCTGTTCGTGCCGGCCAGAGGCGGGATCGGTGAAGATGTCGCAAACCAGGCCAACACGATCTGCGCAAAAATGGCGGAAAGGACCGGCGGAAAACACAGGGTATTATATGTGCCTGACCAGGTCAGCCCGGAAGTGTACAAATCGGTCGTAAATGAGCCGTCCATTAAAGAAGTTCTTACCCTTATTAAACAAGCGGATATTGTGCTGCACGGCATTGGCGAAGCCATGACGATGGCAGAGCGCCGCAAGACCGGAAAAGAAGAGATGGAGAAAATCATCCGCGGGCATGCAGTCGGCGAAGCGTTCGGGTACTATTTTAATGAACATGGTGAAATTGTTCACAAGGTCCGGACGATCGGCCTGCAACTTGAAGATTTACACCAGATCCGCCATATTTTTGCGGTTGCCGGCGGGGCATCCAAGGCAAAGGCCATTAAAGCCTACATGAACACGAAGCCGGAATCCACTGTTCTGATTACGGACGAAGGGGCGGCAAAACAAATTCTCGCTTGGCGCTAACCTGTTTTTAAAAGGGATAACCCTTTTGAAATATAAAATTTTTACGACTCAAGGAGGAAATACAAATGGCAGTTAAAGTTGGTATTAACGGATTTGGACGTATCGGACGTAACGTATTCCGTGCTGCTCTAGGCAATCCTAATGTTGAAATCGTCGCAATCAATGACCTGACAGATGCAAAAATGCTTGCACACTTGTTAAAATACGATTCTGTTCATGGAAATCTTGAAGAAGAAGTAACAGTTGACGGCGATTACATCGTTGTAGGCGGCCATAAAGTGAAAGTGCTTGCTGAACGCGAACCTGCAAATCTCGGGTGGGGCGACCTCGGCGTAGAAGTTGTTGTTGAATCAACAGGCCGTTTCACAAACCGTGATGCTGCAGCAAAACACTTGGAAGCAGGCGCGAAAAAAGTTGTAATTTCTGCTCCGGCTAAAAACGAAGATATCACGATCGTTATGGGTGTTAACGAAGACAAATACGATCCTGCAAAACATAATGTCATTTCGAATGCATCCTGCACAACAAACTGCCTGGCGCCATTTGCAAAAGTGCTGCATGAAAAATTTGAAATCAAACGTGGTATGATGACAACTGTTCACTCTTACACAAACGACCAACAAATCCTTGACTTGCCGCACAAAGACTACCGCCGTGCTCGTGCAGCAGCACAAAGCATCATTCCTACAACAACTGGTGCTGCAAAGGCTGTTGCCCTTGTATTGCCTGAATTGAAAGGCAAATTAAACGGTATGGCAATGCGCGTTCCGACTCCAAACGTTTCTGTTGTTGACCTTGTTGCTGAACTTGGCAAAGACGTAACGGTTGAAGAAGTAAACGCAGCATTGAAGGCAGCAGCTGAAGGTGAATTGAAAGGCATCCTGGCTTACACTGAAGAACCGCTTGTATCCCGTGACTTCAACCATACAACGGTTTCTTCCACAATCGATGCGCTTTCCACAATGGTTATCGAAGGGAACATGGTAAAAGTTGTTTCCTGGTATGACAACGAATTCGGTTACTCCAACCGTGTTGTTGACCTTGTTGAATACATCGCTTCTAAAGGCCTTTAATTTGAACGATAAAACGTTGCAGGGGGGTGGGGAAGAATCCCCTCTCCCTTTTTTCAATGCTCGTGAATAAAAAGGAGGTTCGTTTTGCCATGAACAAAAAATCGATTAAAGATGTTGAATTGCAAGGCAAACGCGTTTTCTGCCGCGTCGACTTCAATGTTCCGTTAAAAGACGGCTATGTAACGGATGACACAAGGATCCGCGCTGCCCTTCCAACGATCAAATATTTGGTGGAAAACGGCGCGAAAGTCATTCTTGCCAGCCACCTCGGCCGTCCTAAGGGCCAGGTTGTTGAAGAACTGCGCCTTACGCCGGTTGCAAAACGCCTGAGTGAACTGCTTGGAAAAGACGTCAAAAAAGCAAATGAAGCTTACGGCGAATCGGTTAAGGCGGAAATCAGCAAAATGAATAATGGCGACATATTGTTGCTTGAAAACGTCCGTTTCTACCCGGGTGAAGAAAAAAATGACCCGGAACTGGCAAAGGAATTTGCATCTTTGGCTGAGCTGTATGTAAACGACGCATTCGGCGCTGCCCACCGTGCTCATGCATCAACAGAAGGGATTGCCCATCACTTGCCTGCAGTATGCGGCTTTTTAATGCAAAAAGAACTGGATGTGCTCGGCAAAGCATTGTCCAATCCGGAACGCCCTTTTACTGCCATTATCGGCGGCGCGAAAGTCAAAGACAAAATCGGCGTCATCGACAATTTGCTGGATAAAGTCGACAACCTGATCATCGGCGGCGGCCTTGCTTATACGTTCGTCAAAGCAAAAGGTCATGAAATCGGCAAATCGCTGCTTGAAGAAGACAAAATTGATCTTGCAAATTCTTTTATGGCAAAGGCGAAAGAAAAAGGCGTCAACTTCTATATGCCGGTTGATGCGGTCGTAGCAGACGAATTCTCCGAAACGGCCAACAAAAAAGAAGTATCAATTGAAGAAATTCCGGCTGACTGGCAGGCACTTGACATCGGCCCGAAAACGGTTGAACTGTATGCCAAAGTCATCAAAGAATCGAAACTCGTCATTTGGAACGGACCGATGGGCGTATTCGAAATGGACGCGTATGCCAACGGGACAAAAGGCGTTGCAGAAGCGCTCGCGGCTGCAACCGGCACTTACAGCATCATCGGCGGCGGCGACTCTGCGGCAGCTGTTGAAAAATTCCATCTGGCAGAAAAAATGGACCATATTTCAACGGGCGGCGGCGCATCGCTTGAATTTATGGAAGGGAAAACACTTCCAGGCGTTGCAGCTTTAAATGACAAATAATTTTATCAGGAAAGGGAGTGTCCTTATTGCGTAAACCGATCATTGCGGGGAACTGGAAAATGAATAAAACCTTGCCGGAAGCGCTGGCTTTTGTCGAAGAGGTAAAACATTCGGTACCTGGCGAATCTGTTGTCGACAGCGTCATCTGTGCGCCTGCGCTCTTTTTGGAACGCCTGGTGGAAGCAACAAAAGGCACCCGCGTAAAAATTGGCGCCCAAAACATGCACTATGAAGAAAGCGGTGCTTTTACAGGCGAGATCAGCCCGGTTGCACTCGCGGATTTGCATGTTGAATATGTCATCCTGGGACACTCTGAACGCCGTGAAATGTTTAATGAAACGGATGAAGCAGTCAATAAGAAAGTGAAAGCTGCTTTTGCCCATCATTTAACACCAATCGTATGCGTGGGAGAAACACTGGTACAACGGGAAAACAATGAAACAAAACAAATCGTCGGTTCACAGGTAAAAGCTGCTTTTTCCGGGCTTTCCGGCGACGAGGCAAAACAGGTTGTCGTTGCCTATGAACCAATCTGGGCAATCGGAACAGGCAAATCTTCGACTGCCGAAGATGCCAACGAAGTTTGTGCCTATATCCGCAGTGCCATCGCGGACCAATTCAGCCAGGATGTTGCTGACAGTGTCCGAATTCAATACGGCGGCAGTGTAAAACCCGGCAACATTAAAGAATTCATGGAACAACCAGATATTGACGGTGCATTAGTGGGCGGCGCAAGCCTTGACCCGCAATCTTATTTGCAATTATTGGAGGCGGTAAGCCATGAGTAAAGCACCTGTAGCATTAATCATCTTAGACGGCTTCGGCTGCCGGAAAGAAACATACGGCAATGCTGTAGCCCAAGCAAAAAAACCAAATTTTGACCGTTACTGGAAAGAGTTCCCGCACAATCAGCTCAGCGCAAGCGGCGAATCCGTCGGCCTTCCTGATGGCCAGATGGGGAACTCGGAAGTCGGCCATACAAACATCGGTGCAGGGCGTATCGTTTACCAAAATCTGACGCGCGTAGACATGTCGATCAAAGAAGGCGAGTTTGAAAAGAACGAAACCTTCCTCGGCGCGGTTGAAAATGTGAAAAAACACGGGACAAGCCTCCACTTATTCGGCTTGTTGTCGGACGGCGGCGTGCACAGCCATATCCGCCATATGTTCGCACTGTTGAAATTCGCAGCCGATCAAGGTGTGAAAAAAGTATACGTCCATGCATTCCTTGATGGCCGTGACGTGGGCCCGAAAACAGCGGAAAAATATATCAAAGCAACGGAAGAAAAATTTAAAGAGTACGGCGTTGGCGAATTTGCAACGATTACCGGCCGTTACTATTCCATGGACCGTGACAAGCGCTGGGACCGTGTGGAAAAAGCGTACCGTGCCATGGTATACGGCGAAGGCCCGAAATATCCAAACCCAATGGCGGTGATTGAAGATTCCTATAAAAACGGGATCTTTGATGAATTCGTTATTCCTTCTGTGATTACAAAAGAAGACGGCTCACCGGTGGCAACGGTTCAGGACCATGATTCGGTCATTTTCTACAACTTCCGCCCGGACCGTGCCATCCAAATTTCAAATGCTTTTACGAATGAAGATTACCGTGCATTTGACCGCGGCCCGAATCATCCGAAAGATTTGTACTTCGTCTGCATGACACATTTTTCGGAAACGGTCAAAGGCTATGTTGCCTTCAAACCGGTCAGCCTTGACAATACAATCGGCGAAGTATTGGCACAGCACGGGTTAAAACAGCTGCGGATTGCAGAAACTGAAAAATATCCGCATGTGACGTTCTTTATGAACGGCGGGCGTGAAGAACCATTTCCGGGGGAAGAAAGAATTTTAATCCATTCCCCTAAAGTGGCAACATATGACTTGAAACCGGAAATGAGCGCCTATGAAGTAACGGATGCTTTGCTGGAGCAAATCCGGAATGACAAACAAGATGCCATCATTTTGAACTTTGCAAACCCGGATATGGTTGGCCACTCCGGCAAGCTGGAACCAACCATTAAAGCGATCGAAGCTGTCGATGAATGCCTCGGCAAAGTAGTGGACCTGATCCTTGAAAAAGGCGGCTATGCTATTATCACGGCTGACCACGGTAACTCAGATGAAGTGCTGACACCGGAAGGCAAGCCGATGACAGCCCATACGACAAATCCGGTTCCGGTCATCATCACGAAAAAAGGCGTTGAAGTGCGTGACGGCGGCATCCTTGCCGACCTGGCACCGACCATGCTTGATCTGTTGAACATTGAAAAACCGAAAGAAATGACAGGCACAAGCCTGATTAAAAAATGACCCTGGGAAGCCTGATAAAAGGAAAATCCGGCCAAATGCGGTGAAAGTGACGCCCTGAAAACGGGAGCGCCATGCCTGAATGGTGCTTGGGGCATGGAAAGGGATGACACCCGGGGGCATGCCGGGAAAATTTGCCGCGGACATGCCCTTAGCGCCATGCCTGGAAAGTACCGCTTTGTACGATTTGAATGACGAATGGTGCAATGAATATCTGCAAAAAGCATCTGAATGAGCTAAAGGTTCAATCAGTAGTGGTGTTGGACATGCCAACAGTGTATACGTTCAACGGACATCTGTTCATTGCGTAGAACTGGAAACTTGACATTTTAATAGCGGGTAGTTCACAAAGTGATGAAAACCCCCATTTATGCATTGAAAAAGGAGAGATAAGAAGATGTCTTTAATATCTGATGTTTATGCACGCGAAGTATTGGATTCGCGCGGCAACCCAACTGTTGAAGTAGAAGTTTACACAGAAGACGGCGGTTTCGGCCGCGCATTGGTGCCAAGCGGTGCCTCTACAGGTGAATACGAAGCTGTTGAACTCCGTGACAACGACAAAAGCCGTTTCCTCGGTAAAGGTGTCGAAACAGCTGTTAAAAATGTAAACGACACGATCGCTGAAGCCATTATCGGCCGTTACGATGTGTTTGACCAAGTCGGCATTGACAAAGCAATGATCGAACTGGACGGCACACCGAACAAAGGCAAACTTGGCGCAAATGCCATCCTTGGCGTTTCCCTTGCTGTTGCCCGTGCTGCAGCAAACGAATTGGATTTGCCTTTGTACAAATACCTTGGTGGATTCAACGCAAAACAACTGCCTGTTCCAATGATGAACATCTTAAACGGCGGTGCGCATGCTGACAACAACGTGGACATTCAAGAATTCATGATCATGCCTGCCGGCGCTTCGACTTTCAAAGAAGCGTTGCGCATGGGTGCTGAAATTTTCCACAACCTGCGTTCTGTTTTGAAAGCAAAAGGTTATAATACTGCTGTCGGGGACGAAGGCGGTTTTGCACCAAACTTGAAATCGAATGAAGAAGCCCTTTCTACCATTATTGAAGCCATCGAAAAAGCCGGCTACAAACCAGGCGAACAAGTTTTGCTTGCAATGGACGTTGCCTCTTCCGAAATTTACAGCGACGAAGACCATAAATACCATTTAGCCGGCGAAGGCAAAGTTTTGACTGCTGAAGAAATGGTCAACTGGTATGAAGAATTAATTTCGAAATACCCAATCATCTCCATTGAAGACGGTTTGGATGAAAATGACTGGGAAGGCTTCAAAATGTTAACAGAACGCCTTGGCAAGAAAGTCCAATTGGTGGGCGACGACCTGTTCGTAACCAATACTGAAAAACTTGCCCGTGGTATTGAAGAAGGCATTAGCAACTCCATTCTGATCAAAGTAAACCAAATTGGTACTTTGACGGAAACTTTCAATGCGATTGAAATGGCAAAACGTGCAGGCTATACTGCAATTGTTTCCCACCGTTCTGGCGAAACAGAAGACAGCACCATTGCGGACATCGCCGTTGCAACAAACGCCGGCCAAATCAAAACAGGTGCGCCATCCCGTACCGACCGCGTAGCAAAATACAACCAATTGCTCCGCATCGAAGACGAACTGGCTGAAACAGCCGAGTTCCTTGGCAAAAAAACTTTCTACAACTTGAAAAAATAATTGGTTTTGGTACGCTGCCCGGTGAGAGCCGGGCAGTTTTTGATTGTATGGGAAAACCCGGAACCCAAAAAACGTCCTTCATCACCGGACCCCTAAAAGACAAAACGGGGGCCGGATCAGAAAGACGCTGTTCCTTTTCGGACAATTGTTCCAATGTAGTTGAACCCCGCTCCCCAATATGGTACACTCAAGATTAGGTATTGCCCGTCTCAGGAGGTGTGCAGTTGTGCATACATTGTTATTAACGTTACTAATCATCGATTCAATTCTGTTGATTGCAGTCATTCTGCTCCAGCCCGGGAAAAGCACGGGATTGTCCGGCGCCATTTCCGGCGGTGCTGAACAGCTTTTCGGGAAACAAAAAGTGCGCGGTATTGACCTGATCTTACACAGGATTACAATTGTGCTCGCTGTTTTATTTTTCCTGCTGGCCATCGGACTTGCATATGTAAACCTATAAGGGTATGCAAATCAGGCAACTTTTCAGAAGCCTTATCCGCACATGCCTGTAAACTTTAAGACACCCATCCCGGTCCCAAAATCCAGGCCGGGTATTTTTATGCGGATTGCTGGCAATTCCGAAACGTCTTTGTTACAAATAAAATGAACAAAGGCCCCAAAGAAAAACAGCAGGAAAGAGGCGTTTTTTACGGATGATGAGAATAGTACCACCCAAACCGTTTTTATTTGAAGCCGGCAAGAGGGCTGTACTGCTTTTGCACGGATTTACCGGAAACAGCGCCGATGTCAGGATGCTCGGGCGCTTCCTTGAAAAAAAAGGATACACTTGCCATGCGCCGCAATATAAAGGGCATGGGGTACCGCCTGAAAATCTTTTGCATACGGGCCCAAGCGACTGGTGGCAGGATGTCATGAACGGCTACCAGTTATTGAAAGAAAAAGGGTATCATGAAATTGCAGTGGCCGGATTGTCACTGGGCGGGGTATTTTCCTTAAAATTAGGTTACACTGTACCTGTAAAGGGAATTATCACCATGTGCGCGCCCATGTACATAAAAAGCGAGCAAACGATGTATGAAGGCGTGGTTGCGTATGCCCGCAAATATAAACAGTTCGAAGGGAAAAGCGAAGCGCAGATCGAACAGGAAATGCGGGAATTTAAAAAAACGCCGATGCATACGCTGCAATCGCTGCAAGAGCTTATTCAGGATGTGCGCAACCATGTCGATCACATTTATGCGCCTGTTTTTGTTGTACAAGCGCGCCATGATGAAATGATCCGCCCGGAAAGCGCCAATATTATTTATTCAGAAGTGGAAACAGACCATAAGCAACTCAAATGGTATGAGAACTCCGGCCATGTCATTACACTCGATGGCGAAAAAGACCAACTTCACGAAGATGTATACACATTTCTGGAGTCGCTTGACTGGTCGGTTTAAAATTTTCCCGAAAAAGGAGGGAAATAAATGGAACAAGACCAACTACAGCAAGATGTTGAAAAAATTTTATCATATATGAAAGAAGAGACGTACAAGCCGCTGACGGTTCAGGAACTGGAAAAAGCGTTCGGCATTGACGATTCTTCCGAGTTCAAAGCATTTGTAAAAGTGCTCGTTTATATGGAGGAAAAGGGCCTCATTGTCCGCACGCGAAGCAACCGTTACGGCCTGCCGGAAAAAATGAATCTCGTACGCGGGAAACTGATCGGCCACCCGAAAGGCTTTGCTTTTGTCGCACCCGATGAACCCGGGATGGACGACATTTTTATCCCGCCGCATGAAACGAACCATGCATTAAATGGAGACACCGTTATTGTCCGTGTGTCCACCAAAAGCTCAGGCCAGCGCCAGGAAGGAACCGTTGTGCGCATTCTTGAGCGCGGCCAGACAGAACTTGTCGGCACATACGTCGAAAGCAAACATTTCGGATTTGTCGTACCCGATGACAAACGGTTCGGCAGCGATATTTTTATTCCGAAAACAGCAAACGGCGGTGCTGTCGAAGGCCATAAAGTGATTGTCCATATTACCGCCTATCCGGAAGGCACGAAAAATGCGGAAGGCGAAATCATCAAAATTCTCGGCCATAAAAATGATCCCGGTGTCGATATTTTGTCGATTATCCATCAGTACGGGCTGCCCCAGGCATTTCCGGATGAAGTGCTCGAACAGGCAAACCGGGTGCCGGAAGTAATTGATGAGAACGAGATTGGCAGCCGCCGTGATTTGCGCGGGGAAATGATTGTGACGATTGACGGGGCCGATGCAAAAGACCTCGATGATGCCGTTACCGTGAAAAAACTGGCAAACGGCCATTACAAGCTCGGCGTCCATATCGCAGATGTTAGCCATTATGTACGGGAAGGATCACCGATTGACCGTGAAGCATTTGAACGCGGGACGAGCGTGTACCTTGTTGACCGCGTCATCCCGATGATCCCGCACCGTTTATCAAACGGCATCTGTTCCCTGAATCCGCAAGTCAACCGGTTTACGCTGTCATGCGAAATGGAAATTGATGAAACAGGCCACGTTGTCCATCATGAAATTTTTGAAAGCATCATCAAAACGACCGCGCGGATGACGTATGCGGACGTTAACAAAATCCTTGTTGACCGCGACGAAGCGCTCAGAAAACATTATGAACCACTCGTTCCAATGTTTGAGCAAATGGCCGAACTTGCGGAGATTTTGCGCAAAAAAAGGATGGAGCGCGGCGCCATTGATTTTGATTTTAAAGAAGCAAAAGTCATTGTCGATAAAAATGGCAAACCGACGGATGTTGTGCTGCGGGAGCGGTCGGTTGCGGAAAAACTGATCGAAGAATTTATGCTCGCTGCCAACGAAACGGTTGCCGAACATTTTTACTGGCTGGACGTGCCGTTTATTTATCGGATCCACGAAGAGCCGAAAGCGGAGAAACTGCAGCGGTTCTTTGAATTTATTACCAACTTCGGCCTGATTGTGCGCGGCACAGCCAATTCAGTGCATCCGCGCGCGCTGCAGGAAATCATTGATACGGTTTCCGGGCGGCCTGAGGAAATGGTCGTGTCGACGGTCATGCTGCGGTCGATGCAGCAGGCGAAGTACGATCCGGAATGCATTGGCCACTTCGGCTTATCAACGAAATTTTACACACATTTCACCTCGCCGATCCGCCGTTATCCGGACCTGATTGTCCACCGGTTGATCCGCGCTTATTTGATCAGCGGAAAATTGGATGAAAAGACAAAAGAAAAATGGAAAGCATTGCTGCCGGAAATTGCGGACCATGCCTCGAAAATGGAACGCCGGGCAGTAGAAGCTGAACGGGATACGGATGAGCTGAAAAAGGCCGAATTTATGGAAGACAAAATTGGGGAAGAGTTCGACGGGATTATCAGCTCGGTTACGAATTTCGGCATGTTTGTCGAACTGCCGAACACCATTGAAGGGCTTGTCCATGTCAGCTATATGACAGATGACTATTACCATTACAATGAGCGGCAATATGCCATGATCGGCGAGCGGACAGGAAATGTATTCCGCATTGGCGATGAAATCCGCGTCCGCGTGCTCAATGTGAACAAAGACGAACACAATATTGATTTTGAAATTGTCGGCATGAAAAACAACCGCCGCGAAAAAACGGAAGAACGCCCGAAAAAGATCGTCAAAGTGCGCGGCGCCCATTCTGCCCGGCCGCAAAAAACGCGCCATGCCGGCGAAGACTGGGCGACAAGGCCGCCGAAAAAGAAAAAGAAAAAAGTAAATCGAAGGTAATCGGATTTTTCCGGGAACCTTCACCGGAGGGGAAACGAAATGCCAAAAGGCGAAGGGAAAGTGCTGGCGCAAAATAAGAAAGCAAGCCACGATTATTTTATCGAAGAAACATATGAAGCAGGCATTGTCCTGCAGGGGACAGAAATCAAATCGATCCGGGCCGGCCGCGTAAATTTGCGCGACTCGTTTGCCCGTGTGGAAAAAGGGGAAGTCTTTGTCTACGGGATGCACATTAGCCCGTATGAGCAGGGGAACCGGTACAATCATGACCCGCTTCGCCCGCGGAAAATTTTGCTGCACAAGAAAGAAATTGACCGGCTGGCCGGTGTGACAAAAGAAAAGGGTTATGCTTTAATCCCACTCAAAATCTATATTAAAAATGGGTATGCAAAAGTGCTGCTCGGCGTCGCCCGCGGGAAAAAGAATTATGACAAGCGCGAATCCTTGAAGAGGAAAGAAGCCGCCCGCGAGATTGAACGCGCCTTTAAAGCCCGCCAGCACTAAAAAAACAGTATGGCGGCTCCTCTGAACGAAAAAAAGGGAAGGCGCCGGATAGAAGATTTGCGCGCTTCCCTTAAGAAATGGCTTTTTTCAATCGTGGGAGAGAGGCCTGCCGGGTTCCGCCTTGCCAATGCTCCAACCGTTGCGTTCATTTGTTATTTCTGTCTGGTGCGGGCCGGCCATCCTTCAATCAATGGCGGCTCCGATTCTCTCGGCTATTGTTCGCTATCATTCTTCCCGCCCTTTTTCCAATCCTGTTTTATACCCGCGATCAAAGTAGGAATTTGGCAGCTTCAATACTTGTTCCGCTTCATCCGGGTCCAGCATTTTAATGTTTTCCATTACTTTCGCCTCCTCTTTTTCGTTCAGTTTTAAATAGAAATCAAAGAAACCAAATCGCATACTTCCTTTATTTCAATTCTTTTTGTTCTTGTCCGGTATTATGAAATGCTAAAAAAATTGCTTTTTAACGGCTTTCCGAAAGAAGTCTCCCATCCTCAAGGAATGTGAAGGTGCGAATCGCACCAATGAGTAGGTGGGAGATGAATTTCGGTTGGCTTTAGCCAAAGTTATTTTTCCAATCCTTTTCTCAACAATTCTAAGATTGCGGCTGTTCTAGTTGGAATCCCATTTTCTTTTTGATATTGCTCCAATTTTTCTAATATCGTCTTAGGCATACGAATTTCTACACGTTCTTTCTCTTCTCTCATGATTATCACCTCATATTGATTGTACGGATTTTTTACGATATAATCAATATATACGAAATTTTTCCGCACAAAGTGAGGTGAATTGATATGGCCAAGCAAAACAAAGCTTTCAAGTTTCGTTTGTTACCAAACAAAGAACAATCCGCATTATTAGCTAAGACATTTGGTTGTGTTCGCTTTGTCTACAATAAGATGTTAGCTGAACGCAAAGAAACGTATGAAAAGTTCAAGGATGATAAAGAATTGCTTAAAAAGCAAAAGTTTCCGACCCCTGCAAAATATAAAAGTGAATTTCCATTCCTAAAAGAAGTGGATTCTTTCGCTTTGGCAAATGCACAAATGAACTTACAGACTGCTTATAAGAATTTCTTTGAAGGAAATGCGGATTTTCCAAAGTTCAAAAATCGTAAAGCAAAACAATCCTATACAACTAATATGGTCAACGGAAATATTAAGCTAGAAAATGGTCATATCAAACTGCCAAAAATCAAAAAGCCAATAAAAATGAAACAGCATAGAGAGATACCTGCTGATTATAAAATCAAATCTTGCACTATTTCTAAAACAAAGACAGGCAAATACTACATTTCAATTTTGACAGAATATGAGAAAGATATTCGTCCAGTTAAAATACAGAAAGTTGTTGGTTTGGATTTTGCTATGGATGGTCTATATGTCGAGAGTGAACAGGGTAAGAAAGCCAATTACCCACGTTACTATCGGCAAGCCTTAGATAAATTAGCAAAAGCACAACGAATTCTTTCTCGAAGAAAGAAAGGTTCTGCACGTTGGAACAAGCAACGACTAGTAGTGGCTAAGTTACATGAGAAAGTGGCGAACCAACGCATGAATTTTCTTCATCATAAGTCAAAAGAATTAGCTTCTAACTTTGATGCTGTCGTGATTGAGGACTTGAACATGAAAGGGATGTCTCAAGCCCTTCACTTTGGGAAAAGCGTTCATGATAACGGCTGGGGTATGTTCACTACTTTCTTAGCGTATAAGCTAAAAGAACAGGGGAAACAACTTGTGAAAATTGATAAGTGGTTTCCCTCCACTAAGAAGTGTTCATGTTGCGGCAAGGAAAAAGAAATGCCATTATCTGAACGTGTATATAAATGTTCTTGCGGCTTTGTATTAGATCGCGATCACAATTCAGCAATCAATATCAAAAATGAGGGATTACGCTTATTAGCGTTATCATAAGTAACAAAACTCTTGGAACAAGAGGGTTAGCTCGGTCAGTTTTCGTTGGCTAGTAAAAGCAACGATAAGTCGAGAAGCCCCCACTTCAATCAAACCGTAAGGTTGATAAGTGGAGGGTAGTTCACCATGTTTATCACAAAGAGACTCGATCCGATGGCCCAAAGCAGCACAAATGGAGCCAACCACCAGCCCGTTAATTACAGGCAAATCCAGAACGTCCAAAAATCCAAAAAACCGGAAAAAAGGGAAATGCCAGAAGAGGCCAAAGTTGAAACCTGCCAACATGCCGAAAAAGAAACCAGTTAAATGTGTTGCTTTTTTTGGCTTTTTCAACCCCAATGATGCCAATCTCCGGTTAATGGATACCGACTTGTTAAAGGCTTGCCAGAGGGAGAAGCAGTAAACGGCAGGAAAAAAATCCCCCACTCGGGATGGAACAGTTCACCGGCTAGGCTGAAATTTCCTTTGAACGCAATTTAAGCCGACAGATTGAGGTTCGAACCGAAATTGATGGCTGCAATCCAAAGCATGATCAAAAGCCCGATGAAATAATCACCGTTGTAAAGCTGTCCGAATCCGGGAAAAGCAACCGACCACAGCACGGCAGAAAAAGGGGACTTATACAGTTTTCTTTCATCCATTCTTTTCACCTATGAGGTATTGTATGTGTTTTCTTCTTCTGCCATACTGCCGGGAAAAACTTGACACATACCGGAAAAACTGAACAATTGCATCTTGCAGGATTCATGTTATAATAGTATGTGCAGACCAGTTATATGTAAAATCTGCAGCGCCCTTTTTATATCGGGGACGTTACGGATTCGACAGGGATAGATCGAGCTCAGGCTGCGAGCCGGGGGGTCGTCCCCGTAAAAACGCAACGCCTAAAAATAACTGGCAAATCTAACACTAAACTCGCTTTAGCTGCCTAATAAGCACTAAGCGGATCCTCCCTCCATCGCCCATGTGGTAGGGTAAGGGTCTCAAATTCAGTGGGATACGCCGGCTGTCCTCCGCCTGGGGACGAAGGAAGAGACCAATCAGGCTAGCGCACCGGACGCCCGCTGGCAGGCAGATGGCTGCGCGAAACGCAAATATGCCGGCTACGCTCGTAGACGCCTGAGTGGCGATATTTCTGGACGTGGGTTCGACTCCCACCGTCTCCATAAAACGAAATCAATGGATTTCAAACTGATCCAAAGCCCTTGTATATCAAGGGTTTTTTTATTTTTACCATTTCATTTGATTTTATTGAATATCAAACATCCGTAGTCAAAAACGTATTCAAGAAATCATTAGATGTTAGATTAAATTAGATTGATGGGCAGCAAAATCGGTGTGGTAAAATTGAGAAAGACAATGATATTTTACTCTAATATTTTGGGGTCTTGGAGGTATTTAGAAATATGGAAGAAACAGTTAGCTATCAAGTGAAAAGCCATTCATTAGATGATATTATCTCCAATTTAGAACGGGAAGACATGGCACAACGTGATTGGATTTAAGTCAATATTTTGGACACCAATAAGTGAAATTTAATTTTGATCTCATGCCATATTTTTCATGACATCGCTGGTCGCTTGACATGGAGCCTCTGCGGGCGTGGTGTTATGCGAAGGGCGAAAGGGGCAATGATTTCTTTCGCATGGCAAACAAGCCTGCCACACCCGCCACTCCATGTAAAGCGGATGCTTGTAAAATTGTGAAGAGCACTACGCTGCCCCTTTGATACTGTCTTCTGTCTCTTGTGGCGTCATATAGCCCAAGCAGCTATGAATCCGTTTCCGATTGTACCAGCCTTCTATAAATTCGAATAAGGCTCTTTTGGCAGCTTGAAAGTTCAAATAGTTGACTCTGTAGATCTCTTCCTTTTTCAGAATTGCATGGAAAGACTCAATGCAGGCGTTATCGTATGGGCAACCTTTTTTACTGAAGGAGTGTTTGAACTGCTTCTTTTCCATGTATTCTGCAAATTTCTCGCTTGTATACTGGGATCCCAAATCAGAATGCAAGATCAATCCCGGACCTGGACGTTGTGCCTGATAAGCGTTTTCTACTGCCTTTAAAGCCAGTTCAGTCGTCATGTGGCGGTCAAAAGCGTAACCGACAATCTTTCTGGAATGTAAATCCATTACGGAAGCCAGGTAGCACCAACCGTCTCTCAAAGTATGAATGTACGTAATATCCGTAACCCATTTCTCGTTGATGGTTGTCGTTGAGAAGTCCTGGTTCAGCAGGTTATCGTGTTCTTCCATCTTGCCCTTATTGGAATGGGGACGGTACTTTTTTCTGATAATGGAATAAATGCCTGCAGCCTTCATCAAACGCTGAACCCGTTTCAGGCTGACTTTGAGCCCTTCTTTTTCAAGCATATGGCGGATCTTCGGCGCTCCGTACCTCTGCTTGCTTTCCGTATGGATTTTTCGTATTCTGTCTGTCAACTCCCGGTTTTCCCGTTTTGTTTTTGACTCTTTTTTTTGTTTGGATTGATAGTAGGTACTTCTCGGCACGCCAAGGACCGTACACATGGTTTTAAGGTCATAATGGTGTTTGGCTCTTATCTCGTCAATCATGGATATAACAGTGGTTTGATCTACTTCTTTGCGAATATGGCCATAGCTTTTTTTAAGATTTCGTTTTCCTCTTTCAGCCGGTGCAATTCTTTTTGCAGGTTCAGAAATTCTTCCGGGGTAAAAGAGCTCCCGTCATCCAGCTTAACCGGTTTTTGTTTTCTGATCCATTTGTAGATTGTCGTTTCAGACAGGCCATATTCGCTGCAGATCTGTTTTACTGGTGTTCCAGTTTGATAAAGCTCAACCACCATTTCTTTAAATTCAGCATGATAACTTTTACGTTTTTCGCTTGTGTTACCCATATCAGGACACATCCCTTCGTTAATATTATATTTCACTAAAGGGTGTCCATGAAACTATACTAGCATCATTTGATGCTGTCGTGATTGAGGACTTGAACATGAAAGGGATGTCTCAAGCCCTTCACTTTGGGAAAAGCGTTCATGATAACGGCTGGGGTATGTTCACTACTTTCTTAGCGTATAAGCTAAAAGAACAGGGGAAACAACTTGTGAAAATTGATAAGTGGTTTCCCTCCACTAAGAAGTGTTCATGTTGCGGCAAGGAAAAAGAAATGCCATTATCTGAACGTGTATATAAATGTTCTTGCGGCTTTGTATTAGATCGCGATCACAATTCAGCAATCAATATCAAAAATGAGGGATTACGCTTATTAGCGTTATCATAAGTAACAAAACTCTTGGAACAAGAGGGTTAGCTCGGTCAGTTTTCGTTGGCTAGTAAAAGCAGCGATAAGTCGAGAAGCCCCCACTTCAATCAAACCGTAAGGTTGATAAGTGGTGGGTAGTTCACTGCAGGGCAATGCGATCTGCTCCATTCAGATGCAAAGCCTCGGGGACAATGACGGCCTGCCGACGCGGGCAGCATTGGACGCATTTATGAAATCGATCTCCCTGGTATCGGCGAGGTAAAAAATCCGGCATTTCCGCTTTTTCCGGAGCCGCAATAAAATACACGATAATGGCGAAAAAAGCCCGGCACACTTGTTTTTCCTGGTGTGTGCCGGGCTTTTTGTTTTGGGATGTATCTCTGCGGCATGATCGTTTTACATGCCAAAGTGGTTTGGGGCGGACAAGTGAAATGCCGCATCCCTTTCCAAACCTTTTTGTGTGAAAAATACAAAAAATACTTGACCAAAATTTTAACTGTCATATAATTTTAAATGTAAACCATAAATTAATTTAGGTTGACAAATAAAAAGGGGTGACTTTCGTGGATTGGACGAATTTGGCAGAAAAGGTGATTGAAGGTTATGTGATAAGAGAAGAAGAGGCCAGGGAAATTTTAACGGTTAGTGATCATGAAGTATTAGCACTTGTCCATGGAGCCTATCAGATCCGCCGGCATTTTTATGGAAAAAAGGTAAAGCTGAATTTGATTATTAACGCCAAAAGCGGTCTTTGTCCAGAAGATTGCGGCTACTGTGCACAGTCAATTAAGGCGGCAACAAAAATCGACCGGTATCCATTAGTCAGCAAACAAACGATTGTGGAAGGGGCAAAGGAAGCGAAAAAGAATAAAATTGGTACATATTGCATTGTGATGAGTGGACGAAGACCAACCAACCGTGAAGTGAACACAGTAATTGGGGCGGTTGAGGAAATTAAGCGGGATGTGGAACAATTAAAAATTTGTGCCTGTTTAGGGCTCGTTACTGAAGAGCAGGCGTTCAAGCTGAAGGCAGCGGGTGTGGACCGGTTTAATCACAATATTAATACAAGTGCAAACCACCATGCGAATATCACAACCACACATGGTTATGAAGACAGAGTCAACACAATCGAAAACGTAAAAAAGGCAGGCATCTCCCCTTGCTCCGGTGTGATTTGCGGAATGGGGGAAACGGATAAGGACATTATCGATATGGCATTCGCGCTCAAGGATCTGGACGCTGATTCTATTCCGGTCAACTTTCTGCATCCTGTTAAGGGAACAAAGCTTGAAAATATGGACGAATTGACACCGATTCGTTGTTTAAAAATTTTGTCCTTGTTCCGGTTTGTCAACCCCACAAAGGAAATTCGGATTGCTGGCGGGCGGGAATATCATTTGCGTTCTTTGCAGAATTTGGGGTTATTTGTTGCCAACTCTATTTTTATAGGTGATTATTTAACGACAGATGGTCAGGACGCAAAAGAAGACTACCAGTTAATTAAAGATCTCGGATTTGAAATAGAAGAAAATCCGTTCGAAACAGAAGGCCAGCAGTTCACTTTGTATCATTCATAGATACTTTACTCAAGTTTTACACTTAAACATCACCCATTCATGCTTGGCGTACTTGCTTTTTCATAGGGAATGATTTAAAAAAGCATTCTTTTTTTGGTGCTGAACAACTTGCAGTCAAAGGAAAGGAATGCTTTTTAGCTATGGAATGGCAAAAACTGTTGCGTCCCCCAAACCTTTCTCTCGTGATCTCGCGGAAATGTTCCGGTACAAATTGTTTCATTCTCCGGTTGCAGCGGATAAATATCTTCTCTCCATCCAGTCAATCCCAATTGTCCGGTAAAACTTTGGACTTTGGAGCGGTATTTGGCAATTTTGCTTTGATCGATCCCTTTCAAACAGGCAAACTAGAACCCGGTATAGGTATATAGACTCATTATGAAAGATTGTTCACTATTTTTTTCAAATTCGGGATAAAATTTACTGGATTTATTGATTATAATTGTGTTTGATACATAGAACAAAAGGAGGAGACAGATTGCGAAGATTGATTTTTTTCGGGGGTGCGGGCTTTCTGTTGCTGTTCGTGCTAAGTTTTGCGAAGCCTGCTTCAGCCGCCTCGTCCACCATGTATACGTGGACGCCGTCAAAGCTCTATAAAACGGCGTCTGGCGCGGCTTACTCCGGCAATGTGAACAGCGGCACAGCGGTAACTGTCTACAGCAAATCGGGCAAGCGCTATAAGGTGAAGACAGGTGGGAAAACAGGTTACATTTATGCTGATAACCTGACAAGCAGCAAAGTGAAAAAAGAGGACTATTTTGGTTCGAAAATTTATAAACAGGCGGCAGGCGGCCCGTACGTTGCTTCCGTGCCGGCTGGGAAGATGATGTATATCAAAATGGAAGCAACGAAAAACGGCATGTATCTGGTCCACGTAATCGGAACCGGGTACAGCGGCTATGTTGACAAAACCCATTTTATCAAGCCGGTTGTAAAATATACGTGGATGCCGTCTAAATTATACACATCCGCAACCGGCAATTCGTATAAAAAGACGATTAAAGATGGGCAAAAAGTATCGGTTTTTAACGGGTCGCACGGCCGTTACCAAGTAAAAGCAGGCAGCAGTTCCGGATATATTTACGCGAATAACTTAACCGGCACGCTGGCGAAGAAAACGGTCTATGTTTCTTCCAAACTGTATACCACTTCGTCCCATACAAAGTATACGGCTGTCATCAGGCCGAATAAGCAGGTATATGTGAAAGAAAGCACCCAAAATATGTCCCATGTCTGCGTTGTTGGGACAGCCCAAAGCGGCTGGATTTATACGAGCCACTTCACAAAACCTGCACCGGCAGCGGGCGGAACAACCAGCACGCCGAAGGCAACGGCAGGGACAAGCCAAACGGGGTCTTCCACAGCGGGCGGGACAACGACGGGAACAGCAACCGGCAGCACGTCTGGATCTGCGTCCAGCATAACAGGGGCTGCCGCAGCAACAAGCGGCACAACCGCAACGACCACAACAGGCAACACTGGATCGGGTTCCGCATCCGCAACGGGCAACACTGGATCGGGTTCCGCATCCGCAACGGGCAACACTGGATCGGGTTCCGCATCCGCAACGGGCAAGACCGTATCGGGTTCCGCGTCCGGGACGACTGCAACGAGCAACACTGGATCGGGTTCCGCGTCCGGGACGACTGCAACGAGCAACACTGGATCGGGTTCCGCGTCCGGGACGACTGCAACGGGCAACACTGGATCAGGTTCCGCATCCGGGACGGCTGCAACAGGCAGTACCGGAGCAGCCGCTGCGTCTGCCACGACGGCAAAGGGACTGGATGTCAGCCATTATCAAACATTGACACAGAGTAGTTTTAACCTTATGAAAAGACAGGGCTACAGTTTTGTCATCCTGAAAGCAACGGAAGGAACCGGGTATACGGACTCTAAGTTTTATACATATTATAAGTATGCCAGAAACGCCGGCTTGTCGGTCCATGCTTATCATATGATCGGCAATTCCACCACCACTTCCGCACAGCATATTGCAGAAGCCAAGCATTTTTATCAAGTGCTGGCCCAAACAAAGGCGAAAACCGGCTATGCGTTTACGGGCTACGCTTTCGAAGATATAGAACCTACCGGGACGAATAGCATTACAACAACTTGGTGGGCAAATGCGGCCCCGGCTTGTGCTGGCTATTTCTTAAATGAAATGCAGACGCTCGGGCAGACGAAAGTGGGCATTTATGCCGGCTACTTTAATTGGAAAAGCTATCTTGAGGGCCATACAGATTCTTGGCCTAGCAATACCAAAATCTGGCTGGCACGGTATAACATCACGCTCGGTACGAATGCAGACGTTTGGCAGTACACCGAAACCGGAACGATCGATGGCATCACCGGCCATTTTGACCTTGATATCAGCTATGATCCTGATTTTTAAAAGATGTTCTCAAAAAAAAACGGCGAGAAACTGCTCTCGCCGTTTTGATTTGGCTTCCATCAGCATTGGAACATCCGGGCCAGCGCGCGGTATGATCGCAGAAATTTTCCCCGCCCGCTGGTTCAGGCCTCCACAAGCTTCCCGTTTGTTGCCGGCTCAGGTCTTTCGCATCTGCCAACTTTTCTATTGATCAAGCGCCGGGCTGCCAAACGGCTCAAGCGGGTGATCAGGCATCCACAAATTCGCGGATTTTTTTAGCTGCTTTTCTGCTTGCCCCTCCCGGCAGGACAGTAAGCCCATAGAGTAAAAGCATAAAGAAAGCACATCCAAACAGCCATCTGTACAGGTGCCGGTTTATATGGGGACCGGTAATCTGTTTTGATACGGTAAACGTAAGGTCTGTTTTTGCCATCGGTTTGCCGTTTTGGTAAAATTGGCCCCCTCCGTACAAATCCATCTGCTCAAAATGTCCGCCCTGGCCGTTCGCATGAAGGAACATCCGGGCATGCGCCGGTCCGTGGAGCTGTTCGATCCGGAGCGAATAATGCCTGTTTTCGCCGGGCAAGGCTTTTTTCAAAAGAAATGCCTCATAGCCGTTTGTTTTTCGCTTATGGTTTGTAAATTTTCGTTCAAACACCATTTTTTGCCGCCCGCCGCTTTTATGCCATAAAGAAACGCGGTATGCGGCTTTACCGTGGAATCGGGCAGGCATAAAAGCGACTCGGTCGAAAGCTTTGTCTGCGATAAACGTTTGGGTAACGGTATGATGCCGGTCAACAAGCGCAACAGGTTTTCCTCTGGCCGCCTGCTGGTTGACGATATAATCCTCGTATTTTTCGGTTGTCCCTGTGAATGCTTTTTCATTCCATTTGGCGCAAACGGCGAGCAGGACAATAAGGCTTAAAACGAGCAGCCAGTTTCCTGCTGTTTGCAGTTTCCATCTTTTTTGTGCCGGCAGCCATTTTTTTGCTTCCAAGAACTGATGCATCTTTTCAAGACCCCGTGCAGCGCAAAAAATCATCAATGGCGTGAACAGGAGGGAGTAGCGCGGTTCTGCTTCCCAAATCAAAATGAAAAACAAATAGCTGCCAAATAAGCAAATTTGCATGAGTAATTGAACATCAAATCTTATTTTACGGAAGAACGTTAAGCCGGAAACGGCCAGCAAAAAGAGCGTTGCGATATGAAATACCTGGATGATAAACAACAGCACTTTATTCTGGTCTCCGTAAACATAGCGGTATGCGGCGTTGTAATGGTCCATCCGCTGATTGTACTTGGCGTAGGCCTGATCGCCTTGTGAAAATGTGCGGAAGGCTTTTACCGCCCAAAGCTTGAGTAGACCGGATGGCCCCCTCGTTTCGATCCGCTGTTTGATCAGTGCATAATCCGCCTGTTTTTTTGCCTGTTGGGTGGGAAGACTTTCTGACAATCTCGTATCCGCGACATTGTATCGGCCTTCATTTGAAAGGCCAAGCGCCAGCCAGTGGGTTACCGGCGCCTTGATGGTTGCGTTTTCCCGGTAGCCGAGATGGTGGTAATACGCCTCTGCCCCAAAAGTGACAGGCAAAAAAACAAGCATAATGAACGCTATTCGCAGCACGGTTTGTTTCAGCCGGAGCGTGTAGAGCATGTAGATCAGAAGGGCAGGCAAAAGTAATACCATATTTTCCCTTAATTGGCATCCAACAGCAAGCGCTGCACCGAGCAGAAAAAGGTATACCGGGCGCCCCGTACGGCTGTGGCAGTACCAAAAATACACCGCCATGGACGGAAAGGCGATCGCAAGGCTTTCTGTATAAAAATACGGGATATAAAGAAAGAGCGGCAGCCATGTAATCGTAAAAACAAGCAGCAAATTTCCCGTTTTGCGGCCGGATGTTTTCACCGCTAGCAGCCAGAGAAAAAAGATCCCGATATTCAGGAATAAAGCCGCTGCCAGCTTATCTACAATCAAAAACCAGTCTGGATTTCCAAACGCTAGGTAGCGGTAAAGCAGGTAACGGGCAATGGTAATCGGTACATTGTTCGGGTAGAGCTGCAAATAGTACTCATTTCCGAGCAATGTCCCGTGCTTTAATAAATACAAAGCTTCCAGATAAATATGGCCACCATCCACCTTGGGCGGCTGCACCCCGTGAAACAGGATAAGAATCGCCGTTTCAATAGACAAAATAACGGCAAACAAAAAGGCTGCCATTCTTTTCAGCCCTTTGTCTGAAAGCCTTGCAAAAATGCGGAAACAGCCAAGATAAAACAGGATGGCGACTACAGCAAAGAGGAACAGCGCTGCCATCTGCCCGGTTGAAATATTCCATTTTCCATCAAGCAGCACGAAATGCGGGTCATTTTTTTCCGCCCACAGCGGCGCGATGAAAAAGCTGCCGATCGTGATAAGAGCGCATGATACGGTAAAAATGACACTGAAAAGACTGATGGTTATCTTTTTCACGAACATGGAGGGCTCACCTCATGGATTATCTTTCCGCGCAATCTCCATTCTCATTGCGCAAGTTGTGTGTTTGGTTAGTGGTGCATGAAAACATTCTTTTTTATCATGCCCCGCCGCCTGCACTTCGTATTCTTGCATAATTTTCCAGATTTCTCAAGGGACCAGTATAGCAGCTTATTCTGAATAAACCGTGAGAATTCAATGAAAAAACCCGCAGTTTTTTCAGCGGTACGCGGGAAATTGCGGCCAGCCGGCAGGTGTTTACGTGAAGGGTTTTCCGGGCGAAATGCCGCGCAGCACGGTTTTATCCTGAACCATCCTTTTGCCGGATTGGCCGTTTTTAAGGCGGTGAAATTCCGGCCGAAAAATGCCCGCAAAAACCCTGCAGGCGGCTTGCTGCTCAAAATACGGCCAATATTGGCAAAATACTTGTTGGAAAACACCCATCCGGTATACAATTCAATTGTTTAAAATCTGCTTTTTTGGTAAAAATCAGAATGAACTTCCCGGCAATTGCGGAAGTCTATTTATTATAAAAAGAACAGGCTTCCGGAAAAGGAGGAAGACAGCTTGGCTAAAGTGCTCATATTACCGCTTTTAAAAATGCCGTCCGGCCATCACCAGGTCGCAGAGACGTTAATGCATAAATTGAAATGTATGGACAGTACCATTGAAATGAAAAAAGTTGATTTGATTTCCTATACGAGCGGGATGCTGGAAAAAATCGTCACGAAAATGTATTTGAATTGGATTCAAAAAGCACCGCGGACATACCAATGGGTGTACAAACATTTTATTTATGCGGATGCCGACCAGACCGCATTAATGAAACTCTATGAACTCTCTTTTATTAAGCAAATGGAAAAACTGATTGCCGAGGAAAATCCGGATCTCGTCATTTGCACGCACAGTTTTCCGTCGATGCTGCTCAGCCGGCTGAAATCAAAAGGAAAAATCGATGTCCCGGTTATCAATGCGTACACCGATTTTTTCGTCAACGGTTTGTGGGGAAAAAAAGAAATTGACATCCATTTTGTGCCGAACCAAACGATCAAAACGACGCTCATCTGTAACGGCGTGCCTGAACAAAACATTTTTGTCACCGGCATTCCGATTCATGAAGCGTTTAAAGAAAGAACGGCTTTGCGCCATACATCCCGGAAAAAAATCTTAATATCCGGCGGCAGCAGCGGCCTCGGTGATCTGTACCGCCTTCTGAAGGCATTGAAACGGGAACAGCCGGGCAGGGCCGATTATTATGTGTTATGCGGAAAAAACGAAAAATTGTATCACAAGCTGAACGGATGGGGGATGAAACATATCATCCCGGTTCCGTATATCCAGTCCAGAAAGGAAATGAGCCGGCTGTACGATGAAGCGGATGCGATCATTACAAAGCCGGGCGGTGTCACGATCAGCGAAGTGATTCAAAAAAAACTGCCGATTTTTATCCACTCCGTCCTCCCCGGCCAGGAAGAAATCAATCTTGCTTTTTTGAAACAACACGGGCTTGTCTTTGAATTGGACTTCACCAAACCGGTAGAGGAACAGGTGATGGAAATTTTGGAAGACGGGAAGCAGCTGGCCCGGTTTTACCGGCGGCTGCGCCAATACGGGAGCGAAATCGAACTCCGGGGGAAAGAATTTGATGTATTGATCCGCGGTCTGCTCGGCCGCAAAGCAAACCAAACGCCGGATAAAGTGCTGAAGGACCAGTACTTTGTTTCAACCTCTTATTGATTTTTTGCGGGCGTCTATGTTCCTGGAAGGGGCTACCGTTCGTTTCCGGGGACTTTTATCATCATTTCCTGCCGGTGAAAACCGGGCACATGTTTCAGTCCGGCCCAAAGCTTGCATCGGCATTTTGCCGCCCGTCTTTCCGGCCGGTACGGGGAAACTTCTATCCAAATGGGGCGCTAAGTGGATGATAAAAAAACTTCCTGATGGCGGAAAGGAAAATATGCCATAATGAACATGGAATGAAATGGGCGTGTGCACCTGCAATTTCCTTGCCGCTTTTGCACATGCCCGGGCAACGGCAAAAGACCGCGTTGCTTAAGCAGGGAGTTGAAAATGGTGGAGCAGGATTTAACACAGTTGATCCGGCAGGCAAAAGCAGGAGATACAGATGCGTTTGCCGTGCTGGTGGCCCAGTTTAAAGGGGAGGTGTTCCGGCATGCATACGCCATGACAGGCGACCGGATGGAAGCGGAAGATATCGCCCAGGAAGCGTTTGTGAAAGCCTGGTACGCCCTGGATAAACTGGAACATGCCTATGCTTTTGCTTCTTGGATGTCGAAGATCGTCTCTCATTTATGCTATGACCGGCTGAAAAAATTGCGAAAAAAAGCGGCACTTCAGGCGGAAATAGAAGAGGAGCCGCTGAGGAGGGCAACTTCCAATATCGACAGTGCCAATTTGAGATTTGACATCCGCGGCGCGATGGAAAAATTGTCGCCGGAACACCGGGCAGCGATCGTGCTGCGCGATATCCAGGGCTATTCCTATGAAGAGATCGCAGACATCTTGAACATCCCGCTTGGTACCGTCAAGTCGCGCATCAACACAGCGAGAAATATTTTGAAAAAAGAACTTTCAAGAGGGTGATCACATGGAAACACACGTCCGGGATTTATTGCCGGCCTTCATGGATGATGCGTTAAGTGAAACGGACCGAAAAAAGGTTGAAGCCCATCTTGCCCTTTGCCCGGATTGCCGCCGCGAACTGGAAGAATTGGAGGCGGTCCAGGCGGAAATCAGCCGTTTTTACCATTCGGTTGAGGTGCCGGGAATCCAGTTTGAAAAGGCGGTTCTGGCTAAAATTATGCCGCAGGAAAAATTGGCGATGCATTACCGCGTGTTTGCCTGGTTCTTTGCGGTTTGCTGTGCCGCTTTTGTGCTTGCCACCTACCCGGTGATGAGAAAACCGTTTTATGTCGGCATGAATATTTTTCAGGCCCTCTTCAATATTCTTTCAAGCGGCTTTCATATTGCGCTTTCCATTCTTTCCGCGCTCCCGGCTTTGTCTGCGGGGATCATGGTGGTGATGGCGGTGATTTTGGCTGTCTGTATCTGGATTTTGTTCGGCCTTCTCACCATGAAGCCGGTGAAGGATTAGGGGATGGAGAAAAAAATGAAAGCCACAAAAACATTGATTTGCTTATTGTCCTTGCTCCTGCTTTTTCTGAGCGCAGGGGCGGGTTTCCACCCTGCGTTTGCAAAGGAAAAAAGAATGAGAATCATCATCCACGACCGGCATACGGTCATCCCGAAAAATGAAAAAGTTGAAAATGTCGTTGTGATCGGGAATAACGCGACCGTCGGCGGATATGTCAAAACAGCCGTCATTGTGATCAACGGGAATTTGAATATTCGAAAGTCAGCGGATATCCGCGGCTCTGTATTTGTGCTCGGCGGAAATATCAAACAGCAGCCGGGTGCCCGTGTAGCGAAACATGTCCTGTCTATCAATATGAACAATAAAACGCTTGACAGTATGATTTTTGCCGCTGTCATGCTTCTTGCCCTCTGGTTTTTCCGGCTTTCCGCAAGCCTGCTGTTGATTGTGTGCACTGTTTTGTTCGGCTTAGTCGCGCAAAAACCGCTTTTTTCCGGGATCCGGTCCTTCTACACGCGGCCCGGAAGGATGATCATTACCGGCTGCCTGCTGTCGCTTGTCGTCCTTGCGCTCAGTCTGTTTTTGACGATTACGGTGGTATTAATACCGGTTGTCCTTCTGTTATCCCTTGCTGTTTTTGTATCCCTCCTGGCAGGGCTCGTGTTTCTTGGCAGGGAAATCGGCAGCACCTTTGACGTTTTAAACGGCAGGCAGGAATGGCTGAAATTGTTAACGGGCGTGACCATCCTGGTTGCCCTTTGCAGCATCCCGCTGGTCGGGGAAGTCATTTTCCTGATTTTGTTCTGGTACTCGCTCGGGATTTCGGTCACATGGCTATTTCAAAAATGGAGAAACAGGAAAAAACGTGCGGCCGCAAAATAAGCGGCCGCATGTTTTTTCGTGAGTACCCGGCTACGTTTTTTCATCCGGGAACCGGGCAGATCCCGATGAAAAAACAGGGAAATGCCAAAACGGTGTTTTTGTTTCCGGAAAAAAGTCTTGCATTGTTTCAATTTTTCGCAACAAATTTTTACAGTATTTTTCAAAATACGTTTAAATGGAAGAGCAGGAAAACAATGGCCGCAAATTTTTATCGCCTGTAAATGAACTTTTCTTTTTCCCTCAAAGTCTATTGTATTGTATCGAAAGGAAGCCGCATGAGAAAGAGAAGCGGCGCGTTTCCTGTAAACAGACCGAAAAGCAGAGGGGAAAAGAAAATGGCCAACAAGAAAAAAGACAAAGTGTTGATATTAACAGGCGCTTTTGGGGAAGGGCATTTGCAGGCCGCCCGGGCAATTGAACAGGCGATGAAAATTCGTTCCCCAAAAGCAGACCCGGTTGTCGTCGATTTCATGGAATGGGTCCATCCCGCATTATGCCCGGTCAGCCACTATGTTTATATGAAAGGTATTGAAAAATTCCCGAATCTTTACGGGTATCTGTACCGTAAAACGTATGGAAGGAATGCCCTGTCGAAAACATTGACCGGCTTATTTTCTACAGGGATGAGAAAGACACTACGGATGCTCGAAACGATACGCCCGTCCGTCATTGTCAGCACCTATCCTTTTGCGTCTGCCATGATTTCAAAATTAAAGGAATACGGGCTGTCCGATATCCCGCTCGTCACCGTCATTACTGACCATACACACCACAGTTCGTGGCTGCATCCGTACACAGATCATTATGTCGTCGGTTCGCATATGTTGCGCCGGCAGCTGATCAGGCTCGGCATTCCTGGCCAGAAAATTTCCTGTACAGGGATCCCGATCAAACCGAGTTTCCTGAAACCAGTGAACAAGCAGGCTTTATACAAAAAATACAGCCTCGATCCGGCGTTGCCGGTTGTGCTTGTCATGGGCGGCGGGGAAGGCCTGTTCGGGGACGGGCTGTTCACGGCTGAAAAACTGGACGCGGTGCCTTTCCGCATGCAGCTGTTGATCGTGTGCGGGCATAATGAAAAACTGCGCGCCCACCTGATGGATGATCTGAAAGGGACGAAACACAAGGTTTTCGTGCTCGGCTATATTGATTATGTGTGTGATTTAATGGCCGTCTCGGACGTCATGATTACGAAACCGGGCGGCGTGACAACTGCGGAAGCATTGGCCATGGAACTGCCGATGATTTTATACAAAGCGTTGCCGGGCCAGGAAGAAGATAACGCAGCCTTTTTAACACAAGCAGGCGCAGCAGTTGAGGCACCAGATGAAGGAACGTTAATCCGGTGTTTAGCCCACCTGAATGAAAACAGGGCACAGCTTGCGAAGATGAAAAGAAATACGCTTTCGATTCAGAACAGGGAAGCCGCTTTTCGGGTGCTTTCCGTTATTGACCAGGCAAAATATGCGCGGCTCATTCACTCGCCTGATCCGGAAATGCCGGATACCGCGCACGGAAAGTATGCAAGGATGCGAAAAAAGGCTTTGCTTGTGCATCACCCGCATGAATCTCTGGATGAAAGGAGCGGCACGGTGTGGAAGTCATCATCTGGGTATTGATTTTATTGCTTTTCATATATGCTATTATTCCATATTTTTTAGCGGCCAAACTCGGTTTCTGGGTATGTTGGAAAGGAAAAAAAGATGCGGAGATTGCGCTCACCTTTGATGACGGGCCGGACCCGGTATATACGCCGGTACTGCTTGATCTTTTAAAGCGGGAAAGAATTAAGGCCACTTTCTTTCTCGTCGGGGAAAGGGCGGCCCGGTACCCGGAAATCGTTTTGCGCATGTCGCGTGAGGGGCATTGTATCGGCCTTCATAATTATAAGCACCAGTGCAACTGGCTGATCAGCCCTTGGAAAAATGCACGCACGCTTGAGCAGTCGGCACAAATTATTGAAAATATCACCGGGGAGAGGCCGGTTTTTTACCGCCCGCCGTGGGGGATGATGCATCTGCTGGACTTTTTTCTGCACAAGCAGTTCTGCATGGTGCACTGGTCGAAAATGTTCCGTGATTGGAAGAGAAAAGGCGGTTCGGAAAAAGTTTCAAACGGCCTGATCACCCGGGTGGAAAGCGGTGATGTGATTTTGCTGCATGATTGCGGCGTCACGCCGGGCGCAGATGAAGATGCCCCGCAGTATACAATTGAAGGTTTGCGGGTTGCCATCCCGGCATTAAAAGCGCGCGGCTTCCGGTTCGTGCGGATGGACGAGATGTTTGACAAACATTCTTCTATCAAAACCAGCCATAGAAGAAAGGAAAGAAAATAGAGCCATGAATGAGAATGCCAGATTGTTTTTTATGGTCCACAACTTGTCAGGGCATGACAAATTACTGGATGGCATCATGATTTTTTTTACACAGGATGCCTTGCCGCTTTTTGCCGCTGTTTTATTGATTGTGTGGTTTTTGGGCAATGATAAAATGAAAAATATGGTGCTTTATGCCGGGATTGCCGGGATTGCCGCTTTGCTGGTCAATTTTTTGATTACGCTTGTTTATTATGAACCACGGCCATTTGCCACGTATCATACCAGCATTTTAATTCCGCATGCGGCCGATGACTCGTTTCCGAGCGACCATGCGACAGGCACGTTTGCAATGGCTTTCGCCTTATGGGTGCGGAACCGGAAACTCGGGTCAGCGATGATTCTCTGTGCCGTTTTGACCGGCATTTCCCGTGTATGGGTCGGGCACCATTATCCGGGGGATATTGCGGCAAGCATCATTGTTGCCTTGTTCACCGTATGGGCCATTCAAAAAATGAAAGGGTTGTTTGATCCGGCTTTTAGCATGCTGATCGGCTGGTATCATGACATATGCGCAAAATTTACAAAAAAAGGATATAAATGAACAATCACTCGAAAAGAGGGCGGGACACCATTTGGCACTGTGTCCCGCCCTTACCCTAAATCAATTAAAATGACGTTTGGGCACCGTTACTATTTGCGCCTCAACGTCTTTTTACATTTTATATCTATATAAGTGAACAAAATATTGCCGCGCTTTTGCCTGCTGCAAAAAGTCATCATCAGGCAAATTGGTGCCCGGGCTTTGCAAAAACTTAAGATCATTTTGTATCATGTGCATTTTAGCGTCACCGCAAACCTTTATCTGCCGGCTATTTTCTCGAAACAGCCGCCTCGACTTCGCTCATCGGAATACCAAGTGCGCGCGCGACGCCCTCGCCGTATGCCGGATCTGCATAATAACAGTTCGCAATATGGCGGAGCTGGACTTCTTTTGTCGTTCCCTGCATGCTACGTGCCGTGTTTGCAAACAGCCTGTGCTGTTCTTCCGCCGTCATCAGCCTGAACAATTTGCCGGGCTGTTCGTAATATTTGTCATCATCTTCACGGAAATTGTGATAGTCGGCTGTACCTAAAATATCGAGTGCCGGTTCTGCGTGTTCCTTGCTGTCTTCCCATTCGCCATAACTATTCGGGCTGTAGGAGACGGAGCCGCCTTCAGCCGGATTGAAAACCCGCATTGCGCCATCGCGGTGGTACGGATGGAAGTGTTCCGCTTTTTTCGGATAGTTGACAGGGATTTGCCAGTGGTTGACGCCTAACCGGTAACGTTGCGCATCGCCGTAAGAGAAAAGGCGGCCCTGCAGCATTTTATCCGGCGAGAACCCAATGCCTGGTACAATATTGGTCGGGGCGAATGCGGCCTGTTCGACTTCCGCAAAATAGTTTTCCGGGTTGCGGTTCAGTTCGACGACACCCACTTCAATGAGCGGAAAGTCTTTATGGTACCACACTTTTGTCAAGTCAAACGGATTATACGGCAGGTTTCTTGCCTCTTCTTCCGTCATCACCTGTATGTACATCGTCCAGCGCGGATAGTCGCCGTTTTCAATCGCTTCGTACAAATCGCGCTGATGGCTGTCACGGTCGCGGCCGATCATTTCCTGCGCTTCTTCGTCCGTGAGGTTTTTGATGCCCTGCTGTGTTTTAAAATGGAATTTGACCCAGACACGTTCGTTGTTGGCGTTGAACATGCTGTACGTATGGCTTCCGAACATATGCATATTCCGGTAGCTTGCCGGGATGCCGCGGTCGCTCATCGTAATCGTCACCTGGTGGAGCGCTTCAGGCAGCAGCGTCCAAAAATCCCAGTTTGCCTGCGCGCTGTGCATATTGGTGCGCGGGTTGCGTTTGACGACATGGTTCAAATCCGGGAAACGTTTCGGGTCTCTGAGGAAAAATACAGGCGTGTTGTTCCCGACAAGGTCCCAATTGCCTTCTTCTGTGTAAAATTTCATCGCTGTCCCGCGGATATCGCGTTCGGCATCCGCCGCGCCGCGTTCACCGGCAACGGTTGAGAAGCGGATGAACATATCGGTTTTTTTGCCGACTTCTGAGAAGAGTTTTGCCTTCGTATATTGCGTTATATCGTTTGTCACTGTGAACGTCCCGTACGCGCCGGAACCTTTTGCATGCATCCGCCGCTCCGGGATCACTTCCCGGTCGAAATGGGCCAGCTTTTCAATAAACCAGACATCTTCCATCAATAACGGGCCTCTTTTGCCGGCGGTTTTTGAATCTGTGTCATTCGGAACCGGGGCACCGAATGCAGTTGTCATTTTTTTGTTGTCTTTTTGATCACTCATCATGTTCCCACCTTTTGCTATTTGATATCTATATTATAACTGGTTCATTATAAAAATCAATATTTATTTATAATAAATTTAAAGTAAAGATGATCATATCAAAGGAGGACTAATAGAAGTGTGAGGGAAATGTGCTATTCATAGTAGCTTTGCCGGGCATTTTTTGGTATAAATAAGTTAAACGACTGGATGAGGATGAATCACATGCTGAATGAGAAGCCAAACCTGGAGAACGATGCATCTTTTCATATTCCGGAAAGCGGTGTATTATACATACAAAAAACGCAGGCTGTCATTGAATATATGACGCAGAAATCCTGTGTATACGAAGTTCTTTCGGAGTATTTAATGATTCCGTTTGAAGCAAAGGATACTTTATTTGATATCATAAAAGATATGCCCGAAACGGTTGATCTTTTCACCAGTGTCCATCCGTCCGGATCCGGATTTTCGACGCTCTCCCTGCCGCTTTCTCAATTGAAAGAGCGCATCCGCTATGAGATGCTTGTGAAAGTGATTATTTCCGACAGCCTGACAAGTTATTTTCAGCCGATCATCCGCATTCAGGACAACCAAATATACGGCTATGAATCTTTGCTACGCACCCGTTTGCCGAACCGGAACATTCCCCCAGGCCTGTTATTTGATGCCGCCCATAAAACCGGGCTGCATTCGTTATTGGATTTGCGCGCCAGGGAAGCGGCACTGAAAGCCCGTGCTGAGAAACTGTCCCGCGGCGTGAAGAGCTTTATCAATTTTTTGCCCGCTTCGATTTATGATTACAAGTTTTGCTTGCGGCATACGTTCACTTTGATTGAACAGTACGATATTTCCCCCGAGGACCTTGTCTTTGAAGTCGTGGAAACCGAGAAGATCAACGATATCCACTTTTTAAAAATGATACTCGGGATTTACCGTGATCTTGGCGTCAGCGTGGCGCTCGATGATCTCGGTTCGGGGTACGCAACGCTTGAAACTTTGAAAATCTTAAATCCGAACTATGTGAAAATCGACCGTTTTTTTATTTCCCATTGCGACGAGAATAAGGTCAAACAGCGCTTTTTGCAGGAAGTCATGAAAATTGCGGGAGAAACCGGCATTTATGTGCTGGCGGAAGGAATTGAACGCGAAGAGGAACTGCTCTATTGCAAATCGATCGGCATGCATTTGGCGCAAGGGTACTATATTGGAAAACCTGCCCCTGAACCTGCTGCGGTCATTCCTGGAGGAAATTAGGGGCTTTCGGGTTTTGCAATGGCCGTTTTTGTAGCGTTTGCTAAAAAATGAATCTTCATTGCGTTTACGAGGCTGGACCTGAAAGATAGGTCGGCTTTTTTAATTGCTTCAGCAAGGATGCGAATCAGCGGACCTGGCAAAAAAAGAGAAACAAGCCGTACAGTGAGGTCAAATTGTTCTTTTGCGTGATGTAAAAGGACCAAAAGGAGTCGCGTTTGGGTCCGAAATGTCTTTTTGAAGCTGTCAAAAGGACAAAACACGTTGCATCCGGGTCTGAAATGTCCTTTTGAAGCCGTCAAAAGGACAAATTGACCTCCACCCGGGCCCAAAATGTCTTTTTGAAGCTGTCAAAAGGACAAAACACGTTGCATCCGGGTCTGAAATGTCCTTTTGAAGCCGTCAAAAGGACAAATTGACCTCCACCCGGGCCCAAAATGTCTTTTTGAAGCTGTCAAAAGGACAAAACACGTTGCATCCAGGCCCGAAATGTCCTTTTGAATCTGCCAAAAGGACAAAAGGAGCTGCATCCGGGCTCGAAATGTCCTACTTGGGGCTTGCTGAACGAATCCGATTCTGAGTTTGTACCCAATTTGTTAGCAAGCTCTTTCTCAAAATATAGAAGAATCCATCTTTAACCCTTGCACCTTGTATTAAGTTTTTCCAAATCTAGGAAGTTTGGTGATTCAGCAAGCCCTATGTTAAGGAAGCGTGGAAAAAAGTCGTTGTTCCTTCGCATAGAGCGCGTCTACGTTAAGGAAGCGTGGAAAAACGAAGGTCTTCCTTCACATAGGGTCCGTCTACGTTAAAGAAGCACGAAAAAAAGCCGGCCTCCAGCATTTTTACCAAATCTAAGAATTTTGCTTATTCAGCCCTACTTGAAAGAAGCTAAATCGAACAGGAACGGGGGTTTGAAGATAAATCCCGGCTTTCCCAAGTTTTGCCGGCTCCGACGCAAGCGCCGGTGCTGCTTCCGTTCATGCAGAAAAAAGAGGCTGCCCGGGGGCAACCTCTTTTTTCATGCTTCTTCCGGATGTTTTTCTTTTTTCCTGAACTTCATTAAAAATTCGTAGACAACCGGGACGATGATCAAAGTCAGTAAAGTGGAGCTGGTCAAGCCGCCAATTACTGTGATGCCGACCCCTTTCGAAATGAGTCCGCCGCCGCCGTAGCCCAGAGCAAGCGGGATCAGGGCAAAGATTGTTGCGAAGGCGGTCATTAAAATCGGCCGCAGCCTTGTTGCGCCTGCTTCAAGCAATGCTTCGCGGGTGGACAGCCCCGCCTTTTCTTTATGCACCACCCGGTCGATCAGCACGATGGCATTCGTCACCACGATGCCGATCAGCATCAAGGCGCCGATCATGGCGGTGACGCTGATCGTTTCATGCGCCAGGAACAGGGCTATGAGTGCACCGATCACGGCAAACGGCAGCGAGAAAAGGATGGTAAACGGCGCGAGAGCCCCGCCGAATGTAATCACGAGCACAAGATAAACGATCGCGACAGCAACCAGCATCGCGTAACCGAGCTTTGTAAACGAGTCATTGATGTCTTCCGTTACGCCGCCGGTTTCGACATGGATGTATTTTGGAATATCGAGTTTATCCACTTTGTTTTGGACTTGTTGTGTCACTTTCGCAACGTCAGCTGTCTTGATCTTGCCGGTTACACTGGCATAGATTTTGCCGTCCCGTTTCGTAACCGCATCCGGTGTTTCGCCTTTTTTCACGTCCACGACATCTTTTAGCGCTACTTTTGTGCCGAGCGGCGATGTGACTTTTTGATTGGTCAGGTCGCCAATATTGCCGTAATGCCCGGTTTTGTTCTGTTCATATACGTTTAATTCCTCTCCGCCTTTTTCAATGGTTGTCAGCACGGTCCGGTTGCCGGTTTGCGCAAGGCCGGTTCCGAGCTGGCCGGCTGTTAACCCGAGGGCGGCCAGTTTGTCCTGGTTGGCGACAAGCGTGTATTGCTGATACGTTTCGGAAAGGCTGGTTTCAACATTTTTCAAGTTGTCATTGTTTTTCATGACTTTTTCAATTTTATGGATGACCGGTTTGATTTCATCCAGATCATTGCCATAGACATACATCGTTAATTCATCATTCGACATGGACGCGAAGTCCTGTGATTTCCATGTCCCCTGGTCCGTTCTTTGTTGCAGAGCTTTGATGACCTTTTCCGGTTCGCGGTCGAAATTTTTGGTGCCCTGGTCATATTCGACAACAAAGATGGCGGAGTTGCTGTTTGTGCTGAAAGCCGACTCCCCAATGGAATACTGCACATTTTTTACATTTTTACGGTGGATTAAGTAATCCTCCGCTTTTCCTGTAATCTTCTTCACGTCGGAAAGGGTTTCCCCCGGTTCCGGCGCATAGGTGGCATACACGACTTTCTGGCCTTCGTTTTCAATAAAGCTGACGCCGATAAGCGGGATTAAAAACAGACTGCCGATCAGAAGCAGGCATGCGGTGCCGAACGTGGCCAGCTTATGGTTGAGCGACCAGTTCAGAATCCTTTTATAAAACAAAGCGAGCTTGCCGTGGCCTTCGTTCGTGGTCCGCGTGTTTTTCTTCAGCCCGTTCTTAAATAACGAATGGGCAAACATCGGCACCACCGTGATGGCCACAAGAAGCGATGCCAGCAGGGCAAAAATCAGCGTCAGGGCAAACGGCATGAACAGCTCCCCGACCATTCCTTTCACAAGTGCAAGCGGGAGAAAGACGATGACCGTTACGATCGTGGAAGACATGACCGGTTTAAAAACTTCAACCGTCGCTTCACGGATCAGCGCTTTTCCGCGCAGTTTTTCTTCCCGCAGCGTCAAGCGCCTGTAAATATTTTCAATGACGACAATCGAGTCATCAATAACGCGCCCGATTGCCACCGTCATGGCCCCAAGTGTCATCACGTTTAATGTGATGCCAAGCTGGTGCAAAATAATAAAAGCAACCAGCACTGACAGCGGAATCGAAATGACTGCGATAATGGTTGAACGCACATTCCGCAAAGACAGCAGGATGACCACAATCGCAAACACGGCCCCGATGATTGCTTTTTCAAACATCGTTTTGACGGAGTCTTTGATAGGTGTTGCCTGGTCTAAAATGGTGGAAATTTGCGTGCCTTTATAGTCCGCTTTAAACTGTGCGGCTTTTTTATTTACTGCATCGGCAACATTCACCGTGTTTGCATCCGGAGCTTTTGTAATCTGGATGCCGATTGAATCTTTCCCGTTCGTTTTTGAAATCGATTCATGCTTGCCGACAACTTTGATATCGGCGATTTCTTTTAACGCAACGGCCGGCATACCGGTGTTGGCTTGCGTTCCTGAAGCCTGTGCACCCGAGGCCTGTGTCCCTGAGGCTTGTGCAGCACCCGGGGATTGTGTCCCTGAAGCCTGTGCGGCTGCGGACGAAGCGGAAGCTGCACCCGTTTTCGGGGTGTACGGGATTTTCAGATTCTCAAAATGCTTCAGCGATTTCACGTTTCCATCGATTTCTACTGATTTGTTTTCTTTCCCGAAGTTGATGAGGCCGAGCGGTACCGAAACGTTTGAGCCCTGGATGGCCTTTTTGACTGTATCCTCATCGAGCCCCAATGCATTCAATTTGTCCTGTTTAAAGGCCAGCTGGACTTCCTGCACATACTGGCCGGAAGCCTGAACATCGGATACGCCGTCAATGCTCTGCAGTTTTGGAACAAGATCTTCTTCGACAATTTTCGTTAAGTGCTGGAAAGACCGGCTTTTGTCCGAGACACTTAAAGACAGGATCGGAAAATCATTGATGCTGATCCTTGTTACGGACGGCTTGTCAATATTATCCGGCAGGTCCACTTTTTCCAGCGCGTCCTGGATGTCTTTTTTCGCTTGATCCATATCCGTGCCATATTTATACTCAAGCTGGATCTGGGAATTGCTTTCCGTCGAGGAAGTGGAGACCGTATTGACGCCGGTGAGGTTTTTCAGCCGTTGTTCGATCGGTTGCGTTATTTTATTTTCGACTTCTTCCGGTGTGGCACCCGGATCAGAGGCTGTCACCAGCATGTATGGCGCGTCGATATTCGGAATGGTTTCCATTTTCATATTCATGCCGGCATAAATGCCCGCACCAGCCACAATGAGGGTCATCAGCCAAATGGCAAATTTGTTGTTCAGGCAAAACTGGATGGTCTTCTTCACAGTGTTTACAACACTCCTTTGTCTGTTCGTTACAGGTCCGGAGAAAAATGGGCGACCTATCTCCATAATAGTTATACCTTTAAACCCGGAAATGCGCCAGTATTTTCCGGTATGTTTTATCAATACAGGAGAGAATGGCAGTACTTGATGCATCGCTTAAGAAAAAATATTGGAAATGAAGGACTGCCTAAAAAAAGAAGGTTGAAGCCTTTGCGCCTCAACCTTCTTCCTATGTCATTAGCCTTTTACCGGCTGTTATTTCCACGCATGCCTGAAAAAATTTTAAACAGCAGCACAATTGCGGCGATGACAAGCAGAAGATGCACAAAGGCACCGGCAATGTGAAAAACGATGCCCAAAATCCAAAGTACGAGCAAAATCCCGATGATTGTCCAGATCATATAGCCTTTTCCTTTCTAAATTAAAGTACTTTTATGTTACCCGTTCCGTTGCTTTTCAAACTTTTGCTTGCATGTTTGCCGGGCATGCGGGTGGGGAAAGATACTGGGAAACGGGGGGATTGTAATGAAAAAAAGCGGAAAGAAATGGCTGTTATGCGGGTTCCTTGTCCTGCTTGCCATTTATGCGGCTGTGATGTTGTACCATACATATAAGCCGCTGCCAAAAGGGATTTCCTATGAAGGCAAAACATATACCGTCCATGATCAAGACATCCGTTTTCTTTCGGATTTAACATACCGGGAAAAGGGGACGGGAAAAAGAAAGGTGGAGCAGGCCGTCTATCCTGAAATTTACCGGATGATTGACCAGGCCCATCAATTTATCGTCGCGGATTTATTCCTTTTTAATGGCTACCATGATCAAAAGATGAAAGTGCCGCCGCTGGCTGAAAGGCTTGCAGACCGGCTGATTGCCAAAAAAGAAAAAGAACCCGGTGTCCGCATCATCGTGATCACCGACCCGATCAATACCTCCTACGGGTCCCATGAAGCCGGCATTTTAAAACGGCTCAAGGAACATGGCATTCGTGTGGTCTTTACGCATTTGGACCCGTTACGTGACCCGACGCCGCTTTATTCCGGTATTTGGCATATGTTTTTCCAGTCGTTTGGCCAGGGCGGGACCGGCTGGCTGCCGAACGCTTTCGGGGACAATGCACCGAAAATGACGCTCCGTTCGTACCTTGAACTTTTCAATATTAAGGCGAACCACCGCAAAACGTTTACGACCGAAAACGGCACGGTCATTGCATCCGGCAACCCGCATGACGCAAGCGGCTGGCATTCCAATATCGCTTTTCTTGTTAAGGGGCCGGTCATCCGTGATGTTCTGGAATCGGAGCAGGCGGCTTCCAATATGTCGGGCGGCCCGGAACTGCCGCAATATAAAGGGAAAGAGAGGGGAAAAGGCAGGATTGCCGTCCAGCTGTTAACAGAGGGGAAAGTTTACGGCCGGATCATGAAAGAAATCAAAGCGGCAAAAAATGGTGATTCGATTTCAATGGCAATGTTTTATCTGGCTGACCGGAAAGTGGTCCGTGCGCTTGAGGAGGCATCTTCCCGCGGCGTCCGCATCCGGCTTATCCTCGACCCGAATTTAAATGCGTTCGGGCATAAAAAAATCGGGCTGCCCAACCAGCCTGTTGCACAGGAACTCGTAAAGAAAACGGATGGAAAGATCAAAATCCGCTGGTACAACACCGGGATCGAGCAATTCCATCCGAAGCTGGTCTGGATTGAAAAGCCCGGCCGTTCGCTCTTTTTCGGCGGGTCGACCAATTTAACGCTGCGCAACCTGGGCGATTATAATTTGGAGACCGATTTATTTGTGAAGGCACCGAATGATGCGGCCATCACAAAAGATATCCGCCAGTACTTCGGGCGGCTGTGGAACAATGAAGATGGCACCTTCACTGTCTCCTACAAAAAACACGAAGGCTTCTCCACTTATTTGTTAAAAGGCCTTTACCGCCTTCAGGAAGTGCTGAAACTGACAACGTATTAAAAAAGCCCGGAAAGCCTTCCCCGGCTTCGGGCCCTTTTTTTACAATACAACATCATTTAAAAATTCGCGTACCTCTTCCGGCGACTTTGCATTTGCACTGTGTAGATGCGCTTTTTTCTCGCCGTTTTGGAAAACGAGCAGGCTCGGAATCCCCATCACCTGGTTTTTATCCGCAATCGCACGGAACTCGTCACTGTTGATTTCATACCATTTATATTGCGGATAGTCTTTGATCACATCACCAATAAACATATCCATCACTTTGCAATCCGGACACCAGTCTGCATAAAATTTCACGATAACCGGCGCTTCTCCTCCCGTTACCGTGTTAAATTCTTCCGCACTTTTAATCGCTTCCACTTCCAGACCATCTCCATCCTTTATCATTTCTTTCTTATTGTATAAAGAGCGGCAGGCGGATTTCAACATTTTTCAACCTGCCAAAGAAATATTTCCAAAACGAAAAGGATTGTGCTTCGTCATGTATGATGTATAATAAAGCTTGTATGAAAAAATGATGGGGGCCGGTTGTTTTGGATCCGTATCATTTATTTTATTTTACGGCCGGCGGTTCCGGCATTGAGAAGTCAGGTGATGGAATTGTCTTCGCGGGATGAAGGTTCTAAAATTGATTACGGGCTGGTTTTAACGCTGATGTTGTTCTGCATTGTCAGCCTTGTTGCCATTTATACGGCTAACAGCAGTTATCTGATAAAACAAGTCATCAACTATGTGGTCGGAGCAATCATAATAGCATTGGTGATCCGCCTTGACTCCGACCAGCTGAAAAAAATATCGTGGTACGGTTACGGGTTCGGGATTTTGCTGCTGATCTTGCTGATTCTGGCGCCAGCCAGCATTGCTCCGGAGCGTAATGGCGCGAAAAACTGGTTTGTGCTCCCGGTGATTGGGACATTCCAGCCTTCTGAAATCATGAAGCCATTTTTAATTTTAGCAATGGCACGCCTTATTTCGGATCATAATGAAAAAGTGCTGAACCGGTCAGTGAAATCGGACTTCTGGCTGTTTGTGAAACTTGGCATCTGCTTGTTCGTGCCGCTCATGTTGACCATTCAACAGGATTTAGGGACGTCACTTGTGTTTATTGCCATTTTTTTCGGGCTTGTATTTGTGTCGGGCATCACATGGAAACTGATGCTTCCAATTTTCGGCAGCGGCGCGGCACTGGCGGGACTGATTTTTTATCTCGTCCTCTGGCAGCCGGCACTTCTCGAAAAATATCTTGGTGTCCGTTCGTACCAGTTTGGCCGGATCTATGCCTGGATTGATCCTTATAACTATTCCAATACGGACGGCTACCACTTGATTCAGTCTCTTTTGGCCATTGGTTCCGGCCAGACGTTTGGAAAAGGGCTTGGCACAACCGAAGTGAGCCTTCCGGAAAACCAGACGGACTTTATTTTCAGCGTGATCGGCGAGCAGTTCGGCTTTATCGGCGGTAGCATTGTCATCGGCTTGTTTTTTATGCTTATTTACCATATCATAAAAGCAGGGCTTGAGACGAAAAATGATTTTTATTCCTACATTTGCGCGGGTGTCATTGCGATGATTACGTTCCACGTGTTTGAAAATATCGGCATGACGATACAGGTGCTGCCGATTACCGGGATCCCGCTGCCGTTTATCAGCTACGGGGGGAGTTCGCTGATAGGGAATATGCTTGCGGTCGGATTTATTTTTTCAATCCGTTACCATTACAGAAAATATATGTTTTCCAACGAAAAATAAAAAAACAGGCGGCCCCGTGCCGCCTGTTTTTTGCGGCTATTGCACCTTCCCGCCGTACGGGAACTGCGAAGCATAGCCCTGGTGCTGCTGGTAAGACTGCTGCAGTTTTTGCTGTTCTGCTGCTTCCATACTGTACCAGCCTTTTTGGAACATCGTCTCATACAATTTGCGCTGCTCATTCTGTGTTTCCGTAAAAATGGCCAGGAGATCGCGATACAGTTTTTCGTGGCTCGCTTCGTTCATGGCGGTATGATAAGAAGCAGTCATGTATTTTTCCATCGAAAGCAGGTCATTGGCAAGATCGCGGTCGTTCATTTCCGGTGTTTCAGGAAATTGTGTTTTCGGGTTTTGAATTTTTTGCTGCTGCTGTTGGGAATCCATATGTTGTACCTCCTTTTTAAAATGGTCGTATGACGCGCGCTCCGCATTCAGGTATCTCTGCCGCCAAACCCGGGCAGGGATTGGGCTGGCGAGCTCCCGTTTTCCGTTAAGCCCGGCTGCCGGAGCAGTCAGTGCTTGCTTCAGGCTGGGAAGTGCGGTTGCCCCGGACGGACAGCCTCCCTTCATGCAGGCTTTTTTCTAGGGATCGGGCTGTGCGCGCATTCCGGGGCGGGCTGCGAACGCCTGCTTTTCATGAACTGGAAAAGCGGGTTTCGCTTTTTGTGGCGGGCCGGCATTCTTTTTTGTTATTGCAAGTGGCTTTTCAAATGCCCCAAAATCTGGTTGTAGTGGCGCTGGTGCATTTGCCCGCACGCTTCAAAAACGGCTTTCAATTCATTGTCCTGGCAGCGTGTTGCCGCATCATGCGCTTTTTTCATCGCCAGCAGATTCCAGGCCAGCATATCATCCACATAGGCCAAATCTTTTGTTGACATACGATCGGGCGGAGCGTTGTAAACCGTTTGCCCGCTTTGCTGCTGTGAAAAAGGCTGTTGTTGCATTCCATTTCCTCCTTTATCCAAGTCTCCCTTTATTGTTTGAAGGAGCTGCGGATCCTATGCAGCCGCCTGCTTATTTTTTGTACTGGTTGTTTTGGCTGTTTACTTTTCCGCCGCCGTCACGCTCCACTGTCGGGCCGGCATTTCCTTTTACGCTTGCCGCGCTCACACCCGCTTTTGACGGGTTTTTCTTCAGCTTCGCCATTGGTTCACCTCCCCGCGATTTTCGTTTAGCTTGCCCAAAATGGTATGGGCATATAAAAAATTTTAAAAAAATGGCGATTTTTTGAGATGAAGTGATTGATAGAATGAAAAAATTCGTATATATTATTATTAAAGATGAAAGCGTTATTTTTTTAAGCGCTTAATGAATGAGCATTCATTCAAAAGAAAGGGGATGCACTATGCGGTATACCATTCAAAAAGCGGCTGTCATCGGTTCCGGCGTGATGGGATCGGGCATCGCCGCACATCTGGCAAACATCGGGATTCCGGTATTTTTGCTTGACATCGTCCCGAACGCACTCACGGAAGCGGAGAAAGCAAAGGGGTACACATTGGAGGACAAAGCCGTCCGAAACCGCTTCAGCCAGTCTGCGCTGCAGAAGCTGTTAAAACAAAAACCGGCCCCGCTCACATCGAAAAAAAGCCTCGCGCTCATCGAAGCGGGCAACCTGGAAGACGACCTTGAACGGCTGAAAGAAGCAGACTGGATAATTGAAGTGGTCACAGAACGTTTGGATATTAAAAAATCAGTATTTGAAAAAGTGGAACGCTTCCGCCGGCCGGGGACCATTGTAAGTTCAAACACATCCGGCATTTCGATCGAAGCGATGGCAGAAGGGCGGAGCGAAGATTTCAGAAAGCATTTTCTCGGGACCCACTTTTTTAACCCGCCGCGCTATTTGAAACTGCTCGAAGTGATCCCGACCGCTGACACCGACCCGGACGTCACTTCATTTATGAAGCAGTTCGGCGAGGACGTGCTCGGAAAAGGCGTCGTGCTTGCAAAAGATACGCCAAACTTTATTGGCAACCGCATCGGTACATACGGCCTGCTTGTCACCGTGCGGGAGATGATGAAAGGCGGCTACACGGTCGGCGAAGTCGATTCCGTGACAGGCCCGGTGATCGGCCGGCCAAAAAGCGCAACATTTCGGACGCTCGATGTGGTCGGGATCGATACGTTCGTCCATGTTGCGAATAACGTGTATGAAAAAACGGAAGGCGAAGAAAAAGAAGTTTTTAAAGTGCCGGCATTCATGCACAAACTCGTTGAAAACGGCTGGCTTGGCAGCAAAACCGGCAAAGGCTTTTATGAAAAAAAAGGAAAAGAAATCTATGAATTAAATCCGGAAACATTGGAATACGGCGAACGCACGAAAATGAAAGCGGCTTCTTTGGAAGCGGCCCGGCAGGCAAAAGGAACCGCCAATAAAATCAAAACGATTGTGTATGCGGATGACCGTGCCGGACAGCTGCTCTGGAATATTCTCGCGCCTTGCCTTGTGTATTCGGCAGAACTGGCCGGCGTGATTGCCGACGATATTCTCGCCATCGACCAGGCGATGAAATGGGGCTTCGGCTGGAAATTCGGCCCGTTTGAAACATGGGATGCAATCGGCGTTGAAAAATCCGTGCAAAAAATGGAGCAGGACGGCCTTCAAGTGCCCGGCTGGGTGAAAGGCATGCTGGAAAAAGGCTTTACGTCTTTTTACAAAGAAGAAAACGGCGCCGTCTCGTACTATGACAACGGAGCATACAAGCCGGTTCCAGCCAATCCGAAAGAAATCAATCTCAAAACTTTGAAAACGCAGGGCAAAGTGCTGAAAGAAAATGCCGGCGCAAGCTTAATCGACATCGGCGACGGGGTGCTGCTGCTTGAATTCCATTCAAAAAGCAACGCAATCGGGCTCGACATTTTGCAAATGATCAATTATGCCGTGGACGAAGCAGAGAATCATTACAAAGGGATTGTGATCGGCAACCAGGGCAAAAACTTCTGTGTCGGCGCAAACCTTGCTTTGATGCTGATGGAAGCGCAGGATGACAATATCTTTGAACTTGACATGGTCGTCCGCCAGTTCCAGAACACGATGATGAAGATCAAATACAGCCAAAAACCGGTTGTTGCAGCACCGTTTGCGATGACTTTGGGCGGCGGCGCGGAGGTGTGCCTGCATACGGCGCATATCCAGGCGGCAAGCGAAACGTATATGGGCCTTGTCGAAACGGGCGTCGGCCTGCTTCCGGGCGGAGGCGGCAACAAAGAGCTGTACATCAAGCATTTGAAAAACATTCCGGAAGGCGTACAGTTCGACTTGCAAAATGTCGTGAACAAAGTCTTTGAAACGATTGCGATGGCGAAAGTGTCCACTTCTGCTGAAGAAGCGCGCGAGTACGGCTTCCTTGACCGGACGGACGGGGTCAGCTTTAACCAAGACCATCTGATTTATGATGCAAAACAGGCTGTGCTGCGCCTTGCTGACGCAGGGTACAAACCGCCTGTCCGCGAAAAAGTGCCGGTCACAGGCGAATCCGGTTATGCAGCGTTGTTGCTTGGGGCCCAGCAATTGCATCTGTCGGGCTATATTTCCGACTATGACTTTGAAATCGCGAAAAAGATCGCCTTTGTGCTTTCAGGCGGGAAAGTGCCGTTCGGGACAAAAGTGGATGAACAATACCTGCTTGATTTGGAAAGGGAAGCGTTCCTGAGTCTGATTGCACAGCCAAAAACACAGCAGCGGATGCAGCACATGCTGTTAAAAGGAAAACCGTTACGGAATTAGAGCCCCGCGGATTGGCGAATGCCGGTCCCCTGGCAGGAAAAGATTCCGCCCGAATTTTTCATATACAACATAAAGGGGTTTTCCCGGGGAATGCAACTGTATATGGGAAAACCCCGATCCATCACCCCGGGCGGTGATGGAAGGGCCTTTTACAAAAACACGGAAAGAGGGGAATGTGATGAGGGAAGCTGTCATTGTTGCAGGGGCGAGAACGCCGGTCGGCAAAGCGAAAAAAGGGACGCTCGCACAAACACGGCCGGATGATCTAGGTGCACTTGTCGTAAAAGAAACGTTGAAACGAGCCGGCAACTATGAAGGAAATATTGATGATTTGATTATCGGCTGCGCCATGCCGGAAGCGGAGCAGGGGCTCAATATGGCGCGCAATATCGGGGCCCTGGCAGGATTGCCGGATACGGTGCCGGCCATTACGATCAACCGGTACTGCTCGTCCGGGCTGCAGGCGATTGCCTACGGCGCCGAAAGGATCATGCTCGGCCACGCTGACACGATCATTGCCGGAGGTGCGGAATCGATGAGCCTTGTCCCGATGATGGGCCATGTCGTCCGCCCGAATGTGCGCCTCGCAGAAACTGCGCCGGAATACTATATGGGCATGGGGCATACGGCCGAAGAAGTCGCCAAAAAATTCGGCGTCAGCCGCGAAGACCAGGATGCCTTCAGCGTGCGCAGCCACCAAAAAGCGGCAAAAGCGATTGCAGAAGGCAAATTCAAAGACGAAATTGTGCCGGTTGAGGTCACATTGCGTTCGGTCGGCGAAGACAACAAACTTGTTGAAAAGAAAGTCGTCTTTTCGCAGGATGAAGGGGTCCGGCCGGATACAAATGTGGAAACGCTCGGAAAACTGCGCCCGGCATTCTCGGTAACCGGAACCGTTACGGCCGGGAACTCGTCGCAAACAAGCGACGGCGCGGCTGCGGTGATGCTGATGGATAAAGAAAAAGCTGAATCGCTTGGGCTCAAAGCACTGTTGAAATTCCGCTCGTTCGCGGTTGCCGGGGTGCCGCCTGAAATCATGGGGATCGGCCCGGTGGAAGCTGTGCCGAAAGCTTTGAAACTGGCAGGGTTGGAACTTGAGGATATCGGGTTGTTCGAACTGAATGAAGCCTTTGCTTCCCAGTCCATCCAGGTGATCCGCCAGCTCGGCCTGAATGAAGACATCGTCAATGTCAACGGCGGCGCAATTGCCCTCGGCCACCCGCTCGGCTGCACTGGCGCCAAGCTGACGTTAACGCTTGCCCATGAAATGAAGCGCAGAAACGTGCAGTTCGGCGTCGTCACGATGTGTATCGGCGGCGGTATGGGTGCAGCTGGTGTATTTGAACTCGTGTCTTGATGGCAATGGACCAAAGCAGGCGGCCAGCCGGTTTCAAATGGAAACGTGCAGGTACCGGACCATGGCAAGGTTTTGAAATGGATGGATACCAGGGCTAAAAGCAGAGCAGCAGGTTCCAAGCGGCAAGAGACCGGACCAGGGTAAAAAGCGGATCAGCTGTCTCTATCCTAAAAATATACGCTGGATGATTTTCATTTTTCCGCTGGTGCCGCGTTCACTGCAGAATGGGCGTTTAAAGGCAAAACGCCGGAGCCGGACCTGGCCTGTTGAATTGTTTTTAATGGAGATAAGAGCCGCGGAGCACATCTGCGGCCGCTCATTACAGATAAAAGGGAGAGGAATTGTAAATGGCGAACAAAACGGATGCATTTGTAAAAGGCGGCAGTTTTTTAATTGATGACATTACACCGGATCAAGTATTTACGCTGGAAGAGCTGACAGAAGAACAAAAAATGATCGCCAAAACGGCGGAAGACTATACGAACAATGAAGTGGTCCCGCAAATTGAATATCTGGAAAACCATGAATTTGACCGCTCTGTTAAATTGCTGAAAAAAGCAGGCGAACTCGGGCTTTTGAGCGCCGATGTGCCGGAAGAATACGGCGGCCTCGCCCTTGATAAAGTAAGCTCCGCCCTGATTTCCGAAAGGCTCGCAAAAGTCGGCGGCTTTGCCATCTCCCACGGCGCGCACGTCGGCATCGGCTCGCTTCCGATCGTTTTGTTCGGCAACGAAGAACAAAAGAAAAAATATTTGCCGAAACTCGCAACCGGCGAATGGCTTGCGGCTTATGCCTTAACGGAACCAAGCTCGGGGTCGGACGCACGGAGCGCCAAAACCGTTGCAAGATTAAACGAAGCCGGCACGCATTATATTTTAAACGGGGAAAAACAATGGATCACGAACGCCGGCTTTGCTGATGTTTTCACCGTGTATGCGCAGATTGACGGCGACAAGTTCACGGCCTTTATCGTGGAACGCACATTCCCGGGCGTTTCAACGGGCGCGGAAGAAAAGAAAATGGGGATTAAATCTTCTTCCACAAGGACGCTTATCCTGGAAGACGTGCCGGTGCCGGTTGAAAACGTGCTTGGGGAAATCGGCAAAGGGCATAAAATTGCATTTAACATTTTGAACATCGGCCGTTATAAACTGGGCGTCGGCGCGGTCGGCTCCAGCAAGCACGTGCTCGAAATCGCCGTCAAATACGCGAACGGCCGCCAGCAGTTCAAAACGCCGATCTCGCAGTTTAACCTGACAAAAGAAAAATTCGGCACGATGGCATCCAAACTGTACGCAGCCGAAAGTTCCGTCTACCGGACAGTCGGATTGTTTGATGAAAGAATGAGCCATTTTACGCCGGAAGAAGAAAAAGACGGGCGGGCAGTGGCCAATGCGATCGCCGAGTATGCGATTGAATGCTCGCTGAACAAGTTCTTTGCTTCCGAAGTGCTGGACTATGTCGTCGATGAAGCGGTGCAAATCCACGGCGGTTACGGCTTTATGGATGAATACGAAGTCTCGCGTGCCTATCGCGATTCCCGGATTAACCGGATTTTTGAAGGGACAAACGAAATCAATCGCCTGATCGTGCCGGGCACATACGTGAAAAAAGCGTTCAGCGGGGAACTGCCGCTGTTGCAAAAAGCGCAAAGCCTGCAGGAAGAGCTCATGATGATGATGCCGGAACAAGTCGGCGACGCGCCGCTCGAGCAGGAAAAATATCTCGTCCGCAACATGAAGAAGGTTACCCTGCTTGTTGCCGGTACCGCCCTGCAAACGTACGGCAAAAAATTCGAAAACGAACAGGAACTGCTTGCCAACGTGGCAGATCTCGTTTCGAATGTATATGCCGCAGAGTCATGCGTGCTCCGGACGGAAAAAGCAATCAACAAAGACGGTGCCGAAAAACATAACCAAAAGCTGCTCTATACCCAAATTTTCACTCAGGAAGCGTTCAATCAATGCGAACAAATTGCAAAAGAATCGCTCGCAGCCTGCCTTGAAGGCGACCAGCTGCAAATGACGCTTTCCGCCCTCCGCAAGCTGGCACGCCATACGCCAACCAACGTCATTGCGAAAAAACGCGAAGCCGCGGATAGAATTATCGAAGCAGAACGCTATGTGCTGTAATGCAAAAAGGGATTTCCGGCCCGCCGGAGTCCCTTTTCTTTTGCATCGCCGGGGAAAATCGGCTAACATACAGATAAGACAAGATGATGACAGGAGTGGACAAAATGGCCCTTACTTTCTATTGGTATCCGAAATGTGGGACTTGCCGGAAAGCGAAAAAATGGCTGGACGAACATGGCATTGCCTATGAAGCGGTGCACATTGTCGAAAATCCGCCTTCAAAAGCGCTTCTTAAGGACTTTTATGAAAAAAGCGGGCTGCCGATCAAAAGGCTGTTCAACACAAGCGGGCAGAAGTACCGCGAACTCGGTTTGAAAGATAAGATCCCGGAAATGAGCGATGAAGAAGCGCTTGAACTGCTGGCTTCCGACGGCATGCTGATCAAACGGCCGGTTCTTGCGGGCGATGCCTTTGCCATGTTCGGCTTTAAAGAAGATGCCTATGAAAAATTATTGAAAAAGTGATTGATTTAAGTGCTTGTTTTCGGTAATTTAAAACTGAAGGCTATTACGGATACATAACGGAGGGATTGAGATGGCGGTACCTGAAGAACTGCGGTATACGGATGATCATGAGTGGGTGAAAGAAGAAGACGGCCATGTCCGGATCGGCATCACTGATTTTGCCCAGGCCGAACTCGGCGATATCGTATTTGTTGAACTGCCAGAAGAAGGCGATGAAGTTTCGGCGAAAGAACCGTTTGGCAGTGTCGAATCCGTGAAAACGGTATCGGAACTGTACGCGCCGGTCAGCGGCAAAGTCGTTGCGGTTAATGCCGACTTGAGCGATAACCCGGAATTCGTCAACGAATCCCCGTATGAAAAAGCGTGGATGATTGTCGTTGAACCGGCCGACTCTGCTGAACTGGATGATTTGCTGACGGCGGAACAGTACGAGGAAATGATCAACGAAGCATAAAATAACTGGCACTGCACTCCAAGCTGCGGTGCCTTTTTGTGTAAAGGATGGATTGCCATGCAGGACTGGACAAGGGAAAAACAACTGGAGGAACGGATTTTGCAGGAAGAAAAACTCGCCCTGTACTTTTACACGCCATTATGTGGCACATGCCAGCTGGCGGGGAGGATGCTGGAGATTGCAGAACAGGCCGTCCCCCGCTTTCCTTATGCCAAAGCCAATCTGAATTACGTGCCACAAATGGCGGAAAAATACAAGATCGAAAGCGTACCGTGCCTGCTCCTCCTTGAAAACGGGAAAGCAATAGACAAAGTGTACGCTTTTCAATCCGTCCCGGCATTATTTGAAAAATTGTCTTCTTTTTAATGAGAAAACGGCGGAACATCCGATTTGGGCATTCATAAACGGAAACACCGCTTGCATGGCGGAAAAAAACGGGCAGGCTTTTGCGCAAAAACGCCGTTCAAACCGCAGAAAAAACTTTTTTCAGACACTGTTCGAGCATTGCCGCCAAAACCGGCCGGAAAAGCGCGCGATTTGTTGAACGATTCCGGCAGGATCAGCGCTACCCGTGCAGAATAGGTAAAGGAAATGAGGATTGGAGCGTGTTGCCATGAAACGGACCATCCAGTTTTTCCTGAACAGCCTGGCACGGAAAAAACAATTGCGGATGCTGCTGCCGGCGGTGCCTGTTACCGTATCGTTCCGCACAGGGGAAGAATGCTTGCTCGTTGCTTTTTCCAAGGAGTGTTGCGTGCAGCTTGAAACCGGCAAAGCGGATTTTGAACTGGAAATGGCGCTCCGGCAATTCGAACAGCTTCTGTCCCGCCGTGCGCGCCTCGGGACATTTCTGAAAATGGGCGAACTCCGGTACAGGGGAACGTATCGCCATTTTTTATTGCTGGAATCTTTATTCTGGCTTGCGGGAACTCCGCAACCTGTGCCAAAAAGCAAAGCCAGATCCGCCTGATTATCAAATAACAGACTGAAAATGAGAATCACAGCATAACCGGGATTGCAAAACAAATCCCGGCTTTTTTATGCCGTTTCAGGCGGCTGCCCGGATTCCCAATGCGCAATCCAGGGAAATTCAAGAAATCTGTATCAGGAATTTTATACCGGCTCTATTTTGTGCTATTATTAATGAATAAACAAGACCGGAAAACCGCGGAAAAAAGATGGCATGCCATGGTTATCCACAGGTTTTTACTAGTTGCGCATAGTTTTCATTTGTTATAAAATAATAATGAGAATAAATTAAGAATAAATTGGATCTGAATATACAAACAACGGAGGAATTTTTTATGGCAGGATCAAAACTCGTAATAAAAGATCTTCACGTCGAAGTAGAGGGAAAAGAAATTTTAAAAGGGGTCAATCTGGAAGTAAACAGCGGTGAATTTCATGCGATCATGGGCCCGAACGGAACAGGGAAATCGACGCTGTCTTCTGCCATTATGGGGCACCCGAAATACATCGTTACCCAAGGGACCATCACGCTTGACGGAAAAAATGTGCTGGAAATGGAAGTCGATGAACGTGCGAAAGCCGGCCTGTTTCTCGCGATGCAATATCCAAGCGAAATCAGCGGCGTGACAAATGCGGAATTTTTGCGCTCGGCGATCAATGCGCGCCGCGGCGAAGGCAATGAAATCCCGCTGATGAAATTTATCCGCGAGCTCGACAAAAAGATGGAATTTCTTGAAATGGATACGAACATGGCGCAACGCTATTTGAATGAAGGTTTTTCCGGCGGCGAGAAAAAACGGAACGAGATTTTGCAGCTTATGATGATTGAACCGAAAATTGCGATTCTCGATGAAATCGACTCCGGCCTTGACATCGATGCATTGAAAGTTGTCGCAAAAGGGATCAACTCGATGCGCAGCGAAGATTTCGGCTGCATTATCATTACCCACTACCAACGATTGTTAAACTATATTACACCGGATGCCGTCCACATCATGATGCAGGGGCGCATCGTCAAATCAGGCGGCCCTGAACTGGCAAACCGCCTTGAAGCGGAAGGCTACGAATGGATCAAACAGGAACTTGGCATCGAAGACGAAACGGTCGGCCAGGAAGCTTAAGCAGGGGGCGAGAGACTTGATGACAGAAACGAAATTAGCAATGAATGAGCAAGATGTCCGCACCTTTTCCGAACAAAATGGTGAACCGGAATGGCTGAAGGAGTTCCGCCTCCAGGCATTAGCCCGGGCCCAGGTCCTGCCGCTTCCGGAAGTGGACAAGACGAAACTGAATAAATGGAACTTTACGCAATTTACCGATTTCAGCATGGAAAGCGCAGCCTACAGCACTTTGAATGAACTGCCGGAAAAAGTAAAGGTACTCGTGGATCTTGAAAACGCGAAGCAAAACTTGTATATCCAGCATAATCAGACACCGGCTTATCTGTCCTTGTCGGAAAGCGCGAAAGCACAAGGCGTCATTTTGGCCGATATTTTGACAGCAGTGAGGACACATCCTGAGCTCGTCCAAAAATATTTGATGACAGAGGCGGTTAAGCCTGATGAACATCGTTTGACGGCGCTCCATGCTGCGCTGATGAACGGCGGGACATTCTTATATGTGCCAAAAAACGTTGTGCTCGAAGAACCGGTTCAGGCCATTTATGTACACGACCATGAAACAGCACCGCTTTTCAACCATGTGCTGGTGGTCGCTGAAGAAAATAGTGCCGTCACCTATGTGGAAAACTATATTTCGGCAAACGATGGTGCAAAAGGCATTGTGAACATCATAACGGAAGTCATTGCCGGCCCCAATGCAAAGATCGAATACGGCGCGGTTGATGCGCTTGCAAAAGGGGTCACCACATATGTGAACCGCCGCGGTTACACCGGGCGCGATGCCCAAATTGAATGGTCGCTCGGCATGATGAATGACGGCAATACGATTTCAGACAATACGACCAATCTTGTGGGCGACGGATCCGTTTCCCATTCCAAAACCGTTGTGGTCAGCCGCGGCAAACAGACGCAAAACTTTACAACGCGCATTACCCACTTCGGGAAAAATACAGAAAGCTTCATTTTAAAACATGGCGTTGTCAAAGACGCGTCCACGATGATTTTTAACGGGATCGGCAAAATCGAGCACGGCGCGAGCAAGTCGGACGCCGAGCAGGAATCGCGTGTCCTCATGCTAAGCGAAAAAGCGCGCGGCGATGCAAACCCGATGCTGCTCATTGATGAAGACGACGTCATGGCCGGCCACGCTGCATCTGTCGGCCGTGTCGACCCGGTCCAGCTTTACTATTTGATGAGCCGCGGAATTTCAAAAACTGAAGCGGAAAGGCTGATCATCCACGGCTTCCTTGCACCGGTTGTCACACAGCTCCCGATCGAAAGTGTAAAAAAACAATTGACGGAAGTCATTGAAAGGAAAGTCAGATAATGGATATCAAAGAAGTTCGCCGGCAGTTTCCCATATTGGACCAGGAAGTAAACGGCCACCCGCTTGTTTATTTAGACAGTGCTGCGACTTCACAAAAGCCGCTCCGTGTCATTGAGGCCGTCAACCAATATTACCGGGAATATAATTCGAATGTCCATCGCGGCGTCCATACGCTTGGGACAAAAGCGACCGACCATTACGAAGGCGCGCGCGAAAAAGTCCGCAAATTTATCAGCGCCGAATCAACGGAAGAAATAATTTTTACAAAAGGGACGACAGCCGGGCTGAACCTTGTTGCCCGCAGTTTCGGTGATGCACAAGTACAGGAAGGCGATGAGATCGTCATTACCTACATGGAGCACCACAGCAACCTGATTCCGTGGCAGCAGCTCGCCAAAAGAAAAGGCGCCGTTTTGAAATATGTGCCGATGCAAAAAAACGGCACGTTGCGGCTTGAAGATGTGGAAAAAACGGTCACGGAGCGGACAAAGATAGTGGCAGCAGCACTTGTCTCCAACGTGCTCGGCACGATTAACCCGGTAAAAGAGATGGCGAAAATTGCACACAGCCGTGGTGCTTACATGGTCGTGGATGCCGCCCAGGGTGCGCCGCATATGAAAGTGGACGTAAGGGATCTTGACTGCGACTTTCTTGCATTTTCCGGCCACAAAATGTGCGGTCCGACCGGCATCGGCGTCCTGTACGGCAAAAAGGCGCTGCTTGAAGAGATGGAACCGCTCGAGTACGGCGGCGAAATGATTGATTTTGTCGGCCTGTACGATTCCACCTGGAAAGAACTTCCGTGGAAGTTTGAAGGCGGCACCCCGATCATTGCCGGTGCAATCGGCCTCGGGGAAGCCATCGATTTTCTCGAAGAAATCGGGCTTGATGAAATCACCGCGCATGAACAGGATTTAAGTGCTTATTGCCTCGGGCAGCTTTCTGAATTAGAAGGGATTACGGTGTACGGCCCGGAAAGCGCAGACGAACGCGCCGGCCTTGTGACATTTAATCTGGAAAACGTGCATCCTCATGATGCCGCGACCATTCTCGATGCGGAAGGAATTGCGATCCGCGCGGGGCACCACTGTGCGCAGCCGTTGATGAAATGGCTGGACGTGACAGCGACCGCACGCGCAAGCTTTTATTTATATAATACGAAAGAAGATATTGACAAACTTGTTGCCGGTATCGTCAAAGCAAAGGAGTATTTCACAAATGTCTTCTAATCTTGATGCGCTTTACCGCAGTGTGATTATGGACCATTATAAAAATCCGCGGAACAGGGGCAGTTTGGAAGATGGAAGCCTGACAGTCGACATGAATAACCCGACTTGCGGCGACCGGATCCATTTGACGATGAAAGTGGAGGGCGGCCTCATCCGGGATGCGAAATTTACCGGTGAAGGCTGTTCCATCTCGATGGCGTCGGCCTCCATGATGACACAGGCCGTCAAGGGAAAGACAGTCGATGAAGCGCTGAAACTTTCCCACATTTTCTCGGAAATGGTGCAGGGAAAAGACTATGAAGAGTCGGAAGATCTTGGCGATATTGAAGCATTACACGGCGTATCCAAATTCCCCGCCCGGATCAAATGTGCAACTTTGGCATGGAAAGCAATGGAAAAAGGGGTAAGAAGCGAAAAAGGATTGGAGGAATGATGGCTGATGGCTAAAAAAATGCCGGAAATCGGCGATTACAAATACGGCTTTCATGATAAAGACGTTTCCATTTTCCGTGCAAAACGCGGATTGACGAAAGAAATTGTGGAAGAAATTTCAAAAATGAAAGAAGAACCGCAATGGATGCTTGATTTTCGCCTGAAGTCTCTTGAACATTTTTACAATAAACCGATGCCGCAATGGGGCGGCGATCTGTCCGCGTTAAATTTCGACGACATAACGTATTACGTCAAACCGACGGAACATGCCGGCCGCTCGTGGGATGAAGTGCCGCAGGAAATCAAAAACACATTTGATAAGCTGGGCATTCCGGAAGCGGAACAAAAATATCTGGCCGGCGTTTCTGCACAGTACGAATCGGAAGTTGTCTACCATAACATGAAGCAGGATCTCGAAAAACTCGGGATTGTGTTCAAAGATACGGACTCCGCTTTAAAAGAAAATGAAGATATTTTCCGCAAATACTGGGCAACCGTCATTCCGCCGACGGACAATAAATTTGCGGCTTTAAACTCGGCTGTCTGGTCGGGGGGATCTTTCATTTACGTTCCGCCGGGTGTAAAAGTGGATACCCCGCTGCAAGCTTACTTCCGGATCAATTCGGAAAATATGGGGCAGTTTGAAAGGACGCTTATCATCGTTGACGAAGGTGCCTCTGTCCACTATGTCGAAGGTTGCACGGCGCCGGTTTACACGACAAACTCCCTCCACAGCGCAGTCGTTGAAATTATTGTCAAGAAAAATGCCTATTGCCGTTATACGACGATCCAAAACTGGGCGAACAACGTTTATAATCTTGTAACGAAACGTGCTGTTTGTGAAGAGAATGCGACAATGGAATGGATTGACGGCAACATCGGTTCGAAACTGACGATGAAGTATCCTTCCGTGCTGCTGAAAGGCGCAGGGGCACGCGGCATGACGCTGTCGATCGCGATCGCCGGAAAAGGCCAGCACCAGGATGCCGGCGCAAAAATGTACCACCTGGCGCCGAATACGTCGTCTACGATCGTATCCAAATCGATTTCAAAACACGGCGGAAAAGTCACATACCGTGGCATGGTGCATTTCGGCCGGAAAGCGGACGGCGCACGTTCCAATGTCGAATGCGACACGCTGATTATGGATCACCTGTCCACATCAGACACCGTGCCTTACAACGAAATTTTAAACAACAATATTTCGTTGGAACACGAAGCAAAAGTCTCAAAAGTGTCGGAAGAACAGCTCTTTTACCTGATGAGCCGCGGCATTTCCGAACAGGAAGCAACGGAAATGATTGTGATGGGCTTCATCGAACCGTTCACAAAAGAACTTCCGATGGAATACGCCGTTGAAATGAACCGTTTGATCAAGTTCGAGATGGAAGGCTCGATTGGATAACCTTGATATATCAACGTTTATAAAGGGTGAACGTAGGGTTGCGATTGACCCCGCGAATCGCTCCTGCTGATATCCTGCTGTAAAGCACGGTTTTAAACGTGATGGCAGAAAAAACAGCCGCTTGCGGATTCCGCGCGGCTGTTTTTTTCATGGGGCGCCGATTTGAAAATCGTGGTAAAATAAACTGCATAAGCATAAAGGATAAAAAGCGGCCGTATGAAACGGCATGACGAGATTACCCTCATAACGATAAGGGGACCAAACATGAACGAAATTTTACATATATACCATACAAATGATATCCACAGCCATTTTGAAAACTGGCCGAAAATCCGCCATTTTCTTGAGCGGAAACAGGTGCAGCATGCCCGGCAACATGAAGAGATGCTACTGTTTGATCTTGGCGACCATGTCGACAGATGGCATCCGTATACAGAAGGGACCATGGGCAAAGCAAATGTCCGGCTTTTAAATCAACTGGGGTATTTGGCTGCAACCATCGGCAATAATGAAGGAATTACGATGCCGCACGAGGCGCTTGACACATTGTATGGGGAAGCGCAATTTGACGTGATTCTTGCCAACCTGTATAGAGAAAACGGGAAACGGCCACAGTGGGCAGCGCCGCGGAAATTGTACATGACAAAAAGCGGTGTCAAGATCGGGGTAACCGGTGTGACGGCAGGATTTTATAAACTGTACCGGCTGCTTGGCTGGCAGCTCTCCAATCCGCTGGAAGAACTTGGGAAACAAATGGATATTTTAAAAAACGAGGCGGATATCCTTATCGTCTTGTCGCATCTCGGCATTCATGACGACCGCCTTATTGCAAAGCTGTACCCGGAAGTGGACCTTGTTTTGGGCGGGCATACGCACCATGTGCTGGCAAAAGGCGAAATGGACGGACGGACGCTGCTTGCTGCAGCCGGTAAATACGGCTATTATATCGGTCATGTCAAGCTTGAAATCGATCCGGCTGCCAAAAAAATAGTCTATCAGTCCGCCCGTGCTTTACCGACCGGAAACTTCCAGGAACCGCCCGGAGAAACGGCCGAGATTGAACATTACTATTTTGAAGGAAAAAAATTATTGAATCAAGAACTTGTGTATTTACCGGAAAAATTGGAATCGGACTGGTTCAGGGAAAACCGGCTTGCGGGCTTGCTTTGCGATGCGGTAATGGAATGGTGCGATGCCGATTGCGCGTTTTTAAATGCCGGCCTTGTGCTTGACAGTCTGGAACACGGGCCGGTCACGAAATTTGATCTCCACCGTATTCTCCCGCACCCGATCAACCCATGCCTGGTCGAGCTGACAGGCGAAAAACTTCAGGAAGTGCTTCTTTCCACGCTCGACCCGAAATGGCCGCATCTGGAGCTGAAAGGGCTCGGTTTCCGCGGGAAAATCATGGGCCGGTTTATTTACCGGAATATCGGCTTTAATCATGCTTTGCAGAAAATAGAGGTGGGGGGCAGGCCGCTGGAGCCGGACCGCATCTACAGGCTTGGAACGATTGATATGTACACATTTGGCGACTTTTTCCCGCATATCCGTGAGGCGAAAATCCATTATTTTATGCCGGAATTTTTGCGTGACGTAATGGAATGGAAGTTATTGAAGGAATACGGCCAGCAGGATTAAATACCCAGACGCAAAGCAAGGCAGCAATGCATCAATCGAAGTTTCCTGGCCCCGAGAATCAGTGATGCCAACGGAGTTTCCAAGGGCCTTTTTGCGGAATGGGGATATGGCAGCACAGCGGCTGGCAGGAACTTTTCACCGCCCTTTTCATAAAGTATAAAAGAAAGGGGTGGATGGAAATGGTAACCGTAACGCCTGTTGAGATCGGGGGACATACGTTTATCGCGACAACTGTCCGGCTGCCGAAAACAACCTTGCTGGCCGTATCGTGCGACAAGGGCTATATTATGTGCGGTGCGCTTGATGTGAGCTTGTTGAATGATCAACTAAAAGACCGCCAAATTATCGCCGGCAGGGCAGTCGGTGTGAAGACGATCGAACAATTGCTGGAAGCACCGCTCGAGTCGGTCACCCATGAAGCGGAAAAACTCGGTATTACCGCCGGCATGATCGGGAAAAAGGCACTGTTAAAAATGATCTAAACGTTCGATCAGACTGAAGCACAAAAAAAGGTGTTGCATGCGTCTTTCCCGGGCGATGAAGGACAAAAAGCAGGGCCCTAAGTGTCGAAATGTCCTTCATCGGGGTGATGAAGGACAAAATGGAGACCCGGGAACAGCGAAATGTCCTTCATCGGGGTGATGAAGGACAAAACATGTGCCGGGAACAGCGAAATGTCCTTCATAGGGGTGATGAAGGACAAACCGCATTGCCGGAACCGCCGAAATGTCTGTCATTCACAGATTAGGAAAGACAAACCGCACCGCAGCCGGAAAACATAAAAATATCCTTCAGCACACCAACCAGGACCGCGTTTTTTGATCATAATCCCTCCTGTACAGACATATATTTGCTTTCAGGGGGGATTTTTTATGCGAAAATTCCGCACCTCAAAACGGCGGGGACCATTGCCGGCGCGGTATGTGCTTTTGCTTTCCATCGCATTTTTTACGGTGACTACCATTATCAGCATTATCATTATTGACGAAGGCATAAAACCAACATTAATGCGGTACGCCGAGTCGGAAATGAAAAAAATCGCCTCGTATGTCACGAACGAAGCAATTAAAGACCATGTGAGCGGCGGAAAAAACAGCAAGTTGGATACGATTGACCCGCGGGAATTGGCCGCCACCCAGTCTGAAATTGAAAACCAAATTACCCGCCAATTTAAAGAAGTGGAAGAAGGAGACATTACGTCTCTTGAAGAAATATCAAACGACGGCATGCTCGGCAAAAAGAAAAAATCAAAACCCGAAATTTTTTCCGTTCCGCTCGGGAAAGTAACCAATATCGCCCTGCTTGGGAACATGGGGCCGGATATTCCCGTGACCTTTCAAATGGTGGGGGATGTTGAAAGCTCCAATATTAAAGTAAAAAAAGAAGAATACGGCATTAACAACGCATTTTTTTATATTTATGTTCAAATCAAAATCAAAATGCAGGTCATTATCCCGTTTGCCTCGGATGTCATCACTTACACTCATGATGTCCCGCTTGCAATGGGCAACTATAATGGCGATGTCCCGCAATTTTATAACGGAAACGGCGGCGGTGCGCAGCCGCTCATCGAACTGCCGAAAAGCACGAAATAAGGAGCGCCACATTCGCATTGTAGTGCTCCTTATTTCCGCTGTTTCTCAAGCGATTCCCATCTCCTTAAGTACGGGTAAGGATCAAAAGACCATTCGTTTCGGCCGTTGTCTTTGTATATGCCGTAGTGCAAATGCGGCGGGAATTTTCCGGATGTGCCGGGCGGGCCGTAACCGGTGCTGCCGACGCTGCCGATCAGCATGCCCGGTTTGACGACCTGGCCGACATGCAAATTTTTGGCATAACCGCTTAAATGGGCAAAATAATGATACGAATTGTTCAAATCACGGATGCCGATGCGCCAGCCGCCGTACTTGTTCCACCCTTTCAATTCAATGACCCCGTAACAAGTCGCGCGTACCGGAACGCCGTAATCGGCAAAAATATCCGTCCCTTCGTGGATGCGGCGCCCGCCCCAGCCGCGCCGGTCGCCCCATGTGCTCCGGTAGCTGTAATTGTATCCGGGCGGGATCGGGAACGCCTGGTCTGTCAGCTGAATGGTGCCGAATGTCTTGTAAATCTTCGCCTTTTCCGTAATCAGCTGCACGGCTTTATCCCGTTTGTAATAATGCCACAGCGCAATTTCAAAGCCGTCGTCGTCCGTTCCATACTGCAGCAAATAGTCGCTCATCGTAAAAAGCACGTCCAGATCATGGTTGCGGTCAGCTTTCCCATCTCCGTTCCCGTCCTTGCCGATCCCGCCGAAAAACGCAATCGAAAGCGGGCGGGTATCATTGTGGTTCGGATTGGAAAGCCCGGACCACTTTTCAGGGGGAAAATAAATGGAAATAAGGCCGGCCGGTTTCGGCAGGTCGGAACGGACAAACCGGATGCTCCGTTCATACTGGTCGATAGCTGCCAAATTGTACCACGGAATCTGGGTAAATGCCTCCATATGCTGATAAAGTTCCATCCGTTTTTTGTACATTTCTTTATCGGGCATTTCTTTTGCTTGGGCATGAATGGCAGAAAATGAAAGCCCCGTTACAAGGCAGAAAAGCAAAGCAAACCGCAATGTGAAAACCCTCTTTCTGTCAATGTTGTCGATTTGGCACCGTACAAACAGAAAATCGCAATATGAAAATCTTCTTATGCTTATTGTGGAAAGAGCAGCGGATTTTCATCAATATTAAATATTGGAAAAACCGGTGGCGTTTTCTTTTCAAAGAAGTGCCGAATGTGGTAAAGTGAGAGAGAACAAACCCGGGAAAATGGTGGGAGAGATGGAAAATGAACAAACAGGAAGAGATTTTACGCAAACCAGAATGGCTGAAAATCAAGCTTAATACGAATGAAAATTATACAGGATTAAAAAAATTAATGCGCACGGAAAACTTACATACTGTTTGCGAAGAAGCGAGATGCCCGAATATCCATGAATGCTGGGGAACAAGGCGGACTGCAACTTTCATGATTCTGGGCGATACGTGCACACGCGCCTGCCGTTTTTGCGCCGTAAAAACAGGGCTGCCGTCCGAACTTGACTGGCAGGAACCGGAACGGGTTGCTGAATCGGTGCAAAAAATGAACTTGAAGCATGTGGTTGTGACGATGGTGGCCCGTGATGATTTGAAAGACGGCGGGGCAGCGGTAATGGCTGAAACGATCCGTGCGATCCGCCGCATAAATCCATTTACGACCATTGAAGTGCTGCCTTCCGATTTGCAGGGCCGGTACGAAAGTTTAAAAACATTGATGGATGCAAAACCGGATATTTTAAACCATAATATCGAAACGGTCCGGAGGCTGACAAGAAGGGTCCGCGCCCGCGCCACGTACGACAGGTCGCTTGAATTTTTGCATCGGGCAAAGGAAATGCAGCCGGAGATTCCGACAAAATCAAGCATCATGGTCGGCCTCGGCGAAACGATGGAAGAACTGGCGGAAGCAATGGATGATCTGCGCGCCAATAATGTGGACATCGTGACGTTCGGGCAGTATTTGCAGCCGACGAAAAAACATATGAAAGTGGTCAAATATTACCACCCGGATGAATTTGCCGAATTAAAACGAATAGCGCTTGAAAAGGGATTCAGCCACTGCGAATCCGGCCCGCTTGTCCGCTCTTCATACCATGCGGATGAACAGGTAGGTGCCGCTGCAAAAGCAAAGCATATTTTAGGGAACATGGAACAAACGCAACAAATTTGAGAAACAGGCTGCGCACTTGATGGGCGCAGTTTTTTTCACGGAAAATTCCGCTCAATGGAGTTGAAAAAATTTTTCGCGTTCCGCTTAGAATTTGGGCGTTTTTTCGCTATAATAAAATTAGGCAGGAAGGCACACGGGGAAAATGGAGGGATTGAACTTGGTCACCATCCACCGCCATACGTACGAGATTATTGACAATTACCGGAATGGCTACAATGAAGAAGCATTCCGATGCAGATATAGTGAAATACTGGAAAAGTACGACTATATTGTCGGCGACTGGGGTTACGGACAGCTGCGGCTGCGCGGCTTTTTTGATGACCGCAATCCGAAATCCACTTTTGACACCAGAATCAGTACACTCACGGAATATCTTTATGAATACTGCAATTTCGGCTGTGCCTATTTTGTCGCAAAGAAAGTCGTTGCCAAATAAGTGTTGCCCGGCACCGCCAGTTGATAAATTTTAGGCAGAAGGTGACAGGATGTATTTTGTGGATCGTGAAAAAATAAACGGGATATTGTCATTTATGGAAAAGCGGCTTGCCTTGTTTCAAGCGCAACCGGCCTGGCAGACCGAAATCGAAAAGGCTGCTTTGGAAAGAATTGCAGAAACAGTCATCGAATCGGTCCTTGATGCCGGAAACGCGATCATTGACGGGTTTATTATGCGCGATCCGGGGAGCTACGAAGACATCATTGACATTTTGGAAGATGAAAATGTGGTTTCAGCCGAATCGGCAAAGCAGCTGACGGCTGTCATCGCGCTCAGGAAGCAGCTTGTCCGGGAATATACGGATCCGGATTACGCCACTTTTCAGGAAGTGCTTGCGGCTAACTTCAAGGCGCTCGAACGGTTTCCGAAAGATGTGCGCACTTACCTGGCAAACGAACTCGGCCCGGTTAACGCTTTTAAAGGGGAATAAGCAACGAAACAGAGAGGAATTTCAGCATGAAAAAGTATAAAGCCTATTTGATTGATTTGGACGGCACTATGTACCGCGGAACGGAAAAAATAGAAGAAGCCGGCGATTTTGTCAGCCGGTTGCAGGAAAAAGGGATCCCGTATTTATTTGTTACAAACAATTCTTCGAGGACACCAGCCCAGGTTGCCGAAAAACTGCGCGGATTCGATATACCGGCAAAAACGGAGCAGGTCTTTACGACATCCATGGCAACCGCCCGCTATATTTATGAGGAAAAACCGGATGCTTCTGTATATGTGATTGGCGAAGAAGGCATTAAAACGGCCATCAAAGAAAAAGGTTTTACGGTCACATCCGATCACCCCGATTATGTGGTGCTCGGCATCGACCGGGAGATTACTTACGAAAAGCTAGCCCTCGGCGCCATTGCGATCCGTAATGGGGCAAAATTTGTTTCCACGAACGCCGATATTGCGCTTCCAACTGAACGCGGGCTGCTCCCGGGAAACGGGGCTTTAACCTCGGTGCTTGCGGTTGCGACCCAAACCAAGCCGGTCTTTATCGGCAAACCGGAACCGATCATTACCGAGCAGGCACTTGAATATCTAGGTTCGAAAAAAGAAGAGACGATCATGGTTGGGGACAATTACGATACGGATATTCTGGCGGGCATCCGCACGGGCATTGACACCCTGCTCGTCCATACCGGCGTAACGACAAAGGAAATGTTGAAAACAAAAGAAGTCCAGCCAACCTATACGGTTGATACCCTTGACCAGTGGGAAGTGTGACAAGCGCGGGGCAAAAGGAGGAGCCATATGCCCGCCTCGGCAAAGTCCGCGTTATTTGGAAAACGAAGACCGAAAAAACGGCAAGATACAATAAAACGTATCTTGCCGTTTTTTCTGTTTTTACGGCTGCACACGCGCCACTCTGTGTGCATGGCGGCTTGCGGCTGCAGCGGCAATGGCCCCGACGATATCATCGAGAAACGTATTGCATGAGCCGTCGGAATGGTTATTAAGCTTTGCCAAAATGCCCGGTTTTTGTTTGTCAATATACCCGTAGTTGGTAAAGCCGATCGAACCGTACACGTTCACAATCGACAAAGCCATAATTTCATCAATGCCGTAAAGGGAATCATCGACCGCAATCGTGCTTTGCAGCGGTTCGTCAAGCATCCCTTTTTCCGCCAGCACATCCAGCTGGATCCCGGTTAAAATGGCGTTTTGCACTTCGCGTTTGGACAGAACGGCGTTGACACTTTCCATGCAATCCTCCAGTGTCATTTCCGGAAAGTACTTTTCTTGCAAATACAGGACGAGTTTCGCAATATCTTCCACTTCTACGCCCCGTTCTTTCAACCTCTGCCTTGCAATTTGTTCTGACACATCCATATTTTTCTTGTTTTCCATGTTCTCACCTCAACTATTCGACATTTTCTTTAGCATGATCATTCTAATGGATTTTATGAGATCAAGCAAGAATACACGTTCCTTCACATATAATGTAGAAAGTGCAATGTATTTTTTGGGGGAGGGAAGATGATGGCACAGGCCATTTTGAAAAAATATTACGGCATTGACGCCGGGCAGCCTTTTTTTGACGGAAAACGGGTCCACTATGAAGCAAACGGTAATCTTTATACGCTCGTTCCTGTGACAAATGTTCCTGAAAATGTGCTTGTTGAATTATATGAAATGTCCCGGCACCTCGTGACGAATGGCGACCGCTATGCCTCCGCCTTTTATCCATCTAAAGAAAAGAAGTTTCTCGTAACGGACGGGGATAGCGATTATGTTTTACTGGAAAACCGCTATAAAAAAGCGCCCGGAAATATGCGCACGGGCAGGAAGCTTGCGAAATTCCACCTGCGCGGCCGCACGCTTTCCGCCACGATAACGGAAACAAACCGGATGGGCGAATGGAAAAATTACTGGGAAATGCGCCTTGAACAAATGGAAAAGGCATGGTACCGGACAGTGGAAGAGCACCCCGACCGCCCGTTTGAACGCCTGTTTGCCGAAACGTTTCCCTATTACATGGGGCTTTGTGAAAATGCGATCCAGTATGTCGTCGATACGGAAATAGATGAGGCGCCTGCCCCGGGGGATGCCGGCACCATTTGCCATGAACGGTTTTCAAACGAAACATGGGGCCGGAAATTTATCATCCACCACCCGTTTGACTGGGTGTTTGACCACGCAGGCAGGGACATTGCCGAGTGGATCCGCGCGCAGTATTTTAAGAAAACACACACGTTCCGGCCTGATGTCCGCGCGTTTTTGCAGCAATATGTTTCGCTTTCGCCGCTTTCGCCTTTTTCGTGGCGGCTGATTTTCGCGCGCCTGCTGTTTCCCCTTCATTATTTTGAATGTGTGGAAACCTATTTTCTCACCCGGTCCGAAAAGGAACAAAACATGCATGAGGAACAGCTTTGGAAAATTGTACGGGGGATAGAGGCATACGAAGCATTTCTGGGTGAATTTTATGAGCTCTCGGAAGTCCCGATAAGAAAATACCATATTCCCCGGGTGGCATGGCTAAAAGCCCGATAAAAGAAAGAACGGCAAGCACCTGAACCGCACCGCCGGCCATGCCCGTCCGTCGTGAAGGCAAGCGGGGATGCCGGGCATAGTGTGAATGGCCCCGGAGAATCGCCCACGCCAAGAATCATTTTATCCCAGCAAAAAAGCGGCTCCTTGATAGGAAACCGCGTACTGCCCGTTAAAAAACCTGTTCAACTTCCACAACGCCGGGAACCTCTTCAAACAATGCGCGTTCTATCCCGGCTTTCAACGTGATCGTGGAACTCGGGCAGCTGCCGCATGCCCCTAAAAGGCGGAGTTTGACAATGCCGTCTTCCACGTCGATCAGCTCGCAATCGCCGCCATCACGGAGCAAAAACGGGCGCAATTTATCCAATACTTCCTGAACTTGTTCTGTAATTGTATCTGCAGGCATATGATCGCTCCTTTCTTACCTCTCATTATATACAGGATTACGAGAAAAATCTATTATAAAAAAGGGATATAGTGTTTTCCTTTTTGCAGGCTGTTGTGTACAATATGAATAAGAAATCCACGGAAGAGGTGCGGGTTTGATGGAGAAAAAAGTGACGATTCAAGTTTACGGGGCGGAGCAAATATGCGCAAGCTGCGTCGGCGCGCCGTCTTCTAAAGATACATTCGAATGGCTCAAAGCAGCACTTTCGCGGAAATACCCGGGCCAGCCGTTTGACATCCAGTATATCGATATTTTTGCACCCAGTAATGATCAAAAAGTGCGTGCTTTTGCGCAAAAAGTGATGGATGAAGATCTGTTTTACCCGGTTGTTGTCATTGAAGGCGAGCCGGTGGCAGAAGGCAATCCAAGGCTAAAGAAAATTTATGCGGTTATGGAACAATACGGTTATATCCCGGAAAATGCGTTTGCAGCGCACGATTAAAAATTTTTCATTAAAAAACGTTTACAACAGCGGCTTTGTTGAATTTTTCGAGATGCACTGCAATTTTAAAATAAAGCAGCCCGCATTTTAAGACTGCCCGGCGCCCGGAAGATACGCAATCATTGTTTTGCACGGTGTAAATGGTTATAATCAAGGAAAGGAGGTTCGGAAAATGAGTGAAGTGATTCATCTTACAGAAGCAGCTGCGTTTCAAATTAAAGACATGATGGAGCAAAACGATGAGCAGGACGCATATTTTCGTGTGTCTGTAAACGGCGGGGGCTGCAGCGGCCTGTCGTACGGCCTGTCGCTTGACCACGAAATCAAAGAAGGCGATGCGGTCGGCGAACAGCACGGCATCCGGATTCTCGTCGATCATGAGAGCGCCCCGATTTTAACCGGCACGGTTATCGATTATAAGCAGTCGCTTTTAGGGGGCGGGTTCACGATCGATAATCCGAATGCGATTGTCACTTGCGGCTGCGGCTCCTCATTTAAAACCAAAACAAAAGCCGGCACACCGGAAAAATGCTGAAGCATTTAAAGTGATGCTGCAAAAACAGGATATTTATACGCCAGCAAGGTTCCCATTTCATTGCAGCAGCGCAGGATATCCCGCCAATGACAGGCGGGGGTTTTGCGCTGCTGAAGTGATTTTTGCTTGACTTTTTTCGGCAAGGAACTAAAAAGTTGAAAAAAACGTTTACATCCGTCCTCAATTATGTTATAATTAAAAATAAATAGATAAAAGGTGGTAGGAGAAATGGTTGGAAAAAAGAAGACTTTTTTTAAAGGAGCCCTTTTAGCGTTAACAGTAATTTTATTGGTGAGTTTGACTATTCCATTTGAAGCTAGTGCAGAAAGTAATAGTAACACCTCAACGAAAATTAATACGGATGCTACAAATTTACAAGATGATTCGGTCAACTCTCCGGCAGGTTTGAATAGCAATGATAGTACAGAGGCTAAATTTGATTTGAATTCAAATGAAACTCAAGTACAAAATGTAACTTTACCTGATGGTAAGCAAGGGACATTTGTTGTTGAACCAGAGGAACAAGCTACTAATCCAAAAACTTCTGTAGTACGAGCATCATCTGTAAAAGCTACATCAGGAGTGCATAAAGTTTCTTTTTATTCTGGACCTGTAAACGCTAGCTTTAAAGTTAAAATTTCTAATTACAAAATAACTAAAGCATATGGTAAATGGTATTTAATAATCGGTTCTTCAGTAAAATCAAGTAAACTGAAAATAGATAATTCTAAACAAGCAACTTTGTACTTTACCTTTGGAACTCCAATTTGGGATTTTGGTGGTTGGAATGGTTGGCTAAGGGCAAAGATTAAGGGAAAAACGCTGTACACCTCTATAAAGTAAAGGAGATAACACGATGATAATTACAGGGATAGTATCTGTATTATTTTTTGCAACAGTAATATTTGGAATAATTAAGATTACTAAATTAATTAGTGGTAAAAAAATCTAATACCATAATGAGAGATTGAAGAGGACTCCTACAGGTATGGGAATCCTCTTTTTGTGTGCGCCCAGCCTGGGCGTAGTCTATAGGATGCAAGTCCAGAGCTGTGATGGCAGAAGTAACGGTTAGCCTAACGCAAGGGTGTCCGCGGTGACGCGGAATCTGAAGGAGGCGGGAGGCAAACCTCCTGTCCGAGGAACACGAACTTCATATAAGGCTGGATATGACTGGGTGAGTCTGTATAACAAGGCAAAGCCCATTCTGCCGAAGGTCATACCAAGTAAATGGAGCGGATAGATAGAGGGAAAGACTGCTTTCTTACCTGTAGAACACACGAAAAAGCAGGCCACCGGGTCAGGAACTCTCTTACCTCATTTATCGAGGGAAAACTCAGGCTGAAGGTGATCGGACAAAATCCGCCGTCGACCTCCCATGGAAGAGAAAGTTCCTTGGATTCAGCTTCACTTTTCACCAGAAACCGCAGATACGGATTGCCATAGAAAGTGTGAAACGGGTGAAAAATAAAATCTGTGATATCACTTCAAGAAAGAAGCCCTATCCGATAGAATATAGGATAGAGAAACTAAACCAATACCTGATGGGCTGGTGCGGTTATTTCGCGCTGGCAGACTCGCCCAGCGTATTTAAGAAATTTGATTCATGGATCATAAGAAGACTCCGGATGTGCATGTGAAAGAATTGGAAGAAGCCAAAAACGAAGATAAGAAAACTTATCGGTTTAGGTGTTCCGCTAGAAAAAACATACGAATGAGGCAACTCACGCAAAGCTTACTGGCGTATATCCTAAAGCCCCATACTGCTCAGAACCCTTAGAAACCCCTACTGGAGTTCCCAAGGGCTCAAAAGTCTTTCATCACGTTATGAAACTTTGTGTCACTTATCCTAATTGAATCGCCGTATACCGAACGATACGTATGGTGGTGTTATCCCTACTTCTGGATTAGTCCGGCTTCCTCTTTGTATCAATATTTTTCTTTTGGGCTATCTGATAATAGATTTGGTTAAAAAACAAATCTATTATCAGTGGAGGTAAATATTTTATGAATGAAGTAGCAATCCAAGAATTAATTGAGTTGGCTACCGCAAGGTTGTTCGAACTTCAGTTGTATGATGGAAGCAACGGCTCCTATCGTCGCCTTGCTTTTCATCCCATTTCAGGTTTTTACAGTAAGAAATCTGAAACATACTATCGTGTTGGACTGATGGATGAATTCAGCCGTCATTACCAGGAAATTTTCCATAGTGGTAATATTTCACGAAAGGCTTTACGTTGGCGCTTGTGAGGTCTTGGAATTCTTCATGAGCTAAGCAAAACTGGCAGCTTTGAGTGGAAAGTCTTTATAGCCAAAAATGAATCTCTACTTTCCCGCTATTATGAGCATATCCTGAAGAGGTTTCTTTCAAGTCTCAGTGATATACGCCGAATCAGTATATATAGATCTATTGCAAAAAGGTACTTACTTTTTCTGATGACACAAGGGTGCCAAACTATTGAGGGTGTCTCACCAGTAGAAATTTGCCTCTTCATTGTTGGTATGTTAGGGTCCGAGACTTTTTAGAAACATATAAGAGGATTCTGACATTGGTCTGCCTTTAAGGATATAATCATTATGGCATTGCTAGCATATTCTTCCAAAGGAAGTGATAGCGGCTGTTTTTTTTCCTTGTATCAGATGAATCTCATTGTTTTTCCAGTCAACATCCGTCAGCTTTAGTTTGTGATGTCATGTCACCTGCACGGAGTCCATGGGGATACCAAGTTGGATAATGGCGTAATCCCTTTTTCCTGCCACAGTACGTGTATACGATCTACGTTACATATTCGCATCGGCAGCTGAAGAGTTAGAAGGTATTTCATAGCTCTAGATACCTATTGCATTCAGATATTTTCCGAATCCCCTTAAAGTGGAAAGTCTTCTGCGGAATCCTGAATGACTTTCTGTTCGCCGCCTTATTCCCCACGTAAGGACAAATTCCATGGTCAGTCTGTCCCTTCCGGATGTCCTCTTCCGGAATTTGCCCTGCAGTAACTGCTGAAATCTCGAAGAAACCAAAAGTTATTCTGTTTTTTTAACCTACGAGTCATCAAAAACATACAGAAATCCTGTGTTTTTTTGAAGGCTACCTAATAAAAGTCGGGATAATTAAGAAGTAGGGATAAGTGGTGTGAGAGGTTGGGGGTTAGTCCACCTCCTCCTACTCGATTTTTTTTGCCGGGAGAAAGCAAATTATGGGGAAGTGCCAACGGTAAATCGGACTGAGCTAGAGACGTGCGTGGCAAACCCCACAAAAATCTTTTCAAAAAATCCAGCCAGCGCCTGTCTTCCGGTTTTCTTCCTGTCCGGGCACGCCAATTTCCTTTGCTGTTTGCACATTAAGAGCGATATTTAATCAAAAATCCCGGTTGGGCAGCCATCCGGGATTTTGATTTTTCCTTATTCAAACAGCGAAGTGCTGTGCATCGGCTGGACGCGGGCTTTCGGGTCAAGATATGTTTTCGCGTTGCTGACCGCGGTGGTGGCTTCCCCGAACCCCGTTACAATTAACTTCACTTTGCCTTCAAACGTGCAAACATCGCCGGCCGCATAAACGCCTGGGATGTTTGTTTCCATTTTGGAGTTGACGACAATGGAATTTTTTTGAATCTCTAGGCCCCAGTTTTTAATCGGGCCAAGTGACGAAATAAAGCCGTAATTGCAAATAAGGGCATCAATATCAAGCGTTTCTTTCGCCTCGCCTTTTACTTCTTCAATCACAAGCCGGGAAATGTTTTCCCCGTCGCCAATCACTTCGCTCGCGACAAACGGTGTTTTAATCTCCACGCGCGATTGCTTCAACTGTTCCACCGTGCGTTCATGGGCACGGAATTTGTCACGGCGGTGGATGAGCGTCACTTTTTCGGCGACCGGTTCCAGCATAAGTGCCCAGTCGACCGCGGAATCGCCGCCGCCAAGGATGGCAACGCTTTTGCCGGCAAACTGGTCCATATCATTTACAAAATAAAACAGATTGTTTCCTTCGTATTGTGCAGCATTTTCCACTTCAAGGCGGCGCGGCTGGAATGCGCCGACACCGGCAGTGATGATGACTGCTCTGGAATGGTGGATTTCTTTATCAGTTGTCAGCGTAAAAATGCCGTCTTCACTCTTTTCAAGCTTTTCTGCGGACTGGCCCGTGCAGATCACCGGCTGGAACATGGAGGCCTGCGCTTCTAATTGATGCACGAGATCAGCTGCCTTCACTTTTGGAAAACCGGCGACATCGTATATATACTTTTCAGGGTAAAGCGCAGCCAGCTGCCCGCCAAGCTGTGGCAGGCTTTCAATGATTTTTACAGACATTTTCCGCAATCCGGCGTAAAAAGCTGTAAACAAGCCGGTCGGCCCGCCCCCGATAACAGTTATATCATAAATGGTTTGATCTTCCTTCAACGAAACCCCTCCAATACGCTTCATTCTCCTTCATCATAGCACATTTTGACACAAGCGCACAGGCTAAAAACCTCTGCGGGCAAGGCAGGCAGGTGTTCCTGCGTCCGGAAAAAATTTTAGGCACCATGTTATATATTAGAATATTTTTATTATTATTTTAGTACAGTTTTCAATTGAAAATAGCGGGTAAAAAGCATATGATTGAAGTGGAGATATGTATTTTTTGTGACAATTTGATGGAGATCATGTGACAAATTTGGCGTGCCAATTGTCGTGAATAAAATCACAAATAATGGATGATGTTGCCATACAGGCGCCGGCCTGTCCAAAATAAAGAGATGGAAGTGAGAAAAATGGAGAAACCGAAAGTGGTTATACTGGGTGCCGGTTACGGCGGGCTCATGACCGTGACGCGTCTGCAAAAACAGCTTGCAAAAGGGGAAGCGGACATCACACTCGTGAACAAAAATGATTACCATTACGAAACAACATGGCTTCATGAAGCTTCCGCCGGCACATTGCACCATGACCGGGTCCGCTACCCGATTCAAAACGTCTTAAATAAGAATAAAGTGCAATTTAAACAGGCGGAAGTCAAGCGGATAAACAAAGACGCGAACATAGTAGTTTTAAAAGACGGGGAAGAATTGCCATATGACTATCTCGTCATTGCGCTCGGTTCCAACGTGGAAACATTCGGAATCGAAGGTTTGAAAGAGCATACTTTTTCGATTACAGATGTAAGCGCTGCCCAAAAAATCCGGGAACATATTGAGCGCCAGTTCGATGCCTACCGGAGGGAAAACGATAAAGATGACAACCGGCTCACCATTGTGGTCGTCGGTGCGGGTTTTACCGGCATCGAGTTTCTTGGCGAGCTGGTGAACCGGATTCCGGCGCTTTGCAAGGAATACGGGATTCCACGCGATAAAGTGCGGATCGTTTCGATTGAATCCAATCCTATCGTTCTCCCGCAATTTGACCGTGAACTTGTCGATTACGCCCTTTCGTATTTGGAAAGCAAAGGCGTCGAGTTCCATATTGGCACGGCGGTCAAAAAAGCGACAAAAGACGGGGTATGGGCCTGCAAAAAAGGCGGAGAGCCGTACGAAATCAAGTCTGGCACCGTCATCTGGTCCGCGGGTGTGCGCGGGAATAGCGTGATTGATGCGTCCGGGTTTGAAACGGTGCGCGGCCGGGTGAAAGTCAAACCGGATTTGACCGTTCCGGGGCATGAAAATGTTTTTGTAATTGGGGACTGTGCGCTGATCATCAATAAGGACACAAACCGCCCGTACCCGCCGACAGCGCAGATGGCGATGCAGCATGGGGAAGTATGCGCACGGAACCTCCTGAAAAAGATCCACGGTGAAGAAAGCCTGGAAGCTTTCACTTTTAATGACAAAGGCACCGTCTGCTCCCTCGGGGAAGACAATGCGATCGGCATTGTGTTTGGCAAAAAGCTGAAAGGCACTTCTGCTTCTGTTATGAAAAAAGTCGTGGATGACCGTGCCCTGTTTATGATCGGCGGCACGAGGCTTGTTTTAAAGAAAGGAAAATTTAATTTTATATAGCAAAAATATGATCGCGTTACTTTTGACGAAATTCAGTTTTTTCAGTAAACTGGATGTACAACGGGGATGCGGAGGGGCTCATGAGTATACCGGTATTGATTATTTCGATGGTCCTTTTTCTTGTTTTGTTTTTCGGTATCGGTTTTATTGCCAATATGCTTTTGCGGATGACCTGGATTCTCTGTTTTATTTACCCGGTCATTGCGCTTTCGATGATTGACCGGATCGCTTTTTCCCGGTATTTTACCGATCCTGGGACGGCTTTCCGGAAACTTGGGGAGCATCTTAGCTCCATCCATTTATCTGATGCCCTCGTGTTATCGAGCGGCCTTGCGGGGGCACTTTTGGCTGGTGTTGCGATAAAAGCGCTCCGGAAAAACGGATACCGGATGTTTTAAAACTGCCTTGAGGGCAGCTTTTTTTTGCCTTTAAATCGGAGGCGGGCCGGCCGGCAAAAGCCGGCGCAAATTTTCCGGATAAAACAACCAGTGCTTTTTGGAAGCGCCATTTGCAGAACAGGAGAATGGGCGGCGCGAAAAAGGGCAGACGGATCAGCTGTTTTTTTGCCAATATGCCCGCATATTTTGGAACGGCGTGGGAGACAATAGCCCTAAGAGGAGTGAGACCAATTGAACATGAAAAAATGGATGATCCGCTTATTGATGGCCATTTTGTTCATATGGGCAATGATTTCCACTTTCCAGGCCATTTCGGGGATAAAAGCAGCAGCTGCAAAAGCGGCACCTGCCCGGGCATTGGAAAAAGGATTGGCCGCCATTGCCGCGAGCCAGCCGCAGCCATCCCTTGATGCCTATGACTGGAGCAATTACCCGAAAAAGAAAGTGACAGCAACGGGGTATACGGCAGGGGCCGAATCGACCGGGAAAAGTCCAGACCATCCCGGCTACGGCATCACCTATTCCGGGGTGAAAGTGAAACGGGATTTATATTCAACGATTGCCGCTGATACATCCATTTTTCCAATCGGGACGGTCCTTTATATCCCGGGCTATGATTTCGGTGTTGTTGCCGATACAGGATCTGCCATAAAAGGGAACCGGCTCGATCTGTATTTTGAAACGGTTTCGGATGTTTACAAGAAATGGGGAAAACAGACGCTTGATGTGTATATTATTAAAATGGGGGACGGGTCCCTGACGGAAAAAGAACTGGCTGAACTGAACGAAAACAAAACGATGCAAGTGTTCCGGCAGCAATATATCAAGCCGGAAACGAAAGAATAGCGCAAAATCGCCGGTTGCGCTTTTTTTGTGCGTTTTTTTCAAGCTGGCGGCTATAATGGAACAGAGGTGGTTGTATGTTTGAACTGGGGAAAGGAGATCCGCTTGAATGCCTTGAAGACTGCCTTGTGATTGGCTTGCAGCAAGTTCCTAAAAAGTTTGGCGGCCTGCTTGGCGGCCTGGACAACCGTTTCGGCGGGGCATTGACGGAACTGGTAAAATCCGGCGACCTGTCCGCACGCGCCGGCAGCCTTTCTGTCATTCACACCCTCGGGAAACTGCCAGTAAAACGGCTTTTGTTTATCGGGCTTGGCAACCCGAAAGAACTTAGAAAAGAACATTTGAAAAAGATGTTTGGAAAAGCAGTGAAACACATCCGGAAAATGAGATGGCCTACGGCAGCAGTTTTCCTCGATACGTTTTGCGCCGGCACAGTCAGCGTGAAGGAAGCCGCGCAAATGCTTGGCGAAGCCGTTCCGATGGCCACATACCGGTTTGCCGGTTACAAAGGGCAACCAAATATTCCGGAAGTGCAGCTCGAAAAAGTAGCGGTTTACATCCAGGCTGCCGGGAAAAAACCGGAACCGGCGGAACACGCCACGCCGGTCCATTCCAGTGTCGCCGAGGAAGCAGAGATCCGGCCGGGGAATGCCGAGCATGTTAATGCCGCCGGGAAAACAGAGGGCCAACCGGTTAAAAACGCCAATCTTCAAACGGGTACATACCGTAAAAATAACGGTTCCCCCGAAGAAACAACAGGCGCTGCCCTGCACCGCGGGTACGTGTATGGCAAAGCCGTGAATACGGCACGGACGTTTGCCAATATGCCGGTGAATATATGGACGCCGGCCCGTCTCGCGGAATATGCCGCATCACTTGAAAAAAAATACCCTTTTGAAGTGGAAATCCTTGAAAAAATGGAGATGGAGAAGCTTGGAATGGGTGCGGTTTTGGCTGCGGCGGGGGAATCCAAAGAGCCGCCGATCCTGGTCATCCTGAAATACGCGGGCAAACGGGAATGGGGCAATGTGCTCGCACTTGTCGGACCCGGTGCCGCAGCCGATTGTTGCACACCAGGTGAGAACACCGGCATGGCAGGGGCGGCAGCTGTTCTGGGCGCCATGGAAGTGATCGGGGAACAAAAGCCGGCCCGAAACGTCGTGGCGGTGATTCCTGTGGCCGGCAATCGCATCACCGGCACTGCAACCAATGGGCAGGACAACATGCGCACTGAAACGGCTGTGATCACAAGCATGAACGGTAAAACGATTGAAATGCGGGATACCGGTGCTGCCGGTTTGCTGATGCTCGCGGATGCCGTAACGTATGCGAAGCAATATGGTGCAAGTCAAATTGTAGATGTTGCAACCTTGACTGCGGACGTGATCCCGGCGCTCGGCCGCGATAAAACGGGCGCTGTCGCCAATTGCGATGTTTTTTTTGAACGGGTGCTGGAATCCGCAAAAGAAGCAGGAGAATTCATCTGGCGCCTCCCGGTAACGGAAGCGGACAAAGAAAACGCACGAAGCAGCAAGATCGCCGACTTGAACGGTTCACCAGGCAGAGAGGGCGGCGTGATGGTGAACGGGGCTTTTATCGGGGAATTTGTGGAAGACACCTCGTGGGCCCATCTGGAGATTACAGGAACAGCCATAACAGGGAAAGAAACCGATCTTGGCCCGGCCGGTGCAACCGGCGTAATGGTACGGACACTGGCCTTGCTGGCTGAGAAGATGGCAGAACAGGATTAAAGGGGGGCGCGCTACTCCAAGCGAAATGAATGTGCTGAAAGGCGTGCCGCCCCCACGACCGCAGTTTTAATGAAGCGCTGTAACGAAGGAGCGCCCTCCGGCTGCCTGCAGATACACGCGAATGAAGACGAAACGGCAAATGGTGCAGGCCGGATCTTGCCCGGCCTTCCGCTAAAAAGCTGAAATTAAAAATAAGGCAAAAAAGAGCACTACGCTCTTCTTTGCCTTATTTTTGTGTCCGTCCTTTCTGTTTCAACACCTCGATTGCTATTTTAAAAATAAGCACCATGATGCATATCAGGAGTACGCCTTTTTCGACACCATAAAAGGTATCGAGGATGCCGATCGGATGATGGACAGATCCCATAAAGTCCCTTGTCATATAAAAATCGATTCCGGCAATGAAGGCATAGAGGACCAGTGCGGCAATGCCGGTTAAAAAAGCGATTTTCATGCGTGCCAATTCCTTTCATATTTTTTTCGAATCGAAACATACTAACAACAAGATATCTTCATCAGTAGTTTGCGCTCCGTTACAAACAGCCATGCACGGGCGAAAAGGAGGATCGGTATGCCATATTGGTGGAAAAAGCAGAGAAACGCTGCAAAAACTGATAACAAAAATGAAAAGAAAAGCGGGGGCGTGCAGAAAACACCTGTGCGCGGAGACGATACGAGCGGGACTGTAACGGATATCCCGTTTTTGACCATGGGCACCGATTTAAAAACGCGCCTCGGGCAGTTGAAAAAAACAACCGGGAACAGTTCCGACATTGTCATCCATCAAATCATGCTTGGAAGCGGCAATGATTTTCCGGCTGCCGTTATTTCCGTCGATGGCCTGGATGATCCGAAAATGATCAATGAAAACCTGCTTGAAGTCTTGATGGGCAATCCGGAAATCGACGGGTATTTGGGAAGTGAAAATATACTCGACAGCATCATGAAGCACGTCATTAAAATTGACGGTGTAAAAAAGGTCATGAATTGGAATGACTTGTTTTCGGAGCTGTTGAGTGGCCAGTCCATTTTACTGATTGACGGGGTATACGGCGGATTAAGCATCAGCACAAGGGGCGGGCAACAGCGGGCGATTGAAGAGCCTGCAACCGAAGTGACTATACGCGGGCCGCGTGATGGTTTTACTGAATCATTGCGCGTCAACACCTCATTGATCCGCAAACGGATTAAAGATCCGAATCTGTGGATGGAGAACTTTAAAATCGGGGAAGTGACCCGGACCGATGTTGCGCTCATGTACATAAAAGGAATCGCAAACGATAAAGTCCTTGAGGAAGCCCGTAAACGGTTAAACATGATTAAAATCGATGCCATTCTGGACTCGGGCCATATTGAACAGCTTATTGAAGATAAAACGTATACCATTTTCCCGACGATATACCATTCGGAAAGGCCGGATGTGGTGGCGGGCAATTTATTGGAAGGCCGTTTCGCCATTATTGTGGACGGTTCGCCGTTCGTTTTGCTCGCACCTGCTGTTTTTATCCAATTTTTCCAGTCGGCGGATGACTATTATACACGGTTTGATATTGCGACAGCGCTCCGCCTTTTGCGGGTGCTCAGCTACTTAATCTCGCTTGTTGGGCCTGCTGTATATGTCGCCGTGACCACTTTTCATCAGGAACTCATCCCGACACAGTTTGTTTTTGCACTTGCGGCGCAGCGGGAGACGATTCCTTTTCCGGCTGTTGTCGAGGCAATTGCGATGGAGATTGCATTTGAAATTCTGCGGGAAGCCGGACTCCGTCTGCCGCGCCCGATCGGCCAGACGGTGTCGATTGTCGGGGCGCTTGTCATCGGTCAGGCGGCAGTGCAGGCCGGGATTATTTCGCCCGCAATGGTCATTGTCGTCTCGATTACGGCTATTGCCAGTTTTGCCACCCCGTCTTTTTTCATTGCCATTTCAGCCAGATTATACCGTTTTGTTTTTATGTTTCTGGCGGCCACTTTCGGTTTTTTTGGCATCATTATCGGAATGATTACGCTTGCTGTCCATTTGACCAGCTTGCGGTCGTTCGGCGTGCCATACACGGCGCCGATTGCCCCTTTCATCCGTTCTAACTCCGGTGATACAGTGATCCGGGTGCCGATTTGGTCGATGAGCGCCAGGCCGCGGCTCTTCAGCCAGAAAAATATCATCCGCCAGGCCGAAAACCAAAAGCCGATGCCGCCGAAACAAAAAAGTGTGAAAAATGGGGAGCAACCATGAGAAGAAGACGATGGAAAACGGCCGTTGCCCTTTTTACGGTATCTTTTTTGCTGGCAGGCTGCTGGAGCCATAAAGAATTAACGGATATTGCTTTGGTAAGCGCCATCGGCATTGACCGGCTTGAAAACGGGAATTATTTGCTGACCTATCAAATTGTCAATTCCTTAAATATTCCAAGCGGCATGCAAACAAGCGGCGGGCAGGGCACCACTGTCACCATCTTCCAAACGGAAGGCAAAACGGTTGAGGACGCATTTCTCGCTGCAGGCCGGGGATTTTCGAGGAGGTTATATTTTTCCCATACAAGCGTTCTCCTGATTGGCAAAAGCACGGCGGAAAATGGGATTTATCCGATTATTGATATTTTTGACAGAAATAAAGAATTCCGCAACACTGCTTCCGTTCTGATTGCCCGCAACGGCAAGGCAGAGGATGTCCTTAAAGTGCTGACTCCGATTGACCGTATTCCTACCAATAAAATCAATAAAACATTGGAATATGCACAAGAAGATGTCGGCGGGCGGGTAAAAACAGATCTTTCAGATCTCCTATATGATCTTACAACGGAAGGAAAAGAAGCAGTAGTAGGAAGCTTCAAGCTGATAGGGGATAAGAAAAAAGGAGAGATGCAGGAAAGCCAGAATCAGACAGAACTGGACGCATACTTAACGAGCGGGGGGATCGGGATCCTAAAGCATGGAAAACTGATTGACTGGGTAGGCGGACAGGATGCGCTTACGATTACATGGCTATTGAAAAAAACAAAAATGACTTATCTTGATTTAGACTGGGCGCATCATCCAAATGCGCTCGGGCTGCAGGTAAGAAAAACGATTATCGGTATGAAACCGGCCATGAAAAACGGAAAGCCGGAAATGCATATCCACATCAGCCTTGTGGGCCAGCTGCAAGAAATCAATGTACCGCTTGATGTAATGGATTCAAAGGAAATGGCCCGGATTGAAAAAGCATACGAAAAAAATGTGGAGCAGCAAATTAACCATGGCATTCGCCATATGCAGCACGACCAATGTGATGTGTTCGGCTTCGGGGAAATGATTTACCGCCAGTACCCGAAAGAGTGGCACAGTTTAAGGCACCATTGGAATGAAAAGGGCTTTGCCCATTTAAATGTGAAGGTGCATGCAAACGTCGTCATCGCCAATTCTGGAATACGGACAAATCCATTCCATTCAAATTTAAAATAACAGGGCCTGGTGATATATGGAAAAGGCAAAAATTTCCTCGTACCAATTATTTGTGTTAATCTTTATGTTTGAACTTGGCAGTGCCCTTTTGCTGGGAATCGGAAGCGGCGCAAAACAGGATGCATGGCTTGCAATTTTAAGCGGTCTGAGCGTCGGGTTTTTCCTGTTTTACGTTTATTACAAAATATTTTCCTTTTATCCTGGCATTTCGCCGGTCGAATGGTTGCGGGCGATTTACGGAAAAGGTATTGGCTGGTTTTTCGGCTTTGCGATGGGCATTTACTTCCTGTACCTTTCTGCCAGGGTGCTGCGCGACTTTGGAGAAATGCTGATCATATCGGCTTATCCGGAAACACCGCTGTTTATTATCACGGTGATTATGGCTTTGTGCGTCATGTATGCAGTAAAAAAAGGAATGGAAGTGATGGCCAGAACCGGGGAGATCTTTATTATCTTCTTTTATTTTCTGGCGATTGCGAGTTTCGTATTGATTACTTCATCAGGGCTCGTCAAGCTCAATTATTTGAAACCAGTACTGGAAAACGGGCCCATGCCTGTCCTAAAAACAATGGGGAAGGAGACGATTTATATTCCTTTTGGCGAAACGATTGCGTTTTTGTCCATTTTTCCGCTTGTAGATAAGATAAAAAGTGTAAAAGTAGCCGGGCTGTCAGCTATGTGGCTAAGCGGCACAAATTTGGCGATTTCGATGCTGATCAATATTTGTGTGCTTGGCGTGGATGCGATGATGCGATCCCCGTTTCCGCTGCTTGCGACCATCCAGGAAATTCAAATTGCCCATTTTCTGGAGCGGCTGGATGTGTTTTTTATGGTGGCTTTAATCGTTGGCGGGTTTTTTAAAGTGGGGATTTTCTTATATGCGGCTTGTATTACGTTTACGGAGCTGTTCCATGTAAGCAGCTATAGGAAAACGGTCTATCCGCTCGGCCTGATTATGTTGTGCGCATCGGCAATGATTGCCTCAACATATGCGGAACATATCGATGAGGGCATCAAAGTGGTGCCTGTTCTGCTTCACTCCCCTATACAAGTGGTTTTTCCGGTTGTAACGCTCCTAATGATTTTATGGAAAGAGCGGCGCAAAAAAAAGAACAGGAAAAAGCCAGCGTCTGCGTAACGCCCAGTCCGGTACGGGCGGGATGTATACACTAAAAATAGAAGGAGAGGAGGTTATTTGATGTATCCGCATGCACATTACCCGGCACGTTCACCATTTTTTGTCGGACCGCTTTTGGGCGGTTTTCTCGGCGGCTTGCTTGGCGGCGCACTGGTAAGGCCGCGCCCGTATTTCCCATATCCTCCGGTGCCATACCCGCCGGTTCCGTACGGAGGATATCCGCCATTCCCGTATTATTAAAAAATAACCCCCCGCTTTTAAGCGGGGGTTATTTTTTCGGGCGGCAGGATCCCGGGGCAATGGACAAGCCGCAAGTTATGACCAGCACATTTTCAACCGGAGCTCGCAGCAAGGTGCCTGGTTGCCCGCGGCCTGGCAGACAAACTGCAATACAAGGCCGTCCGGTGTATAAAAAACACGCGGAATATGCTGGATACCGGTTCCCGCCAGCATGCGGCCGACACCAGCTGAATCTGATTTTTGTGCGGCAGACATGAGTTGTCCGGCAAAAGCCGCAGAGCGGGAAATCCGGTTAAGCAAAAGCTGTGCATCTGCCAAGAGTTCGTGCGTGTGTATGGCCGAATCCATAAATTTTTTCGGGTGGACGGCAGGATATTGGCGGTAAGGCATGGAATAGTATGGAAAGGAAGGAACAACATAATACGGATTGTAGTACAATATTCTCACCTTCTTTCTCAGGTGGGAAACATCATTTTTTACATAGTATGAAAGAAAGGCTTGAAAGATGTATGGGCAATCCGGACCGGGGGGGAAAGAGATGGAACTGGAACATACAATGATCGGCGCGCTTGGCATAAAACTTGTCCAAATGGAGCCCGGGAAAGTGGTGGCGACCATGCCGGTGAATGAAAAAACGATACAGCCGCTCGGATACCTGCACGGCGGCGCATCCGTCGCACTCGCGGAAACCGCTGCAAGCCTAGGGGCTGCGATGCTGATCGATTTAGAAAAAGAAGTCTGCTTCGGGCTTGAAATCAATGCCAACCATATCCGTTCAAAACGGAACGGCACCGTAACCGCAGTTGCCGAAGCCGTGCACCGGGGCAAAAGTACCCAGGTTTGGGAGATCAAAATCAAAGACGAAGACGAAAACTTAATTTGCCTGTCGCGCTGTACGATTGCGGTCGTACCGAAAAAAAGCTAAAAGTTTCACGGCCCGGCAAGAAAAAGTAAAAACAGCAAGATACCACCAAACTGGTATCTTGCCGTTTTAGCTTTCCCGGACGGTGCGTCGCTGTTCTGATTTTACACTGTAAAGAAGGAGCGCAAATGCGAACAGGAACAAAACTCCGGTTACATAAAACACAGATGAAATGCCGGAGATGACGGATACGTAACCGCCAATCAGCGGCCCTGTTACATTCCCGAGAAACCGGAAACTTTGGTTATAACCGAGCACTTCGCCTTGCATGCTGAGCGGCGCTTCGAGGCGGATAAACGCCACAATGCTCGGGTTCATCCCGCCGATCACCATGCCGAACAAAAACCGCAAAATAATCAGTTGCCATAAATGGCTTACGAGAGCTTGCGGCACCATGAAGGCACAGGCAAGCACAAGCAAAATCAAAAGAATCCTTGCATGCCCGTATTTATCGCCAAGCATGCCCCACTGCCTTGCCAAAAGCAGGTTGCCGAAGCCGGTGGCGGAAAAAGCAAGCCCAGATAAAAATGCAATATTGCCTGAACTTGTCAAATGGCTGACATACAGTGCCAAAAGCGGCTGAACACAAAAGTTCGCCATTTGGATCAAGAGTGCAATCACCATAACAGTAATCAAAATCCGGCGGCTGACAATTTGTTTCACAACAGCGAGGGGAGAAACAGGTTTCCCTTTTCGCCGGGCAGGATCGGCACGTTTTTCTTTAATGCCGAAAACAACGCCAAGCGCGGCAATCGAAATGGCAACGGCTGTAATCATAAAAGTGTATTTAAAACCAAAATTGTCCGCAATCGATCCGCCAATCAGCGGCCCGAATAAGTTTCCGGAAACATTGCCCATTTGCAAAGTGCCGAGCACCTTGCCGGCTTCCTCCTTCGAGGTCTGCTTGGAAATGAGCGCCATGGAAGTCGGGATAAACCCGGTCACGATCCCCATGAAAATCCGGGTCAAAAATAAAGTGGCGACATTGTCCGCAAGTCCCATAAACAACAGGCTCGCGGCAATGCCGAACCCGGTAATAATAAGCGTCGGTTTAAAGCCGTATTTGTCGCCGATGCGCCCCCAGATTGGTGACATAAAAAAAGCAACCAGAAAGGTCACGCCAAAAATATATCCGGCCCAGCGCTGGACATAGCTGTCGCTGAAGTGGCCGAATGTTTGAATATATAACGATAAAAACGGAACGACCATCGTTAAGCTGGCACCTACTAAAAAGTTACAGACGAACATAATATACAAATTGCGTTTTTCCTGGCTCATCAGATGAGAAAATCGCCTCCTTGCGCAATAAAAAAAGATAAAAGTATATAGAGTAAATATTTCGTTGACCTAAATATTATTATAAAACTTATCACCGAAACTTCAACAAAACCGGCTTGTAAAAAAGGTGTCCGTTTTTTGACGGAGGAACTTTACCCTTGCATCGTATGCTTGAAACGCACTTTTGTATAGGATGGCCCGCACATCTAGTATATGTTTGAAATCCGAACCCCATTTTGGAAAAGTTTGGATCCCGACCGTTTTGCCACAAACAGTTCCGGCCGGTCCATGTACGCGCAATTTATCAAGTAAAACGGCAGAGAAATGTTGGATCGTGTTTGAAAGGGAATGATGAAGGAGGATATCCTATCATTTTCAAAGTAAACGAATACAAAGGCATCCGGCTGATTTAAGGCTGGTATATCAGAACATGGAAGGCAAAATCCGGATCCACGGATTTGGGCATCGGCATTTGGCACTGGATATTTACACGCGGCTTACAGGAAGGAAGTAAAAAGAAGCATTCCCCGATTCCCTTTTTGCTGCAGAAAAAAGGGGATATCACGTTTTCCCTAACAGTATCATTGCCCCTGCCATCAGAAAACCCGCTGGGAAAATCATCCAACGGGTGATATGCCATATTCTTTCATCAAACTTTTTAACGCGGCGATGCTTTTCCGGCTGTAAAGTGTGTCCTCTTTTTCAAGCTTTTCCATCAGTTCGCAGACAGCGGTTTTCAATGACGCGTCATAATCCGGAATCTCGCCGTTGTACGGTTTTGCCGTTTTTCGCGGAATATTCGCCTGTTCCCCGAAGGCCAAAGCTTTCCGCTCGTGAAAAAACGGCACATCCCCTTCATTCGGGTGGTGCAAATCCCCTTGGGCGGGATGCTTTAACACGGCCAGCACCTTAAATACATAATGGTCGGGAAACACTTGCGTAATTTCGCCAATATATTTCCCGGTTTTTTTCGTTGTCACAATCTTATCGCCAATTTCCAAACTGATTCCCCCTTGCGCTTTTACTACCATTATGGTGAAAAAGCCGAAAAGAAGCAAAAGAAAACGTTTGGACTTTTTGCCCGGATTTTAGTAAAGTAGACAAGAATAGTGAAACAAATGGAGGTTTCAAACATATGGCAGAAGACACAATGTATCCGCAGCTTCAAGCGGAAGTGCATGAAAACGAAACGGTTGCAGACATGCAGACAAATATGGGCACCATCACGATCAAGCTGTTTCCGGCCTTTGCGCCGAAAACGGTCGAAAATTTTGTCACGCACAGCAAAAACGGTTATTATGACGGCTTGACGTTCCACCGTGTGATCGACGGGTTCATGATCCAGGGCGGGGACCCGAGCGGAAACGGGACCGGCGGCGAAAGCATCTACGGCGCCCCGTTCGAAGACGAATTTTCAGAGCGGCTTTTCAATTTCCGCGGGGCTTTGTCCATGGCCAACGCCGGCCCGAACACAAACGGCAGCCAGTTTTTCATCGTCCAAAGCAAAACGGTCGATCCCAGCATGAAGGGGCAGATGGAACAGGCGGGTTACCCGGCTGAAGTCGTGGAAGCTTATATGGAAAAAGGCGGGACCCCGTGGCTTGATTTCCGCCACACCGTATTTGGCCAGGTCATTGAAGGCATGGAGGTTGTCGATGAAATCGCCGGCGTCCGGACAGGCCTGCAGGATAAACCGGTGCATGATGTCATCATTGAAAAAATCACCATCCGTTAATCATGGTTCTATGGCGGCCTTCCCTGCGGCTCTTTTCGGAAACCTGACCATCAGCACCGCATGAAAAATGCGGTGCTGTATCCGTTTTCTTTGTGGCTTTCGGCTGTTATGATCGATTAAAAGGGGGAGATACCATTGTTTCCATACCTCATCGGATTTCTGGTTCAATTTCCGCAGGAGAAAAAGTATTATATCCCGGCTTTGATTTCACTTTCATTTTTTGTGCTGCTTGCGGTACTCGTGTTTTTCATTTTCCGGAAAATCAATGAAAAGCAGGCAAAAAAACTGGAAGAAGAAATCATGAAGAAAAATCGCTTTCCACATTCGGAGTAGCGTTTCTTTTTTTATAGGCGGCAGATGCCCGGCGTTTCCGGTAAAAAGGCAGGAAAGGGTGTCATGTTGCTTCCCCGATGAGTTGTGAACGTTGGATGAAATGAAATAAATGGCTTGTATAACCGGGCGGATTCATATATCTTATATGTAAATGATGTAATCTTTTTGTAACATAAACTACTTTATTGGGGTGATCGGCCATAACCAGGAAGAAAGGTCTTCTCATTGGCATCATTGCGGCAGTTGTCATCATTCTTTTAGGCGGTGCCGGCTATTACCAGGCTACCCGTTTTAACCCGCATGTCAAAATCAACAGCGTCAAAGTCGGCGGCATGACCACTGAACAGGCGATGGAAAAATTAAAGTCTATGACATTAACAAATAAAGTTTATGTCGGAAACAAAGTTTTGGTGGACGGAAAAGATACAAAGGTCCGTTTTACAGACGGCGATATGGCGAAGGTTAAACGCGTTTTCAAAACCCAGCGCACATGGATTCCGTCTTTTAAAGAGAAAGATTATATGATCATGCCGGGGCGGACGGACCACTACCGCAATGTGACACTGAAGCAGGAAGTTTCCAAAAAACTGGAACAGCAAAATAAAAATCTGCAGGCGCCAAAAGATGCACAGGCTTATATGAAGGACGGAAAAATCGGCGTATCGAAAAGCAAAAACGGCAATCAATACGACATTTCCGCCATGTTAAAGGCATATGACAAGCAAAAATACAACAGTGAAATTCATTTGCGCCCGGTGAAACTTCAGCCGGTCCGGGAAAACAGCAGGATTGTAAAGCAGGAAAAGCAAAAGCTTGAAGAACTCTCAAACAAGACGGTCAACTATCTCCTGCAGGAAAAGAAATACCCGTTCAAGGCAAGCGAACTGATTCAAAATGCATCCATCTCCAAAGATATGAAACTGGCAATTGACCCGTCCGGCATCCAGTCGCGGCTGGAAGAGTTGAACAAGGAGAAATCGACGCTCCATAAAAACTTCAGTTTCAAAACGCATGCGGGCTCCGTCATTTCCGTAAAAGGCCAGTCGTATGGCTGGGCGATCGATACGAAAGCGGAAGCGAAACGGATTGCGGACGCCTTCCAAAACGGCAAGGACACCGTCAAGGCCTACAATATTTACGGCGAAGGGTACAGCACGATCGGCGTCGGCTACCATGTCCTGGCCAAAAACGGGATTGGCGATACGTATGCGGAAGTGTCGATTTCCGACCAGCGCATCTGGATTTATAAGGATGGCAAGCTGAAAGTCACAACCCGGGTTGTAACGGGAAGGCATGACACAAATGAAGATACGCCAAAAGGGGTCTGGTATATCGAATACAAAGAGTCCCCGTCTGTACTGGAGGGCAGTGAAGCGGGCAACCCGAATTATTCCGTCAAGGTAAAATATTGGGCACCTTTCACGCTCGGCGGTGTCGGTTTCCATGATGCGGGCTGGCGGAAGAACTGGGCCATGGACGCCTATCTCCACCACGGCTCCGGCGGATGTGTGAACACGCCGCCAAGTGTCATGAAAACCGTCTATGACAACCTGGAACAGAATGAACCGGTCATCGTTTATTAATGGCCGGGACGGCTTCTATACGGGCCGGTTACTGTTTTAGATAAAGGGGCTGTCCCTAAAGCCCCTTTATTTGGATCATAAAATTCATGAAGCTCTTGTGGGCATAGTGACGGAAATTCATAAACGCTTGTATCAAAAAAGGGGGCTCCCATCAGCCGTTTAACGGTTTTTGGGGCAGCCCCTTTTTTACATGGGTTTAAAATTCTTCATAGGTTGCCGGATCCTGCCCAAAAGTCCTGCCGTCCGGGTGGCTTAATCCGGATATGGTGCGCATCTCTTCTTCAGAAAGCGAAAAATCAAAGATGGACAAGTTTTCCAGCTGCCTTTCCGGGGAAGCCGATTTCGGGAGCGGAATGGCGCCAAGCTGTGTATGCCAGCGCAAAATCACTTGTGGAACGGATTTCTGATGGGCCGCAGCAATTTTTTGAATCGCCGGATCTTCAAGCAGATGGTTCGCTCTTCCAAGCGGGCTCCATGATTCCGTTACAATTCCGTGTTCTTCATGCCAGGCGCGCTGCTCCTCCTGTGCGAAATAAGGGTGAAGTTCCACCTGGTTTATGCTCGGCGCAACCCCGGTTTCTTTTATGATCCTTTGCAAATGCTCCGGCAAAAAGTTGGAAACGCCGATCGAGCGGACAAGCCCCCATTTTTGCGCATCGACAAGCGCCTGCCACGCTTCCACATATAAATCTTTGCTTGGGTTCGGCCAGTGGATGAGGTAAAGGTCAAAGTAATCGAGGCCGGACCTGTACAATGATTCCTGAATGGTCTGGACCGCTTCTTTATAAGCATGGTGCCGCCCCGGGAGTTTCGAAGTGATGCGCAGCTGTTCACGCGGAACGGAAGAGCGCCGGACCGCTTCGCCGACCGCTCCTTCGTTTTCATAATTAAATGCCGAATCAATCAGGCGGTAACCCGCATCAATGGCGCTTACGATCGCCTGGACGCCTGCCGCCCCGTTCAGTTTGTATGTGCCGAATCCGACGGCCGGAACGGTCATCCCGTCGTTCAGTTTGATTTCAGGAATGGAAATGGACAATTTCTATCGCTCCTTTCGTATTTTGTAATCAGTATACCATTGGCTGGAAAATGCATCCATTTTGATGATTGATCTTGCTGCCTTGGGGCAGAGAAAAACCAGCGTAAAATTTAAACCAGCGGGTTCAGGCGAAAAGATCCAAAACAACAGGCACAGCCCCCCGCGAAACGGCGGGCATGAACCTCCCATGGTGGCTTCGCATTCGCTGAAAAAAAAGCAGCCGGCATGAAAGGTACAGCAAAACCAAAGGGGATCTCTGGAAAAATCAATCAATCGCCGGAAAGCCGCAAGAAATTGGCGATGGGAGGCGCTCCGGGAGAAACCGGTATCATTTCCGGAAAAGCAATTAAAAAAGCAGCTGCCCAGAGGACAGCTGCCCGTCTTTATTCTGGCCTTACGGAAGTTTGTGCTAAAAATTCTTCGTCATCCGGATTCCTTCCGTACCGTTTCCCGGTGTTCAATGAAGCGATTTTTTCCATGTCTTCCGGGGTTAACGAGAAATCGAAAATCTCGCTGTTTTCTTTAATCCGGCTCGGGGTCACCGATTTTGGAATGACGACAATGCCTCGTTCCACGTGCCAGCGCAGCACAATTTGCGCCGGGGTTTTGCCGTATTTTTTCCCAAGCTCAACCAAAACAGGCTGCTCAAGCAGGTTGTTTTTGCCCTGGCCGAGCGGGCCCCATGCTTCATGTAAAATATGATGCTGTTTCAGAAATGCATGCAGTTCATTTTGCGGAAATTCCGGATGTGTCTCAATTTGGTTGATCACCGGCACCACTTCGCTATGGGCCAGCAAATCTTCCAAATGGTGGATTTGGAAATTCGATACGCCGATCGCTTTTACTTTGCCTTCATGGTAAAGTTCTTCCATTGCTTTCCATGTTTCAATATATTTCGGTGACGGCCAGTGGATCAAGTAAAGATCCAAATAATCGGTGCCAAGACGGTCGAGGCTCGCCTGGAAAGCGGCTTTTGTTTCTTCATAGCCGTGGTCGTAGTTCCACACTTTCGACGTAATGAAGATTTCTTTCCGGTCTACGCCGCTTTCCCGGATTGCATCGCCGACATATGTTTCATTCCCGTAAATCATCGCAGTATCAATATGGCGGTAGCCGGTTTCCAGCGCGGCTTTCACAGCGTTTTTCAACTCATTTTCTTCTTTTACAAGAAAAACGCCGAGGCCGAGTTGCGGGATTTCAACGCCGTTATTGAATGTTAATTTTGGAATCGTTTGAGCCATCCTTCATTCCTTCTTTCGCTTAGATATGTAAGTGTATGAGGATTTTAACACAATCAGGCAGAATTTTGCACGCACAAGGACTGTGAGCGCAAGTTTTGACGGTTGGAACACCGGTTTGTTATATTTGGAACGAACTTTTCCGCCATTTACATAGCGGTTCAGGTGCAAAAATATCAGGCGTAAGGAGTAGTTTTGCAATGAATGATTTATTTACCCCGTACAAGCTGAAATCGCTTGAAGTGAAAAACCGTATTGTCATGCCCCCTATGTGCCAATACTCCGTTGAGAAAAAAGATGGCGTTGCCACTGACTGGCATTATGTCCATTACGTCAGCCGTGCCATCGGGGGTGCCGGCCTGATCATTATTGAGATGACCGATGTGGAGCCGGACGGCAGAATTACCGACAACGATCTCGGCTTATGGTCTGATGAACAGATCGCCCCGCTTGCCAAAATTGTGGAAGCGTGCCATCAGTACGGCGCCAAAGTCGGGATTCAAATCGGACATGCCGGCAGAAAAGCACAGGACGCAAAACAGCCGGTTGCCCCTTCCCCTATCCCTTTTGATGACAATGCAAAAACACCGAAGGCATTAACGAAGGAAGAAATCAAAGAAGTCGTCCGCAAATTTGGCGAATCTGTCCGCCGCGCCGTCCAGGCCGGCTTTGACACGATCGAACTCCACGGCGCGCACGGTTATCTGATCCATGAATTCCAGTCGCGCTATACAAACAAACGGTCAGATGAATACGGACAGGATTTGGCATTATTCGGAAAAGAAGTCATCGCCGCTGCCAAAAAAGAAATGCCTGCTGACATGCCGCTTATTATGCGCATTTCAGCCCGTGAATATGTCGATGGCGGGTATGGCATTGAAGAAAGCATTGCATTTTCGAAGGCGTATAAGGAAGCGGGTGTTGACCTGTTTCATATCAGTTCCGGAGGCGAGGGCCCTATCGGTGCAGACGGGCGCCCGGGGACGCACGCTGCTTACCAGGTGCCGCTTGCACGCCGGATCAAAGAGGCTTTAAACGTTCCGGTCATTGCTGTCGGCCGGCTGGAAGACCCGGTTCTTGCCAATGCGGTAATCGGAAACGAAGAAGCAGATCTTGTTGCGGTCGGCAGAGGCATGCTGCGCAACCCGTACTGGGCGCTCGAAGCCGGTATCGTGCTCCGCAAAGACGCAGGTATTCCGGTCCAATATACAAGAGGATTTCCAAAAAGATAAGGAAGGCTGTTTGCAGCGGCCGCCCGTAGAAGTTCCCGAAGCGAACACTTGAAGCCGGTACCGCGCTGGAAAAACGGTCCAATATACAAGGGAATTTTCAAAACGGTAAGGAAGTCTGTTTGCAGCGGCCGCCCGTGCATTCTGGCTGAAAGGATAAAAAGCGAATCCAAAAAACAGGAAAACAGCGCTCTAAACGAGGCGCTGTTTTTTCTCTTTACAGCATACAAAAAACGGGGCCGGAAAACGGGACCCGCAAAAATAAAAAAAGGGGGAATACTTATGATAGTGCGGCTTCCCGAAAGTCGCCCTCACTAAGGAAAGCATTGTAGTATTAGGATAGCCGTTGTGAATGAAATTTAAACCTCTTATAAAATTATTTTTTTCCGAGCGCTTCCAAAAATACGGAAGCGGCTACATCAAGAACAGTGGAGAGTTTTAATATTGTCTGTGTGGTCGGAATTTGTTCCCCGGTTTCGTACTGTTCGAGTGTATGTTTGCCAATCCGGGCTTTCACGGCCAGTTCTTCGATGCTCATCCCGTTTAATTCACGGTAAAATTTCAACTTCTCGCCAAAGCTATTCATGAGACGCCCTCCCTTAACGAGTATTTTAAATAAAAATACTTCCTTTCCATATTCATTTCTTTATTTTATTGTAGCATATGGGCGGGTGGCAGGCTGAAGCAAATTTTTGAACTTTTTTAAACACGGGCAAGATAAAAATGATAAATAAAGGTTCCGGGTGCCTGCCGGGGCTAGGCCTGAAAAATATGTATGTGTAAAATTTTACTCGACGGGGCATATGAGTGGAAAAAAATGGGAAGACGCTCTATCATCTAATTGTACACTTCAAGATGAACATCTAGAGAGAGAGGTCTTCCCATGGATATTATATCAATAATTGCTGGATTATTAAAGGATACAAAGAGTCTTATCGAATTTGAAGAACAGCTTAAACTTCTGATGCAGAAGGCTTTTACACAATGGGTTGGGGAAATATTTGAAGAGTTAGATAAAACAATTAAACAGGAGAAGTTAGAGGAGGGCTGGGTGTACTGCCGGAGTGATAACAGAAACATTCAGTTTCTATTTGGAAGTGTGACCTTTAAACGCTCATTAATGCATGACAAGAGAGGAAATTCCCATTATCCTCTGGATGAATGGTTAGGGCTGGTACCACACCAACGATACAGCCCGTTAGTGGAATTAAAGGTGGCAGAGTTGGCAAGTGAGAACACCTATCGGGAAGTAGCTGATATTTTAAAAGAGTGGACAGCAGTGAGTCTTAGTCACACAACTGTAGGGAACATGGTAAAACACGTAGGGAAAACTCAGGCGGAAGCCGATAAGGCACTTGTAGAAGAGCTAGAAATAGCTGTTTCCCTGCCTGAGGGGAAGAAGGTAGACTACCTGTTTTCTGAAGCAGATGGTGTATTCGTTCGGGGACTAAAAAAGAAACAGAGTATGGAAGTCCACCACGCCATTCTCTATGAGGGATGGCAAACCAATGGTAAAAGGGTCTCCCTGCGTCAGCCCACAGTCATCATGACAACGGAAGCCATCCAGACATTTTGGGATGAAGTCCAAGCCACAGCTGCCAACACCTACTCCCTCGAAAAAACGCATGTCATTACAAACAGTGATGGAGGTGCGGGATACACAGCTGAACGGTTTCAAACAGCTTTCTCACAGTCGGAATTTCCGGTGCTCAACCAGCTGGATACCTACCACGTTGCACAAGCCATCATAAGGACATTTGGGGGCGGAAAGAGCGAGATCAAGGAGCAAATTAGAAAAGCGATTAGAACGCATGACCTGGACCAATTCACGTTATATTTGGATACGCACGAAAGCACCTTGACGGATAAAAAGGCTCTCAAGAAAATCAAGGAATTCCGTTCGTATATCTTGAAAAACTGGGACCGCATTTTTGACTGGAGAGACAGGGTGAAAAACGTGCCGGAAGGTGCGAGAGGCCTAGGAGCGATGGAATCGAATCAAAGGCATATCTCCTTCAGGATGAAAAAAAGGGGCATGCATTGGAGTGAACTTGGCGCAGAAGCCATGGTGAAAATCAAACAAGGCATACTCAATGGGACATTGAGAGAAGTCTATCTGAAACACCGTTCAAGAAGCGAGAGAAAGCAACGGAACTTGAAACAATTAATCAGGATGTCTCAACTACTCAAGCAGCCTGTACGCCCGTCAGTGGGCGTAAAGCACGGATCAGTTGCCCTGCATTCAAGCAGTTCATCGGCAATGGGACATTTAAGCAAAATATTAGAGCTTTCGTTTTAAGCTTGGCTCAGTGGGGACTGATCGTTGAGGCGCGCGAAATTTACGAGACTCCTGCGGGAAAAGCGAGCCAGGAGAGACCCCGCAGCGAGGTACGAGCGAGGAGGCTCGCCGGCCGCCCGCGGAAAGCGAGTGAATTTCGCGCGCCTCAACATCCCCGTTATCCATCTTTATACGGAAATATTACATCTTTTCCGAAAATTACACCGAGCAAGTAAAGCACGGTAGCCGAAAGTGTACAAAAAGAGTGTCTTGGAATACCCGATATTTAAACCTTGTCGAGAAAAACTTGACACATACGAAAAATATTTGGGGAATGACATGCACTCGTGACTATGATATAATATTTTATTGCGTATAACAGGAAAAAACAATACTAGGAGTGTTTTCATGTCAAATTATGAAGCAGGAAATGTATACACCGGAAAAGTGACTGGAATTAAGCCGTTCGGCGCGTTTGTAGCGCTTGATGAAGAGACACAAGGCCTTGTCCATATTTCCGAAATTAAACACGGGTATGTCAAAGATATTCACGATTATCTCCACATCGGGGATGAAGTCAAAGTAAAAGTGTTGTCGGTAGACGAAGAAAGCGGCAAAATCAGTCTTTCCATGAAAGCAACGGAAGAAGCGCCGCATCAAGACACAAGGAAACCGCGCCGGCGCCAAGGTGCCGTGAAAGCCGCCGAAGAGTCCGGAGAAGGTTTCAACACGCTGCGCGATAAGTTAAAAGAATGGATTGAAAAATCAAAACGTGAAGATTTGATTAAAAAATAATCGGGCGATTCCGGGCATACAGATTGTCCGGATTTTTTTTATCCGAAAAACGCCGGGTCTGCGGGGGATAAATCCGGTGTATGGATCTCAGTTCCGCCGTGAGCTGGCTACAAATCCCACTTACGCCGCTGCCCAATTTAAAGTGCGATGCAAACCGCTTGTACGCGCAAGCCCGCCGGATGAATGGCGGGCGCCGCCGTTTCTATGCAGAATAGTTTCTTACCACGATTTGCCGGGTGAATCCGTCTGAAACCACGTGCCATGTTGCTATGCAGAATAGTTTGCCTAACGCGGGGAAATCTGCCCGCGTATTATTCTATATATAGCGGGATATAAATGGTCAATTCCGGTTCATCGCTTAAAGGTTCGTATGTTGCCGGATAATCTTCACGGTGCTCAAGCTGCCCCTGAAAGACGGTATAGCCGTTTTTCCTGATCCATTTATACAATTCGGCATACGCTTTTTGCACGCCTTTGCCTTTATATTTCGCAGCCGCAAATGTATACGAAGGAACAGTCAGGGCTGTCATGCCTTCCGGAACCGCTTCTATGTAGGCCACTTCGCGGACAAGGTAAAAGGAAAACAAGCCATCATCATCCTGCGGGTGGTAGGAAAGCCCGATCACAACACCGGGATCGGTGCAATGACGGATTTCCCCCATTTTTTGCTTAAATTGATGGAAAAATCTTTTGATATCACCGTTTGCCGCCTGCTCGAAGGTACCGGTCCATTTGCTCCCGACCGCGTTAAATGCGTGTTTCTGAACAATTTGAATTTCCAAGCTGCACACTTCCCTGCTAATCTTTATAGCTTCATTTTAAATGAAAAAAGAAGCGGGCGTAAAGGGAAAAAAGATAAAAAAACACCAAAAAAGGCAGGCATGCTGCACTGCCTTTGCTACAATGAATACGGTTTCCCACGGCCGGATCACTTATCTCGTCGGTTTTGCCTGGGTAGTACGTTCCACTTCGGCATCCGGTTTGAAAAGCAGGCCGAGGTTAATCAGGCCGCAAATGCCGACAATGCTATAAATGACCCGGGAGATCGCGGAATTGTCCCCAAAAATGGCCGCTACCAGATCAAAGTTGAAAAAACCGATAAGGCCCCAATTGATCGCGCCGATAATCGTGAAAATTAACGCAATTCTTTGTACAATGCTCATTTTTTTACCTCCTTGTTCAATGTACAGGAATAGCATGGCAAGAATCCGCAAACATTATGCATGCAGGAAATGTGAGAAATTCGTTACATTCCTTGCGAAAAGGGTAAAGATTCGATAAAGTGGAGATGGTAAATCGATAACAGGAGGATCTGGACAATGACGCATATTCAGTTTGATTATTCAAAAGCGCTCGCGTTTTTTAACGAACATGAAATTACATACTTAAGCGAACCGATTCGATTGGCCCATAAGCTTTTACATGAAAAAACCGGTGTCGGCAATGATTTTACCGGCTGGCTGACATTGCCAAAAGATTATGATAAAGAAGAATTCGCCCGTATCCAAAAAGCAGCGGCAAAAATCCAAAGTGATTCCGACGTGCTGCTTGTGATCGGCATCGGCGGTTCTTATCTTGGTGCCCGTGCCGCAATTGAAATGCTCAACCACAGCTTTATGAACGTGCTGCCGAAAGAAAAACGCAAAAACCCGCAAATTTTCTTCGTCGGCAACAGCATCAGCTCCACCTATATGAAAGATTTAATGGACGTTCTGGAAGGCAAAGATTTCTCCATCAATGTCATTTCCAAATCCGGAACAACGACAGAACCGGCGATTGCTTTCCGTATTTTCAACAAACTGCTCATTGAAAAATACGGCGAAAAAGAAGCAAAAGGCCGCGTCTATGCGACAACGGACCGCGCAAAAGGAGCATTGAAAACGCTGGCTGATGCGGAAGGCTACGAAACATTCGTGATTCCGGATGATGTCGGCGGCCGTTACTCTGTTTTAACGCCTGTCGGTCTGCTGCCGATCGCAGTAAGCGGCGTCGATATCCAAGCGATGATGGACGGGGCGGCAAAAGCCGTTGATGATTTCTCGAACCCTGAAGTAGCGGAAAACATTGCCTACCAATATGCGGCTGTCCGTAATATCCTGTACCGCAAAGGCAAAACGATCGAAATGCTGATCAACTACGAACCGGGGCTGCAATATTTCTCCGAATGGTGGAAACAATTATTCGGCGAAAGTGAAGGGAAAGACCAAAAAGGCATCTATCCTTCTTCCGCAAACTTCTCGACCGACTTGCATTCCCTTGGCCAGTATGTCCAGGAAGGTCGCCGCGACTTGTTTGAAACGGTCGTAAAAGTAGAGCAGGCGCGCGAAGAACTGACAATTGAAAAAGAAGAAAACGATTTGGATGGTTTGAACTACTTGGCCGGCCGTACCGTTGACTTTGTGAATAACAAAGCATTTGAAGGTACATTGCTTGCCCATACAGACGGCGGCGTACCGAACCTGGTGGTCTCCATTCCGAAAACCGATGCATACACATTCGGCTACCTCGTTTACTTCTTTGAAAAAGCCTGTGCGGTAAGCGGCTATTTGAACGGCGTCAACCCGTTCGACCAGCCTGGTGTGGAAGCATATAAGAAAAACATGTTCGCACTCCTCGGCAAACCGGGCTATGAAGATTTGAAAGCAGAACTCGAAAAACGTTTGAAATAATGCAGAAAAAAAGCAGGGCAATGCCAGCCCTGCTTTTTTCTTGGATAAGGCAAACGCAAGCCAAAACTTCCAGCTGATTCAGATGAAGCCGCTTCTCAAAACGAAGCAATCTTCGTAGTGCAGCATATCAGATGTAGCATAAGGTGCAAGCCGCTTTATAAAAATGCGCAATCTGCAAGGCACGGGATCAGCTGCCTTACCAATTTGGCCGTCCACTGCTGAACATCCGCCTGCACCGGTTCTCGGTTATTTTATCGCCAATTCGCTGGAAAATTTTCCCGGCAAACTTTTGAATGGTTACTTGCCTTTTTCCAAAACGACAAATAAATGCTCTTCATCCGTAATGGTATAATCCAAGGGCGGATTGATCATGGTGTCATCCCTCGATTGGATGCCGATTAAAATTTTTCGCTCTTTCTGCAGCTGCCGGCTCAAATCTTTTACCGTCAAATTCCGCCACTTCGGCTTCACCGGAATAAAGTCAAGATGGTTTTTTTCCTGCTGGTTCAATAACGACAAAAGCGTATCGGACATCCCGTTTGAAATCAGGCTGTTCAGCATGACAAAGCTTGCCTGTATATTTGCCTGGATCACTTCATCCGCGCCCGCCCGCTTGGCATTTACTACCTGGTCGGCTGTCTGGATTTCCACAATACAATATGCATCCGGGTTCAAGCCTTTGACAGCAAGCAGTGTCAGGACTGCGCCCATGTCTGCTTCCGTCTCCGTTTTATGCTGGTCGGACGTGATCAGCACTGCCTTCGCCGCCCGGACATTTGCTTTTTTCAGCGTCTCGTCCTGATACGGCTTTCCTTTTATAAAATACACATTATCATAAGGATAAGGGTTGGATTCAAGTGTTTCATCCACCAATACAATGGGCTGCCGCTCTTTTAATTCCATGAGCTGCCCGATTACTTTTCTGGCGCGTTCGTTCCAGCCGATAATGACCATTTGTTTTCCTCCCGTAAACGCCGCTTTTCCTTCCAAAAAAGCGTTTTGCCGTTTAGCCGTTGCACCGGCCAGCGCCACGAAATAGGCAGACAGAATGCCGGCACCCGATAAAATGAGGATGATGCCGATCACCCGGCCCGCAAAAGTGACCGGGTACAAATCCCCGTAACCGACTGTTGCTGTCGTGATGACTGCCCACCAAACACCATCAAACACCGTCGGGAAAGTTTTCGGTTCGACAAAATGGATGGCCAGCCCGAATACAAAGATCACAGCAAGGGCCAGGTTCAATATCCGGACAATGATCGGCCAGCGTAAAAAACGGTAATAAAAGAAATGAAACATACCGTCCACTTCCTTTTTTAGTATCTTCATTAGTATTCCCCGGCCGCAATGCGAAAAAACAAGGCGGCAAACGGGAAACTATTTTTTTAAAGTATGTGTAAAATTTTACTCGAAGGGCAGATGAGTGGAAAAAAATGGGAAGACGCTCTATCATTTAAATGTACGCTTGTGGGCGAATACATTTAGAAAGAGGTCTTCCTATGGATATTATATCAATAATTGCTAGATTATTAAAGGATACAAAAAGTCTTATTGAATTTGAAGAACAAGTTAAAATTCTGATCCAGAATGCCTTTACGCAATGGGTTGGGGAAATATTTGAGACGTTAGATAAAACAATTAAGCAAAAAAAGCTGGAGGATGGCTGGGAGTACTGCCGGAGTGATAACAGAAGCATTCAGTTTTTATTTGGAAATGTGACCTTTAAACGTTCACTAATGCATGACCAGAAAGGGAATTCACATTATCCTCTGGATGAATGGTTAGGGCTTTTACCATACCAACGATACAGCCCGTTAGTGGAGTTAAAGGTGGCAGAGTTGGCAAGTGAGAACACCTATCGGGAGGTAGCTGATATTTTAAAAGAATGGACAGCAGTGAGCCTTAGTCACACAACTGTAGGGAACATGGTGAAACACGTAGGGAAAACGCAAGCTGAAGCCGACAAGGCACTTGTAGAAGAGCTAGAAATAGCTGATTCACTACCTGAGGGAAAGAAGGTAGATTACCTGTTTTCCGAAGCTGATGGTATATTCGTCCGGGGACTAGAAAAGAAACAGGGTTTGGAAGTCCACCACGCCATTCTCTATGAAGGATGGGAAACCAATGGCAAAAGAGTCTCTCTACACCATCCCGTTGTTATCATGACGACGAAATCCATCCAGACATTTTGGGATGAAGTCCAAGCTGTAGCAGCCAACACCTATTCCCTAGAAAAAGCTCGTGTCATTACAAATAGTGATGGAGGTGCGGGATACACAGCTGAAAGGTTTCAAACAGCTTTCTCACAGTCGGAATTTCCGGTGCTCAACCAGCTGGATACCTACCACGTTGCACAAGCCATCGTAAGGACATTCGGGGGCGGAAAGAGCGAGATCAAAGAGCAAATTAGAAAAGCGATTAGAACGCATGACCTGGACCAATTCACGTTATATTTGGATACGCATGAAAGCACATTGACGGATGAAAAGAGCCTTAAGAAAGTCAAGGAGTTTCGTTCGTACATCCTAAAAAACTGGGACCGCATTTTTGACTGGAGGGACAAGGTAGAGAACGTACCGGAAGGTGCGAGAGGCCTGGGGGCAATGGAATCAAATCAAAGGCATATCTCATTCAGAATGAAGAAAAGGGGGATGCATTGGAGTAAAGCTGGCGCCGAAGCCATGGTAAAGGTGAAACAGGGCATGCTTAACGGGACATTGCAGGAAACCTATCTGAAACACCGTTCAAGAAGCGCGAGAAAGCAACGGAGCTTGCAACAATCCATCAGGATGTCTCAACTATTCAAGCAGCCTGTACGCCCGTCAGTGGGCGTAAAGCACGGATCAGTTGCCCTGCATTCAAGCCGTTCATCGGCAATGGGACATTTAAGCAAAATATTAGAGCTTTCGTTTTAAGCTTGGCTCAGTGGGGACTGATCGTTGAGGCGCGCGAAATTTACGAGACTCCTGCGGGAAAAGCGAGCCAGGAGAGACCCCGCAGCGAGGTACGAGCGAGGAGGCTCGCCGGCCGCCCGCGGAAAGCGAGTGAATTTCGCGCGCCTCAACATCCCCGTTATCCATCTTTATACGGAAATATTACATCTTTTCCGAAAATTACACCGAGCAAGTAAAGCACGGTAGCCGAAAGTGTACAAAAAGAGTGTCTTGGAATACCCGATATTTAAACCTTGTCGAGAAAAACTTGACACATACTTTTTAAAAAAATAGTTGCACAATCATTTTTTGCATTGTATAATAACATTGTCGCTGATGAAAAACGGTGATCATGACAAAACGGGGCATTAGCTCAGTTGGGAGAGCGCTACATTCGCATTGTAGAGGTCGGCGGTTCGAATCCGCTATGCTCCATTCCCAACTTTATATCACGGGGCATTAGCTCAGCTGGGAGAGCGCTTGCATGGCATGCAAGAGGTCAGCGGTTCGAACCCGCTATGCTCCATCACACAAAACGTCCACCCTGTTACAGGTTTGGGCGTTTTTTCGTATATGCGCCCCTGAGGAAAAATAAAATTAACCCCTGTGAAACTGTCACGTTATAGCCCCCAATCCGACAAAGCTTGAGGTCCGGGACCCAAAGCTGCTTCCCCGGCTGCCAAATCCTTTTTTATCATGATCCTGCTTTGCCTCACATATATTTTTACCAAATCCCTGAAGTAAGGAGGTGCGGCCTTGCTTGTCCTTAACGGAAGTGATGTCCTCAAATCGGCCTCCATGCAGGAAATGGTTGCAGCTGTAGAAGAAGCATACCGCATCTATGAAGAAAACGGTTATCAAATGCCACTGCGCACGCATTTTACCATCCGGAACCACTCCGTCCTTTTTATGCCGTGCAGCACAAATGAGGCAGCCGGCGCAAAAATCGTCTCGGTTTTCCCGGGCAACAAGGACCGGCCGGTGACACAGGGCGCTGTCATTTTGGTTGACAGCAGGAATGGATCCATGAAAACGCTTATGGACGGCACGGTTTTAACCGGGCTCCGGACCGGGGCAATCGGCGGGGCGGCGGCAAAATATCTTGCGCCTGGCGATGCCAAAACGGCCGGGCTTATCGGCACGGGTTATCAAGGGCTGTATCAGCTTGCCGGCGTTTGCACCGCACGCAACATCGAAAACATTTTTTTATTCAACCGGACACCTTCCCACATTCCCCCATTTATTCGCCGGTTCAAAACGCTCATTCCAAATATCCCGGTCCATACAGCCAAATCCGCCCGCGAACTTGCCGAAAACGCCGATATCCTCATTACGGCAACATCATCTGCCACACCTGTACTGCCGGAAGAAGACCTTTACGACGGAAAGCTTGTCATTGGCATCGGTTCATACCAGCCGCATATGCGCGAATTTCCTGATGCGCTTTTGAAAAACTTGAAATCGATATATATCGACTCGCACGATGCCGCAAAGGAAAGTGGGGATGTGGACAGCCGGCTTGAAACCATTCCGTTTTCCAAAATTGTCACGCAAAAAGTAAAGCCGGATCCAAACACGCTACAGGTTTTTAAATCAACGGGCATGGCCCTGTTTGACCTGGTGGCTGCAGAAACGGTTTACGAAAAAGCCATACAGCTCGGGATCGGGCAAATGCTCGATTTTTAAAGGGGGAACAGCGCATGGAAAAATATTTGAATTACATTGACGGCGAGTGGTGCAAACCGTCAACGGGAAAATTTGCCCCGGTTGTAAATCCTGCAAACAGGAAAACATTGGGCGAAGTGGCGCAGTCCGAAGCACCGGACCTTGACCGCGCCGTCCAGGCTGCCAAAAGCGCGCAAAGCATGTGGCGGCTCGTTCCGGCACCTGAGCGCGCAAACTATTTATACAAAGTCGGAGAACTGTTAAAACAAAGAAAAGAACAGATCGCGCGCACGCTTACAAGCGAAATGGGCAAGGTGATCGATGAAGCGCGCGGGGAAGTGCAGGAAGCGATCGACATGGCCTTTTACATGGCAGGGGAAGGGAGACGCCAATTCGGTGATACCGTGCCATCTGAGCTGCAAAATAAATTTGCGATGAGCATCCGTGTGCCGGTTGGCGTTGCCGGGCTGATCACGCCGTGGAATTTTCCGATCGCCATTGCTTCCTGGAAATCACTGCCGGCGCTTGTAACGGGGAATGCGGTGATTTGGAAGCCAGCTACGGAAACGCCGGCCACAGCATGCGCATTTGTAAAAATTTATGAAGAAGCGGGACTCCCAAAAGGGCTTGTCAATCTTGTCCACGGCTCCGGTTCCGTGATTGGCGGAGCGATGGTGGAACATCCGGGCATCGGCCTCATCTCTTTTACCGGCTCGAATGAAGTCGGGCGTAAAATCAATGAACGGGCAGGCGGCCTTCTGAAACGGACTTCGCTTGAAATGGGCGGGAAGAACGCAGTGATTGTCATGGACGATGCGGATCTTGATCTAGCGGTGGACGGCATCCTTTGGGGTGCATTTGGCACGAGCGGGCAAAGATGCACGGCTACAAGCCGGGTCATTGTCCATGAAAAGATCAAAGATGCACTAGAAGAAAAGCTGATCCGGCGAACGGCGGAATTGAAAATCGGCGACGGCCTAGATGAAACGGTGGCAGTCGGCCCGGTTATCAATGCAGAAGCGCTCGACCGCATCCACCAGTATGTTGAAACCGGCAAAAAAGAAGGGGCAAGGCTGCTTACAGGCGGGCGCATTTTGCCGGGAAAAGGATATTACTATGCGCCGACCGTTTTTACGGATGTCAGCCCGGAAATGGTCATTGCACAGGAAGAAATTTTCGGCCCGGTTGTTTCGATCATTCCGGTAGCAGGCCTTGAAGAAGCGATTGCCGTTAACAACAGCGTCACTTTTGGGCTGTCGAGCGGCATTTTTACAAAAGATGTGAATAAAGCTTTTCAGGCGATGCGTGATTTGGATACCGGGATTGTCTACATCAATGCCGGGACGACGGGGGCTGAAATCCATCTCCCGTTCGGCGGGACAAAAGGAACGGGCAACGGGCACCGCGACTCGGGGCCGGCAGCGCTTGATGTATACACGGAATGGAAAGCCGTGTATGTCGATTTCAGCGGGAAACTGCAGCGCGCCCAGATCGACAATCATTAAAGGGGGGATGGGATGAAAAACAAGGCGGATGTGATCATTGTTGGCGGCGGGATTATCGGTTCGAGTGTGGCGTACCATTTGCTCGCGGACGGGTTTACCGGCAGGATCATTGTGTTTGAAAAGGACCCCTCCTATGCATATGCGTCAACCCCGCGGAGCGCAGGCGGCATCCGGCAGCTTTTTACAACGGGGATTAATATTAAAATGAGCCGGTACAGCCTTAAAGCCTATCAAAATTTCACCCGTAACATGGCCATCGGGAACGAAACTTTTGAAATCGATTTGAAACAGCGCGGATACTTATTTCTAGCGGCAGAAAAAATGAGGCCGCTTTTTGAAAAGCAGTTAAAGCTCCAGCACCAAAACGGCGTCTTATCTGAATGGCTTGGGAAAACAGAGCTTGTGGCGCTCATTCCCGAATTAATCACGCGTGATCTTGCAGGCGGGCTGTACTGTGCGGAAAGCGGGTATTTGGACCCGTACACGGCGATGCAAGGGTTTATAAAAAATGCGAAACATCTCGGCGCGGAATATATTTATGAAGAAGCGGACTGCTTTTTGGCGGAAGAGGGCCGGATAAAAGGCGTGCGGCTCAAAGATGGCCGGGCGTTTTTTGCGCCTGTTGTCGTGAACTGTGCGGGCGCCTGGGCTTCCGGATTGAGCAGCAAAGCCGGATTGCCGCTTCCGATTATACCAGTACCGCGGCGGATTTTTATGTTTGATGTGAAAAAACCGCTTACAAAACCGTTGCCGCTGACAATGGATCCGACTGGTGTCTATTTCCGGCACGAGGGGCGCAAAATCATTGCCGGATACGGGGAAGAGGAAAAGCCGGCGATCGACTTCAGCTGGAAGCGGTCCGAATTTGAAGAGCAGATTTGGCCTGTTCTTGCGCAGCGCATCCCGAATTTTGAAAAGGTAAAAGTCGAACGCGGCTGGGCCGGCCTTTATGACTACAATACTGCCGACCATAATGCCATCATCGGCGAGCATCCGGAAATGAAAGGGTATTTTGCCGCGTTCGGGTTCAGCGGGCACGGTATGCAGCAGGCGCCGGCCGTCGGAAAGGGGCTGTCGGAGCTGATCCGGACCGGAAAGTATGAAACCATTGATCTTACACCGCTCCGGGTCGAACGGTTTGCGGAAAACGACCTTGTTACAGAAGATGCCATTTATTAAAAGGGCATCTTCTGTTTTTGCCAAATTTTCCAAACCACATGTTATAGTTATAATAACGGAGAGGGAGGGAATACAATGGAGAAACATTACGATGTTATTGTCGTTGGTACCGGTTCAATGGGAATGGCAGCCGGTTATTTTCTGGTAAGCCAGGGTGTAAAAACGCTTTTGCTGGATGCTTTTGACCCGCCGCATACATCCGGCAGCCACCACGGCGAAACGAGAATCATCCGCCATGCCTACGGGGAAGGGCGGGATTACGTGCCGCTCGTGTTGCGGGCGCAAACGCTTTGGGATGAACTGGAAAAGGCCTCCGGAGAAAAGATTTTTGCCAAAACCGGCGTCCTCAGTTTCAGCCCGGAGGATCATGCGGCCTTTTTAAACGAAGCAGTCGAAAGCGCAAATACATACAACCTCCCGATTGAAACGATGGCCGGCGCGGAAGTGGAAAAACGCTGGCCCGGCATTTCGCTTCCCGCGGGCTACCGTGCCATTTATGAACCGGATGCCGGCGTCCTGTTTCCGGAAAACTGCATCCGCGCCTGCCGTAAACTGGCGGAAGCAAAGGGTGCGCGCCTGCTTGCCAATACCCAGGTTACAGATCTGAAAACCGACGGCCGGACTGTCACTGTTGTAACAGAAAGCGGCACATTCACCGCTGAAAAATGCATTGTCAGCGGCGGTGCGTGGAACGGGAAACTGCTTGAAAACTTAGGGCTCAATTTGCCGCTTCAGCCGGTCCGGAAAACGGTCGGCTGGTTTGAAGCGGACGAAGCGCTGTTCAATGCAGATGTGTTTCCGGCTTTTACAATGGACGGATACGAAGGAACATACTACGGTTTTCCAAGTTTTAATGGAAGCGGCGTGAAAGTCGGGCGCCATGACGGCGGGCAGGCGGCAGACCCTGATACAATGAACCGGGAATTTGGCGCATACCGTGAAGACGAAGGAGATATCCGGGCCTTTTTGAAAACATACATGCGGGGGGGGGGCAGCCGGCCGCTTAAAAAAGGGAAAAGTATGCTTGTACACCAATACGCCGGATGAACATTTCATCATCGATACCCTTCCTGTATATCCCAATGTGGCCATAGCCGCAGGATTTTCAGGACACGGCTTTAAATTTGCAAGCAGTGTCGGAGAGATGCTCAGCCAAATGGTGTTAAAAGAAAATGCCGAAAGCCCATTGCCGCTTTTTTCAATTAACCGGGTGGCTCTTGCATGATCATCATCGCAGCGTACACAGCCGGACAGAAAAAATAGTTTTTTTCATGAAGGAGGAAAAATGTTTTTATCGTATCCGATTTTATCCGCTTTACTTGGAATGCTTGTAGCACAAATCATAAAAGTGCCCATTCATTTCATCACATCAGGGAAATTTGACTGGAGAATGGCGTTCAGTACAGGCGGAATGCCCAGTTCGCATACCTCGATGGTCATTGCCCTTACAACGGCGATCGGGCTGACTTCCGGATTCGGTTCCAATGCCTTTGCCATCAGCATCGTGTTTTCATCCATTGTCATTTACGATGCCACCGGTGTGCGCAGGCAGGCCGGCTTCCATGCAGAAGTGCTGAACCGCCTGCTCGCCGACTTTAACCGCCTCATGGAGACAATGAAAGATCCGGAGACAACAAATGCGGAATCCCGGCAGAAACTGAAAGAACTTTTAGGGCATAAACCGGCAGAAGTATTTTTCGGGATCATTACGGGCATCCTCACTGCCGTGTTGGCATTCATATTTTATCCGTTTTAAAATCGCAAAAAAAGAAAGGCGGCGAAAAGAGACAACGCCATTAAAAAAGTGATTTTGTATTACCGTGCATACAACATATAGAATGCAAAAAGACGTTGAAACACAAATAGCAGGAGTGTGTCAACGTCTTTTTTATTTTTGCAGTGCTTTTTCAGTGGCTTCAAAGAGACAACGCCGCCTTTTAAATTGGGCTTGGAAAGGATGCCAAACATGATTTTAGGAAAAGCTCTGCGCACCTTCAACATGCGGATGGCCGGGGCCGGATGCGTCAATAAACGTTATCCCCGCAGCAGCGATTCCGTCCCGTCGATATAGATGTCTGTGCCGCTAATATGGCTGGAATCGTCCGATGCAAGGAACAAAACGAGATCGGCAACTTGTTCCGGTTTTCCCGGCCCTTCGGAAAGCGGCTGGTCGCCCTCCGGAAATTCAACCGGAATTTGCACTTTCTCGAGCGCTTCCGTACGGTTCGTGTTTTGCTCGATTTTTGTTTCAATCGCCCCCGGGCAAACAGCATTGACCCGGATTTTATAGCGGGCAAGTTCCAAAGCGGCCATTTTCATAAATGCTACCTGCCCGGCTTTTGAACTGCTGTAGGCGGACATGCCGATGTTGGAAAAAATACGGTTGCCGTTGATCGAGCTTGTGATGATAATGCTGCCGCCGCTATTTTTCATATGCGGGATTGCATATTTTGTCAGGAGAAAAGTCCCTTTTAAATTGGTCGACAACGTTTGATCCCAGTCATCCGGGGACAAATCTTCAATCGGTGTCACTGTCCCGTTAATGCCGGCATTGGAGAACACGATATCCAGCCGGTCCCATTCTCCGACTGTCTTGTCAATGGCCGCTTTCACCCGTTCCGGATCAGCGACGTCGACTTCCAAAGCCATTGCCTCCCCGCCATTTTGTTCAATCCGTCTTTTCACCTCATCCGCCCGTTCCTGTTCAATATCCATTACGCAAACTTTTGCGCCTTCTGCAGCCAGTTTCAAAGCGGACGCTTCCCCGATGCCGGAACCGCCGCCGGTTATAATCGCTACTTTATCTTTCAATCTCATCTTCACTTACTCCTCTCCGATGGAATACGACAGTAGTTTACCCGTTCTTCAACTGTTTGTAACAGACAGGATAGAAAAGAGAAGCCGGGCTTTGCCGGAAAAGCATGACGAAGGGGTCAAAATGGAAGAAGGGGACCATTCGATTGGGTGTTTTCCCGGGGCAAATGGGCACGCGCTGCCGTTTATGAATAAGACATTAGCGTTCGGAAAAACGGCCGTTTCCATGCACCGGAGCAATATCACCTCATATTGATTGTACGGATTTTTACGATATAATCAATATATACGAAATTTTTCCGCACAAAGTGAGGTGAATGGATATGGCCAAGCAAAACAAAGCTTTCAAGTTTCGTTTGTTACCAAACAAAGAACAATCCGCATGATTAGCTAAGACATTTGGTTGTGTTCGCTTTGTCTACAATAAGATGTTAGCTGAACGCAAAGAAACGTATGAAAAGTTCAAGGATGATAAAGTCCGGCCTGCAAGTAAGAACAGATGATGAATTCGGCATTTTCAATGAAAACTGCCGGATTTTTTTTTCATACATGTTAAAATAGAAGGTGTATTTAGTTGAAAACAAGGCAGGTGTCCGTTTTGTTTCCATTTTTCCACCGAAAAAGAAAGGAAGAGCATATTTTTGCGCCAATGGGAGGAGAGGTGACGCCGATTGAGGATGTGCCCGATCCCATCTTTTCCAAAAAAATGATTGGAGACGGCGTGGCAATCAGGCCGTTAGAGGGGCGTGCCGTTTCCCCGTTTGACGGCGAGGTGATCCAAGTATTTCCGACAAAGCATGCAATCGGGTTGCGCGGGGAATCAGGGCTGGAAATTCTGATTCATATCGGACTGGAAACGGCTTCGCTTGAAGGAAAGGGTTTTGAAACGATTGTGCAGGCGGGGGACACAGTTAAAAAAGGCGATCCGTTGATTCGCTTTAATCTGGAATTTATCAAAGCCAATGCAGCGGATACGATTACAGCGATCATCATTACAAACGGAGAGCTTGTAAAATCGCTCGAAAAAAGCACCGGGGTTGAGGCGGTTGCCGGGCAGACGGAAATCATGCGGGCTTGTCTGTGAAACCAAAAAGCAGGCTCGAAGCAAGCGGCGGGGAAGGTGGTGCAAGCCGGGGTGCCCTGCGCCGCAAAAAGAAAAAACAGGCTTGTGCAAGCCTGCTTCTTACTTGTATGGTTCGCATGCGTATCCGTCCTTGTCGCCGTCCATATAGGAGCGATAAGCAGGGTTTGAACGCGGCACGCCGTCTGGATATTGTTTGCGCAGTTCCGTACAGTTTTGGAAACCGCTGCTCCCGCTGCTGGAACGGCTCTCCCCGCCGGTAGCACTGGATGCGGAACTGCCTTTTTCGCACCCGTTAAAACCGCGGTCTGTTGCATACCCGGGTTGCGACCAGACCCTGAGCTTTTCGTTTTTAGCCCGCTGTTCGGCTTTTTTGAAAGTGCCCAAATATTGATAGGGCGGTTCATACACATAGGCCACGCGCGCGTACCCTTCTTTCAGCAGCTTTTCCTGCACGGACTTGCCGTTTACGAATACATAAGCGAGGAGCCGCCCGTATTTGTCGCGTTTTGCCCCGTGATCAAATTCGATCGTCAGTTTGCCGCTTGAAACGAGCTGCTTGTTCCGGTAATAGGCCGCTTTTGCATACGGCTGTACGCACATACCCGGTTTTTTTGATTCCGGCGTGTCAACGAGCAAATAGCGGACCGTCTCTTCTTTTCCATGATAATAAATCTTAATCGTGTCCCCATCGGTAACACCGGCAAGTTTAACAGCAATTTGCTTGCCTGCCGTTTGCCGGTTTTCTCCCGGCCCGGTATTTGTTTGTTGCGCTGTTTTTGGTTCTGTGCCCGTTTTTGTGCTGTTTTGATGCAGCCCGCACCCTGCAACGGCGAGCATCATAGCCAAAAAGAGCGTGAACCAGCCTGCTGTTTTTGTCTTCATTTCCCCTTCTCCTTGCTTTTAAAAAATGTAGCGCCCTTATTTTACCATTTCAAGCGGGTTTCTTTAAGCAATCCATTTGACAATAATACCACCTGGGGTATATGATGGGGATTGTAACCGAACTACGGGCAGGAGGTCATCCGTATAAATGTATATTGTTTTGCTCGTTCTTGCGCTCATTCTCACGAAAACCGGCTATACACGTTACGTTCCCGTTCGCGGTACCGTGCGGGCGGATTTAAGAAAAGATGTGATTGAAAATAAAGTGGTGGTCGATGTGAGGGATTACCAGCATGCCGGAAGCGGTACCGGGGATGCCATTGTGATTCCGACGGCTTATTTAAAGCGGTTTTCCGGCGAAATTCCAAAAGGCAGTCTTCACCTCATTGCTTCCAGCCGGCTTGAAGCCAATTTCAGCATCCGTTTATTACGCAGAAAAGGATTTCATATTCATTCTTATACTATCTTGGAACCGGGGAGGGAAAAAGGTGGAATACGATGCGCAAATCAAAAACCGTGTCAAAAGAATCGAAGGGCAATTGCGGGGAGTACTGCGGATGATGGAAGAAAAGGACAACTGCAAAGCGGTCATTGCCCAATTGTCTGCCGCCCGGACGGCAATTGACCGCACGATCGGCGTCATTGTCAGCACCAATCTGGTGGAATGTGTGAAAAATGCCGAACAAAACGGGGAAGACGCGGGAAGCCTTGTAAAAGAAGCGGTCAACCTGCTTGTGAAAAGCCGCTGACATCGGATTTTCCGCAAAATCATCGCTGGCAAGGCCTGCGCTTTTCGAAAAAGAGGGGATTTTGTTTTACGAGGGAGGAATTTTGATGAAAGAAATTTCTGCGAAGGAAGTCGAGGAAAAACTGAACAAGGGTGAAAAACTCAATATTATCGATGTGCGCGAAACGGAGGAAGTGGCGGAAGGGAAAATTCCGGGCGCGCTGCATATTCCGCTCGGTTTGCTGGGATTCCGCCTAGAGGATCTTGACCGTTCCAAAGACTATATTGTCGTTTGCCATTCCGGCGGGCGGAGCTATATGGCATGCCAGTTTCTCGAAAGCCAGGGTTTTGATGTCACAAACCTGGAAGGCGGCATGATGGCCTGGACCGGTGAAACGGAATGAAAAATTTTCCTCTTGATCTTGCGGTGCATAAAGCGTAGTATAAGAGTACAAGCTGCGTTGTACGTAATATTAATAAAGTTTTAACCTTTAAAATGTTATAGGGAGTTTAACATTATTGCGGGAATGCCGAGCCTTTTGCCGTTTGGCAGGGAGGATGGCAGGAACGCTTTTGCGGACACCCACTTTGAGGAGTGTGGTTCTAAAACTTTCTTAGTTTAATTACGGCAACTGCGGCACATACATAATCTGTTAAACCCCGTCCTTCTTAGAAGGGCGGGGTTTTCCCATTCAAGAACCGGATATTCCAAGCAAACCGGAGGCATTAGCTGAGCCTGTTATCCTTGCGCCCCGGATGCAGTGCCCGGTCCATTTTTTTCACGTTTATCTGCGCTCGGTATTACGGGGTGTATAATAAAACTAACAATGTTTTGACATGCAGGAGTGGGAAAACGTGAACCAAATGAAATACATTGAGCCTGCCGTGATGTTTATTACCATGATCGTCTATGTCGCTATAGCCGTACTGATTGGCATTGTGGCCGGAACCACGGTCGGTTTGTTTTTGAAATCTTTAAATTTTTTAAGCGGAAAAACAGGTGCGCTGCCCGTGCCTTATAAGATGCTGCTGCTTCCGGTCGGCGGCCTGTTGAATGGCCTGTTGCTGTATAAAATGAAACCAGGGGCGCTCTATATAAAGGAAGCCTGCCAAGTTTTCCGCCTATCTTGACATAGGAGTGTTCTGCACAGAGGAAGGGTACTATATATTTACGCACAGACGCCCTAAGAAAAGAAAGGCCGCTGAAATGCGCGTCTTCTTAACAGATTCTGCGTAAAAGAAGCGTGCCAAAATCGCGCCAATCTTAACGTTGGGCAGTTTTGCGTAAAAGAACTTCGCGGACCGGCTGATCTTTTGCAAGAAGCGTTCAAAAAACCGTTGAGGATCGTCTCAACGGTTTTTGCGGCAGCCTTCTCGCTTTACTCGGTTTCCCCGAGTCCGGTGACTTTGTTCATCACATTTTGAATGGTATCAGCCAGCCCTTTTTCCTCTTCGCTGCCGGTATTTTGCGACTGGACATTTCCTTCGAGCTGGTTATTGTACGAGTAAGTATTGGATTTGTAACTTTTTTCTTCTTCCATTTTTATCACCTCCCAAACATAGGGTGTGTTAATCGGAAGTTTTTTAACCAATTTATGGCTTAACCGGTTTTCTATCCAGCCTATTAAAAATGCGATATAGCGGAACATTTATTCACTAAGTACGTAGACAACGCCATATTGCCCTCATCGGCTCTGCTCCGAATCATTGTGCCAACTGCTTTTTATCCTTTTTTGGTGTGCTTTCATCATGGCATGGATCTTTTTGTCAATGACAAAGCAAATAAAAAAGAAGCGTAATGATACGCTTCAAAATGGAGGCTGCCTGAGTGGAGGGGGACTTTTTTCTCTCTAGTTTGCTGATTATGCTTAATATCCGGAGCCACCCATATAAAACGCTCCTACAATAATAAGCAGGATAAAGAGAACGACAATCAGGGCAAAAGATGTGCCCGTGCTGTAACCACCATCTGTCATTGACTTTCACCTCCTTTCCTTAAGATATCTTGTATTTAAAATATGATGTTTCGAAGAAAGGTGTAAAGGACAAACGTGAAAGGGATGAAGAAAAGGCGAAGTGGCTTTGCTGGCACTACCAAAAATGCCGGCATGGAAAAGGACGATTGTGATAGACCACTTCATTTTTTCTGATCGGTTTCAACATATGCCTAGGAACTGTAACGACATTTGTACGGTTCACTTCCACGAGTGGATGGATGATGGGTTGGAAACGCGGGACAAAACAATTGTGAATTATGTATCTTGGGGTAGCAATTATTGGTCTGCAATACAATTGACACACCTCCTCATCGTAAATTCTCTACATTAAATGAATGAATCACTGGATTGGAATGGACAAACATCTTAATGAAAAAGAAATATACGTTTATGGATGGATGGAAGGACAGAGACAGGGGGCATTCCATCCGGACAAGCAGCAAGAAGTTAATACGCATAAAGCATGAAGGAATGATGGGCCATAATGGGTGAAGAAAAAAGTGGCTTTTTATCCCCACTGGAATTTTAATCAAAGGGGCATTCAGTTTTAATGCTGAATTGTTGACGGAATGCGTAAACAACGGGCAAATCACCCCGGCTGAAAACGAAAAAAACCTTGATGCATCCGCGATACATCAAGGTTTTTAGTAGTCGGGAAGACAGGATTTGAACCTGCGACCCCTACGTCCCGAACGTAGTGCTCTACCAAGCTGAGCTACTTCCCGATTATTTTATTTTTGCTTGCCAGCTCCTTAGCTCTTGCTGACAAATATTATTCTACGACAATAAATTTCGTTTGTCAAAGCCTTTTTTTATTTTTTTTAAAGAAATTTTTTCCGGCTTGGTTTCGGGCCGGCAGCCATTCCTTTTTCAACTGGAAAATAAGAAGGTTTTGCCGCTTGGGAAAAGCTTAAAGGTTTTTTTAGGGGGAATATCATCGGGAATCACCGCCGCCGGTATGATGTCGATTCCCGTATTTTCCAGCGAAGCCAACATTGTTTCTTCATTCGGCATTTCTTTATGTTTGATGGCGCGGTCCAGTAAAATTCATGCAGCTAACGCCGGGCAATCCGGAAACTGAAAGGCCATAAAAAATCACGCATCGTGCTTTTAAAATGACCTTCATTTTCATCACCTTCAGCTTTATCATTCGCCATGAGTGGGTTGTGCTGCCTTTTACAAACAGGCAGGGGGAAAGGCGGGAGGGTTCAGGAATAAGGGAAGGTGCTTAAGTGGAACGTTTTTTCAAAAATTCTAAGGGAATAAAAACAAAAAAACGGCCATAGCAGGGATAAGCACGCTATTCGCGTTTCACTCTGTCGAAATTTGACTGCAGCAAGATGTAGAATAAAATGATCAAACAATTAAGATTTTGTAGAGTATGGTAAAATTGTGGATATTCGTGTATACTGAATCATATATGTTTGACAGTTTTTGCGGATGATGTCGGAAGATGGCAGCAAATGAAAAATACGGTGAGCCTTTGAGCAGGGGAGAGAGATATGCGCGGCAGGAAATTAAATTTCAAGGGAAAAGTTGTGTCGGCGCTCTTATTTACGTTGATTGTTGTTGTTTTGGCCGGACTCGTTGGCAAAGGGGAAAAGATGTCAGCGAAAGACAAAGGAAAAGATGCGCATGCTGTATCACTGCGCACTTTATCTTTTTCGCCTGCGCCAATGACAGTGTTTGCGGGTTCTCCTTTGTACAAATCGATGATCGGGCAACAGCGGCAGAAAAAAGAAGCGGAGAGACAGAAAGAAGTGGCGAAGCAAAACGAGAAAGATTTGAAAGAAAATGCCATTTACTTAACATTTGATGACGGCCCGTCGAGTGCGGCCAACCAGTTATTGGATCTGTTGGAAGCTTATCAGATGAAAGCGACCTTTTTCATGCTCGGGCCAAGAATAAAAGAGCATCCGGCAGTCGTAAAACGCATGTACAAAAATGGAAACGGGCTTGCCTTGCACGGGATCACACATAAAGCAAGAGCGATCTACAGCAATACATCCGCGCCATTACACGAAATGGCTGAGGATCAAAGAATATTGGAAAACGTCACGGGTGTAAAATCTTATATGGTACGCCTCCCGTATGGAAGTATTCCGTATTTAACAGATGAAATGCGCGATTTACTGGATAAAAATGGGTTCCATATTTGGGATTGGAATGTGGACAGCAGCGACTGGGAGTTAAAAGATGCACGGTATGTCCAGTATACGATTCAGCAAATCCGGCAAAAAAAACAGGCAGGGGAAACGCCGGTCATCCTTTTGCATGACAAACCGGAAACCGTTAAATATTTGCCGAAGTTACTAAAGTTTATCAAGAAGCAGGGCTATAAAACAAAAGTACTGACCAATAAAACGCCCGCGGTAACGTTTCCGTGTGAAGGCCGCTGTCATCCAATCCGTCATCCAGTTGAAACGGGGAGAAGATGAGGGTGAAAAGATTTATTGTATTCGGAATGATGTTGCCGGGGCTTCTTTTGCTTCTTGCCGGGTGCCATTCAGACAAAAAACAAGCGGACAGCATATACGAAGAATTAAAGAAATCCGCATCCTATGAAAAAGATTTTGTCGCGAACCAGGAGAAGCTGGACCAATATAAAGAAAAAGTGGCGTCCATTTATGCTGATTTAAACCAACTTGAACTGAATGACGAAAACCGCCCGGAAGTGAAGCGGAAATTAAAAACGGCGGACAGCTATACCGAAAAGCAGTGGAAAGAGCTGAGGAAATCCAAAAAGAATTTCCAAAAGGCATATGAACAATCGACATCCATAAAAGAAAATGTGGAAAAAATTAAAGACGGCGGGCAGCGGAAACAGGCGCAGAAGCTGCTTACCATCATGGATGAGCGCAAAAAATATATGAACACTTTTTTTGGTGATTATAAAAAACAATTGGCATTACAAGGCAAATTTTATAAAAATCTGGAGAAGTTCAGCCCGGACGAGTTAGATAATCAAATAAAAAAAATAAATGAATACAATGGGGAAATGGAACAAACGATTCGCCAATTCAACCAGGATACGAAACGGTATAACCGCGAAAAAGACAAGTATTTTAAAAAAGCAGGGCTTTATTAAATTGGGCGTTTTTTTAAAGAGGCCCGGGACCGGCATTATGCCGGTCCCGGGCTTCTTTTTTTGGGACAGGAAAACGGCTGGAAAATTGGGTGATACGATGAGATTGGCAACCCGGTCAGGCGTAATGCCATATTGCTCATACAGTGCCGTCATGCCTTGTGATGTATTTTTATCCGTGATCGTTTCCAGCAATTCCGTGTTAATGGTCGCCGGATAAATTGTCGCAGTCCGGATGTTGGTCCCTTCCTGTGCGGATTCCATGCGCAATACTTCCATTAAATCGCGTACCGCCCATTTCGTTGCGCCGTAAACTGCCCCGCCCGGGTAAGCTTTAAGCCCGGCTACGGAAGAAGTTGTAATGATATGCCCTGATTTTTGCGCGATAAACGTTGGCAATACTGCCGCAATCCCGTTTAAAACCCCTTTAATGTTAATGCCGATCATGCTGTTCCATTCGTCCGTTTTTAATGCGGAAAGCGGGGAATCCGGCATAATGCCGGCGTTCAGGAAAATCACAACTACACCGCCGAAAGCATCTTTGGCAAGCCGGACAAGCTCCCGGGAATCTTCCGGTTTGGTCACATCTGTTACCCGGTAAACCGCCTGGTCGCCATTCGATTTGATGAAACCCTATTCAGATGTATTTGAAAGCCATATTGAAAACAGCGTTGAGTCCTGGAGTAAGCCGTGAAACTACCGTATTCACGCAATATTTTTCTTGTGTAAACAGTAAAATGCACAATTTCTGCACAAATGCCGGGTATCTTTAAAAGAAAGGATAAGCGACAAGGGGGACGTAAGATCATGAAAAAAGTATTAGCAGGCATTTTTTCTCTCGCAATTCTCTTTTCTTTAGGGGCATGCGGCAACAGTGAAACAAAATCTGCGGATAGCAAAAGCGCGGATTCCCATTCACACATGGAAATGAATCATTCCGGCTCGAGCGAAGTACCAAAAGGAATGAAAAAAGAAAGTAACCCAAAATATAAAACAGGCAGCCAGGTTGTCATCCACGCTGACCATATGGAAGGGATGAATGGCGCGAAAGCAACTGTAAAAGCTGCATACGCCACAACCGTTTATGCGGTGAATTATAAGCCCGTAACAGGCGGAGCCGAAGTAAAAAACCATAAATGGGTTGTTCAGGAAGAAATTAAAGGGGCGGGGAATAAAGCGTTAAAGCCAGGAACAAAAGTGACATTGGAAGCAAATCATATGGAAGGCATGAAAGGGGCATCTGCTGAAATTGTTTCGTCAAAGAAAACAACAGTCTATATGGTGGATTACACGCCGGCGAATGGCGGAGAAAAGGTAACCAATCATAAATGGGTAACAGAAGATGAACTTTCCGCCAAGTAATTTTAAATAGGATTAAAAGGGGCTCTTCAGGCAGCCCCTTTTTTGCCGTGTTCAACGTTAAATTTCATTTTTCACCATACCCACTTATATCCAACGCCCCAAACCGTCTGCAAATGGCTGTCAACCGGGAATCCCGCATTTCTTAATTTATCCCGTACATTGCGGATATGAGAGTCAATGGTCCGGTCTTCTGTTTCCACTTCATATCCCCAGATAGAAGTTAATAATTGCTCGCGGGAGAAAACCTGATTCGGATGCTGCAGAAACAGCCCAAGCATCGCAAACTCTTTCGGTGTCACGCTGACAGGCTGATTCTGGCAGAATACTTGAAAAGATACCGGATCCCATTTTAATCCGTTTTTTTCAATGGTTTCATTCTGATTTTGGTTGGAACGCCGTAAGACTGCATCAATTCTGGCGAGAAGTTCTTTTTCGTCAAAAGGTTTGGATATATAATCATCAGCACCGATTTTCAGCCCTTTGACAACATCCGGTTTATCTGTACGCGCCGTTAGCATGATCACCGGCACCTGGCTCATTTTCCGGATCTGTCTGCAAACTTCCCAGCCGTCCGTTTCTGGCATCATGATATCCAGAAGAATAAGATCGTAAGTTTCCTCCTGAATATACCTGATTGCCTCCGGTCCCCGTGTTACCTTGTCGCAGGCATATCCTGCCGGTTCCAAATACAACGCAAGCAAATCCAGCATCCTTTCTTCATCATCTACGAGCAGCAGCTTCTTCAATGATATCTCCTCCTTGAAACCGGATTTCCATAGTGGTCCCAATACCTTCCCGGCTGTCAGCGTGAATATGCCAATTGTGAGCCTCTACAATTTCTTTTACAATCGCAAGGCCTAACCCCGTACCGCCGAAAGACCTTGATCTGGACTTATCAACCCGGTAAAATCTTTCAAAAATATAGGGAAGATCCTCTTCGGGTATCCCTTTTCCATGATCCTGCACAATGAGTTTCCATGCTCCATCTGCTTTTTTTACGGTAAGAAAGATATTCGTATGTGGCTCTGAATATTTATAAGCGTTATCCAGCAGGTTGATGACGACTTGTTCAAAACGGACCGGGTCTGCAATCAGCAGGATGGAAGGATGACACTTCACTGTCAGGATGATCCTTTTGTTTTGGAAAGCCGGGCTTAATTTATGTTCAATTTGCTTTAGCATTTGAAACAGCGGGAAGTTTTGCTTTTGGATTTGAAATGAATTCCGGTCCATTTTCGCCAAATCAAACAGATTTTGAATCATATCTGACAATTTCGCGGCTTCTTCATAAATAATATTTAAATAGGTTTCGTTATCCGCACAGTTGTTTTTCCGCGCAATATCTGCATAACCTTTGATGTAAGTTAATGGCGTGCGGAGTTCATGAGAAATGGAAGCCAAAAATTCGCTTCTTTCCTCGCGAAGATGGTTCCACTCGCGGGCCAACGTGCGGATCGATTCAGCAAGCTGTCCGAGTTCATCTTTACTGTAAACCGGGATTTCAACAGATAAGTCACCTTTCGCAATTTTCTTTGTCGCTACTTTCATATTAATCAGCGGCCTCGCCAGAATGCGGGATAAAAGGATGATCAAAATCAGCGTAATGCCGAATGCGAGAAGGCCGGCGATCCAGAAGTGGTGGTTCATTTGTGAGATCAGCTGCTGAACTTGTTTTGTATCCTTAAACATGTAGACATAGCCGTTTTTAAACGGGCTGACGGATGCAATGTACTTTTCATCTTCCCAATGCTTTTCTATGATTTTTCCCTTGTGTGTGATTTTGCCAACGGGCTTTGAAATGATGTTTCGCATTCCCCGGTCGAGCGGGCGTGAAGCAATGATGGATTTTTTATTGCCATTTAATACAATCACGATGAGATCGGATTTGGATTCCATTACAGCAACACGGTGGATGGAATCCGGGTCATTGTATTGTTCCAGCACATCCCGGTGGCTGTTGCTTCTCACTAAAAGCGAATTGAATTCATCTTTTACACGCTCTTTGACTATATTTTGGTGCAAAAAGTAAATCACGAATCCTTCCAAATCAATCATAATCACAAAGAAAATCAAGCCAATTTTAAAAGAAATATGATTTAAATGCTTCAGCTTCGTCACCCCCGCCCGTTTGGAATTCTCTGCAAAAAATTAACTTGCTTTTGAGGATGTGTTGACCCGGACATAAGTTTGCCCGTCTTTTCCCGGTATGACAGTCACTCTTTCCCCAATATTATAGCACCGATAATATTTCATATTATGTGGCGTAATCACCTTCATCACGCTTTCATCCGCCAACTTGATTTTCGATTTACAGCGGCTCACGCCTTTGATGTCCGCAGTGCAGTCTGTATCCGTCAGTACTTTTCCGGTTGTTTTTGTGCCGAGCTTTCCGGATACTAAGTTGACAGCATAGAGATTATTTTTGCCGTTTTGCTGGACGTTGATTTTGGCTTCCACTTGTTTTTCGCTCAGCCCGGGGTCTTTGTTAGGGCTGGCATCTTTCCCCTGGCTGGTTTTGCTTTGGCAGCTTGCAAGAATGAGTATGCAACTCAAAATGGCTGCCAATCCTGCCAACCTTTTGCTCATGCTTTTCATCTCCTGTAACTTTATAATTTGCCGTCTGCAAAAAATGATCAAAGATAGTATAAATCATAAATTTGAAGAAAGTATGCATATTCGTGTGCTTTTATAAAAGATATAAGGGGTTGTGAACAAAGCGTGAAGAGGGGGCGTTCCTCGAAAATCTCCACATTTTCTGCACAGGAAAATTTTACGATTGATGCAAAGAAGGGGGAAGTACAAATGGAATGGTTAAATGCTTTGCTGTTTCTTGCATGCCCGCTCATGATGATCTTCATGATGTTAGGGGGACATGGCCATGGAGGCGGGCACGGAAAAAAAGCCCATCTGGAACATAGCCATGGGATGCATAAGAGGATTCAGAAGTTGGAAGAGGAAAATCAAAGATTGAAAAAAAGGCTGGATGCATTTGATAAATATGATCAGAAGAAAACATCATGAAGATAAAGTGGCAGGAGAAAAATGATCCTGCCTTTTTAGTTAAGCGAGGAATGCAGGAAATACAGCCATGACCATTGTCAAAAATGCGCCGAAGCATGCTTGCGCTGTGCGGAAGCTTGCCGGAAAATGGCCTGACACAAAGCCGGTTCCCTTATCAAAAAGGGAACCGGTTTTTGGCAAAATCAATAAAACGGGAATGATGTGTTTAAGTTTAAGCGAACGGAAGAAAATAAAAATTGGATCGCCGGTTTAAATCAAGGTAAAAACCAATTTTTCTCGTGGCGCTCCTAACATCATGAAATGGATGGCCGGCAGAAAACAATTCGATGTATTTGTTTTATATTTCTTGGTCTCCGGAACAATGCGGCAGGAAATTTAATATCAACATAAAAAAGCAAGGATCCCAGCCATAAACTGAAATCCTTGCTTTTTGTGATGCGGATGAAGGGACTTGAACCCATACGGTGTTTCCACCACTAGAACCTGAATCTAGCGCGTCTGCCGATTCCGCCACATCCGCATTGTTTTGTTTTTGTTTTTGTTTTTGTTCGCCTCATCAGCGACAAATTTATTATATAATGCCCGGTAGAAAAAAGCAATACCTTTTTTAAAATTTTTTTGGATCCCTGGAAAGCTTGTTAAAAAAGGAGCCGTGCATGCACGGCTCCTTTTTGGGAAATAGTTTACGCAGCCATTTCAACGCTTTTTTGTCTGTCTCTTGTAAAAGCACTCACGGCAAAGGTTACAATCAAGTTCAAAACCATGGCGATGATCCCGGTATTTAAGTCTTTGACTGCTTGCGGCATAAACGGCAACAGCGTCGCAACCGTCTGATTCGTGATCGTCACATAGGAAACGACAAGTTCGCCCGCAACAATTCCAGCAAATGCGCCTGCTTTTGAAATCGGGTTATTTTTCATAAAGCTGAATACGATCGCCGGGAAAAATTGCGTAACCATGCTGTACCCCATCAACAGCAGGGCAACAATGGTTTGCCCGCCGTTAAATGTGAAGTAGAGGGCAATTAAAGATACGACCGGAACCAAATATTTGGCAACATTGGCCACTTGTGTTTCATTGGCGGTCGGTTTAAATACTTTAAACAAGTTTTTCGAAATCATTGTGGATGCGCTCATCAACAGCATCGACCCCGGTACCAGCGCACATAACAGACCGGCAGCGCCGATGACACCGACAAACCAGTGCGGGAAGCTTTCAATAGAAAGAACGAGCAGGGCATTGTCGGTTGCTGCTCCTTCAAGTGCCGGCTTTACAGTCAGAATCGCCGCAAAACCGGCAAAGAATACGAACAACAGGATCAACTGATACAGCGGAAAAATCACCGCATTGCGGCGGAACGTTTTTTCATTTTTCGCTGTAAAGGAGGCGGCAAAAGAATGCGGCCACGTGTAAAAACCGAGTGCCGTCAGCAAAACGGTCGAAATGAACCAATATACACTCATCCCTTGGTGCGGGAGCGCAAGAAAGCCGGGTTTTGCCTGGTCAATAGCATGAAACATATCTGAAAAGCCGCCAAAATAATGAACGGGGAGATAAATGCCGAGAAAAACGACGACGGCCAAAACCAATGCATCTTTCATGACGGATGTCCAGGCTGTTCCGTGTACGCCTGAAATCGTGGTGTAAATGGTTACCGCAATCACGCCGATCCAGATGGCGACGCCGGAAGAAATCGAGCCGTAAGAAGTAATGCTGACGATACTGCCGAGCCCTTTTAACTGCAAAACAAGGTACGGGATCATGGCAATGATGCCGATAATCGAAACAAGGACACCGAGTGCGGGACTATTGTATTTTTTCGCGAAAAAGTCGGATTGGGACAACAGCTTATGTTCTTTTGCATAACGCCAAATGGCCGGAAGCAGCCAATAGGAAAGAACATAAGCCAATGAGCCGTACCAGAGTATATAAAGCGTCGGCCCCCCTTTGCCGTAAGCCCATCCGCTGCCGCCGAGAAAAGTGAAAGTCGTGTAAATTTCACCGGCGCTTAGCAAGAATACAAACAATGTTCCAAAACTTCTGCCGCCGGTTGCCCACTGTTCAAGGTTCATTTGCTTGCCCCGGCGCGCCCGGATGCCGAGATAGAGTGACACCAGCAAAAAGATGAGGATAACAAGAAGTGCGCTGTTCATTCGGCATCCCCCCTTTGGTTTTTCGGATCGGTTTTATAGATAATGAACATTACAACCGTCGATAAAACAACCCACAACACGGTCCAGAACATGATAAAAGGCATTCCGAGAATCATCGGATTGGTACGGTTTGCAAAAAACATGCCAATGATTAAAGCAAGAAATGGGAGTGATGCAAGGACGAATTTCATTTGAAAACCTCACTTTTTTTAGTGTAAAAGGCCAACCGGTGAAAAAGCGGCTGATCCTTTTCAGGCAGTTAACGTCAGGCTGGCGGCGACGAACGCTTTCACCCCGTAAGGCAATACATCCTCATCCACAGTAAAGCGGGCGTGATGGTGGGGATAAACGATGCCTTTGTCCGCATTTCCGGCTCCAATAAAAAAGAATGTGCCGGGTGCCTTTTGCTGGAATCCGGAAAAATCTTCCCCGCCCATGGTTGGAACGCCGTCTTGAATGGCATCTTCACCAAACGTCTCAACCAGTACTTCACGCAGCTTTGCCGTGACTTCCGGATCGTTAATAACGGGACGATAACCTTTCACGTATTGAAAATCATAAGTCGCCCCGTGCGCTTCTGTTACGCCTTTCACGACGCGTTCCATCAGCCGGATCACTTCTTCCTGCAACGCCGGCTTAAACGTCCGGACGGTGCCGCTGATGAAAACCGAACCGGGAATGACGTTATGCGCAGTACCGGCTATAAACTGGGTCACGGAAAGAACAACGGGATCTAAGGGATCAATATTTCTTGAAACAATATGTTGAAGGTTTGTTACAACTTGTGCGCCAATTGCAATGCTGTCTATTGCTAAATGCGGCTGTGCCCCGTGTCCGCCTTTTCCGTTAATCGTGATATAGAAAGCATCTGGTGCCGCCATCATCGGTCCTGACACCAACTCGATTTTTCCAGCTTCAAGCGGTGACCATAAATGAGCGCCAATCACCTGGTCCACGCCGTCCATGACACCGGCTTGGACCATTTCTTCGGCACCGCCTGGCAATTGTTCTTCGGCATGTTGAAACAGAAAACGGATTTCACCGGCGATTTGGTCTTTTAAGCCGGCCAGAATTTTCGCGGCCCCAAGCAGCATCGCGGTATGCCCGTCATGACCGCAAGCATGCATCACACCGTCATGCTTTGAGACGAAATCAAATGCATTTTCTTCTTGAATGGGGAGCGCGTCCATATCGGCGCGAATGGCTAAAACACGGCCGGGCTTTGCTCCTTTCAGCCGGGCTACCACACTCGTTTTTGTCGGGCGGGACAACGCCAAACCCCCGAAAGACGCAAGCGTATCGTAAATAAATTGCGATGTTTCGACTTCCTGGAAAGAAAGCTCCGGGTTTTGGTGCAAATGCCTCCGCCAATGGATTACATCTTCCCTGACTTGTTCGACCAATGCATCGATTTTTTCAACTTCCAAAGATAATGCCATATCAGAATCCCTTTCTTATCCTATATTTCTATTTTCTTTATCTATTTAAAGAATTTAGAGTATTATAACATCACACAGTCTTATATTGCAATAACAAGTTGGTTTCATGTTTAGCTTTTTTCCAAGAAAGTATAAAATGAACGGAATATTTTGGCTCTGTTGCCTGCTGCAAAAAATAGTCACCGCGCAAATAGAAGTTTGGTTTTGGAAAGATTACGTACAATGCATGTCTTCTAATAACCATTGGTTCCATCAGCGGGACTTCCCACTGATGGAAATTTCACTTATCTTGGCGCTCCCCCAGCTGCATGAGGGCGCCAAAATATTGGGATGCTGTTGTAAAGCAAATAAAAGCAATCAGCTCACTTATTTCCGCATCTGTTAAATACTCCTTCAAAACCGCTGTTACATTTGGAGAGGTTTGCCCTTTGCCCGCAAGAAAAGCTTCTGCAAATCCGGTACATACCGCTGTTTTTTCATCATAATCAACGGGGTTCGGTTTGCCTTTTGCTTTACAATACAGGCAGCCATTTTTTTGTGCAAGTGTACGCCGGACTTCTTCTTTTAACTTCGCTGGCAACCGGCCATCCTTTTCAAATTCATGGCTGAGTTTGTTCCAGTATTTCAGAATGGACGCGTTATATCCCAGCAATTGTTGAAAAGGCGTATTCCCTCTTTCATGTAATGGTATCAGTGTCATGCTCATCCCTCCCAAAAATAGTGTAAAATAAAGCATGCAGCTTTTACATATCGATTAAAAGGTATTTGATTGATTTGAATTTAAAAATGGAAAGGAATTTCAAGAAATGGATTTCATTGATGAACAAATCATACATGAATTGAAAGAAGACAGCCGCTTATCAATGAGCGAGCTCAGCAGGCGTGTTCATCTATCTGCCCCGGCTGTGAGAGAACGGGTACGGCAATTAGAAGAACAGGACATCATTAAACGCTATACAATTGAACTGAACCAAAAAAAGCTGGGATATCCCATTGAAGCCATCATTGAAGCGACAATTAAAAATAATCGTTACGAGGATTTTAAAAAGCAAATATGCCAGTACTCGAATGTCGATTTTTGTTATCGTATTGCTGGCGAGGCATGCTTTATGTTAAAAGCCCGCTTCCACTCATTTGAAGACGCAGAGCAATTCATTGATGAATTGCAGTTATTTGCACATTCTAAAACGAACTTTATTTTTTCAAAAGTAATTTAGGCCTTACTGAACGAATCCGATTCTGCGTAAGCTCTAGAAGAATCCATCTTTAAAAATTCGATTTTGTTTTCTCTATAATTGAATCAGCTTCAAGTGCAAATTTTATAACACCCTTGCATTTAAATTTTTGCCAAGGCTGTCAGCATCCTTGCAGTGTTTTGTCTTAAAAGGACATTTCGGGTTCGGATGCCGCGTGTTTTGTCCTTTTGGCATGTTCAAAAAGACATTTCGAGCTCGGATGCAACGTGTTTTGTCTTTTTGACAGGTTCAAAAAGACATTTCGGGTTCGGATGCAACGTGTTTTGTCTTTTTGGCAGGTTCAAAAGGACATTTCGAGCCTAGGTGCGGCTTGTTTTGTCCTTTTGGCAGGTTCAAAAAGACATTTCGGGCCCGGATGCCGCGTGTTTTGTCCTTTTGGCATGTTCAAAAAGACATTTCGAGCTCGGATGCAACGTGTTTTGTCTTTTTGGCAGGTTCAAAAGGACATTTCGAGCCTAGGTGCGGCTTGTTTTGTCCTTTTGACAGGTTCAAAAAGACATTTCGAGCTCGGATGCAACGTGTTTTGTCTTTTTGGCAGGTTCAAAAGGACATTTCGAGCCTAGGTGCGGCTTGTTTTGTCCTTTTGGCAGGTTCAAAAAGACATTTCGGGCCCGGATGCAGCGTGTTTTGTCTTTTTGGCCGGTTCAAAAGGACATTTCGAGCCTAGGTGCGGCTTGTTTTGAGTCTACGTTAAGGAAGCACGCAAAAACGAAGACCTTCCTTCACATAGGGTACGTCTACGTTAAGGAAGCGCGGAAAAAAGGCGGCCTTCCTTAACATAGAGCCCGTCTATGTTAAGAAAACGCGGAAAAACGAAGACCTTTCTTCACATAGGGCGCGTTTCGAGTGCAAGCTTTTCCCTGCATTTTTAAAAAACTTGCATTAAATTGATGCCAAAGCTGTCAGCATCCTTGCCAAATTTAGGAATTTGGCTTATTCAGCAAGTTCCAATTTAAAACAAGATCGCTTATTTGAAAAGGTGATCAACATTTCCGTATGTGTCAAGTTTTTCTCGACAAGGTTTAAATATCGGGTATTCCAAGACACTCTTTTTGTACACTTTCGGCTACCGTGCTTTACTTGCTCGGTGTAATTTTCGGAAAAGATGTAATATTTCCGTATAAAGATGGATAACGGGGATGTTGAGGCGCGCGAAATTCACTCGCTTTCCGCGGGCGGCCGGCGAGCCTCCTCGCTCGTACCTCGCTGCGGGGTCTCTCCTGGCTCGCTTTTCCCGCAGGAGTCTCGTAAATTTCGCGCGCCTCAACGATCAGTCCCCACTGAGCCAAGCTTAAAACGAAAGCTCTAATATTTTGCTTAAATGTCCCATTGCCGATGAACGGCTTGAATGCAGGGCAACTGATCCGTGCTTTACGCCCACTGACGGGCGTACAGGCTGCTTGAATAGTTGAGACATCCTGATGGATTGTTGCAAGCTCCGTTGCTTTCTCGCGCTTCTTGAACGGTGTTTCAGATAGGTTTCCTGCAATGTCCCGTTAAGCATGCCCTGTTTCACCTTTACCATGGCTTCGGCGCCAGCTTTACTCCAATGCATCCCCCTTTTCTTCATTCTGAATGAGATATGCCTTTGATTTGATTCCATTGCCCCCAGGCCTCTCGCACCTTCCGGTACGTTCTCTACCTTGTCCCTCCAGTCAAAAATGCGGTCCCAGTTTTTTAGGATGTACGAACGAAACTCCTTGACTTTCTTAAGGCTCTTTTCATCCGTCAATGTGCTTTCATGCGTATCCAAATATAACGTGAATTGGTCCAGGTCATGCGTTCTAATCGCTTTTCTAATTTGCTCTTTGATCTCGCTCTTTCCGCCCCCGAATGTCCTTACGATGGCTTGTGCAACGTGGTAGGTATCCAGCTGGTTGAGCACCGGAAATTCCGACTGTGAGAAAGCTGTTTGAAACCTTTCAGCTGTGTATCCCGCACCTCCATCACTATTTGTAATGACACGAGCTTTTTCTAGGGAATAGGTGTTGGCTGCTACAGCTTGGACTTCATCCCAAAATGTCTGGATGGATTTCGTCGTCATGATAACAACGGGATGGTGTAGAGAGACTCTTTTGCCATTGGTTTCCCATCCTTCATAGAGAATGGCGTGGTGGACTTCCAAACCCTGTTTCTTTTCTAGTCCCCGGACGAATATACCATCAGCTTCGGAAAACAGGTAATCTACCTTCTTTCCCTCAGGTAGTGAATCAGCTATTTCTAGCTCTTCTACAAGTGCCTTGTCGGCTTCAGCTTGCGTTTTCCCTACGTGTTTCACCATGTTCCCTACAGTTGTGTGACTAAGGCTCACTGCTGTCCATTCTTTTAAAATATCAGCTACCTCCCGATAGGTGTTCTCACTTGCCAACTCTGCCACCTTTAACTCCACTAACGGGCTGTATCGTTGGTATGGTAAAAGCCCTAACCATTCATCCAGAGGATAATGTGAATTCCCTTTCTGGTCATGCATTAGTGAACGTTTAAAGGTCACATTTCCAAATAAAAACTGAATGCTTCTGTTATCACTCCGGCAGTACTCCCAGCCATCCTCCAGCTTTTTTTGCTTAATTGTTTTATCTAACGTCTCAAATATTTCCCCAACCCATTGCGTAAAGGCATTCTGGATCAGAATTTTAACTTGTTCTTCAAATTCAATAAGACTTTTTGTATCCTTTAATAATCTAGCAATTATTGATATAATATCCATAGGAAGACCTCTTTCTAAATGTATTCGCCCACAAGCGTACATTTAAATGATAGAGCGTCTTCCCATTTTTTTCCACTCATCTGCCCTTCGAGTAAAATTTTACACATACAACATTTCCGGGCCATTTGACGTACGCTTCAGAAATAGGAGCATCTCTATTGACATAGTATACCGGGGAGAGGTATATTTTACATATACAAGGAGGCCAGGATATGGAGGAATTGGATATCATGATGGATGCCGCCCGGGATGAAGCTTCCGTTTGCCCCGCCCACAGTGAACGTAAAAGCCACCATTCGGAAAAAGTGAAAAAGAACCTGGTCAGCAGGTTGAACCGTATTGAAGGGCAGGTAAGAGGGGTAAAAGGCCTCATCGAAAAAGATACCTATTGCGATGATGTCATTACCCAAATCGCTGCCATCCAATCTGCCTTAAACAGCGTGTCGAAGATCCTGCTCGAGGGCCACTTGAAAAATTGTGTCTTGGAACGGATTCAAGAAGGGGACCTTGATGTGCTGGATGAATTTTTAGTAACCATACAAAAAACAATGCGAAAATAAAGGAGCGAATGGATCATGGAAAAAGTAACCTTAAATGTACAAGGCATGTCATGCGAACATTGTGTAAAAGCGGTTAAAGGAAGCGTCGGCGAATTGTCAGGCGTGAAAAATGTAGACGTTCATTTGGCAGAAGGAAAAGTGGATGTTGAATTCGATCCGAATAAAGTTACGCTTGATAAGGTAAAAGAAGCCATTGAAGACCAAGGCTATGAAGTAGCGTAAATCCGGACAAAACGGGCTGTGCTTTCGGGCACGCTCTCTTTTTTCAAAAAAATATACCTATAGAGGGTATAAAAGGCGTCAGGAGGAATGGATATGGCCGCATCACTACAGGAAAAAAAGGACGCCAGCGTCACGCTTGGCATTACCGGCATGACGTGTGCAGCTTGCGCCAACCGGATTGAAAAGAATTTATCAAAAGTGGAAGGCGTCAAAAAAGTAAGTGTGAACCTGGCAACAGAAAAAGCTGCCATTCAATACGATACGAAACAGGCGACCGTCGAAAATTTGATCGAAAAAGTGGAGAAAACGGGTTATGGCGTATTAGAAGAAAAAGCGCAGCTCAATATTATAGGCATGACATGTGCGGCATGCGCCAACCGCGTGGAGCGGGCGCTGAAAAAAACCCCCGGTGTTGTGAGTGCCGCCGTCAACCTGGCAACGGAAACGGCAAGTGTTACATACCTGCCGGGGCAGGCAAGCGCTGAACAAATGATTGCCGCTGTAAAAAAGGCCGGCTATGACGCAAAAGTAAAAGGCGAACTCGATCCGGACTATGAAAAGAAGATGCGTGAGAAAGCATATAAAAAGCAAAAAATAAAATTTGCAGTTGGTGCTGTTATCTCAGTCTTTTTCCTGTTGCAAATGATTTCGGATATCGCTATGCATTACGGCGGCAGTTTTTCATTCCATATGAACCCGTGGCTGCAGCTTTTGCTTGCTACAATCGTGCAAATCTTTGTCGGCGGCCATTACTACAGGGATGCTTACCATGCAATCCGGGGCGGGAGTGCCAATATGGCCGTTTTGGTTGTGCTTGGGACGTCTACGGCCTATTTATACAGCCTTGTCCTCACCATCCTCGGTTCCGGGCGCATGCTTTACTTTGAGGCATCCGCCATTGTGATGACGCTGATCGTTCTTGGCAAACTGATGGAAACGAGGGCAAAAGGCCAAACATCAGAAGCGATGAAAAAACTGATGGGCCTGCAGGCAAAAACGGCTCGAGTCAACCGGGGCGGAAAAGAAATTGAAGTACCGGTTGAAGAAGTCGTCCCCGGCGATATTCTTTTTGTCCGCGCCGGAGAAAAAATTCCGGTTGACGGCGTCATCACAGAAGGGGCTTCTTCTGTCGATGAGTCCATGCTGACCGGCGAAAGCATGCCTGTTTCAAAAAAAGCGGGCGATGCCGTCATCGGTGCGACATTGAATAAAACCGGTTCGTTCCGTTTTAAAGCCACAAAAGTCGGGAAAAATACGGCGCTCAGCCAGATCATTAAACTGGTGGAAGAGGCGCAAGGTTCAAAAGCGCCGATCCAGCATCTGGCAGACCAGATTTCGGGTATTTTTGTGCCGATCGTCATATTGATTGCACTGGCGACATTTGCGGTGACGTATTTTGCGGCCGGATTCACCCCGGCGATCATCAGCATGGTTGCTGTGCTCGTCATCGCCTGCCCTTGCGCCCTCGGGCTTGCTACCCCGACAGCTGTTATGGTCGGAACCGGCCTCGGTGCCGAAAACGGCGTGCTGATTAAGAGCGCCGAGCATTTGCAAAGCGCCCATCGCATTACGACTGTTGTACTCGATAAAACCGGCACGATTACAAAAGGAGAGCCGGAAGTAACGGATCTCATCCCATACGGCGGTTTTTCAGAGGAAGCACTGCTCGCCATTTCCGCTGCAGCCGAAAAAGGATCGGAACACCCGCTTGGTGCAGCCATTGTAAAAAAAGCGGCTGAAAAAGACCTGCAACTGCCGAATGTTGCGGAATTCGAAGCGGTACCAGGCCATGGCATCCGGGTTAAAATAGAGGATAGAGAAGTTTTGATCGGAAATAAAAAAATGATGCAGGATGCACGTATCCGGATTGATGATGTGATCAGCCAAATGGAAAGACTTGAGGAAGACGGCAAAACGGCCATGCTGGTTGCAATGGATGGCGCGCTTTCCGGGCTGATTGCCGTTGCTGACACGGTGAAAGAAACATCGGCAAAAGCCATTCGCATGTTGAAAGAAATGGGCATTGAAACGGTCATGATTACAGGCGATAACCGCCGCACTGCCGAAGCGATTGCCCGGCAGGTCGGCGTAGACCATGTGCTTGCGGAAGTGCTACCGGAAGATAAATCTAAAGAAGTTGAAAAATTAAAGCGTGCCGGCAACATCACCGCAATGGTCGGCGACGGGATCAATGATGCCCCAGCTCTTGCTGCAGCCGATGTCGGGATTGCGATTGGAACCGGGACGGATGTTGCGATGGAGGCCGCTGATATTACATTAATGCGCGGCGACCTGATGGGGATTGTCAACACAATCCGCTTGTCGAAGGCAACGATGCGGAAAATCCGCCAGAACCTGTTCTGGGCTTTTGCTTACAATGTGGTTCTGATCCCGGTGGCAGCATTCGGGCTGTTAAATCCGATCCTGGCCGGAGCTGCCATGGCCTTCAGTTCTGTGTCAGTTGTGGGCAATACCCTGTTCTTGCGCAAATGGCAGCCGGTATAAAACGACATATAGAAAATAAATAAGCCGTTATTTTGGTCGATCAAAATAACGGCTTTTTTGTTTCATTGCTGATGACAGAATGGACATGTCCAAATGGATTAACAATGTTTGTTTTAACCGCGGCCCTCGTTGTGGAGAAGATTGCATACGGGCAAGCAATCATAGCGGGCATCGGCGGTTTCTCATATGATATTGGATATCCTGGGAGTGGTGAATGAAACTTGAATAGGATTCAAAGAATTAAAAACACCTATTATGCGTTCAATATTTTGTATAACATGGGGATTATGGTGTTTGGCGAGACGTTATATTTATATATGAAGTCCATCCATGATAGTTATGCTGATATTAATCTGTTTTTATCCATTTTTTGGATTGTTGGTTTTATTACGGAAATCCCGTCCAACGTGATTGCGGATACTTTTGGAAGGAAAAAACGCTGATTAGCAGTTGCGTGATCAGGAGTATTGGCCTGTTCCTGCTGTTTTTTGATTGGGGAAATATGGTTTTTCTTATTCTAAGTGCGATTTTTACCTTGCCTGGCGAATCTTTAAGATCGGGCACAGTGGATTCATGGATGATAGATAGCATTCGTGAGGAAGAATAGGATTATCCGTTTGAAAAAGTATTTTCTAATAACCAAGTATTCGGGACAACTTTCACCTTATTAGCTGGATATGTTGGTACACAAGTTTTAGGGAATATCGATTTAAGCTATCCTGTTTTAGCGGGGGCTATTTTACTTTTATGTCCCATGGCCGTAGCCGTATTCTTTATGAAAGAACTGGCGCCGGTGGAACAAAAACAAGCAGGCACTTGAAAGCTGATTCAGCATCACCATGCATTTTCGCAGATGCCTGATTTTAAATATTGAGGCAAAGCTTGCTGGCAAATCGGATTCGTTCAGCAAACCCTAATGATTGGGAAATGAATCATTCGTATCATCAATCCGTTAAGATAAAAGAAGATCAAATTTTTTGCAATTGATGGAATGTACACCATTGCGCCAATGCGGGATAGATGTTATCATAGATAGAGCATTACCGTGAAACGCGAATGGTTTTGACAATGGAATAGATTGTCTTAAAGGAGGAGCCTGTCACCAAGGGATACGTATGTCCCGCGGTGGCAGGCTTTTTTGCTTTCCAGAGAAAAGAAAGGGAGTGGTTTGATGGTAATGGGATTGTCGGTTATTTTGTTATTGGTGCTGTGCCTGCCGTTTACAAAAATAGTGGAAAGGAATCTGGAAGCCTTTTTGTTCGTAATGGGCGTGGCAGCTTGTATTGTCAGCCGGTCATTTTCCTGGCATCTAGTGCAGGAAGCGCTACTGCACCCGCTCAATATCACGATTGCTGTGCTTGCGATGGGGCTTTTGTTCCGCTGGTTTGAGAAACCGATCGAAAAAGGGATCAGGCGGATCAGCCATGCGATGCCGTTTCGTTTGTTTATTGCGCTCTTTGTCATCATACTCGGTTTGCTGTCGAGCGTCATCACTGCCATTGTTGCCGCCATCATTCTTGTAGCGGTCATCCGTTTTTTGCGGCTTGACCGGAAGACGGAAGTCCGTTTGGTTGTCCTTGCCTGTTTAGCCATTGGCCTCGGGGCTGTGCTCACGCCGATCGGGGAGCCGCTTTCCACCATTGTCGTGAGCAAACTGGATGCAGACTTTTTTTACTTGCTGAGACTTACCGGCACTTCAGTGATCCCGGCTGTCATTGTTTTCGGCGTGCTGGCTGCTTTGATCGTCAAACCGGGGCAGTATTCAAGCGCCATGGAAACCGCGGCGGGAAAAGAACCGGGCATGGCCACCACGGAGGATGGAGGGTTAAAAGCTGAAACGGCTTCAGAATCATACAAGGAAATTGTCATCCGCAGTTTCAAGATTTACTTGTTTGTAATGGCGCTCACTTTGCTCGGGGCAGGATTTGAACCATTTATTGAAGCCTATTTGCTGGATCTCAGCCCGCGTGTCCTGTATTGGATCAATATGGTTTCCGCTGTTTTGGATAATGCCACCCTTGCCGCAGCCGAAATCAGCCCGGCGATGAATGATAAGGCGATTCAAGATATTTTGATGGGCCTGCTGATAAGCGGCGGAATGCTTGTGCCGGGGAATATTCCGAATATCATTGCCGCGGGAAAATTAAAAATCTCAAGCCTTGAATATGCGCGCTTTGCATTCCCGCTTGGCCTGGCAGCAATGGTCGTTTATTTTGTGATCATCCTTTTCCTGGTTTAAAATAAGGGTTTCGTAACGAAGTCCTTATTTGCCGGCAGGGGCAAAGATGGAGAAAATCCGGCTGCTGCTGAATATCCGGAACCCTTGGGCCTGGCCGGGAAAAGCAAGCGGTTTTTGCCCAGTAAAAAGCTCAATTCAGCTCTCTACTTCTGCAGCCGCAACTTCATCCATGCCGGAAATATGGCGGTATACATCCACCGTTGTATGTTTGTAGCTCGCCCGCGCCTTTAAATCGACTAAATGGGTTTGATCTTTTAAATCTTTGATCCGGATATTTTCAATTGTAATTTGCTGCTTCTCAATCGCATCGAGGACGCATGGTATGGCATCCCTGTTGCGGACGATAACTTTTATAATCAGGTCTTTATTGCGCAACTTTGTTTGCGCTGCTTTGCCCATTAAATAAGGGATGATTTCCACGCTGATGATAATGAGCACGACGCCGGCAATCGCCTCCATATAAAAACCGGCCCCGACAGCAATCCCGATGCCGCTCGCCCCCCAAATCATGGCGGCGGTGGTCAGGCCTGTAATGGTGTCATTGTCTTTTTTTAAAATCACCCCTGCCCCGAGAAAACCGATCCCGGAAACGATTTGTGCGGCAAGCCGGAGCGGGTCCATTGTAATCTGCACACTATGGGCATGGTTGAAAAGATAGGCAGACTGAATGGAAACAATGGTAAGGAGGCAACTGATAATTGAGATGACAAGGCTGGTTTTCAGTCCGAGCGGTTTCCGTTTTAATTCTCTTTCCAGCCCGATAATCAGCCCCAGCACGGCTGTAATTCCCAGTTTATATAAAATTTCCAAATCCCCAAAAACCATCCGGCTTCCCCCCTTGTAAAAAATACTGTTCAATGCTGCTTCTGCGCTATAAAATAAAAGTAAATAATCAAAAAAAGGAGAATTCGCAATTTGAATCCTTATATTGCTTTAATCGCGGGCGTACTTGCTGTCACATCCTCCGCCATTTTGGTAAAATACAGCACGGCGGATGCCGGTGTGATTGCTTTTTACCGGTTATTCTTTACCACCATCATCATGCTGCCAATCTTTCTGGCAGCCAGAAAGAAAGCGAAAATGCGCATGCTGAAAAAAGATTTGCTCTTTTCCATCAGTTCCGGGGCATTGCTCGCTTTCCATTTTATTTTATGGTTTGAATCGCTGGATTTGACATCGGTTGCAAGTTCGACTGTCCTTGTGACATTGCAGCCGGTTTTTGCATTTGCCGGCAGCTATTTTATTTTCCGGGAACCGCTCTCTCTTAAGGCGATTGTTTGTGCTGCATTTTCCATTTTTGGGAGCATCCTGATCAGCTGGGGCGATTTTTTCATCAGCGGAAAAGCGCTATACGGCGATGTTTTGGCGCTCGTCTCCTGCCTTTTTGTGACAGCTTATATGATGATCGGCCAGTACGTGCGGAAAAGGGCAGATGTAGTTCCATACACATTTATCGTCTACCTCGCATCAACGATGGTGCTGTTTTTCTATGTGCTTTTTGCAGGAGAAGCTTTTTACCCGTATTCCGCCCGCAACTGGATCTGTTTTCTCCTATTGGCCGTTTTGCCAACGCTTGCCGGGCACTCTGTTTTTAGCTGGGTTATCAAATGGATCAGTGCATCGGTTGTTTCTGTCGCGATCTTATTTGAACCGGTAGGCGCAGCCATTTTGGCATATTTGCTTTTTGGTGAAAAAATATCCTGGTTCCAGGCAATTGGCGGGATCATCATTTTGCTGAGCATTGCCTATTTTTTGGCCCGGGATCATGCTGAAAACCGCCGCGCTGTCAGGCTGAATGAAAAAAGCGAACCGGCCCGTTAGCCCCGGAACGCTTAAGACTTCGCCGCACTTGCGAGCGTTGAAACGCTTCGTGCACCCCGTGATAAAGCGAAGAACACAAAAACGCAAGAAAGTTTTGTATATAAAAATAGTATACCGTGCCGGGTACTTGGCCTACAACTGATACACTTGCAGCAGCTAAAGGCTGTTTTGGGGATTTACTTGTGCACCCCGGGATTTGGCCGGCAAACGATTATTCCCAATGGATGCTGGCGAATTTCTGGCATTCAATCAAGAAGGCGAATGGAAAAAAGGGAGCAGCGCAACAAGAACGAAAAAAAGAAGTTCCGCGTCTTAATCGGGGGTTGCAAGTCTCTTTCGGAGAGGAAAGGATGGAGAATGAGCAAGAAAAACCAAATTTTTTTAGCGATCCTTTTAATTTTGAGTGCGGCAGGTTTCATTGCCAATATGATCCTTAGCCCTGTCCCCCGCTGGCTTAAGGCTTACAACTTGTTAGTGGTCCTTGCCTGGGGTATGTTGATTTTCCGCACAGGAAAAGAAAAGGGCCGTTATTGGTAAAACTAAATCGATAAAGCCGCATGGTATGTTTGTCCTGTTTTATACAGAAAGGAAATGGAGGCGCCGGGTTTAAAATTTGCCCGCGAATTTCAAAAAAACTATTGCACAAATGCTCACGGCATGATATATTAATACTCGTCCGATAGCGAGCAAACAACATAACGTTGACAAGCTGTCTGGCATTTGATATAATAGAAAAGTCGCAGTCATAAAGATGTGACACAGATTGTTCCTTGAAAACTGGACAAAACGAAACGTCAAATTCTTTTTGAGCTTTTATCAAACATCTTTACTGAGAGTTTGATCCTGGCTCAGGACGAACGCTGGCGGCGTGCCTAATACATGCAAGTCGTGCGGACCTTTTAAAAGCTTGCTTTTAAAAGGTTAGCGGCGGACGGGTGAGTAACACGTGGGCAACCTGCCTGTAAGACTGGGATAACGCCGGGAAACCGGGGCTAATACCGGATAGTTTTTTCCTCCGCATGGAGGAAAAAGGAAAGGCGGCTTCGGCTGCCACTTACAGATGGGCCCGCGGCGCATTAGCTAGTTGGCGGGGTAATGGCCCACCAAGGCAACGATGCGTAGCCGACCTGAGAGGGTGATCGGCCACATTGGGACTGAGACACGGCCCAAACTCCTACGGGAGGCAGCAGTAGGGAATCTTCCGCAATGGACGAAAGTCTGACGGAGCAACGCCGCGTGAGTGAAGAAGGCCTTCGGGTCGTAAAACTCTGTTGCCGGGGAAGAACAAGTGCCGTTCGAACAGGGCGGCGCCTTGACGGTACCCGGCCAGAAAGCCACGGCTAACTACGTGCCAGCAGCCGCGGTAATACGTAGGTGGCAAGCGTTGTCCGGAATTATTGGGCGTAAAGCGCGCGCAGGCGGCTTCTTAAGTCTGATGTGAAATCTTGCGGCTCAACCGCAAGCGGTCATTGGAAACTGGGAGGCTTGAGTGCAGAAGAGGAGAGTGGAATTCCACGTGTAGCGGTGAAATGCGTAGAGATGTGGAGGAACACCAGTGGCGAAGGCGGCTCTCTGGTCTGTAACTGACGCTGAGGCGCGAAAGCGTGGGGAGCAAACAGGATTAGATACCCTGGTAGTCCACGCCGTAAACGATGAGTGCTAAGTGTTAGAGGGTTTCCGCCCTTTAGTGCTGCAGCTAACGCATTAAGCACTCCGCCTGGGGAGTACGGCCGCAAGGCTGAAACTCAAAGGAATTGACGGGGGCCCGCACAAGCGGTGGAGCATGTGGTTTAATTCGAAGCAACGCGAAGAACCTTACCAGGTCTTGACATCCTCTGACCTCCCTGGAGACAGGGCCTTCCCCTTCGGGGGACAGAGTGACAGGTGGTGCATGGTTGTCGTCAGCTCGTGTCGTGAGATGTTGGGTTAAGTCCCGCAACGAGCGCAACCCTTGACCTTAGTTGCCAGCATTGAGTTGGGCACTCTAAGGTGACTGCCGGTGACAAACCGGAGGAAGGTGGGGATGACGTCAAATCATCATGCCCCTTATGACCTGGGCTACACACGTGCTACAATGGATGGTACAAAGGGCTGCGAGACCGCGAGGTTAAGCCAATCCCAGAAAACCATTCCCAGTTCGGATTGCAGGCTGCAACCCGCCTGCATGAAGCCGGAATCGCTAGTAATCGCGGATCAGCATGCCGCGGTGAATACGTTCCCGGGCCTTGTACACACCGCCCGTCACACCACGAGAGTTTGTAACACCCGAAGTCGGTGAGGTAACCTTTACGGAGCCAGCCGCCGAAGGTGGGACAGATGATTGGGGTGAAGTCGTAACAAGGTAGCCGTATCGGAAGGTGCGGCTGGATCACCTCCTTTCTAAGGGGAAAAGCGTAGGGCGCTCGTTCATCGGCGTACGGATTTCGAAGTCTTCGACTGAGATAAAGGAAACACGATGAGCCTTAAAGGCGAATCGATGCCCGCTTATCGTAGGGAGAAGACGTAGAAATACGCTAGCCGATAGCGCCCGGAGCTAGACATAAAAGGAAAACCTTCGGTTTTCCGAAATTAAGTTTGGCGTTTCCGTTTTGTTCAGTTTTGAAGGTCCAATCCTTCAGTATGTGTTCTTTGAAAACCGGATAGGAGAAATAAACCAAGTAAACCGAGAATCGCTTATTTTTGGATTTAAACCTTTTATGGTTAAGTTAGAAAGGGCGCACGGCGGATGCCTTGGCACTAGGAGCCGATGAAGGACGGTACAAACACCGATATGCTCCGGGGAGCTGTACGTAAGCTTTGATCCGGAGATTTCCGAATGGGGAAACCCCCTGTCTTTAATCGGACAGGATTCCTGCCTGAATCCATAGGGCAGGAAGGGCACACCCGGGGAACTGAAACATCTCAGTACCCGGAGGAAGAGAAAGCAATTGCGATTTCCCAAGTAGCGGCGAGCGAACAGGAAACAGCCCAAACCGGAAGGCTTGCCTTCCGGGGTTGTAGGACACTCATATGGGAGTTACAAAAGAACGGGGTAAGTGAAGCGGCCTGGAAAGGCCTGCCGGAGAAGGTAAAAGCCCTGTAACTGAAACTTCGTTCTCTCCCGAGTGGATCCTGAGTACGGCGGGACACGAGGAATCCCGCCGGAATCCGGGAGGACCATCTCCCAAGGCTAAATACTCCCTAGTGACCGATAGTGAACCAGTACCGTGAGGGAAAGGTGAAAAGCACCCCGGGAGGGGAGTGAAAGAGATCCTGAAACCGTGTGCCTACAAGTAGTCAGAGCCCGTTAACGGGTGATGGCGTGCCTTTTGTAGAATGAACCGGCGAGTTACGGTCTCATGCAAGGTTAAGCTGAAGAAGCGGAGCCGCAGCGAAAGCGAGTCTGAACAGGGCGAAAGAGTATGAGGCCGCAGACCCGAAACCAGGTGATCTACCCATGTCCAGGGTGAAGGCAAGGTAACACTTGCTGGAGGCCCGAACCCACGCACGTTGAAAAGTGCGGGGATGAGGTGTGGGTAGCGGAGAAATTCCAATCGAACTTGGAGATAGCTGGTTCTCTCCGAAATAGCTTTAGGGCTAGCCTCAAGCGGAGAGTTTTGGAGGTAGAGCACTGTTTGGACGAGGGGCCCTCATCGGGTTACCGAATTCAGACAAACTCCGAATGCCAAAAACTTATGCTTGGGAGTCAGACTGTGAGTGATAAGATCCATGGTCGAAAGGGAAACAGCCCAGACCGCCAGCTAAGGTCCCAAAGTATACGTTAAGTGGAAAAGGATGTGGCGTTGCTTAGACAACCAGGATGTTGGCTTAGAAGCAGCCATCATTCAAAGAGTGCGTAATAGCTCACTGGTCGAGTGACGCTGCGCCGAAAATGTACCGGGGCTAAACGTATCACCGAAGCTGCGGATGGACACCGTTTGGTGTCCGTGGTAGGAGAGCGTTCTAAGGGCGTTGAAGCCGGACCGGAAGGACCGGTGGAGCGCTTAGAAGTGAGAATGCCGGTATGAGTAGCGAAAGAAGGGTGAGAATCCCTTCCACCGAATGCCTAAGGTTTCCTGAGGAAGGCTCGTCCGCTCAGGGTTAGTCGGGGCCTAAGCCGAGGCCGAAAGGCGTAGGCGATGGACAACAGGTTGATATTCCTGTACCGCCTCTTCACCGTTTGAACGATGGGGGGACGCAGGAGGATAGGGCAAGCGCGACACTGGTTGATCGCGTCCAAGCAGTTAGGCCGGTGCGGAGGCAAATCCTTCGCGCCAAGGCGGAGCTGTGATGGCGAGGGAAATTAAAGTACCGAAGTTCCTGATTCCACACTGCCAAGAAAAGCCTCTAGTGAGGTGAAAGGCGCCCGTACCGCAAACCGACACAGGTAGGCGAGGAGAGAATCCTAAGGTGAGCGAGAGAACTCTCGTTAAGGAACTCGGCAAAATGACCCCGTAACTTCGGGAGAAGGGGTGCTTTTTGGGGTGTATGCCCCGGGAAGCCGCAGTGAATAGGCCCAGGCGACTGTTTAGCAAAAACACAGGTCTCTGCGAAGCCGCAAGGCGAAGTATAGGGGCTGACACCTGCCCGGTGCTGGAAGGTTAAGGAGAGGGGTTAGCCGCAAGGCGAAGCTCTGAACTGAAGCCCCAGTAAACGGCGGCCGTAACTATAACGGTCCTAAGGTAGCGAAATTCCTTGTCAGGTAAGTTCTGACCCGCACGAAAGGTGTAACGATCTGGGCACTGTCTCAACGAGAGACTCGGTGAAATTATAGTACCTGTGAAGATGCAGGTTACCCGCGACAGGACGGAAAGACCCCATGGAGCTTTACTGCAGCCTGATATTGAATTTTGGTACAGCTTGTACAGGATAGGTAGGAGCCTTGGAAACCGGAGCGCCAGCTTCGGCGGAGGCATCGGTGGGATACTACCCTGGCTGTATTGAAATTCTAACCCGCACCCCTTACCGGGGTGGGAGACAGTGTCAGGCAGGCAGTTTGACTGGGGCGGTCGCCTCCTAAAAGGTAACGGAGGCGCCCAAAGGTTCCCTCAGAATGGTTGGAAATCATTCGCAGAGTGTAAAGGCATAAGGGAGCTTGACTGCGAGACTTACAAGTCGGGCAGGGACGAAAGTCGGGCTTAGTGATCCGGTGGTTCCGCATGGAAGGGCCATCGCTCAACGGATAAAAGCTACCCTGGGGATAACAGGCTGATCTCCCCCAAGAGTCCACATCGACGGGGAGGTTTGGCACCTCGATGTCGGCTCATCGCATCCTGGGGCTGTAGTCGGTCCCAAGGGTTGGGCTGTTCGCCCATTAAAGCGGTACGCGAGCTGGGTTCAGAACGTCGTGAGACAGTTCGGTCCCTATCCGTCGCGGGCGCAGGAAATTTGAGAGGAGCTGTCCTTAGTACGAGAGGACCGGGATGGACGCACCGCTGGTGTACCAGTTGTCTTGCCAAAGGCATCGCTGGGTAGCTATGTGCGGAAGGGATAAGTGCTGAAAGCATCTAAGCATGAAGCCCCCCTCAAGATGAGATTTCCCACAGTTTAACTGGTAAGATCCCTGAAAGATGATCAGGTTGATAGGTCCGGGGTGGAAGCGCGGCGACGCGTGCAGCTGACGGATACTAATCGATCGAGGACTTAACCACGAAAAGCGGAGGTGCCTTGTTTAGCCTCGACAAGCGAATGTTCTGACCGGCATGGAGCCGTCTTTTGGCTCCGTGGCGGGCAGGTGATTCGACCTCGAGGGGCTAGGCACCGAAGCTGGACAATTCTCAAAGTTAGAAGCAGAAACGCATTCTCCGTTTACAGTTTTTTCTCCCATCCGGTTTTCAGGGAACACATCCCAAAATTATACAGGTCCGGTGATGATGGCGGAAAGGACACACCCGAACACATCCCGAACTCGGAAGTTAAGCTTTCCAGCGCCGATGGTAGTTGGGGGTTTCCCCCTGCGAGAGTAGGACGTTGCCGGGCCATAATACGGAGGATTAGCTCAGCTGGGAGAGCGTCTGCCTTACAAGCAGAGGGTCGGCGGTTCGATCCCGTCATCCTCCATTTTTATGCCATCCCGGTTCAGGGGCAACCGGCTTTCTATCGGGAGGCCGGGGATACTGCCTTGTGACCGGCACATACTTGCGGGAATCCTGAAAGAAAATAGATATGTACATATTTAACCCAATATAGTATAATTTTCTTTGTGACAAGTAATGTCGTTATCGGAATATGAGCCATTAGCTCAGTTGGTAGAGCATCTGACTTTTAATCAGAGGGTCGCAGGTTCGAATCCTGCATGGCTCACCATTTATCTTATCTGCGGGTGTGGCGGAATTGGCAGACGCACCAGACTTAGGATCTGGCGCCGCAAGGCGTGGGGGTTCGACTCCCTTCACCCGCACTGTTTAGCACGATATGCGGAAGTAGTTCAGTGGTAGAACATCACCTTGCCAAGGTGGGGGTCGCGGGTTCGAATCCCGTCTTCCGCTCCATTTTATCCCGCCGGGGTGGCGGAATTGGCAGACGCACAGGACTTAAAATCCTGCGGTAGGTGACTACCGTACCGGTTCGACTCCGGTCCTCGGCATCAGTACCATGACAAATGCGCCCATAGCTCAATTGGATAGAGCGTTTGACTACGGATCAAAAGGTTAGGGGTTCGACTCCTCTTGGGCGCGCTTATTCCTCTTTCGGGAAGTAGCTCAGCTTGGCAGAGCACATGGTTAGGGACCATGGGGTCGCAGGTTCAAATCCTGTCTTCCCGACCATGAAGATGATCATAGTGGGGCCTTAGCTCAGCTGGGAGAGCGCCTGCTTTGCACGCAGGAGGTCAGCGGTTCGATCCCGCTAGGCTCCACCAAACAGGTCAAATAACGGCGGCGTAGCTCAGCTGGCTAGAGCGTACGGTTCATACCCGTGAGGTCGGGGGTTCGATCCCCTCCGCCGCTATATTTCGTATATCGGACCTTTAGCTCAGCTGGTTAGAGCAGACGGCTCATAACCGTCCGGTCGTAGGTTCGAGTCCTACAAGGTCCACCATTTTTTATTTTTTGCTTATCATACGGAGGAATACCCAAGTCTGGCTGAAGGGATCGGTCTTGAAAACCGACAGGCGGGTTACACCGCGCGGGGGTTCGAATCCCTCTTCCTCCGCCATTTCATTATTTATCATCGCGGGGTGGAGCAGTCTGGTAGCTCGTCGGGCTCATAACCCGAAGGTCGCAGGTTCAAATCCTGCCCCCGCAATTGGTCCCGTGGTGTAGCGGTTATCACGCCTGCCTGTCACGCAGGAGATCGCGGGTTCGATTCCCGTCGGGACCGCTTATTTTGGCTCGGTAGCTCAGTCGGTAGAGCAAAGGACTGAAAATCCTTGTGTCGGCGGTTCGATTCCGTCCCGAGCCACCATTGGTTTTCAATGAAAAATATATGGCGGTTGTGGCGAAGTGGTTAACGCACCGGATTGTGGCTCCGGCATTCATGGGTTCGATTCCCATCATCCGCCCTTTGATGCGGGTGTAGTTTAGTGGTAAAACCACAGCCTTCCAAGCTGTTGTCGTGGGTTCGATTCCCATCACCCGCTCCACTTTGGGCCTATAGCTCAGCTGGTTAGAGCGCACGCCTGATAAGCGTGAGGTCGATGGTTCAAGTCCATTTAGGCCCATCTATTCCGCAGTAGCTCAGTGGTAGAGCAATCGGCTGTTAACCGATCGGTCGTAGGTTCGAATCCTACCTGCGGAGCCATATGGAGAAGTACTCAAGTGGCTGAAGAGGCGCCCCTGCTAAGGGTGTAGGTCGCGATTAGCGGCGCGAGGGTTCAAATCCCTCCTTCTCCGCCATTTCTGGCCCGTTGGTCAAGCGGTTAAGACACCGCCCTTTCACGGCGGTAACACGGGTTCGAATCCCGTACGGGTCATACTGGTCACGAAGCTGTTCCGAAAACTGCCGGAGCAGCTTTTTTTTGCGTGTTTTTTCACTTCTGCAAACCTCTTTGCATCCCGCCAGAGGCTCCGGGCCCCGGTGCGGGAAAAGCGCAAAAAAACGGAGGAGTGCAACACTCCGCCGTTTTTTCAAATAAAATGATCAATTAAAAAACTGATGGATAATAGCAAACCAAAAATCGTGTTTGTCTGTGCGGTTGCTTTCATGGCAGGCAACATTTGCAACGGTTCACTTTTTCCAATAAAGCCTTTAATGGCCCGGACCGGCTTCGGTGTGCTGACAAAAACGAGCAGTACCCACGGGGTTACAACACCGAACAAAACGAGCCCGGCCATCCAGAGATAGGAAAGGGCAAACATTGCGGCCAGAAGCAGGATGGCTCCTTTCCGGCCGAGCAGAATGGCGATCGTTTTTCTGCCATTTGCTTTATCGCCGTCCAGATCGCGGATATTATTCGACAGCATAATGGCACCGATTAAAATCATAATCGGAATCGAAATAAATACAATCGGCCATGTGATCGTTTTTGTCTGGATAAAAAACGATATTAATATAATAATTACACCCATAAAAAAGCCGGAAATCAGTTCGCCAAGCGGCGTTGATGAAATTGGAAAAGGCCCTGCAGTGTAAAGATAAGCAACAAGCATGCAGACAGTGCCGATTACAGCAATCCACCAGGAACTTTGCGAGCAAATGTAAACGCCGATCAGCATGGCTGCACCGAAAAAAGCAAAGGCGAGGTGGAGCACCGTTTTCGGTTTGATGCCGTTTCTGACAATTGCCCCGCCGATCCCGACGGAATGCTCGGTATCAAGGCCGCGTTTGTAATCGTAATATTCATTAAACATATTGGTTGCTGCCTGAATTAACAGGGTTGCAACCAGCATTGCAGCAAACAGCAGCAGATTGATGCGGGCAATGCCCAAAGCCAGTACTGTCCCGAGAATGACAGGCACAAAACCGGCCGTTAAGGTATGGGGCCGTGTTAATTGCCACCAGATCCGCCAGCCTTTGTCAGGGCCGATTGCTGGAGAAGATTGCGCATTCATCTTCTTACTCTCCTTTTATGCTATTCTTATAGAAATATGGCGAAATTAGTACATTTAAAGTTTAGGGAAATCAGGCCTATGTGTCAATGTATTTGGTTGACAATCTCCTGAATCCGTGACGAAATTTCCGCTTAAAGGCAAACAAATCGCATAAAATTTAGTATAATTGGTATATCAGACAAATTAAATTCATTCCACATTCAGGTGATCTAGGGAAATTTTTACATACTGAATCACTAAAAGTGCATTTATCGAATAGTCGGACACCACTATATCCTTACTCTTGGGAAATCTACCTATTAACGGCGTTTGTTATATTTTCGTCACGGATTCAGGAATCTTATTTTAAGCCGTTTTGCTGAATTTAACCGGCAAATTTTATATAATAGATGAGGTATGTTCATAAAAATGTTAAGTTTTCATACGAAAACTGTGATAGATGGCTCGGCAAAAAGCAAGAGAGGTTTGGAGGAGATCTTTTGGCTAATGAGGATATATTAATGAAAGAAAAAACGGCGCCGGCATTAAAACTGGCAAGCAGGATTATAAAATGCCGCACTGCACCGGATCCGCTCCGCCTTTTTACAGCGGGTGCCGCACGTTTTTACGGCAGCCGGTTTTTTTGGCAGGATAAGAATCGCGAAACTGTATTTGTCGGTTTTGGCCGCGTCTGGTCCTGTACGGTCACAGCCTCTGACGGTTTTGCCCAAATGGAAGACGAATGGCGAAATTTGAAGGGGGCGGGCGAAGTTTATCCGGAAACCGCGGAAACCGGAACAGGGCCTGTGCTTTTCGGCGGTTTTGCGTTTGACGGGACGGTTGCCAAGCAGGAGTGGAAAACATTTGGCCAAGGCATTTTCCGCGTGCCGCAGATTCTTTTCACGTTTAAAAAAGATGCCGTCTTTCTTACGGTAAACGGATGCGGCGGAACAGAGAGCGTGCAGGAAGCGGAGAAAACTGCACGAAGCCTTTTAAACGGCAGTACAGCTTTCCCTGCACTTCCGCCTTTAAAAGCTGTACAGGAAATGGGTGCGGACGAATGGAAAAAAAGTGTCGCAACAGCCGTGCAGTTCATCCGGGAAGGGAGAATGGACAAAGTTGTCCTGGCAAGAAAACTGGAGCTTGCTTTTGACGGCGTGACAAGCCCGGATGCGGTGCTTGCGGCGCTTTCCGCCCAGCAAAATGACAGCTACTTATTTGTACTGGAAGAAGGCAGTGAAAGTTTTATCGGGGCTTCGCCGGAAAGGCTGGTAAAAAAAACGGGCCGGCATATTTTATCGACGTGCCTTGCCGGTTCGATCAAACGCGGCCGCAATGAGGCGGAGGATTTGGAACTTGGAAAAGCGCTGCTTTCGGATCAGAAAAATTTAAGCGAGCATGGTTTTGTCGTATCCATGATTCGGCAGGTGCTTGAACCTTTTTGCAACGGGCTGAATGTGCCGGGTGCGCCTGTTTTAATGCGGATGCGCGATATCCAGCATCTGTACACCCCGGTTACCGGGACAGTGAAAGACAAGAACACCACCCTTTTTCAGTTGGTCAAGGCGCTCCATCCGACGCCGGCACTTGGCGGTATTCCGCGGCAGCCGGCCATGGAAGCGATCCGGCTTCTTGAAAAAATGGACCGCGGTTTATACGGCGCGCCGATCGGCTGGGTGGATTACAGGGGAAGCGGCGAATTTTGCGTCGGCATCCGCTCCGGGCTGTTAAAGGGGGACCATGCATCCCTTTATGCCGGATGCGGTGTCGTTAAGGAATCGGAACCTGAAGAAGAATATAAAGAAACAAGCGTCAAATTTACCCCGATGCTGCGCGCTTTAGGAGGCAAATAGAGTGGGACACCAGGAGATCATGACAACTTATTTGGCAGCTTTTATCCGGCAATTGTCCGCAATGGGGATCCGCTATGCGGTGGTAAGCCCCGGGTCAAGGTCGACGCCGATTGCGATGTTGTTAGCAGAACACCCGGATTTTCAAATTTACATGGATATTGATGAACGGTCAGCCGCTTTTTTTGCGCTCGGGCTTGCAAAAGAAAAACGCAAACCGGTTGTGCTTTTGTGCACGTCTGGCACGGCTGCCGCCAACTATTATCCGGCGGTTGCGGAAGCCAATATTTCACGCGTGCCGCTCATTGTGCTGACGGCAGACCGGCCGCATGAACTACGCAATGTCGGTGCCCCGCAGGCCATTGACCAGATCCGTCTGTACGGCACCCATGTCAAGTGGTTTGAGGAAATGCCGCTTCCGGAAGCAGGGGAAGAAATGCTTCAATTTGTCCGGCAGACAGCGGCCAGGGCAGTAGTAACGTCTCTTCAGCAGCCGGCGGGCCCCGTGCATCTTAATTTTCCGTTGCGCGAGCCGCTTGTTCCGGTTCTTAAGCCGTCTCCTTTTGCCGGCGAAGTACCGGTAGCGGCAATTGAAAATTTTTCCGGCACCCTGCAGCTTTCAGAAGAAACGGTTGAAATCGCGGCAAAAGAGATCCGGGAAAAGGACCGGGGCCTGATCATTTGTGGGCCGATGGATATTCCTGGCTTTGCGGAGGCGGTTGTGGCGCTCAGCGAAAAAACGGGTTACCCGGTGCTGGCAGATCCGTTGTCACAACTGCGGAGCGGCCGGCACGGGAAAGAAAGGATCATTGAAAATTATGATTCCTTGCTGAAAGATCCGAAATGGTCCGGCCGCCTTGCACCGGATGTTGTGATTCGTTTCGGCGCCATGCCGGTTTCCAAACCGCTGACCCTTCTGCTGAAAAAAGTGAAAACAGCCGCCCATTATATTGTTGATGGCGGAAACGGCTGGAGAGATCCCGTGAAGCGGGGAACAACGGTTGTTTATTCGGATGAAATTGAGTTTTGTAAAAAATTATCAAATGCAATTGTGATGAACCCGTTTTCGGAATGGTTTGCCATGTGGCGAAAATTGAATCAGCAAGCGCGGCAGATTGTTACAGCTTCGCTGGAGGCGGAAGAAACCTTTGATGAAGGAAAAACGGTAACCGAACTTGCTGCTGCTTTGCCGGATGGCAGCACGCTTTTTGTCGGCAACAGCATGCCAATCCGGGATGTCGACACATTTTTCCAGGCAACAGATAAAAAGATCCGGATTCTGGCAAACCGTGGCGCGAACGGCATTGACGGCGTTGTGTCTAGTGCGGCCGGCGTGAGCGCGGGATGCGGCAAAGCCTTTTTGCTGATCGGCGACTTGTCCTTTTTCCATGATTTAAACGGCCTGTTGATGACGAAGATGCACAAGCTCAATCTTTGTGTGATTTTGATCAACAATAACGGCGGGGGCATTTTTTCTTTCCTGCCCCAGGCGGATGAGCCGGAAAAATTTGAGCAGCTGTTCGGCACGCCGACGGACCTCGCATTTGAATATGCGGTTAAAATGTATGGCGGGAGCTACGTCCAGCCGCAAAACTGGGATCAATTCCGGGCGGCGCTTTCTGCTTATAAAGGCGGGCTGCAGGTGATTGAAGTCCGGACAAACCGGGCGAAAAATGTCGAAAGCCACCGGAAAATCTGGTTACAGGTTTCCCGGGAAATGGAACGGTATTTTCAAGGTGAGCAACAATGAGAATTAACGGATTGGAATACCATGTAGAAACGGCTGGTGACGAGGAACCGTTGCTGCTGCTTCATGGTTTTACAGGAAATGGGAATACCTGGAATGATACGGTTGCGATGCTGCGGGACGAATTCCGCTGCATTGTGGTGGATATCATCGGCCACGGCAAAACCGAAAAACCGGATGATCCCGGCCGCTATGACATTACAAAAGCTGCCGCTGATTTGCGTGCGGTGCTTCAGGCGCTTGGCATCCGCCGGGCGTCTGTCCTCGGCTATTCGATGGGCGGGCGGCTGGCGCTTACGTTTGCCGTCCGGTATCCGCAAATGGTAGATAAACTTGTACTGGAAAGCGCGTCTCCCGGCTTGAAAACGGAAGCGGAACGGCTGGCGCGGCGAGAGCGGGATGAACAGCTGGCGGAACGGATTTTGGCCGGGGGCATTGAAGCATTTGTCAGCCATTGGGAAAATCTCCCGCTGTTTGCATCACAGAAACAGCTGCCGGCTGGGGTGCGGGGGAAAATCCGCAAACAGCGCCTTGAAAATGACCCGGCTGGTTTGGCGAACAGCCTGCGCGGCATGGGGACAGGCGCGCAGCCATCATGGTGGGGAAGACTCTCTGAACTTCATTTCCCCGTCTTGCTTGCAACTGGCGAATGGGATGCCAAGTTTTGCCGGATTGCCGGAGAGATGGAAGAGCGGCTCCCGAATGCCAAAAAAATTATTTTTCCGCATGCCGGCCATGCAATTCATGTGGAAGATCCGAAAAAGTTTGGTACAATGGTAAAGGGATTTTTAAAAAATTGTTGATAAATTGTCGTAAAATGTACATAAAAAAGGAGGAATCATCATGGCAGTTGAATGGAAAACTGAGCATGAGTATGAAGATATTTTATACGAATCCTATAACGGCATTGCCAAAATTACGATTAACCGTCCCCATGTGCGCAATGCTTTCCGGCCGGAAACGGTAACCGAGATGTATGATGCGTTTTCCCGGGCGCGCGATGATGCCAATATCGGGGTCATTATTTTAACCGGTATGGGGGAAAAGGCCTTTTGTTCCGGCGGCGACCAAAAAGTGCGCGGCAATGGCGGCTATGTGGGCAGCGACAATATTCCGCGCCTGAACGTGCTTGATTTGCAGCGTTTGATCCGTGTGATTCCGAAACCGGTCATTGCCATGGTAGCAGGTTATGCGATCGGCGGCGGGCATGTGCTGCATGTGGTTTGTGATTTGACGATTGCGGCCGACAATGCCATTTTCGGCCAGACCGGACCGAAAGTTGGCAGCTTCGACGGCGGTTACGGCGCAGGTTACCTTGCAAGGATCGTCGGCCATAAAAAAGCGCGCGAAATCTGGTATTTGTGCCGCCAGTACAACGCGCAGGAAGCGTTGGAAATGGGGCTTGTCAACGCAGTCGTGCCTTATGAAAAACTGGAAGAAGAAACGATCAAATGGGCGGAGGAAATCCTTGAGAAAAGCCCAATGGCGATCCGTTTCCTGAAAGCCGCATTCAATGCTGATACGGACGGGCTTGCCGGCCTCCAGCAATTTGCGGGCGATGCAACCCTTTTGTATTACACAACGGACGAAGCAAAAGAAGGCCGCGATGCATTCAAGGAAAAACGCAAACCAGACTTCGGCCAGTTCCCGCGTTTCCCGTGATTGGAAAATGGGCTGTCTCGATTGAGGCAGCCTGAATTTTTTCACGGGGAAATTTTTGCTGAATGGTCCATGATTCAAAAAGGCAATTCAGCAAGTGGTTGAGATGTTCTTTAACGTATTTCAAAGAGACGTTTTAACGACTGACAAAGGTAGAAATGTCTTTTAACGGGTTACAAAAAGACAATTCAGGGAGAAACGAAGCGCAGATTGTCCTTTAGAGGGATTCAAAAGGACATTTCGGCAACTGACAAAGATTGAACTGTCTTTTAGCGTGTTCCAAAAGGACAATTCAGGTAGAAATGAAGCGCAGATTGTCCTTTAAAGAGGTTCAAAAGGACAATTCGGGGAAAGCCGAAGAGCAAATTGTTCTTTAGAGAGGTTCAAAAGGACATTTCGGCAAGTGACAAAGGTCAAACTGTCTTTTAGCGTGTTCCAAAAGGACAATTCCGGGAGAGACAAAAAGCAAAATGTCCTTTAGAAGGGTTCAAAAGGACAATTTCGCAAATAAAGAAGCCCGTAATGTCCTTTAAGGCGCTTTTAAAAGACGATCTTGCAATGGATAGGGATAAACTGTCCTGTTGAAAAAGCAAAAGTGGCATGTTCAAAATAGATTTTTATCAGGTGATGTTATGCTACCCAATTTTTTAAAACAGCGCGCGTATTTAACGCCGAACCGGATTGCGCTCATCAGTCAAGGTACAAGCCTGACGTTTGCCGGGCTGTACGAAAAGGCGAAAGAAACGGCGCGGAAGCTGTCCGGCTGCGGCATGCAGGCGGAAGATACGGCAGCGGTCCTTTTAAACAGCCGCGCGGAAACGGCGGTCATTCTCCATGCGCTGCAGCAGCTCCGTGTCCGCACCCTTTTTCTCAACCACCGTTTAACGACGGCGGAAATGCAGTACCAGCTCACCGACAGCGGCGCGAAATGGCTGATTACAGAAAAAGCGTTCCGAGAAAAAACAGAAGTGTTAAACGAAACAGCAACCGTGATTCAAAGCGAAGCACTTGGCGATTTGCCGGCTGCGGGCTACGAAGAACGTGCGGAGTTTGCACTCGGGGATGTCTGCTCGATCATGTACACATCCGGCACAACTGGCAAACCAAAAGGCGTCCTGCAAACATACGGCAACCACTGGTGGAGCGCCGCCGGTTCTGCGCTCAATCTCGGCGTGCGGGAAGACGATACGTGGCTGTGCGCAGTGCCGCTTTTTCATATCAGCGGTTTTTCGATCCTGATGCGTTCTGTTTTTTATGGCATGACGGTTTATTTAATGGAAAAATTTGATGAAAAAGAGACGGCCAAACTGCTGAAGTCCGGCCGCATTACAACGATGTCGGTTGTGGCCAACATGCTGCAGCGTTTGCTTCGTGAACTCGGACACGACAGCCTTCATCCGAACTTCCGCTGCCTCCTGCTCGGCGGGGGGCCGGCGCCGCGCCCGCTGCTTGAAGCGTGTGCCGAAAAGAATATCCCGGTTTTTCAGTCATACGGCATGACCGAAACGGCCTCGCAAACCGTGACGCTTGCCCCGGAAGACAGTCTGCGAAAAATCGGGTCGGCGGGGAAACCGTTATTCCCGGCGCAAATTCGGATTGTTTCCGATGGCAAAGTGTGCGGGCCGTTTGAACACGGGGAAATTGCGGTAAAAGGGCCGAACGTGACAATCGGTTATCTGAACCGCCCGGATGCGAACCGGAAAAGTTTCCGGGAAGGCTGGTTTTTCACCGGCGATATCGGTTATCTGGATGATGAAGGCTTTTTATACGTACTGGACAGGCGCTCCGATCTGATTATCTCCGGCGGCGAAAATATCTATCCGGCTGAAATTGAAGAGGTGCTCCTTGCCCATCCGGATATTCTTGAAGCCGGGGTCATCGGCGTGGAGGACGAAAAGTGGGGCCAGGTGCCGGCTGCGTTTATTGTCACAAAAAGGGCAGTCCGGGAGAGGGAGCTGCAGGCTTTTTGCGAAACGCGGCTCGCAAAATTTAAAATTCCGAAAAAAGTGTATGCCGTTCCCGCGCTGCCTCGGAATGCATCGAATAAGCTGGTGCGCAGGAAGCTGCTGGAGCTGCTGCCGTCATGATCGGGATTGAAAAAGTATCGCTTTCTGTGATCAAAATGCCGCTTAAGTCCCCGTTTGAAAATGCGCTCGAAAAAGTAACGGAGCGGGAAGCAATCCTGCTTGAAGTATTAGATAAGGAAGGGGTGGCCGGTTTCGGGGAAGCTGTTGCATTTTCAACCCCGTGGTACACAGAAGAGACGGTGCAGACATGCTTTCACATGCTGAAAGATGTGCTCGTCCCGCTTCTTCGGGAAAAGCCGGTTGCACACCCAAAAGAAGTGAGCGGCCGGTTCCGGTCCGTCCGGCGCAATCATATGGCAAAGGCGGCAATCGAAACGGCTATCTGGGATTTGTACGCGAAAAAGAAGCAAAAGCCGCTTTGGCGGTTAATCGGGGGCGCACGGGACCGCGTGGCTGCCGGCGTTGCGGTCGGCAGCCATGATACAGCGGATGCGCTCCGGCAAATCGGGGCGTTTGTTGATGAGGGCTATAAAAGGGTGAAAGTCAAAATCAAGCCCGGCCATGATGAAGCGTTTGTCCGCGAAATCCGGGATGCATTTCCTGATCTCACGCTGATGGCGGATGCGAACTCCACGTACACGCTGGCGGATGCGCCGCGTTTGAAAAGGCTCGACCGGTACGGGCTCCTGATGATTGAACAGCCGCTTGCCGCCGATGATATTGTGGAGCACGCGGCATTGCAAAAGCAGCTGGAGACGCCGGTTTGTCTGGATGAAAGCATCGTAACATATCATGATGCGGAAAGCGCGCTCCGGCTCGGCAGCTTCCGGGCGCTCAATATTAAAATTGGGCGGGTCGGCGGGCTCTATCCGGCGATCCGGCTCCATGACCTTTGTGCATCCCGTGGCATTCCGGTCTGGTGCGGCGGCATGATCGAATTTGGCGTATCGCGCGCCTTTAACCTCGCGCTCGCCTCTTTGCCGGGCTTTACGATTCCGGGCGATATTTCTTCATCCAGCCGGTTTTGGGAAAAAGATATCATTGAACCGGAAATCACGGCGGAAAACGGGCAAATCCGCCTGCTGGACAGACCGGGAACCGGGTTTGAGATCGACCGCGCCTATGTAAAAAAAATCCGGACATATACCGAAACGATATGAAAAAACTGCCGCACAAGACGGCAGTTTTTTCGTGAAAACATCGATTCGAATGTCTTATAAGTGCCTTTACGGCTGGACGTTCGAGACCTTTTCATGAAGACATTCGATTCAAATGACCGATAAGTGAAATTGGCCTTTACAGGTGAACGCTTGGTTTTTTTTTATAAAACATCGATTTTGAAAATGAAATCAGCCCACACGGCTGGAAGCTCGAGGTTTTTTCATTCAAGTGTCTGATCAGTGAAATGGCCCTTCATGCCAGGTTTCATGAAAACATCGATTCAAACGTTTTACAATCGGTTTCCTGCTGGTTTTCAGCCTGGGTTCCTGTATGGCTCACGATGTAAATTTCCTCGGCAGAACAAAGATTGCCCTCCTCCCAGAACACACAGTTCCTGACTTCGCATAACACATCTTTTGCCATGCGGGACACCCCCTTAAAACATGCCGTACGCTTTTAGTTTCTGCAGCGTGCGGCAAACCATTACTGCAAAGCTTTTTCCAATCCTTTTAAATTGTCGTCCATCAATGTAAAGTAATCTTTATGCGCTTTGATTTCTTCGTTCGTCCGGACGCCGAGATGGTGGATGTAAACCGCTTTTGTATTCGTTTCCTGTTGGACCACTTTCGCAATTTTGGAAGGCACATTTTTTTCAAACACGATGTAGGAAATATGGTCCTGTTTTACTTTTTGGATAATGTTCTCCAGCTGTTTTTGCGACGGTTCATCCGAAGTGGAAAGCCCGGCGATCGGAATTTGTTTGATGCCGTACCGTTTTACCCAGTAGCCGTATGCTGCGTGGGAAACGACAACTTCTTTGTTGTCTGACTTTAATACCGCCTGTTTGTATGCTGCATTGACCCGGTCCAGTTTCTTTGCCAGCTGATCGTAATTTTTCTTAAAATACGCTTTTTGCTCCGGCATTTTTTTTGAAAGCTGTGTTGTAATCATGCCGGCCATTTGCTTGACGTAAATGGGGTCGAGCCAGACATGCGGATCGGCTTTTGCATTTGTTTTATCCGGAACAGGAAGCCGGTCTCCGAGTGCCATCATTTTCACATTCTGGCCTTCGAGCACTTGTTTTGCCTTGCTCGCAAAGCCTTCAAGCCCGAGCCCGATGTAAAAGAAAAAGTCGGAATCGGCGAGCTTCAGGATATCTTTCTGTGACGGTTCGTATGTATGTTCATCCGTGCCCGGCGGATAAATCGTTTTTACCGCCACATACTTTCCGCCAATTTGCTGTGTAACATATTCCAGTGGATAGACGGTGGTATAAACCGAAATTTTATGATCCTGCTTGCTTTCCTGTTTGTTTGCACATGCCGTAACAAACAGTATGGTAAAAGCGAGCAGTACGGGAAAAAGTTTTTTCAAAGCGGACGATTCCTTTCTTTGTTTAATTCGTAATGATTACGATTTACTCACAAAAAATATATTACTAAAATCCGCTTTATATGACAAGAAAAATTTTTAAGGGACAGCAAATGCTGCCCCTTAATCTTTTTTATCTTCTTCTTCGGTTTCAAGTATGCCGTAAGCGCCGTTCATGGCCTGTTCGTCGGGGTCAGCGCCGAAATCGCCGCCCTTTTTTTGCTGCTCTTTTTTCTCTTCCATACAAAACACCTCCACCTGTAGCGTTTTCCCGAAATGGGAAACGTATACGGGGGAGGCTTGCGGTTTGAATGCAAAATGGTTTGTTTTTTCACCGGCCCGGAGGAATTAACCAGACGTTCAATGTTTTTTCACCGGCCACTGGTCCGGAACGGGATCATACCCGCCGGCGTGAAATGGGTGGCATTTTAAAATTCTTCTGATTGCCAGGTAGCCGCCGCGGAGTGCGCCGAACCGTTTGACCGCTTCAAGCCCGTAATTCGAGCAGGTCGGCTGAAACCGGCAGCTTGGCGGAAACAGCGGGGAAATCGCAAGTTGATACAAACGGATCAGTTTAATGAAAATGAACTTCAGCATCGTTCTGCCCCTTTCTTCGTTTATTTTAGCATGTTTTCAAAAAAGATGTGCAACATATGATTGGGTGTTTGAAGGCCCGGAAAAAGGGTACAAACAAAGCAGGAGGTTGATCAAACATGGCAGAAAACGAACAATTAATGGAAATCTTAAATAAGCAGGTTGCCAATTGGACAGTACTTTATACCAAATTGCACAACTACCATTGGTATGTGAAAGGGCCGAACTTTTTAAGCCTTCACGCCAAATTTGAAGAATTGTACAATCTTGCAAATGACTATCTCGATGAACTGGCTGAACGTCTTCTCGCTTTAAACGGCAATCCGGTGGCGACATTGAAAGGAAGCCTTGAATTGTCCTCGGTACAGGAAGCAAGCGGCAATGAGAGCACAGAGGAAATGGTGCAGGCGACTGCCAACGACTTTGCGATGATCGCGAAAGAACTAGAGGAAGCGATCGGGCTCGCCAACAGAATTGGCGATGACGCAACCGCCGACATGCTTACCAACATCCAGGAAACGCTTGATAAAAACATTTGGATGTTGAACGCCTTTCTTGGAAAGCGGTAATTAAAAGCGGGGTGCGAAACTGGCCGGCCCCCGCCATAAAGGCTGTCCCGCCAAAGCGGAACAGCCTTTATTACTGCAAATATTTTGTTGTCGGGTAAGCGTCAAAGCCTGCGTAATCGGAAAATTTATCTTTTAGTGTCTCCAGTATGTATAATCCGATAAAATGTTCCAGTTCGGCTGTGCTCATTTCGCGCACAATCCCAAGCAGGTCTTTCCGGTTGTAATTTTCGACGACCGCTGCAGAAATGGCGTCCAAGTCTTCTTCATCCCCCGTCAGCCGGTCCCGGTACAGCTCAAACAATTCATCGACTAGCCTCATGCCGTCTCCTCCTTTATTTATTTCTTATTCACTATCCGCAATGGGGCCTTTTTAAACATTTTATGATTATTTTTACGCGATGTACCTCGAAAAATACAAGAGGTTTCAATAAAAATTTCGCCAATTTTTGCACCCGCTTGCGTATAATGAAGAACAGGAGGGATTTGATGTGTACCGGTTTACAGATTTGAACGGCAACCCAGTTACACTTATTTTTGAAAAAAATGCTTTTTCCATAGAGCCGCAGCATGTGCTCGTGCTCGCACGCTACCGCGGAAACTGGCTTTTGACAAGGCATCCGAAGCGGGGGCTTGAGTTTCCCGGCGGAAAAAGGGAAGCGGGCGAGACGGTCCGGGAAGCGGCTCGACGCGAGCTGTATGAAGAAACGGGCGGTATTCCGGAAAACCTTCAATATATCGGGGAGTATTGCGTCTGTGATCAGGCGCGCGGGCCGTTTGTAAAGGCAGTTTTTTACGCGGGCATCGGCCGGCTTGAACCCAAACACGACTATTTGGAAACGGATGGGCCTGTTGTTGTGGAAGGGAATCTTGTTGAAAAATTGCAGTCCCCGTCATTCAGTTTTCTCATGAAAGACGGGGTTGTCGAAACAGCGCTCAGGCATCTTGAAAAATAAGAATGGGGGGAACCCTCATCTGTCTTTTGCCAGCTTTTTCTCCAGCCAGCCGACAAGCTGGTACATCATGGTTGCCACAATGGCAATCAGGATCATCGAAAGCATGACGAGCGTAAAATTAAACACCTGGAAACCATAGATGATCATGTAGCCGAGCCCTTTTGAAGATACGAGATACTCGCCGACAATGACCCCGACCCATGCAAGCCCGACATTGACTTTCAGCGTGGAAATGATCACAGGAATCGATGCCGGGAAAATGGCTTCCCGGAACACCTGTAAACGGGAGGCGCCGAACGAGTGCAACACTTTCGTGTAATTCGGGTCCACATCCCGGAACGCCGTATAAATGACGATGGTTGTCACAATGACGGAGATAATGACGCCCATGGCAACAATAGAAGAGAATCCCGGGCCCATGCTGACAATTAAAATCGGACCGAGCGCTACTTTCGGCATGGCGTTAAGGATGACGAGATACGGATCAAGAATCTTTGATAAAAACGGCGACCACCAAAGAACGGCGGCAAGTGCCGCGCCGAGCACAGTCCCGAGGATAAAGCCCATGATGGTTTCAAAAACGGTAATCCCCAAATGGACGTAAAGCGAGCCGTCTTCCAACTTTGCCACCAATAACGCCCACACTTTGGACGGGGAGCTGAAAATGAGCGGGTCAATCCAATGGAGACGGCTCGCCAGTTCCCAAAGGCAGAAAAAGACAATTAAAATGAAAAGCTGGAAAAAGCGGACCCGGCGTTTTTCTTTGCGTATCGCGGCAAGGTAATCTTCATGCCGGAGCGTTGTATTTTCAGCTGTTTTCAAGGGACTCCAGCTCCTTCCATATGTCGTTGAAAAGTTCGGAATAGGTTTGCCGGCTCCGCGCTTCAAACGGGCGGAGGCGGCGCAGCTCTTCTGGCACATCAAAAATTTTATGGAGCCTGCCGGGTTTTGACGCCAACAGCAGGATCCGGTCGCTCATCGCAATGGCTTCACCGATATCGTGCGTGACAAGCACCGCTGTTTTATGGAATTGCTTCAGCGTGTCAAATACCAGGTCCTCCAGTTTTAATTTTGTCTGAAAATCAAGGGCGGAAAACGGTTCATCCAGCAGCAGGATTTTCGGATCGACCGCGAGCGTCCGCACAAGTGCCGCCCGCTGCCGCATTCCGCCCGAAAGTTGGCGCGGGTATTGGTTTTCGGTGCCGGCAAGGCCGATCGTTTGTAAAAGCCGGAGTGTATGTTTTCTTGACGCCGGATTCAGCTGTTTCTCCAATTTCAGCCCGATCATGATGTTTTCTTCAATTGTTTTCCACGGAAACAAATAGTCCTGCTGAAGCATATAGCCGATGGAAGATTGCCGGGAACCTGGCAATTTGCCGTCAATCTGCACAATCCCCGCAGTCGGTTGCAGTAGCCCTGCAAGAATCGAAAGCAGCGTTGTTTTTCCGCAGCCGCTCGGACCCAAAAGCGAGACAAACTCGCCTTCTTCCATTTGAAACGAAATGTTTTCAAGCGCCTTTGTGGCCTGTTTAGCCGTAAAATAGGTGTGATTGACGTTTTGAACGGTCAAAAAACGCATATGTGCTGCCCGCCTGAAGGGGCGCACCCCCTTTCCGTTATTTTGCTTTTTTCACAATGGATGCGTTGACCAGTTTGTCGTACGGCACAGTATGGTCGAGTTCGCCGGCTTCTTTCATGATGTCCTGGAGCGTGTTCCAGCCGCTTTTGGTTAAAATCATATCGCTGCTAAACGAGCCCTGGCTGCGGTACCGTTCAATAGAGGAGGCGAGCATATCGGTATTCGTGTCTTTAAAATAAGGCTGGACTGTTTTTGCGACCGTTTCCGCATCGGTTTTTTGCACCCATTTTCCGGCCTTCAGCAGGGCGCGGACAAATTTCACCGCTGTTTTTTCATGCTCTTTCAAATAGCTTTGCTTTGCCATGAAGGTCGTGTACGGCACTTTTCCGGACTCTTTGCCGAAAGAAGCCACAATATAACCCTTTCCTTCTTTTTCCATTGTGGATGCGGTCGGTTCAAACAGCTGGACAAAATCCCCCGTGCCGGATGCATAAGCATTGGCGACATTGGCAAAATCGATGTTTTGGATCAGCTTTGTGTCTTTGTGCGGGTCAATACCGTGCTTTTTCAGGACATACTCGCCGACCATTTGCGGCATTCCACCTTTCCTTTGGCCGAGAAAAGTGGTGCCTTTCAGCATATCCCACGAAAAATGGTCGATTTTTTTGCGCGAGACGAGAAATGTTCCGTCTGTCGCCGTCAGCTGCGCGAAATTGATAACCGGGTCTGCCGCTTTTTGTTTGTATACATAGATGGACGTTTCCGATCCGACAAGCGCAATATCGGTTCCCCCTGAAAGCAGGGCAGTCATCGTTTTATCCCCGCCCCATGTGGTCGCCAGCTTAATATCAAGCCCTTCCTCTTTGAAATAGCCTTTCGCAAGCGCGACATAAAGCGGGGTGTAAAAGACGGAACGCGTCACTTCGGCAACCCGCACTTTTTGCAATGCTTTTTTCTTTGAACCTTTACTCCCGCACGCGCTTAAACTGAATGCAAGCAATACGGCAAGCAGAAGCGTGAATCCGGATTTGAGCCACTTTTTCATCATGCAACCTCCTCATTGGGCTTTTTTACAGCCTATGCCGCGTGAGTTGATTGTGTGAACGCCTAATCAATTAAAAATCTATTTTGCCGGGTTGGGGGAGAAAAGATAAAACGAGAACGGTGCCGGAGACCAGCCGGATCGGGATGTTGCGTTTGAACCTGTTCCTGGCTGGGGCCGGGAAAGCACATTTCTGTCCGCGATCGGGGGCAATATTCAAAAAGGCTGCACCCTTTAAACAGCTAAAGGGGCAGCCTTTTTTATGAGCAGGATACCATCGCTTGCCGCGTGTCCATGGCCAGTTGAAACGCCGGTCCTTCGCAAATTTTAAAGCGGAATGGCCGTGTTCCATCCATCCCTGTCTGTATCTTCTAAATTGTTCCATGCGCAAAGCGGACGACCTGGTTTTGCGAAAAGCGCCGCGATTTCAAATCGGCCCAAAAGCAAATGGCACAGCTCCATTGTCTCCCGTCAAATCCATGCGTGTCCGTTGTTTTTGCCCTTCACGCCATTGTTATTTCACCCATTTCCGCTGAAATGCGGCAATGTTGGTGTATTCCCCTTCAAGCAGGCGGGAGATCCGGATGTAAATCGGGAGGATCTCTTCGTATACCGCAGTATTTTCCGGAATCGGGCGATGGGTGTGCGTGGCGCCGATCCAGTCTGAGACGGCCGAGAAATCATCTATTTCGCCGAGCGCATACATGCCAAGGACGATCGCCCCGAGGCAGGAGCTTTCAAAACTTTCCGGCACGACGACTTCCTGGTTGAAAATATCAGCGAGCATTTGCCGCCACAAATCGGAGCGGGCAAAGCCGCCGGTCGCCTGGATTTTTTTCGGGATGCCGATCATTTCCTGAAGCGCCAGCATAACCGTATAGAGATTATAAATCACGCCTTCCAGCACGGCGCGGACCATATGCTCGCGTTTATGGTGCAGGCCGAGGCCGAAAAACGATCCCCTTGCATCCGCGTTCCAAATCGGCGCGCGCTCGCCGGCCAGGTACGGATGAAAGATGAGCCCGTACGATCCCGGGGCAACACGGGCGGCAATTTTCGTCAGTACTTCATACGGATCAATGCCGAGCCGTTTTGCCGTCTCGACTTCGGCTGCGGCCAGTTCATCGCGCACCCACCGGAACGTCATGCCGCCGTTATTGACCGGCCCGCCGACGACCCAGTGGTTTTCCGTTAACGCATAGCAGAAAATCCTTCCCTTTGGATCGGTCACAGGTTTATCCGTAACGGTCCGGATCGCGCCGCTTGTCCCGATCGTGATCGCGACAACACCGGGGTCGATCGCATTCACGCCGAGATTCGAAAGCACCCCGTCACTTGCGCCGGCAACAAACGGCGTGTCTTGCGGAATGCCGGTTTCGGCCGCATATTCCGGCGCAAGCCCGGTGAGGTAAAAGGTTGTCGGCACAGGTTTTGACAGCTGTTCTGCCGTAATGCCGGCCACATCCAGCGCCTCTTTGTCCCAGTCCAGGCCGTGGAGATTAAAAAGGCCGGTCGCAGAGGCAAGCGAATAATCGACGATATACTGCCCGAAAAAGCGATAAAAAATATACTCTTTAATGCCGATAAACTTGAACGTTTTTTTGAACAGCTCCGGTACATCGTGGCGGAGCCATGTCATTTTGGAAAGGGGGGACATCGGATGGATAGGGGTGCCGGTCCGCCTGTAAATGTCCTGGCCGTGCCATTCATCCTTTATTTTTTTCGCCCATTTTGCCGCGCGCGCGTCAGCCCAGGTGATGCAGTTGGTTAGCGGTTTGCCGCCTTTGTCCACTGCAATCAGGCTGTGCATTGCGGAACTGAACGAAACGAGTTTTATTTCGGAAGGATCAACGCCGCTTTTGGCGATCGCTGTTTTCATCGAGTCAATGACGGCGCGGAAAATTTCATCCGGATGCTGCTCGGCGACCTGGGGGGACGGGCTGTAAAGCGGATAGCCTGCATGGTGCATGCTGATGACTTTTCCTTTTTCGCCGAATAAAACAGATTTTGTTGATGTTGTACCGATATCTACGCCTAAATAATAGGTCATCGAAAGTCAATCTCCTTTATGAACCTGCTGCTTCAAAATAATTTTTACAGTTCAGTGTTTTTTAAAAATTTTTTCCAATACCTTTATTTTAACTGAAAGCGCACGGTTTTTAAAAGTTTTTTGGAAAACCGCCGGAATCCGAATTGCTTGACAGGCGCCGGCTGTGGCCGACATACTGGCATAGAAAGTAAAAAGTAAATGGATAAAAGAGGTTACAGCCATGACGATTGCAGTGATTTACGGAAGTTCGCGCCCGCGCGGCAATACAGAGCTGCTCGCGGAACGCGCAGTGGAAGGCATGCATGTGGAGCGCTTTTATTTAAAAGATGCGCGTATTCTTCCGGTCGAAGACAAACGCCACACGGATTCAGGGTTTTCGAAAGTGGAGGATGATTATAGCATTCTCATCCAGCATATTTTAATGTGCGATACGATTATCTTTGCAACGCCGATTTACTGGTACGGGATGTCGGGGCTGATGAAAAACTTCATCGATCGCTGGTCACAAACATTGCGGGATCCGCAGTTTCCGGACTTTAAAAAAAGAATGTCGGAGAAAAAAATTTATGTGATTGCAGCCGGCGGGGATATGCCGCGTGTCAAAGGGCTGCCGCTGATCCAGCAGTTTGCATATATTTTCGGCTTTTTAGGCATGCGTTTTGACGGTTACATTCTTGGAGAGGGCAATAAACCCGGCGATATTGTACATGATAAAGAGGCAATCTTTGCAGCGGATCAATTAAACGAAACACTGAAAAGGTGATGCAATTTGAAGACCGTGATCGAAAAGCAGCTTTTTCCGTCCCCGAATCCGCATGTGCGCATGTATCTGGTGACATACTGGTCGGACGGCCTGAAAGTGAAAGGGTTGCTGGCAGAGCCGGATGACGGGCGCATTTATGACGGGTTTTTATATTTGCGCGGCGGCATCAAAAGCGTCGGCATGGTGCGGCCTGCAAGGATCGGCGAGTTTGCGTCGGAAGGGTTTATCGTTTTCGCGCCTTTTTACCGCGGCAACCGGGGCGGGGAAGGCGATGAAGACTTTGGCGGAGATGATATGCATGATGCGTATTTTGGCTTTGACGTATTGATGGAGCATGAGCGGGTAAGCGGGCGTGTCCACGTTTTCGGATTTTCCCGCGGCGGCATCATGGCACTCGGCACCGCGCAAGCCCGGCCGGCCGCGTCTCTTGTCACGTGGGGCGGCGTTTCGGATGTTGCGCTTTGTTATGCGGAACGGGTCGATTTGCGAAAAATGATGAAGCGCGTGATCGGGGGCACGCCGGAAAAATATCCAGAACGGTACCGGGTGCGGACGCCGCTGTATAAGCTCGGGCAAATTGGTTGCCCCGTTCTCGTCATCCACGGGGAGCAGGATCAAAATGTGTCCGTGGAACACGCCATTCGTCTCGAACGCGGGCTCAAACAGCTTGGAAAACCGGTTGAAACATGGTATTTCCCGGAGCTTGGCCACCATTTCCCGCCGCCTGTAAACCGGCGGGTTGTCCATGATGCCAGCGTTTGGATGAAAAGGCATTCCGCACATGATACAATAGAAGCAACGACGGAGGTGAGCCGAATGGGAATGCCGATGGAACTCGATACGATGCTCGTGACGAACGGGAAAGAAGAGCGTATTGAGCAAAACCTCTTTTTGCTGAAGCAACCGGGTTACTGCGTGTATCCGCTTGATACGCCAGTTGAAATCCGGAAAAAGAAGGAACACGGGCCGAGCGGGAGCGCTGTCATCCGCAAACTGGAATGGGAAAACAATACAACGATCGTTCATTATGAACTGGTTTCTTTGAACACGCCGAATTAAACAGGCGCCGCACCATGATCCGCGGCGCCTGTTTGGTTTATCAGGACGGGCGGACGGGAATTTTACAAGTGCAATGCCCGGCTGATTTTACCGGAGAACGCCGGGATCCGGCCAAAGGGCAATGCCTGGTGAACGGAACTGGATCAGCTTGCGAGTAGCGCGGAGAAAAAACGGATCCGGCGGCGGAATATTGGCAGACGCAACACACGCCTTGCAAGTGCGCCGCCAGCCTGGTTTTTCGGGATGAAATGGGCAAGATTGAAAATACTAATCGTAAGAGAAAAGGCCGGCTTCTGAAGCTGGAAAAAGGAACAGGCCGAAGCGATTTAAAAAGGGCCGGCCCAAGCATCCGCCATAATGGATACTTGAAGGAAAAGGGGCCGGCTTTTGCATTTGCTAAAAAAGGAGGAGGAATGCCAAAGATGGAAACGGGCTACAAAAAAGCTTGCGGCGCATATGCCGTCATTTTTGATGCGAAAAAAGAAAAAGTCGGGGTGGTGCCGTCGGGCAGCGGCTACAGGCTGCCGGGCGGGGAAATCAGCCGCGGGGAGTCTGAACTTGCCTGCCTGATGCGGACAGTCGGCGCGGATCTTGAAATCGCGGGCTTTTTAGGCAAAGCGGCACAGGAAACGGGCGCGCGGTCCATGGATGAAGGCCTGTTTTATTTGGGAAAATGGGGACAGCCCCGCAAAGGAAGCCATAACCTGGAATGGCTCAACCTTCACGAGGCTGCGGAAAAAATGGCCGGCGCCCACCACCAATGGGCAGTGCAGGAAGGAATCAGCGCCGTCCAGGCAAGTACCTGGTTTTAGCCGGGCTCCCGCTTATGCTTAAATAAGCGGGCCGCCGAGTTTTTCAATATCATCCGGCACTGATGAAAATTGCCGGAAATTTTCTTTGAACCGGGCTGCAAGTTCGAACGCTTTTTCACGGTAAGCCCGCTTGTCCACCCATGTATCTTGCGGATAAAGGACTTTCTCCGGCACCCCTTCAATACGGGCCGGGATGTGCAGCCCGAAAATATCATCCTGCCGCGTTTCCACATTTTTCAGTTTGCCGTTTATCGCAGCCCGGACCATGGCCCTCGTATAGCTTAATTTCATGCGGGAACCGGTTCCGTACGGGCCGCCTGTCCAGCCGGTATTGACAAGAAATACCTGGACGTTGTGCCTGCCAATTTTCTCTCCGAGCATTTCCGCATAAACGGCGGGCTCAAGCGGCAAAAACGGCGCGCCGAAGCAAGTGGAGAACACAGCTTCCGGGCGCGTGACGCCGCGTTCGGTGCCGGCCAGTTTGGAAGTGTAACCGCTTAAGAAATGGTACATGGCCTGCTCTTTTGTCAGCCTGCTGATCGGCGGCAGGACACCGGACGCATCAGCCGTCAGGAATATAATGGTTGACGGATGGCCGGCCATGCCGGAACGGGCAATATTGCCGATGTTTTCAATCGGGTAAGCAGCCCTTGTATTTTCCGTCAGTGCATTGTTGCCATATTGCGGCCTACGGGACACCGGATCTACGACTACATTTTCAAGTACGGTCCCAAACCGGATTGCCCGGTAAATTTGCGGTTCTTTTTCTTCTGTAAGCCCGATGCACTTTGCATAGCATCCGCCTTCAATATTGAAGACGCCGCTGTCGGACCAGCCGTGCTCATCGTCCCCTATAAGCGCGCGCTCCGGATCGGCGGAAAGTGTCGTTTTCCCGGTCCCGGACAAGCCGAAAAACAGGGCCGTATCGCCGTTTTTCCCGGTATTGGCGGAGCAGTGCATGGGAAGGATGCTTTTTTGCGGCAGCAAATAATTCATGATGGAAAAAATGCTTTTTTTCATTTCGCCTGCATATTCCGTTCCGCCGATCAGAATCATCCGGCGTTCAAGTGAAATCATGATGAACGCTTCGGAATTCGTGCCGTCAAGCGCCGGGTCTGCTTTAAACAGCGGCGCGGAAAGAATGGTAAATTGCGCATCGTGTTGATTGAGTTCCTCCGCATCCGGCCGGATAAACAATTGATGCGCGAATAAATTATGCCAGGCGAACTCATTCACGGTCTGGATCGGAAGGCGGCTTTTTGGATCGGCACCCGCAAAACCTTTAAACACAAAAATTTCGTCTTTCCCTTTTAAATGCCGGACCATTTTTTCATAGAGCCTGTTGAACACGCCGGGAGATACCGGCTGGTTGATTTTGCCCCAGTCGACACGGTCTTTTGATTCGGAGTCGACGACAATAAATTTATCTTTCGGCGACCTTCCTGTGTATTTTCCTGTTGTAGCAGAAATGGCCCCTTCCGTTGTCAGCACAGCTTCTTTCCGTTCAATAATTTTTTCCATTAATTGCGGCACGGAAAGCTGCATGCGCACATTTTCCCCCGACAACAAAAACTTTAAATCGTCAGAAGCGCCAATCAGATCCATTTTCATAAACCGCCCCTTTGAATAACTTATTTCGCTTTAAACGATATCAGTATAACATATTCATCCGTTTATTACATACTTTTTTCCGGGAAAAATGCAGGGGGCAAAAGGGCAAATGGTGAAAAAAGCATTGACAGCGCCTGCTAAATTGCGTATGATTTTACTTTGAACGGATACTCTTATCCCGAGCTGGTGGAGGGACGGGCCCGATGAAACCCAGCAACCCGCCTCTGGAACAGGCAATGCGCTCGCAACGCAGCTGCCGCTTGACTTCCAGGCAAAGGTGCTAACCTGCAGCAAGGAATGTTTCCTTGAACGATAAGAGTGAAAGGCGCGATTGATTGAAGTCAAAACCTTTCCACTCATATGAATGGGAAAGGTTTTTATTTTTGGCTTTGTACTTAAAATGAATCGAGTTTAGGGTATGAGTACCGTTTCCAATATGTAACCATATAAGGAGGAAAAGCGGATGTTAAAAGGACGGCATTTGTTCACATCGGAATCGGTGACGGAAGGCCATCCGGACAAAATTTGCGACCAGATTTCCGATGCCATTTTGGATGCCATTTTAGAAAAAGACCCGAATGCCCGCGTTGCCTGCGAAACTTCCGTCACGACAGGGCTCGTGCTCGTCACGGGGGAAATTTCCACCAATACATATGTGGATATTCCGAAAGTGGTGCGCAAGACCATTAAAGAGATCGGCTATACGCGCGCGAAATACGGGTTTGATGCGGAAACCTGCGCTGTTTTGACATCGATTGACGAACAGTCCGAAGATATTGCGCGCGGCGTTAACCAGGCTTTGGAAGCCCGCGAAGGCGGGATGAGCGACGAAGAGATTGAGGCAATCGGAGCCGGCGACCAGGGCCTGATGTTCGGGTTTGCCTGCAATGAGACAGAAGAGCTGATGCCGCTTCCCATTTCGCTTGCCCACAAGCTTGCCCGCCGTCTTGCTGAACTCCGCAAACATGAAGTGATCCCGTATTTGCGCCCGGATGCGAAGACACAGGTGACAGTTGAATATGATGAGAACAACCAGCCTGCCCGGATTGATACGATTGTCATTTCAACGCAGCATAATCCTGACATCAGTGCCGGGCAAATTCAGGAGGATATGAAAAAATACGTCATTGAACCGGTTGTGCCGGCAGACTTACTCGATGCGGATACAAAGTATTTGATTAATCCGACCGGCCGCTTTGTTATCGGCGGCCCTCAAGGGGATGCCGGGCTGACCGGCCGCAAAATCATTGTCGACACGTACGGCGGCTATGCACGCCACGGCGGCGGCGCATTTTCCGGGAAAGACCCGACGAAAGTGGACCGTTCCGCTGCTTATGCCGCCCGCTATGTTGCGAAAAATATTGTTGCGGCCGGCCTTGCGGAAAAATGTGAGGTACAGCTTGCGTATGCGATCGGGGTGGCGAAGCCCGTTTCCATTTCCATCGATACGTTTGGGACTGGAAAAGTTCCGGAAGAAGTGCTGATCGAGGCGGTTGAAGCCCATTTTGACCTGCGCCCGGCCGGCATTATCAAAATGCTCGACTTGCGCCGCCCGATTTACAGACAGACCGCTGCGTACGGGCATTTCGGCCGCGATGATTTGGATGTGCCTTGGGAAAAAACGGACAAAGCCGGGGCGTTGAATGAATTCGTCCGCAATCATATCGGAAAATAATGGGAAAAAGAGCGTGCCTGGTATACAGGCCGCTCTTTTTCATGCAGCGGGGGGAATAAGGGAGGCATTCGGAGGATAAAACGCCGGTGACGGGAAGCGCCCACATGCGGGGGCAGAGAATACAACGGATGGGGCTGTTTGACAGAAAGACCGGGAACAGAACCGGGGCGCTTATGATGAGCGTCTGCAACGCGGGCATAAGAACCGACCGGCGCAAAGTTTGGATGATGCGGTCCGGCCCATTTATTAGAAATCCTGTATGTCCCTTTTTTAACAAAATCCCTGCAAACTGCCGGAAAACATGCTAAACTATATTACATGTGCAGATTTTGGCCGTCAAATTTTGGCGGAAATGGATTTGTTTTTTCAAGAAATAAATTTACAATAGAAGTATATCGAAATGATTAAAGTAGGTGACTTTTTACATGTGCGGATTTATTGGCTGCGTCCATGACCATCCCGTTACATTATCAGACGAAGACAGGCAACGGTTTAAACAGATGAACCATATGATCGAGCACCGTGGCCCGGATGATGAAGGCTTTTATGAAGACGAACATATCCAGTTCGGTTTCAGGCGCCTGAGCATTATCGACATCGAGGCGGGGCACCAGCCTTTAACATACGAAAACGAACGGTACTGGATCATTTTTAATGGCGAAATTTATAATTATGTTGAATTGCGTGAAGAATTATTAAAAGAAGGGATGGCATTCGAAACGAATTCGGATACGGAAGTCATCCTTGCCATGTACAGCCGTTACGGCGAAAAAGCAATCGGGCGCCTGCGCGGGATGTTCGGATTTGCGATCTGGGATAAGCAGGAACAAACGCTGTGCGGCGCGCGCGACCCGTTCGGCATTAAACCGTTTTTCTATTATGAAGACGGCGATAAAATGTATTTCGGTTCCGAAAAGAAAAGCATTTTGCTTGCCATGGAAAAACCGGAACTCAATTATGATGCTGTCCAATACTATTTAACCTATCAATTTGTGCCGGAACCTTTCAGCATGACGAGTGGCATCCGAAAACTCGAACCGGGCCATTATTTTATGAAAAAAATCGGCAAACCGATGGAAATCAAACAGTTCTGGAAAGCTTCCTTCCACCCGGTCCATAAGAGCGAGGACGAATTTGTAAAAGAAGTACGCGATGTGCTTATCGATTCCGTAAAGGTACATATGCGCAGCGATGTACCGGTTGGCGCGTTCCTGTCGGGCGGGATCGATTCCTCGATTACGGCATCGATTGCAAAACAGTTCCACCCGGGCATTAAAACATTCTCCGTCGGATTCGAACGTGATGGCTACAGCGAGATCGATGTTGCCAAAGAAACGGCGGAAAAACTCGGTGTTGAAAATATCAGCTATGTGATCACGCCGGAGGAATATATGAAAGAACTGCCAAAAATTATTTGGCATATGGACGATCCGCTCGCAGATCCTGCTTGTGTTCCCCTTTATTTTGTGGCGCGCGAAGCAAGAAAGCATGTGACCGTTGTCCTGTCCGGCGAAGGCGCGGATGAATTGTTCGGCGGCTATAATATTTACCGTGAACCGCAGTCGCTTGAAGTTTTTGATAAAATTCCGGCTGCCGGAAAATCAATTTTGAAGGCTTTGGCGAAAGTGCTGCCGGAAGGGGTAAAAGGAAAGAGCTTTATCGAACGCGGTGTCACGCCAATGGAAGACCGTTATATCGGCAATGCGAAAATGTACACGGAAGAAGAAAAACGCGACTTGCTGTTGACTTATAACAACAGCCTTGACTACCGCGATATCACAAAGCCGCTGTACGATGAAACGAAAGGCTACGACCCGGTTGACCGGATGCAATATATCGATATCCATACGTGGATGCGCGGCGATATTTTGCTGAAGGCGGACCGGATGACGATGGCCCATTCGCTTGAACTGCGTGTGCCGTTTTTGGATAAAGAAGTGTTCCGGGTCGCTTCACAAATTCCGGCGGGCTTAAAAACGTCCCATAACACAACGAAGTATATTTTGCGAAAAGCAGTGGAAGGCATCGTGCCGGACCATGTGCTGAACCGGAAAAAACTCGGGTTCCCGGTTCCGATCCGCCACTGGCTGAAAGATGAAATGCATGATTGGGCGGTAGAGATCATCAAAACGAGCCCGACGGACGATATCATCAACAAACAATATGTATTAAGACTGCTGGAAGACCATTGTGCAGGCAAGCTGGATTACAGCCGGAAAATCTGGACCGTGCTGATTTTCATGCTGTGGCATGCCGTGTATATGGAAGACAAGTACGGTTTTCAAAAAGGAGCACAAGGGCGGCCTACGGGTGCTTCTCTGTAACAGAAAAAAGGGGGTCTGGCCCCGCTTCCGTAATCAATCGGAAACGGGGGCAGGCCCTTTATCGTATAACGCTTTTTTTCGCACATGCCCGCAAGCTTTGCATCGCGGCGGTTTTTAAACCCGGTTAGCAGTATGGCCCTATTTTTATCATGCTTTTTTCGCCTGTTTGCGGCTTAAAGCAATGCGGCTGCCGGTGCCCGCCGTTAACCTTTGTCAGCGCCCGGCGGCATTTTTATAGTACTGCGCTTTTTCAGCATATTCACGGACGATGCGGCGCATATCCTGGATATCTTTTTCGGTAAGCGCGCGGATCACTTTTGCCGGGCGGCCGAATGCAAGCGTATGCGGCGGGATCTTTTTCCCGGGCGTGACAAGGCTGCCGGCGCCAATAAAAGCGCCTTCCCCGATTTCGGCGCCGTCAAGGATGATTGAACCCATGCCGATCAAAGCTTTTGTCCGGACATGGCAGCTATGTAAAATCACCTGGTGGCCGACCGTCACTTCATCTTCCAGTATGAGCGGCGTTTGCGGGCTTTCGTGCAGGACGCAGTTATCCTGGACATTCACTTTTTGCCCGATTTTTACCGGTGCGACATCGCCGCGGATGACGGTCCCGAACCAGATGCCGGACTGGCCGCCGATTTCAACGTCCCCCGTAATGGCCACATTGTCTGCGATATAAGCAGTCGGCGCAATCAAAGGGGTTTTTCCATTGTAAGCATAGATCATTTCGTACCCTCCTATTTTTGATCTTTTCTTTTATCTTAAAGAATTGGGAACAAATTGTGAATAAATCGAGTTAAAAATGGCATATGTTTTTCAGAACAGAAGGATTATGGGTAAAATAAAAGCAGGATGGTTTCGCAGGTTTTGAAGGAGGCAGGAACATGTGGAAATGGGAAGCAGATGAAAACCCAAAAGCAGTCATCGTTATGGTCCATGGCGCGATGGAACATCACCGCCGCTACAGCTGGCTGATTGAGATGTGGAGATCAAGCGGCTATCATGTCGTGATGGGCGATCTTCCCGGCCATGGGATGACGTCGAGAGCAAAAAGGGGGCATATTGATTCCTTTGATGAATATACAACAGAGATAAAAGAGTGGGTGACGGCAGCATACCAGTTCGACCTCCCGATTTTTCTCCTCGGCCACAGCATGGGCGGGCTGGCGGTCATCCGGCTGCTTGAGAAGGAACATCTGAAAATTGCGGGGGTTATGCTTTCCTCGCCGTGCCTCGGGCTTGTCCAGTATCCTTCAAAGCTGCTCGGCCTGCTTTCAATCGGGTTAAACCGGATTGCCCCGGGCCTCCGCTTTAACAGCCCGCTGACCGTGCAAATGGCAACACGGAATAAGGATATTCAAATGCAGGCGGTCAACGATTCATTGATGCTGACAAAAGTGTCTGTCCGCTGGTACCGCGAGCTGCTCGCAGCCATGCGGCAGGCACACATGGATACCGTGCGGCTGCCGGACGTCCCGTTTCTTGTCATGCAGGCCGGAAGTGATAAAATTGTGGACAAGGGAGCTGTCGTGAATTGGTTTAACCAAACTTCCGTGTCCGAAAAATTATACAAAGAATGGCCGAAATGCTACCATGAAATTTTCAATGAACCGGAGAGGGAAGATGTTTTCCTTTATGCGAAAAATTTTGTGGAAAACCGGCTCCGCACGTTAGGCTATATATTAGAATGAGGTGACGCTTGTGACAATCCCATCCTATCCGATCTCATTAATGGCGCAAGTTTACCGCCGGGTGATGCCGGCTGTCCACCATGAACTCCATTACTGGCGGGAAAAGGCACGCCGGATTCCCAATGATGAATTAAAGACACAGGCGCTCGCCAGCATTCAGCATAAAACGTTCCACTGCGAAGGCGGGTCGATTCTCGGCCTTTTGGCAATGGAAGAGCGGACAGCGGCTTTCCGGTTTATTGTCGCATACCAGACGATCAGCGACTATCTTGATAATTTATGCGACCGCAGCACATCGCTTGACCCGGTTGATTTCCGGGCGCTTCACGAGTCCATGTCCGATGCGCTTACGGTCGGCGCACCGTTGAAAAATTATTACCGGCACAGGCAGGACCAGGATGACGGCGGTTATTTGCATGAACTCGTGCGGACATGCCAGGTTGTGTTGAGCCGCATCCCCCAATATAAAGCCATTCAGCCTTATTTGCTGGAACTTTGCCGTTATTATTCGGATCTGCAGGTACATAAACATGTGCGCGTAGAGGAACGGGTGCCGCGGCTAAAGGAATGGTTTTTGCACTACAAGGCGGATTTTCCGGATATGGAATGGTATGAATTTTCCGCCTGTTCCGGCTCGACCCTCGGGATTTTCTGCCTTGTTTCCTATGCGCTCCGGGATGATTTCCGCCCTGAATATGCGAAAATTATCCGTGACGGGTATTTTCCTTATATTCAGGGGCTGCATATTTTGCTGGATTATTTTATCGACCAGGACGAAGACAAAAAAGGCGGGGATTTGAATTTTTGTTTTTATTACCCGGGAGAAGAAGAGCTGTTTAAGCGGCTGAAGCATTTCTTGCAGGAGGCGGATAAACATACGGCCCGGCTTCCGAATGAAAAATTCCATAAGCTGATTAACCGGGGGCTTTTGGCTGTTTATTTGTCAGATGAAAAGGTGAGGAAGCAGCGGAGCGTTCAGAAATTGTCGCGGAAAATGATCAAATTTGCCGGCTCGATCAGTTTATTCTTTTATGTTAACGGAAAAATGTACCGCGCCATCAAAAACATGATCCCGGCCAGCCTGGCAAAAACAATTGTAAAATAAGCCGGCGGATGGAAACGGGAAAGGGCGGATGGTTTGCCTGGTTACAGAATTCATACCGGAGCACATGCATTTTTTCCGTCCGGGCTTTTTGCTAACCAGGAGCCGGCCGTGTTTATACGCGATTGAAAAAAGGGATTCGTACCCGTCCGCTTTGTTACCGTTTTTGGACGGCAATGAGAAAAGGCGGATGGTTTGCCTGGTTAAGGAATTCATACCGGAGCACATGCGCCTTTTTCTGGTCGAGCTGTTTTACATAATCGAGGAGCCGGTCACGTTCGTATGCGCCGCCTTCATGCCCGTGGTAAACCACAACTGCGATGATCCCGCCGGTTTCAAGCATGGGGAAAATCTGCCCGAGTGCGGCAATGGTTGACTCCGGCCGGGTAATGACCGTTTTGTCGCTGTCCGGCAAGTAGCCAAGATTGAACACCGCTCCGCTGATTTTGCCGTGCAGCGATGCCGGGATGCATTCGCCGGCATGTTCATGGCCGGTGCAGAAAAGTTCGGCGCGCGTAACGAGGCCTTCTTTCTCCAGGCGTTCCTTTGTCCGTTTTACCGCTTCCGGCTGGATATCAAAAGCAAACACTTTTCCGCTTTTTCCAACCCGTTTGGCGAGAAAAACGGTATCATGCCCGTTCCCGGCCGTGGCATCAATGGCAAAACTGCCTTCTTTCACGGCTTTTTCCAACAGTGAATGGGCAAATGGAAGAACAGGAAGCATATTCATCTTTGCAACATCTCCATTTTTTGATTGGTCTACAGGCGGAAGTTGAACGCCTGTTTCTTTTTTACCGTAAAAAGGCATAAGTGACACGTTAAAAATCATGTTTTACATCAAATTTCCATTCTAACAGGAATGCCGGAATGAAAACGGCAAAATCGTTCTTATTCTTCAGACATGCAGGCTCGCGCGCCAAAATGGTAATAAACCGTCTTTCTGCAGCGCGCTCTTTTACATTTTACCATGTACGGATGCAGGTGCAAAGGCGGCACGGATTCGGGTATGTGTCAAGTTTTTCTCGACAAGGTTTAAATATCGGGTATTCCAAGACACTCTTTTTGTACACTTTCGGCTACCGTGCTTTACTTGCTCGGTGTAATTTTCGGAAAAGATGTAATATTTCCGTATAAAGATGGATAACGGGGATGTTGAGGCGCGCGAAATTCACTCGCTTTCCGCGGGCGGCCGGCGAGCCTCCTCGCTCGTACCTCGCTGCGGGGTCTCTCCTGGCTCGCTTTTCCCGCAGGAGTCTCGTAAATTTCGCGCGCCTCAACGATCAGTCCCCACTGAGCCAAGCTTAAAACGAAAGCTCTAATATTTTGCTTAAATGTCCCATTGCCGATGAACGGCTTGAATGCAGGGCAACTGATCCGTGCTTTACGCCCACTGACGGGCGTACAGGCTGCTTGAATAGTTGAGACATCCTGATGGATTGTTGCAAGCTCCGTTGCTTTCTCGCGCTTCTTGAACGGTGTTTCAGATAGGTTTCCTGCAATGTCCCGTTAAGCATGCCCTGTTTCACCTTTACCATGGCTTCGGCGCCAGCTTTACTCCAATGCATCCCCCTTTTCTTCATTCTGAATGAGATATGCCTTTGATTTGATTCCATTGCCCCCAGGCCTCTCGCACCTTCCGGTACGTTCTCTACCTTGTCCCTCCAGTCAAAAATGCGGTCCCAGTTTTTTAGGATGTACGAACGAAACTCCTTGACTTTCTTAAGGCTCTTTTCATCCGTCAATGTGCTTTCATGCGTATCCAAATATAACGTGAATTGGTCCAGGTCATGCGTTCTAATCGCTTTTCTAATTTGCTCTTTGATCTCGCTCTTTCCGCCCCCGAATGTCCTTACGATGGCTTGTGCAACGTGGTAGGTATCCAGCTGGTTGAGCACCGGAAATTCCGACTGTGAGAAAGCTGTTTGAAACCTTTCAGCTGTGTATCCCGCACCTCCATCACTATTTGTAATGACACGAGCTTTTTCTAGGGAATAGGTGTTGGCTGCTACAGCTTGGACTTCATCCCAAAATGTCTGGATGGATTTCGTCGTCATGATAACAACGGGATGGTGTAGAGAGACTCTTTTGCCATTGGTTTCCCATCCTTCATAGAGAATGGCGTGGTGGACTTCCAAACCCTGTTTCTTTTCTAGTCCCCGGACGAATATACCATCAGCTTCGGAAAACAGGTAATCTACCTTCTTTCCCTCAGGTAGTGAATCAGCTATTTCTAGCTCTTCTACAAGTGCCTTGTCGGCTTCAGCTTGCGTTTTCCCTACGTGTTTCACCATGTTCCCTACAGTTGTGTGACTAAGGCTCACTGCTGTCCATTCTTTTAAAATATCAGCTACCTCCCGATAGGTGTTCTCACTTGCCAACTCTGCCACCTTTAACTCCACTAACGGGCTGTATCGTTGGTATGGTAAAAGCCCTAACCATTCATCCAGAGGATAATGTGAATTCCCTTTCTGGTCATGCATTAGTGAACGTTTAAAGGTCACATTTCCAAATAAAAACTGAATGCTTCTGTTATCACTCCGGCAGTACTCCCAGCCATCCTCCAGCTTTTTTTGCTTAATTGTTTTATCTAACGTCTCAAATATTTCCCCAACCCATTGCGTAAAGGCATTCTGGATCAGAATTTTAACTTGTTCTTCAAATTCAATAAGACTTTTTGTATCCTTTAATAATCTAGCAATTATTGATATAATATCCATAGGAAGACCTCTTTCTAAATGTATTCGCCCACAAGCGTACATTTAAATGATAGAGCGTCTTCCCATTTTTTTCCACTCATCTGCCCTTCGAGTAAAATTTTACACATACCGGATTCGGAATTGCTGTCCGGAAGAAACTCCCAATGCGCAGGGGAAACAATTTTTCTGCACGGGGCATCATACAAATGAAGCTTGTACGCTTCAAAGCATAAAGGGGGAATCGTGATGGCCACACGGGAAGCAGTCGAAAATTGTATCAACCGCTGCGAGCAAGCCGTTCAATCGGCACGTGAGCAATTTGCGGAAGGCAACCGCCAGGAAAACTACGGCTATTATGATTTTTCGGAGCCGTTAACAGAGCTGGAAGACGCTTATAACGAGCTTTGCAAACTGGCGATCAGTGCCAATTCCCAGCAGCGCGAGCGCCTCCACCGTATGCGCCTTGTGATTCAGCAGCTGCAAAACGAGATGATTTTGCAGGAACATGAACCGACCATGTAATTGCCGGCAAAAACGAAGCTTGCGGGAGCAAAATTGCCGATAAGCAAAACAGAAAAGCCAGGCAAGATACTCCTGCGAAAAATCTGGCGTGAACAACGGGAATATGGGAACGGTTTCAGCACGGCAACTTGGGAAAAACAGCAAGTAAAGCCGGCCGGATTCATGAAAGCGGGATAAGGCACGGGCCTTATCCCGCTTTCCATGCAAATGGCGGCGCAAACAGAGGGCGGGAATTGCCATAATATTTATATTTTGCAAGAATGCTTGTAACTGCCGGGAAAAATCCCTACAATTTCCTTTGACCGATTCATTAGCAGGGGGGCATTCATTTTGCCAAAAACTGTGTGGCTGCTCGTCATTGGCATGGCTGTCAATATGACTGGCGCTTCTTTTTTGTGGCCGTTAAATTCAATCTATATTCACGATCATCTCGGCAAATCGCTGTTTATCGCCGGGCTCGTGCTCATGCTGAATCATTTTACAAGCGTCATCGGCAGTCTTTTGGGCGGCTATTTGCATGATAAAATCGGGGGTTATCGTTCCGTGCTGCTTGGCGGCCTGATTTCCGCCGTTGCGCTTGCCGGCTTGACATGGAACCACGCTTGGCCGGATTATGTATTTTTCCTCGGCGCAATCGGGCTCGGTTCCGGCATGATCGGCCCGGCGATCCTTGCAATGGTGGGCGCGGCTTGGAAAGGCGGAGGGAGAAAAGCGTTCAATGCCATCTATGTCGCCAACAACATCGGGGTTGCACTCGGTGCCGCGCTGGGAGGTGTGATTGCCTCTTATTCCATTGACCTTATTTTTGCAGCGAATCTTGCACTTTTTCTCGTTTTTATGGCGATTGCCATCTTCGGCTACCGGAATATTGCCGAAAAACATGCTGGGTATGCGGGAGCAGCCGCTGTTTCTGCCAAAAGTGCAGGAAGGGCGCAAGTGGCATCCCTCATCATATTATGCTTTGCTTATTTCCTGGCATGGACGGCGTACACGCAATGGACGGCTACGATTTCCACTTATACGCAGACGCTTCATATATCGCTGAACAAGTACAGCTTTCTTTGGACATTGAACGGCGCGATCATCGTGCTCGGCCAGCCGCTCCTTTTGCCGTTTTTAAAGCGGTTCTTGCCGGAAGTCAAACAGCAAATTGTTGCTGGGACGGCCATTTTTATGCTGTCATTCGCTGTCGTTGCCTTTGCCGGGCATTTTCCCGGTTTTGCAGTGGCAATGGGCATTTTAACGGTCGGGGAAATGCTTGTCTGGCCGGCTGTGCCCGCAGTTGCCAATACGCTTTCGCCGAAAGGGCGGGAAGGGTTTTACCAGGGCATCATTAACAGTGTCGCAACATGCGGCAGAATGATTGGCCCTGTTGTAGGCGGGTTTGTCGCAGATGCATTCGGCATGAAGGCATTGTTCGGATTGCTCATTTTCTTTCTCGCCGTTTCCCTTTTACTGGCCTTGTTGTATGACCGCCCGCTCGCAAAAAAACCGTATTCTGAGGTGGCAGGAAAATAATGTTGAAACCGGGAATGAATTTCTGTAAAATAGGTTATAAATTGAATAAACGATAGAAGAACGTTGACAAGGAGCAGTAACGGCGGCACTGAAACAAGAGAATTGGCGGGAGGTGCAAGCCAATCAGGGAACCCCGTGAACTCGCCTTTGAGTTGCAAATATGAACCCGTTTTAGTATTTGCCGTATTCCGCGTTAAGGACTTAAAGTGAGTGCTTGCACTAATTTGGGTGGTACCGCGGGAGAACCCTCTCGTCCCTTTTTCCTGGGATGGGAGGTTTTTTGTGTTGCTTTGTTGTCAATGTCGATACATAAAAAAGGAGGAGTCTGTCATGAGTTTTGACCACCGGAAAATCGAAAAGAAATGGCAGCATTACTGGGAAGAATATCAAACGTTCCGTGCCGGTGAAGACGAAAATAAACCAAAATTTTACTGCCTGGATATGTTTCCGTACCCGTCGGGGGCGGGCCTCCACGTCGGACACCCGGAAGGATATACGGCGACCGACATCATCTCGCGGGCGAAACGGATGCAAGGGTATAATGTGCTCCATCCGATGGGCTGGGATGCATTCGGGCTTCCGGCTGAGCAGTATGCGATTGATACCGGCAATGATCCGGCTGCTTTCACGATTCAAAATATCCATACATTCCGCCGCCAGATCAAAGCGCTCGGGTTTTCCTATGATTGGGACAGGGAAATCAACACATCTGATCCGGAATATTATAAATGGACGCAGTGGATTTTTCTGCAGCTGTGGAAAAACGGGCTTGCTTATATTGATGAAGTGCCGGTCAACTGGTGCCCTGCGCTCGGAACCGTGCTTGCAAACGAAGAAGTCATTGACGGCAAGAGCGAACGCGGCGGGCATCCGGTCATCCGCAAACCGATGCGCCAGTGGATGCTGAAAATTACCGCCTACGCGGACCGCCTTCTTGAAGACCTCGAGGAACTGGACTGGCCGGAAAGCATTAAGGATATGCAGCGCAACTGGATCGGCCGTTCGGAAGGGGCGGAAGTGACATTCCAGGTTGAAGGCACAAATGAAACGTTCACCGTCTTCACGACCCGCCCGGATACGCTGTTCGGGGCGACCTACGCCGTGCTTGCGCCGGAACACCCGCTTGTGGATAAAATTAAAACGAAAGAGCAGGCCGAAGCGGTCCAGGCTTACATTGCCCAGGTGCAGTCAAAAAGCGACCTCGAACGGACCGACCTTGCGAAAGAAAAAACCGGCGTATTTACAGGGGCGTATGCCGTGAACCCTGCCAACGGCGAAAAAATGCCAATCTGGATTGCCGATTATGTATTAATGAGCTACGGGACAGGCGCAATCATGGCGGTGCCGGCCCATGACGAACGCGACTATGAATTTGCCCGCAAATTCAATTTGCCGATAAAAGAAGTCGTCGCAGGCGGCAATGTTGAAAAAGAAGCCTATACCGGCGACGGCGAACACGTCCATTCCGGGTTTTTAAACGGGCTGGGCAAGCAGGCAGCCATTAAACGCATGATCGAATGGCTTGAAGAAAAAGGGATTGGGCAGAAAAAAGTGACATACCGCCTGCGTGACTGGCTGTTCAGCCGCCAGCGTTACTGGGGCGAGCCGATCCCGGTCATCCACTGGGAAGACGGGACCATAACTGCCGTGCCGGAAGAAGAGCTGCCGCTCATGCTTCCGAAAATGACGGAAATCAAACCGAGCGGAACAGGCGAATCACCGCTTGCAAATGTTGAAGAATGGGTCAATGTTGTGGATCCGGAAACAGGGAAAAAAGGCCGGCGCGAAACAAACACGATGCCGCAATGGGCAGGAAGCTGCTGGTACTTCCTCCGTTTCATCGATCCGAAAAACCGCAAAGCGATTGCCGATCCGGAAAAACTGAAAAAATGGCTGCCGGTTGACCTTTACATCGGCGGGGCTGAGCATGCGGTGCTTCACTTGCTGTATGCCCGCTTCTGGCATAAATTTTTGTACGATATCGGCGTTGTGCCGACGAAAGAGCCATTCCAAAGATTGTTCAACCAGGGCATGATCCTTGGCGAGAACCATGAAAAGATGAGCAAATCGCGCGGCAATGTCGTCAATCCGGATGACATTCTTGAGTCGCACGGGGCAGATACGCTCAGGCTGTACGAAATGTTCATGGGCCCTTTGGATGCTTCGATTCCATGGTCGACAAACGGCCTTGACGGTTCCCGCCGCTTCCTTGACAGGATCTGGCGCCTGTTTGTGAATGAAGACGGCAGCCTGTCAGAAAAAATCCAGGACAAGGCCAATCCGGCACTTGAAAAAACGTATCATCTGACGGTCAAAAAAGTGACGGAAGATATCGATGCCCTTCATTTTAACACGGCCATTTCGCAATTAATGGTGTTTATCAACGATGCCTATAAAGCGGAAGTCATACCGAAAACGTATGTGGAAGGCTTCGTCAAGCTGCTGTCGCCGTTTTGCCCGCATATTGCCGAAGAACTGTGGGAAAAACTTGGCCACAGCTGCACGATCACATATGAAGCATGGCCTTCTTTTGATGCTTCAAAACTCGTCGACAATGAAGTGGAAATTGTCCTCCAGGTGAACGGCAAAGTCCGCAATAAAGTGAAGATCGACCGCAACATGAGCCGCGAGGACATGGAAAAACTCGCGCTTGCGGATGAAAAAATCAAAGAGTTTACGGAAGGAAAAACGATTCGCAAGATCATTGCCGTGCCGGGCAAACTTGTCAACATTGTGGCAAACTAATGGATTTCCGGAAAACGGGGCTTTACGGTGAAATGGCCGTAAGCCCCATTTTTTATGCGTGAAATTCATAATTTGTTTGTGAAATGGCAAACTAGGACTATCAACCACAAAAAAGGGGAAAAAAGATGGTTCTTTTATTTTCACTTTTGGCAGGGGCGGGACTGGCATATTTATCCCGCGCGCTGTTTCAGGCAGAAAAAATGAAATCATTGCTGCTTTACTTATGGTTATATTACTGGACAATCAATTTTTTAAGGATATTGGAAATGAACCTGCACTTTGTTCATGATCACCATACACCGATGTTCTATATTTCCAGGTTGCTTGTTCTGTTTCAGGTTCCCCTTTTGTTTTTGCTGTATTTGCACGTATTTCACATATCACGGACGTCCGGCCGGAAAACCCTGGCCGCTGTATGTTTTTTCCTTGTTTTTACGGGTTATGTCGCCATCCTCGATTTTTTACAAATTCTGTATACCTACGAATGGTCATGGCGGTATGCCCTTGCTTTCTTCTTCACTGATCTTGCGGTGGTACACGTGGGCGATGCGCTCTATAGATGGTTGGACAGGAAAAAGGAGGTGCGCCGGCATACTTCCGAAAAAATTTGACGAGAATGAAATCTTTACCCTTGTTGCTTTGGCAGGTTTGATGCTGGCACTGTATCTTCTTCCAAAAGCCGTTTCATGGAAAGCAGGGCTTGCGACCGGGCTGTTTTTTACAGCAATGGCCTGCTTTGCGGATGAAGTGCTTAGCGGGATGTATCCTTTAAACTTATACAATACATTTGATTCCAAAGATATCGAACTATTCGACTTTATTATTTATATTCCGGTTTTTACTTTGTACGGCTATTTGTTTATTACGGTACAGAGTTTATTCCGGGCGCGGCTTCGCTCTGTGTGCATCGTGCTGTTTTATTTGCTTGTCTGGATTGGATTCACATTATTGATGGAATCCATTTCCGTTCGGTTCGGGGTATTTCATTACTTGGAAGGGTGGGACAATCTCCATTCACTGGTTGCCTATTGCTTCCTTTTCCCGGTATTTTATACTTATGCCAATTGGATTTTAAAAATCGAAGCGCCTGATTAAAATGTTCTGAAATTGGAGATAATAGAAATAAATAAAACAGGGAGGGGCCACAATGGTACAGGTTAAACTTTTTGATTGTGAACATGAGAAAGACCTTGAGGAGAGCATGAATACGTTTTTGGAAAAAATCAGCGAAGACCAGCTCATTGATGTCAAATATAATATTGCCGCCATGGTGGAGCCGGAGGACGACGACCAGATTTACTGTTTTTCGGCGATGATTTTATACCATAAATAAAGCGGGGTTGCCCGGCCCGGATTTTTTTCGTCCACACGATTGTAAAATATGATCCATGGCAGCTGCAGCCCCAACTGCCATCCATCCCGCCGCCTGTCCGCGAAAAAAATTCTTCATAAAAAAATTGTCAAGCGGGTATGTTCGCGGTACACTACATTATAGTGTGTGAAAAAAGGCCCGTCCGCATCAGGGGCGGCCGGAAGATCATTTCGGGCGGGAAGGGATTTTATGTCTTCAAAATTATTGCGCGGCACGTTTATTTTAACACTTGGGACGATCATCTCGAAAATTCTCGGGGTATTCTATGTGATTCCGTTTGATGCGATCATCGGCGGATCGGGACCGGAGGCACTCTATCAGTTCGGATATGTCCCTTACAATATTTTTATCAGCATTTCCACGGCAGGCGTCCCGCTTGCTGTCGCAAAATATGTGGCAAAATACAATGCGCTGGAAGAATATGCGGTCAGCCGGAAGCTGTTCAGGTCGAGCATGTATTTAATGATTGTGACCGGTATTGCCGGCTTTCTTGTGATGTATGTTTTTGCCCCGTATTTTACGGATTTGGCGATGGCCGGCAAGCAGGAAGCGCAGGTTTTCTCAAAAGCCGATGTGACGGTGGTGATCCGGGCGGTCAGTTTTGCGCTGATCATTATTCCGGTGATGAGCCTGATTCGCGGTTTTTTCCAGGGGCACCAGTCAATGGGGCCTTCTGCTGTTTCCCAGGTTGTGGAGCAGGTTGTCCGGATTTTATTTATGCTGATCGGTGCTTACGTGATTTTGCATATCCTTCACGGCAGCATCGTGTCCGCCATCAGCGCGGCAACATTTGCGGCTTTTGTCGGCGGGATGGCGAGCCTGTTTGTGCTCATTTGGTACTGGTTCAAACGAAAACCGCATCTTGACCGGCTGCTTGAACAGGACAAAGGCACAATGCATGTTTCGATCCCCACGCTGTATAAAGAAATCATCCTTTCTGCTTTGCCGTTTGTATTTGTCGGGATCGCCAATTCGCTTTACCAAATGGTTGACCAGCTGACAGTGAAGCGCGGTATGGAAGCGGTCGGGCTCGGGAAAATGTGGCAGACGCAGCTCGGGATGTTGAATTTCCAGTCGCACAAGCTTGTCATCATTCCGGTCTCCCTTGCGACCGCCTTTTCCATGACACTTGTTCCGATGATTACGGAAGCTTTCGCAAAAAGGGAGCGCGATATGCTCGTCCGATCTGTTGACCAGACATTGCAGGTGCTGCTTTTTATTACGGTGCCGGCTGCGCTTGGGATGTCGCTTTTGGCCAAGCCTATTTTTGCGATTTTTTATAATACGGATAACGCCGTCTCGGTCAGCGTGCTGATGCATTATGCACCGGTTGCCATTTTGTTCTCGCTTTATTCCGTGACAGCGGCGATCATGCAGGGGATCAATGAGCAGCGCTGGACGATTTTAAGCTTGCTCGTCGGGCTTTTGTTAAAATTAAGCCTGAATATCCCGCTGATCAAAATGTTTGGGATTCTCGGCGCAATCTACGCCACGGCAATCGGTTATACAGCGTCGATTCTGATCAGCTTTATTGTGATCAAACTTTTCGCAGCCTATCCGTATCGGACAGTGATCCGGCGCACGATCTTGATTCTGATTTTTAATGCCGTCATGCTGGCGGTGACCGGTGCCGTATATAAAGGGCTCACGCTTGTGCTTTCGCCTTCTTCAAGGTGGCAGGCATTGCTGATTGTCACGATTTGCGCCGCGGCCGGTGCGGTTGTTTATGCCTACCTTGGCCTGAAATCGAAACTTGCGGACAAGCTGTTCGGCGTAAGGATTCAACGCGTGAAGGCCAGGTTGCATATGCGGTAAGGAAACGGGGTGTGTGCGGCAGGAAGCTGGCTTGCGGGCAAGACGCGGGATAAAGTTGTGTATCTGGCTGTTTTATCGTGACAGCGGGATTGCAAGCTGCGGTAAAAAGCTGGACTTCCTGGCGTTTTCGGTTGTTCAACCGTTTAGCCGTGGGCTACAAACGGGCGTAAAAAGCTGCCCCCTCTTTAGCGGATAGGTTTCCGGTGTCAGGGTTTAATGCGTGGAGGCGGGTTTTCAAGCGGGAGTAAAAGCTGAATCCCACTTTAGCGGATAGGTGCCCGGTGTCAGGGTTTAATAGATGGAGGCAGGATTTCATATTTGGGTAAAAAGTTGGTGCAGGGAAGGCAAAACGGATATAAGGGTGAGGCGCATTTAACTTGTGAGATGGCGTTGTGGTAAAAGAAAATGGCGGGGATAAAAGGCTCTTAAACATGCTAAAAGCGGCACTGCATGTCTCCGCTGCCGCTTTCCAAAAAAACAATTTGTTTCTTTCTCTAAGATGACATCTTAACTTTTTTGCTGGTTGTTGTCCAAATCCCCCTGTGTGTGCTTTTGACCAAGTCGTTGTATGCCAGCACATTCAAATCTCTTTGAATGGTGCGAGGAGTGATGCCGAACTCATCTACCAGTTCCTGGGTTGTCACAGTCCCTTTCTCTTTAATAAACATATAAATCGACTTAATACGAGTAAGCATACGGTCTGTTGATGGTTTCAAAATACCACTCCCTCATCTTTTTTCCAAAGACAAAGACGACAAACAGCTTTACAACATGTGTTTAGCTTACAGGAATATGCGTGCCGTTCGGACAACTCCTTTTTCTAAAATTTTTTCTAAGATGTCAGACAATTATATTGTACATCTTTTTGCCTGAATTGACAAATATATCAGCTCTTGTTTACACCATATGTTGTGCCTGCTAAGTTTATAACCACTAATGATAGCGCTTTCTTCTCACCACCCTTTTCCCTGGGTTGCTGTAATCCGGCTAAAGGTATGGCCTTTGCCAGCCCGATGAAAGACATTTTGCTGTTTGCTTTTCTGATTAGGCGTGCTAATGGAACAATTGGCGTGTAGTGACTGGCAATTTTGTCTAATTGGGCGCCCGTTCCAATCGGACAGGTCGGATTGGCTGGTATTTTGTTTTTTACCACGCCAATGAAGGACGTTTCGGCAGTCCAGGCACCACGTTTTGTCTTTCATCGCGGTTATGAAGGACAATTCGCCGTTTGCCTTCAACTGTTTTGTCTTTCATCGCGGTTATGAAGGACAATATTTTGATTTCCGGTTCGTGATGTGTCCTTCACCACGCCAATGAAGGACATTTCGACGGTTCCGGCACCACGTTTTGTCCTTCATCCCTCCGATGAAGGACAAAATGCCGTTTGCCGGCCAAAGTTTTGTCTTTCATCCCCCGCCCGCAAAAGATATCAATTCATTTTGTAATCAATGGAAAAAGAAGTAAAATAAAGAACGAATGACAACATAAAGGAGCGACAAAAATGGCCGATATCCACTGGATGGAAGAAGTATTAAAAAGGAAAGAGGATTTGATCCGCGATCTGAAAGGGATTTTGCAGATCAGGAGCGTTCTCGATGAAGCGAATGCAACGGAAGAAGCACCACTCGGGCAAGGCGTCAGGGAGGCGCTCCAATATATGCTCGATCTCGGTGAAAAAGACGGGTTCAAAACGAAAAATGTGCAAAATCTCGCCGGCCACCTTGAAATGGGGGAAGGAGAAGACATTCTCGGGATCCTCGGGCATGTCGATGTAGTGCCGGAGGGGGACGGCTGGACAGTTGACCCGTACAGCGGCACAGTCAAAGACGGGAAAATTTATGCGCGCGGCTCAAGCGACGACAAAGGCCCGACAATGGCGGCTTATTACGGCATGAAAATTGTAAAAGAACTCGGGGTGCCACTTGAAAAAAGGGTGCGCCTCATTGTCGGGACAGATGAAGAAAGCAACTGGAGATGCATGGACGCCTATTTTGCAAACGAGGAAATGCCGGCCATCGGGTTTTCGCCGGATGCCGACTTCCCGATCATTTATGCGGAAAAAGGGATTGCCGATTTTGACATTATCCAGGATCCGGAAAAAACGGAAGACCCGCAGCAGGCGGAACTGCTTTCTTTTGAATCGGGGCGCCGCTACAATATGGTGCCGGACTATGCGGAGGCACGCCTTGTCGCGCACGGCGAGCAGACGGAACTTTTGCAAAAATTCCAGGATTATCAGAAGGAAACCGGGCTTGCCGGGCAGGATTTCGTGGACGGCGGCGTTTTGATTTTAAAGCTGGAAGGCGTTTCGGCCCATGGCGCGGAACCGGAAAACGGAAAAAGCGCGGGGCTTTATCTGGCAAAATTTTTAAACAGTGTGGCGCTTGACCGTGCCGGGGCAAAATTCATCAAAACGCTCAACCAGTTCTTCGGCCGTTCACGCGGTGAATATTTCGGCATCGGGTACAAAGATGAAGTTTCCGGGGAATTGACGATCAATATCGGGATCATGTCCTATCATCAGGAAAAAGGCGGCCGCATAGGATTAAATATGCGTTATCCCGTTACTTTCGATCTTGAAGCAGGAAAAACAAAAATTGTGTCGAAATTAAAAAAAGACGGCTTGCGTTTCGATCATTTTTCCGATCAGAAACCGCATTATGTTGACAAAAATGACCCGCTGATTACGACGCTTGCGAAAGTGTACGAGGAGCAGACCGGAGAGGAAGCGAAGCTATTGGCAATCGGCGGTGGTACATATGCACGTACCCTTAAAAAAGGTGTGGCATTTGGGGCGCTTTTCCCGGGACGCGAAGATGTCATGCACCAAAAAGATGAGTACATGTATGTGGAAGATTTGCTCAAAGCAACGGCGATTTATGCACAGTCCATTTATGAACTGGCCGGGAAGCACGCGTGACTTCAGCTGTGAGCGTCAATGCCGGCGGGATGCAAGCAAGCACAGAAATGGTCGGGAAAGCCGCAATAAAATGAAGAAAGGCAAAGGGGTTACATCATGGAGAAACTGATTTTAAACGGCACCCTGGTCGACAGGGGAGAAGCAAGTGTTGATATTGAAGACCGCGGTTATCAGTTCGGGGATGGCATTTACGAAGTGGTCCGCGTATACGGGGGCAGGCTGTTTACAAGCGAAATGCATTTAAAACGGCTCTATTCAAGCGCGGAAAAACTTTCGCTCCACATTCCGTATACAATGGAGCAGCTGACGGCGCAATTGGAAGCACTGGTTGCGGCAAACCAGCTCCATACAGGGATTGTCTATTTGCAATTTACGCGCGGCGTCGCAAAACGGAAACACCATTTTCCGGAAACAAGCGAAACGACGTTTGTTGCATACACGAGTGAAATGGAAAGGCCGCTGGAAAAAATGAGAAAAGGCGTAAAAGCGGTGCTTGCGGAAGACATCCGCTGGCTGCGCTGCGACATCAAAAGCCTGAACCTGCTCGGCAATGTGCTCGCCAAACAAAAAGCTGCGGAAAATGGCGCTTATGAGGCAATCCAGCACCGCGGCGAAACAGTGACAGAAGGTTCATCGTCGAATGTATTTATTGTGAAAGACGGCGTGCTATTGACACACCCGGCAACGAACCTCATTTTAAACGGAATTACAAGACAAGTGGTCTTTGGCATTTGCGGGAAAGAAGGCATTCCTTTCCGGGAAGAGCCATTTACGGTAGAGGATTTGTGCACGGCGGATGAAGTCCTGATTACAAGCACGACATCCGAAGTGATGCCGGTTGTGGACATTGACGGTAAACCCGTTGCAGGCGGCACACCGGGCACGGTAACGTTAAAACTGCAGCATGCTTTTGATAGGGAGATTCATGCCCTTTCGGCTCAAGCGGTTCCGGGGGCGCCAAACTAAAAGAAGGGGCATTCCTTTAGCCGGAGAAACGGTTAAAGGAAGCCCCTGCTATTTTTGGAGCCTGGCCTCTTCTTCTCCTGCCGGTTCAAGCTCCGACATGCGGGCAAGCACAATCTGATGAAGAAACGGCTTTTTCAGTTCACAATACCCGCTTTTGTAAATAAATACGATTTCACAATTCTCTCCTTTGTACATGACATGGTCGCCAATCTTCACTCCAGCTCCCCCCCCTTAACATATTTATATACCCGATTTTGAAAAATAAAAACATGGAAAATGGCAGAAACCAAGTTTTGCACAGTATACCAGCAGGGCGGTTTTTGTTAAAATAAACACAAAACCATGATGGACAGGGGCGAAAAAAGCGATGGCAAACCATTATTTTTATGCCGTCATGCTGCCGGAAGCGCTCAAACAAAAATTGCAGCAGGCAACTGCCGGCATGAAAAGCAGCCTGCCGTTCCAGCGATGGGTGCACCGCGATGATGCCCATATTACCCTTGCTTTTTTGGGAGCGGCAGAAGAGGCGCAATTGGAAAAAGCGAACCGGCTGATTGCAGATAAAATCAGCACATTCCGCGTGCTGCCGCTTGTGTTCGACCACTTCGGCACTTTTGGAAAAAAAGACGAACCGCGCGTGCTCTGGGCAGGCATACAGGAATCGCAGCCGCTTTTTGATCTCGAAAGAATGGTGGCCGGCTGTTGCCTTGAAGCAGGATTTTCACTTGATCGAAGACCGTTTCACCCGCATATTACGCTGGCGCGGAAATGGGGCGGCGACAGGCCTTTTGCTGCCGGCATGCTGGACAGGTATTTGCCTGAACCGGTGCCTTTTTCGGCAGACCGGATCGTGCTCTACCGGACGAATCTCCATAAAACGCCAAAATACGAAATCGTGCAGTCTTTCAGGCTGGCTGATGCACAGAATTTGAAGTAAGGGAAAAGGAAAATGGGACAGTTATTAAAAATGCAAGACTTTGTATCACGTTATGAAACAGACTTAATCCGTTACACCAACCAGTTTATCCGGCTGAAAAAACAACAGTGGGAAAAATTCCGGGAAAACTGGGAAAACGGGCCGGAGGAAGAAGAGGAAGCGCCTGCGCCGGAAGAATCGCGCCAGGTCCTTTCCCGCATGAAACACTGGCTAAAAAGAAAAGATACGGCTGAAATAGAGGAGCAAGCCGCGCCGGTTTCCCCCGCGCCTCCCGGGGAATTGGATTTTGCCCCGCAGCTTGCCTTTTTGCCGGAGACGGAAGACCAGTTAAAAAAATTATTTCTCGACCAGCTGTTCCGTTTCCAGCTGAAATGGGCCAGTTCCACTTTGCTGCAACAGTCCGAAATCCCGGCTGTCCTTTATTTTGACCCGGATTTAAAATACTTTTTGCAAAGATTTCCGGATACATTTTTATTGATGTACCGGCCAGTTTTTTCATTCAAAAAAGCTGTTTTGGAAATGGAACATCTTTTGATTTCGCCAATGGCGGTGTGGTGTATTGCCTTTGTGGAAAAAGAAAAAGATGCCGTCTTTTTCGGGTCGAACGGCCGTTTCTGGAAGAAGCGGACAGCCAGGAACGAAGAAAAGATTTTAAATCCGGCCATTGCCCTCGCGCGGACGGAAAAAATCGTGCGCAGCATCCTGAAACGGCATGATATCACGTTTCCGGTCGAAAGGGCGCTCATTTGCCGGAACGGGTTTATCCAATGGCCGGATGCGCCGGACGGCCTCCATATTCTTGACAAACGCCCGCATGCCGAATGGTTCCGGCATCAGCGGAATTTGCGCTCGCCGTTTAAATATATGCAGCTGAAGGCGGCGCAAGTGCTGCTTAACGAATGCCTGGCTACAAATACAAGTTCCGGAAACAGCGGGGCTGCCCGTGGCGGGGGCGGGGAATAAAGCGGGTTGTCCCTTGCAAAAATTTGTTCTGCAGCATTGGAAAATTATTGGCATACAAAAAGCCGCCTTACCGGCATTTCAACACTTTCGGGAAACCCGGGCCCGTGCCAAACCAAAATTGCGCTTGACGAAAAAAGTCAAAAAGCGATAAAATTTACTGAAAGGTGGCTATTGTGAATGATACTTGCCAATAGCTGTCTTTTTTTGTTTTTGTCTCCGTTTGCCGCGTTGAAAAATCGGCAGCTGCGGATTTTTCAGCTTTACAAATCCTGCTTTTCCTGGCTTTATAACAGGGACGCAAAGTTTCGTCCATTTTATATCGCTGTTTTTTCATCGGTGTGAGGTTGACTTACTGAATTTGAAGGTGAATATGTTGGAAGATATATTAGGAAAAGGCTGGGAGATCATGCCGGCAGGGGGGGCGACAGGAGAAGCCTTCTATGCCAAATACCAGGAACAATCCCTCTTTTTAAAACGGAATTCATCGCCGTTTCTGGCTGTGTTATCCGCTGAAGGCATTGTCCCGAAGCTTGTCTGGACGAAAAGGCTTGAAAACGGCGACACCATCACTGCCCAGCAGTGGGTGGAGGGCAGGGAACTAAAGCCTTACGAAATGGAAGAAGAACGCGTTGCTAGGATGCTGAAAAAAATTCACGACTCAAAACCGCTTTTAACGATGCTGCAAAGGCTCGGGCTGGAATCGATGGAGCCCGAAAACATGTTGCATGATCTCAAATCCGGCGCAAAAGGGGAATGGCCCGATGCACCGGGTGTTTTGGATGCCCTTGAATTTCTCGAACGCGAACAGCCGAACGTTGCATACGGGGATTGTGTCGTCTGCCATGGCGATATCAATCATAATAACTGGCTTTTATCAAACGAAAATGAATTGTTTCTGATCGATTGGGACGGACCGCTGATCGGCGATCCGGCAATGGACATCGGCATGCTTCTGTACGCTTACATTCCGCCCGAAAATTGGGGAAGGTGGCTGCGCCAATACGGCACGGAAATGACCGCGAGTCTTTCGCTCCGGATGAAATGGCATACCATTTACCAGGCGATCGTGATGATTTGCTGGCATAAAGAAAAAGGCCGGTACGAAGAAATGCAGCACTGGCTTGATTTTTTGCAGAGTGTGCATGGCGGCGTGAAAAAATAAGAGAAGGCTCATCCGCGTTTGCCCGGGACTGCTTTTACAGGGGCTTTAGAGAACGCTGGCTGCGGGCTTATTGCTTTCAAAAAAAGAGTGCCTTGTGTTTCCCGGTTTCGAATGAAAAAGAAGAGAAACCGGGTGATGGTTTCTCTTCTTTTTGCCGCTCCTCATTCTTTAAAAATAGGTGTTCAGCTGGTCAACCCATTCCTCAAGCTTGTTTTGGTGGGCTTCAATATGGTCGTCCAAATGCTGTGCATATTTTCCCGCCTGGCTGTAGCTGTAAACATCTGTCAGCGTTTGTTTCATATCATTTGCGACAGCCGGATTGACGAGCAATGATTTGACCAGCCTTTCCAATTGTTCACATTCTGAAACAGATCCACAGCAGTCTGTTTGATGATCGTACAAAATATCCGTCAATAAGGTTAACTGGTCGCGATGGCTGAGTGCCAAGTGGAACACATCCTTCACTTGAGATATGCAGCTGTTGACATGTGCATGAAGGTCTTGCGCCGGTGCCTCCATACATACTCTATTGTTTAACCTGCCTCTTTTTTTATGCAGGCAGGCCTGGCTTTTGTCAAAAAATATAAGTTGGGGTGTTTTTATGAGATTACGGAATAAGCCGTGGGCGGAAGAAAAATTAAAGAAGTACCCGCAATTCGTCGTACCGGACCCGGAAAAATGGCGCGGCCATTGGCAAGCGCTGTTTGGAAACGGCAACCCGCTCCATATTGAAATCGGAACAGGGAAAGGCCGGTTCATTTCCGAAATGGCGGAACAGCATCCCGAAATCAATTTTCTCGGGATCGAAAAACAGCCGAGCGTGATCGTGTCTGCGCTCGATAAGCTGATTGAAAAGAACAGCCCGAATGTAAAACTGTTGAATGCAGACGGTGCACGGTTGCGGGAATTTTTTGCAAAAGGCGATGTCGAACGGATTTATTTGAATTTTTCCGACCCGTGGCCGAAAAAACGCCATGAAAAACGGCGGCTCACATACCGCACTTTTTTGCAGCTGTATGAAGACATTTTGGCGGACGGCGGGGAAATTCATTTAAAAACCGACAACCAGGGCCTGTTCGAATACTCGCTGCAAAGTTTTTCTGAATATGGCCTGCTGTTAAAAAATATCAGCCTTGATTTGCATCGCAGTGATTTTTCCGGCAATGTCATGACGGAATATGAAGAAAAGTTTTCCGCACAAGGGCAGCGCATTTACCGCTGTGAGGCAAAATACCGCAACGCGCCCGGTGCACTGCAAGGATAATGGCAGTGCGGGGCGCTTTTTTTGCATCGCGGCAGGGGAAAACGCAACGTTATTTTCAATTTTTTGCACGAGGAACAGGCTGGGAAAACGCAATGGCATTTTCAGTTTTTTGCACCGTGCAGCAGGCTGGGGAAAACGCAACAGCATTTTCAGTTTTTGGCATTACGGAACTGGCGGGGGAAAGCCGCAGGGCAAAGCGAGCAGGGAGGATTGCCTTTTTTCGTCCCGGCACAGGCAGGAAAATGGGAAATGGCGGCGAATCCTTTTAAATGAAATCGATTACAGGAGGGAAAAGAATGGAACATTTAACAGTCGGTGAAATGACCCTTTACTGGCTCGATGGCGGCGTCACGCATCTGGACGGCGGGGCAATGTTCGGCGTTGTCCCGAAACCGCTTTGGTCGCGGAAATATCCATACAATGAAAAAAACCAGATCGAACTTCGGACAGACCCGATATTTTTTCAGCTGAACGGGAAAAACATCCTCATTGAGTCCGGCATTGGGAACGGAAAACTGACAGCAAAGCAGAAGCGGAATTACGGCGTCACAGAGGAGTCGCAGATTGACCGCGCATTAAGCGCATTCGGGCTGGCACGTGAGAATATCGACATTGTCCTGATGACGCATTTGCATTTTGACCATGCATGCGGCCTGACCATGCCGGATGATACAAAGGGATATGTCCCTTCATTTCCAAATGCGGCCATCTATGTATCTGAAACGGAATGGGACGAAATGCGCCACCCGAATATCCGTTCAAAAAGCACGTATTGGAAGGAAAACTGGGAAGCGATCCAGCATCAGGTACAAACGTTTAAAGAAGAAGTTACTATTGAAGGCAAAGTCCGGATGGTACATACAGGCGGGCACAGTGACGGGCATGCGATTGTCATGGCGGAGTCCGGCGGCGAAAAATGGATCCATATGGCAGATCTTTTGCCGACGCATGCGCACCGCAACCCGCTTTGGGTGATGGCTTATGATGATTACCCTATGACCTCCATTTTTCAAAAACAGAAATGGATTGAAGAGGCGATCCGGGACAATGCCTGGTTTGTATTTTACCACGACGCTGTCTACCGGGCGCTAAAGTGGGATACGGACGGGAATATGGCAGAAAAAGTGGAGCGTGAAAAAACGCCCGTATAAAGCAGCAAAAAAAACGGTGAACAAAAGGTCCGCCGTTTTTTACTGCCGCGTATGGAAAACGATCTATGCACATATTTTTCTTGCATGGCCATAACCCCCTGCGGCTTCCTGCTAAACTGGCCGGTATTGAGAAGGGCGGCATGAAACCCCGCCCTTAAACCGATTCTGCTTACTGTCCGGTACAGAGCCGGCATGAAAAACCAGCCCTAAACCGGGATATCCGGAACAGAGCCGGGTTTAAATTAAGAAACCCGTGCGCATAGAGCCGGCATGAAAAGCCAGCCCTAAAAGGATGCTGCTTTTCCAGCCATCCGGCACAAGCCGGTTTACAAAACCGGGTCCTTACAGATCTGCTTTTCCGTTAAATCGGATAGACATCGAGGACGGTGCCGGTTTTGGAGTCAGCAATAAACTCATACTGCTTCTTCTCCCCGTCTTTTGTAAGCGAAACCCCGCCTTTATAAACCCTCGTTTTAAACGGATATTTTTCATAATCTTCCTCTGTCATTTGAATCCAGGAACCGTCAATCGGCCCGTTTTCTTTAAACGCTTTCTTGACTTTTGCAAGAACGGTTTCTGCGGATACGTTAACGGTATGGTGCAATGTTTCATTTACGGCATACCCGGCGGCTGCGCCCACTGCAATTCCGGCTATAAAAGTTTTCCAATTCATAAGTGCCCACCCTTTCATTATTTAGTGCATCTAATATTTCACCTAGCTATCATTATACACTGAAAAAGCAAAGAAAGATAACGATCGGAAAATTTGAATAAATCAGCTTTTTCAGATCGGGCGCCTCTTTTTCCGCGCCAACACTTCTGCCTTTCGAGAAAAATTTTACCACACAGACATTTCTTTGCAACGGCCACAGGCTTTTGTCCCGGGAAAAACGTCCGGTTTTGCGGGGGACAGCGTTTTGTAACAAATTTGCCACAAATTGGTGGTATAATATGTTGGAAAATCGGGAATAGAGTATAAGCTTCAATGGCTTCATCACTTGGCTTGAGAAGTGTTGATATATCCGGCAGATGGAAAAACAGGGGGAAGAAAGCATGGGCTTTAAGAAAAAACAATATGCAGGGTTCGGCGTGATACTCGCTTTTATGCTTGTCACGGCTGTCGTCATGCTCGTTTCCATGAACCATATGAAAAAAAACATGTCTGAAATCGTGCAGGACCGCTATATGAAAGTAAAAATGGCAACGGAGATCCAGCTGCTGTTTTCGCAGTCCGACCGGGAACTTTTAGCCATTATCAATGATGAAAAAGCAAGCGGCACGGAAACCGCCATTCAAAATATTACGGCTAACCGTGCAAAAATCGAATCAAGGCTGAACCAGCTAGACAATATATTAAACCATAGCCAGGCAAAGAATATTTTGGCAAAGCTCCAAAATGAATTTGCTTCCTATACGGAAACGGAAGAAACGATTATCAATGATGCACGGCACAATAAAACGGTGCCGTCCGGGGTGATTTCCGACTATCAAACGAAGCGGAGCCATTTAACGGCATACATTACCGATTTTAAAAATTTCCAGGAAAACTTGATGTCGAAAGCAATGAAAAATGCCAGCCAGCTGGAAAAAAACTTGCTGCAGATGATTGTCGTTTCTTCCGGGCTGATGATTGCTGTTATGCTGTTTATTGCTTACTGGATTGTATCGGGAACGGGGAAAAGCTTAAACAACATCTCAAAAGTAATGGCGCATATCAATTACGATGACCTTACGTCACTGCCGCGGGTGGATGTGAAGACAGAGGATGAGATCGGAGAAATCGCCGCGGCTTTTAACCGGATGGCCGCATCGCTTGAACAGGCAAGCCAGAAAGAAAAAAATTATATCGAACAAATATCGGAAAGAAACTGGATGCAGACGACGCTTGCCGAAATGGCGACGATGTACCAGAATATTACCCATATCAACACGCTGGCGGAACGGTTTATTCAAAAAGCCGTACCTGTTATGGCAGCCTCGATGGGTGCCTTCTACTTGAAAAGAGGAGAAAAAACAAAAGCCGAGTTTGTTAAAATTGCCGCTTATGCGGAAGACCGCGGAAATCCGGGCCGCGAAACATTTTCATACGGGGAAGGGCTGGCCGGCCAGTGTGCACTGGAAAAAGAGAGCCGGGTCATTACCGATGTTCCCGAAAATTATTCGCTCATTTCGACCGGGTTAGGTGAAGCGAAACCGCGCAGCATTTTGATCGCGCCTGTTATTTATGAAGAAGAAGTGCTGGCGGTTTTGGAACTGGCAAGCCTGGAGGAGTTTACGCCGGCTGAGCTTGAGCTCATTAAGCAAATTAACCATACACTCGGGATGGCGATTAACAGTGTCCTGAGCAGAATGGAGGTCGAGCGGCTCCTGAAAGAATCGCAAATGATGACGGAGGAGCTGCAGGCCCAATCGGAGGAATTGCAATCGCAATCGGAAGAGCTGCAGGCCCAATCAGAGGAATTGCAGTCGCAGTCTGAAGAATTGCGCATGATCAATGAACAGCTTGAGGAACGGACGAAAGAAGCGGAAAAAAGAGCGCATGAACTGGAAAAAACAAAGCAGCAGCTGGAAGAAAAAGCAGATCAGCTTATCCAGAGCTCGCAGTATAAATCTGAATTTCTTGCGAATATGTCGCATGAACTGCGGACGCCGCTCAACAGCATTCTGCTTCTTTCCGAAATGCTTGCGGATGAATCGGAAGAGGGCAATCTAACCGAAGAACAAAAAGAATTTGCCCGTGTGATCCATTCATCCGGCAGCGACTTGCTCAATTTAATTAACGATATACTTGACTTGTCCAAAGTGGAAGCCGGGAAGATGGAAATTGTCATTGAAGAGACGAACACCCGCGAATTACCGGTGTATGTCGGCAATCAGTTTGCTTATTTGGCAGAGCAAAAAGGGCTTGAACTGAAGATTGATGTCGATGATAATGTGCCGGATTTGATTTATACCGACCAGCGGCGTTTCCAACAAATCGTGAAGAACCTGCTTTCAAATGCCGTCAAATGTACGGAAAATGGTTCGGTAACGTTCCGGATGCGCAAAGTGGGCGCAGAAACAGCCGGAAAATACGTGAAAACCGAAGGCGCAGATTTTTGGCTGGAAGTGGCTGTGCAAGATACGGGGATCGGGATTCCGGAAAAGAAACAGGATCTCATTTTTGAAGCCTTCCAGCAAGGGGACGGCGCAACCGGCCGCAAATACGGCGGCACGGGACTCGGTTTGTCCATTTGCCGCGAATTTGCCCGCTTGCTCGGCGGCACGATCCGTCTCGACAGCACTGTCGGAAAAGGCAGCACGTTCATTTTGTATATTCCAAGCCTGCCAAACGGGATGGCCGCCACGGAAGAAGTGCCCGCGCCGGAAAGCGAAGCGGCGCCGGCATTGCTGCGTGAAGAGGACCAGCAGCCGGGCGAAGAAGAATCAGCCGGCCAGGCGTTCCGGAATAAAACCGTGCTGATTTGTGACGATGACAACCGGAATATTTATGCACTGAAAAAGGCGCTGTCAAAAGAAGGCATGAAAGTGCTTGTGTCGCAAAACGGTTTCGAATGCCTGGATATGCTGGACGTTCACAAAGAGGTCGACATCGTCCTCATGGATATTATGATGCCGGGCATGGACGGTTACGAAACGATGCAAAGAATCCGGGAGAACGATGCATTTGCGGATTTGCCCATTATAGCCCTGACAGCAAAAGCGATGAAAGGCGACCGGCAAAAATGTCTGGATGCCGGCGCAACAGATTATATCAGCAAGCCGCTGAAGATGGACCAGCTGTTGTCTGTCATGCGGGTATGGCTGCCGCAAGAGTAATTGGCAGGCTGAGGGAAGGAAGCCCGTGAAAAAGCATGCTGTAAGTAGGGGATAAAGGGATTCCTCACGAGGATTGTTCTATGTAAAGGGAGGCCGCAATTTAGCGTGGTTTCTTCCCGCAGGAATGCTTTTTTAGTGAAGGAAGCCCGAAAAATTTCGTTGCTTTCTTAGCCGCCTGTCCGGAATGGATGCTTCCTTCTACAATTCAATAAGCCCAAACTTTAGGATGATGGAGTGCAAAAAGCGTGAAAAAAAACCAACTAACAGATGATGACATCAGGAAGCTTGAAATGGATATGCTGCTATTTGCCATTTACCGGATATCAGGCTATGATTTCCGCCAGTATGCCCGTTCTTCCATTGAAAGGCGGGTTACGCACCGGATGCGGCTCGAAAATCTCCCGAGCATCAGTGCGCTGATCGAAAGGGTGATCCATGAACCCGAATTCCTTGAAGTGTTGCTAAACGATTTGTCCATTCAAGTGACAGAAATGTTCCGGGATCCGGACTTTTTTGCCGCCTTCCGTGAAAAAGTCGTCCCGGAATTAAGGCAGTACCCGGAAATCCGGATCTGGCATGCAGGCTGCTCCTCTGGTGAAGAAGCCTACTCGATGGCCATTCTTTTGGACGAAGAGGGGCTGCGCGAAAAAACGAGAATTTATGCAACCGACATGAATGAACGGGTGCTGCGCCAGGCGGAAAGCGGCGCCTTTTCGCTTCATAAAATGCAGATATATACAAAAAATTATTTCCAGGCAGGTGGGAAACGGGAATTTTCCTATTATTACACGGCGGATGCCCAGCATGCCTATTTCAACAAGAGCCTTGCGGACAATATCGTCTTTGCCCAGCACAATCTTGTCACGGACGGTTCGTTTAATGAGTTCCATGCCATTATTTGCCGGAACGTGATGATCTATTTTGACCAAAACCTTCAAAAAAAAGTTTTGCGATTATTTGATGAAAGCTTAACGAACCGGGGGTTTCTCGGGCTCGGCCATAAAGAAACCGTGCTGACGATTGATACGGAAGGAAAGTATGAGGTTTTTGACAGAGATGAAAAAATTTACCGAAAAAAAGCATAATCCATTTGCAAAAAACGGCGGGGCAATATGACCCCGCCGTTTTTCATTGCAATGGATCCGGCAAATAGCCGGATCCATTGCAAGTGATATAAGCGCGCGGAAAGCTGCATCGCACAGAAAAAGCCTGATTTTCCGTTTTTAAGCAAAACAGTGCGTGCTGAATGGAACCGGTCGTTTTTTTACGGCATCTGCGCAAGGAGCCTGAACGGGCACAACACATCCGGCCAATGGGACCAGCACTCAATTTGCCTGAACGAGCACAACACACATATCATCCGGCTGTTGTTCTTGCTGTTCTTTGGCAAGGATAGCATCCAAGGGGGAAGCGGCCTTTTCCGGAGGCCAGGCGGACGAGGCGAGCTGTTGCAGGATGTTCAGGCCGTCGCGGCTGTCCGAATCGAGTGCTTCCATTACGCCGTCTGTAAATAAAAGGAGCTGCAGGCTTTCATGGTAACGGAGCACCTGCTTTTCCACTTCCAATTGCGGGAAGAAGCCGACAGCACATCCGCCTTCCGAAAGCGGCACGACTTCCTTTTCATCCACGAGGGCGAAAGCGGGCGGGTGGCCGGCATTCACATATTCAACCGTTTTGCCGGCACAGTCAAGCACAAGGTAGATCGCCGTAAAATAATGCTGCATCCCGCCGTCCTTATTCAAGTAACGCATCAGTTCGTTTAATTTCTGCATCACTGTTTCAGGGTCTGCCTTGCTTTGCATTAAATCCCTTAATTTGGAAGAAATAAACATGCAGACGAGCGATGCCGAAATGCCGTGCCCCATCACATCGAGTAGCATGAGGCTGTAGCGGTGGTCATCTATTTTATACCAGTAATAAAGATCACCGGCCAATTGATGTGCCGGTTTGTAAGAAGATGTAATGGAAAGGCAGTTTTCTTTGATCGGTTTGCTCAAAAGCGTGCGCTGAACCTGCATTGCAAGATCGAGCTCGTCTTTTAAATGTTTCTCCTGTTCCGTATGCCAGTCTTTCTCCTCTTTCAGGCGAAGTGCCACTTTAAGGCGGGCGATCAGCTCGACTTTGTTGATCGGCTTTGTAATATAATCGATTCCCCCGGCGTTTAACGCTTCCGCCAGTTTCCGGGCATCATCAAGCGCGGTCAGGAAAATGACGGGAATATCACGGAAACGCGGCGACTGCTGCAGCATCCGGCACGCTTCAATCCCGTCAATTTCGGGCATCATAATATCCATCAGAATACAGTCGGCAGGCGGTTTTGGAGCATGTTCCTCTTCCAGATGCAAATAAGCGAATAATGCTTTAGCCGAAGTGAAAGATACATATTGATCATATCCGGCATTTTTTAAAATTTTTTCTATGACAAATAAATTTACTTTATGGTCATCTACAATTAAAATGGTCATGAAGTCTACCCCTTATGTAAAAAATCCATTTCCCGCAAACTGATCAACTTTCATTATACCGGGAAAGCCGGGTGATGAAAAATGAAACAGCTCTGCCGTTACGGTATAATAAAAAGCAGAAACAGAAACTGGAGGGTTAACCATGCAGGAATTGCAATCAATGGAAGATTTTAAAAACTTGAAAGAAAACGGGGCGCACATTTTTTTGTTCTCAGCGGACTGGTGCCCGGACTGCCGCTTTTTAGACCCGTTTATGCCGGAAATTGAAGAAGCATACAGCGATTATACTTTTGTCCATGTTGACCGCGACAAATTTTTGGATTTATGCGCGGATCTCGATGTATATGGCATCCCGAGTTTTGTCGCATTCCGGGACGGCAAAGAAATCGGCCGTTTCGTCAGCAAAGACCGGAAAACAAAAGAAGAAGTCGAAAAATTTATCGAAAGCCTTGCCTGAATCATCGATGCCCATGCCGCATGGAACGTGGCATCACCCGAATGCACGCGCATATTTTCAGGAAAGACAAAAAGCAGGCCGGATTTCCCCCTCTTTGCGGATGGGGGATTTTTCCGTAGCCGACGATAAAGGAGGTGCCAGCCGGAAAATGGATACGAAACAATTAAGGCGGGAACTGGAAAAAAGGCTGGAGAAAAAAGGCCGCATTTTTTCCTATGACCGTGAAAAAGATATACTCCGGGTCGAAAATGAAGACACGCATCAGGGACTCAATATTTCCCTGCCGGAGATTGCCGCCAAATGGGTCTCCCAAAAAGAAGAAGCGATTGAAGAAGTTGTCTATTATGCGGAAGAAGCGCTCGGCGTGATGGGGAAAAACCATTCACTGCATGGCCGGGAAAAAAGTATTTTTCCTGTGATCCGGTCTACTTCTTTTCCGGCAGAAGCCCCGGGAGGCATCCCTTTTTTAACGGATGCGCACACGGCGGAGACGCGCATTTATTACGCGCTCGACCTCGGGAATACGTACAGGCTGATCGATTTTCAAATGCTGGAGCGGGAAGGATGGAGCCCGGAACATGTCCGGGAAACGGCGCGGTTTAATTTGCGGTCGCTTTCCACGAAAATGAAAAAAGACACTGTCGCCGGGAATGATTTTTATTTTTTAAATACGAATGACGGCTATGATGCGAGCCGGATTTTAAATGAAAAGTTTTTGCAGGAAATGTCTGTAAAAACGGAAGGGGAGATGGTCCTCGCCGTTCCCCATCAGGATGTTTTCATTATAGGTGACATCCGCAATGAAACAGGTTATGATATAATCGCGCAAATGGCGATGAATTTTTTTGCAAACGGCCATGTGCCGATTACAGCCCTCTCATTTTTATATCAGGACGGCGAACTGGAGCCGGTCTTTATTTTGGGCAAAAACCGGAAGTCTTGAAAGGAGTACGTTTATGAATGTTTTTTACAACCGCGAAGGCATCGGCGATACATTGATTGTCATGATCAAAGAGACGGAGCATGCCGCTTATGAAAAGAGGGGCACTGTCGCCCGCATTTATGATGAAAAGACAAAAGAAACAGTCGGGTTCAATATTTTCGAAGCATCCCGGTACGGGGGGTTTGAAGGAAGCGGCCCCGTGAAACTGACGGAAGCTTTGGTCGACAAGCTGAACGGAATTCTCGCCGAAAATGGGTTCAATGAAAAACTTGACGCCGATCTTTCCCCGAAATTCGTTGTCGGGTATGTAAAAGAAAAGGAAAAGCACCCGGATTCCGACCATTTAAGCATCTGCCAGGTTGACACCGGCACTGAGACATTGCAAATTGTCTGCGGCGCGCCGAATGTGGAAGCCGGGCAAAAAGTAGTGGTTGCAAAAACAGGCGCTGTGATGCCGAACGGGATGATCATTAAAGATGCTGTCCTGCGCGGTGTGGCTTCAAGCGGCATGATCTGCTCGGCGCGTGAACTCGGGCTCCCGAATGCGCCGCAGAAAAAGGGCATCTTAGTGCTCGACGGGCAGTACGAAGTCGGAAGCGAATTTCCGCTGCCAAAATAAAGCCGGGATGGCAAAAAAGGGCGCATCACGCGTGATGCAGCCCTTTTTTACTTATCTTGATCCATTCGGAAAGACACGCTGGATGGTATCGTTAAACTGGTTAAAAAATCCTGAAATCGGGCGGCCATTCCGGATGTCGTTGACGTAATCACTCATCTGGTCAAAGAAATCCGGGTTTTCGGAAATGTACACATCATTGATCGATGGATCGGTTTGCTTGACGACTTTTGAAATTTTGTTTTTCAATTTCTTGTCAAGTTTGTCGTTGTTTTGGTTCCTTTCCAGCAAGACAGCCACATAAGCATTGTCATTCGTGGCGATGACGTGCGCTTGTGCCACCTCTTTTAAATCCTCAATGCTGCGCGCAATACGGTTGGCCACCCGGACATTGTTGTTGTTATTATTGTTGTTGCCGTTGCCATTATTGTTCGTCAAATTGGCGTTGTTGATCCCCTGTGTACCCCGTGTATTATTCGTCAAATCAGCGCCGTTATTGCCGTTTGTTCTTCCTGTATTGTAACGGACGTTATTGTAACGCACATCATTATTGTCGGCTGTGTCGTTATATCGTACAGGCCGTGCATTGTTGCGGGTGCCGTTATTGTCGCCGGTGCCGTTATTGTTTCCGCATCCCATTAACAGCCCGGATGCAAGCCCGATGCCGAGCAATGCTTTTGCGATCTTCAATCCATTCCCTCCTTCAAAAAGATAGTATCACTCATAATGTGCCTAACCCCGATTTTTTTATGCTGGCGTGCCTGTGTTAAAAAATCCCTCGAAAAACATGTGTTTCCTTTGTATAATGGAAGGTGAGAGGAATTTTTGAAAGGCTCTTCGGACGCATGAGCATAGGAAAGAGTGATGAATTTGAGCTGGATTAAAAAAATGGCAAAATACTTCAAAGATGAAAACGTGCACGAAGAGGCCCCGGATGCGGCCGGGCTTTACCAGGCACGCCCGGAGAAAATAGATACCCGTGTGGCTTATCATTATCCGAAAAAACAGTTTCGTTTTCCTGTGATTCCGGATCAGGAAGGGGCACGCCGGAAGACGACTGAAAAACCGGAAAAGCAGCAACCGCGGGCAAAAAAACATCGTCCGGATCCACGGCCAGAACGGGGAGAAAAGGTGCAAAAAGGCCATCCTTTCCGGCCGACGGACATCCCTTCCCCGGTCTTTGGATTCAAACGGCCGGCAAATGATTTGCCTTCGCAAGAAGAAACAACAGTGTTGGAATACGAGCTGGAAGATCATTATAAAAAGGATATCCATCTATTCGATATGGCAAAACTGCAGCAATCGCTTGATTTTGCAGAAAATCCGGGCACGGACGGCGAAGGGAACCCGGCAGAACCGGAACACGGCATCCAAATGGCGGATCAATGGTTCGAAGAGGAACAAACTGATTTACCGGCAGATCAAGCCGGGCGCACAACAGCGGATCAGGCGGAAAAGGGCGAATCTGTCCAAACGGAAACAGGGCACGGCGAAGATTCGCCAGGTGCGGCAGATGAAGCCGCAGGAACGCCGGAATCCGAAACGGCATACAGGCTAGAAGTACCCGGCGCAATTCCGTCTAATGAATCGGAACAGCCGAAAGTGAAAACGTCGGAATCCGGCCCGGCAAGTGCGCTGCCAAAAGAGGATGCGGCGGCCATTTCTTCTGAAGAATCCGGTGCAAACCCGGCAGATGAAGCAGAAAAAGAAACAATGGCATCCTATCCGGCAAGTGAACCGGCAAAAGGGAAAGCGGAAGAGACCCCGGCGTCCGCTTTGGAGAATATGGAGCCAGAACAATATAGCATAGGAACGCCGGAATCTGGAGCAGCAGACGGATTGGAGAAAACTGACATAAGCCTGGCGGATGAACCGGAAACAGGGAAAGCCAGCCTGGCAAGTGATCCTGGAAAAGTGGAATCCGAAGCCGATCCGGCAAACAGACCGGAAACAGGGAAAGCCGCGGCTGTTTCTCCGAAGGCAAGCATGGCGGACCTTGCAAATGAACCGGAAAAAGTCTCTTCGACATATGCTTTGGAAAAAGCCGAAAAAAATGCAGGAAATGAACCGGAACAGCGGCATACGGAAACGGCGGGCATTTCTCCGTCATCCGGCGAAGCAACAAAAACGGAAGGACGCCCGAGAAAGCATCTGCCGTTTAACGTGCTGATGCTGAAACAGGATCGCCGGAAGATCACAGAAAAAAAAGAGGCCCCGGTTCCCCGGCCGGAACAGGAAAACCCGGCCGAAAACAGTCGTGAAAAACCGTTTTCTTTCCCGCCGCTCTCGTTGCTGGAGCCGCCGGTAAAGCAGACCCGGGATGAGGGGTGGATCCAAGAACAAAGCTATACGCTGGATGAGGCACTTGAAAATTTCAATGTCCGCGCGAAAGTGGTAAATGCAAGCCAGGGGCCTTCCGTTACCCGGTTTGAAGTCCAGCCTGAACCAGGCGTAAAAGTCAATAAAATCACCAATCTGAACGACGACTTAAAATTAAGCCTCGCTGCGAAAGATATCAGGATCGAAGCGCCGATTCCGGGCAAGCATACGGTCGGCATTGAAATCCCGAACTTGAAAAGCCGCCCTGTCCGTTTGCGTGAGATTATCGGCGATCCCGTATTTCAAAACAGCAAATCCCCGTTGACGGTTGCGATGGGCCTGGATATTTCCGGAAAACCGGTTGTAACCGACCTGCAAAAAATGCCGCACGGGCTGATTGCAGGCGCCACCGGATCGGGAAAAAGCGTCTGTATCAATTCGGTGCTTGTTTCGCTTCTGTATAAAGCGGCGCCGCAGGATTTGAAACTGCTCCTGATCGACCCGAAAATGGTGGAGCTTGCGCCATATAATCAGATTCCGCATCTCGTCAGCCCGGTCATTACAGATGTCAAAATGGCAACAGCGGCATTAAAGTGGGCGGTTGAAGAAATGGAAAGGCGTTATGAATTGTTTGCCCATGAAAGTGTACGCGATATTCACCGTTATAATGAAATGGCCGCCCGTACCCGCAGGTTTTCCGAAAAGCTGCCGTATATTGTCATTGTCATCGATGAGCTCGCTGATTTAATGATGACCTCGCCGGGGGATGTGGAAGATGCCATCTGCCGGATTGCGCAAAAAGCGCGCGCCTGCGGGATTCACCTGATTCTGGCGACACAGCGGCCGAGCGTGGACGTCATTACCGGCTTAATCAAGGCCAATATCCCGACGCGCATTGCTTTTTCCGTCTCTTCACAGGTCGATTCGCGCACCATTATCGATATGAGCGGGGCGGAAAAGCTGCTTGGAAAAGGGGACATGCTGTTTTTGGAAAACGGTACTTCCAAACCGGTCCGGCTGCAGGGCACTTTTGTGAGCGACCGTGAAATCGACGATGTTGTGTCATATGTAAGGGAAGCTGCAACGCCTGAATATTTGTTCCAGCCTGAAGAATTGCTGAGACAAACGGAACCGGGCGAAGAAGAAGACGAGCTTTTTCCCGACGCCTGCGAATTTGTCATTCACCAGGGCGGGGCGTCCACGTCACTTTTGCAGCGCAATTTCCGGATCGGCTATAACCGGGCTGCCCGCCTGATTGATATGATGGAGCAGCAGGGGATTATTTCCGGGGCGAAAGGAAGCAAGCCGCGGGATGTTTTAATCACGAAAAGCGAATTGATGCAAATGCAGGAAGCAGAAAGCAGAGAGTGATGGTTTTTCCTTATAGCCGGCAGCTGTTTTGGCAAGGATAGTGGAAAAAGGGCATGAAGAATGCGGATGTGAGCTGCCCTTTCCGGCTTCCGGCGGGCTGCGGGCAAAATTCCGCTTTTTCATGTTCACGGCTGCCTGGAAATGATATAATGATGAAGTATGATTTTTTTATGATGGGCATGAAGGCGGCCGTATAAAGCCTGTACAGCTGCTGTGGAAACATGCCTTATCGCACATGGCGGGTTTTTATCATATACTGCATACATATAGACATTGTTGGAGGTTCTATTATGACTGTATACCATTTCGTAGGGATTAAAGGATCGGGCATGAGCGCACTGGCACAGATCCTGCATGACATCGGATACGAAGTGCAGGGGTCTGACGTGGAAAAGCGCTTTTTTACCCAGCAGGCATTAGAAGATGCCGGCATTAAGATCCTGCCTTTCAACCGGGAAAACATCCGCCCCGGCCTGACGGTGATTGCCGGCAATGCTTTTCCCGATACGCACGAAGAAATTGATGAAGCGATGAAACGCGGTATTCCTGTGATCCGTTACCATAAATTTCTCGGTGAGTTTCTGAAAAATTTTACGAGCGTTGCTGTAACAGGCGCGCACGGCAAAACATCGACTACCGGGCTGCTTGCCCATGTCATGCATGAGATCAAGCCCACTTCCTATTTGATCGGGGACGGAACGGGAAAAGGGGTTCCGGGAGCGGAATATTTTGTATTTGAGGCATGTGAATACCGGCGCCACTTTCTTTCCTACCATCCGGATTATGCGATTATGACCAATATTGACTTCGACCATCCGGATTACTATGCGAACATTGACGATGTCTTTTCCGCTTTTCAAGAAATGGCGCTGCAAGTCAAAAAAGGCATCATCGCTTACGGGGATGACGAGCAGCTGCAAAAAATCCAGGCAAAAGTGCCGGTTGTTTTTTATGGCTTTGAAGAAGGCAACGATTTTCAGGCAAGAAATATTGTGACGGAGCCGCAAGGAACGAAATTCGATGTGGTGGTCCGCAATAGTTTTTACGGAACGTTCGAAATTCCCTCCTTCGGGAACCACAATGTGCTGAATGCGCTCGGGGTCATCGCCCTCTGCCAATACGAAGGCATCGAAAAAGAAGCGGTTAAAACGCATTTAAAAACATTTCACGGGGTCAAACGCCGCTTTACGGAAAAAGAAATCGGCACGCAAATCATCATTGATGACTATGCCCACCACCCGACCGAGATTAAGGCAACCATTGATGCCGCGCGGAAAAAATATCCGGAAAGAGAGCTTGTCGCCGTATTCCAGCCGCATACTTTCAGCCGCACGCAGGCATTTCTTACAGAGTTTGCGGAAAGTTTAAACCTTGCAGATCGGGTTTTTCTGTGCGATATTTTTGGCTCGGCGCGTGAACATCACGGAAAGCTTTCTATTTACGATTTGCAGGAAAAAGTCGGCGGATCGCAAATTATCAAGGAAGAGGACATGTCCCCGCTTCTTGGCATTGAAAACAGTGTCATCCTCTTTATGGGTGCCGGGGATATCCAAAAGTACCAAAAGGCATACGAAACATTGCTGCAAAAGCATGTAAGCCGGTAAGGCAGAGGCATTGTCCGAAAAACAGGCGGGCAATGCCTCTTTTTGTTATGAGATTTGTCAAGCAGAAAATGTTTCCATTTTTGTTGGCATAAGGCGGCCGTTATGCGAAAATAAGGGTGGTACCCGCAAAGATTTCAACCCCCAATTGTTTAAGGAAGGCAATTTGGGGTAATTTTATTGTACATGGAGGTGGTAACGAAAGATGAAAATTATCCTGTATTTGAGCGTGGCGCTAATTGCTGTTGCATTCCTCATTCTGGTCATCGCCCTGACGAGGACATTGAAATCATTAAGCAAAACATTGGACAACTTGTCGGATACGGTAAAGGGCCTTGAAGGGCAGATGCACGGCATTACAGAGGAATCTACAAAATTACTAGAAAAAACGAATGTGCTGGTTGAAGACATCGAGCATAAATTGGAAAGGCTGAACAGTGTCGTCTATGCCGTGGAAGATATCGGTGTTTCCGCCCAGCAACTGAGCCAGACGCTACGTAAAGTCACAACATCGATTGCTTCGGCCGTCAGCAAAAGGCAGGACAAAATTGCACAGGCCGTGCAATGGGGCGCTGCGCTGAAGGAAATAAAAGATAGATGGTCGGGCAAAAAAGGTGCAGGCACGAATGAAACCCATCCTGTCCATGCCCAAAACCCTATCCCGAAACACCTTCTTGAAGAACCGGCCCGTAATGATGAAAGGCTGCTCCAACGGGTAAGAAATTCATAAACTGAAGGAGGAATTTACATGTCTGAAGAACAAATGTCCACGAAAGATTTTTTGACTGGTGCAATTGTCGGCGGTGTTGTCGGTGCTGCGGTAGCGCTTATGTTGGCGCCGAAATCAGGGAAAGAACTTCGGGAAGACTTAAGCGGCCAGGTGGAAACCATCAAAGGAAAAACAGACGGCTGGCGTGAATTTGCGACCGAAAAAGGCACCCAGCTGGCTTCGCAGGCTGCTGAAAAAACAAAACAAGTACGCGATTTTGCCGTGCAGAAAGGCAGCCAGCTGAAAGACAGCGCCGTCCAGACCGCGCAGCAGGCAAAAGATAAAGCCGAAACGGATATGGGAGATGTAAACCAGCAAAGTTCAAATCCAGGCAGTTCCTCATCGGCCGGCGAGTAACGACGCAAAAAAAAGCGGCATGTCTGCCGCTTTTTTTTGCGCTTTTCAGGCGGCAAAACAGAACAAGACGAATGATACGGGCTAAGAGCCTGCCCCTTTTTGTGCGCTTTTTTTCAGGCCGAGCGGGAACCTTTTCCGAAAAAAACATATAAAACAATAACAGGACGGTTGTTGCTTTAGTACATAAAAGCGTTTATCCAGTAAAGAATTTTTCCGTGACTTTTTAAAATGAATCGATTATAATAAGTGCAATCACTTGTAAACTTTTATGGCAACAGGCACCGGCAACAAAATGAGATAAGGATATTGACAGAGAGGATGAGAGGTACGTGGGGAACAGAGAGCTTGAACAATTGCGGAAAGAAGTTGAAGAAGTAAACTTAAAGCTGCTGGAGTTGATCAACAAGCGGGGTGAGCTCGTCCAGGAAATCGGGAAACTGAAAGAAGCCCAGGGCGTAAGCCGCTATGACCCGATCCGGGAACGCGAAATGCTGAATGCCATTATAGAACATCACGATGGCCCGTTTGAAACGTCTACCATTGAACATTTATTTAAAGAGATTTTTAAAGCGGCCCTTGAACTGCAGGAAGATGACCACCGGAAAGCATTGCTTGTTTCGCGGAAGAAACAGCCGGAAAATACAATTGTTGACATTAAAGGCGAAAAAGTGGGCGACGGCAACCCGCATTTTGTATTCGGCCCGTGTTCGGTTGAATCGTACGACCAGGTTGCGGCTGTTGCGGCATCCGTAAAAGCGAAGGGGCTGAAACTGCTTCGCGGCGGCGCCTACAAACCGCGCACCTCTCCGTATGATTTTCAGGGGCTTGGGCTTGAAGGCCTGAAAATTTTAAAGCAGATTGCCGATGAATATGATCTCGCTGTGATCAGTGAAATCGTGACACCTGCTGATCTCGAAAAAGCGGCCGATTACCTCGATGTAATCCAAATCGGCGCGCGCAATATGCAGAATTTCGAGCTGTTGAAAGCGGCAGGTTCCATCCAGAAGCCAATTCTCTTAAAACGCGGGCTCGCGGCAACGATTGAAGAATTTATCAATGCCGCTGAATACATTATGTCAAGAGGAAACGGACAGATTATTCTTTGCGAACGGGGCATCCGGACGTACGAACGGGCGACCCGCAATACGCTCGATATCACGGCGGTTCCGATTTTAAAACAGGAAACGCATTTGCCGGTATTTGTGGATGTGACCCATTCGACAGGGAGAAGGGATTTGCTCCTTCCGGCTGCCAAAGCGGCGCTTGCGATCGGCGCGGACGGTGTGATGGCGGAAGTGCACCCGGATCCGGCAGTCGCGCTTTCGGACGCCGCACAGCAAATGGATTTGAAACAGTTCGATGCGTTTTATCAGGAAATCCAATCCGCCTTGCCGGCGAAAATATAAGGATCTGCATCCAGCCTTCTGCCTTGCAGAAGGTTTTTCTTTGTGGCGCTTTTTCAGTTGGCTACATTCTGTTATAAAACGTTGAATCCGGATGGTTGGCTAAATTCGTTTGTGAAGAATGTGGCAATTTTGTGTCAAACCTTGCAGGAAGTTTTTGCCTGGCTTATCATATATGGTATAATGAGAAGTCTAATGAACCGATAAAAGTGTCGAACGCGATCGTGTTTGGGCATTTTTTTGTACGATACACCAGAGGAAAAAGCCTTACATTTCTATGTTTAAGACAGACTGATTGGTGAAAACTATGAACAGGACTTGTATATTGGAGAGTGATTGAAAGATGAATATTACGATTTATGATGTTGCCCGTGAAGCCAACGTTTCCATGGCAACGGTCTCGCGGGTCGTTAACGGAAACCCGAATGTGAAACCGACAACAAGGAAGAAAGTGCTCGAAGTGATCGACCGGCTCGGCTACCGCCCGAATGCGGTTGCGCGCGGCCTCGCCAGCAAAAAGACGACAACCGTGGGCGTCATTATCCCGGATGTGTCGAATATGCTGTATGCGGAACTTGCCCGCGGGATTGAAGATATCGCGACGATGTACAAATACAATATTATTTTAAGCAATTCCGACCAAAATAAGGAAAAGGAACTGCGCCTTTTGAACACGATGCTCGGCAAACAGGTGGACGGCATTGTGTTTATGAGCGGGAATATTACGGAAGAGCATATTGAGGAATTTGAAAAATCTTCAGTCCCGATCGTACTCGCCGGGTCGATTGAACCTACGGGGAAAATTCCGTCCGTTAATATCGATTATAAAAAAGCGACCATTGAAGTGATCAGCGAATTTGCCAAAAAAGGCCATAAGGAGATTGCATTGGTAATCGGGCCGCTGCATGATACGGTCAACCGCGAATTGCGCCTGGAAGGATACAAAGAAGCGCTCCGTAACGCAGGCATCGAATTCAATGAGGATTATGTGCTGGAAGGGGACTATACATATGATTCCGGCATAGAAGCATGGCAACGGCTTCAGGAATTGGACAAGACCCCTACGGCCGTGTTTGTCGGAAACGATGAAATGGCGCTCGGCGTAATCCACGGCGCCCTTGATGCCGGCGTCAACATTCCGGAACAGCTGGAAGTCGTTTCTTCCGATAATACGCGTCTCGCTGAAATGGTGCGCCCGCAGCTGACTTCCGTTGTCCAGCCGTTGTATGATATCGGTGCTGTTTCCATGCGGCTTTTGACGAAATACATGAACAAAGAAACCGTAACGGAAAACCAGGTCATCCTGCCGCACCGCGTGGAGTACCGGAATTCGACAAAATAAAAAAGCAGCATGGGCGTAAAACGCTGCGCACCATTGAAACGAATAAAATTAAGGCCGGTGCTGCCAGAATGGTCTGGCAGGGCCGGCTTTTTATTTTGTTTGTTTAATGAATTGCAGCAACCGGTTCAGCACAAGCCGGTTTTTTTCTTCAATTTCCGGTTTGCGCGGGATCGGGCGGTATAAACCTTCCGGGTCGTCCCATCTTTCAGGCAGGGGGTAGGGGGAGATTTTTTGCCATTTTTCGAGCCATGCAGCAGGGATCTCTCCGCCTCCGCCTGCCTTTTCCGCCATTTCCAGCCAAATGAGTGACCAGGCCCGCGGCACGACCCGCCAAATGTCATAGCCGCCCCCGCCGGTTGCAATCCACCGGGCTTCGCAATATTCGTGCGCAATTTTGTGGGCCAGTTTCGGAATTTCGCGGTAAATGTTCATCGTCGCGGACAAATGGGTGAGCGGGTCATAATAATGGGCGTCCGCCCCGTTTTGCGTGACCAGTACATCCGGCTTGAAATATGCGGCGATTTCTTCCAATGCTTTTGAATAACATTCCAGCCATGATTCGTCTTCTGTAAACGCATCCAAAGGAATATTGAAAGAATAGCCATATCCTTTTCCCGTTCCCCATTCGTTGACATTACCGGTGCCGGGGAAAAGGTAACGGCCTGTTTCATGGATGGAAAACGTACAAACATTTTCATCATCGTAAAAAGCCCACTGCACGCCGTCGCCGTGGTGGGCATCCGTGTCCACATAAAGAACGCGCGCGCCGTATTGTTTGCGCAAATATTTGATTGCAATCGCCGTATCGTTATAGATGCAAAATCCGGAAGCTTTGCCGCGGAATCCGTGATGCAGCCCACCACCAAGGTGCAAGGCATGCCGCGCCCTCCCCGACATCACTTCTTCGGCTGCCTGCAATGTGCCGCCAGCGATTAAAGCGCTTGCTTCGTGCATATTCGGAAAAACAGGGGTGTCTTCTGTCCCGAGCCCGTAATTTTCAGCTTTGACCGGATCAAGTTTTCCATGGCCGGCCAGTTTTACGGCTTCCACATAAGACGGGTCATGGATAAGCAACAGTTCTTCATCAGCAGCTTTCCGCGGTTTGACGATATCCTCCCCGCTTAAAGCCCCGATCGTTTCGAGCAGCTCTTTTACCAATTGGAGCCGCATCTGATTAAACGGGTGGTCATCGCGGAAACGGTAAGCCAGCAAATCGGCGGAATAGACGAAAACAGCATCTTTCATCGCGGCATCCCCGGCATATTCGGCCAGAGTACTTCATAGCCGGCCTCCTTCAAATGCGTAATAAGGGACACCGGATTCATCGTGCTGACCCGGAACACGAGCACACGGTTTTCCTCATTTTTACGATCGGGGTAAATCAGCACACTTAAAATATTCAGATGATGTTCGTATATGATTTCGGTAATATCGCGCAGGATGCCGGTCCGGTTGCGGGCGCGGATTTCAATCTGCGAACTCGGATGCCCTGCGCCGGTCAGATCGACAAAAGTCTGAAGCAGATCGGTCCCTGTCACAATCCCGGCCAGTTGCCCGTTTTCAAGAATCGGCAGGCAGCCGATCCGGTTGTCATTCATGAGCGCGGCAATGTCTTCGATAAAGTCGAGCGGATGCCCTGTCAAAAGGTCCGTTTTCATAATTTTTTCAAGCGGCAGCGAAAGTTTTTCCAGCTGCTCGCCCGGGAAAAACGGATTGGGCGCCACTTCCTTGATGTCACGTTCAGTGACGACCCCGCACAGTTTGCCGTTTTGGTCGAGCAGCGGGATATGGCGGATCTGTTCCTTCTGCATCAATTTTAGCGCGTCCTGTACGGTATGCCGGGGCGACAGCGTCTTGACGTCTTTTTGCATGATTTCTTCCACAATCATCTTTACCCATCCCCTTTTGCCGAAGTTTTAGTACATATACCGGTTTTTAAAGCGGATCCGGTCAAATTTTTCAACCGATTCCTGATCGACTCTTTTCCCGATCCGCACCATTAGGCAGTTTGCCGGATGCGAGCAAATTTCGGGATCGTCCGTGGCGAACCATTTCAAGCCGCCTGCTGCCATCATTTTTTCCATCATCTTCCGGTATTCCCACACGTTCAGGCCGGTTCCTTTCATATCCCAGTGCCAGTAATATTCGGTCGTGATAATAATATAATCTTCCATCGCGTCGTCCATCATGGAGACTTTCAGCAAATGCTTGCCGACAGCGCATCCCCGGTATTCCGGAATGACTTCGATTGCGCCGAGTTCGAGAAGATTGTCCATATGGCCCTCTGACCAGCGTTCGAGCGGGTCCGGGAAAAGAAACGTGACATAGCCGACGATTGTATTGCCGCTGCGTGCCAGAATGATCCTCCCCTCCGGCAGGTCGGCAATTTCAATCAGGGCAGCATGCTGTTTCGGCGCGGGGCGGAAAGCTTTTAAGTCTTCATGGAATTCCATTTCCGCAAGCCTTTTCCCGGGAACCGGCCCTTCAATCACAAGCGGCCCTGCTTTTGTAGGCAATTCGATAGCATAATATGTTTTCTTATGTTCCATTTTTCCACCATCCCTTGAACAAATCAAAGAAAAAACAGTATGATGAATGACCGTTCATTTCACAATTTCATCATCTCATGTTTACAGAACAAAAACAATATGGAAAAAGGGAAATTCCAGAATTGTTCACAATGGTGGCATTTGCGGAAAGAAGTTTTAAATTGTGAATAAAACAGTTTTCATATATAATAAATGTGTGAATCTAAACAAAGGGGGACCTTACATGAAACTGGAAGCGTTACCAACCGTACAAGGGGATTTCAATCTGAAAAACTATGAAGAAACCCGCAAAACGTTCAGCTGGAAAGACGCCGAGAAAAATTTTTCATGGTATGAAACAGGGCGTGTCAACCTGGCGTATGAAGCCATTGACAAACATGCGGAAAGCTCCCGCAAAAATAAAGTAGCGCTCATGTACTTAAGTGATTCACGCAACGAGAAATATACTTACTATGAAATGAAAAGGCTGACAAACAAGGCGGCAAATGTTTTAAAAGAAAAAGCGGGCGTCCAAAAAGGTGACCGCGTTTTCATCTTTATGCCGCGCTCTCCGGAACTGTATTTTGCCATGCTTGGCGCCATCAAGCTCGGCGCCATTGTCGGCCCGCTGTTTGAAGCGTTTATGGAAGGGGCTGTAAAAGACCGCCTTGAAGACAGTGAAGCGAAAGTGCTTGTGACAACCCCTGACCTTGTCGGGCGTGTCCCGGCCGGCCAGCTTCCGGCATTGGAAACCATCTTTGTTGTCGGGGAAAATGTCAAAGAAGAAGGAAAGTACAAAGACTACCTGAAATATTTTAACGAAGCTTCCGATAAACTGGAAATCGAATGGGTTGACCGGGAAGACGGGCTGATCCTCCACTATACGTCCGGTTCAACCGGAAAGCCAAAAGGCGTCCTCCATGTCCATAATGCCATGATCCAGCATTACCAGACGGGAAAATGGGTGCTTGATTTAAAAGAAGATGATATTTACTGGTGCACGGCAGACCCGGGATGGGTAACGGGAACTTCTTACGGCGTGTTTGCGCCATGGTTAAACGGCGCAACAAACGTCGTTGTCGGCGGCCGCTTCAGCCCGGCAGCGTGGTACAGAACGATTGAACGGTTCGGCGTCACCGTTTGGTACAGCGCCCCGACTTCGTTCCGGATGCTGATGGGGGCCGGCAATGAAATCATTAACCAATATGACCTCTCGACATTGCGCCATATTTTAAGTGTCGGTGAACCGCTGAATCCGGAAGTGATCCGCTGGGGCAATGAAGTATTCGGGCTCCGCATCCATGATACATGGTGGATGACGGAAACCGGCGCACAGCTGATCTGCAACTATCCTTGCATGGATATCAAACCGGGATCGATGGGGAAACCGCTCCCTGGCATTGAAGCGGCCATTGTTGATGACCAGGGAAATCCGCTTCCGCCGAACCGGATGGGCAATCTCGCCATTAAAAAAGGCTGGCCTTCCATGATGCGTGCCATCTGGAACAACCCGCAAAAATATGAATCTTACTTTTTCCCGAACGGCTGGTACGTTTCCGGTGACTCGGCTTATATGGACGAGGACGGCTATTTCTGGTTCCAGGGCCGCGTGGACGATGTCATCATGACGTCCGGCGAAAGGGTCGGGCCGTTTGAAGTGGAAAGCAAACTGATCGAACATCCGGCCGTTGCGGAAGCCGGCGTCATCGGCAAGCCGGATCCGGTCCGCGGCGAAATTATTAAAGCCTTTATCGCTTTAAGGGACGGATACGAACCGTCAGATGAGCTGAAGGAAGAAATCCGCCAATTTGTGAAAAAAGGGTTGGCCGCCCATGCCGCGCCGCGGGAAATCGAGTTTTGCGAAAAACTGCCGAAAACCCGGAGCGGGAAAATCATGCGCCGCGTCCTGAAAGCCTGGGAACTGGACCTGCCGACCGGCGACCTTTCGACAATGGAAGATTGAGTACGAAACCGGACAGCTTTAGTGCTGCCCGGTTTTTCTATCTAAAGGTTTCAGTGATACGGAACAGTGGAAAAATCCCCAGGTAAGTGAAAAAATTGAGAAAGAAAAAATATTCCGCTATCATAAAAACATATCCTTTTATAAAAGTTAAGGTTGGTGTTCAATATGAAAAGGTTCGGTATGGCGTTGCTTTGCCTTTTCCTGCTTGCGGGCTGTTCCGCACAAGGGCGTGCATCCGGCTCCACCAAAAAGCAATCGAAACAAACAGAAATTAGTGTAGCGGCAGCTTCAGATTTGACAAAGTCTTTCCGGCAAATCAGCAAACAGTTTGAAAAACAGACCGGCATCAAGGTGAAACTTGTTTTTGCCGCATCCGGCGAGCTGGAGCAGCAAATTGAAAACGGCGCGCCGTATGATGTGTTTGCGGCAGCGAACGCGGATTACGTCAACCAGCTGGCGGATAAAAACATGCTCGTTCCTGGCACAAAAATCGTCTATGCCTACGGGAAAATCGGGATTGCCGCCAAACAGGGCAGCCATCTTTCCATCCGCAGCCTTAAAGATTTAACCCGCCCTGAGGTGAAAAAAATTGCCATTGCCAACCCGGAAACAGCGCCATACGGATTGGCGGCAAAACAAGCGCTTCAAAAAGCGGGGATTTGGGATGAAGTGAAATCAAAATTGGTTTACGCCAAAAATATTTCAGATACCCTCACATACGTAAAATCGGGAAATACAGAAGCCGGCATCGTTTCTCTTTCTCTTGCGCAAGGTGAAAAGCTGGCTATTGCCAGCATTTCAAGCAGCCTGTACAATCCGCTGAAACAGACGGCAGGGGTTGTGAAAAGCTCGAAAAAGCAGGAAGCCGCGAAGAAATTTGTGCATTATTTAGCCGGCAAGGAAGCGCAAAATACGATGAAAAAATACGGCTATGCAGTGTCTGCGGGGCAGTAACAAGTGGGGCAGGTCGATTTATTTCCCATCTATCTGTCTTTTAAAGTGGCATTGCTTTCAACTGTTTTTTCCCTTATCCCCGGACTGTTGGCAGCCTATCTTTTAAGCCGGTCGGAGGGAAAAGCGGCGGATGTGGCAGACGCTTTGCTGACGCTTCCGATTGTGCTGCCGCCGACCGTGCTCGGCTATTATCTGCTCGTGATCCTCGGAAGGCAAAGTGTGTTCGGCCGGTTTCTTGAACAACAATTCGGAGTGACGATTGTATTTACGCAAACAGGAGCGGTCATTGCGGCAATGTGCGTATCCCTTCCATTTTTCATCCAGTCGGCGCGCACGGCTTTTGCCGGTATTGATGAATCGCTCCTTCATGCCGCACGCCTTTTGGGGCGGACGGAATGGAATATCTTTTTTTCTGTCATGATCCCTTTATCATGGCGGGGGCTCACAAGCGGCGTCATGCTTGCATTTGCACGCGCCCTCGGCGACTTCGGGGCAACGTTAATGGTGGCCGGCAGCATTCCGGGAAAAACGGAAGCGATGTCCATTGCCATTTACAATTGCCTGATGAACGGGGATGAACGGACGGCAGGGCTCCTCGTTGCGATCATGACGTTTTTATCGCTGGCCGTCTTATACGGCATGAAGCGGATGGAAAAAAAGATGGGAAGGGGTGGCAGCAGGCATGCTCCGCATAAACATAAAAAAAACATTTCCGGAATTTGAGCTGGATGCCGCATTTGAAGCAGGCCCCGGCGTCACCGGCATTTTAGGGCCGTCCGGAAGCGGCAAAAGCCTGACGCTGGAGTGCATTGCCGGGATCGACAAGCCCGATGAAGGAAAGATTGAACTAAACGGCCGGATATTATTTGATAAGGAAAAGCATATGGATATCAAGACGCGGCACCGCCATACGGGCTATATGTTCCAGCATTACGCCCTTTTTCCGCATTTAACGGTAAAACAAAATCTTGCATTTGGTTTAAAGGGGCGGCCAAAAAAGGAAATAGAAGAGAAGACGGCTGCTTTTCTGAAAAAAATCAAAATGGAAGGTTTTGAAAACCGCTACCCTGCTGAACTGTCAGGCGGGCAAAAGCAGCGTGTGGCGCTTGCAAGGACGCTCATCACGGAGCCCTCCTGCCTGCTTTTGGATGAACCTTTTTCCGCACTGGACCCGGACACGAAGGAACTTGTGATGGAAGAATTTTTATCGTTTCTTCACGATCATTTTCACGGGGCCGTTTTGCTGGTTACCCACAATATGGCAGAGGCTGATCTGCTTTGCGACAATGTCATTTTGTACAGAAACGGGAAAGTATTGCAGGCGGGCCCGAAAAACGAAGTGCTGAAACACGCAGCCGCCCGGCAAGATGCCCGAAAGTGCGGAATCTGAACATGAGAGCCGGGGACCAAAGAAAAAGGCGTGCCGTCCGGTAAAATGCCCGGATTCCTCTCAAAGAAGCGGCATGCTTCAGGCAAACATGGCAACCGTGGACAAAGAAAGCGGTGTGCGCCCGGCAAGATGCTCGGAACCGTGGAAGCAGAACCGGGGACCGAAGAAAGCGGTGGGCCGCCCGGCAGGATGCCCGGGTTCCCGCGGCATAACAAACCGTGGCCAGTGCGTGCGCCTTACAATTGAATGGGAACTTTGGCGGTTAAGAATGGCAGCCGGGCGCCTGCAAACATTTGGCAAATGCATTTTTAACAGAGAAACAGAATTTAAAACGGAGATGATGGAGAACATGCTGACCGATAAGCTGAACCGGCCGCTTTTGGATTTGCGGATTTCGGTAACGGACCGCTGCAATTTCCGTTGCACGTACTGCATGCCTGCCGATAACGGCCAGAAATATTGTTTTATGAACCGGTCCGAACTCATGACATTTGAAGAAATCACGCGCCTTGCGAGACTTTTTGTATCCCTTGGCGTCCGGAAAATCCGGCTGACGGGCGGGGAGCCTTTGCTGCGGAAAGACATCGATCAGCTTGTGGCCATGCTCCATCAAATCAGCGGCCTTGAAGATTTATCGGTGACAACGAACGGCTTTCTGTTGAAACGATATGCCGCACCGTTAAAAAAGGCCGGCCTTTCGCGCATCAATGTCAGCCTGGATGCCCTCGATCCGGAAATCTTTCCGGCCATCAACGGCGTCGGGGCAAAACCGGCAAGAATTTTGGAAGGGATGGAGGAAGCCATCCGCCAGGGCATCAAAGTCAAAGTGAATATGGTGGTCAAAAAAGGGATGAACGATTCGCAAATTGTACCGATGGCCGCCTATTTCAAGGAAAAAGGGATTTCCCTCCGTTTTATCGAATTTATGGATGTCGGCTCCCTGAACGGATGGAAGCTGGATGAAGTCGTGACCAGCAAAGAAATTCTCAACATGATTTCAAAAGAAATGCCGCTTGAACCGTTGAAAGAAAATTATTACGGGGAAGTTGCCAAACGGTACCGTTACAAAGGGACGGATACGGAAGTCGGGTTCATTTCATCCGTATCCCAGCCTTTTTGCGGCGACTGCACGCGCTTGCGGCTGTCGGCAGACGGGAAAATATACACCTGCCTGTTTGCCGCACAAGGCACGGACCTGCTTGGCGCCATAAGGGAAGGGGCAAGCGATGAAGTGCTGGCTGCCCGCATTGCAGGCATATGGCAGAACCGAGCGGACCGCTACTCACAAGAACGGGGAAAAAACCCGACTTTTAGAGGAAAACGGATCGAAATGTCGTATATTGGAGGGTAAAGGATTGAGCACGAAAGAACATAAACAACAGGCCGATCTTCCGGTGCTGTGCAAAGTGATCACCGTTTCCGATACCCGGACGGAAGAAACAGACAAAAGTGGCAGGCTGATGATAGATTTGTTAAAACAGGAAGGGATGGAAGCGGCGGAATACAGCATCGTTAAAGATGAAGCGGACGAAATCAGGCAGGCGGTTTTACAGACGAAAGAAACCACCAATGCCATTTTGCTGAACGGCGGCACCGGCTTTACGAAAAGGGATGTTACAGTGGAATCGGTCCGGCCGCTCCTCGATAAAGAAATGCCCGGTTTTGGCGAGCTGTTCCGCTATTTAAGTTATGAAGAAATCGGAAGCGCCTCGATGCTCAGCAAAGCGCTTGCCGGCACAATCGGGAAAAAAGCCGTATTTTCAATGCCGGGCTCCAGCAACGCCGTGTCCCTTGCCATGAAAAAACTCATTTTGCCGGAATTAAAGCATATTGTCTGGGAGCTCAGCCGGCAATGAATACAGCCGGAATTGTTCTGGCAGGCGGGAAGTCGAGCCGGTTCGGCGGCGAAAAATCGCTTGCGAAAATCGGCGGCATAGAGATGGTCGCACGCAGCGTGGATGCGCTCGCCGGAACTGGGGCGATCATTGTGGTAGCGCGGCCCGGGCTTGCGGAAAAAATCCCGCGCAACCGGCCGATTGAGGTGATTTGCGATCTTCCCCGCTACCGCGGAAAAGGCCCGCTCGCCGGCATTTATTCGGCGATGCTCGCAGTGGACGCCCAGTGGTACGCTGTGTTGCCGTGCGATACGCCGTGGATCGGAAAAAGAACGGTTGCCCGGCTGCTTCAAGAACGCGATCCGGCATATGACGCCATCGTGGCCCGGGCAGAGGGGAGAATCCAGCCGCTCGTTGCCGTTTTTCACAACAGGGTGAAAGAAAAAGTAAGGGAGCAGCTTGAAACAGGCCGCCTCAGCATGCGGGCGCTTTTTGAACGCTGCCGCCTGAAATTTATCGATTTTGCGCAGGAAAAGGCGTTTGCCAATATCAATACAAAAGAAGATTATATTTTACAACAAAAAGAAGCCGGTGATGTTGATGAGAAAACCAATCAAAGTGGCGGAGGCCATCCGCAAAGTGATGGCCCATCCGCTTGCAGGCGAAAAGGAGCTTGTGCCGATTCAGAGCAGTTTTAACCGGGTGCTTTCCGATGATTTGGCTGCAACCCATGACGTGCCGTGGTTTAAACGGTCGCCGTATGACGGGTATGCGATTTTTTCCGGGTCCACACTTGAAGCGAGCGCGGACCACCCCGTTCTCCTTGAAGTTGTCGCCACAATCGGGGCAGGTTTTACATGGGATGAAGGGATAAAGCCGAATCAGGCCGTGAAAATCATGACCGGCGCCGCCATCCCGGACGGGGCGGATGCCGTGATCATGGTGGAGCTCACAAAAGAAGTGGTGCAGAACGGGAAAACATTTGTGCAGATTAAACGGAAAGTCCGGCCCGGTGAGAACATTGTCGGCATTGGCGAAGATATGAAAAAAGGCGAAGTGCTTGTCCCGAAAGGCACGCTCGTTAATCCGGGCGTAATGGCGGCGCTTGCAACTTTCGGATATACAGAAGTGCCGGTCACAAAAAAACCGAAAGCCGCCGTTATTGCAACGGGGACGGAGCTGCTCGAAGCCGGCGAGCCGCTCGAAAAAGGGAAAATCCGCAACAGCAATGCCTATATGCTCTGGGGGCAAATCATCCGCGCCGGGGGCGAACCGGTTTTTTACCGGCTTGTGAAGGATGATTTCGAGGAAACATATGAAGCGGTTAGGCAGGCGGTTAAGGAAGCGGATATCGTCATGACAACGGGCGGCGTTTCGGTCGGCGATTTTGACTATATTCCGAAAGTCTACGAAAAGCTGGGGGCAACGCTTTTATTCAATAAAGTGGCGATGCGCCCGGGGAGCGTGACATCGGCGGCCGAATTGGACGGGAAAATCCTTTTCGGCCTCTCCGGCAATCCGTCCGCCTGCTACGTCGGTTTTGAACTGTTCGTCCGCCCATACTTAAAAACGATGCTTGGCGAACGAAATGTTTATTTGAAAAAAACGCAGGCTGTACTTGGGGAGGATTTCCCGAAACCAAACCCGTTCACCCGTTTTGTCCGCGCCAAACTTTCTTATCAGGAAGGCCTGCTGCACGCGCTTCCGGTAAGAAGGGACAAATCGAATATTGTTTCCTCTTTAATAGAAGCGGATGCGTTGATTGTGCTGCCGGGCGGGTCCCGCGGTTTTACAAAAGGGACCATGGTGGATGTGCTGATGCTGGAAGACGGGGAAGGGGCGCCTCTTTGGGATGAAAATATTACAGATCGCAGGCCGCAAAGACAGCGGTAAAACCGCTCTTGCCGAACTTTGGACACGGGCTTTGGCGGATAACGGATACCGGGTCGGAACACTGAAACACCACGGCCATGGCGGGAAGCCGTTGCTCGCTCCCGGCAAAGATTCCACGCGGCACTTTGAAGCGGGTGCCCGGGCAGCCGGGGTGGAAGGGGACGGCTTGTTTGTCCTCGCCGTTCGTGCCGATCAAGGGCTCGCACTGGAGCAGCTAATCGGCTGGTACGAGGCATTGCCGCTTGATTTGCTGCTGATAGAAGGCTACAAATACGCGCCTTATCCGAAAGTGGTCTGCCTGCGTGATGAACAAGACAGGGATTTGCTCAGCCTGCCGAATGTGCGGGCCGCCTTCAGCCTGAATCCGGCATTATCCGGCTGCATGAAACTCTCTGACCGGAAAAGCTGCGTCGAATGGGTTGAAGCGTTTTTAAAGGGGTGAAAAGATGTTTGAAATTGTAAAAGAACCGGTGGATGTTTCCAAACTGATCCAGGCTGTTGCCGACCGGAATGCAGGCGCCATTGTCACTTTTATCGGCACTGTCCGGGAAATGACAAAAGGAAAGAAAACATTGTATCTGGAATATGAAGCATACGAACCGATGGCCCGGAAAAAGCTGGAACAAATCGGTACGGAAATCCGGCAGCAGTTCCCGGAAGCCAAAACGGCGATCGTGCACCGGACCGGGCGCCTCGGCATCTCCGACATTGCGGTTGCCATTGCGGTTTCCGCCCCGCACCGGGATGAGGCTTACCGGGCAAACCGGTACGCGATTGAAAGAATCAAAGAAATGGTGCCGATCTGGAAAAAAGAACATTGGGAAAACGGCGAAATGTGGGTCGGCAACCAAAAGGAAACGGTTTTCTATGAATCAGGGGCACCGGAGGCGTTTGAACGATGATTAAAGTATTGTTATTTGCCCATTTAAAAGAACAGGCCGGCCGTTCTGAAATGGACATCAACTGCGAAAAAATGACGGTCGCCGAACTGCGCCAGGCGCTTGCGGAAAAAGGGATTTTGCAGCAGGATGCAGTTATGGTGGCCGTGAACGAAGAATTTGCCCGCGATGAGGAAATGGTCCATAGCGGCGATACCGTTGCCCTCATCCCGCCGGTCAGCGGAGGTTGAAAGATGGGAAACTTGACGCATATGAACGAACAGGGCCGCGCCAAAATGGTCGATGTAACGGCAAAACCGGAAACCGCCAGGACGGCGCGCGCAAAAAGCAGTGTGATCGTGTCAAAGGAAGTCTATGAACAGATTACAAACTTTAAAATCAAAAAAGGGGACGTGCTTGCCGTCGCACAGGTAGCCGGCATTATGGGCGCAAAAAAAACGGCGGATGTCATTCCGATGTGCCACCCCTTGCCTTTAACAGGCGTTGACATTTCGTTCAGCTGGCACGAACGGGAAGACGGGTACAGCCTTGATATCGAAGCGATGGCCAAAACGAAAGGGCAAACGGGCGTGGAAATGGAAGCTTTGACAGCGGCGTCCGTATGCGCGCTGGCCGTTTATGATATGTGCAAGGCACTGGACAAAGGCATGGTCATCGGGCCGACCTATCTGATCGAAAAAACAGGCGGAAAAAGCGGGCATTATATCAGGCAGGAGGAATGAGCATGGAACGGTATTCCCGGCAAATGCTGTTTGCCCCGATCGCTGAAAACGGGCAGCAAAACATTTCAAAAGGCCATGTGCTGATCATTGGCGCCGGCGCGCTCGGCTCCGCTGTTGCGGAAAGCTTGGCGCGGGCGGGCGCCGGAAAAATCACGATTGTGGATCGTGACTATGTCGATGAATCGAATTTGCAGCGGCAAAATTTGTATTGTGAGGAAGATGCGCGCACCCATTTGCCAAAAGCCATCGCCGCAAAAAGACGGCTTGAAGCCATCAACAGCACCATCCGGATCGAGGCGCATGTGATCGATGCATTTGACTCGAAATTGCTCTCTGTTTTGGAAGAAGGCGTTGATGTGATCATTGACGGGACCGATAATTTTGAGACGCGCTTTTATGTGAATGACCTGGCGCAAAAATACCGGATTCCGTGGATTTACGGCTCCTGCGTTGGCAGCTGCGGTGTTTCGTTTCCAATTATTCCCGACGAAACGCCTTGCCTCCGCTGCCTGATTGGCCATCTCCCCGCTTACCACGCGACGTGCGATACAGCGGGCATTATCGCGCCGGCTGTGCAAATGACCGCGGCTTATGAGACAACAGAGGCTTTAAAGCTGCTTTCCGGGGAAAAGCCGCGCCCATCTGTTGCCGTGTTTGATATTTGGCAGGGCGAACACCATTTTATCAAAGCAGGAAAAATGAAAAATAAGGACTGCCCGTCATGCGGAGGGCATCCGGTCTATCCGGCCCTTCAATCCCAATCATCCGCCGATGTATTGTGCGGGCGGGATACAGTCCAAATCCGCCATCCAGGCACGTTCGAGCTTGAAAACATGGCGCGGGAGATGAAAGCGGGCGGTGCTGCCGTGCAGTATAACGGCTACTTAATGATCACTGCGCTTGAAGGCCACCGGACGGTTTTATTTCCGGACGGGAGGATGCTCATTCACGGGACGAAAGATAAGAGAGAGGCCCGTTCGCTTTATCAAAAATATTTTCAATGAAAAAGGAAGCACGCATTTCCGTGCTTCCTTTTTGAATGGCGTTAAATATTTGCCAATGTTTCATGATCCACGTCTTCTTTTTTCGGCACCGGTTCCTGGAGCGCTTTTCCCATGCCTTTCAAAAAGGAAATGGCGAAACCGACTGCCCGGTTGACGTCCGGGTCGCTCAACGATTTCAGCAGCCCGAACAATGTCACTTTTTCCTCCGAGCCAATGAATTGCTTGCCTTCATCAAAGCCTGATGATACACCGTTCATCAAGTGGATAATAAGGTCGTGGTCGGCTTTCATAAAGACGCCGGCCGTGCCGAGCAGCATGTTGATCAGGTTGACGACCTGTTCCCGGGACAATTGCTCGAGGACGATTTTTAAAATATCGTTTTTTGCGAGAATCATTGCATTTGCGGCTTCCAGTGCACCGGTATCATTGAAATCATCGATCAGGCGGATCAAATTTTCAAACGCATCTTTATGATCGGCAACCAGTTTTTCCAATTCCTCGAGCTTTTGCCGGGTGATTTCTTCTTCCGCCGGCTGCTGTTTTACAATCTCTGTGATCGGAGCGGCCATCCTTTTTTCCCTCCCTTAGCGTACGTCTGTTAATGGTTGATAGCCTTCGCGCTGCCATTTCCGTTCGACTTCCACGCCGCGTGTAGGATTTCTTTTCTTATCGCGGTGGTTTGTTTTTGGCAGCGGCGGCTTCCCGCCTTTTTGGATCAGTTCCATCTTCACTTTCGTTTGTTTAAACGCCGGTGTGCTTTGCCGTTTATCGTAAATCGGCCCGGTTAAGAAGTTGATCGCCGATTCCTTTTCTGTCGAGTGCATCGGCAAGTACAGCTCATTGCCCTGCACGCGGTCTGTAACCAGCACATGCAGTTTCAGCGATCCGAACGGGGAAGTGACGCGGACAAGGTCTCCGGTGTAGAGATTGCGTTCTTTTGCAAGCTCCAGTGACACTTCAACAAATACGCCTGGGACTTTTGATTCGATGCCTTCCGATTTATTGGTCAGGTTGCCTTCGTGGAACTGTTCCAGCATCCGGCCGTTATTAATATGCAAATCGTATTGTTCCGGAAATTCAGCCGGTTTTACCCAGTCTGTCAGGGCAAACCGCGCTTTGCCGTCCGGGAACGGGAAGCCGTCCTTGTAAAGAAGCGGGGTATTGGCGCCATCAAGGCTTCCCCAAAGGAAACTGTTCCAGCCTTCCAATTTGTCGTAGTCCGCCTGTGCAAACAGCGGAGCCAGGCTGGCCATTTCGGCAAATATTTCGCCCGGGTGGCTGTAATGCCAGTCTGCGCCGAGCCGTTTTGCCACTTCCTGGATAATCCACCAGTCCGGTTTGGATTCGCCCAAAGCCGGGAGTGCCTGGTACATCCGTTGCACACGGCGTTCCGTGTTTGTAAAGGTGCCTTCTTTTTCAAGCGACGGGGCTGCAGGCAAAACAACATCCGCATATTGGGCCGTCCTTGAGAAAAAGACATCCTGGACGACAAGAAAGTCAAGATTGGAAAGTTCCTCGCTAACATGGTTGGCGTCGGAGTCGACAAGCGCCATGTCTTCGCCGATGATATACATGGCTTTTAACTGCCCGGCTGCAATCTCATGCAGCATTTCAATATTGTTCAGCCCCGGTTTGTTGCTGATTTTGACGTCGTACGCTTTTTCAAATTTTTCGCGTGCCGCATCATCCTCCACATGCTGGTAGCCCGGCAGCCATCCCGGCAGCGTGCCCATATCGCATGCGCCTTGCACATTGTTATGCCCGCGCAACGGATAAGCGCCTGTACCCGGGCGCGCGTAGTTTCCGGTGGCAAGGAGCAGATTGGAAATAGCGGCGGACGTATCGGAACCGCCTGTATTTTGCGTGACGCCCATGCCCCAGAGGATACATGTCCCGTCTGCCTGATGGATCATTTCGGCGATTTGGACCAGCGTTTCCTTCGGGATGCCGGTAATCTTTTCAGCGTAGTCGAGCGTGTATTTTTCAAGCGTTTCTTTAAATTCATCGAAAAAGTTCACTTTTTCCTCGATGAATTTTTGGTCATGCCAGCCCTGGTCGATGATATATTTTGTCACCGCCATCAGCCATACCTGGTCTGTGCCCTGGTTCGGATGGATAAAAAGATCGGCGCGCTCTGCCATTTCGTTTTTGCGCATATCGGCAACAATCAGTTTCTGGCCGTGCAGTTTATGGGCCCGTTTGATGCGGGTCGCAAGGACCGGGTGGGCTTCCGCCGGGTTCGCGCCGACAATCATGACAAGGCCGGCTGACGCAATATCTTTAATCGTGCCGCTGTCGCCGCCCATGCCGACGGTTCTGAGCAGGCCGTCCGTTGCCGGCGACTGGCAATAGCGCGAACAGTTGTCGACATTGTTAGTTTCAAACACCTGGCGCGCCAGCTTTTGCATCAAATAGTTTTCTTCATTGGTAACTTTTGAAGAAGAAATAAAACCGACGGAATCTTTTCCGTATTGGGAATGGATTTCTTTCAGCCGGCTTGCCACCACGCTGAGCGCTTCATCCCATGACGTTTCTACAAATTTTCCGTCTTTACGGACAAGCGGTTTTGTCAGCCGCTTATCGGAATTCACAAAATCCCAGCCGAATTTGCCTTTGATGCAAGTGGAGATGGCGTTTACCGGTCCTTCATGCTTCGGTTCGATTTTTAAAATTTTCCGGCCCTTTGTCCATACTTCAAATGTGCAGCCGACACCGCAGAAGGTGCAAACGGTTTTCGTTTTTTTCGTGCGCTGTTCGCGCATCGAAGCTTCGATTTCGGATATGGCAAAAATGCTGCCGTAACCCGGTTCGACTTTTTTCACAAGATCAATCATCGGGTCAAGCAGGTCTTCTTCAAGCCCGGTTAAATAGCCTGCCTCGCCGAGCATTGATTTTTCCATCAATGCATTGCAAGGGCAGACGGTGACGCAATGCCCGCAGGAAACGCATGACGATTCGTTGATCGGAACGCCGTTATCCCAAATGACGCGCGGGCGTTCTGCTTCCCAGTCAATGGAAAGCGTTTCGTTCACCTGCAGATTTTGGCAGGCTTCCACGCATCTCCCGCATGCGATGCACTGGTTCGGGTCGTACCGGTAAAACGGGTGCGAATAGTCGACCCCGCTTGCGTCCGTTTTTGGCGTAAACGGATATTTCTGGTGTTCGATGCCCATTTTTTCCGTTGTATTGTGGACGATGCAGTTGCCGTTGTTATTGTCGCACACCGTACAGTATAAAAGGTGGTTGGCGAGAATCCTGTCCATCGCTTCATGCCGGGCCGCTTCCGACCGGTCATCGCTGAGGTGGACCACCATGCCGTCCTCCGCCGCCGTCGAACAGGTGCGCATCAGTTCCCCGTTCACTTCCGCAATACACGTGTCGCAAGTTTGGATCGGATCTACTTCCGGGTAATAGCAAATTTGTGGATGAAAAATATCATTCCGGTTGATCACATCGATGATTTTCTCGCCGGGGCGGGCTTCATAATCCCGGCCATCAATCGTGATGTGAATCGATTTGGTTTCCATTTTTTTCCTCCTTTTGCAAACAGTGAAGGCAGGCCTTCAGAAAAGAATACAAAAAACCGGCAACTCTGTTACTTATACCAAACCTTTGCAAAAATAAAACTACTATTCTCTTTTTTTATTCTAGCATCTGATGCAAAAATGAACAAACCATCAGAGTGTTTTGCCTATTTGAGCGGGCGGCTTTTGTTTTTAATCTGATTCCTTTAAAATAAAACATTATAGACAGGGGGCTGTTGAACCCATGAAAAATGTGGACACGCAGAGGGAAATTCTCCGTTTCAAGAACGGGCGGCTCGAACGGGCGCTGGATACAGTCGCAACGGAATTCCCGGTGACATTAAAAGTGAATGGGCAGGAATGGGTGACGATGGTGTGCACACCTGAATATATCGAGGACATGGCGGTCGGTTATCTTGTGTCGGAAAGGGTTGTCCGGCGCTATGAAGATATCCGCGACATCTGGACGGATGAAAAAGGAGGATTCGTCCATGTCCGGACCGATCATCTTAATCCTTATTACGAACAGCTGCAAAATAAACGTTATATCACCTCCTGCTGTGGAATGAGCAGGCAGGCGTTTGTTTTTGTCAATGATGCTCTGGCGGCGAAAAAAATGGACGGTGTGCACGTCCGGATTACAGTTGATGATTGTTTCCGGCTGATGGAAGCATTGCAGGAGAATGCCGAAGTGTTTAAAAAAACAGGGGGCGTCCATAATGCTGCGCTGTGCGATGCCGGCGGGATCCTTGTCAGCCGGATGGATATCGGCCGCCATAACGCGCTTGATAAAATTTACGGATATTGTTTGAAAAATCAGGTTTCCACAAAAGGGAAAATCCTTGCATTCAGCGGGCGCATTTCCTCGGAAATTTTATTGAAGACAGCCAAAATCGGCTGCGAGGTGATTTTATCGAAATCGGCACCCACCACACTCGCCCTGGAATCCGCTGAAGAACTCGGCATTACCACGATCGGCTTTATCCGCGGTGGGTCGATGAATATTTACACCTGCCCGGAACGGATTGCCGGTGTTGCCGCCCATGCCCGGTGATTGCCGGGTGTATACGATCGGAAAGGCACGGTTTGGGTTGGAAGAAAACGGGAAGACACGCTGGAAGGCGTGCTTCGGGACGGAACAGGGCCTTTGCCGGATGAGGAAAGGTTAAAATGGGCATTACCGGATTTGAAGAAAGCGCTGGTGCAGCCTGCTTGGCAAGGTTGACATTTCAAAATGTATATGGTAAAAATAACTTACAATTTGATGAATGAAGCGTCGAAAGGATCAAGTAGCTTCCTGTTGCTGCATACAAGAGAGCCGGTGGTTGGTGCGAACCGGTACAGGCAGGCGGCGAATTACACCCCGGAGCTTTTGCCGGATACGGCAGACGGCCCCCAGCCGTTATCCAAATGAGTGGAGAAGCAATTCTCAAGTTGGGTGGTAACGCGATACAATCGTCCCTTCGTTTTGGCGGAGGGGCGTTTTTCTGTTTTACAGGAAAAAGAAGGCAGCAACAGGTTCCTGCCCATTATCGCCGGATATAAGCCGGGCGCTGGAACCTGAATGCTGCCGGCATTTGAAATGGCACAAAAGGAGTGGTTTGAAATGGATTTACTCGAAGATTTAAAATGGCGGGGAATTGTTTACCAGCAGACAGACGAAGAAGGGCTCGCGGAGTTGCTTCAAAACCGGAAAGTGACCCTGTATTGCGGGATTGACCCGACAGGCGACAGCATGCATATCGGGCATCTGCTCCCGTACCTGACGCTGCGCCGTTTCCAGCAAGCGGGACACCGGCCGATTGTCGTGCTCGGCGGGGCAACCGGCATGATCGGCGACCCGAGCGGCAAGAAGGAAGAAAGAAAGCTGTTAACAGTTGAAAAGGTCAAGCAAAACGGCGAAGCATTGAAAAAACAGCTGGAACGCTTTTTTGATTTTGACGGCGAGTCAGGCGCCATCATGGTCAATAACTATGACTGGCACGGCTCGATGGATCTCGTTACTTTCCTGCGTGATTACGGAAAGCATATCGGCATCAACTACATGCTTGCAAAAGACACGATCGCATCACGGCTTGAAACCGGTATTTCGTTTACGGAATTTACATATACAATCCTCCAGGCCGTCGATTACTTTAACTTGTATAAACAATACAACTGCCGCCTGCAAATCGGCGGAAGCGACCAGTGGGGCAATATTACAAGCGGCCTTGAGCTGATCCGCAAGCTCGAACCGGAAGGAGAAAAAGCTTTCGGGCTTACCATTCCGCTTGTCACAAAAGCGGACGGCACAAAATTCGGGAAAACAGAAAGCGGCGCAGTCTGGCTCGATGCCGAGAAAACATCGCCATATGAGTTTTACCAGTTCTGGGTCAACACGGCTGACCTCGATGTCGTAAAATACTTGAAGTACTTCACCTTCTTGCCAAAAGAAGAAATCGAAGAGCTGGAAAAATCGGTTGAAACCGAACCGCATCTCCGCAAAGCCCAAAAAGCGCTGGCCGCGGAAATGACAAAACTGATCCATGGGGAGGAAGCATTGCAGCAGGCTTTGAATATTACAGAAGCATTGTTCAGCGGCAATGTGAAGAAACTGTCGGCTGAAGAAATGAAGCAGGGATTTAAAGATGTTCCGTCATTCCAGCTTGAAAGCGAAGAACAAAAGCAGCTTGTGGAGTTGCTCGTTGCCGCCAAAATCTCCCCGTCAAAACGCCAGGCACGCGAAGATATCCAAAACGGCGCCATTTACGTAAACGGTGACCGCGTAACGGATCTCGGGTTTGTGTTGCAGGAAAAGGACAAAATCGGCGGCGAATTTACCGTTATTAGAAGAGGGAAGAAAAAATACTTTTTAATTAAACATTGAGGATATTAAGGGATGCACAATGAAGATGCCTGAAATGTGCATCCCTTTTTTATTGCTCCGATCGCGGCTTGCCCTTCTTCGTTTTTCCCGGCGGGGGAAGTCAGCTCCCAATTCCAAATTTTTTCAGCTTCTGATACAGGGTGACCCTTGAAATGCCAAGTTCTTTTGCTGCGGCGGATTTGTTCCCGCCTGCTTTGCGCAATGCTTTTTCAATGAGCTGTTTTTCCATATTTTCTTTTTCCACAGGCAAAGTGCCGCTTTCCGGGATGGCACTTCCGGACGGTTGGGTTTCATTTCCCTGGAAAAAGCGGAGAAGGGAGGCGCGGTCAATAAACGGCTTTTCTGATAGGATCACCATCCGTTCCATTAAATTCCGGAGCTCCCGGACATTCCCTGGCCAATGATACGCTTGCAGGAAAGAAAGGGCATCAGGGGCGAGTTCCGGTTCAGGCATCTTGTACTGGACGGCAAATTGTTTCAGAAAGTAGCGGGCGAGGACAGGAATATCGTCTGTGCGCACCCTTAATGGCGGCATCGTAATTTGAATAACATTTAACCGGTAATAAAGGTCCGACCTGAATGTCTTTTCTTTCATCATTTTTTCAATGTCTTGGTTGGTGGCGGCAATAAAACGGACATTGATTTTCCTGCCCGAAGCGTCGCCAATGCGGTAAATCACTTTTTCCTGCAGCACGCGCAGCAGCTTCACCTGCATATCTAGCGGCAGTTCGCCGATTTCGTCCAAAAACAGCGTACCCCCGTCCGCTTCTTCAATTTTTCCCGCTTTTCCTTTTTTCTCCGCACCCGTAAACGTGCCAGGTTCATAGCCGAATAATTCGCTTTCAAACAGGGCGGAAGGGATCGAGCCGCAGTTCACCGGAATAAAAGGGCCGTTTTTCCGCGCGCTTGCTTCATGGATAGCGCGCGCACATATTTCTTTCCCGGTGCCGGACTCGCCGAGAATAAGCGTGACGGCATCCGTTTTCGCCGCTTTCGCCGCAATTTGGATCGTATCCCGGAGCGCGCGGCTTTTCCCCTTTAATTTGGAAAAAGGCGTTTCTTCATAGCTTGTGTACATTTTTTGGCGCAGTTCATTCAGTTCTATGGAAGTGGAGACGAGATTGTCGTTCAGCCTAACAATCTGGGTGATATCGCGTTCCACGGATACCGCGCCGATCAGCCTGCCGCGGTTGTCAAAAATGGGCCGCGCATTGACGACGACATGCTTGTCGGGGCGGGGCCGATGATATTGGTCGGTGATACGGGCTTTTGTCCGCAGCACTTTGAGCACCATTAAATCATCATCGCGAAAAAAATCGGTAATTTTTTTGGTTAAGATCATTTCTTTTGGAATATTGTAGGTCCGGACGGCGGCATCATTCCAATAAATGACTTCCTTTTTTTCGTTTACGATCGTAATCGCATCATTTTCCGCCGATAATACCGCCTGCAAATAAGACAGTTCATTTGCCATTTCCGTCTTCCTCCCCTTTGTCGTGTAAAGGTATTGTACATTCGATTTACAATTGTGTAAATATATTGTACATAGAAAACGGTTTATTTTTTTGCGGATATAGGGAAACAGGGATGTTCCGGAAGTTGGCATGATTCTTGCATGGTATTAAGCCAGAACGAGGATGAAGGAGGTTTTTTCATTGGTCTTGCCTTTTAAACATGAACCATTAACGGATTTTAACCAGCCTGAAAACGTACAGGCGTTTCAAGCGGCACTTGAAAAAGTGCGTGCGGAACTCGGGAAGGAGTACCCGCTTGTAATAAACGGAGAACGGATTTTTACAGAGGATAAGCTCGTATCCGTCAATCCTGCGAATAAAGAACAGGTTGTCGGGAAAGTTTCGAAAGCATCGAAAGAACTGGTTGACAAAGCTTTCGAAGGCGCCAATGAAGCATTTCGCAGCTGGCGGAAAATGGCACCCGAAGCGCGGGCGAATGTGCTGTTCAAAGCCGCTGCGATTGCGCGCCGCCGCAAACATGAGCTGTCGGCGTGGCTTGTGTTTGATGCCGGCAAGCCGTGGAGCCAGGCGGATGGGGATACGGCGGAAGGAATCGACTTTTTGGAATACTACGGCCGCCAGATGCTTGAGCTTGCAAAGGGGCAGGAAATGGAACAGCGTGAAAATGAGCACAACACTTATTTTTATCAGCCGATGGGGCCGGGGGTGACCATTCCGCCGTGGAATTTTGCTTTCGCCATTGTTTGCGGCACGACGGTTGCCCCGCTTGTTGCCGGGAACCCGGTTCTGCTGAAGCCTTCGGAAAGCACGCCTGTTATTGCATACAAACTCGTTGAAATTTTGGAAGAAGCGGGGGTTCCGAAAGGCGTGCTCCAGTTTGTGCCGGGCGATCCGGCAGAAATCGGCGATTACCTGGTGGATCATCCGTCTGCCCATTGGATTAACTTTACGGGTTCCAAAGCAACGGGCCTGCGCATTTATGAACGGGCTGCGAAAGTGCAGAAGGACCAGCACTTTTTAAAACGGGTCGTTGCTGAAATGGGCGGCAAAGATACGATTATTGTCGATAAAGAAGCGGATCTCGATCTCGCCGCAGATGCGATTGTCCAGTCGGCATTCGGTTTTTCCGGCCAGAAATGTTCAGCCTGCTCGCGGGCAGTCGTGCATGAAGACGTATATGAAGAAGTGCTCGAAAAGGCGATCGCCCTTGCGAAAAACGTAACCGTCGGCGACCCGTCCGAAGAAAATGTGTACATGGGTGCTGTCATTAACGAAAAGCAGTTTAACAAGATTAAAAGTTATATAGAAATCGGCAAAGAAGAGGGCAAACTCGTCTTTGGCGGGGAAACGGATGGCGAAAAAGGATTTTTCGTTTACCCGGCGATTTTTAAAGATGTAAATCCAAAGGCACGGATCATGCAGGAAGAAATTTTCGGGCCGGTTGTCGCTTTTGCGAAAGGAAAAGATTTTGACGAACTGCTTGAAATTGCCAATAATACGGAATACGGTCTGACAGGCGCCGTCATTTCGAAAAACAGGGAGCATTTGGAACGCGCCCGGTACGAATTCCATGTCGGCAACCTGTATTTTAACCGGGGATGCACGGCGGCCGTTGTCGGTTACCAGCCGTTCGGCGGTTTTAAAATGTCCGGTACCGATTCGAAAGCGGGCGGCCCGGATTATTTGAAGCTGTTTATGGAAGCAAAGTCTGTATCGGAAATGTTTTAACGGGAGGGAAGGCGATATGGCAAATTTGACGAGGGATTTTTTCATCGGCCTTTCAAACAGCAGGTTTTTAAATAAAAGTGCGCAAAAATGGGGTTTTCGGTTCGGTGCTGAAAAATTTGTTGCGGGGACGGATATTGATTCCGTCACCCGGACTATCCGGGAAATGAATGCCCGCGGAATCAGCTGCACCGTTGACAATCTGGGCGAATTCGTATCGGAAAAATCGGAAGCGGCATCGGCGAAACAGCGCATCCTGCAAATGCTGGACAGGATCCATGAGGAGAACATGGACTGCCATATCTCGGTGAAACTGACCCAGCTCGGGCTGGATATTGACCGCACGTTTTGCCTGCAAAATATGGAAGACATTTTGGCGCGTGCAGCGGAATACGGGATTTTCATCAATATTGACATGGAAGATTATACCCATTTTCATGCTACAATAGAGGTGTTGAAAACCCTGCTTGAAACGTACCAAAATGTCGGAACAGTCATCCAGGCGTATTTGCGCAACGCCGAAGCGGTTATGGATGAACTGAAGGATGTCCGGCTCAGGATTGTAAAGGGCGCTTACAAAGAAAGCGAGACAGCCGCTTTTCAGTCAAAAGCGGAAATTGACCGGAACTATGTAAAGCTTGTAAAAAAACGGCTGCTCGGCGAGGCATATACGTCCATTGCCACCCATGACCACCACATCATTCGCGAACTGGAAGCATTTATTGAAGAAAACCAAATCCCACACAGCCGGTTTGAGTTTCAGATGCTGTACGGATTTCGCCAGGAGATGCAGTATGAACTGGCGAAAAAATACCATTTCACGACGTACATGCCGTTCGGAAATGACTGGTTCGGCTATTATATGCGGCGCCTTGCCGAACGCCCGCAAAATGTGAACCTGATTGTAAAGGATGCACTGTATACAAAAGATAATAAATTGAAAAAAGAACCGCTTCTCACCGCTGCCCTGACCGCTTCGCTTTTCATGCTGTGGCGACGCAAAAGGAAGAGGTAAGAAAAAGGCCGCTCCGCAAAGCAACCGTGCCCCGGGCGGCCTTTTCTATTTCATTTTGTTGATTTGTATTTCTATCCCGGCCGCGCCGTGCCTAACCCGGCATGGGCAAGCTATCAGTAAATTGTGCCACAACGGTGAAAACCAATGGCACGGACTCCTCTTTTTTTATTTTCCCGCACGGTTAAGGACTTTCCAGTTTGGACCAACCCAATTATGCATATTGGACTTCTTTCGGTTCAATTTTTGTAATCGAAAACATGTTCATTGCTTCCATTACATCACGTATACGTTCAATCGTAGCGCCATAGTATTCATTTCTTTCATCCCTTGATACTTGAGACGGGGCCACTCCCAGTCCGAAGATTATTTTTCAATAGTTTGACCGTATCGGAATTTGTCGAATGAATTTAGTGGATTTTTGGCGAACTTTATCTATATAATTTATTTAAAATATTAAAACAAAAAAGGGGGGAATAAGCTAATGAATAGAAAAATTAAAATCTGTATTTTTTCATTCATTGCATTTGTAATGACAATAGTTGGTTATGGAGGTACGTCTAAAGCATTGGCAGATGACTCTGAATCAGAAGTTTCAGCAGTTTATGATATTAAAAATGGCGATCCCATAGCGGTTTCAAAAAACCAATGGGATGAATATCAAGAGGTGCAGGATTGGGAGGATGAACCCGATGTTCCATCAACCTATTTAAAAAAAGCTGTTGACATTTCCGAAAGACGTGCATGTATGGGTGGCTGGGCTTATTCCGCAACAAAACAAGGATATGCATTTTATAAGATAGTGGAGGGAACTCATTACCTTAATAGAACAAAAGACAATGTGACTATAACATCAACATTTACTGGTACACATTCCAAAAGCTCAACAGCAAGTGGAAAATTAGGTGGTGGTTGGAAACCTGTAAGTGCTGAAGTGGGATATAATGCCGACCGGACAGTATCATGGTCTAAATCTGATTCAGTGAAAATAACTGTCCGTCCTAAATATGAAGGATGGAATGATTATGGAACAAAACGTGATAAATGGTATGGCACGTATTACTATCTAAGCAATAGTTGTGTGCAATCAAAAAACGTTCAGCTCACCGTGTATATTCCGAAAGTGAAAGCAGTCGTTGCACACACAAAACATTTATAGATGAGGGGCAACGACCATGACACGGCCGATTTTTAGACACGCTTGTACAATTTTTGTGATGCTTCCCATTCTATTAAACGGTTGTTCAGCAAGTCATTCCGGTAACCAGGTGAAGCATGAAATACAGCCAAACCACACCAAGGCCAAGGAGAATAGCCAAGCGGCGTCCCTTAGTCTTGACCAAATGATGATGACTGAGGCATCAAAAGACGAACAGCAAACACCGCTCGATACCGTTACCCATGTGGTTAAATGGAAGTTTTCAGATGAAAAAGATGTTGTTCCTTCTAAGAAGAATATATTATGGGAAACCCATTTGGGAAGCGAAGCGGTCGTAGCAACCAAAGTACCAAAACTTAAAGATTCAAGATTGAATCTGTTTGCCCTGTCCTTTCATGACGGTAAGTGGGGAATAAAAAACGTGACAGATGCCCCTATTGATCGTTTGGAAGATCATGTTAAAGGTTTAACGCTTCCTATGCAAAAATATGCTGTAATCACCTCAGATTTTGATGGAAAATCGATATGGAACATCACAGACGGGAAAAGAACAGTCATGATTGCACTGTATCCCCAATTTTCCTTTTCCATGCCTGAAGGAACGAAAACCATTCCGTTTAAGGGCGATGAGGCTTTTGTAAATACTCGATCGAAAACGCAATCCTTGTTTTATTATTTTGACCAGGAAAAACTGATTTGGATCTATGGTGATTTGTCTGAAAGCGAAATCATAAAATTGGCTAATTCACTGCCAAGTGCTGGATCTCCCAGTTTTCCCGAAGCATCATCATAGACCCAAACCGGGAATGCCATCTGAGAAAATGTGATGCAGTGGTTTTTTATGATCCTCGATTAAGAGGGGAGGGCTTGGAAGTCTGAGGGCCATATCTTTCTGTTGGCTAATTTTTCACCTGTTTATAAATTTGTGTCTCAGAATATAAAAAAACCCCGGAACCAGAGCGGTTTCGGGGTTTTACACATTACCTGGAATAGAACTCAACGATTAACGATTCGTTAATTTCAGCCGGCAGTTCCGAGCGTTCAGGGAGGCGGCTGTAAGTCCCTTCAAGCTTGTCTGCATCAAAAGAAAGGTAATCCGGAACGAATGTCGTTGTTTCGATCGCTTCTTTGATAACATCAAGGTTGCGGGATTTTTCGCGTACGCCGATCGTTTGCCCCGGTTCTACACGGTAAGACGGGATATCGACGCGTTTGCCGTCAACGAGAATATGCCCATGGTTTACGAGCTGGCGTGCCTGGCGGCGTGTGCGGGCCAAACCCAGACGGTAAACAAGGTTGTCAAGGCGTGATTCCAAAAGCACCATGAAGTTTTCACCATGTTTCCCTTGCATTTTGCCGGCTTTCAAGAAAGTGTTATGGAATTGGCGTTCATTTAAGCCGTACATATGGCGAAGCTTTTGTTTTTCCTGCAATTGCAAGCCGTATTCAGACAATTTTCTGCGCTGATTCGGGCCGTGCTGCCCGGGTGCATAAGGGCGCTTCTCCAATTCTTTTCCGGTACCGCTTAAAGAAATCCCGAGACGGCGGGACAATTTCCAGCTTGGACCTGTATAACGAGCCATGAAAGACTCCTCCTTTGTTTTTATTTTGTTGTAAAATAAAAACAGATATCATGGACACTTCTTCATGCGTATTTTGTTTTCATGTACCATCGCCCCAGCAGCAGAGGGTTACACGATACACCTTGCATTCAGGCAAGGAACAAAATACAAACACAAAGCCGTCCAATAAGGCTGCATTATTTTACACAACGTTGATTATATGTTTTTAAAGATAAAAAGTCAACAACAAACGCAAATTGGGCTGTGTTGCGACAAAAAATTTTCACATTCCGTTCGCGCGGCTTCATAACAGGACTTAAGACACAATATATACAGTATATCGGTTAGGCAGACTGTACATTTATAGTTCTTTTGCATTATAATGGTATTAATTTGACCGGTTTTTAACATTTTTACGTCTCCCGTGCAGTTTTTTGTTTTAATATTCTTCATTTTTAAGGCTCGCGCTTTTTATGCGTTTTTCGCTTTTATACGGAAACAGGGTCAGGGTGATTAGGAAATGGAAAAGAAAGAAAATCATTTAATCCTATATTATAAGTCCCGTTTACTGGATTTAATGAATCTTGAGGCAGCAAGTAGCCTGGATGACTGGGTGGCGGTCGTGGCAGAAGTGCTCAGCGCTGATCATATCGTGTATTATAAGCCGGACAGCGAGAACACAAAGTTTTACAAAATATGCGGCTTTTACAATCCTTTCCGGCATGACGTCGAACTTGTCGTGCCATCCGGAAAAATTAAAGCTTTAAAAACAGCCTCCCAGGTTGTCACAAATGGGAAACTGAAAAAGGATCCTTATTTAAAACAGTTTAACATTGCTTTTTTTATTCCGGAAAAAAACATGGAGGATGGCTGCCTGCTTCTTTCCATTCCAAACAGGATGTTCGGGGAGCTGTCTGACGCGGATTTGCAGGCGTTTGTCAGGGAAAGCCGGAACTTCCTGCAGCTGAAGTATGAGTTGTCTGTTGTCGAAGCCGACAGAAAGCGTTACATCGAATTATTCCAAGTGACCGGAAAATTCCATTCTTCCATGGATACGGATACGATCCTTGCAGAAATCATTTACACGCTGAAAAGGCTGTATCCGGTTTTTGAATACACCTTAATGCTGTCGGACGATTATCACCACAATCTTGATTTGCCGATCAAATCGCTGCAATATGATGCGGTCGACGAAATGGCGCTCGAATCATATGTAAACGGCCAGGTCCACCTTGCCACGGTATGGCGGACAAACGAAACGATGCTTTATGCGCCGCTAAGGGGAAAGCAGGGCGTGTATGGCGTGCTGCAGGTCATCACTTTTACCAACTATGAATTTAATCGCAGCGATTTGGAATTTATCAGCCTGCTGGCCAATACGGCGGGAAGTGCGCTTGAAAATGCCAAGCTGTACCAGCAGTCGATGCAGTCCATTGAAGAACTCCGCCTGATCAATTCGGTTTCCCGCCAGTTAAATAAAAGCGCGAATTTAAAAGAAACCGTCGATTTTTTAATGAAACAGATCTCCAGTTCATTTGATACCCAGGCAATCGGGTTCGTGATGATGGAGAATGGGAAAATGGACCTACTTGAAGGTAGCAGCCCCATTTTTGAAGAAAAGGAAGGCGCCCGTTATCTTGAATTTGCAAACCGTTCGTTTGCCGAAAAGAAAGAATCCCTGTTTATCAGCAATTTAAACCGGCGCTTTCCCGGCAGGAACTATCGTTTTTCTTCGCTGATGGCTGTCCCGATTATCCAGGAAGATGATTTAAAGGGGTTTTGCCTTGTTCTTCATGAAGCGCCTTACCATTTTTCTTTCGACAGGTTCAAACTTTTTCAGTCGCTTATTTATCAGTCGGGCATGGCCTTAACCAACTCCATGCTTCGCGAGCGGCTTGAAAAAATGGTGATTACCGATCATCTCACCCAGCTGTTTGCCAAAAATTACTTGAACAGCCGGATGGAAACTTCTATTGGTGAAGATGAGCAGGGCACGCTGATTTTGCTCGATATTGATGACTTTAAAAAAGTCAATGATACATACGGCCATCAAACCGGGGATGAAATTTTGATCCAGGTTGCAAAGCTGATCAAAGAAAACATTCGTTCAACCGATATCGGAGCAAGATGGGGCGGAGAGGAAATGGCGATTTATCTTCCCGGCGTGCCGCTTCAAACAGGGGTGCAGGTCGCCAAAAGGGTGCTTGCGGCTGTTCGGAAAAATACAAATCCTCCGGTTACCATTTCCTGCGGGGTGTCGTACTGGAATAAAGAGATGAATGAAACGGCGGAGTCCCTCTTTAACAGGGCGGACGCCGGATTGTACCATGCGAAAAGCCTCGGGAAAAACCAGGTTGTCATCAGCGATATGGAAATGAAATCCAATTAGGGCGCACTGCAGCTGATTTCTTTTGTCAGCCGCCTTTAAAACCCCCCTTGCCGGATCCGGCAAGGGGGGCATTTTTTATGCATTTCGTTATTGTTGTAATATCTGCTTCAGGCCACAAACCCCGGCTGCCTGTGCCAAGTTCGTCCGGCCTGCGGATTTTGGGTTTGGGCATGGGGCTTTGCCAGCCAGTATCTTTTGCCGCCCTGATTTTTCAGCCTGCGAAACCGGCCTTACAGCACTTTTTCCAGCGCAGCGGCAAAAGCTGCCAGCCCTGCCTCATCTTCTGCATCAAAACGATTTTTTTCCGGGCTGTCGATATCCAAAACGCCGACCACTTCCCCGTTTTTCATAAGCGGTACGACAATTTCAGACTGGGAAGCGGCGTCACAGGCAATATGGCCTGAAAACTGCTGGACATCGGCGACCCGGAGCACCCGTTTTTCTTTCCAGGCTGTCCCGCACACCCCTTTCCCATACGGAAGCCGCACACAGGCCGGCAAACCCTGGAACGGCCCGAGGACGAGTTCATCCCTGGATGCGAAATAAAACCCAACCCAGTTCACCCGGTCAAGAAACTGGTTTAACAGCGCTGTAGCATTGCTTAAATTGGCAATTTTGTCCGGTTCGCCTTCTGTGAGCGCGATCAGCTGTTTTACGACAAGATCATACTTTTCTTTCTTCGTACCCTGGGCATTTTCTGCATGAAACATTGCCATCATCCTTACATCAGCAAATTTTTTAAAAACGGGGCGGGATTTTGTCGGAAAGTTTTTAAAGGAACCCCGACCCGGCATATGGAATAGTACGGAATAGAATATTTTTAACACAAAAGGGGAAGCCCGGCAAGCAAAAAAGAGGAAAGGGTGGAACAAATGGACGGAAACAGCAGCGAAACAAAAGAAAAAATATTCAATACGGCGATTGCTTTATTTCATACGAAGGGCTATAAAGGAACGACGATCAGGGCGATTGCGGCTTCCGCAAAAGTCAATTCGGCCAATATTTCCTATTACTTTAACGGCAAGCAGGGGTTGCTGGAGGCGTGCTTTATCCGCTTTTTTGAACCGTATATTGCCTGCCTTGAAGAAGAAGTGCAAAATCTTTCGGAAGAAGGATTAAAACGGGCGGCCTTCCGCATCCTGCACTTTCAAAGCGAAAACCACCTGCTGTCCAGATTTGTATGGCGGGAAGTCACCGTTGATTCGCAAATTGTCCGCGAAATTTTGTCCACTTATTTCATGAAAGAGCGTTATTTATTGAAAAAACTTGCCAAGGCTTGGTGCGGGCCCGGAATCCAGGCGGGCAAACTGAACTTTCTCATGATTCAGCTGAAAAGCATGCTGTCGATGCCGTATTTAAACAGCCAGTACATTCGGGAAGTATGGGGCATGCAGCCGGAAGAACCGTATTTTGCCGAAAAATACGGCAAATCGGTTGCCGAATGGCTGGACAGCATCCGGCAAAACGCGGGGGCGCAGCCGGAACCGCTGCTGCTTGAAACCGCTTTTTAATGTGCCGGCCCGGGCCGGCTGTTTTTAAATGCCGGCAGCTTTCCGAAAAAGCCCGCCGCCGTGCAAAAAATAAGCGCCGGCTTTTTTTATTTTGGGTGCGGAAAAAACCTTCCCCAAAATGAATCGAAAAATCTCGAATTTCATAGTCAAATATTGTCATTACATGGTATCATAGAATAAAAATAAACATACATGCCTATGGATATCGGGAAGGATTGCTCCGGTATTCATACATACATAATGAGCGGATATTAAGGTTTGATTTGTGGACGAACGGGAGGCTTTCAAGTTTATGATGTATGGCATCATTGGCGCTATTCTTTTGTTGCTCGTTTTATTGACTTGCGGTTTTTTTATCAGGAGGCAATTTTATAAAGAGATTGACAAGCTTGAAGCATGGAAAATTGAAATCATGAACCGGCCTGTCACTGAAGAGCTAGGAAAAGTCAAACGGCTCAATATGGGCGGGGAGGCGGAAAGTTTATTTGAAGGCTGGCGCAAAGACTGGGAGGACCTTTTAAACGAGGAACTGCCGGCAGTGGAAGATAAGCTCTTTGAAATCGAGGAGCACACCGACAAATACCGTTTCAAAAAGGCGAAAGAAGTACAGGCGGGAGCAGAGGCGATTCTTCAAAATGCGGAACAAAAAATAAAAGATATACTGGACGGCGTCAATGAACTGATGGATGCCGAGAAAGAATCCCGGAAAGAAGTGGAAGAACTCGGGAAAATCTTCAAAGACTTGAAGAAACAGCTCCTGACACGGCGCCATACATACGGAAAAGCCATTAAAAGCCTCGATTTGAGAGTGGACAGCCTGGCGGAGAAATTTGTCCGTTACCATGAACTGACGGAAGCCGGGAACTATTTGGAGGCAAAGAAATTAGCCGATGAACTGAAAGCAGAAACAGAAATGTTGCAGGAGGATGCCGGGAAAATTCCGGATTTGCTGGCGGAAACGGAATCGCTTTTGCCGATGCAGTTTGCAGAATTAAAAGAGGGCTACAAAGAAATGGCTGCACAAGGCTTTGCGCTCGATCACCTGCAATTTGATGAAGAAATGAAGGAACTTACAGAGAAGCTTTCGGCTTACCGAAAACAACTTGAACAGGCTGACACAGCGGATGTCGAGGAAGGCATCCGGGAAATCAAGGAAAGAATAGAAACGATTTACGATATTTTAGAAAAAGAAGCGTACGCGAAAAACTATGTGCTCAAGCATTTCCGCGAAGTGAAGGATATCCTGGATGAAGTACGGGAAGAAAACAAGCGCCTCAAAACAGAAACAGAATCCGTGCAAAAGACATACCAGCTGCATGAGGAAAACATGGCTGTTCCTGCTGAACTCGAGAAACAATTGGAGAAACTGGCCGCGCGTTTGGCGGTCCTTGAAGTAAAAATTCCCGAAAACGAAACGATTTATTCCGTGTTAAGCGAACAGCTCAAAGAAATGGAAGGGCAGATTGAAAAACTGCGGGATGACCAGAAGACGTTTAACGAATTTTTGCAGAACCTGCGGAAAGAAGAAATGGAAGCACGCGCGAAGATCGCGGAATTGAAGCGGACAATCCAGGATATGCGCCGCCTTGTCGAAAGAAGCAATATTCCTGGGCTGCCGGACTCGTACCGTACCCTGTACGAAGCGGCCTGGAACGCGATTCGTGACACTGCCGAAAGCCTCCATGCCACGCCGCTAAACATGGAGAAGGTCAACCGCCATCTGCTGGAGGCGGAACAGGCAGTCGGAAACTTTGAAAAAAGCACGAAAGCTTTAATGGAAAATGTGCAGCTTGCTGAAAAAGTGATTCAATACGGCAACCGTTACCGCGCTAAATATAAGAAAGTGGCGGACGGGCTAGAACGCGCAGAAGCGGCTTTCCGGCGCTACGATTATGAGAAGGCGCTTGAAGAAGCCGCAACGACAGTGGAAGCGGTGGAGCCCGGCGCATTGAAAAAAATTGAAAAAATGCTGGAAACTGAAGAATTACTTTGAAGCAAACGGAAAAAATACGGAGCACTCCCCGTTTTTTTCGTTTGCTTTTTTCTGCGCCTTTCAGCCGGCAGGCAGGCCTTTCATGCGGCTGATGCCAAACAGACGCACTCGTTTTTTGGCGCCTGGTTCTTTAACCTGGTAAACAGGCACGGGTGAAGACCTTTGAGCCTTAAGCAATTCATTTTCTGTCTGAACGGGTACAACACGCACGGTCGCAGGGCCATTTCCGCCCCATTCTGGAGATTAAAGACCAGTGCCGCGAAAGAAGCGGCGCGGAGACCGGGATGGGCGGCGCATAACGGGAGTATATCGGTTGTAAGCTCGTTATCCGGCATGGTATATTAGGCAATGATGCAGGTCTGGATCCAATTTTATGCCAACAGAGGGTGTTCAAATGATTTACTTTGACAACAGTGCCACAACGAGGCCTTATCCGGAAGTGCTGGATGCTTTTGTGAAAACATCGGAAAACTATTTTGCAAATCCCTCTTCCCTGCACAGCCTCGGCGCGCGTACAGAGAAACTTCTCACGCAGGCAAGACGGCAAATTGCGAGCCTTCTCGGCGCAGACGAGAACGAAATTTTTTTCACATCCGGCGGCACGGAAGGCAATAATCTGGCGATTAAAGGGACAGCCCTCGAGTACCGTTCAAGGGGGCGCCATATCATTACGACGGCTGTTGAACATGCATCTGTTTTTGAAACATGCCGGCAGCTGGAAGAATGGGGCTTTCGCGTCACGTATTTGCCGGTTGACAGGAGCGGAAGAATCAAACTGGACGATTTAAAACAGGCCATCACGGATGAAACGATTCTTGTTTCCGTGATGCATGTGAATAACGAAGTAGGAACAGTGCAGCCGGTGGAAGAAATCGGGCAGCTTCTCAAAACTTACCCGAAAATCCTGTTTCATACAGACGATGTCCAGGGTTGCGGAAAAGTTCCGCTTTCCCTGCATGATGCCGGCATCGATCTTTGTACGGTTTCCGCGCATAAATGCCATGGCTTAAAGGGAACCGGGATATTATATAAACGGGCAAATCTCCGCCTGTCACCGCTTTTAACCGGCGGGCACCAGGAGAGGGGCTTGCGCAGCGGCACCGAAAATACAGGCGGAATCGTTGCAGCCGGAAAAGCGCTCCGCCTGGTCCATGAAAAATTTGAAGCCGGGGCGGCAGAAAGAACGGCCCGTATCCGGGATGCCCTGATCGAAAAACTTCAGGAGATGCCTGCTGTGACAGTCCATACCAATCCGGCTGTTTCAGCGCCGCACATCCTGAATTTTTCCGTCCGCGGCATCCGCGGCGAAGTGCTCGTGCATGCGCTTGAAGAGGAAGGCACTTATATTTCCACAACAAGCGCCTGCTCTTCAAAAACGCGGGAACTGAGCCGCACGCTTCTTGCCATGGGGGTTTCCGAAGACGAAGCCGAATGGGCGGTGCGCGTGAGCCTTTCTTATGAAAATACAATGGAGGAAGCGGAACGTTTTATCCGCATATTAAGGCAAACAATCACAAATTTACAACAAGTGTTGGGGAGAAATCAATGAACTATGACCGCATTTTAATCCGTTATGGGGAACTTTCGACAAAAGGGCATAACCGCCAGTTTTTTATCCGGCATTTAAAAGACAATGTCAAAAAAGCGCTCAGGCCTTTTGGCGGCATTGAAGTCCAGGCGCTGTACGACCGCATGTACGTGCTCTTGCATGGCGCAGACGGCGGGCAAGTCATCGATATTTTAAAATCAATCTTCGGGATCCAGTCATTCAGCCCGGCCGTCCGCACCCGGAAACAGCTCGAAGACATCGAGCAGGCGGGGCTCGAACTCGTCCGGCAAAACTTTGCGAAAGGCAAAACCTTCAAAGTGTCAGCCCGCCGCGGCGATAAAACATTTGAATACGATTCGAATGATTTGAACCATCTCGTCGGCGGCTATATTTTAAAGCAGCTGGACGGCATTCAAGTCAATGTAAAACAGCCGGATATCGAGCTGCTTGTGGATGTCCGGAAAAACGGCGTCTATTTGTCCACTGAAGTGATAAAAGGATCCGGCGGGCTTCCTGTCGGTGCGTCCGGAAAAGCGATGCTCATGCTTTCGGGCGGTATTGACAGCCCGGTTGCAGGATACCTCGCGATGAAACGCGGCGTGAAAGTGGAAGCGGTCCATTTCCACAGCCCGCCGTTTACAAGCCCGCGTGCAAAGCAAAAAGCGCTTGACCTTGCGCAAAAAATTTCCGCCTACAGCGGCTCCATGAAAGTGCATATTGTCCCCTTTACAAAAATCCAGGAAACGATCCATAAAGGGGTTCCGGAAGGCTATTCGATGACCGTGCAGAGAAGGGTGATGCTTGAGATTACCGACCGGCTCCGTAAAATTCATAACGGGCTTGCGATTGTAACCGGCGAAAGCCTCGGCCAGGTTGCCAGCCAGACGCTCGACAGCATGGTTGCAATCAATGATGTCACAACGACACCAGTGTTGCGGCCGCTTGTTTCGATGGATAAGCTGGACATTATTGATATTGCCCAAAAAATCGGCACATACGACATCTCAAGCCTTCCGTATGAAGACTGCTGCACGATTTTCACGCCGCCTTCGCCGAAAACACGGCCGAAACTCGAGCTTGCGCGTCTTTACGAAAGCCGCCTCGACCTGGAACCATTGATTGAAGAAGCGGTGCAAAATACGGAGGACGTCTTTATTACACCAAATGAAACGGCGCAGGAAGAAGATTTTTCTGAGCTGTTATAAAATCCAGTAATTGGCAGCACCGCCAATAAACTTACAACATGATGCCATGTGTTTATGCGCAATCTATACTCACAAGGAGGTGAGACACATGGCACAAAGCAACAACAGCAACCAATTGCTTGTAAGCGGTGCTGAACAAGCACTGGACCAAATGAAATACGAAATCGCTCAGGAATTTGGCGTAAACCTTGGTGCTGATACGACTTCCCGCGCAAACGGGTCTGTCGGCGGCGAAATCACGAAACGCCTTGTTTCGATGGCTGAACAACAATTAGGCGGTACTTCCCGATAACTGAATGAAGAATGGATAGAGAAGCGGGCCTGAATCGGGTCCGCTTCTACTTGTTTTTGGCGTAAATTTGTATCATATTTTTTTAATATCAGGTATAATAATGAGGTACTAAAAAATTCTGGAGGCGATTCGCTTGCGTCGTAGTGACCTGATTGCGCCACAAACATACAATATAGCCGAAGAAATTGAGAAATATGCCCGGGACCCGCACAAAGTTGCGCTGATTTGGGAAGACAAAGAAGGCATGCACAGAGAAGTCACATATAAAGAATTAATTGAAAATGCAAACCGGACCGGCCATGTCTTTTTGGAAAGCGGGCTGAAAAAGGGAGATACCATACTTGTCATGGTTCCGCGTATTGTAGAAGCATACGAAGTATATCTCGCTGCAATGAAATGCGGCATCGTCCTTTTACCGGCCTCGGAAATGCTGCGGACAAAAGATCTCGACTACCGGATCGAAACAGGGGATGTAAAAGGCGTTGTCGCCCATTATTCATGCACCGCACAGTTTAAAGATGTCCGCGGCATTGAAAATTTGAAAAAATTCGTAATTGGAGCACCGGAACCGGGATGGGCGTTCCTGGATGAAAAGAAAAAAGCAGCCCCTTGTGAACTGGAAATCTTCAAAACGTCAAAAGATGATATCGCCATTTTGTCCTATACTTCCGGGACAACCGGCAATCCGAAAGGCGTTATCCATACGCACAGCTGGGGATATGCCCATTTGCGCACGGCTGCCCCGAACTGGCTTGGCATTCAAGAAGGCGACCGTGTTTGGGCGACGGCCGCACCGGGATGGCAAAAATGGGTGTGGAGTCCGTTCCTTTCCGTTCTCGGTTCAGGCGCAATCGGGTTTGTTTACAACGGCCGTTTTGACCCTGAAAAATATTTGTCCCTTTTAGATGAATATGAAATCAATGTGCTCTGCTGCACACCGACTGAATACCGTTTAATGGCAAAAGTCGATGATTTGTCCCAGTATCATCTGAAAAGCTTAAGGAGCGCGGTCTCAGCCGGAGAACCGCTGAACCGCGAAGTCATCGATGTTTTCCAAAACCATTTCGGCATCACGATCCGCGACGGTTACGGCCAGACGGAAAGCACGCTGCTCGTCGGTTATTCCCTTGATACGCCGTTGCGCCCGGGTTCAATGGGCAAACCGTTTCCCGGGAATGAAGTCGAAATCGTAAATGATGACGGGAAGCCGTGCAAACCGGGTGAAACCGGCGATATTGCCGTCCATAGAGACACGCCTGCGCTTTTTAAAGGCTATTATAAAGAGCCAGAGCGCACGGCCAAGCAGTACCGCGGCGATTACTTCATTACAGGGGACAGGGCAAGAAAAGACGAGGACGGTTATTTCTGGTTTGAAGGCAGGCGGGATGATATCATTATTTCTTCCGGCTATACGATCGGACCGTTTGAAGTCGAAGATGCCCTTGTCAAGCATCCGTATGTGAAAGAATGTGCCGTTGTTGCAAGCCCGCACGAAATCCGCGGCAGCATTGTGAAAGCTTTTGTCGTTTTAAAAGACGGCATCAGCGAGAATGTGCCGGGTCTTGTAAAAGAACTGCAAAACCACGTCAAACAACTGACCGCGCCGTACAAATATCCGCGTGCAATTGAATTTATCAAGGAATTGCCAAAAACGGCCTCCGGCAAAATTCGCCGTGTCGAGCTCAGGCAGCAGGAATGGAATAGATAAGAAACGAAAAGCCGGGCATTTTTTTTCAAAAAATGCCCGGCTTTTTGTTTTAATGTCCCGGATCTTCAAGTAGAATAAAAGAAAAACCAAAAAAGTGGAAGGATGAAATGTTGGCATGAACAAAAAAAGATGGGGAGCGCTTGCTTTGGCAGGCGGGCTGTTCGTCGTTTCCATTATTGTGAACTTGGCGAGCATGGCGGCATCAACCAACTTTTCCAAAATCTTTAAAGAGACCGTGGAAGCTGGGGAAGGGGATGTTTCCGAAAATGTATTGCAGGATGGGAATGAGTCAAAGAAAATCGTCGTGCTGAATGTGAACGGGACAATTCAGGATACCGGCACGACACCATCACTGCTTGACACCGGTGAATATAACCACCAAAGTTTTTTGAAAGAACTGGATCAGGCGAAAAAAGACAGCGATGTAAAAGGGATCATTTTACATATTAATTCGCCGGGTGGCGGGGTGGCCGAGTCGGCAGAAATCCATCACCGCCTGATGGAAATTAAAAAAGATACGAAGAAGAAGATTTACGTGTCCATGGGGCCGACTTGCGCATCCGGCGCTTATTATATTTCAACGCCGGCCAATAAAATATTCGCAAGCCCGGAAACCTTGACCGGGTCGCTCGGGGTCATCATGGAAAGCGTGAACTACGGGAAGCTTGCCAAAAAATACGGCATTGATTTTCCGGTTATCAAAAGCGGGGAGTATAAAGACATTATGAGCCCTTACCGGGACATGACGAAGAGCGAAAAAGAAATGCTGCAGAAAATGGTCAACAATTCGTACAACGGTTTTGTCAATGTGATTTCCAAAGGGCGCCACATTCCGAAAGAAGAGGTGCGCAAAATTGCGGACGGGCGTGTCTATGATGGCAGGCAGGCACTCAATTTGCATCTGATTGATAAATACGGCTACCTGGATGACACCATTTCGGCAATGAAAAAAGACCTTCATCTCGGGAAAGCGCAGGTTGTGGAATATGAAACAAGCGGCGGGCTCGATTCGCTGTTTTCTGCTTCAGTGCAAAAAATGCTCGGCAAAGAAGCAGAAATGACAGGGCTTGCGCATTTGTTGACGCAATCGAACGCACCACGCCCGATGTACCTGTATTCCGGGGCTGAATAGGGGGGAGCATCATGAATTCAAACGAAAACCATATTCCTGAAACATTGACAAAAGCGCCGGAACAAATATCCGGGAGTTTATCAGGAGCCCGTTATGCCGGGTTCTGGATACGGTTTTGGGCTTATTTGCTTGACCTGCTTGTTGTCCAAAGTGTGAAATGGCTGGTCATCCATCCCATTTTCCGGCTTTCCGGACTGTCCCTTACAGACGAAAAAATTTACTCGCCGATTACGATCGCATCAGCCCTTGTATTTTACGGTTATTTCGTTCTAATGACGAAGTTTTTCGGCCAGACGCTTGGGAAAATGGTGTTTGGCCTCAGGGTTGTACCGCTGAACCATCCCGGGCCGCTGAAATGGAGCACCGTTTTATTCCGGGAATGGATCGTCCGTTATGTTTGTGTCAAGATTGCGGTCATCTATATTGTCGTTGCATTTACGCCGAAAAAACAAGGGGTGCACGATTTGTTTGCCGATACGGCCGTCATTCATGAACGGTCCCATGAACCGGTCTATCCTTATTATGAACCTGCTTAAGGGCAGGTTTATTTTTTTGCTCTGTTGGCGATAATGGTTGCAAAAAAGGCTGATGATGGAAATGATATGGTGGCTATCCGCGTTTTTCGCACTTGCCGCAATCACTGCGATTGTATGGTTCTCTTCCCTGTCCGTCCTTATTGAATACGGGCACCGCTTAGATGATGATAAAATTTTTATCCAAATCAGGGTGTGGGGCATCATCTGCTATACCGTGAAAATCCCGGCAGTGAAAGTGGACCGGAAAAAACCCGGTGTCGTATATGAAAAAGAGACAAAACATGCAGAGCAGGAAAGGAACATTACGCCGGATGTCCTCGAACAGCGGATTGAAGATGTGAAAAAAATTGCGGAGCGCGTCATCGGTTTAAAGGCGATTGTAGGCAAGTTCATCCGCAATGTCCAGTTAAGAAAATTCGAATGGCATACAGCAATCGGGCTGCATGATGCCGCGTGGACGGGAATTGTCGCCGGAAGCATCTGGGCGGTGAAAGGGGGGATCTTAAGCCTCATTACCACACATCTGCGTGTAAAAACGGATCCTGTCCTTTCCGTTACGCCCTTTTTCCAGTACCCGATTTCCGAAACACAGTTAAAATGTATGGTGAAAGTCCAGATCGGGAAAGCTATAATAGCCGCATTTAAAATGCTGAAATACTGGCGGGGAGGAAAAGCGGAAATCGCGCTTACACCGGTTTCTGAGCCGGAAAACGGCCGGCATGCTTAAATCCCGGCAGAAACAAATGACAGGAGGAAACAACAATGGGTTCACATCCGATTGAAGGCCTGATGACGGCCGCAATGGAAAATTTAAAAGAAATGATTGACGTAAATACGATTATCGGGGATCCGGTGGAAACGCCGGATGGAAGCGTCATTTTAACCGTATCCAAAGTCGGTTTCGGGTTTGCGGCAGGCGGCAGCCAATTTAACGGGCCATCCGGATCCGGCGGCAGCGGCGAATCCCGCCCGGCAGAGCTGCCTTTCGGGGGCGGCAGCGGCGGCGGCGTCTCGATTATGCCCATTGCCTTTTTGGTTGTTGGCGCACAAGGCGTGAAAATGCTGCATCTGGACCAAAACACGCATCTGATTGAAAAAATTATGGATGTCGCACCGGGCGTTATCGAAAAAATCCAGAGCATGCTGAAACAAAACGGCCAAAATGGCGGGCAACAGCCGGCCAACCAGCAAAAACAGGATCTTGATTTTTAACAACCCGCATGATTCGCGGGTTTTAAATTGGAAATTTTTTTCGTTGTCCAGTATGATAAGGTATGAGTACAGCTGAAATACGGGGATTGTAAGCCCCGGCAAAAATAAGGAGGGTATTTCATGGCTTCGGTTACATTTAAAGGGAATCCAGTCACATTGGAAGGGACACAAGTAAAAGTTGGCGATAAGGCACCGGACTTTACGGTTCTGGATAATGACTTGAATGAGGTGACACTTTCGGATACAAAAGGCGGCGTCCGCATCTTCAGCGTTGTCCCGTCGATTGATACCGGTGTTTGCGATGCACAGACGCGCCGTTTTAACGAAGAAGCAGCAAAACTCGGGAAAGAAGTCAACGTTTATACTTTCTCCTGTGACCTGCCTTTTGCTCAAAAAAGATGGTGTGCGGCATCCGGGCTCGACCATGTAAAAGTGTTGTCCGACCACCGCGACCTGTCATTCGGCAAAGCTTACGGGGTTGTGATGAAAGAACTTCGCCTGCTTGCCCGCGCCGTATTTGTCGTGGATTCCAATGATACGGTTACATATGTGGAATATGTAAGCGAAGGCACCAACCATCCTGACTACGAAAAAGCCTTGCAAGCCGCAAAAGATGCATCGTAAAACAGGCATTGAATAGCGCCGGGAAACGCGAAGAGCGCTTGCTATACTGCGATAAAATCCCCGATCTCCATCGGGGATTTTATATGGAAGAAGAATATGAAGGAGGAGAATGAATGTCGGCCTCTCCTGTTGAAACCCTTTTTACCGTTTTTAACGAATCCGCGCAAATCTTGGAAAATCGCCTCTCTGTCCCGTATTTGGAAGCCGTGGCGATGACCGGGGAAAATTTATTCACCGGAAGCATCCGCCAAAATGGGATTGATGCGCGCGATGAAAAACGCCTTGAAAACATATACGGAACGGTCCGCCTCGGGGACTTTACCCGCGAGCAAATCCGGAAAGCCTACCAGCTCGCCATCCTGAAGGGGATGAAAGCAAACGTCCAGGCAAACCACCAAATGACGCCGGATTCGATCGGACTGCTGATGAGCTATTTTATCGGCAAGTTTGCAGAAGATACCAGTGCGTTTTCGATTTTGGACCCTGCGGTGGGCACCGGCAATTTGCTTTTGACCATTTTGAACCAGCTCAGCGGGAAAAACATCACTGCTTACGGCGTGGATATCGATGATGTTTTGATCCGGCTCGCATACACGGGGGCGAACCTTCTGCACCATGAAATCGAACTGTTTACGCAGGATGCCCTGTCCCAATTGTTCATTGACCCTGTCGATATCGTTGTTTGCGATTTGCCGGTCGGATACTACCCGAATGATGCGGGCGCCGCAGATTACAAGCTGAAGGCAGATGAAGGGCATTCGTACGCCCATCATTTGTTTATCGAGCAGAGCCTGAGAGCGGCGCGCCCGGGCGGATTTTTATTTTTTCTCATCCCAAACGGATTATTTGAAACAAAAGAAGCCCCGAAACTTCGCCGGTTTTTAAAAGAAGAGGCGGATATCCAGGCGATTTTGCAATTGCCGATGACCATCTTCAAAAACGAACAGGCTGCCAAAAGCATTTTTGTCATCCGCAAGAAAGCGGAAGGCGTGAAGGCGCCGGAACAAGTGCTGCTGGCGTCGCTCCCGTCCCTGTCCAACGAGGGGGCGCTAAGGCAGCTGATGGCAAAAGTGGACGCCTGGTGCAAAGAAAATATCCAAAGCGGCAAAATTTGACGAATTGGGAAAAGTGGGGGCCGGAAAGCAGAAAATTGCGTTCCGGCCCCCATTTGTTTGTGTTTTTATGGTATCATTTTATATGTTCCCGGGAGACGAAACCAAAAAACCGGTTGAAAAAAACCGGATAGAATGGCAAAATGAGAAAATGAGATCACTATTTTAAAAAAATAAAAGGGTTCATTTGATTTTGCGAAGGGAAGACGAGCAATGGCAAAAATTATGGCAATTAATGCGGGGAGCTCCTCCTTAAAATTTCAATTATTTGATATGCCGAATGAAAGCGTTATAACGAAAGGCCTGATTGAACGGATCGGGTTAAACGATGCTTTATTTTCCATTACGGTAAACGGGGACAGGGTGAAGGAAATTACCGATATTCCGAACCATGAAGTTGCCGTGCAGTTTTTATTAAAAAAATTAACGGAAACCGGTATTATCCGGTCTTTGGATGAAATAGAAGGCGTGGGCCACCGGGTTGTGCACGGCGGCGAAATATTCAATGATTCTGCTGTCGTCAATGACCAGGTGCTCGCGCAAATTGAAGATTTGGCGGAACTCGCGCCGCTTCATAACCGGGCGAACGCAACGGGGATCCGGGCGTTCCGTGCCGTGCTGCCGGATGTGGTTCAAGTGGCCGTGTTTGATACCGCTTTCCACCAAACGATGCCGGAAAGTGCTTTCCTATACAGCCTACCCTATGAATACTACGAAAAATATCGGATCCGCAAATACGGGTTTCACGGCACTTCCCATAAATATGTAGCGATGCGCGCCGCTGAGCTGCTCGGCAGGCCGCTTAAACAGCTGCGCCTGATTTCATGCCATTTGGGCAACGGGGCAAGCATTGCGGCGATCCAGGGCGGCCGGTCAATCGATACGTCCATGGGCTTTACGCCATTGGCCGGTGTGACGATGGGCACGCGTTCCGGCAATATCGATCCTGCGCTGATTCCGTTTATTATGGAGAAGACAGGCAAAACCGCGGAAGAAGTGCTCGAAGTGTTAAACAAAGAATCCGGGCTTCTTGGCATTTCGGGCGTTTCCAGCGATTTGCGCGATATCCAGGTGGCGGCAGAACTCGAGCGGAACAAGCGGGCTGAACTGGCGCTTGACATTTTTGCAAGTCGCATCCATAAATACATCGGGTCGTATGCGGCGAAAATGGCCGGCGTGGATGCGATTATATTTACAGCCGGCATCGGGGAAAACAGCGATGCCATCCGCGCAAGAATTTTAACGGGACTGGAATTTATGGGCATTTACTGGGATCCGACCCTGAACCAGATCCGCGGGACCGAAGCGTTTATCAATTATCCGCATTCCCCTGTAAAAGTGCTCGTTATCCCTACTAATGAAGAGCTGATGATCGCACGCGATGTTGTCCGGCTGTCTTCATGACCGCGGAAGCCGGCCGGCGCCGGCAGCTTGCTTTCTCTGCTGCCCGTGCCCGAATAAATCGTTTCAGGAAGCGCTTTGGCATAACATAAACGGACAGCCGTGCATGGAATTTATGTTATAATGGCTGTAAAACAGAGTTTGGGAGCGGATCGAAAATGGCGGAATGGACAGACAGGGAAAAAATAGTCCTGGATGAAATCAACGACTGGGCGGAGAAGCTGTTAGCGGCCGGAAAAGAAGGGGGCGGGCGCAAGCAAAAACTGGATGCGCTCTTTGCCAATTTTCCGGATGAGGCGCTGGAAAATATCCATGAAAAAATAGATGCCGTTTTGTTTCAAATCTGTTCATTTGCCGATGAAAATCTGCCTTACGGGCATGAGATCGAAAAAATACTTGCTGCGGGGCGTCTCTTTGACAGTTCTGTCGCAACGATTCCCGATATGAGGAAACTTACCATCGACCAGGCAGGGTTTATTGCGGCACGGCAGCAGGCAAAATACCGCCGTCTCTCACTCTTCGAAGGGGCATTGAGCGGAACCGGGAAAGCCGTTTTTGCCGCGGCGGACCCGTTTTTCCTGCTGGCTGTGAATCTCCGGGCGGTCCAGCTCACCGGTGCAGCTTACGGATTTGAAACAAAATCGCCCGGCGGACTCGTGGCGGCGCTGAAAATCGTGCTGATGGCCGCTGCCCCGGACATGGTGAAATATGCGCTCTGGGAAGAATTGATGGATGAGCTGGAAGCGCGCGGAACCGGCTTCTATGCAGGGAATGAAAAGTTATTCCACCGCTATTTGTGGCCGGGGGCCATCGGGCATGCCGGTAAGCTCGCTTTTCTGGCGCTGCTCCGGCCGAAAAAGCGGGGAGAAAACAGCTGGGCCGGGATGGCCATCGGGGCTGCTACAAACTACTATTTTTCTAAAAAAGTTTGTGAAATTGCAGAGAAATATTATCAATACCGGTTTTTAACAGAAAAAAGCGGCCGTTAAAAAACCAGCCCGTAAAAGGCTGGTTTTTGCTTAATTTTCCGCTTTGCCTTCTTCTTCCTTAGGCGTTCTCACAACGAGCACATCGCAGGGGGAAGTGCGGACAATATGCTCGGAAACGCTTCCGATTAGGAGCCTTTCCACTGCATTTAAACCGGTTGCGCCGCACACAATTAAATCCGCATGCACTTTTGGCGCGACATTTTTTGTGATTTGAAGTTTCGGAGAGCCGAGCTGGATGATCGTCTGGACTTTGATCCCTTTTTCCGCGGCGCGGTCTTTGTAATTGCTTAACAGCTCATCCCCGAATTTTTCGTTCTGCTCATACAATGTCGAATCAATCGGCGTCAAAGTGGCGAGCGCCCGGTTATCGACGACATGGACAACCGATAATTCCGCCTTGTTCCGTTTGGCGATTTCAACCGCTTTTGTAAAAGCCCAATCGGCTTCTTTGGAGCCATCTACCGCTACTAAAATATTCCGGTATTGTGTGCCCATCTTACTCATCTCCTTTATAAACTGCCTGCCTTTCATGTCTATTTTACTAGAATTTTCCCGGTTTGTGTGTGAAAAATGAAAAAACCCGGCGATCCATTTTTCAATCAAAACGGGCGGAAGCAGGCAAAAATGAAAACGGTATCCCGTTCCTTGCCGCGGATAAGAAATTTGCAAAAAACATAGGAAAAAGAGGGAATTTTTGCTACAATAAAGATGTTTGGGAAAGTTTTCAACCGTTTGATATGTTTTCTTACAATAATAAGAAAACGGATGGCAAAACACGAACACGAGGAGGAACTTTCTATGCGAATTGGCGTGCCAAAAGAAATTAAAAACAATGAAAGCCGTGTGGCCATGACCCCGGCCGGCGTGGTGACCCTGTCCAAAGCGGGGCATGAAGTTTTTATTGAAAAGAATGCGGGCCTTGCATCGGGGTTCAGTGACGAAGAATATGCCAAAGCCGGTGCCCGGATCGTAGAGACTGCTGAAGATGCGTGGTCTTTTGAAATGGTCATGAAAGTGAAAGAGCCGATCGAAAGCGAGTACCGCTATTTCCGTGAAGGCATGATTTTATTTACATATTTGCATCTTGCCGCAGCACCCGGGCTTACGGAAGAACTGCTGAAAAAGAAAGTGACCGGCATTGCTTATGAAACCGTGCAGCTTGCCAACCGTTCGCTGCCGCTTTTGACGCCGATGAGCGAAGTGGCGGGCAGAATGGCGCCGCAGATTGGCGCACAGTTTCTTGAAAAAAATAACGGTGGAAAAGGGATCCTGCTTTCCGGCGTGCCGGGCGTCAAAAGAGGCAGGATTACAATTATTGGCGGCGGGGTTGCCGGAACGAATGCGGCAAAAGTCGCGATCGGCCTTGGGGCGGATGTAACGGTTGTCGAGTTGAATCCGGACCGCCTGCGCCAGCTTGATGACATTTTCGGCAGCAAAATTACAACCCTGATCTCGAATCCGTACAATATTGCGGAAGCGGTGAGTGATGCGGACATTGTGATCGGATCCGTTCTGATCCCGGGTGCAAAAGCGCCAAAACTGGTGACAGAAGAGATGATCAAAGCGATGCAGCCGGGCTCTGTTGTCGTGGATATTGCGATTGACCAAGGCGGCAGTTTTGAAACGACAGACCGTGCCACGACCCATGATGATCCGGTTTATATCAAACATGATGTCGTCCATTATGCAGTCGCCAATATTCCGGGCGCGGTTGCCCGCACATCGACGATTGCCCTCACCAATGTGACGGTGCCGTACGCGGCGGAAATTGCCAATAAGGGGTATGAGAAAGCAGTTTTGGAAAATGAGGCGCTGTTAAAAGGAGTCAATACGCTGAACGGGCATGTAACGTATCAAGCGGTGGCCGATTCGCTCGGGCTCTCCTATACCGATGTGAAAAAGCTTTTAAAATAAGTTTTCAAAAGCCGGCTGCAAGAATTGCCGGAACAAAAAAAGAAGCACAAGCAGCATGAAAGCTGCTTGTACTTCTTTTTTAAACATACTGCAAGGCTTTCGGGTACTTTGTCAGCACTTCGGCACCCGTTTTTGTAATGCAGACGTCATCTTCAATCCGGACGCCGGCAACTCCCGGCACGTATATTCCCGGTTCGATCGTGAAGACCATCCCTTCTTCAAGCACCAGCTCATTCGTATGGGTGACAGAAGGATATTCGTGGATGCTGATGCCGAGCCCGTGGCCGAGCCGGTGTGTAAAATATTCGCCGTATCCCGCGTCTTCAATGATGCGGCGTGCAATCAAGTCGAGCTCTTTTGCCTTTACCCCCGGTTTTGCTGCCGCCACGGCTGCTTCTTCCGCTTTTAATACCGTTTCGTAAATCCGGGTTTTTTCTTCGCTGAGCCCCCCGAATGCGACCGTCCTTGTAATATCGGAACAGTAGCCTTGGTGCACAACGCCCAGGTCAAACAGGACAAAATTCCCTTTTTCGATTTTGTCAAGGCCGGGCGCGCCGTGCGGGGAAGCCGCCTTCGCACCTGAGAGGACGGTGGTGGCGAAGCTCATTTCCGAAATCCCTTTTTCTTTCATTGCAAATTCAATGGCAGCCACGATTTCAAGTTCGGTTTTTCCTTCTTGAATTTCGCGGATGCCCGTTTCAACGGCCAGATCGGCAAAAGCGGCCGCTTCCCTTAAAATCTTCTGTTCCTGCTCATCTTTGATGAGGCGCATCGTGCGCAATTTTTCTTCAGCAGCGGTAAAGCGGGCGCCGCCAAACCGTTCTTTCAGCGCTTCGAACCGTTCCACGTTCAAATGCTCTTTTTCAACCGCAAATGTATCGACATTCCCGATTCGCCCGCGTATTTCTCCAGCCACCAAATCCCACGGGTTATCCGTATCCCGGATACCGAGAATGTCATATTCCCAGCCGGCTTTTTTCGCATCATACGCTTCCATTGCCGGGCAGAAGAGAAACGGCTCTTTTTCCTGGAATACGCAAATGCCGAGCAGCCTTTCGTGCGGGTCGCTGCGGTAACCGCTCAAATAAAAGACATTGTCAGGCGACGTAATAAAAGCAGCATCGGTCTTTTCCGCTTTCAGCCACGCTGCCACACTTGCCAAACGCTTATTCATCCCATTCATCTCCTTATCAGACGTTACTAGCATAGCAAAAAATAGGTTAAGAGGCTACATGTAGAGCATCAGGCAGGATTACGGGGCAAAGAAATAATATAATGAAAGTGGCCACTGAAGCCGTACAAATTTTAAAAGGAGTGATCAGCTGATGAAAGTTTCTTTTCACGGCCATTCAATTGTAAAAGTGGAAACGGGCGGCAAAACGATACTCTTTGATCCGTTTATTACCGGCAACAGCCAGACAGACCTGAAAGTGGAGGAAGAAAGCCCGGATGTGATTATTCTCACACATGGGCACGGCGATCATATCGGGGATACAGAGGCGCTTGCCCGCAAAAAGAATGCGCTTATTATTGCCAATAATGAAATTGCAAATTACTTTGCCTGGAAAGGGCTGAATACGCATCCGCTCCATATCGGCGGCTCGTACCAGTTCGATTTCGGAAAAGTAAAGCTTACCCAGGCGTTCCACGGCTCGGCGGTTGTGGATGATGAAAAGAAAGAAATCGTTTACCTCGGGATGCCGACGGGCGTTTTGCTGATGGCGGAAGGGAAAACAATCTACCACGCTGGCGATACCGGGCTGTTCTCGGATATGAAATTAATCGGCGAACGCCACCCGATTGATCTCGCATTTCTGCCGATCGGCGACAACTTCACGATGGGGCCGGAAGACGCAGCAGTGGCGGCAACATTTCTGCAGGCGAAAACGGTCGTGCCGATCCATTACAATACGTTCCCGCTCATTCAGCAGGATCCGCAGAAATTTATCGATTTGCTCGACGGCGTAAACGGCAAAGTCATGAAAGCCGGAGATGCGATCGAATTGTAACAGAGGTCCAGGATTGGCAAATACAGGGGTTCGCTTGCAGCCGGCATGTGCTGAAAAAGTGCCGGCCGCACTCCCCCTTTTCCATTATTTAAAGGGACCTGATTGCCCTTTTCCCCTTTTTCCATCTATAATAGAAATATACAGATTGCTCCATACATATTCCTTGAAAGCGTACAAAAACGGAAAGAAGGTGAAAAAATGGCGACAAAACACGAACAGATTTTACAATATATCAATGAGCTGCCGGTCGGGGAAAAAATATCAGTCCGCCAGATTGCAAAGGCGCTGAATGTCAGTGAAGGGACCGCTTACCGCGCCATTAAAGATGCTGAAATAAAAGGGTATGTCAGCACGATTGAACGGGTCGGCACCATCCGGATTGAGCAGAAGAAAAAAGAAAATATCGAAAAGCTGACATTTTTGGAAGTCGTCAATATTATCGACGGCCAAGTGCTGGGCGGAAAATCCGGCCTGTATAAAACGCTTACAAAATTTGTGATCGGCGCCATGGAACTCGAGGCGATGTCGAAGTATACGGATCCTGGGAGCCTGCTCATTGTCGGAAACCGCACAGATGCGCATGAATTGGCGTTAAGGTCAGGGGCTGCCGTTTTGATTACCGGCGGATTTGATACAAAAGACTATGTAAAAAAAATTGCGGATGAGAAATCGCTGCCGGTCATCTCGACGAGCTATGACACGTTTACCGTTGCGACGATGATTAACCGTGCTGTCTATGACCAGCTGATTAAAAAAGAAATTATTCTCGTGGAAGATATTTTAACACCGATCGAAAAAACGGCTTATTTGAATACAACGGACATGGTCCGGGACTGGTACCGCAAAAAACGGGAAACAGGCCACTCGCGCTTTCCTGTTGTCGACCGCAATTTAAAGGTGGCGGGCATCGTTACCTCGAAAGACGTGATGGAAACCGATACGGACTCAAATATCGAGAAAGTGATGACGAAAAATCCGATTACGGTCAGTGAAAAAACAAGCGTCACATCCGCTGCCCATATGATGGTCTGGGAAGGGATCGAAATCTTGCCGGTGACCGATGATTTTAACCGGCTGAGGGGGATTGTCAGCCGCCAGGACGTCTTAAAGGAGCTGCAAATGACACAGCGCCAGCCGCAAGTCGGGGAAACGATCGACAATATCGTCACGACCCAGCTCGATGCTTCATCGGCCAAAACGGAGGATCCGGATGATTTCCAGTTTGAAGTGACGCCGCAAATGACCAACCCCTTAGGGACGATTTCATACGGTGTATTCACGACACTTGTGCACGAAACGGCCAACCGCTTTTTGCGCTCCAGAAAAAAAGGCGATATGATCATCGAAAGCTTAACGGTCTATTTTATCAAACCGGTCCAGCTCGAAAGCATGATCCGGATTGTACCGAAAATTCTCGACTCCGGCCGGAAATCTGCCAAAATCGATGTGGAAGTCTTCAATCAGGGCAACCTTGTCGGCAAAGCCCTGCTGATGTGCCAGCTGATTGAAAGATAACGGGACGTGCCACGCCTTTTACGGTGCACGCCGGGATTCGTCCCTTTCTTTCTGCATTTCGGGCTGGTAAAACCGCAGCCTTTTGAAACCGCCTGCGATATTGAAAAGCCCGAGCGCGATAAAAACGGCTGCGATGATATAAGTGGCGGCAGTGTGGAACAGAAACAATTCATTCACGCCGAACAAAAAAATAAATGAACCGAGCGCCATATTGGCTTTGGCGGAAAACACCTTTTTTTGCATCACCAAAAGGCTGCGGATGTTTTTTAGTTTAAAGTATACATACGCGCTAATAGATGCGAGAATCAAAACGGCAAGGATCGGCATCGTGCACCTCCAAATCGAGTTGTCCGTATTTCCTTCTATTTTACAAAATGAAAAAAATCTTGCCAGAGAAACGGGGAGTAAGATGAAAGCAAAAATTTTACAGACGATCAGGCTTTTTGACACGATCATCATCCACCGCCATGTCCGGCCGGATCCGGATGCTTACGGATCGCAGGGGGGACTTGCGGAAATACTGAAGGCGTCTTTTCCGGATAAAAACATTTACATCGCGGGCGACGATGAACCGGCCCTCGCCTATTTGAACAGGATGGACCGGATTCCGGATGAAACGTACCGCGGGGCGCTTGTCATCGTTTGTGATACCGCCAACCGCGAACGGATCAGCGACCAGCGCTTCCATCTCGGGGAAAGGCTGATCAAAATCGACCACCACCCGAACCATGATGCTTATGGGGATATTCAATGGGTTGATGAAGACGCGTCCTCTGTCAGCGAAATGATCTATGAGTTTTACTTATCCGGGAAAGAAGAGGGGCTAAGGATGACAGATGATGCGGCAAGGCTGCTGTTTGCCGGCATTGTCGGGGATACAGGCCGGTTTTTGTATCCGAGCACGACGGAAAAAACATTTGACTATGCCGGTGAACTGATCCATTACAATTTCGACCGGACAGCGCTCTTTAACAAGATGTACGAGGTTGAACCGGAAGTCGTGAGGCTCCAAGGGTATATATACCAGAACCTGGACATTCTTGAGCACGGGGTGGCGATCGTCGTGCTGAAAAAAGAACTGATTGAAAAATTCGGCGTAACGGTGCGGGAAGCCTCCCAGCTTGTCACCACGCTCGGCGATATTAAAGGGCTTAAAGCCTGGTGCTTCTTTATCGAAGAAGAAGGCCAAATCCGCCTCCGTTTCCGTTCAAAAGGCCCTGCCATCAATGAGCTGGCCCGCAAATACGGCGGCGGCGGGCATCCGCTTGCTGCCGGGGCCACCGTGCATTCGTGGGAAACGACAGAGGCGGTAAAAAAGGATTTGATCGCGCTCTGCAAGGAAGGGTAAAAAAAGAAGGCAGAACCGCGGGAAAGCGGATTTGCCTTCTTTCAGTCTGCCAGCTTTAAATTCAGGTGGACGCGGACAACGGAGTAAAACAAAATGTCTCGTACTTCGAAGGTATAGCGGCGGTGGTTGATTTTAATGACTTTGTTTTCGAGCATGCGGATAATCAAGTCTTTGTTCAAATAAGCGGTTTTTAAATTTTTTGCGATCAGCGGGCTTAAGTCATGTTTAATATCCTCTTCTGCTTCAAAAATACTTTGTGAATCGTGGATATCATATTTTTCATAGTTGCTGATTTTCACGTCAATACGCTGGATGGTCAGGAGCTTTTCATTTTTTTGATTGAGTTTTTTATAGTCTTCCTGCCAGATTGCCTTTTCCTGTTGCAAATCCTGGATTGTTTTTTCCTGGCGTTCAATCATTTGCGCCTGCCTTTCCTGCATGACACCGAACATATACAGAAAAATAAGCCAGCTGATGCAACCGCCCACGATAAATCCGGCCATGAACCGCTGCCAGCCCGGTTTCCGGTAAAGCGGCGGGATTCTCATAGCACATTCTCCTGGGTAATCCATGAAATAATAAGCGCGGCCGTTTTGGCACCGCCCATGGCCGACAGAATTAAAAGCAGCTGCTTGAACAATACCATCGTCTCGCTTTCCAAAAATCCTTTTTCAAAGCTGTAAACGGTATCGAACGTCCCCCCGATGGCGGCAATGATCGCCCAGATGCGGAGGTCGCGCGCAATCTTCGAAATTTCCGTCAAAAGCGGCTCACCGGTAATGAACGAAGCGAGCCCCCCGATCAAGGCGCCGCCGAACATTACGCCGAACGCGATAAAATAACTGTTGAAAAATGCGGGAAAAAATCCTTCGCTCAACCGAACCATCCCCATCTTTTCTTCATTACTAAACAATATATGGGACAATGCGTGCCCGTATGAAATCGAACGTATCTTCTTTTTTGCCCGCTTGAAAACATGTATAATAAGAATCATGTACAGGTACGAATAGGAGGCAGTTTAACATGCGTTTTGTCCATTTGCAGGTCCAAACAGCCTACAGCCTGCTGGAAAGTACGATCTCCATCCCTGAATGGGCGGCGTACGCAAAAGCGCTTCATTATGACACCCTTGCGATCACGGACCGCAATGTGATGTACGGGGCCTTCCCTTTTTACAAGGCTTGCCGCGAAAACGGCATCAAACCCGTTATCGGCATGACAGCGGATGTGATGAGCCAATTTGAACCCGGCAAAGCCTATCCGGTTGTGTTGCTTGCCAAAAACGAAACCGGCTACCGGAATTTGATGAAAATCTCAAGTGCCATCCAGACGAGGCCCGAACCCGGCATTTTCACAAAATGGCTGCGCGCCTACAGCGATGGCCTGATCGCCTTTACGCCGGGGCTTGAAGGGGAAATCGAGCAGGCGCTGTTGCGGGACGATGGACCGCGCGCAGAAGAGGTTGCGGTTTTATACCAGGAAATTTTCGGGCCGAGCTTTTATCTTGCACTTGAAAACAACGGGACAGCGCAAGCTAAGAAAGTGCTTCCCGATGTGCATGCGCTGTCGGAAAAACTGGGCATCCCGGAAGTCGTTGCCGCAAATGTGAAGTACTTAAAGAAGGAAGATGCTTTTGCCCATGAAGTGTTGCGCGCGATCAAAGCCGGGGTGAAACTTACGGATGAAAACCGGCCGGGCCCGGAAAGCGGGATGTACGACTTTAAGCCGCAGCAGGAAATGGAACAGCTTTTTGCCGATTTCCCGGAAGCTTTGGCCAATACGGAAAAAATCGCAGATGCCTGCTCTGTGGAAATCAAAACGGGACAGCGGCTGCTGCCGGCGTTTCCTGTTCCGGGCGGGCAGACGGCGGATGCCTTCCTGGAAGAAGTGTGCCGCAAAGGCCTCAGCGAACGCGTGCCGAATCCGGGCGAACGGTATACAGGCCGGCTGGAGTATGAGCTGAGAATCATCCGGGAAATGCAGTTCAGCGACTATTTCCTCATTGTCTGGGATTTTATGAAATATGCCAGGGAACACGGGATTCTTACCGGGCCGGGGCGCGGTTCCGCTGCCGGCTCCCTTGTCGCATACGCGCTTTATATTACCGATGTCGACCCGGTGCAATACGGGCTTTTGTTTGAACGGTTTTTGAATCCGGAGCGCGTTTCCATGCCGGATATTGACAGCGATTTTCCGGATCACAGGCGGGACGAGATGATCCGCTATGTCGCGGAAAAATACGGCCGGCAGCATGTCGCGCAGATCATCACATTCGGCACATTTGCCGCGAAAGCCGCAGCCCGGGATGTTGCCCGGATTTTCGGCCTCAGCGCAAAAGAGCTTGAACGGTTGTCGCGCTTCATCCCGTCACAGCCTGGCATGACGCTTAAAAAAGCATATGAAGCATCAAGCGCCTTCCGGGAGTGGATCGGCCAGTCGGACCAGCGCCGCAAGCTTTTTGAAACGGCCCGGCTTTTGGAAGGATTGCCGCGCCATGTTTCCACCCATGCTGCCGGCGTCATTATCAGCGGTGAACCGCTTACGGGCATCATCCCGGTGCAGGAAGGGCATGACGGCATTTTTTTAACCCAGTATCCGATGAACCATCTCGAAGAAATCGGGCTTTTGAAAATGGACTTCCTCGGTTTGCGGAATTTAACCATTCTTGAGCATATCCTCGCGGGGATCGAAAAGGGGACGGGGAGAAAAATCCGCCTCCAGGATGTGCCGCTTGATGATCCGGAGACATTTCGCCTTTTTAGTACGGGCAATACGACTGGGATCTTCCAGTTCGAGTCGGACGGCATGCGGAAAGTGCTCGAGCGGCTTAAACCGACCGAATTTGAAGACATTGTCGCGGTCAATGCGCTGTACCGGCCCGGGCCGATGGAAAATATCCCGGCCTATATTGAGCGGAAACACGGGGTGAAACCGGTCGAATATCCGCATCCCGATCTTCAGCCGATTTTGGAAAAAACATACGGCGTGATTGTCTACCAGGAACAAATTATGCAGATCGCTTCAAAGATGGCGGGCTTTTCGCTCGGGGAGGCGGATTTGCTCCGCCGGGCCGTCAGCAAAAAGAAAAGGGAAATCCTGGACGAACAGCGGCTGCATTTTATAAATGGCGCGCAAAAAAAAGGATATGAGAAAAAAACGGCGAATACTATTTATGATTTTATCGTCCGTTTCGCCAATTACGGTTTTAACCGCAGCCATGCCGTCGCCTACAGCATGCTCGCTTGCCGGCTTGCTTATTTAAAAACCCATTACCCGCTCTATTTTATGGCGAGCCTTTTGACGAGCGTGATCGGCAACGAGGATAAAATTGCCCAGTATATTCGCGAAGCGCAGCAGATGGGGATCCGGGTCTTGCCGCCTTCCGTGCAGCACAGCCATTATCCGTTTACCGTGGAAAACGGCGCCATCCGCTACAGCCTTGCCGCAATAAAAGGGATCGGATACGCCTCCATCAAAGAACTGCTTAAAGAAAGAAAACGGCGCCCGTTTAAAAGCTTGTTTGATCTTGTCCTGCGGGTGAAAGGGCTGAACCGGAAAATTTTAGAGGCGTTTGCATTTTCAGGCGCGATGGATGAATTCGGAAAAGACAGGGCTGTCTTGCTTGCCAGCATCGATGTCGCCCTTGAACATGCGGACATTATGCAGCCGGATGACGGGCAGGCGGATCTGTTCTTTGAGGATGAAGCGTTCAGCATTGAACCGAATTATGTGGAAACCGAGCCGATTTCACTGATGGATAAGCTCGCATTTGAAAAGCAATATTTGGGGCTCTATCTATCCGGGCATCCGGCCGGGCAGTACCGGCCTTTTTGGGACAAGACAGGCGTGCTTGCGGTAAGCAAGCTGCATTCGGGCATGAGGAAAATCCGGTTTGGTGCCTGCATTACGGACACAAGAACGATCCGCACAAAACAAGGCAGCCTGATGGCATTTTTGCACATGAGTGACGAAACGGATGAAATAGAATGTGTCGTCTTTCCGGATATCTTTAAAAAATACAGCCCGTTATGCCAAAAAGGGTTGATTGTGGTCGTGGAAGGAAATGTCGAAAACAGGAACGGCAAAAAGCAGGTGATTGCCCGGGGGCTGCAAGATGCCGGCCCGTTCATGCCTGCCGGCGCCACGTTATATTTAAAGATTCCGGCTGGAAAGGACCGCATGCTGCTTGTTCAAGTGAAGCAGGTGCTTGACGCTTTTCCGGGGGACTCGCCGGTCATTCTTCATTATGAAGAGGAACGGAAAACGATCCGGCTTCCGGAAAAAAGCCGGGTCCGGGCGGAGGAAGCGTGCCTCGAAAAGCTCACGGAACTGCTTGGTGAAGGGAATGTCATATTGAAATAAGTTTTTCTCTCCAGATTAAATATGTTATATTGTTTAATAGGCTTGTGAATAAGAAATCGCATATCGTGCAGTGAAAACGGGGGAGTGAGGTTCATGTCATTGCGGGAAGAAGCGTTACATATGCACCGCGAACACAAAGGGAAATTGGAATCCAAGTCAAAAGTCACCGTCAAAAATGCAAAGGATCTGAGCCTGGCCTATTCGCCCGGCGTGGCTGAGCCTTGCAAAATGATCTACGACAAACCGGAAACGGTCTATGAATATACGATGAAAGGCAATATGGTCGCAGTCGTAACGGACGGTACCGCCGTTCTCGGGCTTGGAAATATCGGCCCTGAAGCCGCACTCCCGGTCATGGAAGGCAAAGCAATATTGTTCAAAAGCTTTGCCGGCGTCGATGCCTTTCCCATTTGCCTTGATACGACAGATATTGATGAAATCGTGGAGACAGTGAAACGGCTGGAACCGGTTTTTGGCGGCGTGAATCTGGAGGACATCGCTGCGCCGAACTGCTTTGTCATTGAAGAAAAGCTGAAGAAGGAAATGAATATTCCTGTTTTTCACGATGACCAGCACGGGACGGCCATTGTAACGGCTGCAGGGCTCGTGAACGCTTTAAAACTCGTTGGCAAAGAAATGTCTGAAATTAAAGTGGTGGCAAGCGGCGCGGGTGCTGCCGGCATCGCGATCATCAAACTGCTTTACAACTTTGGCGTCCGCGATATTATCATGTGCGACTCCAAAGGGGCAATTTATGAAGGGCGCCCGTTCGGAATGAACAAGGTGAAATCCGAAGTGGCCAAATATACAAACCGTGACAAAGCAGCAGGCAGCCTGGCGGATGTGATCAAAGAAGCGGATGTTTTTATCGGCGTTTCCGTGGAAGGGGCGCTGACAAAAGAAATGGTGCAGTCAATGAAAAAAGATCCGATTATTTTTGCAATGGCCAATCCGAATCCGGAAATCATGCCGGCAGATGCCAAAGCGGCCGGCGCGAAAGTCATTGGCACAGGCCGCTCCGATTTTCCAAACCAGGTCAACAATGTCCTCGCCTTCCCGGGCATTTTCAGGGGGGCATTGGATGTGCGCGCCACGCATATTAATGAAAAGATGAAACAAGCCGCCGTCCACGCGATCGCCGGTTTAATTGATGAACATGAACTGAATGCGGATTATGTCATTCCGCGCCCGTTTGATCCGCGTGTTGCGCCGGCGGTTGCGGCAGCTGTTGCGAAAGCGGCGATGGAAACCGGTGTCGCCCGCATTCAGGTGGACACGGAAGAAATCCGCGAAAAAACGAAGCAGCTTTCCGAAATTGGCAAATAAGCATCAGTGCCGGAAGAAAAAAGCCGCCTTTTTTGCCGGTACTTCGGCAGAAAAACCGCCGGCTTGCCCGGTGGTTCCGGTGCCAGATACAGGAGGGGTAAGATTTGCTGAAAGATTTTTTTTCTAAACCGAAAAAGCGAAAATATGCGACTATCCCTTCAGACCATACAAAGCAGGAAGTTCCTGAAGGGATCATGTCAAAATGCCCGAAGTGCGGCAAAATCATGTATACAAAAGAACTGCAGAAAAATTTAAAAGTCTGCCTCCATTGCGGCTACCATTATCAAATGACCGCTTATGAAAGGGTGGAAAGCCTGCTGGATGAAGGGACGTTTGAAGAGTTCGACCGCGGCCTTGTTTCCAAAAACCCGCTTGCGTTTCCGGGTTATCTTGAAAAACTGGAAAAAGACCGCAACAAAACAAACCTGAATGAAGCGGTACTGACAGGTAAAGGCGACATTCAGGAAAGGCCGGTCGTGCTTGCTGTCATGGATGCGCAATTCCGGATGGGCAGCATGGGCTCGGTTGTCGGCGAAAAAATTACGCGCGCCATCGAAGAAGCAGACAGGCTCCATGTGCCGTTTATCATTTTCACTGCTTCAGGGGGCGCCCGCATGCAGGAAGGGATATATTCTTTAATGCAGATGGCAAAAACGAGCGCGGCGCTTCAAAGGTTCAGCCGCCACGGCGGGTTAACGGTAACCGTGATGACCCATCCGACAACAGGCGGCGTGACTGCAAGCTTTGCTTCGCTCGGGGATATCAATCTTGCGGAACCCGGCGCGTTGATCGGTTTTGCCGGTCGCCGTATTATTGAACAGACGATCCGAGAAGAACTTCCTGAAGATTTCCAGACTGCAGAATTTATTCTTCAACACGGCCAGCTCGATGCGGTTGTGAAACGCCATGACCTGAAAAAAACATTGGCAGGCATTCTGGACATCCATCAACCAACAAACGCAGGTGAATTACAATGGTGAATGAACTTGAATTTGAAAAACCGGTCATTGAGCTGAAACGCAAAATTGCCGAGTTAAAGGAATTTACAAAACAGTCGGATGTCGATTTGTCAAGCGAGATTAAAAAACTGGAAGCAAGGCTTTCCCGGCTGGAAGAGGAAATTTACGAAAACATGGATCCGTGGGACAGAATCCAGATTGCGCGTTTTCCCGAACGGCCGACATCATTGGACTATATTCAATATCTTTTTACCGATTTTCTCGAGCTCCACGGCGACCGTGTATATGGCGACGACGGGGCGGTTGTCGGCGGGATCGCAAAATTTGAGGGTCTTCCTGTCACCGTGATTGGCCAGCAGCGGGGCAAAGATACAAAAGAAAACATCCGCCGCAATTTCGGCATGCCACACCCGGAAGGCTACCGGAAAGCATTACGGCTGATGAAGCAGGCAGAAAAATTTAAACGCCCGATTATCAGCTTCATCGACACAAAAGGTGCGTATCCGGGAAAAGCAGCGGAAGAAAGGGGCATCGCTGAATCGATCGCGCGCAATTTGTTTGAAATGTCCGGGCTGTCCGTTCCGATCATCTGCCTGATTATCGGCGAAGGGGCCAGCGGCGGGGCGCTCGGCATTGGCGTCGGCGACCATATCCATGTCCTCGAAAATGCATGGTTCTCAGTGATTTCACCGGAGTCCGCCGCGGCGCTTTTATGGAAAGATGCATCGCAGGCAAAACGGGCTGTCGCCACCATGAAGATGACCGCGCCCGAGCTGAAAGAACTGGGCATTATCGATGATCTGATTCCGGAAGTAAAAGGCGGCGCACATAAAGATCCAAAAGCGCAGGCAGAGCTGATCCGCCCCGTGCTTGCCGCATCATTAAAGGAGCTGCGGGCATATGCCCCTGAAGAACTGGTGGAAAAAAGGTACGAAAAATACCGTAAAATCGGCGTGTTTTCAACGCTCGAACAGTTTGCCCGCCAGTAGCCGCAAGGATGACAGGCAACCGGCTGACTTTGTGCCGGTTGCCTCGCTTTTTACACGGTGCAATGTATACAACCCAAAATTTTTGGCGTTCTGTTTTTCCAGCTAGTCCCTTTCTTCTAAGTGGTTGGAACGTAAAAACAGATCCTGGTTTACCGGCATGGAAACCGGGAAAAGAAAAAAGAACGCCCTTTGCTGGCAAGCGGGAAGGCTGGGGAATTGGTAGCGTATTCATACTATTCCGACACAGTTTGTTCAAAAACGCACATTTTTAAAATTTTTACTTTTTCATGATTGATTGTGAACATGCTTTTAAAGTGGTATTTTAGAAATATCCGAAGGCAGACTTGGCGATACTATAGTTACTTTGCTTGATTGAAATACCGGCCTGCCATGAGAATTACATATACAGAGGTGAAGCATATGAAGCGAATTGGAGTATTGACAAGCGGCGGCGATGCACCGGGGATGAATGCGGCGGTCCGCGCGATTGCCCGTAAAGGGATTTATCACGGCCTGGAAGTTTACGGCATTCGCCAAGGTTATAACGGATTGATTCAAGGAAACATCCAAAAGCTCGAAGCAGGATCTGTTGGCGATATTCTCCAGCGGGGCGGCACGGTTTTGCAGTCGGCAAGAAGCGAAGAATTCAAAACGCCGGAAGGGCAGCAAAAAGCGATCAGGCAGCTGAAAGACCATGGCATTGAAGCGCTCGTTGTGATCGGCGGCGACGGTTCCTACCAAGGGGCCAAAAAGTTGACGGAACAGGGCTTTAACTGCATTGGTGTGCCAGGGACAATCGATAACGACATCCCGGGGACGGATTTTACAATCGGTTTTGATACGGCATTGAACACAGTGCTTGATGCGATTGATAAAATTCGCGACACCGCTTCTTCCCACGAACGCACCTTTATTATTGAAGTCATGGGCAGAAATGCCGGGGATATCGCGCTCTGGTCCGGCTTGGCCGGCGGAGCCGAATCGATTATTATTCCGGAAGAAAAATTTGACTTAAAAGATGTCGTGGAGCGTCTTGAACAGGGGAGAAAACGCGGCAAACGCCACAGCATCATCATTGTCGCGGAAGGCGTGATGAGCGGCAACGAGTTTGCTGAACAATTGAAAAAAACCGGTGTGATCGGCGATACCCGCGTTTCTGTTCTCGGCCATATCCAGCGCGGCGGTTCTCCGACGGCATTTGACCGCGTGCTTGCAAGCCGCCTCGGCGCAAGGGCTGTTGAACTGCTGCTTGAAGGAAAAGGGGGCCGCGCTGTCGGCATTCAAAATAACCAGCTGGTTGACCACGATATCCTTGAGATTCTCGGAAAACCGCACGCCGTTAATAAAAACATGTACAAGCTGTCGAAAGAATTGTCGATCTAACGTTTCTTAGGAGGAAATAAAATGAAAAAAACCAAAATTGTATGTACAATCGGGCCTGCCAGTGAAAGTGTGGAAATGCTTGAAAGATTAATGGCAAACGGGATGGATGTTTGCCGCCTGAACTTCTCGCACGGCAGCCATGAGGAACATCTTGCCCGGATTAAAAATATCCGTGAAGCTGCAAAAAACCAAAACAAAACGATCGGGCTTCTGCTCGATACAAAGGGCCCGGAAATCCGCACCCATGATATGAAAGACGGCGGATTCGAGCTCGTTGAAGGCATGACACCGGTCATTTCAATGACAGAAGTGCTCGGGACACCGGAAAAATTTTCGGTCACATATGAAGGGCTGATTGATGATGTGCACGTTGGCTCTAAAATTTTACTTGATGACGGTTTGATTGAACTGGAAGTGACGGGCATCGATAAAAACGCCGGTGAAATCTTTACAAAAGTGTTGAACCGCGGCGTTTTGAAAAACAAAAAAGGTGTTAACGTCCCGGGTGTTTCCGTGAACCTTCCGGGCATCACCGAAAAAGACGTGAGCGATATCCTGTTCGGGCTTGAACAAGGCATTGACTTCATTGCGGCTTCGTTTGTACGCCGGCCGTCCGACGTTTTGGAAATCCGCCAGCTCCTTGAAGAACACGATGCTTTGCATGTGAAAATTTTCCCTAAAATTGAAAACCAGGAAGGCGTCGACAATATCGATGAAATCCTTGCGGTATCAGACGGCTTAATGGTTGCCCGCGGCGACCTCGGCGTTGAAATTCCGACCGAAGCGGTGCCGCTCGTGCAAAAAGAACTGATCAGAAAATGTAATACGCTCGGCAAACCGGTGATTACCGCAACGCAAATGCTTGATTCGATGCAACGCAACCCGCGCCCGACCCGCGCGGAAGCAAGCGACGTGGCCAACGCCATTTTTGACGGCACGGATGCGATCATGCTTTCCGGCGAAACGGCAGCCGGAAAATATCCTGCTGAAGCGGTTAAGACGATGTACAATATTGCGGTTCATGTGGAAAAAGCAATTAACCACCGCGATATTCTGAACAAGCGCAGCAAGAGCACAGACCATAATATGACAGACGCTATCTGCCAGTCCGTTGCCCATACGGCTTTAAATCTTGATGTGAATGCCATTATTGCGCCGACTGAAAGCGGCTATACGGCACGCATGATCTCCAAATACCGCCCGGCGGCTCCAATCATTGCTGTCACGAGCGATCCGAAAGTACAACGCGGCTTAACTGTTGTGTCCGGCGTATACCCACAATTGGGCACAAAGGCAAACAATACGGATGAAATGCTTGAAATTGCAGTGGAGGAAGCGTTGAAATCCGAAATCGTCCATCACGGCGACCTTGTGATCATTACAGCAGGCGTCCCGGTTGGTGGGAAAGGCACCACCAACCTGATGAAAGTGCACCTGATCGGTGATATATTGGCAAAAGGCCAGGGAATCGGCAGAAAATCGGCATTCGGCCCGGTCATCGTTGCTGAAAGCCCTGAAGAAGCAAACGCAAAGGCAACAGAAGGTTGTGTGCTCGTCACGAGAACGACCGACAAAGAAATCATGCCGGCCATTGAAAAATGCGCCGCGCTGATTACGGAAGAAGGCGGCTTGACAAGCCATGCTGCAGTTGTTGGCATCAATGTCGGCATTCCGGTCATTGTTGGCGTTGAAAAAGCCGTTTCCATTTTTGAAGACGGGCAGGAAGTTACGGTAGATGCGGCAACCGGCTCGGTTTACAACGGCCATGCGACTGTATTGTAAGTAAACTATAAAAAGCGCAGAGGCATCCGGCCTCTGCGCTTTTTATATTGCTTTTTTGCCCATAATATAGTTCCAAATGTCATGGAACACATGGGCACGGATCAATGCGGTCAGCAACACGAGCGTAATCGGCCCGAGAATCAGGCCGAGAAACCCGACTGTTTTAAATCCGATAAACAGGGCAATCAGCGTCGCGAGCGGATTCATTCCGATGCTGGACGATAAAATTTTTGGCTCCATAATCTGCCTTTGCACGATCACGACAATGTAAAGGACGGTTAGCCCGATCGCAAGCGGCAGGCTGCCGGTAATGAATTCGTAAATGATCCACGGGACAAACACAACGCCCGTTCCCAAATACGGAAGAATATCGACAATACCGCAAACAAGGGCGATCGTAATCGCGTAATTCACACGCAAAATCAAAAGCCCGATCAGCACAATGACAAGTGTCATGGAAATCAATGTCAATTCAGCGCGGATAAAACCGAACAGCGCATTGCGCAGGTCGGCAAACACGGTGATCCCGCTTTTTCTTGCTTTTTTCGGCAGCAACAGCTTTCCTTTGCCTGTCAAATGGTTCCAGTCTTTGCTGATGAAAAACGTTGCAAGCAGGGCAAAAATCAGCACGGTTGCCGCATTTGGAATCCAGGAAACAAGCCCCGGCAGTTTTTTAAACAGCCCGGACAGGAAATCGCCTGCTGAAGAAGCGATCTTTTGCCCGGCTGCCTGGATGTTTTGCACGATCGTTTCCTGCTGGCCGGCATCGAGATTTTTAAAGAGGCCCGCCAGCTTGTCGTACAGCGGCAAAACTTGTGCGGTGACAAGCGATTCCGAATAATTGACAAGCGTCTGGACATGCTCCGGCAAAACGTCAGCAAGGTAATTCGCCCCCGTTACAATCTCGGCAACAAGCAGCGTAATGATGCCGACAAAGACACTAATGATCAGGATCAGGGATATGATAACAGCAAGCGCCCGCGGAAGCCTCACCTTTTTGTCCAGAAAATTGACGAGCGGGTTGATCATAAGCGCGATCAACAGGGCAATAATAAACGGGTAGGCGTATTTTACAGCCAGATAGACTGCAAAAAAGCCAACCAGGATACAAAGTGCAACAAAAAGGCCCCGCAGCGCGCGGTGTATGTAAACGGAATTCAAGTTTGACCCTCCTGTATTCGTTAATATGTTATTATTTTACACGGCGGGGCGCGTAAAACAAAGAAAAAGCCGTTTTTTTTTGATGGATTTTCTATTTCCGTCTTTCCAAAAAAGTTCAGAAAGATACCCGGCACCAATAGTTTTCCAGCAAGAAAGAAGGGATGCTTATGTACCAGCCGTATTTATTTTTGCTGCTGCTTTTAGCGATCGGATTTGCGGCAAAAAACCAATCGTTAATCATTTCAGTTATTGTGCTACTTGTCTTGAAAGTGGCAGGGCTGGATGCAAAAATTTTTTCAACCGTCCAGTCGAAAGGGATCAACTGGGGCGTCACCATTATTACGATTGCCGTCCTTGTGCCGATTGCAACCGGGCAGATCGGCTTTAAAGATTTGTATGAATCACTCAAATCGCCGTATGCATGGATTGCACTTGCATCCGGCATCATTGTCGCGCTTCTGGCCAAAAACGGCATCACCCTGCTTGCGAGCGACCCGCAAATTACGACGGCGCTCGTGCTTGGCACCATTCTCGCCGTTTCTTTGTTTAAAGGGGTTGCGGTCGGGCCGCTGATCGGCGCCGGCATTGCCTGGATGGCCATGAAAATTGTCGAATGGGTGACAAACAGTTTTTAGCCGGGAGAAATTTGCAGGTCATATAAAAACCGTTGAAAAAAAGACTTTTCAACGGTTTTTCTCCTGTTGGCCACAGAAAGGCGCATGCTAAAATCAAAATGATTGCCAGCACGGCTGCGAAAGCGCTATACTGAAAGAAGAAATTTGGCTTTTTTCTGTACCAATGTGTTTGAAAATTGTTTATAATGATTTATGTAAGCGGGCACATGTACGTCAAAAAATAGACAAATATAATTATTATATTATAATAGAGTATGTGATCGCTTGCATATTGCCGGCCGGCAACCGTTATTTATTCCGCAGAAGAATATATGCCCCGAAATCAACTTATTTACGTTTGAGATGGGGGAAACAACCTTAAGGAGAAGGAGAGATAAGCATGACAGCAACAAGAGGTCTGGAAGGGGTCGTTGCAAGTGAAACTTCAATCAGCTCAATCATCGATGACACGCTTACATATGTCGGCTACGGCATTGATGATTTAGCGGAAAAAGCCAGTTTTGAAGAAGTCATCTACCTGTTGTGGCATTTAAAACTGCCGACAAAATCCGAACTGGAAACATTTAAGCAGGAACTGGCGGATCATATGGATTTGCCGAATGAAATTTTGGATAGCTTTAAAACCTACCCGATCGGGAAAGCGCACCCGATGGCCGCGCTCCGCACCGCTGTTTCCGCACTTGCGCTGTACGATGATGAAGCAGATGCAATGGACCGGGAAGCAAACTTGCGCAAAGCCATCCGGCTGCAGGCAAAAATACCGGCAATTGTTGCCGCTTTCGCAAGAGTCAGGAAAGGCCTGGAACCTGTCGCGCCGCGCAGAGATCTCGGTTTTGCCGCAAACTTCCTGTACATGTTAAAAGGAAAGGAACCGGAACCGATTGAAGTGGAGGCCTTTAATAAAGCGCTTGTGCTGCATGCGGACCATGAACTGAACGCATCCACTTTTACTGCACGCGTTTGTGTTGCGACGCTTTCCGACATCTATTCCGGCGTTACCGCTGCAATCGGCGCATTGAAAGGCCCGCTCCACGGGGGCGCAAATGAGCAGGTCATGAAAATGCTCACGGAAATCGGTTCGGTCGATAAAGTGGAAGATTACCTGCATGAAAAATTCATGAAAAAAGAAAAAATCATGGGTTTTGGCCACCGCGTTTACAGAAAAGGCGATCCGCGCGCAAAACACCTGAAAAAAATGTCGGAAAAATTGACAGAGCTGACCGGACAGCGTAAATATTATGATATGTCGGTAAAAATTGAGCAAATTGTCACGAGCGAAAAAGGCATTCCTGCCAATGTGGACTTTTATTCCGCATCTGTCTACCATTGCCTTGGCATCGACCATGACCTGTTCACGCCGATTTTTGCCGTCAGCCGCATTTCCGGATGGATTGCCCATATTCTGGAACAATACGCCAACAACCGGATTATCCGCCCGCGCGCGGAATATATCGGCCCAGGCATGCGCCAGTACGTTCCGCTCGAAGACCGGTAACGCAAACCTAGGCGGGGAATCCCGGCTGAAATTTTTCGCGATTTTTTAAAACGCCCGCCCGTGCCTTTCAATCTTTCGGGGACGGGCAAGCGTGCGCTTTTTGGAGAAGGACCGGCCTGTGGCCATTTTACGGGGCCGGTTCATTCCGTGTACACCACAAGTATAAACTGATATTGGGACTGGAGGAGATTTTGAAATGGCACAAGGAGAAAAGATCACCGTAGAAAACGGCGTATTAAACACACCGAATCACCCGATTATTCCATTTATCGAAGGGGACGGCACAGGCCCTGATATTTGGGCGGCTGCACAGCGCGTATTGGATGCGGCTGTTGAAAAGGCCTATAAAGGCGAAAAGAAAATTGTCTGGAAAGAAGTCTATGCAGGGGAAAAAGCATTCAATAAAACAGGGGAATGGCTGCCGCAGGAAACGCTTGACACGATCCGCGAATATTTCATTGCCATTAAAGGACCATTAACCACTCCGGTCGGCGGCGGGATCCGTTCGCTGAATGTTGCGCTGCGCCAGGAACTCGACTTATTCGTCTGCCTGCGCCCTGTCCGTTATTTTGATGGCGTCCCTTCCCCGGTCAAACGCCCGCAGGATACCGATATGGTCATTTTCCGCGAAAACACGGAAGACATTTATGCCGGCATTGAATATAAAGAAGGTTCGCCGGAAGTGAAAAAAGTCATTTCGTTTTTGCAAAATGAAATGGGCGTAAAAAAGATCCGCTTCCCGGAAACTTCCGGCATCGGCATCAAACCGGTATCGAAGGAAGGCACGGAACGGCTGGTGCGCGCCGCAATTAACTATGCGATCAAAGAAGGACGCAAATCCGTTACGCTCGTACATAAAGGCAATATCATGAAATTTACGGAAGGCGCGTTTAAAAACTGGGGTTACGAACTGGCGGAAAGGGAATTCGGCGATAAAGTCTTCACCTGGTCCGAATACGACCGCATTAAAGAAGAAAAAGGCGCGGATGCTGCCAACCAGGCGCAGAAAGAAGCAGAAGCAAACGGCAAGATCATCATCAAAGATGCGATTGCCGATATCTTCCTGCAACAAATTTTAACCCGTCCGCGCGAATTTGACGTCGTCGCAACGATGAACTTAAACGGCGACTATATTTCGGATGCACTCGCTGCACAAGTCGGCGGCATCGGGATTGCCCCTGGCGCGAACATCAACTACGAAACCGGCCATGCCATTTTCGAAGCAACGCACGGAACGGCACCGAAATATGCCGGCTTGGATAAAGTGAACCCTTCATCCGTTATTTTGTCGGGTGTTTTGATGCTCGAACATTTGGGCTGGAATGAAGCGGCAAAATTGATTATCGGTTCGATGGAAAAAACGATCGCATCCAAAGTTGTCACATACGACTTTGCCCGCCTGATGGATGGCGCGAGGGAAGTCAAATGCTCTGAATTCGGCGATGAACTGATCAAAAACATGGCGGAATAACGGACAAATGATTTACGGCAAGCCGGCTGCCTTTTTACAGCCGGCTGACATTTAAACAAAGGGGGCTCGTCATGCTGAAAAGGAAAAAAATATCGGTCATTGGCGGCGGTTTTACAGGGGCGACAACGGCGTTTCTGATTGCCCAAAAAGAACTGGGGGATGTGGTGCTCGTTGACATCCCGCAAATGGAAAACCCGGTAAAAGGGAAAGCCTTGGACATGTTTGAAGCATCCCCGGTACAGGGGTTTGATGCAAAGATCACCGGCACGTCCGATTATGCAGACACAAAGGATTCCGATGTTGTCGTCATCACGGCGGGCGTTGCGCGCAAACCGGGGATGAGCCGGGACGACCTCGTGCAGACAAACCAAAAGATCATGGAAAACGTGACAAAGGAAATTGTGAAATACTCGCCAAACGCCGTGCTGATTGTACTGACGAACCCGGTTGATGCGATGACTTACACCGTTTTTCAAACATCCGGTTTTCCGAAAAACCGCGTAATCGGCCAGTCGGGTGTGCTCGACACGGCGAGATTCCGCGCTTTCGTCGCAGAGGAACTGGACGTCTCCGTCAAAGACGTTACCGGTTTTGTGCTCGGCGGCCATGGCGATGAAATGGTGCCGCTCGTTCGTTACGCTTACGCAGGCGGCATTCCGCTTGAAACATTGATTCCAAAAGAGCGCCTTGATCAAATTGTGGAACGGACAAGAAAAGGCGGCGGGGAAATCGTGAACCTGCTTGGTAACGGCAGTGCTTATTATGCGCCCGCAGCAGCATTAACGGAAATGGTAGAAGCCATTGCCAAAGACCAGCGCCGCATCCTGCCCGCCGTTGCTTATCTCGAAGGCGAATACGGCTATAACGGCATTTATCTCGGCATTCCGGTCATTTTGGGCGGCAACGGTCTTGAAAAAATCATCGAACTCGATTTGACACCGGAAGAAAAAGCAGCGCTTGACAAATCCGCCGCTTCCGTCCGGAAAGTCATGGATGCACTCGTATAAACAGAAAAATTCTGCTCCAAATCCGCACGAAGGGTTTGGGGCTTTTTTTCGTGCCTGCTCCTTTAAAACCTGCCGGAAAAAGCGATGATCGCGCCTTTCCCGGCGGCAACAGAGCGGCAATATTTCGTTTCTTTTTTTAAAAGCGCCGCGATTTTTCCTTTGCGCCGAATCATGGTAAAATGGGGAAAGGAATATGAACGGATATTCTCCATTTTTCCGGGAGGTTTTGGTTTTGAAAAAATTGATTTTAATTGATGGAAACAGCATTGCCTACAGAGCGTTTTTTGCTTTGCCGCTTTTAAACAATGACAAAGGCATACATACAAATGCGGTGTACGGCTTTACGATGATGCTTACCAAAATATTGGAAGAAGAAAAGCCGACGCATATTTTGGTGGCGTTTGATGCCGGCAAAACGACCTTCCGCCACGAAACATACAGCGAATACAAAGGAACGCGCCAAAAAACCCCGCCGGAACTGTCCGAGCAGTTCCCGCTGATCCGGGAACTGCTCGATGCCCACGGGATTGAACGGTATGAACTAGAAAATTACGAAGCGGATGACATTATCGGCACCCTGTCGAAAAAAGCGGAAGAAGAAGGGTTTACTGTTAAAGTCATTTCCGGCGACAAAGATATGACGCAACTAGTCTCGCCGAAAACAACGGTCATGATTACACGTAAAGGGATCACCGATATGGAAGCCTACACGCCGGCGCATGTCGAGGAAAAATACGGGTTAAAGCCGCACCAGATCATCGACATGAAAGGGCTGATGGGTGATTCATCCGATAACATTCCCGGCGTGCCGGGGATCGGGGAAAAAACAGCCATTAAGCTGTTAAAACAGTTCCCGACGGTGGAAGAGCTGCTTAGCCATATCGGGGAAGTATCTGGAAAAAAACTGCAGGAAAAATTGGAGGCGCACAAAGAACAGGCGCTGATGAGCAAAGAACTCGCCACCATCCACCGCGACATTCCGCTTTCGATTTCCATTGAACAGACGGCATACAAGCACGCCGACCCGGAAAAATTGCGGCATTTGTACCAGGAATTGGGCTTTAAATCGATGCTTGAAAAAATGGGCGGGGGCGCCCGGACGGAAGAAAAACCGGCACTGGAAGCTATTTCTTTTTCAATCGCCGAAGACATTACGGACAACTTGTTTGCGGATGTCTCTTCTTTTTATGTGGAGATCCTCGATGAAAATTACCATACGGGCGAGATCATCGGGTTCGGTTTAAAAAACGAAAAAGGGCTCTTTTTCCTCCGGGCGGAAGAAGCACTTGCTTCCGAAGCGTTCAAAAGATGGGTGGAAGATGAAAGCAAAATCAAGCACGTCTATGATGCAAAACGTTCGATTGTCGCTTTGAGGCGGTACGGCATGGAACTGCGCGGGACCAGATTTGACCTGCTGCTCGTTTCTTATCTTTTGAATCCTTCCGATACGGTCGAAGATTTTGCTTCGGTGGCAAAAACGCATGATTATGGGAATGTGGAAACCGATGAGGCCGTCTACGGAAAAGGCGCGAAACGGAAGCTGCCCGGGGAAAAACGGTATGCCGAGCATATTTCCCGGAAAGCGGAAGCGATTGATGCCCTTTGCGAACCTTGCACAAAAGCGCTCAAAGACAACGGCCAGCTTGAACTGTTTGAACAACTCGAGCTCCCGCTGTCCCTTATTCTGGCGGATATGGAATACATCGGCGTGAAAGTCGATACGGACCGTTTAAAAGAAATGGGTGAAGAATTTAAACTCCGGCTCCATGAGATTGAGCAGCGGATTTACAGTATGGCCGGCACTGAATTCAATATTAATTCGCCGAAGCAGCTTGGCGCCATTCTTTTTGAAAAAATGGGGCTGCCGGTCATTAAAAAAACAAAAACGGGATACTCCACGTCTGCCGATGTGCTGGAAAAATTGGAACCTGCCCACGAAATCGTCAGGGAAATCCTTCATTACCGGCAGCTTGGGAAATTGCAGTCCACCTATATTGAGGGGCTTTTAAAAGTGGTCCACCGGGATGGCAAAGTCCATACGCGTTTTAACCAGGCTTTGACGCAAACCGGCCGCCTCAGCTCGACGGATCCGAATTTGCAAAATATCCCGATCCGAATGGAAGAAGGCCGGAAAATCCGCCAGGCGTTTGTCCCGTCGGAAGAAGGCTGGCTCATTTTTTCGTCGGATTACTCGCAGGTAGAGTTGCGGGTGCTCGCCCATATTTCCGGCGATGAAAAGCTGATTGAAGCGTTCCGCGAAGGCATGGATATCCACACAAAAACGGCGATGGAAGTTTTTCATGTAAAAGCGGAAGAAGTAACGCCTGAGATGCGGCGCCAGGCAAAAGCGGTCAACTTCGGGATCGTATACGGCATCAGCGACTACGGGCTTTCGCAAAATCTCGGCATTACCCGCAAGGAAGCCGGCGAATTTATCAAACGGTATTTTGCATCCTACCCGCGCGTCAAGGAATATATGGATGAAACTGTCAGGGAAGCCAAGCAAAAAGGCTATGTCTCCACCCTTTTAAAGCGGCGGCGTTACTTGCCGGAAATTACAAGCCGGAATTTCAACTTGCGCAGTTTTGCTGAAAGGACGGCCATGAATACCCCGATCCAGGGAAGCGCAGCTGATATTATTAAAAAAGCGATGATCGATATGGCAAAAAGGCTGAAAAAAGAAAAGCTGCGGGCGCGGCTGCTGCTGCAGGTCCATGATGAGCTGATTTTCGAAGCGCCGGAAGAAGAAATTGAAGTGCTGAAAGAAATTGTGCCGGAAGTGATGGAGCATGCCGTAGATCTCGCTGCTCCCCTGAAAGTGGATTCTGCATACGGGCCGACCTGGTTTGATGCAAAATAGCTGCAGGCAACAAAGAAAGAAAAGAGGAAAAAGCAATGCCGGAATTACCGGAAGTGGAAACGATACGAAGAACGCTGGCACAGCTCGTTGCCGGCGAAACGATTGAAAGCGTAACGGTGCTTTTGCCGAAAATGGTCAAAAAGCCGCTTAACACAGAGGCGTTTGCCGATGCCCTGGCCGGTGAAACGATCCGTTCGCTCGGGCGGCGCGGCAAATTTCTCATTTTTTACACGGACCATTATGCGCTTGTCTCCCATTTGCGCATGGAAGGGCGGTACCGGGTTTATGGCCAAAATGAGCCGGTTGAAAAGCATACGCATATGATTTTTCATTTTCAATCCGGGAAGGAACTAAGGTACAAAGATGTCCGCAAATTCGGGACGATGCATCTGTTTTTAAAGGGGGAGGAACTGTCCTCGCTCCCGCTTTCGAAACTCGGCCCTGAGCCGTTATCCGATGCGTTTACGGAAAAATATTTATACGGCAAATTAAAGAAAACGGAACGCAATGTCAAATCCTGTTTGCTCGATCAGACGGTCATTTCCGGGCTCGGGAATATTTATGTGGACGAAGCCTTGTTCCGCGCCCGCATCTTTCCGGAGCGGAAAGCAAAGTCTCTGACAAAAAAAGACGTGCATCTTTTACACAGCGAGATCATCCAAACGCTGCAGGAAGCCGTTGAAAAAGGCGGCAGCACGGTCCGTTCCTATGTAAATTCACAAGGGCAGATGGGCATGTTCCAGCTCGAACTGTATGTTTACGGCCGGAAAGGGGAGCCGTGCCGGAAATGCGGCACCCCGATTGAAAAGATGGTTACAGCAGGCCGCGGCACCCATTACTGCCCGAACTGCCAAAAGAAACGCAGATAACGGGATGAACATTGGTCAGGCCCCCTCCATACACTGATAGCAGCGATGCAAAACGGAAGGGGCGATGGCCGTGGGTTTCCGGCTTTCGATTTTGCTATTGGCATTGGCGGTCAGCATGGATAATTTCAGCACCGGTTTTACATACGGGCTGCGGAAGATGAAGATTCCGCTTAAGTCCCTTCTCATCATCGCCGTTTGTTCGGGGGCCTCTTTATTTCTTTCCGTGCTGTTCGGGAAGAGCCTGCTCCACTGGATTCGCCCGGAAACGGCAAACCGGATTGGCGGCGTGATTTTAATTTTGATCGGGGGATGGGTGATGATCCAGTTTTTCCGGTCAAACGACGAAAAAGAAGAAGAACCCGGGGAAAAAGTCGTGCTCAACTTTGAAATCCGCTTTTTGGGCGTCGTCATCCATATTTTGAAAAAACCGACGAGCGCGGATTTTGACCGTTCCGGGGCCATTACCGGAATCGAAGCGGTCATGCTCGGGATTGCGCTCTCGCTCGATGCATTTGGCGCCGGGATCGGTGCGGGCATCATGGGCTATTCCCCGTTTCTGCTCAGTTTCCTTGTTGCCGGCATGAGCTTTTTGCTTGTCTCTTCCGGCATCCGGCTCGGCATGCTGTTTTCCCGGCTGCAATGGATCCGGAAAATTTCCTTTATACCAGGTGTTCTCCTCATTTTGATCGGTATATGCAAGTTTTAACAAGGCAGGTGGGAATATGGCAAAGATTATCGGCTTAACAGGCGGGATTGCAAGCGGCAAAAGCACGGTGTCCAAGATGCTGAAAGCAAAAGGGTTTACGATTGTCGATGCGGATATTGCCGCAAGAAAAGTTGTCGAACCCGGCGAACCGGCATATGAACAAATCATTGAAGCGTTCGGCGAAGGGATTTTGCTGGAAGATCTCACGATTGACCGTAAAAAACTCGGGGCACTCATTTTTGCGGATGAAGCACTCCGGATGAAACTGAACAGTATTGTCCACCCTGCAGTCCGCGCCTGGATGACGCGGGAAAAGGACCGGGCAATTGAAAATGGGGAAAAAACCGTCTTTCTGGATATCCCGCTCCTGTTTGAAAGCCGGCTCACCTATATGGTTGAACGCACCATCCTCGTTTACGTGGATGAAGAAACGCAATTAAAGAGATTAATGGCCCGCAACGGCCTTTCAGAAAAAGAAGCGCAGATGCGGATCCGGGCGCAGATGCCGCTGAGCGAAAAAAAGGCATTGGCGGATGCGGTGATCGACAACAATGGCAGCCCGGAGGAAACAAAGCAGCAGCTTGAAAAAATCGTGTCAGATTGGCAGCTCGTTCCATGATGGGGTACATCATGGTTTTTTTTATACAAAAATAGGGAAATAACGCTACATAACTTTTAAAATATGATATACTAATTGATGAATAATGGATTAAAAGTATGTCATTTATTATTCGAAGGAGTTGTCTGCACTGTGGAAACAAAAATTGCGATTAATGGCCTCGGCCGCATCGGCAGGATGGTTTTCAGAAAAGCCATGATGGATGACACTTTAAATATTGTGGCGGTGAATGCCTGCTATCCGGCGGAAACACTGGCACATTTGATTAAATATGACACCATCCACGGCGTATTTTCGGGGGAAGTGGAAGCGGAAGAGGGAGAGGAAGCACTCATTGTAAACGGCAAACGCATCCGGCTTTTGGCGGAGCGTGATCCGGCCCGGCTGCCATGGGGGAAAATGGATATCGATGTGGTGATTGAAGCAACGGGAAAATTTAATGCGAGGGAAAAAGCCGCGCTCCATCTCCAGGCAGGCGCGAAAAAAGTGCTGCTGACAGCACCCGGAAAGAATGAGGATGCCACCATTGTTTTAGGGGTAAATGAAAACGTTTTAGATATCGAACGGCATCATATTATCTCGAACGCTTCCTGCACCACAAACTGCCTGGCGCCGGTCGCGAAAGTGCTTGATGAACAATTCGGGATTGTAAACGGCCTGATGACAACGGTCCATTCTTATACGAATGACCAGAACAATACCGACAATCCGCATAAAGATTTAAGGCGTGCCCGGGCCTGTGCCGAATCGATCATTCCGACGACAACCGGGGCGGCAAAAGCGTTAGGCCTTGTCCTCCCGCAGCTGAAAGGGAAACTGCACGGCATGGCGCTGCGCGTTCCGACCCCGGATGTATCACTGGTGGACCTTGTCGTCGATTTGAAAAAAGAAGTGACGGCAGACGAAGTGAACGATGCATTTAAGGCGGCGGCGAAAGGTTCGCTGAAAGGCATTTTGGACTATACAGAAGTGCCGCTCGTTTCTTCCGATTATACGACAAATCCGTATTCGGCCATTGTCGACGGCTTGTCCACGATGGTCATGGAAGGGCGCAAAGTCAAGGTATTGGCCTGGTACGATAATGAATGGGGCTATTCTTGCCGTGTCGTACAACTGGCGCAGCTCGTCGCAGAAAAAATGGAAGAGACCGGAAAAATCAATATTGCCTGACACGAACGGAGCAGAACCAGCCTGCTCCGTTTCCTTTATCGGGTAATTGTTGAAAACGGCTGGAACAGGGAGCCTAAACGCTGTTGGCCAATAGATGAATGATTTAATCGCTTTCCGGGCGCTGCTTGTTCCGCCTGTTGATGAAGAACACCTCGGGATTGATATCGGATTATCCGGCAGTGAACTGGCAAAAGTCATCTATCAGGAAATTTCCGTTGTGCTACCGGCGTATCGCGGCAATCGTCTGCAAAAAATACTCGCCGGCGTGATTATGGAAGAACTCGGGAAGGAAGGCCATTCCTTCCGCTATATTTGCTGTACGGTCGCGCCCTTTAACATGCCCAGCTTGAAAGATAAATTTGCACAGGGCATGCAAATTGCGGCCCTGACCGAAAAATACGGCGGCCTTACGCGCTATGTATTCGTGAAAGACCTGTACGAACCGGTTCCGCCTGCCTGCCGGGAAGTCACCCCGATCCCGATGAATGACTTCAGCGCGCAAAAAGAAAAACTTGCCGCCGGCTTTCGGGGAATTAAAATGGAAGAAAAGGAAAACAGGCTGTGGATCCACTACGGCCGGAAGTAAAAAATGGCGGTTCATAAAACGTCAGGGATCCTTTATGGCGGCGGAAGGAAGCCCGAGGCCGGCATTCGGTGCCGCAACAGGTACAGAAGCTTTCCAAAAACGTGCGGGGTGATTTTTCATCCCGTTTTTCTAATGGCAATCTGTTGTCTATTCGCCTTCTTTTATATATGATGGTAATAAGAATGTATCAGAACGGGGGGTTCATATGAAATGTCCGTCTTGCCATAGCAACAATACGCGTGTGATCGATTCAAGGCCGGTCGACGAAGGCCGTTCCATCCGCAGAAGGCGTGAATGCGAAGACTGCTCTTACCGCTTCACCACGTTTGAAAAAGTGGAAGAAACCCCGCTCATTGTCGTGAAAAAGGACGGCAACCGCGAAGAATTTAACCGTGAGAAAATTTTGCGCGGGCTGATTAAAGCGTGTGAAAAACGGCCTGTGTCGCTGGACCAGCTTGAAAAAATCTCCATGGAGATCGAAAAAGAAATCCGCAGGCAAGGATATACAGAAGTCAGTTCCACCCTGATCGGGGAAATGGTCATGGACAGGCTGTCAAAAGTGGATGAAGTGGCCTATGTCCGCTTTGCTTCCGTTTACCGCCAGTTTAAAGATTTGAATGTTTTTCTCGATGAACTGAAAGAACTGCTCAACAAGAATGCTTAAACGGAGTGCCTTTTATGAAACAGATATGGAATGAAATACAGCCGGCTGACCGTTACCGCGCATCGTCGAACGGCCTGCTCCAGGATTATGATCAAAAGGTCATTTCGCTCCTGTACCAGCCGTTAATCGGGCCGCAATGTTACAGCCTGTATATGACACTGTGGAATGAAGTGGAAGTCGGCCGGCTCTGGTCTGAAGACTGGAACCATTACCACCTGATGAGCTTTTTGTCCATGAATCTGTCCGAAATTTACGAAGCCCGGCTGAAACTTGAAGGCATCGGGCTTTTGAAAACATATATGAAACAAACGGACGACATCCGCATGTTTATATACGAACTGCAGCCGCCCCTGTCCCCGGAACAGTTTTTTAACGACGGTTTGTTAAATGTTTTCCTGTACCGGCAGCTCGGCAGGACACATTTCCTGCGGTTGAAAAACTTCTTTTCCGACCGTGCCGTAGAACCGGGCGAGTACCGGGACATCACCCGCTCATTCCAGGATGTGTATGCCGCAAAAATCGGCCCCGAAGTGCTGAATGACGCAGAAGCGCAGCAACTCAGCCGGCTGGAGGAAAACCGCCGCTATATCGAAAAAAACGCCGCCCCGGTCATTAAAATCGAAAACACCCATTTCAATTTTGACCTTTTATATGCAAACTTGCGTGACGACCTGATTCCGCTGCGCGCCATCACGCCGGAAGTAAGGGAAGCGATTGTCAAGCTTTCATTTTTATACGGTTTAAATGAACTGGACATGAAGAAAATTTTACTCCAGGCATTGACGGCGGACTTGGAAATCCGGGTGGAGGATTTGCGGAAAATCGCGCGCAGCTGGTTCCAGATTGAGCATCATGATGAACTGCCGCGCCTTGTTGACCGTTTCCAGCCAGAAACGGATGCGAAAGAACAAAAAGAGCCGGAAAACGATGAGGAGAAATTCCTCCGCTACCTGGAAACGACCTCTCCACGGCAAATGCTCATCGATTTTTCAGGCGGCAGCGAACCGGCGAAAGCAGATCTTGCCGCCATTGAAGAAGTCATGTTTGCCCAGCAGCTTCCCCTCGGGGTTGTAAATGTATTGATCCAATATGTTTTATTTAAAACCGATATGAAACTGTCGAAAAATTATTTGGAAAAAGTGGCCTCCCACTGGGCGCGCAAAAAACTGAAAACCGCTAAGGAAGCGATGGCGTTTGCCAAAAAAGAAGACCGCCAGTACAAACAATGGCTGAACAATAAAGAGAAAAACGGCACCGGACGGAGAAAGCCGGTCCGTGTTGAGAAGCTGCCGGACTGGTTTAAAAAAGAAGACCAAAAAACCGCTGCGGCCGCAGTCCAAGCCGATGGGGAGTCATTGGAAGAGAAAAGGAAAAGGCTTGAAAAAATACGTGAACAATACAAGAAAGGGTGAAGGCGGTGGAAAACATAAACGAGACGCTCAAAAGGCTTTCATCCAATCCCGGTTTCCGCAAGCGTTATGAAGAAATGAAGCAGGAAATCATCACGCATCCCGAAGTCCGCGCTTTTTTGGATGCACACCGCGGCGAAGTCACAAGATCGATGATTGAAAAAAGCTGGATGAAACTGTACGAATTCATTTCACAGGAAAAAAATTGCAGCCGGTGCAAAAGCCTTGGCGAATGCGTGAATATGATGAAAGGGTATGTGCCGGAACTTGTTATTGAACAGGGCAATATTGAGGTCCACTATAAAAGGTGCCAGAAGAAAATATTGGAGGATGAGCGCAATAAAACGCGCAGGCTGATCCAAAGCATGCACATGCCGAAAAAAATACTGGCGGCATCCTTTGGCGATTTTTTCCTTGAACAAACGGGGCGCCTGGATGCATACGATTTTGCGCATCGCTTTGTCCGTGAATACGAGCCGGGCAAAAAAATGAAGGGGTTATATTTATTCGGCAATTTCGGCGTCGGGAAATCGTATTTGCTCGGTGCGATTGCGAACGAGCTGGCGGACCGGAAACAGGTCTCTTCTTTAATTGTGTATGTGCCCGAGTTTTTCCGCGAAATGAAGGATTCCATCGGCGACCACTCCACCGGGGAAAAGCTGGATATGGTGAAACAAGTGCCCGTATTGATGCTGGATGATATCGGCGCGGAAACGAACTCGAGCTGGACGCGGGATGAAGTGCTCGGCCCGATTCTCCAATACAGGATGCAGGAAGACCTTCCCACTTTTTTTACATCCAATTTCAGCTATGAGGATTTAGAATACCATTTCACTTATACCCAGCGCGGGGAAAAGGAAGAATTGAAAGCCGCGCGCATCCTTGAGCGCATTAAATATTTAAGCGTCCCTGTCCGGATGGAGGGGCCGAACCAGCGGGCCTGACCCTTATATGAAGGGGGCCCGCCTTTTTCATTTCGTAACGCTTTGCCGCCTTCTATTTGCCGGTGCCCCTTCATATACATAAGGTAAAGCAAACGAGCATGTTTTACCGTACAGGGGGGGCTTGGATTGGAATTCCTGATCAGGGACAAGGATGATGCATTATGGATAAAAGCATATTTTGCAAAGGAAAAAGGGCGCGCTGTGAAAATCCGGGAAGCAGTGCTGCATGGGAAAATACATTATGTGGTGGAAGCGGCCGGCAGTAAAAAGGAACTGCAGGCGGCCGTTGCAGATTTTATCATGAAGAAAAAAAGAAACGAGTGGATTTGCAATCAATTGCAACAAGCCTATTTTTTTCGGGCGGAAGAAGAGCAAAACCGGATACTCGAAATCGTGGCCGGCATGCTGAAAGGAGAGCGGCCGGAGCTGACGGATCTGGCGGGCGGGATTGAAGAACGTGCCGCCATCGAAGGGGCGGTCGCACCGCTGGTTGGCGAATCGCGCACATTGCCGCTCGCTTCCGTGCTGACGTTCCGCTTAAAAGGCTATTTTGACTGCCTTGACCGATACATCGGTATTGCGATTGACGAATACAAAATGGAACAGGAATACCAGATTTTTGTGCAAAGCTTGAGGGATTACTTGAAGCAAAAAGAACCAAAAAGAGAAAAAATAAAGCTCTGCCTCGGGGAACAGGTGAAATTTTACAACGGCCAATTCCGGGAAATGACGAGGGAAGAACTGGATGGGCTGATTGACCGCAGGCTTCTGTCCAACCACCCTGTCTATATTGACTCTGTCACGATTGCACCGCTTTTATCGATTGCGCCTGCCCGCATTGAAATTTATACGGATACCCCGGACCATGCTTTGATCCGTACGATATGCAATATTTTTGAAGAACGGGTGGCCGTGAAAAGCCGGATGCACTTTATGCACGATCAGCTCGCCGCCAGCGAATGATAAAAAGGGGGCCTTGAAGCGGGGCAACGCAGCACGGCAACAAAATCCATCGCCATCCCTTGATTTTTTCATTGCAAACTTCTATAATTACTTACATAATCAATTGGAAATGAAAAATTCAATGTGATGACGAGGACAACAGGATTCTGTTACCGCCTTTCAGAGAGGAAAGCCCCAGGCTGCAAGCTTTCCGGCACGGGCAGGATGCTTACCGCCTCCGAACTTCAGCCGTGAACAAAATAAGTAGCGGCTGGCGGATATTTCCGTTATCAAACTCAAGCCGTACGTAGAGACGTGCGGAAATGAGGGTGGAACCGCGTGTACAAAACTCGTCCCTTGCCGGGGGCGGGTTTTATTTTTTTGGCTTTGTTCTTGCGGCCACCCGCGTTGACATCATTTTTAAAGGAGTGGGACATATGGCAGAGATCGTAAAAATCACATTTCCAGATGGCGCTTTAAAGGAATTTCCATTTGGGACAACAACGGAAGAGATTGCCCAATCGATCAGCCCGGGCCTCCGAAAAAAGGCGCTCGCCGGCAAACTGAACGGCAAACTGCTCGATTTGCGCACACCGATTGAAGAAGACGGCGCAATTGAAATCGTCACCCCTGAGCATGAAGATGCGCTTGGCATTCTGCGCCACAGCACGGCACATTTAATGGCACAGGCTGTCCGCCGCCTGTATGGCAATGTCAAGTTTGGCGTCGGCCCTGCAATTGAAAACGGATTTTATTACGATATGGATCTTGACGCGTCGATCACGCCGGAAGACTTGCCGAAAATTGAAAAGGAAATGAAAAAAATTGCTGCGGAAAACCTTGAAATTGTCCGCAAAGTCGTATCCCGTGACGAAGCCAGAAACATATTTGCGAATGATGAATACAAGCTTGAACTGATTGATGCGATTCCGGACGAAACGGTCACGGTTTATGAACAGGGCGAATTTGTTGACCTGTGCCGCGGCGTCCATGTGCCGTCAACCGGAAAAATCAAGGAATTCAAATTATTAAGCATTGCCGGTGCATACTGGCGCGGCGACAGCAACAACAAAATGATGCAGCGCATATACGGGACGGCTTTCTTCAAGAAAGAGGATCTCGAGGCCCATTTGAAATTCCTGGAAGAAGCAAAAGAACGCGACCACAGGAAAATTGGGAAAGAACTCGAACTTTTCACGAACTCGCAAAAAGTCGGACAAGGCCTGCCGCTCTGGCTGCCAAAAGGCGCAACGATCCGCCGCACCATTGAACGGTATATTGTCGACAAGGAAGTCAAACTCGGCTATGACCACGTCTATACGCCGGTGCTTGGCAGCGTGGACCTGTATAAAACGAGCGGCCACTGGGACCATTACCAGGAAGATATGTTCCCGGTCATGAAAATGGACAATGAAGAACTCGTGTTGCGCCCGATGAACTGCCCGCACCATATGATGGTGTATAAAAATACGATCCACAGCTACCGCGAATTGCCGATCCGGATTGCCGAACTCGGGCTCATGCACCGTTATGAAATGTCAGGTGCGCTCTCCGGCCTGCAACGGGTGCGCGGCATGACACTGAATGATGCCCATATTTTCGTGCGTCCGGACCAGATTAAGGAAGAATTCAAGCGCGTAGTCGAACTGATTCTTGAGGTATATAAAGATTTCAACATTACCGACTACTCGTTCCGCCTGTCGTACCGTGACCCGGAAAATACGGACAAGTATTATGATGATGATGAAATGTGGAACAAGGCACAGGCGATGCTGAAAGAAACGATGGATGATTTTGGTTTTGACTATTACGAAGCGGAAGGCGAAGCTGCATTTTACGGCCCGAAGCTTGACGTCCAGGTCCGCACGGCGCTTGGCAAAGACGAAACATTGTCAACCGTGCAGCTTGACTTCCTGCTCCCGGAACGATTTGATCTGACGTATGTCGGGGAAGACGGCAAGCCGCACCGCCCGGTTGTCATCCACCGCGGCGTTGTTTCGACAATGGAACGGTTTGTCGCTTATTTGATCGAGGAATACAAAGGGGCGTTCCCGACATGGCTGGCACCGGTCCAGGTACAAGTGATTCCGGTATCGCCGGATGCCCATTATGACTATGCGCGGAAAGTCCAAGAAACGCTTAAGTCTGAAGGAGTCCGCGTTGAACTGGACGACCGCGATGAAAAACTGGGTTACCGGATCCGTGAAGCCCAAGTGCAAAAAATCCCGTACGCGCTCGTTGTCGGCGACCAGGAAGCTGCCGACAACACGGTCAATGTCCGCAAGTACGGCGAGAAACAAACGGAAACGGTGCCGGTCGACACCTTCCTCAGCAAGATAAAAGAAGAAATAAAACGGTAAAACAGACAAGAAATCACGCACCCTAAAGGACCACAAAAAGGTTTGCAGGGTGCTTTTTATTATATAATAGAGGAAAAAATGGGTTGGCACAGGGGAAGGGGACGGAGCCCAATGCACTTATTTCGGAATCGTCATTTTAATGCGTTGTTTTTTGGCAGGCTGTTCACCAATATTGGGGATAGTGTTTATTATATTGCCATGATGTGGATGGTTTTAAAATTAGGGGGGAACTCGACGGTCTATACCGGATTTGCCGGATTCTTATTTTCGCTGACAGAGGTGCTGAGCTTATTTTACGGCCCGGTTCTTGACAAAATAAATGCAAAAAAATTGCTGGTTACAGCAAGCGTTTTACAAGCCGGCTTACTGCTTTTTCTTGTTGTTTTAAGCAAGTATGGAATCATGAATGTCTGGCTGCTGTTGCTTTCCATCCCGGTTCTTTCGTTTTTATCGGAACTGACTTACCCGTTAGAGAGCGTATTATTGCCGAAAGCCGTGGAAAAGAAAGATCTCGTCAAGGCCAATTCACTCATGTCCATTGCATATAAGGGTTCGGATTTTTTCTTTAATGGGATTGCCGGGTTTATCCTTGCCGCTTTCTCGATGTCGATGGTGCTCGGTATGAATTCGCTTCTTTTTATACTCTCATCCATTCTGTTTTTGTTTTTAAAAGTACAGGTAAAAAGAAGCAAGCAAACCGGGAGCGTACGGGAAGAATGGCAGGCGTACAAACGGGATTTTAAAGAAGGAATATCGTTTGTCAAACAGCCTTTCATCTTGCAATTATTAATCCCCTTGCTGTTTTTAAACTTTTTTTTCGCAATTGTAATGGTCGTATTGCCTTCTTTCGCCAATACTACGGGCGAAGGCGCTTCATCCTACGGCATCATGACAGCGGCTTTGGGCTTAGGGGCTTTGGCAGGAGCAGCAGGTGCGGATAAAATCAGCCGGATATTTCCATTTGGCAAAATATTGGCTGCAGGCTTTTTGCTCTCCGGGTTGTCCTGGCTTTTTATGATTTTATTGAGCAATGTTTCGATATGGTATGTTTATACGCTTATGTTTATTTCCGAGTTATCTATTGGCGCCATCAATGTTTTGTTTTCTGCCATATTTCAGCAATTGCCTGATGAACAAATGTTAGGGCGGGTCAATACCATCAATGTGAGTTTGCTATCGCTTGCGATGCCGGCAGGATCATTGATCGGCGGCGTGATGGCCAAGATCACTTCTGTCCAGCTTACCATGAGCTTTTTTGGAATAGGGCTGTTTGTCTTGGCACTGTTTTATATGTTAAGCAAAAGAATGAGAGAATTGCCAAAGGTGATGGAGATTGACCATACGTATGTGAAATTAAGTAGATAAAAAAGGAGATAAATGGAACGCACGGCTATTATCGGAAAATTGGATTGAAACCGGTGGCATGGTTAGGAGGGGAAAATGAAAAATTGATTTACATTTGATCCGATTTCCGTTCATTTTATATAAAATGTCGCTCTCTTGCCTACCGAAAAAAGCATGTAAATAGATGCTCAGGCTTGATGTAAAAACTTTATTTTTAGAAGCTTTTGTTTCAACAAAGACAAGCATTTTCATTAAGCACTTCAGAGAGGAGACCAAAAAAACACTTGTGATTCCTCTGCCGGTTTGATAAAATAACGCATGTTGAGCCAAAAAAGTTAAACAGATTTTTCGGGATTCTTGCAAATTGACATGGATACGGTAAAGTGATACAATAATGGAGTGGAATTGAATATAAGTTTGTGAAAAGAAGGAGCAGCCCGCTTCTCACCTGTTGACGCAATTGTGCAGTTGCCAGGTATCTATTGATGATTGTGACTATAAGCGCGGGTGTGTTCCCTGCGCTTTTTTTCGTGTACAGTACGTTCAGGGCTTTTTCGCAAGCGATATATTCACACGTTTGTTTGAAATTATCTTGGAGGTGGCTCATTATTAGCAAAGACATGATGGTGAACGAAGGCATTCGTGCCCGCGAAGTCCGTTTAATCGGCCAAAACGGTGAACAGATGGGGGTTAAATCCCGGAACGAAGCATTGGAGATTGCGGCACGTGCCAACCTTGACCTTGTACTTGTTGCGCCAAACGCAAAACCGCCTGTTGCCCGCATCATGGATTACGGAAAATACCGTTTCGAGATGCAGAAAAAAGACAGGGAAGCACGAAAAAAACAAAAAATCATTAACGTAAAAGAGGTTCGTTTGAGCCCGACCATCGAAGAACATGACTTTAATACAAAACTCCGCAATGCCATTAAGTTTTTGGAAAAAGGCGATAAGGTAAAAGCCTCGATCCGCTTTAAAGGCCGCGCCATTACCCATAAAGAAATCGGGCAGCGTGTCCTCGACCGGTTTGCAGAAGCATGTGCCGAAGTCGCCACGGTCGAATCCAAACCGAAAATGGACGGACGGAGCATGTTCTTAGTGCTCACACCAAAAACAGAGAAGAAGTAACGCCAACTTAAGGAGGACTAATCATGCCAAAAATGAAAACTCACCGCGGCTCTGCCAAGCGTTTTAAGAAAACCGGCTCCGGCAGCCTGAAACGTTCCCACGCTTACAGAAGCCATTTGTTCGCAAATAAAGTGACAAAACAAAAACGCCAGCTGCGTAAATCAACGCTTGTATCCGCAAGCGACATGAAACGCATCCGCCAAATGCTCGACAATCTGTAAGAAAACAAAGCTTTCAATTAGGAGGAAAAGATTATGCCACGTGTAAAAGGCGGTACAGTTACCCGCAGACGACGCAAAAAAGTTCTGAAATTAGCCAAAGGTTATTATGGTTCAAAACATACATTATTTAAAGTTGCCAATCAGCAAGTAATGAAATCCTACATGTATGCGTATCGCGACCGTCGCCAGAAAAAACGCGATTTCCGCAAACTGTGGATTACCCGTATTAACGCTGCGGCAAGAATCAACGGCCTTTCCTACAGCCGTTTGATGCACGGTTTGAAACAGGCCGGCATTGAAGTGAACCGCAAAATGCTTGCCGACCTCGCTGTGAACGATGCACAAGCATTTGCCGAACTGGCAAACAAAGCAAAAGCAGCATTATAATCAAAAAACAGAGCTTCCTACATGCCGGGGGCTCTGTTTTTTTAACGGCTTTCCGAAAGAAGTCTCCCATCCTCAAGGAATGTGAAGGTGCGAATCGCACCAATGAGTAGGTGGAAGATGAATTTCGGTTGGCTTTAGCCAAAGTTATTTTTCCAATCCTTTTCTCAACAATTCTAAGATTGCGGCTGTTCTAGTTGGAATCCCATTTTCTTTTTGATATTGCTTCAATTTTTCTAATATCGTCTTAGGCATACGAATTTCTACACGTTCTTTCTCTTCTCTCATGATTATCACCTCATATTGATTGTACGGATTTTTTACGATATAATCAATATATACGAAATTTTTCCGCACAAAGTGAGGTGAATGGATATGGCCAAGCAAAACAAAGCTTTCAAGTTTCGTTTGTTACCAAACAAAGAACAATCCGCATTATTAGCTAAGACATTTGGTTGTGTTCGCTTTGTCTACAATAAGATGTTAGCTGAACGCAAAGAAACGTATGAAAAGTTCAAGGATGATAAAGAATTGCTTAAAAAGCAAAAGTTTCCGACTCCTGCAAAATATAAAAGTGAATTTCCATTCCTAAAAGAAGTGGATTCTTTAGCTTTGGCAAATGCACAAATGAACTTACAGACTGCTTATAAGAATTTCTTTGAAGGAAATGCGGATTTTCCAAAGTTCAAAAATCGTAAAGCAAAACAATCCTATACAACTAATATGGTCAACGGAAATATTAAGCTAGAAAATGGTCATATCAAACTGCCAAAAATCAAAAAGCCAATAAAAATGAAACAGCATAGAGAGATACCTGCTGATTATAAAATCAAATCTTGCACTATTTCTAAAACAAAGACAGGCAAATACTACATTTCAATTTTGACAGAATATGAGAAAGATATTCGTCCAGTTAAAATACAGAAAGTTGTTGGTTTGGATTTTGCTATGGATGGTCTATATGTCGAGAGTGAACAGGGTAAGAAAGCCAATTACCCACGTTACTATCGGCAAGCCTTAGATAAATTAGCAAAAGCACAACGAATTCTTTCTCGAAGAAAGAAAGGTTCTGCACGTTGGAACAAGCAACGACTAGTAGTGGCTAAGTTACATGAGAAAGTGGCGAACCAACGCATGAATTTTCTTCATCATAAGTCAAAAGAATTAGCTTCTAACTTTGATGCTGTCGTGATTGAGGACTTGAACATGAAAGGGATGTCTCAAGCCCTTCACTTTGGGAAAAGCGTTCATGATAACGGCTGGGGGATGTTTACTACTTTCTTAGCGTATAAGCTAAAAGAACAGGGGAAACAACTTGTGAAAATTGATAAGTGGTTTCCCTCCACTAAGAAGTGTTCTTGTTGTGGTGCAGCAAAACCTGTGAAACTATCTGAACGCACCTACCGTTGTTCGTGCGGTTATGTGGCAGATCGCGACTATAATTCAGCAATCAATATCAAAAATGAAGGTATACGCTTATTAGCGTTATCATAAGTAACAAAACTCTTGGAACAAGAGGGTTAGCTCGGTCAGTTTTCGTTGGCTAGTAAAAGCAACGATAAGTCGAGAAGCCCCCACTTCAATCAAACCGTAAGGTTGATAAGTGGAGGGTAGTTCACCCAAGCATAGTCCCCCTTCTGGTAAAAAATTTCCGGATTCCCCGGAAAAAAGTAAAAACCTGTTTTAGTTTGATATAATCATGAAAGAACTATACGAGGAGCGATTTCAATGGATGATGTCTTAAAAGTAAAATTATTGCATCCTGATGCACAACTGCCGCAAAGGGCCAATCCCGGAGATGCAGGGCTAGATTTATTTTCCATCGAAGAAAAAACCATTGCGCCGGGGGAAGCGGAACTGATCCGTACCGGCATTGCCATCGAGCTGCCGCGCAGAACAGAAGCGCAGGTCAGGCCGAGAAGCGGGCTCGCTTTAAAACACAGGGTCACCGTTTTAAACAGCCCGGGTACGATTGATGAGGGGTACAGAGGAGAAATTAAAGTCATTTTAATCAACTTTGGAAAGACGCCATTCAAAGTTGAAAAAGGGATGCGAATCGCCCAAATGATTATCGCACCCGTCATGTCTGTCACCGTAAGTGTTACGGAACAGTTAGCAGAATCCGAAAGAGGGGAAGGCGGATTTGGGTCCACAGGATTGGCCGCGTTAGAGGGGATGGACCACAGCAATTTCTAAACGGCACGGCAGCTAAAATCCGGAAATGGCGGGGCTTGTGAAACAGGCGGATCCATATATACTTCTGAAAATTTCCGTTATAATAAATCGCATGAATGTGATGCTGGAGGGGAAAACGATGGCAAAATTAGACCAAACACACCTGCGCGGTGCGAAAACAGCAGCCCATAAAGTAAACCCTGACATCGCATTTGCCTTAGATGTCGGCATTGCAGGCGATACGCCGGGAATGACCGAAAAAGAATCACTCAGCAAAATGGGCGCAGGGCCGCAAATCATGTTTGAGTTCAAAAACATTGAAACACCTGACAATCATTTTGAGTACTGGAAAACGGGCATTTTCCATTATGCCGTCCAGGACCCAGATGTAGAAGGGCTCGTGGAAAAAATAAAGGCGCACGGGGGCAAACAACGGATGCCGGTCCGCGAATATTACCCGGGGAAAAAGCCTTACCGGATGGTCTACTGTGAAGATCCGTTCGGAAACTTAGTGGAAATTTACAGCCACAGTTATGAATTGACATATAACCCGATGGTCAATCAAGTGCTCCCGCGTGAGGAACTGCCGGCCGGTTTGAAAACCTTAAAAGGCCGCCACGTACGCGGGAAAATCATTGTCAGAATGCATGAAGCATGATTCTAAAAGCGCCGCTTCCGGACTTGCATACGTTAAGGTCCTGAGTTTGGCCGGATTTGGTTTATTCCCACTCATCAAAACAGGCAGTGTGGCCACTTGCATGTGATCATACTGTCTGTTTATCATTAGCTGACTTTAAATTGATTCAATTCGGTATCCAGCTTGCCGGCCAGCTCCTGCGTTGTGAACTAATCTCTGTGAAGGCCCGCTGTTCCTGGCCGGAAAAGATATTTCTCCGGATTTTCAGCTGCTTTTAAACGATCAAGGAATGGCACAGGGGCGAAAAACAGCGGGAACCCTTTGGCGAAAGGGCATCCCGCTGTTTTTCAGCTTCCGATATGGAACATCAGCCTTTGTACTTTTTAATCAAATCAACAAATGCATCTGTAAAAGATTGCAGGAACTGGACTGTGCCTTCATTTACAATCTTGCCGCTTTCATCAAACAGTGCAGCCACATTGCTGATATAAGCTTCAGGCTGCTGGAGGATCGGCATGTTCAAACAAACAAGCGACTGGCGCAGATGATGATTGGCGCCAAACCCGCTCAAGTTTCCAGGGGATTGGCTGATGATTGCCGCCGGTTTTCCATTCCATACACTTTGGCCGTACGGGCGGGAACCAACATCGAGGGCATTTTTTAAGACAGCCGGGACGGAACGGTTATATTCCGGTGTGACAAACAGCACCGCATCGAGCCATTTTACTGTATTCCGGAATGCCGTATACTCGGCCGGAACCTGGTTATGGTCATCAAAATCCTGATTGTATAAAGGGAGATTTCCAATCTCGATAAATTCTGTTTCATATCCTTCAGGAAAAAGGTTAGCTACATTTTCCGCAAGTTTTCTTGAAAAAGATGCTTTCCGCAAAGAACCAAGCAAAATTCCAACTTTTGTCATTTTATCGACCTGCTTCCATTTATATTTTATGTTAGATAATGATAAGTAAACCGCACCAGAAAGTCAAAATTTCCGCTTGCTATGTTGCTGTGCCCTAAGCCGGCTGGTGGTTTCCTGATTTCTGGTGACAGCAAAAGCAATCGAAGGCCAATCTGACATTTCCCGATTACAGTATTGACCATTCTTCTTCATGATAATCAAAACGAAAATCTTTCTTTATACAGCGCGTATCTGCATAAAAGATTACCTATTGGCTTTGCTGGATTGGAATACATGAGAACAACAAGCATTAACGAAGAAAAAGGTGGATTCTGGACTGGAGAGGGAAACATCAATCGAAGATATTTACGTTTTGTTCTGCCATCAGACCGTCTTCCTGGCCTTCACTGCAAACAACAGGAAGCGTATCCCATACCAAAAAGGGAGCTTTCCGGAAAGCTCCCTTTTTTGGTATTCTGCTTCAATGCACTGGGGCGTAAGTGCTTTCGATTTCCCGGATGCGCCGGTTCAGTTCTTCGTTGACCGGGACCGGAACGCCGTATTTTTTGCCGAGTTTGATGACGGTTCCGGAAAACAGGCCGACTTCGCTGTACCGTTTTGCCTCCACATCCTGCGCCATTGACGGCTTGCCGGCAGGGCTCAGGTTTCCGACCACTTTCAGCCAGTAACGGAGATCTTCTTCCGTAAGCGGAAACCCTTCTTTTTCGGACAATGCCATTACTTCCCGCATGGCGGCAATCATCATCTCGCGCGCAGGGCCGTCTTTTTGGATTTCGCCGTAATTGCTTTTGTAAACGGCGACGGTCTGGTTGACGCCGACATTGAGCATGAACTTGCCCCAAAGCCTTTTCATCATTTGGGTATCGGCTTTGTATGGCAAATCCGTTTGCTCAAAGAAACGGGCCACTTTTTTCATTTTGTCCGAAAATATGCCCGGCTCTTTTTCCCCGAAGCAAAGCATGCCCATATGCGCATATGTCAGCCGGTTTCCGGTTTTGACGGCATCCATCCCCTGGGCGACACAGTATAACATTTTGTCCATTCCATATGTACGGCCAATGATTTCTTCGCTTGAGATCCCATTTAAGGCAGACAAAATCACCGTATCCGGCCCGACATGTTGTTTGACTGCTTCAACTGCCTCGTCCAGTCCGTTGAATTTGACCGTAAATAGCACCAAATCTGCCGGCTCCACTGTTTCTTCCGGTGTGACATAATGAAAGTGGCATTTTTCGCCGTTACAATAAACGCCTTCCCGCTCATATCGTTCAATGCGCTGTTGGTCAGCGATGATCCGCAAGTTTTTCGCCGGCATTTTTTTCGATAAATGATGCCCGAATAAAATACCGAGCGCGCCTAACCCAATGATCGATACTGTTTTGATTTCAGCCATTCCCCCGCCTCCTTTTTTCATTATTTTACCACAATTCCAACGAAATCGTCATTCAGACTGCCCGTTCCGGATGGCCAGGTATTGCTCCAGCCCTCTTTTGCGCAATTTGCACGCCGGGCATTCCCCGCAGCCGTCAGCGATGATGCCATTATAGCAGGTCAGCGTCTTTTCACGGACAAAATCAAATGCCCCGAGTTCATCCGCGAGCGCCCATGTTTCTGCTTTGTTACGCCACATGAGCGGGGTATGAATGACAAACTGCTGGTCCATTGAAAGGTTCAAAGTGACGTTTAAAGATTTGACGAAGATATCGCGGCAGTCCGGGTAACCGCTGAAGTCCGTTTCGCACACACCGGTTACGATATGCCTTGCGCCGATCTGGCTGGCAAGCACCCCGGCAAAAGAGAGAAACAGCAAATTCCGCCCGGGCACAAACGTATTCGGAAGCTCCCCGTCAGCCCCTGCTTTCACGGTCATGTCTTCCCTCGTCAGCGCGTTCGGGGCGAGCTGGTTCAACAGTTGCATATCAAGAATATGCTGTTTTACCCCGAGCTCTTCCGCTATATTTTTTGCACATGCTATTTCAAGACGATGGCGCTGCCCGTAATCGAACGTAACGGCTTCCACTTCCTGAAACTTTTGCTTTGCCCAGAAAAGGCAGGTGGTGCTGTCCTGGCCGCCGCTGAAAACAACGACTGCTTTTTCTTTTTTCATTGATAATCGTCCTTTCACGCAAAACAGCACCGAAAAAGGATGCTGTTTTCTTAGTTTTTTAGAGAGGGTTTCCTAAAAACCTCTGCCCTAAATGAGGGGTTCTTCCCAATTGATTATACCATGGAACAGGCGCCATCTTTTAAAACATCCGTGCTAATCCCAAAACACGTCTTTTCACATAAATGCCATAAACAGCCGGCTTTGCTATGATCCAGATCACAGTTTTCGCCCGGACCATTTTTTAAGATCATCATAGTGATTATCTTTATTTGGGAGGGACGGCTATGAAACGATATGTGCAATTATTTTTCATGTTTGCGGTGACGGTGCTCATTGTAATGGGCATCCAGAAAGGGCTGAGCACACTGAATGTGTTAAACCTTGAAAACTTTTGGGCAAATTATGTGGTATTTTTAATTTTGGCTTATATGATTCTGTCCTTTTTCCTTCATTATTTTTCCAAGCGAAAAAAGCAATCATAACATTTCTCCAGCGGTTTGCCTGCCGCTGGATTTTTTTATTGTTTTTTGCTATTTTGCATTGCAAAGTAGTTCGTTTTTTGATAAACTAACTTGCATAACAAAGTAGTTGAAATGGGGGTGGAGGGATGTCCATTCGAAGCCAGTTACTGAAAGGCATTTTAGACGGCTGTGTGCTGGCTGTGATTGAAAAAGAACCGGTTTATGGCTACATTCTTTCAAAAAAACTTCAGCAAATAGGCCTCCAGGAAATTAGCGAGGGGACGCTTTACCCGGTTCTGTTGCGCCTGCAAAAGAACGGCTGGATCCATGGAGAGATGCGACCATCCGATTCCGGGCCAAGCCGCAAGTATTATGAATTAACGGAGAAAGGAAAATCCGCGTTAGATGAGATTACAACAGAGTGGCAGCAAATCGCAGCCCCTGTTCAACTTTTATTGAAAGGAAGAAGTGAGGATGCTTAGTGTAAAACAGTTGATTGAGGAAAACAACCGTAAACGGCAGAAACTGGCACCTGAGAACAAAAAATTTTACAACGATCTGCTTGTCTACCTTCGCCTGCAAACCGTTTTGTCCGAGCAGCAAACAGAAGAAGTGCTGATGGAACTGCTTGACCATCTGCTCGAAGGCCAAAAAGAAAACAAGACAGCTGCGCAAATGTTCGGCGGTGACCCGAAAGCATTTGCCGACGAAATCATCAGGCAGCTGCCGAAAGAAAACAAACGCAATATGGTTTCTTTTACAATCAGGATAATGATCTTGCTTTTGGGGATTGATTTGGTCATTAATGGCATTACTGCTTTTGTTGTTGAACGGTTCTTTTCCAGACCTTTGCCGCCGTTTTATCCTGTACCCGCGGCCCTGAACTTTTTCATTGCCGGGCTATACGTGATCTTTGCCATTTGGTATATCTTTCGTATCTTGAAAAAGAGTTTGTTTAAGGAAAAGACAAAAAAGGTGCAAATCCTAACTTTTTTGAAAATAGATGCCGTAATCTTTGTTTTTCTGGGCGTCGTTATTTTGCTGGATAAATTCATGCCGAAAATCGGCCCGTCCTTTTCTTATCCGTGGTGGTTGCCGCTCGTTTTAGGTGTGGTGAGTTTAGGGGTTTACTATAGCTGGGAGAAAGCAGCAAAGTCCCGGGGGATATAGTTCTAGCGTGCAATAAATCTGTTGTTCAAAAGCCCGTGTGCGGTTTCGCCACGGGTTTTGCATGCGCCAGCTATGCTGCACGCAATTGCAAAAAAACAGCGGGGATCGTGAAAGGTTCTTCATCAGATTGATGAAAGACAAAACGGGCGGCCAGTATTCTCGAACTGTCCCTCATTGAATTGATGAAGGACAAAAAAACAAGGTTGCAACAGTGAACTGTCCTTCATTGGGTTGATGAAGGACAAAAAGGGCCTTCAAATTTCCCTCCGGGGTCAATTGATGATCTCATACACGTGCTCCTTTCTGTATACAATTGTATACGAATCGTCTAGAAAAAATTGATAACAAACAGAAATGATAGATAGTAGGAAAAGCAATCTTTGTGATATACTATTTGAAAAAGGAAGTCCTACGGTGTGATGTCAAGGGTTAAAAACAAGTGAATTGGAAATTTTGTTGGCTCTATGTCATAAAAATGGCAATACTGAACTAAGCCTCCAGATAATTGGAATAATCTGGAAGTTTTCAAGTTCAGGCTATCGATGATGGTTACCTGGTTACCTCATCGCGTCACCTTCTTTTTCGGCGCATAAATTTGATCGTTGCGGAGCAGCGCATCGATCAGGCGCACCAGTTTTCTTGCCGTTAAGACGAGGGCGCGTTTGTGTGAGTGCTTATGCACCTCACGATATTTCTTTTGGTAAAAGGCGCGGTACTCAGGTTCGTGTCGCCGGACCAGATTGGCAGCCTCAACCAGGTAATACCGGAGATAACGATTGCCTGTACGCGCAAGCATTTTGTCATCAGCCTCAAAATCACCCGATTGGTGGCGGGGCCAGAACAATCCGGCAAATTTTGCGATCGCGGCTTGGTCGTCAAAGCGCTCAATGTCGCCGATTTCAGCGAGAATCCCAGCACAGCTCACCGGGCCTATTCCCGGAATGGTCTGGAGGGTATTCGGGATTCCATCAAGAACGCGGGCAATCGCCTTATCCAAATCCTTGATTTGGCGTTTAAGATGCCGGATGATCTCAATAGAACTGCCCAGGACCAAGTCAATCGAATCCTCCACACATTTAGAAAGCCGGTAAGAGGACCGGGCAGCTTTTTGGATGGATGCGGCCAAATCCTCGGGATCGCTAAAGCGGCCATGGCCTTTGGTCTGGAGATACATCGCTAAGTCCTCCAGAGGCATTTGGGCAATTTCATCGAGGCTATAGGCCTCAAGCAAAAATTCCGTTATGGCATGGCCGAAGACCGATGTATCCACTTCAAGGTTAAAGGCACTGAATTTGAAAAACAGATGATTCAAAAATACCTGTTGTTCCCGGGTTAAACTTTGAATCAGGTGATAGCGCATCCGTGTTAACCGTTGAAGGGCAAGGTATTGTTCTGACTGAATCACGGATTTCGGCAATCTCCCGAAACGCAAGCGGTCCGCAATTACCCAGGCATCTTTGGGATCGGTCTTGTCCATCTCGGCATAAGCCTTTTTGAAATTTCTCACCAGCTTCGGATTCAGGGTAAACACCTTTGTACGACGCTGTTTCAGCTCGGGATCTTCATGGAAAAACATTGCCGGGTGCCAACTATACACAGATGTGGCCTCCATGGCGATCTGGATGGTGTCATCCGCCTCCGCATGTTGGAGGATGGTGTCTCTTAACTCAGAGGCACCGGGAAGATTGTTTGTCACCGTTTGGGTGGCCAACGTTTCCCCCATTCCATCCATCAGGCAGGCATCGAGGTTTTTGGAGCTCACGTCAATACCGACAAATAAGGGCATATGATTTCCTCCTCTCTGTATTGGGATCGATGGAATCGGACGCTTCGGGATATCCCCAGATGGCTTGCCGATCTGTCAGCCTCGCGTATGAGAACTCATCCGGGCCGTGGGCTGCCTGGAACTGCTCATTTCCAGCACGGAGATCCGGAGGAACGGCCTACGGGTTAGACGTTCAAGCAAGAACCTGGGGATGCAGACTTTTCGAGTAGTCAGGCTACAAGGAGGGGAAGCATTGACCCAAACGATCCTAAGACCATTATCCGGGAACATCGCGAAGCGTCCAAGTCCGAACTTGTATTCCGGGCTCGCCCGGAATACAAAATCTTATATTCACTTGTCAATGAGCAGCAGAATGAACTGGAAATTGACATCCACTTTGGATTTAAACTTATTATACGAGGAGGTAAAATGATGGATGAGATTTTGCAGCAAATTCTTCATGAATTGAGAGATTTGAAAAGTGATGTGTCCGGTTTAAAGAGCGATGTTTCCAGTTTGAAGAGTGATGTGTCCGGCTTAAAGAGCGATGTTTCCAGTTTGAAGAGTGATGTTTCCAGCTTAAAAGCAGGGCAGGAACGCATTGAAACGAAAGTAGACAACCTTGCTTTGGAACTGCGAAGCAATTTTAAATTCACAAACGATAAACTGGAAGAACATAAAAGCATTTTTACAGTTGTTTCAAATGAAATCAAAGGCATTAAGGGCGATATTGAGTTTCTTAGCGGGAAATCCGGCAAGCATGACACAGAAATTAACCATATTATGAATATGTTAAGAGGTTAATGTACATGCACCCAACCCGGGGGCTTTTTGTTTCTACAAGTAGGGCTTGCTGAACGAATCAAATTTGGCTTGTATCTGACCAAATTTGATTCGTTCAGCCAGCCCATAAATAGAGCACGGGGGGATGTAGTGAAAAAATTAACCGAAGAAAAATTTTTGCTCATTTTAAATGCTGATGCGAGAAGCCGGTTGCTGACATTTTCCGATCTGCGGAAATTTTTATGCGCATTGTTTGTTTATTCTTTGGTGATGATCGGAGTCGCATACAAAGTTGTAAATGGCGGAAATATCGGATGGGAAAACTTGTCTCCTTTTTGGCAACGGGTATTTCGCCTTGAAATCCTGTTGTTTATCGTGCATGTACTTTCAATCCTTTTATCTATTCCGAGCCGTCCTTTCAGCTGGAGGTTCTCAAGTATTGCCGCCGTTATTTTTATGTACAAGGCTGCGTTTGACGCATTTGTTGCATTTATGATGTTAGCAAAAGACACGCATATTGATGATGTTTACGTCTGGACGGCGCTGTACAGTATAGCGGCTTGTGTGCTTTTTCATCTTTTCTTTCTTTATTTTTGGATCAGAAAAAGGATCCATCTGCAGGAGATCGGCAATCTAGAGGTAAAAACGTACAACAAGGAAATAAGCGCTTCTATTATCGGATTTTTTGTCGTTTTGTCTTCCATTCAGTTAAACAAAGTGCCGATCGGTTACGGCCGGCATAAAAGGAATCTAGCATCCTTCATTGCAACTGTAAACGGGTTGGAAAAGCCGGTGCACATATAAAAGGAGCGGCTCTTTCCGCTCCCTTGTTACACCTGGCCCAGCCCCTGCTTGAGCGTTTCCAGCATCATTTTTTGTTCCTGTGTATCCGCATGGTTCCAAATGACTTCAAAGAGGACGCCGAGCCCCGGGAGCATTTTTTCTTCGCCCCTTTGAATGGCATCGACAATCGTATCTTTTAACTGATCCTGCGTGTCATCTTTTACATTGTGAATGACTGCTTTCCGCAAGTCCAAATCCATTTCGGTTCAGCTCCTTTGATCGTTTCACTGCTAGCATTTCACATGGCCGCTATTTTTATGTATACTATTCCAAGGAAAACTTAACGAAAAGGGAGCAAACACGTTGAAATACATACAATCCTTGCAAAATCCGCAAGTAAAGCATTGGAAAAAACTCGCCGCGAAAAAAGAACGCGAAAAAACATTTACTTATTTGCTGGAAGGGTTCCATCTTGTCGAAGAAGCGCTGAAAGAGGAAGTGGTGGCAGAAATCATCGTTGAAGAAGGCGTAGACCTGCCAAACCGCTGGAATACGGAAGGGGTGCCGGTGATAACTGTCACGCATGAAATCAGCAAAACACTTGCCGATACAGAAACGACGCAAGGCATTTTTGCCGTGTGCCGGATGAAAAAACAGCCGTCCAAAATCATCGGCAGGCGTTATCTTTTAATTGATGCCGTGCAGGATCCTGGCAATACCGGCACGATGATCCGGACGGCGGACGCAGCCGGGTTTGATGCCGTTATTTTCGGCAAGGGCACGGCGGATCCGTACAGCCCGAAAGTGTTGCGTGCGGCACAAGGAAGCCATCTCCACGTCGGGCTTTTAAAAGGCGATTTAAACATGTGGATTGAAAAACTGAACGAAGCGGCAGTGCCGGTTTACGGAACAGCGCTTGAAAACGGCGTAACTTTTCGCGATGTAAATCCGGGCGATGCCTTTGCGATCCTTGTCGGCAATGAAGGAAGCGGCGTACACCCCGGCTTGCTTGCGCAAACGGAACAAAACCTGTCCATCCCGATTTTCGGCAAAAGTGAGTCGCTGAATGTTGCGGTGGCAGCCGGCATTTTAATGTATGACTTTGCAATGCGGGCGTAACCTTTGGCGGAAATAATGGATGCCACCTTTGCTGCCCCGTGTTTGAGGCAGAAAAGCAGGCCTTATCCATGCGGTGAACGCGGCACCAGAAGAAGATGAAAAACAGCCGGCACCATTTTTCAGGATAGGCGCCAAAAGGCAATCGAGGCAGACGATTTTTCATGAGGGCGGCTGCGTTGTTTGGCCAGGATAAACAGGGACAACCGCGTGGTCAAAGCGTCCATTTATTGCGGAAAACGGGAAATATTCCGTGCCAAAACGGCCGGGCCCATGCCTATTTTCACTTTCCGTTTGAAATTGCGGGCATTTCCCGCTATAATAAAAAATAACTGAAAAATGATAAAAACCATGACAGGGAAAAGTAGCTTGATCTTCGCCATGCAGGGAGAAAATGCCGCAGACTGGAAGCATTTTTATGGGGAAATGAAGCGAAGTTCACCCCTCGAGTTGCCGCTTGGACCATTGCTTGCAATGTAAAGGCGGGACGGTTAAAAGCCGTTATTGAAATGAAGCGAACATAATTTAGTTATGTTAACTAGGGTGGTACCGCGAACCATTAGCCTCGTCCCTTTTCCAGGGCGGGGCTTTTTTAACGCCCAAAACCTAAAGGAGGTACAAAAAATGGAAGAAACGTTGAAAGCACTGCAAACCGAAGCGCTTGCCAAAATTGAAGCGGCTGCTGATTTAAAAACGCTGAACGGGATCCGTGTCGCCTATCTCGGCAAAAAAGGCCCGATTACGGAAGTTTTGCGCGGCATGGGGAAGCTGCCAGCGGAAGAACGACCGAAAATGGGCGCGCTCGCCAATGAAGTGCGTGCCGCCATTCAAGCAGGTATTGAAAAGAAACAGGCGGCATTGGAAGCAGAAGCCGTCGAGAGGCAACTGGCATCCGAAAAAATTGATGTCACGCTGCCGGGCCGCCCGGTAAAAGCAGGCAGCCACCATCCGCTTACAAAAGTCATTGAGGAAATCGAAGACTTGTTTATCGGGATGGGCTATACCATTGCCGAGGGGCCGGAAGTGGAAACCGATTACTACAATTTTGAAGCGCTGAACCTGCCGAAAGGGCACCCGGCACGCGATATGCAGGATACCTTTTACATAACCGATGAAATGCTGCTTAGGACCCATACTTCACCGAACCAGGCGCGGACAATGGAAAAGCATCACGGCAAAGGGCCGGTCAAAATCATCTGCCCGGGGAAAGTGTACCGCCGCGACAATGATGATGCGACACATTCCCACCAGTTTATGCAAATTGAAGGGCTGGTTGTTGACGAAAACATCACGATGGCCGATTTAAAAGGGACGTTGGAAGTATTTGCGAAAAAATTATTCGGCGAAGATCGCGAAATCCGGCTGCGCCCGAGCTTTTTCCCGTTCACCGAACCGAGTGTTGAAATGGATATTTCATGCAAAATGTGCGGCGGGCACGGTTGCCATGTATGCAAAGGCACCGGCTGGATTGAAATTTTGGGCGCCGGCATGGTCCACCCGCGCGTATTACGGATGTCCGGCTTTGATCCGGAAAAATATACCGGTTTTGCATTCGGCATGGGGCCGGAGCGGATTGCGATGCTGAAATACGGCGTTGATGACATCCGCCACTTTTATACAAATGACATTCGTTTTTTACGGCAGTTTTCCGTACAAGAATAAGGAGGGTCAAACATGTTTGTTTCATATAAATGGCTGCAGGAATATGTGGATTTGGACGGCATTTCGCCGGAAGAATTGGCTGAAAAAATTACGCGGACCGGCATTGAAGTCGAAAGCGTGGCATTTAAGGGGGAAGGCATTAAAAATGTCGTTGTCGGGCATGTATTGGAAAAAGAAAAGCATCCGAACGCCGATAAATTAAACAAATGCCTGGTCGATATCGGGGAAGGCGAGCCTGTCCAGATTATTTGCGGCGCGCCAAACGTCGATAAAGGGCAGAAAGTTGCTGTTGCCAAACCGGGCGCCTGGCTGCCGGGGCATGTGAAAATCAAACGTTCGAAACTGCGCGGCGAGGAGTCGAACGGGATGATCTGCTCGCTGCAGGAACTCGGTGTTGAAAGCAAGCTCGTCCCAAAAGAGTACGCAAACGGCATTTATGTGTTCCCGGATGATGTGGAAGCGGGGCAGGATGTGCTGCCGCTTTTAGGATTGGATGACACCATTATCGAACTGGGCCTCACCCCGAACCGGGCGGACTGCATGAGCATGCTCGGCGTTGCCTACGAAGTGGCGGCGATACTCGGGAAAGATGTGAAATTGCCGGAAACAAAAGTGCAGGAAGCAGCCGATAAAGCTGCTGATGCCATTTCGGTCCGTGTCGATGCAAAAGAAGCGGCGCCGCTTTACACATTAAAAGTCATCCGCAATGTGAAAATCGGCCCGTCCCCGCTCTGGATGCAGGCACGGCTCATGGCAGAAGGAATCCGCCCGCACAACAATGTGGTCGACATTACGAACTATATTTTGCTCGAATACGGCCAGCCGCTGCATGCGTTTGACTATGACAAGCTCGGTTCCAAAGAAATTGTCGTCCGCATGGCGCATGAAGGGGAAAAGATGGTGACGCTCGATGGCCAGGAGCGCACGTTAAAAGACGTCCATCTTGTCATTACGAGCGGCACTGAACCTGTCGCAATGGCCGGTGTCATGGGCGGCGCCAATTCAGAAGTAACCGAAACGACGGCAAACGTGCTTTTGGAATCCGCCTATTTTGATGCCGGAACGATCCGCGCGGCTTCAAAAGACCACAGCCTGCGCAGCGAGGCAAGCAGCCGCTATGAAAAAGGGGTTGATCCGAACCGCGTCCTGCCTGCATCAGAGCGGGCCGCCATGCTGATCAGCAAATATGCGGGCGGGGAAGTGCTCGCCGGGACGGTTGCCGAAAACCATTTGCATATTGAGCCGGCTGTTGTCACCATTACGCTAGAAAAAATCAACCGTGTGCTTGGAACGCAAATTTCAGCGGAAGAAGTGCTCCGTATTTTCAAACGCCTCCGGTTTGAAGCATCATGGGAAGACGGCCGTTTTACCGTTATTGTGCCGACCCGCCGCGGCGATATTACGATTGAGGAAGATCTGATTGAAGAAGTGGCGCGCCTGTACGGCTATGACCTGCTGCCAAAGACATTGCCGGCGGGCAGGGGAACGCGGGGCGGCTTGAACGCCATCCAGCAAAAACGCCGCGCCATGAAACGTTTCCTTGAAGGAGCGGGGCTGTACCAGGCAACCACGTATTCTTTAACAAGCGAAGAAAAAGCACACCAGTATGCACTTGAAAAACGCGAACCGGTCCGCGTCGCCATGCCGATGAGCGAAGAACGCAGTGTGCTGCGCTTAAGCCTTTTGCCGCATCTTTTGGAATCTGTCGCGTATAATGTCGCGCGTAAAAACGAGTCGGTTGCATTGTATGAAGTCGGCAATGTCTTTTTAAAAAAGGCGGACGGGGCACAGCCGGAAGAGCAGGAACACCTCGCCGGCGCCATCACCGGGCTTTGGGTTGCCAACTTGTGGCAAGGAGAAAAGAAAGCAGTTGATTTCTTTGTGGCAAAAGGGATTTTGGAAGGCCTGTTTGAAAAATTCGGGGTCTCAGGCGCTGTTTCCTACCGCGCGGCCGCATTTAACGGGCTGCATCCGGGAAGGACAGCCGAAATTTTGCTGGACGGGGAAGCAATTGGTTTTGTCGGCCAGGTGCATCCGAACGTGCAAAAAGAACTCGATATCAAAGAAACATACGTGTTCGAACTGAAACTGGAGCCGGTGTACGATTACCCGGCCGAACCGGTCCAATACCGGCCGATCCCGCGCTTCCCGGCCATCACCCGCGATATTGCGCTTGTTGTCGACCGCGATGTGGAAGCAGCCCGGCTGCAGGCAATCATCCGGGAGGCCGGCGGAACCCTTTTGAAATCCGTTTCGATTTTTGATTTATATGAAGGCGGGCATATGGAACCCGGCAAAAAATCAATTGCCTTCTCGCTTACTTACTTCGATCCGGAACGTACATTAACGGATGAAGAAGTCGTCGCCCGGCATGAAAAAGTGCTGGATGCGGTAAAAGAAAAAGCAGGCGCAGTACTACGGGGCTAATCCCAAGAAAAAAGAAGAGGCTTAAAGGCCTCTTCTTTTTTAGTGCAAAAATCAAAGCGCTGTCTATGTGAAGGAAGCGCGGAAAATTGAGGGTCTTTCTTCACATAGTAGAGCCCGTCTATGTTAAGAAAGCGCGCAAAAATGAAGATCTTTCTTAACATAGAGGGCGTCTACGTTAAGGAAGTACGGAAAAACGAAGGCCTTTCTTAACATAGAGCCCGTCTAAGTTGAGGAAGCGTGGAAAAATGAAGGCCTTTCTTAACATAGAGCCCGTCTACGTTAAGGAAACACGGAAAAACGAAGGTCTTTCTTAACATAGAGCGCGTCTAAGTTAAGGAAGCGTAGAAAAATGAAGGCCTTTCTTAACATAGAGCCCGTCTAAGTTGAGGAAGCTTGGAAAAACGAAGGTCTTTCTTAACATAGAGCCCGTCTAAGTTAAGAAAGCACGGAAAAACAAAGCGCTTCCTTAACATAGAGCGTTTCTACGTTAAGGAAGCAAGCCAAAACGAAGGTCTTTCTTAATATAGGCCATGTCTATTACATTAAGATCCACCATAAACCAACGGGCTCTTTTTTTAACCATTGTTCTTTAAAATTATGCATGCATCCCTATTCCTGTAATCAAAGGTGTCAACAATAATAAGCCCAACGTCCTTTTCCCACGGTTTTAAAATGATCTTCCAGCACCTTTCGAATGCTGCTGTTAGACTCGATAATTTTACACCATTCTTTCATCATGGCTGTCGTCATCTTTTGTTCCGGAAACAAAAGCCGAAACTCTTGGATGGTTCGAAATATAGCGGAATAAATGTCTTCCTCTTGGCCGCAATTCCTGCATACAATATGCCTTCCCTCAGCGTTACATGCAAATGCCCCGCATGCCGTGCATATGATACCTTTTCGCAACTGTTCAAATTTATATGTCGGTAGTTTTGTATAGGGCGTTTTTTCCATATGCAACGACAGCAATTTATCCGCAAGTTTTTTGTGTTTGCCACTCAACTTTGACGGGAGTGTATTTAATTCTTTAAAGAACCGGTTGAGTTGGGTTGGAAACAGAATGGGTAAATTTAAAGGGGCTTGATACAATGTGAATTCTGGATGAATAAATACAACGAAGGCCGTAACGGAAAGGCTTAATCCGAGTGAATGAATTAGTTGACGGAAAAGGGATTCACACCGTTGCAATTGAATAAGGGGATTGCTGACTTCGGATTTGTTTTTTCGATAATAAATTCTATCTCTATCTAAATAAAAATCTCCTTCATGATTTTTCACTTCAAATAAGAAGGCCGTTTCGTCGGTGATAACCAATGCATCAATTTGAAATGTTGTATTGGTTACCGAGAGACGTAAATCATTTAACACGAGGCAATCACATTTCAGCTTTTCCGTATACTTGTCAAATTGGCGTTCCCCTTCAAAGCCTTTCTCAAGGTTCAGATAGTATTGCCTGTCTTTTTCTTCAAGTTCTATCCGTCTGTTTAAGAATCTTAAAGTAAGCAACTCTGTTGATTCTTTGCGGGCTTTATAAAGCATAGTTCACATCCTTTCTAAAAATTCAAACTACAACTCTATTATAATTCATTTTTTACAAGTTTCAAGGGTTTTTCTAACAACTTGAGCAAATGATCAGGTGTATTTTAATTTTACAGTTTTCTGAATTTCGATTCCTCTCTCTACTAAAAAATTCCCGTAAATAGTCCCGATAACTTGAGGAGCACCTATCCTGAAAATATGCGCTTGCTCATTTTTATTCTTCCACTAGTGCCAGTTAGAAGCGGGCACGGGCAAATATTAAGAAAAAATCAGCGTGCCTTCCCATAGAGCGTGTCTACGTTAAGGAAGCGCGGACCCTCCTTCACATAGAGGTCGTCTACGTTAAGGAAGTAAGCAAAAACGAGGGTCTTTCTTCACGTAGAGCCCGTCTATGTGAAGGAAGCACGGAAAAACGAAGGCCTTTCTTAACATAGAGCCCATCTAAGTTAAGGAAGCTTGGAAAAACGAAGGTCTTTCTTAACATAGAGGGCGTCTACGTTAAGGAAGCGCGGAAAAACGAAGGTCTTTCTTCACGTAGAGGTCGTCTACGTGAAGGAAGCAAGCAAAAACGAGGGTCTTTCTTCACATAGAACGCGTCTATGTGAAGAAAGCACGGAAAATTGAGGGTCTTCCTTCCCATAGCCCCCGCCTACGCTAAGTTACGCAGAAAAATGCATCCGTTTTCTTCGCTTAACGTCCCTCCTCGTTCGCCTTTCCTTCAAAATTTATCGCCTATCGTCACCCCATGGCTTTTCCCACCATCCTTTATTTCACGCCCGCAATCCTTTTCGCTTTTTCCGTATTGGCGAAATGCAGTTTGACAAAATGCGGCAGCGCGGCCATGCCTTTTTCCTTGATGAGCCGCGCGGCAGCCTGGTCCACCTGTGCGCCGGCGCCCTTTGGCAAAACAAAGCCGGCTTTTTTGCTTAATTTTTCTAACTCCCGGACAAAAGCATAGCGTGCGAGAATGGAAGCGGCTGCAACCGCAAGATGGACGCCTTCCCCTTTTGTGCTGAAATAGACGCCGTCGCGCATGACGATTTTTTCGTTTTGCAAATACCGGTAATACGTGGATGCTTCCGCGAACTGATCAATTAAAATTGCATCCGGTTTTGCCGGCGCAATTTTTTGGGCGGTATTGTACAAAGCCCGGTTATGGAGCAATGCTTTCATTTTTCCTTGCGACATGCCCGATTGTTGGAGCCGGTTGTATTTTTCGTTCGGCAAAATAAGCAGGCTGTACGGAATAAAGGTGAGAAGCTCTTTCGCTATTCCGGCAATCTGACTGTCTGTTAATCCTTTTGAATCTTTTACGCCCAGTTCTTTTAAAAGCGGGAGCTGCCCCTTTTCGACGTAACAGCTGACAACCGTAATCGGCCCGAAAAAGTCGCCTGTCCCGACTTCATCTGACCCAATGACGGAAAGCTGCCCGATATTAGGAGGCAGCGGGTTGCCGGAAGATTTTGCGCGCCGGGCGGCATCCGGCTTCTTTTCCGGCGGCTGTCCCCATTTTGACGCTTCCGTTTCTGCGGTCGGCCCTTGAAATAAAACTTTTCCGGACTTATAGCCGGTAATGGAGCAACCCGGTATTTTTGCGGCAAAAACGGCGCCGGGCGGAACTTTCCCCGTCAGGCTGTTCTGGTAAGATTGTTTCATTTTTTGCATGGTTGAAGCAGAAACGACAATGACAGTGTTTTGCATTTTGATTCCTCCGGCAGTTTCAGGATCTCCGTGAATTTGTTCGACATTGTTAGACAAAGGCTTTTCCGCCATGCTATGATAGAGAATAGGATTCTTACAAATGGGGAGGCAGGCAACATTGGAAAAAACCCGAATTACAGTTGGCATATACGGACAGCAATATACCATAATCGGAACGGATCCGGCAAGCCATATTCGCCTGGTTGCCTCGATGGTTGATGAAAGAATGCGGGAAATCAGCGCGAAGAATCCTTCATTAGATACCGGCAAAGTGGCTGTGCTGACAGCCGTAAATGCTGTCCATGATTATATAAAGCTGAAAGAGCAGTATGAGCTGCTTGAACAGCACTATTTACAATTGCTGAAAAAGGATGAAGATGAAAATGGTTAATATGGCCATCATCATTTTGCTTGTGCTTGGATTCCTGAACGGGAAGCGGAAAGGATTTATATTGCAGGCTGTCCATATTACAGGGTTTGTAATTGCCTCCGCAGTTGCGTACATATTGTATGATGACCTGGCGGAAAAATTGAAGCTGATGATTCCGTATCCTTCTTTTAACAGCGACAGCTCATTTGCCCTTCTGATGCACGAAGGCAATATGGAAACGGCCTTTTACCGGATTATTGCGTTTGCCATCCTTTTCTTTGCTGTCAGGATTATTCTGAATATTGTCGGGTCATCCCTTACTTTTTTGGCCCAGCTCCCGGTCCTCAAACAAGTCAATGGATGGGCGGGCGGCATCCTCGGGTTTGCCGAGCTGTACCTGATCCTTTTTATCGTTTTATATATCGGATCTTTGCTGCCGGTGGATGAGATCCAGTCCGCGCTCAAGGGATCCGCAGTCGCAGAAGGCATGATTAAAAATACACCTTATATTTCAGCTCTTGTGGCGTCATGGTGGGTGAAATAGAAACCCGGCCGTCACGTTTACCATTTGCAAAACGGGTTGGAAACGGGTTTTTCAAAACAGCACTTCTCGCGGCGGGGGAGTGTTTCTTTATGGACGGGGCCGGGATGCCGGGCTCGGATCCAAGCACTCCCCATGCTTCCAGGAAAAAAGGCGCGGCCATTGGAAGGGCGCTTTTTAATCACCGTGGCGGGTAAACGGTAAAAACCCGATCCTTCACTTAATAAGTTAAAAAAAGGGGGCAGGCGAATGCGGACGAATAAACGCAGTGTCATCCGGCTGCTGGAACAAATTGCGGTGTACTTGGAATTGAAAGGGGAAAACCATTTTAAAATCGCGGCTTACCGCAGGGCTGCATCCGCATTGGAAGCGGACGGGCGCGACTTGTCGGAAATCAGCCGTTTTACGGATATCCCGAATATCGGAAAAACAACCGCTTCCGTCATCGAAGAGTTCGTGGAAACAGGGCGGTCCACCCTGCTTGAACAATTAAAAGACGAAGTCCCAAAAGGGCTGGTTCCGCTCATGGAGATACAGGGCCTCGGTGCCAGAAAAATATCAAGGCTTTACAGGGAGCTCGGCATTACAGATGCGGATTCTTTACGAAAGGCTTGTGAAGAAGGAAAAGTTGAAAGGTTAAAAGGGTTTGGAAAAACGACGCAGTCCAATATTTTGCACGCGCTTGACCAGCTTTCAGGGAAACCGGCCTATACCATCGGCCGACTGCTGCCGGTTCTTCTGCTGATCGAAGAAACGCTGTCCGGAAACAGGAAAATAGAAACCTATTCGCGCGCTGGCAGCATCCGCCGGTTTGAAGAAAGAATAGAAGAGCTCGATTATGTCATCTCCACATTCGATCCAAAATCGGTTGCGGAGGACATTCTTCAAATGAACGAAGTCGTGGAAGCTGTTTCGATCCGGAGTTTAAAAGTGACGGCTAAATTAAAAGGGGAAGCCGGCTTACGGATCAATTTCCGGATCGCAAAGCCCGACCTGTATGCGTTGACGCTTATTCTTTCAACAGGGCCGGATGCGCATCTGGAAAAAATGCAGCAGATTGCCGGCCTTCATGGCGAGCGGCTGACACAATCCGGCGTCAAAATCCTGAAGACGGGCGAATTGCTCCGTTTTCCGAGCGAGGCTTCGTTCTATCATCATTATGGGCTGCCTTACATCCCCCCGGAAATCCGCGCTGACGGCAGCGAAGTGGAAACCTATAAGGGGACGCCTTTTGTCCAGTTTGATGATATAAAGGGCGACCTGCACATGCATACTGTCTGGTCGGACGGGAAAGATTCGCTTGAAGACATGGTCAATGCATGCAGAAAAAGAGGGTACGAATATATCGCGATCACGGACCATTCCAAATATTTAAAAGTGGCCGGCGGGCTTTCACGTGAACGTTTGATCAGGCAAATGAATGAAATCCGCCGGTTAAATGAGAAATATCCGGATATCCTGATTTTATCCGGCATTGAGATGGACATTTTGCCGGATGGGACTTTGGATTTTGATGATGATGTGCTGTCAGGCCTAGATTTCGTCATTGCTTCCATCCATTCGGGTTTTGGGAACAGCCGCGCGCAGATCATGAAACGGCTGCACAGCGCTTTATTCAACCCGCATGTGGACATGATTGCCCATCCGACCGGAAGATTAATCGGCAAAAGGCAGGGGTACGATGTTGATTTGGACCTGCTCTTCCAATGGGCAAAAGAAACCGGCACGATCCTTGAATTAAGCGGCGATCCCGCCCGATTGGACCTGTCCGCGGCCCGTGCACGAGAAGCGCAGGCGGCCGGTGTGAAAATCGCGATTAACACCGATGCACACGCAACCGCGGAACTGGGCAATATCGCTTTCGGTGTCGGGACCGCGAGAAAAGGCTGGATTGAAAGGAAAAATGTGGTCAATACGTATACGAAAGAACAACTCCTTGATTTTTTAAAACAGAAACATCAGCACTGACCCATTCCCGTTCTGCAATGAAAAGAGGGCAGTTTTCCGGAACGCTGGAATCCGGAATGCATGGAGGACGAATAGATGCAACATAAAATCATCAAAACACTCGAGTTTGATAAAATTAAAAATCTGCTGCTTGCGCACGCTTCTTCACCGCTTGGGGCCGAAAAAATTGAAGCCCTTTTCCCCTCCTCTTCCTACGAAGAAGTGGTCCGGATGCAGGAAGAGACGGATGAAGCGGCACAAGTACTGCGTTTAAAAGGGCATGTGCCGCTTTCAGGCATTTATGACATCCGCCGCCACCTGAAAAGAGCGGCGATCGGCGGCAGGCTGAACCCGCAGGAATTGGTGCAGATTGCGAGCACCATCCATGTCAGCCGGACGATGAAACGGTTTATTGAAGGAATCGCGGAAGAAGAAACAGCACTGCCGATCTTAACCTTAACAAGCATGGCGGACAGAATTGCGGTCCTTACTCCGCTTGAACATGACATCCGGAATGCGGTGGATGAAAACGGGGAAATACTGGACACTGCAAGCGAAACGCTGCGCCAAATCCGCCACGGGCTGCGCGGCACGGAACGGCGCATCCGTGAAAAACTGGAAGGCTATATTCGCGGCAAAAATGCGGCGAAAATGCTGTCGGATGCGATTATTACGATCCGGAATGATCGCTATGTCATCCCGGTAAAACAGGAATACCGGGCAAATTACGGGGGAATCGTCCATGACCAGTCTTCTTCCGGGCAGACTTTGTTCATTGAGCCGCAATCGGTCGTGGACTTGAATAACCAGCTGCGTGAATGGCATTTAAAAGAACAGCAGGAGATTGAAAGGATTTTAGACGAATTGTCCGCCGCAGTGGCAGCAGCCGGCGGGGAGCTTAACACTATCGTCGAAATTCTCGCCGATTTTGACTTTATGTTTGCCAAAGCTTTATACGGCCGGTCCATTAAAGGTTCGAAACCGGTGATCAACAACCACGGCGCCATCCGTATGTTCAAAGCGCGCCATCCGCTGCTTCCGGCTGATAAAGTGGTGCCGAATGATATTACGCTCGGGCAGGATTATACGACAATTGTAATAACCGGCCCGAATACAGGCGGAAAAACGATTACGCTGAAGACAATCGGGCTGTGCACGCTCATGGCGCAGGCCGGGCTGCAAATTCCCGCCTTGGACGGTTCGGAAATGGCTGTTTTTAAAGAAGTATTTGCCGATATCGGTGATGAACAGTCGATTGAGCAAAGCCTTAGCACCTTCTCCTCCCATATGACAAATATCGTTGAAATCCTGAAACGGGTCGACGATCAGTCGCTCGTCCTGTTTGATGAGCTCGGCGCCGGCACCGACCCGCAGGAAGGGGCTGCCCTTGCGATTTCAATTTTGGACGAAGTGTACAAAAGGGGGGCCCGCGTTGTCGCCACCACCCACTACCCGGAACTGAAGGCATACGCCTACAACCGCGAAGGTGTCGTCAATGCAAGCGTCGAGTTTGATGTGGAAACATTAAGTCCGACATACCGGCTTTTAATCGGCGTTCCCGGCCGGAGCAATGCATTTGAAATCTCAAGGCGCCTCGGGCTCTCCCCGTCCGTCATTGCACACGCCCAATCATTAATCGGCGCGGACACGAACGAGGTCGAAAATATGATTGCCGCGCTCGAATCGGCGAGGCGCGAGGCGGAAAAAGAACGGCAGGAAGCGCAGAAACTGTTGGAGGATGCCGAGAGGCTGCACCATGATTTGCAAAAACAAATGAGACAGTTTTATGCCCGCCGCGATGAGCTGTATGGAAAAGCGGAGAAAAAAGCAGCAAAAGTGGTGGAAGAGGCAAAGGAAAAAGCGGAAGAGATTATCCGCGATTTGCGGAAAATGCAGCTTGAATCCAAAGCCAATGTGAAAGAACATGAACTGATTGATGCAAGAAAACAGTTGGAGGAACTGGCGCCGAAACTGGACCGCAAACCGGCGGCAAAGGCAAAGAAACAGCATGTCTACCAGCCGGGCGACGAAGTCAAAGTGCTCAGTTTCAACCAGAAAGGCACGCTGCTTGAACAAACGGCAGGCGGCGAGTGGCTCGTGCAAATGGGCATTTTGAAAATGAAAGTAAAAGAATCCGACATGGAATATATCCGGCCGCCGCAACAAAAACAGCCGGAGAAGCACCTGGCAACGGTCAGGGGGCGCGATTCCCATGTCAGCTTGGAACTCGACTTGCGCGGGGAGCGTTATGAAGATGCGCTCTTAAAAGTTGAAAAATATATTGATGATGCGCTTTTAGCCGGGTATCCGCGCGTTTCGATCATCCACGGGAAAGGAACAGGGGCGCTCCGGAACGGGGTACAGGAATTTTTGAAACATCACCGCGCCGTAAAACGCATCCGCCTTGGGGAACCGGGCGAAGGCGGCAGCGGCGTCACGATTGTAGAATTCAAGTAATCTTCAAGGGCAAGGGGGAGGGCCTTTTGTTTCTCGAAAAGCTGGCAAAGGTTTTGCTTGTTTGCTGTGCTGTTTTTGCATTGTTTGGCGTCATTTATTTGTTTGTTGCAGATTAGCCCGTAACAAGGAGAAGGAGCGCATCCTTCTCCTGTTTCGGCTGCAAACAATTGTCAGCGGTTTCAATTTTCGTTATAATAAAATAAGTCAATAAAAAATGCAAAAATGGAGTTGATGCAAATGACAGACAGGCCATGGCTGTCCCAATATCCGCTGGAAATACCCGGTTCTCTTACGTATCCGCGAAAACCGGTTTGTGCATTTTTAACCGAAGCAGCTGAGCAGTATCCTGACAAAATAGCGCTCCATTTTATGGGGAAAGAAATGACATACCGTGAAGTGTACGAAGCTGCGCTCAAATTTGCCGGGTATTTAAAAAAACTCGGAGTGGAAAAAGGCGACAGGGTTGCCGTGCTGCTCCCGAATTCCCCGCAGGCCGTCATCGGGTTTTACGGCATCCTTTACACGGGCGGGATAGCCGTCATGGCGAATCCGCTGTATACGGAAAGGGAACTGGAATACCAGCTGAAAGACTCCGGCGCGAAGGCCATCCTGACGGTTGATTTCCTGTATCCGGCAGTGGCAAAAGTGTTTGAGAAAACCGATCTCGAACATATTATTATAACCGCTATCAGCGATTATTTGCCTTTTCCCAAAAACGTCATCTACCCGTTTATGCAGAAAAAGCAAACGGGCGTCACAGTACGGGTTCAGCACGGCGGGCACCATCACTTGCTAAAGAACATCATGAAGGAAGAAATTCCGGAACCGCTTGACACGCCGTTCGATATCGAAGAGGACCTTGCGATTCTCCAGTACACCGGCGGCACAACCGGCGTGCCAAAAGGGGTTATGCTGACGCATCTGAATTTGATTGCAAACGCGACGATGTGCGATGCCTGGATGTACAGGACCAAAAAAGGAGAAGAAGTGGTGCTCGGCATGCTTCCGTTTTTCCACGTGTATGGCATGACGACCGTGCTGATTCTTTCTGTCATGCAGGGCTTTAAAATGATTTTAATTCCGCGCTTTGATGCGGAGTCGCTGCTGAAGACGATCGAAAAACAGCGGCCGACCCTGTTTCCGGGTGCGCCAACCATTTATATCGGGCTTTTAAACCACCCGAAAATCAAGGAATATGATTTGTCATCGATTGAAGCATGCATCAGCGGTTCTGCCCCGCTGCCGGTAGAAGTCCAGCAGAAATTTGAAGAGGCAACCGGCGGCAAGCTTGTGGAAGGGTATGGCCTCAGTGAATCGTCTCCCGTCACCCATGCCAATTTTGTATGGGGAAAACGCGTCAAAGGTAGCATCGGCGTGCCATGGCCGGATACGGACTGCGAAATCCGGTCGCTCGAAGACGGCAGGCCGTTGCCGCCCGGTGAAGTCGGCGAGCTGGCGGTAAAAGGGCCGCAAGTGATGAAAGGCTACTGGAACCGCCCGGAAGAAACGCAGGAAGTGCTGAAAGACGGGTGGCTGTTTACGGGGGACCTGGCTTATATGGACGAAGAAGGTTATTTTTATATTGTCGACCGGAAAAAAGACATCATCATTGCAGGCGGCTATAATATTTATCCGCGCGAAGTAGAAGAAGTGCTGTATGAGCACCCTGCCGTCCAGGAAGCCGTGGTGGCCGGCGTACCGCACCCGTACCGCGGGGAAACCGTCAAAGCCTATATTGTGCTGAAAGAGAATATGGCAGTAACGGAAGAAGAACTGGACCGGTTTGCGCGCCAATATCTGGCGGCCTATAAAGTCCCGCGCATTTACGAATTCCGGGATGAACTGCCGAAAACGGCCGTCGGGAAAATTTTGCGGCGCTCATTGGTTGCAGAAGAAAAAGAAAAGATGGAAAATGAAGGAGAGAAGATCGGTTAAGGAAAATTTTTTATAAACAGGACTTGACAAATGCTGCATTCCTGTATAATATGAAAATATGAATGAATGGTCATTCATTTTCCGGTCGCCATCAAACCGGCCGGCCAAATTGACAGATCATGAGATTGAAAGGTGATAGCCCGTGAGGAAAAACAGGCCAAAGTACAAACAAATTATTGATGCAGCAGTGGTGGTTATCGCACAACACGGCTATCATCAGGCACAGGTTTCAAAAATTGCAAAACAGGCGGGCGTAGCGGACGGCACAATTTATTTGTATTTTAAAAACAAAGAAGATATCCTGATTTCTTTGTTTGAAGAAAAAATGCAGCTGTTTATCGAAAAGGTTTCCGAATATATTGCAGGGGACCTTTCCCCTTCCGAAAAGTTGCTCAAGATGATCGAAAACCACTTCAAAGTCCTTGCCGCCGACCACCATTTGGCGGTCGTGACCCAGCTGGAACTGCGGCAGACAAATTTAGACCTGCGGCTTAAAATCAACAGCGTGCTGAAAGAATATTTGACGCTCTTTGACCAAATCATCCGCGAAGGCATGGAAAAAGGCGAATTCGATTCCGGGCTTGACGTCCGGCTCGTCCGGCAGATGATTTTCGGGACAGTCGATGAAACGGTGACGACATGGGTGATGAATAAAGAAAAATACGACCTCGTTTCACTGGCTGCTCCCGTCCATCAATTGATCATTAACGGCTGCGGCAAAAAAACGGCGGTTTAATTGCCGCAGCTTTCACAAGGGGGTTGGAGACGGGATGGAATTTATTACGATCAAACGGGAAAATGCGGTTGCCTGCATTGAAATGAACAGGCCGCCCGCCAACGCGCTTGCGCAGGCCCTTTTAAAAGAACTTGCGCAAGCGTTTGGACAGCTTGAAAACGATCCTGAAACCCGGGTCGTGCTCCTTTACGGGAAAGGAAGATTTTTCTCGGCGGGAGCGGATATTAAAGAATTTGTCCAATTAAGGGAATCCGGCGGCTCCGATGCGATAGCGGTTTCCGGCCAGGAATTGTTCGAAAAAGTGGAAGCGTTCCCGAAACCGGTCATCGCCGCAATCCACGGCGCGGCACTTGGCGGCGGGCTCGAACTTGCGATGGCATGCCATATCCGGCTTGTCACAGAAAATGCGAAGCTCGGCCTTCCGGAACTGAGCCTCGGGCTTGTGCCGGGTTTTGCCGGAACGCAGCGGCTGCCAAAGTATATCGGGCGCGGCAAAGCGTTTGAAATGCTGTGGACAAGCGAACCGCTGACCGGAACGGAGGCCGTGCAGCAGGGGCTTGCAAACCATGCTTATAAGGAAGAGGAACTGCTCCCGAAAGCAAAGGCGCTGGCTGAAAAAATTGCAAAGAAAAGCCCGCTGGCCCTGAAAGCCTCTATTGAACTCGTCAATTATGCAAAAACAAATGATTACGAAAAAGGCTTGGAGCAGGAATCCGCACGTTTTCTTGAGCTGTTCGGCTCAAAAGATGCAGAGGAAGGTATCAAAGCTTTTATTGAAAAAAGGGAACCGCGTTTTACAGGGGCATAACATTTTTATTTTGTATGCGCTTAAATGATTTTATTTTTTAACGATTCAGGGAGGGAACGGCATGAATATCTTCGTATTATTAAAACGGACCTTTGACACAGAAGAAAAGATTGCAATTGCAAACGGCCGCATCCAGGATGACGGGGCGGAATATATCATCAACCCGTACGATGAATACGCCGTTGAAGAGGCCATCCAGGTGCGGGATGCCCAGGGCGGCGAAGTCACAGTGGTCACAGTCGGCAATGAAGATGCCGAAAAGCAATTGCGGACGGCGCTTGCGATGGGTGTGGATAAAGCAGTCCTCATTAATATTGAAGACGATGTGGAAGCAAGCGACCAGGTCACAACGTCAAAAGTGCTTGCCGCTTATTTGAAAGAGCAGGAACCAGACCTCATTATCGGCGGGAATGTCGCCATTGACAACGCTTCCGGACAGGTCGGACCGCGGGTGGCGGAGTTGCTCGGCATCCCGTATGTAACGACAATTACCAATCTGGAAATTGACGGAGGCAAAGCGACGGTCACAAGAGATGTCGAAGGGGATTCCGAAATCATTGAAACGGACCTTCCGCTGCTCGTCACAGCGCAGCAGGGCTTAAATGAGCCGCGTTATCCTTCGCTACCGGGGATCATGAAAGCGAAGAAAAAACCGCTTGAAGAACTGGAACTGGATGATCTTGACCTTGAAGAAGAAGACGTGGAGCCGAAAACCAAAACCATCGAGGTTTACCTGCCGCCGAAAAAAGAAGCAGGAAAAGTGCTTGAAGGCGAAATCGCCGACCAGGTAAAAGAACTTGTCCAATTATTGCATGCCGAAGCAAAAGTGATTTAAGCGAAGAAACCGGAAATGGAGGGGATCAGCATGAGTCGAAAAGTATTAGTAGTGGGCGAAGTCCGTGACGGGTCGCTCCGCAATGTATCATATGAAACCATTGCTGCCGGAAAAACGGTAGCGGAAGGCGGGGAAGTAGTCGGCGTTTTGATCGGGGACGCTGTGAAAGATTTGGGGAAAGACATGATTCAATACGGTGCTGACCGTGTTGCCGTGGTGGAAGACGAGAAGCTGAAAAGCTATTCTTCAGACGGTTTTTCCCAAGCATTGCTTGCGGTTGTCGAATCTGAAAAGCCGGACAGCATCTTAATCGGCCATACGGCGCTTGGTAAAGACCTGGCCCCGAAAGTAGCGGCTAAATTGGATGCCGGCCTGATTTCGGATGCGACCGCAGTGGAATCAGCCGGAGAACATGTCGTCTTTACCCGCCCGATTTACTCCGGCAAAGCGTTTGAGAAAAAGATCGTAACAGACGGGATCATCTTTGCGACCATCCGGCCGAACAACATCAGCCCGCTTGAAAAAGATGAATCGCGGACAGGGGATATCGAAACCGTCCAGGCGGAAATTAAAGATTTGCGCACGGTCATCAAAGAAGTAGTCCGGAAAGTAAGTGAAGGGGTTGACCTTTCGGAAGCGAAAGTCATCGTTTCAGGCGGCCGCGGCGTGAAAAGTGCGGACGGCTTCAAACCGCTGAAAGAGCTTGCCGATGTGCTCGGCGGCGCGGTTGGGGCTTCGCGCGGCGCATGTGACGCCGGCTACTGCGATTATTCCCTGCAAATCGGGCAGACGGGCAAAGTGGTGACACCGGATTTGTATATCGCATGCGGCATTTCCGGCGCCATCCAGCATTTGGCCGGCATGTCCAACTCAAAAGTCATTGTGGCCATTAACAAAGATCCGGAAGCAAACATCTTCAACGTAGCGGACTACGGCATCGTCGGCGACCTGTTCGAAGTGGTCCCGCTTCTCACGGAAGAAATCAAAAAACTGAAAGTCACATCGGCGTAAATCCCGGGCCCGGACGAAAAAAATCGTTCCGGGCCTGTTTTCTGTTGGATATTCGCGGAAAAAGGGTATAAAATAATAAAATCATTACTGCTTACCCGGACCGGACGTATGTGTAAAATTTTACTCGAAGGGCAGATGAGTGGAAAAAAATGGGAAGACGCTCTATCATTTAAATGTACGCTTGTGGGCGAATACATTTAGAAAGAGGTCTTCCTATGGATATTATATCAATAATTGCTAGATTATTAAAGGATACAAAAAGTCTTATTGAATTTGAAGAACAAGTTAAAATTCTGATCCAGAATGCCTTTACGCAATGGGTTGGGGAAATATTTGAGACGTTAGATAAAACAATTAAGCAAAAAAAGCTGGAGGATGGCTGGGAGTACTGCCGGAGTGATAACAGAAGCATTCAGTTTTTATTTGGAAATGTGACCTTTAAACGTTCACTAATGCATGACCAGAAAGGGAATTCACATTATCCTCTGGATGAATGGTTAGGGCTTTTACCATACCAACGATACAGCCCGTTAGTGGAGTTAAAGGTGGCAGAGTTGGCAAGTGAGAACACCTATCGGGAGGTAGCTGATATTTTAAAAGAATGGACAGCAGTGAGCCTTAGTCACACAACTGTAGGGAACATGGTGAAACACGTAGGGAAAACGCAAGCTGAAGCCGACAAGGCACTTGTAGAAGAGCTAGAAATAGCTGATTCACTACCTGAGGGAAAGAAGGTAGATTACCTGTTTTCCGAAGCTGATGGTATATTCGTCCGGGGACTAGAAAAGAAACAGGGTTTGGAAGTCCACCACGCCATTCTCTATGAAGGATGGGAAACCAATGGCAAAAGAGTCTCTCTACACCATCCCGTTGTTATCATGACGACGAAATCCATCCAGACATTTTGGGATGAAGTCCAAGCTGTAGCAGCCAACACCTATTCCCTAGAAAAAGCTCGTGTCATTACAAATAGTGATGGAGGTGCGGGATACACAGCTGAAAGGTTTCAAACAGCTTTCTCACAGTCGGAATTTCCGGTGCTCAACCAGCTGGATACCTACCACGTTGCACAAGCCATCGTAAGGACATTCGGGGGCGGAAAGAGCGAGATCAAAGAGCAAATTAGAAAAGCGATTAGAACGCATGACCTGGACCAATTCACGTTATATTTGGATACGCATGAAAGCACATTGACGGATGAAAAGAGCCTTAAGAAAGTCAAGGAGTTTCGTTCGTACATCCTAAAAAACTGGGACCGCATTTTTGACTGGAGGGACAAGGTAGAGAACGTACCGGAAGGTGCGAGAGGCCTGGGGGCAATGGAATCAAATCAAAGGCATATCTCATTCAGAATGAAGAAAAGGGGGATGCATTGGAGTAAAGCTGGCGCCGAAGCCATGGTAAAGGTGAAACAGGGCATGCTTAACGGGACATTGCAGGAAACCTATCTGAAACACCGTTCAAGAAGCGCGAGAAAGCAACGGAGCTTGCAACAATCCATCAGGATGTCTCAACTATTCAAGCAGCCTGTACGCCCGTCAGTGGGCGTAAAGCACGGATCAGTTGCCCTGCATTCAAGCCGTTCATCGGCAATGGGACATTTAAGCAAAATATTAGAGCTTTCGTTTTAAGCTTGGCTCAGTGGGGACTGATCGTTGAGGCGCGCGAAATTTACGAGACTCCTGCGGGAAAAGCGAGCCAGGAGAGACCCCGCAGCGAGGTACGAGCGAGGAGGCTCGCCGGCCGCCCGCGGAAAGCGAGTGAATTTCGCGCGCCTCAACATCCCCGTTATCCATCTTTATACGGAAATATTACATCTTTTCCGAAAATTACACCGAGCAAGTAAAGCACGGTAGCCGAAAGTGTACAAAAAGAGTGTCTTGGAATACCCGATATTTAAACCTTGTCGAGAAAAACTTGACACATACGGACCGGACAAATTGTTCGCAACATATGATAAAGGATGATATACTAATCCCAAGCAGTAATAGTTTGATTTAGGAGGGTTCTTTCAATATGGCAATTACACATGCTACCGACGCGACTTTCGATCAGGAAGTCAGCCAAGGTTTGGTATTAACGGATTTTTGGGCAACATGGTGCGGCCCGTGCAAAATGATTGCACCGGTACTTGAAGAAATCGATGCTGAAATGGGCGACAAGGTGAAAATTGTCAAAGTGGACGTTGACGAGAACCAGGAAACGGCCAGCAAATTCGGCATCATGAGCATTCCGACCCTTGTTCTCATGAAAGACGGCAAACCGGTCGACAAAGTGATCGGTTACCAGCCGAAAGAAGCTTTGCAAGAATTAGTGAACAAACATTTATAATACAATAAACGCGCGGCTTCAAGCCGTGAGCAAATGCATTTTTAAAATCCGGGCCGGCTGTGGTCCGGGTTTTTTACAGAACGCAGGATTTTGAGGTGAAGAAAAATTGAACGAAACGATCCGCAATAAACTTGCCCTCCTGCCCGCCCAGCCCGGCTGCTACTTAATGAAAGACAGACAGGGGACCATCATTTATGTCGGGAAGGCCAAAATTTTAAAAAACCGTGTCCGCTCTTACTTTTCCGGTTCGCATGACGCAAAAACGCAGCGGCTTGTCAGCGAGATCGAAGACTTTGAGTATATTGTCACTTCTTCCAATATTGAAGCCCTTATTCTTGAAATCAACTTAATCAAAAAGCATGACCCGAAATACAACATCATGCTAAAAGATGATAAAACATACCCGTATATTAAGCTGACCCATGAACGCCACCCGCGTCTGATCACCACCCGGAAAGTGAAGAAAGATAAGGGAAAATATTTTGGCCCGTATCCGAACGTGCAGGCGGCCAATGAAACAAAAAAGCTGCTGGACCGGTTGTATCCTTTGCGGAAATGCACCAATATGCCGGACCGCGTCTGCCTTTATTACCATTTGGGCCAGTGCCTTGCGCCGTGTGTCAATGAGGTGAAAGAAGAAACATACAAAGAGATCACCGACCAAATTACTCGCTTTTTGAACGGGGGCTACACGGAAATCAAAAAAGAACTGGAAGAAAAAATGCATGAGGCTGCTGAAAAACTTGAATTTGAGCGGGCAAAAGAATACCGCGACCAGATCGCCAATATTGAAATGACGATGGAAAAACAGAAAATTACCATGACGGATTTTACGGACCGCGACATTTTCGGCTACGCAGTGGATAAAGGCTGGATGTGTGTCCAGGTGTTTTTCATGCGCCAAGGAAAGCTGATTGAACGGGATGTCTCGCTTTTTCCGTCTTACGATGAGCCGGAGGAGGAATTTTTGAGCTATTTGGGGCAGTTTTACGCCAAACCGGAGCATATTAAGCCGAAAGAAGTGCTGATTACGGAAAAAGCAGACCGGGAACTGGCAGAACAACTGCTGGAAATCAAAGTGCTCCAGCCAAAAAAAGGCCAGAAACGGGAACTTGTGTTAATGGCCGAGAAAAACGCAAAGATTGCTTTGAAAGAAAAATTTGCGTTGATTGAACGGGACGAGGAACGGACGATCAAAGCCGTTGAAAATCTAGGCGAAAAGCTCGACATCTATACGCCGCACCGGATTGAAGCGTTCGATAATTCGAATATCCAGGGGACAAACCCGGTTTCGGCGATGGTTGTGTTTGTGGACGGCAAGCCGGCAAAAAAAGAATACCGCAAATATAAAATCAAAACGGTGGAAGGGCCGGATGATTATGAATCGATGCGCGAAGTGATCCGCCGCCGTTACATCCGTGCCCTGAGGGAAAACTTGCCGCTTCCGGACCTCATCATCATTGACGGCGGAAAAGGGCAAATTGACGCGGCAAGGGATGTGCTCGAAAATGAGCTCGGGCTTGAGATTCCGCTCGGCGGCCTGGCAAAGGATGAGAAGCACAATACATCGCAGCTTTTGTTCGGCAACCCGCTGGAAGTCGTGCCGCTCGGGCGGAACAGCCAGGAATTTTACCTGCTCCAGCGCATCCAGGATGAAGTGCACCGGTTTGCGATTACGTTCCACAGGGAATTGCGCGGAAAATCCGCATTTCAATCGGCGCTTGACGATATTCCGGGCATCGGACCGAAACGGAAAAAACAACTGCTCCGCCACTTTGGTTCCTTAAAGAAAATGAAGCAAGCGAAGTTGGAAGAATTTGTGGAAGCGGGCATCCCGCGCCCGGTATCCGAAACATTAATCAAAAAATTACAAGAATAACCTGGCAGGGTTTTTCCGTATATGGTATAATCATGATAATTTCATATGGCAGGCTTTGTTTCAGACTTTCGGGAGCGGCTATCCCGGCGTCCGGCAAAGCCGTTACATGATAGAGGCGCAAAACTTAAGAGTAAGGAACGGGAGAAGATTGGGCTTCCGGGATCGTTCCTGAAAGGAAGTTTTGCCGAAGTGGAAATGGCCTCAATGCCGTTTTTGCTGGTTCTGTACTGAAGAAGTCCGGAACTGTCAGGATGGAATGTCTTGGAGCGCTATCTCACAGGAATAACTGCGTACCCGCGTATGCAAAAGCGATGAGATATCCGTTCTCATTGCTTTTTTTAAATGGGCGCCAAGTTGCTTTGCTTTCAATCTGACAGCCTCATCTTACTTATAAACTGCAGAAGGTGGCGGAGTTATTGGGAATCATTGTTCAGAAATTCGGGGGAACTTCGGTTGGAAATGTGGAAAGGATCCGGAATACGGTCGACCGGATTATTGAAGAAAAGGAAAAAGGCCATGATGTTGTCGTCGTTGTCTCCGCGATGGGCAAAACAACGGACCAGCTTGTCGGGCTTGCAAATGAACTTTCGGCGTATCCTGCAAAACGCGAAATGGATATGCTGCTTTCAACCGGCGAACAGGTGACGATTTCGCTTGTCGCCATGGCACTGATTGATCGCGGCTACGATGCCGTTTCTTATACCGGTTGGCAGGCCGGCATTATAACGGAACCTGTGCACGGAAACGCCCGGATCACGGAAATCCGGACTGAAAAAATCAAATCCCGTCTGGCAGCCGGGCAAATTGTCGTTGTCGCCGGGTTTCAGGGCATTACCCCGGAAGGCGAAATTGCGACACTCGGCAGGGGCGGCTCGGATACAACGGCGGTGGCGCTTGCAGCAGCGCTTCATGCCGACCGCTGCCTGATCTACACGGATGTAACCGGCGTGTTTACGTCCGACCCGCGCTATATTCCGACTGCCCGGAAGCTTAAGGCTGTATCCTACGATGAGATGCTTGAACTGGCGAGCCTCGGGGCGGGCGTCCTGCATGCAAGGGCGGTGGAGTTTGCCAAAAATGCGGCTGTGCCGCTGATCGTTTGTTCGAGCCTTGAAAGGGAGGAAGGCACGTTAATAGAGGAGGAAGTTTCGGTGGAAAAAAATTTAATTGTCCGCGGCGTTGCATTTGAAGACGGCATTACAAGGGTAACCATTTTCGGGCTGGAAAACGGCTTCTGGAATTTGCCGGATATATTCACGACACTGGCGGAACACCATATTGATGTCGATATCATCATCCAGAACCGGACGGCGGACCATAAAACATATTTATCATTTTCGATAAAAGATAAAGATCTAAAAGAAACGGCCGATCTTTTGGAAGCCGGGAAAGAAGCCCTCAGCATCGACCATTTTGAAACGGAAACCGGCCTCGCAAAAGTGTCCATCATCGGCTCGGGCATGGTTTCCAACCCAGGCGTTGCGGCAAAAATGTTCCAGGTTCTGGCCGACCACGGCATTGCGATTAAAATGATCAGCACGTCCGAGATCAAAGTATCCACCGTTGTCGATGCAAAAGAAATGGTCCGGGCCGCCCGGTGCCTGCATGAAGCATTTGAACTGGATGCAGTGGAACAAAATATATGAAAATATGAAAAAGCAGGGGAGCCCCCTGCTTTTTCATATTTATTCCTCGGCCGGGTCTTTCGCATCCCACTGCACGGTGATCCGGATTTTTTTTGCCTTTTTCGCAACTTCTTCCACAGCTTCCGTGATCAGTTTTTTCTGCATCTGGTACTGCTCGGCCAAAAACCCGGCTTCAAGCTTGAATGTCGGTTCTGCGCCTGCGCCCATATCCAGCTGCCGTTCAATCATCGGCCCGGATAACTCAAATTCAATATGATATTTCTCTTCTTTTTTGATTGACAACGTTCCCCAGCCGGCCTCTTTGAAAAAAGAAACTATTTCTTCATAGGTAAGCAACTGGAATTTTCTTGCCAAATGTTTTCCCGCCCAGTACAGAATATCCGGCGTTTCCTTGCCGAGTATATCCGGAATTAATATATTGCGCAACAGCTCATATCCGAATGCGGGCACCATCAGCTGTTCCGCAACGGTTTGTTCATTTCCGCCAGAAGATTTCACGCAATTCCCCTCTTTCTATATGCTATATTATATACAAAATAAAACCGGACTTAAAAGCATTTTTTAAGTATACACAAAAATAAAGGGAACTTTTTCCGCCGGTTTCCGCGTTATACGGGGAAGTGGTACCGGTTGCGGTAAAATCCGATGAAAAAAGACAAGCCTTGGATAAAAATTCCTTTTTTATGCAAAAGCATATGGCAAAAGAGCTATACTGAAAAAATTTTAAAAAAATGGAAGAAAGACTGACAAATATGACAAATAAACGGCATTTTCAGCGCAAATTCATGAATGCGTTTCCTTGACGTGCCCATTTGTCGGGAGTACAATAAAACTGTCACATAATTGTTATAAAATATTTATGCGGGAGGAAGCTATGCAAAATTTGTCTTCTTTGCATAAATTCACACTACAAAGGGGGATACAATGTGGCTGGAAATCGAGAGTTTTATAACCGCAAACTGCATTCTTTGCTGGGTGTTGTACCCATCGGCTTATTTTTAGTCATCCACTTGACCGTAAACCACTATGCGGTAAACGGTGCTGCTGCCTTCAATAAAGCAGCCGGTTTTATGGAAAACCTGCCGTTCCTGCTTTTTGTGGAAGTAGTATTCATTTATCTGCCGCTTCTGTTCCATGCAATTTACGGCTTATACATTTCGTTTACGGCATCGAGCAATGTCGGCACGATGGGCTACTTCCGGAACTGGATGTACCTATTGCAAAGAATCAGCGGTGTGCTGGTCCTGATCTTTCTCGTATTTCACATCTATGAAACACGCATTCAAATGGCGCTTGGCAAGGAATTGAATTTTGATCTGATGGCAAATCTTTTAGCAAATCGTTGGATGCTCGCCTGGTACATAATTGGGACAGTGGCTGCCATTTTCCACTTTTCCAACGGTCTCTGGTCGTTCCTGGTCAGCTGGGGCATTACACAGTCACGCCGGTCACAGCAAATTTCCACATATGTGATGATCGTGGTCTTTGTGCTGCTTTCCGTTGTCGGCGTCAGGGCTTTATTAGCATTTGCATAATGAAAAGATTCGAAAAATAGCAGTTTACTGGTTTGTAAGAGGCATCAAGTATGAAAAGGGAGTGAATCAAGTTGGCTAATGGCAAAATCATTGTTGTCGGCGGAGGGCTTGCCGGTTTGATGGCGACTGTAAAAATTGCAGAAGCAGGCCGGCAGGTTGATCTGTTTTCTTTAGTGCCGGTAAAAAGGTCGCACTCTGTTTGCGCACAGGGCGGCATTAACGGCGCTGTCAATACAAAAGGGGAAGGGGATTCGCCATGGATCCACTTTGACGATACGGTATACGGGGGCGACTTCCTTGCCAACCAGCCGCCGGTAAAAGCGATGTGCGAAGCGGCGCCGGGGATTATCCACTTGTTTGACCGGATGGGTGTCATGTTCAACCGCACGTCGGAAGGGCTTTTGGACTTCAGGCGTTTCGGCGGCACCCAGCACCACCGCACAGCATTTGCAGGCGCGACAACCGGCCAGCAGCTTTTATACGCATTGGATGAACAGGTAAGGCGCCATGAAGTGGACGGGCTTGTCACGAAATACGAAGGCTGGGAATTTCTCGGCATTATCAAAGACGATGAAGGCATCTGCCGCGGCATTGTTTCGCAAAACCTGACCACAATGGAAATCAAAGCTTTTCCTGCGGATGCTGTCATTATGGCATCAGGCGGCCTTGGCATTATTTTCGGGAAGTCGACCAACTCGATGATCAATACCGGCTCGGCGGCTTCTATTGTATACCAGCAGGGCGCAACGTATGCGAACGGCGAATTTATCCAGATCCACCCGACTGCTATCCCGGGTGATGACAAACTGCGGCTGATGAGTGAATCCGCACGCGGGGAAGGCGGGCGCATCTGGACGTACAAAGACGGCAAACCGTGGTATTTCCTGGAAGAAAAATATCCGGCATACGGGAACCTCGTGCCGCGCGATATTGCAACCCGTGAAATTTTCCATGTCTGCGTGGACTTGAAACTCGGAATTAACGGCGAGAACATGGTCTATCTCGATTTGTCGCACAAAGATCCGCATGAACTGGACGTTAAACTGGGCGGGATTATTGAAATCTATGAAAAATTTGTCGGCGATGACCCGCATAAAGTGCCGATGAAAGTATTCCCGGCCGTCCACTATTCCATGGGCGGATTATGGGTGGACTATAAGCAGCATACGAGCATTCCGGGGCTGTTCGCAGCAGGCGAATGCGACTACTCGATGCACGGCGCGAACCGCTTAGGGGCAAACTCCCTGCTTTCTGCCATCTATGGCGGGATGGTAGCCGGGCCTGAAGCTGTCAACTACATCGACGGGCTTGAAAAGAGCGCGGATGCACTGCCGTCAACCGTCTTTGAACGTGCTGTCCAGGAACAGGAGAAAAAATGGAACGATATATTGTCGCTTGACGGAACCGAAAATGCCTATGTGTTGCATAAGGAACTGGGCGAATGGATGACAGACAATGTGACGGTTGTCCGTTACAATGACCGTTTGAAGAAAACGGACGAAAAGATTCAGGAATTAATGGAAAGATGGAAAAATATTAATGTTGTAGATACATCGAAATGGAGCAACCAGGCGGCTTCGTTTACACGGCAGCTGTATAACATGCTGCAGCTGGCGCGCGTCATTACGATCGGCGCCCTGAACCGTAATGAAAGCCGCGGCGCCCACTATAAACCTGATTTTCCGGACCGCAACGACGAAGAATGGCTGAAAACGACGATGGCAAATTATGACCCTGTGAACAATGAGCCGGTTTTCAGCTATGAAGATGTGGATGTATCGCTGATCAAGCCGCGCGTGCGCGACTACACGAAGAAGCACTGATTCGGATCGGGCGAAAGCGGATTTTTTCCAGCTTTTGCCCGGGTGATTTCATAAGGAAAGAGGAGAATAAGGATGGGTGAACAAAAAACCGTTACATTTATCATACAACGCCAGGATAATCCGGAATCAGAACCATACGACGAAACGTTTGAAGTTCCGTACCGGCCGAATATGAATGTCATTTCGGCCCTGATGGAAATCCGCCGGAATCCGGTCAATGCCAAAGGGGAAAAAACAACACCTGTTGTTTGGGAAATGAACTGTTTGGAAGAAGTTTGCGGCGCCTGTTCCATGGTGATTAACGGCAAGCCGCGCCAGGCTTGTTCAGCGCTTGTGGACAAACTGGAGCAGCCGATCCGCCTTGCCCCGATGCGGACCTTCCCGGTTGTAAGAGATTTGCAAATTGACCGCAGCCGCATGTTCGACTCGCTGAAAAAAGTGAAAGCCTGGATTCCGATTGACGGCACTTACGACTTAGGGGAAGGGCCGCGCATGCCGGAGAAAAAAAGGCAGTGGGCTTATGAACTGGCAAAATGCATGACGTGCGGCGTATGTTTGGAAGCCTGCCCGAATGTCAACAGCCGTTCAAACTTTATCGGGCCGGCCCCGCTTTCGCAAGTACGGTTATTTAATGCGCACCCGACCGGCCATATGAACCGTGATGAACGGCTTGAAGCGATCATGGTTGACGGCGGCCTTGCCAATTGTGGCAACTCGCAAAACTGTGTGCAAGCCTGCCCGAAAGGTATCCCGCTGACAACATCCATCGCAGCGTTAAACCGTGAAACAACCATTTATATGTTTAAAAAATTCTTTGGCAGTGACCATATGGTTGACTAATGCCGAAAGTGCCACATCAAAGCGGAAACAGTACGATGTGGCGCTCTTTTTCAAACAAAAAATGAATGGCTGTTCACTCATTAAAAGGAGGCATTCCATTGAAAAAACATATCTCTTATATTGATGACTGGGACGCCTGGGAAGAAGGATTTTCGTTTTATCTCCCGGTGACGGTCCGTTTTTCCGAAACCGATATGTTCGGCCATATGAACAATACCGTTCCGTTTATTTATTTTGAACAAGCGCGGATTGAATTTCTCCAGCAGCTCGGGTTTATGGGCGACTGGGCAAAAAGAGGCACCGGATCCATCCCGGTCGTGGCGGATTTGCAGTGTGATTTTTTGCAGCAGGTTTTTTTCAATGACAAGCTCCGCATTTATGTAAAAGTCTCAAAAATCGGCAATTCGTCCGTTGACTTGCACTATATGGCGAAAAATGAAGCGGATGAAATCTGTTTTACCGGGCGCGGGACAATGGTGCAAATTTCGGCCGCAACCGGAAAAGGAAAACCGTGGACGGCGGAAGAAAAAGCGAGATTCGCCGACCCGCAAGCTTATGTCTCATCCGGCAACTGAACGAAAGAGTCCATCCCGCCGTATAATATAAACTTAAGTGCGTGCGTTGGGGATTAATTCGAGCGGAGAAAAGAGCGGCAATACGTGGTATTTTTTACAACAATTGTTTGCCTGCTTTGCCGTCTTCGTACAGGCCATAAACAGAATCCATAACTGCCAGTCTACAATGCCGGATAATGCTTCATTCTTCTTTTGCACAGAAAGGATTTCCGGTATCCGCCCTTTTTTGCTGATTTGTGCTGTTCCTTGCCTCGCCAAGTCACTCCCGGCTGCGCTAAAACATAAGATATTGTGACAATCAAAATACCCATCCCCGCGGTTTAGAGCTGGCGAAGGCAAGGAGGGTTATCATAGTTGAAGGACAACGATTTCACACATAAACCGCTGCTGACAAAAAGAGAAAAAGAAGTATTCGAGCTGTTAGTACAAGACAAGACAACAAAAGAAATCGCAAGCGAATTGTTTATCAGCGAAAAAACAGTTCGAAATCATATTTCCAACGCCATGCAGAAATTAGGAGTCAAGGGGCGCTCGCAAGCTGTTGTTGAATTACTCCGCATGGGGGAATTAAAGCTTTGAAACAAAATCGGCTGCAATGTTGCAGTCGATTTTGTGGTTTAAAGAGGGGGAGAGAAACGGAAGGATCTGCGGATAAAGCGTTTACTCTTTTTGACTCCGATTTTTACATTTTTCATATTTTTAGATGAAGCTGGAAATTTGCCGGCGGTTTTAGTAAAATGGCCACAAGCTCACGAAGCGGAATCATTTTCAATGGTGCCTTTAAATGAAACTCCGGCCGACAATCGATCATGTTAGTAAAAGGCGGGGCGTCCAGACGCCGGATACCGTATAAAAAATCACGAGGCTTACAAAAACAAACGGCGTTGTTATCTCAAAAGACGGCATTAAAATTTTTTCCTAAGCCCTCATGAGGCAGTGTGAAGTTTTCTCCAAAGACGTTGGACGATTTGGCTTTAAATCAAACGCTGCTGCACCCAAATTTGCATACAGACGCCCATGCCGAATGAATGCGGCACCAGCAGAAGGATGAAAGCCAGCCGGCGCATATTTTCAGGAGAGATTAATAGATTTATCCGCAAACATCGCAATTTAACATACAGGTGGACGATGCTTTGCCGGCATTTTGTTTCCGGCTTTTCCCACATGAAAACATCCGCCAAAATACAGTACAATCGCATGAAAGGATGTGTGTTGATGCGGCTTTTTCTCAAAGTGACGGATCCGGCATTTTTGTTTATTTTGATACTGGTTGCCATTCTTGTATCCCTGACCGGGTTTGCATTTGCGCCAGCGATCATTCCGATCCATTTTAACGGACATTTACGGCCGGACGGATTTATAAATAAATGGGCTGGTTTTTCCATTCTGCCTGCCGTGATGTTGCTTATCTGGCTGCCCTCAAGGAAAGGAAAGTCATACAAAGCGTCACTGTGCATTCTATTTTTATTTATCATCCATGTCTTGCTTGTCCTGTATGCGCTTTTTTCAAAATGAGGGGGAGTCAAAATGAAAAGAAAGATTGGCAGGAAAAATTATACATGGATGAAAAGCGAGCTTGCTTTTTTTGAAGAAAAGGGGACCATTACGCGTACGCAAAAGGACGAGATGCTCGCACAGTATGAGGTTTCCCGCGGGGTGAGCCTTGTCCGCATTCTTGTCACGGTCGGGGCCCTTTTGCTCGGGGCCGGCATTTTTAGCTTTATTGCCAGCAATTGGATCTATCTCGGCAAAACAGTCAAATTTCTCATCATCCTTGCTGCGATTGCAGGCGTGAACGGAGCGGCTATTAAATTGGAGAACAGCCATCCGAAAACAGCGCGCGGCTTGTACTTTCTCGGTGTCCTGTTTTTCGGGGCAGGCATTTTTCTCACCGGGCAAATTTTTAACCTTGGCGGCCCATTCGGCCAGGCATTTTTATGGTGGGGGATCGGGTCGCTGCCGATGGCCTATGTGCTGAAAGACAAATGGCTCTTCATTTTTGCCACAGTGCTTTTCCTTTTGTATTTGGATGCTGAAAATACCGGCATCGGGTACTTCGCTGTTCTCATCACCGCACTTTTGGCAGCATTCCTTTACTGGATAAATGAAAAAATGGTTGCTTCCCGGCTGCTGCTGTTTTTCGTAAACGCGCTTTCGATTGCTGTGCTGTCCGTATTTCTGTTTAAACTCAATGCGTTTTTCCCCGCATACGGACATTTGGCTGCCCTCCTGCTTCTCTTTGTTGCCGGCTTCGTTATGCTGCGATTGCCGGTTCAGGAAGCGTACAAAGAAGTGATGCGGCTGGAAGGCCATTTGCTTCACGGCTTGACGGGCATCCTGCTTACTTTTTCGTCTGTTTGGGAAGGCACGGTTTTTGGCAGCCATTTCAATTTAGCATTTTCCGTTGTGTACTTTTTGCTTGTCCTGTATTTTATCAAAATCGGCAGCCTTACCAATATCTTCATTCTCTGCATTTTTGTGCTGCGTTTTTACCTTGACTTTTCCTACGGCTTTTTGCCGAAATCCATTGTTTTCATCATTGGCGGCCTGATTTTTATCGGTTTTGGCTTTTATTTTGAAAAGCAGCGGAAAGAAGGGGGAAACGGCCATGCATGATCTGGTGAAAAGAGGGCTTGCTGCATTTGTTCCGATTGCCATTTTACTCGGGATGATTGTTCCGCCGTTATATACGGTTGCTGTCGGGGAACCGGTCAAATTGCGAATGGAGCCGGTGGACCCGACGGATGCCTTCAGGGGCGATTATATACAGGTGAATCTTGAAGCGGAAACGGTGCCGGAAAGCCGCCTGGACCGCAGTGCCATCGAGTATTTTGCGCGCCATAAAGGCGGGGAGCTGACCGTGTATGCCCTGCTTAAAAAAGATGAGGCAGGCATCTGCCATGTGAAAACCGTATCCGCCGAAAAGCCGCGGGGCGGAATATATTTAAAAGGGAAAGCTTGGGAAGACGGCGATCAAAAAGTGTATATTGATTATCATCTTGACAAATTTTTTGTGCCCCAGCATGCCGGAAAAGAAATCGAGCAGGCGGCAGCAAAAGGGCGCGCTGCAGCAGTGGTGAAAATTTACCGCGGCCGTGCCGTTATCACGAATCTCGTAACCGAGTGACGGCTACCCAGCCGAATGCCTGCCGCATGTTTTTTCGCCCATAAAGGAAATGCCGGGTGAAAAATTCCCCTGTATCCGCACCCGGTGCACGTTCCATCAAGCGCCATTGGCTTGGAACCGCAGCGTGCCGTTTTCTTTTACAAAAAATGGAAGGACGGAACCTTATTCAATATGCAAATTTTGCCCGGACAGTGTTTTCACAACCGTGCACCGGGCCGCTTTTCCTTCCACAGCTTTACTTGGAAAGCAATGGAACGGAAGCCTATGTGAAACTCTTTCTTGAAATTTCGGGTGAAAAGGGTCAAAATAGCTTATAGTAAAACAGTCATCACCGTATTTTTGAGAGAGGGGCCGCTTTGGACATGGAACAGCAACCATACATACATGATCCGGAAGTTGTGGCACAGATTGAAAAAGATTTGCGTTACATATCCGGCATTGTCAAGCAAAAGGGCCGTGAATTATTAAGCGATTATAAAATCACGCCGCCGCAGTTTCTGGCGCTTCAATGGCTTTTTGAAGAAGGCGACATGACGATCGGGGAACTGTCGAACCGGATGTATCTGGCTTTCAGCACAACGACGGACCTGATTGACCGGATGGAAAAAAATGAACTCGTCAGGCGCGTAAAAGATCCGCATGACCGGCGGGTTGTCCGCATTCATTTACTGGAAAAAGGGCGGGTATTAATCGGCGAAGTGATCCGGAAACGGCAAGCTTACCTGCAGGGTGTGCTGAGCCATTTTTCACCGGATGAGCTGGTCAAATTAAAAAGCAACTTGCTGCAGTTGCATCAGGAAATGAAGACAGAATGAGGCGAGAAGTTTGAATGCACCAATAGGCGTGATTGATTCGGGGGTTGGCGGCCTGACCGTGGCAAAGGAAATGATGCGCCAGCTTCCGAATGAGACCATTTATTATGTGGGCGACACAGCACGATGCCCGTACGGACCGCGGCCGGTGGAAGAAGTCAAAAAATTCACCTGGCAGATGATCCGTTTTCTGATGGACAAACAAATTAAAATGCTGGTCATCGCCTGCAATACGGCTACGGCAGTGATTTTGGACGAAGTCAGGGAAGAGCTGAAGATTCCGGTTCTCGGCGTCATTTATCCCGGCGCGCGGGCCGCTTTAAAACATACAAAAAATTTCCGGATCGGCGTGCTCGGCACGGTCGGCACGATTAAAAGCCAGGCGTATGAACGGGCGTTAAAAAGTATCAATAAAAAAGTCAGGATTACAGCGCTTGCCTGCCCGAAATTTGTCCCGCTTGTGGAAAGCGGCCAGTACAACAGCCCGATTGCCAAAAAAATTGTCGCCGAAACCTTGTATCCGATCCAAAATTGCGGCATTGACACAGTCATTCTCGGGTGTACCCATTATCCGCTCCTCGGGCCGATTATCAAAAACGTGATGGGCGCGGGCGTTTCGGTCATCAGTTCCGGGGAGGAAACTGCGCGCGAAGTAAGCACGCTTCTTTACTTCCACGACCTTTTTAATATGGAAGACACGCGGCAGAAGCACCGCTTTTACACCACCGGCTCGAGCAAAATATTTGCCGCGCTTGCATCAGACTGGCTTGAACAGGATATTACTTGTGTGGAAACCATTCAATTAGGGGAGACGCTCTCCTAATTGGATGGTTTTTTGTTTTGCCTTAGCCCAAGAAACGGCCGCGAGTAGGCACAATAGCTTTTGAAAAACGGAGGTGGATATATGGAAAACAATGGTTTGGCTTACCACGAAACAAGGGAGCTCCATGAAATGCTCAATTTCAAAACCATTTGTTTATTAAAATCGAAAATGATGTCCGGCCTGGTATTCGACCAGGATTTAAAGGCATTGATGGAAAAAGACGTGCAGCAGGCAGAAGCAGCCGTTCAAGAAATGAAAGCTTTATACCAGCTGAATCCGGGAGAGATGCTGCAATGATCCATGATTACTTGGAAATCGAAAACGCGGAAGGCATGCCGGAAATGGCGGATTCAGCAGTTGCGCTTGAATTTTTGATGAGCATTAAAACCGGGATCCGGAATGCAGCGGCAGCCATTACGGAATCGAGAACGCCTGCGGTGAGGGCCGCCTTCCGGAAACAGCTTGCCGAGGGGCTTTCCCTTCATGAAGAAGTTTCAAATTTCATGATGCAAAAAGGCTGGCTCCACCCGTACAACGTAGATGACCAATACAGACTGGATATGAAATCCGCTGATATGGCGCTGATGATCGGCAAACTGAACCTGTTTCCCGGCAATACGTCGCGCATGGGCATGATGGCTCAGATTGATGCGGACGAATAGGAGGCAAACATGAAAGCAGTCACTTTCCAGGGGATCAAAGATGTCAGAGTAAAAGACGTGCCGGATCCCAAAATTGAGAAAAAAGACGATATCATTGTAAAAATTACGTCATCGGCCATTTGCGGCTCCGATTTGCATCTCATCCATGGCATGATTCCAAATTTTCCGGAAGACTATATGATCGGGCATGAGCCGCTCGGGATTGTCGAAGAAACCGGCCCCGATGTCACAAAGGTAAAAAAAGGGGACAGGGTGATTATCCCGTTCACTGCCGCCTGCGGGGAATGCTGGTATTGCACACACGATCTGGAAAGCCAGTGTGACAATGCGAATGCCAACGGGGAGATGGGCGGCTATTTTGGATACTCCCATCTGACAGGCGGCTATCCGGGGGGGCAGGCGGAATATTTGCGCGTCCCGTATGCGAACTTTACACCATTTAAAATTCCGGAAAACAGCGAAGTCAAAGATGAAGAACTCGTGTTGCTTTCAGATGCCGCTTCCACTGCGTTCTGGTCGGTGGACAATGCGGGTGTGAAAGACGGCGACACGGTTGTCGTGCTCGGCTGCGGACCGGTCGGCCTGCTTGCGCAAAAATTCGCGTGGCTGAAAGAGGCGAAACGTGTCATTGCCGTTGATTATCTGGATTACCGGCTGCAGCACGCCAAGACGTATAACAAAGTGGAAACCGTCAATTTTGAACAGCACGACAATACCGGCGAATATTTGAAAGAACTTTTATTATGGAAAAGCGTGCCGTTTTTATTCTGCCCCGGAAATTTTTGCATGTCCGGTCTAAATTTGCGGAAAGCCAGTATACATAGTAGTACAAACAGTCTTCGGGAGGGGAAAGGGATGGCAAAAAAGATAAAGGCAGCCAGCAAGTTTGCCCTGGCGCTTGCGGCATGCGGCATCTGGATCTCGGGTTGCAGCCTGCTGCCTGAGAAGCAGCCGGAAAAAATCGATCCGCATCAAAGTGTTTCTGTAAAAGATGGGACCAAACAAACCGCAACAGCAAAGAAAGGGAAGGTGCTGACAGAACTGTATTTGATTGACAAAAATGGTTATGTCGTTCCGCAAACGATCGCCTTGCCTGAAAGCAAAAGCATTGCAAAACAGGCACTGGAATACCTCGTGCAGGACGGCCCGGTTTCCAATTTGCTGCCGAACGGCTTCCGCGCGGTGCTTCCTGCGAATACGCAGTTGTCGGTAGATGTGAAAGACGGTTTGGCGACGGTCGATTTTTCGGGGGATTTTAAAGACTATCAAGCGCACGATGAACAAAAAATATTGGAATCGGTCACATGGACGCTGACCCAGTTCGACTCCATTCAAAAAGTCTCGCTTAAAATGAACGGCAAAAAACTGAAGGCGATGCCGGTTGCAGGGACACCGGTAAGCCCGGGCGGTTTGACAAGGGAAGCAGGCATCAATACAGATACAAAGTATGTTGCCGATATTACAAATACCCATCCGGTCACCGTTTATTATTTGGCGGAAACAGGGGGACAAAGCTATTATGTGCCGGTAACAAAGCGTGTTGCGGACAGCAGCAAGGACGATGTGGCAGCAGCGGTTGAAGAACTGGTCAAAGGTCCTTCCCCGGGTTCCCATCTTGTGTCCGGATTCATGGACGATGTCAAACTGAAGAAACAGCCGGAAATTGCAAACGGGAAAGTGACGCTTGATTTTAATAAAGAAATTTTAGGAAGCCTCGATAAAAAGATGATCTCAAACGAAGTGCTGGATCCGCTCGTCCTGACGCTGACAGAGCAAAAAGGGATTAAAAGCGTTGTAGTCGAAGTGGACGGCAGTACAAAGGTTGTTACGGAAGACGGAAAATCGGTTTCAGAACCGGTGACAAGGCCGGAAAAAGTCAACACGGATAGTTTTTAGCATCGTTTTTTTGTTATACTATAGAATATGAGACAAAAGGGGTAGCCAGACTACCTCTTATTTGTATCGTGCATACATACTACATTTCCGGTAAAGGGGGAGAAAATTGGCGGCTGTTTTAATTGCAACAAAAAACAAAGGAAAAGCAAAAGAATTTGCAGCTTTATTTTCCCGGTTCGGGCTCGAGGTTAAAACGCTTTTGGATATGGAAGGCGCACCGGACGTAGAGGAAACGGGGAAAACGTTTGAAGAAAATGCGATTTTAAAAGCGGAAGCGGCGGCCAATGCATACGGCATGATGGCGATTGCCGATGATTCGGGGCTTATGGTCGATGCGCTTGGCGGCAGGCCGGGGGTTTATTCTGCACGCTACGCAGGGAAAGAGAAAAATGATGAGGCAAACATCGATAAGGTGCTTTCCGAGCTTGAAGGGGTACCGGATGAAAAACGTACAGCTTCTTTCTATTGTGCACTTGCGGTTGCGCGCCCCGGAAAAGAAACATTTACGGTTTCCGGAACGCTTCAGGGAAGGATCACGCGGGAAAGGATCGGAGAGAACGGATTCGGGTACGATCCCATTTTTATGCTTTCGTCCGGAAAAACGCTTGCCCAGCTTTCTGCCGAAGAAAAAAATAAAATCAGCCACCGTGCCCATGCACTGGCGAAACTTTCGGATGCACTGTATTCGATTTTAGGGGAGGAAGGCAAAAAATGAAACTGCTGATTGCAAGTGACAGCCACGGACTTACGGAAGAGCTGATCGAGCTTAAACGGCGGTACGGCGGGGAAATGGACGCGATGATCCATTGCGGCGATTCGGAGTTGCGAGCGGACGAGGAGGCCATCCGGGACTTTTTAACCGTGCGCGGCAATTGCGATTATGAGCGGAAATTTCCGCTTGATATCACGAAAGAAATTGGGGACAGCAAAATATTTGTCACCCACGGCCACCATTATAATGTAAAAATGACCCTGTTGAATTTGTCTTATAAAGCAAAAGAAGTGGGGGCGGATTTTGTTTTTTTCGGGCACTCCCATATTCTCGGTGTCGAGCTGATTGAAAATACTCTTTTCCTGAATCCCGGCAGCCTTTTGATGCCAAGGGGCAGGACGGAACGGACGTATGCGATTGTGGAGAAAAACGGAAATACGATCCGTGTTTCATTTTATACGGACAAGCACCGCGAACTTGAGGATTTACGCCAGGAATTCTCGTTATGACGCCGGGAACTCTGGCTGCAGAGCAAGGCGGGTACGAAGCCGGGCCAATCCGGTTGCGGAAACCGCTGCCTGCTGCTGCACCCGCCCGTTGCAGGAAAAAATCGTGTTTTTTTCAAATTCATGATTGACATTTGCCCACCTGCTGATTAAAATGAAATATGTTCGTAACAAACCTTATAAGGTTTGTTTTCAAGTGATTTTTGATTGAAATGGAAAATATTTGACAAAAAACCATTTTAAAGTGTCCCAGTAGCTCAGCAGGATAGAGCATCGGCCTTCTAAGCCGCAGGTCGGGGGTTCGAATCCCTCCTGGGACGTAGCGTATAACCGCAAAAAGGCCGGGCAGTAGGGATTTTCCCTTGTTGCCCGGCCTTTTGTGTAAAATGGCGGAAAGAGCAGTTATGATTTTTGCCCTTCTTTTTCCAGTTCTTTCATTTCTTTATGGGTTTGCGGAAATCCGTTTACGATCCATTCGGAACGGTATGTGGAGTCCAGCTGTGTAAGTCCTTTTTCTTCCGGCACTTTGTCTGCATCCACACTTTCCATCCGGTCGATTTTTTTGCTGTTTCTCATATCCGTGTCTTCCCAAGTTTCAGCCGAATCTTTTTGCCGTTTGTTGCAAGCGGCCATGGCCAGCACGGCTACCCCGGCGGAAAGCAAAGTGCCTGAAATCAGATTCATCGTTGACCTTTTCATCGAATCCCTCCGTCATGTGTAGACTTGTTATAGCTTTACCCCTTTTTTCTTCTTTTAAATCATCACAATATGTTTCAATCCTTTTTCATTTGGACAAACTATAAGTAAAACTGCCTGTTTAAGGGAGGAACTGGAATGCGGAATGCAATGGTTTTACTGGCAAAATTTATCACGTGCATCGTCGCTTTTGCGGTTGCGCTTGACTTCTTTTTCTATGCGACGATCACAGATATTTTATCGTTCAGCCTGCTTGTAACAATTGTGTCTTATGTTGTCGGGGATGTGCTCCTTTTACCGCGCATCGGGAACTGGAAAGCAACAGTTGTCGACTTTTTGCTTGTTTATGCCAGTGTCTGGATTTTCGGGAACGTGGTGCTTGACAATTATTTGCAAATTGCATGGGGCAGCATCATTGCCGCCTGCCTGATTTCGGCTGCGGAAGTATTCGTGCACAGGTTTTTGCAACATGATGCCCCAAGCGGCGAAAAAACGGCAAAAAGGCAAAACCAGCGCCTTGCTTACGGCACGGAAATGGCTGAGGAAGAGGACATTCACGATATCAGGCCGGATAAGAAATAAGCAAGCCGGACACGGAAGCTTTATGGCTTTCTGTGTTTGGCTTTTTTCATAATGGAAAGCCCCCCGGCAGTATAATCCCTTTGCAAAAAAACCGGTTCATGCTACACTAGTGACGATCTAAAAAAAGGCGGAATGGACAATGAAAAACGGAAAAAGCAATGTGGTGCCGTTCCCTCGTCTGAAAGAACGCCTCTTGGAGCGGGGACTCGAATCCATCAGCCAAAAAGAATATAAAGAAGCTGCCGCGCTGCTTCGCCAGGCACGCCGGCTTGACCATGACGATGGGGAGATCGGGACCGCCTACATGATTGCACTCTATGAAGCCGGCGATTATGAAAGAGCGAAAGAACAGGGCAGGCAAATGCTTCGTGAAGGAACCGGCGATTACTTCGAAATTCTCGATCTGTTTCTCATGATTCTTGTGCAGCTCGGTGAACATGAAGAAATCAGCAGCACCCTGCATGCCCTGCTGGAAGAAAAAGAAGCCCCGCCGGACAAGCTGGACCATTATGAAAAACTGCTCGCTTTCAGTGAAAAGCGGATGCAGATGCCAAAACCGGAACAGGAGCCCGGGCAGACAGGCCGCAAACTTTTTGAAACCGAGAACCAGGAAGAACAAATCTTGCGGGTTTCGCATCTGGTGCATGAAAATATACGCCCGTATCTCGATGAAATCCGGGCGTATATCCGGGATCCGGACGAACATCCGTTTATCCAGACCCTTTTGCTGAATGTTTTAAAAGAACAGGGGATCACGGATGAATTCGAAGTGCAAAAACTCGGCAAGGCTGGCGCCGTAAATCCCAAGCATCTTTTGCCGATTTTTGAAACGCAGCTGTACAATCTTTTGATTACGCGGCTTTCAAGGGATGTCGAACAAAAAAATCCGACCCTTTTTGCCCAGGTTAAAACGGTTTTGGACCGGCACTTTTTCCTGCTGTATCCGTTTGAACCGGAGCCGGAAGATCCCTCGCTGTGGGCGGCTGCCTATTACAGCATGGGCCTGAAGCTTTTCGGGCAGGAAGCGTATTTGGATAAAATCGCGATGTACTATTCGGTGGAGCCGGATGCGCTGCTTGAGGCCGTCCGCTATCTCGAAAGCCTTGAGGAAATTTCTTTGCCGAATCTGTAGGCTCATCATTGAAAGACAAAAAAGCTGTGTTATAATTAAATGGTTGTAAACTGTCTTTTTTCAATCCGTATTTGAAAAAAGCAATAGACAAGGGAATCAGGAAACAGACCCGGTCTATTTCCTATTATTACATTATTATTTATAGATTGTTGGAGGGAAAGGTATGTCAGCAAAATGGGAAAAAACTGAAGGAAACCAGGGGATCCTGACAGTTGAAGTAGATGCTGAAACGGTTGATAAAAGTCTGGATAAAGCCTTCAAAAAAGTAGTAAAACAAATCAATGTCCCGGGTTTCCGGAAGGGGAAAATCCCGCGTCCTTTATTTGAAAAACGTTTCGGTGTGGAATCTCTTTACCAGGATGCACTGGATATGATCGTGCCTGGCGAATACGAAAAAGCGATCGAAGAAACCGGCATTGAACCGGTCGATACGCCGAATATTGATGTCGAACAAATGGAAAAAGGCAAACCGTTAATCTTTAAAGCGACTGTTACCGTGAAACCGGAAGTAAAACTTGGCGAATACAAAGGCCTTGAAGTCGAAAAACCGGATACAGAAGTAACGGACGAAGACGTGGAAGAAGAATTGAAGAAACTGCAGGAACGCCTTGCCGAACTCGTGATCAAGGAAGACGGCGAAGCGGAAATGGGCGACACGGTTGTCATCGACTTCGAAGGATTCGTTGACGGCGAAGCGTTCGAAGGCGGATCTGCGGAAAACTATTCGCTTGAACTTGGGTCGGGCAACTTCATCCCGGGTTTTGAAGAACAATTAGTAGGCGTAAAAACCGGCGATGAAAAAGAAATCGAAGTCACTTTCCCGGAAGAATACCATGCTAGTGAACTTGCAGGCAAAAAAGCTGTTTTCAAGGTAAAAGTCCATGAAATCAAAGCGAAACACCTGCCTGAACTGGACGATGAATTCGCGCAGGATGCGGATGACGAAGTGGAAACGCTGGATGCATTAAAAGAAAAAATCAAAAAAGACTTAAAAGAATCGAAAGAACATGCGGCAAAACACGCGGTTGAAGATGCAGTGGTCGAAAAAGCAGCGGAAAATGCGGAAATGGACATTCCGGAAGCGATGATCAATACGGAATTGAACCGCATGCTGCAAGAATTCGAACAAAACCTGAGTGCCCAGGGGCTGAACCTTGAACTTTACTATCAGTTCTCCGGCCAGAATGAAGAAGCGCTCCGCAATCAGATGAAAGAAGATGCGGAAAAACGCGTCCGCTTTAATCTGACACTTGAAGCGATTGCCAATGCGGAAAAGCTTGAAGTATCCGATGAAGAAGTGGATGAAGAACTGAAACGCATGTCCGAAATGTACGACATGCCCGTTGAAGATATCAGGCGGGCGCTCGGTTCTACGGATGGCATCAAAGCCGATCTGAAAGCGCGCAAAGCGATCGATTTTCTTGTGCAAAACAGCAAAACTGTTGCATAATATAAATAGAAATACAAGGCACGGCACTGGCTCGTGTCTTGTTTTCTAACCTGCGGGCTGTGCCAAAAAAAATACATAGAAGCCTATACTGTAAGAGAAGCGCACCAGAAACTTAGCGGTGCAATTTTTCAGGATGGAGAAGAATATTTGTCTGGTTTTTGGGAAAATCTGGAGTAGACAGGAATTTTACATATGCATGGAGAATGATATAAGCAGTTTATTTCCTGCCACCATAGTTTTGTGATACAATCCATATACAAATCACAGCAAAAGGGGTTTGTATAATGGTAAGCGGGAGTCATGAAGGGTCCCTGTTATTTCAGGAACTGCCAATAGAGTGGAAGAAGTACAATATAAGGGGTGAATGGAATGTTCAAATTCAGCGATGAAAAACAGCAGTTAAAATGTTCTTTCTGCGGAAAATCGCAGGACCAGGTGCGAAAATTGGTCGCTGGTCCGGGTGTGTATATATGTGATGAATGCATTGAATTGTGCACGGAAATTGTTGAAGAGGAATTTGGCACGGAAGAAGAAGTGGAATTCAAAGACATTCCGAAACCGCATGAAATCCGTGAAATTCTTGCGGAATATGTAATCGGCCAGGAACAGGCGAAAAAATCGCTTGCGGTTGCCGTATATAACCATTATAAACGGATTAATTCCAACAGCAAAATTGATGAAGTAGAGCTGGCAAAAAGCAATATTTGCTTAATCGGGCCGACGGGGAGCGGGAAAACGTTGCTTGCGCAAACGCTGGCACGCATTTTGAATGTGCCGTTTGCGATTGCCGATGCCACATCGCTGACGGAAGCCGGCTATGTTGGAGAAGACGTCGAAAATATTTTGTTAAAGCTGATCCAGGCGGCTGATTATGATGTGGAAAAAGCGGAAAAAGGCATCATCTATATTGATGAGATTGATAAAATTGCCCGTAAATCGGAAAACCCTTCGATTACGCGCGATGTTTCCGGTGAAGGCGTGCAGCAGGCGCTCCTGAAAATTTTGGAAGGCACGGTTGCGAGCGTTCCGCCTCAAGGAGGGCGCAAACATCCGCACCAGGAATTTATCCAGATTGACACAACCAATATTCTGTTTATTTGCGGCGGTGCGTTTGACGGCATCGACCAGATCATTAAACGCCGCCTCGGCAAAAAAGTGATCGGTTTCGGCACCGATTTAAAAAATGACGAACTCGATGAAAAATCGCTCCTGAAGCAGGTACTGCCGGAAGATTTGCTTTCTTTCGGGCTGATTCCGGAATTCATCGGCCGCCTTCCGGTCATTGCCACTTTGGAACAATTGGACGAAGAGGCATTGATTAAAATTTTGACCGAACCGAAAAATGCGCTGGTCAAGCAGTATAAAAAAATGTTGGAACTCGACCATGTAGAATTGGAATTCGAACAGGATGCGCTGAAGGAAATCGCGAAAAAAGCGATCGAAAGAAAAACGGGTGCACGCGGCCTGCGTTCCATTATTGAAGGCATTATGCTCGATGTGATGTTCGACTTGCCGTCCCGGGAAGATATTAAAAAATGTATTGTCACAAAAGAATCCGTCCTGGACAAAGAATTCCCGCGGCTTGTGCTGAAAGACGGCACAGTCATTGAAGGCAGCGACCAGACAAAATCGGCATAAATAAAACGGAGCCGGGCTGCCCGCCGGCAATCCGGCGTGAACATTCTTTTTGAGCAGGAACCAGCCTCCGGCAGCAGGGGCAAATATTCTCGGTATTGGCACAGCGCCGGCAAAATGAAAAGCGAAGCAGAATAAAGAAGCAAAGGGCGAGCGGTGCGCTTGCCCTTTTTTCTTCCACTTACCCGTTCCCGGTTTTCAGAAATCCCCGTTTATTCCCTCCGGCAGCCGGAGATACTAGGTAAATAAGGAAGCGGCATGATCAGGCTGCAACTGAAATGCTTGGAGGGAATAGGATGAATTGGACGGGGATTGCCTTATTGATCCAGTTATTTTTCGGGGTCATAATCGGGCTTTACTTTTGGAACTTGTTAAAAAGCCAAAAAACACAAAAAATGACGATAGACAGGGAATCGAAAAAAGAAATGGAACAGTTGCGGAAACTGCGGGAAATTTCTTTATCTGTGCCGCTTTCGGAACGCGTCCGCCCGGCAGCGTTCGCGGATATTGTGGGCCAGGAAGACGGCATTAAAGCGCTGCGGGCGGCGCTTTGCGGCCCGAACCCGCAACACTGTATCATTTACGGGCCGCCCGGTGTCGGCAAAACGGCAGCGGCCCGGCTTGTGCTTGAGGAAGCCAAAAAAAATCCGAAATCCCCTTTTCAACACGGCGCTGTTTTTGTTGAACTGGATGCCACAACAGCCCGCTTTGATGAGAGGGGCATTGCCGATCCTTTAATCGGTTCCGTTCACGACCCAATCTACCAGGGGGCGGGCGCCATGGGGCAGGCCGGCATCCCGCAGCCGAAGCAGGGTGCGGTCACCTCTGCCCACGGCGGCGTCCTGTTTATTGATGAAATCGGGGAATTGCACCCGGTTCAAATGAATAAATTATTGAAAGTACTGGAAGACAGGAAAGTTTTTTTGGAAAGTGCGTATTACAATCCTGAAAACCGGGAAATTCCGCATCATATCCATGATATTTTCCAAAACGGGCTGCCTGCGGATTTCCGGCTGATCGGCGCAACGACCAGAACGCCGAACGAAATTCCGCCGGCCATCCGTTCGCGCTGCATGGAAGTGTTTTTTCGCGAACTTGACCGCAGCGAAATTAAACAGGTTGCAAAAAAGGCAGCTGATAAAATCCATATGGCAATCAGCGAAAACGGCCTGGACATTTTGGCGCAATATACCCAAAACGGCAGGGAAGCGGTCAATATGGTGCAAATTGCTGCAGGACTTGCGATCCAGGAAGGACAGGATTTTATCCGGGAGGAGGACCTGGAATGGGTGGCAACAGCCAGCCAGTTGTCGCCGCGCTATGAGAAAAGGGCCCCTGAACAGCCGGCGGCCGGCCTTGTCAACGGGCTTGCCGTAACCGGGCCGAACACAGGGATACTTCTTGAAATTGAAGTGGCGGCCATTCCGGCAAAAGAAAAGGGCAGCGTCAACATTACCGGGATTGTGGACGAAGAGAGCATCGGCGGCGAAGGGAAATCGGTCCGCAGAAAAAGCATGGCGAGAGGTTCCGCCGAAAACGTCATTACCGTTTTACGGACGATGGGTGTGCCCGCTGACCAGTATGACCTCCATGTCAATTTTCCGGGCGGGATTCCGGTTGACGGCCCCTCCGCCGGGATTGCGATGGCATGCGGCATTTATTCCGCCATTTATAAAATTCCTGTTGACCAGACAGCAGCCATGACAGGGGAAATCAGCCTGCACGGCAAGGTCAAACCGGTCGGCGGCGTGTATGCCAAAATAAAAGCAGCAAAACAGGCAGGCGCCAAAACGGTGATCATTCCTGCCGAAAACATGCAGGCCTCATTCAAGGAAATAACCGGCATTGCGATCGTTCCGGTCCGGCAGCTTGAAGAAGTCCTGGATATCGCATTAAAGAAACATTTTAACGACAATGCGCTCATAGGGGGTTAATGGATAGCCCTAAAAGACGTATCAAGATAGGGGTGCTGAGATGACAACACAATCCGCATACACAGTTCCTTTGCTTCCTTTACGGGGGATTCTTGTGTATCCATCGATGGTTTTGCACTTGGACGTCGGCCGGGACTACTCTGTACAGGCCCTTGAAAACGCCATGATGCATGGCAGCGAAGTTTTCATGACGACACAAAAAGACGTTTCCATCGAAGAACCAAAACAGGAAGATTTATACCAAACCGGAACGCTCACAAAAGTGAACCAGATGATGAAACTGCAGAACGGGACCATCCGCGTGCTCGTGGAAGGCGTGCGGCGCGCAAAAATTGTATCTTTTGAAGATGAAGGCACCTTCTATTCCGTCGAAGTCGAAACATTTGATGAGCGGTTTCTGCCGGATGCAGAAACGGAAGCGTTGATGCGCACGATGCTCGAATTTTTCAATCAGTACATCAGCCAGTCGAAAAAAATTTCGGGTGAAACCTTCCAAGCGGTCTCCGATATGGAAGACGGGGGCAAGGCGGCCGATATTATCGCATCCCATTTGCCGCTCCGCCTTCCGCAAAAGCAGGACATTCTCGAAACGATTGACATAAAAGAAAGAATTCGAAAGCTGATCGGGCTGATCAAAAATGAACAGGAAATTTTGCAGCTTGAAAAAGAAATCAGCCAGCAAGTGAAAAAGTCGATGGAGCGGACGCAAAAAGAATATTATTTGCGGGAACAAATGAAAGCCATCCAGAAAGAACTCGGGGATAAAGAAGGCAAAACGGCGGAAGTGCATGAGCTGCGCGAAAAAATTCTGAATGCCGGCATGCCCGAGCATGTGGCCAATACCGCGTTCAAAGAATTGGACCGGTATGAAAAAATTCCGGCCGCTTCGTCTGAAAGCGCGGTGATCCGCAATTATTTGGACTGGCTGATCACGCTCCCGTGGTCGAACGCTACAGAAGATGACCTCAACGTCGCAAAAGCGGAAAAGATTTTGAACGAAGACCACTACGGCCTTGAAAAAGTGAAGGAGCGCGTCCTTGAATACCTGGCGGTGCAGCAGCTGACCCGGTCGATCAAGGGGCCGATCCTTTGCCTTGCCGGGCCTCCGGGTGTCGGGAAAACGAGCCTGGCACGGTCAATTGCAAAATCTTTGGGCAGAAAATTTGTCCGCGTTTCGCTCGGCGGCGTGAGGGACGAATCGGAAATCCGCGGCCACCGCAGAACATATGTCGGCGCAATGCCGGGGCGGATCATCCAGGGCATGAAAAAAGCCGGCACGATAAATCCGGTTTTTTTGCTCGATGAAATCGATAAAATGGCCAGCGACTTTCGCGGCGACCCCTCAGCAGCGATGCTTGAGGTGCTTGATCCGGAACAGAACCATGCGTTCAGCGACCATTTTATTGAAGAGCCGTATGATTTGTCGAAAGTGATGTTCATCGCAACGGCCAACGATCTGTCTGCAGTTCCCGGCCCTTTGCGCGACCGGATGGAAATCATTTCGATCTCCGGTTATACGGAATTGGAAAAAATTGAAATTGCCAAGTCCCATCTGCTCCCTAAGCAAATAAAAGAAAACGGGCTTGCCCGCAATCAGCTGAGGATGGATGCGGAGGCTCTCCGCTTGATCGTGCGCCGCTATACGCGCGAAGCAGGCGTGCGCGGACTGGAACGGAGATTGGCCGAAGTTTGCAGGAAAACGGCGAAGATCATTGTATCCGGGAAAAGAAAACGGGTCACGGTCTCAGCAAAAAATATCGTTGACTTTCTGGGAAAGCCGCTTTTCCATTACGGGCAGGCCGAAATGGAAGACCAGGTTGGCGTGGCGACCGGGCTTGCCTACACGACTGTCGGCGGCGATACACTTCAGATCGAAGTGTCGCTTTCGCCGGGGAAAGGAAAGCTGGTCCTGACCGGAAAACTTGGGGATGTGATGAAAGAGTCCGCCCAGACCGCCCTCAGCTTTGTCCGCTCCAAAGCGGAAGCACTCGGGCTTGCGCCGGATTTCCATGAAAAGTATGATATTCATATCCACGTTCCGGAAGGCGCTGTGCCGAAGGATGGCCCTTCTGCCGGGATCACGATTGCAACCGCCCTGATTTCCGCACTGACGAAGCATGCCGTGCATAAGGAAGTCGGGATGACAGGCGAAATCACCCTGCGCGGCAGAGTACTCCCGATCGGCGGATTGAAGGAAAAATCGCTCGGCGCACATAGAGCGGGGCTGAAAAAAATTATTATTCCGAAAGAAAATGAGAGAGATTTGGATGACATTCCGGAAAGCGTGCGCGGGGATCTCCATTTTTACCCGGTCACGCATATGGATGAAGTCATTGAAATTGCCATTGCAGGTGAGGAGAAATGAAAGTAACGGAGGCAGAACTGGTCATCAGCGCGGTGCGGCAGGAGCAATATCCGGAAGGGCATTTGCCGGAAATTGCGCTTGCCGGCCGGTCAAATGTGGGAAAGTCTTCCTTTATTAATAAAATGATCAACCGCAAAGCCCTTGCCCGGACCTCTTCCAAGCCGGGGAAAACCCAGACGCTGAACTTTTACAAAATCGAAAACAAATTGTACTTTGTCGACGTTCCCGGCTACGGGTTTGCGAAGGTGTCGAAAAAAGAACGGGAAAAATGGGGCCAGATGATTGAGGCGTACATGACATCAAGAAAACAGCTGAAGACGGTCGTGCTCATTGTGGATGTCCGGCATCCGCCGACAAACGACGACTGCCTGATGTACAATTTTTTAAAGTATTACAAAATCCCGTGTATCGTCGTGGCCACAAAAGCCGATAAAATCCCGAAAGGCAAATGGGCATCCCATTTGAAAACGGCAAAAGAAACGCTGAATTTGGAAAAAGAAGACGAAATCATTTTATTTTCATCTGAAACAGGAGAGGGGAAGGACAAAGTGTGGGCTTCCCTGATGGAAAGAATCAAGTGAATAAAAGCCCGGGGCCAGCATGTGGGCGCCGGGCTTTTCTGCAGGCTTCGGGACCGCATCCGAAATAGTATTTATTCAGCCGGGCTTGTAGCGGCCCGTCCCCGGAATTTGCCGGTGGGGATCGCCTGGCCGTTTTTTTCGGGCGCACGGGCTGTTTGAATGCCCGGCTTTTACGGGCGGGTTATTTCTGCCCCCTTCTTTTCGCAAACAGCAGGTAGACGCCGATAACGACAAGCACGGCCGGCCAGAAATTGATCAGGGAAGAAACATTGTTCTCGACAAGGCCGAACCACCCCATCACTTTATCGGAAAACAGGAGCAGGATGGACAGCACGAGAAACAGCAGGCCGTAAAACGTGCCATCCCCGGTTTTTTGCGAACGGAGCAAAAAACCGATGGCAATGATGAGAACAAAGACCCCGATATTGTCCGGCCAAATTGCGATTTTGCCGGCAAGGTGGAAGTGGAGGCCGAACCCGACGAGAATGACCCCCGGCAAAATCGATTCCCCGTCCCGGCCCCAGTAGCCTTCGCCTAAAAAAGCGAGCCCGACAATGATCAACAGCGTCGGCCATGTAAAGTAATCCTTCATGCCGGTAAGGTCAAAACGCTGCAAATAAAAATACAGGCCGAACCCGATCAGGATAATCGCGGAAAAAATTTTGCGGCTTTTCAATGGGACACACTTCTTTCCTTCAATCTAGTTGCTTGAAACCATCGCCTGTTTCTGCTATTTTACAGGTAGGAATGGTTATTATGCCAAATGGGAAAAACGAGCTTTTTTCTTTTATTCATCTTAACATAGATCAACATTCAATCCTATGCATTTGGCAAGATAAAATGGGGGTGCCGGAGGGCAACAATGAGAATACTTACTGTCGGTTTAAACTATAAATCTGCGCCGGTTGAAATCCGCGAACAGCTGTCATTTGATGAGGCGGACCTCGCGGATGCGATGGCGGCGCTGCAAAAGAAAAAGAGCATTTTGGAAAATGTCATCGTGTCTACATGCAACCGTACGGAAATTTATGCGGTCGCCGACCAGGCGCATACCGGGCGTTATTATATTAAAGATTTTTTGTCGGAATGGTTCGGGATAGATAAGGAAGCATTTGCCCCCTATCTGCTTATTTACGAAGACAACGAAGCCATTGCGCATTTGTTTAAAGTGATTTGCGGGCTTGACTCGATGGTGCTTGGCGAAACGCAAATTCTCGGGCAGGTGAGAGACAGTTTTCTGCTGGCCCAAGCATCCGGTTCAACCGGCACCATTTTTAACCGCTTGTTCAAAGATGCGGTTACACTGGCAAAAAAAGCCCATACAGAAACGGAAATTGCTTCCAATGCCGTTTCGGTCAGTTATGCGGCTGTGGAGCTTGCGAAGAAAATTTTCGGCGGCATGGCTGATAAAAAAGTGGCCATCATCGGCGCCGGCAAGATGGGCGAACTGGCTGTGGAAAACATTCACGGCAGCGGCGCCACTCGGATTACCGTCATCAACCGCACGCCGGAAAAAGCCGGGCGCCTTGCCGCACGCTTCCATGGCGAGGCACTCGGGCTGTCATCTTTGGAAACCGCGCTTTTGGATGCGGATATCGCGATCACCTCCACTTCGGCAAAAGAGTACGTCCTTACAGCAGATATGCTGAAACCCATTGAAAAGAAACGGAACGGGCGCCCGCTGCTGCTTGTGGATATTGCCGTGCCGCGCAATATTGATCCGGAAGCCGCGTCCCTTGAATCCGTTTTCCTGTATGATATTGACGACCTGGAAGGCATCGTGGAAGCCAATCTGAAAGAACGGGAAAAAGCTGCCCGGCAGATTGCGGACATGATTTCCGATGCCGTTTGCGCATTCAATGAATGGGTCCATACACTCGGAGTGGTGCCGGTGATCACGGCGCTCCGGGAAAAAGCGCTCGCGATCCAGGCGGAAACGATGAAAAGCATTGAACGGAAGCTGCCGGACTTAACAGAACGCGAACGGAAAGTCATCAGCAAACATACAAAAAGCATCATCAACCAGATGCTGAAAGATCCGATTCTGCAGGCAAAAGAAATGGCGGGTTCGCCGGATGCAGCCCGGAATCTGGAACTGTTCCGCCAAATTTTCAATTTAGAAACAGAGACGGGGCAAGCGGAGCCGGCAGCCGAAATGGCGCGGCATGCAGTCCGCCCGTCCTATTCGGGTTAACCGGAGAGCCCGGCAATGTATGCCGTATGGACGGACAGGCTGCATGAAGGCATGATTTTGCTGTATGCCGCCAGTATTTTGCTTTATTTTCTTGACTTTCTCCACCGGAACCGGAAGGCCAACAAGGCTGCCTTCCGTTTTCTTTCCGTTGTCTGGGCATTGCAGACTTTGATATTTATCTTATATATGGCCCACACCAGACGGTTCCCTGTCTTGACATTGTCTGAGGGGCTTTATTTTTATGCATGGGCATTGCTGACGCTGTCTCTGGCCCTGAACCGCCTGCTGCGCGTTGACTTTACCGTGTTTTTTACAAACGTCATCGGCTTTTTCATCATGACGGTCCACGCTTTTGCGCCGGGGAAGGTCTCACAAGGGGCAGGGAGAAGGGTATCGGAACTTTTGCTCATGCATATTACGATGACGCTGATCGCTTACGTGCTGTTTTCCCTGTCCTTTGTCTTTTCCATTCTGTATTTATTACAATATAAGTGGCTGAAGGAAAAGAAATGGAACCACAGAATCTGGCGCCTGAATGATCTAGCAAAACTGGAGCGGCTTTCGAAATGGATGAATGCCATTGCGGTCCCGGTCCTTTTGCTCGGGCTGATTCTCGGGCTGGAATGGGCATACTTGCGGCTTCCGGCCATTCATTGGTTCGATCCGAAAATTGTCGGTTCGTTTGCCATGCTGCTTGTATACAGTTTTCTCCTGTATGCCGGCGAACGCCGCCGCATGTTCGGAAAAACACTGGCTTACTGGAATACGGCCGCTTTTTTGATCATTTTGATTAACTTTTTTCTAATTACGGGATTATCGGATTTTCATTTGTATTATTAGGAGGGTTGCCGGATGAGAACAATTGTCGTAGGGTCGAGGCGGAGCAAACTTGCCCTGACGCAGACGAAATGGGTGGTGGCGAAGCTTGAACAGCTCGGGCTGCCTTTTCGTTTTGAAATCAAGGAAATCACCACAAAGGGCGATAAAGTGCTCGATGTCACCCTGTCCAAAGTCGGCGGGAAAGGCCTGTTTGTCAAAGAAATTGAAGATGCCATGCTGCATCATGAAATTGACATGGCTGTACATAGCATGAAAGATGTGCCGGCTGTGCTTCCGGACGGGCTTGTGATCGGCTGCATTCCGGAGCGCGAAGATGTGCGGGACGCATTGATTTCCAAAAATGGCACCCCTTTTTCCGGCCTTAAGGAAGGGGCGGTTGTCGGGACAAGCAGCCTCCGCCGCGGCGCCCAGCTGCTTGCCGTAAGAAGCGATATCCGGATTAAGTCTGTTCGCGGCAATATTGATACAAGGCTGGAAAAATTAAAAAACGGGGATTACGATGCGATCGTCCTCGCGGCAGCCGGTTTAAAACGGATGGGCTGGAGTGCGGACACCGTCACCGAATTTTTTGACCCGGATATTTGCCTGCCTGCAATCGGGCAGGGCGCGCTGGCTGTCGAATGCCGCGCTGATGACGGGGAACTGCTCGATGCGCTCCGGGAGCTTGAGAGCGCAGAAACGGCGGAAACAGTAAGGGCGGAGCGCGTCTTCCTTGATAAAATGGAAGGCGGTTGCCAGGTACCGATTGCCGGCCTTGCGAAGAAAACGTCAGAAGGCATTTCCCTCACGGCCCTTGTCGCCTCCCCTGATGGCAAAACGGTTTACAAAGAAACGGTTGTCTCCCGCAACCCGGTAACAGCCGGAGAAAAGGCGGCAGATATTTTAAGCCGGCAGGGGGCAAAGGCGCTGATTGAACAAGTGAAAGCGGAGCTCGGGCAGCCATGACGGCAAACGGGCCTTTAAGCGGAAAAAACATTCTGGTCACAAGAGGCGGAAAAGACGGCGAAAAGCTCGCAGCACAAATTGAAGCGCTCGGCGGCACCCCTTTTGTCGTCCCGATGGTTGCCTTCCGTGCATATGCCGACCCGTCCGCACCTGTATTTTTGCGAAAACTGCCGGCATACGACTGGGTTGTGTTTACAAGCAAAAACGGGGTCCGTTATTTTTTGGAAGCATGCAGCCGTGCGGGTATAGCATGTGAGCATTTGAACATAAACTGGGCAGCCGTGGGGAAAAAGACGGCTGCCTGTATGGAACAGTCCGGTTTAAAGGTTTCCTTTGCACCCGGGAAGTTTACGGCAAAAGATTTTGCCCGGGAATTTATGCGGAGCGGGCACCGTGCAGGCCGCGTCCTTCTCCCGAAAGGAAACCTGGCCGGGACAGAAATTGCGGATTTTCTAAGAAAAAGCGGTATAATAGCAGAGGAATGGATTGTCTATGAAACGTATATGCCAGAAGGGGCAAAAGAAAAGCTTGCCCGCTTGCTCGGGCGGGAAACAATCGATTTTGCCCTGTTTTTAAGCCCGTCCGCCTTCCGCCATTTTAAAGGCGCGCTTGAGGAAAACGGCATAGATATCGCGGGGCTTTCAACCCGGATCGCAGTCATCGGCCCTTCAACCAGGCAGGCAGTGGAAAAAGCCGGAATCCGTGCAGCGGTTTGCCCGGATGAATACACCGTCGGGGCCATGCTTGGGGCATTATGCGATTTTGTCCGTTTAGAAGAAAAATAGCAAGAAACCGGCACGAACCCGGGATTGAAGCGGCCGGCCTGACAGACGGTTGCCGTGCATGGTTTGCCCGGGGGACAGCCGGGCGACGCTTGACCGCAAAGAAAAAATAGAAAAAGCGGGATGTGCCCGCCGCCGCAATCATCGCCAACAAGCCGGCCCGTCGTGCATATGCAATGCATTGCGGCATTCTACCAGTTTAGGAGGAAATAAAATGAAAGATTTGCAGTTTGCCCGCCACCGCAGGCTCCGCCAAAGCGCCAATATGCGGGCTTTGGTGCGCGAAACGAATGTAACAGTGAACGACTTGATTTATCCGATTTTTGCTGTTGAAGGCGAAAATGTTAAAAATGAAATTGCTTCGATGCCGGGTGTGTACCACTGGTCGCTGGACCGCCTCCATGAAATCATGGATGAAGTTGTTTCCCTCGGCATCAAATCCGTCATTTTATTCGGCGTACCGAACCATAAGGATGCAACCGGAACGGAAGCGTACCACGACCACGGCATCGTCCAGGAAGCCATCCGTTTCATCAAAAAAAATTACCCGGATATCATTGTCATCGCTGATACCTGCCTGTGCGAATATACCGATCATGGCCATTGCGGCGTTGTGGAAGACGGGAAAATTTTAAACGACCCGAGCCTTGACCTGCTTGCGAAAACGGCGGTCAGCCAGGCAAAAGCAGGTGCTGATATCATTGCGCCTTCGAATATGATGGACGGATTTGTCACAGCGATTCGCAAAGGGCTTGATGAAGCAGGCTTTGAAGATGTGCCGATCATGAGTTATGCGGTCAAATACGCATCCGCTTTTTACGGCCCGTTCCGCGAAGCCGCTGACAGCACCCCTGCTTTCGGGGACCGGAAAACCTACCAGATGGATCCGGCCAACCGGCTCGAAGCATTGCGTGAAGCGCAGTCGGATGTGGAAGAAGGGGCGGATTTTCTGATCGTAAAACCGACGCTTTCTTATCTTGATATCGTCCGTGATGTGCGGAATGAATTCCGCCTTCCAGTTGTCGGGTATAATGTGAGCGGAGAGTATTCCATGGTAAAAGGCGCTGCACAAAACGGCTGGATTGATGAAAAAGCGATTGTTCTTGAAATGATCACAAGCATGAAACGCGCCGGCTGCGATCTCATCATTACCTATTTTTCACTCGATATTGCCCGCTGGCTTGCGGAATAAACGGGAGGTTGAAAGATGCGCTCATATGAAAACTCAATCGAAGCATACAAAGAAGCGGTCACATTAATGCCGGGCGGGGTGAACAGCCCTGTCCGTGCCTTTAAAGCGGTCGGCATGAACCCGATTTTTATGGACCACGGCAAAGGCGCAAAAATTTATGATATTGACGGAAATGAATATATTGATTACGTGCTGTCATGGGGGCCGCTCATCCTTGGCCATGCCAATCCCAAAGTCGTGGATGCCCTGAAAAAAACGGCTGAAAAAGGGACGAGTTTCGGCACGCCGACGATCATGGAAAATAAACTGGCGTCACTCGTGAAAGAACGCGTGCCGTCGATTGAAATTGTCCGCATGGTCTCATCCGGTACGGAAGCCACGATGAGTGCTTTGCGCCTGGCAAGAGGTTATACAGGCCGGAATAAAATTTTAAAATTCGAAGGCAGCTACCATGGACATGGCGATTCGCTCCTGATCAAAGCAGGGTCGGGCGTTGCTACACTGGGTTTGCCGGACAGCCCCGGCGTGCCGCTCGGGATCGCGCAAAACACGATTGCCGTCCCGTACAATGATCTGGAAGCCGTCCGTTCGGCATTCGAGCAGTACGGGGAAGATATTGCCTGCATCATCGTCGAACCGGTTGCCGGCAATATGGGCGTTGTTCCGCCGAAGCCCGGCTTTTTGCAAGGGTTGCGCGATGTCACATCAGCATACGGCGCCCTCCTGATCTTTGATGAAGTGATGACCGGTTTCCGTGTCGACTATCACTGTGCACAAGGCTATTTTGATGTAACGCCTGATTTGACCTGCCTCGGCAAAGTAATCGGCGGCGGCCTTCCTGTCGGTGCATTTGGCGGACGGGCCGACATTATGGAAAAAATCGCACCGACCGGCCCTGTTTACCAGGCAGGGACTTTGTCCGGCAATCCGCTTGCGATGACGGCGGGATATGAAACATTGCGGCAGTTAACACCTGAAACGTATGCAGCGTTCAGGAGAAAAGCAGACCGCCTCGAACAGGGCTTTCATGAGGCAGCGGTGAAATACGACATCCCGCATACTATTAACCGGGCGGGATCGATGATTGGCATCTTTTTCACCAATGAAGAAGTCAATAATTTTGCATCAGCAAGAACTTCGGATTTGGATCTGTTTGCCCGCTACTACCGCGGCATGGCAGAAAACGGCATTTTCCTCCCGCCGTCCCAATTCGAAGGCATCTTCCTGTCCGCCGCGCATACGGATGATGATATTGACCGTACCGTCGAAGCAGCAGAAAAAACATTTAAGGCAATCCGCGGGTAAATCCTGCGGCTATGAACCGGCAAGTCCGAAAACGGATGAGCCGGTTTTTTTTGCGTCTTGTCCGCTGCGGGTGAGAGAAACGGCAATAAGGGAAAGCATGCTGGGTGCCCTGCGGTTTTGGACGGGTAACTTTGAAAACGGATGGGCCGGTTTTTACCGATCTATCACCGCATCCAATATTGCAGCAGAAAAGCCATTCAAGTGATTTGCGGATGCTGCGGTTTTTTTGCGATCATAAAAACCCCGATTGCTTCATACAGTGTAAATGACATATTCATTGGGATTTGGAGGAATTGAAGGGAGGAACCCGCTTTGCCGCAAAATCAATCGTCCATACGATTTTCATTAGAAGAATTGATTTGGTTTAAAAAAGGACAGGAAGTTGAAGAACTTTTATCGATATCATTGGATCCCCATATCACCATACAGGAATTGGAGCAGTATGTCGTGATCAAAGGCAATCTCTATTTATCCGGGGAGTACATTGGTTGCGGGGAAGAAGAAGGGGAAGATGTGCTGTTCAGGAAGTATGTGCAGGCGGTCCAGTACCGGGAAGAAGACGGTATATTTGAATTTTACCAATCTTTCCCGGTAGACGTTACCATTCCAAAGACAAGAATTGCGGATATTGAGGAGCTGGACGTCAATATAGAAGGTTTTGACTATCAGTTTCACGGAACCGATTGTTTAAAAATCAATGCGGATATTGCGATTGAGGGAATATTGCAAGACGGGGATGAGGAAGAAGACGAAGCAGAAACAGCGCCATACCCGGATTTAAACGGCAGGGAAACATATTTGGATGAGCCGGACGCAGCATATCAGGCGCCTTTCAGCCATTCCGAATGGGGCTTGGCGGAACAAGAAGAAGAGAGCGCCGAACTGCCCCGCCATTTTATGCAAGAAGCGGAAAGCTTTGAAGAAGTGCCTTTTCGTGCAGATGAGGAAAAGGCAGAAGAGGATGAATCTCACGTTGACCCGGAATTGTATACGCCTTTTACAATTGAATCGCGTGTGGTGCCGGAAGAATCGGTTGCTCAGCCGGAACCGTTCACAAACGAACTGAATGTATTGGAACCGGTCGAACTGCCAGAAGAGGAGGAGGAGAGCCTCTTGCCGGAAACAGGCGGAAAAAGGCCGGAAAGTGCTTCATGGCAGGCAGAAACAACCGCGCCGGTACGGGATGAATGGCATGGGGATCCGGCGTTTTCCAGTAATAATGAGTCTGCCTCGTTGGCGGAAAGCGGAGTGGTGCAGGACGAATGGCAGGCAGATCCTGAGTTACCTGGTAAAAATGAATCGGCATCGTTGGCGGAGAGCGGAGCGGCGCGGGATGAGTGGCACGCGGAGCCGGGGTTTTCCGGAAAAAACGAATCGGCATCGTTGGCGGAAAGTGAACCAGTGCAGAATGAATGGCATTTCGAAGCGGACTTTCCTGGTAAAAACGAGTCGGCATCGTTGGCGGAAAGTGAACCGGCGCAGGACGAATGGCAGGCCGGCCCGGAGTTACCTGATAAAAATGAGTCGGCATCGTTGGCGGAAAGCGGAGTGGCGCGGGATGAATGGCATGCGGAACCGGAGTTTTCCAGCAAAAACGAACCGGCATCAATAGCAGAAAGCGAATCAGTGCGGAATGAATGGCAGGCAGATCCGGTACGGGACGAATGGCCTCCTGATCAGGAATTGTCCGGAGAAACCGCATCCGTGTCCCGGACGGAGAGCAAAACGGCGCTGAATGAAGAATCTCTTGAGCCGGACGATTCCAGGAAGACTGAACCCGTTTTCCGGATTGAGAGCAAAGCAATGGAAGATGAATCTTCTGCTTATATCGAGCAAGAATCGCCTGAAAAATACGAATCCTCTTCTGAAGCCGGCGGCGAAACGATGGTGGAAGAGTCGCCTGAAAGCGAAGGAAAAACAGAGGAAGAGCCGGAAGAAAAGGATTCGGCTGACAAGAAGAAAAAGAAGCAAAAATACGAATCCATTTCACTTGCCGACTTTTTTGCCCGGAGAGATGAAGAAAAGCCTGCCAAGTTAAAGGTTTGCATCGTCCAAAGCGGGGAGACGCTCGACCAGCTTGCTGAAAAATACAATATCAATGTCCAGCAGATTTTAAGGATGAACCATTTGGAAGTGAATCAGGATGTGTATGAGGGGCAAGTGCTGTACGTTCCCGCCAACGCGCGCGCCGAAAAAAATCACTGAGCCCGGGCATTCACAGGCACGGGCGTCCAGGTGAAGATGCATTGGCATTCAGAGCCTGCGTTAACATAGAATTGACCGCGTAAAGGAAGCGTGCAAAATATGCGTCTTCCTTACTCAGAGTGTGTTTCCGTGAAGGAAGCGTGCAAAAGCGGGGGCCTTGCCTAACCCGGCGTGCGCCTGTGTGAAGGAAGCAGGCAAAACTTAGTGTCTTCCTTAGCCTAAAGCGGTCTATGTTCAGGCATCAAGCAAAATGAAAGTCTTCCGAACCCGGAAGGCGCCTGCGTCCAAGCTGCGGCGAATGCGGCGCCAGCGGGGAATGAAAATGAGCAAGCGCCTATTTTTGAGGAGTAACGCTCTAAGAAGGTGAAACGGGTGACTGACCTTTCGCAGCAGGACATCAATCGGATTGTGAAGCATTACGGCCTGAACACTGAATATGTCGGGCGGTACGGAAAAGTGTATAAAATTTATACCGGCCAGGGTATTTTTGCTTTAAAAAAAATTGCACCGCAAAACGGGATGGGATTTATCCGGCATGTCCAGTCCCTGTACCAGCGGGGGTATAACCGTATTGTCCCGGTCTATCCCACGTTGGACGGCCGTTACGGGGTGCTGTATAACGGGGCATTGTACTATTTAATGCCCTGGCTGCCAAACGAAGAAAAAGAAGCACGCGGCGAGAAACATCAAAAAATGTTCAGGGAACTCGCGCGCCTGCACAGCTTGTCCGTCAAAGATACGGAGGTCTCAATAGAAAAACGGCGGGAATACTATGAAGAAACCCTTTCCCGCTGGTACGGGCAGCAGGATTTTTTAGAAGAGTTCCTTGAACGGTGTGAAGAGCAGGTCTATATGTCCCCGTTTGCCCTGTTGTACTGCACCTTTTACAATGAAACGAACCAGGCGCTCAAATTCTCGATCCAGCAGCTGGAAAACTGGTATGAACAATCGAAAGAGATGGAGAAAGCGAGAACGGTGACCATCCACGGAAAAATTTCAACGGAGCATTTCCTGTACGATGAACGCGGGCTCGGATACTTCACCAATTTCGAACTGGCAAAAACCGCTGCGCCTTTTTATGACCTGCTTCCCTTCTTGTCGCGGGCGCTCGACTCCTATCCGAGCCGGTTTGACGACTGCGTGGACTGGGTGAAGACCTACTTCAGCTATTTTCCGCTTAAGGAAGATGAAAAAAGCTTATTTTTCAGCTATCTCGCTTATCCCGCACCGATCATCCAAACCGTGGAGGAATACTTTGCAAATGAAGGGAAACGCCATGAAGCGAGAGCAGTCGCGAAACTGCAGGAAAAGTACTGGCGGATGAAAAATACCGAGTATGTCGTCATGCAGTTGTCACAAGGGACCGCCCCCGCGTCATGAAAAGCAGGGACGGCCATTAAAACCATTCATACTGGAACCCGAGATAAATGAGAATAAATATGGCAAGCAGCAGGACGTCAAACGTGGTCGGAAAAATAATCGTGCGGATGGCCTGAAAGACGGAGAACGGAAGAATCAGCTGCTTGCACACTTTTTTTGCATTCCGCCCCCAAGTACGGACGGCCTGTTTGTCAATTTTTTTCTTCATCATCATCCACCTATCCCTCAAAGATAATGTATGAAAAGCGGGCGGATAAGTGAATCCGTTGCATATTTTTTCTAAAAATGGGCAATGCTATTGACGATTTTCAAAAAAACCGATACCATAAACTATAGCCAATTTCAAAAATCAAAATACAATGAACGGGAAGAGTACAGATTTTGTTTCCATGCAGAGAGGGGAATCAGCTGCTGAAAGATTTCCTATGCGAAACAGGCTGGAAGGTCGCCCGGGAGTAGCTTTTGTGAACCCGATAATAGCAAAAGCCGGCGAAGTGCCGTTAATGACCCGAGAGTGCCGGGCATCCGTTTGCCCGTGAAAAAAGGTGGTACCGCGAACAGACTCCTTTCGTCCTTTTATGGCGAAGGGAGTTTTTGTGTTTATCCGCAAAAAACGCAGAAAGGAATGATACAAATGGAACAGCAGGACATCAGCATGCCGACCAAATATGATCCGCAGGCTGTTGAAAAAGGGCGCTATGAATGGTGGGTGAACGGCAAATTTTTCGAAGCAAAAGGCGATCCGGAAAAGAAGCCGTACACGATTGTGATTCCGCCGCCGAACGTAACCGGCAAGCTCCATCTCGGCCATGCCTGGGATACGGCTTTGCAGGATATTTTAACCCGGATGAAACGGATGCAGGGCTATGATGTGCTCTGGCTGCCGGGGATGGACCACGCCGGGATTGCAACGCAGGCAAAAGTGGAAGCCAAACTGCGTGAAGAAGGCAAATCCCGCTATGACCTCGGCCGCGAGAAGTTTACGGAAGAAGCATGGAAGTGGAAAGCGGAATACGCTCACTTTATCCGCAAACAATGGGCGAAACTCGGCCTCGGGCTCGATTATTCGCGCGAACGTTTTACGCTCGATGAAGGGCTGTCAAAAGCTGTAAAAGAAGTATTTGTTTCGCTTTATAAAAAAGGCTTGATTTACCGCGGCGAGTACATCATCAACTGGGACCCGGAAACGAAAACGGCGCTTTCCGATATTGAAGTAGTCTACAAAGAGGTGCAGGGCGCATTTTACCATCTGGCATACCCGTTAAGCGACGGTTCCGGCACGATTGAAATCGCGACAACGCGCCCCGAAACGATGCTGGGTGATACGGCGGTCGCTGTCCACCCGGATGATGAACGCTACAAACATTTAATCGGGAAAACGATTGTATTGCCAATCGTCGGCCGCGAAATTCCGATTATCGCAGACGAGTATGTTGATATGGCATTTGGTTCCGGCGCCGTAAAAATTACACCGGCCCATGACCCGAACGACTTCGAAGTCGGGAACCGCCACAATCTCGAACGCATCCTTGTGATGAACGAGGACGGCACAATGAATGAAAATGCCGGAAAATACAAAGGCATGGACCGGTTTGAATGCCGCAAACAGATCGTGAAGGACTTGAAAGCACTCGGCGTTCTTGTCAAAGTGGAAGACCATCTCCATTCGGTCGGCCATTCCGAACGGAGCGGCGCGGTTGTCGAACCGTATTTGTCCACGCAATGGTTTGTGAAAATGCAGCCGCTCGCTGATGCCGCGGTAAAACTGCAGGCGTCGGAAGGAAAAGTCCATTTTGTGCCGGAACGCTTTGAAAAAACCTACTTGCACTGGATGGAAAATATCCGCGATTGGTGCATTTCGCGCCAGCTCTGGTGGGGCCACCGGATTCCGGCCTGGTACCATAAAGAAACCGGCGAAGTATATGTTGACACCGAGCCGCCCCGTGACATCGAAAACTGGGAACAGGATCCGGACGTGCTCGATACGTGGTTCAGCTCGGCGCTCTGGCCGTTTTCGACAATGGGCTGGCCTGATGAAGAAGCGGAAGACTACAAGCGTTATTATCCGACCGATACGCTTGTGACCGGCTATGATATCATTTTCTTCTGGGTATCGCGGATGATTTTCCAGGGGCTTGAGTTTACCGGCAAACGCCCGTTCAAAGATGTCCTGATCCATGGCCTTGTCCGCGACGAGCAGGGGCGGAAAATGAGCAAATCGCTCGGCAACGGCGTCGACCCGATGGAAGTAATCGACAAATACGGCGCGGACTCGCTCCGCTATTTCCTTACTACCGGCAGCGCGCCCGGCCAGGATTTGCGTTTCAGTTACGAAAAAGTCGAAGCGGTCTGGAATTTCGCCAATAAAATTTGGAACGCCTCCCGTTTTGCGCTTATGAACATGAACGGGCTGAAATACGAAGAAATTGACCTTTCCGGTGAAAAATCAGTCGCTGACAAATGGATTTTAACGCGTTTGAACGAAACGATCGAAACCGTTACAAAACTGGCGGACAAATACGAATTCGGCGAAGCCGGGCGCATGCTTTACAATTTTATCTGGGACGATTTCTGCGACTGGTACATTGAAATGGCAAAACTGCCGCTTTACAGCGAAGATGAAGCAGCGAAGAAAACGGCGCGCTCGGTCCTCGCGTATGTGCTCGACAATACGATGCGGCTTTTGCACCCGTTCATGCCGTTTATTACCGAGGAAATTTGGCAAAACCTGCCGCATCAGGGGGAATCGATCACAACAGCCGCGTGGCCGGAAGCGGACGAAAGCCTTACGGATGCCGCGGCCAGCGAAGAAATGAAACTGCTTGTCGACATCATCCGTTCTGTCCGCAATATCCGCGCCGAAGTGAACACGCCGTTAAGCAAAAAAATCAAACTGCATTTGAAAGCGAAAGACGAGACGGTCTTAGCGGCTTTAAAACGAAACGAAGCGTACATTACCCGTTTCTGCAACCCGGATGAATTGAAAATGGGGCTTGACCTTGAGGCGCCGGACAAAGCCATGACTGCGGTCGTTTCCGGTGTGGAACTGTTCCTGCCGCTTGAAGGGCTGATCAATTTTGAAGAAGAACTGGCACGGCTCAGGAAAGAGTTGGAAAAATGGAATAAAGAAGTTGAACGCGTCCAGAAAAAACTGTCCAATGAAGGGTTCCTGAAAAAAGCGCCGGAAAAAGTCGTTGCCGAAGAACGGGCAAAAGAAAAAGACTATCTCGAAAAACGAAGCGCCGTCGAAACGCGCATCAGAGAACTTGAAAACCAGTAACACAAGGGCGGAAGGCGAATTCTTTACGGATTCGTCTTCCTTGCATACGGGAGGAAAGGCAAATGTTTGAAACCTATGAAGAAGCGGTCGGCTGGATCCGGTCCTGCTCGAAATTCGGGATGAAACCGGGGCTTGAACGGATGCAGTGGCTGATGGAAAAATTGCACCACCCGGAACAAAAAATCCGGACGGTCCACGTGGCCGGGACGAACGGAAAAGGGTCGACCGTCACCTTTTTGCGCAATATTTTAGAGCAGGCAGGATTACTGGTTGGCACCTTTACTTCCCCATATATTGAGCAGTTTAACGAAAGGATCAGCGTAAACGGAACGCCGGTGACGGATGCAGACCTCGTCCGGCTTACAAACGAGATCCGCCCGCTTGCAGAAGAACTGGAGCACACAGCATTCGGCGCACCGACAGAGTTTGAAGTCATTACAGCGATGTCACTTTTGTATTTTGCCGGGATCCGGCCGGTGGATATTGTTATCTATGAAGTCGGCCTTGGCGGCAGGCTTGATTCCACAAACGTCATCACACCGCTTGCCAGCCTGATTACCAATATCGGCCATGACCATATGAATGTGCTTGGCCATACGATTGCAGAAATCGCCTCTGAAAAAGCGGGCATTATCAAACACGGGGTGCCGGTTGCAACAACAGCCATGCTGCCTGATGCGCTGGCGGTAATTGAAGAAAAAGCGGCAAAAGAAAAGGCGCCGCTTTTCCGTGCCGGGAAGGAATTTTCTTTCGCGGAGATCGGCGGGGATCTAACCGGTGAACAGTTCCGTTTTGCTTCCCCGTACGGCGCCTATGACCGTTTGTCGATCACGATGATGGGGCGCCATCAGATTTACAATGCCGCCCTTGCTGTTATGGGGGCGGAACTGTTACAGCATTTCCACCATTTCCGCATCCCGCAGCATGCGCTGGAAAAAGGCCTTCTCGAAAGCAAATGGATCGGCCGTTTTGAAAAACTGCTGGATGACCCGCCCGTTATCATTGACGGCGCCCACAACCCGGAAGGCATTGATAGCCTGATCGAAACGATGGACACCCATCTGCGCGGAAAAAAAATCCGCATGATTTTTTCCGCACTTGGCGACAAAGACTTGGATCACATGATTCCAAAACTCGACCAAAAAACAGACGAAATCATTTTCACAACTTTTGATTTTCCAAGAGCCATTCCGGCAGAGGTGTTGTATAAGATAAGCCGTCATCAAAATAAATCATTTTCTAAGGATTGGAAAGAAACCGTACGCACCAAAATAAAAGAAATGAAAGGCTCAGAAGATGTTTTAGTGATTACAGGGTCCTTATACTTTATTTCAAAAGTCCGGAAATACATTTTGGGCCAATCAGAGAGAAATGGGCAGAGCTGAAAAAGTTCTGCCCTTTTTGTTTATTTGTTCTTTTGTTGAATTACTTTCCCGGCGCTTTTTGATAAAATAAGTTTTATAGGTAAGAAGGCTCATGACAAAATGCTTACGGAGGTTGCTATGAAAAAACCCCTTTTTAAAAACAGCCGGGGATTTACACTTGTCGAAGTGCTGGCTTCGATTACGATTTTAGCGATTGTGATGCTTACAGTGGGCGCCATCTTGGCCAATAATGCGGGCGTGACAAAAAAAGCGGATGACTCGCTGTCTGCATTGCAAATTGCAACCGGGATATTAAGAGCTTACCAGAAAAAAAACTTTAATGAAGTGCAGCAGATGGCGAACACCACACAACAGGCTGATATTCAATCGGTTTTAGGGCTGGACAGCGATGCGGAAATTTCCGGTTATAAGGCATATGTGTCCGTTTCCCTTCCGGCGGATTCTTCTCTTTCTGATCGCCTCCTGCTGGTCAAAGTGAAAGTCGACACTGGAAATAATCCAAAGCCAGTTGAAGTGAAAGGGTATGTGAAAAAATGAAATGCCGGAATGAAAAAGGGCTCACTTTAGTAGAATTACTGGCGGCTGTTACCATTTCATTTATCATTATCGGGGTTATTTATGCCGTTTTAAATTCGGTGATCACCCAATCCAAAAGCGACATGGCCCGTAAATACTTTGTCAAAGAACAAACGGCAATTTTGCAATATATGGAGAGAACAATGGAAAATATAGACGACGTTGAACCTGATGACGAAAGTGATGACGGGACTTTTACCCGTTTCAAAGCAGTGGCTATCAATATAGATGTTGCGGGTGACGGTACCTACCAGGAAAGTTCAACAGACAAGACAATCGCTGTATCAGACGGGAATTTGTCGGTAGGAGGCACCATTGTAAACAGCGATGAAATTTCACTTGACGGGACAACTTTTACGGTCGAGAACGGCAGCCTGATATGCCATTTTGTAATGAAAGACACGCAAAATCATTTCGAGAAAAAGATCTATGCCGCTTATAAACTGGGCGAAGAGGGGGATCAATGATGCATGTTTTAAAAGAAGAGAAGGGGTATACGCTTGTGACAGTGCTTCTCATTTTCGCAGTCGCGGCGATCATCACCGTTTCGCTCGTATCCGCATCCGTCAGCACTTTTAAAACAGTAAAAGTATCTGAAACGGGCACCCAGGATAAATTAAACGCGGAAATGGTGGCTGATGAAGCGACTGCTTTAATTGAGAAACAAGTTGACAGCATCAACAGTGTTATTGCAACCGGGACTGTCATGCCAAGCCAGCTGATCAGCATGCTTCAGGCAGCAATAACCAACATACAGCAACAGAAAAACGGCAAATGCAGCATCGCATATAAAACATTGAAAGACGGGACAGCACCAGACGGCATTGTTTTGGGCAAAGTCACCATTTCCGTTCCGGTCGGAAAGTCCGGAAAAACGTTAACGAAGGTAATGACGCTTTCCACTGTCTCGGATGTTTTTCAATATACAGCCGTGACACCGTCGAATATGTATTTGTACGGATCCCCTTATATTATCGGAGATGTGAACATCGGTGGAAATTTGTATGTTTCAAATTACGGGAACTATATAGATGGGTATACGAAATATATTCAAACTTACTATCCGGCTATCAATGGGACGTTAACTGTGAAGGGAAGATATTATGAGGCCGGTCAGCAGCCGGTCGGAAAAGGGATATCAACGCCGGTATACAACTTTTATTCATGGAATACATTTGGACCTGAAAGCTTCAAAAAGTACTTTTCTGTTGCCCCGGTTGTGAAAAATCGCCAGTTAACTGTTGATAAAATAAATATAGGCGATGTGATTACGGCCAAGGCGCTGAAATGGCCGGAAAATGTAGAAAAAAATTCCTGCGATTCTTACAATATAGACAAGAATGGGAACGCTTTTGGTTATGATGTAACAGCCAGCCAGGTTGGCAGTCAACCGATAAAAGGAAACTTGTACGTTGGCGATGATTTAATCGTTGAGGAAAACAAAAGCCTGACTGTAAATGGGGATCTTTATGTAAAAGATGTTTTGACTGTCAAAGGGAATTTAACAGTAAAAGGCAAAATTTACGTAGGCGGTAATGCCGATTTAAACGGAGTGCTGTCGACAGGGGCGGATAAGTATATTTATATTGCCGGAAATGCTACTTTAAGCGACGTTTCAGCATTAAATTTAAACGGGGTGATGTATGTCAACGGTTCCCTTACGAGCAAGGGGGATGTCAATACGAACGGCAGCATTTATGTACGTGGAAACGCAGACGTCGAGAATTTCTCGAACAGTAACGGCACGCTTATTTTACTCTGTGATGGAAATATTCAGCTGTACAACAATAATTTGTATAAGGACAACCCAAAAGTGATTGATGCTTATCTCTATTCAAATAGTAACTTATTTATATACGGAATCGGATCAAACTTGAAAATTAACGGCGGGATTTACGGAAACACCATTAGCTTAAGTGCATCAAGGGGCAGAACGATTAATAAGCCAATCTATGATTGGTTCAAGATAATCTTAATTGGTTATAAATTGGAGTTTCAAAATCCCCAGCCTGCGGATCCTGCAAAGTCCAGACTGACCGTTAATTTTAAAAAAGATATGATTTTAAACCCGCCGAAAGGGATCCCGACCGTGAATAAAGTAACTTTGAAAGAAATCAATACATCGGTCCAATAAGATACAGTTAAAAAGATGCAGTACAATCTTCCCTTCCACCGTGATTTATAATAAAATAGTCTTAGTTGATTTTCGATAATTGGTTTTTCTGGAAATATTGTACTCTGACAGAAACAGAGGTGGGATGATGTATCTTCTCACTGCGGCGTTTGCCGTGATTGGATTTTTATGCGTAATTGCCTTTTTTGTCTTTTTTTCTTTCGGATTTTCCAAAAAAGGCGTGGTTGTGCTGGCCGGCACCGCTTTTTTGCTGGCGCTTTTCGGCATTTTGGCGGGCAATGTGGTTCCGCTATGGGAGAGCTGTTTGATTGTTTTTTTGCTCGTGCTTTGTGTGGCTTATCTGTTCGAAAAAAAGCTGGCATTTTTGTTCGCTGGAAAGGATAACGATGCAGACGAATTTCCAGTATGGGATGAGCAAGAAAAGCTGGCGGTGATGCGGGAAAACCGGCCGGCAGCACTGGACTGGCCTGCCGCAAATGACGCGGTTCTCCCGGCTGAAAAAAGTGCTCCGGCTCCTGAAACGAAAGAGATTTTGCCGGGGGAAAACGGCCCGGGACCCGAAACAGAAAGTACCCTGCCAGAAGAAAAGGATGAACCGGAATGGGAAGAACTGGAGGATGCGGCCGGAAACGAAACGGGAACCGCTCTACCGGAAAACGAACAGGCGGCAGAACGCTCCGGGGAAGAAGAAATTGCGTTTCTTGAAAACCGCCTGGAAATGCTTGAAGAAACAAATGAAGAACATGCGGTTGATCAATTGCCTGAAATGTATGGAGTTGAAGAATGGGTTGCGGAAGCGGAGAGCCCGGACACCAACCCTCTAGACGTGGTAACCGCAAAAGAGGCGGATGACCAGAATTCCGAAGCTGTTGCAGGAACCGGGACGGGAACGCCATCCGGTTCTGAAAATGTTCCATATGTTGAACAAGAAGAGATCCCGCTCCTTTCTTTTGAAAAGGAAGCGGAAGCACCTGCTGCACTTTCCGGGAAAGGCATGCCTGCCGTGGATGAGCTGGAAGAAATCGATAGGATGCCTAACCAGGAAACCAGAAAGACGGAAAAATTCGGGAATCTTTCGGAGGCAGGCCACGGCCTCCAAGAAGAAAAAGGCACAGGTATGGACAACACAACTGCAAAAAAAAGAGGAGACGGCCGGAAACACTGCTGTTGAGGAAGCGCCGGCAGCAGCAGCCGTGCCAAACGGGACAACGCCTATTCAAAAGCAATTGCTTGGGGTGCTGCTTGAACAACTGTAAAAGAATTTTACGCGGATGAAAATACAGGCAAAATTTTAGGCATTGTTTTGCAAACAGGCGAGTCGGAAACGATCCTTTCTGCTGACTTTGTCATGACGTACGGAAAAGATATTGTCGTTGTGGAAGAGGAAGCACCCGGCCATTTTCTTGACGATCCTGAAGAACTGCTGAAAAAAGAAGAGAAAGAGGATCTTGAACAACCGGGCGAAGCGGGAATGGAAGCGCTCCGGGCTAAACAGGTGGAACTTTTAAAAGGAAAGAAAGCGTCAAAAGACATTTACGCGGGAAACGGAGAACGGGTTATCACGGCCGGAACGGTTTTGTCTGAAGAAGACATTAAGCGGGCGCAGGAGGCCGGGCCGGGTGTTCTTGTTGAATTGTCCATGCATGTTGATGAATGAAAGGCGGCGTTGAAGTGTGGGAAACAAGCGGTTTTTAAAAGTGTTTACAATCTTATTGATCAGCACAGCTTTTATATTCAGTTTCTCACATTTTGGGGCTTTGGCCATTGAGAACGGATTCGGCCATAAAGAAAAATATGCGCAGGGCACTGCAGCCGGGGGAATAGAGCTGTCCGGGCTGACTGAAGAGCAGGCCCGGCAAAAATTATCGGCTGCCGTGCAGAAATGGAAGGCATCCAATTCGGCAGAAATTGTCTATTTGTCAAAAACGGTGAAGCTTCCGGCTGGGCTGCTGCATTTTTCCGTAACAGAAAGTATGCTTCGGGTAAAAAACGGGCAGGCCTCGTCACTTGTTGTTACGCTTGACAATAACGGGCTTCGGAACCTGGTCTCAAAGTCTTTTCCAGACGTCAGCCCGGATGACGTGGATATTTCCCGGCTGGACAAGGCCATATGCCATGCCGCTGCCAGGCTTGAGACCACCAATCTTTCCTTTGATTTGTCCGGTTATGCCCTGGACGGGAGCGAAAAAGAAACGACAGTATCAAAAGGTTCCGTATCAAATGTTTCAATTGCGGAAGCAACGGAGCTCGAAAATTGGGCAAAGCAGTTTCCGGAAGTCAACATTCCTGCGCACGGGATGTTTTCCTTATTAAAAACAGCGGAAAAAACAGGCGCTTCTTTTTCAAATGAAGCACTCAGCATAGTCGCAACCGCAGTATACGGTGCGGTGCTGCCGACCAATTTTGAAATCATTGAACGCAATACGGGGAACGAACTACCGTATTATGCAGCGCTTGGAAAAGAAGCGAAAGTGGTGAAAGGAAAGCTGGATTTCTCTTTTGTCAACCCGAACCCAACCGCTTATCAGCTGAAATTTACGGTTCATAACGGTGTTTTTTCCGTTTCTGTGGCAGGCCGGCCTTTTCTCGAAAACTATAAAATGGTGCTGAAAGATAAAAAAACGATTCATCCCGAAACAACCGTGCAATTTCAAGCCGCTTTAAAAACGGATCAATCTGTTGTCGTGCAAGCTGGAAAAGCAGGTTATTATGCCAGGGTGTTCCGCAATATTTACAGCCGGAATCACGGCCTGCTGAAATCCGTGCTGTTGGCGGAAGATTTTTATCCGCCGGTGGCACAAAGGGTTGCAAAAGGCAATCCGGTGCAAACGGAAAACACGGATGGCTCATCGGAAACAGATAACGGTTCCGGTAATGAAACGGACACGCCAACAAGCGGCGGCAATTCAGAAAGCAGCGGAAAAAGTGCCGGCGCGGAGGCTGCGAAAAGCAGCGGAAAAAATGCCGATGCGGAAGCTTCAAAAAAGAACGGAAAAAGCAGCAGCACAAAAGCTGGAACTTCAAATGACAGCAAAGACAGCACCGGTACGCATGACGGCAAGGATAACGGGGCGGATAGCAAAAGCTGACATAAGAAAGGCCCGGGACATGACAGATAAAGCGGGGGAATTCAGATGAAACAAGTGCGAAAAAGGCTTGGCGATTTATTGGTGGATGCAGGGTTGATTACAGAAGAACAGCTGGAACAGGTGCTGAAGGAAAAAGCGGCGGGCCAAAAACTGGGCGATGCGCTTCTTCAGCGCGGGCTGATTACCGAGCAGCAGCTCATTGAAGCGCTCGAATTCCAGCTCGGCATCCCGCACATCAGCCTTTTCCGCTATCCTTTTGACCAGAGCATCATGAACCTTGTGCCGAAAGAAATGGCGAAACGAAATCTTCTTATTCCGCTCAAAAAAGACGGGGATAAACTGTTTGTCGCAATGGCGGACCCGATGGATTTTAATGCGATCGATGACTTGCGGCTATCGACCGGCTTCCACATTGAACCGGCGATTGCCTCGAAAGACGATATTTTGCGGGCGATCCATAAGTATTACGACCTCGATGACAATATGGAAGAATTGCTGGATGGCATTTTTGAAAAGGAAGAGGCGGCTGAAACCGGTCCGGGGGAAGAAGATTCGCCTGTCGTCCAGCTCGTCAACCAGATTTTGCAAAATGCCGTCCAAATGCGGGCGAGCGATATCCATCTGGACCCGCAGGAAACAAAGTTTATCGTCCGTTACCGTGTTGACGGGATTTTGCGGACGGAACGGGTGCTGCCGAAATCGATGCAAAGCGTGCTTGTGGCGCGCATTAAAATTATAGCAAATCTTGATATTACCGAACACCGCATCCCGCAGGACGGACGCATTAAAATTGACGTCGATTTCCATCCGGTTGATATCCGGGTATCAACGCTACCGACCGTATTCGGGGAAAAAATTGTGCTCCGGATTTTGGATCTGTCAACAGCCATCCATGATATCCACCAGCTCGATTTTAACAAGCTAAATCTCAAGCGTTTTACGCAGCTGATCCACCGCCCGAACGGCATCATTTTAATAACCGGGCCGACCGGTTCCGGGAAGTCATCGACTTTATATGCGGCCCTAAACCATCTCAATGATGAACAGGTGAATATCATTACGGTAGAAGACCCGGTAGAGTACCAGATTGAAGGCGTCAACCAAATTCAGGTCAACCCGGGGGTCGGCATGACGTTTAGCAAAGGGCTGCGGGCGATTTTGCGGCAGGACCCGAATATTATCATGGTCGGGGAAATCCGGGACAAGGAAACGGCTGAAATTGCCATCCGCGCTTCCCTCACCGGCCATCTCGTCTTAAGTACGCTGCATACCAATGATGCGCTCGGCACGATTACGAGATTAATAGACATGGGCGTTGAGCCGTTTCTCGTTGCCACCTCACTCAGCGGTGTCGTATCGCAGCGGCTCGTGCGCAAAGTATGCCGCGACTGTGCAGAAGAACAGGCGCCGACAAAACGGGAAATAGAAATTTTTAAAAAGCGCGGCATCAAAATTGAGAAAATCATCCGCGGCCGCGGATGCGGAAACTGCAACATGACCGGCTATAAAGGGCGGATGGCAGTCCAGGAACTGCTGGTGATCAATGAAAACATCCGGCGCGGGATTATGAACGGGGAACCTTTGTCCAAATTAAGGGAGTATGCAATCCAAAATAAAACGATTTTTCTGCTCGATGACGGATTACTAAAGGTAAAGCAGGGGATGACAACAACCGAAGAAGTGTTGCGCATCGCCCTGCCGGAGTAGGTGAAAAGAATGAAGGAAAAAATCGAGTACTTGCTTCGCTCGGCTTTCGAACTGAAAGCATCGGATCTTCACTTGTCCGTTGGCGTGCCGCCGGTTCTGCGTTTGAACGGCCGGCTGAAACGTTACGGGAAAGAAGTAATGACGCCGCAATTGACGGAAGGAATGGCAAAAGCGATCATTTCCGATACCATGTGGCCGGTTTTTCAGGAACGCGGGGAGCTTGATTTTTCTTACGGCATCCCGGGCGTATCCCGTTTCCGGATCAATGTGTACCGGCAGCGCAACTGCGTGTCCCTGGCGATCCGTGTCGTCCCGACTGCGATCCCGACAGTTGAAGAACTGCATCTTCCGCCTGTGTTGTATGCGTTCACGGAAAAACCGCATGGCTTAGTGCTGGTGACAGGCCCGACCGGAAGCGGGAAATCGACGACGCTTGCCGCCATGATCGACCATATGAACAAAACGCTGCACAAACATATCATTACGCTTGAAGACCCGATTGAGTATTTACATAAACACCAAAAATGCATCATTGACCAGCGCGAAGTCGGGTTTGACACGCAAAACTTTGCGAACGGCCTGCGCGCGGCACTCAGGCAGGACCCGGACGTGATTTTAGTCGGGGAAATGCGCGATCTCGAAACGATCCATACAGCGATTACGGCAGCGGAAACCGGGCACCTTGTCCTTGGCACGCTGCACACATCGGGCGCGCCGTCGACAATTGACCGGATCATTGACGTTTTTCCGCCGTCCCAGCAGGCGCAAATCCGCATCCAGCTGGCAAATGTTTTAGTTGGGATTATTTCGCAGCGCCTCTTTCCGACAGCCGACAACAAAGGGCGGAGGGCTGCCACGGAAGTGCTCGTCAACAACGCGGCCATTGCCAATCTGATCCGCAATGAAAAAGTTCACCAGATCGTGAATGTCCTGCAGACGAGCCGCGCACTCGGGATGCACACGCTTGAAACCGATGTGAAGGAATTGCTTGCAGTGGGCGCGATTTCCAAAGAAGCGGCAGAACCTTATTTACAGGAGATTGTCCAAAATGCCACGATTTAAGTACGAGGGAAGGACAAAAGCCGGGAAGAAAAACGGCGTCGTCACGGCCGAATCGAAACGGGAGGCGCTGGTCAAGCTGCGCGGGCAGGGCGTCCGCGTGCTCCAAATCAACGAGCTGCCGGAAACGTTAATGACGATGGAAATCACCCTCGGCGGCAGGGTGAAACTGCAGGATTTTGTCATTTTCCTCCGCCAGTTTTCAACACTGCTGAAAGCCGGCGTAACCGTCGTCGATTCCACAAACATACTCGCCAGCCAGACGAGCAGCAAAACATTAAAGAAAACGCTTTTGGCCGTCGAGGAAGATTTGCGCAGCGGGATTCCGCTTTCCCAGGCGGCCGCAAAACATAAAAAAGTGTTCTCCCCGATGTTCATTAACATGGTTTACGCCGGTGAAGCGGGCGGCAATCTTGACGGCACATTGGAAAGGCTCGCAACCTACTACGAAAAGCAGCACCGCACAAGGCAAAAGGTAAGGTCGGCGCTGACGTATCCGGCTTTTGTCGGGGTGATGGCGATTGTTGTTGTCATTTTTATGCTCGTGAAAATCGTCCCGACCTTTGTGTCGATGCTCAAAAACTATAACGCCAGCCTGCCTGCGGTTACACGCCTTGTCTTGTCGGCAAGCGGGTTTATGCAGCATTATTGGTGGCTTGTCGTGCTGATTTTGATCGGGGTGTACGTGCTGCTGGTCGTTTTGCGCAAAAACAAAACGAGCAAATTTTATTTGGACTATGCGTTGCTCAAATTCCCGATTTTCGGCAAGCTCGTCCAAAAATCGATCATTGCCCGGATGACGCGGACATTGAGCTCGCTGTTTTCCAGTTCCGTGCCGATTTTACAGGCATTGTCGATTGTGGAGGCAATCGTCGAAAACGAAGTGATGACAAAAGTGCTCCGCCAGGCCCGCGATGCGCTGGAAAAAGGGCAGTCGATGACAGAACCGATGCGGCGCCACTGGGTCTTTCCGCCGCTTGTCACGCAGATGATTGCGATCGGCGAGGAAACCGGTGCGCTGGACGCCATGCTTGGCAAAGTCGCTGACTTTTACGAAGCCGAAGTCGAAGCCGCCACCGACCAGATCAAAGCGCTGATTGAGCCGTTTATGATCGTTGTCCTCGCAGCCGTTGTCGGCACGATCATTGCCGCCATCATGATCCCGATGTTCGAAATTTATAATAATGTTCAATAAATTGGCCAAAAAAGGTAGGATTATGCAACATGATCATGTATAATATAGGAAAAAAGTTCTATGACAATAGGAGGAGAAACAATGTTGCACAAGAAAAGAAAGTTATTGAAAAATCAAAAGGGCCTTACGCTGATTGAACTGCTGGCGGTTATTGTCATTTTGGGCATTATTGCCGCGATTGCGATCCCAGCGATTGGGAATGTCATCAAGAATTCGAGATTTAATGCGATTAAGTCAGACGCTATACAAGTGATTAGTGCAGCAAAGCTCTATGTTTCTGACAATGGTGTAAAGTCTCCGCTTAGCTATAACGACTTGAAACCTTATATTGATGATCAAGATTCAAAATTGAAGACTTCAGATAATGCCAACCATCCGTTTTCAGTTTCTGTTTCAACAAATAACAGTGATGGTAAGACTGTATATAAATTTACAGGTTATGGTGAAGACGGTGATGTTAAAATTAAATTTAATGACGCTGATTTGAAAACCATTAATACAGCAAAGAGAAGTGACATTAATCCTGATAAAGATGGTGTTTATACTATTGGACAATGAAACAATATTAATTATTTTCATTTCACTCAAGGCCTGCCCTCTGTGCCAGGCCTTGGTTACTGGTTTTTAAGATTTCTAGTTAAGGAGCCATCATGATGCCACGCTCATTTTTTCCTTCATCAAAAAAAACCGGAAATTTCATTATTAAAGACCATGTCATCCGTTTTCTCGAATTGAGGCAGGCCGATCCGCCTGTTGTTTCAAAAATGGGCGAGCGGTATTTGCCGGAAGGGCTGGTCCGCGGCGGGAAAATCATCGATGCCGAGACGCTTGCGATGATCGCCGAAGAGTGCCTTGGCGACTGGGGGGTAAAGGGGAAACACCCGGTCCGATTTGCTGTGCCCGACAATTTTGTCGTCGTGCGCCAAATTGCTGTTCCGGATGAGATTGCCATGGATGAAATGGAAGGTTATATTACCCTTGAGCTCGGTTCCACCATTCATTTGCCGTTTGACGATCCTGTATTTGACTTTGCGCTCCTTGGTGCATCGAATCAAGAAAAGCAGGTGTTGTTATTTGCTGCGCCCCGGGATGTCGTCGAAGATTATGCCGATTTTTTTAACGGTATCCGCCTGAGCCCGGTTGCTGCCGATATTTCCCCGTTATGCGCCTATCGGTCTTTTTATCATTTGAATACGTTGAATGCGATGGACCACCTGCTCCTACTCCAGTTTGATTTGTCCATGGCCACTGCAACCATTTTCCATCGGCATTTCCCGCTGCTTACCAGGGAGATTGAAGTCGATATTCCGCTTTCCAAATGGGAGACGGAGACCAATGCTTTTGGCGAAAAAAAGTACCGCTGGCCGGAGGGCGACCCGCTGCTCCGCTACCAGACGGAAAATATCGATAAAGAGCTGGACAGAATCATGAATTATTACCAGTTTTCGATCCGGAAAGGGCAGGATGCAGTCAATCAAATTTTGCTGAACGGCGATTATCCGTATTTGCCTGGGGTTGCGGAGAATCTTGCGGAGCAGTTTGGCCTTCCGGTCACGATGATTGTAACGGAAAAAGTATCTTCCGCAACCGGGCAGCCGTTTCCCGCCCGCTTTGCGCCTGTTTTGGGCCTTGCACTGAAAGAGGTGAAATAAATGCTCGTTGAGATTAACCTGCTGCCGAAAAAAGAACCGAAAAATATCGCATTGCTCTTTTGGGCCGGGATACTGGCCGGTGCATCCGCCATCTTTCTCATCGTCTTCTTTATTGCGCTCCATCAGACAAAACAGGACCTTGCTGCTGTCAATCAGCAAATCAAACAGACGGAAGCGCTCCAGGCCGCTGAACAGGCAGCACAAAAAAGCAATGCGGACATACAGGATTTCAAAAAGCTTTCGTCCGCCGTTAAATGGGCAAGCGATACGCAGGTCAAGACGGTGCCGGTATTGGACAAGCTTACCAAACTTTTGCCGCAATACGGCTATATCACGGACTTTTCCTGCGGCAGCACAGGCGCGAATGTGACCGTCCAGTTTGATTCTTCTGATGAAGCGGTTTACTTTTTAAAACGGCTGAATGACAGCCAGTACTTCAGCGGCGCTGTCCTGGACAACATCAAAATGAATACGGAAACGGCCGGTGCTTCGTCAAGCGGCACATCCGGCGCTGCAACCGGCTCAGCTGCAGGAACGGGCACAACATCCGGCACTTCCAAAACGGCAAGCAGCACATCTTCCGGATCAGATGCATCCAAAACGACCGGCGAATCTTCTTCGGGAACGTCTAAAACCGGTTCCTCTTCCTCATTTGCTGTGTCCAGAACGACCGGTGAAACAAAGGGGGCCGCCCCGGCGGCAGCGGGTGGCACAGCCGGCGCGGACAATGTGGCAACCGGGGAAGCGGAAGGCGTCACGGTTTATGAAGCGACATATACGATCCAGCTCAATCAAGCCGCGCTCAATGCCGCCGGCAAAAGGGAGGAACAGCAATGAACCTCCGTTTAAACCGGAAGCAGCTTTTTATCATTCTTGCCCTCTTTGCCGTTTGCCTTGCCGGTGCAGCCGGTTTGTACTGGTTTGTGCTGGCGCCGGCCAAGTCCGGGCTGGCCGGGCAAAAAGCCGCGTTGAAATCGGAACAGCAGGTGCTATCCAGCCTGCAGTCAAAAAAACAGCAAAGCCCGGAACTGCAGCTTGGCAATGTCGTCAGCCTGATGCGGAAAATCCCGGCAAAACCGCTTGCGGAACAAGTGCTGCTTCAGTTCAGGATGGCAGAGGCCCTTTCCGGCAGCCGGATTACGGAAACAGACGCCCAGCAGGACTCCGCCGGTACGTCCGGGAGCGAGGAGGCTACACAAAGCACAACGAGCGGCACTTCATCCGGCACACAGCAAAAAACAGACGTGCTGCCTGCCGGTGTCAAAAAACTGTCGTATACTTTAAAAGTGGAGTCAGACAGCTACAAGAGCATGAAAACATTTTTACAGACGATTGAAAACTTGCCGCGCATTACGGTGATCGAAAGCCTCAATTTCAGTCCGGGGGAAGGAGCGCCTGGATCGAGTGGATTGCAGTACACCGTCACGGTTTCCACTTTTTATTACCCGGCGTTAAGCCGGTATTCGGACTATTTGCCGGAAATCGACGTGCCGGCAGCAGGACATAAAAGTGACCCGGTCGCAATAAAGGGGCAATAAGCTTTCGGCATGTTCATCCTTGCCATTACATATGCTTAATATCGCCCGTTGCTTGCCGGTAGCGAACCAAGAAAATACCATATGCTGAAAGATCAGAGGGATCAAACATGCATGGATTATGGACTGCTTATTTTGCGGCACTGGGGATGGTTTTCGGCTCGTTTTATAATGTCATCGGGCTGCGTGTGCCGAATCATGAATCGATTATCCGTCCCGGGTCGCATTGCCCGAAGTGCGGGCACTCGTTAAGCTGGAATGAAAATATACCGGTATTGTCTTTTCTTATTTTACGGGGCAGATGCAGAAGCTGCCGCGCGCCGATCTCCCCGATTTATCCGGTGTTTGAGGCGCTGACCGGGGGCTTGTTTGCCTGTTCCTTTTACCGGTTCGGTTGGAGCCTTGAATTTTTGCTTGCCATTTTGTTCATTTCGCTGCTTGTCATCATTACCGTTTCCGATTTGGCGTATATGCTTATTCCTGATAAAGTGCTGTTTCCTTTTGCAGCCGCCATTGCCGCCGTCCGGCTTTTTCACCCGGCATCGCCGTGGTGGTCCGCCTGGCTCGGGGCGGTTTTCGGCTTTTGCCTCCTCTATCTCATTGCCTTTTTCACAAAAGGCGCGATGGGCGGCGGGGACATTAAATTGTTTTTTGTGATCGGGCTTGTGCTCGGCATAGAGAAAACTTTTCTGGCCTTTTTTCTGGCCTGCCTCTTTGGCGCGCTTTACGGCGTCGGTTTGATGGCTGCCGGCAAATTTAAAAAACGAAAACCGGTGCCGTTTGGGCCGTTTATCGCCATCGGTGCGCTTACCGCCTATTTTTTCGGAAACAGCCTTATCGGGATGTATTTGCGTTTCTCCGGGCTCGGATAAAATTTGCATAAAATGCCGGAAATCGGCGAATGGTTTTTGGACAAGGCGACAAAAGTCTTGTTCTTTTTTTTGCCGGTTATGGTAGCATGAAGCAAATCGGGCAGGAGAGGTGAAAGCATTGGACAAGGCGAAAAAAAAGGCGAAAATTACAGTCAAAGTGGGCGGAAAAAAGGAGCAGCCGGAAGACAGCGTAAAAGTCCATGACTGGAAAGCGGCCGAGGAAACGGCTGCCGCACAGGAAGACAGCGCAAAAGAAGAGGAGTCATTTGAATGGGTGCTGCCCGAACTCGATGCGGATCAGATTGAAGAATTCCGGCCGATCCATTATACACCCGCGCCCAAAAAGAAAAGCATCTTCCCGAAAAAAACGGCGGCGAATAGGGCCGCGCCGGCGATTTTGTTTTCTGTCGTGTCCGCAGTGGTGTTTGGGGCGCTGCTCGGGTTTGTTGTATTAAAATTTATTGCGTACGGAGATCATCAAACAAAACTCCCGAATCAGCAGGCTGAAGGCGCTGCAACGGGCGCAGCACAGCAAGAGGCCAGGCTTCCGGCGCTAAGCATCGGCATCATCCAGGCAGGGGTGTTCAGCACGGAAGGCGCCGCCTCTAAAGTGTCGCGCGAACTCGCCTCAAAAAAGGTCCCGTCGATGCAGCTTTCGATGGACGGGCAGCGCTATATTTTTGCAGGTGTGGCCGACAGCCCTGGCACGGCCAAAAAAATGGAAAGTGCCTGGAAAGACAAAGGCGTCGAACTGTATGCAAAAGAAATCAGTTTTTCCAGCAAAAAGGTCCAAACGACGACAAAGGATGAGCAAATTTTTGCCCGGGAAACGGTTCCGCTTTTTCAAAAACTGGCAAAAGAAACGGCCGCCGCTGTCCAGAACGGAGAGGTTTCACCGGACGGCATGAAGACAGTCGGAACAGCAGCCGGCAACGTCAAAAAGCTGGCAAAAGTCAGGCAGGAAACGCTCGGCCGGCTGAAAAAATACGAAATGGCCGCGTATGAATCGCTCGCGGCTTATCAAAAAAGCGGCAACCGGCAGGATTTAACGGATGCCGAACAAAACCTGCTGGACTACGTAAAGGTCTACAGCGGGCATTGAAACCAAATGTGGGCTTCCGGCTGAAAAGCTGCGGTGCCACGAATGCCCGCATGGCACTATTTTTTTGTCTGAAAAGGTTGAATTTGCAGTTGTTACACGGCCCGTTTTTTGGTACGATACAATTGTATCTCCCATACAAAAGCCCATTGGTTTGATTCCCCCGCCTCCAGCTTTAGAAAAGTCCTACGGTGTGATGTCAAGGGTTAAAAACAAGTGAATTGGAAATTTTGTTGGCTCTATGTCATAAAAATGGCAATACTGAACTAAGCCTCCAGATAATTGGAATAATCTGGAAGTTTTCAAGTTCAGGCTATCGATGATGGTTACCTGGTTACCTCATCGCGTCACCTTCTTTTTCGGCGCATAAATTTGATCGTTGCGGAGCAGCGCATCGATCAGGCGCACCAGTTTTCTTGCCGTTAAGACGAGGGCGCGTTTGTGTGAGTGCTTATGCACCTCACGATATTTCTTTTGGTAAAAGGCGCGGTACTCAGGTTCGTGTCGCCGGACCAGATTGGCAGCCTCAACCAGGTAATACCGGAGATAACGATTGCCTGTACGCGCAAGCATTTTGTCATCAGCCTCAAAATCACCCGATTGGTGGCGGGGCCAGAACAATCCGGCAAATTTTGCGATCGCGGCTTGGTCGTCAAAGCGCTCAATGTCGCCGATTTCAGCGAGAATCCCAGCACAGCTCACCGGGCCTATTCCCGGAATGGTCTGGAGGGTATTCGGGATTCCATCAAGAACGCGGGCAATCGCCTTATCCAAATCCTTGATTTGGCGTTTAAGATGCCGGATGATCTCAATAGAACTGCCCAGGACCAAGTCAATCGAATCCTCCACACATTTAGAAAGCCGGTAAGAGGACCGGGCAGCTTTTTGGATGGATGCGGCCAAATCCTCGGGATCGCTAAAGCGGCCATGGCCTTTGGTCTGGAGATACATCGCTAAGTCCTCCAGAGGCATTTGGGCAATTTCATCGAGGCTATAGGCCTCAAGCAAAAATTCCGTTATGGCATGGCCGAAGACCGATGTATCCACTTCAAGGTTAAAGGCACTGAATTTGAAAAACAGATGATTCAAAAATACCTGTTGTTCCCGGGTTAAACTTTGAATCAGGTGATAGCGCATCCGTGTTAACCGTTGAAGGGCAAGGTATTGTTCTGACTGAATCACGGATTTCGGCAATCTCCCGAAACGCAAGCGGTCCGCAATTACCCAGGCATCTTTGGGATCGGTCTTGTCCATCTCGGCATAAGCCTTTTTGAAATTTCTCACCAGCTTCGGATTCAGGGTAAACACCTTTGTACGACGCTGTTTCAGCTCGGGATCTTCATGGAAAAACATTGCCGGGTGCCAACTATACACAGATGTGGCCTCCATGGCGATCTGGATGGTGTCATCCGCCTCCGCATGTTGGAGGATGGTGTCTCTTAACTCAGAGGCACCGGGAAGATTGTTTGTCACCGTTTGGGTGGCCAACGTTTCCCCCATTCCATCCATCAGGCAGGCATCGAGGTTTTTGGAGCTCACGTCAATACCGACAAATAAGGGCATATGATTTCCTCCTCTCTGTATTGGGATCGATGGAATCGGACGCTTCGGGATATCCCCAGATGGCTTGCCGATCTGTCAGCCTCGCGTATGAGAACTCATCCGGGCCGTGGGCTGCCTGGAACTGCTCATTTCCAGCACGGAGATCCGGAGGAACGGCCTACGGGTTAGACGTTCAAGCAAGAACCTGGGGATGCAGACTTTTCGAGTAGTCAGGCTACAAGGAGGGGAAGCATTGACCCAAACGATCCTAAGACCATTATCCGGGAACATCGCGAAGCGTCCAAGTCCGAACTTGTATTCCGGGCTCGCCCGGAATACAAAATCTTATATTCACTTGTCAATGAGCAGCAGAATGAACTGGAAATTGACATCCACTTTGGATTTAAACTTATTATACGAGGAGGAATTCATTTGGAAAAAATGCTGATCAAAGATTTTCCTGCAGAAGACCGCCCGCGTGAACGGCTGATCCGCACAGGAGCGGAGAGCCTCTCCAATCAGGAACTGCTTGCCATTTTACTCCGTACCGGCACGAAAGATGAATCGGTGCTCGAGCTTGCCAACAGGCTGATCCGCCATTTTGAAGGCTTGCGGTTTTTAAAAGATGCTTCCCTTGAGGAAATGACAGCCATCAAAGGCATCGGCACAGCAAAAGCGGTCCAGATTCTGGCCGCCATTGAACTCGGCAGAAGGATCGCCAATTTGCAGCACGATACGCGTTATGTGATCCGCACGCCGCAGGACGGGGCCAATTATGTCATGAATGATATGCGCTTTTTGTCCCAGGAACATTTTGTCTGCCTGTATTTAAATATTAAAAACCAGGTGATCCACCGGCAGACGATTTTCATCGGAAGCTTAAATGCCTCGATCGTCCATCCCCGCGAAGTGTTCAAAGAAGCGCTGAGGCGTTCAGCTGCTTCCATTATTTGTTTCCATAACCATCCATCCGGGGACCCTTCTCCTTCCAAAGAAGATATCGAAGTTACCAAACGGCTTGCCAAATGTGGTAAAATAATGGGGATTGAGATTCTTGACCATTTGATCATCGGTGAGAAAAAATTTGTGAGCCTGAGAGAAAAAGGGTATTTGTAAGGCTTTGAATTTTTTTATGGTTACGATATAATAAATCGTATGATTTTTACGGTCGGCACTGCGCCGGAAAGCCTGAATCCGGATGCATTTTCAAAGCGGCATCCATAAATAAGCAAAAGTATGGCACCAACTGGTGATGAAAATTTATCGTGAAGAAAGGGAGATACATCCATGTTCGGAAGTAAAGACCTGGGGATTGATCTTGGGACAGCCAATACATTGGTTTTTATAAAAGGGAAAGGAATTGTCGTGCGGGAACCTTCCGTTGTGGCTATCCAGACGGATACGAAACAAATTGTCGCAGTCGGGGATGCCGCGAAAAAAATGATCGGCAGGACGCCGGGAAACATCGTGGCGACGCGGCCGATGAAAGACGGCGTGATTGCGGATTATGAAACGACGGCTGCGATGATGAAGTATTATATTCAGCAGGCCACAAATAAAAAAGGCTTTTTTTCAAAAAATCCGTATGTCATGGTCTGCGTTCCGTCCGGCATCACGGCGGTGGAAGAGCGCGCGGTGATTGATGCAACCCGCCAGGCCGGGGCAAGGGATGCTTTTACGATTGAAGAGCCTTTTGCAGCAGCGATCGGCGCCGGGCTGCCTGTCTGGGAGCCGACCGGAAGCATGGTTGTCGATATCGGCGGCGGCACAACGGAAGTGGCGATTATTTCGCTGGGCGGGATTGTGACAAGCCAGTCGATCCGGGTGGCCGGGGATGAAATGGATGAAGCGATCATCAGTTATATCCGCAAAAATTATAATCTTTTAATCGGGGACCGGACCGCAGAACAAATTAAAATGGAAATTGGTTCAGCAGGCGAGCCGGAGGGGATCGAACCGATGGATATCAGGGGCCGGGATTTGCTGACCGGTTTGCCGAAGACGATCACGATTTCCGCGGATGAGGTGGCCGATGCGCTGCACGACACGGTGTATGCCATTGTCGATGCGGTCAAATACACGCTTGAACAGACACCGCCTGAACTGGCAGCTGATATTATGGACCGCGGCATCGTCCTGACAGGTGGGGGTGCCCTGTTGCGCAACCTCGACCATGTCATCAGCAAAGAAACCGAAATGCCGGTGCTCATTGCCGAAAACCCGCTCGACTGCGTAGCAATCGGAACAGGCGGCGCGCTCGAAAATATTGAACTGTTTAAAAACAAAGCAAAAGATTCTAAATAAGAAGAATGCCAGTGTCCTGTTAACTCATTCTCCTGCCGGCTTTCCTGGCGGGAGAATGGTTTTCAATCCGGGAATGGCCGGAACAAAGTGTTATGGGAGTGGATTTTATGCCACAGTTTTTTTTGAATAAACGATTGATCGTCCTTTTAATCAGTGTTATCCTGCTTGTCGCCATGATCGGGTTTTCCATCAGGGAACGCGACCGGATTTCAAAACCGGAACAGTTTGTGCGCGATATCGTCGGGCTCGGCCAGTCCGTCATTGCCAAACCTGCCAATGCCCTTGCCGGTTTTTTTGACAATATCGAGGACTTAAAAAATACATATACCGAAAACAAAAAACTGAAATCCCATTTGGAACAGCTGACAAGCCTGGAAGCGCAAAATCACGAACTAAAAAAAGAAAATGAAAATTTGAGATCTATTATAAAGGAAAAAAACAGTCTCGGAGATTCAGAGTCCATTCAGGCCCAGGTCATTGCACGCAACCCGGATAATTGGTACGAGCAAGTGGTGATTGATAAAGGCGAAGTCAACGGCGTTGCCAAAAACATGGCCGTCGTCACTTCAGGCGGTTTCCTCGGAAAAGTCACGCAGGTCGACAAATTTTATTCAACCGTCGAACTTTTGAGCTCGCCTGATGAAACGAACCGCGTATCCGCCAAAGTGCAAAATGCCAAAAAAGATGCTTACGGATTAATCGAAGGGTACGACAAAAAAACCAAAATGCTGCTTTTGAAACAGCTTGATTTTAATATCAAAGTCAAAAAAGGCGATCATGTCGTGACATCCGGTTTAAGCGGCATGTTTCCGAGCGGGCTTCTGATTGGTGACATCGAAAAAGTGACCCCGGATGAAAACGGGCTGACGCAAACCGCTTATGTCAAGCCGGCAGCCAATTTTTATGATGTCCGCGAAGTGCTCGTCATCAACCGGAAAACACAAAAATTCAACGCGGGCGGCACGGGAGGAGGGCAGTGATGAAACGTATCGTGCTCCCTCTGATTTTAAGCCTGTGCTATATTGCTGAAAGTTTATTTGCCCAATTTTTTGCGTCCCGTTCTTTTGGCGGAAAATTTACCATCGTTCCCCATTTTCTGCTCGTGATGCTGATTTTAATGGGGATGCACTACCGCAAAAGGCTCTCCATCATTTATGCTTTTGTATTCGGCATGCTGTTTGATGCTTTTTACACGGGCATTTTGGGCATTTATCTGTTTTTCTATCCGCTTGCGGTTTACCTGACAGAAAAAATGGACAGGATCCTCCAATCCAATATTTTTACCGGCACGCTTGTGGCAGTCTTAAACATGGCGATTGTCGAATTTTTGGTCTATGGCATCAATGCTTTAATTAATCCGCAGGTGATGGGATTTGACGATTTTCTCTTGTTCAGGCTTTGGCCGACTTTGATCTTAAACGCCGCTTTTTTTATTTTGGCATGGTATCCGATGGGAAATTTTTTAAAGCGGCGCGCAAGGGAAGAAGAAAAGGAATAACCGGCGGGGAGAAAATCTGTTAAAATGGGAAAGAAGGATTTCCTGCCTTTTTGTCGAATTATCCGGACAAGGGGGAGTGGAAAAAGCAAAGGGGTTTGCGGGCCGAAAAACCGGCAGGAACCGCACGCACGGAGGCTTGAAATCCCGTGTGCCGGGCCGAAAAACGCCGTCTGAAAGCCATTTCGGATGGATGCCGTTTCATTTATCAGCCGTTGAGGTGAGCAGTTTGAAATGAAAAAAACGCAAAATGTAACCATAAAAGGCACGAAAGACGGAATTGTGCTGCATTTAAACGACCAATGCTCCTTTCAAGCTTTAAAGGCGGAGTTAGAGCAAAAATTACTGGCCCAGGCTGCCGATGAGGAAGAGAACAGCCCGATTCTTGCCGTCAAAATTCAGCTTGGCAACCGTTATTTGACGCCCGGTCAGGAAGAGGAGATCAAAAGCCTTGTGCGTTCCCGGCGCAACCTTGTTGTCGATGAAATCACAAGCAATGTCATCACAAAAGAAGCGGCTGCGCGCGAAAAAGCGGAAAATGAAATTGTGCCTGTCACCACCATCGTCCGGTCCGGGCAGGTGTTAAAGGCGGAAGGCGATCTTTTGCTTATCGGCAATGTCAATCCGGGTGGTACCGTGATTGCAAACGGCAATATTTTTATCATGGGAAACCTCCGCGGCATTGCGCATGCCGGCTACAGCGGGAGAAGGGACGCCGTTGTTGTCGCTTCCAATATGGTTCCATCCCAAATCCGGATTGCCGATTGCCTGAACCGGGCCCCTGATGATTACGGGGAAGAGGGCCGGCATGAGATGGAATGTGCTTACATAGATGAATCGGACCATATTATCATTGATAAATTGCAAGTTTTGAAATATTTGCGGCCGAATATGACAAGATTAAAAGGAGGGTTCTCATATGGGTGAAGCGATTGTCATCACATCCGGAAAAGGCGGCGTCGGCAAAACGACGACATCGGCAAACCTCGGGACAGCGCTCGCGCTTCTCGGAAAGAAAGTCTGCCTTGTCGATACAGACATCGGGCTCCGTAATCTTGATGTCCTGCTGGGGCTTGAAAACCGGATTATCTACGATCTGGTCGATGTCGTAGAAGGCCGCTGTAAAATCCACCAGGCAATCGTAAAGGACAAGCGTTTCGATGACAAGCTCTTTTTGCTGCCGGCTGCCCAGACAAGCGACAAATCCGCCGTCACGCCGGAACAAATGAAACAATTGATCCACGGGTTAAAACAGGATTACGATTATATTCTGATTGACTGCCCGGCCGGCATTGAGCAGGGATATAAAAATGCAGTGGCGGGTGCTGACCAGGCGATTGTTGTGACAACGCCGGAAATCTCGGCGGTAAGGGATGCCGACCGGATCATCGGGCTTTTGGAAAAGGAAGAACATATCGAGCCACCGAAACTGATCATCAACCGGATCCGGAGCCATATGATGAAAAGCGGGGACATGCTGGACATCGATGAAGTGACAAACCATTTATCGATCGATTTGATCGGGATTGTAGCCGATGATGAAGAAGTGATCCGCGCCTCGAACCAGGGCGAACCGATTGCGCTAAATCCGACGAACCGCGCATCCCTTGCCTACCGGAATATTGCCCGCCGGATTTTGGGGGAAACGGTGCCTTTAATGCCGCTTGAAGACCAGAAACCCGGCATGTTTGCGCGTTTAAAAAAATTATTTAGTTCGAAATCTTCTTAATGGTAGAGCCGTTTCTGAACGTTTTTCCAAACGATCAGGGCGGCTTGTTTTGTTCCCGGTTCTAACCGCTTTGGACAGGTCATACATTGGTAATAAACGAATGCCTGTACAGAAGGGGTGAATCGATTGGGAAACCGCGCCGATGAAATCCGGAGGCAAATGGCGAAGCGGAGAAAAACGATGAAACAGGCTTATAACGGCAAAGAAACGGTCTATGCGAGCCTGATTAAGGATGAAGGCACACATGTATATGAACCGCCGGGCAAAACGCCGCATCCGCTTTTTAAAAAAGAAACGGTGCTATTTAAAATTCTGGCTTCTGCCTGCCTTGTCCTCGCTGTGGCAATTCTGTTTAAATCGGAACGTCCGGAATTTGACAAGCCGAAAGCCGCCGTCAAACAGGTAATGGTGTCCGAATTTCAATTTGCAAAAGCAGCCGCCTGGTATGAAAAAAAGTTTGGCAAGCCGGTCGTGCTCTTTCCGGAAAAATCGTCAAAAACGGAAACCGCTGCTTCCAATGAAGATCCGCAATATGCGATGCCGGTATCGGGAAAAGTTCTGACCAGTTTTACTGCCGATGGAAGAGGGGTTACGATTGAAACAAAGCCGGGCGCAAGCGTAAAAGCGATGAGCGGCGGGACGGTCATTTTTGCCGGGAAAAAGCCGAAACTGGGCAATACCGTCATTATCCAGCATGCCGATTCAACGGAAACATGGTACGCAAACCTCAGCAAAATTGATGTGGGCCAGTATGACAGCCTCAAGACGGGCGAAAAGGTCGGCACGGCGCGAAGCAGCGGGGAAAAAGGGGAATTTTATTTTGCGCTTAAAAAAGACGGCGGTTTTATCGACCCGATCCAGGTGATTAAATTTGAATGAGCGGTTTTGGCTTCTGAAAAAAATCAAAATCCATCCCCTTTTCTGGGTCGTGGCCGCCATTGCTGCTGTTACCGCCCGTTTCCAGGATCTCATCCTGCTGTTTGCGATCATTTTCATCCACGAAATGGGGCACGCGGTTGCGGCGCAATATTTTTCATGGCGGGTTAAAAGAATTGCCATTTTGCCGTTCGGCGGCGTCGCTGAAACGGAGGAACACGGAAACCGCCCGCTGAAAGAAGAACTGATCGTGACACTCGCAGGCCCCCTCCAGCATATTTGGATCGCTGTTTTCGCGCACGTGTTGTTCCGTTTCGATGTCTTGCCCGGGCAGATGTATACGCAAATCGGGGAGTGGAACCGGGCCATTCTTTTTTTTAATTTGCTCCCGATTTGGCCGCTTGACGGCGGGAAACTGCTGAATATGGCGTTTTCCACGGTCTATCCTTTTTTGCGCGCATTTAGGATGACGATTTGTTGTTCGTTTATCGCGCTGTTCCTTTTTCATGCGGCCGCCCTGTTGAATGCGCCGGCAAATTTGAACGTCTGGGCGATCGTCGTTTATTTATATGTCGCACTTTGGAAAGAATGGAAACAGCTTTACTTTGTTTTTATCCGTTTCCTGCTTGAACGGTATTACGGAAAAAGGGAACCGCTCCGCCATCTGGAAACGATCGAAGTGGATGCGGGCGCATACTTGTATGAAGTGCTTGAAAGCTTTAAACGCGGGCGCAAACATCCGCTCATTGTCCTTAAAAACGGGGTGGAAGTCGGGAAACTCGATGAAAATGAACTCCTTCACGCCTTTTTTTCCGAGAAGCAAACCAATGCGAAAGTAAGCGATATTCTGTATAATTATTGATGGCAATCGCAATAGAAGCGGCTGAAAGCGAAGACAGTGTGGTGGAATTTTTGGACAGGTCAATCATCATCAATGTGAAAACAAGGGAAAAACGGTATGCGGTCATGGAAAACGGCGAAGTATCCGCCATCCGCATCCGGCAGCCGGGCGGCGCGGCAAAAGTCGGGAATATTTATCTCGGTAAGGTGGCGGACGTCAAACCCGGCATCAATGCCGCGTTTATCGATATCGGCGGGGGCCGGCACGGTTACTTGCATATCAGCCGGCTTCCCGCTTTTGTGCACGGCAAAAATCCAAATGCCGCGATTTCCGCTTATCTTTCGCCCGGGCAGACGGTCATGGTCCAGGTGAAAAAAGATGAAACAGGGCAAAAAGGGCCGCTTCTGACCGGCATCATTGAGCTTTCGGGGGAACAGATTGTGTATCTGCCGGAAGGAAAGTACACGGCTGTTTCCAAAAAAGCGGATGATGCGGACCGGAACAAGTGGCGGGCCAGGGCCCGCAAAGCGCTTGAACCGCAGGAAGGGATTATTGTCCGGACCGCGGCCATCCATGCCGGCGGGGACGGGTGGCTCGATGAACTAAAATCCCTCAGGCTTCGGTACAAAAGCCTGCTCGAAAAGGCGGCACAACTGAAAGCGCCGGCTGTTCTGCACGAAAAAAGCACGGTGGAAGCGGAAATTTTCCGCGAACTTGCCCGTTTAAAAAGCGGCATGGTGATTGCGGACGATGCGGAGGCGCTTGCCCGCCTGAAAGCATTGCTTGCGGGCCGGCCGGAACTGGACTGGTCGTTTGAGCTCTATAGCGGAAAACAGAATATTTTTACCCGCTACCGTATCGACCGGGCGCTTGAGGATGCGTTGAAAAGAGTGGTCTGGCTTGAAAACGGCGCCTATCTTGTCATCGACGAAGCAGAAGCGCTCACCATCATCGATGTGAATACCGGAAAATATACGGGCGCAACGGACCAGGCCGAGACGGTGTTGAAAACGAATCTGCTTGCGGCGAAAGAAATCGGCCGCCAGCTGAAACTGCGCGATTACGGCGGCATCATTCTCGTTGATTTTATCGATATGCAGCGCGATGAACAGCGCGCGCAAGTGAGGGCGGCGCTAGAAAAAGAGCTGGAAAACGACGAGAAGCAAACTCGTATCACCGGTTTTACGGAGCTCGGCATTTTGCAAATGACGCGCAAGAAAACGCGCAAATCGCTCCCCGAGGCACTGCTTTCCGTTTGCCCGGTCTGCGGGGGCAGCGGCAAAATCGAAAGCCCCGAGACGCTTGCTTTCCGCCTCGAACGCGAGCTGTGGGAAGCGCCGCACGCGGATTACGAAGCCGTTTTGATTGAATGCACGCAAGATGTGAAAGATTGTTTTTGCGGGGAAACGGGGGTACACTTAAAGCGGCTGGAAAACCTGCTCGGCATGAGACTGTTTTTTCACATCTCCCGCGATGCGCATCCGTTTTATGCCATCCGGCAGTTCGGGCCCCTGTCCGCGCTTGCCGCAAAAGGCAAAGATCCCAATTGACAAAGGAAAAAGTGTGTGTTACCATCAGTATGTTATGTTTGTAGCGCCCTGTGCTACAACCGCTCAGGAACAGGCTTTCCAAGTTTTTACGCTTCGTAAAACGCCTGTCTTTGGCGAGTCTGAGTCTTAAGGAGGTGCAGTGATGTACGCAATTATTGAAACCGGCGGGAAACAAATCAAAGTAGAAGAAGGCCAGGCTGTATACATTGAAAAATTGGATGCAGCAGAAGGCGAATCTGTTACATTTGACCGCGTTCTTTTTGTCGGCGGCGAATCGGTAAAAGTTGGCAGCCCTGTTGTTGAAGGCGCTACGGTTACGGGTAAAGTGGAAAAACACGGCCGTGCGAAAAAAATCGTTGTGTTCAAATATAAAGCGAAGAAAAATTACCATAAAAAACAAGGCCACCGTCAGCCGTACACAAAAGTGGTCATTGAAAAAATCAATGCGTAAGGTGCACGCGGCATGATCCGGGTCCGCATCAAACGCAAAAAGAATGGGAACATCTCGTCTTTTGAAATGAGCGGCCATGCCGAATTTGCCGGATACGGCCAGGACATTGTCTGTGCCGGCGCTTCCGCTGTTTCTTTCGGGACGGTGAACGCCATTATGGAAGTGGCGGGGGTTGAACCTGAAATCCGCCAGTCCGAAAGCGGCCTTTTGGAATGCAAAATCCCTGCGCAGCTGCCGGAAGAACAGGCGGCAAAAGTGCAGATTCTGCTTGAAGGCATGGTTGTATCCCTCGAGACGATAGAACGGGAATACGGCGAATTTATCCATATAACCTTTGAATAGGAGGTGAGCATCATGTTGAAATTAGATCTTCAGTTTTTCGCTTCCAAAAAAGGGGTCGGCTCCACGAAAAACGGCCGTGACTCGATCGCAAAACGCCTCGGCGCAAAACGTGCGGACGGGCAGTTCGTAACAGGCGGCTCGATCCTTTACCGCCAGCGCGGGACGAAAGTCTTTCCGGGCGAAAACGTCGGTCGCGGGGGCGACGACACTTTGTTTGCGAAAGTTGACGGCGTTGTGCGTTTTGAACGCCTCGGCCGCGACAAGAAAAAAGTGAGCGTATATCCGGTGGCACAAGAAGCCTGACCCATAAAGCCCCGGGCTGCGATATTCGCGGCCCGGGGCTTTTGCATTTTCCGGCAGTACAAACGCCGCGTCTGTACCGAAAAACGTACAAAAACCGCGCTGCCGCACCCGCCTGGCGAGTGCGCTATCCATTCGTATGTGTAAAATTTTACTCGAAGGGGCAGATGAGTGGAAAAAAATGGGAAGACGCTCTATCATCTAATTGTACACTTCAAGATGAACATCTAGAGAGAGAGGTCTTCCCATGGATATTATATCAATAATTGCTGGATTATTAAAGGATACAAAGAGTCTTATCGAATTTGAAGAACAGCTTAAACTTCTGATGCAGAAGGCTTTTACACAATGGGTTGGGGAAATATTTGAAGAGTTAGATAAAACAATTAAACAGGAGAAGTTAGAGGAGGGCTGGGTGTACTGCCGGAGTGATAACAGAAACATTCAGTTTCTATTTGGAAGTGTGACCTTTAAACGCTCATTAATGCATGACAAGAGAGGAAATTCCCATTATCCTCTGGATGAATGGTTAGGGCTGGTACCACACCAACGATACAGCCCGTTAGTGGAATTAAAGGTGGCAGAGTTGGCAAGTGAGAACACCTATCGGGAAGTAGCTGATATTTTAAAAGAGTGGACAGCAGTGAGTCTTAGTCACACAACTGTAGGGAACATGGTAAAACACGTAGGGAAAACTCAGGCGGAAGCCGATAAGGCACTTGTAGAAGAGCTAGAAATAGCTGTTTCCCTGCCTGAGGGGAAGAAGGTAGACTACCTGTTTTCTGAAGCAGATGGTGTATTCGTTCGGGGACTAAAAAAGAAACAGAGTATGGAAGTCCACCACGCCATTCTCTATGAGGGATGGCAAACCAATGGTAAAAGGGTCTCCCTGCGTCAGCCCACAGTCATCATGACAACGGAAGCCATCCAGACATTTTGGGATGAAGTCCAAGCCACAGCTGCCAACACCTACTCCCTCGAAAAAACGCATGTCATTACAAACAGTGATGGAGGTGCGGGATACACAGCTGAACGGTTTCAAACAGCTTTCTCACAGTCGGAATTTCCGGTGCTCAACCAGCTGGATACCTACCACGTTGCACAAGCCATCATAAGGACATTTGGGGGCGGAAAGAGCGAGATCAAGGAGCAAATTAGAAAAGCGATTAGAACGCATGACCTGGACCAATTCACGTTATATTTGGATACGCACGAAAGCACCTTGACGGATAAAAAGGCTCTCAAGAAAATCAAGGAATTCCGTTCGTATATCTTGAAAAACTGGGACCGCATTTTTGACTGGAGAGACAGGGTGAAAAACGTGCCGGAAGGTGCGAGAGGCCTAGGAGCGATGGAATCGAATCAAAGGCATATCTCCTTCAGGATGAAAAAAAGGGGCATGCATTGGAGTGAACTTGGCGCAGAAGCCATGGTGAAAATCAAACAAGGCATACTCAATGGGACATTGAGAGAAGTCTATCTGAAACACCGTTCAAGAAGCGAGAGAAAGCAACGGAACTTGAAACAATTAATCAGGATGTCTCAACTACTCAAGCAGCCTGTACGCCCGTCAGTGGGCGTAAAGCACGGATCAGTTGCCCTGCATTCAAGCAGTTCATCGGCAATGGGACATTTAAGCAAAATATTAGAGCTTTCGTTTTAAGCTTGGCTCAGTGGGGACTGATCGTTGAGGCGCGCGAAATTTACGAGACTCCTGCGGGAAAAGCGAGCCAGGAGAGACCCCGCAGCGAGGTACGAGCGAGGAGGCTCGCCGGCCGCCCGCGGAAAGCGAGTGAATTTCGCGCGCCTCAACATCCCCGTTATCCATCTTTATACGGAAATATTACATCTTTTCCGAAAATTACACCGAGCAAGTAAAGCACGGTAGCCGAAAGTGTACAAAAAGAGTGTCTTGGAATACCCGATATTTAAACCTTGTCGAGAAAAACTTGACACATACGTGCTCGCAGAAGCATGACCTGTTTGTAAAACAAGTGCTGGTAAAATTAATGCAATTGCCAAGACCAAGTAAATGGTTTTCTTTATAACCTTCACTATTCAATCCCTCCAGTATCGACAAATTAAAAATAAGTGGGAAAACACGTCTCCTTTCTTTGCAAAATTAAAAAAACTAATTCTATTATAAAAGAAATTGGAAAAATAAACAACAATTTTTATAGGGCTTTTGTATGAGGGATTTATCGTATTTTTAAAGCTACAAATCCTGTTTTCCAGAGTAGTTCGGGAATTCCGGGGAAGTCAGTTAGTACCAGCGGGGCTGCAGCTGGGTTCCGTTTAAAAGTGGGGATTTTCAATCTGAAAAAAATATGAGAAGGTTCTTCATAGGACAGGAAACTATGGCCCCATTGTTTGGTAACAGACAAATTTTCAACTTGTGGCATCATGGGGAAGGTGAGATATCATATGAATAAGTTGCCAGTTACAACAAAATTTTGTCGTATGTGTAAAATTTTACTCGAAGGGCAGATGAGTGGAAAAAAATGGGAAGACGCTCTATCATTTAAATGTACGCTTGTGGGCGAATACATTTAGAAAGAGGTCTTCCTATGGATATTATATCAATAATTGCTAGATTATTAAAGGATACAAAAAGTCTTATTGAATTTGAAGAACAAGTTAAAATTCTGATCCAGAATGCCTTTACGCAATGGGTTGGGGAAATATTTGAGACGTTAGATAAAACAATTAAGCAAAAAAAGCTGGAGGATGGCTGGGAGTACTGCCGGAGTGATAACAGAAGCATTCAGTTTTTATTTGGAAATGTGACCTTTAAACGTTCACTAATGCATGACCAGAAAGGGAATTCACATTATCCTCTGGATGAATGGTTAGGGCTTTTACCATACCAACGATACAGCCCGTTAGTGGAGTTAAAGGTGGCAGAGTTGGCAAGTGAGAACACCTATCGGGAGGTAGCTGATATTTTAAAAGAATGGACAGCAGTGAGCCTTAGTCACACAACTGTAGGGAACATGGTGAAACACGTAGGGAAAACGCAAGCTGAAGCCGACAAGGCACTTGTAGAAGAGCTAGAAATAGCTGATTCACTACCTGAGGGAAAGAAGGTAGATTACCTGTTTTCCGAAGCTGATGGTATATTCGTCCGGGGACTAGAAAAGAAACAGGGTTTGGAAGTCCACCACGCCATTCTCTATGAAGGATGGGAAACCAATGGCAAAAGAGTCTCTCTACACCATCCCGTTGTTATCATGACGACGAAATCCATCCAGACATTTTGGGATGAAGTCCAAGCTGTAGCAGCCAACACCTATTCCCTAGAAAAAGCTCGTGTCATTACAAATAGTGATGGAGGTGCGGGATACACAGCTGAAAGGTTTCAAACAGCTTTCTCACAGTCGGAATTTCCGGTGCTCAACCAGCTGGATACCTACCACGTTGCACAAGCCATCGTAAGGACATTCGGGGGCGGAAAGAGCGAGATCAAAGAGCAAATTAGAAAAGCGATTAGAACGCATGACCTGGACCAATTCACGTTATATTTGGATACGCATGAAAGCACATTGACGGATGAAAAGAGCCTTAAGAAAGTCAAGGAGTTTCGTTCGTACATCCTAAAAAACTGGGACCGCATTTTTGACTGGAGGGACAAGGTAGAGAACGTACCGGAAGGTGCGAGAGGCCTGGGGGCAATGGAATCAAATCAAAGGCATATCTCATTCAGAATGAAGAAAAGGGGGATGCATTGGAGTAAAGCTGGCGCCGAAGCCATGGTAAAGGTGAAACAGGGCATGCTTAACGGGACATTGCAGGAAACCTATCTGAAACACCGTTCAAGAAGCGCGAGAAAGCAACGGAGCTTGCAACAATCCATCAGGATGTCTCAACTATTCAAGCAGCCTGTACGCCCGTCAGTGGGCGTAAAGCACGGATCAGTTGCCCTGCATTCAAGCCGTTCATCGGCAATGGGACATTTAAGCAAAATATTAGAGCTTTCGTTTTAAGCTTGGCTCAGTGGGGACTGATCGTTGAGGCGCGCGAAATTTACGAGACTCCTGCGGGAAAAGCGAGCCAGGAGAGACCCCGCAGCGAGGTACGAGCGAGGAGGCTCGCCGGCCGCCCGCGGAAAGCGAGTGAATTTCGCGCGCCTCAACATCCCCGTTATCCATCTTTATACGGAAATATTACATCTTTTCCGAAAATTACACCGAGCAAGTAAAGCACGGTAGCCGAAAGTGTACAAAAAGAGTGTCTTGGAATACCCGATATTTAAACCTTGTCGAGAAAAACTTGACACATACTATCCATTCGCGCCCCGTGCAACCTGGGGCAATTTTTGTTATACTTAAACATAACCTATTTCGGAGAACGGGAGCTATGAAAATGCGGGAATGGACGACGGTTGACGTGCTTCGCCACGCCAGGCATGACTGGCTGAACAAGGTGCAGCTGATCAAAGGATACGCCAGCTTGAACAAGATGGAAAAAGTCAAAAATATTGTGGAAGACATTATCCGGGAAACGCAGCAGGAGTCAAAATTATCAAATTTGCATCGGCCGGAATTTGCCGAACTTTTGCTTACATATAACTGGGAAGGGCACACGGTGCAGATTGCATATGAAATATTGGATGTAGACCAGAATGCGCTCCCGGATGACGGGGAGCTGACCGGCTGGATGAATCATTTTCTCGCGGCTGTTGAGGAAGCAGCCGATCCAAACGGGGACAACCGGTTATATTTATCGGTCAGCACTTTGCCATCCGGTGCCCGTTTCTTTTTCGAGTTTAGCGGAACAATAAAAAAGCGCGGACTGCTTGCCGGGTTTCTGGAAAACGATTGCCCGGGGATGAACGTGATCCACGCATACCCGGCATCCGCTTTCCCGGTTGAAATAATCTTTCCGAAAGCCTAACGATACAGCAATTGCAAAGGTGGTTTTATCTTTTATGTTTGTGGACCAGGTGAAAATTTATGTGAAAGGCGGGGACGGCGGCAACGGGATGGTCGCATTCCGCCGCGAGAAATATGTGCCGATGGGCGGCCCTGCCGGAGGAGACGGCGGCCGCGGCGGCGATGTTATTTTTGAAGTCGATGAAGGGTTGCGGACGCTCATGGACTTCCGCTACAAGCGCCATTTTAAAGCGGACCACGGCGAAAACGGCATGAGCAAAGGAAAACACGGCCGCGGGGCGGAAGACATGATTGTCAAGGTGCCGCCGGGTACGGTCGTCATCGATGACGATACAAAGCAAACGATTGCCGATTTAACGCGCCACGGGGAACGGGCAGTGATTGCCAAAGGCGGGCGCGGCGGCAGGGGCAATATCCGCTTTGCGACACCGGCCAACCCCGCACCGGAAATTGCCGAGAACGGCGAACCGGGCCAGGAACGTTATATTGTCCTTGAACTGAAACTGCTAGCCGATGTCGGCCTTGTCGGTTTTCCGAGCGTCGGGAAATCAACCTTGCTTTCCGTTGTCTCTTCGGCACGCCCGAAAATTGCGGAATACCATTTTACGACGCTTGTGCCGAATCTCGGTGTAGTCGAGACGGAGGACGGCAGAAGTTTTGTCATGGCCGATCTGCCGGGGCTGATTGAAGGCGCGCACGAAGGCGTCGGGCTCGGCCACCAGTTTTTGCGCCATATCGAACGGACACGGGTGATCGTCCACGTCATTGACATGGCGGCGGTGGAAGGGCGCGACCCGTATGAAGATTATTTGACGATCAACAAAGAACTGAAAGCTTATCATGAACGCCTTTCTGAGCGCCCGCAGCTCATTATTGCCAATAAAATGGACCTTCCGGGCGCGGAAGAAAATCTGGCGGCATTTAAAGAGAAGCTGGGCGATGATGCCGCACGCGTCTTCCCGATTTCCGCGGTGACGCGCAAGGGATTAAGGGATGTTTTGTTTGCGATTGCCGATCTGCTCGATGAAACACCTGCCTTCCCGCTTCACGCCGGCGAAGAACCGGATGCGGAACCGTCCCGTGTATTGTACAAGCATGAAAAAGAAAAGGCTGATTTTACCATTACACGCGATCCGGACGGCAGCTTCGTCATCCACGGGGAAAAAGTTGAGAAGCTGTTTAAAATGACGAATTTCAGCCATGACGAGTCTGTCCGGAGATTTGCCCGCCAGCTGCGCGGAATGGGCATTGATGACGCGCTCCGTGCACGCGGCGCGAAAAACGGCGATACCGTCCGCCTCTTGGATTTTGAGTTTGAATTTGTAGATTAACCGTGCTGGGCCGGGGAATCCCGGCTCCGAGTGGAGGAAAGGGCATTTTGGAAAAGAAAGCAGAGCATAAGTTTATCTTGGTGCGTGAGGATGTTTTGCCGGAAGCGATGATCAAAACACTTCAGGCGAAAGAACTGCTGGAAAGGGGACAAGCGGTATCAGTCGGGGACGCGGCGAAAAAAGCGGGCTTAAGCCGCAGCGCTTTTTATAAATACCGCGATACCGTTTTTCCGTTCCATTCAGTTGTAAAAGAAAAAATTGTGACCTTGTTTTTTTATTTGGAAGACCGGTCCGGGACATTATCCGAAATTTTAAGGATCATTGCGTCTTATTCATGCAATATTTTAACGATTCACCAGACGATTCCGATACAGGGGCGGGCAAATGTCACTGTCTCGCTGAATGTGTCCGGGATCAACAGGAGTTTAAATGATCTGCTGGAAGAACTGCAGGCATTTGAGTTTGTCAATAAAGTAGAAATATTAGGGTCCGGAGCCTAGAACTCCGGCCGGCGGGGGAGAGGAAATGAAAGCAGCTTTTTTCGGGCCGGAAGCGACGTTTACCGATATCGCTGTCCAGTCAGTGTTCCCGGAGGCCAGCCGGGTTGCGTACCGGACGATTCCGGAATGTCTGGAAGCCGTTAAAGCAAAAAAGGTGGATATGGCGGTTGTTCCGCTTGAAAACGCCCTGGAAGGTTCGGTAAATTTAACGGTCGATTACTTGTATCATGAAGAACTGCCGCCAATCCGTGCGGAAATCATTGTGCCGATCGAGCAGCATTTTATGGTTCATCCTGCAAATGCCGGCGCCTGGCGAGAAACGGAAAAAATCATTTCCCATTCCCATGCGCTTGCGCAGTGCCACCAGTTTCTGCGCCGGGAATTCCAGCATGCGGAAGTGGAAGCAATGGGCTCTACGGCCGCTGCTGCGAAATATGTGAGCGAACACCCGGAACTGAAATGGGGGGCAGTCGCCAATGAAATGGCAGCGGAACTGTACGGCCTTGAAATCGTCAGGCGTGCCATCCATGATTATCCGTTTAACCATACGAGATTCATTGTCCTTTCAAATGAGGAGCTTCATATCGAAAAAACGCCTGATTTCCTGAAATCGACGATCATGGTCACACTGCCGACGGACAAGGCCGGCTCGCTGCACCAGGTGTTGTCTGCCTTTGCTTGGCGAAAGATTAACTTGAGCAAGCTTGAATCGCGACCGTTAAAGACGGGGCTTGGAAACTACTTTTTTATGATTGATCTGAACCACTCCTTAGAGGAAAAGCTTGTCCGCTTTTCGCTTGAGGAAATCCATGCGCTCGGCTGCACCGTGAAAGAACTCGGGACCTATTACAGGTATATGGCGGATGAATGATGGCCGCTTCTTCAATATTGTTTTGATAAGCTCGGCTGGAACCCGGGCTTATTATTTTTTTGCAAAACAAGCTTTAAACCCGGTTTTTTAGGCCGGATGGGAGATAAAAAAGAGCTGTCCTTTATGTTCAGGGCAGCTCTTTTTCATTTTCTGCAAATAAAATGCCGGCTTCTTTCAGCGCCTGTTCCGCTTCTTCAAGCTGTCGCCCGCTTGTGGCTTCAACCGTATGCAGGTGGATGCCGCCCGTTAATTCGGATAAGTAGCTGGCATTTGTTTCTTCAATGCGGCGGATAAACCGGGCCACTTCTGCGCGGGTGGAGACCATAATCGAGGCGGTCAGATCGCCGTATACCGGATGCTCCACTTTGACATCTTTTACGGTCACCCCGTGGTCCACGAGCAAATTCAGCTCCTGTGCAACCTGTTCGCGCGTATGCATGCAAACAAGCGTTTTTTCCACTTTGTTTTCCGCACCGGCGGGGTGTATGTACAAATATCCCTGGCTCGTTGCCAGGATCGGCTCGTTTTTCGCTTTCAGGAGCGTAATATCGTTTACAATAATCTGCCGGCTCACATTTGTCCTTTTTGCCAGCTCCCCGCCCGTAATCGGCTCCCGGCTATTCTGCAGCCATTCGAGGATCAAATGCCGCCTTTTTTCCCCGGGAATTTTTTTCTTTCCTGCCAACAGCGTTTCCTCCCATTCATTCGGCCTCATTCGGATTTTATCATACGAAGGCGCCCGGATAAAAGAATCAATCCTTTTAGTGCATAAAGGACGCGGGACGTTCATAAGTTTTTATGTAAAATCAATCGCATTTTGCCCGGCACCACATAGAATGTATGGACTTAAGCCTTGAGGAGGGGAAATGTGTGAAAATCCATATCGTGCAAAAAGGCGATACGCTTTGGAAAATCGCTAAAAAATATGGCGTCGATTTTGACGAACTGAAAAAATTGAATGCGCAATTATCCAATCCGGAAATGATTATGCCCGGCATGAAAATTAAAGTCCCGACAACGGGCGGCATGGTAAAAAAAGAGACACATACAGGCCATGCAGGCGACAACGGCCACGCGGGCACAAAAGAAATGCCGCTCGTGACCCATCCGTACGAGCAAATGCCTGAGGTAAAGATGCCTGTGGCGAAAGAAATGCCGGTTCAAAAAGAGTTGCCAAAAGCGGCGGGACCGAAAGAAATGCCGGTGAAAGAAAAAGTGGTTGAAAAAAAAGAAACGATTTATAAGCCGGTAATGCCGCAACCGGTCATTCCTGAAATTGACATCCATAATTACTATGTGACCAATATGGCTGAAATCGAAACCCATACAGCGGCACCGCCGCCGAAGCACCATGAAAGCGAATCGTCGGAAAGCATGCACTACACCATGCCGGTAAAGGAAGAGTGCCCGGAAATGTATGTACCATACAATCCGTGTCCGCCCGTGATGCCGGTATACGATTGCGGCTGCGGGGGAGAGGACATGCACGCCGGATTTTTCCCGCATCCTTTCAGCATGTCTTATCCGCAAGTCCCGTATCCAATGCCGTACCCGATGGCCTATCCGCAAATGCCGGTGATGTCCGCGCCGGCAGGATTTATGCCGCAACAGCAGCCGGCGTGGCAGGAGGGGCAGCAAGTGATGCCGGGTTACGAATGGGAAGAAGAATCTTCTTCATCTTCTCCTTACCCGTATGGCCCCGGTATGCAGGCAGGGGTTTCTGCGCAACATCCTGCCGCCGTGCCGCAATGGGGAGCGCAGCAGGCTCCTTTATACGGCGCTGCTTCAGAAAGCCCCGCTTATATGCCGCAGTACATGCCGCCGCAAACCATGCCGCAGTACGCCCCGTATCCGCCGCACCAGCCGCAGCCATGCGGGTGCCAAAAGCAACCGTACGCCGGCATGCAGGAATCGTACGGGATGGCGGCGCAACCGTACGGCATGCAGGAACCATTTGGCGGCATGCCGCAACCGCCATACGGGATGCCACAACCGCCATACGGCGTGCAGGAACCGTACGGGATGCAGGCCCCGTTCGGCTATGACCGGGGCGAAAAAACGGACCAGCCGCAGGAAACCCGGGATCCTTCCGGCGAAGAAGAAAAATAATGGGCGGCGGAAGACAAGAGGGAGACGAAACCAAACGTCTCCTTCTTTATGCGGAAAACAGGCTGCAGGAACCCATTGTTCACTGGCGCAGGTTGCGCGACCGGGTGTGGCTTGTCGGGACAAAGACAAAAAAAGTGATGATGAAGCAATATGGTTCCGATGCGCGCCTTAAACGGCAAATGCTGCTTACATCGGAACTGCAGAAAAGCGGTTTCACTCAAACTTGCCGTTTTCTGGAAGATGAAAGCGGCAGCCCCTTTCAAGGCAAAACTTTTGGCTTTATGGCATACATTGAAGAAGACCCGGCCGGTTTCACCTTCGGGACGGAAGAAGACATCCGCGCTGCTTTCCGCCTGTTAAAACAGTATCACGAAAAGACTGCACATTTTCCGCAAGCCGTAAAAATGGAATTTCCACGCTTTTTTCAGCTGAGAAAATGGCAGGCGCGGTACCGTGCATTTCTTGAAAACAAAGAACAGATTGTCCGATATTTGCCGGAAACGTATTTCACCGCGTACGAAAGATGGGCAGGCGAGGCGTTAAACCGGCTCGAAAAAAAACAGCATTGGCTTCACCGCCCGCCGTACTGCATCACGCACGGCGATGTTGCCCACCATAATTTTTTGCGTGCGAAAAACGGGAAACTGTATTTGATTGATTTTGACCTTGCCCGCCTTGCCCCGGCCTGGACTGATGATCTCCAGTTTTGCAACCGGGTTTTGCCCGCTGCTTCATGGTCGCTTGCCGCCCTTGAAAACTGGGGAATGCTGGACGGCGCGCCGGACCGGGAAACTTTTCTGGAGGCGCTTCTTTACCCGACGGATGTTTTAAGGGAGTGGAACCGTTTTGCTGGAAGCGGCAAAAAAGAAAAAGAGCAGTACTGGCCGCATCTTTCCCTGCTTTCAATTGGGCAGTTCGGGGAACGCGCCCGGTTTCAAAAAGAAGTAAAAAGGCGTTTGCAAGCATAACGGAAAACCAGGGGCGCTCCCCGCCGGCATAACGATTTTCATCCTCCTTTCGGGCGAGTATGGTATAGTAATAGTGGACTGTATCAGCGCTGTCAGAAAGGAGTGATGGCCATGTCCGGCCATTCCAAATGGAAAAATATTCAGGGCAGAAAAAATGCGCAGGATGCAAAGCGCGGAAAAATCTTTCAAAAACTGGCAAAGGAAATTTATGTAGCGGCGAAAAACGGGCCTGATCCGGAAGCAAATTCAAGCCTCCGCCTGGTCATTGAAAAGGCAAAGGCCGCCAATATGCCGAATGACAATATTAAACGCGCCATCGAGAAAGCAAACGGCAGCCAAAACGCCGAACATTACGAGGAAATAACATATGAAGGGTACGGGCCGGGCGGCGTTGCCGTCATGGTCACGGCTTTAACCGATAATAAAAACCGGACCGCTTCGAATGTCCGTGTTGCTTTTTCGCGCAACGGCGGAAATCTCGGCGAAAACGGATGCGTGTCTTTCCTGTTTGACCGCAAAGGCTATCTTGTCATCGAGCGAGAAGGGCTCGAGATAGATGAAGACGGAATGCTGCTTGCCGTGATTGAAGCAGGCGCCGAGGAAATGGAAACGAGCGATGAAGTGTTTGAAATTTATACAGACCCGGAGCAATTCATGGATGTGAAGAAGAATCTGGAGGAAAAAGGCTTTACATTTGCCCGGGCAGAAATCACCATGGTGCCGCAAAACACAATTGCTTTGGATGAAGCGCAAAAAGAAAAGATGGAGCGATTGCTGGACAGGCTGGAAGACGATGACGATGTAAAGGAAATTTACCATAACGCCGAATTATAATGTCCCAGGCACTTTCTGCACCCGGCCCGGCCGGGTGCAGAAAGTGCCTTTTTTGCGGCAAAGCCGGTTAGGCCTGTATCAAACCGGCTACAATGTGGAGTGTGGCCCGTGCTATTTTAAACCGATGCACTGCGGCTAATCGTGCCATTTAAACCCGGGCGATTGTTCCAGCTGAAAATCCGGGGAAGCCCGTCCGGAGGCAGCGGCGGCCCGGTATGCCGGACGGACACTCATCTGTCTCCGGATGCCGGTTTCCTTCCGCCATGGAAACAGGAAAAGCGCCTCATCTTTAGGAACCATCCGGCCGGAAAAAAGGGCAAGACCGGACATTCGTTCCCAAAACGGTTGCGTTCTGTGGTACAATATGGGATAGCAAGTTTTTGAGGAGCGTGTGGGAAGGTTGTACGAATATATTAAAGGCATCATTGATTCCGTGAGCCCGGATTACGTTGTCGTGGAAAACGGGGGGATCGGCTACCGGCTGCTGGCGCCGAACCCGTATATTTTTTCAAAAAGCATCGGGCAGGAACGAAAAATTTTTACATACCAGCATGTGCGCGAAGATTTGATCGCGCTTTACGGTTTTGAAACGGCGGAAGAACGGGCGCTGTTTCAAAAGCTGCTTAATGTTTCCGGCATCGGGCCAAAAGGGGCGCTTGCCATTCTAGCGTACGGGCAGCCGCAGCAGGTCGTTGACGCCATCGAGAATGAAAATGAATCTTTCCTTGTCAAATTCCCCGGTGTCGGCAAAAAAACGGCAAGGCAGATGATTCTTGATCTGAAAGGAAAGCTGCAAGGCCTCGTGCCGGAGATGCCGGATGATGTGGGCGGGGAAAAAGCGGCGCCTGCTTCCGGCAACCAAAACCTCGAAGAAGCGGTGCTCGCTCTGGCGGCGCTCGGCTACTCGGAAAAAGAAATCGCGAAAGTGGTGCCTGAACTTCCGGAAGAAGTGCTTTCTGCGGATGAATATATTAAACTCGCTTTAAAAGCAATGGTAAAATAATGGAGGAGGGGAGAGCATGGAAGACCGCGTAGTTTCCGGCGAGGCAAACGAACAGGAAGTTTCCTTTGAAATGAGCCTCAGGCCGCAAACCCTTGCGCAATATATCGGCCAGGATGAAGTGAAGCATAATTTAGCCGTGTTTATTGAAGCGGCAAAAGGACGGCGCGAAACACTCGATCATGTGCTGCTTTACGGTCCGCCGGGGCTTGGCAAAACGACGCTTGCCGCCGTGATCGCAAACGAAATGGGCGCGAACATCCGGACGACTTCAGGGCCTGCCATCGAGCGGCCGGGCGATCTTGCCAGCGTGTTAACCGCGCTTGAACCGGGGGAAGTGCTGTTTATTGACGAAATCCACCGCCTGCCGAAAGCGATTGAAGAAGTGCTGTACCCGGCAATGGAAGACTTTTGCCTTGATATCGTAATCGGTAAAGGATCGGGTGCCCGCTCCATCCGCCTTGATTTGCCCCCGTTTACTTTGATCGGGGCGACGACAAGGGCTGGTTCGGTTTCAGCACCGCTGCGCGACCGGTTCGGGGTGATCAGCCGGCTCGAATATTATAACGAAGCGCAACTGGCGGAAATTGTGCTGCGGACAGCCGGCATCCTTGAGACGGCGATTGAGCCTGAGGGGGCGGCGGAAATTGCAAGGCGTTCGCGGGGCACGCCGCGGATTGCGAACCGGTTGTTAAGAAGGGTGCGCGACTTTGCCCAGGTCAAAGGAGACGGAAAGGTAACCCTTGAGATCGCCAATTATGCCCTTGAACTTTTGCAAGTTGACAAACGCGGGCTTGACCATATTGATCATAAACTGTTAAAAGCGATCATAGAGCGCTTCCGGGGCGGTCCTGTCGGGCTCGACACGATTGCGGCCAGCATCGGGGAAGAAAGGGAAACGATTGAAGATGTATATGAGCCGTATTTGCTGCAAATTGGCTTTTTGCAGCGAACGCCGCGCGGCAGGGTAGCGACCCCGCTTTGCTATGCGCATTTTCATATGGAGGTGCCGGAATGAGCGGATTTGGAAAAGTGCTGATGACCATCGCCGTGATTCTTTTTGCTCTCGGCCTGTTGTTGCAGTTTACGAAAATCGGCCGGCTGCCCGGCGATATCCTCATTAAAAAAGGGAACACAACCTTTTATTTTCCAATCGCAACATCGATCCTTTTAAGCGTGATCTTAAGTGTGTTATTATATATCATTGGACGGTTCAAGTAGCCGCAAATGGAATTCAAAACGAAGGGGAAGCAACAATGAAACTCGATTTATTTGATTATGACCTGCCGGAAGAGCTGATTGCCCAAACGCCTTTAAAAAACCGTTCGGACAGCCGGCTGATGGTGCTGGATAAAAAAACAGGGGAAATTGAACACAGCGTATTTAAAAACATTACGCAATACCTGCGCCCGGGGGACTGCCTTGTCCTGAACAATACAAAAGTATTGCCGGCAAGGCTGATCGGCATAAAAGACGAAACAGGCGCAAAAATTGAGGTGCTGCTTTTAAAACAGCTCGAAGGAGACCGGTGGGAAACCCTTGTCAAACCGGCAAAACGTGTGAAAACAGGGACGGTTGTCCGGTTTGGCGACGGAAAGCTTTCCGCCGTTTGTGCGGAGGAGCTGGACCATGGCGGCCGGGTAATGAAATTCCGGTACGAAGGGATTTTTTACGAAGTGCTGAATGAACTCGGAAAAATGCCGCTGCCGCCCTATATTAAAGAACAGCTCGAGGACCAGGACCGCTACCAGACCGTGTATGCAAAAGAACCGGGTTCTGCCGCTGCGCCGACGGCTGGGCTCCATTTCACGGAAGCGTTATTGAAAAAAATTGAAGCAATGGGCGTGAAAATAGTCTATATTACGCTCCATGTCGGCCTTGGCACCTTCCGTCCCGTCAATGAGGAAAATATTGAAAACCATGATATGCATGCGGAATTTTACCAGGTATCAGAAGAAGCGGCCCGCACGATTATGGAAGTAAAAGAAAACGGCGGCCGTGTGGTCTCTGTCGGCACCACCTCCACCCGCACACTTGAAACGGTGGCAAGCGCCCATGGTGGAAAAATTGCCGCCTCAAGCGGATGGACGGATATTTTTATTTATCCGGGTTATCAATATAAAGCAATTGATGCCCTGATCACCAATTTCCACCTGCCGAAGTCGACGCTTATTATGATGGTAAGCGCATTGGCAGGGAGGGAAAATATTTTGCATGCCTACGAGACGGCGGTAAAAGAAAAATACCGTTTCTTTAGTTTCGGGGATGCGATGCTGATTAAATAGTGGAAGGAGCGCATCACTTGGCTGCCATTACTTATGAACTGATCAAAACGGAAAAACATACAGGCGCCCGCCTCGGAAAACTCCATACGCCGCATGGCACCTATGATACCCCGATGTTCATGCCGGTCGGAACGCTCGCCACGGTGAAGACGATGTCGCCGGAAGAATTGAAAACAATGGGGGCCGGCACCATTTTGAGCAATACATATCATTTGTGGCTGCGCCCCGGGCATGATATTGTTAAAGAGGCAGGCGGGCTGCACAAATTTATGAACTGGGACCAGGCGATCCTGACCGATTCAGGCGGGTTCCAGGTCTTCAGCTTGAGCAAGATCCGGGACATTACGGAAGAAGGCGTCCATTTCCGGAACCATTTAAACGGAGACAAGCTGTTTTTGTCTCCGGAAAAATCAATGGAAATCCAGAATGCGCTCGGTTCCGATATCATGATGGCATTCGATGAGTGCCCGCCGTACCCTGCTTCTTATGAATATATGAAACAGTCGGTGGAAAGGACAGCGCGCTGGGCGGAACGCTGTCTCCGTGCGCATGCGCGCCCCGGTGTGCAGGGCTTGTTCGGGATCGTACAGGGTGGCGCGTATGAAGATTTGCGGCTTGAAAGCGCAAATGCCCTTGTGTCGCTCGGCTTCCCGGGCTATGCGATCGGCGGCCTGTCCGTCGGCGAGCCGAAGGACGTGATGAACCGGATGCTCGCATTTACAACACCGCTGCTTCCGTCGGACAAGCCGCGTTATTTAATGGGGGTCGGTTCGCCCGATTCTTTGATTGACGGCGCCATCCGCGGCATTGACATGTTCGACTGCGTGCTGCCAACCCGGATTGCAAGGAACGGCACGGTGATGACATCAACCGGCCGGCTTGTTGTCAAAAATGCACAGTACGCCCGCGATTTCCGCCCGCTTGATGAGCATTGCGACTGTTATACATGCCGGCACTACTCACGCGCTTACATCCGGCATTTGATTAAATGTGGCGAAACTTTCGGAATTCGTCTGACCACTTACCATAATTTATATTTTTTGTTAAAATTAATGGAAAATGTAAGGCAGGCGATCCGCGAAGACCGGCTGCTTGATTTCAAGGAAGAATTTTTTGAGCAATACGGATTTAACCGTCCGGATGCAAAAAATTTCTAATACAAGCAACTTAAGAAGGGAGGATTCAGATGGCGTGGGCCCAGTTACTGCCTTTGGTGATTCTGTTTGTGCTGTTTTATTTCCTGCTCATCAGGCCACAGCAAAAAAGGCAGAAAAACATCCAGCAGATGCAGAGCAATCTGGCGAAAGGGGACAAAATTGTCACTATCGGCGGCTTGCATGCAACTGTGGATTCGATTGATGAAAATAAAGTCGTCTTAAGATGCGGCGATGGCACGCGGTTGACGTTTGACCGCTCGGCGATCCGTGAAGTGACGGAATCCGTTGCAGCGAAAAAAGCAAAAGCCGAAAGCCAGAAAGTAGACAAAAAAGCGGCAGAAAAAAATGCCGGGGAAAAGAAATAAAAAAAGCGCCGCGCGATGCGGCGCTTTTTTCAGGTTTCCCGCGATCTTCCCGAGAAGAGGTTGACCCCTAAAATGCCCCCCATTGCGGCGGCAACAATATAGCAAGCATGATAAATGGCCTGTTTCACCGTAAAGAGTTCATTATAACCAAGATACTGGACGAGAAAAACAATCGCTGTGTAGAGGATCCCCGTCAAACTGCCGAGAAGCCACCCTTTCTTTTTCCCTTTTCCGCCCCCGACGAGCCCCCCGAGAAATAAACTGAAAAAAGAAATCATCGTGACCGCCATATGCAAAGCATGCTCCGTCATATCTGAAAACCGCAGAATCAGTGAAATCACGAGGCTTGATATGGCAAGCAGGACAAAAATGGCGCCCAGCCCGTAAACAAGGCCGATGCTATATTTTTGCGCTCCGATTTTCATTCTCCCCCTTTGGCAAGCTTTTTTCCTCAGTACAAGCATATGCCTGGAAACAGCAAAAAGAACCGGGCAAAAGATTTTTGAGAGTTATTTAAGCATGCTGCGCATACTAAATACATGATTTTGACCGAACGGGGGGATTGGCGTTGGAAAATTTATTGATTATTTTTTTTCGGACACTGCTGATGTATTTTGCCATTCTTATTATTTTCCGGTTGATGGGAAAAAGGGAGATCGGCGAACTGAGCGTTTTGGATCTTGTTGTGTTTATCATGATCGGGGAGATGGCGGTTGTTGCCATTGAAAACCACAATGAGCCCGTTGTAAATACCCTTTTGCCGATGGTTGTCCTGCTCGGCATCCAAATCGCGCTGGCGCTTTTCTCGCTCCACAGCAACCGGTTCCGCAAGCTGATTGACGGCAAGCCGAGCATTCTCATCAGTAAAGGAAAAATCGATGAAAAAGAAATGCGCAAGCAGCGTTACAATTTTGACGACCTTTTGATGCAGCTCCGTTCAAAAGATATTGACAATATTGCGGATGTGGAATTTGCGATTCTGGAAACTTCCGGGGAGCTGTCAGTGGTGAAAAAAAGCAAAAACAAAAACAAACCGGCATCCTATACGGAACCGCTCATTGTCGGAGGGAAAATCCAGCAAAACAATTTAAAGAAAAGCAACAAGACCGAAGCATGGCTGCGCAGCGAGCTGCAAAAAAGAGGGTACGGGGATATCAGCCGGATTTCGTTTTGCAGTTATCAGGATGGCGAGTTTTATATTGATCTGGATGATGTGCAATAAGCCCGGCCGGAACATGCAGGGCCTATTGCTCTTTTTATAGCCATTTATTCAGGATTGGAACATACATGAGATCGGACCGGCGGATCAATTTTGTCATCACAAGCAGCAGAGCATAAACAGCCACGGTCAAACAAATGCCCGCTAAAAGCCGCAGGAAAGATGCGTCTTGCGCCATTATACCGGTGAACCACCAGTGCCCGAATGCGCCGGAAACGACCGAAACAGCCAGAAGCTTGGCCCAGTCATGGACATACAGGGTAAACTGGATTTTTTTCAAAACGGTTGCAAAATGAAGAAAGGTCACAAGCACCATTCCCGCCATGATGCCGATCGCGGCGCCGTTGATCCCGAACTCCGGTCGGGAAGCAAGGACAAAAATGGTGCCCAATTTCACGACTGCCCCGATGATGCTGTTGATCATCGCCGCTTTTGCCAGATCCATTGCCTGCAGTGCGGCCTGGAGCGGTGCCTGGCATGCTTGAAAAATAAAAAACGGCGCCATGATTTTGATAAACTGTGCCCCGTTTGCCGTCCCGTACATCGCCTGCATGAGCGGTTCCGCAAAGACATACAGGATGACAACCGAGATGCCGCCGGTTAAAAGGGAAAAACGCAATGCCTGCTGGAGCCTGTGTTCAACAAGCCTGGCATTTTTCCTTGAATTGGCTTCGCTGATCGCAGGCACAAGGGCGGTTGACAAGGAAACCGTCACAAAAGACGGCAGCATCAACAGCGGCATGGCAAAGCCGGTTAAAGAACCGTACTGTTTTGTTGCAAGATGTGAAGCGACACCGGCAAGGGCAAGGCAGTGGGAGACGACAATCGGCTCGAGGAACCAGGAGAAATTGCCGATCAGCCGGCTCCAGACGGTCGGAACCGCCACGCGCATCAGTTCGTAAAACGTGTCTTTCCCTGATTTTACGGCTTTGAAAAAATGTTTGCGGACGCGGATCTGCTTTTTCAATTTAAACATCGTAAACATATAAAGAAGGGATGACAGTTCGCCCAATATGGATGCAAACATTACGCCGGCTGCCGCATATTCAATCCCGTACGGCAGAAGCAAATTGGCAAAAAACGCAATCAGCATAATCCGCACACTTTGCTCGATGACCTGTGAGACGGCAAAAGGCTTCATGTTTTGCTTCCCCTGGAAATAGCCGCGCAATACAGCGGAAACCGCTACAATCGGGATAATTGGCGTGATGGCGGCAAGCGGGTAATAGACGCGCGGATCTGTGAATAAATGGTCAGCCAGATACGGCGCCAGTAAAATCAGCCCGGGCGTAAAAACGGCCGACAGCGAAATGGTAACCGTTAAGGAAATGACAAGGATCTTCTTGATTTTTACCCTGTCTCCGACCGCGTCTGCTTCGGCAATGCATTTCGAGATCGCGACCGGCAGCCCGAGCTGGGTTACCGTAATGACGAGCATTAAGGTCGGGAAAGCCATCTGATGGAGCCCGACGCCCGTTTCCCCGAGCGACCGGGCAATGACAATCCGGTTGATAAATCCAAGCACCCTTGTTACAAAACCTGCGGCGAGCAATATAATCGTTCCCCTTAAAAACTTGGACATTCTGTTAACCTGCCTTCTCAAATCTGCAATTTTCCTATACAATGATGTATATGCACGGTAATGGACAAGAATACATCAATGCTCAGGAAAGGGGCAGAACGTGTGAAGGACCGCCATCCGTATGAAAAATACTATAAAAAACTTGAACCTGCGGTTAAAAGCAAGGCGGAAGAACTAGCCGTCTTCGGCTACGGGTCTTTTGAAGCAAGGGATGTCTGGGAATATTTAATCCGGAAAGTGTGGAAAAATCCGGATCCGGCGCATGTCCGCATGTATGCGCTTGTTTCCGACGTTTTAACGGTTAAGCCCGGCGATTTGATGAGTTTTAAAACCGTGGAAGCTTACCGTTCGCCAAACTGGTTTGCTGAGCTGGACGAAAAGGAGCTGGATGCGCTTTTTAACGGGGAAAGGACGGAAGAATAGGCGGGCAAATAAGCAAAACCGGGCATCCTGCTGCTGCATGCGGAATAATAAGAAAAATTGACACGCTTTTTGCCCTGCATCATAATAGAAATGATATTGCCGGAAGCATGTATTTTCGGCATGCTACATGTTTTGATTTGCTAGGAGGCTGTACATAATGGTGAAAAGGAGCCGCATCGTTGCCTTCTTTCTCATTGTCCTGCTGTTTGCGGGATTAATAGGAGGAACGACGGATAAAGTTGTGAAAAAAATTAACCTTGGCCTTGATTTACGGGGCGGGTTTGAAGTGCTTTACAAAGTGGAACCGGTCAAAAAAGGGCAGAAGATTGATAAAGCCGCGCTTGCGGATACGGCAGCCGCTTTGGACCGGCGCGTGAATGCCCTTGGCGTCAGCGAACCGCAGATCTCAGTCGAAGGCAACAACCGGATCCGCGTCCAGCTTGCCGGGGTGAAAGACCAGAACGAAGCGAGAAAGATGCTTTCGACAACCGCGAACCTAACTTTCCGTGACGTCAATGACAAAGTGATGATGGACGGGACGGACCTTGTACAGGGTAAAGCGAAACAGTCATTTGACCAGAACGGCAAACCGGATGTTGTCCTGCAGTTAAAGAGCCGGAAAAAGTTTGCCAATGTCACGAAAAAAATCCTGGCGATGGCGCCGAACAACCAGCTTGTCATTTGGATGGACTTTCAAAAAGGCGATTCCTATAAAAAAGAAGTGGCAAAGAAAAATCCGAAATTTTTGTCAAATCCGAGTGTAAATTCTGTTTTAAATACAGACCAGGTTGAAATTACCGGGAACTTTACGGTAAAAGAGGCGTCCAATCTTGCAGACCTGCTGAATGCAGGGGCGCTTCCGGTGAAGCTGCACGAAATCTATTCGACATCTGTCGGCGCGTCTTTCGGCCAGGAAGCGCTGCATGATACAATTCTTGCCGGAATAATCGGCGTTGCAGCCATTTTTCTCTTTATGATCGGCTACTACCGTTTTCCGGGTTTTATCGCATGCATTACGCTGTCCGTTTATATTTTCCTGATTTTGCTCGTTTATCGTTTAATGGGCGCGGTACTGACGCTTCCCGGGATTGCTGCGCTTGTCCTCGGGGTCGGGATGGCGGTCGACGCCAATATTATCACCTATGAGCGGATCAAAGAAGAACTGCGCGTCGGCAAAAGTGTGAAATCGGCGTTCCGGGCGGGGAACAAGTCATCGTTCGTGGCCATTTTTGATTCCAACATCACGACCATTCTTGCGGCCATCATTCTCTTTTATTTCGGGACAAGTTCAATCAGGGGATTTGCGACAACATTAATTATCAGTATTCTGCTGAGCTTTCTGACGGCTGTTTACGGTTCCAGATGGCTGCTCGGCCTCTGGGTAAACAGCAATTTCCTGAAAAAACGGCCGCACTGGTTCGGCGTGAAAAAATCGGCGATCCACGATATTGCTGAAAACGTTGATACGCATGATTTGAAAACAAAGTTTGACTGGTACGACTTTGTCAAGCACCGCAATATTTTCTTTGCGATTTCAGCTGTGCTGATCATCGGCGGGTTTATTCTCCTTTCGATTTTCAAACTGAATCTGAGCATTGATTTTTCGAGCGGGACGCGCATTGAAGTCAGTTCAAACCATGCGCTCAGCCAGCAGGAGATTCAGCGCGACCTCGACCATTTGCATTTGAAATCAGAAGATATTGTGATGCAGGGGGCCAACCGGCATCATGCCGTGATCCGGGTGAAAGGCTCGTTCAGCGACAAAGAGAAGAGCACAAAAATCAACCAGTATTTTACAGAGAAATACGGAAAGAGCCCGAGCATCAGCTCCGTTTCACCGACAGTCGGAAAAGAGCTGGCCTTAAGCGCCGTGTATTCTTTGCTGTTGGCGGCAGTCGGCATCATTATTTACGTGGCCTTCCGGTTTGAATGGAGAATGGGGGTTGCCTCCATCGTGGCGCTCTTCCATGACGTCTTTTTCATGATCGCCTTTTTCAGCATCACAAGGCTCGAGGTCGACGTCACCTTCATTGCGGCGGTCCTGACGATTGTCGGTTATTCCATCAACGATACGATTGTCACATTCGACCGGATCCGCGACAATTTAAACCGGCGGCGGAAAATTAAAACGGCGAAGGAAATCCATGATATTGTCAATGCCGGGATCCGCCAGACACTGGCCCGGTCGGTCAATACCGTTTTGACCGTGCTGATGACGTCCGTGGCTCTCGCCATTTTCGGCAGCGAATCGATCCGAAATTTCTCGATCGCGCTGATTGTCGGGTTAATTACCGGGACATACTCGTCTGTTTTCATTGCCGCACAAATCTGGTTTGTACTGAAAAAACGGCAGCTGAAAAAACACGGCTCCATTCTCATTCAAAAAGCGCGGCGCACCCGCGCGGATGAACCGCAAGTATAAGAAAAATGCAGGCGAAAAGCCTGCATTTTTTGTAATGACAGTTTTCCTCCGAAACGTTATAATAAAGTATTGTGAAAGAGGTGGGGATATGCTGCAGTCAAGAACAAGGTGGCGGGTGCCGGAAACCGATCCGGAGGCAGCCGCAACGATCTCGCAACAATTGAACGTTTCGCCACTTGTTTCAAAATTGCTTGTAAACCGCGGCATAACGGATGTTGAAGAAGCGCGGTCTTTTTTATTCCATGAAGGGGCAGAATACCATGATCCGTTTTTGCTGCATGATATGGAAAAAGCAGCCGCCCGTATCCGCGAAGCGATTAAAAGGGAAGAGCCGGTTCTCGTCTTCGGCGATTACGATGCGGACGGCGTAACGAGCACCGCGATCATGATGGCCGTTTTAAACGATCTTGGCGCCCGTGCGGAATTTTATATCCCGGACCGGTTTAAAGAAGGGTACGGGCCAAATGAGGCGGCTTTCCGGCGGGCGGCTGAAGAAGGATTCCAGCTGATCATTACCGTGGACACCGGTATTGCCGCTGTCCACGAAGCGGAAGTGGCCCGCGAACTGGGGATCCCGCTCATTATTACGGACCATCACGAACCCGGGCCGGTGTTGCCGGAAGCTTTTGCCATCGTCCATCCGAAGCATCCGGAAAGTACATACCCGTTCCGGGAACTGTCGGGCGCAGGCGTCGCTTTTAAAGTCGCCCATGCGCTGTACGGCAAAGTGCCGGAACAACTTGAAGAACTGACCGCTATCGGGACGGTCGCGGATCTTGTGCCGCTATTGGATGAAAACCGGCTGATTGCCGCAAACGGCATCAAACGGCTGAGAACAACAAAGCGGCCGGGGCTTGCGGCGCTGTGTCGGTGTGCGGATATCCGCCAGGAAGAGATTAACGAAGAAACAATCGGCTTTGTGCTCGCCCCGCGCTTAAATGCGGCCGGGCGCCTGCAACATGCGGCACCGGCAGCAGAACTGCTGATGACCGAAAACGCAGAAGAAGCCGGGATGCTCGCTGAAACGATTGACGGGCTCAATAAAGAACGGCAAAAAATCGTAAACGAGATGACAAATGAAGCAATCGAAATGGTGGAAGAAGAAGTGGAAAAGGGGGCGCGTGTCCTTGTTGTCGGGAAAGAAGGATGGAATGCCGGTGTAATCGGCATTGCCGCCTCGCGCCTTACAGAACGCTTTTACCGGCCTGCGATTGTGCTCAGCTTTGATCTGGAAACAGGGCTGGCAAAAGGATCGGCGCGCAGTATTGACGGCTTCCATATGTTTAACGAATTATCGAAATGCAGGGATATTTTGCCGCATTTTGGCGGGCATCCGATGGCGGCGGGGATGACGCTTTCTTTATCCGATGTGGATGAACTGCGGCGCCGGCTGAACGAACAGGCCGCGGCATTGCCGGATGAGATGTTTGTGCCGGTTACGAACATCAGCGCTGAAATTTCCATAGAAGAAGCCGGGATGGAAGCGATCCGCGAAATGGCATTGCTCTCGCCGTTTGGCACGGCGAATCCGAAGCCGCTTCTGTTGCTGGATGGGGCCTATTGCCCGCAAATCCGGGCGATCGGCGCAGACGGGAAACATTTGAAATTGGCGCTTTCCAAAAACGGCACAACGCTCGATGGAGTCGGCTTCGGGCTCGGAAATCTTGCCCCGCATATTTCCCCTTCTGCCTGCATATCGGTTGTCGGGGAACTGTCCATCAATGAATGGAATAATATCCGCAAGCCGCAAATGATGGTAAAGGACATCAAAATCACAAACTGGCAATTGTTTGATTTCAGGGGCAACAGGCCTTTAAAGCAATGGGTCGGGCACGTCCCGGAAGATGGCCAGGCTTTTGTTGTGTTCCAAAAAGAAACATTGCGGAAACTGTCGCTGCCGGATTTTTCCGTCCGCCTTGTGCCGGTGGCGACAATGGAAGAGGCAAGGGCATTTGACCCGGCAAATAAAAATATTGTGTTTCTTGATCTTCCGCCAGGCCCGAAGATGATGGCGGCACTGCTTGAAGGCGGTGCGCCGGCCAGGATTTATGCGTATTTTTACCATGCCGGGAACCACTTTTTCAGCACGTTTCCGACGCGCGAACATTTTAAATGGTTTTACGCTTTTCTTGCAAAAAGGAAAACGTTCAACCTGAAGCGGCACGGGGATGAGCTGGCGGCTTACCGCGGCTGGTCGAGAAATACGATCGATTTTATTTCGCAGGTGTTTTTTGAACTTGATTTTGTTACAATAAAGGATGGATTTATTTCCCTGAAAGCAGCCAAACAAAAACGCGATTTAAAGGAATCTTTTACGTATCAGAAAAAACTGGCACAATATCAAATGGAAAAGGACCTGCTGTACTCATCTTTCCATGAGCTGAAGATGTGGTTTGACCAAATGATCAAGCCTGCTGTACAGTATGAGGAGGAAACAGCAAAATGGATTTAAAACAATATATTGCACTCGTCCCCGACTGGCCTAAGAAAGGCGTGATGTTTAAGGATGTGACGCCTTTGATGAATGATGGAGAGGCGTTTAAATATGCGACGGACCAGATCGTCCAGTATGCGAAAGACAAACATATTGATCTCGTCGTCGGCCCTGAAGCGCGCGGCTTTATTATCGGCTGCCCGGTCGCATACGAACTTGGCGTCGGCTTTGCCCCGGTCCGCAAAGAAGGCAAGCTGCCGCGGGAAACGATCCGTGCGGAATATGATCTCGAATACGGGAAAGCGGTGCTCACGATCCATAAAGATGCGATCAGGCCAGGCCAGCGCGTTTTGGTTACGGACGATCTTTTGGCAACAGGCGGCACGATGGAAGCAACCATCCGGCTTGTTGAAGAACTGGGCGGGGTTGTAGCCGGCCTTGCTTTTTTAATTGAACTGAATTATTTGCACGGCCGCGATAAATTGAAGGGCTATGATATCCTCACCCTGATGGAATACGAGAATGAATAAACTGTAAGGAAATCGGCAAAATTGTCGGTTTCTTTATTTATCCTTCATCCGGATGAAATGACGGGATGGTTTTGTCTGTACCGGGAAAAACCGTCTTTTTTCGCCAAATTTCTTCCATTCTGTGTCATTTGCTTTACAATCTTCTTTTTTTTCATGATAATAATGACAATATGATATTGCAATCATCGATTCATATATTCCAGTTTAAAGGTGATTTTTTTATGGCGAATGACCGAATAATGATCGCCGAAGACGTCATTGACAGGACAAAACAATATTTAAACGACGAACATGTTGAAATGGTGCGGCATGCCTGTGCGTTCGCCAGTAAAGCGCATGAAGGCCAGAAGCGCAAATCGGGGGAGCCGTATATCATTCACCCGATTCAGGTTGCTGGGATACTGGCGGATTTGGAGATGGATCCTTCAACGGTAGCAGCAGGTTTTCTGCATGACGTTGTGGAAGATACAGATGTGACACTTGACGAACTCCGTGAAGAATTTAACGATGAAGTGGCGATGCTTGTTGACGGGGTAACGAAACTCGGGAAGATTAAGTATAAATCGCACGAAGAGCAGCAGGCGGAAAACCACCGGAAAATGTTTGTCGCGATGGCGCAGGATATCCGCGTCATTTTGATCAAACTCGCAGACCGGCTGCACAATATGCGCACATTGAAACATCTTCCCCCCGAAAAACAGCGGCGGATCGCGAATGAAACACTCGAAATTTTTGCGCCGCTCGCCCACCGCCTCGGCATTTCCGCCATCAAATGGGAGCTTGAGGACACCTCGCTCCGTTATTTAAATCCCCAGCAATACTACCGGATTGTGAATTTGATGAAGCGGAAGCGCGCCGAGCGTGAACAGTACCTGCAAAATGTCATTGAAGAAGTGAAGGAACGGCTTGCGGATATTCGCATCAAATCGGAAATTTCCGGCAGGCCGAAGCATATTTATTCAATTTACCGGAAAATGGTCCAGCAGCATAAGCAATTTAACGAAATTTATGACTTGCTTGCCGTAAGGATTATTGTGAAAAGCATCAAAGACTGTTATGCTGTGCTCGGTGTGATCCATACATGCTGGAAACCGATGCCGGGCCGGTTTAAAGACTATATTGCAATGCCAAAGCCGAACATGTACCAGTCGCTCCATACGACGGTGATCGGGCCAAAAGGCGAACCGCTTGAAGTGCAGATCCGGACGTTTGAAATGCACCGCATTGCCGAATACGGGGTTGCCGCACACTGGGCATATAAAGAAGGAAAAACGGTCAATGAGAAAACGTCTTTTGAGAAAAAATTGACGTGGTTCCGCGAAATTCTAGAATTTCAAAATGACACCAATAATGCGGAAGAATTCATGGAATCGCTGAAAATCGACCTGTTTTCCGACATGGTGTTTGTCTTTACGCCTAAAGGGGATGTCATTGAACTGCCGTCCGGGTCCGTCCCAATTGATTTTGCCTACCGGATCCACTCGGAAATCGGCAACAAGACGATCGGCGCGAAAGTCAACGGCAAAATGGTGACGCTCGATTACCAGTTAAAAACCGGCGATATTGTCGAAATCCTCACTTCAAAACACTCATACGGGCCGAGCCTCGACTGGGTGAACCTTGCCCAGACATCGCAGGCGAAAAACAAAATCCGCCAGTTTTTCAAACGCCAGCGGAAAGAAGAAAATATTGAAAAAGGCCGCGAGATGGTGGAAAAAGAAATCCGGGCGATGGAATTCGACGTAAAAGAAGTGATGGCAGCCGACAATATCAAAAGAGTTGCCGAAAAATTTAATTTTGCCAATGAAGATGATATGTATGCTGCTGTCGGGTACAACGGGATCACCGCAAGCCAAATCGCCAACCGGCTGACGGAAAAATGGCGGAAGCAGCGGGATTCCGAAGAAACGATTAAGGAGATTGTCTCCGAGCAGAAACCGGCCGCAAAGCACCGGAAAAAGGATGCAGGCGTACACGTGAAGGGCGTCGACAATTTACTGATCCGCCTTTCGAAATGTTGCAACCCGGTGCCGGGCGATGAAATTGTCGGCTTTATCACGAAAGGCAGAGGCGTTTCCGTCCACCGTGCCGACTGCCCGAACGTGCAGAACGAAGAGGCGCAAAACCGGCTTATCCCGGTCGAATGGGAGACGGATGCGGCCGACCGGAAAGAGTATAATGTCGACATTGAAATTACCGGGTACGACCGCCGCGGCCTGCTCAATGAAGTCCTGCAGGTGGTCAATGAAACGAAAACGAATATTTCAGCCGTCAGCGGGCGCACTGACCGCAACAAAATGGCTACGATTATCATGTCGATTTCCATTCAGAACATCAGCCATCTGCACCGGGTCGTGGAAAGAATTAAACATATTCCGGATATTTATTCAGTCAGAAGGATCATGAGTTAAAGGAGCCAGAAAAATGCGGGTTGTTTTGCAACGCAGCAAGGAAGCATGCGTCACTGTAGGCGGAGAAGTGGCAGGAAGCATTACAAAAGGCCTTGTCCTCCTTGTCGGCGTAACGCACGAGGATACCGAAAAAGATGCAGCCTATCTCGCCGACAAAATCGTCCATCTCCGCGTGTTTGAAGATGAACAGGGAAAAATGAACTTGTCGCTTTTGGATACCGGCGGGGACATTTTGTCGGTTTCCCAATTTACTTTATACGGCGATTGCCGGAAAGGGCGGCGCCCGAATTTTATGGCGGCGGCAAAGCCCGGACAGGCGGAAAAGCTTTACCATCTGTTTAACCGGAAGCTTGAAGAAATGGGGGTCCATGTCGAAACCGGCAGATTCGGGGAGATGATGGATGTCCGGCTGGTAAATGACGGGCCGGTTACGCTCATTTTGGAAAGCAAATAAACAGCTAAAACCCCGAAAAATCTGGGGTTTTTCTTTTTCACAAAATAAAAACGTTTCCAAAAAAGTTTTGGTGTAATATAGTTGACAATTGTACTTTGGATATGCAAAGATAGATAGCGTTAATAATTCGGATTCGAATTATTTCGCAAAGAATCATTTAAAGGTTAAAGGAAGGGGGATACATGGAGAACGGTTCATATGATTTGTTAAAATCGCTTTTCAGGCTGAATAAAGCCATTTTTCGTTTGGCCGCGAAAGACGCGGAACAGCACGGTTTAACCGCGATGCAAATGTTTGCGCTGAATGCCATCGCGCTTCATCCCAATATGCGATTAAATGAGCTGGCGGACAGCCTTTATTTAACGAACAGCACGGTCAGCGGCATTGTCGACAGGCTTGTGCAGCAGGAATTTGTTAACAGGTTATCATCCAAGGATGACCGGAGAGCCGTTGTCCTCTGTTTGACCGAAAAAGGGAGAAGCAAGCTCAAAGCGTTTATGGGCGGCAATACAGTGCTGAAACAAAAAATGGACCTGATCACAGAACGTTATGGAGCGGAGTTGGAAAATCTGTTAAGGCTTCACAACGAAATGCTGGAAATTTTAACATCTGAGGAGGAGTAAACTTTTTATGAACGCAAGGCGGATGATTTTGATCAATATTATTATTCTTGTTATTCTCGTTGGCGGCGGTTTTACCGGATATTATTTTTACAACCGCTCGGTCAGCTATGTCACAACCGATAATGCCTATATTGACGGCCAGTCGGTCACCATCGCTTCCCCTGCAACCGGCAAACTCGTTTCATGGGATGGCAAAGAAGGGAAGGCTTTTACCAAAGGGGATAAAGTCGGCACAGTTGAAGTACAAAACGGCGCCAATACGGTGAAAATGGATATTAAAGCGCCGGCGGATGGCACGATCGTGAAAAATTCCGCGGTTGCGAATACGTATGTTGCAGCCGGCACAACGCTTGCACAAAGCTATGATTTGGACAGCTTGTTTGTCACCGCTGAAGTAAAAGAAACGGATCTCAATGACGTGAAAACCGGTCAGGACGTTGACGTGTACGTGGATGCCTATCCGAACACCAGACTGACAGGAACTGTCGATTCAATCGGAAAAGCGACTGCCAGCACGTTCTCCCTGATGCCGACGGACAGAAGCTCCGGCAATTATACGAAAGAAACACAGGTCATTCCTGTTAAAGTTAAACTTGACAGCTATGGCGGGCTGGACCTGGTTCCGGGCATGAACGTGACTGTGCGCATTCATAAGTAGGTGAATCCGATGGGAAAATTTATCGCAGGTTATGTTCTTTTATCGGTCATTGTCCTTCTTGTCCTGAATCTCATATTAAGGAACAGGGGAAGGAAGAAAAAGATGGAAAGCCCGCTTCTTGACAAGCGGGTGCCGGAAATGGAAACAATGCCTGCACCGCCTGAAAAAGCGGAAACGCAGGTGTCGGCAAAAACAGATGAAGGATTGGCGGCACGGCCAGAAAAAATGGAAACGCGCCGCGCCGGAACGGACGGCGAAAAACGTCCGGCGGAAGCGCCCAGTCGAGCTGTTCCTCGGGAAGTGGAAGAAGGGCACGGCAGGGGGAAAATTGTTGCTGCCATGATGCTCGGGGCATTTGTGGCGATTTTGAACCAAACGCTTTTGAATGTCGCCATTCCGCATATTATGAACGACTTGAATGTGACGGCAAATACGGTGCAATGGCTGTCAACCGGATATATGCTTGTAAACGGGATCCTTGTTCCGGTTACGGCATTTATGATCAGTAAATGGGGCACGCGGAAAATGCTGATTACAGCCGTTTCCCTCTTTACGGCCGGATCGGTTTTTTGCGCCATTTCGACAAACTTCTCGATCCTGATGCTCGGGCGCATTGTCCAGGCTTCCGGTGCCGGGATCATCATGCCGCTGATGATGACGGTGTTCTTAACCATCTTCCCGCCGGAAAAACGCGGTAGCGCGATGGGGATGATGGGGGTTGCCATGATTTTCGCCCCGGCGATCGGCCCGACATTGTCAGGGTGGCTGGTCGGCCATTACGACTGGCACATTTTGTTCTGGATTGTCATTCCGTTCGGCGTGATTGATATATTTGTCACTTTGGCATGGATGAAAGATGTCATGAAAACGACAAACCCGAAAATCGATTTTCCGGGTATTATATTCTCCACGCTCGGTTTCGGATTTTTGCTGTACGGATTTAGTGAAGCCGGAAATGACGGCTGGAGCAGCAAACAAGTGGTTATTTCCCTGATCATTGCCGTTATCTCGCTTGTTTTGTTCGTATGGCGGGAATTAACGACGGAAAAACCGATGCTTGATTTGCGTGTATTCAAGTATGATATCTTTACTTTAACGACGATTGTCAGCATGGTGGTGAATATGGCGATGTTTGCCGGGATGATTTTGCTGCCGATTTATTTGCAAAACATCCGCGGGTTTACAGCGCTTGATTCCGGTTTGCTGATGCTGCCGGGGGCGATCATCATGGGGATTATGTCGCCGATATCCGGCTGGCTGTTTGACAAGATGGGGGCAAGGCCGCTCGCTGTCTTTGGTTTGATTATCACCGTCTGGACGACTTACGAATTTACGAAGCTGTCGATGACGACCTCCTACGGCCACTTGTTGTTCCTATATGTTTTGCGCAGCTTTGGGATGTCTTTCATTATGATGACCATCATGACAGAAGGGATGAACCAGCTGCCAATTCATATGACCAGCCATGGGACGGCTGCGGCCAACACCGCCCGTACGGTTGCCGGAAGTCTCGGAACGGCATTTCTCGTAACCGTAATGTCCACTCGTGCCGATTTCCATACGGCAAACTATGTCAATGCCTATGCAAACCTCAACCCGTATGTGTCTGAAAAAATTGCGGCCATCGGACAGGGCCTGGCCCATGCTTCCGGTCTGCCTTCCCAGTACGGACAGGTGCTTGGCTCCTATATTGTATATCAAAAATCGGTTGTGAATGCGACGATCAGCGGCATAAACGATGCCTTTTTCGTCGCGACCGGGATCGCAGCGTTTGCGTTAATTTTGTCGTTCTTTATCAAACGCGCAATGCCGCAGCCAAACATTAAAAAATAAAAAATGCCGGGGATGCCCCGGCATTTTTTTACTGAAAATAAGCTTTTAACCCGTTATAAATCCCGGCCACCGCCTTCGTTTGAAAAGATTTCTCCGCGATATGCTTTTCTTCAGCCGGGCTGCTCAAGTAACCGAGTTCAAGCAAAATGGCTGGCTGTGTATTTTCACGGATGACATGGAAATCCCCGAATTTTACGCCCCTGTCAACGGTGCCGAGCCGGCTTGTGATCTGGTTATTGACAAGCCTTGCGAAATTATAGTCCTGCGCGTGGTAATAGTACGTCGTATGCCCGCGCGTATGAGGATCTTCAGCGCTGTCAAAATGAATGCTGACAAAAGCATCGGCATGGTTTGTATTGCTGATGGCGGTTCTTTCCGGCAAGGATACGTACGTATCGCTGTTCCGGGTAAGGATGACGCGGGCGCCTGCTTTTTTCAGCTTTTCGTACAGGGCATTCGCCGTTTTCAGCGTCGCCAGTTTTTCAAGCGTGCCGTAAGCGCCGGTTGTGCCGTTATCCGTTCCGCCGTGCCCGGGATCAAGCACAATCGTCTTTCCCTTGATGCCTTTTTTTACAGTCTTATTGCTTTTTTGGGCGACATTTGCCGGAATATAGGCTGAAATGCCGCTTTCCATCCTGATTTTATACCAGCCGTCCATTTCTGAAACTACGGGAAAACGGTCCCCTGCCTTGGCGGTTCCCACCGTGTCCGAGCTGGATTGGGGCCTTTTGTAAAGGCTTGTGCCGGAATGGAGGGTCACCTCTGCTTCACTGCTGCGCTTTGCCTGGCTTTCGCGCGCCACGTAGAAGCCTGCGACCCATCCGTGCGTGCCGTCGTCCAGTTCGACTTCATACCAGCCGTGGTCGGTTCCGGTAATTTGCAGCCTCGTCCCGTATGTCACCGTTGCCACCGTTTCGCTTTGAAGCGAAGGAGACTGGCGGATATTCAGGCTGGAGGCGGCAACAATCGCGGCGCTTACATTGTTTTCCACCGTTTTCCCGGCATCCCGGTTTGTTTCCGTCTGTACATACCGGTTGTCTGCCCAGCCTGAAACATTGCCGCTTTCGATATAAACCCAGCTGCCTTCCGTCTTGGCAACCGTGACAGCGGCGTTTTTTTCAAGCGTACCAATGATTGCGGCGGACTTGTCCGGCGCTTTTCTGATGCGCAGGCGGTCAGCGGTGATTTTTCCTTGTTCTGCTTGTTTTGCGGAAGAGGTGCCTGTTTCCACAAGCCAGTCCGCAATCCAGCCCGTATTTCCCGACGGCAGGCGGATTTGAAACCAATCCCCGTCTTTTTGAAGAACCGTGTACGTGTCGTTTTCGGCTGCTTTGCCTGTGATCGGGTAGGACACTCCGGGCCCGCTGCGGATGTAGACAGCCGCATGCGTCACCGTCACCGTCCCGGCCTCTTCCGCCCTCGCATGGATCACGCCGGGTGCAATCTGAAAAAAGAGTGCCAGGAAAAACAGCCGGAAAAAAAGTTTTTTCACATCTCCACCCCTCATCCCTGTCTGGAAAATTATGCACTATTTGTTATTCGCGCTCCGTAAAAAAACTCCTTTTTTCGGGTAAGAAAAAATAAAAAAGGGAAAAATAGAAAAGATGGAACGAGAAGGAGTGAACGGCATTGAGAGCAGCGGATAAAAATATGACAGCAGGTAATGTATTTAATCAAGTTTACGGCGTCAATTTCCAGGATCCGGGAATTGACGGACAGGAAATGTTCAACGCTGAATCAGCAATCGAACCCGGCCTTTCAAAAGGGGACGTGAAACTTTTAAAAAAGAAGCTGGGGCGCTCATAATGAAAAAATCCGATCCGAAAAAAAGGCATTTTCAGGCGCTGAACGCAAACCGGGGAAAAACTTTGCCGGCAGCCTTGACAACAGCCGGTGCCACGCGTAACATAATAAAAATAGATGGTAAAATTGGCAAAACCGATGACAAAGAAGAGTAATTAAGATCCGTGTGAAAAGAGAGGAAATGTCCCGGGCTGAAAACATTTCTGCGCAACGGCTTAATGAACGAACACTTTGTAGGTTCTGTCCTGAACGGAAATCCAGTAGGGACGGGCGTTACAGGCGTTAACTGTAAAAGTGGAAGCAGACGCTTCAATTAGGGTGGCACCACGGGAATTTAACTCTCGTCCCTTGTTTACAAGACAAGGGACCGGGGGTTTTTTATTTTACATAAACATTGGCTGAGAAGGAGGATACTCGTCTTCATATTAATTTTTTTAGACATGGAGGATAAAAATGGAACCCCATCATTTTTCAGCAATAGAAGGAGGAGTACGCCATGACCGTTCAAATTCCGCGCGGCACGCAGGACATCCTGCCCGGCGAGGTGGAAAAATGGAATTATATTGAGAACACCGCAAAAAAAATATGTGAAAACTATCAGTACCGGGAAATACGGACACCGATTTTCGAATATACCGAGCTTTTCCAAAAAGGGGTCGGGGACACGACGGATATCGTCCAAAAAGAAATGTACACATTCAATGACAGGGGCGGGCGCAGCCTGACACTGCGGCCGGAGGGCACAGCGCCTGTCGTCCGTTCCTTTATCGGGCATAAAATGTTCGGAAACGCGGTCCAGCCGGTCAAATTGTATTACAACGGCCCGATGTTCCGTTATGAACGGCCGCAAGCAGGGCGCTTCCGCCAGTTTGTCCAGTTCGGCGTTGAAGCGCTCGGAAGCGAAGACCCGGCCATCGATGCCGAAGTCATTTCGCTCGCAATGGACATTTACAAACAGCTTGGTTTAAAAAATGTCAAACTTGTGATCAACAGCCTCGGCGATAAAGAAAGCCGGCTCAGGCACCGTGAAGCGCTGATTGATCATTTCAAACCGCATATCGGGGAGTTTTGCGCGGACTGCCAAAAACGTCTTGAACAAAACCCGCTGCGCATTCTTGACTGCAAAAAAGACCATGACCATCCGCTCATGAAAACAGCACCGTCTATTTTGGATTATTTAAACGATGCGTCAAAAGCCTATTTTGATAAAGTTTTGCAGTTTCTCGCAACGCTCGGCATCCCTTATGAAATTGACCCCGGGCTTGTGCGCGGCCTCGATTACTATGTGCATACGTGCTTTGAAATTATGAGCAATGCGGAAGGATTCGGCGCGATCACCACCCTTTGCGGCGGCGGGCGTTACAACGGCCTCGTGCAGGAAATGGGCGGGCCGGAAACACCGGGGATCGGGTTTGCCCTAAGCATTGAACGGCTGCTTGCGGCACTGGACGCGGAAGGCATCGAACTTCCTGCCGGCCACAGGACGGACTGCTATGTTGTCGCGATCGGCGAGGAGACGAAACCGGCTGCTTTTAAATTGCTCCAGGCATTAAGAAGGGCCGGATTCTCGGCCGACCAGGATTATTTGGGCCGCAAAGTGAAAGCACAGTTTAAAGCGGCGGACCGGGTGAAAGCCGCGTTTGTTGCGGTCATCGGCGAAGCGGAGCTGCAGGCCGGGAAAGCAAGCGTCAGAAATATGGCGACAGGCGAACAAAAAGAACTGCCGCTTGAAGGGTTTATTACAGCCTTTAAAGATATGGCAAACAGGGGGGAAGCATGATGGAAGGACGTTCTTACTATTGCGGTGATGTAACGGAACAACAAATTGGCGAAAAAGTGGTGCTGAAAGGATGGGTACAGAGAAGGCGCGACTTGGGCGGCCTCATTTTTATCGATTTGCGCGACCGCGCCGGCATCGTCCAAATTGTATTTAATACAGCGGTCTCTGAAGAAGCTTTTAAACTTGCGGAAAAAGTCAGGAACGAGTATGTGCTCGAAGTAGAGGGAAAAGTCGTCGCCCGTTCCGAAAATACGGTAAATCCGAACTTAAAAACGGGCAAAATTGAAATTCAGGCCGACCGCCTTGCGATCATCAACAATGCAAAAACCCCGCCGTTTATGATTGAAAACGAGACGGATGTGGCGGAAGACGTGCGCCTGAAATACCGTTACCTCGACTTGCGGCGCCCTGTCATGTTTGAAACCATGAAAATGCGCCATGCGATTACAAAGTCGATCAGAGGCTTTCTCGATGAAGAAGGGTTTATCGAAGTAGAAACCCCGGTTTTAACAAAAAGCACCCCGGAAGGCGCCCGTGATTATCTCGTGCCGAGCCGAGTGCACCCTGGCGAATTTTACGCCTTGCCGCAGTCGCCGCAGTTGTTTAAGCAGCTTTTGATGATATCCGGTTTTGACCGCTATTACCAGATTGCCCGCTGTTTCCGTGATGAAGACTTGCGTGCAGACAGGCAGCCGGAATTTACGCAAATTGATATTGAAACAAGTTTCATGAGCCAGGAAGACATTTTGGCCATGACGGAAAGAATGATCAAACGGCTGATGAAAGAAGTGAAAAATGTTGACATCGAAACGCCGCTGCCAAGGCTGACCTACGAAGAAGCAATGAACCGGTACGGATCGGATAAACCGGATACCCGCTTCGGCATGGAACTGGTTGATGTATCCGAAATCGTCAAAAACGCCGGTTTTAAAGTATTTGCGTCTGCCGTCACCTCGGGCGGGCAGGTAAAAGCGATCAATGCAAAAGGGGCGGCAAGCAAATATTCGAGAAAAGACATCGACGCGCTCGGCGAATTTGCCGCACGTTACGGCGCGAAAGGCCTTGCCTGGTTGAAAGCGGAAAACGAAGGGCTAAAGGGCCCGGTCGCAAAATTTTTCACAGAAGCGGAACAATCGCAAATAGCGGCCGCGACGAATGCAGAAACGGGCGATTTGCTGCTGTTTGTGGCAGATAAAAAATCAGTCGTTGCCGATGCGCTCGGGGCGCTGAGGAACAAGCTCGGCAAAGAACTCGGCCTGATTGACGAGTCGAAATTCAACTTCCTGTGGGTGACGGACTGGCCGCTTTTGGAATATGACGAAGAAGCAGGGCGTTATACGGCGGCACACCATCCGTTCACGATGCCGTTTGAAGAAGATATTGAGAAACTGGAAACCGATCCGTCAAGCGTAAAGGCGCAGGCCTATGATATTGTATTGAACGGATATGAACTCGGCGGCGGATCGCTCCGGATTTATAAACGGGATATCCAGGAAAAAATGTTCAAGGCGCTCGGCTTTTCAAAAGAGCAGGCACAGTCCCAGTTCGGCTTTTTGCTCGATGCGTTTGATTACGGCACGCCGCCGCACGGGGGCATCGCACTCGGCCTTGACCGGATTGTCATGCTCCTTGCCGGCCGCAGCAACCTGCGCGACACGATTGCATTTCCGAAGACAGCCAGCGCCAGCTGCCTGCTGACGGATGCACCGGGCGCGGTCAGCGAGGCGCAGCTGGATGAACTGCAATTGAAATTAAACGCAAAAAAATGATATAAAAACCCGGAAAAAAGGGCATGAAATTTTTTCAGCCACTTGGCGAAAAAACGCGCCCGCTGCCGCTATCCCGTACGGACGGGAAAAATGCGGGCCGCCCGCGGGCCTTTTTTCGTTTGAAAACGGGTGAAAAAAATGCTATGATATAAACAAGTTGAATGAGTCCTGGGGTGTTCGTATATGTTCCTATCGTTTTGACCGAACACTTCATTATCGGGAGTCCGGAGTCGCCAGACGGCGTGCATGCCCTTTGCGGGGACGCATAAAGCCTGGTGCAGGGCACCCACCTGCTCGAGAGCGGGATCAAAACAGAGGATTGCAAGAACGGCACGTCCGGGGCTCATTCCACTCTTTTCCCTCTTTTAGAAAAAGAGGGTTTTTTATTTTTTGGAAAAGAAGGAATTTTTGTGTGTTTCTCGTTTTTTGATCGCGCAAACCGTTTCCTTGGCAAAATGATGCCGATTTTTATCCCGGGAAGCTTAATCATCGGGATGGTGATCGGGCACCGGCTGACGGGCCTTTTATTTTTAGTGCCGTGGCTGTTTGCTTTTATGACTTTTACGGGGAGCATCGGCTCAACCTTTAAGCAGCTCGGGGCGGTTGTCCGCCATCCATTTCCGGTTTTGCTTGCTTTAGGGGTGCTGCATCTTTTTATGCCCCTGTTTGCTTACGGAACGGGGCATTTGCTTTTTTCCGGGCACCCGCTGACGACAACCGGGTTTTTGCTTTCGGCTGCCATTCCGACCGGTGTGACAAGTTTTGTATGGGTTATGATGCAAAAAGGGAATATTCCGCTTGTTCTAACCGTCATTTTGATCGATACCCTGCTGTCGCCGGTTGTTGTGCCGCTTACTTTGCTCTTGTTTGTCGGCAAGCGTGTACATATTGAGGGTTGGCCGCTCATGCAGGACCTTTTTACGATGATCGTCATCCCGTCTTTGCTCGGCATCCTGTTCAGCCAGTTTACACAGCTTGAAACCCAGCGGAAGGCCGCTTCAGTGCTTTCCCCGTTTTCCAAAATCGGCATGTTTCTTGTCGTCATGATCAACGGCGGGGTCGTATCGCCGTACCTCAGGGGAATGGATGCCCATGTGCTATTTATTATTTTGACCGTGCTGTTTATTTCGGCTTCCGGCTATTTATTAAGCTGGCTGATCGGCGCTTTGTTCCATCTTGACCGCAGCATGATCGTGACATTGACTTACAGCGGCGGCATGCGCAATATCAGTGCCGGATCTGTCATTGCCGTCACCTTTTTCCCGGCCCAGGTTGTGCTGCCCGTCATCTCCGGCATGCTTTTTCAGCAGGTGCTGGCATCTTTTTTCGGAACGTTGCTTTCGAGCGTATACAGGGATAAAAAAACGGAAAAGCCGGCGGCAAGCAGCTGAACATAAAGGTTTGCTTTCCGGGCCGTTTTTGGATAATCTAGGGAAGAAATGAGTATGTTTGGAGATGAGAAAATTGCTGCACCAGTTTTCACGGAATGAATTGGCGATCGGGCAGGAAGGGCTGCAAAAGCTGAAAAACAGCACCGTTGCTGTTCTCGGGGTCGGCGGCGTGGGCTCGTTTGCGGTTGAAGCTCTGGCCCGGTCGGCAATCGGAAGGTTAATCCTGGTTGACAAAGATGATGTTGACATTACAAATATTAACCGCCAGATTCCGGCGCTGCTTTCCACCGTCGGGCAGGCGAAAGCCGATTTGATGAAAAAACGGATTGCCGATATCAATCCGGATTGTGACGTGATTTCTTTAAAAATGTTCTATACGGAAGAAACGGCTGAACAGTTTTTCTCTTACAAGCCGGATTATGTGGTGGATGCGAGTGATACGATAATTTACAAAGTGCATGTAATGAAAGAATGCCTGAAACGGAAGATCAAAATTATATCCAGCATGGGGGCGGCCAATAAAATGGACCCGACGCGCCTCCGCATCGCAGACATTTCCGAAACGCACACCGATCCGATTGCCCGCGTTGTACGCCTGAAGCTGCGAAAAGAAGGCATCAAAAAAGGCATTCCGGTCGTGTTTTCCGACGAAAGCCCGATCGTCATCCGCGAAGATGTCCGCAAAGTGGTCGGAAATGAGGAAGCCGAAATCCGCAAAGCGAAAATGCCGCCATCATCCAATGCGTTTGTTCCGTCCACCGCAGGGCTGTTTATGGCCAGTTTCGTTGTCCGTGACATTTTGAAAGACATCCCGGTAAAAAGGGTAAAAGATGAACATTGAAAAAAGAAAGCATCCCAGATGCTTTCTTTTTTTTACGGCTGACGGTTCCACTCAATTTTTTCATATACTTGGGCGAGTGCCTGCTCAAATTTGCCCGTTTTTTTCGGGTCATAATAGCGGGCAAATTTTAGGGTGTCCGGAAGATATTGCTGTTTGACCCAGCCGTTTTCAAAATCATGCGGGTATTTGTAACCGATGCCCCGCCCTAGCCGTTTTGCGCTTTTATAATGGGCGTCTTTCAGATGGGCGGGCACTTCGCCGCTTTTTCCGGCACGGATGTCGGAAAGGGCGGCATCAATTGCCATCATCGCGGAATTCGATTTCGGCGACAGGCATAATTCGATGACCGCGGCTGCAAGCGGGATGCGCGCTTCCGGAAAGCCGAGCCTTTCTGCCGCTTCGATGGCGGCAAGGGTGCGCGCGCCGGCCTGCGGGCTTGCAAGGCCGATGTCTTCGTAAGCAATCACAAGGAGCCTGCGCGCAATGCTCGGCAGATCCCCGGCTTCGATCAGCCGGCCCAAATAATGGAGGGCGGCATTGGCATCGCTGCCGCGGATCGATTTTTGAAAAGCACTCAGCACGTCATAGTGCGCGTCGCCGTCCTTATCATGGGCAAGGCTTTTCTTCTGCAGGCATTCTTCGGCAATGTCAAGTGTAATGTGGATCACGCCGTCATTGTCCGGTTCGCTTGAAATGACGGCCAGTTCCAGCGCATTTAACGCGCTGCGCACATCGCCGTTCGAGCCTTGCGCAAAATGGTTAAAAGCCGCTTCCTCTATTTTCACTTTGTATTTGCCAAGGCCCCTGTCCGCATCATCAAGAGCACGGGCAAGCGCCGTCTTGATCTCATCAAGCGATAAAGGGAAAAGCTCAAAAATCTGGCAGCGGCTTCGGATCGCCGGGTTAATGGCATGGTACGGGTTGCTCGTTGTGGCCCCGATCAGGACGATCATGCCGGACTCAAGATACGGCAGCAAAAAATCCTGTTTTGCTTTGTCGAGCCGGTGGACTTCATCGAGAAGCAAAATGACTTTGCCGCTCATTTTTGCTTCGGCAGCGACAATCTCCATATCTTTTTTATTGTTCGTCACGGCATTTAATGTACGGAATGCATATTTTGTGCTTCCCGCAATGGCACTGGCAATCGACGTTTTCCCAACACCCGGCGGCCCGTACAAAATCATGGAAGAAAGCTGGCGAGCTTTTACCATCCGGTATATGATTTTATTTTTGCCGACGAGATGCCCCTGCCCGATCACTTCATCAATCGTGCGCGGCCGCATCCGGTAGGCAAGCGGTTCGTCTTTCATTTTAATCGCTCCAAACCTGTTTTCGTATCCTTATCTTATCAGATTTCACGGGCATGCGGAAAGCAATCAGTTTTCCCGGGCACGGGTTTTAAAGGGGAATAGGAATGATGGGGCTTTTTATATTTTTCGGTTGATCCCGGCTGTACATTGTTGCTTTTTTGATATAATGATGGTAAGACTGGAAATAGGCGCCGTGGACGGCCTCGGAGAAAATGCCGGCTGTGCATGGTTTTTGTATGATTTGACATAGGAAGGTGAACGCGGTGAAACTGAAAAATAAAGTGGCTGTCATTACAGGCGGCGCTTCCGGAATCGGGGAAGCAACGGCCTGGCTTTTTGCAAACGAAGGTGCGAAGATTGTCATCGGGGATGTAGCGGAATCCAAGATGGAAATTGCCGATAAAATCAAAGAAACCGGGGGAGAAGCCCTTTTTGTCCATTGTGATGTTTCCGATAAATACAGTGTCAAACATTTGATGGAGAAGGCGACAGATACTTACGGGAAGCTTGACATTCTGGTTGCGTGTGCCGGAATACCGGAAAAGCACGGGCCTGTCCATGAACTCGACCAGGATTACTGGCAAAAAGTTTTGGACATTAACTTAACCGGTGTGATGCTCTCCAATAAATATGCGATCCCGTATATGCTGAAAAATGGAAAAGGCGCGATTGTCAACATGGGCTCTTTTATGGCCCATGTCGGAATTACCAACAGTGCGGCCTATTCCGCCGCCAAAGCCGCAGTTGTGAATTTGACGCGGGCGGAAGCTGTCACGTATGCCAAACAGGGCATCCGTGTCAACAGTGTCTCCCCTGGCACGACAGAATCCCCGGCGCTGAAATATTTCACAAAAGAACAAATTCAGGAAACCATTGACCACAATCCGATGGGCAGGCTCGGCAAGCCGGAAGAAGTGGCGAAAGCCGTCTTGTTCCTTGTAAGCGATGACGCATCGTTTATTACCGGCACGGACCTTCATGTGGACGGGGGCTATACGGCACAATAAAAAACACCATCCGGGGAAAACCGGATGGTGTTTTTTTGGATGAAACCGGTTTTTTGAAAGAACCGGGCCCCTTCGAGACGTCTTTATCCATACCGATTGTCGCCCGCCGATATTTATCCCCCGCCTGCCCGGTGGGAGATAAGGAAATCCGATAAACAGGGCCTGCCGACAGATGGGGAAGATAAGCAAACAGGGCCGGTGCCCTAAGCCGCAGGCCGGCCGCTCTTGTTTCGCACTATGCCGATAAATATGCTATAATATGTTAAGTTTGGGACCAGTCTGTTCGTTCATTTATATGAATGGGCTTCTTTTTTTACGCGCTCATCTGCCGTTTTTGGCTTAACAATTTTTTTCGGGAATAATCGGAAAGAGGTGGAATGAAATGAAAATCTCAACGAAGGGCCGCTACGGGCTGACCATTATGATTGAACTGGCAAAGCGGTACGGCAAGGGGCCGACTTCCCTGAAATCCATCGCCCAGAGCCAGAATTTGTCTGAACATTATCTGGAGCAGCTGATTTCCCCGCTCCGCAATGCCGGGTTTGTCAAAAGCATCCGCGGCGCTTACGGCGGCTATGTTTTAACGCAAAAACCTTCGCAAATCACAGCCGGTGATGTGATCCGCGTGCTGGAGGGCCCGATTACGCCGGTAGAGGGCATTGAAGACGAAGAACCGGTGAAACGCCAGCTCTGGATCCGGATCCGGGACGCGGTCAAGGACGTTCTTGACAGCACAACCATCGAAGATCTGGCCAAATACCGGGAAGATACAGAACCGGATGCCTACATGTATTATATTTAAATTGATATGGGGTGCGAAAAGTGGAGAAAATTTATTTGGACCATGCGGCCACTTCCCCTGTCCTTCCGCAAGTTGCAGAAAAAATGATGCAAGTGCTTACCGGCCATTTCGGGAATCCGTCGAGCATTCATGCATTCGGCAGGGAAGCGCGCCGCATTTTGGACGAAGCGCGCCAGGTGATTGCAGACAGCATCGGCGCGCAGTTTAATGAAATCATTTTTACAAGCGGCGGAACCGAAGCGGATAATTACGCGATTCTCGGTACGGCAGAAGCAGCCGCTGAAAAGGGAAAACATATTATTTCCACGGAAATCGAGCATCACGCTGTTTTGCATCCGCTGGAATATTTGGAAACAAAAGGGTACAACGTCACGTATTTACAGCCGGATGAAACAGGGCGGATTAAGGCGGAAGACGTGCAAAAAGCGCTCCGGAATGATACCATTCTTGTCAGCGTGATGTATGGGAATAATGAAGTCGGATCGATCCAGCCAATTGCCGAAATCGGCGGGCTGCTGAAAAACCATCCGGCCGTTTTCCATACGGACGCCGTCCAGGCTTACGGAAATGTGAAGCTCGACGTAAATGCCCTGAACGTGGACATGCTTTCCGTTTCGGCCCATAAAATTGGCGGGCCAAAAGGGATCGGATTTTTATACGTTCGGAACGGAACAAAATTGAAAAATCGCAACTTCGGCGGCGCACAGGAATTAAAACGCCGCCCGGGGACGGAAAATACGGCGTCCATTGCCGGTTTTGCCGAGGCCGTCAAATGGGCGCAGCAGGCGCTTGCTGATAAACCAAAGCAATACGGCACTTTTAAACAAAGATTTATGGAAATTTTAAAGCAGGAAAAGGTGGAATTTCAGCTGAACGGCAACGCGGAGGCGGCACTTCCGCATGTGCTCAACTTAAGTTTTCCGAAAACGGACGTGGAATCGCTGCTTGTCAATCTGGACCTTGCCGGGATTGCGGCTTCAAGCGGCTCTGCCTGCACAGCCGGGTCGATTGAGCCATCCCATGTCCTTGTTGCCATGTTCGGGCGCGATTCGGAACGGCTCCGCACCTCCATCCGTTTCAGTTTCGGGATTGCCAATACGATGGAGCAAGTGGAAGCGGCCGCCCGCAAAACGGCAGAAATCGTCCGCAAGTTCCAGCAACAATAGAAAAGAGGAGGCATTATGCAAAAAGCACCAGAAGATACAAGAGTGGTTGTTGGCATGTCGGGCGGCGTTGACTCTTCTGTTGCCGCCTATTTGCTCAAACAGCAGGGCTATGACGTGATCGGCATTTTTATGAAAAACTGGGATGATACCGATGAAAACGGCGTCTGCACGGCAACGGAAGACTACAATGACGTCATCCGCGTTTGCAACCAGATTGGCATTCCGTACTATGCCGTTAATTTTGAAAAACAGTATTGGGATAAAGTGTTCACATATTTCCTTGATGAGTACCGCGCGGGAAGGACGCCGAACCCGGATGTGATGTGCAATAAGGAAATCAAGTTCAAGGCTTTTCTTGAACATGCTTTAAACCTCGGTGCCGATTATCTTGCGACCGGCCATTACGCACGCGTGGCTTACCGGGACGGCGAATATAAAATGCTGCGTGGCGCGGATGGAAATAAAGACCAGACGTATTTCCTCAATCAGCTCGGGCAGCACCAGCTTTCGCGCGTGATGTTCCCGATCGGGGAGCTCGAAAAACCGCGCGTCCGCGAAATTGCGAAAGAAGCCGGGCTTGCCACGGCAAATAAAAAAGACTCGACCGGCATCTGCTTTATCGGCGAACGCAATTTCAAAGAATTTTTAAGCCATTATCTGCCTGCGCAAAAAGGGCTGATGAAAACGCTTGACGGAAAAGTGATGGGCGAACACGAAGGCTTGATGTACTATACGATCGGCCAGCGCCACGGCCTCGGGATCGGCGGTTCCGGCGAGCCATGGTTTGCTGTCGGCAAAGACCTGAAAGAAAATGTCCTTTATGTGGAACAGGGATTCCATCATCCGGCCCTCTACTCCGATTATATGACCGGCGTGAAAGCAAACTGGGTATCGGGCCGGAAGCCGCCTGAAGAATTCAGGTGCACCGCGAAGTTCCGTTACCGCCAGCCGGACCAGAAAGTAACGGTCCAATTGCTTGGCGATGATGAAGTCAAAGTCATTTACGATGAACCGGTCCGCGCCGTCACCCCCGGCCAGGCTGTCGTTTTTTACAACGGCGAAGAATGCCTCGGCGGTGCCACGATCGATAAAATTTATAAAAACGAAGAACAGCTCATGTATGTCGGCTGATCTTGCAGGAGCCATGCACACGATTGATGTGTGCATGGCTTTATTTATGGGCAAACAGGTCACCGCTCTAAACCTTTGGCCAGGGGAAACTGACTCCCGGATGAACATGGAAACGGAAAGTCCGGCATGATCGCGGCACAGGCTTTTGCACCAAGCAGGAAAAAGGCTGTTCTCCTTTATACAGCCCGAAAAGACGACCGCCTCGCGCGCTGATGTAAAAAGCGCCTCGCCCTTCATATAGCCTGAGAAGCCCATCATCCGGGCCGGGCGCGGGAGGTGCAAAAGCAAGCCCTCACAAAATGCCGGGGTTCGTTAAAAAAGTGAAGGGATTCATTTTATGTTATAATACTCGTATCATCAATCAGGAGTGTACGAAATGAACAAGCATGAACGCGGTATGAAGGCCTTGCAAGATAAAAAATATGATGAAGCGCTGAAATGGTTTAATGAAGCGATCGAAGACAATCCGGACGACCCGGTCGGCTATATCCATTTCGGCGATGTGCTGCTTGCTGCAGGCGAGCGGGAAAAAGCGCAGAATTTTTACCGGAAAGCGCTGGAATTGAAAGAACTTCCCGCCCCCTTTTACAGCCTTGGCACAATCCAATACGAAGAGGGGCACTATGAAGCGGCTGCCGGCTGTTTTGAAAAAGCAATCCGGCTCGGGCTTAAGGACAAAGATACGTATTTTATGCTCGGCATGTGTTTTATGATGCTCGGCAATCCGCGCTTTGCCATGCCGTATTTGCAAAGGAGCGTCGAACTGGGCGAAGGGGATACGGAAGCGAGGTTCCAGTATGCGCTCTCCCTCGTCAAATCCAATTTCGCGGATGAAGCGCTGGAACAATTTCAAAAAGTGCTGGAACAGGACCCAAAACATACGGATGCTTTATACAATGCAGGCGCGATTTATATGCAATTCCTTGGCGACCTGGAGAAAGCGGCCCGTTATTTCAAAAAAGCGGTGGAGATTCAGCCTGGTCATCTGCTTTCGGGATACGGCCTGAAAATGGTTGAAAAACTGAAAGACATTGAAACGCTGTAAGGTGATGAAATTGGAAAAACAGCATGCGATGGATTTATTCCAGGACCAGGAAAATTTTATAAAAGGAAAGCATCTCGCGACCATTTTCCATAACGAGCAAAATTTGTATTCCGTCATCCGTGTGCGGGTTGAAGAGACCAATACCGGGATGGAAGAAAAGGAAACGGTCATTACCGGCTATTTTCCGCGCATCCATGAACAGGAAACGTACACCTTTTTTGGAAAAATGCAGGAACACCCGAAATTCGGCCCCCAATTCCAGGCAAACCGCTTTCAGAAGGACATTCCCAATACAAAGCAGGGTGTTGTTGAGTATCTTTCCAGTGATTTATTCAACGGCATCGGCAAAAAAACGGCGGAGCGGATCGTTGGCGTGCTCGGTGAAAATGCGATCAGCAAAATATTGGAAAATCCCGCCGCCCTTGACGAAGTACCAAAACTGGCGCCGGAAAAAGCACAGCTGATCCATGATACGTTGGTTGAACACCAGGGGCTTGAACGTGTCATGATCGGGCTTGCGCAATACGGTTTCGGGCCGCAGATTGCGATGCGCATTTACCAGGTTTACGAGGATGAGGCGCTCGAAATGATCGCACAAAATCCGTACCGGCTCGTCGATGATATCAAAGGCATCGGTTTCGGGCGGGCCGATGAACTCGGCCGGCAGCTCGGCATCAGCGGGACGCATCCGCACCGTATCCAGGCCGGCTGCTGTTACATGCTGGAAATGGAAAGCATGCAGCATGGCCATGTGTACGTCCTGAAAGAAGAACTTGCGCAGGATGTCAAGGCCCTTTTGGAAGAGTACCAGAATGTTGAAATCCCGGTCGGCCTGATTGAAAATGAGCTGGTAAAACTGCAGGAAGAGAGCAAAGTGATCATGGAAGAAGACAAAGTCTATCTTCCGTCCCTCTATTTTTCGGAAAAAGGAATCGTTTCCAATATTGAGCGGATAATGTCGCAAACCGAGTATGCGGAACAGTTCCCGGAGTCGGAATTCCTGCTTGCCCTGGGCAGCCTTGAAGAACGGCTCGGCGTCGAGTATGCCCCGTCGCAAAAGGAAGCCATCCAAAAAGCGCTGATGAGCCCGATGATGATTTTAACGGGCGGACCCGGCACAGGGAAAACAACGGTCATTAAAGGGATTGTGGAACTGTACGGCGAATTGCACGGCGTTTCGCTTGACCCGCAAACCTATAAAAAAGATGAGGCATTTCCGATTGTCCTCGCGGCGCCGACAGGGAGGGCCGCGAAAAGAATGGCGGAATCAACCGGTCTGCCGGCGATGACGATCCACCGCCTGCTCGGCATGACCGGCATGGAGGACCTGGACGATTCAGAGGAACGGCAAGTAGAAGGCAAGCTCGTCATCATTGATGAAATGTCGATGGTCGATACATGGCTTGCGAACCAGCTGTTAAAGGCGCTGCCGGATGAAATCCAAGTCATCATGGTCGGGGATGAAGACCAGCTGCCGTCCGTCGGTCCAGGCCAGGTGCTGAAAGATTTATTGAAATCGGGCGCCATCCCGGTTGTCAGGCTGACAGACATATACAGGCAGAAAGATGGTTCTTCGATTATTGAACTGGCTCACCATGTCAAAAATGGGCGTATTCCGGAAAATATTTTTCAAATGCAGGCAGACCGTTCGTTTATCCGCTGTTCTTCCGGCCAGGTGGCGGAAGCGGTGGAAAAAGTGGTGAAAAGCGCGAAACGGAAAGGCTATACGGCAAAAGACATTCAGGTGCTGGCGCCGATGTACAGAGGGCCGGCCGGCATTGACCGTCTGAACAGCCTGTTGCAAAATATTTTTAATCCGAATGAGAACGGCGCCCGCAAAGAGCTGAAGCACGGGGACGCGGTTTACCGGATCGGCGATAAGGTGCTGCAGCTTGTCAACCAGCCGGAACACGGAGTGTATAACGGCGATATCGGCGAGATTGTCTCCCTTTTTACCGCAAAAGAAAATACGGAAAAACAAGATATGCTCATCGTTTCTTTTGACGGGATTGAAGTGACGTATACGAAGCCTGATTTCAACCAGATTACGCTTGCGTATTGCTGTTCGATCCATAAATCGCAAGGAAGCGAGTTCCCGGTAGTGATTTTGCCGGTTGTCCGCAGCTATTACCGGATGCTGCGCCGAAACTTGCTGTATACTGCGATCACAAGAAGCAAAAAAATTTTAATTCTGCTTGGCGAAGAACCGGCTTTCCGGATGGGTGTGGAAAGGGAAGATGACCAAAAACGGAAGACGACACTGTGTGAAAAACTGGCTGAAGCATTAAAAACGGAACAAATAGAGGAAGGGACGAAGACACTCCTGTCCCTGACAGAAGAAAATTGGGACCATGTCGACCCGATGATTGGCATGGCGGGCATTACCCCGTACACTTTCGCGGAAGAAAAGCAAACGGCTCCCCAAGCGGATTAAGCAGATCAAAAAGCAGCGAGGCCGGCCGCTGCTTTTTGATTTGGCTCAGGAATCAAGCTTTCTGGCAGGCCGGGCCTGGCTGATTTGGACATTTTTATCCCCGGCGTATCCTTTATTATTTTTAAACTTAAAGATAGATATAGCAGTTCATGTGTCATTTAAAACATCCAGGCAAGCCCTTATTGCTGTTTCTTTTCCGTTTCTGGGCGGATTTCCTCTGCTGTTTCCGTACCATACCGGAGGCTTGATGCTTTGCTCCGCCGCGGGACCCCTTTTTGGAGCACATAGTCGGCCAGATATTGGTGATAAAAATATTCGAATACGCTGATGACGACGGCAGCACCGAGCGAAACCGGAAGCCCCGGCAAATTGTTGTGGGCGAAAAACCGGGTCATCCCCCAGATGACAGAAAATGCAAGCCCGAAGTCTGAGATCAGCACAAACCAATCCGCTGTGCGCGGAAGAAGGCCGAGATCAGCCAAAAAATAAGAAATGACGCCAAGAAGCAGCGCTGTAAACAGCACACCGAAAAAAGACATGCCGTAAATGAGGCCGAGCACCAAATACAACAAAATAAAATGCCCGGCGATTTTAATCAAAAGCGGTTTAATGTTTTGCATACATGTCACTTCCTGTTGTTGGTTTTCTATATTTTTTCCGGAATGGGCGATCATACGCTGGGAACCGTTCCCTTGCATGCCGCCCGTCCGCCCCGGCAAACGATACATGCCGGTTTGACGTATGCTTTTTGGAAAAATTGGGCATATTGGTAAGCAAAAATGGCGCTTGAAAGCGAGGTGCTTACCATGCAATGCCCGAATTGCCGGAGCAAGGACATCGGAAAAATCGGCGTGAACCAGTATTACTGCTGGAACTGTTTTATTGAACTGTCGATTGCAAAAAATACGATCCATACCCATCAGGTGGAAGAAGACGGCACATTGAGCTCTTTGGATGATTTGTTTGAGGAAGAAGCGCGCAAACTGAGCTGATGGAGGGAATGGGGAAAATGAACAAAATGCTGATGGCTGCGGCCGGTTTTGGTGCGGGGATTGTCGCCGCCCAAATGGCGAAGAATGGCTTCGCGGACAGGCGGCAGATGCGGAATATGGCAAAGCGGGTGCGCAAGGCATTCCGTTAAATCTGCATACCCGGTAAAAAACCCCGGCCCCGTTTCCCTCGCCAGACGCCAGCGGCCGAAATGGAACGCACGGATGCATCATGCCAAATGGCGGATACCCCTGTTCGCCGGCAGCTCGTTCATAAGGTGTATGCGCCCTCCGTATTTCAGTTGTCCCAAAGGTTGCTGCATTGGATCGGTGATAAAAATCCTCATAAACTTCCCTCTTTCGCAAACACTTGAAGGAGGGAGGTTTTTTTATGCAACGGTTTCGCGGTACATGGCTGTATAAATTATTTTGGCTGTTATTCATCCTGGTTATTTTATATGTGCTGCTTTTGCTCAAGCCTTTTTGGGCGCCCGTATTGCACGTCACATTGGCGGTATGCCTGCCGCTTTTGATCGGCGGTTTTATCGCTTACATCCTCCACCCGCTTGTTGAATTTCTTTATAAAAATGGGCTGCCGAGAGGGCTTGCTATCCTGATTATCTATATTTTGTTTTTTGGCGGCACCGCTTACGGCATTTACAGAGGGCTGCCGCTTGTGATCGCCCAAATGAACGATCTGTCGGAACATCTGCCGCAGTTTGCCGACCAGTACAGGGACGGCGTTGTTTACTTGCAAACATCGATGAAGCACTGGCCGGACGGGCTTCAGGACCAGATTGACGAGCGCATTGAACGCTTTGAATTATGGCTCTCTGCAAATGTTTCAAATTCAATCAATATGCTGATGCAACTTGTCAATTACGCCATTGCGCTTGCCGTCATTCCGTTTATTTCATTTTACCTTCTGAAAGATTTTGAACATGTCAAAAAAGCGGCACTGGCATTGACGCCGGAAAAATGGCGGCCGTCCGCAGCAGAATTTATTCGCGATGTCGACCGGTCGATCGGTGGCTATCTCCGCGGCCAGCTTTTGGACTGCCTGTTGATCGGCTTTCTTTCTTTTGTCGCATTTGCCATCCTTGGCATGAAATACCCGATTTTACTCGGTATCATCATCGGGGTCACCAATGTCATTCCGTATTTCGGCCCTGTTTTGGGCGCCATTCCCGTTTCGGTTATTGCGGCGACCATTTCATTAAAATTTGTCCTTTATGTCGTCATCATTGTGTTCGTCCTGCAATTTATTGAAAGCAATATCCTTTCCCCTTTTATTGTCGGGAAATCTTTGCATCTTCACCCGCTGTTTATCATCATCGCCTTGATCGCGGGAGAGGAAATCGCGGGGATCGCAGGACTGATTCTCGCTGTGCCGGCGCTTGCCGTGCTGAAAGTGGCCATCATCCATGCTCGCAAAACTTTGCGCTTTTCAGGCCGCACGAATCAAGTTGACAAACCGGAGTAAACTTTTTTATAATTTACCCATGAACATACGTGTCCTGTTGGCAAAACGGGCTTTTCGGACAGGGATTTGTCCGGATGGCTTAGAAATTGCGTGGCACAGGCCGTTCCTATTGACAGAACTGCATATCAAAAAACGAAGAAAGATCGAGTATGTTATCGCCCATTTTAAACCGTGATGCACGGCCCAGAGAGGAATTTCCGCGGCTGAAAGAAATTCCAAAATGAAGGATAACAGAACGCTAATCCGGAGTGCAGCCAAACCCTGCCGTTTTGCCCCGTTACCGGCACCCAAAGAGAAAGGCGTTTTTTGCCTTTAATCAGGGTGGTACCGCGAGCAAGCCTCTCGTCCCTGTCCGGGATGGGGGCTTTTTTGCGTCCAGGGGTTCCGGTTTTCATAAATCACAGAGGAGGTTTTCTCATGAAAAAAAGATCAAGTGCGGAAATCCGCAGCATGTTTTTGGACTTTTTTAAGGAAAAAGGGCATAAAGTCGAACCGAGCGCTTCGCTGATCCCGGTCAATGACCCGTCGCTGCTTTGGATTAACAGCGGTGTGGCCACTTTGAAAAAATATTTCGACGGAACGATCATTCCGGAAAACCCGCGCATTGTCAACGCGCAAAAAGCAATCCGGACAAACGATATTGAAAATGTCGGAAAAACGGCGCGCCACCATACATTTTTTGAAATGCTCGGCAACTTTTCAATCGGGGATTATTTCCGTGAAGAAGCGATTGCCTGGGCATGGGAGCTCCTGACTTCCGACAAATGGTTTGGCATGCCAAAAGAAAAATTGTATGTCACCGTTTATCCCGATGACCTGGATTCGATTGCATGCTGGAAAAAAGCCGGGGTGTCCCCGGATCATATTATCCCGCTTGAGGGCAATTTCTGGGAAATCGGCGAAGGGCCATCCGGGCCGGATACGGAAATTTTCTTCGACCGCGGCGAAAAATACGACCCGGAACGGTTAGGCATCCGGCTCCTTCAGGAAGATATTGAAAACGACCGCTATATTGAAATCTGGAATATCGTGCTGTCCCAGTTTAATGCGATACCAGGGGTTCCGCGCAGCGAGTATCCGGAGCTGCCGAAGAAAAACATTGATACCGGGATGGGCCTCGAACGGATGGCATGCGTGCTGCAAGGGGTCGATACCAACTATGACAGCGACCTGTTCATGCCGATTATTGAAGAGGTTGAAAAAATTTCCGGCAAAAAATACCGTGCCGGAAATAAAGAGGCGGATACGGCATTTAAAGTAATTGCCGACCATATCCGCACCGTTGCCTTTGCGGTTGCGGACGGGGCACTGCCGTCAAACGAAGGCCGCGGCTATGTTTTACGCAGGCTTTTGCGCCGGGCGGTTCGATACGCCATTCAGCTCGATATTCACGGCGCTTTTATGTACAAGCTTGTGCCGACGGTCGGCCGGATTATGAATTCCTATTATCCGGAAGTGGAAAAAAATGCCGATTTTGTGCAAAAAGTGGTTCGTTCCGAAGAAGAACGTTTCCAGGAAACGCTGAACGAAGGGCTTTCCATTTTGGAAGAACGGATCAGGGCGGCAAAGAAAAACGGCTTAGAACAGCTGCCGGGTGAAGATATTTTCATGCTTTACGATACGTACGGCTTCCCTGTTGAACTGACAGAAGAGTATGCGCACGACCAGGGGCTCCGTGCCGATCATGAAGGCTTTGAAAAAGAAATGGAGCGGCAGCGTGAACGCGCACGCAACGCCCGCCAGCAGGCAGAATCGATGTCCGTCCAAGGCGGCGTGCTCGGCAATATTACAGTGAAAAGCGAATTTATCGGTTATGACCACCTGGAGGGGACGGCACATGTCGCTGTCCTTTTAAAAGACGGTGACATCACAGAGTCGGCTGTAAGCGGAGATGAAATCCAGTTCATTTTGGATAAAACTCCTTTTTACGCGGAAAGCGGCGGCCAGATTGCCGATAACGGCACTTTGACAGCAGAAGGGCTGAAAGTAGAGGTCACAAATGTGCAGAAAGCACCGAACGGCCAAAATCTGCATCAGGGCGTTGTCGTATCGGGCACCATCAAAACCGGCCAGGAAGTATTTGCACAGGTGGACGGGGCAAAACGCCGCGACACGGAAAAGAACCACTCCGCCACCCATCTGTTACACCAGGCATTGAAAGATGTGCTCGGAATTCATGTTAACCAGGCCGGATCGCTTGTCGAACCGGGGCGCCTCCGTTTTGACTTCTCGCATTTCGGGCAGGTGACAGAAGAAGAACTCGAAAAAATTGAAACGATTGTCAATGAAAAAATTTGGGCAAGCCTGCCGGTTACAACCGATTTGAAAAAACTGGACGAAGCGAAAGCAATGGGAGCGATGGCGCTGTTTGGCGAAAAATACGGGGAGATCGTCCGCGTCGTTCAAATGGGCGGATACAGCCTGGAACTGTGCGGCGGCTGCCATGTTTCAAACACGGCCCAGATCGGCCTGTTCAAAATTGTCTCCGAATCCGGGATCGGTGCCGGCACCCGGCGGATTGAAGCGGTGACGGGAAAATATGCTTACGGATTGATGCAGGAACAGCTCCACCTTTTAAAAGAGGTAAGCGCCAAATTAAAAGCAAAACCAACAGAATTGCCGGGCCGTATCGACGCCCTCCAGCAGGAATTGAAAGAAGCACAGCGTGAAAATGAATCCCTGGCTGCAAAACTCGCCAATATCGAAGCCGGATCGCTTGTGGACCGCGTAAAAGTGGTAGACGGCATAAATGTGCTCGCGGCGAAAGTCGAAGCCGGCGACATGAACCAGCTGCGCAATATGGCGGACAATTTAAAACAAAAACTCGGAAGCGGGATTATTGTCCTCGCTGCGGCAACAGGCGGGAAAGCCAGCTTCATTGCCGGCGTCACCAAAGACCTTGTCGAAAAAGGGTACCATGCTGGGAAGCTTGTAAAAGAAGTGGCATCGCGCTGCGGCGGCGGGGGCGGCGGCCGTCCGGACATGGCGCAGGCCGGCGGCAAACAGCCTGAACAAATTGATGCCGCATTACAAATTGTAGAAGAATGGGTAAAATCCGTTTGATTCGCGCAAAAAGTAGTGTACAATGAAACAAAGCTGGTTGTTTACACGGATCGTTTTCAGGCAGAAAACGGAAAATGCACCTTTAAAATTTGTGTAAACCGGAACATCTAAAAAAAGCCAAGCTTTAGTAGAGAGGTGCTGCGATAATGAGCTCATTCGATGAAACGATGAGATTTAATTTTCCGGAAGAACCGACGGAACACGAGGTCAAGGAAGCTTTGCTTCATGTATACAGCGCGCTGCAGGAAAAAGGCTATAATCCGATTAACCAGATTGTCGGATACCTTCTCTCGGGCGACCCGGCTTATATCCCGCGCCATCAGGATGCCCGGAATATGATTCGCAAACTGGAGCGGGATGAAATTATCGAAGAACTGGTCAAATCGTATTTGAAACAACATCGCGGGGGATTAAATTGAAAATTATGGGCCTTGATGTCGGTTCGAAAACCGTCGGTGTGGCGGTCAGCGATGCCCTGGGCTGGACTGCCCAAGGCATCGAAACGATTGCCATCAATGAAGCAAAGGGCAATTTCGGTTTCGACAGGGTCGCTGAGCTCGCACAAATCCACGGCGTCGAAAAAATTGTCGTCGGTTTCCCGAAAAATATGAACAACACGATCGGCCCGCGGGCAGAGGCCTCAAAGGTTTATGCTGAAGAATTAAAAAAACGGCTCAATCTGCCCGTTATTTTATGGGACGAACGTTTAAGCACGGCGCAGGCGGAAAGAATATTACTGGAAGCCGATGTCAGCCGTAAAAAAAGAAAAAAAGTAATCGATAAAATGGCGGCAAGTGTAATTTTGCAAGGATTCCTTGACAGCCAAACTTAATGGGGTGAAGAAATGACACATAACCATGAACATGACCACGAAGACCACCAGCATATTACCGTAGTGGACGAAGACGGAAACGAACAATTGTATGAAGTGCTTTTTACGTTTGAATCCGAAGATTTCGGAAAATCGTACGTTCTGTACTATCCGATTGGCGCGGAAGAAGACGAAGATGAAAGCATTGAAATCCATGCTTCCGCCTATGTGGAAAATGAAGACGGCACAGAAGGGGACCTCCAGCCGATTGAAACCGATGAAGAGTGGGAAATGATCGAGGAAATGCTGAATACGTTTCTCGATGAAGAAGAAGCATAAACGGATCTTTAACATGCACACGGGACAAACCGTGTGCATTTTCCGTCTGCCGGAATGGATATTCCCTTTTGAAAAGAAAATGAAATAAAACTTGGCGAAATTTGTAGTATAATGGACAGGAAAAAAGCCGAAAATGGCTTTCTGTACTTGTTTTAAGATTTTTCTTATTGAGAGGAAGATTCTGTTTTGGCCGGAAAGGAAAATCCGTTTCAAATGTTGCTTCAAAAAATGAAGCAGAAACCGAAATTATGGATAGCCGCATGCATCATCATGCTGGCTGTTGTTGTTTTCGGAGGGGCAGCCTTTTTTTACGTGTCGGCGCTGAAACCGGCGGAGCCCGGCAACCATAAGACAAAACTCGTCACGATTCCGCCCGGCTCCGGGGTAACGGAGATCGGGCATATTTTGCAAAAAAACGGGATCATCCAAAATGCCTGGGCTTTTGCGATTTATGCGAAATCCCACCGCCAGTCCGGTTTAAAGGCAGGCACTTATCAAATGTCACCGTCCATGGATACAAGCACGATCGTCCGCGGCATGCAAAAAGGCGGTATTGCCGCAATCCGCTTTACCGTGCCGGAAGGGGCCGGCCTTGAGGAAATTGCGGAGATCATCGAAAAACACAGCTCCTTCCGGAAAGAAGAGGTGCTCAAGCGGGCAGATGACCCTGCTTTTGTACAACATTTGATGAAAAAATATCCGCGCCTTGTGACAAAAGAAGTTTTCAATCAGCAGATCCGGCATCCGCTCGAGGGCTACTTTTTTCCGGCGACCTATTCGTTTTATGATCAGCATGTGCCGCTTGATGCCGTACTGGAAACGATGGTGGCTAAAACAAATGCGGTTTTTTCCGCTTACGCCGGGCAAAGCACACAGGCCCGTTTAACGCCACACAAACTGCTTACGATGGCTTCACTTATCGAGGAAGAAGCAACTGAAAAAGCGGACAGGGCAAAAATTTCAAGCGTCTTTTACAACAGATTAAAGAAGAACATGCCGCTGCAGACGGACCCGACCGTACTGTATGCTTTAAACCGGCATAAAGAAAAAGTGACGTATAAAGATTTGCGGGTGAATTCCCCTTATAACACGTACAAACATAAAGGCCTGCCGCCGGGCCCGATTGCAAGTCCCGGAGAACAATCGATCAAGGCTGCGCTCAAGCCCGAAAAAACCGATTATCTCTATTTTCTTGCAAATGTGGATACAGGAAAAGTCTATTTTGCCAAGACATTGAAGGAACATAATGCTTTAAAGGAAAAGTACATTGCGAAGGCGAAACGGTAAACATTCGCTTTCCCGTTTGAAATGTGCTACGATAATAAGCGGAATTTTTTTGAGAAGCAGGGAGAAGTTATGGAAATGTGTTTATGCCGGAGGGCCCAGCGATGAACGGCCCGGTCGAAGCGTATATAGAACAGTTGATGCAAAAGAAAGATCCTCTTTTTGAAGAAATGGCGTCTTTTGCAAAATCAGAGCATATTCCGATTATGGATCCGATCGGAATGGAAACACTCTGCCAGATGTTAAGGATTCAGAAGCCGGAAAGCGTGCTTGAAATCGGGACGGCGATCGGGTATTCGGCCCTGAAAATGGCAGATGCGCTTCCGAATGTAAAAATCGTCACCATTGAACGCGAAGAAGAAAGGGTTGCCCAGGCAAATGCGTATTTTGCCCGCACCCCTTTATCCCGGCGGATCCGCCTGCTGAAAGGGGATGCACTTTCTTCCGACGTCATCCAAAAGACCCGGGAACTCGGCCCGTACGATGCGATATTTATTGATGCGGCAAAGGGGCAGTACCGGAAATTTTTTGATTCGTTTACGCCTTTTCTGCGGGAAAAGGGATGTGTATACACGGATAATGTGCTATTTAAAGGCCTTGTGGTACAAGACTTCATCGCAAAGAAGCAAGTCAGCAATCTGGTGCGGAAAATCAGAAGCTACAACGAATGGTTAATGCAGCATGAGCAATTTATCACCGCGATTTTCCCAGTCGGAGATGGATTGGCAGTCAGTATGAAGAGGTGAAGGAAATGGAACGAAAGCCGGCTGTGATCGGCGTGGCCGGGGGCTCCGGGTCCGGGAAGACAAGCGTAACCCGGGCGATTTACGAAAGCTTGAAGGGACACTCCATTCTGGTGCTTGAACAGGACTTTTACTACAAAGATCAAAGCCATCTCCCGTTTGAAGAAAGGCTGAAAACAAATTATGACCACCCGTTTGCATTTGACAATGACCTGTTCATTGAGCATCTGCATAAACTGCTTTCTTATGAGGCAATTGAAAAACCGGTTTACGATTTTTCCAAACATACGCGCGCTAGCCGCACCATCCATGTGGAACCGAAAGATGTCATTATTTTGGAAGGCATTTTAGTATTGGAAGATGAGAGATTGCGCAACTTAATGGATATTAAGCTGTATGTCGATACCGATGCCGATTTGCGGATCATCCGGCGGCTTGAACGGGATATCGAAGAGCGCGGCAGGACGCTCCAGTCGGTCATCGAGCAGTATATTACGGTGGTCAGGCCGATGCACAACCAGTTCATCGAGCCGACTAAAAGATATGCGGACGTCATTATCCCGGAAGGCGGGCAGAACCGGGTGGCGATTGATTTAGTCGTGACAAAATTGCAATCCATCCTTGAACAAAAGTCTTTTTTGTAATACGATTATTTAGAATACATGGTGAGCGCGCCGGAATCTTTTCGGCGCGCTAAACAACATGGTGGAAAAAACACAGCCGCTTGCAGAAAGCGTCATCTTGTATGTTGAAACGCATACACATTTGATAACTAAGAGATATAGGAGTGAAGGGATTTGGCTCAGGAAAAAGTTTACCCGATGACCCAGGACGGGAAAGAAAAATTGGAACAGGAATTGGAATATTTAAAAACGGTCAAACGGAAAGAAGTCGTCGAACGGATTAAAATTGCCAGAAGTTTCGGGGACCTTTCCGAAAATTCCGAGTACGACTCCGCGAAAGAAGAACAGGCTTTTGTGGAAGGCCGCATTACGACGATTGAAAACATGATCCGCAACGCGAAAATCATTGAAGATGACGGGACAGATACGGTATCGCTCGGAAAATCCGTTACGTTTGTGGAATTGCCGGACGGGGAAGAAGAAACGTACACGATTGTCGGAAGCGCCGAAGCTGATCCGTTTGAAGGAAAGATTTCAAACGATTCCCCGATCGCAAAAAGCCTGCTCGGGAAAAGCGTCGGAGAGGAAGTCACGGTTCAGACGCCGGGCGGGGATATGAGAGTCAAAATCATCTCGATTCAATAATCCGGAGCGGGTGCGCAGGTGTTCCAAGGTGCATGTTGTAAAGGATACGGCCTGCTGCAAACGCTTATCACATCCAGATTGCGGTGGGCCATGCCCGCCGAATTTTCTTTGTGCGCCTTTTCGATTCGGTAAAACCGTGGTATGATAAGGCCAGGAAATGGAGGGATGACCTTGCCTGAATTTTACAGCCGTGAAGAACGGAAACAGGCCATGCAGCAGTCAAAACGGCGGAAAACAAACATCATTTTAAATACCCTGATTGTGATTGTCATCGCGCTTATTTGTATCGTGGCTTACTCCATTTTTTTCGCCGGGAACGATAACGCAAAACCGGCACCGAAGGAAAAGAAAGCGGCCGTAACAAAGACTGCTTCGTCCGGCCATGAAACGACATCATCTCATACATCCAAAAAAACGGCGGACAAAGACAGCAAAAAATCAACCCGTAAAGTGGAAAAAAGCAATGAACCGAATGTGAAAGAAGTCATTACCGATTCCAGCTGGAAACCGGTCGGAACCGAACAAACAGGCGGACATGTCTATTCCGCCTCATCCACTTCCCTTGACTGGAAGGAAAAGCTGAAGGCATTGTCGTATGCAACAGGCATACCGGAAGACAATATGACGGTCTGGTTTTTGGAGCATGGGGCAACGACCGATGAGGCGATCGGGACGGTTTCCGCGAAAAATGCCGATACGACCTACCGTGTTTATTTGACATGGGTGGACGGAAAAGGCTGGAAACCCACAAAGATGTATGAATTGATCGAGAACGATAAAAAATAAGCGGCCGTCTGTGCCGCTTATTTTTGTGCCGTAAAATGGACGACGGCGGAATAATGGGGTCTGCCGTCCGCGTCAAACTGCATTTGGTGTGAAACAGACGCCACCCGGAGCAGCAGGGTTTTATTGGCTTCGATTTGATCATTGATTTTTTTCTCGAGCGCCTCAAGCCGGTCCGCTTCGAAAAATTCAATCTTATCCTCTATCCTGTCAAGCTCAAATGCCATTTTCGTACACCTCCATGTTCATCGTATCAGACGTTGTTTTTTTGGCAAGCCGTATCCACTTCTGCTTTTTTGCTATATAATGGGGATTGGAACTTTTGGACGAAAGAGGGAGTCATATGAAAATTGGAATCATCGGCGCAATGGAAGAAGAGGTGTCGATTTTGCGCGGGCAGATCGAGCATCCGCATGTTAAAACGATTGCCGGTTATGAATATACGGCGGGAAAAATGAGAGGGAAAGATGTCATCTTGCTCCGATCCGGCATCGGGAAAGTGAATGCTGCGCTTTCTACCGGCCTTTTGCTGCAAACATACGCGCCGGATTGCTTAATCAATACCGGTTCAGCAGGCGGCGCAAACTCCGCCCTTCACGTCGGCGATGTCGTCATTTCAACGGAAGTGCGCCACCATGATGTCGACGCGACAGTATTCGGCTATGAATACGGGCAAGTGCCGCAAATGCCGCCCGCTTTTTTGGCGGATGAGAAACTTGTCCGGATTGCGGAAAGCTGCGCAGGGAAATTGCCTGGCATTCAGGTTGTGAAAGGATTGATTGCTACCGGGGACTCGTTTATGGATGATCCTGCGAAAACGGCGGCTGTAAAGGAGCACTTCCCGGAAGTGCAGGCGGTGGAAATGGAAGCCGTTGCCGTCGCCCAAGTGGCATGGCAATTTGGCATCCCGTTTGTGATCATCCGCTCCCTTTCCGATATTGCAGGGCAGGAGTCCGGGATCTCTTTTGATGAATATTTGGAAACAGCGGCCGTGAACTCTGCCCATCTTGTCACGGGTATTGTTGAACATCTGTAGACCCATTTTTTTCCTTTCTTTCCTGTAATTACTTGTCTTTTTTATGTTTCATCTGTGATAGAGTAGGTTTAGCAGATTGATAGAAAGGGTGAGGCGGTTGAAGAAAGCGAAATCGATGTACGTGAAAATGGTGGATTTTAAAATGTACGGCATCGTGCTGCTTGCTGTGACGGGCTTTTTATATTTGGGTGCGGTGATGCCGATCGAAGGGAAATCCGAACTGGGGACAAAAATTTTACTCGTTGCGTCAAGCGGGTTTGTTGCCGTATCTGTTTTGTTTTTCTCGATTTCACGCGCTTACCATAAACGGCTTTTAAAAAGCGAAGAAGGCGCACAACTTTTACAGCGGAATAATCGCAAATCATAATGGAAAAGGCAGGGGCCTTTGTAACCCGGGCGGTGCAGTAACGAAGCACACGGTTGTCCGGCATACAAGGTTTTCGGCCTTTTTTTATTTTTTTGCCAATTTGCGGTTTACAAACCCGCCGGAATTGGATATACTTTCCTATGTAAGCAAATTCAAAGGAGGTTGGAGAACATGGCATACACAATCCTATTTTCAGCAGTTGCAACTGAACATGTTCTGCATCCGCTCCGTATCGGTTTGAATTTGCGCTGATTTTTTAATTTGACGCACAAGCCGCAGGATGCATTTGCCTGATCCGTGCGGTTTTTTTCCGGAAAGCCGCGGGATCATGCCGGTCCTGCGGCTTTTTTGTGCCCTGAAGGAGGTGGAAAAAATGACATTAAATTTAATCTTTATTACGGTCACGATTAAACGGCTGAAAAAGACAGCAGAACAAAGGCAGCGTGATGAAGAAGTTTTCAGGCTGTACGATGAAATGAATGCGAAGCGTGAAGCATTCCAAGTAAGGCATTTTTAAGCAAAAAAACATCTTGAGAAAGGAGCGGTTGACGATGGCCCGTTATCAGAGACGTTTGGACTTTATCTTTATGGAGACAGATTCCACCTAGCAAAACCGGATCAGGGGATGGCGCTATGTTTTTGCATATTTTGATTTTTACCGCTGTTTTCCACAGGCGGAAAAGGAAAAGCTGATGGCTGCGGCCACCGGCTTTTTTGGTATTGATTCATTGAAAAGCATTCTCAATAGTGAAATGGGAGAGCGGCAGTCTTTGGGCGCAAAAAATTTCAATTATCTGCCCTGATTTTCAATTACAAGCGTGCAAAAAAGAGGCGGAAACAGCATAAAAAACATAAATATCATGGTTTTATGACTATATCATTTAAAATCCGGAAACGATAAAATAGAAATCCGGGTGTAATTGCTTGACAAGAAATTAATTCCATATAATAATTGGTATTGAATTAAAATGATTATTGTTTGCTGGCCGGGCCGGCAAACCGTGATCATTCACACAAATGATTTTAAGGAGGAATTGCACGATGTCCCTTATTGGCAAAAAAATTGAACCATTCAAAGCACAAGCATACCGCAACGGCGAATTTGTCGAAGTAACGGATGAAAATTTCAAAGGAAAATGGAGCATTGTCTGCTTCTATCCTGCTGATTTTACATTTGTCTGCCCTACTGAACTGGAAGATCTCCAGGAACATTATGCCGCTTTAAAAGAACTCGGCGTGGAAGTCTACTCGGTTTCAACAGACTCCCATTTTGTGCACAAAGCATGGCATGACCATTCTGAAGCGATCAGCAAAATCGAATACACCATGATCGGCGACCCGACACAAAAACTCACCCGCATGTTCGATGTATTGCGCGAAGAAGAAGGCGTTGCCGACAGGGGCACTTTCCTGATCGATCCGGACGGCGTCATCCAGGGGGTTGAAATCAACGCTGACGGCATCGGCCGCGACGCAAGCATTTGGATCGACAAAGTGAAAGCCGCACAATATGTACGCCAGCATCCAGGCGAAGTATGCCCGGCAAAATGGAAAGAAACGGGTGAAACACTGAAACCAAGCCTTGATCTTGTAGGCAAAATCTGAGGAGCTGAACGATATGATACTGGATGAAGAGATTAAAGCGCAACTGGCCCAGTATCTGCAAATGATGGAGGGCGACGTTCTGCTGAAAGTGAGCGCGGGTTCCGATGAAACATCGCGGAATATGCTCGAACTGGTCGACCAATTGGCCGCCATGTCGCCCCGGATAAAAGTGGAAAACACAAAACTCGAAAGAACCCCGAGTTTCAGTGTAAACCGTCCGGGAGAAGACACCGGAATTATATTCGCGGGCGTGCCGCTCGGGCATGAGTTTACCTCGCTCGTTTTGGCCCTGCTGCAGGTCAGCGGCCGCCCTCCTAAAGTGGATCAGAAGGTCATTGACCAGATTCAAAGCATAAAAGGCGAATACCATTTTGAAACCTATGTCAGCTTGACTTGCCAGAACTGTCCTGTTGTGGTACAAGCCTTGAACATCATGAGTGTGCTCAGTCCGAATATTACGCACACGATGATTGACGGGGCTGCATTTAAAGAGGAAGCGGAAGGAAAAGGCATTATGGCCGTCCCTTCCATTTATCTGAACGGCGAATTCTTTGAAAGCGGCCGGATGGAAGTGGAAGAAATTCTTGCCAAGCTTGGCAGCACAGCGGATCCGTCCGAGTTTGAAAAGAAAGACCCGTTTGATGTGCTCGTCATCGGCGGTGGACCGTCCGGCGCAAGTGCAGCCATTTATGCGGCACGCAAAGGCATCCGGACAGGGATTGTCACTGAACGCATTGGCGGGCAGGTGCTCGATACAGTCGGCATTGAAAACCTAATCGGCACGAAGTATACGGAAGGCCCGCAACTTGCTGCAAACCTTGAAGAGCATGTCAAACAGTATAATGTTGATATTATGAATCTGCAGCGTGCAAAACGGGTCGAAAAGAAAGATCTCGTTGAGGTGGAATTGGAAAACGGGGCTGTATTAAAGAGTAAAACCGTGATCATCTCCACCGGTGCACGCTGGCGCAACATCAACGTGCCGGGCGAAGCAGAATTCAAAAACAAAGGTGTGGCATACTGCCCGCACTGTGACGGGCCGTTGTTTGCCGGTAAACATGTTGCCGTAATCGGCGGGGGAAACTCCGGCATTGAAGCGGCCATTGACCTTGCTGGTGTGGTCAAACATGTAACCGTCATTGAATTTATGCCTGAATTAAAGGCGGACCGTGTGCTGCTCGAGCGCCTTTACAGCCTTCCGAATGTGACGGTTGTAAAAAATGCGCAAACGAAAGAAATTACCGGCACGGATAAAGTGAACGGAATCACATATATTGACCGTGCAACCGGGGAAGAACACCATATTGAACTCGAGGGCGTGTTTGTCCAAATCGGCCTTGTCCCGAATACCGAATGGCTTGGCGATACAGTGGAACGGACACCGCGGGGTGAAATTGTGGTGGATAAGCGCGGCGCGACCAGTGTTCCGGGCGTGTTTGCCGCAGGAGACTGCACAGACAGCGCTTATAAGCAAATCATTATTTCGATGGGGTCCGGCGCGACAGCTGCGCTCGCCGCTTTTGATTACATCATCCGGGAAACGAAAACGGATGAAGCTGTACACAATTAAGGAATCTTTTCAACCGCATTACAGCGCGCTGTAATGCGGTTTTTTGATTTTTTTAAATGCCGTGCAATATTTACCAGACCGTCTTTTCTTCGGGACAGACACAATTCCGCCTCCTTGTTCATATGTTTGAACTATATAGGCTCAAGCCTAATGGAGGTGGAAGGATGTCGGGGATCTTAACTGCGGTAAGCTATATGATGAAAGAGCTTGTTTTTTTGGTTTCCTATGTGAAAAACAATGCTTTTCCACAACCTCTTTCGGCAAGCGAAGAACGGAAATATTTGAAGCGGATGGCGGAAGGCGACGCGGATGCCCGGAATATTTTAATCGAACATAACCTGCGGCTTGTAGCGCACATTGTCAAAAAATTTGAAAATACCGGTGAAGATACAGAAGATCTCATCTCGATCGGGACGATTGGCCTGATCAAGGCAATCGAAAGCTACTCGGAAGGGAAAGGGACAAAACTTGCCACATATGCGGCCAGGTGTATAGAAAATGAAATACTTATGCATTTAAGAGCTTTAAAGAAAACAAAAAAAGATGTTTCGCTGCATGACCCGATCGGCCAGGATAAGGAAGGAAATGAAATTTCGTTAATTGATGTTCTCCAGTCTGAAGCGGAAGACGTATTTGACACGATCCAGCTGAATATGGAGCTGGAAAAAGTGAAACAATTCTTTGACATATTGGATGAACGCGAAAAACAGGTGATCATCGGCAGATTCGGCCTGAATTTAAAAAAGGAAAAAACGCAGCGCGAAATTGCGAAGGAGCTCGGCATTTCAAGAAGCTACGTTTCCCGTATTGAAAAGCGGGCCCTCATGAAAATGTTCCACGAATTTTACCGGCTTGAGAAAGAAAAAAGAAAGGAACAAAACGGCGAATAATGAAAAAGGCACATTGCAAAATTTGCAGTGCGCCTTTTTCATATTTTTTTTAACTTAAACGGCGCCACCATCAGGACCGATAACAGCACCATCCAGACGAACAACCAGAAGTGGGTGACATAAGGAACGGCAAAAAAACCGGCTGTTACACATAAGCCTGCTACGGGGATCGGAAGCCCGTAAAAAAAGCCTTTTTGCTTGCTGATATTAAACCGGGCGAGCCGGATCATCCCGCAAAGCATATAAAACATGGCGGCCAGCATACCCGGAATGCCGTACAGACAAAACAGCGCTGTATGGATCAGCATGGCAGGCGCGGCGCCAAACGAGAGCAAATCGCAAAGGGAATCAAGCTGCTTGCCGAGTGCGGATTCCGTTTTTAGCTTCCTGGCCAGTTTCCCGTCATAACGGTCGAACAATACAGCGGCAAAGATCAGGGCTGCGGAAACCGCCGGCTCGTGATTGTCGCAATAAAAAAGCGCTGCAGCCCCGCAGCATCCGTTTGCCACTGTCAATCCATTGGCGGCTTGCGATTTGATAAAATTCAAGATAGCATTATACCAATGATCAAAATCCACCCCCGCAAACCTCCCAACTGCCTTTATTTTTATACATATTCACAAAAATAGGATTTATCACACAAAAAAAGCCACATATCAAGCAAAAGTGGCTAGGAGGTTGCTTTGATTTTATGCGTCAGCGACCGGCGTTCAATCTCTTTTTCAATGAGCTTAACAAACTCGGAACTTAATTTCAGTTCTTTTGCTTTAAAATAGGACTCGATCAATAGTTCATCAGATAACTTATACATTTGTACCACCTCCGAAAATCATGTTCTTTTTTTAAAGCAGCCCGCGTATCATAAAGATAGAGTATTTGTACCCTTACTTTATCAAATTTAGTCTTGCGGAACAAGCGTTCTTTTATCCACAGTAGAATGTTTATATCTTGTGGGTAAATTGTTTATAAACGCGCGAAGGACTGGTGTTACTTTGTGCAAAATGTGTATAAGAATATCCACAACGAAGGAGAAATGTAGAAATCTGTCGAAAAGTTTTTGCTTTTGAAGGAGCAAAAGAAAAAAGCTGCACGGTGGCAGCCTTTTTTCTTTTGCCGGTACACGAGGAAAATCTGTGTTGTGCCCGGAAGAGATCCTGCATGGGGCCCGGCTATAATCTTGCATTGCCGCAAGTTTTGTTTATCTGCTTTTACACTTTGTTGTCCGGCGCTAGCCCGCAAACATAAGTCCCTTTCTCAATCTGGATGGTAGCGTGCTCGATCCCGAATTTGTCATGCAGTTCTTTTTCCAGCTTTTCCAGCAGCTGGTCGTTGTCTTCAATTTGGGAGCGGACAATATGGACCGTCAGTATCGTTTCTGTCGTGCTCATTCCCCATATATGCAAATCATGGACGTTGAGCACGGTCGGAATTTGTTCTAAATAGGTTTTAATCGCACCGGCATCAACGCCTGCAGGCACCGCATCAAGCGAAAGGTCGGCCGCTTCCCGCAACAGGCCCCATGTCCCTGCAAAAATCACAACCGCAATGATGATGCTTGTAACCGGATCGACCCACTCCCAGCCTGTGAACAGGATAATCGCACCTGCGATGACAACGCCGAGTGAGACAAGCGCATCGGCAGCCATATGCAAAAAAGCGCCGCGGATATTGAGGTCAGTTTTTCGCCCGGACATAAACAGTAAAGCGGTGATGGTATTAATAACGATCCCGATCACGGCAACGATCATGACCGTTTTGCCTGCGACAGGTTCCGGATGGGCAAAACGCTGGATTGCTCCGAGAAAGATCGCGCCGATTGCAATCAGCAGAATAATCGCATTTAAAAGCGCAGCCATCACGGATGATTTTTTATAGCCGTATGTGCGCTTTTTTGTTGGCAATTTTTTGCCGAGCCAGACAGCGGCCCAGGCAATAATGAGCCCGAGCACATCGCTCAGATTGTGGCCTGCATCCGCCAACAGCGAAAGGGAATCGGAAAAGAAGCCGTAAATGGCTTCAACGGCAACAAAAAGAATATTCAGCCCGATGCCGGCTGCGAAAGCTTTTCCGTATTGTGCCGGCTCATGATGATGGTGTTGGTGTCCATGGCCGTGTGACATTTTATTGGCTCCTTTTACACATGCTGTCCAAAAGCCGGAAAACTGGCTTTTGGACGGACGTCAGTTGTTAAGTTCATTATATGCGTATCTCAAAAGTTTGCAAAGAAACTTTTACAAGAAAGTAAATTTTATGTTCATTTTCGCCCAATTCCGGCTTGACATGCTATAATAATACCTATAAAGACAGAAAGGAAGAGAAGGAATGCCAGAATATGAACATGTTGAGGAACATTTCCAGGCATCCGACACCGTCCGTGATATCGTAATTGGCATGTCGGACGGGCTGACCGTGCCGTTTGCACTGGCGGCAGGGTTATCCGGTGCAGTGGATTCGCCGGTGCTCGTTCTCGCGGCCGGCGCGGCAGAAATTGCGGCCGGTTCCATTGCCATGGGGCTTGGCGGTTATCTGGCAGCAAAATCGGATGCCGAACATTATTATAGCGAATTAAAAAGGGAATACCGGGAAGTAGAAGAAGTGCCGGAACGGGAAAAAGACGAAGTCCGGGATGTATTTAAGGCATATGATCTGAAACCGGAACAAATCGAGGCAATCGTCGATAAAATGGCAGAAAACCCTGATAAATGGGTGGATTTTATGATGAAATTCGAGCTGGGGCTTGAGAAGCCGGAAAAGGGGCGCAGCTTAAAAAGCGCGTTAACGATTGCCCTGTCATATATTGTGGGCGGGCTGATCCCGCTTTCCCCGTACTTTTTTGTCACCAGGGCATCACAGGCCCTGCTTGTTTCCGTCCTGGTGACGCTCGTTGTGCTGTTTATTTTCGGGGCGGTGAAAGGGCGGTTTACCGGTTCCAATGTGTGGAAGAGCGGGCTTGAGACCGTTGTGATTGGCGGTTTGTCCGCTGCCGCTGCATTTGGGCTGGCAAGGCTTTTGACAAAATAAACGAACCCTTAGGCACGGCACGGGAACTCTTTTCACGAAAAAAGCAGCGCAGGGGGCAAATCCCATGCCGCAATGGACTGGAGGGAGCTGTATGCTATATATTTGGGTCGGGGTTGCCGGTATTTTCGGCGCTTTGGCACGCTATTATTTCGGCATATGGATCGGCATGTACACGCATGCCGTTTTTCCATATCCGACACTTGCGATCAATCTGGCCGGCTGCTTTCTGCTTGGCTGGCTTACGATGCATCTTTTTAAATCCAATAAGATTCATCCGTATATTGTAACCGCGCTTGGCACCGGGTTTGTCGGTTCCTTCACAACATTTTCGACTTTCAGCGTGGAGACGGTGCAGCTTATCCAGCAATCGCATGCGTTTGCCGCGCTGTTATATGTTTTCTGCAGTTTATCCGGCGGGCTGTTCATGTCATGGACCGGCTTTAAACTAGGCGGGATGCTGCATTCGCGGCTAAAGGGAAGAGGCGGTTCAGATACAGCGTCATGAAGGAGGCGGATTAATGGTTTTAAACGGCATTTTTATCGCAATCGGCGCCTTTTTCGGGGCGGTTTCCCGGTTTTCTCTTTCGCGGTGGATCAACCGGGCGTTTCCGGCAAAATTCCCGCTGGCCACATTTTTCATTAACCTTTCGGGCTCATTTATGCTCGGCCTTCTGTTTGGCACGGGTGCCGGGAGTTCGTGGCGCCTGCTTCTCGGGACCGGCTTTTTGGGCGCCTTTACAACTTTCTCCACTTTTAAACTTGAGAATATTCAGCTGCAGGCTGACAAAAAATATCATATTCTTGTTCCGTACCTTGTGCTGAGCTATCTGTTCGGCATTGCCCTGGCATTTTTAGGCATCCTGCTCGGGAATATTTTACCTGAAGCATGAAACTTTTGGGCAGACATTCCGTATCTTAATGGTAGGCGGCCGGTACATACTTTCTTTTTTTGCCGGGCCTGGCATTTCAATGCTGCTGGCAGGGTATTGGATTTATAAGCATAAATAAGGAGGATTGTATATGAAGAAGTGGATGCCATGGCTGATTGTGGCCGCCATATTGGTGGTTCTGATCGTCAGCGTTTTTACAAGTTATAACAGCTTGGTGAATGCGGAAGAAAACGTAAATCAATCTTATTCGCAAATTCAAAACCAACTGCAAAGGCGGACGGATCTGATCCCGAACCTTGTGAATACCGTCAAGGGTTATGCTTCCCATGAAAAAGCGGTGATAGATGACATTTCGAAAGCCCGCGCACAATTGGCCGGGGCAAAAACACCCGGAGACCAGGCAGCGGCAAACGACCGCCTGGATAGCGCGTTAGGACGGCTGTTGGTGGTGGTTGAAAAATATCCAGATTTAAAAGCAAACCAGCATTACACGCAGCTGATGGATGAACTCGCCGGCACGGAAAATCGCCTTGCTGTGGCGCGCCAGGATTACAATAGCGCCGTCGCAACGTATAACAAAAAGGTGAAAAGAATGCCCGGCGCACTTATTGCCGGCCTGTTCGGTTTTGAGAAAAAGGAATATTTTAAAGCGGATGAAAGTGCAAAGAAAACCCCGAAAGTTGATTTCGGGAACAGCAGTGATCAGTGATGAAAAGGGCCGCGCTTATTACAGCCGTTTTTCTCGCCTTTCTGTTGGCCGTATGCACGGCCGTTCCCGGTGCGCGTGCTGCAGCGGGCATTCCGGAACCGGCCGGGGACATCTATGTGCAGGATTTTGCCGGGGTGCTGACAGACAGCCAGAAACAGGAACTCGTTTCGCTCGGCAGGCAGCTGGATGAGCAAACAAAAGCGCAAGTCGCGGTATTGACTGTGGACACGACCGGGAAAGACACAAACATTGATGCTTACGCCAACAAAGCTTTCCGCCAGTACGGGCTCGGCAATAAAACCATGAACAACGGGGTATTGCTCGTAGTGGCAGTAAAAGACAGGAAAATTAGAATTGAAGTCGGGTACGGCTTGGAGGGGGCGCTTCCGGACGGAAAAGTAGGGCGGATCCTTGATCAGTATGCCATACCGTATTTGAAAGAAAACAAGCCGGATGCGGCGGTTATCAATACGTATAAGAAGCTTGCCGCCGAAACGGCGAAGGAATACAATGTAAATCTTCAGGCCCATCCAAAGGCGTATGAGCGGCCCTCTTCCGCCCAGGCTTCCCCCTATTCGTTCTGGAAACAGATTTTGATCGGGCTTGGGATCCTTATCCTGATTTTCATTGATTTCAAGTTTCTCGGCGGAACCATGACGTATTTTCTGCTGAATATCCTGATGATGTTCTTTCGCGGCGGCGGTGGCGGCGGAAGCGGCGGCGGGGGAGGCAGCAAAGGCGGCGGCGGTTCTTCCGGAGGCGGCGGCGCAAGCCGGGGATGGTAACGCCAAAGGTTCTCCTTTTTTGAACGGCCGGGATGCCCGCTTTAAACCGCTCCCCGCATTGGCAAAAGCCCGGCGCAGCCATAGGAGAAATGAAAACGGGTAAAGCAGCAGGATAAAGCACCCTGCTGCTTTCTTTGCATGGCTATTGATATTTCGGAATGTCCAGTTTGACCTTGCGGGAATCGAGCAGGCTGTACAGCTTATAGATGGTTACAACCTGTTTGGATGCCCAGCCGATATCCGTCGCATACTGGTTTGTGGCAGAGCGGTTCTTTGCATTCGCAACACCGGCTGGGTTCCATCTCGTTTTATAGAGCGTCTCCTGCCCCTTTTGCAAATAATGGTATTATAGCGTTTGCTTCTATTTCATCGTAAAAAAGAATAAAAATGATAGAAAGCACTTTAATACCCGGAAAGGAGTTGAAGCGGTTGAAAAAAAAGGTGTTTCTGGCTGCCGCCGTGCTTCTGGCCTCAGCCATTTTGCTTATGGCCTTAAAAAAACCGGACGATCCCGATAAAAATAAAACAGCAGGGGAGAGGCAGGAAACCGCGGTGAAGGCACAACCGCTATCCGGCGGTGCAGAAGCAAAAGAAGGGGAAAAGGCGCCGGATTTTGCACTGACAAATCTATCGGGGCAAACGGTCAAACTGTCTGATTTTAAAGGGAAAACGGTGATCCTGAATTTTTGGGCTTCCTGGTGCCCGCCGTGTAAAGCGGAGATGCCGGATATGCAGCGTTTCTATGAAAAAAACCCGGATGTCGCAGTGCTTGCTGTGAATTTAACGAATACCGAAACAAACGAGAATGCGCCGCTTGACTTTGTGAAGAAAAACGGCCTTGCTTTTCAAATTCTGTTTGACATGGACGGCTCCGTCGGCACCCTTTACAAAACGGTTACCATTCCGACGACTTACTTTATTGATGCAGAAGGGACCATCATCCGTAAAGTCATCGGCCCGATGGATGAGAAAACGATGGCAGGATTTGCGCAAGAGTGCAAAAGGGGGAAAAAGGGAAGCCGGGATAGAACAAAGATTTTTTAAGAAAAAAGTGGTATAGTATACAGTAGTAGGGAATATAAAAAGGAAAGGTGCTGACCATGATGATGTACGGTGGCTATGGCATGATGGGCGTATTCAGCCTAATCGGCATGATTGCCCAGCTTGTCATCTTTGTGCTCGTGATTTTTTTGATAGTGGCAGGCATCAAAAAAGTGAGTGAATTCCGGCCGCATCAAAGGGAAGACAAAAGCCTCGACATTTTGCGGGAACGGTATGCAAAAGGGGAAATCACGGAAGAAGAATTTAAAAAAATGAAGAAGGATTTGATGGATTAAGGGATTATCCGGCTTCTTTTTTACACAAAAAAGCGGGGGCTTGCATTACAAGCCTCCGCTTCATGATTACTGGATTTGAATCCGTTTTCCGGATGGGCCTTCCTTCGTTTTCTTCGGAATATGAATTTTCAGGACGCCATTATCAAGGGTGGCGCTGATTTCGTCTTCATTAATATTATCCACGTAAAACTTCCGGACGAATTCGCCATAGCGGCGTTCCTGCCGGATAACTTTATGTTTTTCATCTTTGCTTTCTTCCATTTGGTCGCGTTTTGCACGGATGGTCAGCTCATTATTGCGGACATCAATGGTAATGTCCTCTTTTGAGAAGCCCGGCAGTTCGGCCTCCACAAGATAAGCATCTTCTTTTTCCGTAATGTCGGTACGGAACGAGTTTGCGTTCGCAAAAGGCGCCAACGCATTCGCATCAAACATCTCATTGAAAGTCTTCATCATACGTTCGAAAACATCGTCGTTTCTTCTGAACGGCATTAAATCAAACATATTCAATCCCTCCTTTTCACTATTATTATACCCCACTATAAAAAAATTGAAAACAAAGATGCCTATGCACAACAGATGTTCACAAAATTGTCAATCTATAACGATGGATTTCCGGTGTTAAAAAACATTACAATGGTACTGAACATCAAAAAAGAAAAAGCAGGGGTAGGATGAACAAGACAAAGTTAGGGGCTCTGATTTTAATCGTGGTCATTGTGGGTATTGGCGGTGTTTTCTTTTATAACGGCTATGTGAAAATCAGCACAAATCATAAAGCGGCACAGCATCCGGATCTGCCCATTCCAGCCGTTTTAAAAGATACGAACCCGGATCCCAACGCGGCGGAGTATACTTTAACCGCACAGCAGGGGAAAAAGGCGTTTATTTCCAGGAAAACAACAGCAACGTACGGATATAACGGCGACTATTTGGGGCCGGTCATCCGGTTGAAAACGGGCGAAAAAGTGAATATCATCGTAAAAAATAAATTGCCGGAAGCAACGACGGTCCATTGGCACGGCCTCATTGTCCCGGGTTCGGCTGACGGCGGCCCGCATGCTGCCATCCAGCCGGGCAAAACATGGAAAGCAAAGTTTACGGTGAGCCAGCAGGCTGCCACGCTCTGGTACCATCCCCACCCGATGGGAAAAACAGGCGAACAGGTATACAAAGGCCTGGCCGGTCTGATTTATGTCGATAACAAACATGCGGAAAGCCTTGATATTCCGAAAGACTATGGCAAAAATGATTTTCCGCTTGTGCTGCAGGACCGCCGTTTTAACAAAAACGGCCAGCTCGTGTACAAATTAAATATGACAGATGAAATGTACGGCTTCCAGGGCACAACCGAACTGGTAAACGGCGCGGTTAAGCCGCAGTTAACGGTCAGGCGCGGCCTCGTCCGTTTCCGGATTTTAAACGGGGCAAACGGCAGGACGTACAATCTTCATCTGAGCGGCAACAGGACATTTGTGCAAATTGCATCCGACGGGGGATTTCTCAAGACGCCTGTGCAAATGAAAAAATTAACGCTTTCTCCCGGGGAACGTGCAGAAATTTTGGTTGATTTTTCAAAAATGAAAAACGGCAGCACGCTCCGGCTCCAAAATGGGAAAGAAACGCTCATGTATTTTAAAGTAAAAGGAAAGGCCGACCAGACCTACAAAGTTCCGCAAAAACTGGCTGTGATCGAAAAAATGCCGGTGCAAGAAGCGGTGAAAACGCGGAAATTTGTCATGTCCGGCATGGGCCCGAACGTCAGCATTAACGGCAGGCAAATGAACATGGACCGGATAGATGAGACGGTTAAATTAAATACGATGGAGAGCTCACCTAAACTTACACCGTTCCATTTTCTTTTATGGTCATTGCGTGCTATCCACACTTTGTAGCCTAAAGCCCGCCCTAATTTGGCAAGATCATATTGCATTTCTGAATGGGAGTTTTCCTCCGCCATATCTTTCTCTACTTCTTTATGTCGGCGTGCAATTGCTTTTACCTGCTTATCCAGTTCATTTTGTAATACAAGTTTTGCATTTTCATCGATGACTAAACGGTTCGATCCGATTTCAAAGAGAAGGCCGGCGAAAGCGCCCAAATCTTTGGACAGCATGTTACGGTATTCCTGATTTTTAAAGAGAATAATCTCCCTCATTTTTAAATACTCAGGCCAGGAGCCGAGTTTAATTTTTTGGCTGAACAGCAAATTAAAGCCTTTCACAATGGCTGTATTAAACGGAGGAAATAAAGTCGGATGCAAAAAATAGATTATATTTGCAACAGCCGGTCCTAGCCCTTTTATGTTGTATCCATTCAATTCACGTATTTCATCCAAAACTTGTTTTTCATTTGTTGCATTCAGGCACGCTTTCAAAAACCGCCCGAACGCTTTTTTGTTTGCCTCATTTTCGTAAATATCCGGGATACGCAGTTTTGGTTTCCAAAAAAATGCATGGGCGGCGCCTTCAAATATTTGTTTCTGTTCTGATATCGCCGTCACTACCGTTTCTAAACTGGAACCTTTAAAATCATTTCCAAACTTGCCTTCTTCAATTTCATCTATAACCTTTGCCAGGCTTTTTCTAATGGACCGGAAAGCTTTTAATCTATCATCATTATTTAAGAACCAAGTGTGGTATACGGACTCGGGGGTCATTTTTATAGGTGTTGATGATGTCTTCCATTGATAAAACTCCTTTTTAAAAATGGCAATTTTACTAAATTATACTAATATTATATCTAAAAAATAGAGGCGGGGAACGAGTGGTAAGAGCCCTTGCCAAAATGCTATATCCCCTGAAACTGTAAGCAGTCAGACAATTAAAGGTCGTTGATTTATTCCACTAAAGAAAAAAGACGTTTGTAGGAACATTATGACAAATGTAAAAATAAATTGTGAGTTTTTGATTTTAATGGGGTAAATTTATTTATTATAAGTGTCTAAATTTTTCCATTTTAGTCGGGTTTCAATAGATTAAGCTACTCATTCCTGTGGTAAATATTGTAAAACGGAAAAGGATGATTTTTTTTTGAAAAAAAAAAGAGCCATGAAAGCCACTCCTTTGTTAAGATATAAGTACCACCAAATATCCAGGGAGTGATTTCATGACTAGTTCTATTCTAACACAAACCAGAGACTTTTCAATACAACAAAATTTGATTCCCCACAATTGGCAAGACTATGCCGATATACCATTTGTCATTCCAGCCATGTGTTTCCCATGGGAGATTTTTAAGCCGATTGAACGAGAATACTACACCCTTTTATATTTGCACCTAAAAAATGAAAGAGCACATGATCCTTCTAATGAAATACAACCGGCACTATTTTCAATAACGGAGGAAGAAGACAAGTCTGCGTCTTCATTATTTCATCTCCCTTCCACTGGGAGAAAACCGCATCCTTTCATGCCCTTTTTTCGTGCTTTTGAACTGGCCTCTTTACAGTATATTGAAGTGATGGTGGAGAGTGTCTATTTGCAAGTGAAATCAAACCCGCTATTTGCCACCATGTGTGGATTTACAGAGAAAATTCCGAGCTACCGGTCCTTTGCTCGTTTTGATCAAATCATGACAACAAATGGTCTTTGGGAAAAAGCCCGGCTATTGGTTGTTGAATATAATAAAGGGGAAGGCGTGGTTGAAACGAATGAGGAAGCAGCCGCCGTGGATACATCGCATATAGAGGCAGAAGCAACCTTGAATAAAACAAGGAAGACGTGTTCTTGTGAGGGTGATTGCGATTGCCCCAGAGTCCTTACGGACGACAATGTAGGGGTAATGCGTAAAAGTAATGCAGTCTCCTATATTGCGCATAAATTATCAATGGTATGCGGGGTGAAATCCGGTTTGCCTTTGACGCGGGAAGTATTTAAAGGAAATACACCCGATGGGAAAACATTAGAACCGACATTGGAAACGTTTAAGGCAGAGCACCCCGAGATGGCTGAGCAGTTGAGCTTTATCCTGGCAGATGGAATCTACCAAACGCCGGAAAATCAAAAAGTGACAAAGGATGTATTACAGGCGAAATTGGTGGCACCGATCAATCCACGGAACCGTAAAGATAAACCAACTACCGCCCGGGGGATTGAAAAAATCAACCGGTACGGCACTCCCATCTGTATCAGTGGACATAAAATGGAACTTAGAGGATCTGATCGGGAAAAGGGGCAATATATTTACACTTGTCCTGTATTTCATCCAAATGCCAAGCAAGAAGGTCTCACCTGCCCGCTAGCGAATCACGCGGAATGTTGTAATGGGGCAGCACAAGGAAGAGTATTTAGGATAGACTTTGATCAAACGCCTCAAGTAGATGTCGAGTTGCCTCAACATGGTCGCACATTTGAAGTGTTATATAGTGCCAGGACGATCATCGAAAGAATCTTTGGCATTCTAAAAGACGGATACAGTCTCCGTCGTGTTCACAAGCGTGGGAAACAGGCAGTTGAAGCTCATGTAGATCGATGCATGATATCTATGCATATCATGGCAAATATGGCGTACCATCAGACTGGAAAGGCCAATTGTGGATGGACACGCAATCGGCTGCAAAGAGCAAATTAAGTTATTCACAGGTGGATATGTGAATAACTCAAATGAACGTTTTCTTTCCACAAAGGGTAGTGAAAAAAACCATTTTGTGAAGGCGGGATACGTATGCCCTTTTTTTGAAGAAAAATGACCGTTTTACTTCTATTGAATTGAAAATCTGGATGTAAATTGAAAATCTGGATGAAAAGGCAAAAAAAAATCGGGATAATTAATTTTCCAGAGCCTCGCTCAAGGGTATATTTTTATTTTGGCAGAGGCTCTAAAGAAAAAATTTGTTACAGAGACAATTGATGATAAAAAATGAAGTAATCCACACTGTCTAATTAGGGCTTGCTGAACGAATCCGATTATGGCTTGTATCTGATTTGTCAGCAAGCTCTACCTCAATATCATAGGAGAATGCATCTGCGAAAATGCTTTATTCTGTCCTCTCTGTATGTTGAATCAGCTTTAGAGTGCAAAGTTTTTCCTGCATTTTTTATAAAACCCTTGCATTTAAAGTTCGGCCAAAGCTGTCAGTATCCTTACCAAGTCTAGGACTTTTGCTTATTCAGCAAGCCCTAATTATGAGATAAAAAATCTTTTTGGGTCCACAACCCCTTATACCCCATTCCCCAAACGGTGATCAAAGTATGATATACCGAAAACCGGCATTTCTCAGCTTGTTCTGGACGTTGCGGATATTCCTCGAAAAACAAAGAATTAGTTGGAAGCCATTACAGGCCAATATAAGCATGTTTAAGGAATTTTTTAGAAAAAGGTGATACATTAAGTATGAAGATCGAAATATAATTTGGAGAGCGAAAATTAAAAATGAAAGGATGCTTGTCTATGCATATGTGGTACAATGAGTACGGTGGATACGGCATGATGGGCGTTTTCGGGATGATTGGCATGATCGTCCAGCTGTTGATTTTCATATTAATTATTTATTTGATTGTAATTGGCATTAAAAAAGTAAGCGAAAAAGATTTCGGGGTTCATCCGAAAGAAGACCGTAGCCTGGAAATATTGCGGGAACGGTATGCAAAAGGCGAGATCACGGAAGAAGAATTTAAGAAAATGAAGAAAGACTTGGCGGAATAAGGGGCTGCAATTGGCTCCTTTTTCGTTAAATTTTATTGACAATATACCCATAGGGGTATAAAATGAGTTTTGTAAATACCAAGTTAAATAAAAATCAAATTATTTTTTGGTTTCCAATATACCTATATGGGTATTTAGACAGATCATTAGGAGGTAAATATCATGGCTGTAAAGAAAGTGATCATCGTAGGAGGTGTAGCCGGCGGGGCAACCGCTGCCGCCAGACTCAGAAGGCTGAGTGAAGACATCCAAATCGTTCTTGTGGAACGCGGTGAATACATCTCTTTCGCAAACTGTGGATTGCCGTACTATATCGGCGAAACGATCAAGGACCGCAGCAATCTTCTTGTGCAGACGGTTGAGGGCATGTCGAAACGGTTCAATATAGATATCCGCACTTTAAGCGAAGTAACAAAAATTGATCCGGAGAAGAAGGCTGTCACCATACAAAACTTGCGGACCAATGAAGTGTACGAAGAAACGTACGACAAGCTGCTCTTGTCCCCGGGTGCACGCCCGATTGTGCCGCCTGTTCCGGGGCTGGGAGAAAACAAAACGCTCTTTACGCTTCGCAATATCCCGGATACGGATCGCATCAAAAACTTTGTGGATCAGGAAAAACCGGAACGTGCAGTGATTATTGGCGGCGGTTTTATCGGCCTTGAAATGTCGGAAAACCTTGCACATCGCGGGATTCAAGTGACAATCGTAGAGATGGCAAACCAAGTGATGGCGCCAATCGACTATGAAATGGCGAGCCTTGTACACAACCATTTGAAAGAAAAAGGCGTCCGCCTTGTGTTGGAAAACGGGCTTCAAGCTTTTGCAAATGAAGGAAAAAAAGTGATTTTATCAGACGGGACAGAAATTGAAACGGATATGACGATTTTGGCGATCGGCGTCCGTCCGGAAAACCAATTGGCAAAGGATACGGGCCTTGCTTTGGGCGAGCGCGGCGGCATTGTTGTTAACGAATACTTGCAAACTTCAAATGAAGATATTTACGCAGTCGGTGATGCGGTAGAAGTTGTGGATTACATCAACGGAAACAAGACAATGATCCCGCTTGCGGGACCGGCAAACCGGCAAGGGCGCATTGCCGCCAATAACATCATGGGCAAAAAGGAAAAATACGAGGGGACGCTCGGCACTTCGATTGCAAAAGTATTTGACCTCTCTGTTGCGGTAACCGGCAATAACGAAAAAACGCTGAAACGGCTTGGCGTGTCATACGAAGTCGTCCATATTCATCCGAGTTCGCATGCCGGCTATTATCCGGGCGCCACGCCGATTTCCTTGAAACTGATTTTTGACAAAGATACTGGAAAAATTTTCGGAGCACAGGCGGTCGGTACGGACGGCGCTGATAAACGGATCGATGTCATTGCGACGGCCATTAAAGGCGGCTTAACTGTTGAAGATTTGACGAACCTGGAACTTTCCTATGCTCCGCCATATTCTTCTGCGAAAGACCCGGTCAACATGGCTGGCTATGTCGCTACCAATCTCATGAACGGGGAACTCGAACATGTCCAGTGGCATGAAATTGACAAGATCATTGAAGATGACGGGATTTTGATAGACGTCCGGGAACCGATAGAACGCGAATTCGGCCATATCAAAGGATCGATCAATATTCCGCTGAACGAATTAAGGGACAGGCTCGATGAAATTCCGAAAGACAAAACCGTTTATGTCAGCTGCCAGGTTGGTTTGCGCGGCTATTTGGCTACGAGGATTCTGAAAAACAACGGTTTTGACGTGAAAAACGTGGACGGTGGATGGAAAACATACTCCGGCGTGTTTGGAAGCAACATTGAAAATGACAGCAAAACGACTGTGAATGACAGAGGCGAAACGGAAGTTACAGGTGAAGTACAGGCGGATAAAGTACTGGATGTGAGCGGTCTGGTTTGCCCGATGCCGGTGATCCGCTTGAAAAAAGGCATCGAAACAATTAAAAGCGGCGAAGTGCTTGAACTGCATGCAACAGACAGAGGCGCGCTCAATGATCTTCCGGCATGGTCAAGAAATGCAGGCCATCAAATTTTGAAAACCGAACAAGACGGACCAACGATTAAATTCTGGATTCAGAAAAAATAATAGCGGAGGCGCAATATGACGATCTTAAATATTGTCATCCTGGTATTGATCGTGCTGCTTGTGATTCCCCGCCTGATCCCGGCAAAAGGGGTCAGGCAGATCACCACAGCAACGTTAAAGAATGAATTAAAAGATAAAGGGAAGCAATTTATTGATGTGCGAACGCCTGCAGATTTCAAAGGGAACCACATCAAAGAATTTAAAAACATCCCTTTGCACCAGCTGGCCGAAAAATCCGCACAGCTTTCGAAAGACAAAGAAGTGGTGGTCATCTGCCGAAGCGGGATGAGAAGCAGCAAAGCATGCAAAATTTTAAAGAAACAGGGATTTAAGCAGATCACAAATGTAAAAGGCGGCATGTCAGCGTGGAGATAGCTTGGGATGCCAGATACCCCTCCCTGTATAATTCGGGCAGTCCACTGATAAATAGGTAAGAAGTGCTGATATGTATTGAATTTCCGCTGATATTTTCCAAAAACCGCTGATAAAAGCATGAGAACCGCTGATTTTTTATGAAACAGCATCGGAGATACCCCTTGTAAAACAAAAAGGAGAGAAGACAGATGAACAATGTAACAGTTTATACTACGACGCATTGCCCGTTTTGCGCGATGCTAAAAAACTTTTTAAACGGACAGAACATTCCTTACAGAGAAGTAAATGTGGAAAGGGACCCTGCGATGATGCGGAAACTTGTCGCAACAACCGGGCAGATTGGCGTTCCACAAACCGAAATCAACGGCAAATGGGTGATCGGTTTTGACCCGGAAGGCATTATGCAGGCATTACAAAATTGAGGAGAGATGAAACATGGGAAAAGTAGCGATCATTGCAAGCAACGGCGGATTGTTTGATGCCTATAAAGTATTTAACATTGCAACGGCAGGGGCAGCGTCCGACATGGAGGTGGCCATCTTTTTCACATTTGAAGGATTGAACCTCATCCATAAAGAAGTGCATAAAAATTTGCCGATGCCGGAAGGAAAAGAAAACTATGCGGAAGGTTTTGCGAAAAGCAACACCCCTTCTATTCCTGAACTCGTTGAAATAGCAAAAGACCTGGGTGTAAAATTCATCGCCTGCCAGATGACAATGGATGTCATGGGCCTGAAGAAAGAAGATTTTATCGACGGCACTGAAGTCGGCGGCGCTGTCACTTTTCTCGAATACGCAAAAGATGCGGATGTAACGCTGGCGTTTTGAAAAAGAGCGGAGACTCTCCCTCGAGTCCCCGCTCTTTTTTATTGAATTTCAATCCTTTTTCCGGATGAACCTTCTTTCGTTTTCTTCGGGATGTTGATTTTCAGGACGCCGTTATCAAGGGTGGCGCTGATTTCGTCTTCTTTAATATTGTCGACATAGAACTGCCGGACGAATTCGCCGTAGCGGCGTTCCTGCCGAATGACTTTATTTTTTTCGTCTTTGCTTTCTTCCATTTGGTCGCGTTTTGCGCGGATCGTTAAATAGTTATTGTTCACATCAATCGTAATGTCTTCTTTGGAAAAGCCAGGCAATTCCGCTTCAACGAGATAAGCATCTTCTTTTTCAGTAATATCTGTCCGGAACGAGTTGGCATTACCGTTGAACGGTGTTAAAGCATTTGTGTCAAACATATCATTGAAGGTCTTAAGCATACGTTCGAAAACATCTTCATTCCTTCTGAATGGCATTAAATCAAACATCTCAAAATCCCTCCTTCTACTTACACTATCATTATACCCTGCTGAAATCGGTTTAAAACAAAGATACTATTCAAAATAAATTTGTTCACAAAAGCGTCAAAACTTATTAATAGAACTCCTGCACAAAAAAACGTTAAGATGATACCGAACATAAAAATAACAAAAAGCAGGGGTAATATGAAAAAGAGAGTATGGATAACAGCCATTATCCTATTGGCTATCGTGATCATCGGGGGTGCCGTTTTTTACAGTTGGCACGTGAAAAAGAGCGCGGAGCAAAAAGACGCGCAGCATCCTGCACTGCCGATTCCGGCGGTGCTTAAAGACACCAATCCGGATCCGGATATGGCGGATTTCACTTTAACCGCACAGCATGGCAAAAAAGAATTTATAGCTGGAAAAACGTCAACGACATACGGGTATAACGGCAATTATTTAGGTCCTGTGATCAGGGTGAGAAAAGGCGAAAAGGTCAATATGACAGTAAAAAACGACTTAAAAGAAGTGACAACGGTACACTGGCATGGCCTTCTGGTACCGGGTTCCGCAGACGGAGGCCCACATAATACGATTTTGCCGGGCAAAACGTGGAAAGTCAGCTTTACCGTAAGCCAGCAGGCAGCCACGCTTTGGTACCATCCGCACCCGATGGGAAAGACGGGTGAACAGGTTTATAAAGGCCTGGCCGGGCTGATTTATGTCGATGATCAAAATTCGGAGAAACTAGATATCCCGAAAGACTACGGAAAAAACGATTTTCCGCTCGTGCTGCAGGACCGCCGTTTTACGAAAAACGGGCAATTGTCCTATAAATTGGACATGAACGACCAAGTATTCGGCTTTCAGGGCACGACCGAACTCGTCAACGGCGTAATCCAGCCGCAATTGACAGTCAAACGCGGTCTTGTCCGCCTCCGGATTTTAAACGGCTCAAACGGCAGGACGTATAATCTGCACCTAAGCGGCAACCAAACATTTACGCAAATTGCATCTGACGGCGGGTTCCTTGCATCGCCGGTGAAAATGAAAAAACTGACACTTTCAGCCGGAGAGCGCGCGGAAATCCTTGTTGATTTTTCCAAGCTAAGAGACGGCGGTATGCTCCAGTTGAAAAACGGAAAAGAAACGCTGATGTATTTTAAAGTTAAAGGCAAATACACAAAATCTTACAGCGTCCCAAGGAAACTTGCAACCATTAAGAAAATCCCGGATTCAAAAGCGGTCAAAACCCGCAAATTTGTGATGAGCGGCATGGGCCCGAATGTCAGCATCAACGGCAAGCAAATGGATATGAACCACATTGATGAAACAGTGAAACTGCATTCCATCGAAATTTGGGAAATCAAAAACGCTTCAACTTCCATGGGGACGAAAAAAATGGTGCACCCGTTCCATGTCCACGGTGTCCAGTTCCAGATTTTGAGCATAAACGGCAAAACGCCGCCTGCAAATGAGCAGGGCTGGAAAGATACAGTGCTCGTCAATCCGGGAGATACGGTGAAAGTGATAATGCGGTTCCCGTTTAAAGGCATTTATATGTATCACTGCCATATCCTCGAACATGAAGACCTTGGCATGATGGGGCAGTTTGAAGTGAAATAAGCCAGAAAGGGAGTTCTCGCAAAAGTCCTTTTTAAACAAGAAAACCCTTTGAGAAATTACTTTTTCTCAAAGGGTTTTCTTGTTTAGAGCAAAATTTTCCCGAGGAAACGGTTCAGAGAAGCTTTGTCAGGATCATTAGAGCAAAAATCTCTGGAGAAACGGCTTTGAGAAGCTGTGTCACGACCGTTAGAGCAAAATTCCTACTTAAATGGGGCTTTTGGGACAGCTCCGTTACGCTTTCAGTGAAAAATCTTCTACTCCGCCAAATGTACCGCCAAATAAAACAGTGCAATGCCTTCCGCTGTTTTCGGATCAATGCCCGTGACTTCGGTGATTTGCTTCAGCCTGTAATGGAGCGTATTAATATGCACATGGAGCTGTGCGGCTGTTTCTTTCAGCGACAGGTTGTTTGCAAGATAGGCTTGCAATGTTTCTGCGAGGCCCGCATGTTCCTGCAGTTTCGCGATTGTTTTTTGCAAATACTCCTGGCGCGCCTCTTCCGACACTTCTTCTATCAGCAGATCAAGGAGCAGGTCTTCATAAAACACAATACCGCCATTTTTTCCGGCAACTTTCAAAGCTTTCTGTGCTTCTTTGAACGACTGGCGGATCACATATGTACCGGCTGTTTTTCCGACCCCGACTGCGCAATTTGGCGCAAATCGCCGCTTAAAATCTTCCAATTGCCCATAAAACCGTTCTTTTGAAAACGGCGCTTCCACGCTTTTCAGCAGCAAAAACAACCCCGGACCCCAGTGCACAATCATGTCGCGGTCCGTTTCAATATAGGATTGCAGCCGTTCAAATATTTCTGTTTCCCCCGATGGCGGCACCGCCATTTTTAAAAAACAGCAGATGTGAGGCACCTGCATCGGAATCCCAAGCATCAGTCCCCGTTCAACGAAATGCTGGTCATACGCCTTTACTGTCGCCCATTCGTAGAAATATGCCTCGAGCCCCCTCGTTTTGGACCGTGCTTGTTCAGCATGGACGGTTTCCTGAATAATAAGCTCCGTCAGCCGGCGGATCAGCTCCGCATAATGTTCGACTTCTTTCGGATTGCCGGTGACGCCGATAACGCCAATCGTCCTCCCTTCGAACCGGATCGGCATATTTATCCCCATCCGCACCCCTTCCATTTGCGCCGCCATTTCTTCATCAATATACAATTTTTTGTTCGTTTGAAAAACTTTCTGTGCCCCCATATGGAAGTTTCCAATCCGGTCTTTTTGCGTCGAGGCCATGATCACCCCGTTTTCGTCCACAACAATAATATCCTCATCCATCACCGACTGCACTTCATTCACGATTTTTCCGGCAATTTTTGGAAACAACAGCATGTTGACCACCTTTGTATATAAATTTAAAAATCAACCAATAGTAACCGCTAAACTTTGTATTTTTATCTATATCATTCTTGCACTTTTAGCTTTATCATAAAATGAAGCACAAAACAATATTTTTCTCGTTAAAATATTGAAAATTTGCAGAACGGGGGGAAGGTTTGATGATTCAAGCCGATATAAAAGAAAAACTGCAGCAAATTGTTGGCCCGGAAAATTACGATGATTCGAAGGCGGGCAGGCTTGTGTATTCGTATGATGCAAGCCCGCAGTTTCAGTCAATGCCGGATGCGGTCGTGGCGCCGCGCAATAAAGAAGAAGTGCAGAAAATCGTAAAAATTTGCAACAAACACCGGATTCCTATTGTGCCGCGCGGGTCGGGCTCCAACCTTTGTGCCGGCACATGCCCGATAGAAGGCGGCATCGTGCTGTTGTTTAAGCATATGAACAAGATTTTGGAAATTGATGAAGAAAATCTGACGGTGACGGTGCAGCCCGGCGTCATTACGCTTGATATGATCAAAGCGGTTGAAGAAAAGGGGCTGTTTTACCCGCCGGACCCAAGTTCCATGAAAATCTCGACGATCGGCGGCAATATAAATGAAAATTCGGGTGGCTTGCGCGGCTTGAAATACGGTGTGACGCGCGATTATGTGCTGGCGCTTGAAGCCGCGCTCGCAAACGGTGAGATCATCCGCACCGGCGGAAAACTGGCGAAAGATGTAGCCGGCTACGATTTGACGCGGCTTTTGGTCGGTTCGGAAGGGACGCTCGCCGTCATTACGGAAGCGACGCTGAAACTTTTGCCGATGCCGGAAGCAAAAAAGACGATGCTGGCGCTTTACCAGGATATTGAAGCGTGCGCGCAAACGGTTTCCGACATTATTGCGAACCGGATCATCCCGGCGACGCTGGAATTTCTGGACCAGCCGACACTGCAGGCGGTGGAAGCTTTTGCGCATATCGGCCTACCGACCAATGTGAAGGCAGTGCTTTTGATCGAGCAGGACGGCCCGCAGGAAGTGGTGGAACGCGATATTGAAAAGATCGCGGAAATTTGCCGCAAGCAACATGCAGTCGATGTAAAGGTGGCAGCTTCCCCGGAACATGCGGAAGCGCTCATGACGGCAAGAAGGAGCGCTTTAAGCGCACTCGCCCGCCTGAAGCCGACAACGATTTTGGAAGATGCGACCGTGCCGCGTTCCGAAGTCGCAAAGATGGTGGTGGCAATCAATGAAATTGCTGAAAAATACGGGCTCCATATCGGGACATTCGGCCATGCGGGGGACGGGAATCTGCACCCGACCTGCCTTGCCGATATCCGGGATCAGGACGAAATGGAGCGGGTTGAAAAAGCCTTTGCGGAAATTTTTCAAAAAGCGATTGAACTGGGCGGCACGATTACCGGCGAACATGGCGTCGGGAGGGCGAAAGCGCCGTATCTTGAATGGAAACTCGGGGAAACGGGCATTGGCGTCATGAATGCGATCAAAAATGCGCTGGACCCGAACCATATTTTAAATCCCGGCAAAGTCTTTGCCAAAGAAACGGATCGAGTGGTGATGGAAAAATGATTACAGCCGAACAACAAAAAGAAATCCAGCAGAAATTCAGGGAAAGGATGGACGAAGACCAGCTGCTGAACTGCATGCGCTGCGGCTTTTGCCTGCCGTCTTGCCCGACCTATATTGAATCGGGGTTCAAAGAATCGCACTCGCCGCGCGGCCGGATTGCATTGATGAAAGCCGTTGTGGACGGCATTATCGAACCGGATGAAGATGTGGAGCGCTCTTTGGACTTGTGCCTCGGCTGCCGGGCTTGCGAATCGGTATGCCCGCCCGGCGTCCAGTACGGGCATCTTTTGGAAGAAGCGCGGGATATTATCCAGCAGTCGAAGAAAAAGAAGCAGTCCCTGCCGGTAAAAGTGCTCCGCAAAGCGGTCTTTGAAGAATTGTTCCCGCACCAGAATCGGATGCGCGCTTTAACAGGCCTGATCGGTTTTTACCAGCGGAGCGGCCTGCAAAAAGCGGCGCATGCGACAGGCGCTTTAAAGCTTCTGCCGAAAAATTTATCGTCCATGGAAAAAGTGCTGCCAAAAATTCCAAAATGGAAGGAAATGAAACAGCGCCCGGAACATTTGATGCCAAAAGCGGAAGTGAAAAAACGCGTTGCCTTTTTTACCGGCTGCCTGATGGACACGATGTTCATGGAAACCAATGATGCGACATTGAAACTATTGCAGCTTGCCGGCTGTGAGGTTGTCATCCCGCAGGACCAGGCATGCTGCGGGGCGCTGCATGGCCATGGCGGCGAAAAAGAGATGGCAAAGGACCTTGCCCGCCGCAATATCAAGGCTTTCGAAGATTTGCGCGCTGATTATATTATCACGAATGCCGGCGGCTGCGGCGCTTATTTAATCGATTACGGCCATTTGTTAAAAGACGATCCGGAATGGGCGGAACGGGCCGCGGCATTTTCAAGCAAAATAAAAGATATTTCCGCTATTCTCGTAGAGCTGGGCTTCCATAAACGGAAACTCAGCCTCCCGCACCAGGTGGTCACGTACCAGGATTCATGCCATTTGCGCAATGTGATGAAGACCTCTTCCGCGCCGCGCCTGCTCATTGGCGCCATCGAAAATGTAGAATTCCGGGAAATGAAGGAAGCGGACCACTGCTGCGGGTCGGCCGGCATTTACAATATTGTCGAGTCGGAGATGTCCATGCAAATTTTGGACCATAAAATGGAAAATGCAAAAGCGACACATGCCACAACCATTGTGACCGCCAACCCGGGCTGCCTGCTGCAAATGAAACTCGGGATCGAACGGGCCGGTTTAAGCGGAAAAGTCCGCGCTGTCCATATCGCCGACCTGCTGATCGAAGCAATGGGGGAAAATGCGAAAGTATAAAGCGCAAAGCAAGAAAAACACAACATTTTCAAGCAGCAGGCATGGCAGCTTTGCGATTTACCCATGGATACGGACATGACTAATGGAAAGCAATCAAAACCGCTGAGCGCGCACTGCCCGGCGGTTTTTCCTGTTTCCGGCTTCCGGGGAACAGGGCATTGCTATCAGTTGAATAATTTGTAGAAATTGTTATGATAAAAGAAACTTGAATGAAGCATATTCGGGACAATATACTCATAAACGGGCGGGTAAGCTTGCATCTTGTGGACAGAACGGTAAAATGAATGGAGTGTCACGGATTGATCTTGAAAAATTTTTTGCCGGACCGGCAAGTGAACTCGGTGCTGTCAATCAGGCCGGAAGAATTAAAAAAGCATGGCATTAAAGCCATCATCACCGATTTGGACAATACATTGGTCGAGTGGGACAGGCCGAGTGCGCCGCCAAAACTGGTCCAATGGTTCCAGGACATGCAGGAACATCATATCAAAATCACGATTGTTTCCAATAATAATGAAATGCGGGTCAAAACATTTGCGGACCCGCTTGGCATCCCGTTTCTTTTCAGAGCGAGAAAACCGCTTGGCAAAGCATTCCGCAAGGCGCTTGCTATCATGGACGTGAAAAAGGAAGAAACCGTCGTGATCGGCGACCAGCTTTTGACCGATGTGCTCGGCGGCAACAGAAGCGGTTTTTATACGATTCTCGTCGTCCCGGTTGCGCAATCAGATGGCTTTGCGACGAAACTCAACCGGATGATTGAACGCCGGATTATGGGCTGGTTCAGGAAAAAAGGTTATTTGACTTGGGAGGATTGAATTTGGAAAAAGAAGCTGTCCATTGTATCGGCTGCGGGGCGCTCCTCCAGACGGAAGATCCGGATGAGGCAGGCTACGCGCCAAAATCTGCGCTGGAAAAAGAGCAGGTCATTTGCCAGCGCTGCTTCAGATTGAAACATTACAATGAAGTGCAGGACGTGCCGCTTACAGACGATGATTTTTTAAAAATTTTAAACCGGCTCGGGCAGGTGGATGCGCTGGTTGTAAAAATTGTCGATATTTTTGATTTCAACGGGTCCTGGCTGCCGGGATTCCACCGTTTCGCAGGCAAAAACCCGGTTCTTTTAATCGGCAATAAAGAGGATCTCCTGCCAAAATCGGTGAAAAGAGCGAAAATGGCCAACTGGATGAAGCAGCAGGCGAAAGAACTCGGGCTCCGTCCGGCCGATGTGCTGCTTGTGAGCGCGGCAAAGGGGCACGGCATGGATGAAGCGATGGCTGCCATCGAACAGTACCGGAACGGGAAAGATGTGTATGTTGCCGGCTGCACGAATGTTGGGAAATCCACTTTTATCAATCGCATTATACGGCAGGCAACAGGGGAAAAAGATGTCATCACCACATCCTATTTTCCGGGGACGACGCTGGATATGATCGGCATCCCGCTTGATGACGGCACATCTCTTTATGACACGCCGGGGATCATCAACCACCACCAGATGGCGCATTTCGTCGGGAAAAACGAATTAAAGGTGATTACACCGAAAAAAGAAATCAAGCCGGCTGTATTCCAGCTGAATGAACGGCAGACGCTGTTTTTCGGCGGCCTTGCGCGGCTTGATTATATAAAAGGCGGCAGACGGTCATTTGTCTGCTATGTTTCAAATGCTTTAAAGATTCACCGTACAAAACTTGAAAATGCGGATGATTTATATACGCGCCAGCTCGGGGAATTGCTCCAACCGCCGGGGAAAGCGGAAGCCGCGGATTTCCCGGCGCTCGTTCGCCATGAATTTTCCATTAAAGAAGGAAAGACGGATATTGTTTTTTCCGGGCTTGGCTGGGTGACGGTCAACGAACCGGGCGCCGTTGTCGCGGCCTATGTGCCAAAGGGCGTCCGGGTCATGCTGCGCCGGTCGTTGATCTGAAAAAGGTTCTGTTTTTAACGGGGAGTGAGAAATATGCGCGATTTATACGGGGTGATCGGTGACCCGATTGCCCATTCGCTGTCGCCTGCGATGCACAATGAAGCATTCCGGGCACTCGGGATTGATGCAGACTATCATGCTTTCCATGTCACACCGGAAAATCTGGAAACCGCCGTAAACGGCATGAAAGCAATCGGCGTGGCCGGATTTAATGTGACCATTCCGCATAAGCAGGCGATCATGCCGTATCTCGATGACATTGATCCGCTTGCGGAAACGATCGGTGCCGTTAATACCGTAATCCGCACCCCACACGGATGGGTCGGGTATAATACGGACGGCCCGGGGTTTATGCAGGCGCTGAAAGAAGAAAGCGGACGGGTGCTTTCCGGAGAAAAAGTGCTTGTCATCGGCGCGGGCGGTGCGGCAAGAGCGATTTATTATACGCTTTGCCGGGAAGGGGCGGTAACCGTTGATCTGTGCAACCGCACGGTAAAAAAAGCGGAAGAAATGCGGGACGAAAGCCCTTTTCCGTGCCCGTCTAAGGTGCTTACGCTTAAAGAAACGGAAGAACAGCTGGGGAATTATACGCTGATTGTGCAGACGACGTCGATCGGCATGCATCCGGATACAGACGCGCAGCCGCTTTCCCTCCGCCATTTAAAGCCTGGTGCGTTTGTGTCTGATATCATATACAATCCTTTTGAAACGAAATTTTTAAAAGAAGCAAAAAAACGCGGCGCCCGGGTGCAGAACGGCCTCGGCATGTTTATCTACCAGGGGGCCATTGCGTTTGAAAAATGGACCGGCGTAAAGCCGGATACCGGGAAAATGAAAAAGATCGTTGAAGGCATTTTAGGAGGAAGTTCATGTTAACAGGTAAACAAAAACGTTTTTTGCGGGCAAAAGCCCACCATTTGAGCCCGATTTTTCAGGTTGGAAAAGGCGGGGTCAATGAAAATATGGTCAAACAGGTGCAGGAGGCGCTTGAAGCGCGGGAACTGTTAAAAATCAGCGTCCTAAAAAACTGCGAGGAAGATAAGGATTCTGTTGCCGCAGCACTTGCAGAAGGGGCGCATGCGGAACTCGTGCAAATCATCGGCAATACGATTGTCCTTTATAAAGAATCGAAAAACCATAAAGAGATTGTTTTGCCTTAAGGGTGGGCGGCATGAAAAAAGTGGGTATTTTAGGGGGGACGTTCGACCCTCCGCATATCGGCCATTTGATTATAGCGAACGAAATTTTGCAGGATCTGAAACTTGACGAAGTCCGTTTTATGCCGAACCAAAATCCGCCCCATAAAGAAAAAACGGCCGGCATCACCGGATGTGACCGGATCAAAATGCTCACGCTTGCCATTTCGGGGCAGCCGGCATTTTCGATTGAGGACATAGAGATGGAGAGGCCAGGCCGTTCCTACACATATGACACAATGGTGCTGCTTAAAAAGCGGGAACCTGATACGGACTTTTATTTTATCATTGGCGCGGATATGATCGAATATTTGCCGAAATGGCGGAATATCGACCAGCTCGTCCGGCTTGTCCGCTTTGTCGGCGTCAACCGGCCGGCATATTCGCACCAGACAAAGTATCCTGTCCAATTTGTTGAAATTCCAGAAATTCATATTTCCTCCTCGCTGATCCGTGAACGCCTGGAAAAAAAACGGTCGGTAAAATATTTAATTCCGGATGCAGTGTGGGAATATATAAAGGAGCATCATTTATATGGAACGTGAGAAAGCATTGGAACTTGTGAAAGCCCAGCTGACGGAGCGCCGTTATATCCATACGCTCGGCGTTGCCGAAAGCGCCGTCTGGCTGGCGGAAAAATATCATGCTGACCGGAAAAAAGCGGAACTTGCGGCGATTTTCCATGATTATGCAAAATTCCGTCCGGAAGAGGAAATGAAGCAAATCATCATTGATCAAAAGATGGATGAACGGCTGCTTTCTTTCCATCATGAATTATGGCATGCCCCTGTTGGCGCTTATCTGGTGGAAAAAGAAGCCGGCATCACTGACCGGGAAGTGCTCGATGCCATTAAATACCATACATCGGGCAGGGCCGGGATGACGCTGCTTGAAAAAATTGTATATCTGGCTGATTATATTGAACCGGGCCGGAATTTTCCGGGTGTCGAAGAAGCAAGGCGGCTTGCGGGCAAAGATCTCGATGAAGCGGTGTTGTATGCAGCCGGGCACACCATTGCATTTTTAATTGGCCGGAATCAGCCTGTTTTTCCGGATACGATTGCTTTATACAATGATTTAGTGATGAAGGAAGAAGGGGCGTAAATGGACAATCAGACGTTATTAAAAACAGTCGTAAAAGCTTGCGATGATAAACGTGCGGAAGACATCGTCGTTTTGGATATGCGCGGGATTTCATTGATTGCGGATTATTTTCTGATCTGCAATGGGAACTCCGATAAACAAATTCAGGCGATCGCCCGCGAAGTGAAAGAAAAAGCGGAAGAAGCAGGAACTGCGGTCAGGCGCATTGAAGGGTTTGAAGAAGGGAAATGGGTGCTGATTGACCTTGGGGATATTGTCGCCCATATTTTTAACCGCGATGAACGGAATTACTATAACTTGGAAAGGCTTTGGGGAGACGCGCCGGCTGTCAGTGCGGAGAGCGTTCTGCAATGAGTTACGAAAATTTCGCCTATGTATACGACACGTTGATGGAAGAGGCGCCCTATCCGCAATGGCTGCAGTGGGTGATGCGCCAAAGGGAGCGGAATGGTGTCAAAGGAAGGCGCATGCTTGATCTTGCCTGCGGTACCGGTGAACTGTCACTGCTGCTTGCACGGGAAGGCTTTGAAGTAACGGGCGTTGATTTATCAGAAGACATGCTTACAGTCGCGAGCGGAAAAGCACTGGCTGAAGGGGCCCGCATCACTTTCCTCAAGCAGGATATGCGCGCGCTTTGCGGCCTGCATGATTTTGATATTGTCGCGATTTTCTGTGATTCCCTGAACTACTTGGAAACGGAAACGGATGTGAAAGAAACGTTTCGGCATGTGCATGCAGCCCTGAAGGCGGGGGGAATGTTTTTGTTTGACGTGCATTCCGTTTATAAAACAGATGTGCTATTCCCGCATCACACTTTTGCCGATAACGGGGACGAGGTTTCCTATATCTGGAACTGCTTTCCGGGTGAGGGCCCGCATGCCGTTGAACATGATCTCAGCTTTTTCGCATATGATGAGAAATCCGGCTTGTATGAACGGTTTGACGAGTTACATAAACAGCGGACGTTTCCGGTTGCTGATTATGAAAACTGGCTTACGGAATCGGGCTTCGATTGTATGCCGCCCGCTGCCGATTTTACAGAAGAAGCGCCCGGCCCAAAAAGCGAAAGGATATTTTTTACGTGCATCAAACGATAAAAGCATTCTGCCCGCGCAGAATGCTTTTTTTGAAAAAATTTTAAAAAAGAAGCAGGAATAAACAGAAAGATGTCGAAATATCATGGTGTGCCGAATTGCCCGGCCACCGCGTCCGTGTCCTCTTTAAATTTCTCCTGTGTCGCTTCAAACAGTTTTTCGAATAAGCCATCCGTCCCTTTTTCAAGCACCTTTAATCCTTCGCCGGTGATACCGCCCTTTACCGTCACTTTTTCCTGCAGGGCAGGCAGCGTATAAATTTGTTGCTTCAAAAGTTCCCCCAGGCCGATTAGCATCTCAGCCGTTAATATGCAGGCGGTGTCGCTGTCAATCTTTGTTTTGCGGACGGCTCCTTCTATCATTTTTTGCGCCAAAAAACTGAAAAAAGCAGGGCCGCAGCTGACCAGATCTGATGCCACTCTCGTGATTTGCTGGCCAACTTCAACCGGGGTGGATATTTTGGAGAACAGTGTTTTTACTTTTTCCTGCCACTCGCTTGTGCACTGGCTGCCAAATGTCAGCAAAACCGCACCGGCAGCTGCCCTGTTCGTGATGCTCGGGATGGCCCTTGCGCACGAGCAGGGGACCATTGCGGCGAGCTGCCCGACTGTAACGGGGCTTGTAATGCTGACAAGGCACTGTTCATTCCGGAAGGCGCCTCTGGCCTTCTCCAGAATGCCGTGCATCTCAAGCGGTTTAACACACAACAAAATTAAATCGCTCTCCAAAATGGTATTTTCTATATTCTCAACCTGAATCCCGGGATACTTGTTTGCAAGTTTTGCGGCTTTTTCAGGTGTGCGATTTGTGATCCGAAATTGTGCAGGCGTAACGGCTTTTGTTTCTATCAAAGCTTCAATTAACATGCTGCCCATATTTCCCGTTCCGATCACGCCAATGTCCATGCTGTTTTCCCTCCCCAAGCCGCCGATCTTTCAGCGCCCGGTACAATATATGCGCAGATCCGGGCGATTATGTATCTGAAAAAAGAAAAACAGAGGTGAAGGTCTTTGAAAACGTTGTTTCTCAAATACCGCTGGCATGCTGCTGCAGCTGTGGCAGCCATTACGATTGCAATCTTTTACTATTTTAGCCAAAATGGAGGTATGGACACCGCGTCCGGGGCTTACCGGCAACCCGAAACGGCCGTGCAGTCCGGACAAACTGAGGGGGGCGGGACGGATGTGCAAAATCACTCGACCCAAAACACCGCCCAAACGCAATCCTCGGCCCAAACGCAGAACGCTGCCGAAATTTACGTGGATGTGAAAGGCGCGGTGAAGCATCCCGGCATCTACAAAGCGGAAGCGGATGACCGGGTCTATGACCTCATTCAGGAAGCGGGGGGTTTTAACGAAAACGCCGACCGGAATCAGGTCAATCTCGCGCAGAAGGTAAAAGATGAAATGGTAATCGAGGTGCCGAAAAAAGGCGAAAAAGCGGCTTCTGCCCAAACTGCCCCGGCGGCTGCCGGAATTTCAGCTCCCGCTTCCGCTTCTTCCGGGACGGCGGCAAGCAGTGAAGCGGCCGCACAGGTCAATATCAATACGGCCGACCAGACCCAGCTTGAGACGCTTCCGGGCATCGGGCCGTCAAAAGCTGCGGCTATTATCGAATACCGGGAGAAAAACGGCCCTTTTCAAAAGCCGGAAGATTTGAAAAATGTGTCGGGGATTGGGGACCAGACTTTTGCCAAAATCGAAAATTCCATCACTTTACAGTAAGGATGAGCAGAAAGGAAGAGAAAAATGGACCGGATTTCCTGGAACCAGTATTTTTTGGCGCAAAGCCATTTATTATCCTGGCGGAGCACCTGTTCAAGGCTTGCAGTTGGGGCGACGATCGTCAGGGATAAAAGAATTATCGCAGGCGGCTACAATGGATCCATCGCGGGGGACGAACACTGTATTGACAAGGGCTGCTACGTGATTGACGGGCATTGCGTGCGGACGATCCACGCTGAAATGAATGCAATTTTGCAATGTGCAAAATTCGGGGTGGCGACAAACGGCGCGGACCTCTATGTAACCCATTACCCGTGCCTGCACTGTACCAAAGCGATCATTCAGGCAGGGATTCAAAACGTGTACTATGCACAGGATTACCGGGTGCATCCGTATGCAAGAGAGCTTTTTGAAAAAGCGGGGGTGCATGTCGAGCATGTCCCGTTCCATCCGGAAACACTCGATATCCGGGCAAGCGAAAAAGCCAAACTGGTGGAGAAATTATTCATGATTGCAAAGGACCACGGGGCGGAAGCGGCAGAACTGGAGGAATTGCAGCAAATGGCGGCGGCATTATTTGCAGGCGCTTATCAAGAAACGGAAACGGGATCCGTTCCGAAAGCGTAACAGGGTGATGGTGTGAAAGGCAACTGGCTGTTCGCCGCGCTCGCTGCATTAAGCGGCATCCTGGTTGGCCTTCACGCGCCGCCGCTTCTGGTTCTTTCGACCCATTTGATTTGGATCCGGATTTTCCTGTCCCGGAACCGGCCTTTGCTCCTGTTGTCCGCCGTTTTTTACGGGTTGGGGATTTTTAGCGGTTATTTCCAGGCATTTGCGTATGATACAAAATTTCATGCCGGCAGTGCCCGGATGCCCGTCCGTTTCAGCGATTATCCGCGCATCGACGGGAACGCGGTCAAGGGAAAGGCGGAAGCCGGAAAAGAAACGTTTATGTTAACGTATTACGCCGGGAGCGAGGCAGAACTGGAAACCTTAAAACAAACTTTATCCCCCGGAACGGTTTGCATGGCTCAAGGGGAACTGGAAGCTCCTGAGCCAAACCGCAACCCGTCCGCATTTCATTACCGCAACTATTTGGCCCATCAGCATATCCACTGGATTTTAAAAGCGGACCGGCTTTCCGCGTGCAACAGCCCGCCGCAGCATCTGCACGGTTTCTTGAAAAAAATCCGCCACCGCTCCCTGCTTCAAATTCAAAAAACATTTCCGGAAAAATCCGTACCGTACGCAGAAGCGCTTTTGTTTGGCGAGCAAACAGACTTTGATGACGATGTGTACCAGCTTTACCAGCGGCTTGGCGTTGTCCATCTGCTTGCCATTTCCGGGCTTCACGTACAACTTGTTGCCGGGTTTTGCTACTATTTGCTCATCCGGCTCGGGCTGACAAGGGAACGTGCCACCGTTTGCTTACTGGGGGTGATGCCGGTTTATGCGGGATTATGCGGCATGAACCCGCCAGTTGTCCGGTCGGCGGCAATGACGATGCTGCTTGTGCTGGCCGGGCAAAAAAAACTGCCGATCGGGCCGCTTGATGCTTTGTCCATCTGTTTCATTTTGTACGGACTAAAAAATGCGAATATTGTGTACAATATCGGATTCCAGCTCTCTTTTGCTGTTTGCGCCGCGCTGCTTCTTTCAGGGCCTCTTCTAGAGCGGTTCCGGGGCCCGTTGCAAAAAGGGCTCGCGATTTCGTTCATTTCCCAGCTTGCGGCACTTCCCATCCTATCTTATTCATTTTATGAGTTTTCCATTGCGGGGCTTGTTGCCAATCTTTTTTATGTACCGCTTTATACGTATGTGCTGCTCCCGCTTGCTGCGCTTGCCTTTGTTACAGAATGGGTGGCGCCGCCGCTGTTTTCCGTCTTTGCCGCGTGCTTTGACGGGCTCGTTCGGCTTTCGGAAAAAACGGGGGAAGCGATAGACGGCCGCTGGTCCACGCTCGTTACCGGGAGGCCGCCATACTGGGGATCGATCCTGATGGCAGGTGCGGGAGTTTATTGTTTGGCGGCGATGGAAAACGGCAAGAAAACGATCCGGGCTGTCCTGCCGCTTGTTTGTGTTCTCATGCTCCTCCTTGCGGCAAACAGGTATTCGCTTTTCGGCAAAATCACCTTTATCGACGTCGGGCAGGGGGACAGTATTTTAATCCGGCTACCGCTTTCAAGGGGGGCGTATTTAATTGACACAGGTGGGACCGTCCGGTTTCCGGAACCGGCATGGAAAAGAAGGGAGCATCCGTTTGAAACCGGCAAAGATATTGTGGTGCCATTTCTAAAAAGCCAGGGGATTACGACGATTGATAAGCTGATTTTAACGCACAGCGACGAGGACCATATCGGCGGCGCAACGGCTGTGATCACATCTCTCCACGTCAAAGAAATCCATATCTCGCCCCATTCATGGGAAAAACCGCTCATGCAGAAGGTGCTCGCTTGCGCCCGCCAGAAAAAAATCCCGGTGTATGAGATGAAAAACGGGGACGGATGGCAAAACAAATCGGGGGTATTTCAATATCTTTCGCCGTTTGAGGAAACGTATGAGGGGAATAATGACTCGCTTGTCCTTTATGCGAAAACAGGTGGAAAGACGTGGCTGTTTACCGGGGACCTTGAGCAGGAAGGAGAAGAAAAACTTGTGGCGGCTTATCCGGATATCCGTATTGACGTATTAAAAGCCGGGCATCACGGCAGCAAAACTTCGACAAGCGAAACGCTCATCCGGAAGTATCATCCGCGGATCGCCGTCATCTCTGTCGGAAAGCATAACCGTTTCGGGCATCCGTCTCCGGGAGTGGTCAAACGGCTCAGCGAAAACGGGGTGTTCATTTTCCGGACGGATGAGGACGGGGCGGTGCAATACCGCTTTTTCAAAGAAAAGGGAACCTTTTCAACCGTCCTCCCATAATATACATTAATTAAAAAACCGTCCGGAATGGCTCCGGCACTGCCCGGAGCGGGGCTATCTGCCAATGATGTCTGCTGCAGTTGCAATGATAAACATCAGCGCAAAAAACAAAAAAGAGATGAGAAAACCTGCTCCGGCATCGGCGACATCATTCGTTTTCGACTGGACATCCTGCTCGAATTCGTTCATCCAAATCCCTCCCTGTTTTTTGATTATATGATAATTTCAGAACGATTTCCACCGTTTTGGATGGAGTTGTCATTCATAGATATCCGGCTGCGTGTGACAATAAGGGTACGGGTCCACCGTTAACGGAAAAGCTTCCCGGGACTGTTCCGTTAACGTTTATATAGATAAAGGGGATTTTACGGATCCCCTTTTCCATTTGTTTTCTGCTTGCAACAATGCGCCCGTTCTCTTAACATAGGGAGTAAGAAAGGTTTGGGAGCGGAACAGAATGGATGAATTATGGAAAAAGATTGAGCGCGGGCAATTTTCCCCGCTTTATTTATTGTACGGTGCAGAAGATTATTTCATTCAAAAAACGAAACAGAAATTGCTGGATTATGCGCTCACTCCGGAAGAGGCGGATTTTAATTATGCTTCGTATGACCTGGAGGAGGTGCCGGTCGAGACAGCGATCGAAGATGCGGAAACATCCCCTTTTATGGGGGAGAGGCGGCTCGTGATTGCGCACCACCCGTTTTTTTTGACTGCTGAAAAGCAGAAACAGAAAGTGGAACACCGGCTGGACAAGCTGGAAGCATACGTGAAGTCTCCCGCCCCTTACACGGTTTTCGTGCTGGTTGCGCCTTATGAAAAACTGGATGAACGGAAAAAACTGGTGAAATTGATCAAAAAGCAGGCCGCAACTTTCCAGGCAAAAAAATTAAATGAAAGGGAGCTTGAAGGGTGGCTTGTCTCCCGCGCCGCTGAAGAAGGCTGCCGGATTGGCAGGAAGGCAGTGGAACATTTGGTTTCCCTTGCCGGCACCAATATGAATGCGCTCGATCATGAAATAAATAAGCTAGCCCTGTATGCCGGAAGCGGCAATGAAATAACAGATGGAATGGTGGAAATGCTGACGGCGCGGTCGCTGGAGCAAAATGTATTTGAACTCGTTGAAAAAGTGGTTCACCGCCGCATTGATGAGGCGCTCCGGATCTATTATGACCTTTTAAAACTTAATGAGGAGCCGATTAAAATATTGGCGCTCCTTGCCGGCCAGTTCCGGCTCATCTACCAGACGAAAGAACTGGCGAGGCTCGGCTACGGCCAGCAGCAAATCGCATCTTATTTAAAAGTGCATCCATACAGGGTAAAACTGGCGGCGGGGCAGGCGGGGCTTTTTTCCGCGGATGAACTGAACCGGATCATGGCGCTGCTTGCCGACAGCGACTACCGGATGAAATCGGGCGGGCTGAAAAAAGAAATGATCATTGAAATGTTTTTGTTTCAACTGCATGAAATGAAGGCAAAATAAAAAAGACGCGGATCGCGCGTCTTTTTTATTTTGGTGCGTTACGCCTGTGCGGATAATTTTTTCATCAGGCGTGATTTTTGGCGGCTTGCCGCATTTTTATGGATAAGGCCTTTAGATGCAGCTTTATCAAGGCGTTTTACCGCATCGACTAAAAGTTCTTTTGCGTTTTCGTCGTTGTTTTCAACCGCTGCTTCAAACTTTTTCACTGCCGTGCGCATGGCGGATTTTGCCGCTTTATTTTGAGCATGGTTTTTTTCGTTCACTTTTACGCGTTTAATCGCAGATTTAATGTTTGGCACCCGTTTCACCTCCTACGAGCAAACCTTGTTTGGCTCGTCCACATTCACTTTAGAACAAATGATATTGTAACAAATGGAAGACGAGATTGCAATACATTGGGCCGGAATTTGCACAAAACGAATGGTCTGCCGGGAATGGGGAAAAACAAGGATAAAGGAAACGGCAAAAAGGAGGAAGACGAACAAATGGATCTTAGTGTTTATTCCGTCCGCACAGATTTAGCGATTGAAGCGCGCGATCTTGCAGTGGAAGAGAAAGTGAAGAACCGGGAAAGCGAAGAATTGGAAGGCGTAACGGTGGAAGAACGGACCGTAAACGATATGAAAGTGACGACGGTTCAAATTTCCAAAAAAGGGGAAAAAGTCATCGGAAAAAAGGCCGGGAATTATTTGACCATTGAAATGCAGGGCATCCGCAGCGGGGATACGGACATCCAGCAAAAGGTGGAAGAAGTGTTCGCGGATGAGTTTAACCAATATTTGAAGCATATAAATATTGGAGAGGAAGCGAGCTGCCTTGTTGTCGGGCTCGGCAACTGGAATGTGACGCCTGATGCGCTCGGCCCGCTTGTCTGCGAAAAAGTACTCGTCACCCGCCATCTGTTTAAAATCGAGCCGGAAAACGTTGAATCGCGCTACAGGCCGGTGAGCGCGATTGCCCCGGGGGTCATGGGGCTGACCGGAATCGAAACGAGCGATATTATATTCGGCGTCAGTGAAAAATCGAAACCGGATTTTATTATTGTCGTCGATGCACTTGCATCCCGTTCGCTGGAAAGGGTGAATGCCACGATCCAGATCTCGGATACGGGCATTCAGCCGGGATCCGGTGTTGGCAACAAGCGGAAAGAATTGTCGAAAGAAACGCTCGGTGTGCCGGTTGTTGCGATCGGCGTTCCGACAGTGGTGGACGCCGTGACGATTACAAGCGACACGATCGATTTTCTGTTAAAACATTTCGGCAAAGAAATGAAAGAATCAGGCCGGCCTTCACGGGCGCTTGCACCGGCAGGGCTTTCATTTGGGGAAAAGCGGAAGCTGACGGAAGACGATCTGCCGGGAAGTGAAGCACGGAAAATGTTCATGGGGATTGTCGGCAATCTGGATGAGCAGGAAAAGCGGAAATTGATTCACGAAGTGCTCGCGCCGCTCGGCCATAACTTAATGGTGACGCCGAAAGAAGTCGACATTTTTATGGAAGATATGGCAAATCTTCTAGCGAGCGGACTGAATGCGGCGCTCCACCCCCATGTGAACCAGGAAAATACCGGCTTTAAGACGAGATAAGTTGCAGGCGCCGCCATAACCCGGGGGTGCCTCTTCTTTTCGGTGTTCTATTCTTCCATGAGATTCATAGAATGTAATAGAATCGATTGGAAAGGGTGGGACGATGAAAAGCGGCAGGCATTCCAGCCATTTTTTTATATTGAATCTGACCAGTGTGATACGCCTTATCTCCATAGTCATCCTGTCCCTTGTGCTTGTTGTCATCTTAATTGGCACGCTGACGTCTTTGAAGCCGGGTTACCGGGTTTCCTCTTCAGCCGTCAATGAAGCCGCAAAGCATCTTTCAAGCAAAACATTGTACAAGTACCTGCTGTCGGACAGCCAGCTGCTTGTGCACCATTTTCCGGATACGGACGAGCGGCCGGTCGGCAATCTTGTTTTTGAAATGCTCACCAACATCCGCTTTGAAGATCCGCGCAGCTTTCTCGGGCGTGAACTGCCAGGATTTGAAATCTTTGACAGCAAAATACTTGTTGCCGGAGACGGCGCTGACTATACCAATATGCCGATTGAATCCGTCCCGCCTGACAGCGCCTTGCAAGCGAAAGACCCGGCCACACAAAATACGGAAAAAATCGAGGAAAAAGGCGGTCCGGACGATGCAAAACGGCGGCCCGGGCGGACAACGGGCGGCAAGAAACGGGTGTTGATTTATTTTACCCATACACATGAGTCCTATCTGCCGTATTTAAAAGGCGTCACGAATCCCGACCTTGCCCAGCATTCGAAGATCAACGTAACAAAAGTCGGGGAGAGGCTCGCTGAAGATCTCGAGGACAAGGGAATTGGCGCAGAGGCAAATACGACCGATGTTTTAAAGCTGCTTGAGAAAAACCATATGCAGTATTACCAGTCTTACCAGGGATCGCGCACCGTCGTCGAATCGGCGATGAGAAACGACCGCGACCTTCAATATTTTATTGATATCCACCGCGATTCGAGAAGAAAAAAAGATACGACCGTTACCATCAATGGAAAATCGTATGCGAAAATCGCTTTTGTAATCGGCGGGGAAAACCCGAACTGGGAAAAGAATGCAAAGCTGGCTGAGGATTTGCACAACTTGATCAAAAAGAAGTATAAAAATCTGTCAAGGGGGGTCATTTTGAAAAAAGGGGCGTCGACCAACGGAAAATTCAACCAGGACTTATCGGGAAATGCTTTTTTAATTGAAGTCGGCGGTGTGGATAATACTTTTGAAGAAATGTACCGGACAATGGATGTTTTTGCCGATGTGTTCGCCGGGTATTACTGGCAGGCGGACAGTGTAAACGGCGCCGGGAGCGGGCAATCAGGAAACCGTTAGCCGTCTTGACAGGCGGTTCTTTTTTTGCGATGCGCGGCTGATCATTTTTCGTTGAAGTCGCGCTTTCCTGCTGATATAATCAGAAATAGTGTACATGTGCCGAATACAGGAGTGAAGGTAAATGATGAACCGTGAAGAAAAATTAGACAGGCAGAGGAGGATCCGCAACTTTTCCATTATTGCACATATCGACCATGGCAAGTCGACTTTGGCCGACCGCATTCTGGAAAAGACCCACGCGCTGAGCAAGCGCGAAATGAAGGACCAGCTCCTCGATTCGATGGAACTGGAACGGGAACGCGGAATTACGATTAAATTAAATGCCGTCCGGCTGAACTATAAAGCAAATGACGGGGAAGAATACATTCTCCATTTGATTGATACTCCGGGACATGTAGACTTTACATATGAAGTGTCACGCAGCCTTGCCGCCTGTGAAGGGGCGGTACTCGTCGTCGATGCCGCGCAGGGGGTGGAGGCGCAGACGCTTGCAAATGTTTATCTTGCGCTGGATAACAATCTTGAAATTATCCCGGTCATCAATAAAATTGACCTGCCTTCCGCCGATCCGGAACGCGTCCAGCAGGAAATAGAGGATGTGATCGGCCTTGATGCGTCGGAGGCCGTTCTTGCTTCCGCTAAAGCCGGGATTGGGATTGAAGATATTCTTGAACAGGTTGTCGAAAAAGTGCCGGCGCCTGAAGGAGATCCGGACGCCCCGCTGAAGGCGCTTATTTTTGACTCGCTGTATGATCCGTACCGCGGCGTCATTGCCTATATCCGTGTAATGGAAGGCTCCGTCAAAGTCGGGGATAAGATTAAAATGATGTCAACCGGCAAGGAATTTGAAGTGACAGCGCTCGGCGTAAGCACCCCGAAACCGTTGTACATAGACGAATTAACCGTCGGTGATGTCGGGTTTCTAACGGCATCAATTAAAAATGTAAAAGACACGCGCGTCGGCGATACGATTACGGGCGCCGAAAACCCTGCAAAAGAAGCGCTTCCCGGTTACCGGCGGATGAATCCGATGGTTTACTGCGGCCTGTATCCGGTAGACAGCGCGAAATTCAATGATTTGCGGGATGCCCTTGAAAAGCTGGAGTTAAATGATTCGTCGCTGCAATATGAGCCGGAAACGTCGCAGGCGCTCGGTTTCGGTTTCCGTTGCGGTTTTCTCGGGCTCCTGCATATGGAAATCATCCAGGAGCGGCTGGAACGCGAATTCAACATTGATCTCATTACCACCGCGCCAAGCGTCATTTATAAAGCCAAACTGACGGACGGCAGTGAAGTGACGGTTGATAACCCGGCGAATTTGCCGGAACCGCAGAAAATCGAATATATCGAAGAGCCGTACGTGCGCGCGTCCATTATGGTCCCGAACGATTATGTCGGCGCAGTGATGGAAATTGCCCAGGCAAAGCGCGGCGATTTTATCGATATGCAGTACCTCGATGATATCCGCGTTAATGTCATTTATGAAATCCCGCTCTCCGAGATTGTATACGACTTTTTTGACCAGCTGAAATCAAGCACAAAAGGGTATGCTTCTTTTGATTACGAATTGATCGGCTACAAACAGTCCAATCTCGTAAAAATGGATATTTTATTAAACGGGGAAAAAGTGGACGCCCTCAGTTTCATCGTCCACCGCGACTTTGCGTACGAACGCGGCAAGACGATTGTCGAAAGATTAAAAGAACTCATCCCGCGCCAGCAGTTTGAAGTGCCTGTACAGGCGGCAGTCGGCCAGAAAATTATTGCGCGTTCCAATATTAAAGCATTGCGCAAAAACGTGCTTTCAAAATGTTACGGCGGGGACATTTCCCGGAAACGGAAACTGCTTGAAAAGCAAAAAGAGGGCAAGAAAAGGATGAAGCAGGTCGGTTCTGTTGAAATCCCGCAGGAAGCGTTTATGGCTGTGCTGAAGATGGACGATACCCCGAAAAAATAACCGGGGCGGGCAGGGAGCGGATTGGCGGCTGTCCGCGCGCTCCTTTTCCCCGGGACATGCCCGTGATGAAAACAAATAAGGTTGTGATGGAATGAAAGCCGCATATATCCATGTTCCATTTTGCGAACATATTTGCTATTACTGCGATTTCAATAAATTTTTATTAAAAGGCCAGCCGGTGGATGAATACATTGAGATGCTGCTGGAAGAAATGCGGATCAAAACGGCTGAATCCCCTTGTGAAAAGCTGAGCACGGTCTTTGTCGGGGGCGGCACCCCGACAGCGCTGAATGAGCGGCAGCTTGAAAAACTGCTTGCCGGCATCCGCACGATTCTGCCTTATGACGGGGACGGGGAGTTTACGTTTGAAGCCAACCCTGGGGAAACGTCCGAAGAAAAGCTGCGCCTTCTGCATGATTACGGTGTCAACCGGCTGAGTTTCGGCGTCCAGTCGTTCAATGACCGGCTGCTCGAGAAAATCGGGCGGACCCACCGCCGGGAAGATGTGCACCGGACGATCAGTCATGCGAGAAAGATCGGCTTTTCCAATATCAGCATGGATTTGATGTTCGCGCTTCCTGGGCAGACGCTTGAAGATTTCCGTGAAACGCTTGGCGAAGCCTTGTCGATGGGGCTGCCGCATTATTCAAGTTATTCGCTGATCATTGAGCCAAAGACGATTTTTTACAATCTGATGCGGAAAGGAAAACTCCGCCTGCCGTCACAAGATGCGGAAGCGGATATGTACAGCATGTTAATGGACGAGATGGAAAAGCACGGCTTGAAACAGTATGAGATCAGCAATTTTGCCAAACCCGGCTATGAAAGCCGCCACAATCTCGTCTATTGGAACAATGAAGAATATTTCGGTTTCGGCGCCGGCGCACATGGGTATGAAAAGGGTGTCCGTCTGTCCAATTACGGCGCATTGAAGAAATATATCGGCATGCTTCGGGACGGGTGCCTCCCTGTCATGGAAAAACATACAGAGACAAAAAAAGAAAAAATGGAAGAAGAAATGTTTCTCGGGCTCAGAAAAAACGAAGGCGTCCGTTTCCGCCATTTCCGTGAAAAATTCGGGGCGGATATGAAGGAGGTTTTTGCAGGCGCGATCAAAGAAATGACAGAACGCGGGCTTCTTGAAGAAAAGGGCGGTTTTCTCCGGCTGACAAGGGAAGGGCGTTTTCTCGGCAATGAAGTCTTTGAAGCTTTTCTCCTCAGTTGACGGGCAAAGTAAATATATTGACAACAACAGGGGATTTTGTTAATTTATTTATATAAATTAGCACTCGTTTATATGGAGTGCTAACAGGGGTGATGGAAGTTGTTAACTGATCGTCAGCTGTTGATTTTGCAAGTGATCATTGATGACTTTATTCGTTCCGCCCAGCCGGTAGGCTCTAGGACGCTTTCCAAGAAAAACGGCATTTCCTTCAGTTCCGCTACGATCCGGAATGAAATGGCGGATCTTGAGGAACTCGGGTTTATTGAAAAAACACATACGTCATCCGGCAGGGTGCCTTCTGAAAAAGGGTACCGTTATTATGTCGATCACCTTCTGTCGCCACAAAAACTGGAACCGGCAGACATTTGGCAGCTTCATTCGATTTTTGCCGAAAAAATAGATGAAATGGAAGAGCTTGTGAAAAAGTCCGCCCAAATTCTTTCCGAAATGACGAATTACACGGCGATTCTGCTTGGCCCGGAAGTCAAAGATACGAAACTGAAAAATATGCAGATCGTCCCGCTGAATGAAAAAACGGCGGTTGCCATTATGATTACCGATACCGGCCGCGTGGAGAACAAGACGGTTTCGCTGCCGGAAGGATTCCGCCCGGGCGAGCTGGAAAAAATGGTCAATATTTTTAACGAACGGCTGGCCAATGTGCCGATTCCGGATTTAGAGGATAAAATATATAAGGAAGTCGCTGACATTTTGCGCAGCCATACTGAAAACTATGAATCGATCCTGAAGACCGTGATCAGCATGTTTAACGAAAACCGGCATGATAAACTTTTTGTCGGCGGGAAAGCCAATATTTTGAACCAGCCGGAGTTCCATGACCTCGAGAAAGTCCGGCCCCTTCTTGATATGATAGAACGGGAAGACAGTTTTTATGACTTGGTCAAACGCGTGCCGAGTGGCATTCACGTAAAAATCGGGAGAGAAAACCAGATTTCCGAGATGGTAGATTGCAGCATGATTACAGCCACCTATTCGATCGGTGACCAGCCGGTCGGCAAAATTGCAATTTTGGGCCCTACGCGCATGGAATATTCACGTGTCATCAGCATAGTGGATTTCTTGAGCCATGATATGACCAACGCCTTGACGAAATTGTATGACAGATAGGCAATACGGGCATATTGGGTAGGGAGGCTTAAAGCGTGGGTACATGCTTTAAGTCCTTTCTTACTGGGCTTTTTTATGCCTGTCTCATTTTAAAGGGGGTGAACGCTCATGGCAGAAGAACAAAACAAACGCGCTTCAGAAGAAGTGAAAGACGAACAAAAACGGGCTTCGGATGAAGTGAAAGAAGGACAAATTGAATCCATTTTTGCGGAAGAAAAAGATACGGAAAATCCGCAGGCGGCGCCGGAGGGCGAAGGCAATGAAGCTGGAACGGCGGAGAAGTCTGAAACAGAAAATGCCGCTGAAGAACTGGAAAAAGCAAAAGAGGAGATTGAGAAATTGCGGAATGAGCTCGAACAGGCTGAAAACCGCTATCTCCGCCTGCGCGCAGATTTTGATAATTACAGGCGCCGCGTGAATCTGGACCGTGAAGCAGCCGAGAAATACAGAGCACAGGATCTGATTGTGAACCTGCTGCCGGCGCTTGACAATTTTGAACGCGCACTGTCCATGGCTGAAAGAAACGAACATACGGCCCAGTTGCTGGACGGGATGGAAATGGTCTACCGCAGCATTTTGGAGGCGCTGAAAAAAGAAGGCGCAGAACCGATTGAAGCAATTGGGAAAGAATTCGACCCGCGCTATCACCAGGCGATCATGCAGGGGCAGGAAGAAGGCACTGCGTCCAACGTTGTGATTGAGGAATTCCAAAAAGGGTATATGTTAAAAGACAGGGTGATCCGCCCGTCCATGGTGAAAGTGAACGAGTAACGCGCTTTACATAATTTTTAAGGGAGGTATTATCATGAGCAAAATTATCGGCATTGACTTAGGTACGACGAACTCATGTGTCGCAGTTCTGGAAGGCGGCGAACCGAAAGTCATTCCGAACCCGGAAGGAGGCAGGACAACGCCGTCTGTTGTCGCTTTTAAAAACGGGGAACGCCTGGTAGGGGAAGTCGCAAAACGCCAGGCGATCACAAATCCGAATACGATCATTTCGATCAAACGCCATATGGGCACGACACACAAAGTCAAAGCGGAAGGAAAAGAATATACGCCGCAGGAAATTTCCGCCATGATTCTGCAATACTTGAAATCATATGCGGAAGATTATCTGGGCGAAAAAGTCGAAAAAGCGGTCATTACGGTCCCTGCTTATTTCAATGATGCCCAGCGCCAGGCAACAAAAGACGCCGGGAAAATTGCCGGGCTTGAAGTCGAACGGATTATCAACGAACCGACTGCTGCAGCGCTGGCATACGGCCTTGACAAAACGGATGAGGACCAGACCATCCTTGTATTTGACCTTGGTGGCGGTACGTTTGACGTCTCCATCCTTGAACTCGGCGACGGCGTCTTTGAAGTGAACGCAACTGCCGGCGACAACCATCTCGGCGGCGACGACTTCGACCAGGCGATCATCGATTACCTTGTCAGTGAATTTAAGAAAGAACACGGCATCGACCTGTCGAAAGACAAAATGGCGCTCCAGCGTTTAAAAGATGCGGCTGAAAAAGCGAAAAAAGACTTGTCAGGGGTCACTTCCACCCAAATATCGCTGCCGTTTATTACGGCAGGGGAATCAGGCCCGCTCCACCTGGAAATGACGTTAACCCGTGCGAAATTCGACGAACTGACGGCAGACCTTGTTGAACGGACAATGGGCCCGACACGCCAGGCATTGCAGGATGCAGGGCTTACAGCGAATGACATCGATAAAGTCATCCTGGTCGGCGGCTCAACCCGGATTCCGGCCGTTCAGGAAGCGATCCGCAAAGAAATCGGGAAAGAACCGCATAAAGGCGTCAACCCGGATGAAGTTGTAGCAATGGGTGCCGCAATCCAGGGCGGGGTATTGACGGGGGATGTGAAAGACGTCGTGCTCCTCGACGTTACGCCGCTGTCGCTCGGAATTGAAACAATGGGCGGCGTGTTCACGAAATTGATTGAGCGCAATACAACGATCCCAACTTCAAAATCGCAAATCTTTTCAACTGCAGCGGATAACCAGACAGCCGTTGACATTCATGTCCTGCAGGGCGAACGCCCGATGGCTGCCGACAACAAAACGCTCGGCCGTTTCCAATTGACCGATATTCCGCCGGCACCGCGCGGCATTCCGCAAATTGAAGTTACGTTTGATATTGATAAAAACGGGATTGTCAATGTCAGCGCAAAAGACCTTGGCACCGGCAAACAGCAAAAGATTACGATCAAATCGTCCACCACTTTGTCCGATGAAGAAATCGAACGGATGGTAAAAGAAGCGGAAGCTAACGCAGAAAAAGACAAGAAACGCAAAGAAGAAGCGGAACTCCGCAATGAAGCCGACCAGCTTGTATTCACTGCTGAAAAAACATTAAAAGAACTGGAAGGTAAAGTGGACGCATCTGAAATTTCCAAAGCTGAAAAAGCAAAGGACGAATTAAAAGCGGCCATTGAGAAAAATGATCTCAATGAAATGAGGCAGAAAAAAGATGCGCTGCAGGAAATCGTGCAGGACTTGTCCGTCAAGCTGTATCAGCAGGCAGCACAACAGCAGCAAAATACGGATGCCGGGGGAGACGGAAAAAAGGATGACAATGTTGTCGACGCTGATTTTGAAGAAGTCGATGATAATAAAAAATAACGATAAAACAATATGGCCATTTTTCAATGAGCCAGGAAAAAAGTCAAAGTCTGGTCTATTCTCGGCTTTGACTTTTTTCTTATGCGAATGCTACAATTACCTTTATGTGAACGTTTCGGGAGTGAGAAGAAATGAGTAAACGGGATTACTATGAAGTGTTGGGCGTCGCGAAAGATGCATCGAAAGACGAGATAAAAAAAGCGTACCGCAAGCTTTCCAAAAAATACCACCCGGATATTAACAAAGCGCCTGATGCTGCAGAAAAATTCAAGGAAATCCAGGAAGCGTACGAAGTGTTGAGCGATGACCAGAAACGCGCCCAATATGACCAGTTCGGGCATGCAGGGCCGAACCAGGGCTTCGGGGGCGGAAACGGTTTTGGCGGATTCAGCAGCTCTGATTTTGACAGTTTCGGTTTCGAAGATATTTTCAGCACATTCTTTGGCGGCGGCAGAAGAAATGACCCGAATGCGCCAAGGCAGGGGGCTGATTTGCAATATACGATGACGCTTGAATTTGAGGAGGCGGTTTTCGGGAAAGAGACGGACATCCAGATTCCGCGCGAGGAAACTTGTGATACCTGCCACGGAACCGGGGCAAAACCGGGGACGCATCCGAAAGAATGCCCGCACTGTCACGGAACCGGACAGCTCAATACTGAGCAACAGACACCGTTCGGCCGGATTGTGAACCGCAGGGTATGCCATTACTGCGGCGGTACCGGCAAGATCATTACAGACAAATGCAAAACTTGCGGCGGTACCGGAAGAGTGAAAAAACGCCGCAAAATTCATGTCAAAATTCCGGCCGGCATCGACGACGGGCAGCAGCTCCGCGTTGCAGGCCAGGGCGAACCGGGCATAAACGGCGGACCGGCCGGCGACCTGTACATCATTTTCCACGTCCGGCCGCATGAACTGTTCGAACGGGACGGCGACGACATCTACTGCGAAATCCCGATTACTTTTACCCAGGCTGCTTTAGGCGATGAAATCGAAGTGCCGACGTTGCACGGGAAAGTAAAATTGAAAATTCCGGCCGGCACACAATCCGGCACAAAATTCAGGCTGCGCGGGAAAGGCGTGCCGAATGTCCACGGGCACGGCACCGGCGACCAGCATGTCATCGCGAGAATTGTCACCCCAAGGAAGCTTACCGAACGGCAAAAACAACTTTTGCGCGAATTCGCCGAAGCGAGTGGAGAGGTCCCGGATGAACAAAGCAGCAATTTTTTTGACAAAATGAAACGGGCATTTAAAGGGGACTAAACAGGAATGGAGTGAGGCGTTCATGAAATGGTCGGAAATTATGATCCACACCACGAACGAAGCGGTGGAGCCGATTTCGAATATTTTGTATGAAGCGGGCGCCGGCGGGATTGTGATCGAGGACTCGGATGAGCTGCTGAAAGAGCATGACGACCGGTTCGGTGAAATTTATGAACTGGATCCGGACGATTTTCCGGAAGAAGGAGTCATCATTAAAGCGTACCTGCCCGTAAACAGCTTTTTAGGTGAAACCGTCGAGGAAATCAAACAGGCGATTACCAATCTGGCCACTTTTGATATTGATATCGGCCCGAACAAGGTGACGATCAGCGAAGTGCATGAAGAAGAATGGGCAACGGCATGGAAAAAATACTACAATCCCGTGAAAATATCCGAAAAATTTACGATTGTGCCGACGTGGGAAAACTATGAGCCGGTATCAAGCGATGAGCTGATCATTGAATTGGACCCCGGCATGGCGTTCGGCACCGGTACCCATCCGACCACGGTCATGTGCATCCAGGCATTAGAACGGACGGTAAAACCGGGCGACACGGTCATTGATGTCGGCACCGGTTCCGGCGTGTTAAGCATTGCCAGCGCCCTGCTCGGAGCAGGGCGGGTGCTTGCGCTTGATCTGGACGAGGTGGCGGTCCGTGCGGCTACGCTCAATGTGAAACTCAATAAAGTCCAAAACCGGGTAACTGTCAAACAAAATGATTTGTTGAAAGGCGTAAGCGGGCAAGCCGATGTGATGGTGGCCAATATTCTTGCTGAAGTGATCGCCCGTTTTGCTGAAGAGGCATTCGGGCATGTCAAACCGGGCGGCCGTTTTATTGCTTCCGGCATCATTCGGCAAAAAAAGGACCTTGTCGTGGATGCGCTCACTTCTTCCGGCTTCACGATTGAAGAAACGATGGTCATGGAAGACTGGGTTGCGCTCATGGCAAAGCGCGGGTGAGAGGCCATGCAGCGTTATTTTTTAAACCGGCCGTATCGGGGGGAGCAGGAAATCCGCCTGGACGGCGAAAATTACCATCATATCGCGCGCGTCATGAGAATGTCCGCCGGAAGCCGCTTTTATGGTGTATTTTCAGATGAAAAAGTGTGCATTTGCGAAATCGGGGAAATCACAGGCGATGCCGTTATGGCCCGGATTACCGGATGGGAAACCGCCGTAAAAGAGCTTCCGGTCCATGTTACTGTATCATGCGGCCTTCCGAAAGCGGATAAACTGGAATGGATCATCCAAAAGGGAACCGAGCTGGGTGCCTTTCATTTTTTGCCTTTCATTGCGGAAAGATCCGTTGTAAAATGGGACACAAAGAAAGAAGCAAAAAAACGCGAACGCTGGCAAAAGATTGCCCGGGAAGCCGCAGAACAGTCGCACCGCAGCCACTTGCCCGAAATCAGCCCCCCTGTTTCTTTCCAGCAGCTGATCGAAGAAAGCCATACATATCAATATAAGCTGGTTGCTTTTGAAGAAAATGCAAAAGAAGGGGAACGGCACCGGTTTGCGGAAGTATTGTCGAACATATCGGAAGGCGGCAATGTACTGGCCGTTTTCGGGCCGGAAGGGGGCCTATCCCTTGATGAAATCCGCAGGCTTGAAGCAGCCGGATTCGTATCCTGCAGCTTAGGCCCGCGCATTTTGCGGGCGGAGACGGCGCCGTTATATGTACTTTCTGCCATAAGTTACCATTTTGAATTAATGAGGTGAAGAGGATGTCAACCGTAGCATTCCATACATTAGGATGCAAAGTGAACCATTATGAGACTGAAGCCATTTGGCAGCTGTTTAAACAAGCGGGCTATGAAAGAACCGACTTTGAAACGAATGCCGATGTCTACGTGATCAATACTTGCACGGTCACCAATACAGGAGACAAAAAGAGCCGTCAGGTCATCCGCCGGGCAGTCCGGCAAAATCCGGATGCCGTAGTTTGTGTGACCGGCTGTTATGCGCAGACATCGCCGGGCGAGATCCTCGAAATTCCCGGTGTCGATGTCGTTGTCGGCACACAGGACCGCACCAAAATGCTTGGGTATATTGAACAGTATTTGAAAGAGCGCAAACCGGTCAATGCTGTCAAAAATATTATGAAAAACCGTGTGTATGAAGAAATGGAAGTGCCGTATTTTACCGACCGGCACCGGGCTTCCCTGAAAATCCAGGAAGGCTGCAACAATTTCTGCACGTTTTGCATCATCCCGTGGGCGCGCGGCCTGATGCGGTCAAGGGATCCTGAAAAGGTCATCGCGCAAGCCCAGCAGCTTGTCGATGCAGGCTATAAAGAACTGGTTTTAACCGGCATTCATACAGGCGGATACGGCCAGGATTTAAAAGATTACAATCTTGCGATGCTGCTTCGGGACCTGGAAGAAAAAGTGCAGGGGCTGAAACGCGTCCGCATTTCGTCTATTGAAGCCAGCCAGCTGACGGATGAAGTGATTGGTGTGATTAAACATTCGAAAGTCGTTGTCCGCCATATGCATGTCCCGATCCAGTCCGGTTCCGATACGGTGCTGAAAAGAATGCGCCGGAAATATACGATGGACCAGTTCGCGGAACGGATTACCAAGTTGAAAGAAGCATTGCCGGGCCTTGCACTGACTTCTGATGTCATCGTCGGCTTCCCGGGTGAAACGGAAGAAGAGTTTATGGAAACATACAATTTCATAAAAGAACACCGGTTCGCGGAACTCCATGTTTTCCCGTACTCGCCCAGGACAGGTACGCCTGCTGCCAGAATGAAGGACCAGATTGATGAAGAAATCAAAAATGAACGTGTCCACCGCATGATCGCATTAAGCGACCAGCTGGCAAAAGAATACGCATCCCAATTTGAAAATGAGGTGCTTGAAGTCATTCCGGAAGAGCCGTTCAAAGAAGATCCGGAAAGCGGGCTGTACGAAGGCTATACCGATAATTACCTGAAAGTCGTTTTCCCGGCCACCCCGGATATGGTTGGAAAACTCGTCAAAGTGAAAATCACAAAAGCTGGGTATCCATATAATGAAGCACAGTTCGTCAGAGTGATGGACGACGTCATGCCGGCCGTAAATGAAGCCATGTAACGCAAAAACCGGATGGCGTGTTTGCCCGGAAAAAGCGCGCCTGATAAAAGGCAGCCCCATAATAGGAAAAAAGTGCCGCATAATGGCATTGAAGAGGCCAGGGCAGTTTCCGGATAAAATGCCCGCCCTTTGAAGCACATGGCAAAAACAACCGGGCTTTTAGCCCGGTTGTTTTATTTTTTTCCGTGCAAAGCGATGATAAACCGGCCGAATCTTTCGGAAAATGGCAAAACAGCCAGTGAGGATAGAAGATTAAACAATAGGCTTGCATGGGCAAGCTGTTGTTCCGGATTAGCCGACAGCATTCGGCAAGTGTCCGCGAGCACATACAGGAAAGGCAAAAAAACAAGCGCCCCTCCGGCATTCAGCCAGACATGGGTAAATGCCGTCAGCCTTGCTTCCTCTCCGGCCCCGATGCTGGCCAGAAGCCCGGTGATGCATGTCCCGATATTGGCCCCGAGCATGATGCTAATTCCGGTTTCAAGCGGGAATACCCCGGCTGCAAGAAAACCCATCGCCATCCCGATCGTCACGGTGCTGGACTGGATCGCTGCAGAAAGCAAGATTCCGAGTAAGAAAGCGGACAAGAGGTGGGTATTTAAAACGGTAAACAAATGCTGGACAAAAGCGGTTTTTGATACCGGCACGGCAAGCTCCTCAAATCCGCGCATTGCCCCGAACACAAGCGAGAGGCCGAACAGAATAATACCGGCGCTTTTGACGCGGCCTTTTCCGAAAAAATAGAACACTGCCCCTGCCCCCAAAAAAGGCAGGCTCAAAGAGGAGAAGTCGAAAGTCAGCAATTCGAGCGTGAAAGTCGTGCCAATATTCGTGCCCAAAATGATTCCGATCGATTGCGAAAACGTCAGCATTCCGGCAGAAACGAGCCCGACAGTGATGACCATCACGGCGGAGCTGCTTTGCAAAAGCGCCGTCAAAACCATCCCGAACAGCATGGCGGACAGCGGCCTGCCTGCCAGTTTTTTCAGCGCATTTCCGGCATGGCCGCCGGATAAGGCAAACAGCCCGGCCCGCAGCCTGTGAATGCCGAATAAAAATGTCACCGTCAACAAAAGAAATGAAAGTAAATAAAGCATGTCCTTCCCCCCTTATGATCATATGGAAAGGGGGGATCGAACATGCCTTTTTATTATTTGGAAAATCCATTTAATACAACACACGAAAATCACGGTACTGTTCTTGCTGCTGTAAATAGTCAATATCCATTCCGGTTACTTTTGCAAAGCGCGACGGCCCTTTTTTCAGCCCGCGGATAAATTGTTCCATCTCTTTTTTCCCGCCTTGTGCCATCACTTCGACAGTGCCATCGTCTTTGTTGCGGACCCACCCGCATATATTGTATTGCTTTGCCAAAAATTGGGTGTGGTAGCGGAAGCCGACGCCCTGTACCCTTCCTGAAACAATGATATGTGCCGTTTCCTGTTGTTCCATCGTCTCCCTCCAATCGTTTCCATCCATCTTTGATCTCTATTATACCAAAAGGAGGAACAGGCGGGGCAAATAAGGCAAAAGCCAAATCACGAAAGACAAGGCGCAAATGTTGACCGGTTATGGAGGATATTATATAATAATAATGTGCACGGGTTGCTCAACCTGACATGTAACCGTTTGTGTTCGGAGGGAGGGAAAGAAATGTCTAAAACTGTCGTTCGAAAAAACGAGTCGCTTGATGATGCGCTTCGCCGCTTTAAACGTACTGTTTCGAAAACCGGAACTTTACAGGAATACAGAAAGCGCGAATTTTATGAAAAACCAAGCGTAAGACGCAAAAAGAAATCAGAAGCTGCTAGAAAACGTAAGTGGTAAGAGAGGGTGGAATGATGAGTCTTCTCGAGCGTTTAAATAGCGATATGAAGCAAGCGATGAAGAACAAAGATAAAGAAAGACTCTCCGTAATTCGTATGCTTAAGGCAGCTGTTCAAAACGAAGCGATCAGGCTCGGAAAAGACGGTTTGACGAATGATGAAGAGTTGACAGTCCTTTCTCGCGAAGTGAAGCAACGGAAAGACTCCCTCCAGGAATTTAAAAATGCAGGTCGCAGTGACCTTGTTGAAAAAGCGGAAAAAGAATTGGCATATGTGAACGCATATTTGCCGGAGCAGCTTTCTGAAGACGAAGTGCGTGAAATTGTCCGGCAGACCATTGAAGAAGTGCATGCCGGGTCTAAAGCTGATTTCGGAAAAGTTATGGGAGCCGTCATGCCGAAAGTAAAAGGCAAAGCTGACGGTACGGTTGTAAGAAATATTGTGCAGCAGCAATTATCCTGACCTTTCTCATATAAGCCGGAAATCAATATGATTTCCGGCTTTTCGCTGTGCTTTTTACCGCACCTTTGCCGTATCCTTGAACCGGAAACACGGGTTTCCAAACGGTCCCGGACGTTTCGGACAAAAAAACTGCAAATAAAGTGATGAACCCCTTTTTTATTTCATAAATATGAGATGAAAGGGGGTTCTTTTTATGGCGAAAAAATGGCGGCAGCATTTGCAAAACTGGATGTCACAAAAAATGGACCTTCCGCAGGATGTCATGATGGACCTTCCGAGAATCACGATGATCGGCCAAATTCATATTTATGTTGAGAACCACCGCGGCCTTTTGACTTTTTCCGATAAAGAAGTCCGGCTGCTTTTAAAAAACGGGCAGCTCTTAATCAAAGGCCGGTCTTTTGTCATCAAAACGATCTTGCCCGAAGAAATTTTATTGGAAGGCAAAATAGATGAAGTGTTGTATTTGAACGGATAGGGGTGGCTTTGGTTGAAAAATCATTGGGTAACTTTTTTACAGGGGTCGGTGGCTGTAAAAATTGAGGGAAAAGGGATCGAACGCTTTATCAACCAGCTGACAAGAGCCGGCCTCGCTGTTTGGAATGTCAGGCGGCAGGGCACCATGGCCGTCACGTTCGAATTGCGCCTTTCAGACATTCACCAGCTCAGAAAAGCAGTAAGGGGACAAGATTTGCATGTCCGCTTTTTAAGGGGGCGCGGCGTTCCTTTTTTATGGAAAAGGACGCTGAAAAACGCCGGATTCCTGTTCGGCTTTTTTCTCTTTCTTGCCGTGATCACGGTGCTTTCCAACATGGTTTGGGGCGTGGAGATCAAAGGCGCAACGCCAAAAACCGAGCACGAAATCCGCAAACAATTGGACAAACTGGGCATTCAAACAGGGCATTCACAGTTTTTTCTCGATGATATTGAAACCATCCAGCGCAAGCTGACAAACAATCTTCCGGACGTGACATGGGTCGGCGTGGAGCTGCGCGGGACAACCTATCATTTTACCGTTGTGGAGAAAAACATGCCGGAACCGGTGAAAAATCCGGGCCCACAGCATCTTGTCGCTTCACAGAAAGCGGTGGTGGAAAATATGTTTGTTGAAAAAGGCAAGCCGGTTGTAAAAATTAACCAGTATGTCAAAAAAGGCCAGCTGCTTGTTTCCGGTGTCATTGGGAATGATAAAGAAAAATACCCTGTGGCAGCCAAAGGGAAAGTATACGGAAAAACGTGGTATAAAACGGCGGTTGAACTTCCGCTTTCCTCCCGTTTTCAAGTGTATACCGGCAATGCAGCCCAAAAATATTATATTGGAATCGGCTCGATGAAGCTGCACATATGGGGCTTCCGGACCCCCCGTTTTAAACAGTACCGGACATCGGAAGAAGCAGAAAAGGTCAAGTTTTTAAAATGGACATTGCCGGTCCGCTTTATCAGGGAAACGGTCCGCGAGAAAGAAGAGCGGGACAGAAATTATACCAAAAAAGAGGCTGAAGCAGAAGCAAAAAAATTAGCAAGGCAGGATTTGCGCAAAAAACTGCCAAAAGAAGCAACCGTTACGGATGAATATGTTTTGCAAGAACATGTTCGCAATGGTACATTAAAAATGATGATTTATTACGAAGTAGTAGAAAATATCGCAATCGCAAAACCAATTGCTCAAGGAGACTTAGAATGACAGAAGAAAGTACGGCAAAACTTCAATTGGAGAATACAAACGAAGCAGTGCTTTTATTCGGCATTTCCGACCATCATCTGAAAATGCTCGAGGATGCCTACGGGGTCCATATCCTCACCCGCGGCGAAACGATCCAGGCAAGCGGCAAAGAAGATGCGGCGGAAAGGGTGATCGCCGTCATGTCCGAACTGCTTGGTTTGATTAAAAAAGGCATCACGATCAGCGGGCGCGATGTGCTTTACGCTGTCGAAATGGAAAAAAAGGGCCATCTTGAATATTTGGGAAGCCTGTACGAAGAAGAAATTGCCCGGAATGCGAAAGGGAAAGCGATCCGGATCAAGACATTCGGGCAGCGCGACTATATCCAGGCGATCCGCCATCATGACCTTGTGTTCGGCATCGGCCCGGCCGGAACGGGAAAAACGTATTTGGCCGTTGTAATGGCGGTGAATGCTTTAAAAAGCGGCGAGGTAAAAAGGATTATTTTAACCCGCCCGGCTGTTGAAGCCGGGGAAAGCCTCGGGTTTTTGCCGGGGGATTTGAAGGAAAAAGTCGATCCGTATTTGCGCCCGCTCTATGATGCATTAAACGATGTGCTCGGCGCGGAGCATACACAGCGCCTGATTGAAAGGGAAACAATCGAAATTGCCCCGCTTGCCTATATGCGCGGGCGCACACTTGATGATGCGTTCGTCATTCTCGATGAAGCGCAGAATACGACACAGGCACAAATGAAAATGTTTCTGACCCGCCTCGGTTTTCACTCCAAAATGGTGATTACAGGGGACAGAACGCAGATTGACCTGCCAAAAGGCGCGGAATCCGGCCTTTTGACAGCTGAAAGAGTGCTGGAGAAAGTCCGCGGCATTTCGTTCGTCTATCTGGAAGAAAGCGATGTCGTCCGCCACCCGCTTGTTGCGAAAATTATCGAAGCTTATCAAAACGCATAACCCGGGCCGTGGCACCCGGGTTGTTTTGCCATGCATTTTTGCCGGAAAACTGATATGATGGAACCGTTAAGAGCGATTGCAAAAGGCGGTGTATGAAAAGCAAATGAAAATTCCCGGGCAAATGGGCAGGTTGCGGATGATGTTAAGCTTTAAATGGTTTACATTCGTGATCCTGTTTTTACTGTCCCTTATTTTATTCGGCATTTTTTATCCGAACATTAGGCCCCAGACGTATGATATCAAACTGTTTTCAGTTGCGAACAATACGATCCGTTCTCCGAAAACGGTCATCGACGAAGAAAAAACAAAAGAAGAAAAACAGCTGGCGGCCGCTAGTGTTGCGAAAGTCTATACGTTTGACAGCGGCCTGGCACAAAACCGAGTTTCGCTAATGGATTCGATTTTTGATGTCGCAGAAGAAGTGAACGCGGAATATAAAAATAAAAAACATGACGGAAAAAACAGCAGCGGGCTGCAGGAAGAGAAGCTGGCAAAATTGAAGGAAATATTGTCTGAAAATGTGTCCGGCAATGTGACCGGCTCTATTTCCGACACAAGTTTTCGCGCGCTTTTGTCCGCTTCCCCGGATGAATTGAAAGCGGCAAGGCACATTGTCGAAACAAATGTCAATGAGGCGCTCAGCCAAAAAGTGACAGAAAACAATGCGGCAGAAGCCAAAAGCCGGGTGGCCTCGCAAATCGAAAAGTCAGGGTTGAAGACAAGCATCCGGAATGCTGCGTCCGAGCTTGGCCAATATGCGATCGTGCCCAATTATGTGTATGATGCAAAGCAGACGGAAAAAAGAAGGCAGCAGGCGATGGATAACGTTGAACCGGTGAAAATCCTGCAGGGGCAGGTCATCGTCCAGGAAGGGCATCTGATCGACCGGGAAACTTACCGCGAACTCCAGCTGCTCGGACTGTTAAAAAGCAGCGGATCGGTTAAGCCGTATATCGGATTGGCTTTATTTGCCGTTTTTGCATCCGGCGTTTTGTACCTCTATACGAGCCGGATGCGCGCAACGGAAGAAGAAAAGCAAAACCGGCTTGTCATGGCCGGCCTGATTCTTGTCATTGCCCTTGCGTTAATGAAGCTGGCAGGGATCTTGACCCATCTTGAGATTCCGGGCATCGAGTACGCCTATCCGGCTGCAATGGCGCCGCTGCTCGCCCGGATTTTGCTCAGGGACCGTTCCGCCTTTTTGCTTTCAGCCCTGCTTGCCGCTTGTGCGAGCATCGAATTTCACGGTGACATTGCAGATACATTTAACGCCGAGATGGTTGTATACGCGCTTATTACAGGGACAGGGGGCATTTTGCTTTTGCCGAAACGGCCGGAGCGCGCGCGTTTGTTTAAAACCGGGATTTTTGCAGCGCTATTGAATGTGCTTGCGGTAGGTGCCATCTATTTTTTGAATGCCGGCCAGATCGTAAAGATGGACTTTTTATATACCCTTTCATTTGCGTTTCTTTCCGGCATTTTGTCCGCCGTGCTTGTGATGGGGCTGCAGCCGTTTTTTGAAGCGGCGTTCGGCATTTTGTCGCCGATCCGCCTTGTGGAGCTGTCCAATCCGAACCACCCGCTTTTGAAGAAGATTTTGACGGAAGCACCGGGCACGTATCACCATAGCCTGATGGTTGCCAATCTTGCCGAAGCGGCTTGTGAAGCGATCGGGGCGAATGGCCTCCTTGCCAGGGTCGGCAGCTATTATCATGATATTGGGAAAACAAAACGGCCGCATTTTTTTATCGAAAATCAGCTGAATATCCCGAATCCGCATGACCGCCTTTCGCCTGAAACAAGCAGGGATATTATCATTGCCCATGCAAAAGACGGGGCAGAAACATTGAAAAAATATAAGCTGCCGAAAGCTTTTTCGGATATTGCCGAACAGCATCACGGCACGACTTTGCTGAAGTATTTTTACCATAAAGCAAAAGCGCAAAACCCGGATGTGAAAGAAGAAGCGTTCCGTTACCCGGGCCCGAAGCCGCAGACGAAAGAAGCGGCTGTCATCAACATTGCGGACAGCGTGGAAGCGGCTGCCCGGTCCATGAACCATCCGACGCCCGATGACATTCAAAATTTAGTCGGCAATATCGTGCAAGGGCGCATTATGGATGGGCAATTTAATGAATGTGACATTACCCTGAAAGAACTGGAGACCGTTAAACGCACGCTTTGCGAGACGCTTAATGGCATCTTTCATTCAAGGATCCAGTATCCGAAATAAGGGTATCCCGTAAAAATAACGAAAAAGGATGGCTGACATGACATTATCACTCGATATGATGGATGAAACAAATGAGCTGAAAGCGGAGCATCTCGAGCTTGTCCGGACATTGCTCGATTATGCAGCCCGGCAGGAAGGGGTGGAGGACGGCACCGAGTTGTCGGTAACTTTTACGGATAATGAAGGGATCCGCGAAATCAACCGCGATTACCGCGGCAAAGACCAGCCGACCGATGTCATTTCGTTCGCGCTTGAAGAAATGGGGGAAGGGGAGATCGAAATTACCGGTGCAGAAATGCCACGCGTGCTCGGGGATATTATCATTTCCGTGCCGCGGGCAAGGGAGCAGGCAGGAGAGTACGGGCATTCGTTTGAAAGGGAACTCGGCTTTTTGGCGGTTCACGGATTTCTTCACCTGCTCGGCTATGACCATATGACAAAAGAAGATGAAACGGAAATGTTCGGGCGCCAAAACGAGATCCTCGATCGCTATGGACTTAAACGATAAAAAAATCCCGAAATACCGCACCCCTTTCCGGCCGGCTGTGGAGGGGCTGTTTGCAACCATCCGGCAGGAACGGAATTTCCGTTTTCATCTTCTGGCGGCGTTATGCGCTTGTCTGCTCGGATTTTTCTTCTCCCTTTCCAAAACAGAGTGGATCGCCATTTTATTTTCCATTTTCGGCGTGATTGCAATGGAGCTGATGAACACAGCAATTGAGCGGGCGGTTGACCTTACCGTGGGGCATAAATACCACCCGCTTGCCAAGCTTGCGAAAGATGCAGCGGCGGCGGCGGTCCTGATGTGGGCCGTGCTTGCGGCCATTATCGGCTGCATCGTATTTCTTCCAAAATTAGGGCATGTATTCCAGGGAGCGGCTTTTTAATGCGGCTTCTTTTTTATGGCCCGCTTCTCCCCGCCTGAAAAAGCAGATGGCGGATCCGGCCGGGCTGCCGTACAGTTAGGGGAGTTAGGGGCGCCAACGGGATCTGCCGCAATTTGAAAGGCGCAGGCCGTTGCGCTAAAATAAAGGTAATCGCATTGCTTGAAAACGGCCATGGCATGCAAGTGACGCTAAAATCAGTGCAAACACGCCACGAGTCGACAAATTTTTCACGAACCTTTAAAATATTCAAAAGTAATGAAAAATACATTTTAACTTTCGGGCATATTTGTAGTAAAATATAGGTAAGGGGAAAAGATATGGAAACAATGGTAAAGCTGCTTTCGGGCGCTTATTCAACGGAGGATTTGCATGGAACAACCAACATATAAATCAGGCTTTATTTCTATCATTGGACGCCCGAATGTCGGGAAGTCCACTTTCATCAACCAGGTGGTCGGGCAAAAAATCGCCATCATGAGCGATAAGCCGCAGACCACAAGGAATAAGATACAGGGCGTTTACACAGCTGATGATGCACAGATGATTTTTATTGATACACCTGGCATCCATAAACCGAAGCATAAGCTTGGCGACTTCATGGTAAAATCAGCCACGGACACATTAAAAGAAGTGGACCTGATTTTATTTATGGTCAATGCGGAAGAAAAACGCGGCCGCGGCGACGAGTACATTATCGACCTGCTTAAACACGTGCGCACGCCTGTTTTTTTGGTCATCAACAAAATTGACCTCGTCCATCCGGATGATTTGCTTGCCTTTATTGAACAGTACAAAGATTTATACCCGTTCCGTGAAGTGGTCCCGATTTCCGCGCTCGGAGGAAATAACGTCGGCCGGCTGCTCGGTGCCATCAAGGAATATTTGCCGGAAGGGCCGCAGTATTATCCGGCGGACCAGGTGACGGACCATCCGGAACGGTTCATCATTTCGGAACTGATCCGCGAAAAAGCATTGCAGCTTACAAGAGAAGAAGTGCCGCATTCGATTGCAGTTGTCATTGAGAAAATGGAGCAGGCGGAGAACAAGGATGTCATCCGCGTGATGGCGACGATCGTTGTCGAACGGCCGTCCCAAAAGGGGATTATCATCGGCAGGCAGGGAAGTATGCTGAAAGAGATCGGCAAAAGAGCAAGGGCTGATATCGAAAATTTGCTCGGGTCGCAAGTTTATTTGGAATTATGGGTAAAAGTGCAGAAAGATTGGCGGAATAAAATCAGCCAGCTGCGCGATTTCGGTTTCCGGGAAGACGAATATTGATTTTGGCGCCCGCTTTTGGTTGTAAATTTTACCCCGAATGTTTGCGTGTCCCCTGGTGAAGCTATTAAAGACTTTTAATGAAATTTCATGACCTACAACATGAAAGGCGTGGTGAATATGTTAGAATTTACCTGGAAAGTCTTTGCGGATACCGGCAATATCGATACGTACCTGCTTTTTAAGGAACTGGAAAGGGACCGGCGCCAGGACCAGTATGAACGTGACGAAGATCCGGCAGATGTGGATTTTTCCATTACTTAAGGATATGCCGCACTGCCTGCCGGGCAAGAGGTGGAGAGGTTGTTTGAAAAATGTGAAGGGATCGTCATTAAAAATACCGACTACGGCGAATCCAATAAAATCCTGCATATTTACACGAGAGAATTTGGGAAGCTGGGCTTTATGGCGCGCGGAGCCAAAAAGCCGAACAGCCGGCTGGCTGCGGTTTCCCAGGTTTTTACATATGGGAATTTCCTTTTTCAGCCGTCGCGCGGCCTTGCCACCCTTCAGCAGGGAGAGGCCGTCTCACCGATGCGCCATATCCGCGAAGATATTTTTAAAACGGCGTATGCTGCCTATGTGGTGGAACTTTTAGGCCGGGCGGTTGAAGATAGAAAAAAGAATCCGTTTTTGTTCGAACTTTTGCTCCGGACACTCGAATATATTGATGAAGGCTATGACCCGGAAATTATCAGGGATATCTTTGAAATGAAGATGCTGAATGTGCTCGGCATGTACCCGGCGATGGACCGATGTGCGGTATGCGGAAACACGGAAGGGCCCTTTGCGTTTTCCATCCGGGAAAATGGCCTTCTTTGCCACCGCTGTTTTGCGCGCGACCCGTACCGGCTTCCGTTGCCACAGCCGGTTATCCGCCTGCTCCGGCTTTTTTATTTTCTGGACATCAACCGGCTCGGTAGCATTTCTGTCAAAGACTCGACAAAAAAAGAACTGAGAACGGCCATTTCCATGTATTATGATGAATATACCGGCCTGCAATTGAAAGCCGGCCGGTTTCTCAGCCAGATAGAGGCGCTTGAAAAAAAGCTTGGGCCGGACAATGCATAAGGTTTCCCCGTATAGAAGGGAAAAGGAGGGCTCTCCTTTCTGCCCAGGGCTGGATGATGCATCATGCACGGCCCGCGGTTTGGTTTCAAACTGTTTTTGCCTGGCCGTAAAATGCATGACCCGCTACCTGAGTATACGCAGCTGTCTTCCGAAATATCAATGGCATTTTGATGTATAATGATGGCAGATAAGGACAGATTCCTGTAAACGTGTTATACTATTGTCTTGCATGGTTGTGTGAATGAAGGCGGTGATTACGATCGAATTAACGAAAAGGCAGGAACAGATTCTCGAGATCGTCAAAACGAACGGGCCGATTACAGGCGAGCACATCGCCGAAAAGCTGAATTTAACGCGGGCAACGCTCCGGCCGGATCTTGCTATTTTGACAATGGCAGGTTATTTGGATGCACGCCCGCGCGTCGGCTATTTTTATACCGGAAAAACGAGCACGCAGCTTCTTACGGAAAATTTAAAACATATTTACGTAAAAGATTACCAGTCTCTGCCGGTCGTGGTTAACGAGAATATGTCCGTGTACGATGCCATCGTAACGGTTTTTCTTGAAGATGTCGGCACGCTTTATGTCGTCGACAATGCATCCCATCTGACCGGTGTTCTGTCGCGGAAAGATTTGTTGCGGGCAAGCCTTGGAAACAAAGACTTATCCGCATTGCCGGTGCATATCATTATGACAAGAATGCCGAATATTACCTGCTGCAAAAAAGATGATCTTCTGATTGATGTGGCAAAAAAACTGATTGAAAAACAAATTGACTCGGTGCCGGTTGTGAAAGAAACAGAAACCGGGCTTGAAGTGACCGGACGGATAACGAAAACGAATATCACGAAAGCATTCGTTGAGCTTGCAGACGGCGATTAAAAAGGAAGTGATCACTTTTGGCAAAACCCCATATTTACATTGTTTCAGACTCGGTCGGAGAGACGGCGGAGCTCGTCACAAAGGCGGCCATCAGCCAGTTTGAAAACCAGGACGCAGAATTAAAACGCTTCCCGTATGTGGAAGATACGATCCATATTGATGAAGTGGTTTCGCTTGCATCCATGAATTACGGCATGATCGTTTATACGCTTGTGAAGCCGGAAATGCGAAAATACATGAATGACCAAGCCGTAAAACACGGCCTTGCTGCTGTCGATTTAATGGGACCTCTCATGGACCGGCTGCTCGAATTGTATGAATCCAAACCGCTCTATGAACCGGGTCTCGTCAGAAAATTGGACGAAGCTTATTTTAAAAAGGTGGAAGCGATCGAATTTGCGGTGAAATATGATGACGGCCGGGATCCGCGCGGCATTGTCCGGGCGGATATTGTCCTGATCGGTGTTTCCCGTACATCCAAAACGCCGCTTTCACAATACCTGGCGCATCACCGCTATAAAGTTGCGAATGTGCCGATTGTGCCGGAAGTGGATCCGCCGGAAGAACTTTTTCGTATTCCTTCCAAAAAGTGTATCGGTTTAAAAATTGATCCCGACACATTAAATCATATCCGGAAAGAACGGCTGAAAACACTCGGGCTTGACGGTTCGGCAAGTTATGCGACCATTGAGCGCATCAAATACGAACTCGATTATTTTAATCAGATAGTGGAGCGGCTTGGCTGCAAAGTGATCGATGTTACCAATAAAGCGGTCGAAGAAACGGCAAATATTATTATGGATGAAATGAGAAAGTAAAAGCGGCCAAAGGCGCGGGGAGCGCGCGCCTTTTTCGCGGCATCGGCCGGATGAAAATAAACCATTTGAAACGGGGGAAGCAGGCTAAAACGGTCTTTGTTTCCGCCCGTTTTTTTTAGAATTTTCTTTTGAAAAAACGAGGCATATTTTTTTCTGCTTTTCAGTATTTATTTATAGTCAAAATGAAGCAAGTATACTATAATAAAAAATTGTGATAAAAATGTATGATACGGGTTTAGAGTAGGCTATTAAGGAATAAACTATTTATAGTAAATGTCAAGTCTGAATTTAAATAAATTTCGACAGGGCCAAAAAAATTATGGGAAGAAGCGCAAAACATGCAGGATTCTGTGGAGCGATGTAGAATATTTTAGGATGAAAAGAAAAACAGCAAACGAATAAGCATTGCCCGCATCCCGGATGAAATGCTGTTGAATAAAGGTGGAGCAGAAGGGATTGTTTGATGACAGGGATGATTCCGAATGAAAAAATTGATGAGATCCGCCGGTCTTCCGATATTGTGGAGGTCGTGAGCGATTATGTACAGCTCAAAAAGCAGGGACGCAATTACTTCGGCCTGTGCCCGTTCCACGGGGAGCATACGCCGTCATTTTCCGTATCCCCCGACAAGCAGATTTTTCACTGCTTTGGATGCGGCGCAGGCGGCAATGTGTTTACTTTTCTCATGGATATCGAAGGCATCTCTTTTCAGGAAGCGGCAGAAAAACTGGCACAAAAAGCGCATATCGAGCTTGGCGTCGTTTTACGGCGCGAAGAGCAGAAAAATATCGATCCAAAGCGCCGCCAGATGCTGGAAGCGCACGAACTGTTGCAAAAATTATACCATCATTTGCTTTTGCATACAAAAGAAGGGGAACCTGCGCTAAAATACCTGCGCGGGCGCGGGTTTACAAACGAAGCAATCGAAAAGTTCGGGATTGGATATGCGCTGCCTGCCTGGGATTTTGCCGCCAATATGCTGCAAAAGCGCGGTTTTCCCCTTTCCGTGCTGGAAGAAAGCGGGCTTGTCATCCGCAATGAAAAGGATGGCAAATATTTTGACCGTTTCAGGGACCGGATCATGTTTCCAATCATGGATGAAAAGGGAAACATGGTAGCATTTGCCGGAAGAGCTGTCCGGAAAGAGGAACACCCGAAATATTTGAACAGCCCTGAGACGCCGCTTTTTAACAAAAGCAAGCTGCTTTTTAACCTGAACCGGGCAAGAGGGCCGATCCGCAAAAAACAGCAGGCGGTCATTTTTGAAGGCTATGCAGACGTGATCTCCGCCGACCGGGCTGGCGTTGAAAACGGCATTGCCACAATGGGCACATCGATTACAGCGGAACACGTCCGGATGATAAAAAGGCTCACGGACGGCGTCGTCATTTGTTACGACTCGGACCAGGCCGGCTTCACTGCGGCTTTCCGTGCAGGAAAAATGCTCAGTGAAAACGGCTGTGAAGTGCGGGTTGCGCAAATGCCGGACGGACTGGACCCTGATGACTACATAAACCGGCATGGCGGAGAAAAATTCCGCAGAGATGTAATAGGGGCCAGCCTGACTTTTATGGCTTTTAAAATGCAATATTTCCGCATGAATAAAAATCTCCAAAATGAAGGAGAAAAGCTGGCGTATATAGAAGAAGTCATTCAGGAAATTGCCAAGCTGGAGAATCCGGTGGAGAAAGATCTTTACTTGCGCCAGCTGTCCGAAGAATTTTCGTTGTCTTTGGATGCCCTGAAAGAGCAGGAAAGGCAATACGGTTCCCGTGAAACCGGAAACCGGAAGAGAAGCCGGCCTGCAGGGAATCCGGCGCCTGTGCATGAAGAAGCCCGGATGCTGCCTGCCAATATGACCGCGGAGAGAAGGCTGCTTTGGCATATGCTGCGGGACGGGGAAGTTGCCTATAAAGTGAAAGATTTCCTTGGCGAAAACGGCTTTTACGGGGACGAACACCAGGCCATTTTTACTTACCTGCTTGGCTGGTACGAAGAAGGGAATCCGCCTGATACGAGCGCTTTCCTGTCTTATTTGCCAGATTCAAAATTGCAGAGGATTGCTGCCGAAATCGAAATGATGACGGTAGGCGGGGAGCTGACGGATGAGGAATTGGAAGATTATGTGCAGTATGTGCTGAAACACCAGAAATTGTTGCGCATTCAGGAAAAACTGAGGGCACAAAAAGATGCCGAACGGCAAAATGATTTCCAAAAAGCGCTGCAATTGGCGGGTGAAATCGTGGCACTGAGAAAGTCCATGACCTGAAATCTCTGCTTTTTATAAATGATCAAGCTGCTGTTGGATCATTGAGTGTGTTGAAATTGTCGGAAGGAGGGGAACATATGGCTGAAAAGTCAGCACGTTCCAAAGAAGTAGAAGAAAGTGAGTTTACAGTGGAAAAAGCAAAAGAGCAACTCGTTGAACGCGGGAAAAAGCGGGGGGTTCTCACTTATGATGCCATTTCCGAAAAACTCGGCCATTTTGATTTAACATCCGACCAGATGGATGAATTTTATGAATTGCTCGGCGAACAGGGCATCGATGTGACAGATGAGGCCGGCGACGAGGATGCACCTTCCCATCTCGAACTGGAAAAAGAGAATGACGAAGAGTTTGACCTGAATGATTTGAGTGTTCCCCCGGGTGTGAAAATCAATGATCCGGTACGCATGTATTTGAAAGAAATCGGGCGGGTCGACCTTCTTTCCGCAGACGAAGAAATCGAACTGGCCAAAAGAATCGAGCAGGGCGATGAAGAGGCAAAACGCCGGCTCGCTGAAGCCAACTTGCGCCTTGTTGTCAGCATTGCAAAACGGTATGTCGGCCGCGGCATGCAGTTTCTGGATTTGATCCAGGAAGGCAATATGGGCCTCATCAAGGCGGTTGAAAAATTCGATTACCGAAAAGGCTACAAATTCAGCACCTATGCCACATGGTGGATCCGCCAAGCCATCACGCGCGCGATTGCAGACCAGGCGCGGACGATCCGGATTCCGGTCCATATGGTAGAAACGATCAATAAACTCATCCGCGTGCAACGGTCACTGCTTCAGGATTTAGGCAGGGAACCAACACCGGAAGAAATTGCTGAAGAAATGGATATTTCTCCGGATAAAGTCAGGGAAATCATTAAAATCGCCCAGGAACCGGTTTCACTTGAAACGCCGATTGGCGAAGAAGATGATTCGCATCTTGGAGACTTTATTGAAGACCAGGATGCCACATCGCCTTCTGACCATGCCGCTTATGAGCTGCTGAAAGAACAGCTGGAAGATGTGCTTGATACATTGACCGACAGGGAAGAAAATGTGCTCCGCCTCCGGTTCGGGCTTGATGACGGGCGCACCCGGACCCTTGAAGAAGTCGGCAAAGTATTTGGCGTCACAAGGGAACGGATCCGGCAAATTGAAGCAAAGGCTTTGCGGAAACTCCGCCATCCGAGCAGGAGCAAACGCCTGAAAGATTTCCTTGAATAAGCCGGAAAAGAAACAGGCACGGCGCTTGTGCAGCTATTTTTACAGGCGCCTTGTTTTCAGTTTACTTCCTCGGGAAGTAAACTTTTTTCTTGTAAAAAAAGGATTTTCCACCCGCCTGTCGAATAGGTTACACAGGATGTGTTGAAAAATGGACGATAAGAGAAAACAAATCATTGTCAACGAAATTAAAATGTGGAAAGAGACCAAAATGATTCCACAAGAATACTGCGATTTTCTGCTCGCGATCTATACGGAGGGAACTGAAGGCAATACCCGCAAACAAAACGGCGCAGGGAAATCCGTTAAAAAACAAGCTGCGGTTTCTGCTTTCATTCTTGCACTCGTTGCAATCGCTGTATTTGTTATTTATTTTACTGAATTACATTTTATTTTGCAAACAGGGATTTTGACAGCTTTTGTCGGATGCTTACTTTTTCTGGGAATTCATTATGCTAATAAAGAAATTTTTTACTCGATTTTCTTTGTTGGCGCTGCGCTTATTTTGCTTCTTTTCAGTGTGTTTTTGAATGAAAAGTTATTTGGAAATCACCGCTATACTTTATATTTGCTGTTTTTTGCCAACTGCGGGCTCTGGCTTGCCGCCGGAAAGGCATACAAACTGCTGTATTTTACCCTGTCGGGGCTTCTCGGTCTTGCCATCTTGCTGGTCTCTATTGTAATATAATATATAATTTTCAGTTTTCCTGCTGCTTTTTTCCGCCTGCCATCAATTGTATCATTTTATTGAATTTTTTGCTGCTTTTATTATAATACAAGATGAAAGCGCATTCAAGGTGTTATTTTTGGGTGGGAAGGCTTTCTTTCGAAAGAATTTTCAGTTAAAATGAAAGAGATGGGTGCGGTAAATACGCTGGAGAAGCGGAAAAACAAGGGGGGGAACGCATTGAAAAGAAATCCTGTCATCCCATATGTGCTGATTATGGCATTCGGGCTTGCCCTTATCTTTTTTCTTTCCGTGAAAGGGATCGGGGATGCGAAGGAAGTGGCCAAAGAAAAGGAGCATCCAAAGCAAACCGAAACCGCTTCCTCGGAAAAGTTTGATCCGGAGAGCTTTGCCAAAAAGACTTGCGTGACCTGCCACGGGAACAATTTGCAAGGCGGGGCGGGGCCGAATCTTCACGGCATCGGCAAGAAATTGTCCAAAGATAAGATCAAAGAGGTGCTCAGGAACGGCACGAGCGGGGGCATGCCGGCCGGACTTGTCGAAGAGGACCATATTGATGAAATGGCGGACTGGGTATCAAAGCTAAAATAAGAGGCAGGTTCGCCGTACGGGGGGCATCCCCCTTTTTTTTATGGCAAAAAGTGGCTACAATAGAGGTATCACATGTAAAGTGGTGAAGAAATGAACAGCGGGAAACTTTCAAAAAGGCTTGAGTCGGTGGCGGCTTTTATTCCGGCCGGCACTGTATTGGCAGATATCGGGTCTGATCACGCTTATTTGCCCGTATTTTGCGTGAAGTGCGGCAGAGTAGCAGAGGCGGTTGCCGGGGAAGTGGCGGAAGGGCCGTACCATTCGGCGCAAAAACAAGTGGAAAAAGCAGGGCTGGCCGGAAAAATCAGCGTCCGGAAAGGAGACGGACTTGAAATCCTGGCTCCAGGGGAAGCGGGATGCATTACGATTGCCGGGATGGGCGGCGCGTTGATTGCCTCCATCCTTGATCGCGGAAAAGCAAAACTAAACGGCAAAGAAACGCTCATCCTGCAGCCGAATACCGGATCACACATTGTCCGCGGATGGCTGGCGGAAAACGGATGGGCCATTACAGGAGAAGACATTCTCGAGGAAGACGGGAAAATATATGAAATCATCGCGGCAGAATACGCGGGCACGCTTGTGGCGCTCGCGGAAGCGGAACGCCTGATGGGCCCGGTTTTAATCAAAAACCAAAATGAAGCTTTCCGGAAAAAATGGCGCAATGAAATCAAAAAATGGCAATCCGTGCTCAGCCATCTGGAGCAGGCAGGCGCAAGCCCGGAAATTGAAGAAAAAAAGCGCGTCTATCGCCATTTGATTGCTTTGGCAGAGGAGGTTTTAACATGAAGCATGCGAACGGGCATGATGTCATCCAGCTATTTGAGCAGTTTGCACCGAAAAAGTTTGCAATGGACGGGGATCCGGTCGGGCTCCAAATCGGGCGGTTAAACGGGCCGGTGAAAAATGTGCTGGTGGCACTTGATGTGCTGGAAGATGTGGTGGATGAAGCGATTGAAAAGGATGCCCAGCTCATTATCGCCCATCATCCTTCCGTTTACCGGCCGTTAAAAAACATGGCGACGGACACCCCCCAGGGCCGGCTGATTGAAAAATGCATCCGCCACGGAATTGCTGTATATGCCGCCCATACGAACCTTGATATTGCAGAAGGGGGTGTGAACGACTTGCTGGCGGAGGCGCTCGGGCTCCGCGATACGGAAGTATTATCGCCCCTTTTTGAAGACAAATTGAGGAAACTGGTTGTTTTTGTCCCGGTATCCCATGAAGAAGCCGTAAGAACGGCGCTTGGGAATGCCGGCGCGGGGGCGATCGGGAATTACAGCCATTGTTCTTTCTCAGCCCGCGGTACCGGCCGTTTTCTGCCGGGGGAAGGGACAAACCCGTTCCTCGGGGAAGCGGGCAAACTCGAGGCAGCAGATGAAACAAGGGTTGAAACGATTTATCCCGCATCGATTGAAAAACAGGTGCTCGCCAGCATGCTTGAGGCGCACCCGTATGAAGAGGTCGCCTATGATATTTATCCGGTCGTAAATGAAGGCCGGAAGTTCGGGCTGGGCCGGATCGGCGAAATCGAACAGGAAATGGCGCTGCGGGATTTTGCGGAACATGTAAAAAAAACGCTCGAAGTTCCGGCATTGCGCGTCGTCGGAAATCTTGACGAAAAAGTGAAAAAAGTGGCTGTTCTCGGCGGAGACGGCAACAAATATTTTGCTGAGGCAAAAAAGGCAGGGGCCGATGTGTTTGTCACCGGGGATTTTTATTACCATAACGCCCACGATGCACTGGCGCTCGGGCTGAATGTCGTAGACCCCGGGCATAACGTGGAGAAGGTGATGAAAAAAGGGGTTGCGGCCTATATGCGAAAAGCATGCAGGGAGCATCAGCTCGATGTCCGCTTTATTGCATCCGAAGTAAACACAGACCCGTTTCAGTTTCTTTAAGAAAACGCCGGGGCCGCTGAAAGCAGGGAAAAGGCGGCCTTTTTTAACCCGGGCCGCGTTATCCTTTAAAGATTGCGATGGCTCATTTTCATTCTTTTTGCCGGTGCCTCGTTGCATCCCGTATGGATGCCTTCCTGAAAATACGTGCCAACGGGTATTCATTTTCATTCCGGTGCTGCAGTCGTTCCAGCATGGATAGTTAAAGGCAAAAGGGCGGATGCCCACCGGACTCCGCCCTTTTGCCTTTATTACTTTTCCGGCCGGAAGCGTTCCAACCGGGTTTTTATGCTTTTTGGCCGGAAGAAGGGTGCGGCGCTTTGACTTTCGGCAAAATTTTGTTTAATGGTACGTCCCGCTTTCGTTCCCAGGTTGATTCGTCTTCCGGGTCGAATTTCTCAAGAAATGCAATGACTTCACGCACGATCGGCGTCGGCGTCGATGCCCCTGCCGTTACGGCAACTTTTTGTACACCTTCAAGCCATGCCAGCTCAATTTCTTCGACATCGGCAATCCGGTATGCTTTTGTGCCGGCGATTTCTTCCGATACTTGCGCGAGGCGGTTTGAATTGTTGCTGCGCGGGTCGCCGACTACAAGCAGCAAATCGGCCTCCCCGGCCTGCCTGGCAACGGCTTCCTGGCGAATTTGCGTGGCATGGCAGATTTCATTGTACGTTTCCGCATGCGGGTATTTCTTTTGGATGTGTTCCATCAAATCCGCTACGTCCCATTGGCTCATCGTCGTCTGGTTTGTTACAATAATTTTATCATTGCGGATATCGAGGGCTTCCACGTCTGCTTCCGTTTCGACGAGATGGACAATCGCGGGTGCGACACCGGCTGCCCCCTCGGGTTCCGGATGGCCTTTTTTTCCGATATAAATGACATCATAGCCTTCTTTTTCTTTTTCACGGATTAAATCATGGGTTTTCGCCACGTCCGGGCATGTGGCATCAATGGCCGTCAAGCCTTTTTTCCGGGCAAGTTCGCGCACTTCGGGGGAGACGCCGTGCGCGGTAAAAATAACGGTGCCTTTTTCCACCTTTTCGAGAATTTCTTTGCGGTTTTTGCCGTCGAGCGTAAGGATCCCGTCTTCTTTAAAGGCATCCGTCACATGCTGGTTGTGGACGATCATGCCAAGGATATAGATGGGACGCGGCAAAGTTTTATCCATTGCGGCGTTGCGGGCAATGACCATTGCGTCAACAACGCCGTAGCAGTAACCCCTGGGGGAAATTTTCAGCACTTCCATCGCGATCCTCCTAACAGGGTGCCGGAACGCCGGCATCCGGGCTGGGAAATGAGTCTATTACATTTGTATTATATCGGAATGCGGCAAAGAATACAAAACGGGTTTTTGCACAGCCGGCCGTGCCTGAAATAGGGCGCGCTTCCCCGGAAGGATGGAAACGCACGGGCCGGTGCCAGCTTTTAATAGAAAAAACCGTCTGCACGCGGGTACAAACGGTTTTGGCGCCTTAAATAAACAATTTCGGCACGGAAGCCCCTTTTTCCGGGCGTTTTTCGCCATTTGTGCTTTCTGCGGGTTGAGATGATGCGTTACGACCCGCCTGCCGGTTGCTTTTTTTCTCTTTTGCCGGTTCAGGTTTTTTCTCTTTGCTGCTTAATTCGCGGTTCTCCTGCCCCTCCTCTTCCGGGGCATTTTTCAGGCCGCGGTACAATTTCCACATCGCCGGCAGATTTTTGACGAGCGGGCCGACCTGCTGGATCTGCTGGATCATCGGGCCGACCTGTTGCGCGGTTTTCAGGACGTTTTGTGTATTGTTTAAAAACGAACTGATCGAAGAAGGATTTGTGATGGATTTGAAAAGTGATCCGCCTCCCCCGGCGGCACCCCGCTGGAAGGCGGCTGCCGGGTTGGCGGCTGCTGTTTGCCCGCCCCTTTGGAACAGTCTGGATAAAAACCCTCCGCCCCGTCCTGCAGTTGCGCCCGCTCGGCCCGGAAATCCCGGCATTTGCCCTCCGGCTCTGAATTGTCCGGGCATGCCCGGCCCGCCCAGGCGGTTCCCGGTAAACAGACTACGCTGCATTCCGCCGAACGGGGGCGGGTTTTGCCGGCCGAAAACCGGCGGCATATTTCTTGGCGGCATCCATTTGACCCCCTTTCTGTTTGGCTTTTGCGTTCAATATTACAATATGCAGGCCAAACGGAAACGTCTGGCATGCAAAAAAAGTTTCTTTCTGCCCGTAAACGGCACAAAAATTTCCATTTGCATACCGGGGCATGCGGAAATTGGCATTTTTCTCGGATGTTGATTATAATAACAAGACGTTCTGCTGCATGAGAGAAGGAGTGGAAACATGAACGGAACAAAATGGAAAGATTTCGGTTTTAAACCATTTATCGAAAAAGCGATCGAACATAAAGGCTTTGCCGAACCGACGGAAATACAGCGAAAAATGATCCCGCTTGTTTTGCGTGGGGAAAGTGCCATTGGACAGTCGCAGACGGGAACGGGGAAAACACATGCTTATGTGCTACCGCTCTTGCAAAAAACAGACCCGTCTCTTGCGGAAGTCCAGGCGGTGATTACGGCCCCGACGCGGGAACTGGCGGCACAGATTTACCATGAAATTCAGGAAGTATTAAAATGGGAAGAAACAGGCCGGATAACCGCCAAACTGTTTATCGGCGGAACGGACAAGCAGCGTGATATCAGCAAACTGAAAAAACAGCCGCAAATTGTAGTCGGCACGCCGGGCAGGGTGAATGATCTTGTGAAAGAGCAGGCGTTGTTTGTCCATACAGCAAAAACGTTTGTTGTAGATGAAGCGGATATTATGCTCGATATGGGCTTTATCGTGGATGTCGACCAAATTGCGGGGAGGATGCCTGAAAAACTGCAAATGCTCGTGTTTTCGGCAACCATTCCCGAAAAATTAAAGCCGTTTTTAAAAAAGTACATGGAAAATCCGAAATTCGAGCAGGTAGCGCCGCGGCAAATCGCAGCAGAAAAAATTGAACATATTCTGATCCCGAAACGCGCGCGGGAGAAAATTGACGTGTTGCATGATGCCCTCGAGGCGTTTAACCCGTACTTGGCGATTGTATTTGCAAACACAAAAGCGATGGTGGAAGAAATTGCCGCAGGGCTCTCGGCAAAAGGGATGAAAACGGCCCGCATCCACGGAGACCTCTCGCCGCGGGAACGGGCGAAAACGATGAAACAAATCAAAAACCTGGAATACCGGTATATCATTGCCACTGATCTGGCCGCGCGCGGGATTGATATCGAAGGGGTCAGCCATGTCGTAAACTACGAGCTGCCAAAAGATTTGACGTTTTACGTCCACCGCGCCGGCAGAACGGCCCGCGCCGATCTATCGGGCATATGCGCAACCATTTACGAACCTTCCGATGAGTTTGCCCTCACGCAGCTTGAGAAAATGGGGATTGCCTTCATCTACCGTGATGTGCGCCGCGGCGAATGGGTGGAACTGGGCGACCGGAACCGCCGCAAAAAGCGTGTGAAAAAAGCGGATAAAACGGAAACCGCGGCGAGAAAGGCAATCGGCAGGCCGAAAAAAGTGAAGCCGGGCTATAAAAAGAAAATGGAACGGCAGATCGAAATGCTGAAAAAACGGCAAAGGAAATTGCAAAAACGGAAATAAAAGGGGAGAAACACCATGCTTAAAATTGGTTCACATGTCTCGATGAGCGGCAAAAAAATGCTGCTTGCGTCAAGTGAAGAGGCGGTTTCATACGGCGCCAACACATTTATGATTTATACCGGCGCACCGCAAAATACAAGGCGGAAGAAAATTGAAGACTTGAACATTGAAGCAGGCCTTGCCCATATGAAAGAACATGGCATAGAGGAGATTGTCGTCCATGCGCCGTATATTATCAATATCGGCAACACAACAAATCCTGCGACATTTGAACTCGGTGTCCGTTTTTTGCAGTCGGAAATTGAGCGGACGGAGGCAATCGGGGCGAAGCAGATCGTTTTGCATCCGGGCGCCCATGTTGGAGCAGGGCCGGAAAAAGCGATCAAAAAAATCATTGAAGGGCTGAATGAGGTGCTCGTTCCGGGGCAAACCGCCCAGATTGCGCTTGAAACGATGGCCGGCAAAGGATCCGAATGCGGCAGGACGTTTGAGGAACTGGCGGAAATCATAGACGGCGTCAAATACAATGACAAGCTTTCCATTTGCTTTGACACTTGCCATACCCATGATGCCGGCTATGATGTGAAAAACCGGTTTGATGAAGTGCTGGATGAATTTGACCGGATCATCGGCATCGGTCGCCTGAAAGTACTGCATATCAATGACAGCAAAAATGAAGCCGGCTCGCACAAAGACCGGCATGAGAATATCGGGTTTGGCCATATCGGATTTGAAGCCCTTGACTATATCGTGCATCACCCGGCGCTTTCTGACATCCCGAAAATTTTGGAAACCCCTTATGTCGGCGAAGACAAAAAGAACCGCAAGCCGCCGTACAAATACGAAATCGCCATGCTTAGAAACAGGGAATTTGACGAAAATCTGCTGGCCAAAATTGTGGAACAGCCCGTTTGAATCCCGGCCGGGTTTTAAAGCCGCTGAAAAAGGCCAAATAAAAACATAAAAACGGCGGGACACCACCATTCATCGTGCCCCGCTGTTTTTTTGCATCTATACCGTTTCAAAGCTTTTGGTTTTGCCTGGATTTTTTAAAAATAAACCTCCATTTTCAAAATGAAATAAAACTGTAATCTATTTGCCAAAGAATGAATGCTATAATCAGAAATATCAATAGATTAATAGAACGGGAGCTTTACATAATGGGGAAAAGCCGGTACATAGCAATGGAGGCGTTAAGGTGAACAGGAAGTTTTTGTTGTTAACCGCTGCTGCATTTATCGCAGGCAGCGCTTTCGTCCCGCTTAGCAAAGCATCCGCAGAAACCGCTGCCAAAAGCATTCAAAACGAGGAGTCGGCCGTGCAGGAAAGCATTTCCGGCAAGCAAAACGAGATTGCGAAGATTGCAGAAAACGAGAAACAGCTTCAGTCGGATATGGATAAAATTTCGGCTAAGATCCGCCAGACCAATCAGAAAATCAGTGAAAAAACGCAGGAAGTGTCAAATGCGCAAGACGAAGTTGCATCGTTAAATGCAAAAATGAAAGAAACGCAAAAAAGAATAGAAGAACGCAACAACGTACTTGCCCGACGCGCGCGTGACATTCAGCAAAACGGCGGGCTGGACAGTTACCTGAATGTGCTGCTTGAATCCGACAGCCTGAGCGATTTTGTCAGCCGAGCAGCGGCGTTAACGACGTTTGTCCAAGCAGACCGCGCCATTTTAAAAGCGCAGGAAAAAGACAGCCAAACATTAAATGCAGCAAAAGCTGAAGTGGAAAAGAAGCTTCAGAAAGTACAGTCGGATTTATCCGAGCTGCAGGAGCTGAAAGAAGAAAACAAATACCGGTTTGCAGACCAGAAAAGCCTGAAAGCAGCGCTCAAGGAGCAAAAACAGGCTGCTGCAGCTGAGTTGGCCAGGCTGAAAGACAAAGAAGCTTCCTTAAACGCAGAGGAAAAAGCAGCGCTCGCTGAACTTGAAAGCAAGCAGGCCGCGGCCGCGCCATCTGATGCGGCAAAACCTTCCGCTCCTCAAGACCGGGCGCAAGAGGATTCCGCCTCTTCCGGCACGGGCGCCGGAAGAGGCCCGGATGGTTCAAACGGAAAAACCGCGGCACATACACAGAAGGAAAAGGCAAAGCCCGGATCCCGCGCAAAACATGTTGCGCGCGTATCTTCCTTTTCTGATTCCGGCCGCTCTTCAAATAACGGTTCCGGAACGGTTGAAAAAGCGATCAGCGCCGGTTCAGCTTTAATCGGGCACACTTCCTATAAAATGGGCGGCGGAAGAACGAAAAGCGACATTGCAAACGGGCTTTTTGACTGCTCCTCATTTGTTCATTGGGCCTACGCACAGGCAGGCGTGAACCTGGGTGACTCCGGTGCGAATACGGATACGCTTGCAGGGCTTGGGCAAGCGGTCAGTGCTTCGCATATGAAACGGGGAGACCTGGTCTTTTTCAATACTTATAAGTACAACGGCCATGTGGGCATTTACCTGGGCGGCGGCAAATTTCTCGATTGCAATAGTTCAGATGGCGTTTCCATCGACACCATGAGCAGCGGTTACTGGAAACAGTGCTTTAATGGCGTTGTCAGGCGCGTAGTGAAATAAGGAAGAACCGGCCGAAAAGCTTTTTCCGGCCGGTTCTTTTTCTATTTTGCCAATAAGACAAACACCCGGTTGATTTCTTTTGCGGTGAGCGGGCTTGTAATTTTTGCAATGTCTTTCAGTGCTTTGCTGCGGGCCTCGTCATCAAAGATGTCCAACTGTTTTCCCCGCACATAATCCGCGATTTTTTCCGCATCTTCGCGGCTGATTTTCACGTTAAACTGCCGCGCGTATTTAAAAAGTTCCGCGCCGGTAATGATATTCACCTTATAATTGACCATATTTTGAATCAGTTTCAATATCCATCACTCTCCCCGTTTCATGTATATGCGGGCCGGGAAGAAATGTTTCGGATGGGGCATTGCGCCGGAAGCAGAAAAGCGGCAAGAAGGCGGCAACCGCCGGCATTTCACCGCGAACCGCCACCCTTTACAATCTTCCGGAAAGCGGGTATAATGTTTAAATCGGAATGATTCTGATTGAGGAGTTGCGTATGGAAGAATACATTGTGGAAGTTTCAGGCCTCTCTTTCCGTTATGACCGGAAGAATGTGCTGGAACAGATCGATTTAAACATACCAAAGGGAGCGTTTCTCGGCATCATTGGCCCGAACGGTTCCGGAAAATCAACACTGTTAAAGCTCATGCTCGGGCTGTTAAAACCGCAGGAAGGGGAAATCCGCCTTTTCGGCACGCCGCTCAGCCGCTTTAAAGACTGGAGCCGGATCGGTTTTGTTTCGCAAAAAGCCAATGCATTTAATACCGGTTATCCTGCGACTGTTTTGGAAGTGGTCGAAAGCGGCCTGGTGAAAAAAACCGGCCTGTTCCGTTTCCTTGGCCCCAGCGCCAGAAAGGAAGCAATGGAAGCGATCCGCTCAGTCGGGATGGAGGCGTACGCCCATCAAAATATTGGCGAGCTAAGCGGCGGCCAGCAGCAGCGTGTGTTTATCGCGCGGGCCATTGTCAGCAAGCCGGAGATTTTAATGCTGGATGAGCCGACAGTCGGTGTGGACCAGCACCATGTCCGCTCTTTTTACGAAATGCTGGAGCGGCTGAACAGGGAATGGGGCATTACCCTGATTCTTGTCACACATGATATCGGCGCCGTTTCCGACGAGGTGACGCATGTTGCGTGCCTGAACCAGCATTTATACTTCCATGGCGACATCCACGCGTTTCAGCAACTGGATAAAGAAAAACGTTCATTCTGGTACGCCCGCGATGCCCGGTTGCTGGCACATGAATATGGGTGAGAAGGAGAAACCGAATGATTGCTGCACTTTTTCATTATCACTTTTTGCAAAATACATTTTTGGCCGGGATTTTAATCGGCCTTATTGCCCCTTTGATCGGCAGTTTTATTGTCGTGCGCCGTTTGTCGCTGATTGCGGACGCGCTCAGCCATGTCACATTGTCCGGGATTGCTGTCAGCCTGTTTTTAAGCAGCAAGCTTCCTGTTCTTGCCGGGCTGAACCCGCTTTATATCGGCACCGGCTTTTCCGTGCTCGGATCCGTGCTGATCGAGCGGCTGCGCGGGGTTTACCGGCATTATGAAGAACTTGCGATTCCGATTATCATGTCGGGCGGGATTGGCATCGGGCTGATCTTTATTTCTGTGGCCGGCGGGTATAATGTAGATTTGATGAATTACCTGTTCGGCAGCGTAAGCGCGGTAAGCCGGGCTGATCTTTGGCTCATTCTGGGGATTGCCGTCATTGTGGCGGCTATGATCCTTTTGCTGTACAAGGAACTTTTCCTGCTTTCTTTTGATGAGGAATATGCTAAAGTGTCCGGCATCCCTGCGAAAACGATCCACCTGCTGTTTATGGTGCTGATTGCGCTTGTAATTTCGGCCGCGATGCGGATCGTGGGGATTATGCTTGTATCTGCGCTGATTACGCTCCCGGTAGCGGCCAGCATCCGCATCAGCCGGGGATTTAAACAGACCATTTTGTTTTCCGTTCTTTTTGGCGAAATTTCCGTTTTGGGCGGGCTGGTCACGGCGTTTTATCTGAATTTGCCGCCCGGCGGTACAATTGTGATGATTTCCATCGCTATTTTGCTTTTGGCGGTTTATATGAAACGATTCCGGCCCGGTGCCGGTTTGAACAAAAAGAAGGTGTGAACATGCTTTTGGATGAGGCAATTGAAATCTTGAAGGAAAACGGCTATAAGCATACAGGAAAAAGAGAAAAAATGCTCGATTTGTTTTCGGAGAGCAATAAGTATTTGACGGCAAAAGACGTGCTCGAGTGGATGAAAGATGATTACCCGGGCCTCAGTTTTGACACGATTTACAGGAATTTATCGCTTTTTGCCGAACTTGGCATTCTGGAAGTGACAGAGCTGTCCGGTGAAAAGCATTTCCGTTTCAAATGCTCGACAAACCACCACCATCACCATTTTATTTGCTTGGCGTGCGGGAAGACGAAAGAAATCCCGGATTGCCCGATGCCGACGGTCAGCGGTTTGGAAGGGTATGCCATTTCCGGCCATAAGTTTGAAATTTACGGCACGTGCCCGGAATGCATGGCGGATGAAACGCGGCAAAATATTTAACAAACCCTGCTTCCGGCAGGGTTTGTTAAATACTTGGAAATTTTCACACATGCATTTTCAAGAAATAAGCCAAGCGGGCGGCGCACAGGTCACCCGCAAAAAGCGCACCCCCAATCCGGCCTGCCCCTTACAGAAAGAAGGAGCCCTTTAATCGTGTGCGGCGCGGCCGGATTGGGTGATCCAGCGCCTGACCCAGTCGTCCGCTTCTTTCCAGTTTTTCACCCGGTACACATTTTCCGGGACGGGATCCCGGTTGTACGGGGTGTCAAACAGAAGGACGGGGATGCCAAGGGTTTGTGCAATGGCAGCCGCATTGTCATGTTTGTCTTCCAAAAACAGATCAACGCTGTATTTTTTTGCGGTTTCCACTTTATGATGCGTGCCGATCAGCTCGATATGATGGTATTTCAGCTGTTGTTTTGTAAACCAGTTTTTGGTCACATCAAGCAGATGGGATGCGCGTGCACTGATAAAATACAGCTCAAACCGGTCTGCCCATTTGTTTAACACTTCTTTTGCCCCTTTTGCAACCGGGGATTTTGCATAGATCACAGGCTCCGAGCGGATAAACCAGTCGGCAAATGTCCCGGCAGGAATATCGACGACATCTGTGATCTCATACTTCGTTAAGTCTTCATATTTCAGGTCAATGTGAAAGGCATCGTTAATGAACGGAATAAGCGTTTCAGGATCTGTCACAGTCCCGTCAATGTCAATGCCGAAACGGTATTTTTTCACCATGGTGCGCCTCCTTTTCCGTTTTGAATGTGAAGCGATCGTGCCGCCTGTTGTCCGGGCCAGGCCTGGAAGATAAAAGTTGCCGCGCATGAAGAAACACCGGCTTGTTTTACGCCGGTGTTTCGGTCAGACGGGGTTCGCGTTTTGCGCGGCCTGTTTTTGGTAATACGCTTCGGCAAGCATGTCGATTTCTTTTTTCAATTCTTCTACCATTTTATCTTCCGGCACTTTCCGTATGATTTTCCCTTTGCGGAACAGGAGGCCTTCCCCGCGTGCACCGGCGATCCCAATATCCGCTTCTCTTGCTTCACCGGGGCCGTTGACGGCGCAGCCGAGGACGGAAACTTTAATCGGCGCTTTTATGGTCTGTAAATATTCTTCGACTTCGTTTGCAATGCTGATTAAATCGATCGCAATCCGGCCGCAAGTCGGGCATGAAACGAGCGTTGGGGCATTGGAGGAAAGCCCGAATATTTTCAGCAGCTCGCGCGCGACTTTCACTTCTTCCACCGGGTCGGCGCTTAAAGAAATGCGGAGCGTGTTGCCGATTCCCATATTTAAAAGCGCCCCAATCCCTGCGGCACTTTTGATGGTGCCGGAAAACAGCGTCCCGGATTCGGTAATGCCGAGATGGAGCGGGTAGTCAAATGTCCTTGCCGCTTTCTCGTACGCTTCGATGGCAAGGCGGACGTCCGAGGCTTTCATGGAAACGATAATGTCGTGAAAATCCAGGTCTTCGAGAATCCGGATATGGTGCAGGGCGCTTTCGACCATGCCGTCTGCTGTAGGGTATCCGTATTTTTGCAAAATTGGTTTTTCAAGGCTTCCTGCATTGACGCCGATCCGGATTGGGATGCCGCGCTCTTTTGCCGCTTTCACGACCGCTTCGACTTTTTCACGCTTGCCGATATTGCCCGGATTAATCCGGATTTTATCGACACCGCCTTCAATCGCGATTAACGCAAGCCGGTAATCAAAGTGGATATCCGCGACAAGCGGGATATGGATTCTTTTTTTTATGTCGGGAATAGCCCTTGCCGCCCGTTCATCCGGGACAGCAACGCGCACGATCTGGCAGCCTGCTTCTTCAAGCCGCTCAATCTGGCGGACGGTTGCATCGGCATCATGTGTTTTCGTCGTCGTCATACTTTGAATGAATAGTTCATTGCTGCCCCCGATCGTCAAGTTTCCGACCTTGACAGGGCGCGTTTTTGTACGGTGTATGATCTCACCCAAGGATATTCGCTCCTTTAATGATCTGTCAGTCCATAAACATTTTACCAACTTACATTTTAACAATTGACTGCCCCGATTGACAAGCCATTGTCCGCATTTTACCGGGATTCGCCGTAAATGGGAAATCGGTACGTTTGTCCGATCTGGATGTCTTCCGGTGCAATTCCGCCGTTCAGTTTGCTGAAATCACGGATCGCTTTTTCAATCGAAGGCGCCGGCCCGCCCGATATTTGTTTGATAATCGTAAGCACCGTGTCACCGGAATGGACTTTGGCTGTGACATACGGGCGGTGCGTTGTTTGCGGTTGTACGGCAACGGTTTTTCCGGCTGTTTCTTTTGCATTCGTCGGGATTGTGCCTGCGTGGAGATCGTAGTAGATGCAGTAAGAGATAAGGGCAGCGAAAAAGAGCACAGCGATTTTTTTCAACATGGACATTCCCTCCTTTATGAGTGCTACCAGTATATGCCGGTATGCTGCAATTAGAACCCGGGGGGATTCTGAAAAATGCAGGCGTAAAATTTGCCATCTATCAACCGGTTTTGGTACATTAAATATGACAAATCTTTGAATCTTTCCGGTTCAAAACATTACATAAAGGAGGAATAAAGATATGACGTACACTTTACCGCAATTGCCGTATGCGTATGATGCACTGGAGCCTTATATTGACAAGGAAACGATGAACATCCACCATACGAAGCACCATAATACTTATGTCACCAACTTGAACAAAGCGCTGGAAGGCCATGACGATCTTGCTTCCAAATCCGTTGAGGACTTAATTTCGGATTTGAATGCGGTTCCGGAAGAAATCCGTACAGCGGTTCGCAACAACGGCGGGGGGCATGCCAACCACTCGCTGTTCTGGACGCTGCTTTCGCCAAATGGCGGCGGCGAACCTAAAGGCGCGCTGCTTGACGCGATCAACAGCAAATTCGGCAGCTTTGAAAAATTCAAAGAACAATTTGCAGCTGCTGCAGCAGGCCGTTTCGGTTCCGGCTGGGCATGGCTTGTTGTCCATAACGGCGAGCTCGAAATTATGAGCACCCCGAACCAGGACAGCCCGCTTTCCGAAGGCAAAAAACCGGTTCTTGGCCTTGATGTTTGGGAACATGCTTACTATTTGAAATACCAAAACCGCCGTCCGGAATATATTTCTGCATTCTGGAATGTTGTAAACTGGGACGAAGTGGAAAAACTGTACGAAGCAGCGAAATAATCGCGATCCATTTAAAAAAGGGCGTGCCGCGCAATTTGCGTGCACGCCCTTTTTGCATGCACCCGTGCATAAACGCCCCCGTTTTTCAAAACAATATAGGGGAATGGGGGGAGTTTTGATTTATGAAGCGTGTGCAAAAATGGTTCGGAGATATAGAACTGTCAAAAGATCTGCTGCTGCTGCTTGCGATCGGCGGGCTTTATTCTTTAAGCGTTTCGCTGTCCAATTCTTTCGTTAACATATATTTATGGAAGCAGACAGGGAAGTACATAGATCTGGCGGTATATAATTTATCGGTTGTCATCCTGCAGCCGCTCACTTTTATCATCGCGGGAAGATGGGCAAAAAAAGTGGACAGGGTCATGGTGTTCAGGATCGGGGTTGCCTTTTTGGCGCTGTTTTATTTATGCGTGCTGTTTTCGCGGGGGCATGCTGGCGATTTTATCGTTTTGCTTGGCGGGCTGCTCGGGATCGGCTACGGCTTTTACTGGCTCGCCTACAACGTACTGACGTTTGAAATTACGGAGCCTGAGACGAGGGATTTTTTTAACGGCTTTATGGGGGCATTCGGTTCCATCGGCGGCATGGCCGGGCCGTTTGCCGCAGGGCTGATCATTTCAGCAATCGGAAAAACCGGTTATACGGTCGTTTTTGCCCTCTCCCTGATCCTGTTTGCCCTTGCCGTCGTCCTCAGTTTTTTTATTGCGCCGCGCCCTGCACACGGCCGTTATTTGTTTAAGCAAATCGTAAAGGAACGACACCGCAACCCGAATTGGAAACGGATTACAAGCGCCCATTTTGTCCAAGGTTTAAGGGATGGCACGTTTGTGTTTATGATTTCCGTTTTCGTGTTCCTTTCTACGGGGAGCGAGCTTTCTCTCGGCACGTTCGGGCTGATCAATTCCTGCCTGCAGTTTCTCGGGTACACGCTCGTTGCCCGTTATATTAAAATCAAGCACCGCCAGCGCTCGATTTTTTTGGGCGGGCTGCTTCTGTATGCGGCCGTGTTTTTGTTTGTTTTTGAAGTCACCTATCCGAGAATGCTGCTTTATGCCGCAACGATTGCGATTGCTTACCCGCTTCTGCTTGTCCCGTATAATTCGATGACATACGATGTGATCGGCAGGGCATGGAAAGCAGCGGAAGCACGGATTGAGTATGTTGTCGTGCTTGAAATATTTACCAATGCCGGCAGAGTTGCTTCGATTTTACTTTTCATTGCAGCCGTCACTTTTTTCAACAGCCAGGTGAGCATCCGCGTGCTGATGCTAGTCATTGGGGCAGGGCATTTGTGCATTTCGCTTTTTACAAGGAATATCCGGATTGGGGATATGTAGGGCCGCGGTTTCCAAAAATGGCGGTATTTTTTATAGCCATGTCCGCATTTTTTCGCTAAAATGGAATGTATAGCCGATGGCGAAGGGAGGAGCAGAAAAAGGTTGAAAAAAAAGAAGCGGAAAAAGCGGTCGCATATTCCATTTAGAATGAATATGCTGTTCTTTGCTGTTTTTGTGCTTTTTTCGGTCTTAGTCGTGCGTCTGGGCATTGTACAGATTGTCTACGGCCAGGATTACAAAAAAGAACTTGAACAGACGGAAGACAAGACGATCCATACTTCTGTTCCAAGAGGAAGAATTCTTGACCGGAACTATAAAGTGATTGTGGGCAATAAAGCGCTGAAGGCGATCACATATACGAGAACCCAGGCGGATGACAACAAAAAAATGCTGAAAGTGGCAAGGAAACTCGGGGAAATCATCAAAGTGCCGGATGCGGATGTGAAACGGCTGACGGACCGGGATAAAAAAGACTTTTGGATCCTGACCCATCCGAAAGCGGCAAAACAGCTCGTTTCCAAAGCAGAACAGGCAAAGCTCGACAACGACAGCGACAAAATATACAAGTTGCAGCTGAAGCGGATTACGAAACAGGATCTGGATTCAATGTCGCCGGAAGATCTCAATGTGCTCGCGATCTACAGCAAAATGTCGGCCGGCTATGTGCTGTCCCCGCAAATTATCAAAAACACGGGCGTGACAAATAAAGAGTATGCGACTGTGAGCGAGAATCTTTCAGCGCTGCCGGGCGTGGACATTACAACCGACTGGGAACGGAACTATGTGTTCAAAGAGGCAAACAGCAACGATTCGGTTTTAGGGTCAATCCTCGGCGATGTGACAACCGAAAAAGAAGGCTTGCCTGCCGACAAGGAGCAGTACTACACGGCCCGTGGATACAGCCGCAATGACCGCGTCGGGAAAAGCTACATTGAACAGCAGTATGAAGATGTCTTGAGCGGCGAAAAAGAAAAAGTGGAAGCGAAACAGGATAAAAAAGGGAATGTCATCTCTTCAAAAGTGATCAGCAAAGGGAAGCCGGGCAGCGACCTTGTCCTGTCTATTGACATTGACCTGCAAAAAGAAGTGGAGAAAATTATTACCGATGAAATCAAAGCGGCCCGCGCAAGCAATCCGCTTGCTGACCGTGCCTTTGTCACCGTCATGAACCCTTATACCGGCGAAGTGTTGTCAATGGCCGGCAAACAGGTGGTCACAAAGAACGGATCTGCGAAAATCAAGGACTTTGCGCTTGGGAATATGACAACCGCTTATCCTTCAGGTTCAGCGGTAAAGGGTGCGACTGTTTTGACCGGGTACCAGACCGGGGCCATCTCGCCCGGGAGTGTATTTGTTGACCAGCCGCTCCATTTTGCCGGCACCCCTGTGAAAAAATCGTGGGTTGCCAACGGTTTTGGGGCGATTAACGACTTAAAGGCCCTGCAGGTTTCATCTAACGTATATATGTTCCGGACGGTGATGGCGATCGGCGGGCAGCACAATTATGTGCCAAATGGCCCGCTCAGGATTGACAAAATGAAAACGATCCGGACATTGCGCAAATATTTTGCCCAGTTCGGGCTTGGCGTCAAAACCGGCATTGACCTTCCGGGCGAAGTCGGCGGCTACCAAACGGAAGTCCCGCCGAACAGCGGGAACGTGCTCGACTTTGGGATCGGGCAGTTTGACACGTATACGCCGCTGCAGCTTTGCCAGTATGTTTCCACGATCGCAAACGGCGGTTACCGTGTGCAGCCGCATATTGCGAAGGAAATCCGTGAACCAAGCCCGGACGGCAAGACACTCGGGCCTGTCGAGAAAGACATCGGCACGACGGTCTTAAACCGTGTGGATATGAAAGAATCATACATCAACCGCGTCAAACAAGGTTTCTATAATGTGGTGAACGTTCCCCACGGAACAGCTTACGGGCGGATTGATTCCAGCCTGAAAGTGGCAGGGAAAACCGGGACAGCCCAGGCTGTTTATGGCGGTGAACTGGTGGAAAAATACGACGCCGCAGGAAGAACACATCCTTCTCTCTGGAGCAATGCATGGAATTCCACTTTTGTCGGCTATGCGCCGTACAATCATCCGGAAATTGCCATCTCGGTCGTCGTGCCATGGTCCTATATGGGGGGAGCATCCGACCCGCACACGAATTTAAAAATTGCAAACCGTGTGTTTAAAGCCTATTTTGATCTGAAGAAAAAAGAGGAGAGTAAAGCAACAAATACGCCGGAAATGACAGTTGCAAATGCCAACTAGGCCGTCTCCGGCTGAGGAAAAAACGGATAACAGGGGGAACCCTTTTATCCGTTTTCTGTATAAATCTATTCTGGTGTTTGCATGGCACCGGAAATGATGCGTTTCACTTCGTTTACGGGGAGGGCGGACTGCCTTGCGATTTGTTCGAATGAAAGGCCCTGCCGGAACAAAGCGAGCACCTGGTTTTTTACAATTTCATTGACCGGACTTTTGCCGGACGGATCCGGAAGAAGCGGATCGGCTCCGGGCATCATAAATTCTTCTTCGAGCGTCTGTAATCTTTTTTTGATCTGGTACGTTTCCTGGAAAAATTTTAAAGACAAATCTTCCAGTTCCTGTTCTACCAGATGTGCGTGGTCCTGGCGGAAAAACGAAATAAGAAACAATACCACAGAAAGCGCCAGTAACACAATCAGCGTAATAACCATCCGGTTCTCTCCTTTTTCATTGCAAAGTACTATTGTTAGTTATATCATGATTTTCCTGTGAAGTGTACCGCCTATCCGGCAAGAGGGGGCCAATTCGTGCCAGCAAAGCGGGACCGGCAGGCTTGCTTGCCCCATTCAAGTGAAAATTTCACATATATCGGCAGCCGGTGGGAAGAACGGTTTTGTTTGAAAAAACATACTGGCAATCGTACGTGAAAAATGCTATGATAGAAAAGTCGTATGCACGATCGATTGAGAAAGATGGAGGGATGAAACATGCGTGTAAACATTACACTGGCTTGCACGGAATGCGGTGAGCGTAACTATATTACAACAAAAAATAAACGTACGACCCCGGACCGTATTGAATTGAAAAAATATTGCCCGCGGGACAAACGTGCAACCGTACATCGCGAAACAAAGTAAACAGCAGGCGTTTTCCTGCTGTTTTTTCTTTTGCCACAGCGTTAGCGGATAATTTCTCCCCCGGTAGGAAAAATAGAAATGAGTTGCAGAAAATTTTTCGGGGGAGGAATCGCCATGAACAGATGGGTGAAGTGGATTGCGGTGCTGCTTCTGTTTTCAGCAGCTTACCGGAACCGTTACCGGGTATTAAACACTGTATTTGGGTACGGCCCTGCGAGAAAATTGGCGGTCACGGCGGCAATGCGGATTCCCGGATTACGGTCGCGCGTCATGGGCCAGGTTTTTCAATAACGGTGAAAAAAGGGCGGGTGTAAAAGGCCAAACGCTTTACACTCCGCTCTTTTTTTCGATATAGTTAGGATAAAATGGATGGAAAAAGGCAGGGGAAATCGTGAACAGTAGGGCAGATGTTTTGTTTTGGGCAATCAGCCGCCATTTTGTCGTGGAACAGGAGTACCGGATCCTGTTTTTGAGTGAAAACCGGGATGAAATGTGGCTTGCCAATACAAAAAAGAAGAATTTGCCGCTTGTGCGTCTTTTGCGGTATGACATCGACTGGGGCAACTGGTTATACCGCGACATCCGCGATTGTTGCGCACAGGCTGAAGATTTATGCAAACAAATAAAGCGGCTTGCTCCGCGCGTACTCAATATTTACGTAAGCGAGTATGCGCCGGTTGACGATTATGAAATCTATTTGGATGAACCGATGCATATCAATGGCGGAAAAACGGAACTCCGCAGCGTATTGATTGAAGGGGAGAATCCTGGTCCCGGGATCAGTAAGCTGCGCCCGTTCACGGAAAGCCGGCTTGCCATTGCGCCTGAAACGATGAGCGGGGACGCCTATGCATTACAGCGGACGGTGTTCGAAGCCGAGGCGCGCCGGGAAGAGGAGGAACGGCAGCTGTTTGACGCGGGCAGGCCATTTTTTACATACGTCTTTCTGGCCGTACAGATTGCCGTGTTTATTGTTATGTCGCTTACCGGCGGGACGCAGAATACGCAAAACCTGATCCGTTTCGGCGCCAAGTACAATCCGCTGATTATGGAAGGGCAATATTGGCGGCTGATTATGCCCGTTTTTATTCATATCGGGATCATGCACCTTTTTATGAATTCGCTCTCTTTATACTATATCGGGCCGCTTGTCGAACGGATTTACGGCAAGGCGCGCTTTGCCCTGATTTATTTGTTCGCCGGGTTTACAGGCTGCCTGGCCAGCTTCCTGTTTTCACCAAGCCTTTCTGCCGGCGCAAGCGGTGCGATTTTTGGCTTGTTCGGCGCGCTTCTTTACATCGGGACGGCTTACCGAGATCTTTTTTTCCGGACAATGGGACCGAGTGTCATTACGCTCATCATCATTAATCTCGTTTTCGGTTTTTCCGTTTCCGGCATTGACAATTTCGGGCATCTTGGCGGGCTTTTCGGCGGCTTTCTTGCAGCATGCATCGTCCACTTTCCGAAACGGAAGCGCATCGGTGTGCAGCTTCCGGCTCTTCTTATTGCCGCTTTCCTCGTTTATATGGGTCTGCGCGGCATTCACCCGGCAGACTAATAAGCATGCCCCCGTTTCGGTTCCGGGCCGCTTCTTTGGCGTGCAAGTGTGGGCCTTTCGGGGGACGGATCGTGCCGGGATAAAAATTTCTCTCTTTAGGGCCGGGGGAAGCGCGCCGGTATATAGGGGCGCCGTGGGTTTCCGCGGCTATCCTTCAAAAAATGCACCGGGCAAGGTTTCACGGCGTACTTCCACGCCGGGCGGCCAAATGATCCGGCAAATTGCCGCAATTTGATGCTTGTTAGAAGTTGCACAATCGACTATACTTTTCTTGGAACAGATTTTTTATAAATGAAAGCTGGGTCGAAATGAGAACACTTTATGATGTGCAACAGCTTTTGAAAAAATTCGGCATTATTGTCTATATCGGGGACCGGCTTGCCGATCTCGAGCTGATGGAATTGGAACTGAGGCAGTTGTACCAGGCAAGGGTGCTGGAAAACAGCGAATACGAAACCGCCCTGTTGATCATCAGGCAGGAAAAACGGTTGGAAAAAGAGAAAAAAATGGAGGGTGAGCGAAATGGCTGAGAAGTGGATCATTGGCATTGATTTGGGGGGCACCACCACAAAACTGGCATTTGTGAATGAAGCAGGCGATATTGTACACAGATGGGAGATCCCGACTGTGACGGCTAACGAGGGGAAAGCGATCCTTCCGAATATCGCAAAATCGATTGAGGACGAATTGGCCCGGGCAAAGCGGGAGAAAAAAGAGATCACAGGGATCGGCCTCGGCGTACCGGGGCCGGTTGATATGGAAGCCGGCGTGATTTATGAATCCGTCAATATCGGCTGGGCGCAGCATTATCCGGTTGCCGGGACATTGCAAAAATTGGCGGGGTTAAAAGTGGTGATCGATAATGATGCAAATGTTGCGGCACTCGGTGAAATGTGGAAAGGCGCCGGGAAAGGTTCCGGGGAAATGGTCTTCGTTACGCTTGGCACCGGTGTCGGCGGCGGCATCATTACAGGCGGGGATATCGTCCACGGCGTAAAAGGGGCGGCAGGCGAAATCGGCCATATTACCGTCATCCCGGAAGGCGGGGCACGATGCAACTGCGGGAAAACCGGCTGCCTTGAAACGGTCGCTTCCGCAACAGGCGTGGTCAGGACAGCCATAGCGAAACTGGCTGCATTTAGCGGCGCGTCCCCGTTAAAAGATTTGTATGCCCGAAGCGGATCGGTAAGCGCCAAAGACGTGTTTGACTTTGCGAAAGCGGGAGATGCCCTTTCCCACGAAATTGTTGACGAAACGGCAAAATACCTCGGGCTTGCGCTGGCAAGTGTGGCCAATACGTTAAATCCGGAAAAAATCGTGTTGGGGGGAGGGGTGTCAAAAGCAGGCGAAACGCTCTTAAACCCGGTGCGCGCTTATTTTTTGAAATACGCGTTCAACACGGTCGGCCAATCGACAAAACTGGAACTTGCCACATTGGGAAACGATGCCGGCGTGCTCGGGGCAGCGTGGCTGGCGTTAAATAAAATTTAAGCGGGGCGCCCCCTTCCATGATACGCGCTGATTTTGGCAGACTACAAACAGCGATATAATGAGATGAAAAAAAGCGGCATGGCGCCGCTTTTTCAGCATTAAGTAAAGGCCGGGTAGCCCGAATGGATGACGGTCATGATGGCAAACCAGCCGAAAAGGGCAAAAGAAATGATGCCGAAAATAAATCCGAGGATATTTTTGTTTTTGGCCGCAGTAATGAAACCAATCAGTGACAGTATGGAGACGAGACTGAAAATAATGACTGTACCCATGACATCCCCCTTATAATGAAAAGGTATTCAATTATCTTTATTTTACAACCGGTCTGGTGATTTGTCGAGTAAATGAACAGGCATTTTTTACGGATGAAAACATGATACAATAAGGGAGGAGGGATACGAATGAAATGGAAACAATTGCCGGTCGGGCCCATTCAGACGAATTGCTATATCCTGTGGAACCACGAAAAAGACTGTTTGATATTTGACCCCGGAGCGGAATTTGAAAGGCTGCACGCTTTTATCGGGGAAAATGCGCTGAACCCGCTTGCGGTGCTTTTAACGCATGCCCATTTTGACCATATTGGCGCCCTTGATGCGGTAAGGGATGCGTACAAAATCCCGGCCTATATCCATCAAAAGGAAGAGATGTGGCTCGGGGATCCAGGGCAAAACGGCTCCCATTTTTTCGGGATGGGAGAAATCAGCGCGCGCGGGGCGGAAAAGCTTATCGCCGGGGAAGACATGTTGAAAATCGGCTCTTTTTCGCTTCAAGTGCTGGAAACGCCGGGCCACTCCCCGGGGAGCGTTTCGTACTGGCTGCCTGATCACAACATTGTCTTTTCAGGGGACGCCCTTTTTTCCGGCAGCATTGGGCGGACCGATCTTCCGGGCGGGAACCATGGCGTTTTGCAGGAAAGCATTCATACAAAGTTACTGGTTTTGCACCCGGATACAATCGTGTTCCCGGGACACGGGCCGCAGACAACGATCGGGGCCGAAAAAAGTTCCAACCCGTTTTTGGGGGGATAAAAAAACCGGCAGCGAATGCCGGTTTTTTTAGTGCAAGGAAAAAGCAAGCAGATTTTTAAGAGGAACAGGTTATTCGCCGAAGCCGGGTGTGAGTATAAACGTGGTGTAGTACGTAAAGCCGGCGAAGAAAATTGTTAAATAAGCCCCAAAGATGTACATATACATGCGTTCGGACAGTTTCAAGTAGCTGACAAGCACAAAGAAACCGGTCTGGGCCAGAAACAGTAAAGCGGTTTCTTTCATGCCGCCAAGGAAAAACATGACTGCCATTACACCAGTCCAGAAACCCAATACGCGGTACATACGATCCAAATGAACCACCCCTTCTTTTTATGTCCATCAAGTTATATTATAAAGGAACAAAGAAGGGGTGTAAACACAACCGGTACTTAATTCGCAACTTTAGCAACTTTAGCAACTTTCACATGATAAATGCATTCGCTGCAATCATGAAGCATGGTTTCCTGCTGGTTGATGTCGAAATCGTCAAACAACGCTTCAAACAACCCGTGAATATAAGCAACATGCATCTCGCAAACATCCGCCGAGTGATGGATTAATTCCCGGAACGGACAGTTGTATACATGGTAATCGAGTTCGTTCTTGTCTGTTGTTTCCAGCGTTTCGATGCAGTATCCGTCCACGGTGGACACGCTTGCGAGCACAGATAATTTTTCATTAAATGTCAGCTGGTCTTTTGTTTTATTCATGTTTTTTAAGATGTTTTCGATGATCCGTTTTCCGTACTCCCGGCCGATCTCTTTCAAAAGGCCTGCATCTGCCAGTTTCATTTTGTTGATGGCTTCAAGCAAAATGTTGGACAGCAATTTGTATTCACGGTGCGGGAAGGAGAGTTCCACCACTTGTTCAGAGCTTTTATACAGCCTTGCCGGGCGCCCGCCTTTTCCGGTTTTGTTCAGTTCGGATGAAATGATCTTTACATCTTCGAGCTTCGACAAATGGAGCCTTGCCACATTTGGATGAATATGAAATTCATTGGCCACTTCCTGGACGGATACTTCGCTCCGTTTCTTCAGTACAAATTGGTAAATCGAGTAGCGGGTCGGGTCAGAAAGGGCGTTGATCACTTTTAATGTTGGTTCCATATTAAACACCTCTATATTTTTTATCCTATCTATATTATAAATGATAACAACGCCAAAATTTGTGACAAAAATCACACACTTTTTTTGCGGCTGAGAGAAAAAAATAGCGAAAAAATTTTTGCTTTCAGCAGGAATTTTGAAAGCCGTGTCGAAATGAGAGAATATCCCAAAAGAAAGGTGGTATGTGATGGATTATGTCGGTTGAAAAAATCGCGGAACTATTGATTGGACAGGCGGTGAAAAACAATGTGACCGATGTCCATATCGTTCCGAAAGAGAAGCATTACCATGTCCAGTTCCGGCAGTACGGAAGGCTGTACCCCCACCGCAACCTTTCCGCGAAAGCCGGGGAAAGGCTGATATCCCATTTAAAATTTATGTCTTCCATGGATATCAGTGAAAAACGAAAGCCCCAAAGCGGGTCGTTTGCCATAAACGTTTTGCAGCAAGCGGTCTCCTTAAGGATTTCGACGCTGCCAACCTCTCTTTCCAAAGAGAGCCTCGTCATCCGGATTTTGCCCCACGAAGAACAATTCCAGCTCAGCCAAATTTCACTTTTTCCATCGAGCACGAAAAAATTAATGGCGCTATTAAACCATTCGCACGGCATGCTGATTTTCAGCGGTCCGACCGGAAGCGGCAAGTCGACGACGATGTATACGCTTGTTGAGCACTGCGCAAAACGGTTTTTACGGAATGTAATTACACTGGAAGACCCTGTTGAAAAACAAAGCGATTCGTTTTTGCAGGTGCAGGTGAATGAAAAAGCAGGCATTACTTATAGCACAGGGCTGAAAGCAATTTTGCGCCATGATCCGGATATTATCCTGGTGGGGGAAATCCGCGATGCCGAAACAGCAAGAATTGCGGTACGCGCATCGCTTACCGGCCATCTTGTCCTGACGACTTTGCATACGCGTGACGCAAAGGGCGCGATTTACAGGCTGATGGAATTCGGCGTGAGCATCCACGAAATGGAGCAGACTTTGCTCGCTGTCAGCGCACAGCGGCTGATTACATTGCGTTGTCCGGTATGCGGCGGCATCCGCTGCCCGCATGATTGTCCCGGCAGCCGGAAAAAGCGGCAAACCGCGGTATATGAGCTGCTGTACGGGAAAAATTTGCAGCGGGTGCTGAAAGAAGCAAAGGGGGAACAGGTCCGCTACCATTATCCGACGCTGAAAGAATGGCTCAGAAAGGGGATTGTGCTTGGATACATTTCTGAAGAAGAGTATCACCGCTGGATTGCCGAAGAGGAAGAAGCGGATAAGCCTCAAACAACAGGGGCGCTTTCTTACCCGGGTCGGTGAAATGCTCGAAAACGGATTTCCGATTGCGGATGCTATCGATTTTCTCGGGCATGTGGACGGCGAACTGAATGCGCGTTCCATGAACAAACAGCTGCAAAACGGAACGCCGCTCCATGACGTGCTGCTGAAACACCGGTTTGATGCCAACGCATGCATGCAAATTTATTTTGCCGGGCAGCACGGGGAGATGGTTGCTGCCCTTAAAGAGGCAGGTGCTTACTTATTGAAAAAGCACGAGGACGCCCTTGCCTTTTGGAAACTGATCCGTTATCCGCTCATACTGGCAGCCGCGCTATTTATCGCCACGGCTTTTGTGAGAAACGTGCTGCTGCCGCAATTTGAACATATGTATGTCGCAATGGATTACAAGCCTTCGCGAAATCTCCGGCTGTTCCTGGCCATCATGGAACAGGCCCCGCATGATATCCTGGTTTTAAGTAATTTTCTCTTCCTGTTTTTCACACTCTTTTTTCTCTATTTTAAAAGAAAAAAACCGCTCGCGCAGGCGGCATGGCTTTCGCGGCTGCCGGTATCCCGTTTTTACTATACCAGTTACTACAGCCAGTTTTTGGCGAGGGAATGGAGCTTTATGCTGAAAAGCGGTTTTTCCGTCTATGAAATTCTGCATGTAATGGAATCGCAAAATTTCAAGCCGCTTTGGCGCGATACCGCAAAATATGTGCGCGAAAAACTGCTTGCCGGCGAGACATTTTCCCACGCCCTGGCCTCTGTCCCGTTTATCGAGCCGCAGCTGGTCATTTTGGTGCGCCACGGGGAGAAAAACGGGCGCCTTGATCAGGAGCTCTATTATTACAGCCAAATTAGCTTGAAAAGAATGGAAGAGAAAATCCAAAGCCTGTTCGGGCTGATTCAACCGGTTGTATTTATTTTCATCGGTTTCTTTTTGGTTGCCATTTATTTGTCGATCATGTTGCCGATGTTCCAGATGATTGACGCGGTTTAACCGGGGAAGGCTTGCCGGGCGGCGGGGCTTAAAGCCTTCCCCCCAGAAAAAGAAAGGAGAAATTGCCCATGTCTTTAATCAAAAATCAAAAAGGTTTTACGCTGATCGAAATGCTGATTGTTTTGCTCGTTATTACAGTTCTCTTGTTTTTGATGATTCCGAACATTTCCAAACATACCGATGCGATCAATAACAAAGGTTGCGATGCGTTCATTGCCATGGTGCAGGGTCAGGTGCAGGCGTATGAAATGGACCACAATGAATATCCGTCATCCATCAGCCAGTTGAAAGACGGCGGCTATGTGTCGAAAACGAGCTGCCCAAATGGAAACGGAGTGAACATTGGGGCGGACGGGAAAGTAACGGAGGTTGCAAAGTGAAGCGGCCAAAAAACGAATCCGGTTTTACCTTTCCGGAAATGCTCGTTGTTTTGTTGATTGTATCCGTGATCACCGCCCTTGCGTTTGCCGGATTTAAGCCGGTGAAACATACGACCGTCAAAAAAATGTTCATCAACCAGCTTGAAAATGATTTGTACCTGGCGCAAACGGACGCGATTTCCCGCCAGACGAACGTATACGTCCAATTTTTCCGCCAGAACAATATGTATTCCATTTTTGAGGCGAGGAAAAATGCGGCGATTGTAAAAAGAAAGCTTCCGGAAGGCATCAAAATGTTCGAAAACGGCAGCTTTCATTCCTATACGATCGGGCCGGACGGGAATGTTACCCAGTTCGGCACGCTCTATTTCCAGTCCGGCGGAGAACAAATCAAGCTGGTTACGCATATTGGAAGCGGGCGGTTTTATGTCGAAGAGTGAACGGGGCTTTACTTTTCCGGAAGTCATCGCTGCGTTTGCCGTATTTTGCCTGATGGCGGCCTGCCTGTTCCCGCCGTTTCTCCATATGCTTGGCCAGATCAAAGAGACAAAACAGGAGATGGAGGCAGCCCGTTTTTTATACGAAAAAACGGAGGAATGGACTTTTACCGGAAAAGTCGTTGAAAAAGAAAAAAAGGCCGGCGGGGCCACGTGGACATTTCAAATCAAAGACAATGGCAGAAAGGCATGTGTCAAACATGAGCAAAACAAGACTTGTGTTTCGCTCCGGCAATGAAAAAGGCTTTACGCTGCTTGAAAGCGTGTGCGTGCTGTTTCTCGTCACTTCCTTGTTCTCGCTTTTTCCCCTGGCAGTGAAAACATTCGGGACAGCCGGGGAAGCATTCCGGCCGGAAGAAGATGAAGAGTGGAATCTTTTTCTCATGCAGTTGCGCAAAGAAATCCGGGTGAGCAGCTCGTGCCAGGCAGCCCAAAATACTTTGAAACTGAACGAGGCAGGAAGGACGGTTACGTATGAACCGTACCAGAACAGTTTGCGGCGGAGAGTGAACGGTGAGGGGCATCAAATTGTGCTTCAAAATGTGCGGTCCATCCAATTTGCGGCAACAGGAAACGGGGTCAAAGTGTCCGCTGTTTATCCGAATGGCGCGGAAAAAACAGCGGAAATGACCTTTCTTTCCCGCCATGCGCTCTTCGGCCAAACGGAGGGCAATGCCCGATGAACAGGCAAAAAGGGTTTATTTTGCCGGTAGTGCTGTTTTTGGCGCTTGCCGCATGCAGTATGGTCATTTCGGGAACAAATATTTACCTAGGCGAAAAGAAATATGCCGTGCTGGTGAAGGAATATTATTTGCGGAATACCATGTCGCTTTTCGCCATCAGGGAGGCGGCGCAAAAATTGGAAAAAGGCGACAAAAGCCCGGGGGAACTCCGTTTTTCAGACGGATTGGTGTCTTACAATATCAAACAGGACGGGGATACTGCAGTGATTTCCTTAACTGCGGAAAATGGCAGTGGTGAACTGTTTAAAAGTACGATACGATATAATCAGGCAGAAAAAAAGGTGCTTCAATGGGAGGAACAATGAACAAAAGGATCTATTTGACCGGGTTTATGGGTGCCGGAAAAACGACTGTCGGCCATGCGCTCGCCTCGCTTTTGGGCAGTGCGGCGACGGATCTTGACCGCTGGATTGAAGATGAGGAAGGAATGCCGCCCGCTGCCATTTTTGCTGTAAAAGGGGAAGCCTATTTTCGCCGGAAAGAAACAGAAATGCTGAAACGGGCCGCATCGCTTGCAGGGGTGATCATGACAGGCGGGGGGATTGTCATGCGGGAAGAGAACGCCTGTCTATTAAAACGGGACGGCGTGACGGTTTTTCTGGATTGCGATCCGGAAATCCTGGTTTCACGCATTCAAAATGACCCCTCAAGGCCTGTCGCAACAGGAAGGACAAAGGAGGAGATCATCGCCCTTTACAAAAAAAGGCGGCCGTTTTACCTTTCGTGTGCCGATTTGGTTATTGATACGACGGGAAAATCGGTTGCGGAGATTGTTGCGGAAATTTCCGGCCGCATAAAAACGGAGGCTTTCGGTTATACTGGCGCCTGTAAGGATGGTGGCGCCAATGTCGACAAATGATTATGTCAAATTGCTGGCACAAACATGGATACAGCATATGAGCACGCCAAAAAGCGAGCGGCAGAAAAAGCGGAACGAGAAAAAGGAAGAGATGCCGCCTTTTGCCGAAAGATGGTTCGGCATTCTTCCTTATTTTTTTCTCTTTTTCAAAAGAAAACAGTAGCAGAATCAGGCAGCCTTTTTGGGGCTGCCTGATTTATATAAACGCATCTTTTAAATAAAAGAGGCCGCCGTTTAGGACATGAACGGTAATTTTCGGCTCATACTGTTCCTTCAGCGCCTGTTTTTCAATTTCATACGATTCCGGGCGCTCTTCCATATCTTCGTAAAAATGGTCCAACAGCGCGAGATCCTGGTGCCACCGTTTTACCGCTTCTTCCGCCCAATGATGCGGTTCTTTCGACAGGCCTTGCCGGATATACTGTTCAATCCTGGTGACGGCGCTTTTCGGCATGATCATCGGCGTCAGTGTAAAACAATAATCCGGAATTTTCGGCGTCAGTGCCCGTTGTTCCAGCAAGTCCTGAAAATTTTCAGCCATTGTGCCGTGGATTAAATTCAACCCGATCGAGCGGAATACATCTTTTTTTAAATCACAGCGGTACGAAATTTTGGCGTTCATCCCAAGCCAAGGGTAAAGTGGCACCTGTTTTTGCCCGGGGCGGACGTCTTCAAACAGGCGGATATAGCGGGAAAACTGCTTTGCCGTCTCGAAAATCTGGTTCAGACGAGGGCTTCCAAAATGGACCGGTTCCCCTTTTACCGTATCCGGTGCTTTTTCCCGGTCCGTAATGAACGTAACGGTCATCGGATTCGGGATGCCGCCTGTTTTTTCAAGATAGGACCAGTAAAACGGCCGGTTCATTAACGCCTTATCCAGTTCAACCGTCAGCTGCACCGTCATCCAGCCGGGGCGGTTTTCAACCAATACAGCGCCGTTTGCTTCAAAAAAGCGTTCAAGATATTGATGTATTTCTTCCTGCAGCATCCGCATTTCCCTCCTCTTTCCGTACCGCTTCCGCAAATTCGATCATTTGGGTGAGATTTTCCATTTTGATGTTCATTTCGCCTTCCGATTGCGAGTTTTGGAAGACATCCAGCAGGTGGTCTTCCAGTTTTCCGAATTCGAGCCGGGTCAGAATTTCATCGAGTTCCCCGATTACCCGCTCAAACAAATGGATTTTTTCGTACAACAGTTTCATGATATGTTCTTCAACCGTATTTTTGGTTGCGAAATTATAAATATGCACATCCTTTTCCTGGCCAAGGCGGTGGACACGCCCGATCCTTTGCTCGAGCCGCATCGGGTTCCACGGCAGATCAAAATTAATCATATGGTGGCAAAATTGCAGGTTGATCCCTTCACCGCCCGCTTCTGTCGCAATGAGCACCTGGGCGCGGTTTTCAAACAGCTGCCGCATCCAGTCTTTTTTGCCGCGCTTAAAGCCGCCGCGGAAGGGGACGGATGAAATGCCGTGTTGTTTTAAAAACCATTGCAGGTAAAGCTGTGTTGCCCGGTATTCCGTAAAAATGATCACTTTATCATCAATGTTTTGGATAAGCTCGAGCGCTTTTTCCGCTTTTGAATTGGTTTTTATCGCTTCAATTTTCTGGATCAGCGCAGCAACGGTTTCTTCTAAAACGGGCGAGGGCTGTTCCGTTTTTTTCAGCAGGTTTTTTAAGGTTACAAAAACGGCTTCACGGCTCGAACACGCCTCGCGCTGCAGCGTCAATAGCGAGAAGCCGGCGTGGCTGTACGATTCGCTGCCTCTGCGGATCGTTTGCAGCGCGTCATACAGTTCGCGCTCTTCTTTGCTGAAGTCAATCAGCACCGTTTCAACGCGCCGTTTTGTCCATTCCACCCCGGTGTTTGTGCGCCGGTTCCGGATCATCACTTTGCTGACCAGCTTCCGCAAATGTTCGTCTTCCTTCACCTGCCTGTCCCCATTTTTATATTTTTTGCTGAAATTCGATTCGCTGCCTAAATGGCCGGGTTTCAGCAGGGAGACAAGGTGGAAGATTTCATCGATCCGGTTTTGGATCGGTGTCGCCGTCAAAAGCAGGCAGAATTTCTTCTTTAAGCCCTGGACAAATGCGTAGTTTTTTGTATTCGGATTTTTCAGCTTGTGCGCCTCGTCAATAATAATCATGTCGTACTGCTGCTTGTAAATGATGTCGCGGTGCGGGCTTCTTTTTGCGGTGTCAATGGAAGAGACAACACAGTCATACTGCTCCCACATATAACTTTTCTTCTGCCCGACAGCGGGAATATGGAATTTGCTGTTCAGTTCCGCGACCCATTGCGACACGAGCGATGCCGGGACCAAAATGAGCACTTTTTTTGCAAGCCCGCGAATCATATATTCTTTTAAAATAAGGCCGGCTTCAATCGTTTTTCCAAGCCCGACTTCATCCGCCAAAATGGCTTTGCCGTTCATCTTTTCAACCACCTGGCGGGCCGCTTCCAGCTGGTGCGCAAGCGGTTTGACATTGGCCAGATGCTTTGGCGCCTGCAACCCTTCAAATTCCGGAATGACCAGCCGTTTTTCCATTTCCACTGCAAGCTTATAAAGTTCCCATTTTCCCCACGGCCCGTCCTCCTGATAGCGTTCCATCAATTCCGTTTCCCACGAGCGGTCAAATTCAATGTTGACTTCCATGCTGCCTGCACTCCTTTTCCAATCGTCCCCGATGCATCGTTTTCCATTTCTTACAGCCGCTTTTTATTTTAAAAAATTCAATTGATTTTCAGAATGGTGTCATGATACGATGAAACTGACCAAGAGTTTTTACAGGGTTTACAGGGAAAATCGTATGGAACAGCCTGCATCAGGCATTTTAACTTTAGTATGCCCGATTTTGAACTGAATATTGGCGGATGAGAATAAGAGGAGAGACTGCATTTTTTGTAGCGCCGACGGAGCAAGCGGAAACGTGAATCTCTCAGGCAAAAGGACTCTTAATTTGACGCATCTCTGGAGAGCGCTTCTTTTTTCGGGAAGCCACCAAAGGGGAAAACCGTTTTTCGGTAAACTTTCAGGTGCAAGGACAGGGAATATTTCGTGAAGCAGGCGGAATATTCCCTGTTTTTTTGCTCCCGGATCCACATCCGGATAAAAAACAGAATGGAGGGGTACTAATGCCGGAATTAAAACGGACGCCATTATATGATGTATACCGGAAATACGGCGCAAAAACGACCGGTTTCGGCGGTTGGGAACTGCCGGTGCAATTTTCGGGCATTAAAGCCGAACACGAAGCCGTCCGCACACGGGCAGGCCTGTTTGATGTTTCGCATATGGGCGAAATCCTGGTGGAGGGGCCGGAAAGCCTTGGCTTCCTTCAAAAAATGATGACGAACGATGTGTCCAAATTGAAGCCGGGTGCTGCCCAATATACCGCCATGTGCAATGAAGCCGGCGGCACAGTCGATGATTTGCTGGTTTACCAATTGGGCGAAAACCGGTATTGGCTCGTGGTGAATGCCGCCAATACGGAAAAAGATTACAAATGGCTTGTTTCACACCGGACGGAGGATGTTTCTATAACGGACATCAGCGTAAACGTTGCCCAGCTCGCGCTCCAGGGGCCGCTTGCTGCGGAAGTAATGCAAAAACTTGCGCCAGAAGCGGATGTTTTTACCATTCCATCGTTTTCATTTATTGAAAACGCAAATGTTGAAGGGTTTCAAGTGCTGCTTTCGAGAACCGGTTACACGGGCGAAGACGGCTTTGAAATTTACTGCCGCAGTGAAGATGCGCCAAAGCTATGGGACGAAATATTGGCGAAGGGCCGGGAAAAAGGCGTTTTGCCGTGCGGGCTCGGGGCGAGGGATACGCTCCGCTTTGAAGCCGGGCTCTGCCTTTACGGCCAGGAATTGGTAGAAGACATTTCCCCGCTTGAAGCCGGCATCGGGTTTGCTGTAAAGCTTAAGAAAGAAGCGGATTTTATCGGGAAACAGGCGCTCCTTGCACAGAAAGCAGAAGGCCTGAAACGGCGCCTTGCCGGCATCGAAATGACCGGCCGCGGCATTCCGCGCCACGGATACAGCGTTTATGCAGGGGATGAACGGATTGGCATGGTGACAACCGGGACACAGTCGCCGACTTTAAAGAAAAATATCGGCCTTGCCCTTTTGCGTGTACCGTGGGACGCGCCCGGCACCGAAGTAGAAGTGGATGTTCGTTCCAAAAAGATCAAAGCCGTCGTTGTCCAAACACCGTTCTATAAAAAGCAAAAAAACGAGGAGGGGGAAAAGTGATGCACCGTTACCTGCCGATGACGGAAGAAGATAAACGCGAGATGCTGGATGCGATCGGGGTCCGAAGTGCCGGGGAACTGTTTTCCGACATCCCCGAAAAAGTGCGGTTTAAAGGGGATTACCGGATCAAAAAAGCAAAATCGGAAACGGCGCTGTTAAAAGAACTGTCAGAACTTGCCGGGAAAAATGCCAATTTAAAAGAATATGTCTCTTTTTTGGGGGCGGGGGTTTATGACCACTATATTCCAACGGTCGTGGACCATGTGATCTCAAGATCCGAATTTTATACGGCCTATACCCCTTACCAGCCGGAAATCTCGCAAGGGGAACTGCAGGCCATCTTTGAATTCCAGACGATGATTTGCGGGCTGACCGGCATGGATGTGGCCAATTCCTCGATGTATGACGGCGGCACGTCCATGGCTGAAGCGGCCATGCTTGCGGCCGGGCAGACGAAGAGGAAGAAAATATTGGTTTCAAAAGCTGTCCATCCGGAATACCGGGCCGTTTTACATACGTATGCCAGGGGACAGGGCATCACCGTGGAAGAAATACCGCTCGCAGACGGCTGTACCGACCTGGAAGCGGCCAAAAAACAAATAGACGGCGGGACAGCTGCCGTCATCGTCCAATACCCGAACTTTTTCGGTTCGCTTGAACGGTTAAAAGAAATCGGCGAACTGGCCCATGGCGAAAAAGCTTTGTTTGTTGTATCCGCCAATCTGCTTGCCTTAGGGGTGCTTGCGCCGCCGGGCGATTTCGGCGCCGATATCACAACCGGCGACTGCCAGGTCTTCGGCATTCCGGCTGCATTCGGCGGCCCGCATTGCGGCTACTTTGCGACAACGTCAAAACTGATGCGGAAAATACCGGGCCGGCTTGTTGGCGAAACAGTCGATGAGGACGGGAAAAGGGGGTATGTGCTGACGCTCCAGGCGCGCGAACAGCATATCCGCCGCGACAAAGCGACGTCCAATATTTGCTCAAACCAGGCGCTCAATGCCCTTGCCGCATCGGTGGCCATGAGCGCCCTCGGCAAAAAGGGCGTAAAAGAAATGGCACTGGCCAATATTGCAAAAGCACAGTACGCGAAAAGGAAGTTGGCGGAAAAAGGGTTTGAAATCCCGTTTTCGTCTCCTTTTTTCAATGAGTTTCCCGTGAAATTGCCAAAAAGCGTTCAAGAAGTAAATGAACATTTATTACAGAAAAAAATCATCGGCGGCTATGATGCGGGCAAGGATTACCCGGAATTTGCCGGTTGCATGCTGATTGCCGTGACGGAATTGCGGTCAAAAGAAGAGATTGACCAATTGGCTGAAGAAATGGGGGTCGTGTGCTATGGCAAATGAAGAAATGTCGCTGATTTTTGAACGGTCCAAACCAGGCCGGATCGCGTATAGCCTGCCGGAAATGGACGTGCCGGAAGTGGATGCTGCTGGCCTTTTTCCGCCTGAATACATCCGCAAACAGGATGCGGAACTGCCGGAAGTGTCGGAACTGGATTTAATGCGGCACTACACAAAGCTGTCAGAAAACAACCACGGCGTCGATTCCGGTTTTTACCCGCTCGGATCCTGCACGATGAAATACAATCCGAAAATCAATGAAACGGTTGCGCGCTTTCCGGGATTTGCCCATATCCATCCGCTTCAGGATGAAAGCACCGTCCAGGGGGCGCTCGGGCTGATGTATGACCTGCAGGAACATTTAAAAGAGATTACTGGCATGGATGAAGTGACCTTGCAGCCTGCTGCCGGCGCCCACGGGGAATGGACCGGGCTGATGCTGATCCGCGCTTTCCATGAAGCAAACGGGGATACAAAGCGGACAAAAGTGATCATTCCCGACTCCGCCCACGGCACCAACCCGGCTTCCGCGACCGTTGCCGGCTTCGAAACGGTCACTGTGAAGTCGAATGAAGAAGGGCTTGTGGATCTCGACGACTTAAGAAAAATTGCCGGGGAAGATACCGCAGCGCTCATGCTTACCAATCCGAATACGCTCGGGCTGTTTGAAGCGCATATTCTTGAAATTGCAGAAATTATCCATGAGGCGGGCGGCAAACTGTATTATGACGGCGCCAACCTGAATGCCGTGCTTGCGAAGGCGCGCCCGGGCGATATGGGATTCGATGTTGTCCACCTGAATCTTCATAAAACATTTACAGGCCCGCACGGCGGCGGCGGCCCGGGTTCGGGTCCGGTCGGCGTCAAAAAAGAGCTGGTCCCGTTTTTGCCGGTGCCGGTTGTTGCGAAAAAAGGCGGCCGCTATTATCTGGATGAAGACCGGCCGCAATCAATCGGCAGGGTGAAGCCGTTTTACGGCAATTTCGGCATCAATGTCCGGGCCTATACGTATATCCGTTCAATGGGGCCGGACGGCTTGCGGGAAGTGACCGAGAATGCGGTGATCAATGCCAATTATATGATGCGGAAGCTGGCGCCGTACTACGACCTACCATATGACCGCCATTGTAAGCATGAATTTGTGTTAAGCGGCAGGCGCCAGAAAAAACTCGGGGTGCGGACGTTTGATATCGCCAAGCGGCTGCTTGATTTTGGCTTCCATCCGCCAACCGTGTATTTTCCGCTCAACGTGGAAGAGTGCATGATGATTGAGCCGACGGAAACCGAGTCGAAGGAAACGCTGGATGCCTTTATTGATGCGATGATCCAAATCGCAAAAGAAGCGGAGGAAAATCCGGAAATCGTCCAGGAAGCCCCGCATACAACCATTGTCAAACGCCTGGATGAAACGCGGGCGGCGCGAAAACCGGTTTTGCGTTATGTGAAAAAATAAAAGGAAAAATGCCGCGGCAAAGCCGCGGCATTTTTTTAGTTCCCTGATTTGATTTTGCCTGTCCAGTTTTTAAAGCCGCCTTTCAACTGGTAAAGGTCGCGGCAGCCGTTTTTATAAAGCATTTCAGCGGCGCGCCCGGTGCGCGTCCCGTTCTGGCAATATAAATAAACCGGTTTATCGGTCCGGATCTCTTTTAATCTCATTTTCAGCTGAGACAGCGGAATATTGCGGGCGCCTAAAATATGTCCGTTTGCAAATTCATTCGGTTCGCGCACATCAATGAGCTGCGCTTTGCGGTAACCCGCCTTGAATTCTTCTTCCGTCAAGCTTTTCAGGATTTTTTTCTGCCGGTAGTATCTGGCGAGTGTATACGCCGCTACCGCAACAATAACAATGATGACTGTGTACCACGATTGTGACATCTGCATGCCCCCTTTCTTACCTGATGCGCTATCTACTATTATATTCGTGTTGCGCTTCTGAATCAAAATCTTTTTTTCAGAAAGCCATGTCACCGCTATTTTTTCAGTTTTTCCGCCTGAAAAGCCTGTAGCCCTTGAGTTTTTAATGTTAGCGGAAAAACCGGCACAAACGTGAGCGGGGCTTTGCCGTTTTTCGTCGTTTTTTGGTAAACTGGTAAAGTGATATTTTTAAGAAGAGGGGTTCATATGGGAAAAGAAACCTGGTTGTTTGTAGATTCAGGCCACTGTCCGCCGTTTTTTAACATGGCGCTGGATGAGGCCCTGCTCGACTGGCACAGCAAAGGGGAGATCCCGCCCGCCATCCGCTTTTACGGCTGGGATCCGGCCACCCTTTCAATTGGGTATTTCCAGCGGGCAAAACAGGAAATCGATCTCGAAGCGGTAAAACGATACGGGCTCGGCTTTGTCCGGCGTCCGACAGGGGGAAGGGCTGTTTTGCACGAGCACGAGCTGACCTACAGCGTGATCGTATCGGAAGCGCATCCGGATATGCCGAAAACGGTCACGGAAGCCTACCGTGTGATTTCGGAAGGGCTTGTCAGGGGATTTCGTGCGCTCGGCCTTGAGGCGTATTTTGCGGTGCCGCGGACGGAAGCAGAACGGGAGGCGCTAAGATCCCCGCATTCTTCGGTTTGTTTTGATACGCCGAGCTGGTACGAACTGGTCGTGGAAGGGAGAAAAGTCGCCGGCAGCGCGCAGACGCGGCAGAAAGGCGTCATTTTGCAGCACGGCTCGATTTTGCTCGATATGGATGAGGAGAAGCTGTTCAGCCTGTTTAAATATCCGAGTGACAGGGTGAGGGAAAGAATGCAGCGGAGTTTTAAGCAGAAGGCGGTTGCAATCAATGAACTACGCACCGTTCCCGTCACATACGGGGAAGCAAAAGAGGCTTTCCATAAGGGGTTTGAAGAAGGGCTCGGCATCCGGCTGGAACCGTACACCTTGACGCCGGCGCAACAGGCGTATGTGGAAGAACTGGCAGACAGGCGGTACAGGTCGGATGAATGGAATTTTAAGAGATAAATGAACATTTGTTTTTTTAGCGGCCAGAGGCATGCTTTTTCGCTATTTCCTTTTGTGCCGCGCTTTTTATGGCTGCTTTTTTGATGCAAGCGGCAAATTTTTTCGTTACGCCCGGATTTGCCTGCTTTTTCGGGGGATTTCTCGCATTTTCAGCATGTCTTATTCTTTTTTTTATTTGACAAAAAGAAAGAGGTTTGACCTAACTACAATATATGGTATATAAAAACAGAATACCAATACAATATCTAGTGTTTTTGCTTGCAATTTTTGCCTGCGGTGTGCTATTTTAAAGGAGGCAGAACCACCAGAGAATTTGCATGGAGAAATAGAGAAGGAGTTGTCGTTATGTCTGTTGCTTCGACAGAAAAATTATGGGATGTGGAGAAGCTGAACGAAGATATCCGCTTATTTCCGCAGGTCCATCCGATTACACCGGATATGAACATCACGTACAAAGGCGTTTCAAGGCTTGTCATGATTGACAGATACGCGTTTAAAGACACGGAAAAAGTCACATTGGGCAAGGGCGATTTTGTTGTCCTCACGATTAAAGAAGACCCGAAATTTCCGGCCAGGGGGCTCGGCGTCATCAAAGAAATCGACTGGGAAAAAAATGAAGCGGAAGTCTTAATTGAAGAAGATTATCGCCAGGCGCTGGAACACCCGGATGAAAGAGAAACAGGGGTCATCAAAAGGCCGCTTGATATCATTGAGAAGCCGCTTGAAGTCTACTACGAACAAATCGCAAAACGGAATGCAACCGGCTTAGCGGCAGTGGAAAAAACAGAAGAGAAACGGAAAGAATGGTTTGGGAAGTTTTACAATGAACTGGTAAACTTAAACTTCATCCCGGCAGGCCGCGTCCTCTACGGCGCAGGGTCGGAAACGGAAGTTACTTATTTTAATTGTTATGTGATGCCGTTTGTACCGGATTCGCGGGAAGGCATTTCCGAACACCGCAAACAAGTGATGGAAATTATGAGCCGCGGCGGCGGGGTTGGGACAAACGGTTCGACGCTGCGCCCGCGCAATACGCTGGCAAGGGGCGTCAACGGCAAATCAAGCGGCTCTGTCTCATGGCTCGATGACATCGCCAAACTCACGCACCTGGTCGAACAGGGCGGCAGTCGCAGGGGAGCGCAAATGATCATGCTGGCTGTCTGGCATCCGGACATTGTCGAATTTATCATTTCGAAAATGCAGAATCCACGGATTTTGCGTTTCCTGATCGAAAATACGAACGATGAGTGGATCCGCAAGCTAGCCCACGACAAATTGAAATTCACGCCGCTTTCCGAAATGGAAAGGCAAATGTACCATGGGATTGTGAACTACAAACATATTCCGGGACAGGGCGGCTTTACGGACGAAGTCATGAAAGAGGCGGAAGAAAAACTGGCAACAGGCGGGCATTACACCGTCCATAATCCGGAATTTTTAACCGGCGCCAATATTTCCGTCTGCCTCACAAAAGAATTTATGGAAGCCGTTGAGCAAGACGCAGAATTCGAACTGAAATTTCCGGATGTGGAAAATTACAGCGAAGAAGAAATGCGCATATATAATGAAGAATGGCATAAAATCGGCGATGTGCGCGAATGGGAAAAACTCGGCCGCAAAGTGCGCGTCTACCGCAAAATCAAAGCAAAAGAACTTTGGAATTTGATTAACATCTGCGCGACTTACTCGGCGGAACCGGGCGTCTTCTTTATCGACAACGCCAACGACATGACAAACGCAAAAGCATACGGCCAGAAAGTCGTCGCAACGAATCCTTGCGGAGAGCAACCGCTCGCGCCCTATTCCGTCTGCAACCTCGCAGCGGTCAATCTTGCAAAAATGGTCGACAAAGAAACGAAAGAAGTGCGCTGGGACCAATTGAAACAAACCGTCCATACCGGCGTCCGCATGCAGGACAATGTCATTGACGCGACCCCGTACTTCCTGAAAGAAAACAAAAAACAGGCGCTCGGGGAACGGCGTGTCGGCCTTGGCGTTATGGGCTTAGCCGACCTTCTCATTTATATGGAAAAAGAATACGGATCCGAAGAAGGCAACAAACTTGTCGACAAAGTGTTTGAAACGATCGCGACCGAGGCATACCGCGCATCCATTGAGATCGCAAAAGAAAAGGGGAGTTTCCCGTTTTTAACGGGTGAAACCGAAGAAGAGACAAACCGCCTGCGCCGTGCATTCACGGAAACCGGTTATATGAAAAACATGCCGGAAGACATCCGCAAGGCAATTTTAAAACACGGCATCCGGAACTCCCATTTGCTGACCGTTGCACCAACCGGATCCACCGGCACCATGGTTGGCGTTTCCACCGGGCTTGAGCCGTATTTTTCCTTTTCCTATTTCCGCAGCGGGCGCCTCGGCAAATTTATCGAGGTCAATGCGGACATCGTCCAGGAATATCTGAATCAGCATCCGGAAGCGGACAAAGACCATCTGCCGAACTGGTTTGTAACCGCGATGGATCTTGCACCGGAAGCCCATGCCGATGTCCAATGCGTCATCCAGCGCTGGGTGGACAGCTCGATTTCGAAAACGGTCAACGCCCCGCGCGGTTACACGGTTGAACAGGTGGAAAAAGTGTACGAACGCCTGTATAAGGGCGGCGCGAAAGGCGGAACCGTTTATGTGGACGGCAGCCGGGATTCGCAAGTCCTGACATTGAAAGCAGAAGAACCGCAGGAAGAAAAACAGGAAAAAGCGGAAGTGAAACATGCGAAACAGCATGTCGTCCTGGTTGATACAATCCCGGATATCCGGTCAACAAACGTCACATACGGCAACGAAATCGGCGATACCTGCCCGATCTGCCGGAAAGGGAAAGTGAAGGAAATCGGCGGCTGCAATACATGCGATAACTGCGGCGCGCAATTAAAATGCGGCTTGTAAACGGAATAGTTGAGAAAAAACGGAGCAAAGCGATGCTCCGTTTTTTTCTGCTTACAAAACACCGGTTAAAAGAATAATCGGAAAAATGGTTAAAAAACTTTAATTCGAATATTGACAGCAAAAACGTGATGAAAAAGATTGGATTGAATTTTGATAAGAATGCGATTGTCGTAGATTCGGCGATGCGGACAAACATCGAAGGCATATTTGCGGCGGGTGATGTAACAACGTTTGACGGCAAGGTAAAGCTGATCGCCACGGGATTTGGAGAAGCAGCGACAGCCATTGCAAGCGCAAAAGTTTATCTCGATCCGGCCGCACTCGGCGGTTTCAAAGTCAGGCTGGTAGATGTCCGGCCTGACATCCTGCATCAAGCGGAAAACATAATCGGATCCGTCATGGAAAAGGGCTGGCGAGGGGGAAAATCAACGGGGGGTAGACGCTGAAAGGATAAAGGCAAATATCGAATATACCGTTGATTTACCGGCAGTAGCCGGTTCTGCAGATGTGATCATCGAGGCAGTGCCGGAAAACGGCTACCCGAGGGGAAATCTGGAAATGTTTGACACAACGATCGGATGGAGATTTGTAAATGAAAAATTGAAGAAAATGTACGGGACAGACAGCATGCCGGAAACAGCGGAAAATGTCGCAAAGCAATTCCACATCAGCCGGGAAGCGCAGGATGCCTTTGCTTTTACGAGCCAAATGAGGGCGAAAGCGGCCATAGAAGCAAACCGCTTTCAAGATGAAATCGTGCCTGTCGTGTATACGGATCAGAAGGGGGAATCCGTATCTGTCATCCGGGATGAACATCCCCGCCCCAATACTACGCCGGAAAAACTGGCAAGGTTGAAACCGCTTTTTGCAGGGGGCCAAATTGCCGGCCTTATTGAGGACTGCCCGTCTGTTGCCCAATTATTAGAAGAAATGGTAAAAGAAGCACGGGCTGTGCTAACCAGGAGCATGGCGCGGTTATAATCCCGTATGAACTCTTTGTTCTAATTCCTTTCCTTATGCGCTAAAATAATAAAAAAGCATTTTTTTCATCTTTCGTTCAAGCGGGGCATCCTGCCAACATTCCGCATTTTTTCTGACCAACAAACCGAAACGCCCGGTGCAAATCCAAGGGTGGATTTCCATGGAGATTGACGCGGTGTTTTCCGGCGGAGGCATAAAAGGCCTTGCGCTCATCGGGGCATTGGAAGTTTTGGAAAAAAAGGGATTTACGTTTAAACGGCTGGCCGGCACAAGCGTCGGCTCCGTTTTTGCAGGGCTGCGGGCTGCAGGCTATACAAGCGGCGAAATGAAGCAAATGCTTGCGGAAACAGACACGGCCGCGTTTCTTGACCAGCGAAAACCGCTGCTGCCGGTGCCGTTTGCGAAATGGCTGCTGCTGTATTGGCGGCTCGGGTTGTACAGGGGCACCGCGTTTGAGGAATGGATCGGGGAAAAACTCGCATCTAAAGGTGTGTACACGTTCAAAGATGTTCCAAAAGGCTCCCTTTATTTCACGGCATCCGATCTTACCCATAACCGGCTTGTTGTTTTGCCGGATGACCTGGAACGTTACGGGGTTCCATGGCAAACCTTTCCGGTGGCAAAGGCCATTCGGATGAGCTGCAGCATTCCATATTTTTTCGAACCGGTACGGTTGCGCTCGCTGGAAGGCACAAGCCTCATTGTAGACGGCGGGGTATTAAGCAATTTTCCGATGTGGTTGTTTGTCAAACCGGAAGAAAAAAAGGCGCGGCCGGTGCTCGGCATTACGCTCAGCCCGAAACCACCGGAAGAGCCGGATGTGGAGATAAAAAATGCGATCCAGCTGTTCGATGCCCTGTTCAAGACGATGAAAGACGCCCATGATGCCCGCTATATTTCAAGAAAACTGGAAAAAGACATTATTTTTATCGCTGTAGATGGCGTGACTGCTACAGATTTTCAGCTTTCCGCCGCACAAAAAGCAGCCTTAATCGAGGCGGGCCGGAAAAAAACAGAAACGTTTCTGAAAACGTGGTCCTATTAATAAAAAAGAATCGAGCTTAGTAGACAGCTCGATTTTTCTTTTTGCCCTTTTTGCCTTCAATCACGGTTAACTGGACATTGGATTTTTTGCGCAGCGGCCGTTTTGAAAATTTAACCGTGTGGACAGTATGGACCTTCATATTCCTTTTTTTCATTCTTTTCCTGGATTTGCGGGCGGCTTTTAAAAATGCTTTTTGTTCCTGGTTGGAAACATTCGTGCTTCTCTTGAGCAGGAAACGCATGCCAGCCAAAAGCACTGCCGCAAAAATGAAGGCTATCAACACCCTTTTCAAGAATACAACCGGCTCATGAAACAAAGAGGAACCCAGGCCGACCAGGGCCAAAAGAAAAATGCCGGCGATGATCCATTGACGCGTCTTCAACAAAAGCCACCTCCTCATGTTTTCCCAACCATTTTTTCCATCATTCTATCAGTTTATACGGATCCGGCCGTTTTTATTTTGAGGTTGATTCCCCGTCGCACAAACAAGCTTGTGATAGTAAATGTATTCCCATGCGCTGGAAATTTCAAACGCCGTTTTTAACGGGCGGCAGAAGCCGTATCACCCGATTCCAGTTCAAGCAGCGCCTGAAAGGAGGAAATCGCGACTTCAATTTGCTTGTCATCCGGCTCTTTTGTCGTTAACAGCTGCAGCCACAGGCCCGGATAGCCAAGATACTTCAGAACCGGAATATGGCGGACTTTATTGGTCAGCTGAAGGACTTCAAACGCCGTGCCGAGCACGACCGGAATGAGCAAAATCCGGTCGGTGATGCGGAGCCAGAGCGGATCTGTCGGGACAAGCGTATAAATCAGGACGCTCACAATCACGGTAAACAGAATAAAACTGCTGCCGCACCGGTAATGCAGCCTCGATTGCGAGCGGACGTTTTCAACGGTCAGGGCAAGCCCGTTTTCAAATGTATTGATGACTTTATGTTCAGCCCCGTGGTATTGGAATACCCGCTTGATAAACGGCGTTAAAGAAATCAAATAAATATACGAAAGCACGAGCAGCAGTTTAAACGCGCCTTCAATGAGAATTTGCGCGGCATCCCCGGGAAAAAACGGCCTTGCCAGTTCTGCCAGAAAAACGGGAATAAGCGTCATGAAAAATTTGGCAAACAAAAAGGACAAGACGCCGGCAGCAGCCACGCCGAGCACCACGGTTGTTTTTGCGGGGGCTGCTTCCTTCCGTTTTTCGTCTTCTTCCGGGTCAACATCATACCGCTCGCTTGCAAAATTCAAATGCTTTGCTCCGTTTGCGGATGATTCAATGATGGCAATGATCCCACGCAAAAACGGGATTTTTTTCAATTTTTGGATGGACGGGCGCGTCTCTTTTGGCAGATAAAAGAAGTCGATCCGGTTGTTTTTGCGGCGGATGGCAGTGACCGAATGCCGCTTTCCGCCGAACATAACCCCTTCCACGACTGCCTGGCCGCCATAAACTGGTTTTGTCAATTTCTTTTCCCCCAAACCTGAACTTCAAATGCTTCTTTCCCGTTTAACCTGAAAACGGAGTGGATTTCCGAAACGATATTCACTCTTATTTTACTAAATCATTTTAAATACGACTAGGGGAAAGACTTGTGGGAAAGATAAGAAAGAAAAGATGCATGCCGTCACATGTGAAGGAGTGGAAAATATGGAAAATGGCAGCAAAGTATTAAAAAACCAGGAGCATTCCATGACCTTTTTTCAAATGGTGCTTGTGACCGGATTTGCGGGCGGGATCATTTGGAGCCTGGTTGCTTATTTATACTTTTCTTTTCATTTTACGGCGATTGAACCGAATGTCCTGCTTGAACCATTTACAGTAGGATCCTGGCGCAATATGTGGATCGGAAAAATCATTTCCATATTGGTATACGGATTGCTTTCTACCGGCTGTGCCCTTGTCTATTATCTTTTCTTTAAAAAATTGAAATCGATGTGGGTCGGCGCGATATACGGGCTTTGCCTGTGCGCAGTCGTCCTCATTGTGCTGAATCCGATTTTTCCCGGCATGAAACCTTTTTTAAAACTGGATGCCAATACGATCATTACCTGCTGTTGCATTTACATTCTCTACGGTGTGTTTATCGGTTATTCGATTTCATTTGAGTATGAAAGAAGCCGGGTTTTTAAAAGAAAACTGGAGAGGCAGACGAACCCGCTGCCGTAAATCGATCCGGGCGGGAGGAACGCCCCGGATTCAGGCGCAAGCATGCGGCCGAAAAGTTAAAAAATAGAAATTTTCTTCAATTTATGGTAAAATGGGCACGTTAAATATGGGAAAAAGGTGCTTGAAATGAAAAAATACCTCGTATTAAACGGCCCAAATCTGAATTTGCTCGGGCAAAGGGAACCCGGCACTTACGGGAAAGATTCGTTAAAAACCCTGATGGCGCGCATGGAAGCGGCGGCCCGAAAGCACGGCGTCGCCATCGGTTTTTTTCAATCCAACCATGAAGGCGCCCTGATTGACAAGCTGCACGCTGCCGGGGATGAAGGCTTTGCAGGGATTATTTTCAATCCGGGCGCGTTCACGCATTACAGCTATGCTTTGCGGGACGCGATCAGTGCCATCCGCCTACCGGTGATTGAAGTTCATATTTCGAACATCCATGCCCGCGAGGAATTCCGCCACCATTCTGTAACGGCGGCTGTTGCGCAGGGGCAAATTGCAGGCTTCGGGCTGTTCGGCTATGAGCTTGCCCTCATGGCCTTGCTTGAGGCAGAAAAGGGAGAGGAAGAAAGATGTTAAAACTGGAGAAACTGAGAGAAACATTTCCGCAGGCCGGTATTGACGGCTTGCTCATTACAAGCCCGTATAACCGCCGCTATATGTCCAATTTTACGGGGACTACCGGGATTGTCCTTATATCCGGGGAAGCGGCAAAATTTATTACGGACTTCCGCTATGTCGAGCAGGCATCGAAAGAGTGTGAAGGCTACGAAATCGTCCAGCATCAGGGGCCGGTGGAACAGGAAGTGGCCAAACAGGTGGAAGCAATGGGGATCAAACGGCTCGGGTTTGAGCAGGACCATATGAGCTATGCGCTTTTTAAAACGTATGAAGGGCTGCTCGATGCGGAACTGGTCCCGGTTTCCGGCCTTGTTGAAAATTTGCGCTTGATCAAAACAGATGCGGAAATTAAGATATTAAAAGAGGCTGCGGATATTGCGGATGCTGCCTTTAAACATATCCTTGACTTCTTAAAACCGGGCGTCACGGAATTGGAAGTTTCCAATGAACTGGAATTTTTCATGAGGAAATGCGGCGCGACTGCTTCTTCATTTGATACCATTGTCGCATCCGGCCTCCGCTCTGCCATGCCGCACGGAGTGGCGACGGACAAGGTGATCGAAAAAGGCGATTTGGTTACGATGGATTACGGCGCGCTCTATAAAGGCTATTGTTCGGATATTACAAGGACGGTTGCGGTCGGCGAGCCTTCCGGGCAATTGAAGAAAATCTACAATATTGTGCTGGAATCGCAGCTGCTTGCCGTCCAAAACATCAAACCGGGCATGTCCGGTATTGAAGCAGACGCCATTTCCCGCGATTATATCGCCCGGAAAGGTTACGGCGATGCGTTCGGCCATTCCCTTGGGCACGGGATCGGCCTTGAAATCCACGAAGGCCCGAATCTTTCCATGCGCTCGGCCTATACTTTGGAACCGGGCATGGTTGTCACCATCGAACCGGGCATTTATGTGCCGGGTGTCGGCGGCGTCCGGATTGAAGACGATACGGTGATTACCGAAAATTCGAATGAATTGCTGACGCATTCCGCAAAAGAACTGATTATATTATAATAGTTACAGCCCTCAACAGGGGATCGAATGAACATGTAGGAGGAAAAATATGATTTCAGTAAACGATTTTCGCACCGGCTTAACGATTGAAGTGGACGGCGGCATCTGGCGCGTCCTCGATTTCCAGCATGTTAAGCCGGGAAAAGGCGCCGCTTTTGTGCGCTCAAAGCTTCGCAATTTGCGTACCGGCGCTATCCAGGAAAAAACGTTCCGTGCCGGCGAAAAAGTTGAAAGGGCACAGATCGACAACCGGAGAATGCAGTATTTATATGCAAACGGCGACCAGCACGTATTTATGGATACGGAAACGTATGAACAAATCGAGCTGAGCAGCGCCCAAATTAAAGATGAGCTGCAATACTTGCTGGAAAACATGGAAGTGCAAATGATCATGTACCAGGGAGAAACGCTCGGCATTGAACTCCCGAATACGGTCACGCTGACAGTTACCCATACGGAACCGGGGGTAAAGGGCGATACGGCAACAGGCGGGTCCAAACCGGCCACGCTTGAAACCGGCCTGACGGTACAGGTGCCTTTCTTTGTCAATGAAGGCGATAAAGTGATCATCAATACAACGGACGGTTCATACGTGTCCCGTGCCTGATTTCTTTGAAAAAAGCTTGGCGTCCCAAACGGCGCCAAGCTTTTTTGCTTTTCCGGCAAGAGACAGGCAAAAATAAGTTTACATAATCATGTTATAAATAACTTAAACTTTCAGCATCTGCCTCGCTTCCTTGTCATAGTTTTCAAACCCGGCGAATAGATTGTACTATCCATGAACCAAACTGTATGTTTTGAAAGCAGGGATGAAGATGGAAGATTTGCTGGGCATTTTGCCGAAAACCTTATCCAAACAGCTGGAAAAGTTGGGGGACATGCTCGAAGATGTGGAAGAAATCCGCATCCGCGTAAACCGCCCGCTTGAAATTACTTCAAAAGGAATCCCGCATTTTTTGCGCTATACGCCAACGGAGAGCGATGCTGAGCAGCTGATCAACCGGCTTGCGAATTTCTCTTTTTACGCCCTTGAAGAAGAGCTGAAAAAGGGATACGTCACGATCAGCGGCGGGCACCGTGTCGGATTCGCGGGGAAAGTCATTCTTGAAAATGGACAAGTAAAGGCGATCCGCTATTTTTCATCTTTTAATATCCGGATTGCCCGGGAAAAAATCGGGACTGCGGATCCTTATCTTTTCGCCCTTCACAACGGGCGCTGGCTGTCCGCGATGATCATTGGGGCGCCCCAGACCGGAAAAACGACTTTTTTAAGGGATATCGCGCGGCTGATTTCAAGCGGCATCCCGGAACGCGGGATTTCGCCTGCCAAAGTGGGGATTGTCGACGAACGGTCTGAAATTGCCGGCTGCGTCCATGGCATCCCGCAACTCCATTTCGGGCCAAGGGTCGATGTGCTGGATGCCTGTCCGAAAGCGGAAGGGATGATGATGCTGATCCGGTCGATGAGCCCGGATGTCATTGTCGTGGATGAGATCGGCCGCGAAGAAGATGCGGCGGCGATTATGGAGGCGGTAAATGCGGGCATTTCGCTCGTCATGACAACGCACGGGGAAAACTTCCGGGATATCCAAAAACGCCCAATTTTAAAGAAAATCCTCGAATCGTATGCGTTTGACCGCTTTCTCGAACTGTCACGGGGGAGCCGGCCGGGAAGGGTAACAGCGGTCCGCGATGCGGAAGGGAACATCATCCGTACCGGTGAAGGTGTTTCCCGTGCTTAAACTTTTTGGAGCAGCACTGATTGTGCTCGCCACCAGTTTCATCGGCTTTGAGGCAGCAAAACGGTTAAGCGAACGCCCCCGCCAGCTGAGAATTTTTCAAAACGCGCTTCAGGCACTGGAAGTGGAAATCATGTACGGGCATACCCCGCTGCATGAAGCGGCAAGAAAACTATCAGGCCAGCTCCCGGATCCGGCTGCCGCCTTCTTCCGTTCCTTTGCCAGCCAGTTGACCACATTGGAAACAACGGTCAAAGAAGCGTGGGAAAAAAGCCTTGACGGAATTTGGAAACTGACGGCCCTGAAAGAAAACGAGTATGAAGTATTGCGGCAGCTCGGGGAAAACCTGGGCAAACATGACCGCTATACCGAGCAAAAGCAGCTGCTCCTGGCCCTTTCACATTTAGAAAGGGAAGAAAAAGAAGCGCACGAAAGGCAGCTCCGCTATGAAAAAATGGCAAAAAGCCTTGGCGTCCTCACGGGTTTACTGATCGCTATTTTACTGATCTAAAGTCTCACGGATCATATTGGGGGAAAAGCAATGGGCATTGATGTGGACATCATTTTTAAAATTGCCGGGGTCGGGATTGTTGTGGCATTTCTCCACACGATTCTGGACCAGGTCGGCAAAAAAGAATATGCGCAATGGGTCACGCTTCTCGGTTTTCTTTACATTTTGTTTTTAGTGGCATCCATCGTAGGGGATTTGTTTTCCAAAATCAAAACGGTCTTTCTTTTTCAATAAGCCGGGAAAAAAGGGGGGATTTCCCATTGAAATTTTGCAAATTGCGGGTGTGGCGCTCATCACGACTTTCCTTGCGCTCATATTAAAAGAGCAGAAACCGAATTTTGCCTTTTTGCTGACGCTTTTTGCCGGCTGTTTTATCTTTCTTTTTCTGGTGGACAAGATATACGAAATCATCCACCTGCTGCAAAAAATTGCCCAAAAAGGGAATGTCGACACGATGTATATCGAAACGATCCTGAAAATCATCGGCGTCGCTTATATTGCCGATTTTGCAGCCAATATTACAAAAGATGCCGGGCAGGGGGCACTTGCGGCAAAGGTGGAGCTGGCCGGCAAAATCATTATTTTGACAATGGCCATCCCCATTCTTACCGTGCTGATCGAAACGATTGTCAATCTCGTTCCGCGTGCAGGGAGTTGAGGATATGGGGCACAAAAAAATATGCATCGCACTTTTCATTCTGTTTGCCTTCTGTTTCTTCGCACAGTCGGCATCCGCCGCTTCGGAAAATACGGACAAACAGGAGAATATTCCGGAAAAAATGGTCGATGGACAATTGAATCAATTGGACTTATCAGAACTGAAAAACTACTGGGACGACATTGTCAGCAAATACGGCGGATACTTGCCGGAAAGCCAGAAAGGGAGCCTTATGGATTTTATGAAAGGTGAGAAGCATTTTTCCTTGCAAGCCTGGCTGAAAGGGCTGCTTTCGTATATTTTCCAGGAGCTGCTGATCAACGCAAAACTATTAGGCTCCCTTATCATCCTTACGATTTTAAGCATCCTGCTGGAAAACCTGCATCATTCATTCCAGCAAGGGACGATCAGCAAAATTGCGTACGCGGTTGTTTTCATGGTGCTCGTCATTATTGCCCTGAACAGTTTTCATGTCGCCCTTCAATACGCGCTTGAGGCGATCCGGACAATGAAAGGTTTTATCCTGGCGCTGATGCCGCTCTTGCTGGCTGTGCTTTCCACATCAGGCGGCGCCGGCTCGGCAGCCTTTTTTCACCCGGCCATTATTTTTCTCTCCAGTACAAGCGGCATGCTGGTCGAGATCATCGTGCTGCCGCTTCTGCTGCTTTCAACACTTTTAGGCGTCGTCAGCACCCTCTCGGAACAGCATAAAGCAACACAGCTGGCCGGTCTGTTGCGCAATATCGGGATCGGCATACTCGGCGCTTTTATGGCTGTGTTTTTAGGCGCCTTGTCCGTTCAGGGGACGGCAACGGCGGTGATGGACGGGCTTGCGGTCCGTACCGCAAAATTTGTGACCGGCAATTTTGTTCCGGTTGTCGGGCGGATGCTGACGGATGCCGCCGATACGGTGATCAGCGCTTCCGTCCTTTTGAAAAATACGCTCGGCATTGCCGGGGTTGCCATTGTGCTGCTCATTGCGGCGTTTCCAGCCATCAAAATTTTCGCCATGTCGTTCATGTTCAAGCTTGCTTCCGCCCTTTTGCAGCCGCTCGGCGGGGGGCCGGTCATCAGCTGCCTTGATATCATCAGCAAAAACATGCTGTACGTATTTGCCGCCCTCGCGATTGTGACCATCATGTTTTTTCTCAGCATTACGATCATCGTTACGGCGGGCAATCTTACGATGATGATGCGTTAAGGGGGGAGACCTTGTGGACGTTTTGACAAAATGGGTGCTGAACATCATCATTTTTATCCTTTTGGCGGCCATAACGGACATGCTTCTGCCCGACTCCGGGATGCGGAAATATACAAAGCTTGTGACCGGGCTTTTGCTCATTGCCATTATTGTCACACCGATATTCCGGCTTTTTTCCGCCGATCCTGCCATTTGGATGGAAAAATTGGGGAATTCCAGAATTTCAAGCCCGTCTGCGGAAGAAAATGCGCTTGAAACGAAGAAAAAAGAAATAAATGCCATACAGCAGGAATATACATTACAACAAATGGCTGTCCAACTGAAGCAAGATGCGGAAGGGGAGGTAGAGGAAGCGTTTGGAAAATCAATTTCAAAAATCACGGTCGAGTGGAAAGACGGGGCCAAAAGCGGGGATCTTACCGCTTTAAAAGCTTCGGATGTAAAAAAAGTCCGTGTCTATCTGAAAGCGCAAAACGAAAAAGAAGCTGTTGCTGCCGTTAAACCGGTTGAAATCGGGGCGGATAAACAAACAGAAAAACAAAGCACACGCGAGCAGCAATCGATCATTGCCATGTTGTCGAACCGCTGGAAAATCAATAAAGAAAAAATTGATCTCCGTTTCGAAGGGGGGCTTGAAAACGAAAATGGATCGTAACCAGGGACCGTTCAAAAAACTGAAAGAAAAATGGCTGCCATCTGGCCCGCCTGATAAAAAGAAAAAGCTTGTGCTGTTAACCGTACTACTGATTTCCGGTCTCGGGATGATGTTTATCAATGACCTTTTCGGACATTCAAGCGAAAAAAACGAAGCGCTGACTGCATCTTCACCCGTAAAAACGGCAGGCGGAAAAGGGACAGCCGCATTCGGTGCAGGCACTTCCAAAAAATCAAAATCGATCTCCACGTACGAAAACCAATATGAGAAAGAACTGAAAAGCATTCTGGAACAAATCAAGGGCGTCGGCTCCGTAAACGTACGGGTGAATGTGGCCGCATCAGAAAGCAAAGTGTATGAGAAAAACGCCACCATCCGGAATGAAACAACAACCGAAACAGATAAAAACGGCGGGGAACGGAAAATTGACAGCATTTCAAAGGATGATAAAGTCGTCATTGTCCAAAACGGGGACAAGGAAGTGCCCCTTGTAACGGAAACAAGGAAGCCAGAGATCACAGGGGTGTTAGTCGTTTGCAGCGGCGGCGGCGATGTCTCCATCCAAAAATCGGTAAAAGAAGCTGTTGCAAGCGCCCTTGACATCGCAAGTTACCGTGTTTCCGTCATGCCAAAAAAAGAATGAGGAGGAATGGGTATGCTTTTGAAAAAACAAACAGTCTGGCTGTTGACCATGTTAAGCCTTGTTGTGGTTTTGTCCGTGTACTATGTGACGGCGGAACCGAAAACAACGAATCAGGTTACCCGACAAGAGAAAGAAAAGGAATCGGCGGCAACAAAGGAAAAGGCTTCCGGTTCGCAAAAAATCAAACTGACAACAAAGTCTGCCAGTGATGAAGTGTTTGAGACGCTCCGCCTTGAGCGGCAGGATGAAATGAGCAAAAAGCGGGAAGAACTGACCAATAAACTTGCATCGACCGACCTGACGCCGGATGAAAAAAGCAAGGCGATGGATGAAATGAAAAAATTGACGGAGACGGCGAATAAAGAACAGGTTTTAGAAAGCCTGATCAAAGCAAAAGGATATGAAGATGCGCTCGTTCAGGCGGACGGCGATGAAGTGGTCGTAACCATCAAATCGAAAAAGCATGATAAAGCGGCTGCAAATGAGATTGTCAAGCTTGTGAACCAGGAGTTGGGCAATACGCCAAAACTGGCTGTGGAATTTCAGACAAATTAAGAAAAGCCAGAATAGGGGGCGGTTACAGCCCTTTTTTCTGTGCGGAATAACAAGGGGGCCCCGCTTTTTTGCCGGGCTTTTTTCTATATTTAAAAAATGATTGAAAAATAGATTTGCGCGTGATTTTAAATTTCCGTAAAACGCTTCATTCCTTTTGCTCCAAGCAGGGAAGGCATTTTTGCAACGTGCCGGAAATCCGTTTTTTATACAAATCATTGAATTTTTTCCTCCGGTTATCGTATGATATGGATAGTTATTCATAAATTGTTAACAATTTTGGAAGCTGAAAAAACGAAGGAGTGTCACATATGCTAAAAGTAGAGGAAATCCAGGCTTTGATCGAGCTTGTGGACCGTTCAAACCTCGATGAATTTGAATTTGAAAATGACGGGACCGTCATCAAAATGAAGAAAAACACCGGCGTTCAAGTCATTGAACGCCCGGTGCGCGAAATGGCCCAGGTTTCCGCACCCCCGCAAATGCCTGCTGAGCCCCGCCAGCTTGCAGAAAACCTGCAGCCTGAAGCCCCGGCGCAAGCAGCCGACGAAAATCTGCATAAAATCGTGTCGCCGATGGTCGGCACCTTTTACCAGGCGGGTTCCCCGGAAGATGAACCGTATGTGCAAATCGGCTCCAAAGTCAGCCCGAATACGGTTGTATGCATGATTGAAGCGATGAAGCTGTTTAACGAAATCGAAGCGGAAGTGGAAGGCGAAATTGCAGATATCCTCGTCAAAGACGGGCAGCTTGTTGAATTTGGTCAGCCGTTATTTTTGGTAAAGACAAAGTAAGGAGCGGACTTTCATGATTAAAAAAGTTTTGATTGCAAACCGGGGCGAAATTGCGGTCCGGATTATCCGTGCCTGCCGCGACCTCGGGATCGAAGCCGTTGCCGTTTATTCGGAAGCGGACAAAAATGCGCTGCATGTCCAGCTTGCCGATGAAGCGTACTGCATCGGCCCGAAAGCATCGAAAGACAGTTATTTAAATTTTGCCAACATCATCAGCGCAGCAACTTTGACAGGCTGTGACGCGATCCATCCCGGTTACGGATTCCTTGCCGAAAATGCCGATTTTGCCGAGCTTTGCCGCGAATGCAATATTGAGTTTATCGGGCCAAGCCCGGAAGCCATTGCGAAAATGGGCGCGAAAGATGTGGCACGCGAAACCATGAAAAAAGCGGGCGTGCCGATTGTCCCGGGTTCGGACGGGCTTGTAAAAGATGCAGAAGAAGCAAAAGTAGTCGCACAAAGAATCGGCTATCCGGTGATTATTAAGGCAACGGCCGGCGGCGGCGGCAAAGGGATCCGCGTGGCCTTGAATGAAGAAGAGCTTGTAAAAGGCATCCACATCACCCAGCAGGAAGCCGCGACTGCTTTCGGCAACCCGGGTGTTTACCTTGAAAAATATATTGAAGACTTCCGCCATGTTGAAATCCAGGTCATGGCTGACAAATTCGGCAATGTGATCCACCTGGGCGAACGGGATTGCACCATCCAGCGGCGGCTGCAAAAACTGCTTGAAGAATCCCCGTCCCCGGCGCTATCGAGCGAAATGCGCGAAGAAATGGGGCAGGCTGCCGTGAAAGCGGCAAAAGCTGTTGACTATACGGGGGCCGGCACAATCGAGTTTATTTTCGACCACCGCAACCAGAAGTTTTACTTTATGGAAATGAATACCCGCATCCAGGTGGAACACCCGGTTACAGAAATGGTCACCGGCGTGGATCTCGTCAAAGAACAGATCCTTGTGGCATCCGGTGAACCGTTATCCTTAAAGCAGGATGAGGTCACATGGAGCGGCTGGGCAATCGAATGCCGAATCAATGCCGAAAATCCTGAAAAGAATTTTATGCCGTCTGCGGGCAAAATTAATTTTTATCTGCCGCCGGGCGGGATCGGCATCCGCGTGGAATCGGCCGTATATCCGGGTTACAGCATTCCGCCGTATTATGATTCCATGATTGCCAAGCTCATTGCCTACGGGGCGACGCGCGATGAGGCAATTGCCCGCATGAGGCGCGCGCTCAGCGAATTTGCCGTGGAAGGCGTCCACACAACGATTCCGTTCCATCAGCGCCTCCTCGAGCATGAAGTTTTTGTCGAAGGGGATTTCAACACGAAATTCCTTGAAAAATATGATGTAATGAAATAACGTGTAAATAGAGGAGGTGTTGAAGATGGCAGAAGACAACCAAATGTTGGAGATGCATCATGATGAAGACGGCCTGGGAAAAGTGGAAATTGCCCCTGAGGTGATTGAAGTTATTGCGGGCATTGCTGCTTCCGAAGTCGAGGGGGTTGCCCAAATGCGCGGCAATTTCGCAAGCGGCGTTGTGGAGCGCCTTGGAAGGAAAAACCACGGAAAAGGCGTAAAAGTGGAACTGAATGATGACGGCATTAAAGTCGATGTCTATTGCACTATGAATTTTGGCGTTTCCATTCCGGCAGTTGCCCAGGAAGTCCAGGATAATATCCGCCAGGCTTTGCTCAATATGACAGCCCTGGACGCGTCTGAAGTGAATATTCATATTGTCGGCATTCAATTTGATACGCAAAAAGCGGAGCCTGAATTTCAGGCGGAAGAGTAAGAGAAAAAGGGTCCGGGCAAAGCGTCCTGGCCTTTTTTTGGTCCTGCCTTTCTGTTACAATAAAAGCATGCGAATTTGAGCTTTTTAAAGGAGTTACTGCCGAATGATGAAAAGAAGAACCGCCCGCGAAAAAGCGCTTCAGGCTTTATTCCAGATGGATATGAATGAAGCGAGCCCGGAGGATGCGATCCGGAATGCGCTGGACGGGCAGGAAAGTGATGATTATCTGGAGAAATTGGTAAACGGAACGGCAACACATCTCGCGAAAATCGACGCCATGGTCAGCCGGCATCTTGAAAATTGGACGCTTGACAGGCTTGCAAAAGTGGAACTCAATATTTTGCGCCTTGCCGCTTACGAACTGATGTATGCGGAAGATGTGCCCGCTAATGTGGCAATCAACGAAGCGCTCGAAATTGCCAAACGGTTTGCAGATGAAAAATCCGCCAAATTTATTAACGGCGTTTTGAATCAAATGAAAGACTCGATTGAATCTAAGTAACGGGGGATGGATAATGGAAGCGGAAATCATTGACGGAAAACAACTGGCCGAAGCACTCAGAAAAGAGATAAAGGCGGAAGCGGAGCAGCTAACGCAACAGGGGATTACCCCGGGGCTTGCCGTCATATTAGTCGGAAACGATCCGGCTTCACGTACATACGTCAAAAACAAAGAAAAAGCGTGCCGCGCGCTCGGGATGAAATCCGTTTTAATCGAGCTTCCCGGGGACGTGCCGGAACAGGCATTGCTCGGACATATTGCAACCTTAAATGAAGATCCTGACATTCATGGGATTCTCGTCCAGCTTCCTTTGCCGCCCCATATCAATGCGCAAAAGATCGTGGAAGCGATCAGCCCAGAGAAAGATGTGGACGGTTTCCATCCAGTAAATATCGGAAGGATGATGACGGGCCAGGACGCTTTTTTGCCTTGCACCCCCCACGGGATTTTAAAGATGGTGAAGTCAAAGGGCATCCGGATCGAAGGAAAGCATGTTGTCGTGATCGGCCGCAGCAATATTGTCGGCAAACCATGCGGCCAGCTGTTCCTCAATGAAAATGCGACCGTCACATACTGCCATTCCAAAACGGCGGATTTAAAATCTTTCACCCGCCAGGCGGATATTTTGGTCAGCGCTGTCGGCAAAGCGAAATTCATCAAAGCGGATTTTGTCAAAGCGGGTGCTGCTGTCATTGATGTCGGGATGAACCGTGACGAGTCCGGGAAGCTGTGCGGGGATGTGGACTTTAATGAAGTAAAGAAAAAAGCTTCCTATATTACTCCTGTCCCGGGCGGCGTAGGGCCAATGACGATTACCATGCTGCTTTCCAATACAGTAAAAGCCGCAAAACGCTTGCGCCGTTAAACAGGCTGCCCTGCCGCCACGGCATTTTTTCCCGGAAAGCCGCTCTTCGTCCGGAAGTGTGCCGGGGGAGCATTTGTGCGGGAAGCAGGCCGCATTAAAAGAAAGCTGACTTCCGGCGGGAAGGCAGCTTTCTTCATGCATGAGAAAGGTGGTGGAAAAAGGCTTTGCAATATTTATCCGTACACACGCTGACAAAATATATCAAACGGAAATTTGACGCGGACCCTTATTTAAACGATATCCATGTAAAAGGGGAAATTTCCAATTTCAAACGGCATTCAAGCGGCCATATGTATTTTACGTTAAAAGATGAAAAAGCGAGGCTGCTTTCGGTCATGTTTGCTTCTGCAAACCGGACATTGAAATTTATGCCGGAAAACGGCATGAAAGTGCTTGCCACAGGGTCCGTATCTGTTTATGAAGCAGGCGGCAGTTACCAGCTGTATGTGAAAAGCATGCAGCCTGATGGAATCGGCGCACTTTATCTTGCTTTTGAACAGCTCAAAGAAAAACTGGAGAAAGAGGGCCTGTTTCAAAACCGCCGACCCATCCCGGCTTACCCAAAAGTCATCGGGGTGATCACATCGCCGACAGGGGCTGCTGTCCGCGATATCATCACCACCATCAGGCGGAGATATCCGGTCGCTGAAATCATTTTACATCCGGCCCTTGTCCAGGGGGAAAATGCAGCCCCTTCGATTGTAAAGGCAATTGAACAGGCAAACCGGATCGGCAGAGCGGATGTGCTGATTGTCGGAAGGGGCGGCGGCTCCATCGAAGAACTGTGGGCTTTTAATGAAGAAATAACGGCCCGGGCGATCTTTGCGTCAAATATCCCGGTGATTTCTGCTGTCGGGCATGAGACGGATTTTACGATCGCCGATTTTGTGGCAGACTTGCGGGCGCCGACGCCGACTGCTGCAGCTGAACTTGCCGTTCCCCATATTGATGACGTGCGGGAAAAAATATTATATTTGCAGACGCGCCTAATACGGAACATGCGGGAGAAAGTGCGCCATGAAAAAAGCCGGCTTGTTTACCTCGAACGGTCGCCCGTTTTTACAAATCCTTACCGGCTCATCCGCCAGCAAATGGAGCAGGCCGACCGCCTTACAGACCGCCTGCACAGAGAAGCGGGGCGCTTAATCGGTACAGCGGAGGAACAAACCCGCAATCTGCACGGCCGGCTTTTGCGCAACCGGCCTGAACAGAAACTGCTGCAGGCGCGGCGGAATTTCACAAGCCTAGAAGCAAACCTTGTGAAGCAAATGCAAGCGGTTTTGCGGGAGAAACAGCATCGCTTTGCCAAAAATATTTCCGCCCTTGAAGCGCTGAGCCCGTTGAAAGTAATGGAAAGGGGCTACAGCCTGGCCATGGCGGAAGACGGAACGATTCTGAAAAAAACAAGCCAGGCCAAAACGGGTGACACGATCCGGGTCCGGCTGACGGACGGCGGCCTTTTGTGCACGGTGGATGAAATTGAAAGGGGGAAAGAAAATGGCTGATTCATTAACTTTTGAAGAAGCAATGGTGCAACTGGAAGACATTGTCCGGAAACTGGAAGAAGGGGATGTGCCCCTCGAAGAAGCCATTTCCATTTACAAACAGGGAATGGAGCTATCCAAATTACTCCATGGAAAATTGAAAAATGTAGAGGAACAGCTGGCAAAAATTATGTCTGAAGTCGGCGAAGAGCAGGATTTTGAGATCCGGGAGGAGGAATAACCGTGCAGAAGCCTGCGTATGATGTGAAAAAAATTGAAAAACACCTGGCACAATATATCGCGGATCTCCATGCGCCGGCTGTATTAAAAGACGCGATGCATTATTCCCTCCAGGCCGGGGGAAAAAGGATCCGCCCCCTTCTTTTGCTGTCAACCGTATCCGCACTCGGCAAACCGGTTGGGCGGGGCATGCAGACCGCGTGTGCAGTCGAGATGCTCCACACTTATTCCCTGATCCATGATGACCTCCCGGCAATGGACGATGATGATTTGCGGAGAGGAAAGCCGACCAACCATAAAGTATTTGGCGAAGCGGTGGCGATTCTTGCCGGCGACGGCCTTTTGACGTACAGTTTCGGGCTGATTGCCGAAGATCCGGGTTTGGATGACGCTTTGAAGGTAAAACTGATTGCGCTCCTTGCAAAATCTGCGGGCCCGGAAGGCATGGTCGCCGGGCAGGTGGCGGATATGGAAGGCGAAAATAAAACACTGACCCTCGGGGAACTGCAATATATCCATGCCCACAAAACCGGCAAACTGCTTCGTTTCAGCGTGCTTGCCGGCGCGTTGATTGGCGGCGCGTCAACAGAGCAGCTGGAAAAATTCGGGCAATTTGCCGATCATCTCGGCCTCGCTTTTCAAATCCGGGATGACATATTGGATATCGAGGGGGAACAGGAAAAAATCGGCAAGCGGGTCGGCAGCGACGAATCCCGCCATAAAAGTACATATCCGGCTCTTTTAACACTTGAGGGCGCCAAACAAGAACTCAGGCGCCATACCCGCCTTGCAAAGCAGTGCCTCGCAGAAACCGGCGCCGAAACTGGCGCCCTAATGGAACTGACGGGGATGATCGAAACGCGGGACCATTAACGGTCGTTCATTTGGCGCAAAACGAACGGCCGGAACGGCAAAACCGGCGGCGTTTGTTTAAATGAGGTATTTCTTGTCTAAACGCGTTGATTGTTTATAATAGATGTAAGTGATGCCGTACATTGATGAGGAAAGCGAGTGATCCGCATTGGATCTTGAATCGATCAAGGACCCGTCCTTTTTGAAACAAATGGACATCCCCGCATTGAAACAACTGAGCGCGGAAATCCGCCGTTTTTTGATTGAAACACTGTCTGAGACCGGCGGGCATATCGGGCCGAATCTTGGTGTCGTGGAATTGACGCTTGCCCTGCATAAATGCTTTGACAGCCCAAATGATAAAATCCTCTGGGACGTGGGGCACCAGTCGTATGTGCATAAAATTTTAACCGGCCGGGCCGGAGAGTTCGGTTCATTGCGCCAATACCACGGGCTTTCAGGGTTTCCGAAACGGGACGAAAGCATTCATGATGTCTGGGAAACCGGGCACAGTTCCACTTCCTTGTCCGCCGCGATGGGCATGGCGGTCGCCCGCGATTTAAAAGGAGAAAAATCGTATATTGTCCCGGTGATCGGAGACGGCGCGCTGACTGGCGGCATGGCATTTGAAGCGCTCAACCATATCGGCCATGAAAAACGGGATATCATCGTTGTGCTGAATGACAATGAAATGTCGATTGCCCCGAACGTCGGCGCGCTTCACCAGGTGCTCGGCAAACTGCGGACGGCAAATAAATACCGGCGCGCAAAAGATGAACTGGAGTTCCTGCTGAAAAAAATTCCGGCTGTCGGCGGAAAGCTTGCGGCCACTGCGGAACGGCTGAAAGACTCATTGAAGTATTTGCTTGTCTCCGGTATTTTTTTTGAAGAACTCGGTTTCACTTATTTAGGCCCCGTTGACGGCCATCATTTTGAGGCATTGCTCGAAAATATCCAGTATGCGAAAAAGACGAAAGGCCCGGTTCTTTTGCATGTCATTACCAAAAAAGGAAAAGGGTATGAACCGGCCGAGAACGATACGAAAGGCGCCTGGCACGGCACCGGGCAGTATAAAATTGAAACCGGCGATTTTATCAAACCGGCGGATGCCCCTCCTGCCTGGAGCAAACTCGTCAGTGATACCGTCCTTAGCCTTGCAAAGGAAGATGCGCGCATTGTTGCGGTTACGCCTGCGATGACAGTCGGCTCGAAGCTGGAACGGTTCCAGCAGGAGCTCCCCGAGCGGGTATATGATGTCGGGATTGCCGAGCAGCATGCCGCCACTTTTGCTGCGGGGCTTGCAACCCAGGGCATGAAGCCGTTTCTGGCAATTTATTCGACATTCCTGCAGCGGGCGTATGACCAGGTTGTGCACGACATTTGCCGGCAAAACTTAAATGTTTTCATCGGGATCGACAGGGCGGGCCTTGTCGGTGCGGATGGCGAAACCCACCAGGGCGTGTTTGACATTGCTTTTTTGCGCAGCCTGCCCAATATGGTGTTAATGATGCCAAAAGACGAAAATGAAGGCCGGCATATGGTCTATACGGCTTTAAAATACGACAGCGGGCCGATCGCCATGCGGTTTCCACGCGGCAACGGCCTTGGCGTGGCGCTTGATGAAGAACTGAAGGAAATCCCGCTCGGCACCTGGGAAGTCCTGAAAGAAGGAAATGACGTGTGCATTCTCACATTCGGGACGACGATCCCGATGGCCATGGAAGCAGCGAAATTTTTGCAAAAGCAAGGGGTATCGGTTAAAGTGGTCAATGCGCGCTTTATCAAACCGCTTGATGAAGCGATGCTCGAATCTGTTTTCAACACCGGGATGCCGGTATTGACCGTAGAAGAGGCCGTGCTTGCCGGCGGATTTGGCAGCGCAGTGCTGGAATTTGCGGGTGACCGCGGCTTCTCTGACCGGATCATTCGCCGCATTGGCATTCCCGACCGCTTTGTCGAGCACGGCAGCGTAAAAGAATTGTGGCAGGAAATTGGGCTGACAAAGGACCGGCTGATTCGGGAAGTCCGGCAGATATTGCCTCAAAAACAGCAAAGAAAGGCTTCATTTTAAATGAAAAAAGAACGGGTGGACGTTCTCCTCGTAGAACGCGGATTAATGGAAACAAGAGAAAAAGCAAAAAGGGCGGTAATGGCGGGGCTTGTCTTTTCAAATGAGACCCGCCTTGATAAACCGGGTGAAAAAATTGCTGCAGATGCGCCGCTCATCATAAAAGGGAAGCCCCTTCCGTACGTTTCACGGGGCGGACTGAAACTGGAAAAAGCGTTGGAAGTGTTCGGCCTTGATGTAAAAGGCAAAATTGTCCTCGATATCGGCGCTTCGACCGGGGGGTTTACCGACTGTGCCCTCCAGCACGGCGCCAAAATGTCTTATGCCCTTGATGTCGGTTATAACCAGCTCGCATGGAAGCTGCGCCAGGACGGGCGGGTCGTTGTTATGGAAAGGACAAATTTCCGCTATGTTACCCCACAGGATTTCACAAAGGGCATTCCGGAATTTGCCTCAATTGACGTGTCCTTTATTTCCCTGTCCCTGATCCTCCCGGTATTAAAAACGCTCCTTGCGCCTGGAAGCGATGTTGTCGCCCTGATTAAGCCACAGTTTGAAGCGGGGCGCGGTCAGGTGGGCAAGAAGGGGATTGTAAAAGATAAAAAGGTCCATCGCGAAGTGATTGAAAAAATCATCCAGCTTGCCTTACGGGAAAACTTTTCGGTGGAAAACCTCTCCTTCTCGCCGATTACAGGCGGGGAAGGAAATATTGAATTTTTAATCCACCTCGTCCAGCCCGCCGGCCAAACAGAAGGCGGCGCCAACCGGTTGCGCGTAACCGTAAAAGATGTGGTGGAAGAAGCCCATGCCGCACTCAGGAAGGGATAATTTGGCAGCCTATTGGATAACCGGTAGGCTGTTTTATAATAAAGGCGTTTCGCACCCGGAAAAAAGCCCGTTTACGGATAAAAGCTGCTTGTACATTTGCCTGTAAATGCGCTAACATACAAGTAGATGCATATTTACAAAAGAGCATCCTTGAGGTGAGGATATGAATAAAGGACAGCGCTTGATCAAAATCAGGGAAGTGATTACCAATTATGATATCGAAACACAGGACGAGCTTGTCGAGCATTTGCGGAATGCCGGCTTTAATGTGACACAGGCCACCATTTCAAGGGATATAAAAGAACTTCATCTTGTCAAAGTGCCGCTCAATAACGGCAGGTACAAATACAGCCTGCCTGCCGACCAGCGCTTTAACCCGATGCAGAAACTGAAACGGGCGATGACGGATGCGTTCGTTAGCATTGATACAGCCGGGCACCTGATCGTGTTGAAAACGTTGCCCGGCAACGCGCATGCAATCGGCGCTTTGATTGATATTCTGGATTGGGAAGAAATTATCGGCACCTTGTGCGGGGATGATACATGTTTGATCATTTGCAAAAATCACGATGAGACCGAAACGGTTTCGCAACGTTTTTTGGAGTTGCTGTAGAAAGTGGTGATGTTTGATTGCTGCAGGAATTATCGATTAAAAATTTTGCCATTATTGATGCGCTAACCCTCTCATTTGAAGCCGGGCTGACTGTCCTGACAGGGGAGACCGGTGCCGGCAAATCGATTATTATCGATGCGATCCAGCTTTTAACAGGCGGGAGAGGGTCATCGGAGTTTGTCCGGCACGGGGAAAACCGTGCTGAGATTGAGGGTTTATTTCTGGTCGAAGACGGCCATCCGTGTATGGAGCGCGCCCGCGAATTCGGCATTGAGATTGAGGAAGGCATGGTGATTTTGCAGCGCGATATATCGAAAACAGGGAAAAGCGTCTGCCGCATCAACGGAAAACTTGTGACGATTTCGGTGCTGCGCGAAATCGGGTCGACTTTAATTGATATCCACAGCCAGCACGAAACGCAGGAACTGCTGAACGAAACGTACCATCTGCCGCTGCTTGACCAGTACGGGCAAAGCGAGATCGAAACGGCCCTCCTTGATTACGAAAAATTATATAAAAAATACGAAGCCGTTTACGGGCGGTTAAAAAGAATGAATGAAAACGACCAGCAGCTTGCCCAGCGCCTTGACCTCATCCAGTTCCAGCATGAGGAAATCCAAAACGCAGGGCTGAGGCTGCATGAAGACGAGGAATTAGCGGAAGAAAAACGAAAACTCGTCAATTTTGAACGGCTGTTTGAATCATTGAACACGGGGTATGAAGCGCTTGCCGGGGAACAGCACGGCCTCGACTGGCTCAGCCTTGCCATGAGCCATCTTGAAACCGCGGCCGAAGTGGATGGCGGGCTCTCTGACATTTTGGAATCCGTCCAAAGTTGTTTTTATACGCTCGAAGACATGTCCCGCTCGATCCGTTCCCGGCTTGACGGGCTTGAATTTGACCCGGAACGGCTTAACGTGATTGAAGCGCGGCTGAATGAGATTAACCAGTTAAAACGAAAATACGGCAGCACGATCGAAGAAATTCTGGAATACGGGTCCAAAATTGAAGAAGAAATTGAATCGATCGTAAACCGCGACCATCATGTAGAGCTTTTGCAAGAAGAACTGCAGACGGTAAAACGCGATCTTTATTTGGAAGCCAAGCAGCTCAGCGATTTGCGCAAAAAATGGGCAGGAAAGCTGACTGAAAATATCCATTCCGAATTAAAGCAGCTGTATATGGATAAAACAAAGTTTGAAGTCCGTTTTCTTGCCGCTGCTGATGATTATTATGAGGCGGATGACATTCCGTTTAGGCGCGACGGGCTCGATCAGGTTGAATTTTACATTTCCACCAACCCGGGCGAACCGCTAAAACCGCTCGCAAAAACTGCTTCAGGCGGGGAATTGTCGCGGATTATGCTGGCATTAAAAACGATTTTTTCCCGGCACCAGGGGATCACTTCCGTCATTTTCGACGAAGTGGATACCGGCGTAAGCGGCCGCGTAGCACAGGCGATTGCGGAAAAAATTTACCATATCTCGGTCCATTCGCAAGTCCTTTGCATTACCCATCTGCCGCAGGTTGCCGCCATGGCGGACACGCATCTGCTGATCATGAAAGAAACCGAAAAGGGGAGAACGCGGACAAAAGTGAAGCCTTTAGGGCAGGAAGAAAAAATTAAAGAAATCGGCCGCATGATTTCAGGTGTTGAAATGACAGAGCTGACAAGACAGCATGCGAAAGAGCTCCTCGAACTGGCCGAAGCGATAAAATAAGGGTCCGGTCCGCCTATTTGGAAAAATGGTGGAGCCGGACCCTTTCTATCCAGATTGGGCAGCATTTTTCCCGCAGGCACTGTTATATTTAAAACGCTTCAAGGCTAAATTAAAATCATAGCCAAAACAAACAAAGGCTAAACAAACAGGGTGAACCGGAAGCGAGGAGAGTGGAATGTTTGAACTTTGAAAAAATAAGGAAGCTGACAGGCGGATTTCTCCTTGTTTCACTTTTATTATGCGTTTTTTCGCAGCCTTTTCAACAATATCTTCACTTTCCGAAGCAAGTTCGCTTACTGGAAGGCCAGCAAACCGAGCTTTCTAAATCCGCTGCTGCCGCCGTAATGGCAAGCGGAAACAGTGCGGAAATCCATGCGCATCAACATACGGTTTCCATAAAAGGGAAGTCAGCCGGGAAGGAAGAAATGTTTCTTGAACTGGCAGGCATCCCGATCAAAAAAACGAAAGTAGAAGTGCATCCAAATATTAAGATGATTCCCGGTGGCCAGTCGATTGGCGTAAAGCTGAATACGCTCGGCGTCCTTATCGTCGGCCATCACCTTGTGCAGACGGACAAAGGGAAGTTTTCTCCCGGTGAACAGGCCGGAATCGAAGTTGGGGACATGATCCTTGAATTGAACGGGAAAAAAATCGAAAATATGTCCGATATTGCACCGATTGTCCAGCAGGCAGGGGAAACAGGAAAACCGCTCGAGACTGTCATTAAAAGGGATGGACAAACCATCCGGAAAACGATAAAGCCGTTAAAAGATAAAAACGGGCAGTCGTATAAACTCGGGCTTTATATACGGGATTCGGCTGCGGGAATCGGCACGATGACGTTTATCGATCCGAAAACGAAAAAATATGGCGCCCTCGGACATGTCATATCGGACATGGATACAAAAAAACCGATCGTCGTCGAAAAAGGCAGGATTGTCAATTCAGTCGTAACGTCGATTGAAAAAGGCAAAAACGGAAGCCCGGGAGAAAAATTGGCGCGTTTTACCGAAGAAGGTCAAATCGGCAATATAACGAAAAACAGCCCGTTCGGCATTTTTGGACAGCTGGATCCGGACGCAAAAGACAGCACATACGCAAAACCGATGCCGATCGCACTGTCAGACCAGGTAAAGACAGGTCCGGCAAAAATTTTAACGGTTGTGGACGGGAAAAAAGTGGAAGCCTATTCGATTAAAATTGTCAGCTCCATTCCGCAAAAATTTCCGGCAACAAAAGGGATGGTCATCAAAATTACCGACCCGGAATTGCTGAAAAAAACGGGTGGCATTGTCCAGGGAATGAGCGGGAGCCCGATCATCCAGAACGGGCGGCTTGTCGGTGCAGTAACGCATGTGTTTGTCAACGACCCGACATCCGGATACGGCGTCCATATCGAATGGATGCTCCATGAGGCAGGCATTTACGGAGGGGGCAGGTCCCCTTCCGCTTTTAAAGAATAATGCACTTATCTATCATTATAATGCGTGAGGACGTTTTGTCCGGGCGATTTACGGCATCCCGGTTTTCAACAAAAAATAATAAATAAAAAAGCAGGAAATTTTCCGCCATTGTCGAAACTTATTCTTGTACAGAGATATGGCTATTTTTTTGAGGAGGACAGTGGCAGTGAAAAAAATCAGAGTGTTTATTGTAGACGACAACCGTGAACTTGTTCGATTGTTAGAAGATTATATATCCCAGCAGGAAGACATGGAAATTTGCGGAACGGCCTACAGCGGGACGGAATGCCTTGAACGGTTAAAAGAGGCGGACCCCGATATTTTGCTTTTGGATATTATTATGCCACATCTGGACGGGCTCGGCGTGCTCGAGAAACTGAAAGAATCGGCTTATTCCCGGATGCCGAACGTCATCATGCTGACGGCTTTCGGCCAGGAAGATGTGACGAAAAAAGCGGTGGAACTGGGCGCATCCTATTTTGTGCTGAAACCGTTTGATATGGACATGCTTGTTTCGCAAATCCGGCAGACAAGCAAAAAAGGCTCCGTGCTGAAATCATCGCCCGGCTTAGCAGCTTCCAAAGCGGAATCAAAGCCTGTCAATCTCGATGCAAGCATTACGAGCATTATCCATGAAATCGGCGTGCCGGCCCATATTAAAGGCTATATGTATTTACGCGAAGCGATTGCAATGGTGTACAATGATATTGAATTGCTCGGCTCGATTACAAAAGTGTTATACCCCGAAATTGCAAAGAAATACAATACCACTGCCAGCCGTGTTGAGCGCGCCATCCGCCATGCGATAGAAGTGGCATGGAGCAGGGGAAATATCGAATCCATTTCCTCCTTATTCGGTTATACGGTTTCCATGACCAAAGCAAAGCCGACAAACTCCGAGTTCATTGCCATGGTCGCTGATAAACTCCGCCTCGAACACAAAGCTTCCTGAAAGGAAAGGGAAAGGGGCCGGTGCAGTGAGTTGTACCGGCCGGATCCCGTGCGCAAAAGGTTACGCTTTTCTTGTTCGGGGAATATATAATGATGAACGAAATAAACAAAGGATGTGTATCGAGTGACGTTTATTTTTGCCCATCGGGGATCGGCAGGCACACGTCCGGAGAACACAATGGAAGCTTTTTTTGAAGCGGAAAAGGCCGGAGCGGACGGGATTGAACTGGATATTCAGTTGTCAAAAGACGGCGAACTGGTCGTCATTCATGATGAAACGGTCAATCGCACGACAAAAGGCAAAGGGTATGTGAAAGATTTAACGTTTGCTGAACTGCAGTCGCTGGATGTGATTGACCGGTTCGAAACCGGCAAGCCGCTAAGCATCCCGGCACTTGAAGAAGTTTTTGAATGGCTCGCCCAAAACCAGCTTCTCTGCAATATTGAACTGAAGACGGCAAAAGTGGATTATCCGCTGATCGAGGAAAAAGCTGTTTCGTTAATCCGGGCATACCATTTGGAAGAAAGGGTCATTTTTTCTTCCTTTAACCACTATTCCATCATTCAATGCCACCGTCTGGCACCTGAAGTGGAGATTGCCCCGCTGTATTCGGAGGTGATGTTTATGCCATGGGTCTACGCGAAATCGATCCGGGCAAAAGCGATCCATCCGCGTCTTTTGACAACGGCCGACTGGATCATCTGCGCCACCATGAACCACGGTATTGCAGTCAGGCCGTATACAGTGAATAAAGCGAAAGATATGAGAAGGCTGTTTAAAATCGGCTGCACGGCAATCATCACGGATTTCCCGGAAATCGCGGTACAGGAAAGAAAAGCAGAACGGGAAAAAGCATCCGGGCAATAGCCGGATGCTTTATTTTGATGGTTTGCTGAAACGTTTCTGTACCTTTTGGCGCTTTCTGTCCCGGTGCAGAATAAATCCGGCGGTAAAGGCAATGCCGCCGGCAGAGAACAAAAGCCCGGCCAGAAACTGGAGCGTCAGCGAGGAAAACGGGCGGTCCGGAATCCCGAAAACCATATCCCGCATCCATTTGATCCCGTAAGCGGCGGCGATGACCGGCACCGCCAATACAAAAAGTGCCACCAGCCTGCCCATTCCGGCCCCCCTTTAAACCGTTTCCACCATTATAACACCCGGGATTGGACGCAGGCAATGCAGCCCATTGTAAATGTAAGCCCTTTCAAATAAAATAAAATAGCGGAGACCAGCACGAAAAGGGGGAGCAGCGATGCAAAATGTTTTAATCGTTGGCGGGGGGAAAGGCGGAAAAGCGATTTTAAAAATATTGTCCGAGAGCGCACGGTTCCGTGTGGCCGGCATCGTTGATATCAATCCGCAGGCGGAGGGGATCCGGCTTGCCAAAAACATGGGCGTTCAAACCGGAAACAACTGGCACGTTTTTTCAGGCCCCCATGTCGATATTATCATTGAGGTAACCGGGGATGAGCAAGTTTTTCATGAAATCGTTGCAGCGTGCACGGGCCGGATTGTTATTCCCGGCAGTGTCGCCTATTTGATTGCGAAATTGCTGGAGGAAAAAGAAGCTTTAATCCGAAAGCTGGAAAGCGAAACAAAAAAACATGCGCTCATTCTTCAGTCGACGGCAGAAGGCATGACGGTGATTGACAAAAACGGCAGGATCATCTAAAGCAAGGAGCGGCCGACATACCCGAAAAAGGCAGCCTCGATGAAATGCTGTCCGCTTTTGAAAAGCAGCTGATCCAAAAAGCGCTCGAAGAAAATGCCGGAAACAAAACGAATACGGCAAAGCAGCTTGGCATTTCACTGAGAAGCCTGTACTATAAATTGGAAAAATACCGGCTTGCAAAAATCAGCATGCAATAATTTGCATATTCGTGCAAAAAGTAGCAAACTGGTAAACGGAAGTTTATTTTTTTAAGCCCCGCTCTTTTCGCCATTTCTGCATGAAAAGCGGAAACAGGAAAACAATGCGAAAGTGGCATTCTTTTTGCATTTTCAACAGTGAAGGCTGGCCCGTGATCCCGGAAAAAGCGGTGTGCCGTTTTAAAAAGAGGCATCGGGATGTCCGTTTTACAGCCGCAAAAATGCCGGTTCAGCCTTCTGACAGCTTTGCTTGCGGAAAAGGAGGAAATCCATTGGAAATTTTTGATTATATGCGAAAATACGATTATGAACAACTGCTGTTTTGCCATGATGACGCATCCGGATTAAAAGCGGTGATCGCCATACACGATACAACGCTCGGGCCGGCGCTCGGGGGCACGAGAATGTGGACTTACGCAACGGAAGAAGCCGCCATTGAAGATGCATTGCGGCTTGCACGGGGGATGACGTATAAAAACGCTGCCGCCGGGCTCAATCTTGGCGGAGGGAAAGCCGTCATCATCGGTGATCCGCGCAAAGACAAAAATGAAGAAATGTTCCGGGCGTTCGGCCGGTTCATCCAGGGGCTCGGGGGACGCTATATTACAGCTGAAGATGTCGGCACCACTGTTGAAGATATGGATGTCATCCATGAGGAAACCGATTTTGTGACAGGCGTTTCACAAACGTACGGTTCATCCGGGAATCCTTCGCCTGTCACGGCGTACGGCTGCTATGTCGGCATGAAAGCCGCGGCAAAAGAAGCATTCGGAAGTGATTCGCTTGAGGGGAAAACCGTAGCCGTCCAGGGTGTCGGCCATGTTGCATTTGAACTGTGCCGCTATTTGCACGAAGAAGGCGCCCGCCTTATTGTGACCGATATTTCAACGGAGGCGGTAAAACGGGCTGTTGAGGCTTTCGGGGCAAAAGCAGTGGACCCAGCTGACATTTACGCCCAGGACTGTGATATTTTTGCCCCATGCGCGCTCGGGGCCATTTTGAATGATGAAACGCTTCCGCAGCTGAAAGCAAAAGTGATTGCGGGGTCTGCAAATAATCAGTTGAAAGAACCGAAGCACGGCGACCGGCTGCATGAAATGGGCATTCTTTATGCGCCTGATTATGTCATCAATGCCGGCGGGGTGATCAATGTAGCTGACGAACTGTACGGTTACAACCGGGAAAGAGCGATGAAAAAAGTCGAGCAAGTCTACTATAATGTACAGAAAGTCATCGACATTTCAAAACGCGACGGGATCCCGTCCTATTTGGCGGCAGACCGGATGGCGGAAGAACGGATTGCAAAAGTTTCCCGCGCACGTTCACAGTTTTTGCCGCACAATAAACACGTGCTCGAAAAAAGGCTTCCGCGGTAATGCAAGTGAAGGAGGAACAACATTGGCAAAAGAATACGATGTCGTTGTTTTGGGCGGCGGAACAGGCGGCTATGTGGCCGCCATCCGCGCAGCAAAAAACGGGCTGAAAACAGCAATTGTAGAAAAATCAAAACTTGGTGGCACCTGCCTCCATAAAGGCTGCATTCCGACAAAAACCCTGTTAAGAAGCGCGGAAGTATACCGGCTGGTCCGAAAAAGCGCCGATTTCGGCGTGGATGTCCGCGATGCCGCCTTGAATTTTGCAAAAATCCGGGAACGGAAAAACGCAGTTGTGGCGCAATTGCACCGCGGCGTCCAATCCTTGATGAAAAAAGGGAAAATTGATGTGTATGAAGGCACCGGGAGAATCCTTGGCCCCTCCATTTTTTCGCCGGTAGCAGGAACAGTTTCAATAGAGGGCGCGGGTGCGGATAATGAGATGCTCCTCCCGAAAAATTTAATCATTGCGACCGGCTCGCGCCCGCGGGTTCTTCCCGGGTTTGCCGTCGACGGGGAATATGTGATGACGTCTGACGAAGCGCTTGAAATGGAAGAACTCCCCGCGTCGATCCTGATTGCAGGCGGCGGGGCGATCGGTGTGGAATGGGCATCGATGCTTGCCGATTTTGGCGTAAAGGTGACGGTCATTGAAGCTTCCCCGCGCCTTTTGCCGGGAGAGGACAGCGACATTTCAAAAGAAATTACGCGCCTTTTGAAGAAAAAAGGGGTTGCCGTTTTTACCGGTACCGCATTCAATGCATCTTCCCTCCAGACAGGGGGCAAAAAGGTGCGGGTCGGTACGGAAGACGGAAAGACGTTTGAAGCAGATAAGCTTTTATTATCGGTCGGCCGGCTGGCCAACACGGAAAATATCGGCCTTGAAAATACGGATATTGAAATCGAAAACGGCGTCATTAAGGTCAATAAAGTTTACCAGACAAAAGAATCCCATATTTATGCGATCGGGGACTGCATCGGCGGGTTGCAGCTTGCCCATGCAGCAGCAAGGGAAGGCATCATTGCGGCGGACCACATCGCCGAAAAAAGTGTGGACCCGCTTGATAACACCATGGTGCCGAAATGTGTGTATTCCAATCCTGAAATTGCCAGCGTCGGCCTGACGGAAGAGAAAGCAAAAGAAGAAGGATATGATGTAAAAATCGGCCGGTTTTCGTTCCAGGCAGTCGGCAAAGCGCTTGTCTACGGGGAACCGGACGGCTTTGTCAAAATCGTGGCAGACGCAAAAAACGACGATCTGCTAGGCGTACATATCATCGGGCCGCATGCAACAGACATGATTTCAGAAGCCGGGCTTGCACGCGTTTTGGATGCGGCGCCGTGGGAGGTGGCAATGAGTATCCATCCGCACCCGACGCTAAGCGAAGCGATCGGGGAGGCGGCACTCGCAGTAGACGGGCTTGAAATCCATGCGTAGCTTTTGGATAAGGAGTGAAGACAATGAATGAAAATCGGCATAAAAGTTTAGGTTTAAGCGACCAGGAAGTATTGGAAATGTACGAAACGATGCTGCTTGCGCGCAAGGTGGATGAACGGATGTGGCTTTTAAACCGGTCCGGCAAAATTCCGTTTGTCGTATCCTGCCAGGGACAGGAAGCAGCCCAGGTCGGCGCTGCTTTTGCACTTGACAGGACAAAAGATTATGTATTGCCGTATTACCGCGATCTCGGGGTTGTGCTCGCTTTCGGCATGACCGCGCGCGACATTATGCTTTCCGGGTTTGCCAAAGCGGAAGACCCGAATTCGGGCGGCCGGCAAATGCCGGGCCATTACGGGCAGAAGAAAAACAGAATCGTCACCCAGTCCTCCCCTGTAACGACACAGGTACCGCATGCGGCCGGAATTGCGCTCGCAGGCAAAATGGAGAAAAAGGATTTTGTTACGTTTGTCACTTTCGGGGAAGGATCATCCAACCAGGGCGATTTCCATGAAGGGGCGAATTTTGCCGCGGTCCACAAGCTGCCGGTCATTTTCATGTGCGAAAATAACCAGTATGCCATCAGTGTCCCGATTGAAAAGCAGCTCGGGAACCCGCGCGTTTCCGACCGGGCGATCGGTTATGGCATGCCGGGTGTGACGGTTGACGGAAACGATCCGCTCGCTGTCTATGAGGTGGTCAAAGAAGCGGCGGACCGTGCCCGGCGCGGGGAAGGGCCGACTTTAATCGAAACGCTTGTTTACCGCTTTACACCGCACTCTTCCGATGATGATGACCGCTACCGTGCGCAGGAAGAAGTGAAGACGGCAAAAGAAAAAGATCCGGTTGTTTTATTTAGCCGGTACTTAAAAGAGGCGGGCCTTCTTGACGGGGAAAAAGAAAAAGAAATCGATGCGCGCGTCATGCAAACCGTCAATGAGGCAACCGATTACGCCGAAAAAGCGCCGTATGCCAAACCGGAAGATACGCTCCGGTTTGTTTACGGGGAGTAAGGAGGAGAACGATGGCTGTCATTTCATATATTGACGCAATTACAAAAGCATTGCGGGAAGAAATGGAACGGGACGAAAAAGTATTTGTGCTCGGCGAAGATGTTGGAAAAAAAGGCGGGGTATTTAAGGCGACGGCCGGATTATACGAGCAGTTCGGCGCTGAAAGAGTCATCGATACGCCGCTCGCTGAATCGGCGATTGCCGGGGTCGGCGTAGGGGCTGCGATGTACGGGATGCGGCCGGTTGCCGAGATCCAGTTTGCCGATTTTATTTTGCCGGCTGTCAATCAGATTATTTCGGAAGCGGCGAAAATCCGCTACCGTACCAATAATGACTGGCAATGCCCGCTTGTCGTGCGTGCACCGTACGGAGGCGGCGTCCACGGGGCGCTGTACCACTCCCAGTCGCTTGAATCGGTGTTTGCAAATCAGCCGGGGTTGAAGATTGTCATGCCGTCCACCCCCTATGACGTAAAAGGGTTGCTGAAAGCCGCAATCCGGGACGATGATCCGGTTCTCTTTTTCGAACATAAGCGCGCGTACCGCCTGATTAAAGGCGAAGTGCCGGATGACGATTATGTGCTCCCGATCGGCAAGGCCGAAGTGAAAAGGGAAGGAACGGATATTACGGTGATCACGTATGGGCTTTGCGTCCATTTTGCCCTCCAGGCTGCGGAAAAGCTTAGAGAAGACGGGATCGAAGCACATATTCTCGATTTGCGCACCGTTTATCCGCTCGACAAAGAAGCAATCATCGAGGCAGCTGCCAAAACAGGGAAAGTGCTGCTGGTCACGGAAGACAATAAAGAAGGAAGCATTATCGGCGAAGTTGCTGCGATCATTGCGGAAAACTGCCTGTTTGACCTGGACGCCCCGATCATGCGCCTGGCCGGGCCGGATGTTCCGGCGATGCCGTATGCGCCGTCGATGGAAAAATATTTTATGGTCAATCCCGAAAAAGTCGAAAAAGCAATGCGGGAACTGGCCGAATTTTAGAATTGCAGGATAGGAGGGTGCCAATTGGCGATAGAAAACATTACGATGCCGCAGCTCGGGGAAAGTGTGACGGAAGGGACCATCAGCAAGTGGCTTGTATCCCCGGGCGATCATGTCCATAAATACGATCCGCTTTGTGAAGTATTAACAGACAAAGTCAATGCCGAAGTGCCTTCTTCGTTTGAAGGGGAAATCGTGGAACTGATCGCTTCGGAAGACGAAACCGTTGCTGTCGGGGAAGTCATTTGCACGGTCAAAACCGGATCAAGTGAAACAATTGCCCGGCCTGAAGCGGAACCGGGCCTGGATCCGGATGCTGCGGTGCCGGAGCCGGAAGCGGAAAAAGGGAAAAAAGTCCGCTATTCCCCGGCCGTTTTAAAACTGTCCCAGGAATACGGCATTGACTTGAACCGGGTCAAAGGAACGGGAAGGGAAGGCCGGATTACGCGCAAAGACCTGTTGAAAATCATTGAAAGCAGGGGGAATGAGGCAGAACCGGCACCTTCAAAACCGGAACCGGCAAAACCCGCACCTTCAAAACCGGAACCTGCCCGGCATACGCCGCCTGCTTCCCGGCCTCAGCCTGTACGGGAAGCTGCAGAAGAAGATATGGTGATTCCGGTTACCGGCGTGCGTAAAGCGATCGCGAACAATATGGCACGCAGCAAACAGGAAATTCCGCATGCGTGGATGATGGTCGAAGCGGACGTTACGAACCTTGTCCGCTACCGGGAGGCCGTAAAAGAAGAGTTTAAGCGGCGCGAAGGCTTTAACCTGACATACTTTGCCTTTTTTGTCAAAGCCGTTGCCCGGGCGCTGAAAGAGTATCCTGCGCTCAATTCCAGATGGGCCGGGGATGCCATTATCCAGAAACATGATGTCAACATCTCGATCGCCGTTGCCGCCGAAGACAGGTTGTACGTGCCGGTCATAAAGCATGCCGATGAAAAATCGATCAAAGGCATTGCCCATGAAATTGCTGTGCTGGCGCAAAAAGCCCGCGCCGGGAAACTTGCCCCGGAAGACATGGAAGGCGGCACCTTTACCGTCAATAATACCGGGTCATTCGGTTCGGTGCAGTCGATGGGGATTATCAACTATCCGCAGGCTGCCATCCTCCAGGTCGAGTCGATTGTCAAACGCCCTGTCATCATGGAAGAGGGAATGTTTGCGGCGCGCGATATCGTGAACCTTTGCCTGTCGATTGACCACCGCATTTTGGACGGACTCGTCTCCGGCCGCTTCTTAAAGCGCGTCAAAGAGATTTTAGAGGCGGTCACACCGGAAACGGCACCGCTCTATTAATGAAATGCCCGCTGATGAAGCGGGTTTTTCTATGTTGGAAAATGTGGCGATTTATCAAAACTGATTGTTTTTGAACGATTTTAATTGATTTTTACTGTTTTTGAAGGTAAAATAACGACCGGATGCACCGCTTGCAATCGTGCAGGCGGGGAACGATTGCCATCAAAAAGGGGAATACTAAAAATGATCTCCAAAGCAAAGGTTGTGTAAAAAATGATTTATACGGTAACACTGAATCCGTCTGTTGACTACATCGTACAGGTGGAACATTTTGAGCTTGGCGGATTGAACCGTTCCGTGATGGACACTAAGTTTCCGGGCGGAAAAGGCATCAACGTCTCGCGCGTCATGAAAAGGCTGGGCGTTGATTCCACGGCACTCGGTTTTCTCGGCGGTTTTACCGGCAGCTACATTGAAAATTTTCTTAAAGCGGAAGGTATTTTAACAGATTTTGTCCAAGTTTCAGGCGACACGCGGATCAATATAAAATTAAAATCCGGTGTGGAAACGGAAATCAACGGAATGGGGCCCTCTATTTCGGAAGCTGAGCTGGACCGGCTGCTTGCCAAAATCGACAGCCTGGACAAAGAGGATGCCATTTTGTTTTCCGGCAGCATCCCAAGTTCCCTCCCGCCATCCATTTATGCCGGCCTCATTCAAAAATGCCGTGAAAAGCAAATCCGCGTGATTGCAGATGTTTCCGGCGAATCGCTCGGCCATGTCATCAAAACGGGCCCGTTTTTGATCAAACCGAACCATCATGAAATCGGCGAAATTTTCGGCGTGAAAGTCGAAACGCCCGAAGAAGCGAAACAATACGGCAGCCGCCTGCTTGACATGGGCGTTGAAAATGTGATCGTTTCGATGGCGGAAAAAGGCGCGCTCTTTTTGAACAAGGAAGTATCCTATTTTGCGCAAGCGCCGAAAGGGAAGGTAAAAAATTCTGCCGGCGCCGGCGATTCGGTTGTGGCCGGGTTTATAAGCGGGATGGCAAAAGGGAAATCGTACAAAGAATCGTTTGCGCTTGGGGTTGCCTGCGGTTCTGCGACGGCATTTTCCATGGAACTTTGCACAAAGCAAGAAGCAGAATCGCTTCTCGGACAGGTCCATGTCCAATCTTTATAAAACGGAAACCGGGATGCCCCGGTTTTTTTGCATAAAAAAGGGATAGCGCATGAGGCGCCATCCAAAGCATCTAGGGAGTTTAGGGGTATGGATCTAGATGTACTGTCATTTTACCCGGTTTTTTGGAAAAATAAACGCTTTCCGGCTATTTTTTTCGTTTTCATGCGTAAAATAAGAGAAAAGTGGCGGCTGCAAACAGAATGTTTGAAAAGCAGCGTGAAAACCTGCTATGATTAGCTTTAAAGTAGAATGAAAGGATGAGTGGCATGTCTGTCAATTTTAATCTTTATATGAACGATGTCGTGCGCATGTCCCGTGAAGAGGCAGTAGAAGCCGGCTACCGGGAACTGAGGACGCCGGAAGAAGTGGACGAAGCGTTTTCCAAAAAAGGGACGACACTTGTTTTGGTCAACTCTGTGTGCGGCTGCGCAGGGGGCATTGCACGGCCGGCTGCGGCGCACGCCATCCATTATGATAAGCGCCCGGACCAGCTTGTAACCGTCTTTGCTGGCCAGGATAAAGAAGCAACGGCAAGGGCACGCAGCTATTTCACCGGTTATCCGCCGTCCTCCCCATCTTTCGCACTTTTAAAAGACGGCAAAATTGTGAAAATGATTGAACGGCACCAGATCGAAGGGCATGACCCAGCGGCTGTCGTGGCTGAGCTGCAGGCAATGTTTGAAGAATACTGTGAAGAACTGTAATGCGGGAAGCCTTCTCCTTCCGTTCTGGAAAGGGGAAGGCTTTTTTTAACAGGGGCGGTGTCCCGGGTGTAAAGCGCACTTTCCGTATGCATGAACTGGCATGCGGGATGCATACTAAAGAAAAACACAACTAGCAGGTGAATGGCTTATGCATATATGGGTGGCATGGATGCTTGTTTTCGGGTTATCGGTATGGCCGGCGGACGGGCACGTTGCCCCGGGAGACCCGCTCATTATTGTCAATAAAACAACAAACCGACTTGCCTGGATCCGCGGCGGGAAAATCCGGCTCGAAACGCCGGTTGCGACTGGGAAAACAAATGACCTGACGCCGGAAGGTTTTTTTACGGTCAAAGTCAAGGCGAAAAATCCTTATTACCGGAAAAAGAATATTCCCGGCGGCGACCCGCGCAATCCGCTCGGCTCGCGCTGGATCGGTTTTGATGCGCGCGGCACGGACGGCCGGATTTACGGCCTGCACGGCACAAACAATCCTTCTTCAATCGGCCGGTATATTTCAAACGGCTGCATCCGCCTGCCGAAAGCGGCGCTCGAAAAGCTGTACGAAGAAGTGCCGGTTGGAACAAAAATTTACATCACCCGGTCAAACCGGCCGATGACCGAACTGGCGAAGGCAAAAGGCGCCATTTAAAAAAGGAACGCATACCCCGTTCCTTTTTTAAAACAGCATGGAAAGGCCGGAAAGCACTGTTCCTGCCAGCATGGCAATGAGCATTAAGTACACGACAATTTTCTGCGTTTTTTTCGACAAAGCGGACTTCACCTCTTAATCGGACGGTAATCATTTTTATTCTAGCCTGAAGCCGCCGGTTGTACAAGTAAAATCATTCGCGTTATACTATTAACGTACATATACATATTGGAGGTTTTTCCATGGTAAATGAAGAACGGTTAGTAAAAGAATTTTTGGAACTGGTCCAGGTGGATTCGGAAACCGGCCATGAAGAAGAAATTGGCAAGGTTTTAAAACAAAAATTTGAAGGCCTTGGCCTTGAAGTATATGAGGATGATACAAAAGCAAAAACGGGGCACGGCTTTGGCAACCTGATCTGCACTTTGAAAGGCAATGTCCCTGAAGCGGCGCCGATTTATTTTACTTCCCATATGGATACAGTCGTTCCGGGGAAAGGCATCAAACCGTCCATCAAAGACGGCTGGATCCGGTCAGACGGTACAACAATCCTCGGATCTGACGACAAAGCCGGGCTTTCCGCTATGCTGGAAATGATCCGGGTATTGAAAGAAGACCAAATCCGCCATGGGGATATCCAGTTTGTCATCACTGTTGGCGAAGAGTCCGGCCTGGTCGGTTCGCGCGCGCTCGATCCTTCGCTGTTAAAAGCGAAATACGGTTTTGCGCTTGACAGCGATGGCCCTGTTGGCACGATTGTGACGGCTGCCCCGACGCAGGCCAAAATCAAAACAACCATTTTAGGCAAAACCGCCCATGCCGGTGTCGCGCCGGAAAAAGGGGTTTCCGCGATCACCATTGCCGCAAAAGCGATCTCAAAAATGCCGCTCGGCCGCATTGACAGTGAAACAACCGCAAATATCGGGCGCTTTGAAGGCGGCCAGGCAACCAATATCGTCTGCGACCGCGTCGATATTCTGGCGGAAGCCCGTTCGCTCGTTCCGGAAAAAATGGAAGCGCAGGTTGCCAAAATGAAAGCGGCTTTTGAACAGACGGCGCTTGAAATGGGCGGAAAAGCGGAAGTCGAAGTGAAGGTCATGTACCCGGGATTTAAATTCTCAGACGGCGACCAGGTGGTGGAAGTGGCCAAAAAAGCAGCGGCAAAAATCGGACGCGAGAGCAAGCTGGTGCAAAGCGGGGGCGGAAGCGATGCCAACGTCATTGCAGGTTTTAACATTCCGACGGTCAATCTCGGCACAGGATATGAAGAAATCCATACGACAAAGGAAAGGATCCCGGTTAAAGAACTGGTCAAACTGGCTGAGATGGCGGTTGCCATTGCGGAAGTGGCCGGCGGGGAGTAACAGGATTTGAGGCGGAAGCGGGATAACCGCTTCCTTTTTAAGAAAGGAAGCGATAAGTTGGAAGCGCTCAATAAATATATCATTTTTAAAACGGGGGAAGAGGAGTACGGCATTCATATCGGATCGGTCATCTCTGTTGAAAAAGCGCAAGCAGCCAATCCTGTCCCGAAACTGCCTGCATTTGTACGGGGCATCATGAAGGTGAGGGATGAACTGATCCCGATTATTGACGTCGAGCACTGTTTTTACCAGACACCGCTTTCCTCCATAGAGGACGCCCGCATGATCGTCGTCCGGACGGAAGCCATTCCGGTCGGCCTGCTCGTCAAAGAGGCAAACGATATTGTGGAAATACAGGAAGAAGAGAAAAAACAGATCGGCCTTGCCGGCTACGGGCGGACAAATTATTTTACGGCTGTCGCAAGTTTGAAGGACAGGCTGATTACCATTGTGGATGCCGATTTGTTTATGGCGTCGCTTGAAGGGATTGCAGACATTGCCGCTTATATGAAAGAAGCGGCTGAAAATTCGTGAAGCGCCGGAGTGGGTGAAGATGAAAGCATTTTATCCGAAAAACGGCCGTGTCATTTTGCATGTCGATATGAACAGTTTTTTCGCCTCGGTTGAAATGGCGGAAAACCCTGCGCTTAAAGGGAAGCCGCTGGCCGTTGCCGGGAATCCAAAAGAACGGAAGGGCATCATTGTGACGTGCAGCTATGAAGCGAGAAAATTCGGCGTAAAAACGACCATGCCGGTCTGGGAAGCAAAAAAACGCTGCCCGGATCTTTTAATCGTGCCGCCCCGTTTTGAACTGTATAAAAAAGCATCCGCCGAAATGTTTTCGATTCTCCGCGCGTACTCGCCTTTGGTCGAACCGGTTTCGATCGATGAAGGCTATGTGGACATTACCGGCCTGGAGGAACTGGGGACGCCGCCTGCCATTGCTGAATCGATCCAGCAGCAAATTCTTGTGGAACTCGATTTGCCGTCAAGCATCGGGATCGCCCCGAATAAATTTTTGGCGAAAACGGCGTCGGATATGAAAAAACCAATGGGCATCACCATTTTAAGAAAGCGGGATATTCCCCGTTTATTATGGCCGAAGCCGTTGATCGAGATGCACGGCGTAGGCGGCAAAACGGCGGAAAAGCTTAGCGCCCGCGGCCTTTTTACCATCGGCGATCTGGCGCATGCGGATGATTTTCTTTTAAAGCAGCTCCTCGGCATCCGCGGCATCCGTTTGAAAGAAAGGGCGAACGGGAGAGACCCGCGCCCTGTTGACCCCGAATCCGCAAACGTCACCAAAAGCGTCGGGCGGATGGTGACGCTGCCCGAGGATACGGAGGAGGAACACCGCATCGATGCCGTATTGAAAAAGCTTGCGGATGAAACGGCGGAACGGATGAGAAAAAAGGAGGTTGCGGCAACCAATGTCGGCATCATGATCCGTTACGCGGACCGGAAAACAGTGACGAGGAGCAAAAAAAGCGCAGGGCCGGTTGAAAGCGGCGATGCGTTATTTCAAGCCGCCCGCACGCTTTTTATCCGGAACTGGAACGGGCAGCCCGTGCGCCTTTTGGGCATTACCGCGTCCGGTTTAACGGACCGCAAGGCGGAAGCGGAGCAGCTGAGCCTGTTTTCATATGAAGACGCAGCCAAAAAAGAGCCGCTGTATGAGGCAATCAGCCGGCTCCGCGAGAAATTCGGGGAGCAGATTATCCAAACCGGGAGAGAAGCGGGAAAGCCGCCGGATCCCCGCAAGTAATTACCGGCACACCCCATAAAAAAGGAACACGCCTTGCGCGTGTTCCTTTTTAACAGGTTCAGCAGTTCCCGACTTCCAGATCTTCGACCGGCCACCAGAAGAAGCCGTCTTTTTCCAGCAGTTCATCAGCTGCTTTCGGCCCCATCGAACCGGATTTGTAATTCGGGAATGAAATCGGCTTGTTTTCCCACACTTTTGAAATATTATCGACAAAGCTCCATGATAAGGCGACTTCATCCCAATGGGTAAAGTTGGTCGCGTCGCCCATCAGGCAGTCATGGATCAATTTTTCATAAGCTTCGGGCGTATTGATGCCGTTTTTGCTGCTGCTTGCAAAACTGAGCTGCACAGGGGTGGTTTCCATATGCTGGCCCGGTTTTTTGGCGTTCAGATGAAGCGAAATCCCTTCTTCCGGATGGATATGGATGACAAGCAGATTCGGATTCAGTTCATGATTTGTATTGTAGTACAAATTCATCGGGATATCTTTAAACTGCACGACAATTTTCGTCGATTTCGCCGCCATCCGTTTGCCGGTACGGATGTAAAACGGCACGCCCGCCCATCTGAAATTATCAATCATCAGTTTCCCAGCGACAAACGTTTCGGTCCGGGAATCCGGCGCTACATTCAGCTCTTCCCGGTAACCCGGGACTTTCTTGCCGCCCATTTCGCCCGGGCCGTACTGGCCGCGCACGAAGTATGCCGGCACATCTTTTCCTTCAATGGAGCGCAAGGCACGCAGCACCCGCACTTTTTCGCTCCGGATCTCGTTTGTTGTCAGGCTGATCGGCGGTTCCATTGCAAGAAGCGCCACCATTTGCAGCATATGGTTTTGCACCATATCCCTGAGCGCCCCGCTCGCTTCGTAATACCGCGCCCGTTCTTCCACGCCGAGCATCTCGCTTGATGTAATCTGGATGTTGGAAATATAACGGTTGTTCCAAAGCGGCTCGAACAGGGCATTGGCAAACCGGATGACCTCAATATTTTGTACCATCGCTTTGCCTAGATAATGGTCGATTCGGTAAATCTGGTCTTCTGAAAAAGATTTCCGGATCTGGCTGTTCAGCTGTTTCGCTGATTCGAGGCTGTGCCCGAAAGGTTTTTCAATAACAAGCCGTTTAAACCCGTTTGTAGCGGTAAGCCCGTCACTTTTCAGATGGTCCGAAATCGTCCCGAAATATTCCGGGGCCATCGCCAAATAGAAGATGCGGTTGCCTTCCAGTTGGTACTTTTCATCCAGTTCATCCGCCAATTGCTTCAACTGTATGTATGAGTTGCTGTCTGTCACATCATGCGGCTGATAGTAAAAATGGGTGGCAAACGCTTCAAGCTGTTCAGCATGTTCTCTCGCGCTCAGAACGGAATCTTTGATATGCGCACGGAAGATTTCATCCGTCCATTCTCTTCTTGCCGTGCCGATCACGGCGAAATGCTCTGACAGCCTGCCTTTCCGGTATAAATTGTACAGGGAAGGAAACAGCTTGCGCTTCGCCAGATCACCTGTTGCGCCAAAAAGCATAAATAACGATTTCGGTGTCTCGGTTGTCTGCATCTTTCTTACCTCTCTTTGTTCAAAAAATCACGATTTAAGGCCGGCTTGTCTCCTGATACGGTTATAGTTTGCCTTGTTGCAGCCGTTTCATTTCAAAGGCAGGGAAAAATCATTTGTTTTTTCCGCTTTCCGGCCCCATTTCATTGTCACTATATTCTAGACTTTCACGGGCAAATACGCAAATGATATGCAATAGTTTCCTTTCCGTAAAATTATGATAAGATAGTTCTATATGTGCGGCCGGGATCCGGCAGGAAAGGGGGGAACATCATTTGGAAATTTTATTTTTAGGAACCGGCGCGGGTGTGCCTGCCAAAGCAAGAAACGTCACGTCCATTGCGCTCAAATTGCTGGAGGAACGAAATGCAATCTGGCTTTTTGACTGTGGGGAGGCAACACAACACCAGATTTTGCACACCAACATCAAACCGCGCAAAGTTGAAAAAATTTTTATCACCCACTTGCACGGCGACCATATTTTCGGGCTTCCCGGGTTTCTCGGGAGCCGGTCGTTCCAGGGCGGGAACGGTCCGCTTACCGTTTACGGCCCGAAAGGCACAAAAGCGTTTGTGGAAGTTTCCCTGAAGGTGAGCGAAACCCATCTGAAATATCCTTTGGAGATCATCGAAATTGAAGAAGGGACGGTATTTGAAGACGACCGCTTTATGGTTTGTGCCCTGCGGCTTGACCACGGGATCGAAAGCTTCGGCTACCGGATTGCCGAAAAAGACAAACCGGGCGCGCTGAATGCGGATCAATTGAAAAAAGAAGGGATCCGCCCGGGCCCTGTTTACCGGCTGCTGAAAGAAGGCCGGACGGTAACATTGGAAGACGGCCGCGTGATCAGCGGAAAAGATTATCTTGGCCCGGCGAAAAAGGGAAAGATCATTGCCATCCTTGGCGATACAAGGCCGAATGAGGCGGCAATCCGGCTCGCAGCCAATGCCGATCTTCTCATTCACGAAGCAACGTTTAACAAAGAGAGCGGGCAAATGGCGCATGATTATTTTCACTCGACGACGGCGGACGCGGCGCAAACGGCAAAGCAGGCGGGGGCAAAACGGCTGCTTCTCACCCATATCAGTGCCAGGTACGGAAAAGAAGACTGGCCGGCGCTTGAGCAGGAAGCGCAAGCATTATTCCCCGACAGCCTGCTTGTCCATGATTTGATGGAAGTGCCTGTTTTTTAAAGCAAAAAAAGCGGCTTGCCTGCCGCTTTTTTTGCTGCCGGTTATTCTCTTGCGGGGATTTCTTCTTCTGCGTTCGACAATTCATTTGCCCGCTTTGCTGCTGCTTTTACACAGTCAATGAAAGCTTGTTTGACCTCGCGTTCGTCAAGGACGCGGATCGCGGCTTCGGTGGTGCCGTTCGGGCTTGTGACGGCTTTTCGGAGCGCTTCCGGCGGTTCGGCTGAAGTTTTCAGCATTTCTGCTGCGCCGATGATCGTCTGGAGGATGAATTGTTTTGCCGTTTGTGCGTCGAGCCCGATTTCTGCAGCTGACTGCTGGAGCGCTTCGGCGATATAATAAATATACGCCGGCCCGCTCCCCGACAGCCCGGTTACGGCATCGAGCTGTTCTTCTTTTACCGCCATGGCCATGCCGACTGTCGAAAAAATGGCAAACGCCCGGTGCCGGTGCTGTTTTGTCGCGGCGGCGTTAAAGGCGATGCCGGTTGCCGACAGCCCGACTTTCGCCGATGTGTTCGGCATCGCGCGCGCAACAGGAATGTGCCGGCCAATCTTGTTTTCGATAAACGGAATCGTGATGCCGGCCGCTACCGATACCAGCAGCGTGTCCGGGGATACGAGCGGCCGGACCGATTCGAGCACATCCGGGGCGTCTTTCGGTTTTACAGCTAAGATGACCGCGTCCGGGCCTTCAAAAAGCTGGTTAAGGCCGTCTGCAGCCCGGATGCCGTATTTCTGTTCCAACGTGCGGAGCCTTTTTTTGTTCGTGCGGTTATGGGCGTGGATGTCCCCAGGTTTTACGATTCTTTTTTCAAGCATGCCGCTGATCATCGCTTCGGCCATGGACCCGGCGCCAATAAATGAGATTTTCATGCAAATACCTCCTTTCAAAGCAAAAACCCCTTCATCCGTAAAGGACGAAAGGGCATGTTCCGCGGTACCACCTTTATTGCAGGAATCCATCCTGCATCTCATTTGGTTAACGGTTTTCATCCGGTTTGGTTTTGCCAAACAGCTCACAGGCAGGTTCGGACGGGCAGCGGATGGCGGAGTCTTCCAGCCTGAGAACCCCGCTCTCTTGCATCATGCCCGGCTTACTGGTCCTGGTCACAGCCGATCGCTTATCAAAATGGTATTACTTATTATGAAGAAAAATCGGGGAGTTGTCAAGGGTGATTCCGCGAATTTTCAGATAAAAAATCCGTGCCCGGCGTGCATGCCGCAATGAACGCCGGACGGGTGTAAGCATGAAAATTAGCCGGCGCCATTTTTCAGAATAGGCATCCATGCCACGGCAAACGGCACCAGCTGAGGAAAAATGGACAAGCACAAATTTTCAGGATAGAAGGGAGAAAATGGCAACATGGCAAATAAACGGATCCGGAAGAAAACGGTCGTGATTACCGGTGCTTCCGGCGGCCTCGGGGAAAAAATCGCCTTTGCCGCCGCCAAAAACGGGGCTAACCTTGTTCTGCTCGCCAGAAGCCTTGACAAACTTGAAAAAATCAAGGCGGAGATCGAAGCAGTTTACCCGGTTTCGTGTCTGGCCGTCCGCTGTGATGTGGCGGAACACGGCAAAATTCCTGCTGTTTTTGAAACGATTTATAACCGCTGCGGCCATATTGATGTGCTCGTGAACAATGCCGGTTTCGGCGTTTTTGATGAAGTGCAGGATATCCGCATGGAGGATGTCAGGGGGATGTTTGATGTCAATGTCATCGGGCTCATTGCCTGCACCAAGGCGGTTGTCCCGCATATGCAAAAAAACCGCGCCGGCCATATTATCAATATTGCTTCCCAGGCGGCCAAAATGGCGACCCCGAAATCAAGCGTCTATGCGGCGAGCAAGTTTGCGGTGCGCGGCTTTACGGATAGCCTCCGCATGGAAATGGCGCGGTTCGGCGTCTATGTGACAGCCGTTCATCCCGGCCCGGTTGCAACCGGTTTTTTCGACATTGCCGACCGGTCCGGCACTTACCGGAAAAATATTGAAAAATGGATGCTGGATCCCGAAAAACTTGCAGAAAAAGTTACAGATACGATGCTTGTAAACCGGCGTGAAATCAATGCGCCAAAATGGATGAATGCATCCGCCGCCATCCATGGGCTTTTCCCCGGGCTTGTGGAAAGGCTCGGACGGCGGGCTTTCTTTAAAAAATAGCAGCCGGTGTGATGCGCGTTTTGGAAAAATATAGCCCCTCTGCCTGAAAAAACAATTGGCGAAAGAACGTATATTCGTTTATAATGAGGAATAGAATAAGAACTATAGTTCGTGTTGGTTGTTCAGTTTCTAAGGTAAGAGGGGTTGAAAGATGAGCCAGCGTGTGATTTTTCTCGTCGATATGCAGTCTTTTTATGCAAGTGTGGAAAAAGCCGATCATCCGGCATACAGGGATAAACCCGTAATTGTATCGGGCGATCCGGCGCGCCGGTCCGGGGTGGTGCTCGCTGCCTGCCCGCTCGCGAAAAAGCGCGGCGTGAAGAATGCGCTCCGCCTGTGGGAAGCGCAGCAGCTCTGCCCGGATGCCGTCATCGTCCGGCCGCGCATGCAGCGCTATCTCGATGTATCGGTGCAGATTTCTTCGATTCTTGCCCGCTATACGGATATGGTTGAACCGTATTCAGTTGACGAGCAGTTCATGGATGTAACGGGCAGCAGGCGGCTGTTCGGGGAGCCGCGCGAGATCGCCGCGCAAATCCAGCGGGACATCATGGAAGAAACCGGCGTGTATGCTCGCTGCGGGATCGGGCCAAACAAAGTGCTGGCGAAAATGGCGTGCGACCATTTTGCAAAGAAAAACAAAACCGGCATTTTTGAACTGGACCATCATCATCTCAAAACGCATTTATGGCCTTTGCCGGTTGGCAGGATGTTCGGTGTCGGCAGCCGGATGGAGCAGCATCTGAAGCGGCTCGGCATTTATACAATCGGCGCGCTTGCCTGCTTTCCGCTTGCCGTTTTAAAAAAACGGTGGGGGATTGGCGGCCAGGTGCTGTGGGAGACGGCAAACGGTATTGATGAGTCGCCCGTCTTGCGGGAATCGCACGCCGGGCAGAAAGCGATCGGGCATGCGATGACACTGCCGCGCGACTACGCCGATTTTGAGCATGAAATCAAAGTCGCCCTTCTTGAACTTTGCGAGGAAGTCTGTTTCCGGGCGCGTACTTCAGGTGTCATGGGCGCTTGTGTTTCGGTCGGCTGCCAGGGGGCGGATGATGCACATCCGTCCGGCTTTCACCGCCAGATGACGCTTGCGGCACCGACAAACGGGACAATGGACGTTTACCGGGCGGCATGCCGGCTGTTTCTTTCGTTTTGGGACAAAAACCCGGTCCGCCGTATCAGCGTCGGGCTGTCGCGCCTGTCGCGGGATACTATCCGGCAGCTTGATCTGTTTGAAAACAGGGAGGGGGAAAGAAAGATCGGGTATGCGGTCGACCGTATCAAGCAGAAATACGGTTCCGGCGCCGTCATCCGCGCCGTGTCGCTGCTTGAGGCCGGTCAGGCGCTTGAACGTGCCAAAAAGATAGGAGGGCATTACAAATGAGCGGCCGCTTGCAGCGCGGCAACAAACTTTGGGAAGGGTCACGCATGTTTTTGCCCGAGCATAAGCAGGCGCTTTTAAAATGGCAGAAAGAACAGGAGAAACAGGCAAAACCCGAACTCGATGAGCAGCAGCTTGAAGAGATGAACCGCATGCTCGTATCTGCCTGCCGGCTGCACGTGCCGGTTACGGTCCGTTTCTTTGAAGCGGGGGATTTTCTTACAGCCACCGGTACCATTACAAAATTCCAGCCGCTTGAAAAAAGGCTGGAGCTGGCAGGGGAGACAGGGGAGCGGATATCGATCAAACTTTCCGCGGTGACGGAAGTGGAGCAGGCATGAAAAAAACCGGCAAGCCTGAAAAGGCCTGCCGGGCGGATTGTTTTCGTACGGGCGATGCAGGGAAATGCGGCAAAAAGCAGCATTCCATGAAACAGCATCCGTCCGTTTTTTGTGGATTACCGTTTTCTTGCTTGAATGAGCGCCTGCTGCACGACCCAGTTTTCGGGAAACGGATTGCCGAGCACCCAGTAGCTGATTCCGCGCAGCCCGTATTCGTTCAGCAAATTGATTTTTGCCCGCATGCTGCGCGCGTCTTCAAACCAGACTTCATGCTGCTGGCCTGATGCATCGGTGTAACGGAAATAAGGCGCCTGGTCGGTCGGGTGGTAGCGGATGTCAGCCCCGTACCGTGCCGCCAGGGAAACAGCTTCCTGCGGGCTGATCGTACGCGCCGTTGTGCCTGCGCGCCACGGGATTCTCCAGTCGCGCCCGTAAAGCGGCGCCCCCATCATGATTTTATTCCGCGGAATGACGGTAACGGCATAGTCAAGGACACGCCTCACTTCAGGAATCGGGGCGATGGCACGCGGCCTGCCGCCGGCCCATCCCCATTCATACGTCATCAAAATAACAAAATCAACGATCGCCCCGTGTGCGCCGTAATCGTGGGCTTCGTAAAGCAGCCCCGGCTGCGTGCCGGAAATTTTCGGCGCAAGCGCAGTCGAGACGAGCAGGCCTTCCGGGCGGAACCGGCGGACGACGCGCCTGAGAAACGCCGTATAACGGTCGCGGTCTTCCGGATACACGTATTCAAAATCAAAATTGATGCCCCTGTACCCTTTTTGCCGCATCGTGGCGAGAAGATTGCTGATCAAAGTTTCCTGCAATGTTTCATTGCGAAGCAGCCGGGCAGCCAGATCGGAGCTGAATCCTTCCGAAGTGAAATTGGCCAGGATTAAAAGTGGAAGGACGCCGTTTGCTTCCGCTGCCTGAAGGACGGAGCGGTCGTTGAGCGGCGTCAGGCTGCCGTCTTCGCGGAATGTATAGCGGAAAGGGGACAAGTACGTAAAATACAGCCCGAGCTGGTAAACTTCGGCGGTGCCCGCAGCGCCGAACCTGGTTGTATAGGCATTGACTTCTTTTACAGGGCGGCCGGGTGCGGGCACACGCAGCACCTGGCCAGCGGAAAGAGCCGTGCCGGGCAGCCGGTTCGCCTGGATAATGGCCCCCATGTCCGCCCCGTAAGTACGGGCAATGCTGTATAAAGTTTCACCTTGTGTTACCGTATGGTTCCGGTAGGGGATAAAAAGCACCTGCCCCGGAAAAAGCAAGGCGGGGTTGCGGAGCTGGTTGGCGTTTATAAGCGCTTGTGCCGGAACGCCGAGGCGTGCGGCAATCGTGCCGAGCTGGTCCCCTTCCTGGACGATGTACTGAAAGAACCGGTCAGGAACGGCAAGCGCCTGGCCGGGGACGAGCGGGGATGATGCAGTCAGCCCGTTTGCCAAAAAAAGCTGGGCAAGATCGGCATCGAGGCAGTTTGCAATCCGCCAAAGGGTATCGCCTTGCTGTACGGTATAGATTTCCATCATAGACACTCCCTGTTTTGATAGGCTCCTATACCATATTCAGCCACATGGGCGGACGTTCGCAAAAAAATGGCATTAAAGCTTACGGGGCGCCGCCATTTTTTCAAGAAATTCATCAATCGCCTGTTCATACTGTTCGCGGTTTAAGTTGAGCGACTGGGCGTGGGCGCCGTTTTCGGCAATAAACAGCTGCTTCGGCCCTTTTTTCTTTTCATACAGCGCTTTGGTCATCGCGGGCGGAATGTAGTCGTCCTTGGCGCTGTGGATAAAGAGGACCGGCTGTTTGATCCGGCCGACTACATCAATCGGCGACACACGGCGGAGTGAGTAGCCGTCACGGATGCGGACAAAAAAATCGGCAAGCGGAAAAAAACATTTTCCGGGAAGCCGCGTTTCCCGCGTAAATTCCCGGATCAATTGCGCCCGGAACGAGGAAAACGGGCAGTCGGCGATGTAAAAATCGGCGCGGCCGCAAAGCTCGCCGGCATACAGTAGGAGCGTGGCGGCGCCCATCGATTCGCCGTGGATCCCGAAAAAGATGCCGTCCCCTTCGCGCCGGATCAGTTCATCCGCTACCGCTTTTAAGTCATGCTTTTCATAGTATCCGTAGCTCGTTGTACTGCCCCCGGATTCCCCGTGGCGGCGGTGGTCATAGAGGACAGCGTTAAAGCCCCGTTTCAAGAACAGGTTCATATATTTAACGGAATTCATTTTGTTTTCCGTTACGCCATGGCAAAAAATCATCCATTTTTTCGACTCGGGAAACGGCTTTACAAAAACCGATTTGAGTTTGTAACCGAATGGGGACGGAATAAACACTTCTTCTTTCGGCAATGCTTCGTACGCTTTAAGATCCAGCCTTTTCGCTGCCGCTTCCCGGCTTATGACAAGGCTGTCCTCTTTTTTTCGTATATGCATTACCCGCTCTGACATGTAAAAGCCGATCCCGCCTGCAGCAAGCGCTGCTGCCGTGGCGGGCAGGGAGAACCACTTTTTCATCAAAATCCTCCTCTAATATGATGGTAATGTTAGAATTCAAACAAATGTTATATAACTTAACACAAAATAAATATAAAATATAACCCACTTTTTGTCAATACTAAATTTTCTGAAATATAAAGCTGTAGTTCAGATTATTTCTCCCATTTTCGGTGGTTTTGACATTATGTTCTTAACACGATATGTTAAATTTTTTAACAATGAATAAAGAAATAGGATTATAGAGGAAATAATGGAACTTTGTTTTTTCACAACGTTTGAAATGGAAGATTTGGGGATTAGAGAGTGCAGATATAAGTATTGAAAAAGGACATGTGAACAATATATGGGGCATTTCGGCATTTTAAAGACCTAAAGAATAGAAAATATTTGTCACCAATCACTTTTGAATTGAACAAAGCAGGCAAGAATGAATCCATAAATTCTTGCCTGCTCCTTCGATAAATGGTGTCCAATCCCACATGTGTCATTCTCTGATTCAATTCAATTGATGTTTCATCCGAATCTTCTCTTTATTAAGAATGTAGCCCCAGTGATTGGAGGCGACGATGTTTAAATGATTCGAAGCGGCCAATTGTTTTGTATAAAACTTTTTTTTCACTAAAAGCAAGGCTCTATCATTTTTTAAGAAGGCATGAAAATCTCCGCCTTGCACTTTCAAATCATTCACTAATTCAGCCGTTAGAACCGCACTTTGAGCCCATACCGCCTTATGTCTTTTTGGATGGTATTTAAATAAGCTGTAGCCCCTTACTCCATCCAATGACTTCGTTTTTTCAATCAAACTTAATTGATCATTCGGTATGGGGTTGTTGACATACATTAGAATTTCCCCTTCATAATAATGAGCAACAAAAAGAATGGTCGATAAAAGAACTATTTTGACCAACCATTTACCTTTCAACAAAATTCTGCTGGCCAAAATCCCTATCATGATGGCTAGCGGAGGATAAACAGGCAAAATATACCATCTTATCTTCGTTTTAGCTAACGTATACAGGGTGAAAGGAACAATCACCCATAAACAGAGCCCTATTATATAAGATCGTTTTTCATGCTTGAATAGATTAATCGAAAGATTTTGATGAAAATGATAGACTAAAATCATTCCCAATAAAACAGCGAACCACAAAAAGTAAAAATGGGATAATATGACTCCATAGTAAGATTCATCGCCTACATGACCTTCAATGGTAACCGTTGATCTATGCAGCAAGTCATACGAAATCATATTTTGGAAAAAAGCAAAGCCGTCATATTGATATCGCATAACCGCCCAAATCAAAATGGGCACGATCATGCACAAACATAACATCATCCATTTTTTAAAGGATAATTTTTTGTATTTTCCAGTAATAAAGAGGTACAATCCCATAATGACGGCTATATTCCCTGCATGCCAACTTTTTGTTAAAAAAGCCAAAGCAAAGGCCAGTCCCGATACATACAGCCAATAATCCTTTTTCTCGCTAAGCAACAAAGACAGAATAGCCACTGTAAATAAAAAGACATAAAGAGAATCTGCGTCACCGGTTCGTGCACTATGATTGATTAAAAATTGAGTGCTTGTCGACAATGTTAGCATCGATAATAAGGAAGCTGCATTTCCGAAATTCTTTTTCACAAAAATGCCCACGATGATAATCGTCAACATAGCACAAATGCCTGAGATTAATCTTAATCCTAAAGCATTGAATCCCGCCGTTTTATAGCCAAACATGATGGCCCAATAACTAAGAGGCGGTTTTAAATTCCAATAATCCATCTTATAACGATAAGTATTGACGATAAAATTTCCTTGTCTTAACATCTCATAAGCATTTACTCCGTGTCTTGCTTCATCCCAACTATAAATAGGAAATTTACCTAAATTGAAAAAGATATTATAGCAAGCAACAGATAACAAAATCAGAGCCAGCAAAAAATAAATGACGTTTCCTTTTCGATCTGACCAGTACATAACCCAAACTCCTCATATTTGTTTTTTGCAAGAAAAAAGTGTAGAGTATTGCAGTATATAAATTCGTTTATACCGCATAAAAATTCAATCTGAATTCTCGCTATTAAGGGCTTGACATGGAGCCTCTGCAGCCATGATTCTTTTGCCAAGCGGCCAGCTGTAACAGATTTGGCAAACCTAAACAGGTTATCATGGCTATCCCTCCATGTCAAGCCCCTCTGCATAACCATTTGCATAGAAATTTTGCACATCTCTGCACTTTAATTTTGCAATAAACACATATTGAAGTAAAAAAGGATGCCGGATGCGTTTTAATAAGCGGAAAGAGAAACCGGCGCAAGTTTCCGGTTGCGCCGGTTTATTTTCAGGCTCCTGCCGCTTTTCCGGATGGATCTTTTTTTGAAAGCGGAAACGGGCTTTCCGGCCGGTTTGTCCTGCTTTGCCCGTCCCGGTCAGGACGCCCCGGCATCCGGCCCTTTCAGGTTCATCAGTTTTTGTTTCAGTTCGTTTTCCATCGTCGCCAGTTCCTGTTCGGCCTGGAACCGCCGGCTTCTTCCTTCCTGCTGGATGCGCAGCGTTTCTTCGAGCGTTGAAATCAGGCTTTCCTGCGTTTTTTTCAACGTTTCAATGTCGACAAGGCCACGCTCATTTTCCTGTGCCGTTTCGATCGTGTTCGATTTCAGCATTTCGGCGTTGCGCAACAGCAGTTCATTGGTCGTTTTGGACACCTGTTTTTGCGCTTCGACCGCATGGCGCTGGCGGATGAGCGTCAGCGCAATCGCAATCTGGTTTTTCCATAGCGGGATCGCCGTCATAATAGAAGACTGGATTTTTTCAGCCAGCGTCTGGTTTGTGTTTTGAATCAGCCGGATTTGCGGCGCGCTCTGGATCGTGATTTGCCGGCTTAATTTTAAGTCGTGCAGCCGTTTTTCAAGCCGGTCGGCAAACTGGATCATGTCGTTGACTTCCTGGAAGGCCATCTGGTCGCCGGTTGCCTCCGCTTTTTTCTTCATTTCAGGAATCGTTTTTGTGTTCAGTTCCTCAAGCTTCAGTTCGCCGGCTGCAATATAAATATTAAGTGCATGGAAATAATCTTTGTTTTTTTCATACAGCTGTTCGAGCAGCTGGATATCTTTCAGCAATGTCTTTTTCGAGAGGTCGAGCTTTACGCTGATGCGGTCGATCTGCGCGCTCGTTTTCTGGTATTTTGAAAGCAGTTCCTGCACCGAATTGGAAATTTTTCCGAACATGCGCGAAAAGAAGTTTTTCTTTTCCGGGGCGAGTTCTTCGGGATTCACCTGCTCAAGTTTTTTCATCAGGTCATTTAATATATCGCCGATTTCCCCGATATCTTTTTTTTGGACCTGGTCAAGCATGGCATGCGAGAAATTCAGCAGCTTCGATTGCGCCTGCGTGCCATATAAAATGACGGCCTGGTGATTGGCCGGGTCAATTTGTTTTGCGAGTTCGTATGCCTTTTGCCTGTTTTCCTCCGGCAGCATATCCACAAGGCGGGACGGTTTTGCTCCGGCAGCAGGCTCTGTTTTCTGCCCTTCTTCCGGCAGCATGTCGTCACGCGCGCCGAACGGATCGGCAAGCAGATCATCCAGCCCGCCGCTTGTTGGTTCCTGCCAAAGTTCTTTATCTGCTGTCACTTTTTTGCACTCCTTTCATGCCTGGAAGGGGATTTGCGTTCGATCGTGTGCCTGGCGTATGCCAGTTCGTAATCGAGCTCGTCCATATCCGTTGAAAGCATATGGTACAGATCTTTCTCTGTTTCACGTCCCAATTGCTTTAACGTTTCTTCCGTTTCCCGGATTTGCACGGCCATTTCTTTGTTTTTCACAGGCTGGGATTGCAGGAGGGCATATTTTTCCGCAAGCTCCGCCATCGAATCCAAATGGTAAAAATAAAAGGATTCAGCCTGATAGAAACGTTTCGGCTCTTTTTTGACCAGTGCCTGTATTTTCCTGATGACTTTATTCATATCATAAAAAAGTTTGAACGTGCTGATTGAACGGACGGATAAAAAAGTTTTTTGCAGCCGCCTGATTTTTTCGTCCGCTTCTTTCAGGTTTTTCCGGATATACTGATAATCTTTCCGCGTCAGCTGCTGCGCTTTCAGAAAACGCCGGAACATCTGCCACTTCACAAGCCGGTTGATCAGAAAGCCGCCGGCAAGCGAAAGCAAAAGCGACAGCCAGAACAGATGGCCGGATGAAAAATAAATGGCGAGAAAGAGAAGAAAAACGCTGAGAATGGTCATCACGGTGCGAATCACCGTACCAATAAAGAATTTCATCATCGACACCCCTGATCACGATCTTGGTTGATTCGGCCATAAGTCTTATACGAAAAGCAGCCCCGGAAGGATTCAAAAACCTTGCAAATTTCTTCTTTAACGCTACTATACCAGAGATACCGCATTGATTTAAAGAGAGAAACCAGCATCCGGAAAAATTTTTCAGCCCGGGAAAGCCCGGTTTCCCTATGAACGGACCGCCTGATGGATGATGAAGCGCCGGTAAATGTATTATAATGAAAAAAGAAGATGGAAGAAGGGAGGTGAAAGCGGTTTGCAAAATGCCTCCGGCTGCATTTGCGGCATGCGGGCTTTGCAAACGGCGGAAAATGGCAAAAAAGAGACAGGCGCAACAAAAAGGAAAACAGGATGAGAAAGTGCGGCTGGAGGATGCGCTGCAAAAAGATGTGCTCGAAAAATTGAGGCAGGCAAAGCAGGAACTTGCAGCAGCGGAAGCAGAAAAAAAGAGGGCGGAAGAAGAACGGAAAAGAAAAGAACGGAAGCAGCGCGAGCGGAACAAATCGTTTGCGGAACTACTGGAAGAATCCGATTTGGATTGGAAACGATATAAAGGCTAAAAAAGATGGCAATAGGACAGGCAGTCGCTTTCACGCAACTGCCTGTCCTATTTATGACGCCCTGATTTTCATTTGCCGTATGCAAGGAAATTCTTCCTTTGTACGGGGAAAACGGATGATTTCCGGCATAACCAAGAAAGAATGGCCGGGACATGGTAAATAAGTAAACAGAAAAAAGCAAAGAACGCGATGCATTCTTTGCCGAAAACAGATTACCGGTGCGCCTCGTACCGGTTTTGCTTGGTGAGTTCGCGCAGAAGCCGGTGCTCATCCGGTGTAAGCGGCGCAGCGTTTACGGCTTTTGCATTGGCCCGCACCTGGTCCGGGGAACTGGCGCCGGCAACCACGGCGGCAACCGGAGGGCAGGCGAGATCATATTGGAGCGCAAGTTCAAGCATCGTGCGTCCGCCGGTTAAAAGCGTATTTTTAATCTTCTCAAGAAGGGCGGCGATTTCTTCATGGCGGTAATCAAGATAGCCGCCTGCCGGAATCTTTTCCGCCAGGCCGCTTAAAATTCCTTTTGCGACCGGGCCTCTTGCGACAATACTGATGCCGTTTTCGCCCAAAAGCGTCGTGATTGCCTCTTCCGGCCGCCGGTCAAGCAGGCTGTACTGCATCATGACGCTTGTGATGGATGACTTTTTCACATATTCGCGGATGACGTTCGGGCGGATGGAAGAAATGCCGTAAGCGCGGATGACGCCTTCCGCCTTTAATTCCTCGAACGCTTCGATCGTTTCGTCTATCGGGTCTTCGATCGTGCCGCCGTGCAGCTGGTACAAATCGATATAGTCCGTGCCGAGGCGTTTCAGACTTTGTTTTGCCGCTTCTTTTATGTATGCTTTGGAAGCATCCCAGCGCCACGTTTTGCCGTCTTCATTCCAGCGGTTTCCGGCTTTTGTGGCAATGACCACTTCGCTGCGCACAGGTTTAAGCGCTTCTGCGACTAGTTTTTCATTCACCCCGTGATCATAAAGGTCGGCCGTGTCAAAATAGTTGATGCCTGCTTCAAGCGCGGCTTCAATCACAGCCCGCGCTTTTTCCGGATCCGTGCCGAGTGACATGCAGCCGAGCCCGAGCTTTGAAACATATAAATCTGAATTTCCCAACCGGTTTTTTTCCATGTTTTCCTGCCTCCTTTTTTTTATTGTATAAAAGGGGCGGGGGAAAATACAAACGTGGGGACAGAACCTTTAGGAGGAAGCTGTTTTTGCAACCCATTCGGCGACCGTTTCATATTTTTTGCGGTATGTTTTCAACCTGTCGCGAATTTCCCATGCTTTTCCCTTCATAAGGATGCCTTTCGGATGGACAATGATGATCATGAAGCTTTCCCTCCCGGAACAGTCTGTTTTTTATGGTAAAATATATGCGTCAGTTTCAGATGAAGAACAAAAGGAGCCGGGTAACATGCATAAATACGAAGAGAGAACATTGAAGACGGAAGAAATTTTCAACGGCAAAATTTTGCACGTGCAAGTCCTGGAGGTTGAACTGCCGGACGGAAAAACGTCGAAACGCGAGGTTATCAAGCACCCCGGCGCCGTCTGTGTGCTTGCGGTCACAAATGAGCATAAAGTGGTGATGGTGGAACAATACCGGAAAGCGGCTGAACGTGCGCTCATTGAAATTCCGGCGGGGAAGCTCGAGCCGGGGGAAGATCCGCTTGAAGCGGCAAAACGAGAACTGGAGGAAGAAACCGGTTATGCCTGCGCAAAATTAGAACCGGTAACCGCTTTTTATACGTCACCGGGCTTTGCGGACGAATATATCCACCTTTATGCCGGAACCGGCCTTGAAAAGCTTTCCGATCCAAAAGCGGGCGATGATGATGAATTTGTCGATATTTTGGAACTGGGCATGGATGAAGCCAGGGAAATGATCCGGTCAGGGAAAATATGCGACGCCAAAACATTGGTTGCCCTCCAGCACTGGATGCTTGAAGAGGCGCGAAAATGAGTGCCGGCCCGTACTTTGCAGATTTGCACATCCACATCGGGCGCACGGAAACGGGCAGGCCTGTTAAAATTACGGGGGCAAAAAGCCTGACGCTTGAAAATATATTAAAGGCAGCCAAACAGCCGAAAGGGCTCGATCTCATCGGGGTGATCGACTGCCATGTCCCGGAAGTCAGGGAAGAAATGAAGGCGCTTCTTGCAGCCGGCGAACTGGTGCAGCTTGATGAAGGCGGCCTTCTCTACCAGGGCGAAGTCACGCTGATTCCCGGGATTGAAATGGAAGTGTATGATGAAAACTGCCGCGGGCCGGTCCATCTGCTCAGCTATTTTCCGGATATGGACGCACTCGGCAAGTTTTCCGAATGGTATGGCGGGCGCGTGTCCAATCCGCATTTAAGCACACAGCGGGTCCGCGCAGAGGCCCGGAAAGTGCAGGAAAAAACGAAAGAACTCTCCGGGATGTTTATTCCCGCCCATGTGTTTACTCCCTTTAAGAGCCTTTATGGAAAAGGTGTGGAACGGTCGCTAACAGAAGTGCTAGATCCGGATCTGATAGATGCTGTGGAACTGGGGTTAAGTTCTGATACCGCCATGGCTGATAAAATCAGCGAGCTGCACCGCTATCCGTTCGTGACAAATTCAGACGCCCACTCCCTCGGCAAAATGGCCAGGGAATACCAAAAATTGCTGCTGGAATCGCCGGGGTTTACAGGGCTGTTAAAAGCTTTGCGCGGCGAAGGAGAAAACCGGATTGCCGCCAATTACGGCTTAAACCCGAAACTCGGGAAATATTATACAACGACGTGCGCCAAATGCCGGAACCCTGTTTCAAACGGCCCATGCTTGCATTGCGGGTCGCACTTGAAAACAAAAGGTGTCTCGGAAAGAATAGAAGAGCTGGCAGACGCCCATTCGCATCCTGCCCGGCCGCCCTACATCCACCAGGTACCGCTTGATTTTTTGCCGGGGCTCGGCCCGAAAACGATGGGCAGGCTGCTGAGCCATTTCGGGACGGAGATGAATATTTTGCACCGGGTGCCGGCATCCGCCCTGAAAAGCGTTGTAAAACCGCCGCTTTCGGAACTGATCTTAAAACAGCGTTCCGGGGGATTGGCGTTTGAGGCCGGCGGGGGCGGAAAATATGGCAGGGTAAAGAATCCAAAGCCGGAATAGTTTCGCTCCGGTTTTGGACTTTTTTTCATAAACGGCACTTTCCTTTCATAGATTAATAGCAAGTGCCAATCTTTTGAAGGAGGGACGCCGCTCATGAAGCAAATTGCCCTGCAAAATCCTGTCAGCCGCCATATCCGGGAAAACTCCTCTATTTATGCATTTGTCATCGCGTTGTTCCTGATGGGCGTCATTTTTGGCGCCGTCATCGTCAACAGCCTGTCGATCGCACAGAAAGAAGACTTGTTTTTTTATTTAAAGCAATTTTTCGGACAAGTCTCAACCGGCAAACTTGCCGCGCCTGAGGACCTGTTCCGTTCAAGCTTCCTGCACAATTTGAAATTTCTCGGCCTCATCTGGCTGCTCGGGATTTCGATCATCGGCCTGCCGCTCATTCTTGTTCTCTTATTTTTAAAGGGGCTTGTCGTCGGGTTTTCGATCGGTTTTCTTGTCAACCAGATGAAATGGGGCGGTTTTTTGCTTTCGTTTGTGACCGTTCTCCCGCAAAATTTGTTGATCATTCCTTTGTTTATTTTCACCTCGGTGATGGCTGTCATGTTTTCCTTGAACCTGATCCGGAAAATTTTTATGAAACAGGCTGCCCACTTTGCTTTTTTTCAATTGTTTTTAAAGTATTGCAGTGTGCTTCTCGCTGTTTTCATCGCATCTCTCGCGGCTGCCTGCATCGAGGCTTATCTTTCCCCGCAGCTGATGCAGGCCGTGATGAAGATGATTCATTAAAATGATTCTTAAGTAATAAATGTTGTTTTTAACTGTTTATAATCATTTCATTTTGACTATTTCCCTTAATCTGCTATAATATCAGAGACAGCGGCAAGGGGGAGGAATCATGGAAGAAGCTCGTATTGATAGAATTAAGAAGCAATTGCATTCGGCCAGTTACAAACTGACGCCGCAACGGGAAGCAACCGTGCGCGTTTTGCTGGAACATGAAACAGACCATTTAAGTGCGGAAGATGTATACCTCCTTGTGAAAGAAAAATCTCCTGAAATCGGCCTGGCCACCGTTTATCGCACGCTGGAACTGCTGTCCGAACTGAAAGTGGTGGACAAAATCAATTTTGGCGACGGGGTATACCGTTATGACCTGAGGCAGGAAGGCGCCGCACATTTTCACCATCATCTTGTCTGCATTGAATGCGGCGCGGTGGACGAAATTCAGGAAGATTTGCTGGAAAATGTCGAAAAAGTTGTGGAAAGCCGCTGGAATTTTATTATAAAAGACCATCGCCTGACATTTCACGGGATTTGTTACCGGTGCCAGCAAAAAGAAAAGGGAAACGAAAACGGAAAAAACGAAAAATAACCGGCCTTTTCGCACGACGAAAAGGTTTTTGTTATAACACCGCATTTTTCAGCCGGTTTTAATTTTTACATAAAAGGATGTATAAAACGGCGGAAGTCTGTCATAGCTTGTATGTAAAGCGATACAGAAAGGCGGGCGGGATATGCCGTGGCTGAAACTTTTGCTTCATGCGCTTAAAGTCTTCATATTATTTTTAAGCTGTACCTTGCTGTTCTACTTTGCCCTGCTTTGGGTGAACCAGGAATATGAAAGCTACCACCGTTATGAAAAACCAAAAGGCGCGGCTGTAAAGGTGAGTGCCGGGGACCATAAGCCTGCCTGGGCAGAACGGCTGCTGCTCTTTTATATGGATGGGGAGTAATCGGAATGGAAGATCAAATCAAAGATTTCATGCATTTTATGATCGTTGAAAAAGGGCTTGCTGAAAATACGGTCGCGTCCTACAAACGCGATCTGCACAGTTATCTCCGCTATTTGCAAAAAGTGGAGCTTGTTTCATCCTGGAATGAAGTGACACGGTTTCACATCCTCCATTTTCTGAACTTTTTAAAACAGCAGGGAAAGTCCTCGAAGACGATTGCCAGGCATGTCGCCTCCATCCGGTCTTTTCATCAGTTTTTGTTGCGGGAAAAATTTGCGGGCCAGGATCCGACTGTCCATATTGAAACCCCGAAGCCCGAGCGGACGCTCCCGAAAGTGCTGAGCGTTCAGGAAGTGGAAGCGCTCCTTGCCACGCCAAAAGGGGATACGCCCCTTCATATGCGGGATGCTGCGATGATTGAACTGCTGTATGCAACCGGCATGCGCGTCAGTGAGATGACCGGCCTTAATCTTGATGATTTGCATTTATCGATGGGATTTATAAAATGTATCGGAAAAGGGGACAAGGAAAGGATCATCCCGGTCGGCCGCACGGCGTCGGCTGCACTTGACCGGTATTTAAAAGAAGGGCGCCCCAAACTGGTTTCAAAAACAACAAGAACGGATGCCCTGTTTTTGAACCATCACGGCGCCCGTCTCTCACGGCAAGGCTTTTGGAAAATATTAAAGGCGCTTGCGAAAAAAGCCAATATTGAAAAAGACATCACCCCGCACACACTGAGGCATTCATTTGCCACCCATCTGATTGAAAACGGGGCAGACTTGCGGGCGGTACAGGAAATGCTCGGCCATGCCGACATTTCCACAACACAAATTTACACCCATGTTTCAAAAACGAGGTTAAAGGATGTCTATGCGAAATTCCATCCAAGGGCTTAAACCCGCCGCCTGCTTTTCCGGGCGCGGCGGTTTTGGCAGGGCCTCGTTTTTCGGGAACACAGGGGCAAATCAAAAACAGATCTTTAAGGCGCACGGCGTAAAAACCGTGCGTTTTTTATTTGTCCGGCAGCCGGCATTCCGCGGATGAGAAGAAAGGGAATTTATCCAGTATAAAAATGGCGCAACTGGAAAAAATGATTTTATGCATATCTCCCAGCGTGTACGGAGGTTTTGTTTTCACGTTTTACGATTTTACAAGTTGGAGGGTCATCATGAAGAAAATCATTGGTTTGGTTACCTGCTTCATGCTCGCTTCCGGCGTCCTTGTGCCTGAAGCGTTCGCAGCCGAAAAGAAAAATGAACTGGCGCCGGAAGCGAAATCCGCCATTTTAATTGAACAGGCCACGGGCGAGGTGCTGTACACTAAGAACAGCCATGAAGAATTGCCGCCTGCTTCCATGACGAAAATCATGACCATGCTTTTAATTATGGAAGCGCTCGATAAAGGCGAAATCAAAATGGATGAAAAAGTACGGACGAGCGAGTATGCGGCATCCATGGGCGGATCGCAAATTTTTCTCGAGCCCGGCGAGGAAATGACGGTGGAACAAATGCTGAAAGGGATTGCGATCGGTTCGGCAAATGACGCGGCCGTTGCGATGGCGGAAAGAATTGGCGGAAGCGAGGAAGCTTTTGTCGACAAAATGAATGAACGGGCAAAAGCGCTCGGTTTGAAAAACACCCATTTTGAAAATGTGACCGGGCTCCCTGTCAAAGGCCACTACAGTTCAGCTTATGACATGGCCGTCATGGCGAAGCAATTGCTGAAACATCACGGCATTACAAATTTCACCGGCAAATATGAAGATTACTTAAGGGAAGGCTCCGATAAAAAGTTCTGGCTCGTCAATACCAATAAACTGGTCCGCCATTATCCGGGCGTTGACGGCCTGAAAACCGGTTTTACAAATGAGGCAAAATTCTGCCTGACCGCAACGGCAAAGAAAAACGGCATGCGTGTGATCGCCGTCGTTTTCGGGGCGCCATCAACAAAAGTGCGAAACGCCCAGGTTTCCAAAATGCTTGACTATGCGTTCAGCCAGTACACCTCCCATCCGCTTTACAGAAAAGGCGCGGTGCTTGATCAGGTCAAAGTGTCAAAAGGGAGCATGCGGCACGTCCGGGCGGTCACGAGCGAACCGGTATCGGTGCTGACGAAAAAAGGCGTCAAATTGTCAAATTTGAAAAAAAACGTGAAGCTCAAAAAAAATGTGCAGGCCCCCGTCCAAAAAGGCGATGAAATTGGAACACTGACTGTCAGCCAGGACGGAAAGGTGCTTGCAAAAACAACGCTTGTTGCCGACAAAACAGTGAAACGCGCAGGTTGGTGGCAGCTGTTTAAACGTGCGGCAGGCATGTTTGTCCAGAAAGATTGATGTCGAATCCGCCAGGTTTCTGTTTTTTTAAAGCTTCTTTTGTCTCCCAGAAGGAAAAACGGGAATCAAGGTCGAAATGACTCACTATTAACAGCGAAGGAGGCTTTAATTGTGAGTCTGGCTATTGACCTGGAAGTGAAAAAAGATGTCCTGTGCATCCGGCTGCAGGGGGAATTGGACCACCATACGGCTGAAAGCTTGCGTGCAAGCGTGACAAAAGCAATTGAAGAAAACGGCATCCGCCATCTTGTATTAAATCTGGAGCAGCTTTCCTTTATGGATAGCTCCGGTTTAGGCGTGATATTGGGAAGATACAAACAGATCAAGCAGAAAAACGGGGAAATGATCGTCTGCGCCATTTCTCCGGCCGTAAAAAGGCTGTTTGAACTGTCCGGCCTCTTTAAAATCATCCGCCTTGATGAATCGGAACAATACGCGCTGCACAGATTGGGGGTTGCCTGAATGAAAAATAAAATGCAATTGCAGTTTTCCGCGCTCAGCCGGAATGAATCTTTCGCCCGCGTGGCGGTTGCCGCTTTTGTTGCCCAGCTTGATCCGACGCTTGATGAATTGACCGAAATCAAAACGGTCGTATCCGAAGCGGTAACAAACGCGATTATTCACGGATATGAAGAAAACCCGGATGGAATGGTTTATGTATCGGCTGCCATTTGTGACGACGGCACGGTTGAAATTACCGTCCGCGATGAAGGGAAAGGCATAGCGGATATTGAAGAAGCCAGGCAACCGTTATTTACAACAAAGCCTGAACTGGAAAGATCCGGAATGGGCTTTACGATCATGGAAAACTTTATGGACGATGTAGAAATCCAGTCGCAGCCAGAATCAGGCACCATCATTCGTCTAAAAAAGCATTTGGCCTTGAAAAACGCCCTATGCAATTAAGGAGTCGTGCCGATGGATGCAGAACTGAAAAAGGCAGAAAATAAAGCCCGGTTAAAAGATGAGGAAGTGAAAAACCTGATCAGGCGCAGCCAGGAAGGCGACCAGGAGGCACGCGACCTGATCGTTGAAAAAAATATGCGCCTTGTCTGGTCGGTTGTCCAGCGCTTTTTAAACCGCGGATATGAACCGGATGACTTATTTCAAATCGGCTGTATCGGGCTGTTAAAATCGGTTGATAAATTTGATCTTTCGTATGATGTCAAATTTTCCACCTATGCAGTCCCCATGATCATCGGGGAAATCCAGCGGTTTTTGCGCGATGACGGGACGGTAAAGGTGAGCCGTTCTTTGAAAGAAACGGGCAACCGGATCCGCAAAATCCGCGATGAGTTAACGAAAAAGCTGGGGAGATCGCCGACCGTGCATGAAATTGCATCAGAACTCGGGATGCCGGTGGAAGAAGTCGTCATGGCGCAGGAGGCAGGCAAAGCCCCATCATCGATCCATGAGACGGTATATGAAAACGATGGCGACCCGATCACGCTTCTTGACCAGATTTCAGACCAGAACGACCAGAAGTGGTTTGACCAGATTGCCCTCCAGGAAGCGATCAGAGGGCTTGAGGAACGCGAAAGGCTGATTGTGTACCTCCGCTATTACAAAGACCAGACACAGTCCGAAGTGGCGGAACGGCTTGGCATTTCGCAGGTGCAGGTTTCACGGCTTGAAAAGAAAATACTTGAAGTGATGAAAGAGCGCATGGAATTGTAAACGTGCGCTTTTTTCATTCCCGGATGTGCCATCCAACTGAAGCGTTTTTCCCGAAAATAACACGGGATACACGGTTCCCCGGACTCCGGCAATGGAAAAAAGCACAGGAAGCGTGCAAAAGTGATCATACGATACATACAACATTAAACCGGTGCATGAAAATCTTCCAATATCACATACTACAAACACAACGTATGAAAGCAGGGGGTGAAGGCAGTGGATGAAACGATTTATTTGCGGCTCCGCCACCGTATTCGCGTCAATCCGGGCTTTACTGTAAAATTATCCCATATTGCCCAGATTCACGCGCCGTCCGGTATACAGGAAACCCTTTTGGACACTCCCGTCCAAACCATTTCCAAGGCTGACGGCAACACCGTTGTCATTGACATGATGAAAATTATTTCCAGTATCAAGAAAAAGGTTCCGGACGCTGCCATATCTCCTGTCGGCCCGGCGGCAACGATTGTGGAAGTAGCTGCAAAAAAGAGATACCTGCCGATTTTGTTTTTTATGTTGATTTGGATTTTGCTGTTTTTAGGTTCCGCGCTCGGGATTATCAATTTTCATGAAGACGTCGACATGCGGGCTGCCCAGGAAAAAATTTATTACCTGATTACAGGCATCCGCGACAATACGCCGCTTATGTTTCAAATTCCCTATACGCTCGGCCTCGGGGCGGGTATGGTGATTTTTTTTAACCATGCGTTTAAGAAAAAATTTAATGAAGAACCGAGCCCGCTTGAAGTTGAAATTTTTAACTATCAACAGGACATCGACCATTATATCCTGTTGAATGAGAATAAGGAGAACATGAAACATTTTGACCATCCTTAAGCAGATCTTCACCGTGTTTTGCGGGCTCGGCGGCGGGCTTGTGGCCGGCTGCGGGTATGTGGCTTTTTTAACAGTGCTTGGCATTGTGCCGCGGCTTGTCCAGTTGTCCAGGACGGAACGATTCATCCAATCATACGAATGGGCCGTTGTATTCGGGGTGCTGTCCGGGACATGGTGGGGGCTCGGTGGTGAAGGCGGCCGGCTTTCTGTAATTGTTGCGGCGCCTGTTGGGTTGTTTTGCGGACTGTTTGTCGGCATGCTTGCTGCGGCGCTCACGGAAGTGGTCAATGTCATCCCGATTTTTTCCAAAAGAATCGGAATGGACGGGCGTCTTGCCGGCGCATTGATGGCGATCGTGCTCGGGAAGGTGGCCGGCGCCTTATTTCAATGGCTTTACTATGTAAATCATTAAGAAAGGAATAACCGGCATGGTGGAAAAACGGCGGGTGATCCTTGTCACGGACGGGGATGAGTATGCGAAAAAAGCAATCGAATGCGTTGCGAAAAAAATTGGCGGGCGCTGTATTTCACAGTCATACGGAAATCCGACCCGGTTGAAGGGGGAACAGATCGTGGACCTGATCCTCAAGGCGGCCGGAGACCCTGTTTTTGCCATGTTCGATGATTCAGGGGTGATCGGCCCGGGATCCGGCGAAGAGGCGCTCACTTTTGTGGCCGGGCATCCGCACATCGAGGTGCTCGGCGTGATTGCGGTCGCATCGAAAACCCATCAGGCCGAATGGTCAAGGGTGGATGTATGCATTGACAATACCGGTGAAATAACGCCGTACGGGGTGGACAAATTCGGCATTCCGGAAATGGATTTGAAAAAAATCAACGGGGACACGGTTTACAGTCTTGACCGGCTGGACGTGCCCATTATTGTCGGTATCGGGGATGTGGGCAAAATGTCGAAAAAAGACGATTATCATATCGGCGCCCCGATCACGGAAAAAGCGGTACGCCTGATCTTGGAAAGGAGCGGGTTCAAGAATGGCTGAAGCAGGCAGGAAAAGGCCGATTTCATCCAATCCGGCAGAAGTGGAAGCATTTTTTAAAAATAAAGTCGGGCTTGGCATCAGCTATGATATCGGTGTCAGAAAAATTCGGGTCCTTGATGCAGAAATCCAGCTGTACTATGTCAACGGGCTCACGGAAACGATTTCGATTATCCAAATTATGAAAGAACTGCTGAAATTAAATAACGGCAAGTTTTCTTCCGGAAAAGTGCATGAACTTGTTGAAAATTATATCGTCCATATGCAGGTCGAAAAAGTCAAAACCTATAATGAAATGGTGGATAAAGTGCTGTCCGGGCTGATCGCCATTTATGTCGAAGGGAAGCAAGAAGCATTTATTATCGATGTTCGCAATTATCCGGGAAGGACGCCGATGGAACCGGATACGGAAAAAGTCGTCCGGGGTGCGCGTGACGGTTATGTCGAAAACATCGTCCTCAACACGGCCTTGACGCGGCGGAGGATCCGCGATGAGCGACTGCGCTTTGAAATGATGAAAGTCGGCGAACGCTCGAAAACGGATGTGTCGATTGCTTATATTGAAGGCGTGGCAGATCCGGGCGTCATCGAAACGGTCAGAAAAGAACTGAAGGCGATCGATATTGACGGGATTACGATGGCAGATAAAACAGTGGAAGAATTTATTTTGAAGCAAAATTATAATCCTTTCCCGCTGATCCGATATACGGAACGGGCGGACGTCGCGGCCACCCATTTGCTGGAGGGGCATGTGCTTGTATTGGTGGATACCTCCCCAAGCGTGATGATTATGCCGACAACGGTTTTCCACCATATGCAGCACGCCGAAGAATACCGCCAGGCTGCAGCAGTCGGCACGTTTATCCGCTGGGTAAGGTTTTTCGGGATTGCCGTTTCTCTTTTTCTCCTGCCCCTTTGGTATTTAGTGGCGGTGGAACCGTCGCTTTTGCCGGACCAACTGGATTATATCGGGCCGAATAAGCAGTCGCATGTCCCGCTTGTCCTTCAGCTTCTTATCGCTGATTTAGGCATTGAGTTTATGCGGATTGCCGCCATCCATACGCCGACGCCGCTCGCCACCGCAATGGGCTTGATTGCGGCTGTATTAGTCGGACAGATTGCGGTCGAAGCCGGGCTGTTTGTTTCGGAAGTCATTTTGTATGTATCCGCCGCGGCAATCGGGACTTTTGTCACGCCAAGTTATGAGCTGAGCGTGGCGAATAAACTTGTAAGAATGATTTTACTGATTATCGTGGCGCTTTTTAAAGTCAAAGGTTTTGTGATCGGCAGCACCGTTTTTCTGCTGTTCCTTGTGTCCATCCGTCCGTTGAACACGCCGTATTTCTGGCCGTTTATCCCGTTTAACCCGCAGGCATTTTTCCAAATCCTGTTCAGAAAGCCGATTCCGGGCTCCAAATACCGCCCGAGCATTGTCCGCCCGGTCGACCGCTTCCGCCAGCCGCCTGAAGCTTGAAACTATTGCAGAAAGCCTGTTTTTATGTTAAAGTTAGTAGAAAATTAACGCAAAAGTTGCAGGAAAGGGAGCCGGATGCCTGCCCGGTTTATGCCGGGAAGGCTTCTCTCCCGATTGGCGGAATATTAGGTGGGGTTGAAAACATGAAGCATAACGGGTCGGTAAAGGTGAATGCAAAGGGGCATCTCGAAATCGGCGGTGTTGACACGGTAAGTCTCGCTGCCCGTTACGGAACGCCTCTTTATGTATATGACGTTGCTTTAATACGGCAAAGGGCCAGAGCATTCAAGGAAACATTCCGGAAACTCGGCGTCAAATCCCAGATTGCTTATGCCAGCAAGGCTTTTTCCGCCATTGCCATGATCCAGCTTGCAGATGAAGAGGGGCTGTCTTTGGATGTTGTTTCAGGCGGGGAGCTGTATACCGCACTTGCTGCCGGTTTTCCTGTTGAACGCATTCATTTCCACGGCAACAATAAAAGCCGGGAAGAATTGGAAATGGCGCTTGATGCCGGAATCGGCTGCATCGTTGCCGATAATTTTTACGAGCTTGACATGCTGGAAAATCTGTGTGCAAAAAAAGGCCGCAAAGTTTCCGCGCTCTTAAGGGTCACACCGGGCATTGAAGCCCATACACATGATTATATTTTAACGGGCCAGGAAGATTCAAAATTCGGTTTTGACTTGCAAAACGGGCAGGCGGAGGCAGCGCTGAAGCAGGTGCTGGCATCCGGCCGGATAAAACTGCTCGGGGTGCATTGCCATATCGGATCGCAAATTTTTGAAACAGCCGGCTTTGTCCTGGCTGTGCGGAAAATTATGGATAAACTGGACGAGTGGCATGCCAGGTACGGCTATCTTCCGGAAGTGCTTAATCTTGGCGGCGGTTTCGGCATCCGCTATACGGAAGAAGACCACCCGCTTCCGCCTGCTTATTATGTGGAAGAAATCGTCAAAGAAGTGAAGAAACAGGCCGGTTCCCGCCGCCTGCCGCTCCCCGAGATCTGGATCGAACCGGGCCGTTCGCTTGTCGGCGAAGCCGGGACGACGCTTTATTCAGTCGGGTCCCGCAAGGAAGTGCCGCATGTCAGAAAGTATATTGCGGTTGACGGGGGGATGAGCGACAATATCCGCCCGGCGCTTTATGACGCAAAATATGAAGCGGTGCTGGCCAACCGCGCGCTTGATAAGTGTGAAGAGACCGTATCCGTTGCCGGGAAATGCTGCGAATCAGGGGATATGCTGATTTGGGATCTGCCGCTGCCGAAGACAGGCAGCAATGATCTTTTGGCCGTATTCTGCACCGGCGCTTACGGCTATTCGATGGCAAATAACTATAACCGGATCCCGCGCCCGCCGGTTGTGTTTGTCGAAAACGGCAAAGATGCGCTTGTCGTAAAGCGGGAGACGTACGAAGACCTGATCCGCAATGATCTCCGCCTGCGCGTGCCGCTTTCTTGACAAATCCGCGGCGGGGAAGCGGATGGCGCCTGTTTTCCGGCTTTGCTTTTGGAAAATATTGTACGTGCCTTGTTTACTTTCTCTGAAATAGGAATATACTAATAAGTAAAGCGTTTGAATTAAATTGGATGATTACGAGGGATTCAGTATGTTAATTCGGTATAAAAAATCTTTCGATAAAATTGCCATGGGCCTGTTGTCCTTTATGCCAGATGAAAAAGATTTGAAAAAGCTGCAGCAAACAAAGCAATTGTACGAAACAGAGGACAACTGGCAGCTTTTTTTATGGAAAGAGGATGATGACATTGTCGGCCTGATCGGGGTAGTGCTGGATGGGGACAAAGTGGAAATCCAGCATATTTCCGTCAATCCCTCTTATCGCGACCAGGGAATCGGGAAAAGCATGGTCAAGGCTTTAAAACAAATGTATGAAGGAAAAGAAGTGGTTCCGAATAAATACATTGTTGACTTCTTCCATAAGTGTGCTGAAAAAGAAGACCCGTCCTGACCGGGTCTTCTTTTATTTCGAATACGGCAAAAAGGACCTGCCGGCTTGATCCCGGAGGCCCTTTTTACGGTTTTACCAGATATACGCACTGCCGACAATGATCAACAAAATAAAAAGCACGACAATTAACGCAAATCCGCTGCCCCAGCCAAAACCGTCAGCCATGATAACCCCTCCCTCAACAGTCATTACATGGTATACTATGTAGGCGCGCCGGAACATGTATGGACTCCTGCCCATCTGCGCGCTTTTGATTGGAGATGCATACGTTTCAGGCTATACTTATTTTGACGTTTTGAAAAAGGAACGGTGTACAATTTTATGGAATATAAAGTGAAAATCGGTGCGTTTGAAGGGCCGCTCGATCTGCTTTTGCATCTGATCCACCAGCTTGAAATCGACATTTACGATATTCCGGTGGCTGAAATTACCGAGCAGTATTTGGATTACATCCATACAATGAAAGAGCTTGAACTGGACGTCGCGAGCGAGTATCTTGTGATGGCGGCCACACTTTTGGCGATCAAAAGCAAAATGCTTTTGCCAAAACAGGAGCCGTCCGAACCGGATGAAGATTATACGGTGGAAGAAGACCCGCGCGAACAACTTGTCGAGCGCCTCCTGGAATACAAAAAATACAAGGAAGCAGCCGGCACATTCAAACGCCTTGAAGCCGGCCGCAACGAAATCTTCACCAAGCCGCCGAGCGATTTGTCGGCGTTTGCGCCGGACGCAGATGGAAAAAAAATCGGCGCCAATGTGACGATCTATGATATGATCGGCGCGTTAAATAAACTTTTGCGCAGAAAAAAATTGCAAAAACCGCTGTTTACCAAAATCACACGGCAGGAAATCTCGATCGAAGAAAGAATGGCTGAAATTTTAAAACAGCTGGAAACGGCGCCGGGAAGCGTCCAATTTTACGACTTATTCTCTTTTCATGATAAAGAACAAATTGTCGTAACTTTTTTGGCTGTTCTGGAACTGATCAAGCGCCATCAAATTATGGCGGTACAGGAAGAAAATTTCGGCGACATTACCGTTGTAAGGAAAGAGGGGGATTGATATGGAAATCGTCCATTGGAGAGGCATCCTTGAAAGCCTGTTGTTTGTAGCAGGGGACGAGGGGCTTTCCCTGAAACAAATTTCCCATGTAATGGAAATTGAAGAGTTTGAAGCAGTTGAAATTTTAAAGAATTTAAAAGAACAGTACGAAAACGACCCGGATCGCGGCATCACGCTCGTTGAACTGGCAGGCACGTACCAGCTGGCAACCAAAAAAGAGCATGCGCCGTATTTGAAAAAACTGGTCGAATCGCCGAATACGAATACATTATCGCAGGCGGCACTTGAAACACTGGCGATCATCTCCTATAAACAACCGATTACAAGAATTGAAATCGAAGAAATCCGTGGTGTAAAAACAGAAAGGCCGCTGCAGACGCTGATGGCAAAAGGGCTGATCCAGGAAGTCGGCAGGCAGGAAGGTGCCGGGCGGGCGATCCTTTACGGTACGACCAAAGAATTTCTTGACCATTTCGGGCTGAAAAGTTTAAAAGAACTGCCGCCGTTTCCCGAACAGCCGGAAGATGAATTTTCGCAGGAAGAAGCAGATCTGTTTTTTGAAAAATTCCATGAAGAAAAAGGCGAAAACGGATTTTCGCCGTGAAGAAAGCTTGCCCAAACTGGTGCAGGCTTTTTTCGTCTTCCGCATATTCCGGTTATTTCTTCCTGTTCCGTGCATAAACTTGTACAAAACGCGGTTTGGAAAAGCTGAAAAAAGGAGCTTCTTTATGAAACGGTATTTCCTATATGCGGCGCTTGCGGTGCTAATTTTTTCGGCCCTTCCGCCAAGAGCGGCTGCTGCGCCGTCCGTGCAGGCAAAAAGCGCGATATTAATGGACCAGGATACAGGGCGGGTTTTGTACGAAAAAGATGCATACGAACCGAGAAGCATTGCCTCGATTACGAAAATCATGACGGCGCTAGTGGCCATTGAATCGGGAAAAATGAACAAGGAGGCTGTCGTTTCGGACCGTGCCGTACGTACCGAGGGGTCATCATTGTATTTGAAACCGGGAGACAAGTGGGAAATAAAGGATCTTGTTTACGGGCTCATGCTCCGGTCGGGAAATGACGCCGCCAATGTGATTGCCGAAAATGTCGGGGGCAGCATAGAAGGTTTTGTTTTTATGATGAACGAAAAAGCGAAAGAGATCGGCATGCATGACACCCATTTTGCCAACCCGAACGGCCTTGAAGACCCGAACGGCCGCCATTATTCGACCGCTTATGATATGGCGCTGTTAATGAAGTACGCGATGCAAAACAAACAGTTCCGGAAAATCACCGGCACGAAATTTTACAAAGGCTGGCGGAACAAAAACCGGCTGCTGACTGAAAAGTACCGGTATTGTACGGGTGGGAAAACCGGTTATACGAAAGTGGCCAAGCGGACACTTGTGACAACGGCGACAAAAGGAGGCGAAAATCTTATCGCCGTTACCCTGAACGATTCGGATGACTGGGATGACCATATTGCGATGTATGAGTACGGTTTCCGCCAGTATGACAGGAAACGGATTGTGGAAGAGGGGCCGGTTGCCGCCGTCCGCACGAAATATTTGAAACAGCATGTTTATGTGAAACGGGATATCGTCTACCCGCTTAAAGCCGGAGAAGAAGACGCCGTAAAAGTCGAATACCGGATCAAAAAGCCTGAAAGTTCGTGGAAAGACCCGGAAAGAGTGCCGGAGACCGTCGGAAGGGCGATTGTTTATTTGAACGAAAAAGTGATCGCAAGCACGCCTATTTATTATCAGAAAACGCCGGTTAAAGAGAAAGAAACATGGCTTGAACTGTTCGAGGAGACATTTTGGATCCAATTGGGGCTGAAAAACAATGGTTAATTATATTTGGATCGGCATGGCCGTGATTGGGCTTGTTTTTGCGGCGGTAAACGGGAAGATGCAGGCGGTGAACGAGGCGATTTTTACATCCGCGCGTGATGCGGTCTCGATCAGCATCGGCCTGATTAGCGTCCTTGTTTTCTGGCTCGGGATGATGAAGATTGCGGAAGTTTCAGGCCTCCTTTCGAAACTTTCCCGCCTGTTCCGGCCGGTGATCAAAAAATTGTTTCCGGATGTGCCGGACAACCATCCGGCAATCGGCTACATCCTCTCCAATATGATTGCCAATATGTTCGGGCTCGGAAATGCCGCCACCCCGCTTGGCATTAAAGCGATGGAGCAGCTGCACGAACTGAACGGAAGGAAACCGGAAGCAAGCCGCTCGATGATCACGTTCCTTGCCTTAAACACATCCGGGCTCACGCTTATTCCGGCAACGGTGATTGCCATCCGCCTGAATGCAGGTTCTGCGCATCCGACCGAGATTGTGGCGCCAACCTGTATCGCCACTTTTGCAACGACCATTGCCGCCATTTGCATTGACCGCTATTTTTACCACCGGCGGACGAAACGGAGGAAGTGATGTTTTTGAAATGGATCTCACTGATTTCAATTTGGCTGATTCCGGCAATGGTCGGATTTATTCTGCTTTACAGCGCATGGAAAAAAGTGCCGGCTTACGAAACATTTGTGGAAGGCGGCAAGGAAGGCATTAAAATTGCCTTTTCGATTATCCCTTTTTTAGTCGGCATGCTTGTCTCAATCACGATTTTCAGGGCATCAGGCGCGCTCGATTTTTTTGTCGGATTTTTAAAACCGGCCCTGCATTTGCTCGGTATCCCTTCCGAAGTCGTGCCGCTTGCTTTGATCCGGCCGGTTTCCGGCAATGCCGCCCTAGCCCTTATGGCGGATCTCGTCAAAACATACGGGCCGGACTCGCTGATCGGGAGAATGGCATCCGTCATCCAGGGCAGCACGGATACCACCCTTTATGTCGTAACCGTTTATTTCGGGGCGGTCGGCATCCGGAAAATGGGGGATGCCTTAAAGGTCGGGCTGCTCGCCGATCTGTTCGGGATTATGATCGCAATTTTCATGGTGCTCTTGTTATTCTGACGCGGCGAAAGGGAAAATCAACGGTTTATCCGCCATTTCAGGGTGCTTGTGCGCTTCGTCAGGCTTTGCTTTTCATTGCCGTTATGCCATAATGCTTAAAGGATAGTTTAAGCAAAACAAATTGAGGTGTAACGGATGGAACGTTTGCAAAAAGTGATCGCACAGGCCGGTGTCACATCCCGGAGAAAAGCGGAGCAGCTGATACTGGAAGGGAAAGTGAAAGTGAACGGGGAGATGGTCAGAACGCTGGGGACAAAAGTGTCCCAAGCGGATAAAATTGAAGTGGAAGGCATTCCGCTTGAGCGTGAAGAAAAAGTATATTACCTTTTTTATAAACCAAGAGGGGTGATTTCCGCTGTCAGCGATGACAAAGGGAGAAAAACGGTAAGCGACTATTTCCGCGATGCGGGCGCAAGGGTTTATCCGGTCGGCCGGCTCGACTACGACACGTCGGGCCTTTTGGTAGTCACCAATGACGGTGAATTTGCAAACCTTCTGATGCATCCGCGTTTTGAAATCGACAAAACGTATATCGCAAGGCTTTCCGGCATTCCATCCAGGCAGGAATTAAAGCAGCTGGAAAAAGGGATCCGGCTAAAGGACGGCATGACTGCGCCTGCCAGGGCAAAACTGTTGTCCATGGACAAACGGAAAAAGAAAGCGATCGTCCAGCTTACGATCCATGAAGGCAGAAACAGGCAGGTCAGGCGCATGTTCGAATATCTCGGCTACCCGGTTGAAAAACTGCGGCGCGAAGCATACGGCATGCTGACACTAAAAGGATTAAACGCGGGCGAAAAAAGGGAACTCACCCCGCATGAAGTTAAGACGTTAAGATCCCTTGCCGAAAACGGAGGCGCCTCCCGTAAATAAAAGCTCAAGTGAAGAGGCTTATTTTGTTCACAAAAACTTCAAAAAAAAGCGAAAAAGGACAGAAAAATGTTATAATGTATGAGAGTTGTGTGACACTTTTGGACAGGGGGAGGAGCAATGTCACAAACGAAACAGAAACGCCTCATTTTCCGCGCCTCGATTCTCGCTGTTCTGATATTGGCTGTCGGTTACACACTGTATGCAAATGCGACGAAGGAGTCGCAGGGAGCGCTTGCAGCGGGGGATAAGGCCCCTGATTTTATCCTGAAAGATTTGAATGGGAAAACGTACCGGTTGTCCGATTATAAAGGGAAAGGCGTCCTTTTGAATTTTTGGGGGACATGGTGCGAGCCGTGCAAGAAAGAAATGCCTTATATGAATGAACTCTATTCGTCCTATAAACCAAAAGGCGTGGAAATTCTTGCCGTCCACGTAAAAAATACGCGCTTTCTTGTGGACGAATTCGTGAAACAGTACGGGCTTACGTTCCCGGTGCTGATTGATAAAAACGGTGATGTCCAGCATGCGTATCACATCGACCCCCTTCCGACAACCTTTTTGATCGGGCCGGACGGGAAAGTCAAAAAAGTGATCATTGGAAACCAAAACCTCTCCAAAAAAGACATTCAGGACATGATGGATATGATCAAACCATAACCGAGGAGAGAGACAATGAAGGATATAAAATGTGAGTGCGGACATGTGAATCCTCCCGGGACCGTTTTGTGCGAGTCGTGCGGGAAAGCGCTGACAGCAGAAGCGGAGGCGGCAGTTCTCCATGATATGCGGTATGAAGGGAGCGCGCGCAGGTCGCAAGTGTATAAAAAAACGCCGGTGGATAAAATCTGGAATTTTTTTTCGTCCGTAAAAACCGGCGTCTGGCTGATTGTCCTGACGTTAATTGCGTCAGCCCTAGGCACCGTGCTGCCCCAGGCAGGCTATATCCCTTCCAATGCCGACCCGTCCGATTATTACGAGGATCAGTACGGCTGGTTCGGCAAGCTCTGGTATACGCTCGGATTTGATGACCTGTACAATTCCTGGTGGTATCTGCTTTTAATTGCCCTGATCGGCGTTTCGCTCGTCATTTGCAGCCTTGACCGCTTTCTCCCGCTGCGCCGCGCCCTTTCAAACCAGAAAGCGGCGCGCCACGAAGGGTTTCTGAAGCGGCAGCGCCTTTACGTGAAAAAGGAAGGGGCCATCGATGATGCGTCATATGCACAGGTCAAACGCCGGCTTGAAGAGAAGCATTATAAAATCCGTGAAGAAGGCGGGAACTTATTTGCCGAGAAAAACCGGTTTTCCCGCTGGGGGCCGTACGTCAACCATATCGGATTGATCATCTTTCTTTGCGGCTCTATGCTCCGCTTTATTCCCGGCATGTATGTCGATGAATTGGTCTGGGTGAGGGAAGGAGAAAAAGCGGTGCTCCCCGGCACAAACGGGCAGTATGTACTGCTGAACAAGCAATTCAAGCTGCAAGTTTACAGCAAGAAAGACAATCAAAATTTTGAACCGGCACTGAATAAGGCCGGCAATGTTGCGAAAAATTTTGAGACGGATGCCGTGCTTTACAAGCAGGGGAAAAAGCGCGTTTTAGGGGAAGATGCTCCGCTTAAAAAAGTGAAATCCTACCGCATCCAGGTCAATAAGCCTTTGAAATTCGGGCATTACGCCGTATATCAAATGGATTACAAGCTGGATGAATTCCAGGCGATGTCTTTTGCTTTTGAGAAGAAGTCGGATAAAAAAATATACGGCAAACTTAAAATTGACCTGTACCATCCAAAGGCGGAATACCCGCTCGGAAACGGCTATAAAGTCAAGCTGCTCGGCTACTATCCTTCGTTTACGGGGTTTGCCAAAAACGGGGAGCCGCAAACGGATTCGTATATTCCAAACAATCCTGCTTTTCTTTTCAGTTTAATTTCGCCGGAACATCCGAAAGGGGAAAAAAGTTTTGTTGCCATCCGCCAGACCGTAGAACCGCTCGGAAAAAATGACTACAAGTTGGCTTTTGCTGGGCTTGAAACACGGAATGTTTCTGCTTTGGCCGTAAGAAAAGACGAGACGCTCTGGGTGCTGGCCGTTGGCGGCGCGATCTTTATGATCGGGGTCATTCAAGGCGCGTACTGGAACCACCGCCGTTTTTGGCTGAAGCGGGAGAAAGGCGCCGTGCTTTTGGCAGCCCATACAAATAAAAACTGGTACGGGCTGAAAAGGGAGCTGGAATGGGTGCTCAGCGCATCCGGCATGCCAGCGCTTGTTGACAGAAAAGAAAGGAAGAATCCGCAACAGGCCCATACAGCTTAAACAGACAGGTGCAATCGGATGAGGAGGGGGAAAATTGGAAAATCTGGTCGAAACAAGCAGCCGGTTGTTGTTCGCCGCATTCCTTTTGTATTTAACCGGCACTTTACTGTTCGGCGGCGCGATCCGCACGCCGAAAAAGGGACAGGCAGGCGGCGCCGGGCCGCAAAAAACGAAGTGGGGAAATTTTGCGATCTTCGCAACGGCTGCAGGGTTTATTTGCCAGGCTGGTTATTTTATTACAAGGTGGATAGCATCCGGGCATGCCCCTGTAAGTAATTTATTTGAATTCACTACTTTTTTTGGTATGATGCTTGTTGGAGCATTTATGGTCATTTATTTTCTTTACAGGAGTGCGGTGCTCGGGCTGTTTGCTTTGCCGGTTGCGCTTCTTTTGATTGCCTATGCAAGCATGTTCCCGAAAGACATCAATCCGCTCGTGCCGTCTCTTAGGAGCTATTGGCTGCAGATTCATGTGACAACGGCGGCTGCCGGGGAGGCCATTCTTGCTGTCAGTTTTGCTGCCGGGCTGATTTACCTTGTGAAAAGCACCGATCAGCAAAAATCAAACTGGCAGACTTTTTGGCTGGAATTTGTTATGTTTTGTTTAATTTGCATCGCCGGTTTTATTGTTGCAAAATCCGCTTTCGGCTTGTTTCATTACAAAGTGGATTTCAGCTGGATTGACCGCAACGGGGCAAAAAACACGGGGGAAAATGCCCTCGTCTACCATATGCCGGCTGTTATCGGGCCGCATGACGGGGAAATTTTAACAGCCGGGAGAATGAAGCCGTGGTTTTACGTGCCGGCCTTTATCAATGCCGTCAAACTGAACACGGTCCTCTGGTCTGTTTTCAGCGGCATGATTCTTTACGCGCTGGTCCGGTTGGCGGCCAGAAAGCGGATCGGCGCGCTGTTAAAACCGCTCACCAAAAATCTAAATTTAGATTTAATGGATGAGATCGGCTACCGCTCGGTATTGATCGGATTTCCGGTGTTCACACTCGGCGCGTTAATCTTTGCGATGATCTGGGCACAAATTGCCTGGAGCAAATTTTGGAGCTGGGACCCGAAAGAAGTGTGGGCACTGGTTACGTGGCTGTTTTATGCCGCCTTTCTCCATTTGCGCATGTCAAGAGGCTGGCAAGGTGAAAAATCCGCCTGGCTGGCCGTCATTGGCTTTGCCATTATTCTGTTTAACCTGATTGCAGTAAATCTTGTCATTGCCGGGCTGCATTCGTATGCCTGATTTTGTAAGCTTTTGAATCCTGCGCACCCCCGGGAGGGCCCACCCGGTAATGCGGGGGCTTGCATGGACCCGCAAGGATTTTACCGGCGGATGTATCTTGCCCGGGCAGGCGGCTGATATTGACTGAGGAGGAATAGCCATGGATGAGGATGTAAAAATTTTAGTGGTTGATGATGAAGAAAGGATCCGGCGCCTGTTACGAATGTATTTGGAAAGGGAAAATTACATGATTGATGAAGCGGAAGACGGCGATACCGCTTTGAAAATGGCGCTTGAAAAAGACTACAGCTGCATTTTGCTCGATATTATGATGCCGGGCAAAGACGGCATTGAAGTGTGCCAGGAATTGCACGAAAAGAAAATGACGCCCGTGATCATGCTGACGGCCAAAGGCGAAGAAGCCAACAGGGTGGAAGGATTTGAAGTCGGCGCGGATGATTATATTGTAAAACCGTTCAGCCCGCGCGAAGTGGTGCTGCGGGTGAAAGCCCTGCTCCGCCGGTCGCTGCAAACGGGTTTCTTAAGCGCGGATACGAAAGCAAAAGACATTGTCGTTTTCCCACATATTACCATCGACAATGATGCCCACCGCGTCACAGCGGACGGAAAAGAAGTCAATCTGACCCCGAAAGAGTATGAGCTGCTTTATTTTCTCGCTAAATCTCCGGATAAAGTGTTTGACCGCGAACAGCTTTTAAAAGAAGTATGGCATTATGAATTTTTCGGCGATCTCCGTACGGTGGATACGCATGTCAAACGCTTGCGGGAAAAATTGAATAAAGTGAGTGAAAACGCGGCTAAAATGATCGTTACCGTCTGGGGCGTCGGGTATAAATTTGAGGTTGCGCCGGAATGAGAATTTGGCGGACGGTTGTCGGGAAACTGTGGATGACCATTCTGCTGATGGTTGCCTGCGTCTTGCTCATCCTGACGGTACTGTTGCTCAAGTTTTTTGAAGAATACCATATCAATCAGATTGAGCAGGATTTGTCCAATACGGCGCAAAAAATCTCGAGAGTTATGGAGGAGCACCCAAGTGGAAAGATCGGGAAAGAAATTGCCCTCGGCGTTCTGGACCAAAACGAGAAAGTGATGATCGTTTACCGCAAAAATGATATCTTTTATCCGTCCGGTTCCAAATCATATAAAGGGATCCCGTACGCGTCGATTTTAAGGGATAAGCAGTTGTCCAAAGTGTTTAGCGAAAAGAAGAAAGTGATCAAAGAGTTAACCCCTTCCGGCGGGTCTTCCCGCAATAAGTACCATCATGTGATTGTGACGGCCGTCCCGCTTCATGTGAAGGGGGAAGAACCGGGCGCGGTATTTGTTTACCAGTCATTGGAAGTGCTCCAGGAAATGACGCGGCAAACGACAAAAATCATTTTGCTCGGTGCAGGCATTGCCATTATTTTAACGACCGGCTTTGCCTTCTTCCTTTCAAAAAGGATTGGCGGGCCGTTGCATAAAATGCGGGAAGCGGCTTTTGAAGTGGCAAAAGGGCGCTTTGACAAAAAGGTGCCGATTTTAACCCGTGATGAAATCGGGGAACTGGCGACCGCTTTTAATACGATGGGGCGACAGCTTAAATTTAATATGGACGCCTTAAAGCAGGAAAAAGAGCAGCTGCGGAATATTTTAAGCAGCATGGCCGACGGTGTTTTGACCTTTAACCGGGACGGCGCCATTTTAATCATGAACCCGCCGGCTGAGATGTTTCTTCAAAACTGGTATCATAACCAGGCTGCAAAAGACGCCCCGCTTCCTGAAGGGCTGTCCGCATTGCTTGCGAAAGTGGTCGAAACGGAGAAAGAACAGACGGATGAAATTGAAATCAACGGCCGGTACTATGTTATGATTGCAAGCCCGCTTTATAATTTGTCCCGGATCCGCGGCGTTGTCACCATTATCCGCGATATGACGGAAGAACGGAAGCTGGATAAGCTGCGCGATGATTTTATCGCAAACGTTTCGCACGAATTGCGGACGCCGGTTGCCATGTTGCAGGGATACAGCGAAGCGATCATTGATGATATTGCGGCAAGTGAAGAAGAAAAGAAAGAATTTGCCAAAATCATTTACGATGAAACGCTCAGGATCGGCCGGCTTGTCAATGAGCTGCTCGATCTGGCAAGAATGGAAGCAGGGCATTTTTCGTTCAGAATGGAGCCGGTCTCATTCAACAGTTTCATCGAAAGAGTGACACATAAATTTAACGGCATCGCGAAAGAAAAAGGAATCGGCCTCGTTTGCGAGACTTCGGACAGCGATCTCACCCTTGAAATCGATGCCGACAGGATTGAACAGGTGCTGACGAATTTAATTGATAACGCCCTCCGGCATACTTCCCCGAACGGTTACGTCAAAGTAAAAGAGGAAGAAGCACCCGGCGGCGTATATGTACACGTCGAAGACAACGGATCCGGTATTCCGGATGAGGATTTGCCGTTTGTATTTGAACGCTTTTACAAAGCGGATAAAGCAAGGACGCGCGGCAAATCGGGAACAGGGCTGGGCCTTGCGATTGCCAAAAACATTGTCGAAGGGCATGGTGGCCGGATCTTTGTCAAAAGCAAATTAGGGGAAGGGACCACCTTTTCATTTTTCCTTCCAAAAAAAGGCTGACCTTTGCGCCGGGTCTGCCTTTTTTTGTATATTTTCCCGTTTTTTTGCGCATCTTAGAAGATGGCTTTGCTTGAAACGGAATTGAAAAAACGAAAATGGGGTGGATCAATTGCCGGCATACATCAAAATATGCCTTTTCGTTTCATTGGCAGCTGCATGCCTGGGGGTTGCCTGTTCGGCAAATGGCGTGTCCGCGTCCGGGCCGGATATCCATGAAGCGACAAAAGACTGGATTTTTCCGGCGGCAGGGACGATCTCCGACACATTTAACACAAGATACGGCACACATAAAGGGCTTGATATTGCCGGAAGATACCGCGCAAAAATATTCAGCGCCCAAGAAGGTACCGTTACCCGTTCCTATTTGTCCGCATCCTACGGCCATGTTGTTTTTATCCGCCATCCGTCCGGTTATGAAACGGTTTACGCCCATCTTGCCGGAAGGGCAGTCAGAGCGGGGCAGCATGTTGAAAAAGGAAAGGTGGTCGGCTATATGGGTTCGACCGGCCATTCAACTGGTATCCATCTTCATTTTGAAGTGCATAACGGGCCATGGACGCCGGATAAGAAAAACGCCATTGACCCGTTTTTGATCTTCGGACCAGGCGCGCCGGGCCAGACGGTTTCCGCCAATGCCCATGATCCTTACGGGGTTTTTGATGCTTCCGCCGTCCCTCAGCCTGGAGCTTACACTGTGAAAAAAGGCGACACGCTCTGGAACATTGCCCTCCATTTTCATACGAGCGTGGGCAGGCTGAAAAGCTGGAACAAATTGCGGTCGGACCGGATTATGGCCGGCCAGGTGCTGAAAATAAAAAATGAATGAAAGTGGTGCGGAATGCTTCACAAAATGGCAGCCGGCATGTATAATAAGCTTGTAATCAAAATTTCATACGATTTATCTTCGGGGCTGGGTGAGATTCCCGACCGGCGGTGATAAGGCAGTTGCCTTTCAGTCCGCGAGCCGGATTTCCGGCAGGATTTGGTGCAATTCCAAAACCGACAGTATAGTCTGGATGGGAGAAGATAAAGGTTGCCAGTGTTTAATGACGTGTTAAACGCTTATTTGGACTCGCCTATTACAAAGCCCCCGACATTTTGTTAGGGGCTTTTCATTTTGGTCCGCGGCACCTTTCTTCCTTTGATGATAAATCGGTCACAAGGAGAGAGGAAGTTTAAATGAAGAAATGGGATGTAAAGCAATTCGTTGCGGTCGCGTTGCTCAGTGCTCTGGCTTTTATGCTGATGTTTATTAAATTTCCGGTTCCGCCTTTTCCATCGTTTTTAACAGTGGATTTCAGCGACATTCCGGTATTGGTGGCAGCCCTTCTTTACGGGCCAATGGCTTCTGTTGTAGCGGAACTGATCAAAAATATCCTGAATTATTTATCGCTCGGCAGTGAAGCAGGGGTACCGATCGGAAATGTGGCAAACTTTTTTGCAGGGATGCTGTTCGTCCTGCCGACATATCTCATTTACAAACGGATGCGGACAAAAAAGGGCATGACTGTAGGTCTAGTCACTGGCACGGTATCCATGTCGGTATGTATGAGCATTTTAAATTATTTCGTCATTTTACCGGCTTACCTGTACTTCATGAACTTTTCGGTCGGGAATGTAAAAGCGTATATTGTGGCGGGCGTGCTGCCTTTTAATCTTGTGAAAGGCCTCATCGTGACGGTTTTGTTTATGCTCATGTTTACAAAAATGAAAAATTGGATTGACAAAGCATCCGCCATTGGGGGAAAAAGAATATGAAAAAAAGCAGGCTCAAACGGCCTGCTTTTTTTCATTCGTATTTTAACGGATCGCCATCAAAAGGCTTGTCGGAAACTTTAATCGATTCTGTCGGGCATCCTTCAAAGGCATCCATCAGGTCATCTTCCAATATTTCCGGGACTTCCGCAATGCCTTTATTATCATCCAAAATGACGAAAGAGAGCCCTTCATCATCATAGTCGAAAATATCAGGAGCGCTGGCGGAACAAGCGCCGCAAGCGATGCATGTATCTTTGTCTACGATTGTAAACTTTGCCATTTTGATTCCTCCTCGCTGTTCAATCACGGCAGAAAAGAAAAACGGGCAGCCTCGTAATGCGCAAGGAGGCATGCCGATGTTTCTCCTTCATTTTAAAACTCTTTTTTTCTTATTTCAATAGCGGGCTCCGCGGAGTTCGTGAAACCTGTCGAATCAATGAAAAAATGGTAAACAAATCGCCGGTTTCCATGTTAAAATAGAACCAACCCCCGATTTTTCCTTGCACTTTCCCCTTTTTTCAGCTAAAGAACAGGAGAGGATTCAGATGCCTTTTTTACAGGCTGTATTGCTGGATTGCTTCAGCAACCTGAATGGAGAACGCACCCCTTATGCTGTTTTTCATCTATTAAACGGCAAAAAATCAGCACAGACGATCCAGGATTCCCATTTTTTCAAGATTGGCAGGCTCTTTCAAACGTTTCCATTTATTTCCCGTGAGGCTTTCACACGCGAAGTAGAGGCCCTTTTAAAGGCCGGGTTGCTGCAAAAAAGCGGCCCGGATGCCTGCGTGGTCACAGAAAAAGGTGCTGCCCTGCTTTTGGCAACCGGCAGGATGGAAGAACGGTTTCCTTACCTGGACGGCTTGAAATACCAGGATTCGGCAAATCTGTTTTGGAAAAGGCTGAACCTCATCACCCAGGCCGTATCCAACTTAGTGTATGGAAATAAAGTATATTATCCGGTTCAAAGGGACCCGGCTCTACAGGCTTGGGCAAAAAACTGGCTGAAACAGCATGCAAAAAGCCGGACTGCTTTAGCAGAGCATCTGTATCGTGAATTTTACAGCCTGTTTTCCGGCAGCCCGCCGGAAAAGCCTGAAATTTTTGTCCTCCGGTTGACGGGTGCGGGCCGGATCGGATATACAATCACGCAGGCTGCCTCCGCCCTGCACCTTGATCCTGTAGAGTACTGGTATCGATATTTGCATTTGCTTCATTTTATGGTCCGGCGCATCCTGGGAGATCCTGAAACATTCTGGTATTTATACCAAATGCTTCATGATGTGCAAAAGGCCCTGCCGCTGACCCGGTCTGCCTCGGTGACATTCGGCTTCTTGAAGCAAGGGAAAACGATTGCGGAAATCAGCACGCTGAGAGGGTTAAAGCAAAGCACAATTGAAGACCATCTGATTGAAATCGCGTTAACGGTCCCGGATTTTCCGCTGAACCGGTATGTGCCAAAGGATGAAGAACAAAAGATCATCCGGGCAGCCGCTGATTTAAATACGAAGAAATTAAAACCGATTAAAGAAAAAGTAGGGGATGTCCCGTATTTCCATATTCGCCTTGTACTGGCAGAAAGGATGGGCCGCAGTGGATCTTTTAAGCTTTTTGAAAAGTAAATTCGGCTTCAGCGCATTCCGGGCGGGGCAGGAAGAAGTCATCCGTTCACTGCTGGACGGCAAAGATACACTGGCGATGCTTGCGACCGGTACCGGAAAATCTTTATGCTACCAGTTGCCTGCCTATTTGCTGGACGGATCCTGCGTCATCGTTTCCCCGCTTTTATCGCTCATGCAGGACCAGACAGAGCAGATGAAAATGCGCGGCGAAAAAAGTGTGGTGGCGTTAAATTCATTTTTAACCGGTCCGGAGCGGGAAGCCGCCCTTGCACATCTGGGTGCTTTCAAATTTATCTTTGTTTCGCCGGAGATGCTGCACAACCGCCATGTCCTCGGAAAATTAAAACAAATCCGGACTGCGCTCTTTGCAGTCGATGAAGCGCATTGTATTTCCCAATGGGGCCATGATTTCAGGCCGGAATACTTAAACCTTGGCGAAATCCGGAAACAATTGGGCACACCGCTTACCCTTGCCCTGACCGCCACAGCAACAGAACAGGTGAGGGACGATATTTGCAAGTATCTCGGCTTAAAGGACCCAAACCGGTTTATTTATTCTGTCAACAGGCCCAATATCGCCATCAAAATAGACCGGATCCCTTCATACCGCGAAAAAGAGGAAAAACTAGTTGCCTATGCGAAAAACTTGCAGAAGCCCGGTATCATCTATTTTTCAAGCAAAAAGGCGGCTGAGGAAATGGCGGCGCGGTTAAGGCAGGAGGGGATTGCCGAAGCGGCCGCTTATCACAGCGGCATTGACCAGGAGCAAAGAATTTTGATCCAGCAGCAGTTTATTTACGGACAGATCGGGATCATTTGTGCGACAAGCGCGTTTGGCATGGGGGTGGACAAAGCAGATATCCGCTTTGTCATCCATTTTCACCTGCCGTTGCAGATGGAAGCCTATCTGCAGGAAATCGGCAGAGCCGGGCGGGACGGGTTGCCGAGCATTGCCGTCCTTTTGTATACGGAAGGGGATGAACGGCTCCCTCTCCAGCTAATCGAGGCTGAACTTCCGACTGACGCACAATTGGCCGCTTTCAGCAGATGGAAAGGGGATCTGAAGGAAGCCGGGGCGCTGCTCGGATGCACGGAACCGCAACTCCGGTTCCTAGCGCACCACAGAGCGCTTAACCTGCCGGAAGAAGCATGGATCCGGGAGGTTGCAGCCATCCGGGACGAGCGGATGGCGTACAAGCGAAGGAAGTTAAAGGAAATGGTGCAGATGGTCCGGTCTTCGTCATGCCGCCGCTCGGAAATTTTACGGTATTTCGGTGAACCGCCCGCTGCAGGCAATGAAGCGTGCTGTGACATTTGCGGCCTTGAAACAGCCTTATATGAAAGCAATCAAAAAAGCGGGGGCACCCTGGAAACCGTTCCTGCATGGGAATTGCTTTTGCAGGATCTATTCAGAAAAGGGGAACAGAAATGGCGCGAAGAAAACAGGCGGATTTGATCAAGGAACTCACAGACCGGGAACTTACTTTTCACTTAATTTTGACGCAGCTGATTCTCCTGTTTGCTGCCGCTTTGCTCGGATTTCTGTTATTTCCGGATGGCGAAGCATTTTTTCAGCACTTTCACTTGTCATTTGCGAAATGTACATATGGTTTATTAAACGGAGCCGCTGTCGTTGCGGCGGATACTTTGCTCATGAAATGGCTCCCGAAAGCGTATTATGATGACGGGGGCGTAAATGAGCGGATTTTTAAATCCCGTTCAATTTCGGACATTATTGCTTTAACGGCGCTGATCGCGGTGGCGGAAGAGCTCTTGTTCCGGGGCGTCATCCAGACGCATTTTGGATTGCCGGCAGCAAGCCTTATTTTTGCACTCATGCATATCCGGTATTTTGGCCACTGGTATTTGATTGCGAATGTGCTGCTTTTAAGTTTTTGGATTGGTGCCGTTTATGCGCTTTCTCATGAAAATCTTCCGGCAGTCATCATCATGCATTTTACAATCGATTGTTTACTGGGTATCCGCATCAAAAAACAGAGGATTTAGTCCGGATGTGGGGAAGGGGAAGCCATGTCAGACGAAAAATATATCATTGAAATGGAAAAACGGCGGCAAAAGCTTGAACCGGCCGGCAAAGCAAAGGAAAAAACGGAGAAACAAACGGCGGCGGCCGTTTCGCGGGCAGAAAAGCGGAAAAATACCGAAAAGGAATCCCGTTCCAGGTTGCCGCTTGTGAACCTGTTGGCTGTCATTTTTATTTTAGTGCCGATTGCCGTTTACATCTGTTATACTTTTTTGTTTTTCAGATAGACGCCCATGCCGCGATAAATGGCGCCGCAAGAAGGGAAAAATCTGCAGGCGCAAATTTTCAGGACAGGGCAAGCTGCCTGCTTGTCATGGATCAGCCTCCTGCAGCATATAGTAGAGTGAGGGAGGGATCAATATGGAGCCGTCCATCACCGGGCTAAAAGGGACAGATGCGGCGACAAAGCAGATGTTACAGGGTGTCGTCAAACGCAAAAAAAAATTTGACCGGCTTCGGATGCGGCATCTTGTTTTTCTTTGGACAAGCATGCTCTACACATGCGCATGGGCTTACTATGTTTACCGTTCTTTTGAAAATGCCGATTCCATGTTCTCCGTTTTCTCCGGCATTTCAGAAAGCCCGTTTCAGCTGTTTTTCTTGCTCTTGGCCGCCGCGTTTTGGGGCATGAGTAAAATCTTGTTTGACAAGCGGGAAAAGGCTGAAAAAGAATTCCATGCGCTCCGCTGTGAAATTATTGATAAAAGCAAGGATTTATGGAAAGGGGAAAGCTGGAAGGACCGCCACCTTGTATTCGAAATGATGCAAAAAGAGTTTGATATTAATTTATACCACGAGAACAAGTAGCCATTCACCGGAAACAGGCACGGGGACTCAAAGCCGCCGAAAAAAAGAAGATGCTCCGGCATCTTCTAAAAAACTTTTTTCCTGCCTCTTTCTTCCATTAAAATTTGCGCGGCTTCGCGGAACCGCTGCGAGTGGATAATCTCCCGCTCCCTTAAAAAGCGGAGCCCGTCATTTAGGTCGGGGTCGTCACTTAAATTGATGATCCATTGATACGTAGCCCGCGCTTTTTCTTCGGCGGCAATGTCTTCATAGATGTCGGCAATCGGGTCCCCTTTTGCCTGGATATAGGTGGCTGTCCATGGGGCCCCTGCGGCATTATGGTAATGCAGTGCCTTATCATGGTCCACATAATGCGCGTCAAGGCCGGCAGCAATCAATTGGTCCGGCGTGGCATCTTTTGTTAATTTTAAGACCATCGTCGCAATCATCTCAAGATGGGCCAGTTCTTCCGTACCGATATCATTTAAAAGCCCCATCACTTTATCCGGGATGGTGTAGCGCTGGTTCAAATACCGGAGCGCTGCCGCAAGCTCTCCGTCCGCTCCGCCGTATTGTTCGATTAAAAGTTTCGCAAGTCTCGGGTTACAGCTTGAGACCCGGACGGGATATTGCAATTTTTTCTCATAGATCCACATGAACGTTTTCCCCCTTTATTTGCTTATACCTGCCATGGCCACGGCGGCTCTTTCCACTGGAAAGGCGTTGGCGAATAGCTGTGCCCGAAGTTTGTCAGCGGCCCGAACTGTTTTTCAAATGCTCTTTTGACTTTTTTCCTGGCATGGACAAAAGTGTTATACTGTTCGATCGCTGCCTGATCATCGGGATGGGTATCCAAATAAAGGTTCAGCTCCACAATTGCAAAATCAAGGGCCTGCAGTTCTTCAAGCCTTGTATAATACTCTTTTGGCAGCTGCTTCAATCGGTTTCCTCCTTTGCCCGTTCATAAGGGCTGTAATACGGGTCATAAAGCGGCCTCCAAAGCGTCCCGCGCCTCAACGCTTCCTGCGGCGCAAATTGCGGAAGGTTCGGGGGCTGGAACCCTAAATACAAATTCGGCGGGGTGGAATACACTTTTTCAGTTATCGGCGGGCAGGGGTCAAACGGCCCGATAAAGGGATGATACGTTTTATAATGGCTTTTCATCTCAGTCCTCCTGACATTTAAAAGTCTTTTTCATTTTATGCGCGGTTCTCTCCCGCTATGTCAAAAACAATGCCGGAATGCTTTCTATCTGGCGTGATTAAGATATAATACGAATAGGGATTGCAGAAAATTTCGTTTGTGCCGGCAAGGACCCGGCGGAACAGGAGCTCTCGTGTATGTTTGCATTTTTATGGATTGCCTCTTTGCTTGGCATAGTCTTATTGATGTATATGCGCTATGAAGCATCGTTAAACCGGCTCGTCCGGCACCGGTTTTTGCTTGATGAATATCCGGCCGGAGAGGAGCCGTGCACTTTTTTCTTTATTTCCGATATCCACCGGCGCAAAATCGATCCCGGACTGGTGGAAGAGGCAACAGGGAAAGCACGGTTTGCAGTAATCGGGGGAGATTTGCTGGAAAAGGGGGTTCCGCTTTCCAGAACAGAAGAAAATTTGCGGTTGCTGAAAAGAATTGGCCCGGTATTTTTTGTGTGGGGAAATAATGATTATGAAGCGGACGGCGAAGCGCTCGCGGCCGTTTTTGCCAGAACCGGCGTCCGCACGCTGCGCAACGCGGCGGATTTTGTATGCGTAAACGGAAAAAAACGGATTGCGCTGATCGGCGTGGATGATTTGACGACGGAAAATGAAAATCTTGATGAAGCGCTTCAATCGGTGCAACCGGACGATCTCCGGATTTTAATCAGCCATAACCCGAAAATGATCCACCAGCTTCATGAATGGGACGATATCGATGTGATGCTGAGCGGCCATACGCACGGCGGGCAGATCCGCATTCTCGGTCTCAGCCGCTACAGGCGCGGCGGGGTGAGAAAAGCGCGCAATGTTATCCATCTCATAAGCAACGGTTACGGCACGACGCTTGTTCCGCTCAGGCTTTGCGCAAAACCGGAAGCCCATTTGATTACGATCGAAAGCAACAGGCGGCCATCATGAACCATCTTTCCCCTCCCGCATACGATAAGGTAAGATCCGTATGCAGGGGGCGGAAATCAATGAAGCTGGAACGGATTTCATCCAATAAAATTAAATACTCCATTACGTTTGAAGAGTTATCGGAACGCGGTATTATGGAAAACGATCTCGACTCGCCCATTTGGAATCATTTATTTGAAGAAATGCTGGAGTTGGCGGATCAGGCTTACCATGTCGGCGAAAGCGACATGCTGACCATTGAAATCTATTCCTTTAATGTCCAGGAATTGGTGTTTATTCTGACAGTAGGGGAAGCGGACGACGCGGATCCGGGCGAATGGGTGGACCCGGAAAACTTGGAACAGGAAGAAGCCTACTTTTTTCCATCGATTGAGGAAATGATTGCGCTTGCGGGCTTTTTAAACCAGATCGGCCGGATTTCCGCGTGCAGCCTTTATATATTCGAAGACCAGTATTATTTGCTGCAAAAACCTTGGACCCAAAATGCGCCGCTTATTCTTGAATACGGCGAGCGCGCGCAAATCTCCCCGTTTATGGTCCGGGAATACGGGATCGCGGTGTTTGAGCAAAATGCACTTGCGGAACTTCTGAAGCATTTCCCGTAACCGTCCGGCATGTTTTTTCAGGTTTTCATCTGCTGGGGAACGTTGTATACTAAATTTGATAGCAGATATTTCTTTCGTATCTAGGAGGTTTGCGATAATGGCAGCCGAAAAGGGCGCAGATCATCAAACAATGGAAGCAAGTCGAGATGTGCTGAAATCGACACAGACAATTATTCACGAAGCTCTTGAAAAGCTTGGATACCCTGAAGAAGTATACGAACTTTTAAAAGAGCCGGTCCGTATGTTAACGGTTAAAATTCCCGTCAGAATGGATGATGGTACGGTTAAGATTTTTACGGGGTACCGCGCGCAGCACAATGATGCTGTCGGCCCGACAAAAGGAGGCGTCCGGTTTCATCCGGATGTGACGGAAAATGAAGTGAAAGCCTTGTCTATATGGATGACGCTAAAATGCGGCATTGTGAATCTGCCGTATGGGGGAGGAAAAGGCGGCATCATCTGCGATCCGCGGAAAATGTCTTTCCGCGAGCTCGAGAATTTGAGCCGCGGCTATGTCCGGGCGATCAGCCAGATTGTCGGTCCGACGAAAGACATTCCGGCACCGGACGTGTTTACAAATTCGCAAATAATGGCCTGGATGATGGATGAATACAGCCGGATCGACGAATTTAATTCGCCGGGCTTTATCACAGGAAAACCGCTTGTGCTTGGCGGTTCGCACGGCCGCGAATCCGCTACGGCCAAAGGGGTAACCATCTGCATTCGCGAGGCGGCCAGAAAAAAAGGGATTGATTTAAAAGGCGCCAGGGTTGTCATTCAAGGGTTCGGCAATGCCGGAAGTTTCCTTGCAAAATTTATGCATGATGCGGGCGCAAAAGTGATTGGCATATCCGACGCATACGGCGCGCTGCATGATCCGGAAGGCCTTGATATTGACTATTTGCTCGACCGCCGCGACAGTTTCGGGACGGTTACAACCCTGTTTAAAAATACGATTACGAACAAGGAATTGCTTGAACTGGATTGCGATATTCTCGTTCCGGCCGCCATTGAAAACCAAATTACAGAAGAAAACGCCCATAATATCCGGGCGAAAATTGTGGTGGAAGCAGCAAACGGCCCGACAACGCTTGAAGCAACCGAAATTTTAACCAACCGCGGCATTCTGCTCGTTCCGGATGTGCTTGCATCTGCCGGGGGCGTCACGGTTTCGTATTTTGAATGGGTACAGAATAACCAGGGGTATTACTGGACGGAGGAAGAAGTGGAAGAAAAACTTGAAAAAGTGCTTGTCCAGTCGTTTAATACGGTCTACAATACTTCCCGCTCACGCCGGGTGAACATGCGGCTTGCCGCTTATATGATCGGTGTAAGAAGAGTGGCGGAAGCTTCGCGGTTCAGAGGCTGGATTTAGAGTTTCCGAAAGCCGGCTCCAGCCGGGCGGCAAACGGGGCTTTACAGGTTTTAGAAGAAGAAGGCTGAAATCTCCTGTCGTGTTACGGTGGGAGATTTTTAAATAAATGGATGAAAACGAAAAGGCAGATACGAAAAAAGGATGAGTGGACAAACATGCGAAAAGAAGATTGTATCATTATTGGCGGCGGCCCTTGCGGATTGGCTGCTGCAATCAGCCTGCAGGAAATCGGGAAACATCCGCTTATACTGGAAAAAGGAAATGTCGTCAATGCGATTTACCGTTATCCGACGCACCAGACTTTTTTCAGTTCAAGCGACCGGCTTGCAATCGGCGATGTGCCGTTTATTACCGAAAATTTAAAGCCGAAGCGCAATCAGGCGCTTACATACTACCGCGAAGTGGCGAAACTGAAGGCTCTTCGCATCCGCCGGTTTGAAGAAGCGCTCCGTGTCGAAAAGAAACGCGGAACCTTTATCGTTACGACGACAAAAGGCCAATATGAGACGCCTTATGTGGTCATCGCAACCGGCTATTACGACAATCCGAACAGGCTGGATGTCCCGGGGGAAGATTTAAACAAAGTGTACCATTATTTTAAAGAAGCCCATCCGTTTTTTGACACCGATGTTTGCGTGATCGGCGGAAAAAACTCGGCTGTGGACGCCGCCATTGAACTTCACAAGGCAGGCGCCCGCGTGACCGTGCTGTACCGCGGCGATCATTATTCCGAAAGCATTAAACCGTGGATATTGCCGGAATTTGATTCGCTTATCCGCCACGGGAAAGTGAAAATGGAATTTCAGGCGCACGTGAAAGAAATTAAAGAACAGAGCGTTGTATACGAAGCGGGCGGAGAAGTGAAAGAGATCCGGAATGATTTTGTATTTGCGATGGTCGGTTATCATCCGGATCATTCGTTTTTGCGGAAAATGGGAGTGGGCGTCGATCCGGAAACAGGTCGCCCACATTACAAAGAAGAGACAATGGAAACGAATGTTGAAGGAATTTTTATTGCGGGCGTGCTTGCTGCCGGAAACAATGCCAATGAGATTTTTATTGAAAACGGGCGTTTCCATGGCGGTGTGATTGCCGCTGAGATCAAAAAACGGGAGGCTCACTTGCAAAAAGGAAATTAAAGGTTTTTTCAGGGGGCAGTATTTCTTTTCCGGCTTTTTCATGTTACGATGAAAACAAATGACTTGGCACGGATCATTTGATTTTTGCAAAAAGCGAGGTTTCGATATGCTTGCCCTTTTGTCAGCCGGCATCGCCCCCGGACTTGCCCTGCTATGCTATTTTTATTTGCGGGACCAGTTTGAGCCAGAGCCAATACTTGTTGTTGCAAAAGCGTTTTTATACGGTGCGCTTGTCACGCTGCCAGTTATGTTTTTGCAGTTTATCCTCGAACGGGAGCATCTCTTTTCGGGCAGCATCTGGCATGCTTTCCTCCATTCCGCTTTGCCGGAGGAACTTTGCAAGTGGCTGTGTTTGGCCGCTATTGTGTTTTTTAACCGGGAATTTGATGAACCTTTTGACGGCATCGTTTACGGCGTCAGCGTCTCGCTCGGATTTGCCACGCTCGAAAATATTTTATCGCTTTTTTCGGGCGGCGTTGACCTGGCTTTCGGGCGTGCGCTTCTTCCTGTATCAAGCCATGCCATTTTCGGTGTCATGATGGGCTTTTATATGGGAAAATCCAGATTCTCCCCGCGCAAAAAATGCTGGTTCCTTTTTTCTTTTATGGTGCCGGTGATCCTGCACGGGTTTTACGACTGGATCATGCTCACCCAGCAAAAATGGCTGTATTTTATGGTGCCGTTTATGCTCGGGCTTTGGTGGCTCGGCCTGAAAAAAGCAAAGCAGGCGCACAGCCTTTCTGCCGAACATTTTGCGCAGGATGCGGCAGGAACACAACAATTATGATAATGGGCAAAACAACCGGATCAATCGCCGGTTGTTTTTTTATGTCTTGTATAAAATTGCCGCCTTCTCCAGAAACTACGGATAATGCTTAAAGTTTTTGGGGGGTGCGGTATGATTGAAAAAAATCGCTTAAAATACATGTTGCTGCTTTGTGCCGTATTGGCCTTGCTTTCTTTTGGCACAAGTGAGACGGCCCGGGCGTTTTCGAATCAGGTGATTCAAAAAGGAGCGGTCGGGGATGATGTGATTGAACTGCAGGCGAGGCTGCAGTACATCGGTTACTATAAAGGAACGATTGACGGGGTGTTTGGTTACAGCACTTACTGGGCTTTAAGAAATTTCCAGAAGGCATACGGAATGCCTGTTGACGGCCTCGCCGGCCCGGGCGTCAAAGCGAAACTCGTCAAAGCGTCAAAATACGATGCGGCATACGTAAAGTCCATGGTTGCAAGCGGGAAAAAATTTACGTATTACGGCGGCACAAAAAAGCAGGCACCGAAAACGGCAGCCAAAAAATCCGCCCAAACCGCAACCAATGTGCCAAACGGCTTTTCGCAAAACGATATCCGCCTTTTGTCGCAAGCGGTTTACGGGGAGGCGCGCGGCGAACCGTATGAAGGGCAGGTGGCCGTGGCGGCTGTGATCTTAAACCGTATTGACAGCCCGTCTTTTCCAAACACCATCTCTGGGGTGATTTTCGAACCGGGTGCGTTTACCTGTGTTTCTGACGGGCAAATCTGGCTTGCGCCGAATGATACGGCAAAAAAAGCCGTCCTCGATGCGATCAACGGCTGGGATCCGTCCGGCAATGCGCTGTATTATTTTAATCCGGCGACCGCAACAAGCAAGTGGATCTGGTCAAGGCCGCAAATCAAACGAATCGGCAAACATATTTTTTGCAAATAAGAGGGGGAAATGAATATGCTGAAACGGGCAATGATTGTTGTGCTTGCCCTCGGGCTTTGCGGGACTGCTGCCTGGGCATATAAAGAGCACCGTGAAAAAGAGGCGGTCTTGTTAAATGCAGAAAGCACGTATCAAAGGGCTTTTCATGACCTTGCATACAGAGTGGACCTTTTGCATGATGAAATTGGAAACACCCTCGCCATGAATTCGCGCAAGTCCCTTTCACCGGCACTGGCTGAAGTGTGGCGCCTGACATCGGAAGCGCATGCGGATGTCGGCCAGCTGCCGTTATCGCTTCTGCCTTTTCATAAAACGGAAGAATTTCTGACTGATATCGGGAATTTCAGCTACCGGACGGCGGTGCGCGATTTGGACAAAGAACCTTTATCCGATAAAGAGTATGCTTCACTGAAAAAACTGTACGGCCAGAGCGCGGATATCCAGGACCAGCTCCGGGGCGTGCAAAATAACGTTTTACAGCACAATCTCCGCTGGATGGACGTGGAACGCGCCCTTGCCCAAGGAAAAGAAACGAAGGATAACACGATCATCGACGGCTTTAAGACGGTCGAAAGGACGGTCAAAGGCTATGACAATGCTGATTTGAACAGCCCGTCTTTTACGAGTTTCCAAAACCGCGATGACCATTATGAGCACCTGGAAGGAAAAATGATCAGCAAAAACCAGGCGGTCGCCACTGTAAAACAATACGCCGGAGTCAAAACGGCCCGAAAGGCGGAAGCCAAGCCAAATCAAAAAGGCGCCCGTTTTTCTTTTTATACTGTCCGTTTAAAAGACAAAAACGGCCATGAAACAACCGCGGATGTTACGCGGAAAGGGGGATACCCGGTCTGGTTTTTCAACAAGCGCCCAGTGGGGAAGCAAAAAATCAGTTTAAACGGGGCCCAAAAGAAAGCGGCGGATTTTTTAAACCGGCATCATTTTGAGAAAATGGACATGTTTGAAAGCACGCAATATGACAATGTCGGTGTTTTTTCTTTCGCTGCGAAACAGGGGAATGTCCGCATTTATCCGGAAACGGTCAAATTAAAAGTGGCGCTTGACAACGGCCAGGTGATCGGGTTTGTGGCAGATGATTTTCTGAAAAGCCATCAAAAAAGGGATATTCCAAAGCCCGCCATCAGTGAAAAAGAAGCAAGAGCCCGTGTGAACCCGAAGCTTGACATTATGGAAAGCCGCCTTGCGATTATGACCGGCGACATGAACCGGGAAGTGCTTTGTTATGAATTTCTCGGCGTGTTGCATGATGAAACGTACCGGATCTATATCAACGCGGAAAACGGCAACGAAGAAAAAGTGGAAAAGCTGAAAAACACGGAAAGAGCATACGGCAAGTCCATATGAGCATTGCCCGGCATACAAGCCGGGCCTTTTGGCAAAAAATGAAATGAAACGCGAAAAAAGAATACAAAACTGCCCAGCCTGTGTCATAATAAGATTGGAATCTATAAAAGGGGTTTGGGAAGATGTTAAAAGTCGGGCTGGAACTCACACTGGAAGATAAAGATACAGGTAAAAGATATAGATGTAAAATTGCGGATATAAAAGAGGATAAAATTTATATTGATTACCCGATCGACCTGGAAACAAACCGGACCGTATTTTTGCTGATTGGCCAGGGGCTGCTCGTTGATTTCGTTTCGGACGGCCAGATTCCTTACCGGTTTTCATCAAAAGTCACCGGCAGGGAACTCGGCAATATCCCGATGCTTATTTTATCCGCACCGGAGCCGGAAGATGTGCGCAAGATCCAGCGGCGGCAATATGTCAGGGTAGATGCCGCGCTCGATATTGCCCTCACCTTTCCGGAATCCAATTTGAAAACAACGGCAGTTACAAAAGACATCAGTTCGGGCGGCTGCGCCGTCTACTTGCCTCGCAATATCCGCCCGGGGGAGCATGAAACAGGAAAAGCGCTTCTTGTCCTGCCACTAAAAGAAGGCTACCAGTACTTGCAGCTTCTTTTTTCCGTCGTCAGGCTGTTTGAAACCGGCGGAAAAACGGGGGCCTCGCTCCAGTTTAAAGATACAAGCGCAAAAGAGAGGCAGTATATCCTGCGTTTTTGCTTCGAGCAGCAGCTTTTGCTCCGTAAAAAGGGGCTTCCCGGATAAAACTTGCATTTCATGGATAGGAGGATTCACCATTTTATGGTACACTATAAAGAGGGTGTATCCTTTTATCTACTCAAAAAACGGGTATATGCAACAAGAGAGAATAGGGTGAAATCGTTGTATGAAAAAAATCAATATTGCCATCGACGGTCCTGCTGCTGCAGGGAAAAGCACGGCGGCGAAAAAAGTTGCCGAGCAGTTGCAATATATTTACATTGATACAGGCGCAATGTACCGGTCGCTTACTTATAAAGCGCTGCAGTACGGAACGGACCTTGAAGACGGCAATGCGCTTGCCAAACTTTTGTACAAGACAAATATCCGCCTGGAGCCGGGGGAAAACGGCCAGATTGTTTTTGTCGACGGTGAAGACGTAACCGGCAAGATCAGGGAAAGGGAAGTGACGAGAGCAGTTTCAGCTGTTTCAAAGCATGCCGTTGTCCGTGAAGAAATGGTCAAGCGGCAGCGGATGCTCGCCCGTGGCGGCGGCGTTGTCATGGACGGCCGGGATATCGGGACAAAAGTATTGCCGGATGCCGAATTGAAGATTTTTTTGCTGGCCAGCGCCGATGAGCGCGCAAAGCGGCGCCATGCCGAAAATGTTGCAAAAGGGATCCCTTCAGACCTCAGCCGTTTAAAACAGGAGATTGAGGAAAGGGACAGGCTGGATTCCGAACGGGAAGTTTCACCGCTCTCTAAAGCGGCGGACGCCGTAGAACTGGACACGACAAGCATGGACATTGATGAAGTTGCCGGAAAGATTCTTGCGATGGCAAAAGAAAAAATCACCCAGCAGCAATCGGCTTCTTTACTTGACAAAAAGTAAAAGATGTTAGAAATTTGATAGGAAAGCGTTTCTTTTTGAATTATACGAATTAATTTGAAAAGAACGGGTATATTCAATGGTAGTTGAAGCGCCGGATAAGGAGGAAGTACATATGCCAGACGAAATGAATGAAATAGAAGTACGGTCCCTTTCTGTAGGGGATAAAGTGAAAGCATCGGTTGTCAAAGTGGAGGAAAAGCAAGTGCTCGTTTCCATTGAAGGCAGCAAAGTGGACGGGATTATTCCGATCAGCGAGCTTTCCAATCTCCATATTGAAACCGCATCAGATGCCGTGAAAGAAGGGGACGAGCTGAATCTCGTCGTTACGAAAGTGGAAGAAGACGCCGTCATTCTTTCCAAACGGAAATATGATGCTGAAAAAGCATGGGATGAGCTGAAGGAAAAATTTGAAAACCAGGAAATCATCGAAGCGGAAGTTAATGAAGTGGTAAAAGGCGGCCTTGTTGTCGATTTGGGCGTCCGCGGCTTTGTCCCTGCATCGCTTGTCGAGGACCACTTTGTTGAAGACTTCTCCGACTATAAAGGGAAAACATTGCCCTTTTTGATCGTTGAACTGGACGAGGACAAAAACCGGTTGATTTTATCACACCGGGCTGTGGTGGAAAAAGAAAAAGAAGAAAAACGCCAGGATATTCTTGACCATCTCGAAGCAGGCCAGGTGCTGGAAGGGACCGTGCAAAGGCTGACGAATTTCGGCGCTTTTGTCGATATCGGCGGAATTGACGGCCTTGTCCATATTTCCCAGCTTGCGCATGAACGGGTGGAAACGCCGTCCGATGTCGTCAAAGAAGGGGAAAAGGTCAAAGTGAAAGTGTTGTCGGTGGACCGGGACAACGGGCGGATTTCCTTGTCCATCAAGGATACACTTCCGGGCCCCTGGGAAGGCATTGAACAGAAAGCACAGAAGGGGACTGTCCTTACCGGGACGGTAAAACGCTTGGTTTCGTTCGGGGCATTTGTGGAAGTATTCCCGGGCGTTGAAGGGCTTGTCCATATTTCACAAATTTCCCATAAGCATGTGTCCACCCCTCATGAAGTGTTAAGGGAAGGTCAGGAAGTGCAGGTGAAAGTGCTCGATGTCAACGAACAGGCGCACCGCTTGTCCTTAAGCATGAAAGAACTGGAACAGGCTGATACAGCAGCTTCTGATTATGACCTTCCAGAAGAAAATACCGGGTTCCAGCTTGGGGATATGATCGGGGACCAGTTGAAGAAATTTAAGCAGTAAAAAAGCCCGTCCGGTTGGAATGAAAAAGCTGAGAGGCGCCCGTGTAGCCGGTGCCGCTCAGCTTTTTTGCGCTTTGTCTTGCCTATTAACCGCTCATTTTACTGCCGTTTGCGTGCTTCATCAGCGCTTTCAAGGCGGGTTGCCCCTCCGTAGTGGAGCGCCTGGTCACGGTCGCTTTCCACACGCCCGCTTTGGCGTAGTTTTTTCTCCTGGCGGTCTTTTCCCATTGCCCATTCACCCCCGTTTGTAGTATGCCTGAAAAAAGCGAAAAACTTGCGGTTAACCCGGTGCAATCTTTCCCATAATGGAGATAAAGGAGGGTGCACCGTGGAAGGAGCATTTTTTTTGGGGGTGATGTGGGCGGTATGGATTTGGGCGACATTTTTGCTGGACAGGCATCACCGTTTACGGTTTCCGGCAGCACTGGTTGCTTTGCTGCTCGTGATCAGCTTTCCGCATCAAGCGGCGGTGGGCCGTCTCGATATCAGTTGGGCGCTCATCGTCATCATGGCTGCCGGTTATGGGTACTTCGGCAAATTTTCGAAATGGGCGCTTTTGGCCCGGCTCGCCGGCGTCTTTATCGTGATGGCAGGCTATGCAGGCCTGTTGTTATTTGAACTGTACGATCCGGTCTGGATGTTTGCCTGGCGTACCATTTGCTACAGCCTGTTTTTGTTTATCCTTGTCCATTTGCTTTTTCGTTCAAAAATGGATGCCGTTGCCGCCGCACTGACCGGTACGGCACAAGGGGAAATTCTGTATGCACTGGTGCTTGCAAAATGGGATTTCCATGTTACGGCAGGCTCTGCGGCATATCTCGATATCGCCGGGCTTTTTCTCCTCTATGCGTACGGCTGGCATATCATGGATGCCGCCTTGAATCTCATATCAGAAAAAGCAGCAAAAAAGGAAAGGCCGGGATGATTTGTGGGATATTGCCTGAACAAGAAAATATTGATAAACTACTAAAGTTGATTTGTTTTGCGAAAACGGAACAGAAAGGGTGAATCGTATGGCAAAACCGGTTGTGGCAATTGTCGGACGCCCGAATGTAGGCAAATCTACCATTTTTAACCGAATTGTAGGAGAGCGGGTTTCTATTGTGGAAGATGTTCCGGGAGTGACAAGAGACCGTATATACAGTCCGGCAGAATGGCTGACACACGAATTTAACGTGATTGATACAGGCGGCATTGATATCGGGGATGAACCGTTTCTCGAGCAGATCCGGCAGCAGGCTGAAATCGCCATCCAGGAAGCGGATGTGATCATTTTTATTACAAGCGGTAGAGAAGGCGTGACTTCTGCGGATGAAATGGTCGCCAAAATATTGTACCGGTCAAAAAAGCCGGTCGTTCTGGCAGTGAACAAGGTTGACAATCCCGAGATGCGCACCCAGATTTATGATTTTTACGCCCTCGGTTTTGGCGATCCTTTCCCGATATCCGGCGCGCACGGCCTCGGCCTTGGCGACCTGCTCGATGCAGTTGTCAAACATTTTCCTGAGAAAGCGGACGAGGAGTACGGGGAAGATGTCATTAAATTTTGTTTTATCGGGAGGCCGAACGTCGGAAAATCTTCCCTGTTCAATGCGATTCTCGGTGAAGAGCGCGTCATTGTCAGTGAAATAGAGGGAACGACGAGAGACGCGGTGGATACCGTCTATACTTATGAAGGCCAAACTTATGTTATGATTGATACAGCAGGGATGCGCAAAAAAGGAAAAGTGTATGAAAACACGGAAAAATACAGTGTGCTGCGCGCATTGAGGGCCATTGAGCGTTCCGATGTCGTCTGTGTTGTTTTAAACGGCGAGGAAGGGATCCGGGAACAGGATAAGCGGATTGCCGGCTACGCCCATGAAGCGGGCCGCGGCGTGATCATTGTGGTAAACAAATGGGATGCCGTTCAAAAAGATGAAAAAACAATGGATCAGTTTACGCAGAAAATCCGGGACCATTTCCAGTTTCTTGATTATGCGCCGGTCATTTACGTGTCGGCAAAAACAAAAAAGAGGCTGGACCAGCTGTTCCCGCTGCTTAAGACGGTCAGCGAGAACCATGCGATGCGCGTGAAGTCCAGCGTGCTGAATGAAGTCATAACAGATGCGGTTGCGATGAATCCGACGCCGACAGACAAAGGGCGGCGGCTGAAAATCTTTTATGCGACGCAAGTCTCCGTCAAACCGCCGACGATCGTTGTGTTTGTCAATGATCCCGAATTGATGCATTTTTCGTACGAACGGTTTTTGGAAAACCGGATCCGTGATGCGTTTGGTTTTACCGGAACGCCGATCCATATCATCGCCCGTGCGCGTAAATAAATATAAAGAGGGTGTTTTATTTGTCCAAAAAAACGATCGCAGTGCTCGGCGCGGGGAGCTGGGGCACTGCCTTGTCGATTGTTTTGGCTGATAACGGCTTTAAGGTCAGGTTGTGGGGAAACAAAAAAGGCCAGATCGATGAAATCAATACATCCCATACAAACGCTTTTTATTTGCCGGGCATCAAGCTGCAACCCGCAATTACCGGCACCTTTTCACTTGAAGAAGCGTTAAACGGCATTGATACCGCTGTACTGGCGGTCCCTACAAAAGCGGTGCGCGATGTATGCAGGCAAGTGAAAGCGGTGCGGAAAAGCCCGCTTTCCATCATCCATGTCACCAAAGGGATTGAACCGGGTTCCCTGATGCGCATTTCGGAAATGATTGAAGAAGAAATTCCGGAATCGTTGCTGCGGGATCTGACGGTTTTATCGGGGCCGAGCCATGCTGAAGAAGTCAGCCTGCGCCACCCGACAACCGTAACCGTTTCATCGAAAAAAATGGCAGCTGCCAAAAAAGCACAGGACATTTTTATGAACTCGAATTTCCGCGTCTATACGAATCCCGACATCATTGGCGTCGAATTGGGCGGTTCCCTGAAAAATATTATTGCACTTGCAGCCGGCATTTCGGACGGCCTCGGCTATGGGGACAATGCGAAAGCCGCTTTAATGACGAGAGGGCTTGCGGAAATCGCCCGGCTCGGCACGAAAATGGGCGCAAATCCGCTGACATTTTTAGGGCTTGCCGGGATTGGCGACCTGATCGTGACTTGCACGAGCGTTCACTCGCGGAACTGGCGGGCCGGCAATATGCTCGGCAAAGGCAAAAAGCTCGATGATGTGCTGGAACAGATGGGAATGGTCGTGGAAGGCGTCCGGACAACAAAGGCGGCGTACCAGCTCTCCAGCCGGTACGAAGTCAAAATGCCGATTACCGATGCCCTTTACCATGTCTTATTTGAAGGACTTGACCCGAAAGAAGCAGTCGACAATTTAATGGGCCGGCTGAAAAAACATGAAATGGAAGGTTTGATGGATGTGCTGGGGGAACAGTACTAGCTTTCCTTGGCAAAAAAGTCCCGGTAGGCTTTCGGATGATACCGGACGGAGGCATGCTGCATAAACTGCAAGGAAAAAGAATTCGCTTTAAACTGCGCAGGCTGGGTATAGTCAACCTTTTCTCCGGGGCAGACGTTTGCCCCGGCCTTTTTTTATGCCGTAAATTGAAACATTTCAAAAGCTTATGATATAATGTCCGAAGTCCGAAAGGTTTACGAATTTTACAAAGGAGAAAGGGGAGATTGTTTTGTCCCGGGGGATGGCGAATATGTGGATTTCGCTTTTCGGCATGGGCCTGCTCTGTTTGGCGATGGTATTGATTCTTGCCAGCAGATATAGGCTGAAACAAAAACTGTTCAAATGGGCGGCTGCTGTGATTGCGTATGCCTGCCTGGCGCTGGGCGGCCTGATTATGGCTTATATCGTGCTGAGCGGGCCGGCAAATTAACCGGAGGGGGAGATCATTTTGCGCTTCAAAAATATGCTGCTGCTTCTGACCGTTTTCTTCTGCATCAGTTTAGGCGGCTGCCTTTATCCGGGGGCACAGGAAAAAGAAAGCAGGCTGCCGGATGACATGCAGCTTCAAATGGTGCAAAAAGCGGTAGATGCATACCGGAAAGACAACGGCGGCCTGCTCCCGATCAAGACAAAGCCGCAAAATACGCCGGTTTACGTAAAATACCCGATTGATTTCAATAAACTGAAAAGCCCGAAAAACTACCTGCCCGATCCGCCGGCAAATGCGTATGACAACGGCGGCACCCTGCAGTATGTGCTGCTTGATCCGGAACATCATCCGGTGGTAAAAGTGTTTGATACGAGAATACCCGATAAAATAAGAGACTTGCAAATCCGGATTGCGTCCCAGGGCTATCCGCCGTTTAAAAAAGAGATTACAAGAAATGTATACGCTTTAGATTTTAAAAAGCTTGGTTACAAAACAGATCCGTACGTGGTGTCACCGTATACCGGCCGGAAACTGCCGCTTGTCATTACCGGCAGAGGCGGCATTTATGTCGATTACCGGGCTGATCTGGCAAAAGCGCTCAAAACGGGCAAGCGGGCGTTTAAACCCGGGGAAGATATCCGCGTGCTGTTAACCGAAGGCTCTCCGTTTGTACCGGCTTATTCCCTTCCCTGTACCGTAAATCAAAAAAATGAACCGGTATTTATGGCAAAATAGTCATAACCCTTTCTCATCCCAATATATTGTTAGAGAAAGGGTTTATTTTTTAGGTCCCGCGTCTCTTCGCAAGGAAAAATTTTGAAAAAATAAACAGGAGGCAAATCCTGTACAGCGACTTTTTGAAAATCTATAAAAAAATCATTTTATAGACATAAGGCGGTCGGACAACATCATACACATATAATGTCTTATCATCAGCGCGAATGATGGTGTCCCGGGAACGAATGTGGGGAGGGAAACAAATTGGAAAAAGTTGATATTTTTAAAGATATTGCAGAACGTACGGGCGGCGATATTTATTTGGGGGTCGTGGGCGCCGTCAGAACGGGGAAATCCACTTTTATTAAAAAATTCATGGAACTCGTTGTGCTTCCGAACATTACAAACGAAGCGGACAGAAACCGGGCGCAGGACGAACTCCCGCAAAGCGCGGCCGGGAAAACGATTATGACGACAGAACCGAAATTTGTGCCGAACCAGGCGGTTGCTGTCCATGTCGATGAAGGGCTTGATGTGAATATCCGGCTTGTCGACTGTGTCGGCTACACGGTTCCGGGCGCGAAAGGATATGAAGATGAAAACGGCCCGCGCATGATCCATACGCCGTGGTATGAAGAACCGATTTCCTTCCACGAAGCGGCGGAAATCGGCACGAGAAAGGTCATTCAGGAACATTCAAGCATCGGGGTTGTGATCACAACAGACGGCACGATCGGCGAAATTCCGCGTGAGGATTACGTGGAAGCGGAGGAAAGGGTTGTTGCCGAGTTAAAAGAAGTCGGAAAACCGTTTATCATTGTTGTCAATTCGGCAAAGCCGCACCATCCGGAGACGGAAATACTGAGGACGGAATTGCAGGAAAAATATGATCTTCCGGTGCTCGCCATGTCAGTGGAAAGCATGCGTGAAGCCGATGTGCTGAATGTGCTGCGTGAAGCGCTGTACGAATTTCCGGTACTGGAAGTCAATGTGAACCTGCCGAGCTGGGTGATGGTGTTAAAAGAAAACCACTGGCTGCGTGAAAATTATCAGGACGCCGTGAAAGAGTCGGTAAAAGACATTAAGCGGCTGCGCGATGTGGACCGCGTTGTCCAGGCTTTTAACGAATATGAGTTTATTGAATCTGCAAGCCTTGCCGGCATTGAAATGGGGCAAGGGGTGGCGGAAATCGACCTCGAGGCGCCGGATGAACTGTACGATCAGGTTTTAAAGGAAATCGTCGGCGTTGAAATCCGCGGCAAGGATCATCTGCTCGAGCTGATGCAGGATTTCGCCCATGCGAAATCGGAATACGATCAAATTTCCGATGCCCTAAAAATGGTGAAACAAACCGGCTATGGGATTGCCTCACCTTCCCTGCAGGATATGAGCCTGGATGAGCCGGAAATCATCCGCCAGGGATCCCGTTTCGGCGTCCGGCTGAAAGCGGTGGCGCCGTCCATCCATATGATCAAAGTCGATGTCGAATCGGAATTTGCCCCGATCATCGGGACGGAAAAGCAGAGCGAGGAGCTTGTGCGGTACCTGATGCAGGATTTTGAAGATGACCCGCTGTCCATCTGGAATTCGGATATTTTCGGGCGCAACTTAAGTTCCATTGTCAGGGAAGGCATCCAGGCAAAATTATCGCTCATGCCGGAAAATGCCCGCTATAAGTTAAAAGAAACGCTCGAACGGATCATTAACGAAGGGTCAGGCGGCCTGATCGCCATTATTTTGTAAGAGGGATACCGCGGTATCCCTTTTTTGTATCCGTGCACCCGCAAAATATGTTTTCCGCAAGTTTGAATTTTTCGGGAAAAGTACTTTAAATCCGAAAAAAAGTTGAAAAGTTTTCCTTTGTTAGCGAATAGTTCTTGCACCTCTCTTGCGATTATGATAATCTTTTAACAGAATTGGTGCTGAAAAGCCTGATTCTATCCGGTTTTAAACGTTTATGATGAGGGAAAACCGTATACACTGAAGAGAAGAAGCTGGAAATGACTTCTATGTTTCTTTTGGAGGAGGTGAATGGAATGAATAAAACGGATTTAATCAATGCAGTGGCAGAAGCTACCGAACTTTCCAAAAAGGATACGACAAAAGCAGTTGACGCTATTTTTGATACAATTCAAAATGCATTGGCAAACGGAGATAAAGTCCAACTGATCGGGTTTGGTAATTTCGAAGTGCGCGAACGCGCTGCCCGTAAAGGAAGAAACCCGCAAACCGGCGAGGAAATCGACATTGCGGCAAGCAAAGTGCCTGCATTCAAGCCGGGGAAAGCGCTTAAAGACGCAGTGAAGTAATTACATATGGTTGGCTTTGAGCGGAAAAAAGGCTGCCTGGGCAGCCTTTTTTTAATACAGCAGGGTCCAAAAAACGGAAAAAGGGAAACGTGCATACGTTTGGCGCCCGTTTTCCCGGTGCAAAAGCCTGCGAAATCCCGGCACAGCCGGGGGGAGCGCCTGAGCGCGGCGTTTCCGGCGCTTTGACTGCAAACGGCGCTGTGGTAAGATGAATATATGAAAAGCTTTTTAAACGAATAAAAAGGAGGCCTGAAAATGAAAGCAGAGGCGCAGGCGGATTATATCGTCGTGAAAGCGTTGCAGGACGGGGTGAGCGTCATTGGGCTGTCAAGGGGTACCGATACGAAGCTGAACCATACGGAAATGCTGGATGATGGCGAAGTGCTGGTCGCACAGTTTACCGAACATACTTCCATGATCAAGATTCGCGGCGAAGCGCAAATCCTGACCGGCATCGGGAATTTGCGCAGCGAAGCGAAAAAATAAACCGGAATCAATTTGTTAACGGCCATTTTACATATGTGATATAATAAACTACAGCTTATTTTTAGGCCAGATCAACGAAGAAACGGGGAAAGGGTTATGTCATACCAGAGGGAGCAGCAAATTGCCGCAATCAAACAGGCGATTGAAGAAGAAGTGGCACACGACTATCTAAATCAGTTTATTGATGCCCCATACATAGATGAAGACCGGATTCTGCTTTTGATAAGCAGCCTTGCGGGGCAGCCTTATACGGAACATGAAGTGAAGCAGTTTGTTGCGACTGCCATGCTGATCCAGATTGCCCTTGACACCCATGAAAAAGTAACCAATGCAAATGAAAATCAAAAAAGCCGCCAGCTTACCGTTCTGGCGGGGGATTATTTCAGCAGCCTTTACTACAAACTGCTTGCGGGCGTGCACAACGTCCGGCTTGTCGGCATACTGGCGGAAGGAATCAAATCCGTAAATGAATATAAAGTGAGGCTTTACCAATTTGACAATTCCGACGCGGAGACGTTCGTTGGGCATTTGAAAAAAACCGAATCCGCGATTATTACAAAATTTATGCAGTTTTTCGGTTCACAGCCGCTCATCCGCTTAAGCGAGGAACTGCTTTTGTTTAACCGGCTGTTAAGGGAAAAGGAGCAGGCCGAAAACGGGAAGCGCTCCATCCTGTTTGAAGCCCTGAACAAAATGGCTTACCCGGGTGACGGGCGCCCTTTTGAGCAGCTGCCGCATGAGAAAAAGCGAAAACTGTTTTATATTTGTGAGAAGTATTTGAAAGAAAGCATCCGTGCGTTGCAGGCTGCGGCCATGTCTTGCGGAAACGAAATGCTTTCAGAGCGGATCCGCCTGCTGATGGGGCGGTATGGTGATACAACGAGATTATATGCGGAGGAAGGGTAACCATGATGCCAAAAGAAGAACGGGTACACGCCATTTTCGAAAAAATTTCGCAAAACTACGATAGGATGAACTCGGTGATCAGCTTCAGCCAGCATAAGCGGTGGCGGAAAGACCTGATGCGGAAAATGGCGGTAAGAGAAGGGAGCAGCGCACTCGATCTGTGCTGCGGGACGGCGGACTGGACAATTGCCCTCGCAGAGGCAGTCGGCGAATCCGGCAGTGTGACAGGGCTCGATTTCAGTGAAAGCATGCTTGAAGTCGGGAAGCGGAAAGTGGACGCGCTCGGCTTGAAAAATGTCTCGCTCCGTTACGGAAATGCAATGGAACTGCCGTTTGAAGATGGAACGTTTGATTATGTGACGGTCGGGTTCGGGCTCAGGAATGTCCCGGACTACAAACAGGTTTTGCAGGAAATGTACAGGGTGCTGAAGCCCGGCGGCATGGCGGCCTGCCTGGAAACCTCCCAGCCGGTCATTCCCGGGTACAGGCAGCTTTATTACTTTTATTTCCGCCGGATCATGCCGCTTCTCGGACAATGGTTGGCAAAAAGCTACCGGGAATATTCCTGGCTTCAGGAATCTGCACTGCAGTTTCCTGGAATGGAAGAACTGGCGGCTGCATTTTCCGATGCGGGTTTTGGCCGGATTTTGTACAAGCCGTTTGCCGGCGGGGCCGCAGCTGCACATATTGCCTTGAAAGAGAAATGATGATCGGATGGAGACGGAATGAAGGTACAAATGCTGTACTCGTTTTTAAAAACGGATATTGAGCTTATTGAACAAGAGCTGGACAACGCTGTCGCATCAAACGCTGCTTTGATACAGCAGGCATCTGAAAGTTTGCTGAAAGCGGGAGGGAAAAGGATTCGCCCTGTATTTGTGCTGCTCGGCGCGAAATTCGGGGATTACGAAATCGAACGTGTCAAAAATGTCGCTGTTGCACTGGAATTGATCCATATGGCGTCGCTCGTGCACGATGATGTCATTGATGATGCCGAACTGCGCAGGGGACAGCCGACCGTAAAAGCCAAGTGGGACAACCGGATTGCCATGTATACAGGCGATTATATTCTCGCAACCGCGCTTGAATACATTACAAAAGTGGAGGATCTCTCCGCCCATCAGATTCTGGCGGATACACTTGTTGAAGTGTGCGTCGGCGAAATCGAGCAAATCAAGGATAAATACCGGTTTAATCAGAATTTGCGCTGTTACTTAAGGCGGATCAAGCGGAAAACGGCTTTGCTGATTGCTGTCAGCTGCCAGCTCGGGGCGATTGCAGCGGGCGCTGACGAAAAAACTCACCGCCAATTATACCGGTTTGGCTACAATGTCGGGATGAGCTATCAAATTATTGATGATATCCTGGATTTTACCGGCACGGAGAAGCAGCTTGGAAAACCGGCAGGCGAAGATTTGCGCCAGGGCAATGTAACGCTTCCGGTGCTTTTTGCAAGGGAAGACCCAAAAATCAGAAAAAAGCTGGAATATGTCCATGAGCACATGCCAAAAGCGGAGCTTGAAGACGTTGTCAGACTGGTCAAACAGTCCGGCGCGATCGAACGGTCCTATGCAGTGAGCAACTGCTATCTAGAGAAAGCGCTCAGTTCGCTTGAGCAGCTTCCGGATACCCGTTTTAAAAAAATGCTGGCAGATTTGGCACGTTATATGGGAAAAAGAAAGTTTTAAAAGAAAGCAGGGCTGCCGGGCAGTGCCCTGCATTGGCGGCCCGGTTTTGAAGCGCTTACTTCAAACATATTGAGATTTTCCCGCCATCATGGTACGATTTTCTATGGCCAAGATGCCTTACATAGTAGAAATGCGAATGGAGTGGATGAAGATGGAAAGGACTTTTTTAATGGTAAAACCGGATGGGGTCAGCCGCCAGCTGATCGGCGAAATCGTTTCCCGCTTTGAAAAGAAAGGGTTTCGGCTTGCGGGGGCAAAATTGATGCAAATTTCAGATGAACTTGCAAAAAAGCATTACGCTGAGCATAAAGAACGCCCTTTTTTCAATGATCTCGTGGCATTTATTACTTCCGGTCCGGTCTTTGCCATGGTTTGGGAAGGCGAAAACATCATCGCCACTGCTCGGCAAATGATGGGCAAAACGAATCCGGCCGAAGCCGCCCCGGGGACGATCCGCGGCGATTACGGCGTGATTGTCAGCAAAAACATTATTCACGGTTCCGACTCACCAGAAAGCGCGAAACGTGAAATTTCCCTGTTTTTCCGGGAAGACGAGCTGATCTCATACAGCCGGCCGCTGGATGCTTCGATTTATTAAATCATGCAAAAAAAAGATTGGCGATCCTCTCCGCGCCAATCTTTTTTTATGTTAAAATAAACGGTATGAACCAACAAATCTGAATAAAAATACGGGGATTGCATAATGAAAACAGAACTGGATGATTACGGCCGGTTCATTGCGCAAGTCAAAAAGAAAACGGGGATTGATTTATCTTTGTATAAAGAAGCGCAAATGAAAAGAAGGCTGACGACATTATATGAAAAAAGAGGATTTTCATCTTTCAGCGAATTTTTTCAAGGACTGGACAAAAACGAACGTTTGCTGGAAGAATTTTTGGACAGAATGACGATTAATGTTTCAGAATTTTTCAGAAATAAGTCGAGATGGGATGTGCTCGAACGGAACATTTTGCCCGGGCTGCTGAAAGAAAAAGGAGAAAAACTGAAAATCTGGAGTGCCGCTTCCTCTACGGGCGAAGAACCGTATACGATGGCCATGATCCTGTCAAAGTATTTGCCGCTTAATAAGATTCAGATCCTGGCGACCGATATTGATCAAAAAGCCCTGCAGAAAGCAGAAGCCGGCGTTTATTCCGAACGTTCGATCCTTGAGGTGCCGCGCGAAATGAAACAAAAATATTTTCAAAAAAGCGGCGGGGGCCCGTTCTATCAAATTGCGGACGAAATCAGGCGGGCGGTGATATTCAAACAACATAATCTGCTGCACGACCCTTATCCAGCAGCGGATCTGATTATTTGCCGGAACGTGCTGATTTACTTTACAGAAGAAGCCAAAGTGTCTGTTTACCGGAATTTCAGCAAAACGCTGTCGGCAAACGGCATATTATTTGTCGGTAGCACGGAACAGATTTTCAATCCGGCCGCGTATGGATTTGAAATTGAAGATACCTTTTTCTATAAAAAAATATAAAGCGCTCCATCTATTCGATTTACAGCGATTGTGGTATAGTGATAGATATGTAATGCTTTAAAGTGATGAAGGGGGATGCAGAATGAGATATTTGACGGCAGGCGAGTCACACGGACCGGCGCTGACCACCATTATTGAAGGCCTTCCGGCGGGCATGCCGCTGACAGCTGAAGAAATTAACACTGACCTTGCCAGAAGGCAGAAAGGTTACGGGCGGGGGCGGAGAATGCAGATAGAAAAAGATAGGGCAATGATTTCTGCCGGCGTCCGCCACGGATTGACGCTCGGTTCGCCGGTTGCGCTCACGGTTGAAAACAGGGACTGGGTGCACTGGAATAAGATCATGGGCATTGAGCCCCTTCCTGAAGATGCGGACGACGTGAAACGGCGTGTGACCCGCCCGCGCCCGGGGCATGCCGATCTTGCCGGCGGGATCAAATACGGGCACAGGGATTTGCGCAATGTGCTCGAACGCTCTTCCGCACGCGAGACCACCGTTCGTGTGGCTGCCGGGGCTGTCGCGAAAAAATTGCTGAAAGAGCTCGGCATCGAAGTGGCCTCGCACGTGCTTGAAATCGGGGGTGTCCGCGCGGAAAAGGTGCCATATGATTCCCTTGCTTCCTTGCAGGAAAAAGCGGACGGTTCACCGGTACGCTGTTTGGATGACGGGGCGGCGCAAAAAATGATGGAAGCCATCGACACGGCAAAGAAAAACGGCGACTCGATCGGCGGCATTGTCGAAGTGATCGCAACCGGGATGCCGGCCGGTGTTGGCAGTTATGTTCATTACGACCGGAAGCTGGATGCCAGGCTCGCGCGCGCCATCATCAGCATCAATGCGTTTAAAGGGGTGGAATTCGGGCTTGGCTTTGAAATGGCACACCGGCCCGGGAGCGAAGTCCATGATGAAATCGCCTGGTCGGAAGAAACGGGCTATACGCGCAAAACAAACCGCCTCGGCGGCTTTGAAGGCGGTATGACAACCGGCATGCCGATTGTCGTAAGAGGCGTAATGAAGCCGATCCCGACATTGTATAAGCCGCTTCAAAGCGTTGATATCGAAACGAAGGAACCTTTTGCAGCGAGCATCGAACGTTCCGACAGCTGTGCGGTGCCGGCAGCAAGCGTCGTCTGTGAGGCCGTTGTCGCCTGGGAGTTGGCGGAAGCGATCACCGACCAGTTTTACAGCGACAGGATGGATGTGCTGAAAAAAACGGTTGCGGAGCAAAGAGAATACGGAAGGTTGTTTTAAATGGAAACGATCATCATTGATACAGAAACAAAACAGTACCCGGTATACATAGCAAGCGGCGCGCTGCAGGAGCTGGGCCCGCTCGTCCGCAAATATACGCGCTGCATGGTCATAACGGATCAAAACGTCCGGCCGCTTCACTTGGACAAACTGCTTTCGCAGCTTCCGGAAAGCGCGGAACAGTGTGTACTGACCGTGCCAGGGGGGGAAGATGCCAAAACGTTTGAAGTCTACCAGGAAGCTTTGACGTTTGCCGTGGAACATCATTTAGACCGGAAATCATGCATTCTTGCCTTTGGAGGGGGCGCGGTCGGCGATCTTGCCGGTTTTGTGGCGGCAACCTATATGCGCGGCATTGCGTTTATTCAAATCCCGACAACCATTTTGGCCCATGACAGCGCGGTCGGCGGCAAAGTGGCGATCAATCACCCGCTTGGAAAAAACCTCGTCGGCGCTTTTTACCAGCCGGAATTTGTATTGTATGACACGGATTTCCTGCGCACGCTCCCCAAAAAGCAGCTGTTAAGCGGATTTGCCGAACTTGTAAAGCATGCGCTTCTTTCGGATGGGGAGTTCCTTAAAGAATTACAAACAAAGATTCCGGACGGCGGGCATCTTTTATCCCCGCATCTTCCGGACTTGTTGAAAAAAGGGATCAAAGTAAAGGCAGATATTGTCCGCAAAGATGAAAAAGAAACGGGTGTGCGTGCCTTTTTGAATTTCGGGCATACGCTTGGGCATGCCCTTGAGGCGCACGGCGGGTTCGGGAAAATCACCCATGGCGAAGCGATCATGACCGGCATCGTTTACGCTCTTTTGATCAGCAGGGAACAGACCGGCCTTCAATTTGATTTGCCGCAATTTCTCAGCTGGATCGAAACGCTCGGCTATGATTGGAAAATTCCGGCTGGCGCAGCATTTGACGAAATCTATGCTTATATGAAACGCGATAAAAAAACAATTGCCGGCAATATTCACTTCGTCCTGCTTGCGTCTGTCGGCAAACCGGTGCTGGCTGAAGTGGACAAAGAACGGCTGAGCCGTCTGTTTCTGCTGCAGCAAAAGGGGGATTTGCATACATGATACGCGGAATACGCGGAGCGACTACGGTCGAGCGCGATCACGAAAGCGAAGTCCTTGCTGCTACTACTGAGCTGATGAATGCCTTGATCGAAAAAAACGGGATCAAGCCGGACCGGGTCGCTTCCCTTTTGTTCTCGGCAACAGCCGATATCCGTTCGGCTTTTCCTTCGAAAGTCATGCGCCAATTCAGCGGCTGGAAGTATGTCCCGATTATGAATATGCAAGAAATTCCGGTTGAAGGGAGCCTTGCCCGCTGCATCCGCATCCTGATCCATGTTGACACGGACCTTGGGCAGGAGGACGTAAAGCACGTGTATTTGCGCCGTGCAGCTGCGCTCCGGCCGGATTTAACAAAATAAAAGAATTTTAACGCGCCACGAACCGAAAGGAGAGAATGCGATCACCCCCCCCCGGCTTGCGCTGTGGAAGCCGGGGACCCTCGCAAAAGATGATGAAATGGAGAACACAAATTACGGATTTAGAAGCATATGTGCCCGGAAAGACCATTGATGAAGTGAAAAAACAATACAGGCTCGATTCAATCGTAAAACTGGCATCCAATGAAAATCCGTTCGGCTATTCCCCGAAAGTGGATAAGGCTTTGAAAAACTTTCAGCCTGCTTTTACCCGTTATCCGGACGGGCACGCCGCACAACTGAGACAGAAAATGGCCGCACATCTCGGCGTTGATCCAACCGAACTGATTTTTACAAACGGGACGGACGAACTGATCCAAATCGTTTCCAGGTCACTCCTCGAACCGGGCAAAAATACGGTGATGGCCGCACCGACATTTTCCCAATACAAACATAATGCCATCATCGAGGGCGCCGAAGTCCGTGAAGTACCCTTAAAAGACGGGCGGCATGACCTGGAGGCGATGCTCGGGCAAATTGATGAAAACACGGCGGTTGTCTGGATTTGCAGCCCGAACAATCCGACGGGGACGTATACGACCGAACAGGAGTTGACCGCTTTTCTTGACCGCGTGCCAGAAGACGTGCTCGTTTTTATCGATGAAGCGTACAGCGAATACGTGGTCGCAAAAGATTACGAACAGGCGCTTGTCTTATTCCGCCGGTATCATCATTTGATTGTCAGCCGGACCTTTTCGAAAATTTACGGACTGGCCGGTTTACGCGTTGGCTACGGGATTGCCGATCGAACGATCATCCAAAAGCTCGAGCCGGTGCGCCCGCCATTTAATACCAATGTCCTTGGCCAGCTGGCTGCACAGGCGGCGTTGGAGGACCAGACGTTTATCCAGAGCTGCCGCGACAAAAACCGGCAGGGGCTCGAACGCTTTTATGCGTTTTGCCGCCGCAACAGCCTTGCATTTTACCCGTCACAGGCAAATTTTATTTTAATCGATTTTCAATGCGATAGTGAGGAAGTTTGCCGGTTTTTGCTTGGCAGGGGATATATCGTCCGCTCCGGGGAAGCACTCGGGATGCCGGGGACGGTCCGGGTTACCATCGGGTCGGAAGAACAAAACCGGCCCGTACTCGAGGCGATCGGGGCTTTTCTGGAAAGCCGCAAATGAACTTGATAACGGCGGGCCTTTTGACAGCAAAAGGCCGCCTTTTTACAAAAAAGAGGTGGCACCTTTGAAAGGAAATGTGTTTGTGATCGGGCTCGGATTAATCGGGGGGTCCATTGCCCTGACCATTAAAAAGGAACATCCGGAAGCAAGGGTCACAGGGTATGATGCCAAATTGGAAGAGATGAAAATGGCAAAAGCCCTGATGGTCGTGGATGATTACGTGGAAACGATCCAAGACGGCGTGCGTGGCGCGGATTTAATTATATTGGCCACGCCGGTGCTTGTAACGGAAAAATTGATCGGGCAGCTCGGGCAAATGGAATTGAAGGAAAATGTGATCATCACCGATACGGGCAGCACGAAAGAAAGCATCATGGCAAAGGCGCAGCGGCTCGCCGGCAACAACACCGTTTTTATCGGCGGGCATCCGATGGCCGGTTCCCATAAAAGCGGCGTTACGGCCGCCAGCCTGTCCCTGTTTGAAAATGCCTTTTATTTGCTTACGCCTTTCCATGAACAAGATCAGCGGACGGAAGAATTGAAACAGTGGCTGAAAGGAACAAAGGCAAATTTCATCACCGTTTCTCCGGAAATGCATGATGAAATGGTTGCAGTCATCAGCCATTTTCCGCATGTTATCGCAGCGTCACTTGTCCATCTTGTGAAAGACGCTGATGCGGAATATCCCCTTTTAAAAAGGCTTGCTGCCGGGGGGTTCCGTGATATTACACGGATTGCCTCCTCAAACCCGCAAATGTGGGCGGACATCTCTTGCGGCAACAGGGAAAACCTGATCAGGCTTTTGGACAGATGGGCGGAAAATCTTCAGGAAGTGAAAAAGGCGCTTGCAGACAACAAGTATGAGCTTCTGCACCGCTTTTATGCGGAAGCGAAACAATACCGCGACTGCCTTCCAATCAGTGGATCGGGCGCAATCCCGTCTTTTTACGATTTATTTGTCGATATTCCGGATGTCCCGGGGGTTGTTTCTCAAATTACCAATAAACTGGCGGAAAAAGGAATTTCTATTACGAATATACGCATTCTTGAGGCGCGGGAAGATATATACGGCGTGCTCCGGATCAGTTTTCGCTCGGAAAACGACCGTGATCTAGCCATGAATCTTTTAAAAAAAGAAACCCCGCATGAAGTCTATATCCAATAGAAGGTGGTGGCTGCAATGGAAAAATTGGCACCCGCGCAAACAGGGTTAAAAGGTACGATTAAAGTTCCGGGGGATAAATCGATTTCCCACCGGTCGGTTATGTTTGCCGCTGTCGCCAGGGGAAAAACGATTGTAAAAAATTTTCTCCCCGGCGCCGACTGTTTGAGCACCATTCATTGTTTTCAGCAAATGGGCGTGCCGATCGAACGGGATGGCACCCGGGTGGTGATTGATGGAAAAGGATGGGACGGTTTGTCGGAGCCGGAAACGGTGCTCGATACCGGAAACTCCGGCACGACGACCCGCCTGATGCTCGGTCTTCTTGCCGGCCGGCCCTTCCATTCGGTCATTGCCGGCGACGAATCGATTGCAAGGCGCCCGATGCAACGCGTCACAAAACCGCTTTGCGAAATGGGCGCGCACATTGACGGAAGAAGGGGCGGCAATTTCACCCCTCTTTCTATAAGGGGCGGGGCGCTTCGGGGAATCGAATACCAGCTGCCTGTAGCAAGCGCGCAGGTAAAATCCGCGCTCCTCTTAGCCGGCCTTCAGGCAGACGGCTCTACAATTGTGCATGAGCCGCAGCCCACCCGCGACCATACTGAACGAATGATCCGGGCATTTGGCGGCGAGGTCAGGACGGAAGGGAGAACGATTTCCGTCCGGGGTGGCGCGGTTTTCCATGGCACGGAGATCGATGTGCCCGGCGATATCTCATCCGCCGCCTTTTTTATGGCTGCTGCTTCGCTTGTGCCCGGAAGTGAAATCGTCTTGCCGGATGTCGGGCTCAATCCGACCCGTGCCGGGATCCTTGATGTTTTAAAGCAAATGGGCGCGGATATGGAAGTGGTCGAAACACATGCCCCATCTGACGGCGAGCAAACAGGCACGTTGGTGATCCGCCCGGCTGCTTTACAAGGGGTGGAAATCGGCGGCGGGCTGATTCCGCGCCTCATTGATGAAATTCCAATCATTGCCCTTCTTGCTACACAGGCGGAAGGCAGGATGGTTATAAAAGATGCCGCAGAACTGAAAGTGAAAGAGACAAACCGGATTGACACGGTTGTCCGGGAATTAAAGAAACTGGGCGCCCAAATTGAGGCGACAGCGGATGGCATGATCATTGAAGGCCCTTGTCGGCTTTCAGGCGGGACGGTGGAAAGCCACGGGGATCACAGAATCGGGATGATGCTTGCCGTTGCATCACTTGTGGCAAAGGATGCTGTCTGCCTGAAAGGGGCGGAAGCAATCGCCGTATCATACCCGCAGTTTTTTGATGATCTGAAATCCGTTCTGTAACGGCTTTAGACGCCTATTGAAAACAGACACCAGCAATCAGCCGGTGCCTGTTTTCAGGATAACAGAGAACAGGCGCCTGATCATGATGTCCGTGGAAAAGCGGGGTGCGGAAATTCAAAATCCCGTGCCCCGCTTTATTTTTGCTGTGAAAAAAAGGGATTTTCATGCACGGCGGAGAAATATTTAAACAGGAAACCCGGAAAGGCAAATGATTTGCCCTGGCCTTCAAAATTCTTTATGATTTAGCCAAGGACACCCACGGCTTTTCCTGCAGGCAAGCGGGCTCCGGGAAAAGGGCCGATTGCCATTTCACCAGGGGACCGGGGGAGCGCTTTTAGCGGCAACCGGGATTTTGGCTTTGCAAAAATCCCGCGGCTCCCGTTGCAAGAGGTTCAGCAAAAGGAAACACATCAAAGATTAAAGGAAGATTTTCATGAGCTTAATGGAACAATTGTTGGATCATTTGGAAGAAGGCCGGCTCGAGGAGGCGAAAAAAACATTTGAAGATTTTCTCGCGCTCGGCACGGACGAAGAGAAATATGCGCTTGCCGGGCAGCTTGAGGGCCTCGGTTTTCTGAATGAAGCACAGCAATTATATAAAGATTTGCTTGCGTCTTATCCGGATGACGGCGAGCTTGTGATCTTAATGGCGGAAACGCTTATTGATATGGACAAGGAAGAAGAAGCCATATTATACCTCGACCGCATTCCGGAGACGGACCCCGATTACCCGCGTGCACTGCTTTTGCTTGCGGATTTGTATCAAATGCAGGGCCTGTATGAGGTCAGCGAAAACAAACTGATGGAAGCTGCATCGCTTTTGCCGGAAGAACCTGTCATCCATTTTGCGCTTGCCGAGTTCTACACTTCCTGTGCCCGATATGCGGAAGCTTCCCGTGAATATGAGTGGCTTTTGGGCAAAGGGATCGATACATTTGCGGATACAAACATCCACGGGCGCCTTGCAGAAGTGCTGAGCGCAGCGGGCGCGTTTGAAGAGGCCTTGCACCAATATGAGCATGCCATGGAAGGCCGCTTTGAGGCGAACACATTATTTGGATATGCCTTAACCGCGTACCAGGCAGGATTTTATGAAAAAGCGATAGAGCTGTTTGAAGAATTGCGGGAAACGGATCCCGGCTACCATCCGCTTTACCTGTATCTTGGCCGTGCATATGAGCACGAACAAATGCCGGAAGAAGCGCTTGCTGCTGCTGAAAAGGGCATAAAAGAAGACGAGTATGATAAAGAACTTTATCATTTTGCTGGAAAAATGGCTACAAAAGCAGGCGATGAGGAAAAAGCGGAAAATTATTTTAAAAAAGCGCTGGAACTGGATCCCGGCTATTTGGATGCGGCCCTTTCCTACAACGAGCTGCTGCTTCAAAAGGAGCGGTACGAAGAAGTCCGTGACCGGGCCCTCAGCATGGAAAAAGAAGGGGATACCGACCCTCGGCTTTACTGGGATCTGGCCATATCGCTTAAGCATTTGGAAGAATATTCTCAGGCATTAAAGTATTATGGATATGCATATAATGATTTACAAAACGACACGGTGTTTCTGGAGGATTACGGTTATTTTCTGATTGAAGAAGGGAGAAGGAAAGAGGCTTACGGCATTTTCCAAAAGCTTTTGCGCGAAGATCCGGCAAATGATGAATGGATTGCACTTCTTGAAAGGCTTGAAGACGGAAATTAATTGCGGCCATCGTTGCCGGACTTTTTCGTAGGCGGTTTAGACGGGAAAAGGTATAATGAAGGTGTAAACCAATGTTTTATCAAAAAAGCTGCCCGCTGTAAACTCGGCCATTCAATTTGCAGAGGAGGGATTACGATGGCTCTCACCCCTGTTTCAATCAACGAGAAAAAGGAGTTTATCCGTTGGTTTTTAAATCATTACCAATTAAAAAGACGGGAGTCAGTCTGGATCTTGAATTATTTAATGAGCCACGACCAGCTGATGGAAAAAGTCCATTTCGTCGAGGAAGCGCATCTTTGCCCGCGCGGCATCATCATGTCGACGCACTGCGTGGACAATGTGCCGTTCCGCTTTTATAAAGATAATATTATGACAACGGATGCGGAAAAGTCTTTCCATGATATCCGGCTGAACCGTGAAGAAGACATTTATATCCAGCTCAATTTCAAAAAATCCCAATTATCGTACCAGTATGCGGCTGTGCTTGAAGAAAACCCGTATATGCCGAAAGATCTCCATATAAACGAGACAGACCGGCAAATGGCGGAAAAATTATTGGAGAAAAGCATGAAAGATTTTAAACGGAATAAACTGCGGGAAGAAATCGACAAAGCGCTCGATGAGAAAGATTACAGCCGTTTTGTCGAATTAAGCGGGGAGATGAAAGAACTGGACGATTAATCATTCCGGTTTCTGCCCGTGGGGAAAATGAAAGGGGTATCATTCGTGCTCTGGCGTGCAAATGACATGGAATTGTACCAACAGGAACGTTACTTTATTGACACGGCAGTCCTGCCGCTTGTCCCGGTTTCATTCGGGGACCGTATCCGGCAGCTCGCTTCCGGATATGAATGGATCCAGATGATCGCAGGCTGCCTTGAGTCACAATTTAAAGGCCGGATTGTTTTGCTGCCCGCTTTCCCATATTTGCAGCAGGCGATCCCGGATAGCGCGGGGCCTGCCATCAAGTCATGGGAAGCCGAATTGGCTGAAAGCGGGTTCCGGCATATTTTTTATTTGACCAGCGATCCCGGCTGGCAAAGGCTCCAGGCCGAACTGAACGGAAATGTGCTCTGGATGCCGGCTGTCCCGCTTGAACATATGGAACAGAAACAGCGGGATGCCATTGTGGATGAACAGGTGAAACAGCTTATCTCCACCATTGTCCGGTCATGGGGGGAAAACTGAAAAAGTTATATTAAAATATCAGTTTATTTCGAGTAGAAAGATATTTGACATAAAATAGACAATATTCATTGACCGGCAAATATCTTTGTTTTATCATAAGAGTGTATTTGCTGCATCTTGAAAATAGTATGAAACCGAGAGTTCTGTAAGGGGGGGGACAGGTTGAGCAAAAAAGATCCGGTGTCAAGGAGGCAGTTTTTGAATTACACGCTGATGGGCGTAGGCGGATTTATGGCTGCGGGTGCGCTGATGCCAATGCTCCGTTTTGCCGTCGACCCGGTGCTCGAGGCGGAAGCAGCCGGCGACTTTCATCCAACCAAATTGAAAGTTTCCGATATTAAAAGCGAACCGGTGCGTGTCGATTTTAAATACGAACAGACAGACGGCTGGTATAAATCGGATGTCACCCAGACGGCCTGGGTGTATAAAGACAGCAAAGGCGATATTGTGGCACTTTCACCGGTTTGCAAACATCTCGGCTGTACCGTGAACTGGAATACGAACAAAGCGCATCCGAATCAGTTTTTTTGCCCCTGCCACGGCGGACGGTATGAGAAAAACGGGAAAAACATACCGGGAACACCACCTTCCGCGCCTTTGGATGCATACCCTGTCAAAACAAAGGGCGGCTATCTGTATCTGGGCAAACCGCAGAAAAATCCATATGTGAAGTGAGGGGGAAGAGATGCTTAGCAAATTGTATGACTGGGTCGACGAGCGCCTTGATATTACGCCGCTTTGGCGGGATATTGCCGACCATGAAGTGCCGGAGCATGTCAACCCGGCGCACCATTTTTCCGCTTTTGTCTATTGTTTTGGGGGGCTCACTTTCTTTATAACAGCCATCCAGATTCTGTCGGGTATGTTTTTAACGATGTACTATGTCCCGGATATTAAAAATGCCTGGCACTCTGTCTATTATTTGCAGCATGATGTGGCATACGGCCAGATTGTGAGAGGAATGCACCACTGGGGGGCAAGCCTCGTCATCGTCATGATGTTTTTACATACGCTGCGGGTGTTTTTCCAGGGCGCATACAAGAAGCCGCGCGAGCTGAACTGGATTGTCGGCGTGCTCATCTTTTTCGTCATGCTCGGGCTCGGCCTCACCGGTTATTTGCTTCCGTGGGATATGAAAGCGCTTTTTGCGACAAAAGTCAGCCTGCAGATTGCGGATTCGGTGCCGTTTATCGGGCCGTATATTAAAACGCTTTTGGCCGGCCATCCGGATATTGTCGGCGCCCAGACGCTGACGCGGTTTTTTGCCATCCATGTCTTTTTCCTGCCGGCGGTGCTGATGCTGCTTTTGGCAGCCCATTTTTTGATGATCCGCAAGCAGGGAATTTCCGGACCGCTGTAATGTATAAGTATCCATAACGGACAAAAGGAGGGGGAAGGATGCATCGCGGAAAAGGAATGAGATTTGTTGGCGATTCCAGAATTAATGCGGACCGCAAACCGAATATTCCAAAGGATTACTCGGAGTATCCCGGTAAAACGGAAGCTTTTTGGCCGAACTTTTTGCTGAAAGAGTGGCTCGTCGGCGCTGTTTTTCTTGTCGGTTTTTTATGCCTCACAGCCGCGCACCCGTCGCCGCTTGAGCGGATTGCGGACCCGACGGACACAAGTTATATTCCGATGCCGGACTGGTATTTTCTATTCCTGTATGAATTATTAAAGTATACTTATTCTTCCGGCCCGTACCAGGTAATCGGGCTCGCGATCCCGGGCGTTGCTTTTCTTGCACTGCTGTTGGCGCCGTTTATTGACCGCGGCCCTAAGCGGCGGCCGCTTGACAGGCCCCTTGCAACCGGGTTTATGCTGCTCGCGGTTTGTGCGATATTCTACCTGACATGGGAAGCGGCAGCCCACCACGATTGGAAAAAAGCGAAAGAGCAGGGGAAAATCGTGAAACAGGTTTCCATTGACAAAAATGCTGAAGGCTATAAAGTATTTGCCAAGCAGACGTGTGTAACGTGCCACGGGGAAAATCTCCAGGGTAGTGCGGCAGCTCCTTCTTTGGTCGGCACAGGCTTAAGTGCGGATGAAATTGCAAAGATTGCCAAAAAAGGCAAAGGGAAAATGCCGCCTAACCAATTTAAAGGCTCGGATCAGGATTTGAAAAAACTGGCGGATTATATCGCCGGGCTAAAATCGAAATAAAAGCAAAAAAAGCCGGCAGAAGCCGGCTTTTTTCGTGCTGTCTGTTTTGTTAAAATGAATCTATCTTTTTTGAAATGGGGGAAAACGATGAATGTACCGGCATTGTATGCGGCGCTGGCAGACAGGCGTGTCCTTTGGCTGCTTTTTTTAGCCAATGCTGCAGGGACCATTTATGGTTACATTTGGTACGGGTGGCAGCTTCGCGATACGCCGCCCGCGTTTTGGCTGTTTGTCCCGGACAGCCCGACCGCAAGCCTGTTCTTTCTGTTTGTGCTGCTTGCCTTTTTATGGCGGAAACACTGGCCGTATGTGGAGGCGTTTGCAATGGTGACGCTTTTTAAATACGGGATTTGGGCGGTTGCGATGAACCTTCTCGTGCTGATCGTAAACGGCTCATTGCCATGGCAGGGATATATGCTGATGGCTTCCCATTTGGCAATGGCGATAGAGGGAATATTGTATGCGCCGTTTTACCAATTCAAATGGAAGCATCTTTTGGTTGCGGCGGTATGGGCTTTGCACAATGATATCATTGACTACGTTTTTATGCAGTTTTCCCGGTACGAAGATGTATACCGGTACATCCGTGAAATCGGCTATTTTACCTTTTGGCTGAGCATCCTGTCTGTTTTGCTTGCATACCGGTTTGCCGTGCACAAAAGGCGGCTCCGCCTCGAACTTTAAATCGCTTTTTCCGCCGGCAGAAAACAGGAATTCCCGAAACGGACGCCAGGCTGTTTTTATGGTCTACTCTTGTCCTTCCCTTCATAAGTTAGTAACAGTATGAGGGGGGACAAGGATGAGGAGAAAAGTAGTGATCCTTCTTTGTGTGTTCATGTTAAGTTTTGCCGGAAAAAGTTTTGCAAAAGGTTCGGATGATGCTTTGGCACATTTAAATGACCTAAGCGACGAGGCATTGCAGCTGGCGAAAAACGGGCAATATGCAGAAGCAAAAAATGTGCTGAATGAATTTTCGAAAACATTTTCCAGGCAATCGTTTAAAAATAAACGTTTAACGATGGATGAATTGAGAGTTTTGACCGTCACTCATGATGAAGCGGTAAAGGCGTTGACGAAAGTAAGCGCAGAGCCTGAGGAGAAAGTGGATGCCTGCACGTCATTCCGGCTCGTGGTGGATGCGATCCAATCGAAGTATCAGCCGCTCTGGACGCAGATGGAAGGGCCGGTGATGTCTTCATTTACAGAGGTGCAAAAAGCAGCCGCAACAGGGAAGCGTGAAACGTACAACGAAAAATTAAACCTGTTCCTCAAACAATATGCAGTGATCGAGCCGAGTTTAAGAGTGGATCTGCCGGTTGAAAAAATACAGCGGCTCGATTCGAAAATCGCTTATATTGACCGTTATCGGGACAAGGTGGCAGGCAGCGGGTCCGGAAAAAAGGAGCTGGAGGCGCTCCGGACAGATTTAAAGCAGCTGTTTGAAGCCATGAAGGAAGATGAAGCCGACCCCTCCCTCTGGTGGATTATGATTTCCACCGGCAGCATCATCATTCTTACTTTATCGTATGTCGGATGGAGAAAATACAAAGGGCAAAAAGAAGAGCGTCACGAGACCGATCATATGGATTGACCTTTTGACCTTATTCGGATACAATAAAAGTAAGATTACCATGGAGGGTAAGGAGGGTGGCAAATGTCGTTTTTGATTTACTATCTCATTTTGGCGATCATTCCGATCTGGGCCCAGCTGAAGGTAAAAAACACATACAGTAAGTATGAAAAGGTCGCAAATGCATCCGGCATGACAGGCGCTGAGGTGGCAAGGATGATCTTGGACGAAAATGGCTTATACCATGTGAAAGTGCTAGAACATAGCGGCTTTCTTAGCGACCATTACAATCCGATTAACAAAACCGTCAATTTGTCGACTGCCAACTACCACGGGCGTTCGATTGCGGGGGCTGCTGTTGCGGCGCACGAATGCGGACACGCCATTCAGGATAAAGTCAATTACGGGCCGCTCCGTTTCCGTCACCGCCTCGTGCCTGTGGCGAATATCGGCAGCAACGCCTCTTGGATTTTTATTTTGATCGGGATGTTCACGCATGCGACAGGCATGTTCCTGCTTGGGATTATTCTGATGGGGCTTGCCGTGTTGTTCCAGCTTGTGACATTGCCGGTTGAATTCAATGCGTCGTCACGTGCGCTTGCCCAGGTCACGTCGCTCGGCATCGTCCGCGGCGGGGAAGAAAGGGAAGCGCGCAAAGTGTTATCGGCTGCCGCGCTGACATATGTAGCTGCCGCGGCGGTTGCGGTCATTGAATTGCTGCGTTTAATCCTCATCTTTACCAACTTAAACGGCAATAACAACAATAATTGACAATACGAAAAGCTTTCCGGGGTGTATCGGCAACCCGGAAAGCTTTTTTTCGTCTTGCTGCATGTGCTGGTTTGCATTATAATGAAGAAGTTTGGTTGTTTCCAACCCGTGGTTCGAAACCATCCCACGTAAAAAAACTAAGGAGAGATGCATTTGAAACTGAAAACACTCGTCGTCAACGGGGTTGTCGCGGCACTGTATATTGCGGTGACATTTTTTATCCAGCCGCTTGCGTTTATGAACGTCCAGTTCCGTGTTTCTGAAATTTTTAACCATCTCGTTGTGTTTAACAAGAAGTATATGATCGGTATTGTGGCAGGCGTTTTTCTCTCAAACTTGTTTTTCTCGCCGATCAAGTATGATATGTTCATCGGTACAGCCCAGTCCGTCCTTGCGCTTGCGATTACCATTTTATCCACACGGTTTATAAAGGGCGTCTGGGGACAGATGATCCTTAATTCCATTGCTTTTACGGCCTCCATGTTTATTATCGCATGGGAAATGCAATGGTTTAACGGCGTGCCTTTCTTTTTCGGCTGGCTGACGGCAGGTGCCGGCGAGCTAGCCGTGATGCTGATTGGAATGCCGGTTATCTACCTGATCAACAAACGCCTGCATTTTGAAAAACAGGTTTAAAAAAGAGCTGCCGCGGCAGCTCTTTTTTAATCTTCAATCGGCTGTTTATTCTCATCAAGCGTAAAGCCTTCCCCGAGCACATCATGGACCACCATCATCGACACGAAAGCATGGGGGTCAACGGAATGGATAATGCCTTTTAAACGGGACACCTCATGTTTTCCGACGACACAGTACAGCACATCCCGGTCCTGTTTCGTGAACATGCCGTGCCCGCGAAAAACGGTAACGCCGCGGTCCATCTGCTTCATGACTTTCTCGGCAATTTCATCATGCTTGTCCGAAATGATAAAAGCGCCTCTAGCCGTATAGGCCCCTTCCTGCAGAAAATCGACAACTCGCGAGCCGACAAAAACGGCAACGAGCGTGTACATCGCTTCCCGGTAATGCAGGTAGGTGATAAGCGACAGCGTAATCACGCATGCGTCGAACATGAACATGGTCCTGCCCATTGCCACGCCTTTATATTTAAATACGAGCCTGGCAATAATATCGACGCCTCCCGATGTCCCCCCGTAGCGGAAAATAATCCCGAGCCCGATGCCGATAAATACCCCGGCAAACAGCGCCGCAAGAAACATATCATCGCGAAGCGGAATATGGAAATGTTTCTTTTCAAATATCCATAAAAAAAGAGAGGAGCCGACCGTCCCGACCAGTGTATAGTAAAACGATTTTTTTCCAAGCAGCTTCCATCCGACAAAAAATACGGGGATATTCAAAATCAGATTGGAGTAAGAGGGGTTGATGTGAAATAAATAGTAAAGCAGCAGCGTAATTCCGGTAAAACCGCCTTCCGCCAGATGGTTCTGGATATTAAAATGGACAATGCCAAAGGCAAAGATGCAAGAGCCGAGCAGGATAAAAAAGATGTTTTTCATTTTCAGCATAATCCGTATCCTCCTTCCCCGGTATATATCCGGCGTTCCCATTATAGCGAAAGCGGTACAAAAGGGCAATCAGGCAGAGAGAAAAGCAAATATATGATTTGTAAAATCTGCCGTTTTTGGCTAACATGGAAGAGGATTACAGGATTGGGGGATGAAAATGGCAGAAAACAAATCGATCCGGCAAATGCAAAAAGAAGTCGATGATTATATCAGCCAGTTTAAAGAAGGGTACTTCAGTCCGCTTGCGCTTACAGCAAGGCTGACGGAAGAACTTGGGGAGCTGGCGCGCGAAATCAATCATTATTACGGGGAAAAACCGAAAAAACCGGATGAGAAGCCGAAAACCGTAGCAGAAGAGCTCGGCGATTTGCTGTTTGTCGTCATTTGCATGGCAAATGCTTTACATATTGATTTACAGGAAGCCCATACAATGGTTTTGCAGAAATTTAACACGCGTGATAAAGACAGATGGACGCGAAAAGAGCAGGAGGAGTAATGAAACATGGATGATATTCGGATTATTGTTGCCGGGGCCCGCGGGAAAATGGGGAGCGAGGCGGTGCGGCTGATCGAGCGGACGGAACATTTTAAACTCGTTGGCGTAGTGGACAGGACTTTTGACGGCAAACTGTTCAATGATGTATCCGATTATAACGGCGAGCCGGTCCGGGTGTATACCGACCCGGAAGCATGCCTTGAAAACTGCCCGGCGGATGTATGGATTGATTTGACGGTGCCGAAAGCAGGGTTCCTCCATGCGAAAACGGCTCTCGCACATGGTGTCCGTCCGGTTGTCGGGACGACCGGGTTTACCGATGCGGAACTGGAAGAACTGAAGGCTGTTTCCGCACAAAAAGGAATCGGCTGTATCATTGCACCGAATTTTGCAATCGGGGCAGTGCTGATGATGAAATTTGCGCAAATGGCGGCGAAATATTTTCCGGATGTGGAAATCATCGAGCTGCACCATGACCGGAAAAAAGATGCCCCGTCCGGTACGAGCGTAAAAACGGCGCAAATGATCTCGGAAGCAAGAAGAAAAAAAACGCAGGGGCATCCGGATGAAAAAGAAACATTACAAGGTGCAAGGGGCGCGGATTTTGAAGGCATGCATATCCACAGCGTCCGCCTGCCCGGCCTTGTCGCCCACCAGGAAGTGCTGTTCGGCGGGGACGGCCAGCTGCTTACGATCCGTCATGACTCGATGGATCGCGCATCTTTCATGTCAGGGGTGAAAGTAGCCGTTGAAACGGTGATGAACCTCAATACATTTGTTTACGGGCTCGAAAATATTTTGGATTAACCGGAAGGAGGAAAGGAAATGGCCGGCAAGGTGGATATTCTCGCTTTCGGGGCCCATGCCGACGATGTCGAAATCGGCATGGCGGCATCCATTGCCAAATGGGCATCGATGGGGAAAAAAATTGCGATATGCGATTTGACAGAAGCGGAGCTGTCTTCGAACGGGACGGTTGAAAACCGCAAAAAAGAGGCACAAAAATCGGCAGCTTGCCTCGGGGTTAGAGAAAGAGTAACGCTGAAATTGCCGGACCGCGGCCTTTTTATGCAAGCGGACGCTATCCGCGCGATTACCGGTGTCATCCGGAAGTTTCAGCCGGATGTCGTGTTTGCGCCTTTTCATGAAGACCGCCATCCCGATCACGGTAACTGCGGCAGGCTTACAGAGGAAGCCTTTTTTTCGGCCGGCATCAGGAAATACCGTTCTGAACCGGATCTTCCTTCCCATAAACCGAAACATCTTTATTTTTATATGGTAAACGGTTTTCATCCGCCCGATTTTGTCGTCGATGTCACCAACTTTATGGACAAAAAACTTGAGAGTCTCCATGCCTATGAAAGCCAGTTTTCGATTCGGGAAAGAAGTGTCCATACCCCGCTTACGGATGGCTATATTGAAGCGGTCACTGCGCGCGAGAGGATGTTCGGGAAAGAGCTCGGGGTGAAATATGCAGAAGGGTTTTTAAGCAAAAAACCGGTTCTTGTGAATTTGGATGTGCTCGACTTATGAAAAAGTTAAAAATCGGGATTACGTGCTATCCGACCGTAGGCGGATCCGGCGTCATTGCAACGGAACTTGGCCAGCTGCTTGCCGAAAACGGCCATGAGATCCATTTTATTACCTCGAGTGTCCCGTTCCGGCTCAATAAAATGTACCCGAATATTTATACCCATCAGGTGGAAGTGAACCAGTACGCCGTCTTTCAATATCCGCCTTATGATATTGCGCTTGCCTCCAAGATCGCGGAAGTGGCGGAAAGGGAACAGCTGGATGTGCTCCATGTCCATTATGCGATTCCACACGCCATCTGCGCCATTCTCGGCAAAATGATGGCCGGTACCCGGATGAAAATCGTGACCACCCTGCACGGCACAGACATCACCGTGCTCGGGTATGACCCGTCGCTTGTCTCCGCCATCCGGTTCGGGATTGAACAGTCGGATGCAGTGACGGCGGTTTCCGATGCACTTGTCCGGCAAACGTATGATTTGATCCGGCCGCAGAAAAACATTTCGACGGTTTATAATTTTGTCGATGAACGCGTATACCAGAAAATGGAGGCAGGCCATTTAAAACAGGATTACGGCATTTCGGAAAAGGAAAAAGTGCTGATTCACGTTTCCAATTTCCGGGCGGTAAAGCGCGTGCCCGATGTCGTCAAGGCTTTTGCGAAAGTGCGGGCACAAATGCCGGCAAAACTGCTCCTTGTCGGCGACGGGCCGGAAATGACCGTCGTCTCCCGGCTCGTTGCCCAATGCGGTATTGAAAAAGATGTCTTGTTTTTAGGAAAGCAGGACCGGCTCGAGGAGCTGTACGCAATCAGCGATTTGATGTTGCTTTTATCGGAAAAGGAAAGTTTCGGCCTTGTTGCGCTTGAAGCGATGGCGTGCGGCGTCCCGTGCATTGGCACCCGGGTCGGCGGGATTCCGGAAGTGATAACAGACGGGATGAACGGCTATTTGTGCGGGCTGGGCGATGTTGAAGCCGTTGCCGGAAAAGCCATCCGGCTGCTTGAGGATCCGGGCCTTTATGCTGCGTTTTCGAAAGCGTGCGAAAAGACGGTAAAAGATAAATTTTATTCCCGCAACATTTTGAAACAATATGAACAAATATATGAACAAACGGTAAATGAGGTTGATGGACATGCTCCCGCCATTTCAGACGGCGCTTCCCATTATCCGGACGCTTGAAGATGCAGGGTTCAAAGCTTTTTTTGTCGGGGGATCGATCCGCGACAGCCTGCTTGGGCGGCCGGTGCACGATGTCGATATTGCCACCTCGGCGAAACCGGAAGAGGTAAAGGCACTTTTTACACATACTGTCGACATCGGCATTGAACATGGAACAGTGCTTGTATTGTATAAAGGAAACCAGTATGAGATCACGACGTTCCGGACCGAGTCGGTATATAAAGATTACCGGCGCCCGGAATCGGTTGAATATGTGGACTCATTGCTTGAAGATTTAAAACGGCGCGACTTCACGATGAATGCGATGGCGATGGATAAAAACGGGAAACTGATTGATCCGTTTGCAGGCAGTGAAGCCATCCGGATGAAGCGGATTGAAACGGTCGGATCCCCTGAAGAAAGATTCCGGGAAGACGCGCTTCGGATGATGCGGGCCGCCCGGTTTACGAGTCAGCTCGGTTTTTGGATTGAAGACGGGACGAAACAGGCCATCAAGCGCCATGCACCGCTTATCCGGCATATTGCCGTTGAGCGGATTACCCAGGAATTTATCAAATTGCTGGAAGGAGAGCATCCGTATGAAGCGTTGCAACTGCTTCAAGAAACCGGGCTGCTCGGGTTTCTGCCCGGTCTTTGCGGCAGGGAAGCGCAGCTTTTTTCTGCCCTGCACCCGGTGTTAAACGAATTGTCAGAACAACAGCTTTGGGTGTACCTTGTTGCCGCCGCAAACCCGGAAGATGCCAACGCTTTTTTGCGAAAATGGAAACTGCCGAATGAAAAACGGAAAGCCATCGTGCGTACGCTCGGCTTTTTCAGGATGCGCGCCGGGCGAAAGTGGGATCCGCTTATGCTCTATGATGCCGGCGAGCAAACGGCAGTGGATGCTGAAGCGGTTTTCTGCGCTTTTCGCCGCGAAAACCCGGCGCCCCGCATTGCCGCCCTCCGGCAGGCTTTCCGGGAATTGCCAGTGAAAAACCGCAGCGAGTTGGCCATCGACGGAAAAAAGCTGATGGCGCTTTTTTCGAAAAAAGGCGGCCCGTGGCTGAAAGAAATGCTTCGTGAGATTGAAAAAGCGCTGATAAACGGCGAAATCGAAAACCAATATGAGGCAATCCGGAGGTGGGTTTTGTGCAAATATCCACAAGAGAAAAAATAATAGAACTGCTGACGGAAGCAGGGGACGGCTTCGTATCGGGAGAAACGCTGGCGAAAAAACTGAACTGCTCGCGGGCGGCAGTTTGGAAGCATATGGAAGAGCTGCGCAAAGAAGGTTTTGAATTGGAAGCGGTCCGGAAAAAAGGGTACCGTGTTAAAGCAACGGGCGATAAAGTGACGGAAAATGAAATCCGGTACGGGCTCGGGACAAAACGGCTTGCAAGAAACATCCATTACCGGGAAACGATCGATTCGACCCAGCGGCTCGCGCACCAGCTCGTACAAAGAGGCTGCCCCGACGGCACGCTTGTTATCGCTGAGCAGCAAACGGGGGGAAGGGGCAGGCTCAGGCGGTCCTGGTACTCCCCTAAATATACCGGTATCTGGATGAGCATTGTCCTGCGGCCGGATCTTCCGCCGCAAATGGCGCCCCCGTTTACGCTCATTGCCGCCGTTGCTGTTGCGCAGGCAATCGAAGAAACGGCAGGGATTGTGCCGGAGATCAAGTGGCCGAATGACCTGTTAATCGGCGAAAAAAAATGCGCAGGGATCCTGACAGAGCTTGAAGCGGACACAGACCGGATCCAGGCCGTGATTACAGGGATCGGGATCAATGTAAACGAAACCGATTTCCCGGAAGCCTTAAAACCGATCGCAACATCCCTTTCCCTTGCCTCGGGCAAAAAGGTAAAACGCGCGCTGCTCGTCCAGCGCATCCTTGAAAAATTGGAAAAATACGAGGAAATTTATCTCAGGGACGGCTTTGCGCCGCTTAAAATTTTATGGGAAAGCTATGCCAATGTGGCAGGGAAAAAAATCACGGCGCATACGTTAAAAGGGGATATTTCAGGGCGTGCGGTCGGCATCACGGATGACGGCGTGCTCCAGCTCGAAGGGGAAGACGGGCAGATGCATGCCATTTATTCCGCAGATATTGAAATCGAACGTTAAAAAATTGACAAAATTTTTGGCCGGATATAGCGCAATCCGGCCATTCCTGTTATAATCAACTTGGGTAGTATCTATTTCGGAACTATACCATTTCAGCTTTTTATACAAAATAGATTCTGCCTTGATCCTTAAACGGACGGGGACAGAGGGCCAAAATGAACAATTGAAAAAACAGGGAGCCCGTCTGTCCAGTGATGGGCTCCTTTTTCCAATTGTTTGTTTCCTCTGCACCGGTCAATCCATGACAGGTGAGGAGTGTTGGAAAATGAAACAAACGACGGATTTTGTGAAGATGAAGGCGCAAGAAGAAAAAATTGCAATGGTGACCGCCTACGATTACCCTTCTGCAAAGCTTGCAGAAGAAGCGGGCGTCGACATGATTCTTGTCGGCGATTCGCTCGGCATGGTCGTGCTCGGCTATGATTCGACCATTCCGGTGACCGTGGCGGATATGGTCCACCATACGAAAGCGGTCAAGCGCGGGGCGAAAAACACCTTTGTCGTCACCGACTTGCCGTTTATGTCGTACCATTTGAGCCGTGAAGAAACATTAAAAAACGGCGCCCGCATTATTCAGGACGGCGGGGCCCATGCCGTAAAACTGGAAGGCGGGAAAGAAGTTGCGGCTCACATTGAAGCGCTTACGGAATCGGGCATCCCGGTGATGGCTCATATCGGGCTGACGCCGCAAAAGGTCGGGATTTTCGGCGGCTATAAAGTCCAGGGAAAAACAGCGGAAGCCGCCAAAAAGCTGCTGGAAGATGCGAAAGCGTGCGAGGAGGCCGGCGCTTTCGCCGTCGTCCTGGAATGCGTCCCGCGGCAGCTTTCGGAAGAAGTGACATCCGCCCTTTCCATTCCAACCATCGGAATCGGGGCCGGGCTTGGCGTAGACGGGCAGGTGCTTGTATTCCATGACCTGGTGAAATACGGAAGCGAAAAAGTGGCAAAATTTGTGAAGCAATTTGCCGATGCGGATGCCGTGATGCACAGCGGGCTCCGCCAATATGTACAGGAAGTAAAAAACCGGGCGTTCCCTGAAGAAAAGCATACGTACACGATGAAAGAAGAAGAGCTGGCAACACTGTACGGGGGGCGTGCAAAATGAAAACCGCACAGGCGATGAGCGTTGCAGAAACGAAGCGGGAAATCCGGACGCTTGTATCCCGGTATAAAAAAGAAGGCAAGTCGATCGGGTTTGTCCCGACGATGGGCTATTTGCATGAAGGCCATCTCGCCTTGGCAAAGCAGGCAAGAAAAGAAAACGATATTGTCATCATGAGCATTTTTGTAAACCCGCTCCAGTTCGGGCCAAATGAAGATTTCGACCGGTATCCGCGCGATGCAAAAGGGGACCGGCATAAAGCGGAAGCAGCCGGCGTTGATGTATTGTTTATCCCGTCTGTTAAAGAAATGTATCCGCGCGCTTTATCGGTTCAAATAAAAGTGACAAAGGGGACGGATGTCCTTTGCGGAAGAAAGCGGCCGGGCCATTTTGACGGCGTGGCGGTAGTCCTTTCAAAACTGTTTCACCTCGTCCAGCCGGACCGCGCTTATTTCGGGCTGAAAGATGCCCAGCAGGCGGCCGTTGTTGAAAATCTTGTCCGCGATCTGGATTTTCCGGTTGACATTGTCCCATGCCCGATTGTGCGCGAACCGGACGGCCTTGCAAAAAGTTCGAGAAACGTCTATTTATCGGAGGCGGAGCGGAAAGAAGCGCCCGAAATATACAAAAGTTTGCAATTGGCAAACAAAGCGGTTGAACAGGGAGAGAGAAACCCGGAAAAAGTGATTTCCCTTGTGAAAGCGCATCTTTCCGCGCATCTGTCCGGGAAAATCGATTACGTGGAATTGTATTCTTATCCTGAACTCGAACCGGTCCAGTCCATAAACGGGCGCTGTATCCTCGCAGTCGCCGTCCAATTTGAAAAAGCGCGGCTCATCGACAATATCATTTTTGCAGGATAAACAACAAGAATAGGGAGGGATTGCTTTGCTACGGACTGTGATGAACGGAAAAATCCACCGGGCAACCGTAACGGAAGCGAATTTAAACTATGTCGGAAGCATCACGATTGATGCGGATTTGCTGGATGCTGCGGGAATGGCGCCCAATGAGAAAGTGCAAATTGTGAACAATTACAACGGGGCGCGATTTGAAACGTACATTATCCCGGGTGAAAGGGGATCCGGTGTCATCTGCCTGAACGGCGCGGCCGCCCGGCTTGCACAACCCGGTGACATTGTGATTATCATTTCGTACGCCCTTTTGACGGAAGAAGAAATGAAAAACCACCATCCGAAAATTGTCCTGCTTGATGCAAAAAACCGGATTGAAAAAATGTTATCGGAAGAACCGGCTTCCACGATTCTGTAGGGGGAAAACCGCACCTGCTTTTTCGGGCAGGGCGGTTTTTCAATTTCTGCAGCCTGGTTGTGGCGAATGATCGATTTTATGTTAAAATAGTACAATATGGAAGAAACGGGGCAATTATTTTTAGTCAGGTGATGTTATGCAGCGCTATGTAGTCGTAGATCTTGAAACAACAGGAAATTCAGCAAAAAAAGGCGATCGCATCATCCAGTTTTCCGCTGTTGTGGTTGAAGGCCGGGAGATCAAAACGCAATTTACAAGCTTCGTCAATCCCGAAAAGCCGGTACCGCCGTTTATTTCGGAATTGACCGGGATCGATAACGGCATGCTTGAAGAAGCACCGGTATTTTCGGAGATCGCCCCGCGCATCATGGAAATTTTGGAAGGCAGCATATTTGTCGCCCACAATGTGCTGTTTGACCTACCGTTTTTGCAGCAGGAATTAAAGGCTGCGGGGTTTCCGCCGTTTCGCGGGCCGAGCCTTGACACCGTTGAATTTTCGAGAATTGCATTTCCAACTTTAAACAGTTATAAACTGGGGGATCTGGCCGATTCTTTGTCCCTTTATCATGAACGGCCGCACCGGGCGGACAGTGATGCTTTTGTTACGGCAAAGCTGCTTCTTGCCTGCATGGAAAAGTGTGCGTCCCTTCCTGTCGTCACACTTGAACAACTCGTGCCGCTTTCTTATTCCTTGAAAAGCGACCTTGCCGGCATTTTGGAGGATATACTGGAAGAGAAACGGCGGTATATCGAGCATTTGCCGCCGGATATGGAAGTATACCGGGGCATCGCATTAAAACGGAAAAGCCTGCCTGCGGATGACGGCCCGCGCGAGATTGGCCGTTATCCGCAGGATGCGGCTGAAAAAGAATCCTGGTTTGCGGCTTCAGGCGCCGGGATGGAAGCGCGCCCCGCCCAATTTGAAATGATGGACCATGTCCGGGAAGCTTTTTCTGCTGAGGAGCATGTCGCATTGGAAGCAGGCACGGGCATCGGCAAATCCCTTGCCTATCTTGTGCCGGCCGCTTTCCAAGCGATTTCGGAACAAAAACCGGTGTTAATCAGCACGTATACGGTTGCGCTTGAGCACCAGCTTTTAAATAAGGAAATCAAAAGGCTTGAACAGATGCTGAAAACCCCGGTCAGGACCGTGTTGCTAAAGGGGAGAAGCCATTACCTGCATTTGTTTAAGTTTGAACAGTCGTTAAAAGAACCGGACCGGCAGTACGACGCCGTATTTGCCAAAATGCAAATCCTGGTCTGGCTTACCGGAACAGAAAGCGGCGATCTTGACGAGCTTCATTTATCCGGCGGCGGAAAACATTTTTGGCAGCGGATTAAACAGGACGGCTGGCATACGGATAAAAAAGATCCGTGGAAATCGCGGGATTTTTATCTTTACGCCAAAGCCTGCGCAGCCTCTGCTGACATCGCCATCACGAACCATGCGATGCTGTGCGCGGAACTTGAAAGGGACCAGTCGGTGTTTGACGGATTTCAATACGTCATCATTGATGAAGCCCACCGCCTTGAACAAGCGGCCCGGGAAACGATCGGGAAACGCGCAAGTTACAACCAAATGAAATATATGATGGCAAGGCTCGGCCTGTATGAGCAAAAACAGCTGTTTTACAAATTGGAAAAAATGATGGAAAAATACGGGCTAAAAGCCGGGCTGCATGCTTTTGAATGCGATGCAATCCTTCAGGGGCTTGATGCCGAGCTCGATGATTTATTCAGCATGCTCGCCCAAAAAGTGATGCGCGCGAAGCGGGAAACAAACGGTTACCAGAAAATCAAATTAAGAATTAAAAAAGAAAACTGGAAACAAAAAGCATGGCAGGCGGTCCTGCTCTGTACGGAACGGGTCAGGGCGTCCATGAAAGAGATTTCGCAGGCATTGGAAGAAAGGCTTTCGCAGTTGCTTTCCGAAAAACAGATGAAAGAACAGACACTCGCTTTTATCGAAGAAATGTACAGCTTTTTGGAAGATTGGCGCCTTTTGCGCGAGAACCTGGCCGTTTTCGCCGGCCAAAACGGCGGGGATGAAAATGTCGTCTGGGTGGAAGGAGATTTGCGCGCCCTCCCGAACAGCCTTGTCATCTATTGCCAGCCGGTGCATGCCGGAGAAACGTTGCAAAAAGCTTTTTTTTCGCAAAAAAAGAGTGTCGTGCTTACTTCCGCGACATTGACCGTTGGCGGAAGCTTCCGCTATTTTCTGGGCGAGACGGGGCTTTCGCACACCACAAAAACGGTCCGCATTCCGTCGCCTTTCCGCTTTGACAGGCAGGTGCAGTTTATTATCCCGAACGACCTTCCTGATATCGGATCCGCCAGTATGGAAGACTTTGCGGAAAAAATGGCAGGTTATCTGCTTGCCGTTGCGGAGGCCACAAAGGGCAGGATGATGATTTTATTTACATCCTTTGATTTGTTGAAAAAGGTGTACCAGCTGATGAAAGAAAGCGGAATGCTTGAAGATTATATGCTCATCGCCCAGGGCATATCAAGCGGCAGCCGGTCGAGGTTAACGAAAAGCTTTCAAAAATTTGACAAAGCGATCCTTCTCGGTTTAAGCAGTTTTTGGGAAGGGGTTGACATCCCTGGCGATGACCTTTCCTGCCTCGTGATGGCCCGCCTCCCGTTTTTGCCCCCGGATGAGCCGGTTATAGAAGCAAAGTCCGATTATTTCAGGGCAAAAGGGAAAAATCCGTTTTCCGCTTATGCGTTGCCCGAAGCCGTGCTCAGGTTCAAACAAGGGTTTGGCAGGCTTATCCGGACGCGCCATGACCGCGGCATTTTTCTTGTCCTGGACAGGAGGATTGAAACGGCCACATACGGGCCGGCGTTCATAAAATCGCTGCCGCCGGTCCGCATCAGGCACCTGGATCTGAACGGGACGCTTGAGGCCATTGAAAGCTGGCTGTAAAAAAAGTGCTGCGACAATGCAGCACAAAACAGGGTGGACCGGAAAAATGATCAAATGCATCATTTTTTCATTCATTTTTGCTGTATAATGATGAAGGAAATGATTCTAAGCTTAGGATGGCCTGCATGGGAACTGATATGAATGACAATATCTGCTTAAAAGGATTTACGCCATGGAAAATGAGGGTTCGGAATGAAAAAAGCACTGATCTCAATTTGCATTTTGGTCATCGCGATAGCCGGATTTGCGGCAGAGACTTATTGGAAAGCACGGAAACCGTATGATGAAGCATACAACAAAGCGGCCGCTGTTGCCAAAAGCAAAGCCGGCATCCGGGCTGCCGATGCATTTTATCTTTACAATGGCAAGAGCACCTATTATGTTGTCGTGGGGAAAGGCAAAGGCGGGAAGAAAAAAGCGGTTTGGATCCCTGAAAAGAAACCGGAACGCGTGACCGTCCTAGACTTGAATACCGGCATCTCAAAACAGGCTGCAGTGAAACAAGTGGTGCAAAAAAGGCGGCCAGATAAAATTTTATCTGTGCGGCTCGGCATGGAAAGCCAGATTCCCATTTGGGAAGTTGCTTATATAAAAGGAAACAGCCTCGGCTATGATGAGGTTCCTTTTTTAAAAAAATCCAATTGATCCGTTTGGAGAGGTGAATCGTATGAAACTGGCATCAAGGGTAAGTGCATTAACGCCGTCATCCACGTTGGCAATTACGGCAAAGGCAAAAGCAATGAAGGCGCAAGGCATCGATGTGATCGGCCTTGGCGCAGGAGAACCTGATTTCAATACACCGAAGGAGATCATTGAAGCCGCGTACCAGTCGATGCTGGACGGCCAGACGAAGTATACCCCGGCCGGCGGAATGGCATCGCTGAAAGAGGCCGTCATTGAAAAATTCCAAAAAGACCAGGGGCTTGGCTTTAAAGCAAATGAAATCATCATCACCAACGGGGCAAAACACGCCTTGTATACATTGTTTCAGGTGCTGCTCGACCAGGGCGATGAAGTGATCATCCCGTCTCCTTACTGGGTAAGCTATCCCGAGCAGGTAAAGCTTGCGGAAGGCGTCCCGGTCTTTGTAGAAGGCAAAGAAGAAAACCAGTATAAAATAACGCCGGAGCAGCTGGAAAAAGCCGTATCACCACGGACAAAAGCGTTTGTACTCAACTCTCCCGGCAATCCGACCGGCATGATGTATACAAGGGAAGAACTTGAAAAACTCGGCGAAGTCTGCCTGAAACACGATATTTTGATCGTGTCGGACGAAATTTACGAAAAATTGGTGTACGGCGGCAGCCGGCATGTCTCGATCGCCACCATTTCACCGGAACTGAAAGCACAGACGGTGATCATTAACGGCGTCTCAAAATCCCATTCCATGACCGGCTGGCGGATCGGCTATGCGGCCGGGAACGGGGAAATCATTAAAGCGATGACAAATCTTGCCAGCCATTCGACTTCCAATCCGGCAACGCCTTCCCAGTTCGCGGCACTCGCCGCATACAGCGGGGACCAGCGCACCGTGGAAGAGATGCGCCAGGCTTTCGAGGCACGGCTCAATGCAGTTTTTAACCGGCTGGTTGAAATTGACGGGATTACCTGCATCAAACCGCAAGGCGCTTTTTATTTATTCCCGAATGTGAAGAAAGCCGCAAAGCTGACCGGTTTTCAAACGGTTGACGCATTTGCGGAGGCTTTGCTCGAGGAAGCGCGCGTTGCCGTTGTCCCGGGTTCAGGCTTCGGCGCGGAAAACAATATCCGGCTTTCTTATGCCACTTCTTTGGAAAATCTCGAAGAAGCGCTCAAGCGGATCAAACAGTTCGTGGAAACACGGAAAAAAGCATGAACCTTTGACTTGTTTCCTTTTTCCGCTTTTGTTTAGTATAATGGATTCCGGTACATATGGGAGACAAGCCGGAAATTGTTTTGGAGGGAAATACCGTGAAAATCACCATTTCAGAAGTACACCAGCATATCGGGGAGGAAGTGACGATCGGGGTCTGGCTGAACAATAAACGTTCAAGCGGCAAAATTGCCTTTCTCGAGCTGCGTGACGGGACAGGCTTTATACAAGGCGTGGTCGTAAAGAACGAAGCCGGGGAAGAGGTCTTTCAAACGGCAAAATCGATGAGCCAGGAAACTTCTTTTTACGTTACCGGCACCGTCCGGGAAGATGCCCGCTCCCCGTTCGGCTACGAGCTCCAGGTGGCTGGCATTCAGATCATCCATGAAGCCGTAGATTACCCGATCACACCAAAAGCGCACGGGACCGAATTTTTAATGGACCACAGGCATTTATGGCTCCGTTCCCGCCGCCAGCACGCTGTCATGAAAATCCGGAACGAAATCATCCGGGCGACGTATGAATTTTTCAATATGAACGGGTTTACGAAAATCGACCCGCCGATTTTAACCGGCAGTGCGCCGGAAGGGACGACCGAGCTGTTCCATACGAAGTACTTTGATGAAGAAGCCTATCTGTCGCAAAGCGGGCAGCTTTACATGGAAGCGGCAGCGATGGCATTCGGAAAAGTATTCTCTTTCGGCCCGACGTTCCGCGCCGAAAAATCGAAAACGCGCCGCCATTTGATCGAGTTTTGGATGATCGAGCCGGAAATGGCTTTTTATGAACATGAAGACAGCCTGAAAGTGCAGGAACAGTATGTTTCCTATATCGTCCGGTCCGTTTTGGAAAACTGCAAACTCGACCTGCACCGGCTTGGCCGCGATACTTCAAAGCTTGAACAAGTGTCGGCGCCGTTTCCGCGGATTACGTATGATGACGCCATTGAATTGCTCCATGAAAAAGGATTTGATGATATTACGTGGGGCGAAGATTTTGGCGCGCCGCATGAAACCGCGATTGCCGAAAGTTTCGACAAGCCGGTCTTCATTACGCATTATCCGGCTGCAATCAAACCGTTTTACATGCAGCCGGACGCTAAGCGCCCGGAAGTCGTGCTGTGCGCCGATTTGATTGCGCCGGAAGGGTACGGGGAAATCATCGGCGGCAGCGAGCGGATCAATGACTATGATTTGTTGCTGAAACGGATCAAAGATTTCAATCTGTCGGAAGAGGCGTACAAATGGTATCTTGATTTACGAAAATACGGTTCTGTTCCGCATTCCGGCTTCGGGCTGGGCCTTGAGCGGACGGTTGCCTGGATTTCGGGCGTTGAGCATGTGCGCGAAACGATCCCGTTCCCGAGGCTTTTGAACCGGATCTATCCGTAATTGAAAAAAACGGCTGCAATAACGGTGTGCAGCCGTTTTTCTTTTCAGATGGTTTTTTCAATTTCCTTGCCGTTTTTAAACTGCTATACTTACATTGAGGTGTCCGACATGGATAAAGATCTTTTGCTTGCCTGGTGGGAAGAAGGGATATTGACCGTCCCCCAGCTCTTATTGAAAAAATACAAACAGCTTGGCCTTAATGAAACGGAACTTGTGCTTTTGCTGCAAGTTTATTCTTTTTTAAAAGAGGGAAATGCGTTTCCGACGCCTGAAGATCTGGCAGGCAGGCTTACCATTCCGGAAAGTATGTGCGTTTCGATTTTGCGGCGTCTAATCCAGCATCAGTTTTTGTCCATTGAAGAAGGGGAAGGGGAAGGCGGCATCCTGTATGAAAAATATTCGATCATGCCGCTGTGGGCGAAACTCGCCGATGAATTTATCTATGAGAAAAAACAGGACGAGCTTGAAAAAAGCGTAAACGAAGAAACCGATTTATACACCACGTTTGAACAGGAGTTTGGCAGGCCGCTGTCGCCGCTCGAATGCGAAACATTGGCGATGTGGATTGACCAGGACGGGCAATCCCCTGATTTGATTAAAGCCGCCCTGCGTGAAGCCGTTATCTCCGGCAAACTGAATTTCCGCTACATAGACCGCATTTTGTTTGAATGGAAAAAGAACGGCATCCGGGCGGTGGATGAAGCACGCGAATATGGAAGGAATTTCCGCAAATCGTCAAAACCGCAAGCAGAAAAACCGAAAACGACCAATCCGGTGCCGTTTTATAACTGGCTTGAACAATAAAAGGTGACGATAATAATTTTATGTAAACTAGTTACGGGAGTTTGAGAGATGCTGACAAAACAACAAATCCGGCATTGCCTTGAGACAATGGGGGAAATGTTTCCGGATGCCCGCTGTGAATTGAATCATTCAAATCCTTTTGAGCTGCTGATCGCGGTAACATTATCCGCCCAGTGCACCGATGCGCTCGTCAATAAAGTGACAAAAAATCTGTTTCAAAAGTATAAATCCCCGGATGACTATATTGCCGTGCCGCTTGAAGAACTGCAGCAGGACATCCGGTCAATCGGGCTTTACCGCAACAAAGCAAAAAACATCCAAAAACTTTGCCGGATGCTCATCGAGGAATACGGGCGGGAAGTGCCGCAAACGCGGGAAGAACTGATGAAACTGCCCGGCGTCGGCAGAAAAACGGCAAACGTTGTCCTGTCGGTTGCTTTTGGCATTCCGGCCATTGCTGTCGATACCCATGTAGAGAGAGTTAGCAAACGGCTCGGCTTTTGCCGCTACAAAGACAGTGTATTGGAAGTGGAACAAACCTTAATGAAAAAAGTGCCGAAAGAGGAATGGTCGATCACGCACCATCGGATGATCTTCTTCGGCCGCTACCATTGTAAGGCCCAGCGCCCGCAATGTGAAATCTGCCCGCTTCTTGACCTGTGCAGGGAAGGGGAGAAACGGATGAAGCAGAAAGAGAACAAGAAATGAGAATACGAAAAAGCATGGAGAATCGTTTCTCCATGCTTTTTTTGATCAGACCGGCGGGGGCGCAGAAAGCCATCCATCATGTGCTTTTTTATTCAGAACCGGTATTATTATTTGCGGACGCGTTGCCCGAACTGTTTTCGCCTTTATTGGGACTGTTCCCGCCGTTCGTATTGGTTCCCTTGGTTCCGTTGGTTCCGTTGGTTCCGTTGGTTCCGTTGGTTCCGTTTGAACCGCTGCTTCCGTTTCCATTCGTGCCTGCTCCATTGTTTGCCGAGCTGCCGTTTCCGCTTGAAGTGCCAGTGCCTGAACTGTTTCCCGGACTGTTGTTGTTATCTTTGCTGCCGTTTCCGCTGTTTTCCGAGCCGTTTCCGTTTGAATTTCCGCTGTTTGTTCTCTTGTCTGAGCCGGTGTTGTCTTTGTTTTCGCCGGACTGATTGGTGTCAGTACCGGGGTTATTGTTTGCATCCGGTTGTTTTTGGGCATTGTCTTCCGGTTGCTTGTTTTGGTTATCATCCGCCTTCGTGTCCGTGCTGCCCCCCGGAACCGTTACACTCGCGGATGCCGCTTTGCTTTTCACGCCATTTACCGTGGCGGTGACATTGAAGACATACGTTGCGCCCGCTTTCGGATTTGCGACGGTGATCGATTTTCCTGAAGTCGAACCGAATGACGCCGCGCTGCCGTTTATTGTACCGGATACGTTAAAGGTCGCACCTGACCCTTTATAATCCCAGGTTACCGTAATTTTATTGCTGTCTGCATCATACGCTGCGTGAACATTTGCTGGCGCATCCTGGGTGACGGATTTTTTATCAATCGCCGTATCGATATAGCCGCGGATATACAATTCGCTGCCTATTCTGACGACACTTTTCGGCATCGTAAAGTCAGGGGTCTCTTTTCCTTCCGATACATAACGCATCAAGTGGCGGTAAATTTGCTGCGCAACCGTTTGATACGGCCTTGTGACGCCGTATTTTTTGCCTTTCTCGCTTTCGTAGCCGGTCCATACTGCTAACGAATATCTTGTCGTGTAGCCTGCAAACCAGGAATCCTGTACGGACGAACTTAGAATCCCGTATTTTGCCAGATCGTTTTTATCAAAATTCGTGGTGCCCGTTTTACCGGCGGCAGGCAATCCTGGAATATGGGCGGTTGTCCCGGTGCCTTTTGTCAGCACATCTTTCAGCACGTCCGTAATCATATAAGCCGTATAGTCGCTCATGGCGATTTTGGACTGGACATGCGGTTTGATTTCCGTGACCCCGTCACGCAGGACAATTTTCCGGATGGCATGCGGCTTGTTGTATATGCCTTCATTGCCGAATGCGGCGTAAGCGGAAGCCATCTGCAGCGGTGAAACTCGCACCCCTCCGCCGATGGATGAAGATTCAACGATTTCTTTGCTGTTTAAATCAAGGCCGAGTTTTTTTGCAAAACGGATGGCCCTTTCCTTGCCGACTTCTTTATATGTTTCATAGGCAGGAATATTCCGTGATAAATACAGTGCCTTGCGCATGCTCATCTTGCCAAGGAACCGGTTATCCCAGTCATTAATCGGCGTTCCGTCCGAATAAGTGGTTGCCACATCGTTCAATCGGTGCCCGGTTGACCAGTGCAAGTACTCAATCGCCGGCCCGTAGTCAAGAATCGGTTTGATTGTTGATCCCGGCGAACGCTTCGTATCAACGGCATAGTTGAAGCCGCGGTCAAGTTTCATATTGCGCCCGCCGCCAAGCGCGCGGATTTCGCCTGTTTTCGTATCGACCAGGGCAATGCCGGCCTGCATTTTTTTATCCGGATAATTGATGATCGAATTGGTGTTTAAGATCTTTTCCGTATATTGCTGTGCGGAAGAATCCAGGGTTGTATAAATGGTTAAACCGTCGGCATATACATTATAGTTCCCGAGTCTCTGCACTTCCTTAATCACTTCATTGACAAAAGCAGGATATTTGTTCGCGTTTGTATTCCGCTCTTTTTCTTTCACCAGTCCGGCCGAAACCGGGGCGGCCTGCGCTTTTTCCATTTCATCCTTTGTTATTTTGTGGTTTTTGTACATCATATAAAGGACAATATCTCTTCTTTTCTTTGTCAGATCCGGATGGTCAAACGGATTATAATTATTCGGGCTTTGCGGCATGCCGGCCAGCACGGCAATTTCCGGCAGTGATAATTTGCTTAAAGATTTGCCATAATAATGTTCAGCAGCTGTCTCAAAGCCGAAAACACCGTCTGACATATAGACTTTATTGACATACATTTCAAGGATCTCATGTTTTGTGTATTTCCGCTCAAGCTGAATCGCAAGCCATGCTTCCTGGGCTTTCCGCTTTAATGTTTTTTCGTTTTTATTGTTCAGCGCCATGGAAATGACCTGCTGCGTCAGGGTGCTGGCCCCCTCGGACCCGAAACCTTTGGTAAAGTTTGCGACCACCGCGCCCCCGAGCCGTATCGGGTCGATCCCGTGATGCTGGTAGAACCGTGTATCTTCCGTCGAAAGAATCGCGTTTTCCATCTGCTTTGGAAGCTCTTCATAATCGATATATTTCCGGTTCTGTGCCCCGAGCGTTGCGACTGTTTTGTTGTTTTTATCCTTGATCACCGATGGAATCGGGTCGGATAACTGCTTCTTCGTCAGTTTCGGGGAGCTGCTTGCGTAATACGCAAAAGTGCTGATGCCCGCAATGACCCCGGCTAGCCCGAGAATAAAGCAGACGAGAATGAGCCGCTTTATAAATGTTAAAAATTTGTTTTTCGGTTTTTTCCTTTTCTTTTTATGTTGATTTGCCTGCATTTGTTTCCGGCGTTCTTCGCGGGATTGGTATTTTTCTGCCATGCTCAGCATTCCTTTCTTCTAAACCTGAAAAAGCCGATTTAGATTCAAAACATATTGTTGCCGGATCCGTCAATCATCCGGCCGGGCAACAACTATAAAGCATACAATTGCTTTAAAATGGCGATGTAATCAATTCTCGGCCGGTATCCGACCGGTATAGGATGCCCGTTTGCTTCAATTTCTTCTTTTTTTATCGATTTTCTCCCTCCGGCAAGCATTCTATCCCAATAAAAAAATAAATGGCGGGATTCCAGCAAAAAAATTTCTTCTCCCTTCGCAAAACGGAGAATGACAAAGCAAATCCCGCCTTGCGCTACCACCTGTTTCATATGGGTGATTTGATGCTCATGGAAGTTATGAAGCGGAAAAGAAGTATGGTTTTGCGTTTCCTTTGCTTCAAAGTCTATATATTTACCGTTCATCACTCCATTGTAATCGGTTGTGGACGGCTGTTTAAAATAGGCTTCTTTAATGACGGCTGTGCTCCGTGACTGGTAATCGACCTGGACAATCTGGATCGGGGTCGGTTTTTTATGGATAACGGCAATGCCTTCCTGCAAATAATAAGCATTGGTTTCATTCAGATCCTCTTCCAGTGTCATCCCCCGGTTGCCGTATAAAATTTGGTTCGCATTTTTCCGTCCGGCTTTGTTTTTTTCCCCTTTATACCTTTTTCCGTTTGGATAACGCAATTCCATGTTTCCTCACCTCATAAGCTAAATTATATCATAGCAGAACAGACAAAGAATATGTAATAAAAAAAACAGTCTTTCGGCCCCTTTGCACCGGCGGGGGACAAGGAACCGGCCTGCCCGGCTTTTTTCGCTAAAAACAGGCAAAACAAAAAGCAAGGAAATGTTTCCTTGCTTTTTGCTTTCATTAGGTGGAAGGGCGGTCAGGGCCGTTCAGCTTCTTATCTCCTTTTGCCAAAGACCCTTTTTGTTCCCGTGCTTTTTTCTGTTGTTGCGCTTTGTTATCATTCGTTTTCATGGAAATCCGCCTCCTGGAATTGGTGTCACCGGATTTTCCGGCATATTTATTGTTTGCAGTTCCGCCTTTTGCATACATGCCGGCACGAAAGTTGGCGCAGCCAGGAAAAATGCGCCCGAAATGCAGACATGCTGTCGAAAGGAAACACAAAATGAAGAAACCCGTTTTCTTTGCCGAATTGCTTCTAGTTTTGTCAGACATGAAGGGACCGGGCCGCCTGGCAGAGAATGAATAGGCATGTTGAAATTCAGGGGGGAAAACAAATGATACCGAAAGCCGCATTTTTAAACGGGCTGGAAAAAATGGAACAGGCGCTGGAAAACATCGGGACAGGGATCCGGCATAAGGTGGAGAAGGAAGCAAGAAAGCAGTCTATAAAGCAGTGGTACCGTTTAAAAAAAACAGAAATGAGGCTGGACCATTTGGAAAAAAGGGCGGAAGCATTCAGAAAAACATACAGGGCGGAAAGCTTGCGGATTGATGAAAACAAAAAAACTTCCTAAAATGAAAGAAGTCTCCCGTGAAGAACCCGGCGAAGGGAGAATATCCGTTTAGAAGGGTGAAGAGAAATGGAAGACGGACAATTACAAGCGTTAAACCGGCAGCTGATTTCGTACACGCATGAGCTTTATGACCTGTACCAGGAAGTAAAGGCAACAGGGGTGGAAAAGGATTTTTTCAGTGAAGTCAAGCCTTTTTGTGATACGTTGCAGGATGCCATTGACAGGTGGCTCCCGGCTGCAAAAGCATGGGTGGAAGCCCGGAGGCCGGCGCATCTTTTTCCATCCCAGCTTGAACATACGGCCGAAAATTTGCAAATGATTGCGGTGCGTGCTTTTTACCCGTCATCCAGCCGCAAAATGATGCTCGATCATTTCCAGTCAGTAAAATATATTCTCCAATGCTTGCAGGAAGCATTGGAGAAATCGTAATCGATATGGACATATCACCAATTGCCGGATGCCACATACATTATTGGTGAAGCAGGCAGGAGGCGATGGCAATGCGCGTTATGCAAGACCCTTACGCAAGCAGGCGCACAAGAAGCACAGGCCGGTATCCTGCAATGCCGGGGGCCGGTCCGTATTACCCGCAGTTTCCATATCCCGGGCAGCATTCCCCGCATGTGTTCGGATACCCCCCGGCGCCGTATCCATACGGCCAGCAACCGGGCGGGTACGGCCATGCCTGGCATATGCACGGACAAAGTGGCCAGCATGCCGGGGAAGAAGCTGCCATGCATTTGTTCGGGAACCCGCTGGAGGCCGCTGAAAAGCCAAACACCCAGCACGGTGCGGCAGGGTTCGCCCATCCGTACCCGCATCAGCCTGTTCCGCTAAAGCCGCCGCAAATGGGGGGATCTTTTTTGAATTCCTTCAAATCCCAGGATGGCTCCATTGATTTTAATAAAATGGTCAATACTGCCGGACAGATGATCAATGCGATTAATCAAGTCTCATCGATGGTCAAAGGGCTCGGGGGCCTGTTTACAAAATAGGCTTCCGGGCCGTTTTGCTTAAAAAGGGCGAAAAACGGAAAAAACCGGGACGCTCCCGGCATACTATTCAATCCTCAGCTTTTTTTTCTTTCCTTTCGGCATTAAAATCACAAGCAGCCCGTTTTCAAATTTTGCCTGAATCTGATCCCCGTCCACCGCGGGCGGCAGGGGCACCGTCCGGCTTATCCGGTGGAATGCGCTTTTCTTTTCGTAAGCTTTTTTCGTTTCATCCAAACTTGAAATGGCTTCCTTATGCCTGGCGCTAATGGTGAGATATTGATCATAAACTTCAATCTCAATCTGGCCTTTTTCATACCCGGGCAGTTTGGCTGTCAATACATAGGCCTCATCTTTTTCTTCGAGGCGTACCGGAATCGTATCAAAAGAAAAAAATTCATCCAGATTCTCAAAAAAATGTTTGACCGGCTTTTCCTGAAAAAATTGGTCCATCGCTTGCATCAGCCCGTAAAAAGGATACTTTTCTTCCGGGCCGGATAAATTGGACATCGGCAGGCTCCTTTCTTGTTGATGATGAAGAAAATGAAATGGTTGCACAGGACTCTTTCACTGTATAATATGAAAACCAAGCGGGAAATGTGAAAGAATGCTTTGAAAACGAACGTCTATTCGCTATAATAGATAGCGGGGTGAGGAAAGATGTTCAGAAAAAAGAATTTGCAGGAAATATTGGAGCAGTTGCAGATGGACCGTTCTTTCCAGGAGCGGATCGTCCATTGGCATACGATTGAAGGAAAGCCGGCTGTAACGGTGCCTTTTCCTGGCAGCATCACACCGGCTGTACTTTCGGCGCTGGAAAAAAGAGGGATTTCGTCATTGTATACCCACCAGGCAGAGGCATATCAGCTTGCCATGGCAGGAAAAGATTTTACGGCCGTTACCCCGACTGCATCAGGCAAAACGCTTTGCTATAATCTGCCCGTGCTCGAGACCATCCTTCAAAACCCGGATGCACGCGCGCTTTATATGTTCCCGACAAAAGCGCTCGCGCAGGACCAGAAAAGTGAAATAAACGAAATCATTGAAGAAGCCGGCGTGCCTGTAAACAGTTATACATATGACGGGGATACGCCTTCAAATATCCGGCAGCGCGTGCGCAAAGCCGGCCATATCGTCATCACCAATCCGGATATGCTGCATTCCGCCATTTTGCCCCACCATACAAAATGGGTGTCGTTTTTTGAAAATCTAAGATTCGTGGTGATCGACGAACTGCATATATACCGCGGCGTGTTCGGCAGCCATGTTGCCAATGTGTTGCGCAGATTAAAGCGGATTTGCCGTTATTACGGGAGCGATCCGGTTTTTATTTGCACGTCCGCGACGATTCAAAACCCGAAAGAGCTGGCGGAAAAGCTAACCGGCAAAAAAATGGAACTGATTGACCAAAACGGCGCGCCGAGCGGAACGAAGCATTTTCTTTTTTACAACCCGCCGCTTGTGAACAAGCCGCTGAACATCCGGAGAAGCGCCACACTTGAAGTCCGGAAAATTGCAGGGGAACTTTTGAAAAACAAAATTCAGACGATTGTTTTTGCAAGAAGCCGTGTGCGCGTCGAAATCATCTTAAAATACTTGCAGGAAATCGTTAAAGACGAACTCGGGGAAAAGTCGATCATGGGCTACAGGGGAGGATACCTTCCAACCGAGCGGCGGAAAATCGAGCAGGGGTTAAGAAACGGGGACATATACGGGATTGTCAGCACGAACGCCCTCGAGCTCGGTGTCGATATCGGCCAGCTCCAGGTCTGTATTATGACCGGCTATCCGGGCACAATTGCGAGCGCCTGGCAGCAGGCCGGGCGCGCAGGAAGAAGGCAGGGGGAATCACTTGTCATCCTTGTTGCCGGCTCAAGCCCGCTTGACCAGTACATCATCCGCAATCCGGGCTTCTTTTTCAACCGGTCCCCGGAGACGGCGCGCATCAACCCCGATAATCTTGTCATTTTAGTGGACCATGTTAAATGTGCGGCATATGAGCTGCCGTTTAAAAAAGGGGAAACGTTTGGCGACGTTGAAATCGAGGACGTGCTCGAGTTTTTAGCGGATGAACGGATCCTCCACCGGCGCGGGGATGCGTGGTACTGGATGAATGATGCTTTTCCGGCCCATAATATCAGCCTTCGTTCCGCATCGCAGGAAAATGTCGTCATTATCGATATGACCAATTCGCCGGATGTGCGCGTGATCGGTGAAATGGACCAGTTCAGCGCGATGACATTGCTCCATGAAGAGGCGATTTATTTGCATCAGGCGGTGCAGTATCAGGTTGAAAAGCTGGACTGGGAAGAGAAAAAAGCCTTTGTCCGTGAAGTCGCTGTTGATTATTACACAGATGCCAATCTGGCGGTGGAGCTGAAAGTGCTGGAACAGGACAGAGAGACCGTTTTGCAAGATGCAAAAATCGGCTATGGGGATGTGATGGTCCGGGCGATGCCGACGATTTTCAAAAAAATTAAATTTAACACGCATGAAAACATTGGCTCGGGGCCGATCCATCTTCCGGAAATGGAACTGCACACGAATGCCGTTTGGTTTTCCATGGGGGAAGATGCGGTGCCAAAACATTTGCTGGAAGGCGCGCTTACCGGCGCTGCGCACGCACTCCAGTCGATTGCGCCGCTTTTTGCCATGTGTGACGCCCATGATATCCAGGCCGTGCCCCAGGTGAAAGCAATCCATGACGAAAAGCCGACAATCTTTTTATATGACCGGTATCCGGGCGGCATCGGCCTGAGTGAAAAAATCTATGGCGGGGCAAGGAAAATTTTGGAATCTGCAAGAGCGATGGTTGTAAACTGCCCTTGCGAAGACGGGTGCCCTTCCTGTACGGGCGCAGAAACGGCTGCCGCGGGCGCAAAGCAGGCCGCCGTCCGGCTGTTTGATTTCTGGCTCGGGGCGATCAAAGGAGGCGAGCATCATGCCGGGATTAAAAGATAAATTAAACCGGATGAAAAACCATATCGTGAGGGACCAGCCGGAGCCTGCCGGACGGGCGGAAGCACTCGGGGCCGATTCTGTCCCTTTCTTTGAAATGTGGGAAAAAGCGGGCGTTTCGCTGTATGATTTGGATGGCGATTACTGCCTCATCCGTGAAGTCCGCTACCCGCTTGAAACAAAGCACGGCAAATATGCTTTTCGCGACTATTTTGATGCCATCAAACTGTGGCAGCAAAAGCCGGTCCGCCACCCTTTATCCGCCAAAGGGTACAGCCCGTCTGATTTATTTTTTTTCGATACCGAAACGACCGGCCTCGGGGGAGGGGCGGGCAACACGATTTTTTTGCTCGGATATGCTTCCTTTACCGAAGAAAATGTTATTTTAAAACAGCATATTCTTCCGGAGCCGGGGCTTGAAGTGCCGCTTTACTACAGCTTCCTGGAAAATATCGATTACACTGCGCTCGTTACTTATAACGGGAAGGCGTTTGACTGGCCCCAGGTGAAGACGCGCCATACGCTGATCCGCGACCATGTGCCGCGTCTGCCTGAATTTGGCCATTTTGATTTGTACCACGCGGCAAAAAGGCTGTGGAAAGATGAACTCGGGTCCGTGAAATTAGCGAATGTGGAGCGCGAAATTCTGGGGGTGGAACGCAAAGAGGATATCCCGGGATACCTGGCGCCGATGATTTATTTTGATTTCGTTGAGCGCAAAAATCCGGAAGGCCTGCTTGGCGTCATCCGCCATAACGAAGAGGACATTTTATCGCTCATTTCTTTGTACACCCACCTTACGTTTCAAATTCTAGAGGCCGACCCGGACCAGACGGCAAAGGAAAAACGGCTTGTCGGGAAATGGTTTGAATATATCGGCGAAGATGATGCCGCGGTGAAACGTTTTGAAGCGGCCGCCGGCGAAAATGATCTGGCTGCCAAACACCGCCTGGCCTTCCAGTATAAAAAACAAAAAGCATACAGAAAAGCCGGAATGCTGTGGGCGGAATTAGCCGAAAATGCGCCGGATACGATAAGAGCCGAAGCATGCATTGAGCTCTCCAAACTGTATGAACACAAGGAAAAAGACCTTTTGCAAGCCGTCCGCTATGCCGAAAAAGGCCTGGAAATTTATCAAAAGTACGGCAGATTCGGTTATGGGAAATGGAAAAAATGCTGTTTGGAAACGGAAAAACGCCTTTTACGGCTGTACCGGAAAGCCCAAATCCCGGCGAGATCCTCTTTCAGCAAGGAAATGCCCGGGAAAAGAACCGGTTTTTAACCGCTATTTCCTGGGCAAGCGCATGATTCGACGGGGAATCCGGAATTTTGAAACGCCCTTTGTTGGGATTTGTCGGTTTCTTTTGGATCAGAGAAAAATGCGCGCCCTTTGTCGATTTCCGTATGTTGTGATTGCAGCCCACCAAAAGTCCCGTTAAAATGGTTTTGATTAAAAAGAAATGTAAAGAGGCCGAGAAAACGATGCACCGGGCTTCGGCTGCTCCCGAAATGGGGATGAGGGCGTGAATTATTGGCAAATTGGGTTTTTTCATTAGTACATGTTTCCTTTCCGGGTCATAGGTTAGTAGTGTAAGAAAAAAGACGTCTGATGATGAAAGGAGATCGGAACATGTTTCACCACCATTGCCCGCCGCGGATCATGCCGGCTGTTGTGCATCCGACAAAATGCTGCGTTACGCACACCGTCCAGGATGTCATCGTGCCGCATGTTTTCCCGACGCATACAACCCATGTGAATCACCATGTATTTCATCAGCAAAACTACTTTCCGCACACGGAATCGTATGTCAATCAAACCGATCCGGGAACGGTCTGCAACTTTTTTGATCCAGTCAGGCCGCACGGGCCGAAGTGCTGCTGACAAATGGACGGCAAGGGCAATCCTTGCCGTCCTGCTTTTAGGAAAACAAAAAGGAGCGTAAAGCATTGGGAAAAGTTGTCGCCATTACAGGCTATAAACCGTATGAACTGGGGATATTCGGGACGGACCACCCGGGTATTCGCTATATTCAAACGGCAATCAGAAGACGGTTGCTGGAATTGCTCGATGAAGGGTACGAATGGGTCCTTATTTCCGGGCAGCAGGGCACCGAACTTTGGGCCGCTGAAACCGTTTTTGATCTGCAAGCGGAATATCCGGAACTGAAACTCGCTGTGTTAATGCCTTTTGAAGGGCAGGAAGAAAAGTGGAAAGACGAACAAAAAGAATACTACGAAATGGTGCTTTCCCAAGCCGATTTTGTTGCCGCCATCTCGAAAAGGCCGTACGAAAGCCCGCAGCAGTTCCGCAATAAAAACCGGATTTTCTTACATAAAAGCGACTGCCTGATGATTGTGTATGATGAAGAACGCGAAGGGTCCCCGAAATATTTGTTCGAAGCTGCAAAAAAGTTCAGCGAATCGCATTCGTATGACATCCGCATCATTGACTTTTACGATTTACAGGCAATAATAGAAGAAGAACAGACAGATTTTTAGGCAGCTGTGGTACAGTTGACAAATAAAAAGGTTTTTGAAAAAATGAAATTATGTCTGGGAGATGTAAGGTGGTGCAAACATGTTATCGGATCAAATTAAATTGACGGCGAAAGACATTTTGGAAAAAGAGTTTAAAACGGCTGTCAGAGGCTACCGGCAGGAAGAAGTAGACAAATTTCTGGATCTGATCATAAAAGATTATGAAACGTTTAATCAGACGATTGAGGAGCTCCAGCAGGAAAACCTCCGGCTCAAAAAGCAGGCGGAAGAACTGACAAAACGGCAGCCTGTACAGCAAATGACCGGGACAACGAATTTCGATATTTTAAAACGGCTGTCCAATCTTGAAAAACATGTTTTCGGCAACAAATTAAATGAATAGCCAGCTCAAAAAATGTGTGAAATTTTTCTGCGGAAAGGGCCCGGGGAAGCGGCATAAATAAACAGACCATCGCTTGCCCGAACCCGGTATGGCAATACAGGGGGAAGAAATTGACACATCCGTTAAAAATTACAGCTTGCAAGTCCCGGTTTCTTTTTATATAATAGATAAGCGTTGTGAATAACGTTCGGGTAATCGCTGCAGCCTGGAAACGGCTGTTGAGGAAAGTCCATGCTCGCACGGTGCTGAGATGCCCGTAGTGTTTGTGCCTGGCGAATTCATAAGCCAGGGCAGCCTTGGTTCAAGGCTGACGGCAGGGAAAACGCCTAAACCTTCAGGCAATGGCGGAGTACCCTTGAAAGTGCCACAGTGACGGAGCTTTACGGGAAACCGTAAAGGTGGAACGAGGTAAACCCCGCAAGCGAGCAACTCAAATCATGGTAGAGGCACTCTTTCTGAGGAAATGAACGAGGAAAGAGACAAGCGTATTGCTTGTAGATAGATGATTACCGCCTTCGTACGAGATGGCGCCACATCGTTTGCAGTACAAAGGTACAGAACATGGCTTACAGAACGTTATTCTGGCTGAATCGAAAGAATCGGGCCGGCGCTGCGGTATTTAGATATACAGCAGGCGCCCGGCCTTTTTTATACATAATTTTTTAAAACGGGGTTATCCGGTACTGAATGCCGCACAATAAGAAATATAAGATGAGAGATGGTGGGAAAATGTCTGGCTTTCAATTGATCGCGACAAGCGCAATGGGGATTGAGGCGCTTGTTGCAAAAGAAGTGCGTGCACTCGGCTACGACTGTACGGTCGAAAACGGGAAAATTGAATTTGTCGGGGATGAATCGGCGATTGCCCGTGCCAATCTCTGGCTGAGATGCGCGGACCGCGTGAAAATCAAAGCTGCCGAATTTAAGGCGGAAACTTTCGACGAACTGTTTGAAGGGACAAAAGCGGTTCCCTGGGAGGATTATCTGCCGAGCGATGCCGAGTTTCCCGTCACCGGAAAATCGGTCAAGTCAAAGCTGTTCAGCGTCCCGGACTGCCAGGGAATTGTCAAAAAAGCAATCGTTGAACGGCTGAAGTCCCGTTATAAAGGAACGAGCTGGTTTGAGGAAAACGGCCCGCTTTTTAAAATAGAAGTGGCGTTATTGAAAGACGTGGCCACCATTACGATCGATACAAGCGGGGCCGGGCTGCATAAACGCGGCTACCGCGCGGCGCAAGGGCCGGCGCCGATCAAAGAAACGCTTGCCGCTGCGCTTATCCGGCTGACAAACTGGCATCCGGACCGGCCGTTTCGCGATCCGTTTTCCGGTTCCGGCACAATTCCGATCGAAGCTGCGCTCATCGGGCAAAATATTGCACCGGGTTTTAACCGCGATTTTCTATGCGAAACATGGCCGTGGATGAGTGAAGCCGTCTTTGAAAAAGCGCGCGAAGAAGCGGAAGATCTCGCCCGGTACGACCAGCCGCTTGACATCACCGGTTCGGATATCGACCCCGGGATGGTTGACATCGCCCGGCAAAACGCCAATGAGGCAGGGCTTGGCGGCATCGTCACGTTTAAACAGATGCAGGTGGCCGATTTTACGGCGCAGGAAGCATACGGCACGATTGTGGGCAATCCGCCGTACGGCGAGAGAATCGGCGAACGGGCGGAAGTGGAAAACATGTACAGGGAGATGGGCCGTGCATTTGCCAGGCTTGACACGTGGTCGGTTTATATTTTGACTGCAGACGAACAGTTTGAACGCGCATACGGCAAAAAAGCGACGAAAAAAAGAAAGCTTTACAACGGGCCGATCAAAACCGATCTGTATCAGTTTTGGGGGCCGCGCCCGCCGCGGAAAACGGAAACGTAAGCAAACGGAATGGTTATCGTTTGTGAGATGCGTGAAACATGGTAAGATGGACGTGCAAGTGATTTGACGGGAGGTATAGTGATGGGAACAGAGCCGATTGAAAAACTGGAGCAGGACTTTTTGGCGTATGTCAAAAAAATCAAAGCTTATGAAGAAGCACTTGCCCTTATATACTGGGATTTGCGGACCGGCGCGCCGAAAAAAGGCGTCGGGCAGCGTGCGGAAGTGATCGGCATTTTATCGGGCGAAGTCTTTGACATGCAAACTTCAAAAGAAATGGCTGAATTTTTGGAGAAGCTTTTGCCGCATCAGCAGCAATTGTCGGAACGGACAGCTGGTACATTGGAAGAATGCCGGAAAACATACGAACGAAGCAAAAAAATCCCGCCTAACGAATACCAGGCTTATACGGTGCTCGTCTCGAAAGCGGAGAATGTTTGGGAAGAAGCAAAGGAAAAGGCAGACTTTTCCTTGTTCCAGCCATATCTCGAACAAATCGTGGAATTTAAAAAGAAATTTGTCCGCTACTGGGGGTACGAAGGCCATCCGTATAATCCCCTGCTCGATCTGTATGAACCGGGCATGACAGTTGATGTGCTCGACCGTGTGTTCAAACAAGTGAAGGATGCGATTGTGCCGCTTGTCCAGAAAATCAGGATGTCGGAAGAAAAACCGGATACGGCATTCCTTTTTCACCCGTTCCCGAAAGAAAAGCAAAAAGCGTTTACGCTTGAAATACTCAAGCAGATGGGCTTTGACTTTGAGGCGGGGCGGCTGGATGAAACGGTGCATCCGTTTGCAACCGGCATCAACCAGGGGGATGTGCGGATAACGACACGTTATAATGAAAACGACTGGCGTGTCGATGTGTTCGGCGTCATGCATGAAGGCGGGCACGCTTTGTATGAGCAGCATATTTCAAAAGACCTGTCGGGTACACCGCTTGCAGAAGGCGCGTCAATGGGGATACACGAATCACAGTCCCTGTTTTTTGAAAACATCATCGGCCGTTCTTTTCCGTTCTGGAAGAAAAATTATTCGCTTTTGAAACAATTTGCATCCGGGCAGTTTGATGATGTGCCGCTTGAAACATTTTATCGTGCAGTGAACGAGGCGAAACCGTCCCTGATCCGAATTGAAGCCGATATGCTGACGTATCCGCTTCATATTATGGTGCGGTATGAAATTGAAAAAGCGCTTCTCAATGATGAAATCGAAGTCGGGGAACTCCCGGAAATCTGGAATGCGAAATATGAGGACTATCTTGGCATCCGGCCGGAACATGACGGGGAAGGCGTACTCCAGGATGTGCATTGGGCCGGCGGGGATTTCGGCTATTTTCCGTCTTATGCGCTCGGCCTGATGTACGCCGCCCAGTTCAAACATGCGATGTTAAAATCGCTGCCGGATTTTGACAAGCTTGTGGAATCGGGCAATCTGGAGCCAATCCGGAAATGGCTCTCGGCGCATGTCCACCGGTTCGGCAAATTGAAAAAACCTGCCGATATTTTGCGCGATGCCACCGGCGAAGCGCTCAACCCGAAATACTTGATTGATTACTTAACCGAAAAATATACCGATGTTTACCGGATCAAAGATTAAGATAAAACTTCCGGCTAACAAATAAAGTGCGCAAGCCGCCGGTTTCAGAAAGAATACCGGAAACTTGCGTATGCCGCTTATCCGGTGTTCGTACCCTAACAGGCAATTGATTGAACGATGAAAAAAACGGCGGATATTCCGGTTATTCTATCCGTGTTGCCTGCTGGCTTGCCTGTAAAATTCCCGCCGGACGTTGCCTGCATTTTGCCAAACGCGAACAAAAAGAAAGATGGAAAATCCGCCGTTCGGAAATTTCGTCTTTACATGACGGAAAGATACCATTATACTTTTATTATAAAACTGAACGCATTCACTCATATAATCGCGGGAATATGGCCCGCAAGTTTCTACCAGGCTGCCGTAAACGGCCTGACTATGGGTGGGCAATGGGAACGTGGCAGATGGTTCCTTTTCCTTTTTGCACATGAAAAAGCTCAAAGGCGTTGCTTACTCCATTTTTTGTGGGTGCAGCGGCCTTTGGGCTTTTTTTCTAAAGGCCGCATGTTTCAATCAAGACAAATGCAGCGAAGGCAAAGAGGAGGAAAAACATTGAAAGCTTTACAAGAAAAAATCAGAAAAGACGGCATCGTGCTTTCAGACCAGGTGCTGAAAGTGGACGCTTTTTTAAATCACCAGGTCGACCCTGTCCTCATGAAACAGATCGGGGAAACATTTGCCGGGCTGTTTAAGCAGGATGGCGTAACCAAAATTTTGACGCTCGAATCTTCCGGCATTTCGCCCGCATTAATGGCAGCACTGGAATTAAACGTTCCGATGATTTTTGCCCGGAAAAGAAAACCATTCACGCAGGACGCGGACGTATATGAAGCTTCCGTCCATTCATTTACAAAACAAACAACCCATACCATTTCCGTTTCGCGCGCTTTTTTAAATCAGGGTGACCGGGTGCTTGTCATTGATGATTTTCTCGCAAACGGCCAGGCGGCTGAAGGCCTGATTGATATTATCGACCAGGCAGGGGCGGAACTTTGCGGTATCGGCATTGTGATTGAAAAAGCATTCCAGCCGGGCGGAAAAAGGCTGCGCGAACGCGGAATCCGCGTGGAGTCGCTCGCATCGATCCGGTCGCTTGAAAACGGCACGGTCAGCTTTCAAGAGGAGGCGTATGCGAAATGAAACCGGGAAAAACCAAAATGACCGTACTGGCGATCCAGCACGTTTTGGCGATGTATGCGGGCGCAGTCATTGTGCCGATTATTACCGGCAGTTCCCTGGGGATGAACAGCAGGCAGCTGACGTACCTCGTTTCCATTGATATTTTCATGTCCGGCCTTGCGACACTGCTGCAAATTTGGAAAAACCGGTTTTTCGGTATCGGGCTTCCAATTATGCTCGGCTGCACATTTACCGCGGTCGGGCCGATGATCGCAATCGGCAAGCAGTACGGCGTTTCAGCTGTGTACGGCGCCATTCTCGTATCAGGGCTGTTTGTCATTTTGATCAGCAAATTTTTCAGCAAGCTGGCCCGCTTTTTCCCGCCGGTTGTGACCGGGTCGGTTGTCACGATTATCGGCGTGACGCTCATCCCGGTTGCCATGAAAGATATGGCGGGCGGAGACGGGAGCAAAGATTTCGGCTCCCTGGCCAATATCGCCCTTTCATTCGGCACTTTGCTCATCATTGTCCTCTTGCAGCGGTTTGCAAAAGGGTTTATCCGTTCGATCTCGATTTTAATCGGGCTGGCACTCGGCACCGTGGCGGCTGCACTGCTCGGAAAGGTCAGCTTTGCCCCGGTTGCGGAAGCCTCATGGGTGCATATCGTGCAGCCGTTTTATTTCGGCGCGCCGACTTTTGAGTGGAGCGCTTGTATCACGATGATCCTTGTGGCGCTCGTCAGTCTTGTGGAATCTTCCGGCGTCTACTTCGCTTTAAGCGGGATCACCAAACAGCCGCTCCATGAAGATGACCTTGCGAGGGGCTACCGGGCTGAAGGCCTTGCCGTCATGCTTGGCGGATTATTTAATGCTTTCCCGTACACCGCTTTTTCTCAAAACGTCGGCCTTATCCAGCTGTCTGGCGTGAAATCGAAAAACGTGATGGCGCTTGCCGGAACCTTTTTGCTCCTTTTCGGGCTGATTCCGAAATTAGGCGCCCTGACGACGATCATTCCGTCTTCCGTACTCGGCGGGGCGATGATTGCGATGTTCGGGATGGTCATTGCGTCAGGCATAAAAATGCTGAGCAAAGTCGATTTTGCCAATAACGAAAACTTGTTTATCATTGCCTGTTCAATCGGCATCGGCCTTGGCGTCACGGTGGTGCCGGATATTTTCAAGGGTTTGCCGCCGAATATCCAGCTTCTTACGCAAAGCGGCATTGTCGCAGGCAGTGTGACGGCCATTGTGCTCAATCTTTTTTTCCATATCCTTCCGAATAAACAGGAGGCAAAAGCAAAAGTAAAAAAAGTCGGGACACAGGCATCCTGACCGGATGAAAAAAGCTGGGCCGGATTCCGGTCCAGCTTTTTTCGGATTAATTTAAATTGCCGGTATTGATGACCGGCTGTGCGGCCCGGTCGGATACAATCGAAACCATCAGATTGTTGATCATAACCATCTTCCGCTCTTCATCCAGTTCAAAGCCGTCTTTTTCCAATTGCGCAATCGCCATCTGTGCCATGCCGACTGCCCCCTCCACGATTTTTTTCCGGGCGGCAAGAATGGCGGAAGCCTGCTGGCGCTGCAGCATGACGCTGGCAATTTCTGTAGAGTAGGCAAGGTGCGTGAGGCGCGCTTCCATAATTTCCACGCCGGCAACATCAAGGCGCGGCTGGAGTTCCTCTTTTAAATGCTTGGAAACTTCCTCCCCGTTTCCGCGCAGCGAAATCCCTTCTGCCTCCGCGCTGTCATAAGGGTATTTTGTGGCGACATGGCGGAGCGCCGTTTCGCTTTGGATCTCAACAAATTCCTCGTAGTCCTCCACATTAAACACGGCTTTCGCAGCATCGACCACACGGAATACGATCACTGCGGCAATTTCAATCGGATTTCCGTCCACGTCATTCACTTTTAATTTGGCGCTGTTAAAATTCCTTACCCGCAACGAAACGCGCCGCCTTACACTGAGCGGAACCGTTACGTAAAAGCCGCTTTCCCGGATGGCGCCTATATAGCGGCCGAAAAAAGTGACAACCAACGCCTGGTTCGGCTGGATTACACAAATTCCCGAGACAAGCAGGACGCTTATGGCAAGCAGGACAATACCGGCAAAAAAATTGACGGCAAAAAGGAAAAACAAACCTAGAACAGCGAAAACGGCAATCGCTAAAATACCGAGAAAACCGTTTATGTGCCAGGCTTTCTTTTCGGACATCTCTTCCCCACCTCTTTTATTTTCTCTTCACTTCATCATAACATGCCGGCATATTGCCGTCACGCTGAGGGAGAGAAATCCCGTGCATTTTAGCAAAGCAAAAGCCGCCAAAGTGTAGCGGCTACTGCCGGTTTGACTGCCATTCCTGAAAGGAGCCCGTTCCGTTGCATCCGGAACAGTCAAACGGATAAGCGTATTCGTATGCGGCCGGCATGATAAAACCGCGCCCGCCGCAATCCGGGCAATTGTTTTGTTCCTGCATCGCGGACAAGTATTTTTCGCGTCGTGCGGACTGCCAGGCAGAAGGGGAACGGAATAATCCCATCTGCTTTCACCTCCTGATACAGCCATATGATGGGTTTCTTTCCGGAAAATTATCCGCGGCCCGCGGTATTCGCCCGGGCAAGGAGAAAAATGAGTTTAATATAGTATGAATACGATGAAAAATTCGTTAAAATAGAGCTATCAACACACAATGGGGAGTAAAGTGATGGCCAAACTACAGGAAAAAAGCAAAAACACAACACAGATTTTAAGCTTAATTGAACATTTCCGGCAAAACGGGGATGAACAAAGGGTGGAAAAAGCGAAAAACCTGCTGAAAAAAGTCCGCCGCGAAGATTTCCATATCGCGTTTTGCGGGCATTTTTCAGCCGGCAAGTCCACCATGATTAACGCACTTCTAGGCAGCCGTGTCCTTCCGTCAAGCCCGATTCCGACGAGCGCCAATCTCGTCAAAATTGAAAAGGGGACGGAAGACTGCGCCATTGTTTATGAAAAAGGGGAAGCCCCTTTGATTTTTCACGCGCCGTATGATTTTGAAGTTGTCAAAGATTATTGTAAAAAGGGGCATGTCCAGGAAATTGAAATCACAAAGCCTGATTCCAATTTGCCGGCGGGATTGACGGTGATGGATACGCCGGGTGTCGATTCAACCGACGATGCGCACCGGATTGCCACGGAATCGGCGATTTATATGGCGGACCTTGTCTTTTATGTAATGGATTACAACCATGTCCAGTCGGAACTGAATTTTACCTTTACAAAAGAACTGCTCGATCACGGGCTTGAACTTTATTTAATTATTAACCAGATTGACAAGCACCGGAATGAAGAGCTGCCGTTTTCCGCATTCCGGCGGGGGGTTGAAAATGCATTTGCATCCTGGCATGTCCGGCCGGGTGGCATTTTTTACACCTCTTTAAAAGACCCGGATCATCCCGATAATGAATTCGGCCGGCTGAAAGCGCTCATTGACCGCGCCGTTTCCGAAAAATCCGCCCGGCTGGAACGGTCTGTTGAAGCATCCTTAAGCGTGCTGGAAAAAGAACATGCCGACTGGCTTGAAGCACAGTACGCGCCGCAAAAAGCAGCATATGGGGAAGTGCTTGCAAAATACCCAGGAACCGGGAAAGCGGAAGCATATGAAGAGGAACAAGAGTGGCTTGAAAAAGAACGGGTGCTTCTTGCCCGAATTGAAAATTGGGAGGAAGAAACGCGGCAAAAGCTTCAAACACTTCTGGACGGCGCCTATTTAATGCCGTTTGAAACGAGAGAGAAAGCAAAAGCGTATCTTGAAAGCATGCAAAAAGATTTCCAGGCCGGCGGTTTTTTTGCGAAGAAGAAAAAAACCGAAGAAGCAAGAAAACAGCGGCTCCATGATTTCTATGCCGCCCTGAAAGCCAATGTTGAGGCACAAATCGACTGGCATCTCCGCCCGCTGGCGCAAGAAGCTTTAAAAACGCTCCATCTCGCTGGCGCGCAAATGCTGGAACAACAGGCCGGCATGCTTAAAGCAGATTTCAGCGAAGCAATGCTTGCCGCCCAGGTAAAAGAGGGCGCCCGGCTGACAGGCGACTACATCCTCCATTATTGCGAAAATGTCTCGGACGAAATAAAACGTTCCGCCCGCCAGGCTTGGGACGATTGGAAAGCGCCCGTCCTGAAGCAGGCTGCCTTGGAAACGGAGGAACAGCTTAAAATGGCCCGGAAAAAGGCCGGGCAGGCAAAAGAACTGGCAGAGGCTTACAGGCATCTTGAAAAAATAGAAAGGCAGCTTGTCGAAAAACGGGCTGAACTGGAAGCACCTGCCGCACATCCGGAACAGCTGCTGGCTGGAATAGAGAAAGAATGGGCGGATGAAAAGGCGCATTACCGGGTGTACCGGGGGGAAAAGGATGCAAAACAGCCGGAAGAAACCGGCAAGGCTACAGAAACCTCCGCCCCGGCAGAAAAACAAGCCGGCACATTGCCGCTTGAAACCGCGCTTGCCAAAATGGAGCAGGCGATTACGCTGCTAAAAGATCAGCACGGTTTTAAACGGTATACCGAAACGCTCAGTACAAAAAGCAGGCGCCTGAAAAACCGCCGCTATACTGTTGCGCTGTTCGGCGCGTTTAGCGCGGGAAAATCGTCTTTTGCAAACGCGCTTGCCGGCGAAAAAGTGCTGCCGGTTTCACCGAATCCGACAACAGCGGCCATTTGCCGGATCTGCCCGCCTGATGCGGCACATCCGCATAAAACGGCAGCCGTCCAGCTGAAAACAGAGGCTCAGATGCTGGAAGACGTAAACAAGTCGCTCGCTGTTTTCGGGCTCAGCTGCCGTTCTTTCGGGGAAGCACTTGAAAAAATTGAAACGTTGCACGCGAAAGAAACGGGAAAAGCAAACGAAAAAGTCCATTTATCTTTTTTGCGTGCCTTTGCGAAAGGCTTCCCTGATTTCAACGGGCGGGCCGGACAGAAATTGAATGCCGGAATGGAAGCGTTCCGCCGGTTTGTTGCCGATGAAACCCAGTCTTGTTTTGTTGAATCCATTGATTTGTTTTATGATTGCCCGTTCACAAGGCTTGGCATTACGCTGGTCGATACGCCCGGAGCCGACTCGATCAATGCCCGTCATACCGGCGTGGCATTTGAATATATTAAAGACTCGGATGCGGTTTTCTTCGTCACATACTATAACCATGCCTTCGCGCGCGCAGACAGGGAATTTCTCATCCAGCTCGGGCGGGTAAAAGAAGCATTTGAACTGGATAAGATGTTTTTTATTGTCAATGCGATTGATCTTGCCTCGTCCGGTGAAGAATATAAAGAAGTGATGGACTATGTCAGGGGGCAGCTGCTCCATTTTGGCATCCGCAACCCGCGCCTGTATGGTGTATCAAGCCTGCTTGCGCTTTCAGGCAGGCGGAAGGAAGCGAAAATGGCCGAATTTGAAGCCGGGTTCCGCCAATTTCTCGACCATGATTTGCTGAATATGGTGCTTCAGTCCGCACAAAAAGAGCTGGAACGCGGCCTCGAAATGGTGGATGCCGTGATCCGCGATGCCAATGAATCAATTGAAACAAAGAAAGCGAAACGGGAACTCCTCCGGAAACGGCGGGAAGAGGCAGAAGCCATTTTGAAAAATACAAAGCTGGCGTTCTTCACAGACAGCGTTATGCAGGAGCAGAAGGAGCTGCTCTATTACGTGAAACAGCGTGTTTTTTACCGCTTCGCCGACTTTTTCAAGGAAGCTTTTAATCCGGCAACGGTAAAGGCAGCGAAAGATTTGCCGGGCGCCCTTCAGGAGCTTGCAGAACTCGTCGGTTATGATTTTGCGCAGGAGATGCGGGCGACAAATGTGAGGCTTGAAGCCCATTGCCGGAATTTATTCGCCTCCCAAAGCGCGGAATGGAACAGGGAGATAAAACGTTTGCTTCCTGATTTGTCCGTCAGTACGTTTGAAGCGGGCGCACACGCTACGCCTGATTTTCCTGCGGCTTTTTCGGAGACGGATTTGAAACCGTTCGAAAAGGCATTCCGCCATTTTAAAAATGCGCGCACTTTTTTTGAAAAAGGGGGAAAATCAGGCATGCAGGAAGAACTGCAGGCGATGTTTGAACCGCTTGCGCAGCAGTATCTTGACGTGCAGGGAGAAAAGCTTGCCGGTTCGTTCCGCTCATGGCTGGAGGAAGAGTTTACGAAAATGCAGTCGGAAGCTTTGCTCGATATTGCCGAACAGTTCGATGCCCGTCTTGAAGCCCTTAGAAAGAGCGTGGACGTGGCAGAATGGATGGAAATCCGCGAAAAACTCGTTTTGCCTTCCTGAGGATAAAAAATGATGTGAGAAAATATAACATTTTGTTGACAAAAAAACTCACATGGAATATAGTAAAAATATAAAGAAAAGGAGCGTATAACATGGGTCGAAAAGAAATCCGCCGTTCGATGCCGCTTTTGCCGATCGGAACCGTTATGAAGCTAACAGATTTATCGGCCCGGCAGATCCGCTATTATGAAGAACACGAGCTGATTACACCGGCAAGAACGGAAGGCAATCGCCGCCTTTATTCTTTAAATGATGTCGACCGGCTTCTTGATATTAAAGATTTGCTGGATCAGGGGATCAATATTGCAGGCATCAAAAAAATCTTATTGATGAACGACCGCCGCGGAACCGGGCCGGTACTCGTCAAAAATCATGTAACGGATGAAGAAATCCGCAAACGGCTTCGCCAGGAACTGCTGCAGGCCGGCCGTTTTCAAAGACCGAGCCAGCGGTTGTCCGATGCGCCCCGGTTTTTCCATTAACATTGTTGAAAAGCTAGTTTTATAGCTTAGATATATACTTTTTATTGCCTAAAGGGAGGAATACTGTTCATGCCTAAGTTTACACGTGAAGATATTTTGAAGAATGCCGAAGAACAAAATGTGAAATTCATCCGCTTGCAGTTCACGGATATTTTGGGGACGATTAAAAACGTGGAAATCCCGCTCAGCCAGCTTGAAAAAGCGCTCGACAATAAAATCATGTTCGACGGCTCTTCGATTGAAGGGTTTGTCCGGATTGAAGAATCGGATATGTATCTGTATCCGGACTATGATACATGGGTCATTTTCCCGTGGACCGCTGAGAAAGGGAAAGTCGCCCGTCTGATTTGCGATATTTATAATCCGGACGGCACCCCGTTTGAAGGTGATCCGCGGAATAATTTGAAACGGGTATTGAAAGAAATGGAAGAACTTGGCTTCACGAGTTTTAATCTTGGGCCTGAACCGGAATTCTTCCTCTTCAAGCTGAATGAAAAAAATGAACCGACACTGGAGCTGAACGACAACGGCGGCTATTTTGACCTGGCGCCGACGGACCTTGGCGAAAACTGCCGGCGCGACATCGTATTGGAACTCGAGGAAATGGGCTTTGAAATTGAAGCGTCCCACCATGAAGTTGCACCCGGCCAGCACGAAATTGATTTTAAATATGCGGATGCAGTCAGGGCATGCGACAATATCCAGACCTTTAAACTGGTGGTCAAGACAATTGCACGCAAACATGGCCTGCATGCGACGTTTATGCCGAAACCGTTGTTTGGCGTGAACGGTTCCGGGATGCACACCAATCTTTCGCTTTTTAAAGGAAAAGAAAATGCATTCTATGACCCGAACGATGCAGAACTGCAGCTGAGCGATACGGCATACCAGTTCATTGCCGGCATCATAAAGCATGCGCCGAACTTTACGGCTGTCACGAATCCGACGGTGAACTCCTATAAACGGCTTGTGCCGGGTTATGAAGCGCCTTGTTATGTTGCCTGGTCCGCTCGCAACCGCAGCCCGCTCATGCGGATTCCGGCTTCCCGCGGTTTAAGCACGCGCGTTGAGGTGCGCAGCGTTGACCCGTCTGCCAATCCGTATCTCGCGCTCGCCGTCCTGTTAAAAGCAGGGCTTGACGGCATCGCGAACAAATTGCAGGCGCCGGAACCGGTCGACCGCAACATCTATGTCATGACGAAAGAAGAAAGAGAAGAAGCCGGCATTGTCGACCTCCCGGGCACACTGCTGCAGGCGCTGGAAAACTTAAAATCGGATGATGTAATGGTAGACGCCCTTGGCGATCACATTCTCGAACACTTCCTTGAAGCTAAGGAAATTGAATGGGATATGTTCCGCACACAAGTCCACCAATGGGAACGCGACCAGTATATCGAAATGTATTAAGCAAGAAACCCCTTGAAGCGTAAGGCTTTGAGGGGTTTTTGTTTATCGGGCATTTTTGCGTCGAACGCCCAGAAAAACAAAATGCCCATTAATTGCCCCGATTTTTCCTTCGAAAATAGATTGGAAGCCCAGAAATCCTCAAGTGTCACAGGCATTTTTGCCATCAAACTCGCATATGCTCTATTAAAAAAGAAGCAGCCGAAACTGCTTCTTTTTGATCAGTGCACCATTTGCCTGTACAGCCCGATGACAACGCCGAGAATGGTGACGTTTTTCAATATGATCGGTTCCATTGTCTGGTTTTCAGGTTGCAGCCGGAAGTAGTCTTTTTCCTTGAAAAATCTTTTTACTGTCGCTTCATTTTCATCTGTCATAGCGACCACGATATCTCCGTTGTTTGCCGTCTGCTGGGAGCGGACAATCACATAATCGCCGTTTAAAATCCCGGCATCCACCATGCTGTCCCCTTCAATTTCCAGCATGTAGACGGACTCGTCAGACGGGACAAGATGTTCCGGAAGCGGAAAATACTCTTCAATATTTTCTACAGCGGTAATCGGTATGCCTGCTGTTACTTTTCCGACAACAGGCACATTGACAACATTTTGGGCCGGTATTTCTTCATCATGGTCCAAAATTTCAATCGCTCTCGGCTTTGTAGGGTCGCGCCTGATCAGCCCTTTGCTTTCAAGCCTTGCGAGATGGCCATGGACAGTTGAACTGGAAGCAAGCCCGACTGCCTGGCCGATTTCCCGCACGGAAGGGGGATAGCCTTTTGTTTTGACTTCATGCTTGATGAAATCAAGTATCGCCTGTTGCCGTTTTGATAGTTTTGCCATTATTTCCACCTCGTCGCAGTTTTGTTTGGCACCCGCGCTGCGTACGGGGACGCAAACGGGAGGAATGCCATTATTTGCTATTATTATATCACATTGCAGAAGATAAAACAAACGTAAGTTCGAAAAAATGTTGACGAAAAACAGGCGTTCGTTTTATAATAGAACTGGTGATTGGACGAACGAATATTCGCGGGAGGAAGATGGAGATGTCACGATTATGGAAAAAGTATAACTATGTTATGATTTTAGCAGGGGTTGCGCTTGTTTTCGGATTTTTCATGATTGGAAGTCTGCGGGATCCATCCCCACACTATATCAAAATCAGCGTTACAGAGGGCGAGACGCTTTGGAATATCGCCGGTCAGTATGCAGAACAGGGCAAAATGTCGAGGGAAGCATTTATCAGCTGGGTTGAGCGCCATAATGGGATTAACGGCAACATGATCAAAGCCGGCGAAAAAATTGTCATTCCGGTAGAAAAAAATGAAATCAGGGATGATAAAAGGGAACTTGCGATGAAATCACAATGGGAGACGAAAAAATGAAAGTTGTTTTATATTGCAGAGTAAGCACGGAAAAAGAAAGCCAGGAAACTTCTTTGGCGAGGCAGCGGGAAGAGCTGGAGAAGCTTTCGGATTCCCGCGGTTTTCAAGTGGCCGGGGTGATCTGCGACCGGGCAAGCGGCTACGACCTGGACAGGCCCGGCATCCTTGAACTTCTTGATATCATTGGAAATGAAAAGGTTGACGCCGTACTGGTGCAGGATGAAACACGGATTGGAAGAGGAAATGCAAAAATTGCACTGCTCCATTTTTTATATAAAAAAGGGGTCAAAGTATATTGTTATGCACAAAACGGTGAACTCGAACTTTCGGAATCCGATTCAATGGTGTTGAAAATTGTCAGCATGGTTGAAGAGTACCAGCGAAAGCTGCATAACTTAAAAATCAAAAGGGGGATGGAACGCGCTGTCAGAAACGGCTACCGCCCGGAGAAAAATTTAAAAGGAAAGCGGAATCCGGACGGCAGGGAGAGGAAGGAAGTGCCGGTTGAAGAAATTATCCGCCTGCGGGACAACGGCCTGACTTTTCAGGAGATTGCTGCGACAATGCGCGGTTTTGGCTATCAAGTTTCAAAAGCAACCGTCCACCGGCGTTACAGGGAATATATGGAGGAAACGGGGCATGATCAATAGTACAAAAACCGGTTTCGCCGGTGCGCTTTCTTTGCAGGCGGGCCTATATTTTAGTAAGATGGCATCAATCACGGATTAAAGGAGAGAAAATATGCTTTCAAAGGAAAAAATGGCAAGAATAAACGAATTGGCGAAAAAAGCGAAAACCGGCGGCCTGACAGGTGAGGAAGCAAAAGAACAGTCAAAGTTGCGAAGCGAGTATTTGCAGGCGTTCCGCTCTTCATTCAGAAAAACGATTGAAAATGTCCGTGTGCTTGACCCCGAAGGCCAGGACGTTACCCCGGAAAAAATAAAGCAAATCCAAACAAAAAGAAAGCTGCACTAAAGGGGCGCCATCCTGCTTCTTTCTTACAAAATCCATACAAAATGGTAAAAGAGTTGTGTTATGGGTTTCACTTGCCTTAATATAAAATTGTAACCCATGAAGAAAGGATGTTAGCAGATGTTTGATAAAACGGACGAACTGGCAGTCACAACAATCCGGACTTTGTCCATTGACGCCATTGAAAAAGCAAAATCCGGCCATCCGGGGCTTCCGATGGGGGCTGCGCCAATGGCATACACCCTCTGGACAAGATTTATGAACCAAAACCCGGAAAACCCGCACTGGTTTAACCGGGACCGTTTCGTATTATCCGCAGGGCATGGTTCCATGCTGCTTTATAGCCTGCTCCATTTATCCGGCTATGCATTAAGCATGGATGATATTAAAAATTTCCGGCAATACGGCAGCAAAACCCCGGGGCATCCGGAATACGGGCATACGGAAGGCGTGGAAGCAACGACCGGTCCGCTCGGGCAGGGGATTGCCATGTCAGTCGGGATGGCGATGGCAGAACGGCATCTGGCGGCTGTATACAACAAAGAAAATTTCCCCGTCATTGACCATTATACATATGCTTTATGCGGAGACGGCGACTTAATGGAAGGTGTATCTGCCGAAGCTGCTTCCTTGGCGGGACATTTAAAATTGGGACGCCTCATTGTATTGTACGATTCCAATGACATTTCCCTTGACGGCGAGTTAAACAAGGCCTTTTCCGAAAGTGTTGCCGACCGGTTTAAAGCATACGGCTGGCAGTATTTGCGGGTTGAAGACGGGAATGATATGGCACAGGTCGCAAAAGCGATCGAGGAAGCAAAGGCGGATACAAGCCGGCCGACACTCATCGAAGTGAAAACGATCATCGGTTACGGTTCCCCGAACAAATCCGGGAAATCGGCTGCCCACGGCGCCCCGCTCGGAGAAGATGAACTGAAACTGACGAAAGAAGCGTATAAATGGACGTTTGAAGAAGACTTCTATGTTCCGGATGAAGTTTACGCCCGGTTCCGTGAATTGGTTGTAGAAAACGGCGTGAAAAAGGAACAAGAGTGGGCGTCCCTGTTTGAGGCTTATGAAAAACAATACCCGCAGCTTGCGGCTGAACTAAAACAGGCGATAAAAGGCGGGCTTCCGGATGGATGGGACAAGGACATTCCGGTCTATGAAGAAGGCAAAACCCTTGCCAGCCGTGCGGCAAGCGGGGAAGTGCTAAATGCCATATCCAAACATTTGCCGTCTTTGTTCGGTGGATCTGCCGACCTTGCCGGATCCAACAATACGCGGTTGAAAGAAGACAAGGACTATATGCCGGATGCCTATGAAGGGCGCAATATCTGGTTTGGTGTCCGCGAATTTGCGATGGGCGCAGCCATGAACGGCATGGCGCTTCATGGCGGTGTGCATGTATACGGCGGCACGTTCTTTGTTTTCTCGGATTATTTGCGTCCTGCCATCCGCCTGGCCGCGCTTATGGGCCTCCCGGTAACATACGTCTTTACGCATGACAGTATCGCAGTCGGGGAAGACGGGCCGACGCATGAACCGGTTGAACAGCTTCCTTCTTTAAGAGCGATGCCGGGCTTGTCGGTCATCCGCCCCGCGGACGGCAATGAAACGGCGGCTGCCTGGCGGCTGGCCCTGTCATCTGAAAACCATCCGACTGCGCTTGTTTTGACGCGCCAAGGGCTGCCAACCTTGAAAGGGACGGCTGAAAAAGCGCTGGAAGGCGTTTCAAAAGGCGCCTATGTCGTGTCCCCTGCACAAAAGGAAATGGCTGACGTTCTCCTTCTTGCCAGCGGGTCGGAAGTCCATCTGGCTGTGCTCGCGCAGCAGCAATTGGCGGAACAAAAGATTGATGCTGCTGTTGTCAGCATGCCGTCATGGGACCGTTTTGAACAGCAAAGCAAAGAATACAAAGAATCCGTATTGCCGGCACAGGTGAAAAAACGCCTTTCCATTGAAATGGCTTCACCATTCGGCTGGGAAAGGTATACCGGCGATGAAGGCGATATTTTGTCGGTTGATACGTTTGGCGCAAGCGGAAACGGCAATACCGTTGTGGAAAAATACGGATTTACCGTTGAAAATGTTGTGGCACGTGTAAAAAAATTATTGGGCATGTAATCGTTCCGGGCCTGCTTTTGCGGTATTCGCAAAAGCAGGCTCATTTTTATGAAGGAAGGGTATAAGAATAGGGGGCTTGAAGTACCGGAGCTGAGTTGAATTAGCTTCTCCCTTGGACGCAACCGATTTTGCAGCAACGCTTTGATACATTTACGCTTATTTTCCTGTATGTACGTGTAATCGAATGTTCCACAGTAATTTTTTAAATTTTGTTACAACAAACGACAACTTTTTTGGGGCCCGTCCATTATAGTGAAGGTAACAAAGTTGCGGGAGTGAGATCATATGCGATCCTATTCTATCTACCTGATAAAAGAGGAGTTTGCACAATATTATTACGGCAGGGAACGAATGTTTTTTAACCTTTTTCACCAGTATGCGCACGTTTCCGGAAGTTTGAAAAATGTCCTCAGCAGACAGATCCATTATATTACAAAGCAGATTCCGCTCTTGCCTGTCCATCATGTCTTGCAGCCGTTATTTTCTGACACCATTAACATGACGAAAACCGGCGCTTGCCAACTTCTTTCAAAAAAAGAGGAGCAGGTGCTGGAAGTGACCATAGAAGAAAGAATGCTCCGCCTGAACGTATCCGGTAGTTATGATACAGAAACCGCCGTTTTTGAAATTCTGAGGAACTTCAAAGGAAATCTGCTTGCAATCGATTACGACCATAAACGATACGGCTGGATAAAACCGGTTAAAGAAAGAAAATTCGTGTGAGAAGAAAACAAGTATTGTATAATTCAAATGGATTTAGTACACTGTATGTGAGTGAAGGAGGTATATTATGATTTGGGTGTTCGTTCTTGTAGCCCTTATTGCTCTTTTGGCAGGCGCAGCAATCGGGTTTTTCATCGCCCGTAAATATATGATGAATTACCTGAAGAAAAATCCGCCGATTAATGAACAAATGCTGAGAATGATGATGATGCAAATGGGTATGAAGCCGTCTCAGAAGAAAATCAATCAAATGATGAATGCCATGAACAAACAAATGAAATCTTAAGCTGGATGACCGGCTTTTGTGGTATATCCATCACCATTGTTAAGCTTCTCACGATTCTGTAAACCACTTTTTCTGCCAATTTCCTGCACAGAAAAGGTGGTTTTTGATTTCATGTTCCATTTTTATGCTTTCGTGATGTTTTTTCTCTTTCAATCTGTTTATGTTAAAATGAAAATGAGCCGGGATGGGGAGTGAACCGATGGCTGATGTAACAGTATGGCTGTCTTTCGGGGCAGGTTTCATGAGCTTTATATCGCCTTGCTGTCTGCCGCTTTACCCTGCTTTTGTTTCTTATATAACAGGCGCTTCTGTTAGCCGGTTAAAAAGCGGGGGCGGCATGCGGGAGTGGAAAAGTATCCTGCATACCGTTTGGTTCCTCGCAGGATTTTCCACAGTTTTTATTGCATTGGGGTTTGGTGCTTCCTGGATCGGGAGTTTTTTTATCCGTTACCAGGATGCCATCCGGCAGCTCGGTGCAGTCGCGCTCATTTTTTTTGGGCTGCTTGCTGCGGGCATTTTTCAGCCGGGGATCTTTATGAAAGTGTACCGAATCGATGTAAAAAAGCAGCCGGTCGGATTCTTGGGTTCTTTTCTCGTCGGGCTTGTGTTTGCTGCCGGCTGGACGCCTTGCACCGGGCCGATTCTTGCCTCGGTATTGGCGATGGCAGTGGCCCATCCGGCTTCTGCGTCCGTCTATATGGCTGCATATGTGTTCGGCTTCTCCATCCCTTTTTTTGTCCTTGCTTTTTTTATCGGACGATTGGGGTGGATGCAAAAATATAGCGTGAAACTATTAAAATGGAGCGGTGTTGTGATGATATTCGCCGGAATCCTGTTCTTTTTTGACTGGATGCCTGTCATTTCCGGTTATATGAGTGCGCTGTTCGGGGGATTCCAGGGATTTTAATCCGGGTTGCATTTTAACGGATCAATGAGGAGGAGAAATTCGATCGATGGCAAATGTGTTGATTGTGGATGATGCAAAATTTATGAGGATGACTTTGGCGAAAATGCTGGAAAACGGCGGCCATACCGTTGTGGGCGAAGCGGAGAACGGGCAGCGGGCGATTGAATTATACCGTGAAGTCAGGCCGGATGTCGTTACGATGGACATTACCATGCCGGAGATGACCGGCATTGAAGCTGTGAAAAAGATCGTGCGCGAATTCCCGGACGCAAAAATTATTATTTGCTCCGCGCTTGGCCAGCAAAAACTGGTCGTCGAAGCAATAGAATCCGGCGCAAAGGATTTTATCGTCAAGCCTTTTGATGAAACGCGTGTTTTAGAAGCGGTTGAACGCGTTTTGAACTGACAGGCGCCGCAAAAAAAAGAGAGGCAGGCATTCCGGCTGGACATCAACCCCGCTTTTATGGTTGAATATTAGCATAGGAAACTTATATTTACCGTAGCTATATTTATTTTGTTAAAAATCTGTTACTAAAGAGGGTTGAGACATGGAAGGCATTGTCATCTCGTTCATTGTTGCGATTTTGATGGGGTCTTTGGTCATTTTTGTCCGTTTAAAAGGGCAGAACAAGCCCGTTTCCACAAAAAAAATATTGTTGCCGCCGGTCTTTATGAGTACCGGGGCATTGATGTTTGTCGTCCCGTATTTTCGCGTGACGCCTGCCGAAGTATTGGAAGCCTTTGTGGTCGGAATGTTTTTTTCCATATTTTTAATTAAAACTTCCCGTTTCGAAGTCCGTGACGGAAATGTATATTTAAAACGGTCGAAAGCTTTTCCGTTTATTCTGATCGGGCTCCTTCTCATCCGGTTGCTGATGAAGGTGGTACTCAGCTCCTCGATTCAAATCGGGCAGCTCAGCGGCATGTTTTTTCTGCTCGCATTCGGCATGATTCTGCCGTGGCGCGTCGCCATGTATATTCAGTACAGGCGGCTCATACAGGAACTGGATGAAGGGGTCCGTGCTTGAAAAACATCATTCGCTTTTACCGAATGATGTTTTTTCATTTACCGGGCCGATTTTGTTTTTTCCTGCGCAAACAAATGCTCGTAGCGGCTGTCATCGATGTCCAGCTGCTTTAATTTTTTTCGGAGGAATTTATGGTCCCTTCTTGGCGTGGCGAGGATATAGCCCTGAATGATATTGTCCAGTGTCATTTTCTTTGCATTTTTGGAAAGCGCCACATCCCCGATTTTTGCCGCGATTTTTTTCCTGGCCACATCGCGGAACAATTCCGGGACAGGGCTTACTAGTTCTTCAAGCAGTTCTCTGTACTCCGGCGTCCAGAGGTGCCGCGTTTTAAGGATTGTCTCTTCCTGCTGGTCAAGTATCGATTTTCCGTCTTCTTTCGGAAGCCTTTTCAAAAATTTTCGGAACATAAAATAGCCGCCAACTGAAAAGAGAAAAACCAGACAGAGGATCCATATTAAAATAAAAGCAGAAAACCAACCGCTTAGCATGACGCTCTCCTCCTTGGCAAGTACTTCCTTTTATTATAAGAAAAGATGGACTGTTTTTTCAATTAAAAAAGGAAAAACCCTTCCGCCGGCGGGCAGGGGCACTGAAAAAGTGATGTTTTATTTTTACGAGAGATCGGATGCAAAAAAACGGTGAGACACTTTGAATGTGGTGCCTCGCCGTTTTTTGTTTTCTTTTGGACTTTTTCATCTGCCTCCGGAAAGTGGAAAAGATTTTTACTGTTTTTTCAGCGTTTCAAAAGTGTCTTGCAGCAGAACAATCGTTTTTTCGATTTCTTCTTTTGTTCCTTTTTTTCCGTCTGCCAGCCTGATCGGGTCGCCAAAGCGCACACGTTTTGGCTTTCTCGCAATGACTTCTTTCAATGTTTTCGGCCCTTCGTAAATAGCCGGGACAAGCGGAACATTTGCTTTTAAAGCTATCGTCACGGCACCGCGTTTTAAAGAAACATGTTCGCTTTTGCGTGTTCCGGAAGGGAAAATGCCGACGACTTTCCCTTCTTTTAAAAGTTTCATTGGAATTTTAATCGAGCTCGGGCCCGGATTTTCACGATTGACTGGAAAAGCGTGCAACTTCGTGAACAGCCATTTTAGCCATTTTTTAGAAAAAAGTTCCTGTTTCGCCATATAATGAATTTGGACAGGCCAGATGGCAATCGCCAGGTAAATAATGTCCAGCCATGTTTGGTGGGTACAAACGACCACAAACGGAGCCGCAGGGATTTTCTCTTTGTTTTCTTTTTTGATTTTGCCGCCAAGCAGCCACAAAATGACGGTAACAACGTAATAGCCAAACCGGTACATGATTACACCCCCACAAGCATTTTATACTATACAGGCATGCTTGTTCTACTAATTTGGAAAAAAATATTTAAAAACGCGAAATGAATCATTGGAAAAAAGAAGATCGCAGCCAAAACAGCGTTTACGGAAAGATTAAAAAGAAGAAGGAATATGATAAAGCAAGGCAGAATTTCATACGGAGGGAAATGTATTGCATAAAAGATGGGTTGTGATATGGACGATGGCATTCCTATTTATTCAGGGAACCGGGCCCTGTGCAGCAGGGGACAGGGAAGGCCGCGGAAAAAAAGAAACAGACGCAAAAATTGCCGGCATTTTGCAGGCCGCCCCTTTAAAAGGCGGGATTGTTGCGATCAGCGTCCGTTCGGCTGATACCGGGGAACTGCTCTACGAACAAAATGGCAGCACGCTATTGCGCCCTGCGTCCAATATGAAACTGCTGACCGCGGCCGCCGCGCTTGAAACACTCGGGGGAAATGCCCGTTTTAAAACGGGCGTGTACCGCACGGGCGCGATCGAAAACGGTACGCTTTACGGTGATATATACATACAAGGGGGAGGAGATCCTGCTTTATTAAAATCCGATTTAGCGGACTGGGCGGCTGAATTAAAGAAACAGGGGATCCGGCGTATTCAGGGGGACCTGGTCGGGGATGATTCGCGCTATGACGATATTCGGTATTCACTTGACTTGCCGTGGAGCGATGAGCAGGAATATTACGGGGCACAAATTTCGGCTTTAACGTTATCGCCTGACCGCGATTATGATGCAGGGACGGCCATTTTTGAAGTCGCCCCGGCAAAAAAACCCGGCATGAAAGCGCGGATCAAAATGGTTCCGGAAAGCGGGATGGTTAAACTGGACAACCATGTCCGAACCGTGCCGGATGGCAAGCAGGGAGAGGACGATATCGTCATCAGCCGGGCACACGGCGGGAATACGTTTACGGCAAGCGGGACGATTACTGCCGATTCAGCCGCAGTCCGGCAATGGAAAGCGGTCTGGGACCCGGCGACATGGGTGCTGTCTGTTTTCAAAAAAACTTTAGAGGAAAACGGGATCACCGTGCAAGGTACGATCAAAACGGGCAGGGTGAAGGATGCGGCAGTTCCGGTTCTTTTTTCCCAATCGCCACCTTTATCAAGCATCATGGCGCCGTTTTTAAAATTCAGCAATAACACCATCGCCGAAATGCTTGTAAAAGAAATGGGGAAAACGGAAAAAGGGGAAGGAAGCTGGGAAAAAGGGCTTGAAGTAATCCGCGGCGTTGCAAGAAACTTTGGCGTCGATCCTGACCTGATGATGCTCCGCGACGGTTCGGGCATATCCCACGCCGATTTGGTCCGGGCAAATGATTTGACGGCGCTTTTATACCGGATACAGGAAAAAGACTGGTTTCCGTGCTTTTTCGATGCGCTGCCCGTTGCAGGGGCTGAAAACAGGCTGGAAGGCGGAACCCTCAGAAACCGGTTTAAGGGGACGGCCGCTGCAGGACGGGTTTTTGCCAAAACAGGGTCGATTACAGGCGTCAGCACACTTTCCGGCTATATGCAGGCAACATCCGGGAAAAAGCTGATTTTTTCTATTTTGATCAATAATGTACTGGATGAAGAAGCAGTACATCAAGCGGAAGAGCAAATCGTACTGCAATTCATCAACCAGGGGGGAGAAGGATGAGAAAAGGAAAACGGCTGCAGGCCGGGGATACGATCGGGCTGGTCGCGCCTGCAAGCCCGGTTTCAATCGAAAGGATTCAGACTGCAATTGCCATATTGCGGCGGCTCGGTTTCCGGGTAAAAACCGGAGAAAGTGCGGGAAAAGTTTATGGCGGGTATATGGCCGGCACGCCGCTTGAACGGGCGGCCGATCTTCATGCGATGTTTGCAGACGATGACGTGCGGGCGATTCTTTGTTTGCGTGGCGGATACGGGGCGACGCAAATTTTGCCGTATCTGGACCTTGAATGGATCCGGGAGAATCCAAAATTATTCATCGGTTACAGCGATATTACAGCCTTGCATATTGCTTTCCAGCAAAAATGCGGCCTCGCCACGATCCATGGCCCGATGGCGGCTGTCGAATTTATCAAAGAAGATGATCTTTCGGTACAATCATTGCTGCAGCTGGCGTCAACCGGTGTTCCTGCCGGCAGTTACACGGGGGAGGCGTGGAGTGAAGGGGCCGTGACAGCACCGCTTACAGGCGGGAATCTGTCATTGATTTGCGCACTGATGGGAACGCCGTTTGAAATTGATACAAGCGGGAAAATTCTTTTTCTTGAAGAAGTGCATGAAGAACCTTATGCGATCGACCGGATGCTGACCCAGCTTCAGCTTTCCGGAAAACTGGATGACGCCTCCGGGTTTGTGCTCGGCCAATGGACGGACTGTGAGCCGGAAGCATATGCGGATGGCTTTACGGCACAGGAAGTCCTGGAAAAATTTTTTTGCGGGATCGGCAAGCCGGTGCTTGCCGGCATACAATCCGGGCACGGCACTCCGAATCTGGCGCTTCCGCTCGGCATCTCGGTCACACTGGATACGGCCGGCCAACGCTTGCATTTTTGCGAAACCATTGTCGCTGAATAAGCTTATTGCATGATTGTTTCTCATATATATAACCGCATGTTTATTGCCCTTACGGTATGCCCGAAAGCAGGCCGACCTGGCAAGGGGTTTACAATGCAGACGCACATCCGGGCCGTTTAAACCGGCGCCTGTTTTCCCGCTTGCAGGCGGATGCACAAACGATGCGCTTCCAACTGCCATATTGTAAAAGCAGCAATGGATAAAGGAGTGACAAATTTGGCAGATTCCAGTCAGTATTATGGCGGCTATCCGTGCCGTATGGGCATCATCACCATTATGGCGGATACGGCGGTTATTCGTACGGCCATTCGCACGGTTACCCATACGGACATCACCACCATTACCATTCCGGGCATTACGGCCACGGCGGCTACGGGAATTTTCCGGGCCACGGATACAGGGAAGAAAAATAAAATGCTTGACCGGAAAAGATGCCTGCAAGCAGGCATCTTTTCCCCATTTTTGCAGCGTAATTTTTTCAGGCGGATGGATCCGGCAGCCATGAAGGTTTCAATCCGGAAAAAATCATGGCATTTAGTGGAGAAAAAATAAAATGAAGAAAAAAATAATCAATTCGTCTTGACTCCCCATACATAATCTGCTATTATAATAAAGAATTATTTTTGTTCGGTATGGTAAGGAAGGAAAAAGTTTTAAAACTGACCCCCTGAAATCACTTGAGCAAGGATAGTAATTTTGTGTTCAAACACATTAGGAGGAAACAAAATGGAACAAGGTAAAGTAAAATGGTTTAATTCGGAAAAAGGCTACGGTTTTATCGAACGCGAAGGCGGAAGCGATGTATTTGTTCACTTCTCAGCGATTCAGGGCGAAGGTTTTAAAACTTTGGAAGAAGGCCAATCCGTATCTTTTGATATTGAAGAAGGCAACCGCGGACCACAAGCTGCGAACGTTTCGAAATTATAAAAAACAGGCCTTTATGGCCTGTTTTTTTTTTTTTTTTTGTCCTGGGGATCCAGGTTTAGGCATCCCTTTGCCCGGAACGGATAAAAAGCCCTTTCATCCGGCCACTTCGGATGCCGGAAAAAATAGATACATATTGCAATCGCGATCTTTCATAAATATATGATAAGAGCAATGCCAATATGGATAAAGGAGACAGGGGAATTTTGCAAATCAGAGAAATGGCAACGGAATTACTAAAAAACGCCGGGTGCACCGCCCATTTGAAAATAAAGAAACAGTTCCCAGGCGGGCGTCTCGTTGGCGGCAAATATCATCCGCACACCCATACGATTACGCTGTATACAGAGACAATCCGGCGGCAATGCGAGCTATTGTTTGGGAGCTGCAAATGGTTTATGTCTTACACTACGATTGTGCTTGCACATGAAATCGGCCATGCGATGGATGAAAATCTGCCTGCATTGTCCGCCGCCTTTGAAGAGTCCGGGCGTTTGCCGGAAAAGCAAGCACTGGCGCTTACGATTGAACAAAATGCGTGGGATTTTGCCGGCCGGCTGGTTCCCGCGCATCTTAGGCCGCTTTTTCAAAAAATCATGGATGAGTCGCTATCTGCTTACCGCCAGCCGGTGATGGCGGGTGCGCATTAAGAAAAAGCAAAAAACCGGGAGAAGGCTTGCCTTCTCCCGGTTTTTTGCTTTATTTAACGGCTTTCCGAAAGAAGTCTCCCATCCTCAAGGAATGTGAAGGTGCGAATAGCACCAATGAGTAGGTGGGAGATGAATTTCGGTTGGCTTTAGCCAAAGGTTTTGATATAATCAGTCTTAGATGGAATAGAGGTTTGATATATCAATGAAATTAGATAGTAATAATCATTCAGTATTCTTACTGCATTATCACCTTGTATTGGTTGTAAAATACCGTAGACAAGTGTTCGATAGTGAAATATCTGATTTTGCAAAAGATATGTTCGCTGAGATTGGAAGTAAATACAATATTTCTTTAGTGGAATGGAATCATGATAAAGACCATATCCACATCTTATTCAAAGCAAATCCTAACTCTGAACTATCAAAGTTCATCAACGCCTATAAGAGTGCAAGTTCTCGACTGATAAAAAGAGACTTTCCACATATAAGAAAAAAACTATGGAAAGAAATGTTTTGGTCAAGAAGTTTCTGCCTACTTACAACAGGCGACGCTCCAATAGATACCATCAAAAAATATATTGAAAATCAAGGTCAAAAGTGAGGTGAATTGATATGGCCAAGCAAAACAAAGCTTTCAAGTTTCGTTTGTTACCAAACAAAGAACAATCCGCATTATTAGCTAAGACATTTGGTTGTGTTCGCTTTGTCTACAATAAGATGTTAGCTGAACGCAAAGAAACGTATGAAAAGTTCAAGGATGATAAAGAATTGCTTAAAAAGCAAAAGTTTCCGACCCCTGCAAAATATAAAAGTGAATTTCCATTCCTAAAAGAAGTGGATTCTTTAGCTTTGGCAAATGCACAAATGAACTTACAGACTGCTTATAAGAATTTCTTTGAAGGAAATGCGGATTTTCCAAAGTTCAAAAATCGTAAAGCAAAACAATCCTATACAACTAATATGGTCAACGGAAATATTAAGCTAGAAAATGGTCATATCAAACTGCCAAAAATCAAAAAGCCAATAAAAATGAAACAGCATAGAGAGATACCTGCTGATTATAAAATCAAATCTTGCACTATTTCTAAAACAAAGACAGGCAAGTACTACATTTCAATTTTGACAGAATATGAGAAAGATATTCGTCCAGTTAACATACAGAAAGTTGTTGGTTTGGATTTTGCTATGGATGGTCTATATGTCGAGAGTGAACAGGGTAAGAAAGCCAATTACCCACGTTACTATCGGCAAGCCTTAGATAAATTAGCAAAAGCACAACGAATTCTTTCTCGAAGAAAGAAAGGTTCTGCACGTTGGAACAAGCAACGACTAGTAGTGGCTAAGTTACATGAGAAAGTGGCGAACCAACGCATGAATTTTCTTCATCATAAGTCAAAAGAATTAGCTTCTAACTTTGATGCTGTCGTGATTGAGGACTTGAACATGAAAGGGATGTCTCAAGCCCTTCACTTTGGGAAAAGCGTTCATGATAACGGCTGGGGGATGTTCACTACTTTCTTAGCGTATAAGTGGATTTAAGTCAATATTTTGGACACCAATAAGTGAAATTTAATTTTGATCTCATGCCATATTTTTCATGACTGCTGGTCGCTTGACATGGAGCCTCTGCGGGCGTGGTGTTATGCGAAGGGCGAAAGGGGCAATGATTTCTTTCGCATGGCAAACAAGCCTACCACGCCCCGCCACTCCATGTAAAGCGGATGCTTGTAAAATTGTGAAGAGCACTACGCTGCCCCTTTGATACTGTCTTCTGTTTCTTGTGGCGTCATATAGCCCAGGCAGCTATGAATCCGTTTCCGATTGTACCAGCCTTCTATAAATTCGAATAAGGCTCTTCTGGCAGCTTGAAAGTTCAAATAGTTGATTCTATAGATCTCTTCCTTTTTCAGAATTGCATGGAAAGACTCAATGCAGGCGTTATCGTATGGGCAACCTTTTTTACTGAAGGAGTGTTTGAACTGCTTCTTTTCCATGTATTCTGCAAATTTCTCGCTTGTATACTGGGATCCCAAATCAGAATGCAAGATCAATCCCGGACCTGGACGTTGTGCCTGATAAGCGTTTTCTACTGCCTTTAAAGCCAGTTCAGTCGTCATGTGGCGGTCAAAAGCGTAACCGACAATCTTTCTGGAATGTAAATCCATTACGGAAGCCAGGTAGCACCAACCGTCTCTCAAAGTATGAATGTACGTAATATCCGTAACCCATTTCTCGTTGATGGTTGTCGTTGAGAAGTCCTGGTTCAGCAGGTTATCGTGTTCTTCCATCTTGCCCTTATTGGAATGGGGACGGTACTTTTTTCTGATAATGGAATAAATGCCTGCAGCCTTCATCAAACGCTGAACCCGTTTCAGGCTGACTTTGAGCCCTTCTTTTTCAAGCATATGGCGGATCTTCGGCGCTCCGTACCTCTGCTTGCTTTCCGTATGGATTTTTCGTATTCTGTCTGTCAACTCCCGGTTTTCCCGTTTTGTTTTTGACTCTTTTTTTTGTTTGGATTGATAGTAGGTACTTCTCGGCACGCCAAGGACCGTACACATGGTTTTAAGGTCATAATGGTGTTTGGCTCTTATCTCGTCAATCATGGATATAACAGTGGTTTGATCTACTTCTTTGCGAATATGGCCATAGCTTTTTTTAAGATTTCGTTTTCCTCTTTCAGCCGGTGCAATTCTTTTTGCAGGTTCAGAAATTCTTCCGGGGTAAAAGAGCTCCCGTCATCCAGCTTAACCGGTTTTTGTTTTCTGATCCATTTGTAGATTGTCGTTTCAGACAGGCCATATTCGCTGCAGATCTGTTTTACTGGTGTTCCAGTTTGATAAAGCTCAACCACCATTTCCTTAAATTCAGCATGATAACTTTTACGTTTTTCGCTTGTGTTACCCATATCAGGACACATCCCTTCGTTAATATTATATTTCACTAAAGGGTGTCCATGAAACTATACTAGCATCAAAGCTAAAAGAACAGGGGAAACAACTTGTGAAAATTGATAAGTGGTTTCCCTCCACTAAGAAGTGTTCTTGTTGTGGTGCAGAAAAACCTGTGAAACTATCTGAACGCACCTACCGTTGTTCGTGCGGTTATGTGGCAGATCGCGACTATAATTCAGCAATCAATATCAAAAATGAAGGTATACGCTTATTAGCGTTATCATAAGTAACAAAACTCTTGGAACAAGAGGGTTAGCTCGGTCAGTTTTCGTTGGCTAGTAAAAGCAACGATAAGTCGAGAAGCCCCCACTTCAATTAGACCGCAAGGTCAATAAGTGGTGGGTAGTTCACCGGTTGGCAGTGTCCCTTGCACATAGGGCGGTGCGGTTGTTGCCCGACACGGTCACTGGATGCAAAAGGTTCGACGAATTTAAATTCGCCTTTTCCATCCATGCTTTCGCTACTCGCCCATCTCCCTTTGGCACTTTCTTTGCCTTCCGAATGATTGATAAAAAGATGGCAAAATTCTTCGGGTTCCTGATCAGGCGGGTATGTGCTCGGTACGACAAACATCTGCTCCTACTCCCGTACCAGTTTTGCCTTGCAATTTTGTCTACCCGCGGGTTAACAGGTTAAACATTCCGGCTTCAGTGTTTAAGAACGGGGCAAAAAGGCAATATAAAAAGAAATCTGATTTACATACAAAGGGGAACTTACGATGCAAAATACCGTTGCGAAAACAGAAGACAATTATTTTGAAAAAAATAAATCGAAAGTGGACATTCACGTGTTCGACAAGGAAGGCTCCCGCCCGTTTGCAAACTTCCCTTTTTCCAGCCGGAAAGTGTATGAATTTTTCGATTATACGCTGCGTACACCGCTCGAAAAAACAGATGCTTTCTATGAAATCTTAAAAATGCCGTTTGCATGTGAGATTTGGATTTTGCCGGTAACCGAAAAATCCTCCAATTTTATGCGGGAAATTCAAGAACCGAAAACCGCTGCTTTGTTTTCCTTTTTGGCGAAAGTAAAAGACACCATTCAGCGCGACCGCACCTTTATTGTCACAGATCAAAGCCATGCAGCGGCATTGGCTGAAGAAATGGAAAAGCTCGGCTTTACGATGACGGAACCCGGCCCGGCGGAACTGGAAAAACTCGTCATTTCTTTCGGAAATTGACATGGGGACACGCGTATGCATTTAATTGGAATTTTTGCCGGACCCGGGGAAGCAGCAGAAGCCGTTTTACAGCATCATAGAGAAAATGGGCGCATTACTGTCATTGCCAACAATGATGCGGCCATCCGTGAAGTCGGCCGTGAAGCCGGAAAAGGCGTAAACGGAATATGCCTTCATACGGATGTGGATCTCATGGACGAACTGAAAGCACTGGTCAAAAGAGAAACATATCCGGAAAAAATATTGGAAAAGATCCTTGAACTCGGAATTCCGCTTGAAATTGCCACCCGGTATGTCGGTGCGGCGGCAAACGGAAAAATCGTCGTATTGGCAAACGAATAATCTTTCCTTGCGGACAAAAAAGATCAAGCCCTGCCAAATGCAGGCCTTGATCTTTTTTTGTTATTCGTGAAAATGAAAAGTTTCTATTTTTTTATATTTTTAGCCTTGTATAATCATGCATATTGAATTATAATAATGCACATACATAACAATAGGGAGATGAAAATGTTGAAAATAGGGATTGTCGGGGCAAACGGATACAGCGGCGTGGAACTTGTCAGACTTCTTGCCCGCCATCCCCGCGCACAACTGGAAATGTTGATATCGCATCGCACAAAAGGCACGATGCTGACCGCACACTACCCGCATTTCCAGCACATCACCGAAGCCGAACTGGAAGACATGGTTCCGGATGAAATCGCAGGCAGGGTGGAACTATTGTTTTTCGCAACGCCGTCCGGGGTAGCAAAAAACTGGGTACCGCGCTTTGTTGAAAAAGGTTTAAAGTGCATCGACCTGTCCGGGGATTTCAGACTGGGCGGGGAAGCGTACAGGCAATGGTATAAACGCGAACCCGCCCCGCAAAAAGAGCTGGACAAAGCAATCTACGGCCTTGCTGAAATGAATGCGGACAGGATAAAAGAAGCGCAATTGATCGCCAATCCCGGCTGCTTTCCGACCGCAGCGCTTTTAGGGCTTCTCCCGGCTGTTCAAGAGGAGCTTATTGACACTTCCTTTATTGTGATTGACGGCAAAACCGGTGTTTCCGGCGCGGGAAGAAACCCTTCCCTCAGCAACTTATTTACTGAAGTAAATGAAAATACCGGCGCGTACAAAGTCGGCAGCCACCAGCATACACCGGAAATCGAGCGGTTCATCAAGGAGTTTGCCGGAAGGGAAGCGAAAATTTCGTTTACGCCCCATCTCATTCCGATGACAAGGGGGATTCTTTGCACGATATACGCGCCTTTAACAAAAAAAGTCACCACTGAAGATGTCCGCCAATATTATAGGAAAGTGTATAAAGGCCGGAAATTTATCCGGATCAGGCCGGCCGGTTCTTTTCCATCTACAAAGGAAGTATACGCCTCAAATTACTGTGATATAGGCGTCCATGCGGATGAACGGACGGGAAGGCTCGTGGTCATTTCTGCCATTGACAATCTTGTAAAAGGTGCAAGCGGGCAGGCAGTCCAAAATATGAATCTGCTTTTCGGGCTGGAAGAAGATACAGGGCTCAAGTCTATTCCGGTTTATCCATAAGGCAATCTTAAACATACCGTTTATATATGGAGGATGGCAATGAATCAATTATATGAGAAAGAAAGTACTGCATTTTTTACCAAAACGGACGGAAACATCTCGAGCCCGGCTGGATTTTTTGCCGGCGGGCTCCATTGCGGCATTAAAAGAAAACGCCCGGACCTTGGGTGGCTTTACTCCGCTGTCCCGGCACAAGCGGCTGCGGTCTATACGACGAATCAGTTTCAGGCAGCGCCCATCCAGGTCACAAAGGAAAGCATTGTGGAAAGCGGGAAGCTGTCCGGCATCATTGTGAATTCGGGAAATGCAAACTCCTTTACAGGCAGTGAAGGCCTCCGCCACGCCCGCCTGATGCGGAAATGGTTCGCCGCCCAAATCGGCGTAAACGAAAACCAGGTCGGCGTTGCCTCAACAGGTGTCATTGGTGAGTTTTTGCCGGTTGAAAAAATTGAAACCGGCATCCGCCGTATCGATAAAGGAGAGGGGGCGTCCCATCCAGACCTTTTTGAAAAAGCGATACTCACGACGGACACCTTTCAAAAACGCGCCTGCGCAACACTTGAAATTGGCGGGAAAACGGTCACCGTTGCCGGCTGCGCCAAAGGATCGGGGATGATCCATCCAAACATGGCAACGATGCTCGCTTTTATGACGACAGATGCCAAAGTGGAGGCGGCTGCATTGCAAAACCTGCTGAAACAAACGGTCGATGAAACGTTCAATATGATCACGGTGGACGGCGACACAAGCACAAATGACATGGTGATTGTGATGGCAAACGGGCTGGCCGGAAATGATACGCTTTCATACGCACACCCGGATTGGAAAAAATTTGCAGAAAGCTTTGCCTATATTGCCCGGGAACTTGCCAAACAAATTGCAAGGGACGGGGAAGGCGCGACGAAACTGGTTGAAGTCTGTGTAACCGGGGCTGAAACGGAAAAAGAGGCGCAAGCAGCCGCAAAAACCGTTATCGGCTCAAATTTGGTAAAAGCCGCTATCTTTGGCGCCGATGCGAACTGGGGAAGGATTATCAATGCGATCGGATACAGCGGCGTCCAAGTGGATGAACAGGCGCTTTCTGTCCGTATCGGCGGGATTTCCGTAGTCGAAAAAGGCATGCCGGCTTCCTATTCCGAAGACGAGGCACATGCCTATTTAAAGGAAAATGACAAAATCTGTATGGCCATCGACCTCGGGGCCGGAACTTGCCAGGGTACGGCGTGGGGATGCGACCTGACCTATGATTATGTGAAAATCAATGCCACTTACCGTTCATAATGTTGGTGCACACATTTTTGCATAATTATACAAGATAATAACTATTTATAAGGGGTGGGCCAAATTGGCATACGTTGTCATCAAGTGCGGCGGCAGCATCCTCCATCAGCTGCCGGATGCATTTTTTGAAAATCTGGTGCAAATCAAAGCGCGATTCGGGCTTGATCCTGTTATCGTCCACGGCGGTGGGCCGGCGATCTCGGCCATGCTGGAAAAAATGCAGATCAAGTCGCAATTCAAAAACGGGATGCGTGTCACAACCGAGCCGGTGTTAAACGTCGTCGAGATGGTGCTTTCCGGTTCCATCAACAAATGGATTACGCGCCGGCTCTCACAGGCGGGGGCCAAAGCGGTCGGCATCAGCGGAACCGACTCAGGTCTTTTAACAGCCAGAAAGATTGAGGCACCTAATCTCGGGTATGTCGGGGAAATCGAATCGGTAAATGAACAGGTGCTGCATGCTTTATTGCGGCAGCAGTTTATCCCGGTCATTTCCCCGGTTGCGGCGGATAAAAACGGCCAGCGCTTGAATGTCAATGCTGATTTGGCGGCAGCCGCGGTTGCCCGAAAAATGAACGCGCGTGTTTGGATGGTGACGGATGTCCCCGGGGTCATGATGGAAGGGAAAGTGCTCCCTTATCTTACCCCCGGGCAGGTTGACGGGCTCATCCAAAAGCAAGTCATTACTGGCGGCATGATTCCAAAAGTCCGGGCAGCAGTGGAATGCATCCGGTCCGGCGTAAAAGAAGTGGTGATTGTGGACGGGACAGAAGAAGACAGCCTCCTGTTTTTGGCAGGCGGCGGAAAAACCGGGACGAAATTTACAGGGAACGGGGTTTTGATCGATGGATAAGATGGCGCAAACGGTACAGAAACAAGCACTTATGCAGACGTACAGCCGGACGCCGGTAAAGTTTGTAAAAGGAAAAGGCAGTTATGTATGGGATGAAAACGGAGAAAAATATTTGGATTTTACTTCGGGCATTGCCGTTTGCAATCTCGGCCATGTCCCCGAAAAAGTAAAAAACAAAGTGGCCGGCCAGCTAGACCGAATCTGGCATACTTCCAATCTGTTTGAGATCGGGCCGCAGGAAGAGCTGGCTGAAAAACTGGCAGCTTTAAGCGCATTTGACCAGGCGTTTTTTGCAAACAGCGGCGCGGAAGCCAATGAAGCGGCGATCAAACTGGCCCGCCTCGATGCAAAAAAACGCGGCAAATCGGGGCCCATCGTCACCTTTAAGCATTCGTTCCATGGTCGGACACTCGGGACATTGTCGGCAACGGCACAGGAAAAAATCCAGCATGGCTTTGAACCGCTTGTGCCGGGATTCATCTATTTGCCGTTTAACGACATTGCGGCACTCCGCGATCTCGCAAAAATAAAGCCCATTGCCGTCATGTTTGAACTGATTCAGGGGGAAGGCGGCGTCATTCCTGCAGAACAGGAATGGGTGGATGCCCTTGTCCGCGCGTGCAGGGAGAACGATTGTGCAATCATTGTGGATGAAGTGCAGACGGGCATGGGCCGGACCGGTACACTGTTTGCCTATGAACAGTACGGCTTCGAACCGGATATCATGACGCTTGCAAAAGGGCTGGGGTCTGGCATTCCGATTGGCGCCATGCTCGCGAAAGAAAAAATTGCGCAAAGCTTTACGCCCGGCACGCACGGCAGCACTTTTGGCGGCAACCCGCTATCCGCGACAGCCGGCCTGGCGACACTTGAAACGTTTGCGGAAGAGGATATCATCGAACATGTCCAAAAACAGAGCATCGATTTTTGGGCAAAACTGGAAGAGTTGAAAGCACAATTTCCTTTTATTAAAGAAATCCGCGGAAAAGGGCTGATGGCCGGCCTTGAAACGGAAATGGAAGCTGCGACAATCACCCGGGTGGCATTGACCGAGCATTTGCTTGTATTAACAGCAGGGCCGCATGTGGTCCGCCTGTTGCCGCCGCTTGTGATTACGGAAAAGGAAACGGCGCTTTTTGCCCAAAAAATGCAAACGGTTTTTGCCAAGGCAAACCAAAACGATCTTTAACCGGCAAAGAGACAAGGGAGGACAGAAAACGTGGCAAGAGGATATCTCATTCTTGAAACGGGAGAAATTTTTGAAGGCTTTTTTGCGGGAAATCCCGCTGAAACAACGGGAGAAGTGGTATTTAACACCGGCATGACGGGATATCAGGAAATGATGACCGACCCGTCGTACACCGGGCAGATCCTGGTGTTTTGTTACCCTTTAATCGGCAATTACGGCGTAAACGGCGATGATCACGAAAGCAAAAGCATCTCGGCGCGCGCGGTTGTGACCGGCGAAATATGCGCAAGCCCGAGTTTTTATAAAGTGGAAAAAACGGCCCTTTCCTTTTTGGAAAAGTCGGATGTCCCTTGCCTTTCAGGGGTGGACACGCGTGCGCTTGTAAAAACGATCCGCAAACGCGGCACTGTGCGCGGCCTTGTTTCAACGTCCCGCGATCAAAAAGTGCCATGCGGCGGCGATGAATTTTTCGTAGCCGAAGTTGCCATAAAACAACCGGAAACCTATGGAGACGGCCCTTTGCACATTGCTTTGATGGATTTCGGCTACAAAAAATCCATTCTGCAATACTTGCTTGACCGCAACTGCAAAGTGACCGTCGTACCCTTTGATTTTACGGCAAAACAAATGGCGGAACTTGCACCTGACGGCATTGTCATTTCAAACGGCCCCGGGGATCCTGCTAAACTGGCCGAGTGGCTGCCGGAAATCAAAAAAGTGAGCGCCGCTTACCCGGTGCTTGGCATTTGCCTCGGACACCAGCTATTGGCACTCGCTTACGGGGCAAAGACGAAAAAGCTGCCGTTCGGCCACAGGGGCGGCAACCACCCGGTTAAAGATTTAAAGACAGGCAAAGTGTTGATGACGGCCCAAAACCATGGCTATGTTGTCGATGAAGCATCACTTGCAGGGACGGAACTGGAACTTTCCTTTAAGAATGTGAATGACGGCACGGTTGAAGGCTGCATCCATCCGGACTTGCCGGTCTTCTCCGTCCAGTTCCACCCGGAAGCGCATCCGGGGCCGCGTGATTCCGAATACATTTTTGACCAGTTTTTACAACGAGTACAACAAAGAGCGGGAGTTTTGTCTTATGCCATTCAATAAATCGATCAAAAAAGTGCTTGTGATCGGCTCCGGCCCGATTGTCATCGGCCAGGCCGCCGAATTTGATTATGCGGGGACGCAGAGCTGCCTCGCCTTGAAAGAAGAAGGGATTGAGGTCGTGCTTGTCAACAGCAATCCGGCAACGATCATGACAGATGAAGAAATGGCCGACCGGATTTATTTTGACCCGCTGACGGTGGAGTCGATAGAACAGATTTTACAAAAAGAGCGTCCGGACGGCATTATCGGGACATTGGGCGGGCAGACCGGCCTGAATCTCGCCGTCCAGCTCTATGAAGCGGGGATTCTCGATAAGTACGGGGTACAATTGCTCGGGACGCCGGTGGAATCGATCCAGAAGGGGGAAGACCGCGAAAAATTCCGCCAGTTGATGCTTGATATCGGGGAACCGATCCCGCAGTCAAAAATTGTGGAAAATATGGAGGACGGGCTGGCGTTTGCGAAAAAAATCGGCTATCCCGTCATTATCCGCCCCGCCTATACGCTTGGCGGCTCCGGCGGGGGATTTGCGGCCAATGACAAGGAACTGCGGGAAGTGCTGCAGCGCGGCCTTGACCTGAGCCCGATCCACCAGGTGCTGCTTGAAAAAAGCATCAAAGGCTGGAAAGAAATTGAATACGAAGTCGTGCGCGATGCAAACGACACGTGCATCATTGTCTGCAATATGGAAAATATCGATCCCGTCGGGGTGCACACGGGCGACTCGATTGTGGTCGCGCCATCGCAGACTTTATCGGATGTGCAGTACCAGCTGCTCCGGGACGCTTCTTTAAAAGTGATCCGCGCGCTCGGGGTGATCGGCGGGTGCAACATCCAGTTCGCGCTCGATCCGTGTTCCGACCAGTACAATATTATTGAAGTCAATCCGCGCGTCAGCCGGTCATCCGCCCTGGCTTCGAAAGCAACCGGTTACCCGATCGCCCGCATTGCGACGAAATGCGCAATCGGCTATCATCTGGATGAAATTTTAAACCCGGTAACCGGCAACACGTTTGCCTCCTTCGAACCGGCCCTTGATTATGTTGTCGTAAAAATTCCGCGCTTTCCGTTTGACAAATTTACGGAAGCGGACCGGAAACTTGGCACGCAAATGAAGGCGACCGGCGAAGCGATGGCGATCGACCGCACATTTGAAGGGGCGCTTAACAAAGGGATCCGTTCGCTTGAACTCGGGCTTTCAGGCCTTTTCTATCCGGCGCTTGCCGAAAAACAGCCGGATGATTTGGTCCCGCTTTTGACGGAAGCGACCGATATCCGCCTGTTTGCGGTGGCGGAAGCGATGCGCAAAGGCATGGCGCTTTCTGACATTGAAAAATACACGGAAATCGACCGCTGGTTTCTTGAAAAAATAAAAAATATTGTGGATATGGAAGAAACATGCAAACAATATACGATCGATGCCATGCCGGATGCTTTGCTGCGCGCAGCTAAAAAAATGAACATCAGTGATGAGTGTCTTTCGGCATTATGCGGATGCAGCGAAAAAGCGGTGCGCGAAAAAAGAAAACAACTCGGGCTTGTGCCGGTTTATAAACTTGTCGACACCTGTGCCGCCGAGTTTGAGGCGCAAACGCCGTACTACTATTCCACCTGGGGCGGCCGGGATGAAGTGGAAGTGTCAAACCGCCCGAAAGTGCTGATCATCGGTTCCGGCCCGATCCGCATCGGGCAGGGGATTGAATTTGATTACTGCTCGGTCCATGCCGTTATGGCGCTCAAACAACTTGGCTATGAAACGATTGTCGTAAACAACAATCCGGAGACGGTCAGCACTGATTTTTCAATGGCGGATAAATTGTATTTTGACCCGCTGCGCCCGGAAGATTTGCTGCATATTATTGAAAAAGAGCAGGTGGCCGGCGTCTTCACGCAATTCGGCGGCCAGACCGCGATCAATGTCGCATCGAGCCTTGAAGCGGAAGGCGTGAAACTGTTCGGGACCACTGTGGAACAAATCGACCAGCTTGAGGATCGCAATCTTTTTTACAAGCTGCTGGATGAGCTCGGCATTCCGCATATTAAAGGGCACACCGCCTATGATGCAGAAGAACTGAAACGGGCGGCAAAAGACCTTTCGTTTCCGGTACTTGTCCGCCCGTCCTATGTTATTGGCGGGCAGTCGATGTTCATTTTTTACCATGAAGACGAACTCAACGCTTACGCCGATGCGTTGAAGTACGCAAGCGAAAAAAGCTGGCCGCTTATGATTGACCAGTATTTGCCGGGTACGGAATGCGAACTCGACTGCATTTGTGATGGGGAGAAGGTGCTCATCCCGGGCATTTTTGAACATATTGAAAAGGCGGGCGTCCACTCCGGCGACAGCATGGCCGTTTACCCGCCCCGGCACTTAGGCCCGTCTGTGCAGGAAACGCTTATCCGGTATGCTGAAAAAATCTGTTTAAAGGGCCAAATCAAAGGCATTGCCAATATCCAATTTTTAATTTATGAAGGGACCGTTTATGTGCTGGAAGTCAATCCGCGTGCTTCTAGAACCGTTCCGATTTTAAGCAAAGTCACCGGCATTCCGATGATTGATCTCGCCATTGCCGTACAACTCGGAAAAACGCTTGCGGAAAAGGGGCTCCTTGTACCGCCGGAACTTGTTGCCGTGAAGGCACCGGTATTTTCCTATACAAAGCTGAAAGATGTCGACCCTGTTTTAGGGCCTGAAATGAAATCAACCGGCGAGGTGCTCGGCCTTGCCCGGACATTCGGGGAGGCACTCGAAAAAACGCTTCTGTCCGTCCATGGCCCGGTGTTTGAGCCGCCGCTTGATGAACAATTTGTATTTTGCTCGGTGACGGATCGCGAAAAAGCAGCCGCTCTGCCGGTAATGAAAACACTGGCGGACAGAGGCTACCGGATTGCCGCAACGGAACATACGGCACGGTTCCTGGCCAAAAACGGCGTGGCTGCGGAAACAGTGGCCCTTGAGGGTGCCACCGCCTTTTTCGAACAGCAACCCGTAACCGCTGCGGTGGTCATCCCGACAAAAGGGCGGGACCAAAGAAGAGGCGGCAGCAAGCTGCGTGAAGCAGCAATGCGTTTCCATATTCCGCTGTTTACCTGTCTGGATACATTGGAAGCCATCACCCGCCACGCTACAGGGACAACGCCAAAAGTGGCTCCGCTTCACGATTTTAACCGCATAAAAGCAGAAGTTTAGCAGAAAGGAAGATACAGATGGCGACAATGGCCCGTACGAAAAAGAAAGATTTTTTAACAATCGGCGCGCTGCAGGAAGAGGAGCTGTACGATCTGCTCCAGGAAGCGGCCGTCTTAAAAAAAGCGCATAAAGAAGGGAAGGAGACCCCGTATTTAAAAGGGAAAGTGCTCGGGATGATTTTTGAAAAATCATCCACGCGCACCCGGGTTTCTTTTGAAGCCGGCATGCTCCAGCTCGGCGGCCACGCCCTTTTTCTGAGCTCGAGAGACATCCAGCTCGGGCGCGGCGAGACAATCCATGACACGGCAAAAGTGTTGTCCCGTTATGTCGACTGTCTGATGATCCGCACATTCGCGCACGAAACCATCGAATCTTTTGCGCGGCACGCAGATGTCCCCGTGATCAACGGGCTGACCGATCTGCATCATCCGACCCAGGTTTTGGCCGATTTGCTGACCATTCAGGAATATAAAGGGAAGCTTGTCGGGCTTAAAATCTGCTACCTCGGGGACGGCAATAACAATATGTGCCACTCATTGCTTGAGGGGGCGGCAAAGGCGGGCATGCATATGTCCGTCGCTGCCCCGGAAGGATATTTGCCGAATGCCGGCATTCTTGCTGGGGCTCAAAAAGAAGCTGCCCGAAAAGGGGTTTGTATTGAAATGGGCCAAAACCCGGAAGAAATGATCCGAAATGCCGATGTGGTCATCACCGATGTGTGGGCCAGCATGGGGCAGGAAGGCGAAACGAAGAAACGGCTCGAAGATTTGCAAGATTATCAGGTAAATGAATCATTATGCAAACTGGCAAAAAAAGATTTTCTTTTCCTCCACTGCCTGCCAGCCCACCGCGGCGAAGAAGTCACGGAGGCGGTCATTGACGGCCCGCATTCCGCGGTTTTTGACGAGGCGGAGAACCGGCTCCATGCCCATAAAGCCATTTTAAAAAAACTACTGGAAAATTTTTAATGAATCCGATATAATGGGTGTATAAAAATTCAACTTCAATATTATTTATACAAAGAGGCAGGGAGAGAGAAAAATGGCAAAGGAAAAAATTGTATTGGCCTACTCAGGCGGTTTGGATACATCCGTATCGATTAAATGGATTCAGGAAAAATACGGCTATGATGTCATTGCCCTTGGCATTGACGTCGGCGAAGGCAAAGATTTAAATGCGATCCGCCAGAAAGCGCTGAATGTCGGCGCAATCAAAGCGGTGATCATAGACGGGAAAGAAATGCTTGCAAAAGATTATATATTGCCGGCATTAAAGGCAAATGCGCTCTATGAAGGAAAATACCCGCTGTCTTCGGCGATCAGCCGCCCGCTTATTTCGAAGCTTTTGGTGGATGTCGCGGAACAGGAAGGCGCCGTTGCCGTGGCACACGGCTGTACCGGAAAAGGGAACGACCAGGTCCGTTTTGAAGTGTCCGTCCAGGCGCTCAACCCGAACTTGAAAGTCGTTGCGCCTGTCCGTGAATGGGGCATGACCCGCGATGAAGAAATTGCCTATGCGGAGAAAAACAATATTCCGATTCCGGTAGACTTAGATAACCCGTTTTCGATTGATGCCAATATATGGGGAAGAGCGTGCGAAGCCGGCGTCCTTGAAAATCCTTGGAACGAAGCGCCGGAAGCAGCATTCGACTGGACTGCGCCGATCGAAATGACGCCGGATGAGCCGGAATATATTGAAATTACGTTTGAAAAAGGCGTCCCGGTTGCCTTAAACGGCAAAGCGATGGGCCTCGTCCAAATGATCGAAGAGCTGAACCTGACAGCCGGCAAACATGGCATCGGCAGAATCGACCATATTGAAAACCGCCTTGTCGGGATCAAATCGCGCGAAGTATACGAAAACCCGGCTGCAGTCGTGCTGATCAATGCCCATAAAGAACTGGAATTTTTAACGCTGCCACGTGAAGTGACACAATTTAAAACAACGGTGGAACAGCAGTTGACCAAAATCATTTATGAAGGGCTCTGGTATTCGCCGTTAAAGGCCGCGCTCGATGCGTTTGTCGAGGAAACACAGAAAACGGTCACCGGCACGGTCCGCGTGAAACTGTTTAAAGGCACCCACACGGTAGTGGCAAGAAAATCCCCATACAGCCTGTATAATGAAGAACTGGCGACCTATTTGAAAGGCGATTCGTTTGACCATAATGCTGCAGTCGGCTTCATCAAACTGTGGGGGCTGCCGACAAAAGTATTTGCCGAAATCCAGGAAAACGGGAAAGTGTTAAATCAATAAGCAATTTGGCCGCTGTCTCTGATACTAAATCAGCAGCACGGCAAATTTCAAGGTTGGAACAGGCCCGTTCAAGTATTTTTCACTTGTTTGCCGAGGCGGGAGAAGTCGGAAAAATATCCGGAAGGCTGTGGCGGTTCGCCGTGCAGCCTTCATTTTTTAATCCTATTGCAGCAGGAGGAAATGACATTGTCAAAGCTATGGGGCGGACGTTTTACAAAGGAAACGAATCAGCTTGTTGAAACCTATACAGCGTCGATCGGATATGACCAGAGGCTTGCTTTTGAAGATATTGAAGGGAGCCTTGCCCATGTCCAAATGCTCGGCGAATGCGGCATTTTGCCTGAAAAAGATGTGGAACAAATCAAAGCAGGGCTTCATAAAATTGCCGAAAAAATCAAAAACGGAGAAGCGGCATTTACAGTTGAGAATGAAGATATCCATATGAATATCGAAAAAATGCTGATGGATGAAATCGGCCCTGCCGGCGGGAAGCTGCATACAGGGCGGAGCCGGAATGACCAGGTGGCGACCGATATGCACCTGTATGTCCGGAAAACGACAAAAGAAATGATTCGCCTGATTTCACTCGTCCAGGAAGCAATTGTGACGAAAGCAAAAGAAAACAAAGAAACGATGATGCCCGGTTACACCCATCTGCAACGGGCGCAGCCGGTGTTGTTTGCCCACCATCTTCTCGCTTATTTTTGGATGCTGGAGCGCGATAAAGAGAGATTTTCAGACAGCTTGAAGCGGACGGACTGGCTGCCGCTCGGTGCCGGGGCGCTCGCCGGGACGACTTTTCCGATTGACAGGGAACGGACGCGCGAACTGCTCGGATTTTCCCGCATTTACCCGAACAGCCTGGATGCTGTCAGCGACCGCGACTTTGTGCTTGAATTTTTGGCGAATGCCGCCATTCTGATGGCCCATATTTCCCGTTTGTCGGAGGAACTGGTGCTCTGGTCAAGCCAGGAATTCCAGTTTATCGAGCTCGATGATTCCTTTTGCACCGGGTCGAGCATCATGCCGCAAAAGAAAAATCCCGACGTGCCCGAACTTTTGCGCGGAAAAACGGGAAGGGTGTTTGGGAACCTCATCGGGCTTTTAACCGTTCTGAAAGGGTTGCCGCTTGCCTACAATAAAGACATGCAGGAAGATAAAGAAGGTATTTTTGATACGGCTGATACGCTTGAAGGAGCGCTTAAGCTGCTTGCGCCGATGATTGAAACGATGAAAGTGAACCGGGAGAAGATGTTCCGGGCTGTCTCGAACGATTACGCGAATGCAACCGATATTGCCGATTATTTGGCGAAAAAAGGGCTGCCGTTCCGTGAGGCGCATGCGGTGATCGGGCAGATTGTCCTCTATGGGATTCAGCACGGCAAATATTTGCTTGACTTGACACTGGATGAATATCAGTCGTTCAGCTCGCTTTTTGAAGCCGATATTTTTGAAGTGCTGAAACCGGAACATGTTGTCAAAATGCGGAACAGCGCCGGGGGAACAGGCCATGCACAAGTGGCGGCACAGCTTCAGATGGCGGAAAAACAACTCCGCACACCGGATTGAACAAGCGGCTCTTTGATACATGCAAGCGTGGCTGCGGGATCAAAAGCACAAGAAGCGGGCGTTCTTAAACAATCGCCCGGCTTTTTAACCGGGCCGGATCCTTCGCTTCCAACCTGTAACTGTATGATAACAGCTCCCGGGATGCCGGAAATTGTGGTATAATAAATGATTATAAACGAATCTTATGCTGATGCATCCTGGAACAGGCACACAAAGCCTTGAGGCCGGGAAATTGGGAGGAAAAGCTTTTGGTTGACACTGCAAGACGCATGAACCAGTTACCGACATTGATTTTTAATGAGCTTTTGGCGTACAAAAAGAAAAAAATAAAAGAAGGCAGCCGGATGATTGACTTAAGCATCGGAAGCCCGGATCAGGCGCCGCCTGCTTTTGTAATGGAAGAAATGGCCCGAAATGCAGCTGACCCGCGCCAATACGGGTATACAATTTCCGGGATCGGAGCTTTCTACGAGGCGGCGGCTCGTTATTACGAACAGTTCGGGGTGAAACTGGATCCTGAACACGAGATCATCCAGCTTGCGGGTTCCCAGGATGGCATTATCCATCTTCCACTCGTCTTTTGTAACCCCGGCGATATCATTCTCGTACCGGATCCCGGTTATACAGCCTATGAATCAGGGGTGAAACTGGCGGAAGCCGTGCCTTACCCGATGCCGCTTCTGGAAGAGAACGGTTTTATGCCGGATTTGTCAAAAATTCCGGAAGAGGTCGCGAAAAAAGCGAAAATGATGATGCTGAATTTTCCGGGCAACCCGATTCCGGTGCTTGCTGAGAAAAAATTTTTTGAAGAGGCCGTCCGGTTCGCAAAACAATATGATCTCGTCGTCGTCCACGATTTTGCCTATTGCGAACTCGTCTTTAACGGGAAAAAGCCGGTCAGTTTCCTGTCCGTCGCCGGGGCAAAAGATGTGGGGGTTGAATTTAATTCCTTATCGAAAAGCTTTAACTTGGCTGGGGCACGGATCGGTTTTCTGGCAGGGAACCGGGAAGTGATCCGGCTGTTTGCCCAAATGAAATCGCATATGGATTACGGCATTTTTGAACCGGTCCAAAGGGCGGCTGCCGCTGCTTTGGCAAACGGCAGGGAATTCGCACGCCGGAATGCTGCGCTGTATGAGAAAAGAAGGGATTTGTTTGTTTCCGGATTATCCCGGATCGGCTGGGAAATCCGCCCGTCTGATGCCACGATGTTTTTGTGGGCCAAAATCCCGGAAGGCAAAAAGTCCCTCGCTTTTACATATGAACTGATGGACAAAGCCGGCGTTGTGGTCACGCCAGGCAACGCCTTTGGCCCCCACGGCGAAGGATATGTCAGAATCGCGCTTGTACAGGATGAAGAAAGGCTCATGGAAGCTGTCCGCCGCATTGAAAAAAGCGGCGTGCATATGCCGCAAAAAGCGGGACTCCTTTAAGGGGCCCGCTTTTTGCATGTGGTGGCGGACAAGCCGGCTGTCAATGAATATTATGTGAAAAGTTTCACATAAATGTATGAAAATTTTCCGGGTTCCCTGAAAATGAGGTAGACGCCCGCGAATAAATGCGGTATGATAGGAATATAGAATGATAATCATTATCAATGAACAGACTCTATTTCTCGATCTGTCTAGGAGGGGCATACCATGGTCTTGACCGAACTGAAACCCGGAAGCAAAGGCATTATTACAGATTTATCAAGCATTGATCAAAGTATTCAAAGGCGCCTTCTTGATTTGGGTGTGCTTGAAGGCCGGGAAGTTTGTTATAAATGCGGATTGCCTTTCGGCGGGCCTTGCATGCTTGAAGTCAGCGGGCAGTGCATCGGCATCCGCAAAAAAGAAGCGATGCGGATCCACGTGGAGTGTTTATAATGCAGGTCGCTTTATTTGGAAACCCCAATACAGGAAAAACATCACTCTTTAATGAGCTTACCGGATCTTATGAATATGTTGGAAACTGGACAGGTGTCACCGTTGAAAAAAAGGTGGGCCAGCTGAAGGAAAATGCCGGGATGCTGATTGATTTGCCCGGTATTTATGCTTTGAACCCGCTTTCCAAAGATGAAGCGGTGGCATCGAGATTCTTAATTGAGGAAGACTTCACATCTGTTTTGAATATCGTGGATGCTTCCCAGCTCGCACGGAACCTGCATTTGACCATCCAATTGATGGAGTACGGAAAGCCGGTTCTGATCGGGCTGAATATGATAGATGTTGCAAAATCGCGCGGCATGAAAGTGAACGACCATTCGCTTGCAGAAGGCCTGGGCATTCCGGTCGTGCCGATTATTGCAAGGACAGGAAAAGGATGCAGGGCCATATCGGAACAGATGCAGGAAAAGGCGGTTGCACCGGATTTCCGTATTGATTACGGCGATGATTTGGAGCATGCGGCGGCCTATCTTATGGACCGGCTGCCGGATTTCCGGTCATTGGACAAACGCTGGCTAGCGCTCCAGTTTTTGGAAGGAAATGAAGTGATCCGCCAAATTCCGGCGTTTGCCAATGTAAGGGCGGAACTCGAAGATTTTTGCGCGGGCGTGGAGCGCAGGCTCCGTGCCGCCAACCCGCATACCTCCATTAAACAGGAAATGTTTAAAAAGCGGCAGCAATTTATTGACCGGCTGATTGAAACCGCTGTTGAAAAAACGGCGGCAGAAAAGAAAACGCTGACGGAGAAAATAGATGCGGTCGTCACGAATAAATACCTTGGCGTGCCGATCTTTCTCGTGATGATGTATTTGGTATTTTGCATTACATTCAACTGGCTCGGCACCCCTTTGTCGGATTGGCTTGACAAGTTTTTTTCAGGCCCGCTGACAGCCTGGATTGAAGCGGGGCTGAAAGAAGCGGGGGCAACGCCGTTTATCCGTGATCTGGTGTTAAACGGGATTGTGGCAGGGGTTGGCGGCGTTCTCGTTTTTGTGCCGCAAATTTTTGTTTTGTTTTTCTTTATCTCGGTGATTGAAGATTCCGGGTATATGGCGCGGGTAGCCATGGTCATGGACAGGGTGATGGAATCAGTCGGCCTGAACGGAAAAGCGTTTATTCCGCTGATTATCGGTTTCGGCTGCAATGTGCCCGGCGTCATGGCGGCAAGGACGATTGAACAGCCGAAAGAGCGGCTGTTAACGACGCTGTTGACCCCGCTCATGTCCTGTTCTGCCCGGCTTTCGGTCTACAGTTTGTTTGTCGCGGCTTTTTTCCGCCACCATCAGGCACTTATTGTCCTGTCGCTGTATGTGCTCGGCATTGTCGTTGCGCTTTTGCTTGCGAAAGTATTTTCGATGGTGGTGAAAACGGAAGGCTCTGTTTTTGTCATTGAACTGCCGCCGTACCGCGTGCCGAATGTGCGGAACTTGTACAGAAGCACATGGGATAAAGGGAAAGGTTTCGTCCGGAAAGCAGGGACCTTGATTTTCGGCGGCACGGTTGCAATTTGGCTCCTTTCGAATGCGGGGCCGGGCGGATTCAATGTGCCTGTCGATAAAAGTTTTATGGCGATCCTGTGCGGATGGATTGCGCCCGTCTTCAAGCCGCTCGGTTTTGGAACATGGCAGGCGGCGGCTGCACTTCTGACCGGTTTTATGGCAAAGGAAGTGGTCGTTTCAACGATGAACGTCCTCTATTTTGTTCCGGACGGCGCATCCCTGGCAGGCGTTATTTCCCATGCCTTTACGCCGCTTTCGGCCTATAGTTTTATGGTATTCATTCTTTTATACATTCCATGCCTTTCGACCGTGGCCATTATCCATAAAGAAACCGGCTCGGGGAAAGTGACGCTTTTTTCGATCGTTTATGCGCTTGTGATTGCTTATTTGATTGCTTTTCTGATTTACAATATTGGGCGGTTCATCGCTTTTTAAAACGGGGGAATGTTCCGATGTTATTCAGTATTTTGATTGGCGTTGTGATTTTTGCTTATGCGGCGTTTACGCTCATCCGTTTTGTCAAAAAAAGCAGGGAAGGGCAGTGCGCTTCCTGTGCACTGAAAGACAACTGCAATACAGCCAGCTGTTGTGCGCCGGACGCCCCATCCCGGGCCAAGGCGGCAAAAAGCTGAAAATACCGGGCCGCCCTTTAAAAGGCGTGCCCGGTTTATTTATAGGCAGGGGTTTCGTTTTGGCGGAAATCCGGCCCGGCGTTCCGTCTGTTTAGATTTTTTTGCTCCGGTATGGTAAGATTAACAATGTCCAAACAGGTATAATGGCAGCCGGCTCCGGGGCCGTCCCGTGCCGGGTAAAAAGAATTTCAGGAAAAAGGCAGATGAGGGTTCAAGCGATGAGCAAATTTAATGATGATTATATGATTACAATGGATGATATCGTCAGGGAAGGCGACCCGATTTTAAGAAAAGTGCTGGATGAAGTGAACATGCCGCCAACTGAGGAAGACAAAGCAGAACTGCGCTGCATGCTCCAGTTTTTAAAAAACAGCCAGGATCCGGAGATTGCCAGCAAATGCAATTTGCGTGCAGGCGTCGGATTGTCCGCAAATCAGATCGGCCTCAATAAAAGGATGTTTGCCGTTTATATTGCGGATGAAGACGGGGAAAAGGCGTACACGGTTTTTAATCCAAAACTGGTCAGCCATTCGGTATCGATGATCTACCTTCCGCAAGGGGAAGGCTGCCTGTCGGTTGACCGGAAAGTGGACGGTTTTGTGCCGCGTTATGAACGGATTAAAGTCAGGGCATACGATTTGGACGGGAATGAAGTGCTCATTAAATTAAAGGGCTATCCCGCGATTGTGTTTCAGCATGAGATGGACCACTTGAACGGGATTATGTTCTATGACCATATTAACAAGGACAATCCGTTCGTGCTTCCTGCAAACACGGATATCCGGAGCTTGTATGAATAAACAGCTTGCGCAAACGGCAGCCTGCACGGCTGCCGTTTGATGCATTATTCTCTTGTGCGGAAATAAGCATTCAGCTGGCCGCGAATGACTTGTTCGCGCATCGTACGTTCATTGTATTTTTTCTCTTTAATATATTCTTTGCGGATTTCCGCAGTCTGGATGCCTTCTTCGCGTTTATTGGCGATGTCCATCAGGCGTTCGACATCGGTAAACGAATATTTCCGGATGCCTCTGTTTGTCCGTTCCGGGAAAATCAATTTTCTTTCTTCATAGTAGCGGATTCTTCTTTCACTTAAGCCGGTTAGTTCACATACCGTTCCGATCGAGATGACTTTCTTTTCCAAGTATGATTCATTCGTTGCCACCTGTGCATCCTCCCTTTGTAAGGTGTTTTTATTAATATATACCAAAAAAGCCGTTAAGACCATATTTCTGTAAGAAATCCTGACAAGTATTTGCGCATTTTTCGCTGGCACGTGAGATTACATAACAGAAGTCCTTTGATGTCCATTGGGTTGTCCCAAAGCGGAGTTGAGTTCTCTCCAATTTAACCATATAATAATTCAAGACTGGTTTCTCTGCAGGAATGGCGGCTGCCCGCGGCCGGCTTTAAAGCGGGACCGGCATTTTCCCGTGCACTTACCCCGGCCGGCGGGGGTAAGTGCATACAGGAAAGAACGGAAGGCGGTGAATGATGCCGCTGTAACCGAAAGGGGAGTAGCACAGATGAAATCATCCCGGCTCATTTTTGCAGCAATCGTATTGATTGTTATGTTGCTCGCCTTAAATGAGTATCTGACCCATAAAGAATTGGCAAAAAAATCCGCGCAAAACAACGCTGCTGCCAAAAAACTGCTCGATGTGCCGCTTATCAGGCAAATGGATGCGCCCCGCCTTTACAACGGCTGCGAAGTGACAAGCCTCGCGATGCTGCTTGTCGATAACGGCTTTCATGTGACCAAAAATCAACTGGCGGAAGAAATCAAATATGTGCCGTTTACCTATAAAAACGGGCAGCACGGCAATCCGAATGCGGGTTTTGTCGGGAACATGGAGGACGGTCCCGGGTATGGCGTATACCACGGCCCTGTTTTTGAACTGGCCAAAAAATATGCCGGCACAAGAGCGGCGGATTTAACGGGGCAGCCTTTTTCAAAAATCCTGGAAAATGTCGGGGAAGGGCATGCTGTCTGGGTGGTTACTACAGCCCGGTTTCAGCCGGTTTCTGATTTCAAAACATGGGACACGCCCCAGGGCAAAATAAACATCACATACAGCGAACACAGCGTTGTCATCACGGGGTACGATACTGGCCATATTTATGTGAATGACCCGTATGGAACAAAAAATAAGCCGCTTAGCCGTAAAGTATTTGAGAAAGCGTGGAAGCAGATGGGCAGCCAGGCCATTGTGATCCGGTGAACAAAAACCTGGCGGAAAACGAGTTTCAAGAATTGTTGGATTGCCCTGTAAAGCGCTGCAGCATGCCGCCCGTGAATGCATGTTTGTATAGGGCTTGGCACTTCCGGTTATATTATCCAAAAATGGCCTTTGTACGTGCGTGTTGCGTTCAAACATTGGAAGGAAAGGCGATTTTCTTTATTTTAATTCCATGGCTGTCTGCGCTTTCCTTTATAATTCTTTAAGACTGTAATAAAATCAAAGTAAAGGCAGGTGCAGAGTATGGACGGGAAAAAGATGGCCGGGGAGAAAGCGGCAGAACTCATAGAAGATGGAATGATTGTCGGGCTTGGGACCGGCTCAACCGTTTATTACACGATAAAAAAATTAGGGGAACGGGTGCAAAGCGGCCTGCACATCACCGGGGTGCCCACCTCGCATGCGACGGCAAAACTTGCGCGCGAATGCGGCATTCCAATAGCAGACTTGAACGACACGGCGCAAATGGATGTGACCATTGACGGTGCCGACGAGGTGGACCCTTCCTTAGACGGAATTAAAGGCGGCGGCGGGGCGTTGTTGTTTGAAAAGCTGGTGGCAAAGGCGTCAAAAAGAAATATCTGGGTGGTGGATTCCCGGAAAATGGTTCAAAAACTTGGCGCTTTTCCGCTGCCGGTGGAAGTGGTCCCGTTCGGATACAAGCATTTGGTGAAAACGTTTGAGCGGGAAGGATTAAACCCTGTCCTCCGGATGAAAGAAGGCCGGCCGTATGTAACAGACGGCGGCCACTATATCGTGGATATCCGTCTCCAAACGCCTGATATCGGCGCGTTTGGAGCCTGGCTGGACAGCATAACAGGCGTTGTAGAGCACGGGCTTTTTCTCGGCATTTGCGATCTTGTTGTCATCGGGAAAGGCGGCAAGGTATATACCCGGAACCGGGCGGAGGCAAAGAACGTTACTTTGTGAAAAACATCCGTATGGGAGACCATACAGAAAATTGAATTTCGGAGGAAGATTGATGTATCGTTTATTAACGCATAATGACCTGGACGGGCTTGGCTGCGGGATTCTTGCCAGGCTTGCATTCGGCAAAGACATTGAAATCCAGTATAATTCCATATCCGGTTTAAATCCCCAGGTGGAAGCTTTTTTAAAAAAAGAACATAAAGAAGACATGCTGTGGATTACCGATTTATCGGTCAATGAAAAAAATGCGGAGCTCCTCGATGCCTATGCCGCACAGGGCGGAAAAGTGAAACTGATTGACCACCATAAAAGCGCGCTTCACTTAAATGAGCATGAATGGGCTTCTGTCCAGGTGGAGGAAGACGGCAAACAGACAAGCGCTACTTCTTTGTTTTACCGGTATCTGCAAGCGGAAGGAAAAATCAGCCCGACCGGCGCCATTGACGCGTTTGTCGAACTTGTCCGGCAAATGGATACATGGGAATGGGAACGCAACGGGAATATGCAGGCCAAAAAATTAAATGATCTTTTTTACCTGTATCCGATCGAAGAGTTTGAAGAGATTTTGCTACATAAACTTAGCGGCAGTGAAACTTTTTCATTTGATGATCTGGAAGAAAAGATCCTCGATCTGGAAGAGAAAAAAATCGAAAGGTATATCAATGGAAAGAAGCGGGAAGTCTACCAGGCCGTGATTGACGGTTATTATGCAGGTGTTATCCATGCCGAGTCGCACCATTCCGAATTGGGGAATGCCATTGCAAAAGAATACCCGCATCTCGATTATATCGCCATTTGCATGGTCGGAAAGAAACGGATCAGTTTCAGGACGATTCATGACCATATTGACGTATCGGAAATTGCCAAAAAATACGACGGGGGCGGGCATAAAAAGGCATCGGGGGCTGTGCTGACGGAAGAGGCGTTCCGGCAGTTTGTCATCGAAACGTTTAAAACGGAACCGCTTAAACGCGATTTTGCCCATAATCAGTCCAATATCAAAGGGCAGGAAGCGGGATGTTTATACCAAAACCGCAGTGGGGAACCGATCTTTATTTATAAAGACGCCCAAAAAGGCTGGGAGATCGAAGCAAGAGGCTTAAAGCAGTCTCCTTCTTTTTCCGCCTTTGAAGAAGCGGAAAAATTTGTAAAGCGCCAGTTCCAGGCGTGGCTTGCCCACGATGATGCGTATTTGGAATATATGGACAAAAAGAAAAAAAGAAGCGAAAGCGGTTTGTAAAGCTGCCCGGGTGATGCCGGGCTTTTTTTTTTCGTGCTGGGAGAGCCGGTTGCATGCAAATTTGCACGCAGGATGAAGCGCGTCCTGCACTTAGCAAGTTTGCCGGGGAAGAAAGGGGCTTAAAAAAGGCACATCCGCGTTTGGATGCGCCTTTTTCCTTAATATACAAGTGAGAACAACCCGTTGATATGGGCCAGGTAACGGATATTGCTTGCTTCCTTCATGACGGAAGCCGGGAAGCCTTTTAATTGCGTTTGGTTTTCCCCGATAAACGCAATGGCATCTTTTCTGCCGAGGCTTGCAAGCGTACCGGAGTTGACCGGCTGGAATGTTTGCATTTTCCCGCCTTTTAAATAAGCATAAAGATTATAGCCGATCAATTCGCCCATTTGCCATGACATTTGTGCTGTTGGCGGATAAGGGCGTGCGCCTTCTGATGGGAAGACAACCGCGCTGTCGCCTGCAACAAACACATCCGGGTGGGAAGTGGATTGCAAATAGGCGTTTACCGTTGCACGCCCGCGGTTTACTTCAATCCCGGAATTTGCAACGACACGGTTTCCTTGCACGCCGCCCGTCCAGATAAGCGTCTTCGTTTCGATTTTCTGGCCGTCTTTTAATTCCACGACATTGTCCTGGAATTTCGTAACAGGGATGCCTGTGAAAAATTGCACGCCGCGCGATTCCAGGCTCTTCGTTGCCCGTTCAATCAGATTTGGCGCGAAGTTCGGCAAAATGGAAGGCGCCGCTTCGACACAAATAAGCGAGATTTCGGAAGGGTCGATCGCAAATTTTTTCGACCACCCCGGAACCTTGTCCGCCAGCTCGCCAACCAGTTCAATCCCGGTCAGGCCGCCGCCGCCGACAACAAATGTGGCATCCGCTTTGTTTTTCGTTTTGGCATACTGCTCAAGGCAGGACTCGATATGGGCATGAATGCGTTTCGCATCGTCCACTGATTTTAACAGAAAGCTGTTTTCTTCAAGGCCCGGAATACCGAAGAAAGCTGTTTCGCTGCCGAGCGCCACAACGAGCACATCGTAATTCAGCTTAAAGCCGCTTCCAAGTGATACTTCTTTCGAATCAGGCGAGATTTTTGTGACTTCATCCACCTGAACGTCGACATCTTTGCCTTTAAACAGTTTTCTGAGCGGAAGCGACACACGTTTTTCAGAAACGCCGCCCGCCGCCAGACGGTGCAGTTCCGTAATAATTTGATGGTCCGGCACACGGTTTACGACTGTGATCGCTGCATCGTCTTTTGACAAATATTCACGCGCTGATAACGCAGATAACAGGCCGCCGTAACCGGCCCCTAAAATGACAATTTTTTTACTCATATGGATCCCCCGTTTTCATTAGTTCTCATTCACCTTACTGCTGTTTGCTGCGTTCTTCCGCGACTGCAAGATAAGACTGCAGAAAACGGAACAGCTTCTGGGCTTGCGGATCTTTCAGCAATCTTAACAGGCCGAACAATCCGATCGTGTCTGTGGACGTCTCGGCACGGTCCTTTGCTTCAATCGCGGTTTGGGCAAGCCCCTTTGCTTTCTCGGCAACGGGATCCAGAAAACCTTGAAATCCGCCTTTAAAATCATTGATCAGCACTTTATCTGTCATTATGGATTGCGCAAAATCATAGGTTTTGTTTAAAATTGTGACCAGTTCGGCCATTTTCGGCAGGCTTTCAACCAACACCGTCAAAGATTGCTGGATTTCCGGATCCAATAATTGATCCAGCAAATCTTTCTGTGCGACTGCCGTTTCCGGGGTTACTTCTGGTTTTTCTTCAGGATTGCCTTTTTGAGCTGAAGTTTCTGCCATCTCCTATTTCTCCTTTTCTGATGGAATTCCCACACATATGTAGATACAAAAAATATACAGGTTCCCTGATTCCCTCCCTCCTGTTTGTGAATTTCCTCCCATAATTACGCATACTAAGATTCACAAAGAAAGGTGATGAAACCTCATATATGATTAGTATATCAAATTTTCACTGTATAGGAAGTAATTTTCTTTCCAATTTCGGGGAAAATCCGCATGCAAGCTTATTTTTTGTCCCGGCTTCTCGGGTTATGCATAGCAAAATATTTTGCTTGCATTTCTTCCGGTGCTGTTGTAAGATAATTAAAAATACTGAACGTGAACGAAGGAATAGTAGGCGGATTACCCCTGCGCAAGAGAGCGGCGCCCACAGGCTGAAAGGTGCTGCAGCAGGCGGCCTGCCAAACCTGCCTTCCGGGTCCCGGAAAACCGGGCGCAAAGCTTTGCGTTATCAAAAAAGAGCGGGGCGCAAGTGTGTCGCCCAAAAAAGGTGGTACCGCGAAAAGCAAGGCCTTTTCGTCCTTTTTACAGGGACGGGAAGGCCTTTTTGTTTACCCTTTTAGAAGGAGAGAAATGCCATGGAGAAAAACAGAGTCGTAGTAAAAATCGGAAGCAGTTCTTTAACAAATGACGCGGGGGAAATTGATGAACAGAAGTTTGCCGACCATATCGGCGCCCTTGCGGCATTGCGCAGAGCCGGGCATGAGGTGGTCGTCGTTTCATCCGGCGCTGTCGCGTGCGGGTTCCGGCTGCTCGGTTACCCGGCGCGGCCCGTCACGTTAAAAGGGAAGCAGGCTGCTGCTGCCATCGGCCAGAGTGTGCTCATCCAGCGGTACAGGGAAGCGCTTGGTGGTTACGGCTTAATACCGGCGCAAATTTTGTTAACCCGGAAAGACTTTTCCACAAAAGACCGGTACCATAACGCTTATTCAACGATAACAGAGCTTTTGCGCCGCGGCGTCATCCCGGTTATCAATGAAAATGATTCCGTATCGGTCTCAGAACTCACTTTCGGCGACAATGACATGCTGTCTGCGCTCGTCAGCGGGCTTGTCCACGCCGGGTACCTCATTATTTTAACGGATGTAAACGGGCTGTACAGTACAAATCCAAAATACGACCGTTGTGCACGGCGCATTGATTTTATCGATAACATCACGCCCGAGATGATGAAAATGGCTGGAGGCGCCGGTTCGAAAGCGGGAACCGGCGGCATGCTGTCAAAGTTGAAAGCCGCAAATACAGCGGTATCCCTCGGCGTCCGGGTGTTTATCGGTACGGGAAAAGGGCGCGGTAAACTCGTCAAGATACTCGAAGGAAAAGGGGACGGCACGTATATCGGAGCCGCCCGCCCGGCTGTAAAGAGCCGGAAACAATGGATCGCGCTGTTTTCGGAAAGTGCCGGAAAAATATACATTGACCGCGGCGCGGAACAGGCTTTGCTGCAAAAAGGGAGCAGCCTGCTTCCGGCAGGCATTCAAAAAATTTCCGGAACATTCCAAAAAGGCGATGTCGTGGACGTCTACGGCGCAAAAGGGCTGCTTGGAAAAGGGGAAGTGCTTTACGGTGCGGATGAGTTGTTGCACGTGCTCATGAAGCCTGGCGGGCGGGCAGCAGAAGAAGTCATCCACCGCGATCACTGGGTGCCTTTAAACAGAAAGGGGCTGGGTTAAATGTCTGAAGCCGCAGAAAAAGGAAAAAAAGCGAAGAATATCAGCATGGCGCTTGCCAAAAAGACAACGGAAGAAAAAAACAAAGCGCTTTTGGCGGTTGCCCGTGTTTTGCTTGAGGACCGGGAAACGATCATTTCCGAAAACAAAAAAGACCTCAGGAGCGGGAGCCGGGCGGGCCTTCCGGAAAATATACTTGACAGGATGATGCTTAACGAGAAGCGGATCCATGATATGTCAGAAGCGGTCCGGCTGCTTGTGAAGTTAAAAGATCCGGTCGGGGAAACAGTCGAAGAAATCAAGAAAGAAAACGGGTTGCTGATCCTCAAAAAGAAAGTGCCGGTCGGTGTCATCGGCATGATTTACGAAGCGCGCCCGAATGTTACGGCCGATGCTGCCACGCTTGCGATCAAAACGGGCAATGCAGTCATTTTAAGGGGCAGCTCGTCTTCCATCTGCTCAAATCAGGCGCTCGTCTCTTCCATTCACCGCGCATTGGCGGAGACAGGCTTTCCTGAAGATGCCGTTCAGCTCATCGAAGATACAGGCAGGGAGGCGGCAACAGAAATGTTCCACCTGCGCGATTATCTCGATGTGCTGATCCCGAGAGGAGGGAAAAAGCTGATTGATACCGTTGTCCGCGAAGCTTCCGTGCCGGTGATTGAAACCGGGGCAGGCAATTGCCATTTATATATAGACGAAACAGCACAGCCGGAAATGGCCGTCCGGATTGCAGTCAATGCAAAAACGCAGCGCCCATCCGTCTGCAATGCCATCGAAACGCTTTTAATCCATGCGCAGTGGCTCGCCCGACACGGCGAAAAGCTGCTTAGCGCACTGGCGGAAAAAGGGGTGGAGATTTACGGGGATGAGCCGGTGCAGAAAATTTTTCCGGCTGCAAAAAAGGCGGCGGAAGAGGATTGGTATTGCGAATACCTCGCGCTTAAAATCAGCGTCAAAACGGTCGAAGATACAGATGAAGCGATCCGGCACATCAACCGTTACGGCACAAAACATTCAGAGGCGATTGTAACAGAAGACGGGGCCCGGGCGGAACATTTCATGTCCATGGTGGATGCCGCCTGTGTGTACCATAATGCGTCCACCCGTTTTACAGACGGTTTTGAGTTTGGATACGGGGCGGAAATCGGCATCAGCACCCAGAAACTGCATGCCCGCGGTCCGATGGGGCTGGATGCCTTAACCTCCACAAAATATTGGATTTACGGGAGCGGGCAAATCAGGGAATGAATACAAAACGGCGCGGACAAATGGCCGCGCCGTTTTGTTCAAATGCTCCGGGCAATCGTTTGGTTAAAAAAACATTCCACATAACCCTGCCGCAATGCCGACCACAACACAGGAGGCGGCAACAAACAGAAGGATTTGTTTTGAAAACGACCGGCCAACCATGATTAAGGAAGGAAGGCTGACGGCCGGAAGCGTCACAAGCAGTGCGCTGGCCGGGCCTGTCCCGAGCCCGAAAGCCATCATCGTCTGGACAATCGGAATTTCAGCCGCTGTCGGGATGACAAACAGCATGCCGGCAAATGCAAGCAGGATCACCGCCGTGATGCTGTTTCCGGCATGCTGGCCGAATGCCGGAAACAGCCAGAAACGGGCCGCGCTTAACACAACAACCGAGAGCAAATAAGCCGGAACAAGATACAGGATCATATTTCCGGCGGCCTTTCCCCATCTCAGGAAAAAGGACCCGTTGTTTTCTCCGGCATCCGGCCCGAACTGGCGGATGTCCACCGGTTGTTCATTTTTCACGAGCCGGCCCGCCAGCCAGCTGACCCCGAACGTCATGATAAGCCCCGCCACGATGCGGAGAAGGGTAAATTTCCATGACAAGACAAAAGCCATGAAAATCAGCGTTGCCGGATTCAACATCGGGTTGCCAATCCAAAAGGCGAGTGCCGCAGGTGTGGACGCTTGTTTTTTGCGCAGCCCGACTGCAATCGGCGCAGCACAGCATGTGCACATCATGCCGGGAATGGCGCTCGCACCGGCAATAACCGTACTTCCAAATGACGTTTTGCCGAGCACTTTAAGTAGCCACGCAGAAGGCAGGAGCACCTGCACGAGCGAACCGAGCAAAATGCCGAGCACGGCCGCTTTCCAAACAGCCTGAAAATACGCGGTCACATATTGGAAAGTGCCATCCCATGAAAATGATGCCGATTTGCCCGGATCCCCGAGAATCGATGTACCGATGGAGTGCGTATGGGCGGCAAGCAAAGATTTCTCATAGTACGGCCACCATTTTACATAAAAAAGGCCTAATCCGGCAATAACGAGAAACAAAACGGCAAGCCAGGCCGCCTTTTTTCCGGATTGCTGTTCAGGTTTTGCTGTATGATTTACAACAGCCACGGCAACAACATCTCCATTTCTATGACAGTAAAATTTATACCAATTGTTAATGATAACATAATAAGGTGAAAAAATAAATGGCGAGTGATGCCAATGGCTGTCTCTTTTTTGGCATGGGGCTGCTGCGCTTTTTTATGCTCTCCCGTGAAAAATTTCACAAAAACTTCTGCCGAAAAAAACCCCCGGTTAAAACCGGGGGCGGGTTCAATCATTTTTTGCCCGGGTTAAAATGTCGATCAGCTTGTCTTTGTTCGGGTAATCAGAAGCTTCAAATAGCCCGATCGTCTTTCGCACATCGTAGGAAACGCGGACATTGGAAACCTGGTAATCGTGATCGCCAATTTCCACCATCGCATAAGAGGCTTTGGCGATCCCGTCAAACGGCAGGCCGACACTGCCGAGATTGACAAACGTTTTGCCATCAAACGTGCGGATAAACGGCAGGTGGATGTGCGCATATAAATAAATATCCGCGTCTTCCTGCATTAACTTCTCTTTCAACTTGCTGTTTTCGCTATCCGGTGGCACATTTTCAAACAAACTGTACGGGGTGGCGTGAAATCCGTGAATTTTAATGCCGCCGTATTCGTATTTTACCTCTTCGGGAAGCTGGTGCAGCGACTCCACTGCATTTTGTTCCATCCGGGAAACCGTCCAGTCCCGCTCCCGGTTCATCATTTCATAAGCCTTTTCCGGTACTTCGTTCATGCTGACGCCCCTGTACACCCATTCATCGGCATTCCCTTTAATCACTTTCGTTTTTAAAGCCATCACCATCTCATATGCCCGTTGCGGTTCAGGACCGCGAAAGCAAAGATCACCAAGGACAAAAATTTTATCGGCCCGCTTTTGTTCAATATCTTCCAGCACGGCTTCAAGCGCATGCGCATTGCCGTGGATATCGGATATAAATGCCAGTTTCAATGCGATCACCTCAAAAATTGGTTTCCTTTATTATACCATAACGGGTTGCGGGTTTATCCCGGCCTGCCTGGTTTCACCACTGAGGCCCGTTTTCAGCGCCCTCTGCAAGCGGGCGGAGCGGAAGAAAATGCAATTTGCCGCGAAGTGGTCTATAATGGTACAAGGATCAGACATGCTTTAAGAAAGGTCAGGTTGATGCAATATGGCACAATCAGAAAAAATAAAATTGACTTCACTGACGACAAAGGGCGGATGCGGATGCAAAATCGGCCCGGCGGATTTGCAGCAGGTGATGCGGACACTGCCACCGAGAGTCCAGGATCCGAATTTGCTGGTCGGGCTCGATACGAACGATGATGCTGGCGTTTACAAGCTGACGGATGATTTGGCGATCGTGCAGACAGTCGACTTTTTTACACCGATTGTCGATGACCCTTATGCATTCGGCCAGGTGGCGGCGGCAAACGCGGTCAGTGATATTTATGCAATGGGCGGCACGCCGCTGACTGCGCTGAATATCGTTGCTTTTCCGATCCATACCCTCGACAAAGCCATTCTTGCCGATATATTAAAAGGCGCCGGTGACAAGTGCAAAGAAGCGGGGGTAACTTTAGCCGGCGGGCATTCGATTGATGACCAGGAACCCAAATTCGGGATGGCGGTGACCGGCACGATCCACCCGGCAAATATCCGCACAAATGCAGGGGCAAAGCCGGGGGACAAGCTAATTTTGACGAAACCGATCGGGGTCGGGATTTTGACCACTTCCATTAAACGGGATTTGTTAACAGAAGAAGAAATCACACGCGTGACCAATGTCATGGCTACCTTAAATAAGAAAGCGGCTGAAATTTCCCGGGATTACACCATCCATGCTTCGACCGATGTGACCGGGTTCGGGCTTTTGGGCCATGCATCCGAAATGGCGCAGGGAAGCAAGGCAGGGCTCCGTATTTACAAAGACAAAGTGCCGGTGCTGCCGCGCGTGCGTGAACTGGCGGAAGCGGGCGCTGTTCCGGGCGGCACAAAAAATAATTTTGCCCATATTGAAAATGTCGTCGACTTCCCTGAAGGTATGGACCAAATAGATAAATGGATTTTAAGTGATGCGGTCACATCAGGCGGCCTTTTGCTTTCCGTTGCCGGCGATGAAGCGGAACAGCTGCTTGAAGAACTTGTAAAATCAGGGGTGGAAGCCAGCCTGATCGGCGAGGTTGTCCCGGAACATCCCGGCCGTATCAAAGTGCAATAGTCCCATCAGGAACCATTAGAAAGGCGGGAAATATTTGTTTCAAGACATTACCATTGAAGAAGCAAGAAAACGGATGGAGAAAAAGCAGCTCACATGGGTGGATGTCCGTTCCCCTTCCGAATACCGGAACGCAACGATTCCGGGGAGCGTGAATATTCCTTTATTTAATGATGAAGAACGGGCGGAAGTGGGGACAATTTATGCCCAAGCCGGCAACCGCGCTGCGAAAGAACGCGGGCTTGAAATTTTTTCGAAAAAGTTGCCCGGTTTTATCGAGGCTTTCCGTGAAATAGAAGGGGAAAAGGCGGTATTTTGCTGGCGCGGCGGTATGCGGAGCAAAACAGCGGCAACCGTTTTGGATCTGATGGATATTCATGCCTACCGGCTCCAGGGGGGCTACCGCGCCTACCGGAAATGGGTGACAGGCCTGCTTGAAAATATGGACTTTCATCCGGTTACGTATGTGCTGGGCGGCTATACAGGCACCGGCAAAACGTATATGCTCCGGGCGCTTGCTTCGGAAGGCTATCCGGTCCTTGACCTGGAAGGCATGGCCAATCACCGCGGCAGCATTTTCGGGGATATCGGCCTCAGCTCTCATAACCAGAAAACGTTCGATGCTTTGCTGGCAGAGCGCATTTTACAATTGAAAAATGCGCCGTATGTGCTGATGGAAGCGGAAAGCAAAAGAATCGGAAAAGTAGTGGTGCCGGAATTTTTGATGGAAAACAAAGCGCGCGGTATGAAGATTATGATTGAATTGCCGGTGGAAGAACGGGTCCGCAATATTTTGGATGATTACCGGCCGTGGGAGAACAAAGAAGCGTGCATCCGTGCCTTTCAAAGCATCAAAGAACGGATTCACACGCCGGTTGCAAAAGAAATCGAGAAAGATTTACAGAAGGAACGGTACCATGAGGCCGTAAAATGGCTGCTCGAATATTATTATGATCCAAGATATGACCATTCGCTCGGAATAGAGGAGACAGAAAGGGTGAAAACGATCCGCGCCGGACATACCGATGAAGCGCTCGGCCAATTAAAAGAAATGTTAAAAACAGCCGGCCTTCCGTTGCACTGAGCAATGGCAGGCCGGCCGTTTACATGTATCGCGGCGGATTTATTTGGATAGCCTTTTGGTTTTGGCTCGCGGGCATGCCCCGGTCAGCAATGACAATCTCTGCCTGCCATGCCCGGATAATAGCCGTGCATCATTCCCGGGGCCATGCCCATTCCCGTACCCGCATACCCGGGATAACCCGGCATTTGTCCATATCCGTAACCGGTGCCTGGGTAACCCGGCCCCATCGGCATCCCCATGTGCTGGCCGTACCCCGGCATGCCGTACATGCCCGGATACATCGAAGTTGCGGGATGCTGCCCCGGATACATTTGCCCAGCCGTCGGATATTGCCCTGCCAAACCGCCTGATGCTCCCATCTGGCCCATTTGCCCCATTGAACCGTAATGCATCATATCCATATCATCATCATAATAAGGCTGGCTTCCCCCTGTAAAGCTTCCAAAATGCCCTAACCCCTGAGATTGCGGATAATTTCCATATGTTTGTTCCATCTCAACCCACTCCTTTTCGGTGTTCAACATTAGAGTATGTAGATCAGGGCGCATGGTTATAGACATTTGCCCCAAAAGGTGAAAAAAATGCGGGCAGAAGCCTTATATAAAGATTTTACCGGGGTTTAAAATATGGTTTGGGTCAAACAGGTCCTTGATTTTCTTCATTGTGCCATAAGCGGGTCCGTGTTCTTCACGCTGATATTTTGCCTTTCCAATCCCGACGCCGTGTTCGCCCGTGCAGGTGCCGCCCTTTGAAAGCGCAAATGACACAATATGTTCATTTAACGACCGGGCCTGCCGGATTTCATTTTCATTTGCCATATCGATCATTAAAATGACATGATAATTGCCGTCGCCGACATGGCCGACAATCGCTCCGTCCATGCCCATTCTGTCAAGCGTTTTGCGCGTATCTTCAATGGCTTCGGGGAGGAAATGAATATTTCTACTTCTTATAATATACAAAAAATAAAGTGTTGGCAAAACCATTGGTCAAAAAGGGGGCAAAACTTTCGGCAGCGGAAAAAAGGCAGGTGCTTGGAAGAAATGCACAAATATTTACAAAAGTAAGCGTTTGCTTTAAACTGTATACTGTGTATATGTTTAAAACAGGCGGAAAAATATAGAAAAATAAGAGGGGAGCGGTTTTGAAAAGGTTTGAAAACAGGGTTGCGATTGTTACGGGTGCAAGCAGAGGGATCGGCAAAGCGGTTGCAGCCGCCTTTGCCAAAGAAGGGGCAAAAGTCTGTCTCGTTGACATTCATGAAAAGGCATTAGAAGAAACTGTAAAGGCTTTCAAAGAAACCGGTTACGATGTATTCGGGCAGCCGGTGGATGTGGCAAACCGCACGCAGGTGGAAGCGGCGGTTTCAGCTGTGCTTGGCAGGTATGGAAAGATTGATATTCTTGTCAACAATGCTGGCGTGATCCGCGATAATCTGCTGTTTAAAATGACGGACGAAGACTGGGATACCGTCATGAATGTCCATTTGAAAGGAGCGTTCCTCTTTTCAAGGGCCGTCCAGCAAAGCATGGTCGAAAACAAATACGGAAGAATCATTAATACCTCTTCCACATCCGCGCTCGGCAACCGCGGCCAGGCAAACTATGCGGCGGCAAAAGCGGGCCTTCAGGGCTTTACAAAAACGCTGGCCATTGAACTCGGAAAGTTTGGCATTACCGCCAATGCGGTTGCGCCCGGCTTTATTGAAACCGACATGACAAAAGCGACGGCTGAGCGGCTCGGCGTTAAATTCGACGACTTTATCGCATTTAACCAATCGATGATTCCTGCCGGCCGGACAGGAAAGCCGGAAGATATTGCAAACGCGGTCCTTTTTTTTGCGATGGAAGAATCATCATTCGTAAACGGCCAGGTGCTCTATGTTGCCGGCGGGCCGAAAGCATAAAGGAGGGGCGGGCGGATGTTTGAAGAACTGATTGGAAAACGGTCAAACCCGGTCCGGAATACGATCGAAAGGGGCGCTGTCAGAAAGTTTGCCGAAGCCATCGGTGATCCGCACCCTGTTTTTACAGATCCTGCTTTTGCGGCTGAAAAAGGGCTTAAAGCCAATATCGCCCCGCCGACATTCCCGGTCACGTTTGACTACGGAAAAATAGAAGGACTGGACCTCCCGAAAGCGGGCCTGATCCACGGGGAACAAAGTTTCGAATATAAACGGCCGCTTTATGTCGGAGAAGAATTGCGCTGCTATAGGGAAATTGAAAAATACCAGGAAAGAAAAGGAAAGCTCGGGCAGATGGGTTTCCTGTTTATCAAAAGCACGGCGGAAGACAGGAATGGGGAACTCGTAATGACCGCGACGCAAACGATTATTCTCTCTGAAACGGTCCGGAAGGGGATGAAAGGATGAGCCTCCGCGCGAAAAAACCCGGGGACAGACTGGAAAGCATTACACTGCCGCCGGTTTCAAGGCTGGACTTAATCAAGTACGCCGGTGCTTCCGGCGACTTTAACCCGATCCATACGATCGATGAAGCAGCAGAAAAAGCCGGTCTGCCCGGCATGATCGCCCATGGGATGTGGACAATGGGAAGTCTTGGAAAGCTGTTCACACCGTATGTTGGCGAAGGGTTCATCGAAAAATTCAGCGTGCGTTTTGCGGGCATGGTTTTTCCAGGCGACCGCTTGACACTGTCGGCAACGCTGAAAGAAGCACAAGGCGCCCAGCAAACGTATGAAGCAGTGGCGGCCAATCAGGATGGGGCAAAAGTAATCAAGGGCGAAATTGTATGGAGATTGTACGGGGAATAAAAAAATCCCGCCAGGTGCGGCGGGATTCCCCTGAATTATAATTCAAGCCATTCCGTATGGAAGATGCCTTCTTTGTCAACACGCTGGTACGTGTGGGCACCGAAGTAGTCGCGCTGGGCCTGTATGAGATTGGCAGGCAGCACTTCCGAACGGTATGAATCATAGTAGGCAAGCGCTGCGGACAAAGCCGGCACAGGCACGCCGAAGCGGACAGCTGTCGCGATGACCTCGCGCAGCGCATCCTGGTAGCTTTCAACGATTTCCTTGAAATACGGGTCAAGGAGCAGGTTTTTCAGATTGCGGTCGCGGTCGTACGCATCTTTGATTTTTTGCAAAAATTGCGCCCGGATGATGCAGCCCCCGCGGAAAATCATCGCGATTTCGCCGTAATTCAAATCCCAGTTATATTCTTCCGAAGCGGCCCGCATTTGCGCAAATCCCTGGGCGTAAGAACAGATCTTGCTCATGTACAACGCTTTTCTGACCGCTTCAATGAACGCTTTTTTGTCTCCTGAAAAAGCGGGTTTTTCAGGCCCTTTTAGCAATTTGCTTGCCGCTTTCCGTTCTTCTTTCATGGCCGAGATAAAGCGGGCGAATACGGACTCCGTAATCAATGGCAGCGGAACGCCGAGGTCAAGCGCGCTCTGGCTCGTCCATTTGCCTGTCCCTTTTTGGCCGGCCGTGTCCAAAATGACGTCGACAAGCGGTTTGCCGGTTTCTGGGTCTTTTTTTGTAAAAATATCAGCGGTAATTTCGATTAAATAGCTGTCGAGCTCGCCTTTGTTCCAGTCGGCAAAAACTTCATGCAGTTCATTCGCGCCAAGGCCGAGGATATTTTTGAGCAGATTGTAGGACTCTGAGATGAGCTCCATATCGCCGTATTCGATGCCGTTATGAACCATTTTCACATAATGGCCGGCACCATCCGGACCGATATAGGTTGTGCACGGTTCGCCATTTACTTTAGCAGCAATGTCTTTTAAAATCGGTGCAACAAGGTCGTATGCTTCTTTTTGCCCGCCAGGCATGATCGAAGGGCCTTTCAGCGCGCCTTCTTCGCCGCCTGAGACACCGGTGCCGATAAAGTGGATGCCGAGTGCGCTTAATTCCTTGTTGCGGCGCTGTGTATCTTTAAAGAAGGTGTTGCCGCCGTCAATCAAGATATCGCCTTTGTCGAGAAACGGTTTTAACTGCTCGATCGTGGCGTCTGTTGCTTCGCCCGCTTTGACCATCAGCAGGATTTTTCGCGGTTTTTCAAGCGAATGGACGAATTCTTCCATTGTAAAATAACCGAAAATATTTTTTCCTTCCGATTCTTTTAACATTTGCTCGGTTTTTGAACGGGAACGGTTGAAGACCGAAACGGTGTAACCTTTGCTTTCGATATTCCACGCAAGGTTTTTCCCCATGACGGCCAAACCGATGACGCCGATTTGCTGTTTTTCCAATGTAGACACCTCAACATGATTAGATTGTAAAGTCTTTCCTTTGCGCGCAGGTGGCTGCAAGCAAAATGGAAGTCTTACATTATTGTACCAAATATCCCCTGTTATTATAAAGAAAAAGACAGCCCGGCCGGAAAATATTTATATTTTCCGGGAAAGAAGTGTCCGTGTATACGATTTCCGATGAACCGGGACCTCCGGGAAAGCGCGCCTGTTGGGATTTTTTAAAGCTTACAGTATAATGGATAAAGATGCCGTTTGGCGGTTTTTAAGCAAAAGGAGGAAACGGGATTGGGCATTATTTTAGTCGAAATATGTGAAGGCAGCCTGATCAACACGATTGATGTGGAAGCAGAACTTGAATCCCGGTATCCTGAAGTTGCGGTGATTTCAAATGAATGCTTAATGGCGTGCGGCTTATGCACCTACAGCCCGTTTGCGATGGTGAACGGAAAAAGGATCTTTGCCAAAACGCCTGCGGCTTGCCTTGAAAAAATCAAAGCAGCAATTGAAACGGAATTAAAGAATCTGCCGTAAATGGTTCTCGTTTCAATTTGTTTTTTATATTATAATGTGGGATGGAGCATTCGGGATAGGGGGATAGCAGGATGGAAATTTGGACTGCGTTCAAATACAGCTGTTTATTGCCGGGAAAAAGGGCTGCTTTCCGCTTGAACAGGCTTCCGATGGACAAGGCGGTTTTGTATATGGTTCTGCTTGTTCTTGCGGTTTCCTGTCTGCATATCCCTGCGCTTTTAACCAGCGGATCCGTTAGCGGCCTGAATGCCATCCAATTTGTTTTTTATTTTCTGTTCGCTTATGTGCTCATTGTCCTGTGCGGCGTATTGGCGGGCATTTCCCTGCTCGCTTGCGCCGGATACGGGCTCAGGAAGCTGTGGAAAAGAAAACTGGCCTACCAGCATTTATGGAAAATGTCATGCTTTGCCATGACGGTCCCGTTTATTTTACATACAATCATTCATGAATGGGTTACGAAAAACGGCTTTGTTTCGGCTGTATTGCTGATCGGGTATCCGCTTATTTGTTTGGCGGCGATGATCCTCCACTATCCGGAAACAAAGAGTCGGCATGTAAGCAGCAAAGAAGGAGAAGAACATGGCTGAAAAGACAATTTTACAAGACTTGCGTTCACTCATTTACCCGCGTGAAATTCTGGAAGATGAACCGTTAAGCAAATATACGTTTACAAAAACGGGGGGGAAAGCGGATATTTTGATTTTTCCCGAGACATATGAGGAAGTGCAGAAGACGGTCCGTTTTGCTTCTCTGAACGGCGTGCCGTATACGATCCTCGGCAACGGCTCCAACCTGATCATCAAAGACGGCGGCATCAGGGGGATTGTGCTGATTCTGACCAAATTAGCGAAAATATCACATACAGGCAATGACATTACAGCCCAGTGTGGTGCAGCCATTATCGATGTATCGCGCTATGCTTTAAAGCAAAATCTGACAGGGCTTGAGTTCGCCTGCGGGATACCGGGATCTGTCGGCGGTGCGCTGTATATGAATGCGGGGGCGTATGGCGGGGAGATCAAAGACGTTCTGAAAAGCGCGCTTGTCCTGACCAAAACAGGCAAGATGAAAAGGCTTGAAAAAAGCGATTTGTCCTTCCAGTACAGGAAAAGTTCCATTGCGGAGAACGGGGAGATTGCGCTTGAAGGGACGTTCAGCCTGAAGCCGGGCGACGCACAGGAGATCAAAGCCAAAATGGATGAGCTGACTTATCTCAGGGAATCCAAGCAGCCGCTTGAATATCCGTCGTGCGGCAGCGTGTTTAAAAGGCCGCCCGGCTATTTTGCAGGGAAACTGATCCAGGACAGCGGGCTCCAGGGGAAACGCATCGGCGGCGTCGAGGTTTCGACCAAGCATGCAGGATTTATGGTGAATGTTGGCGGCGGAACGGCAACGGATTATATGAATTTGATCAAGTTTGTCCAAAAAACGGTAAAGGAAAAATTCGGGGTGGACCTCGAGACAGAAGTGAAAATTATTGGGGAAGATTAAAAAACATCCCGGTTCTTTTGCGTATAAAAGAACCGGGATGTTTTTCAGCCCTTCCGGCGGATATCGGTTAACCGGTTCCCGCGGTATTTGATGTACACTTGGTCGCCAATGTTAAAATTTAAATACGTATCGCAGTCAGCCGTCAGCGTTTTGCCGTTATTAAAGGCGATCGCGCAATACGGTTTCGTTGTTGTTGGTGCCACTTTTATTTTCCGCTTCGTTTTCACACCGGTTGCAACCGGCACTTCTTTCCGGTTGGGCGTATAAAATTTATCAGTAATCTTTACGCGCTGATAGCTTACCGGGCGCTGAAAAAAGAGCAACCCTACAAGCACGGCCAGGCAGATGATGAATAAAACCAGTTTCCATTTCAGTTTTTCCATTTGTCATCCCTCTACTCCCAAAACGTCTCTATGAATATATTTATGGGGCCATTCATTAAAATATGTATATACCACAACCAAATGCTTTTTTAACCGAATCTTTCTTGAAACTTTTTAAGGCCGGTTTCGTATATTGATTAGACTAGTCTAGCAGAAAGCAGGGATGTTATGAGTGAAATTGCGCTCTCGGTCAAAGGGATTACAAAACAAATCCGCTCGCGCAAAATTGTGGACCAGGTCAGTTTTGAAGTGAAAAAAGGCGAGGTTTTCGGCCTTCTCGGTCCGAACGGCGCCGGTAAAACAACGATTATCCGGATGATTGTTTCATTGATGAAACGCACAAGCGGAGAAATCTATATTAACGGCAAAAGCCTTGATGAAGATTACAAAGGCGCTTTGAACGAAATCGGCGCGATCGTTGAAAATCCGGAGTTTTATCCCTATATGACCGGCTATCAAAATCTCGTCCACTATAAGAGAATGTCAAGGAAACCCATTTCTGAAGAGAGATTATGGGAAGTCGCAAAGCTTGTCAAACTGGAAGATGCCCTTAAACAAAAAGTCAAAACGTATTCGTTGGGAATGCGGCAGCGGCTCGGGGTCGCCCAGGCGATTTTGCACCGGCCTTCGTTATTGATCCTTGATGAGCCGACAAACGGCCTTGACCCGCAAGGCATCCGCGAATTCAGGGGCTATTTGCGGGATCTGGCGGGAAGCGGGGTATCTGTCCTCGTTTCCTCACACCTTCTTGCGGAAATGGAATTGATGTGCGACCGGTATGCCATTATCGAAAAAGGAAAACTGATCCATATTGAAACGATGGCAGAAACGACAACGGTGAAACAGGATGACCGCCGCGATATCCTGTTTGCAACGGATGACAGCGAAAGCGCGAAGCAGGCGGTAGAAAAACAGCTCCATTTTCCGGTTTCCATTGTCGATGATACGCACATTTTGGTTTCGGCAGCTTACAAAGACGCAGCCGTTATCAACGCAACATTGGTAGGAAACGGCTGCAACGTCTATGAAATTCATTTTGAAAAGAAAACGCTGGAAGACCGTTTCCTTGAACTCACGAATCATACAGCAGGGGAGGAAAATCAATGACCGCTTTAATTCGAAATGAATGGATGAAAATATTTGCCCGGAAAAGCGCATGGGTCTATATGCTCCTGATTGTAGCGTTCGTGCTGATTGCTGCACTGTTTTACAATAAGGTTTACGGCAAAGACGATCCAAACTGGCGCACGAAAATCGAGAAAGAAATCAAAGCGGATGAGGCACTCATGAAAAAGGATCCTGAACAATACGCGGACCTTGCGCCAACCATCCAAAGAAAGCAAGATTATTTGAAATACAATATCAATCCGGATGCCCATTCAAACTGGCATTTCATGAACAATGTGGTCATTCCGCTTGGTTCATTTGTCACCTTGTTCAGTGTAATCGTCGGGAGCGCCAATGTCTCATCGGAATTTGCATCCGGAACGATTAAGCAACTGATGATCCGCCCGCATGAGAGATGGAAAATTTTGCTGTCCAAATACATTGCTGTAACAGCCTACGCGGTATTACTGCTTGCTGTCCTGCTTTTAGCCGGCTATTTGATCGGCATCATTTTTCAGGGATCCGGCAGTTTCCATATGAAAATGGTCGAAAATACTTTGGATTCCAGCCAATATAAAATTAAAGAAATCGGTCCGCAGTTTTTCCTGAAATTTGCCCTTTATCTGCCGAGCCTTGTCATGGTAAGCGCGATTGCGTTCATGCTTTCGACCCTGTTCAAGAGCCAGGCGCTGGCTGTCGGGATCGGCATTTTTGCCCTGTTTATCACAAACACACTGGGCGGGATTTTTCTGTTTCTGATGGACCGGTACCATTGGCTCAAATTCCTGATCTTCCCGCATTTGGACTTGTCCGTCTATGCGTATCAGGATAAACTTACAGATGGCGTCACCTTGCCGTTTTCATTAATCACGCTGGCTGTTTATTATGCCGTTTTTATGGCCTTGACCTTTTGGTATTTTCAAAAACGCGATATTGCGTTTTGATACAGCGGGCAAATTCGGGTAAAATGGCGGCAAAGGGCCGGGTGAAGGAGGGATCTGCCAGAGCAGGTCTCTTCTTTGCTTTTTTTGGGACGGCGCACGCATCAGGCTGTACAGGCGGCGCATAGCGTGCGCACCCGCCGAATAGGATAATAATGGGGGCTTGCCCGGACCGCTGGAGGATGATATGGGAAAAAACAACCGGAAAAAAATCAATGCGGCCGTTTTGTTCGTTTTCATTGTGTATGCTGCTTATTTAATGGAACTTTTGTTTTTTATCCCGTACCGCCATGCGCCCAATTCTGCCAGCCAAAATGTTATCCCGTTTAAAACGATCCGGATGTATATCCTTTATTACCGTTACTTTCAATTTGAAGTCTGGTTTTCCAATCTGTTTGGGAATATTTTCATGTTTATGCCGTTCGGGTTTTTCCTGCCTATTCTTTTTAGGCGGCTGAGAAAGGCCTGGATAATGGGATTGCTGTCTTGCCTGGCATCGGCTTTGGCGGAAATCATTCAAGGATATTTCCATGTCGGGGGTTTTGATGTGGATGACATTTTGCTGAATACAACGGGCGGATTGTGCGGTTACGGCATATTTTTACTGGTCCGCAAGCTTGTGAAAAAAATAAAAATTGAGATTTGGCGTTAAATATGCATAAGAAAAGCCCTACGGAGATAATCTAACGGGGACCCATCAATGGCCGGCCTAAAAAAGGGGGGAAGTGTGGATTGGATGAAGAAAAACTGGTCCGGTTTTTAAACCAGGAACTTTCAAATTTTACAGTGCTTTATATCAAACTGCACCGTTACCACTGGTATATTCAGGGGAAAAACTTTTTTACGCTCCATGCTTATTTTGAAGATTTGTACCAGGCGTTTTCAAAACAAATGGATGTGCTTGCCGAAAGGATTTTGGCAATCGGGGGACGGCCGCTTGCAACCATGTCGAAATTCCTGGACCGGAAGACGCTTGTTGAAGCGAGCGCGGATAATGAAGAAGGCGAACTGCTGCAGCAATTAAGGGAGGATTTGGCACAGCTGGCAAAGGAGATCCTGGAAACGGGGATTCCGCTGGCGGAAGAAAGAAAGGACGACGCCACCGTCAATCTGCTCACCCGGTTTTTGGCCCGGTTTGACAAGGATATCTGGATGCTGGATGCGATGGCGGACAAACGGTAAATGCCCTTGTTTTCCTCAACCGGGAAGCAGCGGCAAATAAAAAAACAGCCTTTCCATTTGATGGAAGGGCTGTTTCACTTTATATAAACGTATCAATCAAAAGGAACAGGTTCAGGCATACGACGAATCCTGCCACGATCCAGGAGATGATGCTCGTTATCCGGTGGTTCACCAGTTCACCCATGATCTGTCTGTTACTCGTGAACAGAATCAGCGGGACAAGGGCAAAGATGATCCCGAATGAGAGAATGACCTGGCTTATGACAAGCGCGCTTGTCGGGTTGGTGCCCAGCATGATAATGAGAAGCGGCGGGATCATTGTGATCGCACGGCGCAAATAAAGATTGATCCGTTTGTTGATAAATCCTTGCATGACGACATCACCGGATAATGTGCCAACAGAGGAGCTGGAAAGCCCTGCAATCAAAAGGCCGAGGCCGAAAGAGATAGCCGCTGCCGGACCGATATGGGTGTAAAACTCGCGAAACGCGACATCCAGATCTTCCACGACAAGGCCGTGTTTATAAAATACACTGGACGCAATCACAAGCATGCTCATATTGATGGCCCCGGCAATCACCATGGCGATGATGATGTCGATCAATTCAAATTTGAAAATTTTTCTTTTTTCCAGCTCATTTTTCCCGACGATTCTGTTTTGCGTCAATGAAGAGTGCAAATAAATGGCATGGGGCATGACGGTGGCGCCAAGAATGCCGGCAGCCAGGACAACGCTTTGGATGCCATCGAATTTTGGCGTGACAAGCCCGCCGAGCACTTTCACCCATTCCGGTTTTGCCAGAAACGTTTGCAAAGCAAAAGCGAGCACAACAATCATCACAAGGGCGGCAATTACTGCCTCAAATGACCGGTAGCCGCGGCGTTGCAATTCGAGAATGGCAAACGATCCGGCTGCTGTAATCAATGCGGCCGGAAGCAGCGGAAGGCCGAAAATTAAATACAGGCCCAAAGACGCGCCGATAAATTCTGCCAAATCTGTTGCAATAATGACAAGCTCGCTTTGGATCCATAAAAATATCGACACCGGTTTTGAAAAACGGTCATGCGCAACTTCCGGCAGATTTTTCCCGGTTGCAATGCCGAGCTTTGCGGAAAGGGACTGGATTAAAACGGCCATTAAGTTTGAAAAGGCAATGACCCAAAGCAGCATATAGCCGTATTTCGATCCTGCCGTAATATTGGTGGCAAAATTGCCGGGATCGATATAAGCAACGCCTGCAATGAAGGCCGGGCCAAGGAAAGGTAAAATCCGTTTTAACCCTTTTACATCCCCTCGGAGCACGGCTTGTGCGCTCGTTGTATTATGGGACGTGCGGCCTGGCATTTTTTGGCTCATCGTTTTTTCACTCATTAGATGTTTCCCCCTTCTTTAACTTTAACCCCGAAACAAAAAAGTTTCCTTAGGGAAAACTTTATCTGGTACTATTATATTCAATGTTTGCGAAAAAGTAAACCTTTTGCATGCATTTTCCCCTGTATTTTTTGTGGAAAACATGCTTTTTGATCATTATGCCCGATTTATGTGCGGTTATGGCTTCTGCTCCGGGAGAGAAAGCAGGAGGGGAGAAAAATGCATCCTTTTCTTGAAAACTGTGGTATATATTAGGTATAGGGAAAACTGTTTTCACATCATGGAAACGCTAATAAAAAAGGGGGGAATCGATTGAACGAGACATTCATTATCGAAAAGTTAAAAAAGCGGGAACCGTCCGTTTTTGGGATGGACCGTTTGTCCCAGTTTGCGGTCCTGTTGCCGCTCGTTCAAAAAGGCGATGGCCTTCACGTTTTATTTGAAGTCCGGTCCCGGCAGTTAAGAAAACAGCCGGGGGAAATTTGTTTTCCGGGCGGCAGAATTGAGACGACGGATAAAAACCCGATGGAAGCCGCGATTCGGGAAACAACCGAGGAATTGGGCATTGACGCGTCTGTCATCCGGGACGTGTTCCCGCTTGACTATGTCGTTTCATCATACGGAAGGCGTGCGATCTTTCCGTTTGCAGGTTTTTTGCCGGATGCGCCTTTTCATCCGAATCCGGGCGAAGTGGAAGAAGTCTTTACGGTCCCGCTTTCACATTTCGCCAAAATAGCGCCGGAATGTTACCGGATCGAATTTAAGGTGGAGCCTGACCAGGATTTTCCTTTCCATTTAATTCAGGGCGGCAAATCATATAAATGGAATAGCCAGCAAATGGACGAGTATTTTTATTACTACGGGGAGTATGTCATTTGGGGATTAACCGCCGGTATTTTGAAAAATTTTATGGATATTTTGGGCGCAGACAAGGCTTGAACGGTGCCCGCGGCGGCTGTCCTGCTGCTCTTTTGAAAACCGGAAATGCCGACAGGATCCGGAAGCCGGGCGCCTGAATACCGGGTGTTTCCATCATGGCCTGGTGTGTAAGGCATAAAAAGCTGTTCAATTGCGGGAAATTATTATAAAATGTTGTTTATAATACAAAGCTTCCGTTGCGGAAACGGAGGTCATTTTTACAATCGAGGGAAAATGAGCGATGATACAGCATGGTCTGGTCAGAGATGCCACAGAAGAAGATCTGCAGGAGATCCTGGACATTTATAATGCCTGCATTGGCAACGGGATTATAACGGCTGACACGGTTCCGGTCACCGTAGAAGAAAGGCTGCCGTGGTTTAAAGCCCATCAGCCGGAAAGCCGGCCACTTTGGGTGTTGGAAGCAGACGGGGAGATTGCTGCCTGGATCAGTTTAAGCGATTTTTACGGAAGGCCTGCTTACCAGCCTACAGCCGAGGTAAGCATTTATGTCAGCGGAAAATGGAGAGGAAAAGGGGCCGGGAAGTACCTGCTCAGGAAAATGTTGGAAGCCTGCCCGAAGCTTGGGGTGGAAACACTGCTCGGCTTTATTTTCAGCGAAAACAAGGCCAGTTTAAAGTTATTTGCATCCTTCGGGTTTGAAACCTGGGGGCATTTGAAAGAAGTGGCTGTGCTTGACGGGCGCATGCACGATTTAATGATCACCGGCAAAAAAATTTAAAGGATTTTGAAAGGCTTAAGGAGCTATAAAGTTATGAAAATAGAATTATGGTCGGATTTTTCATCGGCGGATTCTTATCTTGCCTTTGTTAGGCTTGGCGAGGCACTGGAACAATTTGGCCACAGGGAAAGCATTCAACTGGAATTTCGCAGTTTCATGAAAAACCCCGAAAAAGAAGTACATATTGAAGGGAGCCATAAACTGCTGCACTTTGCAAAACAACACGGGAAGCAGTCGTTTATTGCCAAGGCCCTGTTTGAAACGTATGCCAGGCAGCCCTCACCAGGCAAAGGAGATTTATTACAGGCTGCCCAAATGGCCGGGCTGGATAAAGGCAAGGCTGAACAGGCCATTGTAACGGATGTTTACTTGGAGCATATCAAAAAAGACCAGGCAGAGGCAGATCTGTTGGGTGCGGATTTTGCCCCCTTTATGGTCATCAACCGGAAATATGCGATTTCGGGAGCCCGCCCGGTCGATTTCATTGTCCGGTCCATGCATGAAGCATGGCGGGAAGAAACCTATGTGGCGGCCATATAAACATGAAAAAAGCGCCCGGTCCGGGGCGCTTTTTTCCGATCTTGTGTTACGGCGGCTAAGGCTTGCACTCCACATTGTGCATTCCAAAAAGGTTGCCTTGCCGGCTTACGCAATTCAGCTCATCGCTATATCAATATAGCATGATTTTAAACGAAAAACAAGCGTTTCAGCGAATTTCCGTTTATTGCCACACCCAAAAAAGGCCGGTAATTATCCCGGCCTTTTTAGTATCCTCACCAGCGATGCGCTTTTGCATTGCTCCTCAAGATGATGGTGTTTTGTGTGACTTCCGTCTCGCCATTGACCTGGGAATTTGTATGTTTCCGCCGCGTCCAGTTGTGATGGAACAACCCCGAATGCGGATCCAGCTGGTCTTTGTAGCTCATACGATCACCTCTTGGAAGGATTTGGATACCGCTGATATTCATACCGAATATCAATTCTAGCTTGTGCAGAAAGGGCAAAATTACACATCCTGCATATTTGCATCGTCTCAAATAAAAACCAGTATCTGTAAGAAATGGAAGTTGAACAAGAAAATCCGGCTGAAAAGCAGAACGAATAAAAAGTAAAGACACAATGTGCTAAAAACACATAATCATTAGCCTATTTTTCAATCACCCCATAATTTAAATGATCCTGTTGTACATTGTGCTAATAACAAAAAATAAATAAGAATCAAGGGCACTGCAACGCCAAACCGGGGAACATGCCGCATCTAAATAATCAAATTACACTATGTGCTGATAACACAATAAAAATAAAACCAAAACAAACATTTAAGGGAATGGAACGGAAAAAACTCCGGGATGCCAGAATTTAAGCGGGCAGAAACGGGCAAAAAAATCGGGATTGATTAGGCTTTCTAAATAATCATCCAACAAATGCAGACATAATATATAAAAAACAACCGTCCAGGAAAAGAAACGGCCGGCAAATGGCAGCATCGCCGTTTGCCAAACCAGGGCTTTTCCCGCTTGAATGCATCTGCAAAAAGCAAAGATCTTCATGAAAGCGCTTTAAAACAGGGGAGTTATGTTGGAATGGTTATAAAAGGATCAGCGTCTTGCCAACACTAATGGTATGGATCAACTTTTTGGAGGTGAAGAATGATGAACATCGAGAAAGCTGTTGAGGTCATTGACCGGATGCGCCTGCCAAACGGTGCTTATACCGCCAGTTTGTCTTCCGACTACCATTATGTTTGGATCAGAGATGTCGTATATACCGTTTTGCCCTTTTTAGCCACGCCGTCCCCGTACTATGAAAAAGCATACCACGCATTGCTTGATCTGTTTATCCGTTATGAGTGGAAAATTGACATTCATACGAAGAAAAGGCCTCGGTATTTATACGAATATATTCACGCCCGCTATTCCACTGACCTCAAGGAACTCCCGCAAGAATGGGGCCATGCCCAAAATGATGCTATTGGGGCTTTTCTTTGGGGAGTAGGGGAAGGCATCCACCACGGCCAGAAAATCATCCGCAGCCAAAAAGATTTGGAGATTATCCAAAAACTGGTTGACTATCTCGAGTGCCTGGAGTATTGGCAGGCCGAAGATAACGGCATGTGGGAAGAGAATATGGAGGTGCATGCTTCAAGTGTCGGGGCATGCGTTGCCGGCTTAAAAGCAGTCAGGATGCTCGTGCATGTGAAGGATGGGCTGATTGAAAAAGGGGAAGAAACACTTTATAAACTGCTGCCGCGGGAGAGCGCAGGCAAACCGACCGACCTTGCCTTACTGTCGCTCATTTACCCTTACCGGATTGTCAGCCGCGGCATGGCGCTTCAAATACTGGAAGATGTCACCACTACGCTTGAACGGAAATATGGCGTGATCCGCTATGTCAACGACCAATACTATAACGAAGGCGCAGAAGCCGAATGGTGCTTTGGTTTTCCGTGGCTTGGTTTATGTTTCTATGAACTGGGTATGTATGATAAGGCAAATGGATATGTGGAAAAAACCAAGCGCATTATTACGGAAAATTGGGAAATCCCGGAACTTTATATCGGCGGCAAGTACGTGCCAAATGGAAATAAGCCGCTTGCCTGGTCTGTTTCTTTGGCATACCAGTTTTTCAAAACAATGGACGTCCGTTAAACAATTGAACAGTCAATTTTAAGCTGTTTTAAATCCGCAGCCCGCATATTCATTGCATGTCAAACCAATGCGGCACATTTAAAACAGCTTTTTTCTATTGGTAAACGGAATGGCGGATTTGAAAATAAAATCATTTTGTCTCCATTTCGACAAAATTAGACGGCTTTTTTTGCAGGATTCGTAAAATTCATAACGAATAGTAAAAGTATGATGAAATAGCGGAGGTGCGACATTGGAAAATTCAGTAAAAAATTCGCAACAAGTCCTGCCCACTGATTTCGAGCTTTATTTATTCCACGAAGGCACCCTTTACGAGAGCTATACTTTGTTCGGAGCACATGCCATGGAGTATGAAGGAAAAAAGGGCGTGCGGTTTGCAGTTTGGGCGCCGAATGCGCAAGCCGTTGCCGTAGCCGGCGATTTTAACGGCTGGGATGGCAGCAAACACCAAATGAAACGGCTCAAAGATTCCGGCATCTGGGTATTATTTATTCCGGATCTCGCGCCTGGTGAACTGTATAAATATGAAATTACAGGACCTTCAGGCAATACTTTTTTTAAAGCGGATCCATATGCGTTCTATTCGGAAGTACGCCCGAAAACGGCATCTGTCATTTATGATCCCGGCATGTATCAGTGGCATGATAGAAAGTGGATGAGCCATAAAGCAAAATCCGACCCATACCACGAGCCGATGCTGATTTATGAAATGCATTTCGGTTCATGGAAGAAAAAAGCCAATGGTGATTTTTACACCTACCGTGAAATGGCAGACGAACTGGTCCCATACGTTGCCGGCCATGGCTATACGCATATCGAGCTTATGCCGATGATGGAACATCCGTTTGACCGGTCATGGGGCTACCAGATTACCGGTTTCTATGCACCGACGAGCCGGTACGGGAAGCCGGAAGATTTCATGTATTTTATCGACAAATGCCATCAGAACGGCCTTGGGGTGATTTTAGACTGGGTTCCCGTCCATTTCTGCAAAGACGCCCACGGCCTTGGCCGGTTTGACGGAACACCGCTGTTCGAGCCTGCAGATCCTGACATGGCGGAACGGCCGATTTGGGGTACATACAATTTTGACTTTCAGAAACCTGAAATTTTCAGTTTTCTTATTTCCAATGCCCTTTTTTGGATGGACGTTTATCATATTGACGGCTTCCGGGTTGATGCAGTTTCTTCTCTTATTTATTTGAACCATGACAGGGGAGACGAAAAGAAATTGGCAAACCAATATGGCGGTGACGTCAATTTGGAAGCTGTCGAGTTTATCAAAAAGCTGAATGAAGCCGTTTTTAAAAAGTTTCCGCATGCCTTAATGATTGCAGAAGAAGCAACATCGTGGCCACTCGTGACAGCGCCGGTTTACGCGGGCGGGCTCGGCTTTAATTATAAATGGAACATGGGCTGGGTGCATGATGTGCTCACCTATATGCAGACACCGGAGGAAAAAAGGCCTGATGCCCACGATCTCCTCACCTTTTCCATGCACTATGCTTTTTCGGAAAACTATGTACTTCCTTTTTCGCATGATGAACTGGTTTACGGAAAAAAATCGCTGCTCAATAAAATGCCCGGGGATTTTCCACAAAAGTTTGCAAATTTACGCCTTCTTTATGCTTATTTTATGACCCATCCGGGTAAAAAATTATTATTCATGGGAAGCGAATTCGGACAGTTTGACGAGTGGAAAGACCTGACGCAGCTGGATTGGATGCTGCTGGATTTTGAAACGCACCGGACCTTCTTTCAGTTTACAAAAGCCATGAACACATTCTATCAAAACACAAGAAGCTTGTGGCGGCAGGACCATGACCCTGAAGGCTTTGAATGGATTGATCCGAATAATCGCAGGCAGAGCATCATAATTTTTATGAGAAGAGGAAAGCGGAAAGGGGATTATTGCATCGTCCTCTGCAATTTTTCAAAAAACAAATATGACAAATTCAGAATTGGCGTGCCTTCATTCGGAAAATATATTGAAATTTTCAATACGGATGATGAACAGTTCGGCGGCAGCGGTTTGTTGAACAAAAAAGCAATCCAAGTGGATAAGGAGCCTTTTCATAACCAGCCATACAGTATGGAAATCAGCATTCCCCCACTCAGTGCATTGATCTTTAAAAAGCAATCAACAAAACGGCAAAGGGGTGGCAAAAAATAATGGCAGAAAAGAAATGGATGGCAATGCTCTTAGCAGGCGGACAGGGAACAAGGCTCGGGGATTTGACATCCCAGCTGGCAAAACCGGCAGTGCCTTTTGGCGGCAAGTACAGAATTATTGATTTCTCGCTAAGCAACTGCATGCACTCGGGCATTGATACCGTCGGCGTGCTGACGCAATATGAACCCCATCTCTTAAATTCGTATGTCGGAAACGGGAAAGCGTGGGACCTGGATAAAAATTTCGGCGGTACAACCGTACTGCCGCCGTATGTAGGGAAAGACGGCGGCGAATGGTATAAGGGGACGGCCAATGCGGTTTACCAAAATATCCAGTATATTGACCACTACAATCCGGAATATGTTGTGATTCTTTCAGGCGATCATATTTATAAAATGGATTACCGGAAACTGTTAAAATCGCATGTGGAAGCAGGGGCGCAGGCGAGCATTGCCGTCATTGAAGTCCCGTGGCAGGAAGCAGGCCGCTTCGGCATTATGGTAACAAACGCGGAAGGAAGCATTGTTGAATTTGAAGAAAAACCGAAATTCCCAAAGAGCAATCTTGCCTCCATGGGCGTATATCTGTTTAATTGGAAGCATTTGCGCGAATATTTAATACAGGACGAGAAAAACAGCGCTTCCTCGCATGACTTCGGGAAAGACATTATTCCGAAAATGCTGAAGGATAAAAAGAAAATGTATGCTTATAAATTCCAAGGTTATTGGAAAGATGTCGGCACGGTCCAAAGCTTCTGGGAAGCACATATGGACCTGCTGGAAGAAAAACCGGCATTTGATCTGGATGACCCGGACTGGCGCATTTTCACCGGAGATGCGAACCATCCTCCGCAATACATTGCGCCCCAATCCAATATTAAAAACGCGCTCATCAACGAAGGCAGCTGGATTTATGGGGATGTTTTCCATTCCGTCATCTCGGATCATGTCTATATTGGCAAAAACAGCACGATCCGGGATTCCGTCATCATGCCGAGTGTCACGATCGGCAGCAATGTGACGATCGAACGCGCCATTATTGCGAGCGGCACCGTCATTGAAAACGGCAAAAAAATCACGCCTTCAAAGCCAAATGATATTCAGTTGTACAGCTGTCCGCAAAACGGAGAAGAAGCGGAAATAAAAGAAGTTTTATAAAAGGGACGGGTGAAACATGACGAACGTATTAGGAGTTATCAATTTGATCAACGAAAAGCCGATTTTAAAGGAGCTAACGAAACACCGCTGCCTTGCTTCCGTTCCGTTCGGCGCCAGATACCGCTTCATTGATTTTGCGCTTTCCAATCTCATTCATGCTGAAATTACCCAGGTTGCCGTTTTTACGAAAGACAACGGCAGATCGATCATAGACCATATTGGTTCAGGAAAGGAATGGGATTTGGACCGGTACGACGGCGGGCTGTTTATTCTGCCGCCGGTTGCCGATAATGCAAAATTGAAGGGGGATATCCAGGGCTTTTATGATCATCGCGAATTCTTTGAACGCGCCTCGGCAGACCTTGTCATCATCTCGCCGGGAAGCAACGTCAGCAAACTCGATATTTGCGAGCTGGTCGCATTCCATGAGAAAAGCCAGGCAGATATCACGGTTGTATACAGGAAATATGACGGGGAGCCGATCCAAAAACCGAACTATCATCAAGTGGTGGTAGATAAAGAGGACAACGTGCGGGACATCGAATTGTTTACCACTCCGCAAAAGGGCGACTTCGTCTGCCTGGAAACCTATGTGCTGTCAAAACTGTTGCTGATGGATCTCATCCAAACCTGTTCTGAAAACGGAGAATATGACTTTTTGCGGGATGCGATCAAAGCGAATGTCCATAAATTTAAAGTTAAGGGGTATCACCACCGCGGCAATATGATCTTTATCCACTCCATGGACAGTTACCACGCGGCAAACATGGCCATGCTCGACCCGGATACGATCCGCGCTTTCTTTTACAGCGACTGGGAAATTCTGACCAAGATCAAACATGAGCCGCCGGCAAAATACGGACAAACAGCGGACGTAAAAAATTCATTTATTGCAAACGGCTGTTTAATTGAAGGGACAGTGGAAAACAGTATTATTTTCCGCGGCGTGAAAATCAAAAAAGGGGCAGTCGTGAAAAACAGCATCATCATGCAAAAAACAGAAGTGGAAGAAGATGCGGTATTGGAAAATGTCATCGCAGACAAGCAGGTGGTCGTTACCCAGCATAAGGTGGTTGTCGGGACTCCGTCGCATCCAAAAGTATTATGCAAAAAAGAGATCATTTGATGGAGGGGACAAGATGAACGTATTATTCGCTGCTTCAGAATGCGCGCCATTTATTAAAACAGGGGGGCTGGGCGATGTTATCCAGGCATTGCCCAAAGCTTTGAAAAAAGCGGGGATCCATCCGGCAGTCATCCTGCCGAAATATGAAGATTTAAAACCCGAAGTAAAAGCGCGCCTCTCCTTTATGGGAAGCCTGACCGTGCCGGTTGGGTGGCGGAAGCAGTATTGCGGGATTGAAACATTGGAGGAAGGGGGGATCCGCTATTATTTTTTGGACAACGAGTATTATTTTAAACGGCACGGGAGTTACGGCTATTTCGATGATGGCGAACGGTTCTCCTTTTTTTCGCGTGCAGTGCTTGAATCTCTTCCTTATTTGAACGAGAAACCGGATGTCATCCATTGCCATGACTGGCAAACCGGGCCGATTCCCGTGCTGTTAAAAGCGCATTTTTCCAGCCATCCTTTCTACCAGGGCATCAAAACGATGTTTACGATTCATAATTTGCGCTACCAGGGCGTATTTCCAAAAAGTGTTCTGTCTGATCTTCTCGATTTAAGCGAATTGTATTTCCATGTGGATGGCCTTGAGTTTTATGGGAATGTCAGCTACTTAAAGGCGGGGATTGCTTATGCAGATGCCATTACAACCGTCAGCCCGACATACGCCCGGGAAATCCAGACGCCGTATTACGGGGAAAATCTTGACGGCTTTTTGCGGATGAAAAGCAACCGTTTCGAAGGCATTGTCAACGGGATTGATACGGATGCTTATAATCCCAAAACAGACGACGCGCTGTTTTTTACATATGAGGACTATCCGGGAAAATTAAAGAATAAAAAAGCCTTGCAGGAAGCTTTCCATTTGCAGCCGGATTCCGGCATTCCCGTTATATCGATGGTGACAAGGCTGGTGGAACAAAAAGGCATCGATCTGGTGCTACATGTAATACATGAGATGTTAAGTTTAAATGTCCAGTTTGTCCTTCTTGGCACAGGCGAGCATCAGTACGAGGAAGCATTCCGGCATCTTGAAAACCAGTATCCGGGCCGGGTATCCGTACATATTTATTTCGATGAAGCCCTTTCACATAAAATTTATGCGGGCAGTGACTTATTTTTAATGCCATCCAAATTTGAACCGTGCGGCATCGGGCAACTGATCGCCATGCGGTATGGCACATTGCCGCTTGTGCGTGAAACCGGCGGGCTGAAAGATACCGTAAAGCCATACAATGAATTCACAGGCGAAGGCAACGGTTTTTCGTTCGCAAACTATAACGCGCACGATATGCTTTACACAGTTGAAAGGGCCGTTTGGTTTTTCCGCTACCAGCCGAAAACATGGCAGTCGTTGTCTGAACGGGTGATGGGGCTTGATTTCAGCTGGGAGAATTCTGCAAAAGCATATATCCGGCTGTATGAAGGGATATGGCCGTAAAGAATAGGGAGCACTTATACAGAGTGGAAAAAGGCGCCTGCTTCGTACCGGCGCCTTTTTACTGATGCCCACGTTTGTTTCGCCGGCTGATGGCTTTTAAAATCGATAACTTGTCTTGGAGCGTTAACATATTCCAACTTCCGACTTTGATTTTCACTTTTCCCACCCCCCCGCATAAGGATTGGCGAACATCAATTATACTTGTATAATACCGCTTTTTTCTTCAATACAAACGCCAAATATTTATACAAAAATTGCGTATTTCTTGCCGCATTTTTTCTTTAACATTAGAATAAGAACAGAATATCCCTTTAAAGCTGATGGCTTTTAGGTGAATTTGTCTAAACATGGAGGCTTTTGTCATGAAGATAGGTTGGATTGGTTTAGGGCATATGGGATCTCCGATGGCCTGCCGCCTTTTAGATGCGCATTTCGATTTGTTTGTGTATAATCGCACAATTAAGAAAACGGAAAAACTGGCTGAAGCCGGCGCCGCCGTTTGCAAAACGCCGAAAGAAATCGCTGAAAATGCGGACGTCGCTGCGGTTTATAAAGCATTAAAACACCTGAACTTTTAAATGCAATGGAGGAGAAACCGGGGATGAAATTTGTTTCTTGGAATGTGAACGGGCTCCGCGCCTGTGTAAAAAAAGGGTTTCTTGCATTTTTTGCAGAAACCGGCGCCGACATTTTTTGCGTGCAGGAGACGAAACTGCAGGAAGGCCAGATCGCCCTTGATTTGGACGGCTATTATCAATATTGGAACTATGCCGAGCGGAAAGGGTATTCGGGCACGGCCGTTTTTACAAAAAAAGAACCGCTTTCCGTGCGCTACGGCGTCGGGGAAAATCGGACAGAACCGGAAGGCCGGATTTTGACACTCGAATATGAAGATTTTTATTTGGTCAATGTTTATACGCCGAATTCCCAGCGCGATCTTGCCCGCCTCGGTTACCGCCTCGAATGGGAAAACCGGATGCGGGCCTATTTAACGGATCTTGATAAAAAGAAGCCGGTCATTGTATGCGGCGATATGAACGTTGCCCATCAGGAAATTGATTTAAAAAATGCAAAAAGCAACATCGGCAATTCAGGGTTTACAGCGGAAGAGCGCGATAAAATGACCGGGCTGCTGAACAGCGGATTTATTGATTCGTTCCGATATTTTTATCCTGAGCGGGAAGGCGCATATACATGGTGGTCTTATATGAATAAAGTAAGGGAAAGGAATATCGGCTGGCGGATTGACTATTTTCTCGTATCCAAAAGACTTGCCGGCCGTTTAAAAGGTGCCGGCATGTATCCGGAAATAATGGGCAGTGACCACTGTCCGGTATTTTTAGAAACCAATTTTTAATTGGCAGGATCCGTTTCTGCCGATTGCCCTTTTGTGCTGTGCGCCGAAACTTAAAGCCCGGTACTCTTTCGGATTTAACAAACATCAAGCATCCGGTTTTTTCCGCCCGGGTGCTTGATTTATTTCAGGCACAGGTGGGGTTCTCTTTTGGTGTTTTGCAGCATAAGATAAAAAGCGGAACTTGTGCGCAATTTGCAAATCCAGGGAGGCTTAAAATGGCAGTCGTAAGGGCATCAAGTGCAGACATCGATTTACTGGCACGGCTTTTAAGGGCGGAAGCAGAAGGGGAGGGGCAGCTTGGCATGCTGCTTGTCGGCAATGTAGGCATAAACCGGATCAGGGCGAATTGTTCGGATTTTATCGGGATCCGGACCATTCCGCAAATGGTTTATCAGCCGCATGCTTTTGAAGCAGTGATACACGGGTATTTTTACCAGCGGGCACGGGAAAGCGAACGGCGGTTGGCCAGACGTGTGATTAACGGCGAAAGGCATTGGCCTGCCAAATACAGTTTATGGTATTTCAGGCCGCAAGGGGACTGCCCGCCCACATGGTATGACCAGCCGTTCGTTGCCCGGTATAAATTGCATTGTTTTTACGAACCGACAGCTGAAACATGCGAAAATGTATACACCACTTTTTAATTTGCGATCCTTTTTTCATTTGGCAAAAAGCAGGATATGACAGCGCCGATCATGGGCAAGAAAGATAAAATGGTAAATACTGTAGCAACCCCGAACATATCGGAAACGCCGCCCATGAAAACGGAACCGATTCCGCCGGCGCCGACCCCGAAACCAATTGACAGGCCGGAAGCAAGCGCGATATTTTTGGGCAACAGCTTTTGCATATAGATGACGCCGACAGAAAAGCTTGAAAGGACGCTGAAACCGAAACAGAGCAGATCGAGTACGGCCAGCCAGCCGCTTAAATGCGGCAACACAAGCGCAAAAGGCGTGGCAAGGAACATGGACACGACAAGCAGCCGTTTCATGCCGGCCCGGTCTGAAATAATGCCGCCAAAAAGCGTGCCCAGTGCCCCGGCGCCGACAAAGACAAAGTTCAACAGTTCGCTTGTTTCCAAACTTGCATGTTTCATGTAAAACGGAAGAAAAATAACAACCCCGACCTGGCACCAGGAACGCAAAATAATGACCAGAACAAGCAGGATGACGCCGGGAATATGGTTTTTTCCGGCGATTTCTTTTTTCCGGCGCTGGATATTTTGCACTTTGCTGTTCATCCAGCCAAGCAGGGGGGCTGTTAAAATAAGGGATAAAAGAGCAACCGGCAGCAGCCAGATCAGGCCGTGTATGCCGGTATGCACCAAAAAGAGCGGGATCATAAGCGGCCCGAAAGCCTGCCCGGCATTTCCGCCAACCTGGAATATTGCCTGTGCCAATCCTTTTTTATACCCGGACGCAAAATGGGTGCCGCGTGATGCTTCCGGATGAAAGACGCCCGACCCGAATCCGGAAAGCGCAATAAAAACCAAAAGCCATGGGAGAGATGGCGCAATGGCGGTTAGGCTCAGGCCGGCAATCGATAAGAAGACACCGAGCGAAAAAAGCCAGACCCGCGGTTTCCGGTCCGTCAGCATGCCAAAAACCGGCTGTGTTACCGATGAAGTAAAATAAGAAACCAGTACAATTAAAGTGGATTGCGTATAATTCAAATGGAGCGCATGCTTGTACATGACAACAAGGGCAGGAACCATGCCGGTTGTCACCAGGTCATTTAAAAAATGCGCACCGCTGAACGTAAACAGCGCACGGCGAAAAAAAGGGTTTTCTGCCTCTAACGGCGCTGATGTAAATGATTGACTTCCCATACATACTCCCACTTTCTCGTAATTTCTTTCAAACCGCCCCGGACAGGGACAAAGACAGACGGATCAAAAACGAGAGCTGTATGAATATTGTAACATAATTTTCCACAAAAATGACAAAATGAACCTTTTGTGTAAAGTCTATTTGCATAGCGTTTTGGATTGCCACTTTTTTCGTGCGGGCAGAGATGAAATGAACAAGAATACTCCGGTTCAAAAGGGCCTCCCCCTTTTGAACCGGAAAGGGGGGAGAAGGGGTGTACGGAAATTTTTCCAACACTTCAAGAGCAGCAAGTTTGAGCATCCAAGAAAGTTATTTGAAAGAAGCATAGCCGTCATCAAGCATGACAACGCTTCCGTTAATAGCATCTGCTTCTTCAAGCGTTAACAGATAAACCGCATTTGCGATCGTTTCCGGGCGGATCAGTTTTTTGCGCATTTGCTGTTCTGTCATTTTTTGCGTCATTCCGGCATCTTTATAAGCTTGTATAATCGGGGTATCCACACAACCCGGCGCAATGCCGACGACGCGAATGCCGTATTGTGCCAGTTCGAGCGCGGCATTTTGCGTCATCATCCGGACAGCGCCTTTTGCAGCCTGATATGGGAAAGTACCGAAATTTGCCAAATAACCGAATACGGAAGCCGTGTTGATAATGACGCCTTTTACATCCAGCTCGCGCATTTTTCTGCCTGCAGCAATGATCCCGTATGCCACGCCGTGCTGATTGATATCAATGACACGCAAGTAATCTTCTATTTTCATACTCAGGATATGCCCGAGCGTTCCGATTCCGGCGTTGTTGAACATCACGTCAATCGTCCCGTATATTTCAACTGCCTGATTGACAAGTGATTCGACTTCTTCAAATTTGGAAACATCCGTCTTGGCAAAAACAGCATCTCCGCCTTCTTGTTTGATCAATTCCACCGTTTCAAGCCCTTTTTCTTCATCAATATCGGCAACCACAACGGAATCGCCTTTACGTGCAAAAGTTAAACTTGTTTCCCGGCCAATCCCGCTGCCGGCCCCTGTAATCACTGCAACTCTGCCTGACATGATGCATGCCTCCTGATGGATATATTCATAGAAAAAGTAAGCGTTTACTTTTCTTTACAATTTTTAGTGTATCACCGCAAGAAAAGGTTTACAATAAAAGGAAAGAACAGTTCGAAAAATTGACTTACCTCAATAGACAGTTTTAAAACCATCAAAAAAGTATAAACGTTTGCAGTTACTTTGAAGAAAAAGCAGGCGTAAAATCAAACCGATGCGGAATGCTCATTAAAGCACAAAAACAGGGAAATCAGCCAGAAGAAAAATTTTAAAGCAAAAAGAGTGTGCTGGTATTGTAAGTAAAAGAATAAGCCAAAATTTAGGGCGATTCAATGAAAGAATGTGAAAAAATGTAGATGAAAATGCAATAACGCTGAGTGATGGAATAAACCCGGAACGATCAATGACCGCGACCGCATACGGATAAACCGAAATCCCGTCCTGATGAGATGAAAAGATGCAATAAAGGATTGTATTTCACAAAAAATCGTTTTTGTCTCAATGTTTAAAGTAATCTTCTTTTTTGAGATAAAATTTCATTTTACTCCTCAACTAGTTATAATATATATTATGTTAACTAACTTATTTTTTTCGTATGGGGCTTTATCCCCCTCTTATGTTAACAAATGCCGAATAGTGATGAGAGGTTCACTATCCGGCATTCATCTAATTAAAACATTCTACCTCGATACAATCCTCAACATAAATCCATTCACATCATTCTCCAGCTCTTCAAAAACAATATCTGCATGGATGGCTTCAAAAAAATGGTTGAAAACGAAACGGCTGCATCCGATTGTTTTGGCAATAGGATTTCCTGTTTTTTTGTTGGGCATATGCGGAATTTGTAGGCTTTGTTGATCAGCACGGTTTCCACCTCTTTCAGGAGGTAGAAGCGGCCAACAGTTCCTTTGGCTTGAAGAATGACGGCCATTCCCCCTCCCTTCTCTTGGCCGTCCTTCTCTGAAAAACGGTTCCCCCAACCAATCAGAACGAATGAAATCACAGTGCAATTCATATGTTTAGAAAAACGGGTTAAGGGGGGGTTCAGATGAAAACCGTACATTACTATGAAAATCAGCAACATATACTGAGCCAGCTGGTGAACAGGGTTCCAGTTTGCGGCCAGGATATCAGAATCAAAGGCAGAAATGGAAAAATAAAAGATATATTGGAAATCACAGAAAACGTTTATCGTGTGCAAGTTCAGTTCGAACCGGCTGCCAAAAAGCGGACCATTACAGTTGACAACAAAAAGAAAAGGCGCTGATGCAAAAAACTTTTCATGCAGAAGGAAGGTTCTTTTTTATCCTAACACTTTTTCAAATTTTCTTAGCTTCTCGTCCGGGCCGAAAACAATGACAATATCATTTGCCAATAATGGCTCAAAAGGTTCAGGATTGTTGATAATTTTCTCGCCCCGTTTTAACGCCAGAACCGTCACCCCGTACATTTCACGGATCCGAGAATGTTTCAGGGACCGGCCGGATAACGGTGATTGCCCGCCGACAATGATTTCTTCAACACTGTAAAAGGCGTCCTCATTTTGCAGTACATTTTCAACCAGTTCAACGCTGACCGGACGGAGCACTGACACGCAATACGATGGCCGCCAATGCTTGCCGTATTAATCACTTTATCGGCGCCCGCACTGTATAGTTTTCTCTCTGACTCGTGTTTTTCCGCGCGCGTAACGATCCATATATCCGGGTTCATTCCTTTTACCGTCAGCGTAATAAATACATTGTCCGAATCTTTTGGGAGCGCCAGCACAAGGCAGTCAGCCCGTTTGATGCCGGCAGAAATCAGGACATCGTCATCTGTTGCATCCTCGGTAATATATAATAAATTTGAAGTGTTTTCCAGTTCCTGACTGTTTTTTTCAATGACGACGAGGGGCTTCCCTTCTTTTTCCAGCTGGCTGATCACTTGTTTTCCGACCCTGCTGTATCCGCATACAATGATATGTGGATGGAGCCTATTGATTTTTGCATTCATCTTTCTCCTTTTCACCTCGCTCGTAAATTTCCCTTCAATTAAAGCGGCAGCAAATTGTGCCAGTATGTATGTAACCAGCCCGATCGCGATTGGGATAAGAATAAGCGTGAAAATTTTTCCTGTAAACGTAACCGGATACATATCCCGTACCCAATTGTTAAGATGGACACAACTGTCAGCCAAAGCGCATTAAAAAAAGACAGGTGCTCCGTCCACTCGTAACCGGCAGTGCCGATGATGATCATCAAAATAAACATCAAACCGGCAATGAGAATTTTACGGATATTCATCCTTGTTCCTCCCGTTTGGATTTCCCTATTATTGTACACGATGTATCCATAAGCACGCAGTAAAATCATTTTTTGCTGAAGGATGGGGATGCCCTCATTTTTGTTCTTTTCAGCGTTGTGGAGACAATGAAAAAGCCGCCTCGTCCATTGTTGGCCGGGCAGCTTTTTTGCTATTTTTAAAGATCGTTGAAATCACTTTATTGTAACGCATTATGCTGTCCGCGACGTAAGTGCCCGGGCGGAGACGATGCTCAACACCCTTCTTTTCTTCATGCCCTTTTACACCTTTCAGGTCAAGCCCGAATATACGATTTTCCGGTTTTTACCGATGCCATTGTATGCTGGATCGATTTTGCCGATTCGTGCAGCCAGGATGTTTCCTGTTCGTCGAGTTCAATTTCAAGCTGTTGTTCGATCCCGCCCCGGCCGATGACACTTGGTATGCTTAAAGCGACATCACCGTTATATCCGTACTGACCGTGCAAAGTGGCGGAAACCGGATAAATGCTTTTTTCATCCAGCATTACTGCTTTTGCCAATGTGACTGCAGCCTCAGCGACACCGGCATTGGTCCATCCTTTCCCATTCAGGACATCAAAAGCGGTTTTCACCACCTTTTGTCTGAACGTTTCTCTGTCCAACGGTTCTTTTCCTTTAAACACGCTATCCAGTTCTTTTTCGCGGAATCCCTGTACATTTAAACGGCTGAAAACCGGAAATGCGGTAAACCCATGCTCGCCCATCATATACCCCGTTACACTTTTCGGATCAATGCCGTAATTTTCGGCAACAATCTGGCGGAGGCGGGCCGAGTCAAGCATGGTGCCTGTTCCGAATATCCGCCCTTTCGGATAGCCAAATTCATTTTCAGCAATATAGACAATCGTATCAAGCGGATTTGTAATAAAAATGATGACAGCTTCTTTTGTATATTTCGTAATCCCTGCCATGACTTCCCGAACCACGGCGGCATTCGTCCTGGCAAGCCCTGACCGGTCCGGCATTTCGTCTTTTTCCGATGGAATTACGCTTGGCCCTGCTGCACAAATAATGACGTCCGCATCGGCGCATTCCGAGTAATCCCCTGCTTTCACGCTTGTGTTTGGCATATATGTAAGTGCTGTGGCATGCCTCCAATCGAGCGCTTCCCCGAATGCGACCCCTTCCTTTTTATCCAGTACAGCAATTTCCGAAAAAAGGCCCAGTTTCATCGCATTTGCAAGCACATACGAACCGACATGCCCGACGCCTGCAACCACCAATTTCGTCTTTCTCACTGTTGTCTCCCCTCCTTGTTTTCTTTATTTTAACATTTAAAATCATACTATTGAAGAGAAAATTTCGTAAACCGGAAATACTGCATAAAAAAAGCTGCCCGGTCCGCAGTACGGTAGGCAGCTTAAGATGCATGATTATTTTTTAAAAATGGTTGAAATCACTTTATCGTAACTCATCGTGCTGTCCACGACATAAGTGCCCGGGCGGAGATGGTTCTCAATGCCCTTCTTTTCGACGTCTTTACTGAATTTAAATGCATCATCCACGATATTTGCTTTCTCAAGCAATCTGCCGACATCAATGCTGGTCATCCCATCCGTTACCTGGAATACAACCCGGTTGACGGTTTTGGTATTTGCAGATTTTTCGGCGGATGACTTCGCATCGGCCAGATCTTTGTCATATGCAGCCTTGGTTTGAACGACATATCCTGCTTGCTCCAGTTTGTCCTTCATCTGGCTGTTGGAGAGCTTTGCAGTTTCAGCCGTATTGGTTTTTTTCGCCGTATTGTCCGCTGCTTTGCCTGTTCCGGAAAAATAAACGGCGCCTGTTACAGCCGTGGCGAGCAAAATCCCTGCGGCAAAGCTGCTCAATTTATTCATTCCCACCGGCAACCTTGCTCCTTTCGTTTTTCGCCGCCATAAACGGGGCCAAGATTTCCTCAATTTCGGCTTGCGTCACTTGTTTTTTTCCTGCAATGCTTTCAATAGAGTAGTTGCGTTTATATAAATCCAGCACTTCAAGCCTGAACTGTTTATCAAAGGCAGAAAGCTGGATACCGGCTTCTTTTTCAAGAATTTCCATTTCCAGTTCAAGCGTCTGGATGCCGTCTTTCAGATGATTGATTTCATCCATAAGTGCCAAATGCACCGTTTCCAATTCCTGCTGTTCCTCTTTCGCAAGGTTCCGCGTTTTAAAGATGGAAATGATCAGCAACACAACGGATACCGCAAATAAAATTGCTAATGTCCAGACCATCAAATATGTATCCCTCCTTCAAAAACTCTTCTTCCTGTTCTCTATTATTATACATGTCCGGCCCTTTATTTTCGATAAAAAACAAGAATTTATGACAAAAGTTACATTGAAAAACACCAACCGGGCCGGCGGTTGGTGCAGTGTTGTTTAATAATACGGCGCCATCATCAAGTAAACGATAACGCCGGTGAGGCTGACATAAAGCCAGATTGGCATCGCCCAGCGGACAATTTTTTTATGCTTTTTCACCTGCATCGTCCATCCCCACACAAGCGCGAACAAGGCAAGCGGAACAATGATGGCCGCGAGAAAACTGTGGGTAATGAGGATAAAGAAATAGATGGCCCGGATTGCCCCTTCCCCGCCGTATCTTGCCGTTTCAGGCGAAAGATAATGGAACGTCAAGTAAGAAAGCAAAAACAAAAACGTTGACGCGAAAGCAGCCAGAACAAATCCTCTGTGCACATTGATATTTTTCCGTTTAATGGCAATGAGCGCGCAGACCAGAAAAATAAACGTAAAGCTGTTAAAAACGGCGTTCAGCCTCGGCAAAATATAAATATCAAATCCTACTTTTCCCTTGTAACCGATGTTCGTAAAAAAGAGCAGTAAAATGATGATATTTACTATAAGGGAAACGGTGATAATCAGCGCCGTAAAATTCTTATCACTTTTCGGTTGGTAAGATGGACTGTTCCCTTTATTCATGTTTTCAAGCACCCCGTCATTTTTATATTCTGTAACCATATGCTTCCATGATAGCATGAAGATTGGCAGACAAACAACAATAGCGAAGTTTTTTTCACATTCATTTTTATTTGTGGTAGAGTAAAAGTGAAAAATCATACATACTGGAGCGAAATGATGGGACACTATGAAGCACTTTTTTTAGATGTGGACGGAACGATTTTGACACCGGAAGATACGATCCAGCCTTCAACAAAGCAGGCTGTGGCCAAGGCAAAAAGGTACGGAATGGAAGTCTTTCTGGCAACCGGGAGGCCGCTTCATGAAATTTCGTGGCTGATGGACGAACTGGATATTCAATCCGCAATCGGCTATAATGGCACGCTTGCTGTTTATAAAGGAAAAAACCTTTTTAAAACGGTAATGGATCCAAAAATTGTGGACAAATTTATTGCCATTGCTGAAAAGCACGGCCATGAAGTCGTTTTGTATACGGACCGGCAAAACTTTATCACTTCTTTTGATGTGCCTGAAGTGGAAAGTTTTATAAAAAAAATCCACCTTCGCCAAAACGCCCCTTTTACACCGGAAGCACATGATCAAATATTGGGCATTACGCTTGTAAATGTCCGGGGAAACGGCGCGGCATTGTATGCGGATTTGGCCGGCCTGCATTTATCCCAGGTCAACATTGACGGATTCAGGCATTGTTACGACGTCATTCTTGATAAAGTGAATAAAGGAATGGCTGTAGCCAAAACTCTTGATATCCTTGGCATTCCAAAAGAAAAAGCCGTTGCGTTCGGGGACGGCATGAACGATAAAGAAATGCTGCAGGTGGTCGGCGAAAGTTTTGCGATGGCAAACAGCAACCCCGGACTGTTTGCTTATGCAAAACACCGGACGACAAGCGTTACCGAATCCGGCATTTACCATGGTTTGGAAATGCTCGGGGTGATCGATCAAGTATAAGGGGCGTCCGTTTTAACAGTGAATTAAAAAAGCCGGAACACCCGGCTTTTTTTTATGAAAAATTATCCCGGAGCGCTTTTTGCAAAAGCTGCTCGCACCGTTCCAAATCAGCCTTGACAAGTTTTTTGTACGCTTTTGCTTTTTCCATGTCTTTAATTTTGTATACAACAACCTCTTTTCTTTTTGCTCCGTCCGGTTTTACTTTTATTTTGGTTAAAATTTGCTCCTCATCTTCCAGTTCATGAAGCGCCCGGTAGATTTCGGAATGCTGCGGCTCGAAACCGAGCGGCTTAAATTCTTTTTTCAGTTCATCCAAAAGCTGCAGCCCGTACCAGCGCCCGTTTTCAATATTGGTGATCATATAAAGTTTCAAAAAGGCGCGCTGTTTGATTAAAAAGCCGGTACTCTCCCTTTGCCGCTTTTCCGCCATGCTGCTCACCCCTTTTTCTTTCATTATAGTAAAATGTGCCGGCAGCACACAAAAAATAACGCTCGAACGTATGTTATTTTAATTGCAGGTTTTTTGTTTTATTGTGTTTTTAGCACACTGTGTATTTTGATTTGTCCCAAAACACTTTCATTTTCTATAAAATGGAAATGCGTTTTATATCCATCCGCGTATCCGGCTATTTTTTTACAGCTGGCAATAGAATGGTGAACATTTAAACAATTGGTTGAAATGAAAAATTTATTTATCTTTTAGCACATAGTGTTATTAAAACAAATTACGCAAAAAAATACCGGCGAATTGCCAGCATTCCGCTTTTCCCAAACGGCATGGGCGCCTTTTCTCAAAATGGGGATTTTTTGCTGCCGTACTGTTTGCCTTATACCCCGGAGATTTGTTTTCGCAAAACGTGTTTTAAAACTTTTCCGCTCGCATTTCGTGGAAGTGCTTGTAAAAATTCCATTTCGGCCGGCCATTTATATTTTGCAAGTTTCCCCGAACAATGGGCGAGCACTTTTTCTTCTGTCAGTGTTTCGCCTTTTTTCACGACAATATAGGCTTTTGGCACTTCCCCGTATATTTCATGCGGAATGCCGACCACTGCCGCTTCCAAAATTTCCGGCATTTCATATAGCACTTCCTCCACTTCCACCGGATAAACATTTTCTCCCCCGCGGATTAACATATCTTTTTTACGGTCAACTAAATAGAGAAAACCGGCTTCATCGAAACGGCCCAAATCCCCGCTGTAAAGCCAGCCGTTTTGCAATACCCTCCGCGTTTCTTCTTCATTTTTCAAATATCCTTTCATGACTTGCGGCCCTTTAACAATGATTTCGCCTACTTCCCCGGCGGGAACAGGTGAACCGCCCGCATCTACCACTTGAATTTCCGTTTGCGGCAATGCTTTGCCAACCGAACCGGCCTTTTCCAAAGCAAAACGGTCAATTAATGTTGAAGCGGCCGGTGCATTTTCGGTCTGCCCGTATAAATTTTGCACTTTTACTTTCGGAAAACGCGTTTTTAACTGGCGCACACGTTCATACGGCATCGGAGACGCGCCATAACAGAACAATCGCAAATAAGAAAGGTCAACTTGAGCCATTTTCGGCGTATTGAGAAGGATACTGTACATTGCCGGCACCCCGAAGAAAACAGTAACTTTTTCTTTTTCCATTGTTTCAAGCGTTTTCTCAGGGGAAAATTGTTCTTCTATGATCATGGTGCCGCCACGGTAGATGGATGGAATGCTAAAGACATGGCATGCCGCGCAATGGAATAACGGAGTTACAATATGCACGCGGTCTTCCCTGTTTAAATCCATTGCCTCAGACCAGATTTGCGCCGCTGCCCGGACATTTGCGGCAGACAGCATGACGCCTTTTGGCCTGCCGGTTGTGCCGGATGTATAAAAAACGACAGCAGTATCATCTGCCTCTATTTGGGGAGTCATAAAAGCATCAGTATTTTCTCCGGCAACAGCCCGGAATATGTCTTCCCCGCCAACCACCAGGCGGTATTGGAACTGATGGAACTCGCGCGGAATTTCATGCAGTATATGAAGCAAGCGGGAATCATAGATGAGGGCTTTTGCTTCTGAGTGCTGAAAAATATACTGCACTTCGGGCGGCGCCAATTTTGTATTGACAGGCATGGCTGTAAAACCACCCAGTTGGCAGGCATAATAGGCAATGAGCAGCGCATCGGAATTATGGAGAAAAAGGGCAATCATGTCCCCTTTGTTGTATCCCTTTTTTTGGAAAAAAGCGGCGACATTTACCGACTGCCAGTAAAATTGGGCATAAGTCGTTTTCTTTCCCCGGTAAGACGTGATGATATGGTCCGGTTGATGAATGGCATGCCATTTAAGCTGTTGCCCTACAAACATTTTTACTCCTCCTGTTCGAAAAACCCGGTTTTTCCGTTTGCCGCAGTAAAGCGCCGGCTGCGGCGGTCCTTTCCTGCCTGCAGCCGGAGACAACATGTTTTTAATCCAATCGCTCAATAATCGTCGCGTTTGCCATCCCATAACCTTCGCACATGGTTTGCAAGCCGTAACGATCGTTTGTTCGTTCCAGTTCGTGCACCATCGTTGTCATAAGCCGCGCCCCGCTTGCGCCAAGCGGATGGCCAAGCGCAATCGCACCGCCGTTCGGGTTCAGTTTTTCCGGACTGGCGCCGGTTTCTAAAAGCCAGGCAAGCGGTACGGAAGCAAATGCCTCGTTCACTTCAAATACATCTATATCATCAATCGAAAGGCCCGCCTGGTGCAGCACTTTTTCCGTAGCCGGGATCACCCCCGTCAGCATCAGTGTCGGATCGGACCCGACAACGGCCCGGGCGAGAATACGGAATCGCGGCTTCAGGCCGAGTGACTCTGCTTTTGTGCGGGACATGATTAAAACGGCAGCTGCCCCGTCGCTAATCTGGCTCGCATTGCCTGCCGTGATACGCCCGTCTTCCTGAAAAGCCGGTTTCAGCGCGGCCAATTTTTGAACCGATGTATCTGCACGCGGGCCTTCGTCTTTCACAACCGATACGGCTATGCCATCCGGCTGTTCCGCTTCAACCGGCATGATCTCCCTGTCAAAACGCCCTTCTTTTTGCGCTTGCAATGCACGCCTATGGCTTTCCAACGCATAATGGTCCATCTTTTCACGGCTGATGCCCCACTTTTCCGCAATCAAATCCGCGGACAGCCCTTGATGGATCATGTTGTATTTTGCTGTGAGTACCTTGCTAAATTGTACGCCGCTCCTGTTGGACCCGATCGGAACGCGTGACATGCTCTCAACCCCGCCTGCAATCACCACATCCATATCGCCGGAAAGAACCGCCTGGGCTGCAAAATGCACCGCCTGCTGGCTGGATCCGCACTGGCGGTCAATAGTAACACCGGGCACTTCAATCGGAAATCCGGCGATCAGCGCTGCCTGCCGCGCAATATCAGACGCCTGTTCCCCGACCTGGGAAACGCAGCCCATGATCACATCTTCCACCAAATCCGGGGATATCCCCGTTCGTTTAACCACTTCCTGCAAAACTTTCGCCGCCAGTTCTTCCGCCCGGATCCCGCTTAATAATCCGTTCCGCTTTCCAACGGGTGTCCGAACCGCCTCTACAATGACCGCTTCCCGCATCCGAATTCCCCTCACCATAAAAATTTTCCACTCCGCTTACACCCTGCGTTTTCCAAACCTGCGATTCCGTTTGTAAACCCGCATTTGCACGGGCCTTTTTGAAAAATGGTGCCCGGCCCGGACGAATGCTTTGAAAATCTTATTTATCGGCACGTTAAGCAAACGTCCAATCCGCCGGGCACGTGCGGTTTCAGATATGTTTCCCGCATCTGCCTACCGGCGGATTTTTCCAGCGCCAGCTCACACCCATTACTTCGGCTGCATCCGGATCGCACCGTCAAGGCGGATCGTTTCCCCGTTCAGCATCGGGTTCAGGACAATGCTTTGGACAAGCTGCGCATACTCCGCCGGCCGTCCGAGACGGGGAGGAAACGGCGTCATTTTGCCAAGCGCATCCCTTGCTTTTTCCGGCAAAGAAGCAAAAAGCGGCGTTTCAAATACACCCGGTGCAATCGTGACAACACGGATGCCAAGCCCGGCAAGATCCCTGGCAACCGGAAGTGTCATCCCGACAATGCCGCCTTTTGACGCGCTGTACGCCGCCTGCCCGATCTGCCCTTCAAAAGCGGCAACCGAGGCTGTATTGATGATCAGCCCTCTTTCCCCTTCCTCGTTCGGGCTGTTCTGTGCCATTTTTTCAGCGGCAAGCCGGATCACATTAAAAGTGCCAATCAGGTTCACCTCAATCACTTTCCGGAAAGAGGCAAGATCATGGGCGCCGCTTTTGCCGTATGTTTTTTTCGCCGCTCCGATGCCGGCACAATTCACCAGAATGTTAACGCTTTCAATTTGTTCCAGGGCATATTGGACACTTTTCTCGTCGGTTACATCCGTTTGGAAAAAGCGGACACGGCCTTTTAGTTCCTGCTCCAATTTTGCCCCTTTTTTCTGCTGAAGGTCAAAAACAACCGCCTCTGCGCCGCTTTCCACCAATTTTCTCACCGTTGCTTCCCCGAGTCCTGATGCCCCGCCGGTTACAATGGCTGTGCTGTTTTCCAGATTCATTTGGCCAAACCCCTCTCCCGTGAAAATCCGTTCATATCTAAAATTCTAAATGTTTGTATTTTCGCTGTCAACCGAAAAAAACCGCTCAAAAGCGGTTTTAATGTTCCAGCAAAAAGTTGACGGGAACGCTCATTTTTTTATCCGGATGGTCAAGGGTATGCACCGTTGCCGTTTCTTCCTGCCGGTCAACGTGCTCGATGTAAATCCTTTCCCCGTTCAAGGTGACCGTCACCATTTCCGGCACGTTCATAATTTCCTGCGCACGTCTTGCATCCATATCAAAACCTCCGTTTCTTTTTATAATTAAAGTATGGATAGGGGGGTATGAAACTATACCGGCATTTAAACATCCGCCTCTTCCTGTGCTAAAATAAAACAAAGAACAGAAACGGAGATGATGGGGATGAAGTCTTTTAAAATCGTGCTTGGCGATATTACAAAAGCCAAAACGGACGCCATCGTGAATGCGGCGAATACAACACTGCTTGGCGGCGGCGGAGTGGACGGGGCCATCCACAAGGCAGCAGGGCCCGGGCTCCTGGAGGAATGCCGGAAATTGAACGGATGCCCGACCGGCGAAGCAAAGATAACGAAAGGATACCGGCTCCCGGCAAAATACGTCATTCATACGCCCGGCCCCGTCTGGCAGGGAGGCGGCCATCATGAAGCCGAATTATTGGAAAACAGTTACCAAAACAGCCTGCGCCTCGCTGAATCGAAAGGGCTGCGGACGGTTGCCTTTCCTTCCATCAGCACCGGCGTTTACCATTACCCGGTGGATGCGGCTGCCCGGATCGCTGTCCGCACCATTTGCACATTCCTTGAAACTTCCGGCTCCGTCCAGGAAGTTTGGATGGTTTGCTTTGACGAACGGACAAAACAAGCGTATGAAAAAGCAGCAACAGAATGGGAAAGGATTTCACATAATGGCGAAAAATCCGGCAAAACTGTGGCGATCCTGGTGAATTGAGTCAATCAATTGCTTTTGCCAGCATGCCAGCTTTTTTTGCCCGGGCCGGCACGTGCCGGAAAAGCGGAAAAGAAGACATTTTCACAGGTGTTTCGCAGCTGCCGCCGTTTGTATGAAATCATTTTGCCCTCCTTTCGCTTCTTTTGCTTCCATCACGAAGCGTTATATGCCAACAAAACGTCCTGCAGCCGCAAAGCCAGCCCCATATCCCCTTTCAGCCGGAGTTTGCCGGTTAAAAAAGCCGTCGTGCCGTTCATTTTGCCTTGCACCAGTTTTTTAAAGTCAGCGGATGACAGAGAGAGCGTACAATTCGGATCCTCCGCTTCCCCCGCCCCGGCGTAACTGCCTTCCGGGCGCATAACGACATGGTAAGCCCCTTCTTCTTCCCCGCTTAAGTTAAACTGGTATACCGCGTTCATTCCTTGTGACCGGGAAGGATCTTTCTTCAAGGCAGCATCAATGGTTTGAAAAATTTCGTCAACGGTTTCCATGCGGTTCCTCCTTTTTGTAAAGATAGCTTTCACAACTGATTATATATTCCGAACCTTCCAAGGCCAATTCCTATATATGTAGGGAAAACGTCAGCCCGGTTTGCCGCTTGCCCTATATTTATCGCCCGCCTAAAGCCTTGCCGATACGCAAATCCGCGCATCCGGTTTCGGTTTGCCTGCTGCACGCCTGTTCCTTCGTCGCAAAAAAATCATCTGCTTCTTAAACTGAAGCAGATGCGGGCATATCAGGGTAAAAAATATAAAATTTTACCATTCTCCAGCCGGCTCGAAATTTTCCCGGCGGATTCCAGATAAAGGCATCTTGTAATCGTTGCCATAAACGGCGCAAAAAATTGCTTTAATGCGACATCGCCGTATGTATCCCGGCAGATTTGCGCCGCTGTTTTCTCCCCTTCCTGAAGCGACATGGTCATTTGCTTGAGCCTGTGCTCATGGCGCATCCGGATGCTTTCCGCCCGCGCCTTTACATCGCCGATCAGCCCGCCGTGCCCCGGAAGCGCCACTTTGGCAGGGAGGTCTTTAATCCGGTCGAGCGAATCAAAATAATCCCCAAGCGGGTTTTTGTCGTTTTCAGACCAGGCGGCAACAATGGGGGACAAGTCTTTTAACACATGGTCTCCGAGCACCAGTATTTGCTCTTTGCGATTGTAAAAACAAAAATGGTCCGGCGCATGGCCCGGCGTCCGGATCGCTTCGTAAGGATCATCCCCGAGCAGGACCTGTTCGCCATTTTTAAAAAGCCCGTCCGGTTCAAAATCATATTTCGGGATCTCCCGAGCAAAATTCCGTTTCGGCAAAGCCGGCCCGCCATGTTTTTGCAAAACCGCTTCGTATTTATCATGTGAAGCGGCAAAACGGGCCTTTGTTTCCTGCATGGCCTGAAAGCTTGCATCGGACATGAAAACAGGCACGCTGTATTTTTCTTTCAGCCATTTCGCAAGCCCGAGATGGTCGGGATGCGAATGTGTCAGCACAATTTTTTCAATGGGAAAAACCGATGCCAGCACTTTTTTCCATGTTTCCTTCGCCGTTTCATGGCAGTCCCCTGTGTCCACAATGGTGTACCCTTTTTCCCCTTTAAAAAGATAGCAATTGACCTCCCGCATGCCAAACGGAAAACGGACGACCAGTTTCCACACATTTTCCGCCACTTTCGTGAAGTCGCACGAATCCTTTTTTTCTGTAAAACTTGCCAAATCCATCCCCTCCTTCTATAAGGATAACTTTTCGGAGGGGCGGGGGCAAATTTTTTCACTTTTTTAATCATACGTATAATGCCGCCAATAAGGCAGATGACGCAAAAAGTGCCTGCTTTTTTGGGTTGGCCTCAGCTGTCCCGCAAAATCACCTGTTCGATCGGTTCTTTTGCAAATTCAATGCCGTTTTCGCGGAACAGCCGGACGATCACATGGCGCATTTCATTTTCAATCCCATCTTTCTGGCTGCCCGGCAAAAGCGGGATCTCTACAAGAAAATCAAAGCTATGGTTCCGCAGCCGGATCAGCTTTACAGATGCAGTCGTATCCGGCGCCTGACTGTGATCTGCTTCTTTCACTGTTTCAAAAGCCTGGTGCAGCAGCTTTTCCACCTTTTTTGTATCCATTCCGGAACTGACGCTGACCTGGATAGAGGCAGAGGGCTTTTCCGTCGTCCGGTTTTTAATGACCTGTTCAATAAAATATTGATTCGGGACAATCAGCGTGCCGCTTTTATCGAGCCGGACCGTCGTGGCACGGAGATTGATTTTTTCCACTCTGCCGGTTTCCTCATTGATTTCAACCGTTTCCCCGATTTCAATCGGGCGTTCAAATAAAATGATGATCCCGGATACGAAGTTTGAAGCGATGTTGCGCATGCCGAAGCCGAGCCCGATCCCGATTACGCCTAAAACCGCCCCGAGCGCGGACAGGTCAAGGCCGACCGTTGTAAAGCTGATACAAAGTGCAGCAATCATGACAGTATAATAAATGAGGCGGTTAAATGTATACCCGAGCCCGCGGTCAACGTGGTAATGGTCATAAACGGTTGAAAGCACATATTTTGTCAGAAGCTTCACAAGCCGGTGCGCGAGTGTGACAATCATTAAAGCGACAATCAGCAAAAACGGCGTGACATCAAGCCCGCCTTTGGAATAAAGCGGGTAAAACAACCACCTGTTATTGGAGAAATCAAACAGGAAAATCATCAGCACACCGTATAAACAAGCCCAGTTTGTAATCGAATAAACCGCCGGCACTACCGTTTTTTGCAGCCGGCGGTTCCTTTTGGCTGCAACCAATACCGTCCACTTCAGCAGCTTGCCGGCAACAAGCAGCACTGCCGTACCCAGCGCAAAACGAAAAAGATGAATGTCCGAGAATGCTTTCCATACTGTATCCAACAACATAACCACCCGGTTCCAAGATGATATTTTTTCTATACCCTGAAACCTAGCATTCAATCGTTACAAGCCGTATTTCCGCAGTTTCCTGTAAAATGTGCTGCGCGGAATATCCAGCATTTTCGCCGCTGCCGCCGCATTTCCTTTCGTATGTTTCAAAGCTTCCAGGATCATATCGCGCTCAATCGCTTCCCGCGGGGTCAGCGGCGCGTCCTGTTTTTCTTTGCCGCAAAGTCCGGTCTGCCCGGAAACATATTCGTCCACATACCGTTCCGCTTCTTCTTCACCGGCCAGTGCAAGCAGCCGCAAATTTTCGATCACATTCATCAGTTCGCGGATATTGCCGGGCCAATGATAATCCTGCATTTTTTTCAAAACCGCCACCGGGATTTCGAAGTCTTGATTTTTTTTCCTGCCGATATACTGAATCAAAGCAGGCAAGTCTTCTTTTCTTTCGCACAAGGCAGGAAGGCGGACGGGAAAAACATACAGGCGGTAAAACAAATCTTCACGGAACTTCCCTTCTTTCACGAGCTTCGGCAAATCCTTGTGGGTCGCGGCAATGATCCGGACGTCCACAGCCACTTCTTTTGTGGCACCGACCGGCACAACTTTTCTATCCTGCAGGACGCGGAGCAGCGCCGTTTGCATGGCAGGCGGCAGCTCGGCCACTTCGTCAAGAAATAAGGTGCCGCCATGGGCCTGCTCGAATTTTCCTTTATGGCCGCCCCGTTTTGCGCCGGTAAAAGCCCCGTCGGCATAACCGAAAAACTCGCTTTCCATTAATTCTTTCGGCACAGCCCCGCAATTGACGGCAATAAACGGGCCGTTTTTCCGGCTGCTGTTTTCATGGATGGCCCGTGCGACCAGCTCCTTTCCAGTTCCGGTCTCACCCGTGATAAAACAAGTGGTATCGGAAAGGGAAGCAATCCGGGCTTTGCGCAACGTTTCCTGAAAACTTCTGCTTATGCCGGTGACGCCGCGGAAGACGAACCTTTCTTTTGGAAGAAGGGTGACGGAAAGATTTTTATTTTCAGATAAAAGGAAACAGGTGCCGATTTTTTCCCGGCTGGAAGGCAATGGAATGGATTGGTTCACAATGGTATCCGTTTGGGAGGTCATTTCTTCAATCGTTCTGCCAAAATAATCCGGCATTTTCTTCCGAAGCGGTCGGCTTGCCGCAACGGCTTTTCCTTCTTCATCCGTAATGACGAGTAACCGGTCCCCGTACTGGTCCGAAAGTTCAACAGCTTTTTGGATGAAACGTTCATGCCGGCTTTTTGCCATGCGTACGATTTCCTGCTCTACTGTATAAGCCAGCGATGAAACCATGGCGAGCATGAAAGGGTGGGATTCGGTATACGGACATGTTAAGTCCATGACGCCAACAAGATTCCTTTGGCTGTCGTAAACCGGCGCGGCTGCACAGCTCCACTGGTGGGAGGCAACCGAAAAATGCTCAGGGCCGTTCACCATCACAGCTTCCCCCGTCTCAAGCGCAGTGCCGATCGCATTCGTGCCGACCCGCTCTTCTGTCCAGCAAACCCCTTCGACAAAATTAATTTTTTGCGCTTCAAAAATGGTTTTCCGGTTTCCTGATACGGACAGCACATGCCCGCAAGGATCAATCAGGAGCGCCATCATGCCGGCTTCCTGAAACACAGGCTCCATCTTTTTCACATGGCGTTCGGCAATATTCAAAAAATCTTTATGCCTTTCCCGGTGTGCCAATAGTTTTTCAACCGGCAGGATATGCTGCCCTTTCCGCAAATAGGGGTTCACATCCCGTTTTTTACAGCGGTACCACGATTCAGCGATTCGGTTGTTGATTCTCTCGGGATCCAATGTCCCTTCCTGCACAAACTTTTTCCACGTATTCCAATAACATACAGCCATCTTTCATCCCTCCGACTCATCATAGAAAATTGCGCATCAGGAAGAAAGTCGTGATGTTCTTTTCTATTATAATCGAATGTGGAAAGCGTTTTCAATACGTAGACAGGGCTTATGAATATTCCCGGCAGTCTGAAACTGCCGGGAATGATTATACGTGCACCGGATGGCCCTGTGCGTTTAAAACGGCTTCGTGGATGGCTTCCGAGACGGTCGGATGAGCGGCAATCAAGCGCTCAAGCAGATCAGCCGTCATTTCCCCGTTCAGCATCAATACCCCCTGCCCGACCAGTTCTGTTGCATGCGGGCCGCAAATGGACAAGCCGACTACCTCTTCGTATTCCGGTTCGATGATGACTTTTACTTTCCCGACCTGTTCCCCACTGATCATCGCTTTTCCGTTTGCCGAAAACGGAAATTCGCCGATCCGGACATCACCGTACATTTCTTTCGCCTGCTTTTCGGTAAGGCCGGTGCCGGCAATTTCCGGAAACGTATAAATGCAGCGGGGAACGGCTTTGTAATCCGCACTTGCCTCCATTCCGCATGCATTGAGCGCCGCCACTTTTCCTTCATGAAAAGCGACATGTGCAAGCTGAATGCCGCCAATACAATCGCCGCAGGCATAAATATGGGGGATGTTCGTCTGCATCTTTTCATTGACTTTTATGCCCGATTTTTCATACGCCACCCCGGCATTTTCGAGGCCGATCCCGTTGACAGACGGTTTCCGGCCGATCGAAACAAGCACGTATTCCCCGTAAATCTCGCGCGTTTCCCCTCCCTGCTCAATCAGCGCGCATTTCTTATCACGGTCCAGTTTTTTTACGGCAGCAGATGTATAAATGTCCACCCCGTCTTTTTCAAGCTGCTCTTTTAAAATATTCGCGATATCTGCATCTTCCCCCGGCAAAATATGTGCGGCCATCTCTATGATCGATACTTTTGCCCCAAGTCGGCTGTAAATGCTCGCAAACTCACATCCGATTACCCCACCGCCAATGATCACGAGCGATGGGGGCAGGCCGGGAAGAGACATGGCCTGCGTGCTGTCGATGATCCAGTTTCCGTCAAACGGCGCAAACGGGAGGGCTGCCGGTTCAGACCCTGTTGCGATGATGAACTGGTCCGCTTTTATATCAACCGTGCCGTCCAGCGTTTCTGCAAGGACAACATGGGGTGACTGGAATGCCGCTTTTCCCTGCACGATTTTGATTTTGTTTTTTTTCATTAAGTAATGGATGCCCTGCACAAGCCGGGAAACGATTTCATTTTTCCTTTCAAGCAGGGCGGGCCAGTCAATGGACACCGCTTCCTTGTTCACCCGGATCCCGAATTTGTCCGCTTCCCGGATGTCCCGGTAGCGCCCTGCACTTTCCAAAAGTGTCTTGGTCGGCATGCACCCTTCATTTAAGCATGTGCCGCCTAAGTTTGCCTGTTCAAATAAAATGACATCCGCACCCTGCTGTGCTGCTGTAATGGCAGCGACGTAGCCCGCAGGCCCGCCGCCTAAAATCCCGATGGTTTCCATCCTGATCCCTTCTTTCCTACAAAAGCATCGTAACCGGTTCTTCCAAATATTGCTTGACCGTTTGCAGGAAGGCTGCTGCCGGCGCCCCGTCGAGCACGCGGTGGTCAAACGTCAGGCTGAGCGGCAGCCGGCTCCGTTTTTCAATTTTGTCCCCGATAAAAACAGCTTCATCCGAAACGGCACCGACACCCAATATCCCGGCTTCCGGCGGGTTCAAAATAGGCGTGAAAAATTCGACGCCGCTTGCACCCAGGCTTGAAATGGTGAAAGTGGACCCTTGCATCTCATCTGCCGGAAGTTTCCCGGCTCTTGCTGCCGCTGCTTTTTCTTTGATTTCTTTTGCCAGATCGATCAGCGATTTGCTTTCGGCATGGCGGATGACCGGGACAACAAGCCCTTTTTCAACCGCCGTTGCAATGCCCAAATGGATTTCCAGGTAAGTGACGATGGTGTTATCCATAAACGCACTGTTCATTTCCGGATGGTTTTCGAGAGCAAGGATGGCAGCCCTTGCTGCAAAATCCGTGATCGTCAGTTTGCTGCCGTACCGTTTTGCAATTGTCTCTTTCACTTGCGTTTGCAGCGCCAATAGTTCCGTGACATCCGCTTTCATCGTGATCGTCAGCTGTGCAGCCGATTGCAGGCTTAAATGCATGCGTTCTGCGATCACTTTGCGCATGCCGGATACCGGTATGCGCTGCGGTTCTTCTGCCACCGCCTGGACGGGGATGTCCTGTTTGCGGCTTTCTTTTGCCGACGCAATGGCCTGTTCCACATCTTCTTTTGTAATCCTGCCCCCCGGGCCGGTCCCTATTATATCTTCCGGTTTGATGCCTGATGCTTCCGCCATTTTCCGCGCGACCGGGGAAATTTTCACGCGCGCTTTTCCCGGCTTTTTCGGGGGCGGTGCGGGATGTGCCGCCTGTATTTCTTCTTTTTGGCCTTTTTCTTCCTGCACCGGGGCTGCTGTTGCCGCCACTTCTTCATCCGGATTTCCGATATAGCAAATCACCGTTCCCGGCGGCACTCCCTTTCCTTCCGGCACATTGATTTTTAATACACTGCCGTCCGCAGGGGACTCGATTTCCATTTCTATTTTTTCTGAACTGATGCTGGCGATCGGGTCGCCTTTTTTAACGGCTTCTCCTTCTGTTTTATTCCACTGTGAAACGGTTCCTTCTTTCATTGCCATCCCAAGTTTGGGCATAATGACTTCAACCGGCATGCCAACCACTCCTTTCTATCTGTCTGTTATTGCCCGACCGGTTCTCCCAAGAGCTCTGATACCGCCTGCACAATTTTCCCGGCGGACGGCAAATACAAATCTTCAAGCGGCGGCGAGAACGGAACCGGCGTGTGCGGTGCCGTGATCCGTTTGATCGGGGCATCCAGATCATCAAATCCTTTATCGGCAACAAGCGCCGCAATATCGGTTGCCACATTGCACCGCGGGTTCGCTTCATCGACGACAACGAGCCGGTTTGTTTTTGCGACCGACTGGAGAATCGCCCCTTCATCGAGCGGCGATAAACTGCGCGGATCAATCACTTCCGCTTCAATGCCATCTTTGGCAAGCCGGTCTGCCGCTTCAAGTGCGGTCTGTACCTGTTTGCCGACCGCAACAATGGTGATGTCGCTTCCTTCACGTTTCGTGTCCGCCTTGCCGAGCGGAATCGTATAGTAATCTTCGGGCACTTCCCCTTTTATGTTGTAAAGCGTTTTATCTTCAAAAAAGATAACCGGGTCATTGTCTTCGATCGCAGCCAAAAGCAGCCCTTTCGCATCATATGGCGTTGACGGCACGGCGACTTTTAATCCCGGAATCGATGTAAACAGCGCATATAGGCTTTGCGAGTGCTGGGCCGCCGCCCGGAAACCGGCGCCGTGCATCGTCCGGACCGTCACCGGCACTTGCGCCTTTCCGCCAAACATGTACCGGAATTTCGCGCCCTGGTTAAGCACTTCGTCCAGACAGCTGCCGATAAAATCGTTGAACATGAGCTCTGCAATCGGCCGCAATCCTGTTGAAGCGGCAGCCATCGCAGCCCCCATATAGCCCGCTTCCGTAATCGGCGTATCAAGAATCCGCCCGCGGCCGAATTCCTGGACAAGGCCTTTCGTCACGCCAAGCACGCCGCCCCATGCTTCTTCATCCTGCAGATGGTCGACTTCCGCGCCGCCGGCAACGTCTTCCCCCATCAAAATCACGTTTTCATCTCTTCTCATCGCCAGTTTCATCGCTTCGTTAATGGCCTGCGAAAAAGAAATTTGTCTTCCCATTGGAAAAGCCTCCTTTTTTCATGGATTAGTAGGATACATAAACATCCTTCAAAAGTTCGGTAGGGTCCGGATACGGGCTGTCTTCGCCGAATTTCACGGCTTCTTCGATCTCCTGTTCCACTTTTTGTTCCAGGCTGTTGATGTCTGCTTCGCTGAGCAGGTTTTGTTCAAGCACAAATTTTTTAAATTGGACGATCGCATCTTTTTCATTCAGCTGCTTCGCCTTTTCTGCTTCCGCTTTATAAGTCTGGGCATCCCCTTCAAAATGTCCGTAGTTCCGGTACGTCACGCATTCGATCAGCGACGGGCCTTCCCCGTTGCGGGCGCGTTCCACCGCTTCTTTTGCCGCCTGGTACACCGCAACAATATCTTTCCCGTCGACACGGACACCCGGAATATCGTAAGCAACGGCGCGGTCGGCAATCGTTTTGCAGCTTGATGCATAATGGAATGGCGTCGCTTCCCCGTAGCCGTTATTTTCCGCCACAAAGATGACCGGAAGTTTCCATACGGCTGCCAGATTGATGCCTTCGTGAAACGTACCGTGGTTATTTGCGCCGTCCCCAAAGAAGCAAACGCTTACATTATTTGTCTTTTTATATTTCGCTGTCAATGCCGCGCCGCAAGCCAGCGGGAACCCGCCGCCGACAATCCCGTTTGCGCCGAGCATGCCTTTGTCGAGGTCGGCAATATGCATGGAACCGCCTTTTCCTTTGCACAGGCCTGTCGCTTTCCCGTAAATTTCCGCCATCATCCCTTTTAAATCGCAGCCTTTCGCGATACAGTGGCCGTGGCCGCGGTGTGTGCTTGTGATCATATCCTGGTCATCTAAGTGGGCGCAAACGCCGACCGCAACCGCTTCCTCGCCGGCATACAAGTGGACAAAACCCGGTAAAATGCCGGTCGCAAACACTTCATGCACTTTGTCTTCAAACTTGCGGATTTCAAACATTTTTTGCAACATCCACTGCGCTTTTTCCTTCGTGATCTGCAGTTCGCCCGCTTTTACTGTTTCCATTTATCCATCCTCCTTATCGTCACCTTTCACTTTGTAAATAAGCAAGAAGTGTGCCAACTGAAAACCCCGCTTTCATCCCGTTTCTTCCAGGCGGCACATAAAAAAATGAGACAAACCGGGACAGCTGTCTCATTTTGTCTCATTTTTTCCCATATTTTCTTATCCGCTGATTTCTGACTTTTTCATCCTCCATGCAGCCGGCGCAACCGTTTTTCGTGACATCAGGCTGTGCAGCACCATGCCGGCAGCAACCGTGAGGATGCCGAACCGGGACAACAGCGATGGCGCCGCAACCGGTAAAATGGCCATCTCCCCGAACAGCGCAAACAGCACTTCCAATGACTGGGTCGCTTCCACAAGCGATAATTTTTGCATGTCACCGCGGACAAGATCGGTTGCCCGGAAAAACAATACCGTGGCAATCACCCCGGAAAAGACCGCAACCACGCCTGATTGCACGATTTGGTTTCCGGACGGCGGGCCGGACGCCTTTAAACCGTACAATGACAGGATAAACCAGAACGGCAGGCTGGCAAGCGTCATGCCGAGCACACGCTGGAATGTATCGAGCCGGCCTTCGCACAATTCCATCATTTTCCGGTTGCCCAAAGGATAAGCAAAAGTCGCCACAATGACTGGAAGGACACCCAGTATCATTTCCCGGAAGCTGATCCGGCCGGCCTGCTCAAGCTGCATCATCAAAACGCCGAGCAAAATCACAAGCGACCAGCGCAAGCCGCGGAACGGGATGGGCTCCCGGATTTTTAGCAGGCCCTTTGGCGTCTCCACCGTTTTAAAAAAGAACGGGGCAAGCAGCGAACCGGATAAAATCGTGATCTGCCAGGTGGCGGCCACGAGCCATCCGGGCGCATAAGCTGCCGAAAAACATAACGGCGCATAAAAAAGAACAAAACCGGTAAAGCTCCACAATAACCACCCGGCCGGATGCTTTTTCATTTCCGCCCATAAGGCTTTAAAATTTTTCCTGGCAAGCACGATCACAAGCAAAAACGGAACCATCAAAATGTACCGGAGGGAGGCGCTCCAAATCCAGCTGCCGCCCGACAGTTCCATCGACCGGTTTAAAACAAATGTCACCGCGAAAAAGAAGGCGGCACATACCCCCAATAAGACCGGACGCAACATCTCCCACATCCTTTTTAAAGCGTTTTAAAGAAATCCCGCATGCGGGGCATTCCTCCATATCTTATGAAAGCGGCCATGTTTTGAGCTCGTTCCAATACGTGCAAATGGTCTGGATGCCTTTATCAAAATTTTCAAGATGGAAATGTTCGTTCGGCGCATGGGCATTTTCCGACGAAAGGGCAAATCCCATCAGTACGACCGGAATTTTTAAAATGCGATCAAATTCTGCGACAATCGGGATCGACCCGCCGCCCCTTGTATAAGTAACCGGCACGCCGTACACTTTTTCATACGCTTTTCCGCAAAGCTGGATGGCAGGATGCTTGCGCGGCGTGACATACGGGTAACCTTTGTCAAATTCGGTTACAGAAATGGTTACGCCTTTTGGGGCATGGGCTTCAATATGTTTTTTCACTAACGACAGAATTTCGTACGGATCCTGGTTTGGCACAAGGCGGCAGGTCACTTTCGCAAAGGCTTCAGACGGCAAAACGGTTTTCAGGCCTTCCCCGGTAAAACCGCTTTGTAAGCCGTTGATCTCAAGCGTCGGCCGGACGGATGTTCTTTCTGCGTACGAGTAGCCTTTTTCCCCGAACAATACAGGCACGCCAAGCTGCGCCTGTATTTGGCTTTCATATGCCGCCTGTTTTGCGAACGCTTCTTTTTCTTCCGGCGTGCTTGCTTCCACTTTGTCATAAAAGCCTTCCACCAAAACCCTGCCGTCCTGGCCATGGAAGGATGCCAGCAATTCAACCAGCGCAGTGGCAGCATTTTGCACCCCGCCGCCGTATTCGCCGGAATGAAGATCGCTTGATGCGCCTTTTACATAGATTTCAAGGCCGCATAAGCCGCGCAGCCCGTAGCAGATCGTCGGTTTTCCCAATTCCGGCATGCCGGTATCGGAAACGACGATCAAATCCGCTTTTAAAAGTTCCTGATGCGCTTCTGCAAATGGCGCAAGATTCGGGCTGCCGATTTCCTCTTCCCCTTCAAACAACACTTTGATATTGACAGGCAGTTCCCCTTCCGTTTCCATCAGCGCCTCGATCGCTTTGATATGCATAAACACCTGCCCTTTATCATCGCTCACGCCGCGGGCAAAAATTTTGCCATCGCGGATCTCCGGTTTGAACGGATCGCTTTTCCAGAGGTTCAGCGGGTCAACCGGCTGGACGTCGTAATGCCCGTAAATCAGGACGGTCGGCCTCCCGTCTGCGTGAAGCCAGTCGCCGTATACAACCGGGTTTCCTTTCGTTTCCATCACTGCGGTATGTTCGAGGCCTGTTTTCCCAAGCTCCGCTTTCAGCCATTCCGCTGCTTTTCTCACATCTGTTTGATGTTCGGATAAGGAACTGACACTCGGGATTTGGAGAAAATCAAACAGTTCTTTTAAATGCTGCTCATGGTGTTCCTTTAAATATTGCTGATAGGTTTGTGGCATTCCTATACCTCCTCGTATAATAAGTTTAAATCCAAAGTGGATGTCAATTTCCAGTTCATTCTGCTGCTCATTGACAAGTGAATATAAGATTTTGTATTCCGGGCGAGCCCGGAATACAAGTTCGGACTTGGACGCTTCGCGATGTTCCCGGATAATGGTCTTAGGATCGTTTGGGTCAATGCTTCCCCTCCTTGTAGCCTGACTACTCGAAAAGTCTGCATCCCCAGGTTCTTGCTTGAACGTCTAACCCGTAGGCCGTTCCTCCGGATCTCCGTGCTGGAAATGAGCAGTTCCAGGCAGCCCACGGCCCGGATGAGTTCTCATACGCGAGGCTGACAGATCGGCAAGCCATCTGGGGATATCCCGAAGCGTCCGATTCCATCGATCCCAATACAGAGAGGAGGAAATCATATGCCCTTATTTGTCGGTATTGACGTGAGCTCCAAAAACCTCGATGCCTGCCTGATGGATGGAATGGGGGAAACGTTGGCCACCCAAACGGTGACAAACAATCTTCCCGGTGCCTCTGAGTTAAGAGACACCATCCTCCAACATGCGGAGGCGGATGACACCATCCAGATCGCCATGGAGGCCACATCTGTGTATAGTTGGCACCCGGCAATGTTTTTCCATGAAGATCCCGAGCTGAAACAGCGTCGTACAAAGGTGTTTACCCTGAATCCGAAGCTGGTGAGAAATTTCAAAAAGGCTTATGCCGAGATGGACAAGACCGATCCCAAAGATGCCTGGGTAATTGCGGACCGCTTGCGTTTCGGGAGATTGCCGAAATCCGTGATTCAGTCAGAACAATACCTTGCCCTTCAACGGTTAACACGGATGCGCTATCACCTGATTCAAAGTTTAACCCGGGAACAACAGGTATTTTTGAATCATCTGTTTTTCAAATTCAGTGCCTTTAACCTTGAAGTGGATACATCGGTCTTCGGCCATGCCATAACGGAATTTTTGCTTGAGGCCTATAGCCTCGATGAAATTGCCCAAATGCCTCTGGAGGACTTAGCGATGTATCTCCAGACCAAAGGCCATGGCCGCTTTAGCGATCCCGAGGATTTGGCCGCATCCATCCAAAAAGCTGCCCGGTCCTCTTACCGGCTTTCTAAATGTGTGGAGGATTCGATTGACTTGGTCCTGGGCAGTTCTATTGAGATCATCCGGCATCTTAAACGCCAAATCAAGGATTTGGATAAGGCGATTGCCCGCGTTCTTGATGGAATCCCGAATACCCTCCAGACCATTCCGGGAATAGGCCCGGTGAGCTGTGCTGGGATTCTCGCTGAAATCGGCGACATTGAGCGCTTTGACGACCAAGCCGCGATCGCAAAATTTGCCGGATTGTTCTGGCCCCGCCACCAATCGGGTGATTTTGAGGCTGATGACAAAATGCTTGCGCGTACAGGCAATCGTTATCTCCGGTATTACCTGGTTGAGGCTGCCAATCTGGTCCGGCGACACGAACCTGAGTACCGCGCCTTTTACCAAAAGAAATATCGTGAGGTGCATAAGCACTCACACAAACGCGCCCTCGTCTTAACGGCAAGAAAACTGGTGCGCCTGATCGATGCGCTGCTCCGCAACGATCAAATTTATGCGCCGAAAAAGAAGGTGACGCGATGAGGTAACCAGGTAACCATCATCGATAGCCTGAACTTGAAAACTTCCAGATTATTCCAATTATCTGGAGGCTTAGTTCAGTATTGCCATTTTTATGACATAGAGCCAACAAAATTTCCAATTCACTTGTTTTTAACCCTTGACATCACACCGTAGGACTTGTCATGCTTTCTCTTTATTGTAAGACAAGTTTCATTAATTTTCCAATTTATTTTGAAAGGCGGCAAACGAAAAAAAGAAAGCAGGAGCCCCTTTTTTGGCAGCTCCTGCTTTTTTTATTCCTCCGTTTGATTCGCAAATTTCGCCATGGCTGCGGCCATAAACGTTGCAAGCCCTTCGCCAAATTGATCAATGTTTTTTGTAAACCGGCTGTCTTCTATATACATTTGGCCAAGCCCTTTAAAGGCTTCCGGCGTATAATTCCCGAAATGGCGGTTTAAAAAATCAAACCATTTCCGGATCGCTGTCTGCGCTCCTTGTGCGCGCGGGTCCGTATGGCGGATGGCGGCAAGCTCACGGTAAATTTCGTTCATCTCATCAGCCAAAGCCAATTTTTCATCCCCGCCAAGCGTCGCCATTTTCGCTTCCGCTGCATCTACTGCCTGATCCCCCCATTTTTCGCGTGCCTCACGCTCATACGGATTGTTGTCAAAGCGGAAACCGGCAAATTTTTCTTCACTGGACATTTCCATTCCCTCTTTCTCTGATTGGATTGTTTTTTCGATCAAGGCAATCATTTTCGCGAGCCGCTTCTGTTTTTCAATCAGCAAATGGCGCTGGAGCTCGAGCGCCCCGAGCCTGTCAAACGAAGGGCTTTCCATGATTTCCTTGATCTTTTGCAAAGGGAAGCCCAATTCCTTGAAAAATAAGATTTGCTGGAGCGTTTTTAGGTTTTCTTCCGAATAGTGCCGGTAACCGGACGGTGAAACTTCAGCCGGTTTTAGCAGCCCGATGTCGTCATAATGGCGCAATGTCCGGATGCTGACGCCGGCCAGCTCTGCAACTTCTTTAATTCTCATCGTGCAGCCCCCCTTCCTTTTTTACTGTAAGGGGTGACGCAGCGTGAGGGTCAAGACATTTTTTCAAGTTTTTCCTGGAGGGCAAACAGCACTTCGTAAATTTTTACGAAAGCTTCCATGAGCGGCATTTCTTCCTTGAAACCGGGCACATCGTTCAACGGAAAGTTCACATCCCAGATGCCTTCATTGCCATCAAAAACGATTTCCCCTTTCCCGTCTCCTTCGAGCAGTTCAGACAACCCCGTTTGAATCGCCGGCCCGTATTTCTTCTGCACTTTGAGCCCGAGCATGCAATTGTAATGGCCGAAGACATCATCCAGCTCAAGGGCAATCCCGTCGATGCCGATGATGCCAAACCAGTGTGACGCGATGTAAACATATTCTTTCCTATGCTTTTTCAAATAGAGGACAGGTTCATTTAAAAACACCGCCGTTTCCACTGCAAGCGTCTCATCGGTTTCCTTGCTGCACCGTTCAATAGATGCATCGGCAAAACGGGCGGTACCCTCTTTTTCAACAATTTCTTTTTCCCTGACAGCATCTTTGAAAAAATCCTTATAGCGCTCCAAATACGCTATTTCTTGTTTACATAATATTATTATAGTATCCTTTTGGTTTTCGATATATGTTTTTAAATTTTTTCCCAGCATGGCAACCATCCTTTATGAGGTATTCTGCTAAACAGTATGTCCCAATTGGAAGCTTTTGTAAAGAAACAAAAAACTGTGCCCGGAGAATAAAATCCTTCTAGGCACAGTTTGTAAAATTATTTATTCACCGCTGCCGGTTTATGAAAATCACGTCCGTCACGGATCGCTTCTACAATTCCGGCGCGGATGACGAAATCCCCGAAATGTTCGCCTTCCTGCCGTTCTTTTGCATATTGCAAAAGAATCGGGCGCAGTGACGAGAGGATCTCTTCTTCCCCGATATTTTCCTTATAAAGGCAAGCAAGCCTGTCGCCGGTGAAGCTGCCACCCAAATACAAATTGTATTTTCCGGGGCCCTTTCCGATAAAAGCCATTTCCGCAAGCGCCGGCCTTGAACATCCGTTCGGGCAGCCCGACATCCGGATGACGATTTCTTCTTCGCGCAGCCCCGCTTCGTCCAAAATCTCCTCGATTTTTCCGAGCAGTTCCGGCAAGTACCGTTCTGCTTCCGCCATCGCAAGGCCGCAAGTCGGGAATGCGACACAGGACATCGAGTTTCTTCTGAGGGCGGAAGCATGCTTGCCGTCCGTCAGATGGTATTTTTCAACCAGTTCGTCAATCTTTCCTTTCATTTCGTCGGTTACATTGGAAATGATGACATTCTGATTCGGGGTCAGGCGGAACTCGCCCTGATGGATTTTTGCAATTTCGCGCAGCCCGGTCATCAAAGGATAGCCGTCAAAATCTTTGATCCTGCCGCTTTGGACAAATAACGTCAAATGCCATTTGCCATCGCCTTTGATCCAGCCGTAACGGTCGCCGTTATGGTCAAAATGGAACGGGCGGGCCTCCCCGAGATCCCAGCCGAGCCGTTCATTCAGTTCCGCCTTGATCCATTCAAGCCCCCGCGCGTCAATGGTGTACTTGAAACGCGCATTTTTCCGGTTCGCGCGGTTGCCGTAGTCGCGCTGGATCGACACCACTTTTTCCGCCACTTCAATCACCTGGTTCGGCGTGCAAAAACCGATGATCCGGGCAAGCTGCGGATATGTTTTCGGATCGCCATGGGTCATGCCCATCCCGCCGCCAACCGCGACATTAAACCCTTCAAGCTTCCCTTCATTCAAAATGGCGATAAACCCTAAATCCTGTGAAAAAATATCGACATCATTGGAAGGCGGCACAGCAAACCCGATTTTAAACTTCCGCGGCAAATACTTCGGGCCGTACAGCGGTTCGGAATCTTCCTGCTCTTTTGTATCAATGATTTTTTCATCTTCCAGCCAGATTTCATGATACGCGGAAGTCCGCGGCAACAAGTGGTCGCTCGTTTTTTTCGCCCATTCATACACCTCGGCATGCACATCCGACTGGTACGGGTTCGGGTTGCACATCACATTCCGGTTCACATCCCCGCACGCAGCAAGCGTCGTCATGAGCGCATCGTTCATTTCGCGGATGGCCTGCTTTAAATTCCATTTTAAAATGCCATGCATCTGGAATGTCTGCCGGGTCGTCATACGCAGCGTTCCGTTCCCGTATTTTTGCGCCAGTTCATCCATCACAAGCCACTGTTCCGGGGTCGCAACGCCGCCCGGAATGCGGACACGCACCATAAACTGGTAAGCCGGCTCCAGTTTCTTTTTGCGCCGCTCGTTGCGGATATCCCGGTCGTCCTGCTGGTAGCTGCCATGAAATTTCAACAGTTTATTATCGTCCTCGGATATCGCACCGGTCAGCGGATCTTTGAGTCCTTCCGCAATCGTTCCTCTTAAAAATCGGCTTTTTTCTTTTATCGTTTCAAGCGGATCAAGTTTTTTATCAGCCATCTTCCTGCCCCTCTCTGTTAATACACATCACGCTGGTATCGTTTTGCCCGTCGCATTTCCTGTAAATAATCCTCTGCCTCTTCCCTCGCCATATTGCCTTCTGTTTCAAGAATGTGAAGCAGCGTTTCCTGGACGTCGCGGGCCATGTGCTTCTCATCACCGCACACATACACACAGGCGCCTTTTTCAAGCCATGCATAAAAATCTTTGCTTTTTTCAAGCATCCGGTGCTGGACGTATATTTTTTCTGCCTGGTCGCGCGAAAAAGCCACATCCATCCGTTCGAGCACGCCATTTTTCAGCCAGTTTTGCCAGTCAAGCTGATACAGAAAATCCGTCGCAAAATGCTGGTCCCCGTAAAACAGCCATGTTCGGCCGGTGATCCCTTCCGCTTCCCTTTCTTCCAGGAAAGAACGGAACGGCGCCACGCCTGTTCCCGGCCCGATCATGATCACCGGCACATCCGGGTCAGCCGGAAGTTTGAAATTCGGATTGCGGTGGACATAAACCGGCAGCTTGTCTCCCGGTTTTATCCTGCCTGCGACTTGCCCGGAGCAAACTCCTTCGCGCACCCTTCCGTTTGCTGTATAGCAGTCCAGTGCAATGACAAGATGGACTTCATCGGGGTTCGCTTTCCAACTGCTTGCGATCGAATAAAGCCGCGGCGGCATTTTCCGGAGCATTTGTACAAAAGCTTGCACTTCCACTTTTTCCGGCGGATATTCCTCGACAAGATCGATCAGGCCCCGTCCTTCAAGGTATGCCTTTGCCTCCGCTTCATTTTCAAGCAAAGCCGTAAGCCCTTTGTTTCCGAAAAGCACGGCTGCCTGCTGAAGCAGTGGTTTTGTTAATCTCGTAATTTCATAATGTCTGAGCAATGCTTCCCTGGCCGGCAGTACTTCCCCTTTTTTATTGATCGGAACCGGTTCTTTTGGATCCCAGCCGAGCTTTTCGATCAGCCGTTCCACGAGTTCCGGGTCATTTTCCGGGTAAATCCCGATGCTGTCCCCCGGTTCAAATGTAAAACCGGAACCTTCAAGGGATAATTCGATATGGTGCGTTTCTTTATTGGACCCTTCCCAGTTCAAATTGATATTTTCCAGCACTTCCGCCTGGAACGGGTTGGATTTGGAATAATCGGTGTTTGCAGGCCGGGTGGCATCGGCAGCGGTTGAAGGCGGCAAGGCAGATGACTGGAGCACGCCTGTAACCCCTTCAAACCATTCCTGGGCGTCTTCTTCATAATCCACATCGCAATCCACTCGCGGATAGAGCCGTTCCCCGCCCAACTCTTCCAGCCTCTTGTCGATCTCTTTTCCGACCTTGCAAAAAAACTCATATGTCTGGTCCCCAAGCGCCAAAACGGAAAAAGGGACCCCGTCCAGTTTTGGGGCTTTTCTGCTGTGGATCAGCTCATAGAAAGACAATGCGTTGTCGGGCGGGTCCCCTTCCCCTTGTGTGCTTGTAATGATGAGCAGATACCCTGCATTTTTTAAATCTTTCGGCTTGGCCGCATCGAGTGCCGAAAAAGATACGGCAAACTGCATTTCTTTTAATCTGGCGGCGAATGCTTCGGCAAGCGCCTGGGCATTGCCTGTCTCGGAACCAAACAGCAGCGTAACCGTTTTGGTTGCCGTCTGTACCGGCTTTTCAGCAACAGCTGTACTTCCCGGGGGATTCGTTCCTTGTTCGGCAAACGGATAGGTTAAATATCCGCTCAGCCATAATTTTTGCTGATCCGTTAACATTTGCAGCAGTTCATTTAACTTTTCCGCCTGTTCTTTACTAAACGGGCTGTTTTGTACACTTAACGGCAAATCTTCCACCTCGCAATGTTTGCATGCACTTTTCATTTGTTTATTTATGTATGACATCCTAATCCAAATAGACATAGAAGTTTACTTGGATTTTAATCCGCTTCTTTCCATGAGAAGCACCTTCGAAAAAAGCTCTTCTTACAAAGATAAGAAGAGCCGGCGCACAATGGTCAACTTCTCTTATCTTTCAGACGATTGTCTGCAGGAATTGGCACAGTGTTTTTCAACCTGTTGCCGAGGCTTCAAAGGGCCTTTCCCTCCACCTCTCTGGATAAGAAGAACGAATCATTATTTAGAAATCATTGAAAACATTATACAATCAAATGCGGCGGGAGTCAATTCTTTTTTGAACAGACGGGGGCGATAAAAAAAGAAAAGGGTGGCAAGTTCCGCATCAAGCGTCCCTCCAATATACTTTATGTATCTTTTGCACAGAATGAGGGGGGAATGGATGAACATCCACATTTACCAGGGGAATGAGATCACGCCGGAAGACGGGGATGCCAATATTGTGATCGATGTGATCCGCGCGTTTACGGTTGCCCACCATGCCTTTTTGGGCGGCGTAAAAGAGATATGGCTGGCAGACTCAAAAGAAGCGGCTTTTTGTATCAAAGACAAATACCCGCATGTCTTGCTCACGGGCGAAGGGAACGGGCTTCCGATACCGGGATTTGATTTGGGCCATTCACCGGCCGCCATCGCCAAACAGCCGTTAGCCGGCAAAACGCTGGTGCAAACATCCACAAACGGGGTAAAAGCAGCCTTCCGCGCCCTTTGTGCAAAGGAAGTCTATGTTACCGGCTTTTCGAATGCAAAAATGACGGCAAAATGGGTCCTGCGCAAATGGAAAGGCAAAGACAACGCCCGCATCAACATGATCGCTTCCCATCCGACGGGGGAAGATGACCTGGCATGCGCATTATACATGGAAAGCATCCTTACCGGCTCCGGCACGATAAAGCCGGAATCAGTGATCAAGGAGATTGTAAATGCCAGTGTTGCAAAGAAATTTCTTGATCCCGGACAGCCTGCATTTAACCCGGCTGACCTAGAATTTTGCATCAACGAAAGAGACTGCGGGTTTGTTATGAAAATTGATCCAACAGGAGAATTTCCAACGATCGTGAGGGTTGAAGATGAATGACCATGGTTTGACACTGCCTTTACGCAATGAGAAACCGCGGGATTGCGGAATCACCATCTTAATTGACAATGGCATTCCGCTGAACTTTTTTAAAGATACCATGAACAGTGCAGCCCCTTATATTGATTTCGTCAAATTCGGCTGGGGAACATCGGTGGTTTCGCGCCATTTGGAAGAAAAAATAGATCACCTGAGGCAAAACGGCATTGCCTTCTTTTTCGGCGGCACTTTATTTGAAAAGTTTGCCAGCCAGGGAAAGACGGATCGGTACGTTCAATACTGCCGGCGGTTTGCATGCGAATATGTTGAAATCTCAAATGGCACCCTGCCGCTGTCCAATCCGGAAAAGTGCCATTATATTGCGGAATTTTCAAAGGAGTTTAAAGTGTTAAGTGAAGTTGGCTCAAAAGATACTGCCAAATCAATAGCCGACACGCCGGCGTTATGGCTGGAATCGATTAGCCGGGATTTAGAAGCAGGCGCATATAAAGTGATGACAGAGGCAGGGTGCCATTTGGAAGAAAAAATAGATCACCTGAGGCAAAACGGCATTGCCTTCTTTTTCGGCGGCACTTTATTTGAAAAGTTTGCCAGCCAGGGAAAAACGGATCGGTACGTTCAATACTGCCGGCGGTTTGCATGCGAATATGTTGAAATCTCAAATGGCACCCTGCCGCTGTCCAATCCGGAAAAATGCCGCTATATTGCGGAGTTTTCAAAGGAGTTTAAAGTGTTAAGTGAAGTCGGCTCAAAAGATACTGCCAAATCAATAGCCGATACGCCCGCGTTATGGCTGGAATCGATTAGCCGGGATTTAGAAGCAGGCGCATATAAAGTGATGACAGAGGCAAGGGAAAGCGGCACGAGCGGCATTTGCAACGGGGACGGGGAAATACGGGAGGAGATGTTTGCGGCCATCCTGGACTCGGGGATTCCCCGCGATGCTTTCATTTTCGAAGCACCCAACAAGCAGCTCCAGGCTTTTTTTATCCAACAGCTCGGCCCGGATGCCAATCTGGCCAACATCCCTTTTTCGGATGCCCTTGCGCTTGAAACATTAAGGCTCGGTTTGCGATCAGATACTTTTTTATTGGAGGAGATTCCCATGAGAGAAACGGATAAAATTTTTCATTTGGCGATCCCGTGCAAAGATCTTGATGAAACAGCCGATTTCTATCAGAAATTAGGCTGTAAGGTGGCGCGCCGGTATGATGACCGGGTCACTTTCAATTTTTTCGGGGACCAGCTTGTCTGCCATCTGAGCCCTGAAAAAATAGACCCCAACCCGAAAATGTATCCCCGCCATTTCGGCATTACTTTTTTGGATAAAGCAGCATTTGAGGAAACCCTCCAATCTGCAAAGAAAAACCGCTTGGCATTTTTCCAGGAGAAAATGGTCCGGTTTGGGGGCAGGCAAGAGGAACTTGGACATTTTTCCTCCAAGATCCCTCCAACAACTTGCTCGAATTTAAATATTACCACGATGAAAGCATGGTGTATTAACCAGTCCCATTCATTGCTCAAAGCATGCGATGCGGCTTTTTCCGGAAAGAGCCGCATCGCATGCTTTGCCATTTGGGCCAGGCGATAAGCGTTTTTTCCTGGCCCGAGACGTTTGATCGTTATGTTCAGCAGGATGGCAAAGCCCCGGAGGCCCTTTTTAGGCTTAACATGCAAACCGCAGGCATACAGCTGCGGTTTTTTTGCGGCTTCCCGCAGGAACATGCAGCGCTTGAAGCGAATAACATACTCTGCATGTTCCGCCACCCGGTTTTGTGATCCCATGCTGGCGGAAGCCAAAGCGATTTGGCTTCCAGAATGCTCCTTATTTATTTTCTAAATGGACAAAAGCTTTTGCGGCATTGACATGTGTTTTTGTGATCTTTGTCTGGTACAGCCAATCCGAAACGTCTTGCCATTTTTTCAGGCCCTGATCGGCAATCGTTTTATTTTTTTCGCTCATCAGCGGCAGCAAAATGTGCAGGCTCTTCGTTTCCACATTTTTATCCAGCGGTGAAGAGGCATCTTCATGTTTTAACAAAATGGCAAGCGCCTTTTCCGGATGTTTTTTGACATATTGCTGGCCTTTTTCGGCGGCAGCAAGAAATTTTTTAAAAATGTCTGGCTGCTGTTTCAGCTTATTTTCGTTTGCGATGAAAACGAGTTCGGCATAATCCGGAACACCGTATTTTGCCGGATTGAATGCTCTAACGGGTACGCCTTCCTTTTCCAGCAGCAACTGTTCATGATTAACAAAACCGCCGACGATCGCATCAGTTTTACGGGCTGTCAGAGCAGGGATTAAATCATAGCCAACATCCACTGTTTTCACCTTGTCCGGATCGCCCCCGTCTGCTTTGACCATTGTCCGAACGACTGCTTCTTCCAGCGGAATGGAAGAATAGCCGACCGTTTTGCCCGCCAGGTCTTTCGGTGAGCGGATACCACTTGAAGCTGGCACCATCACACGGTTCAGCGTATGGCGGACGACGGTGCCAAAAGATTGGACCGGAATATTCTCATCGCGCGCGATTAACACTTGGGGTTGATAACTTAATGCAATATCAATTCGATTCGCAGCCGCAAGTTTTAACGGGTCATTTGTGTCAGAAGGCATTTTGATGCTGACATCAAGGCCCTGCGCTTTAAAATAGCCTTTTTCCTTGGCTACATAAAGAAAAGAATGAACCGCATTTGGATACCAATCCAGCATGATCGTTACTTTTTGCGCATGTTTCGTTGCTTGCTGCGAATGATTGCTGCAGGCACCTAGCATACACGCCAGTACAGCGACCATTACCCATCGTTTCTTCATTGAACATCCCCCTAAATTTTTGTTCTGTTTTTCAATAAGCTTTTTTCCATCCCATAAATAAGCAAAAATAATCCCATGCCGAGTGCAGCCAAAAGAAAAACGGCCGAAAAAACAGCGCCCGACTGCAAATACCCAGACATTCGCTTGCTAAAAAAGCCAAGCCCCGCAGTTGCGCCAAGCCACTCCCCGATCGCTGCCCCGCTGACACAATATACAACCGATAATTTCAAGCCGGATAAAAATTGGGGAAGGGCCATCGGGACAGAAAGTTTTCGGAAAATATCCCAACGGCTGGCGCCCATTGTCCGAAACAAATTCAGATAGGCGGGATCGACGGTTTTTAATCCGTCAAAAGTGCTGATTACAATCGGAAAGATAGCCGTTAACACAATAATCGCTACCTTGCTCCAAACTGAATAGCCGAACCACATCATAAAAACAGGTGATACGGCGACAAGCGGGATCGTTTGCGAAATAACAAGAAACGGATAAAAGATTTTTTCAGCCGTTTTGGAGACATACATGATGACACCGATCATCACTCCACCCGCAACAGATAAAAGAAAACCGATGCCGACTTCCTCCACTGTCGCAGGCAAATGCACATTTATTAGTTGCCTGTGATTTTCTATGAAAGATGCATAGATTTGGGTAGGGGACGGCAAAATGAAAGACGGGATCACCCCTTTCTGTATGACCCACTGCCAGCCGGCTATCAAGACCAGCATCGTAACGCAAAAAAGTCCGTAATCCCCCAGCCATTTTCGCCACTTCATTTAGGAAACCTCCTTTCATCCGAACTTCCAATATGTACAAGCTGCAAACCGTTCCAAAGCCCGTTCAACCATTTGAATTTTTTCCTGCTATAGCAATCTTCCACCTACTTTTTGTTTTTATTTCTTCCTGCCCGTCGTCATTGACGAGGTTTTTCCGGTTACCGCCCTAAAAGCAGCTATTTTCCCTCCCTTCCAACAGAAAAAAGCCAGGCCTGTAAAAGACCTGACTTTAATAAGCAAGAAAATTTCCCAAAATCCCTACTTTCCTACGCCGGCATGATCCGGATCAGGTCCAAAGGGTTGAAAAACCAAATGTTTTTCTCTCAGCCCGCCAATCCGGGCACCCCTAGTAGTCTGAAATATTCACTTTCTTCCATTATAGGCTTTCTATTTGCCTGTGTAAAGTGGTGCAGGCTTTTTTTAATTCAATTTTCTTTCTTCCCTTTCTGCCCTCCTGCTGTTTGGAATAAAGGAGCCAACATTACAGGCCCCGGTAAAAAGAGATCCTGAACATCGGGAAAAGTTCGCGCTAACTGAAGGATTCCGCTTTCTCTCCGGCTTTCCCGTTTTAAAAATGGGCCTGATCGTTTTTTGTACCATGATACTGGCCTTGCAAATTTCCGATTCCCAGGCCATGATATTAATAACTAAAACTTGAAAGTACGAAAATCGTGCAAACTCCTTGTCGCCACTGCGGTTATCCCGTCTAATTTAGAGCTAAGCTGCTTTAATTAGGTGTTTTTGATAGCTGACAGATAACTTTTTTTAAATTGCTCAAAGTAGTATTTAGTACTTCTTCACAAAGGATATACTCATCCTTAAAAGCTTCTTTAAATAAATCAATCAATTGTTGAATCGCTTCTGCGAAGGTGATGTCAGTAAGTTCATCAACCATGAGATAAAACAACTCACCCAGGGTCCGATCATCTACCTGTTCACGGTGTTGGACTGCAAGGATTGAGTAACCAATTGCGACAAGAGCGGTATGTGCAAAGATACCGTCATAAGACAATCCTTGATATTTTGCCAGGCGGAGGTACTATTTACACATCTTGAAGTATACTTCAATCGACCAGCGCTTTCCGTAAAGCTGAATAACTTCATCTTCAGAGAGCCGGGTGTCCGTTGTCGCCAAGACAAGGTAATCATTTCGTTTATTGCGGTTGCGGATATAAACGAGTTTGACTGGCACCGACGTTTCCCCGTCAACTGCTTCAACAAGAACGGATAACAGATAGCGTGAACGTCCGCGACGTTTCTTCTGGGTGTTAAAGATCGTTTTCACATCCATCAGTCCACCGTTGAACTGGTAATAAACTTTCTTAGAACGTTTCACCATGGCTACTCCATGAAGTCCCATTTCACGCAACTGATGAAACATCTTAGGGCTAGAAAACCAGGAATCAAACAAGACGTAGGAAGCATTCACTCCTTGAGACAAGGCTGATGATAACAATTCCAACACTACATTGGTTGCTTTGCGCTGTGCCTGAATCTTACGCTTTCCTGAAAATGTACGGCCGTCAATGGATTTTGGGCTGCACACTTGATTCTTGCCAGAAAGCAAGGAAAAGTTAACAGGAAGGAATGTATTGCCGTCACTCCAACCGAGTTGAAGAAACCGAAAGCCACGGGTATGTTTGTGTTTCGCATGGTCAAACTGAAACGCCGCAAGTTCAACATACTTTGCGCTGGCTCGCTCATACATGGAATCATCCACAATGAATACATTCCGGCGTGTTGGTTCGGTCAAGGGTTCGATGAACACAATGATACGGCGGCAGAGCAAAACCAAGAACTTTTGCCAATTGATTTTGCCGTTATTCAGCAGATTACGGAAGGTCTTATCTGAGAATCCGAGCTGATCTTGATGCTTCAAATAATCACGGTATGCAGATCTGTTTGAGAAAAGTGTACTGATCAAATAACAGAACAGCGTTCGAAATGGAACACCTTTTGTCTTTACAGCGTTTGAAACCTTCGCAATTTGAGATAAGCGAAAACGCAAAAAAAAAATGCTTCGATTGAAGATAAAACTTCAAGAGACTGATGGTCGTTTTGTGTTATAATTTTCATAACATGAACACTCCTCGATTAATTGTTAGTTAGCACTTCAATTATACCGAGTTTCCAGTGTTCATGCTTTTATTTTTGCTCTAAACCCTTGTAAGACAAGTAATGAGAATGAATTTTAGTGTTTCAAGTTTTAGACGATAATCTATAAAGCCCAAACCTGTTTCTAATTAAAGCGGGTTTGGGAAACTTGATTACTATTTTTTGTAAAGTTCCCCTACCGCACACTTCATTTTTGTTTAACAAGACGATGAATCATAATAAAAAGCCGCAGATTATAATCTGCGGCTTACTTTGGCCCGGCAACGTCCTACTCTCGCAGGGGGAAACCCCCAACTACCATCGGCGCTGGAAAGCTTAACTTCCGAGTTCGGGATGTATTCGGGTGTGGCCTTTCCGCCATCATCACCGGACCTGTATAATTTTGGGATGTGTTCCCTGAAAACCGGATGGGAGAAAAAACTGTAAACGGAGAATAGCTTTGGTTTCTAACTTTGAAAATTGTCTAGCTCCAGCGCCTATCGGCTAGCGTATTTCTGCGCTTTCTCCCTACGATAAGCGGGCATCGACTCGCCTTTAGGGGCTCGCCGTGTTTCCTTTATCTCAGTCGAAAGCTCCGAAATCCGTACGCCGATGACCAAGGCGCTTCCGCTTTTCTATTGTCCAGCTCCGGTGCCTAGCCCCTCGAGGTCGAATAACCTGCCCGTCACGGAGCCAAAAGACGGCTCCATGCCGGTCAGAACATTCGCTTGTCGGGGCTAAACAAGGCACCTTCGCTTTTCTATTTGGTTAAGTCCTCGATCGATTAGTATCCGTCAGCTGCACGCGTCACCGCGCTTCCACCCCGGACCTATCAACCTGATCATCTTTCAGGGATCTTACCAGTTAAACTGTGGGAAATCTCATCTTGAGGGGGGCTTCATGCTTAGATGCTTTCAGCACTTATCCCTTCCGCACATAGCTACCCAGCGATGCCTTTGGCAAGACAACTGGTACACCAGCGGTGCGTCCATCCCGGTCCTCTCGTACTAAGGACAGCTCCTCTCAAATTTCCTGCGCCCGCGACGGATAGGGACCGAACTGTCTCACGACGTTCTGAACCCAGCTCGCGTACCGCTTTAATGGGCGAACAGCCCAACCCTTGGGACCGACTACAGCCCCAGGATGCGATGAGCCGACATCGAGGTGCCAAACCTCCCCGTCGATGTGGACTCTTGGGGGAGATCAGCCTGTTATCCCCAGGGTAGCTTTTATCCGTTGAGCGATGGCCCTTCCATGCGGAACCACCGGATCACTAAGCCCGACTTTCGTCCCTGCCCGACTTGTAAGTCTCGCAGTCAAGCTCCCTTATGCCTTTACACTCTGCGAATGATTTCCAACCATTCTGAGGGAACCTTTGGGCGCCTCCGTTACCTTTTAGGAGGCGACCGCCCCAGTCAAACTGCCTGCCTGACACTGTCTCCCACCCCGGTAAGGGGTGCGGGTTAGAATTTCAATACAGCCAGGGTAGTATCCCACCGATGCCTCCGCCGAAGCTGGCGCTCCGGTTTCCAAGGCTCCTACCTATCCTGTACAAGCTGTACCAAAATTCAATATCAGGCTGCAGTAAAGCTCCATGGGGTCTTTCCGTCCTGTCGCGGGTAACCTGCATCTTCACAGGTACTATAATTTCACCGAGTCTCTCGTTGAGACAGTGCCCAGATCGTTACACCTTTCGTGCGGGTCAGAACTTACCTGACAAGGAATTTCGCTACCTTAGGACCGTTATAGTTACGGCCGCCGTTTACTGGGGCTTCAGTTCAGAGCTTCGCCTTGCGGCTAACCCCTCTCCTTAACCTTCCAGCACCGGGCAGGTGTCAGCCCCTATACTTCGCCTTGCGGCTTCGCAGAGACCTGTGTTTTTGCTAAACAGTCGCCTGGGCCTATTCACTGCGGCTTCCCGGGGCATACACCCCAAAAAGCACCCCTTCTCCCGAAGTTACGGGGTCATTTTGCCGAGTTCCTTAACGAGAGTTCTCTCGCTCACCTTAGGATTCTCTCCTCGCCTACCTGTGTCGGTTTGCGGTACGGGCGCCTTTCACCTCACTAGAGGCTTTTCTTGGCAGTGTGGAATCAGGAACTTCGGTACTTTAATTTCCCTCGCCATCACAGCTCCGCCTTGGCGCGAAGGATTTGCCTCCGCACCGGCCTAACTGCTTGGACGCGATCAACCAGTGTCGCGCTTGCCCTATCCTCCTGCGTCCCCCCATCGTTCAAACGGTGAAGAGGCGGTACAGGAATATCAACCTGTTGTCCATCGCCTACGCCTTTCGGCCTCGGCTTAGGCCCCGACTAACCCTGAGCGGACGAGCCTTCCTCAGGAAACCTTAGGCATTCGGTGGAAGGGATTCTCACCCTTCTTTCGCTACTCATACCGGCATTCTCACTTCTAAGCGCTCCACCGGTCCTTCCGGTCCGGCTTCAACGCCCTTAGAACGCTCTCCTACCACGGACACCAAACGGTGTCCATCCGCAGCTTCGGTGATACGTTTAGCCCCGGTACATTTTCGGCGCAGCGTCACTCGACCAGTGAGCTATTACGCACTCTTTGAATGATGGCTGCTTCTAAGCCAACATCCTGGTTGTCTAAGCAACGCCACATCCTTTTCCACTTAACGTATACTTTGGGACCTTAGCTGGCGGTCTGGGCTGTTTCCCTTTCGACCATGGATCTTATCACTCACAGTCTGACTCCCAAGCATAAGTTTTTGGCATTCGGAGTTTGTCTGAATTCGGTAACCCGATGAGGGCCCCTCGTCCAAACAGTGCTCTACCTCCAAAACTCTCCGCTTGAGGCTAGCCCTAAAGCTATTTCGGAGAGAACCAGCTATCTCCAAGTTCGATTGGAATTTCTCCGCTACCCACACCTCATCCCCGCACTTTTCAACGTGCGTGGGTTCGGGCCTCCAGCAAGTGTTACCTTGCCTTCACCCTGGACATGGGTAGATCACCTGGTTTCGGGTCTGCGGCCTCATACTCTTTCGCCCTGTTCAGACTCGCTTTCGCTGCGGCTCCGCTTCTTCAGCTTAACCTTGCATGAGACCGTAACTCGCCGGTTCATTCTACAAAAGGCACGCCATCACCCGTTAACGGGCTCTGACTACTTGTAGGCACACGGTTTCAGGATCTCTTTCACTCCCCTCCCGGGGTGCTTTTCACCTTTCCCTCACGGTACTGGTTCACTATCGGTCACTAGGGAGTATTTAGCCTTGGGAGATGGTCCTCCCGGATTCCGGCGGGATTCCTCGTGTCCCGCCGTACTCAGGATCCACTCGGGAGAGAACGAAGTTTCAGTTACAGGGCTTTTACCTTCTCCGGCAGGCCTTTCCAGGCCGCTTCACTTACCCCGTTCTTTTGTAACTCCCATATGAGTGTCCTACAACCCCGGAAGGCAAGCCTTCCGGTTTGGGCTGTTTCCTGTTCGCTCGCCGCTACTTGGGAAATCGCAATTGCTTTCTCTTCCTCCGGGTACTGAGATGTTTCAGTTCCCCGGGTGTGCCCTTCCTGCCCTATGGATTCAGGCAGGAATCCTGTCCGATTAAAGACAGGGGGTTTCCCCATTCGGAAATCTCCGGATCAAAGCTTACGTACAGCTCCCCGGAGCATATCGGTGTTTGTACCGTCCTTCATCGGCTCCTAGTGCCAAGGCATCCGCCGTGCGCCCTTTCTAACTTAACCATAAAAGGTTTAAATCCAAAAATAAGCGATTCTCGGTTTACTTGGTTTATTTCTCCTATCCGGTTTTCAAAGAACACATACTGAAGGATTGGACCTTCAAAACTGAACAAAACGGAAACGCCAAACTTAATTTCGGAAAACCGAAGGTTTTCCTTTTATGTCTAGCTCCGGGCGCTATCGGCTAGCGTATTTCTACGTCTTCTCCCTACGATAAGCGGGCATCGATTCGCCTTTAAGGCTCATCGTGTTTCCTTTATCTCAGTCGAAGACTTCGAAATCCGTACGCCGATGAACGAGCGCCCTACGCTTTTCCCCTTAGAAAGGAGGTGATCCAGCCGCACCTTCCGATACGGCTACCTTGTTACGACTTCACCCCAATCATCTGTCCCACCTTCGGCGGCTGGCTCCGTAAAGGTTACCTCACCGACTTCGGGTGTTACAAACTCTCGTGGTGTGACGGGCGGTGTGTACAAGGCCCGGGAACGTATTCACCGCGGCATGCTGATCCGCGATTACTAGCGATTCCGGCTTCATGCAGGCGGGTTGCAGCCTGCAATCCGAACTGGGAATGGTTTTCTGGGATTGGCTTAACCTCGCGGTCTCGCAGCCCTTTGTACCATCCATTGTAGCACGTGTGTAGCCCAGGTCATAAGGGGCATGATGATTTGACGTCATCCCCACCTTCCTCCGGTTTGTCACCGGCAGTCACCTTAGAGTGCCCAACTCAATGCTGGCAACTAAGGTCAAGGGTTGCGCTCGTTGCGGGACTTAACCCAACATCTCACGACACGAGCTGACGACAACCATGCACCACCTGTCACTCTGTCCCCCGAAGGGGAAGGCCCTGTCTCCAGGGAGGTCAGAGGATGTCAAGACCTGGTAAGGTTCTTCGCGTTGCTTCGAATTAAACCACATGCTCCACCGCTTGTGCGGGCCCCCGTCAATTCCTTTGAGTTTCAGCCTTGCGGCCGTACTCCCCAGGCGGAGTGCTTAATGCGTTAGCTGCAGCACTAAAGGGCGGAAACCCTCTAACACTTAGCACTCATCGTTTACGGCGTGGACTACCAGGGTATCTAATCCTGTTTGCTCCCCACGCTTTCGCGCCTCAGCGTCAGTTACAGACCAGAGAGCCGCCTTCGCCACTGGTGTTCCTCCACATCTCTACGCATTTCACCGCTACACGTGGAATTCCACTCTCCTCTTCTGCACTCAAGCCTCCCAGTTTCCAATGACCGCTTGCGGTTGAGCCGCAAGATTTCACATCAGACTTAAGAAGCCGCCTGCGCGCGCTTTACGCCCAATAATTCCGGACAACGCTTGCCACCTACGTATTACCGCGGCTGCTGGCACGTAGTTAGCCGTGGCTTTCTGGCCGGGTACCGTCAAGGCGCCGCCCTGTTCGAACGGCACTTGTTCTTCCCCGGCAACAGAGTTTTACGACCCGAAGGCCTTCTTCACTCACGCGGCGTTGCTCCGTCAGACTTTCGTCCATTGCGGAAGATTCCCTACTGCTGCCTCCCGTAGGAGTTTGGGCCGTGTCTCAGTCCCAATGTGGCCGATCACCCTCTCAGGTCGGCTACGCATCGTTGCCTTGGTGGGCCATTACCCCGCCAACTAGCTAATGCGCCGCGGGCCCATCTGTAAGTGGCAGCCGAAGCCGCCTTTCCTTTTTCCTCCATGCGGAGAAAAAAACTATCCGGTATTAGCCCCGGTTTCCCGGCGTTATCCCGATCTTACAGGCAGGTTGCCCACGTGTTACTCACCCGTCCGCCGCTAGCCTTGTTAAAAGCAAGCTTTTAACAAGGCCCGCACGACTTGCATGTATTAGGCACGCCGCCAGCGTTCGTCCTGAGCCAGGATCAAACTCTCAGTAAAGATGTTTGATAAAAGCTCAAAAAGAATTTGACATTTCGTTTTGTCCAGTTTTCAAGGAACAATCTTTGCTGTTCTTAACAGCGACTTAATTATTATATCAAAATATCAATTCGCTGTCAACATCTTTTTTTAACCCCGTTGTTTATCCACCTAACGGGTCAGCTCATTTATCATAACATTTATCCGTAACTTAAGTCAATAAGATAGAGCAAGGTAATGTTTTCCATCTTTTTTTAAGATCCCTGCTCCTTAATATAATGAAGAAACAGGGATCTATGCTACAAGTTAAGATGGCGGAACAGCATTGAGCTTCCTCTGTTACATACGTACAGGTCGTTTTCAGGGAACCGCAGTACTCCTGTCACAGCAGCCGTTTCTTTTATCCATTCCCTTTTTTCAGCCATAATTTCCGGAATGGTTTTTGCCAGTCACTGGCAAGCACCTTTACACTTAAAATTTCTTCTATCGCATCAAAATTTGTTCTATCATGGTATCTGATGTTATTGATATGCAGGATGGAAAGCTGTTTTTCCCCTTTTTCAAGCAGGTTAAAGCTGTCATTTTTCCGGACAAAGCCTTCTTCAAGCACACGCATATAGAAGCCGAACCAGCCGGTTTCCACAATGTCAGCAGGAAAACTGTCCAATCCGTGTTTCGCAGCAATTTTATAGCAAGGCTCCCGCGGCTGTGATACCTGCACAACCGCTTCCCCCATTTGAAAAACATCGCCGATATGGATATCTGCTTCCGAACATCCCGAGAGCGTAATATTTTCGCCAAATGCCCCCGGCTCAAAAGTCCGGTTAAATTTCTTCCCCCATACTGGAAAATGATCAGCGGCATACACGCAGACTGCTTTATCCGCTCCGCCATGATGCACAAGGTCCGCCTGCTTGTCCCCTTCAAAATTATCTTTTGCCAGATATACCGGGCCCTCCTGCGGTGTTTTAAAAATGCCGCTCTGCACCACTTTTTGTTTATAGGCAAGCGCCTTTGGTTTGCCTGTATTTACCGAAACAACAACACCGTCTGCCATCATGCCTGCTCCTTTCCCAAATTGCTATCTAAATTTTACCATCATTTGCGTAAACTTTGAAAAACATTTTAAGAAAATCCCGCATGTCTCCCGTTTGACTTTCCGGATTCGCTGTTTTCAATCCTTTTGCAAAAAGGTTTCTAAAAGTTTTACCGCTTCATTATATTTTAGCGTAACTTTTCTTGTTGCCGCTGCCGGAATAATAGCAATTTCGCCCAGGTGCTTCAAACATTTCGTCTGGCCTTGTTCTGCCGGTAAATGAAAGGTGTAGTCTTCCAGCTGAATGAGCAGCAATTTCTTTCCATTCTGAGTATGATAGCCGATCATTTCAGCCTTATTTTCATCAAGCAACTTGCGGAGGACAGCATCTTTTAATGCATACAGTTTTAATTGCCGTGTTTTTGCTCTGTTGACCACACCATAATTCCTGTCAAAATAGTTTATCTTTTTTGTATCCCTGCTTTTTTTAGCTGACTTGTTGATAATATATAGAGATTCAGCGATGTTATGAATCGTCATTTCGAGTTTGGATATGTCCGTTTGTCTTTGTTTCACGACCTGTGTTTCGTTTATATCGTACAAAGGATATTTTTTTCCGCGATAGCCGATTTTCATCGCTTTGGGTTCCCCGACAGGCTTCCGTTTTAATGCTTTCAGCTGTGTTTTTGTTTTCAGATTTTCCGGTACATCCTCCCATTTTCTGTAATTTTCCACTGCCTCTCCCCCTTATTCGCATAAACCATTCTCTGCGCCTTGCCAGCACAAAAAACAACAAATGATGAGAGGTTATCTGGTTTTAACAGCCCTCACCTTCCCTTCCACCGGAATGTTTGTTTGTATTTTATCACAAGAACAAACGTTTTATCAACCAAGATATTGAAAAATTCTCGCAAAAAATTCACCGCCATTCAGCCTGCTTGGCACCAAAAAAGCCAGGCTCCTACACCCGGCTTATCTTGATTCCATTTTTAAACTGTCAAAAGGCGCAGGGCTTTACGCCTTCATTATAAAGCGAGCTCCCTTTTCAACAGGACAGCTGCCGCTTCTGCATCTTCCGCGCCTGCGATCGCAGAAATGACGGAAACGCCGTCTGCGCCCGCTTCTATGACGCTTTTTGCATTGCCCGGCCCTATGCCGCCAATTCCGACAATTGGAATCCGGATGCCATTTTGGCGGATTTCGCGAATGACGGTTGTCCCTTTCGCCGCTTTCGCATCTTCTTTCGATTTCGTCGGAAAAATGGGGCCAACGCCAAGATAATCCGCGCCTCCGTTTGCTGCCTGCCTGGCTTCCTCCAACGTATAGGCCGAGACGCCGATGATCTTATCCCCCAACTTTTCTCGTACGGATGCCAGCGGTTCATCTTCCTGCCCGACATGCACACCATCAGCATCCAGTTCCAACGCAAGTGCAATATCATCATTTACAAGAAAAGGAATCCCGTTTTTTTGGCATATCCACTTCAATTTTTCACCAAGCGCTTTCTTTTCTTCGCCTTTTCGTGCACCGTTCCCTTTTTCACGGAATTGAAAAAGGGTGACGCCGCCCCTGATGGCCTTTTCCAGCACTTGTTCCGGCGGCAGCGTGCAGTTCGGGCTACCCATAATAAAATACAGTTTCAATGCGCCACGCAAATATTCGGCTGTCATCCGTTTTTCATTCTCCTTTTTTGGTACGCCCAATGGTTTGTCGGCCCGTGCCCGTGTCCAATTTGAATGCCGTCTTCGATCGCGGCGGAAATGAATGCTTTTGCTGTCGACACTGCAGCAAATATATCCGCGCCTTTTGCCAATTCCGCCGTAATCGCCGAAGAAAACGTACAGCCGGTGCCGTGCGTATTTTTTGTTGCGTACCTTTTCGCTGTATATTCGTAAAAATTCACCCCGTCAAAAAGCAAGTCGCTCGAAACCGGGGAAGATGCGTTATGGCCGCCTTTAATAAGGACATACCGGGGGCCGCAATCCGCAATGATGCGTGCCGCTTCCTTCCGATCCCCGGCATTTCGGATGGGCATTCCTGCCAGTTCCTCTGCTTCCGGAAGATTCGGCGTCACAATGAAGGCGAGCGGAAGCAGCTTGCTTTTTAAGGCTTGAACCGCTTCCTTTTGCAAAAGGGTTTCCCCGCCTTTTGCAATGATCACCGGGTCCACAACGAGTTTTTCCCAGCGGTAGGTTTTGATTTTTTCCGCGGCCACTTCGATGATGCCGGAATCAAACAACATGCCGGTTTTTAGCGCATCCGTCCCCATATCTCCGGCAATGGACTCCAATTGGCGGGAGACGGCTTCGGGTCCGAGCGGAAATACCCCCTGGACGCCGCGTGTATTTTGCGCTGTCACCGCGGTAATCACGGACATGCCGTATACTTCCAATTCCTGAAATGTTTTCAAGTCCGCCTGGATGCCGGCACCGCCCCCGGAATCAGAACCGGCAATCGTGAGTGCTTTTTTCATGATGTTCACCCTTCTTTCTTTTCAAAAGAGGCATATTTTTGGATTTCTTCAGCCCCTATTTCTGCCAGCTGGTCTAAAAATGCCATTTGAAAACTGCCCGGCAAATCCCCGCCTGTTTTTTCTCTTGCGATTTCCGCAGCAGCGCCGTAAATCGCAAGCGCCGAAACGGATGCCTGAACCGGATCTTCCTCAACAGCGAGAAAGGCGCCGCAAACTGCGGACAAAAGGCAGCCTGTCCCGGTGACTTTTGTTAAAAGCGGGTGGCCGTTATGTACGAGATAGAGTTCGGAACCGTTTGACACCGCATCCGTCTTGCCACTTACCACGACCGTAGTATGAAGCGTTTTTGCCGCTTTTAAAGCGAGTTCGCCCGTATCCAGGCTGGTATCTCCTGCATCGACGCCTTTAACTTTGGCATCTATTCCGACCAGATTGGCGATTTCTCCGGCATTTCCCCTGATGGATGTGAAGCGGATTTCTTTCAGCAATTTTTTTGCCGTTTCTGTCCGGTAACGGGTTGAACCGGCAGCTACCGGATCAAGGACGACCGGAACGCCATTTTCATTTGCAGACTTTCCCGCCAAAATCATGGCTTCGACGGCTTTTTCATTCAAAGTGCCGATATTTAATACGACCGCATTTGCCGCTTTCGCCATATCGGCAACTTCTTCCACCGCATCGGCCATTACCGGAGATGCGCCAAGTGCCAGCAGCCCGTTTGCTGTGAAATTAGCCACCACAATATTCGTGATATTATGGATAAGCGGATTGGCTTCCCTGATTTTTTCAAGCAGTTCAATTGGTTTTTCCTTTTCCATTTTCATTCCCTCCTAATCCATTACAAGTCCGCCGTCAACGACGAGGTTTTGCCCGGTTACCGCCCTGGCCCATGGCGATGCAAAAAACAACACGGCATCCGCAACGTCTTCCGGTTCTGTCACCCTTTGCAGCGGGGTTGTTGCCTGAATCAATTGAAAAACCTCTTCAGATGTGGCCGCACTTGCATCCGTCGTTTTCAGAAGGCCGCCGGATACCATATTAACGGTAATGCCATATTGCCCCAGATCTTTCGCCATGCTCCGGGTGAAGCCGAGGAGCGCAGCCTTGCTCGTATTGTAATCATGGTAGGCGACAACCGGATTTTGAAACAGGTTTGTGCCAATATTGATCACCCTGCCGAAATGCAGCCGTTTCATTCCCGCAAGGCCGGCCTGGATGGTATTTAATGCGCCGCGAACCGCACCTTCCATCTGCAGGCTGTATTCCTCCCACGAAATCCGGGAAGCATCGTGCCGGGATTCCGGATCAAAGCGGAAATGCACAAGGGCATTATTTACAATCGTCGTGACAGGCCTGGAAAAATAAGCTTCGGCCTGCCGGAACATCTTTCTTACCTGGACCGGATCCCTTACATCCGCCTTCAGGGCAACCGCTTTTTCGCCTAAAATATGCTGAAGGTCCTTTGCCTTCCCCTCACTCTCAAAATAGTTGATGACAACGCCCGCCCCCTCTCTTGCAAAAGCTTTTACAAGCGCCTTGCCCAACCCCCTGCTTCCGCCGGTGACGGCAACCACCTGCTCATCGAGTTTCATTTGTCCCACCCCTTTCCATGCAAAAAAGCCAGGCCCGAAAAGACCTGACTTTATCAGCAAGAAATTTTTTACAAATTCCTACTTTCCTACGCCGGTATGATCCGGATCAGGTCCAAAGGGTTGAAAAACGCCGGTTTTTCTCTCAGCCCGCCAGATCCGGGCACCCCTAGTAGTTTGAAAGATTATTTTTTAGCTATTATATCCCTTTCCAACGAAGATGTAAAGTTTACAATCTTTTTAAAAAAACATAACTGACTTTATCATAATCCATTTTTTCTTCATAAAACCGGTGTGCGTCTTTTCTCTGCAGGCCGGATGACAGGGATACAATGCCGTATCCGTTTTCGCCGGCCTGTTTTTCCACATGCGCCAAAAGCCTGGCGCCGTACCCTTTTGATCTGTGCGCTTCATCCGTCACCAGGTCGCATACCCAAATAAACCGCCCGTTGTACAAGGTAATCATCGGCATATAGCCGGTTACCGCCACAATGTTTCCGTCATCTATTACTGCGGCCATCTTGTAATCCGATTTTTCTGCCGCCTCTTCCACCAGCTGGAGATAGTGTTCTTCGTCCAAATGTTTACGCAGCTGTTTCATCACCGGAAACGCTGCTTTCCACTCTTCCCGGTTTGCAAGTTCTTTTATTTCCATCTGTATATCCCTTCTTTGCCTAAATGGTAATGCATAATAATCAATTCGCCTTTTTTTCCAAACATCCTGCCCCCTTCATCCACAAACCCGGCTTGTCTGTACAAATTTTGGGCAGCAACATTTTCCGTATTCACCCCAAGAACCATCTGCTCTATTTCCGGAAAATGGGTACGGACAAAATGGGGCAGCTGTTTTAAACATTGCCTGGCGTATCCTTTTCCCTGCTGGTGGAAATCGGTTGAAAACGTCCGCAGCAATATGGCATGCGGATGACTTGTATATGGCCTGGCGCCATTTTTTTCATGAAGCACAAAAAAGTTTGTGATCATGTTATGGCGGACTGCAACAACAGGGTGCCGTTCCGGATCATCTTTTGCAAGGGCAATGGCTTCATCCGGATGGCCGGTGAAACGGAGCTGATCATCCGTTATTGTATAGTTGTCCAATTGCTGCTTGAAATCATCATTGTAAAAGACCAGTTCCAATTCCATTACCCCTTGCATGTCGTTTCTACCAAATCGAGGGATAACCGTACCATATCCCGGCAGCGAATCCCGTTTTCATATATCGTTTCAGCATAATGCCTGACGAAAAAGCCTCTGTCCACCCCGGAGATCCGGAAACCGCATTTTTGATACAAGGCCAGCTGGCTGATGCTGGAATTGCCGGTGCCTACTTCGATCGTTTTAAATCCTCTTTTTCCTGCCCTCCGGATGGCATCCAGCACAAGCCGTTTTCCAAAGCCTTTCCCTTGATGTTCTTTTGCAACCGCCACATTCGCCAATTCCACGATTCCCGGCCTCGCCGGTAGCAGGATGTAAACGCCGATCACCTTTTCTTCAATTTCCGCCACATAGCATTCTCCGCGGTTGGCATAAGCCATCACCATTTCGCGTGACGGGTCGGCAAGGAGCAGTAAATCCATCGGAAGTTTTTCCTTGCCGCCCAGCCGCCGGATGTTTAACGCATTTTTTGCTTCCAAAACTGCCAGCTCCCCATCCATATTTTGTTAAATTCTAACATATCTTTCTTTATCAGTCTATGATCCTAGGAACATTTCATCAATTCTGCCTTTTATGCAGGAATGCAAACAAAAGTTCCCCTTTTTATGATAAAATAATGGCAGACAGTACTTTTCGGGAATATAGGGAGGCGGAGATTTGGAAACGCTGTTTTTTAAAACTTTTGTTTGGCTTTGTTTTGCCGGTCTCGTGATCTATACTTACCTGTATGGAAAAAATGAAGAAAAGATAGATGCAAAAGTTTTTCTGATCCGGAAAATCTGGTATTTGGTTTATTTATTCGGTGCGCTGGTTTACTGGACGATCCATCCGGCGAGCATTTTCATGAATTTTAAAAACTATGCCATCACCGCGCTTATTTTTGCAGCAATCGACGGTTTTATTTTTTTAAATATGTATTTCCGCAAAGCCGGAAAATATGAATTGGAAAGATTTACGAAAACCGTTTCTGCAAATGAGTCTCTGATCCAGGACAATCTGTTAATGGCTAAAAATATGCTCGACATCTTGAATGATGAGGGCATCGTAGGGTATTATGGTAGTAAAGAAGGATATCTGTTAGGTTTAAAAGAAGTACTGTCATCTTATGCGGAAAAAGCGGATATGAGCGTTAATATTTTGCCGTTTACAACACCGTTAGAGAAAGATCAGGCATTGTATCGTTACAAAAATCCCGGTTCCGTCCGCGCAAAATTGGACAGGCTGGAGACGGTGTATCATGTCGATGGAAACGATGCGCTCCATCCGATTTATCTTTTTCATGATGCATTGTATCTATTAAAAATATCCGGTTCCAGAGCCATTACAGAAATGGATTGTATCCTGTTTGTCATCATGGCCCATGTTTATGATTTTGCGGCTCCGCCGGACGACATGGATTGAAAAACAAGGCGGTGACAAAAATGAAAAAAAACAGCGCGCTCCTGGCACAGAGAAATGAAACCGGAAATATCCGGAGAACTTTCAGAAGAAAATCAAGAGTCCGTGTTCCTTCGGTTGGCACAAGCCCGACGACTTTAAAAATCATGAAAGAAAACGAACAGATCCTGAAAAAGTACGGCAAAAAATCTTCAGGGCAATAACAAACCGGTTATTGCCCTTCATATTTTTTCGCAGCTTTGCATACACTATTGCAGATAATCAGCTGAGGTGATCATGTGAAAAAGTTCCATAAAGAAACAAGCGTTTACTCTCCGCCCCCTTCCGCTTCCCCAATGGAAAAAAACAGAAAAAAACAGACAGCGGAACTCCTCAGCTTTATGGATAAGCTGAAAAATAAGCGGGCAACATGAAATCAGATTAGCACCCGCAGATTTTTTGTTCTTGCAAATGGGATATGTAACATACCTCTCTTACGGCATTGAGCGGACAGTAAGGGTAATGAGAACCGTCAAAACCGCTAAACCGCAAAGCAGGACAGCGGAACCGAGTGCAAGCCGGCTGAAGACCATCACCATTTTTTCTCCGGAACTCAACTTTTTTAAGATCATATATAAAAGCAATCCTGACAAAAAGGCTATTCCCCAGCCCACCATACCGGGAATCGTTGCAAGTTTTTGCCATTTGGCAAGCCATATATACAAAATAGTAGCATCAGCAGCCAGTAAAAATACAGTCAGCACCAATAAGCATTTTTTTAACATCCAGTTGCCCCCTCATCTCCAGCGCTTTTTTATGTCAACTTGGCGATGTACTCCCCATTCGGCTCAAAACAACCGCAGGACGCCATCTTTTCGCGTTTTTCATCATCTTTCTTAATGCGTTGTGATCATGATGACACCCATCACAATACAGAATGCTGAAAGGTACATCAACCAGGTTGACAGGATGGGGACACCCGATAATACATCGAATATTTCAATCAGCACAAATACCTTTTGGGTTTTCGGGGAAAATTTCCGGTAGGCTTTCCATTCTTTTTTAAACTGCAAAATGCCAAACGGAAGAAGAATCACACCGATAACCACAAAAATCACGCCAGCCATTTTCAAAAAAATCATCCCCTGTCTGCAAGCGATACATCTAATATTAACTATTGTGGGCACACATGCAAAATTCCTTCTTGTAAATTGAATATTTTCATTTGTAGCAAAATGATAATCTCCAATATGGCAAAGCAGAGAAGCCGGACATTGATAACCGGATCAAAAGCAGGCAAACCGGTGTTAAGGCTTTTTTCAGTAATACGAAAATAACAATCCCACCAGCGCCACGGTTAAAACCAGGGCATTTATTTTCCTCGGGTATTACAACCATTTTATCACGCGGGATCTGCTCTTGGAAACGAATTCATGTGCCGGGCAGCAACCGCAATCCGGAAAAATAAAATTTTACAATCCTCATTTCCTTTTGATGTATGATATATTTTATTTAAACCCATATTATTTTTACTTTTCAGCAAAATAGAGAAGGAGAATCCGTAATGAAGCCAGCAGACAATTGGAATGCCGAATTGTATGATACCAAACACAAATTTGTATCGGAATACGGAAACACCCTGATCGGGCTGCTCTCTCCGCAACCCAGCGAAAACATTCTCGACCTCGGCTGCGGAACCGGCGATTTATCTTATAAAATCGGGGAAAGCGGCGCACATATTGTTGGCATCGATCAGTCGGAAAATATGATCCGGCAGGCTTCAAGCAAATATCCAGACATCGCTTTTGATGTACAGAATGCGGCAAAACTGCCCTATACGAACCAATTTGATGCTGTTTTTTCAAATGCTGTCCTCCATTGGATCAAGGAACCGGGCGCCGCATTGGAAGGTGTGTTCCGGAGCCTGAAACAAGGCGGCCGATTTGTCGCAGAATTTGGCGGCAAAGGTAATGTAGAATTGATCACGTCTTCGCTCATCCAGCAAATCACAGAAACCGGGTTCGAGTTCTCTCCGGAACAGTTTCCCTGGTACTATCCCAGCATTGGCGAGTATACCGCTTTGATGGAAAAAGCCGGATTTTATGTTACGTTCGCTATGCATTTTGACCGGCCGACACCGTTGGAGAGAGAAGACGGCCTGAAAAACTGGATCCGAATGTTTTGTACGCAGTTGCTGGAAGGCATCCCGGAACAGGAAACAGAAATGATCATTGCGAATACAGAAAAACAACTGAAAGGCAGTTTGTGGAAAAACGGGCACTGGATCGCAGACTATAAACGCATCCGGGTGATTGGAATCAAACCATCTGCACTTACATGGGGAGGAAAGATGAGCAAGTACCATGAATCGCAAAAGCCGGAAGATCAATAACAGATGGTCGAAAATAGAGACAAAATTATTCTCGCCTATTGAGGATTACGTCAAAATACAAAGCGGCGGATTATGGTACAAAAAAACTTTCAATTAGGCGGCGCGCCCAAAGGGATTACTGGGTGGGTATCCGGCTTGGCTTTATCATCATCCCTGCAATAATTTCTATTATCAACGCCATTTTTCAAAATGAAGAAGGAACCGGATCAGAAATGGATCCGGTTGGGTTTGTCCAAAATGCCAGACGTTTATTTTGTTTAATCCAAAAGGTTTCCAAATAACCCCTGCTGGCAGATTGCAGTCTCCGGTTGATCTCTTCCTTCCCCTTTTCTCACGCCCGGCCTCTGGCCATGAGAAATCAGGGCATTTTTCCGCCGGAAGTGGGACTGCTTGATCTTTGGCAACAATATTTTAAACCTTTATCTGATTTTTATAAAATGCTAAAATAATAGAAAAGGGACAAAGTAATTTTAGAAATTCAGCCCCGATGATCCATTGAACACTTCCCCAATACGGCTGTCCTTCCTGTAAGTCAAGATGATCACCAGGCACCCCCTTCGATTTTTTAAAACAGTTGAGAGGAGTTTGAAAGATGACAACGTATAAATTAGGTGTATTATATGGCGACGGGATCGGGCCTGAGATTGTAAGCGCTACTGTTAAAGTGTTGAAAGCTGCAGCTTCAAAAGCAGCAAACGGAACCGAATTTGTTTTCATAGAGCTTCCAATGGGCTGGGAAGGAATTAAAAAATACAATGATCCTATGCCGGACGTGACAAAACAAGGGCTGAAAGAAACCGATGGCTGGTTGATGGGGCCGCATGATTCCTCCGCATATCCGGATGAACACCGTTTATTCAAAAGAAATCCAAGCGGCGAGTTACGGCATTGCTTTGATTTATTTGCCAATATTCGCCCAAGTCGGACTTTTCCCGGGACAAAAAGTGTCGCCGGGTTTAGCGACCTGATAATTTTACGCGAAAACTCCGAAGGCTTTTTATCCGATCGGAATATGTACATCGGTACCGGAGAGTGTATGGTTACACCGGATGTAGCACTTGTAACCGGCGTTTTTACCAGAAAATCAATTGAAAGAATTGCCCATGAAGCATTTAAGCTGGCTATGTCCCGGAGAAAGAAGGTCACGATTGTCCACAAAGCCAATGTCATTAGATTGGCATTCGGGTTATTCCGCGATATTTGCTATGAAACCGGCAAAAAATATTATCCTGAAGTCAAAGTGGAAGATGTCCTTATTGATGCAATGGCAGCACGCCTCGTGCGCAGGGCCGGTGACTTTGATGTCATTGTGACAGAAAACTTATTCGGTGATATCTTGTCGGACCTGGCCGGTGAATTGGCGGGAAGCTTGGGATTATCCCCTTCCTTAAACACAAACGGGAAACAGGCAATGGCCCAGGCGGCACACGGTTCAGCACCGGACATTGCCGGACAGGATCTTGCAAATCCAACAAGCATGCTGCTGTCAGCTGTCATGCTGTTGCAATGGTTAAGTGCACATCACCGCGATCCCCGCCTGAATGAAATTGCGAAAAAAATGGAAGATGCATGTTTGGGTACCATTGCAGATGGGACCGTTACCCATGATTTGGGGGGCTCTGCTTCCACAACAGCTTTTACAGATGCTGTGATCAAAAAAATTTACCAGCTCTCATGATTTGTGCGAATTGCCTAAAGACTGTTGAACGGGCATTTTTACAGCTTTCCGAGATCCCGCGGACGGCGGATGATTCCGCAATTTCCCGCCGCCTTGAATGGCACAAATCGCTCCTGTGCCCCATCTCTTATGTTTATAACATGGAAATGTTGCATATTATTAAACAATATAAAGGATTTCCTGTCTTTCTGGAAGAATAGAATACGATGAAGATATGCATGGGAGCTGGTCAAATGAGCAAAGGGATAAAAACCTTGTTAAAATCATTCATATTTGCCATTCTGCTTGTTGCGGTCATCAGGGGATTTTTCATTGCCCCTTATATGGTTGAAGGGGAATCAATGGAGCCGACACTTCATAACCACGATAAAATTCTCGTTTATAAAGTCCATTCTGCTGCCGATTACCAAAGAGGCGATATCATCATCATCAAGGGAGAAACGGAAAACTATGTAAAGCGGATTATCGGCCTTCCCGGAGATACCATTCTAGTCAAAAATGACCATCTCTACATTAATGGGAAGTTGCACAAAGAGCCTTACCTTGCAAAAAACCTGAAAGCAGCACGTAAAAAAGGCAGCAAGTTGACGAATAACTTCGGGCCTCTCACCGTACCAAGAAATAAATATTTCGTAATGGGCGATAACCGGATGTACAGCGAAGACAGCAGAAACGGGCTCGGCCTTATTCCGAAGAAAGAACTGGCGGGAAAAACCGAAGCGGTATTTTACCCGCTCTCGCAAATCCGGGAAGTCCGTTAACTATTCTTGCGGGCAGAGCCGGTATCTATTAATAAAAAGCAGGGGGGGAATTTCCTTGAAACACGCTTTAGTGGCAGGCAGAACCGGCATGCTTCCCGCTTTACATCAATGAATTTCAAATTTCTTCCCCTAATGCTTTTAAAATATTGCTCCAATCAACAAGAAAATAATGCTTGCTAATAAGAAAGCTGAAGGAACACCTATTAAGCCTCTATTTAGATATAACTTAAATCCATCATACTTTGTATTAAACGATAATCTGGGGATATAATACGAAATCAAGATAATCACTGATACCACAATAAAGATAGCTGTAATACTGTCCATCGTTTTCATCACCTCTTCATAAGATTATCGTGCCCATTAATTTCCATTTTTTCTATCCTGAAAAATTGCACCGGCTGATTTTCATTCGTCTGCTGGTGCCGCGTTCACTGCGGCATGGGTGTCTAAATCCAAATAGTTTGCCACTCTTTATATTTGCACTCAGAAGAGCAAATATGGCTCCTAATATGGTTTCTGCTACAGTCCAGGCAATGACTGGACTTAACGCTACAGGTGGTGCCTTGATACCTCGTTTCATTGCCGGTAAAAATCTATAGGGATTGAGGCATTTTGCCCATGATTTCTTCAGCTTCTTTTATGACATGGTCAATCAATGCTTTTGCCGTTTGATGTTTTGCGAGCCGCGGGCTTTGGCCGGACCAAAGTGACATAAACTCACGGTTGTTCTGCTTTCCGGCAGCCTTTCTGATATCCTGTGTGAGCGCATTTTGCACGGGATAATCCGGAAAAAGCGCTTCATGCGGCTTCATTTCCGAGATAAACGCATTTTTTACGCCTCTTGCCCATTTTCCGGAAAATGACCGGGTGAGGACAAGCTCATCTTCTTTCGCATGGAGAACGGCTTCCTTATGGGCCTGATGTGCGCCGCTTTCCTTACAGGCCAGGAAGGCGGTTCCCATTTGCACGCCTTTCGCCCCCAAGCAAAGCGCTGCTGCAAGCCCCCTGCCATCCATCACGCCGCCTGCCGCAATGACGGGAATCCGGACATTGTCGGCAACCTGGGGAACCAGTGACATCAGGCCAATCATGCTTTCCTCATGGTCTTTCAAAAAGTTTCCCCGGTGGCCCCCCGCTTCACTGCCTTGCGCAACCACCATGTCCATCCCGGCCTGCTCCACTTCAACCGCTTCATCGACGGTTGTTGCCGTTCCAATAAGGAGGATCCCGTTTTGTTTCAGCCTTTCGATCACTTTCCCGGAAGGTATTCCAAAAGTGAATGAACAAACAGGCACTTTCTCTTCGATGGCCACTTGCACCTGTGCCAAAAATTGATCTTGTACGCTATATAAATCAGGAACTTCTATTTCCGCTTTTGCCTCTATTTTTAACTGTTTGCGGACCCGATTTAAAATGTCATTTGCGGCTGTTATTTTTTCATTTGCCGCTTCAAACCCGCCGGGAACAAAAAAATTGATGCCAAAAGGGTTTCCGGTTAACTGTTTGATTTCCCGGATTTGTTCTTTTGTTTGAGCAGCGGTTAAGTACCCCGCCCCGATCATGCCCAGCCCGCCGGCGTTTGACACCGCAGCCACCAACTCTGGTGTTGTGATGCCCCCTGCCATCGGAGCCTGAATCAACGGGTACCGTGTTTTCAGCCGTTTGGCCAAATCGTTTTTCAACATCCAAATTCCTCCCTTTTGCCTTTCCCCCATTGTAACAGGTTTCCATATTGTTTTAAACGTTTTCAAAATAACGAAAACATTATTTGGAGGAGGCAACCGTTCCTTGGTGAAAAACCATTTTCCAGCTCCTGTCCGTATATTTCCAAATGGAACTGCGCAAGGTTTGCTGCTTTCTTGTTCGGTCGTCCACCCTGCAGGTTGCAAGGACCACGCCATCAGCCAATGGATGCATTTCAAAATCTGTAAGCGCCATCTCCCTCACCCCAATGCCGCCCGGTCCGGTATATTTCCGTTTATGCCAGATGTTTCCCGATGAGCCGAATTCAAAAAAAGATTCCGCCAGCAATGCGCCCAATTTTGCCGGATCCGAACGTGTCGAAGGTTCAAGCAGCGATTTTTCCAATTGGAGGATATGTTCTTTAAGTGAGAAGATTTTGCATCCTTTCTTCTTTAAGATTTGTTTACTATGCTACATAAAGCGAACGAAATTTTGCCATTCTGTTGCCTGTCCAAATGAATGATGTGATTTTTATTAGTTTTAAAGCAGAGCTTTTCAAAATATGGGCAGAAAAAAACTTTTCCGTATCAATATGTTGTATTTACGTTGTTTTTCTGTTATAATTTTATAAGTGTAAAGCCCGAGTCCCGCAAAAAATTCCTGCGCACGACGGATAACATGAAACTGCCCGCTGCAATATTTTTACTACTAACTGCATCTTCAACTACTAACAAACTTTCCGAACGAAGCATATGTTTTAAAAAAAGAACAATGGGTAAACAAAGAAGAGGTGATAACATATGAGAAACAGAATTTTCAACTTCATTATTGACGGACGATTGATTACGGTAAAAGGAAAGTCCGTTAAAGAAGCAAAGCGCCATGCACAACAAATTGCGCGAAGTATGAAAGCGGAAGAAAACATGGGCAACCAGTCAGCCATCTGATTGGCTGCCTTTTCCATTTTTCCGGGTAAACAGGCATCTCAGCGGTAAAGAAATGTTTAGTTTTTTATAACATTATTATGTAAACTAGTTCCCGTTTTTTGGAGCGTGGCTGTCCCGTTCTTTTGAAAAATGGCGTGTATTCCACACGCCATTTTTTTAGTGCCGGTTTGTCGGCAGCTTTTCACTCGGGCTTCCGTTCCCCTGCCGTTTTTTATTTTGTTCCTGCTTCTTTTGCTGTTCATTCAGCTTCTGCACATATTCATTCGTGTTGTCCATGTTTATACCTCCTTCCGTCCTTGTTACTTTAACCAAGACCCGGGCAGGCATGCACGCATTTTGGATTTCCAGACGGATTTGCTTTCATGATTGCGCAATTTTACAGTGATATTGCCAATTTCTCATTTCACCATTTTGCACGTTTTTTTACTTGCTCTTCCATTCTAAAAATTCGAGCCGGTTTCCGAATGGATCAGTTGCGTAAATACGCGCTGCTCCTGGAAGCTTGCCGTCTTCTGCCCACTTAACTTGATAGCGGGCAAACCTGTCTTTCAAGCTTTCGAGATTTCTGACTTCAAATGCAGGATGCGCTTTTTTGGCGGGTAAAAAAGGTTCTTCAATGCCGATATGGATTTGTATTTTTCCGTTTTGAAACCAGCAGCCGCCGCGTTTTTTCAATTCTGCCGGTTTTCAAACTTCCGTAAATCCGAGGATTTCCGCGTAAAACTTTTTGGCTGTCTGTTCACTGCCACGTGGAGCAGCAAGCTGGACATGGTCGATTGCGATAAAATGAAATGCCACCCTCATCCCTCCTCCCCTTAATCTTACATTCCTTCTTTTATCATTATAAATAATGGCTTTTTCATCTTAATTGATATGTTTTACTTATGAGTTAGCACGCCCCGGCATGCTTTTTTCATGAGCCTGCCAGAAAAAAAGCACACGGGGGGGTAACCCGCCGTGCGCTTTGTAAAAAATGATTTATTTTGCAGCGACTGTCACTTTACCGGTGTCTTCTTTTTTGTTCCGGATGGTGGCCTGTGCAGCGGCGAGCCTTGCGAGCGGTACGCGGTAAGGCGAGCAGCTGACGTAGTTCAGGCCCGTTTTGTAGCAGAATTCGATCGAGCTTTTTTCACCGCCGTGTTCGCCGCAAATGCCGGTTTTCAAGCCCGGTTTTGTCTGGCGGCCGAGTTTGACGCCGGTTTCGACAAGTTTGCCGACGCCTTCCTGGTCAAGGACGGCAAACGGATTTTCCGGCAGCACTTTTTGCTCGATATACTGCTGCAAAAATTTTCCTTCCGCATCGTCGCGGCTGAAGCCGAATGTCGTTTGCGTTAAGTCATTCGTGCCAAACGAGAAGAAATCGGCTTCTTCTGCAATTTGGTCTGCGGTAAGGGCGGCGCGCGGTATTTCGATCATCGTGCCGACTGTATAATCGAATTTCAAGCCCTTTTCCTCCATGACCTGATTCGCCATATCCGTCACGAGCGCGCGCATCCGTTTCAGCTCATTCACATGGCCGACAAGCGGAATCATAATTTCCGGCTGGACTTTTATTCCCTTTTGCAGGACGGCAGCGGCAGCGTAAAAAATTGCTTTGACCTGCATTTCGTAGATTTCAGGGAAAATCATGCCGAGCCGGCAGCCGCGGTGGCCGAGCATCGGATTGAATTCAGCAAGATGCTGGACTTTTTTCAGCAAGTATTCTTTTTCTTCCAGTTCTTTTGAGCCTGGTGCCGTAAGCTGCAGTTTTGTTACTTCTACTAGCAGTTCTTCCTTATCCGGCAAAAATTCGTGCATTGGCGGATCGAGCAGGCGGATCGTCACCGGATGGCCGGCCATTTCCTCAAAGATGCCTTCAAAATCGCCCTGCTGCATCGGAAGCAGTTTATCCAAAGCTTTTTCGCGCTCTTCCAAAGTCTCGGCGAGGATCATTTCCTGAACGATCGGCACGCGCTTAATGTCCATAAACATATGCTCCGTCCGGCAAAGGCCGATGCCGTCTGCACCGAATTCGAGCGATTTTTTCGCGTCCGCCGGGTTGTCGGCATTGGCGCGCACGCCGAGATCGCGCACCTCATCCGCCCATTCAAGCAGCGTTTTGAATTCGCCGGAAAGCTCAGGGTCGATCATCGGGACTTCGCCGAGCATCACTTCACCTGTCGAACCGTCGATCGTGATGACATCCCCGTAACGGACAACCGTATCGCCGACCGTAAATTGTTCCGCTTTCAAATCAATTTTCAAAGATTCGCAGCCGCAGATGCATGCTTTCCCCATCCCGCGCGCGACAACCGCCGCATGGCTCGTCATCCCGCCGCGGCTTGTCACAACCGCCTGGGATGCAATAATGCCGTGAATATCATCCGGTGTCGTTTCGGGGCGGACTAAAATCACTTTTTTCCCTTCCTTGCCGAGCCGTTCCGCTTCATCAGCATCAAATACAACGGCGCCGGTTGCAGCTCCCGGGGATGCCGGCAGCCCTTTTGCAAGATGGTTTTTGGCCGCGACATCATCAATACGGCGGTGCAGGAGCTGATTCAACTGTTCCGGATCAACCCTTAAAAGCGCTGTCTTTTTATCGAGAATGCCTTCTTTCACCATTTCAACGGCTATGCGGATTGCAGCCTGCGCCGTCCGTTTGCCGTTCCGGGTTTGCAAAAGGTACAGTTTGCCGCGTTCCACCGTAAATTCAATGTCCTGCATGTCTTTGTAGTGTTCTTCCAGTAATTTGCTTGTTTTTACAAACTGGCGGTACACTTCCGGCATGTCTTTTGCCAGCACCTGGATCGGCTGCGGGGTGCGGATGCCGGCGACGACATCCTCGCCTTGGGCATTGATTAAATATTCGCCGTACAGCACGCGTTCGCCTGTTGACGGGTTCCGTGTAAAAGCGACGCCGGTTCCGGAATCATCCCCCATATTTCCGAATACCATGCTTTGGATATTGACGGCGGTCCCGAGATGGTCCGGAATTTTATTCAGGCGGCGGTATACAATGGCACGCTGGTTATTCCACGAATCGAAAACGGCATTTACGGCAAGGTACAGTTGCGTTTTCGGGTCTTGCGGGAAATCCTGTTTCGTATGTTTTTTAACGATTTTTTTATAGCCGGCTATGATGTCTTTCCAGTCTTCCGCAGTCATTTCCGGATCAGCTGTATACCCTTTTTGTTCCCGGGTTTGTTCAAGCAAGTGTTCGAAATGGTATACATCAATGCCGAGCACCACGTCAGAAAACATTTGGATAAACCGGCGGTACGAATCGTAAGCAAAGCGCGGATTGCCGGTCAGTCCTGCGACAGCTTCCACGGTCTCGTCGTTCATGCCGAGGTTCAGTACCGTATCCATCATCCCTGGCATCGAAAACACAGAGCCGGAGCGGACGGAGACGAGCAGCGGGTTCTCCTTGCCGCCCAGTTTTTTGCCGGTTTTTTCTTCCAGTGTCAAAAGCGCTTCTTCAATTTGCGTTTCGACTGTGCTCGAAATTTTTTTGCCGTTTGCATAATAGTCATTGCATGCCTCGGTTGTAATTGTGAAACCGAACGGCACCGGCAGGCCGATGTTTGTCATTTCCGCTAGATTGGCCCCTTTGCCGCCGAGCAGGTCGCGCATATGGCTGTTGCCTTCGTTGAACAAGTAGACAAATTTTGTCATTTGAGCAGCTCCTCCCTGTTTTTGAACATTTCAATAATAAGGCTTGCTGTTTCCTCCACCGCTTTATTCGAAACATCAATGACCGGGCATCTGAGTCTCCGCATGATGTTCTCCGCGTAAACGAGTTCTTCATAAATCCGTTCAAAGCTCGCATAATTGGCGTCCGATTTTAAACCCATTGCCCTGATCCGTTCTTTCCGGATTTCATTCAGTTTCTCGGGCGAAATCATCAGCCCGATGCACTTTTCCCGCGGGATGGAAAACAATTCATCAGGCGGCGCGATTTCCGGCACGATCGGGACATTCGCCACTTTAAAGCTGTGGTGCGCCAAATACATGGACAACGGCGTTTTCGACGTCCGGGAGACGCCGAGCAGGACAATGTCCGCTTTTTTCAGCCCGGTTGGATCGCGCCCGTCATCATATTTCACGGCAAATTCAATGGCTTCGATTTTTTTAAAGTATTCCTGATCCAGCTTGCGCATTAATTTCGGGCGATGGTACGGCTCCTTGTGAAACTTTTTCATAAAAGCTTCCATCAACGGATTCATCAGGTCGACCGCAATAACCCCCTCTTCGCCGGCGCGGCGGTCAATGTATGCTTTCAAAGGGGTAACGACAATCGTGTAAGCAATGATGGCATTTTGTTTTTTTGCCGCCTCAATTACCGGTTCGATATCGTCTGTTTCTTCCACATGCGGGTGCCGCCTGATTTCAATGTGGCCGCCGTTAAACTGCGCAGCAACCGCTTTTACAACAAATTCAGCCGTTTCTCCGACCGAGTCCGAGATGATATGCACTATTTCTTTTTGTTCCATGTATCGTTCCCATCCTTTTCGAACCGGAAAATGGCTCCGTATGTATGTGGTTTCTTTTCACTGCCCCTCCCGTATGCCACCAGTATATGCACTGTTTGACAAATGTGTTATACTTTTCGTTCATTAGTATAACACATTTAAAAGGATACGTGAACCATTTTACCGGTTTTTTTAAAAATTTTTATTATCATTCAAACGGGCAGCTGCTGTGCGCCGTTTCCCGGATCATCACCGTCCCGAGCACGCCAAAAAGCGAAAAGAACGCCGGGATTAAAAAGCCGTAATGGTAACCGGCCGCATCAGCAGCATTGAAATGGTCCAGCACTTTCCCAAACAAGCTCGGCAAGAGCACCGCGCTTAAAAAGCCGCCGGTATTGGCAAATCCGGAAACCGATCCGACTTCCCTCACGTCAAAGGAGTGGCGGACTTTCGCATGCGCATGTGCTCCCCCTTCCCGTTTTTGCGGCAGCCGGATAAGCACGGCATTACAGCATCACCGTACTTGCAAGCAGCAGGATGCCGGTTACAAAAAACGGCAGGCGCCATCCTGAAGCTGATATTCAGGCTGTCAGCGGAACGGTTGCGAGCAAAGAACCCACGCTTCCGCCCATGCCGGCATAACCGATCAGCCCGACAAACTCTTTCGCATAAAACCACTGGCTTAAGATCAGGACAAGATTAATCAAATGGCCGCATCCCCCATGCCGGCGAGCACCCGGGATATGAGCAGGCACGCTTCATTCGGCGAGATGCTGTATAAGAACGTGCCGATGCCGCTAAATAAAGTGCCTGTAACCAGAAAAATATTCGGCCCGAACCGGTCGGAAAACATCCCAATCGGAATTTGCAGCCCCGCATAAGCGAGAAACTGCACACCTGTCAACAAACCGATGACGGACGCTGTCAAATGAAACTCGCTCATCAGTTTATCCGGAATCAAGCCCGGTGCCGTTCGCTGGCTGACAATCACCATATAGGAAAACAGCACCGCGAAAAAAACAATCCATCTGTACTTGCTTTTTTGTCTGTCCAATCTGCTCTACCCCTGTTTTATTTGTAATTTATTACTATTATAATCTATTTTTGCGCAAAAACATTTTCAATTTTCAAATCCGCATAAAAAAACTCCCAGCGCGGGAGTTTTTTTATGCATTTGCCGGCTGCCATTTGGCACGGACCAGGATCCATTTGCCGTCTTCAAAATACCATGTTGCCTTGACATCGCCCAGTTTATCTGCATGATAGGCGCCGCTTATTTGCTGGTAACCTTCGAGCCCGCATCCTTTTTTGCCTTTTATTTTCACCGGTTTGTAAACCGCCACCGGATCGATCATCAGTTCAAACGGCTCATTGAGCATTCCATCCTTTTGGTAAATGCCGAGCCGGATATAATCTTTTTTCCGTTTTCTTAAATCAATCAGGAATGTTTCGTTCGTATTTTCAATGTTAAGCCTTGCCGACAGGGCATTTTCAAATTTGCCGCTAAGCTTTAACACGGGCGGCATCGGCAAATATTTTAAAATGCCGCCTTTCAGCGTATCGAGGCGGTACTGGTTTATGCCCCCGCTTCCGCCGCTATTGCTTGATCCGAGCATGTCCTTTACACCGTCATGGTTGAGGTCTTTGAACCGGATTTCCGGTTCATACCCGGGCTCATACGGCAGTTTATATTTCTTTCCTTCCGACGCGGCAATCCGCGCCCAAATCTTTTTCATATACGGGCTGCCAGCAGCAAACGGGATGCCTTCCAGTATAATCGCATCCTTTTTTCCGTCCCCGGTTACATCCGCCTCATACCGGTGAATCACCATTTTGCCGGCTTTCGTCTTCCCGCCCGCGTCCGCGATCACAACCGTGCCGGCTGCCATAAACCATAATGCGAGCAGTGCAAGCATGTATTCTTTTTTCATCTTCTCACCCCGCATCCGTTTTCCTTTAGGATACGCCGCAAGAATAGAATTATGTAAAACTTGCCTGAAGATGGAAAAAGTGTTTGCCGAAAACGGCAAACACTTTTTTCAATCGTTTTCTTCCGCGGCAGCCTCTTCCGGTTCCTGCTTCCATACTTCTGCCACTGTCCCGTTTTCTTCTTCATCAATGGCAAATGAGCCATTTGAATAACGGTCATGGTCGCGCAAGTCATGGAGTGGAATGTCTTCCTGATGCCCTTTTTCCGTTACGACCGAGACGGTTTCCCCATTGCCTGCAATCACGGCCCCGGCGATCCGGTGCGGATGGGCTTTTAATTCGCGCAGCATGAGGACGCCGCGTTTGGCCCGGCTTGTTTTGTCAAATTCGGACACTTTCATCTTCTTGACGGCGCCTCTTTGGGTCGCAATGAAAACTTTATCTTTTTCCGGATCTTCAATGATTTTCCCGCTAACGAGCCGGTCGCCTTCTTTCAGGTTCATGCCTTTTACCCCTGCTGCCCGCTGGCCGACAACGCTGATTTCCGCTTCATCAAACCGGAGCCCGTAACCGAGGCGGGAAGCGAGGAAGACTTCTTTCGAGCCGTCTGTCAGGTGGACATCGACCACTTCATCATCGCCCTTTAAGTTTATTGCGACAAGGGCTTTCGAATAGCGCTGTGCCTGGTACTGCTGCAATTCCGTTTTCTTCGCCATGCCGTTTTTCGTAAAAAACAAAATAAACTGCGGCTGGTTGAAATCTTCAATCGGGAGCACTTTGATGATGCTTTCATCGCGCTCAAGCGCCACAAGATTGGAAACATGCTGCCCGAGATCTTTCCAGCGGATATCCGGCAGTTCATGGACCGGCAAATAGATATAGCTCCCTTTATTTGTGAAAAGCAGCACCGTCTGGACGGTATTGAGCTGCCGTTTAAAGAGCAGGCGGTCGCTGTCTTTAATAGCAAGGTCCCGGCCGTTTGAAGCGGTGTAAGAACGGATGCTTGTCCGTTTAATATAACCATCTTTCGTAATGGTGACCATCACATCTTCATTCGGGATCATTGCTTCCAGATTGATTTTTAGTTCCTGTATTTCCGCTTCAATCGTTGTCCTTCTGTTATCGGCGTATTTTTTCCGGATTTCTCTCAGTTCTTTTTTGATTACCGTGAACAGTTTTTTCTCGCTGGATAAAATCGCGAGATAGGTCTCAATTTTTTTCTCAAGGTCTTCCGCTTCATTCTGCAGCGTCGTAATATCCGTATTGGTCAGGCGGTAGAGCTGCAGCGTGACGATCGCTTCAGCCTGGGGCTCGGTAAAATCAAACTTTGCGATTAAGTTCGCTTTGGCATCTTTTTTATCTTTGGATGCCCGAATCGCCGCAATGACTTTATCGAGAATGGAAAGTGCCTTCATCAGGCCGTCGACAATATGCTTGCGGTCACGTGCTTTTTTGAGATCGAATGCCGTCCTTCTTGTGACCACTTCTTTCTGGTGTTCAATATAAGCATCAAGCAATTCGCGGAGTCCCATCAGCTGCGGGCGGCGGTTATGGATGGCCACCATATTGAAATTGTAGGAAACCTGGAGATCGGTGTTTTTAAATAAATAATTCAGGACGCTGTCTGCATCCGCATCTTTTTTCAGTTCGATCACAATCCGGAGCCCGGTCCGGTCGGTTTCATCACGGACTTCGGAAATGCCTTCCACTTTCCGGTCAATCCGGAGCTCGTCGATTTTTTTGACAAGATTGGCTTTATTGACTTCATAAGGAATCTCTGCGATGACAATCTGCTTCCGCCCGCCGCGGATCTCTTCAATCGATGTCCTGCCTCTTACGACCATTTTGCCTTTGCCAGTTTCATATGCTTTTTTAATCCCGTCAATTCCCTGGACAATGCCGCCTGTTGGAAAATCAGGGCCTTTTATGACCGCCATCAGGTCGTCCACCGTGCAATCCGGGTTTTCCATCCGCATGATGGCCCCGTCAATGATCTCCCCGAGGTGGTGCGGCGGAATTTCGGTTGCATATCCGGCCGAGATGCCGGTCGAGCCGTTCACCAGCAGGTTGGGAAACCGGGCGGGCAGCACAACCGGCTCATTTGCGGTATCATCGAAATTCGGGATAAATTTAACCGTTTCTTTATCAATATCATGAAGGAGTTCGGATGCAATCGGGGCGAGCCTTGCTTCCGTATACCGCATGGCCGCGGCCGGGTCGCCGTCAATGCTCCCGTTATTGCCGTGCATCTCGATGAGCACATTTCGCAGCTTCCAGTCCTGGCTCATCCGCACCATCGCTTCATAAACGGAAGAATCCCCGTGCGGATGGTAGTTGCCGATGACGTTGCCGACCGTTTTTGCCGATTTCCGGAAATGCTTGTCAGCGGTGTTCCCCTCTACATGCATCGCATACAGAATCCGCCGCTGCACCGGCTTCAGGCCGTCCCGCGCATCCGGAAGGGCACGATCCTGGATAATATATTTGCTGTACCGGCCGAAGCGGTCGCCCAGCACCTCTTCCAAAGGCAAATCTTGAAAACGTTCAGCCGTCTTCATCCGTTCATGTCCCCTTCCTCAATCATCAAATTCTCATTGTCTAAAATATTGGTATCGTCTTCAAGCCCGAATTCCACATGATTTTCAATCCATTGCCGGCGCGGTTCGACCTTATCGCCCATGAGCGTGGTCACCCGCCGTTCGGCACGGGCCGCATCATCAATGCGGACACGGATCAAAGTCCGCGTTTCCGGATTCATCGTCGTTTCCCAAAGCTGGTCGGCATTCATTTCGCCGAGCCCTTTGTAACGCTGCAGGATATAGCCGCGTCCGACTTTTTTGATCGTTTCATCCAATTCTTTTTCGGTCCACGCATATTCCACGATTTCTTTCCTGCCGGTGCCTTTGCTGACTTTATAAAGCGGCGGCAGCGCGATGTAAACTTTTCCCGCTTCGATCAAAGGCCGCATATAGCGGTAAAAGAACGTGAGAAGCAGCACCTGGATGTGGGCACCGTCCGTGTCGGCATCGGTCATGATAATGACTTTGTCGTAATTGACGTCTTCCAAATTGAATTCAGGGCCGACACCGGCACCGATCGTATAAATAATGGTATTGATTTCTTCATTTTTAAAAATATCCGCAAGCTTTGCTTTTTCCGTGTTGATGACTTTTCCGCGCAGCGGCAAAACAGCCTGGAATTTCCGGTCGCGCCCCTGTTTCGCAGAACCGCCCGCCGAATCCCCTTCAACCAGATACAATTCATTCCGCTGCGGATTGCGGCTTTGCGCCGGCGTCAGCTTTCCGGATAAAGTCGTTTCCGATTTCTTCCGTTTTTTGCCGCTTCTGGCTTCTTCCCGCGCTTTCCTCGCTGCTTCCCTTGCCTGCGACGCCTTGATGGCTTTCCGGATCAAAAGATTGCTCGTATCCGGGTTTTCTTCAAGAAAATAAGACAGGTGCTCCGAAACAATCGTATCAACTGCAGAGCGGGCTTCGCTTGTGCCAAGTTTTCCTTTCGTCTGCCCTTCAAATTGGAGCAGCTCTTCCGGAATGCGGACGGAAATAATGGCGGACAGCCCTTCGCGGATATCCGTCCCTTCGAGGTTTTTATCTTTTTCTTTTAACAGTCCGGTTTTTCTTGCATAATCGTTCACGACGCGCGTCAAGGCCGTTTTTGCCCCAGCCTCGTGCGTGCCGCCGTCTTTCGTGCGCACGTTGTTCACGAAGGATAAAATGTTTTCCGAAAAGCCGTCGTTAAACTGAAAGGCAAATTCCGCTTCGATTCCGTTTGTTTCCCCTTCGATAAACACAACCGGATGGAGCACTTCTTTTCCTTCGTTCAAGTACTGGACAAAGGCTTCAATGCCGTTTTCGTAGTGGAACAGATCATGCCGCCCGAAACGTTCATCGGTGATTTCAATTTTTAACCCTTTTAAAAGAAAGGCCGATTCGCGCAACCGTTCGCATAATGTATCGTAATTAAAAGTGATGGTGCTGAAAATGGACGGGTCGGGTTTAAAGTGTATCGTTGTGCCGGTCTTATTGGTTTTCCCGGTTTTCTCAAGCGTTGTTTCCGGTTTGCCGCCGTCACGGAAACGCTGTTCATACACATAACCGTCGCGGTGTATCGTAACAACCAGCCATTCCGACAGGGCATTCACGACAGACGCGCCGACACCGTGCAGGCCGCCGCTCGTTTTATAGCCGCCCTGCCCGAATTTTCCGCCGGCGTGCAAAATCGTCAAGATCACTTCTGTCGTCGGTTTGCCGAGCTTGTGCATCCCGACCGGCATGCCACGCCCAAAATCCTGGACGCTGATGCTGTTATCTTTGTGAATGTTGACGATGATATGGTTTCCGTACCCAGACAGCGCCTCATCCACCGCATTGTCGACGATTTCATAGACAAGATGGTGCAAACCGCGCGCATCGGTCGACCCGATGTACATGCCCGGTCTTTTCCTTACTGCCTCCAGCCCTTCCAGCACCTGGATCGCATCATCGTTATATTCCAATATATTTTGTTTCTTCGCCACATCTATTCCCCTTTCAATTGCAAAGCACGTGCATCCGCCGTTCATAGGAACAAATATTCGTTCTCATTATAACATCATTTGCCGTTTTTATCATACTCATTTTATCGATAAAACGGAATTTGTAAAGGGTATGCGGAAATAACGCAGGGGCAAAGCAACGGTTATGGAACTTCTCCGGCAAACGGCCGCTTGATTGGGCAAATATAAAGAAAGCAAGCGCCCTTTAAGCTGGCGCCTGCATGAAAAAGCCTATTTTGTCAGGGCATGTTCCACTTTAATGCAGCGGTTCATCACTACCGTATAGCCTTTTTCTTTTAAAAACCGGTACGCTTCTTCGTTTTCGATGCCAAGTTGCGCCCAGAAAACATCCGCATCGATTTCATCAAACTCCCGTGCCAGCTCCGGCAAATATTCGGGCCGCCTGAAAATATCGACAATGTCCACATGGCCTTCGATATCTTTTAAAGACGGAACAGCCTTTTCCCCGAGAATTTCCGTTGCTTTCGGATTGACCGGAATAATCTCATAACCGGCATCCTGCATGGCTTTGGCTACCATATAAGATGTTTTTTCCGGGTTATTGCTCAATCCTACCACTGCAATCCGTTTTGCTTTTTGTAAAATTTCCCTGATTTCTTCCCTGCTCGGATTTTCTATTGCCATTTGATCAACCCCTCTCCTTTCTTGTACTTTCGCCAGTCCGGTCCCATCTTAAACATTCGCTTGATCTTTTCTAATTCCTGCCTGGCGCGAAAATCTGCACGGAATCGACAAAAAATATTCCTCTTTCCTTTAAGAACATGCTACAATAAGCATAGATTTTTTCCAAGGAGTTTTGCACATGACTATTGCCCTGATGGTCCTTTTGGCTTACCTGCTCGGCTCAATCCCGACAGGCCTGATCGTTGGTAAGCTTTTTTACGGGATAGACATCCGCGAGCACGGCAGCGGGAATCTCGGCGCGACCAATACGTTCCGTGTTCTCGGGGTCAAAGCCGGCAGTGTCGTAACAGTGGTGGATATTCTGAAAGGGACAGTCGCCACTTTATTGCCCCACTTTTTTGGCCTGGAGCATACGATTCACCCGCTTTTAATCGGGCTGATTGCGGTGATCGGCCATATGCTTCCGGTATTTGCCAAATTTAAAGGCGGCAAAGCGGTGGCCACTTCTGCAGGCGTTGTCCTTGCCTACCAATGGCCCTTGTTTGTTATGGTGATTATCGTCTTTTTGGTTACTTTAAAAATAAGCAAATATGTTTCGCTTTCTTCCATCATGGCGGCTTTTTTTGGCATCCTGTATACGCTCATTTATATGATCGTGACGCATGACTGGCCGCTGTTTGTCATCGTTCTGGCGCTCGCCTCTTTCATTATTTACCGCCATAAAGCCAATATTAAGCGGATTAAAAATAAGACCGAGCCGAAAGTCAAATGGATGTAAGGCAGCCATTTTTTCTAAAACCGGATATTTCCTGCAAACCCGGAACCGGTCCAGAGGCAAAAGGTTAGGGGAAAAGCGTGCTTTGGTCTATAATGAAAATGCAAAAGGCGCAGTTTGAAGGAAGTGGCGGCATGAAAATTCACATTACAGATGAGGCGGTAAACTGGTTTAAAAGGGAACTGGAACTGGATGACGGCGAATCCGTCCGCTTTTTTGCCAAATATGGCGGTTCCACGCCTATCCAGCACGGATTTTCACTTGGCGTTCAAAAGGACATTCCCGACGATCCGGCGGCGGCCGTTGAACGGAACGGCAATGCCTTTTTCATTGAAAGCACGGACGAATGGTATTTTGACGGCCATGATTTGTATATCGGGTACGACCCGGAACGGGATGAACCGGTATACGAATATAAAAAAGGTTAAAACCGGGATCATCCGGCAGCTGCTCTTTTGCTGCCAGTGATGCCGGTTTTTTATTTTAAAAATTTTTTTGCTTCCGCAAGGCGCCCTTCTTTTTGCAAAATTTCCCGCTGTTTTTGGCCAAGTAGGTCGAAATGGCTGTAACCGTCTTTGCGGACATGAATCCATTCTTTTTTCAGCTGGTAGCGCGCTCCCCATGCAGCGAGTTTCTCAAGATCTTTACAGCCGACTTTTGTGACCGATTTTGCGCTGGGGAAACGGTCATCCAGCCAAAAATGCGTTAAAAACGCAATTTCCCCGCGGTCAATCGCCGCTTTCCACGCTTTGACCTGGTTGCGGTGTATGCCAAAAGCCAAAATTCATCCCCCGCTTTATGATTTTTTTGCTTTTTCATATGCTTCATGCCATTTTGGGTAGAGGCGGCGGAACGCAACCGGGCGGAAACTGTCTTTTTTTACGCAGACATGCGTTGAACTCGCGGCCACGGCAAGGTCGCCGGTTTCTGTGTAAACCTCATAGCCGTACTTTACGCGCAGCCCGTCATATGCATCGACCCATGTCTTTACGGTCACCGTTTCCCCGTAACGGGCCGGTTTTTTGTATGAAATTTGAATATCGATGACCGGCGACAAAATCCCGTCTTTTTCCATATCTGCATAGCGGAAGCCAAGGTCTTCGATTAATTTCGTCCGCCCCACTTCCATCCAGACAAGATAATTAGCATGGTACACAACCCCCATTTGGTCTGTTTCCGCATATCGCACTTTGATTTCTGCTTCTGATACAAACATCCCGGACACCTCTTTCATATGTACAGTCAACATCTTTATTTTAGCATAAAGAAAATTCCCCCTCCTAAAAGGATGCCTGATACAGGGCCGGGAAAAGGTTCGCATGCACGCATGGCCGCAGCAAAAAGGGAGAAAAAACGGCCTTTCCGAGAGGGAAAAGGCGTGGTTCCAAAGAAACGCTGCTGTTTTCCGTCGAAAGGCCGTTTTCGTTTATTGCTGCTGTTTGTATGCGGCTTCGTCTTTTACCTCGGTTCTCATCGCTTCGAGGCTTTCACGGCGCCGCTCATTTTTTTCCTTTATTTGTTGGATTTGCGTTTCATCACTTGTAACAGCAAGCGATTCTTCCGCACTTTCCATGTTTTCGATCGTATTGTGGATCATGTTTTGCAGTTTTTCCACATTATCGCTGCGGTCGTCCGGTTTCGGCCGGTTATGCGCCATTGTGTTCTCCTCCTTCGGCTGTTGAAGCTACTCCCCTTTTGTCTGTATCACCTGTGCATGCTGTCCCGAACGGTCCTGCATCTTCTTCCCCTTATTGCCGGAAAATCCGCGCGGCTGCGTGCCAAGATGATCGGGAACGAAATATTTGCTTTTCTTGTTTGGATTGCTCATCATATCTCCCCCCTCCTCATACATTTTCCCCCGGAGGAAAGCGGATTATGATCCACAAACAGTGGCTTATTCTGCTAATTTCATCTCGTGTTTCCGGTCCAACCGTTCTTCTATCCGCATCAGCGCATCCCTGTCGCGCAGCAGTTCCTGTTTATTTTCGGCAACAAGATCCGAAAAGGTCTTTTTATGGGTTTTTCTCATATTTGCCCACTCCTTACAAGTATTTTTACTTAGTATGGGCAATTATGGGAAAAATTATAAATTTGGTTCAAAAAAAAGCTGCGGCTTCTGCCGCAGCTTTTTTAAACATTATGATTTTGATTGCACTTCATTTTTGGACTGCTGCAGTTTTTCGCGCAGCACCATTTGCAGGATGCCGCCGTGGCGGTAATAGTCAATTTCTACGTCGGAATCGAACCGGACAAGCGCTTCAAATTCCGTTTTCTTCCCGTTTTCGTCAGTTGCCGTAACCTTTACCCAGTCATGCGGTTTAACATTTTCGTCAATATGGACATCAAATGTTTCTTTGCCAGTTAAGCCGAGCGTGTCGGCATTTTCGCCTTTTTTGAACTGCAGCGGCAGCACGCCCATGAGAACGAGGTTGGAACGGTGGATCCGTTCAAAGCTTTCCGCAATCACGGTTTTAATGCCGAGCAGGTATGTGCCTTTTGCCGCCCAGTCGCGCGATGAGCCCATGCCGTAATCTTTGCCGGCGAGAACCACAAGGCCGGTGCCGTTTTCTTTATAACGCATGGCAGCATCATAAATCGACGTCACTTCATTCGTCGGCCAGTAAGTCGTATAGCCGCCTTCCGTACCCGGTGCAATCTGGTTGCGGATGCGGATGTTGGCGAATGTTCCGCGCATCATGACTTCATGGTTGCCGCGGCGGGAACCATAAGAGTTAAAGTCACGCGGTTCGACTCCTTTTGACAACAGATATTTTCCGGCAGGTGTGTCTTTACCGATCGCACCCGCAGGCGAGATATGGTCGGTTGTCACCGAATCGCCGAATTTGCCGATGACACGCATGCCTGAAAGCGGCTGTACTTCGCCCGGTTCAGGCGAGAGATTTTCAAAGAACGGCGGATTTTGGATGTAAGTCGATTCCGCATCCCATGTATACAGCGGTTCGTCGCTCGTTTCGATCGCATTCCACCGTTCATTGTCGGTAAAGACGTTTTCATATTGTTTGCGGAACAGTTCCGGCGTGACGACTTTTTGGACATTTTCTTTGATTTCATCCGCTTGCGGCCAAATATCCTTCAGGTAGACGTCTTGGCCGTTTTTGTCTTTGCCGATCGGGTCATGGTTTAAATCGATATTCACCGTTCCTGCGAGCGCATAAGCAACCACAAGCGGCGGCGAAGCCAGATAGTTGGCTTTAACAAGCGGATGGATCCGGCCTTCAAAGTTCCGGTTCCCGGAAAGGACACTCGTTACGAGCAGATCATTGTCCATGATGGTTTTTTCAATTTCTTCCTTCAACGGGCCAGAGTTACCGATACAGGTCGTGCAGCCGTAACCGACCAGGTTAAAGCCGAGCTGTTCGAGGTACGGCATTAAACCGGCGTCTTTTAGGTAGCCGGTCACGACTTTTGATCCCGGCGCGAGCGAAGTTTTCACATATTTCGGCACTTCCAGCCCTTTTTCAACCGCTTTTTTCGCAAGCAGGCCGGCCCCGAGCATAACGTAAGGGTTTGAAGTGTTTGTGCAGCTTGTAATCGCTGCAATGGCGACTGCGCCGGTTTTTATCACGGCTGTTTCGCCGTTGTTAAAATGGATAACAGCCTCTTTATCGAGCTCTTTTTCATCCAGTCCGAAACCCTGGTTGCCGGCAGGCGCCGTAATCGCTTTTTGGAAAGCGGACTGCATTTGCGATAACGGAATCAAATCCTGTGGGCGTTTCGGGCCGGAAAGGTTGGCTTCAATTTCAGAAAGGTTCAGTTCAAGCACATCCGTATAAACCGGGTCTTCTTTGTCCGGCGTAAAGAACATGCCGTTTTCTTTCAAGTAAGTTTCCACAACTTTTACATGTTCTTCGCTGCGGCCAGTTAAGCGAAAATAGGCAAGCGACTCATCATCAACCGGGAAGAAACCGCAAGTTGCCCCGTATTCAGGCGCCATATTTGCAATGGTCGCACGGTCTGCAAGCGGCAGCGTCGAGACGCCCGGGCCAAAGAATTCGACAAATTTGCCGACCACGCCTTTTTGGCGCAAAAGCTGGGTGACTTTTAACGCAAGGTCGGTTGCGGTTGCCCCGTTCGGAAGCGATCCGGTCAGTTTTACGCCGATGACTTCCGGAATCGGGAAATACGAAGGCTGTCCGAGCATGCCGGCTTCCGCTTCAATGCCGCCGACACCCCATCCGAGCACACCGAGGCCGTTGACCATTGTCGTATGGGAGTCGGTCCCGACGAGGGTATCCGGATACGTTTCATATTCGCCGTTTTCCAGTTCTTTTTCATGGACGACACTTGCCAGATACTCAAGGTTTACCTGGTGGACAATCCCCGTTGCAGGCGGAACGGCACGGTAATTGTCAAACGCTTTTTGTGCCCAGTTTAAAAATTTATAGCGTTCGGCATTGCGTTTGAATTCAAAATCCATATTCACCTGAAGGGCATCCGGCGCGCCGTATTTGTCAACCTGAACCGAGTGGTCGATCACAAGGTCAACCGGCACTTCCGGATTGATTTTATCCGCGTTTCCGCCCAAATCAGCCATCGCTTTGCGGAGGGAAGCAAGATCAACAACAACCGGGACACCGGTAAAATCCTGCAAAATAACGCGCGACGGTTTAAACGGGACTTCTTTGTCCTTTACTTCATCCGATCCCCATTTCGCCAAGTCTTCAACATGTTCTTTCGTAATCGCGCGGCCGTCCATTTGGCGGAGCACCGATTCAAGCAGCACTTTAATCGAATAAGGCAGGCGCGCAACATTGGCGACTCCTGCGTCCTCTAGCGCTGTCAGGCGGTAATAGTGATAGCGTTTCCCATTTACTTCAAAAACGGTACGCGCTTTAAAGACATCATTGGACATGTCTTTTCCCCCTTTGTCATGATTCGTATTTTCATCAATTAAAAGATTAACAGAATGATTCGTAAAAAACGCCCCACAGCTTCATCATATTACAATAAATGACATAAGTAAATAACAATAATATTATTGTCCGTGATAAGTTTTAATTATATCGCCTGCCATTTGGTTTGCAAAAAATTTATCGGCAAGGTATGATTTTCCCTTTATTCAACATACTGAAACTGTGGCCAGGGAGGTGAGCCTTGTGACAAGACAAAAAGCAAACCATATCCGGCCGGGCATGAATGCGGCAAAAGCGCAAGGGAAAGGCGCCGGATACAATGAAGAATTTTCAAACGAGCCTTTAACGGAAAAAGAAAGACAGTTTAACAAAAAACGCAAGAAAAACCAGTAGCATGGGATGGCAAAGAAATCAGCTTTATGGGCTGATTTCTTTGTTTTGGCCATTGAGAATCTTTATCAATATAATATTGATGTTTTTCTGATGTTTTTCTTTAGATGGCCCAGTCCCCATTGCGGAATACCGGCACAACGGTTCCATCCTGCTTGATGCCGTCAATATTCATATCAGCAGAGCCGATCATGAAGTCAACGTGGACATTGGAGACATTCATGCCGTGTTTTAACAGTTCTTCTTCGCTCATTTTCGTGCCGCCCTGGATCGTTGTCGGATAGGCTGCACCAATGGCCAGGTGGTTCGAGGCATTCTCGTCAAACAATGTATTGAAAAATGTAATGCCGGACTGTGAAATCGGCGACGGATCCGGTACAAGCGCAACTTCCCCGAGCCCTGTTGCACCTTCGTTTTCAAATACGAGTTTTTTGATCGCTTCTTCGCCTTTTTCAGCAGAAATATCGACAATTTTCCCGTCTTTGAAATGGACAACAATGCCTTCGATTAAAGTGCCTGCATAACTTAAAGGTTTTGTGCTGCGCACGACGCCTTCCATCCTGTGCGTATCCGGTGCAGTAAACACTTCCTCTGTCGGCATATTAGCAATGAATTCTTCGCCTTTCGGGTTCACGCTGCCCGCACTGGCCCAAATATGGTTTTTTGGAAGGCCGAGTGTAAGGTCCGTTCCCGGCGCCGTATAATGAAGGGCATCGAATTGAATGCCGTTTAGCTTCGCCGCTTTTTCATTTAACTTCTGTTTATGTTGTTCCCAGGCGGCAACCGGGTCGTCCGCATAGACACGGCATGTTTTAAAAATCTGGTCCCAAAGCGCATCGACCTGTGCTTCTTCGGTTTCTAAATCCGAAAACACTGCTTTTGCCCATCCGGCCCCCGCCGCTGCAGCAACCGTCCATTTGATATCGTCATTTTGCGTTGCAACCCGCTGCGCTTTGAAAGCTTTCGCCGCTGTATTTTGATAAGCGGCCACTTTGTGCGGATCGACCTCATTGAGCAGGCCGGGGTCGCTGGAAAGAATAGACAGCCGGCTCACTTTATGGTTGAGCACATGGTCTTCCGTCTCGGCAATTTTGTAATCCGGAATATGCGTCAGCACTTCCTGCGGCTGGTTCAGGTAATGCTGCTTTGTAATTTCATCATCCGACCATTCGACGATTACTTTTTCCGCGCCCAGTGCATACGCTTCTTTTACGACAAGGCGCGCAAGTTTTGCCTGGTCGACTGCAATATATACTTTTACCCAGTCGCCCTGCTTTACATTGATGCCCTTTGTCACGAGCAATTTCGCATATTTTTGTAAATTCTGTTCAAAATTTGGCAAAGCCATTTCGATTCCCTCCTGTTTATTATTTTTCATATGTATGAACCCCGCCCGGTCGCAGGCTTGATACCATTCTATATTATACCAGATCCGGGCGCAGATGAAAAAAAGCAGGGATCTTTCTCCCCGCTTTAATGCAAACCTGTATGTTTTACGATTTTATCCAAATCGCGCCGGAACTGTTCCAATTGCACCCGTTGCGTTTCGCTCGCCACTTCGAGCGCATTTTCGATCTCCTGGTACGTTTCGTTGATTTCTTCTTTCAAATGGGCGAGCTGGTGCCCGGCATCTTCACTGCCCATGTCCAAATTCTGCAGGATGTCTTCCGCCAGGGCCATGTGCTGCCCGGCCGCTTGAAACGCCTGCTGTTTGTCTTTATGGTAAGGCATTGTCATCTCTCCTTCAAAAGATAGTATGTTCAATTTTTTCATGATATGCTGCATAACCGCTTTGCAAAAAGCAAATTGTATAGTTGGAGGGATGAAAATGGTGAATAAAAATGATGGAAATGATATACGCAGAAACCAGCCAAAAACAACCAACAGCGGGCAGCCGGAACCGTTAAGCGGCTCAAAAAAGGTTAAAAACCGGAATCATTCAAGGCAAAAGCATAATCCCGGTCATGATATGTAAACTTTAAACCAAAGGATTGCCGGCTTTCCCCTGAAAAGTGCCGCATATTTGTCATTTTAGACGTTTTAGAATACGCCTGCGCATGTTTAGTCTGGTACAAAAAAGGTAATAAGTACACCAAGTTCGATAAAAAGACATGAAACTTAAGTTAACAGGAGGAATGTGAAAATGTCGTTTATTCTATATTTAATCGTAGGTGGGATTATCGGATGGCTTGCAGGATTGATCATGGGCCGGGACATCCCAGGCGGAATTATCGGAAATATTATTGCTGGGATTGTCGGTGCATGGCTTGGCGGCGCAATTTTCGGGAATTGGGGGCCGCATATTGCAGGGATGGCCATCATACCTGCTTTAATCGGGGCGATCATTCTCGTCTTTGTGTTAAGCTTCATTTTAAGAATAGCAAGAAAAGCATAACCGTAAAAAAGGGCGGCCAGAACCGCCCTTTTTTACTTGCTTGCTTTTTCTAAACCTTCTTTTTGATAAAGGTGTACATAATGCATCACTTCGGACACGTATTTACGGCTGTGGTTATACGCAAAAACCGCTTTTTGAATCTGCCCGTTTGCCGCCCCGTTTTTCGACAAATAATTTGCCGCGCTGAAAATCGCATCTTTATCGTTAAACGGGTCTGCTTTCCCGTCCCCGTCCGCATCGACGCCATATCCTCCGTATTTTTTGATGACAGCCGGGTTCGTTTCTTCATTTTTCGGGATGTCTCCTTTTCCAAGGCCGCTGCATGACGGATGTTTCCAGCCGACAAATGTGCACGGCATAAATTGCATCGGGCCTTGGGCGCCGGCCGGCGAGACCATCGGCTTCATCGTTGAAAACCTGGTTTCCACCCGGTGATGAGCGGCAAGCACATACCAGGGAACCCCGTATATTTTCTCCGCTTCCAAATAGATGGACAAATATTTTTCAGGGATTTGGGGATTCGTTTTTTTCTGGATGTTCTCTTCGAAAATAAAATAGGCGCTTAACACGATGACCGGAATAAGCAGGACGATCCACGTTTTACCCCGGTTCCGCTTCTTTTTCTTCCATGTTTTGGGCATTTCCATTTGAATCCTTTCGTCATTCCGTTAAAACCTCTCCCCTTTATATTATCGAATGAAAAAGCCGAAATCCATAGGAAGATTCCGGCTTTTTCCCACATGCATTACTGCACGCCTGCATAATGGTCCTCAAGCTGTTCGCGCAATGCCCGTTTTAAAAACTTGCCGACGGACGTTTTCGGGATTTCTTTCATAAACAAAATGTCGTCCGGGACCCACCATGAGGCAAATTGGGTTTTTAAATAATCTTTTAGTTCCGCGGCCGTGATTTTGTTTTCATATCCGCTTTTTAAAACCACACAGCCGAGCGGGCGTTCCTGCCATTTCGGGTGGGGAACGGCAATGACGGCTGCTTCAAAGACCGCTTCATGCGACATGAGAGCGTTTTCAATTTCCACAGAAGAAATCCATTCACCGCCGCTTTTGATCAGATCTTTTGTCCGGTCGGTAATCTTCAGGTACCCATCCTGGTCCACGACCGCAATATCCCCGGTATACAGCCAGCCGTCCCTGAATGCTTCCTGCGTGCGCTCGTCACAGTAATATTCATCCGCGATCCACGGCCCTCTTACGGTCAGTTCTCCCATTGTTTTTCCGTCCCATGGCACTTCCCCGTTCTCATTGACGACTTTTACCTCAACACCGGGAACAGGCAGCCCGGTTTTTCCTCTCACATCCACAATTTCGTCCACGGTAAATGAGTCCATACTGCTTTTTAACGTGGCCAGCGAAACAACCGGGGTCGTTTCCGTCATCCCGTAGCCGGTCATAAACGGCACTTTGTACGTTTCCTCGTAAGCACGGATCAATCCCTTAGGCGATGCCGCACCCCCGCTTACGATCAGGCGGAGGCTGCTGATATCATACGGCTTTTCCTGCAGCACTTTCAGCATGCCGATCCAAATCGTCGGGACGCCTGCTGTCATCGTGACTTTTTCTTTTTCAATGAGCTGTGCGAGAATTTCCGGTGTAAAAGAAGGCCCCGGCAGCACCTGGGTTGCCCCGAACCAGGTGGCTGCATAGGGAAGGCCCCAGGCATTGACATGAAACATCGGAACGACCGTCATGGCGACGTCGCGTTCCTGAACGCTGAGCTGGTCACTAAGCCCGAGCGCCATGCTGTGCAAATAAAGGCCGCGGTGGGAATAGACAACCCCTTTCGGATAGCCGGTCGTTGCCGACGTGTAGCACATCGCGGCTGGCGCATGTTCATCAAGGTCGTGTAAAAACGGATAACGCTCATCGCCTTCTTCCAGGATGGCTTCATAAGAGGAGACAGGAAACAAGGTAGTTTCCGGAATCGCCTTCTCATCGCTCATAATGATAAAATGCTCGACCGTTTTCAGGCGATCCCGGATTTTTTCAATCACCGGAACGAGATCTACATCAATAAGCAAAATTTTATCTTCCGCATGGTTAATGACATGGGTGAGGTGGTCTTCTGACAAACGGATGTTAACCATATGAAGGACAGCCCCACGGCATGGCACGGCAAAATAGGCCTCTAAATGGCGGTGGTGGTTCCATGCAAACGTACCAACCCGGTCTCCTTTTTTCATCCCGAGTTTTTCCAGCGCACTGGCAAGCCGGCGTGTCCGTTTTGCAATTTCACGATACGGAATCCGCTGAATCCCGGTGTGTGTCCGTGAAATAACATATTTTTCGGGAAAATAGCGTTCAGCCCTCTCGATCATAGTAGAAAGCAGAAGCGGCGTCTTCATCATCAGTATCTACCCCTTTAGCTGTAATATATATTTATCCCGGTTTAGAACAACCATGGCAGGATAAAAGAAGTTAAAATGGCGGCCATCCCCATTGCCACCCCTGATACGGCACCTTGCAGCTCCCCTTCCTTCACGGCTTCCCCCGTTCCGATCCCATGGGAAATCGTGCCGAGCGCAAGGCCCCGCGATACCGGGTCGTGGACGCGCGCCAAAGATAAGAGCTTCAGGCCGAACATGGCGCCGATCATCCCGGTAATCATCACAAACCCGGCGACCAGCACCTCATTGCCGCCGATGATTTTTGCTACCTCGCTTGCAACCGGCACGGTGACGGATTTCACGGCAAGGGAAGCAAAAATATTGTGCGACAGCTGAAAAACTTTGGCCAGGGCGAGGGCGGTCCCGACAGTCAGCATGCTGCCTGAAAGAATGCCGCCGACAACCGGCAGAAAATAGCGCGCAAGAATCGCCCTGTTTTTATAAAGCGGCACAGCCAACGCAACGGTGGCCGGGCCGAGAAAATAGGTCATGACCCCTTTTGCGGGAAGATACGCTTTATAGGATATATGGCTTGAGGCCAATAGCACGATCAATACCACCGTACTGAAAAATACAGGCGTTGTGAACGGGGAAGGAAACCTTCTCGATAACCGCAACGACAGCAGGTAAACGAAAACGGTGATGAAAATGCTATAAAGTGTCACGGCGTAACTGCTGCTCATGGCTTGCCTCACGCCTCCTTGCCAAAAGCTGGGCGGACATCCCCGTCCCTACAATGCCGGCTACCGCGCTGACAGCCAGTATCACGATCAGCACCACGCCATTATGGAGGAAAAATGAACCGAGCGACATCAGCCCGACGGAAATCGGAATAAAAAAGAAGGATAAATGTTTTAAAATCCATGTTGCGCCCGTATCGATCCACTGCAGTTTCAAAATGCCCGTGATCAATAAAAGAAACAGCACCAACATGCCAAATACATTCCCCGGTACCGGCAAATGCAGGATTTTGACTGCTTCCAGCCCGATTTCGTAAATGACCCAGAGCAACCCGATCTGCAATGCACCAATTACTGCTTTTTTCACGTTGCATACTCCCTTTTTATTTGCTGTATTATTACAGTTCTTATTATACAAATATTCCATACAGATTTTAAATATCCTGTATGATTTTTTCAAAAAAAACATTTTTCGTTTTTTCTCCCCGGCGCATAAAGGCAGCTGGCCATCCGCATCCTATTAAGGGGAGGGAATCCGCATGCCAAAACGAAAAAGAAAACCGCTTATCGCAGAATCAAGAAGCGCGCTTGACCGGTTCAAAACCGAAGTGATGGCCAAAGAAGGATATCGTACCGATACGGACCACCCGGACGATATCAAATACGAGGTGGCCAGTGAACGCGGCATTCCGCTTCAAAAAGGCTATAACGGCAAACTGACGGCTGAACAGGCCGGGAAAGTCGGCGGGCCGATCGGCGGAAACATGGTGAAAGAACTGGTCCGGATAGCCCAGGAACAATTAAAGAAAAAATAAAACGGGCAGAGAATTTCCCTGCCCGTTTGTTATAGTACAGATTTCGCTTCGCCTTGCCGGATTTATCCGGCTGCTTCCGTTCCGCCTGAATGCTGCATTTGGTACATTTGATAATACTTCCCTTTTCTTTCCATCAGCTCTTCATGGCTTCCGCGCTCCACAATCCGGCCGCGGTCCAACACCAAAATTTGGTCGGCATTTTTGATGGTGGAAAGCCGGTGGGCAATGATAAACGTGGTCCTTCCTTTTTTCAGGACATCCATGGCATGCTGGATGGCCAATTCCGTTTCCGTATCAATATTGGACGTCGCCTCATCAAGAATTAAGATAGCCGGGTCAAAAGCAAGTGCGCGGGCAAACGAGATGAGCTGGCGCTGCCCGCTCGATAAAGTGCTCCCCTTTTCAAAGACCGGTTCATCGAGCCCTTCTTCCAGATTTCCGATCACTTGATCGGCGCCGACCGCTTTTAACACGGCAGCCGCTTTTTCTCTTGTAATCCGCGGGTCCCCGAGGCTGACATTTGAATAAATCGTGCCGGTAAACAAATACGGGTCCTGCAGCACGATCGCCATATGTTCACGGACGGCCTGCCGCGGAAGCGACCGGATATCCGTCCCGTCAATCCGGATTTCTCCTTCATTACAGTCGTAAAAACGGAACAGCACATTCATAATGGAACTTTTCCCGGATCCGGTATGGCCGACAAGCGCGACCGTTTCACCCGGCTTTGCCTCAAAGTCAATGTCTTTCAGCACATATTCGTTTTCTTTGTAGCCGAAAAAGACGTGCCGGAACTCCACATGCCCTTTAAAGCGCGGTACGGATTTCGCCTCCGCATCCTCGCCTTTTTCGTCCAGCAGCCTGAAAACACGTTCGCCGGCAACAAGCGCCTGCTCAAGATTGCTGAACTGGTTGACAATATTGCTGATCGGGTTAAACAGCCGGTTAATATAGTCCACATAGGCATACAAAAGGCCGACGGAGAGCCCGGCTGACAAACCGGAAAGGGCGCTGTGCCCGAAATACCAGAGAAACGCCACAAGCACGAGATTTTTTAAAATGCCGGTTAAATTATGGGACGACAAGGCGTTTAACATCAGCATTTTGTTCTGGTATTTAAAATGCGTCCGATTCAGCTGTTCAAAGGTTTCCTTCGTTTGCTTTTCGCGCCGGAAAGCCTGAATGACCGGCATGCCCTGGATCGACTCATTGATCATGGCATTCATTTCGCTCACTTTCGAACGGATCATCCGGTTGTACTGCTGGGCAAACTTCCGGTATACCCGCATCCACAGCCATAAAATGGGCATTAACAACAGGCAGACAAGCGCAAGTTTCCAGTCGAGCAAAAACATCGCAATATAAATGCCGGCAATATAAACCAGGCCGCTGAAAAAGTTTGACAGCACGGCCACATACAATTCGTGGATGGCTTCCGTATCATTGGTGATGCGCGAGACAATCTTTCCGGCCGGCAGGTTGTCAAAAAATGGGATCGGCAATTTTTGCAAGTGGATAAAAAGGTCATTCCGCATTTTCTGGATAATCCGGTTTGCAGCTTTTTGCAAATAAAAATATTGCGTAAACTGGCCGAATCCCGACACAACATAAAGGCCGAAATACAAGATTAACAGTTTCAAAATATACGGGATTTCCGGGCTGTAAAAGCGGAGCACGCCCGCATAGGATATCTTTTCCGCCCGGTAAGAAGCCGTTTTGCCATTATAGGTCATATACAGTTTTCCGTCCCGGTACGTATTTTTCCCGCCGGTTTCAACACGGCCTTTTACGAAATAAAAGTTTCTTCCTGCCTGGACAATCGTCCGCTTCTTTCCTTTTTTCTCCTCAGCGGAAGCATAAACAAGCCGTTTGTAATGGCGGCCGTGATAAGAAACCGCCTGGCGGGCATCATGGGTCTCCACCCATACGCTTTCAATGCCGGTGATATGGCGGTCAATCATCGTTTTTGCCACGATCGGGCTGAACACATCCGCCCCAACGGCAACCATAAGGGCCGCGAGCGCAATCAAAATGGAACTTTTAAAGTTCATCGCATAGCGGAAAAGCCGTTTTGCAGCCATTATGCTTCCACCTCCTCACGGGACTTGAGCTGTTGGCGCATGTACTGTTCGTAATACCAGCCCTTGTTTTTCAACAGCTGTTCGTGCGTCCCTTCCTCTGTGATAAGGCCGTTATCGAGGACGACAATCCACTGGGCGTGTTCAATCGCCGACAGCCGGTGGGTCGCGATGATGGTCGTTTTATTTTTCCGCTCTTTCCGGATGTTCGCAATAATGGACGCCTCGGTCTTGGCATCGACAGCGGACAGCGCGTCATCCAGGATCAGAATTTCCGGATCTTTTATGACGGCCCGTGCAATCGAGATCCGCTGTTTCTGCCCGCCTGATAAAGCCACCCCTTTTTCGCCGACAAGCGTTTCAAGGCCGTCCGGGAGCATTTCAATATCTTTTTCAAGCGATGCGGTCCGGATTGCTTTCTGCAGTTCCGCTTCCCCAGCCGAATCGGTACCGAACAGAATGTTTTCTTTCACCGTTCTGGAGAAAAGCACATGGTCCTGCGGCACATACCCGATCCAGCCTAACACTTCTTCTTTGCTCAGTTGTTCAATCGGGACGCCGGACACAAGCAGCCGGCCGCTTCCAAGCGGGTATTCGCGCAACAGCTGTTTGATCAACGTTGTTTTTCCGCTGCCGGTTTTGCCGGTGATTCCGACCGTCTCCCCTTTTTTGATCTTTAAATGAATATGCTTCAGGTTCTCTTCCCGCGACTTCGGATAGTGGAAAGTATAATCGGCAAATTCTATGATATCCGGCTGTTCAACCGTTTTCGGGTTTTCCGGGTCTTTTACATCTTCCGCATACCGCAATGTTTCATTTACACGATCCAGCGAAGCATTGCCGCGCTGCATGACATTCATTAATTCCCCGATCGCAAACATCGGCCATGTCAGCATGCCCAAATAGACATTAAAGGAAACAAGATTTCCAAGTGTAATTTGCTGGTGAAAAACGAGATAAGTGCCGTAAGCAAGGCCGATCGTGTAACTCATCCCGGTAATGATCTTTGTCAGCGGGTTAAAAAGCGCGTCAATTTTTTCGACCGCAATGTTTTTTTGATAAACGTCCTCCGTCATCGCCCGGAATCTTGATACGTCCGCTTTTTCCTGGTTATAAGCACGGATGACACGGACGCCGGCAACCGACTCCAGCACCCGGTTATTTAAATCCCCGAAGGCGTCCTGGGCGACTGTAAAGCGTTTATGGATTTTCTCTCCCAGCACTTTAATGCCGGCTGCCAGAAACGGAAGCGGCAAGATCGAAACGAGCGTTAACTTCCATGAGATCAGCACGGCCATGGTCAGAATAATGGTCAGCATATACATTGTTGAATCAACAAGCGTCAGAATCCCGAAACCCGCTGTCTGGGATACTGCCCGCAAATCATTCGTCGCCCGCGCCATAAGATCGCCCGTACGGTTCCGTTCAAAAAAAGGGGGCGCCATTTTTAAAAAATGGTTCATTAACCGGGACCGCAGCATTTTTTCCACGATAAACGCCCCGCCGAACAAGTTATACTGCCATATATAGGTCAGGCCGTAAAGGGCAGCTGCAATCGCCAGCATAACGCCGATATAGAGGGAAAAAATGTGCGCTGTCATCTCCCCGGTGAATATTTTATCAATGGAATCGCCGAGAATCATCGGCGGGAGCACTTCCAGCAAGTTGACAACCGAAAGTGCAAGCACTGCAATCGCATATCTTTTCCAATATGCTTTAAAAAACCAGCCTAATTTCCCCAGTACACTAAACAAACCGTCGTCCTCCTCCCGTCATTTCTGTTCTCTAACCGCCTTTTTTCTCTCCGTAAGACAATAGCAAAACCGGATTATTCTTCATCCTCTTCATCCCCTTTTTCAAAATGTCCATAGCCTGGAAAAGCACAGCCCTTCAGCATAAAGTTCAAAAAAATCAATGGTGATGGTGATGACCGTGTTCGCGTTCAATCCTCGGGTTTGTAATCACGAATTCTTCCTGCGGCACGTAAAAATACTGGATCCAGATGCCGTCCAAATACGGATCGCGCGAATCAAGCAAAATATCAATGCCCTTATCCGTTTTGACAATTTCATCCTGTTCTCCCGGCGTATCCAGCGTAATATCGTAATGGGCATGGTCGCCGTGCATCTGGGCCACAAAGACGCGGATCATTTTTCCTTCCGCATCTCCTTCATCCAATATTTTTTTTAACATTTTTGCGGCATTCCGATTGATTTTAACGTTCATGTTCCTACCTCAATTCTTCTTGTTTTTGTTTCTTTATTATGACAGAAAAAACGGAAATCGCAAACCGGAATGCTTCGTGTGATGTGGCGAATATATACTCACAGGACAAACTGCTCTGTAATTAAGTTTACCAAGCAAACAGCCGGTGTTTTCCTGCAGTATTGGCTGAATTTATACGGCTTTAGAGGGCTTGCCATGATGGCTTGTTTCAGCTGCACTCCCGGGCCTGGCCAGATTCAGGCCGGGATACCGGATCTTCACTGGCATAATATTTGCACACTCGAAATATTTGTTGTATGATACTTCTGTTTTTGAACGGGCATGAAAGAAAATGAAAAGGATATTCTGTAGAAAGAAGTCTTTCATCTGAAGCGAGGGGGATTGTTATGGCTTTATCCAAAAGAACGGTTTTTTTAACGGCCATCGCTTCCGGTACGATGCTGAACCCGCTGAATTCATCGATGATCTCGCTCGCCCTTCACAGCATCCAAAAAGATTTCCATTTGAGTTTTTCAACTGTGTCGTGGCTCATTTCATCCTTTTATTTGGCAAGCGCGGTTGCCCAGCCTGTAACCGGAAAAATCGGCGATATGATCGGGCGCAAAAAAATGTTTCTTGCAGGGCTGTTGCTTGTTGCCGTTTCGGCAATCGGCGCGCCGCTTGCACCGGCCTTTTTCGTGCTGCTTCTCATGCGGCTTTTCCAATCGATCGGTTCCAGTGCCATTTATCCGTCCGGTGTCGCACTGATTCGTACCCATATTCATGAAAACCAGGCCTCGGCGCTTGCTGTCCTTTCCATTTTTGCGTCGGCCATGACGGCGCTCGGGCCGACTGCCGGCGGGATTTTAATCGGGATTGGCGGCTGGCCGTCGATTTTTCTCGTGAACTTTCCTTTTATCTTGATTAGTTTTCTGCTTGGCTGGTTTATCTTCCCGAAAGATCCGGAGAACAGGCATGCTTCTTTCAAAGATGTTGTGCACGAGCTCGACTGGACCGGCATTTTCCTGTTTGCTGCCGGGCTTGTGCTGCTTTTGTATTTTCTGCTGGAACTGGAATCATCTGTCCATATTTGGACCGGTGCGGCAGGCATTGTGCTGCTTGTCCTATTTGTGATCTATGAAACCAGAACGGACCGTCCGTTTATTGATGTCCGCTTTTTATACAAACACCGGTCCCTCTCTGTTGTGTATTTGCAATTTATCGTGTTGAATTTATTCAATTACTGTTTGTTCTTCGGGCTGCCGAGCTTCTACCAGGACGGGCTCCATTTCAGCGTGCACACCAGCGGGTTCATGATGCTCTTTATGTCCGGCGCAAGCATCCTCATTTCCCTCGTTTCGGGCAAATGGATCGACCATGCCGGAACCGCCGGGCCGATCCGTATCGGTGCTTTAACCATGATTGCCGGCGCCGTTTTCATGGCATTTTTCTTTATCCATGCCCCGGTCTGGCTGATGGGTGTGATTCTGTTTATCCTGGGCATCGGTTACGGGATCGGTAATGTTGCGCTGCAGGCGGCGATGCTGAACGAATCGCCCGAAACCATGGTCGGCACAAGCTCCGGCCTTTTCCAAACATGCCGGTATTTAGGCTCGATCCTGTCGTCCGTCGTGCTCGGCGTTGTGTTCGCAAGTGGCATGTCAACAGCCCGTTTTCTTATCCTGTCAGCTGTTTTAATTGCAGTGAGCGCATTTTTCTTTCTGCTCAGCTTAAAAACGGCGCGTGCCCGGGCAGTATAACAGAAAAAACGCGGCAAAAGGAAGCATGCCGCGTTTTTTCCTTACCGCCTCTTTTTTGCCAAAATAGAGAGCAAACCAATGCTCATCCAAATTAAAGAAAACAGAAACGCAATGCCTGAAAACGCCAAAATATATGAATTATAAGCCGAGATGCGCGCAATCAGGCCGCTTGTCCGGAATCCGAAGAGAAAACCGGCCACATTCAGGAAAACAAGAAAACCAAAAATTGACAGGCAGCCGTTCCATGCCCCTTTTAAATCCGCGGTGCTCAACGAAATATGCGAGGAAATGCAAATGCCGGCAATGGCAAAAATCCAAAAACGGGGGTTCATCAAGTTTTCGATTGAAAAAAGATAGCTGGCGAGTGCGCCGATAGAATGGCCAAAAAATGCAAAGAAACTTTCGAGGCCGGAATACGGATGAAGCCCTGTCCTGATTGCCTGCATGAACGGCCGGTATGTATCCGGCAATAAAACATACATGCCTAGCGACAAAATCAAAATGCCGATATACACCGGGGCAGTTCCAATGAAAAAATTTCCGATTTTCTGGTAAATGCTGCCCGGGTTGTATTGGTGGCTTACATACCCAAGCGTGCCATCACCGCTTTTCAGCTGGAGCCATTTGATCTCGACAATTTCATGCCTGAAAATGCCGCACATCAAGGCATGGCTAAATTCATGGACCGGCGTACCGAGCCATGCCGTCACCGCAATCCCCTTCCACCCGAAAACGTGGTAAATGAAGGCCGTTGCCCGCTTTTCCAAAAAACCGAGCACAAACCCGACCACAATGATCGTTCCAAGCAGGTTGACAAGTTCAACCATACTTAAAAGCAGAATATGTAAAAAGGTTTGCAAATCTCCACCTCTTTTTTCAAAAATCCGTTTTCCTATCCATTTTAATCCCGCAAATCATCCGCGTCCAGCAAGCACATTGTGGAAAACCGTTTTTTCAAGTAAAATAGTGCTCAGTGAAAAAAGAGAAACCGGGTGAAACGATTGGATTTTAACATCAATTTCCTTTCCTTTTATGTCATCCAGACAGACGGGGAGGGCGAACAAACGAGAAAACAGTTCAGGCACTTTCAAACTTTAGATCGCGAAAATTATGAGATAAGTAACGTAAAAGACTTTCTCGATGGCGAACTTGAAAAAATCGTAAAAAGGAAAGTGGATAAGCATCCGAAGTCCGAACAAGTACCGACGAAAATCGGCCGCTTTATTGTGGAACCGGGCTACGGCCTTGACTCCAACCCGAACTTCAATTTGTTTAACCGTGCGCGCATGGCCGGCACGATTGGTGATTTTCAAAAAGCAAGCGAAGCCTTTCTCGCCGCCTATCTGGACACCAATGCTGTCAGAGACGGCGCGTTTCTGATCGCAAATGCAACGATGCGGAAATACTTCGATGAACCGTTTGTTTTTTTGTTGAAATGCGATTTCGAACCGAAAGTCGCCGCGATTGCCGATGAATCCACATTGTTGAAAAAAGTGGAAATGGCGATTACCACAAAAGGCATGAAATCCATCCAGTATCCGCATATGCCGGAAGAAGGCATGATTGAAGAATCAGAGCTGAAAATTCACCAGGCATCCCACGCCCGTTATTTCGAAGAATTTTTAAAGTATGTGGAATATGGCGAATCGATGCCGGAAATCATGAAAGCGCAAGTGAAGACGATGGTGGAAGAACATTTTCAGGAAGTGCTGCATGAAGACAGCATCGAATACGAGCAATTGGAAAAAGAACTTGAGATTTGGGAAGCAAGCCCCAAGCGGGCGTTACAGGAGCGGTTGCCGGCGGAACAGGTCATTGAAGCCGCGGCCCAGATTGCCGAAACCGCTCCGGAAGCCGATTTGCAGATGAAACTGGACCATATTTCGGTGAATGCCCTCCTTTCTGATTTTGGTGAAACGGTCCATCTTGCCAAAATCGGAGACCGGTATATCACGATCGTCGAGTCTGAATCCATCCTCTTTGAAAAAGGGTTTTCGCCCGTTGAATTTCTGCAGCCGGACGAACTGGAGAAAGTGCTTGGACGGTTGAAGAAGAAAGCCGGAGCCGGGATAACGGACATCGTAAATGAACAAAAATAGCGTGCGCAAATCGCACGCTATTTTTGCCCATTATTGGGGGTGATCCAGTATCTTTTTCCCTTTGGATGCTGCAGGCTCCGCCGAACGGCCAATGCCGAAAACAAAATAGCAAACCGTAACAAGACCAAGAAAGACAATACCCGCAACAAGTGACATCCTCGTTTCATCATTAAACCACATGCCGATCAGGACAGCGATTAAAAATGCAATGGTTACATAGTTGGAAACAGGTGCAAACGGCATTTTAAACGGATGGTTTTTCATTTCAGCCTTTTTCATCTTTCTGAACTGGATCTGGCTGATTAAAATGACAAACCACGGCACCATCCCCGGCAGGACGCTTGCGCTGTATACATAGACGAACAGATTTTTCGGTGCGATATAGCTTAGCACCACACCAATCACGAGGCCGGCAAGCACACCGATTGTACCTAAAAGCGGGACGCCGTTGCCCGACACTTTCGTGAAAATCTTCGGCGCCTGGCCGTTTACGCCGAGCGTATACAGCATCCGGCCGGCGCTGTAGATGCCGCTGTTGCAACCGGATAAGGCGGCGGTGACGACAACAAAATTGATGATGCCGGCTGCGGCCGTAATGCCGATTTTTGCAAAAGTCGCCACAAACGGGCTGCCGATGGAATCCAGTTCATTCCACGGATAAAGCGTAACAATGACGAAAATGGCGCCAATATAGAAGATCAATATGCGCCAAATGATATTTTGGATCGCATTTTTCAATGTATGGCGGGGGTCTTTTGCTTCGCCCGCCGTAATCCCGATCAGCTCAACGCCCTGGTAGGCTGCCACTACCAAAGATAAGGCAAAGAAGAAACCTTTCAGCCCGCCGGTAAAGAAACCGCCATGCTCCCACAGATTGGAAAACCCGACGGCATGCCCCCCGTTGCCGATCCCGAATAAAATGATGGCAAGCCCGGCGATAATCATAAAAATAATCGTCACCACTTTAATCATTGCAAACCAGAACTCAAACTCCCCAAATGATTTTACAGATATGAGATTGGCCGTTCCGAGTATCACCATGGCTACAAACCCCGGAATCCATGCCGGCAGGTGCGGAAACCAAAATTGCATGTAAGATCCAACCGCAATGATTTCCGACATGCCGACAATCACCCACTGGAACCAGTTGCTCCAGGCTGTGAGAAAACCTGCGAGCGGATGGATGTATTGATGGCCGAATGTGGCAAAGGAACCCGTGCTTGGCTCAACGTAGAGCATTTCCCCCATTGCACGCATAATAAAAAAGATAAAAATACCGGCAATCGCATACGCGAGCAACACGGACGGACCTGTCCATTTAATGGTGCTGGCAGACCCCATAAACAACCCGACACCGATTGTGCCGCCAATCGCGATCATTTGAATATGCCGCGCATGCAACCCTCTGTTTAACTCTCTTCCTTCCACGCCATTCACTCCCGCTGTTTTTTTCAAACATGCTTAAAAAATAGAAAAATAGCATTGTCACAAATTACTTTTTAATTGTAATATGTTTTTACCCAGAATACAATTGTTTATATACAAGGAACAAATATTTTATTATCATAGAATAATTTAAACATTCCTTTTTTTCTTGTTTTAGAAAAAGACCGCCCCTGATGAAGAGAGCAGTCTTTTTCCGCCAATTCAAACCGTGCATCCGGTCTGGCTACCGGTTATTTTTTTCTCTTACATCATCATTCGGTGAATTTCCGGTTCCGTCTTTTGCTTTGCTGTTCGGCGTCCCGTATATTTGGTTGTCTTTCGTGACTTTCGCGCCTTCCAGAAAAGGATCTTTTTTCTTCATATGCATTCTCCTTCGAGGTTGATGGACGTTCAGCCGGGCCGCGCATGAGCAGGCTGCCCCGCCCTGCTTTCCCCGCTTATTTTACTATTTGCAGGCATGCGGCAAACATGCACGCCTTGTTTAAAAAAGCCCGGCGGATGCCAGCCGAGTAGGCATGCACAAAAGCGTGTCTGATGCGGCCGGCATCGGAATGGCACGCATCGTTTAAGATTTAAAATAATCCCGCAGCACCTGGAAATCTTCCGACAGATCTATTTCATTCGGTTCCGTCTGAAGCAGGCGGGCGATCAACGGTTCGAGTTCGTCTGGATCCTGCTTGTCCGTATACTGGATAAAATTCAATCCGGAAAGCCAGTCGGTATAGGAATGTTTTGCTTTCCCGTAGCTGTTGCCGAATACGAGGCACGGCGTTCTGGTGATAATCGAAAAAATCATCGCGTGCAGCCGGTCGGTAATGACAAGTTTGCGCGAGCCGATCCGGTGCAGCATTTTCATAAAATATTTTTCCCTGTCTGCGTAATCGATCGCGTCCACTTCCGATAACACGGTATCCGTGCGGTCAACAGGCCCGATGTTCGCAGCTCTTTCCATGAGCTCGGAAACAAAATTTTCATCTGTCACTTTTTCTTTATCGGCCCTTAACACAAAAAGCACGCCATCCCCTTCCAGATCCTGCGGCTCAATTTTTAACGACAGGACCATATCGGGGGTGTACAACACATTGGCACGAAAGGTTTCCTTGACGATTTGCAGGCTTTGCGATTCGCGGGCACATATGGTCAAATTCGGATTCATGCCATAGGCTTCCTGCGACTTCCTTTTCTCCCGCTGCCCTTTTTCGGTCGGTTCAAAATAAACGGATTGCGGCATAGAGATCGTTTTATAATTTTTAAAAGCCGAGATCACTTTTCGGCGGTCTTCTTCAATGTCCAGGTAGAGGCTGCCGAGATTGCCGCCACCGGTAAAGCAGACGATGTCATCTTTCCCGATGATGTTTTTTACAAATTCAATGCCGTCATCCGTCGCGTAGTCCATGATTTCAATGTATTCGTAATAAGGAAAATGGTTGCGGATAAATTTTTCCTCCGCATAGGCAATGGCCTGGTCCCCGATATTGGTGTAGCTTGGGGAACCAAAGAGGAAAATTTTTCTTTTATCATTGTATAAGGCATCGGATTCCACATTTGGGGCAATCCCCTTTGCCGGTTTTTTGCCATTTCGGATTTGTTCGCTCATACATTATCCCTCCGTCATCGTTACGTGATTATGCTTGCCGGATAATTTCTTGTACCCTTTTCTAAAGGGCAATACACTTGGATAAGCGAACAAATCTTAAAATTAGTTATTTTAATATATTATCTTTTTTTGTCTTTAAAAAGTTATGGTGTATTTGTAAACAGCAACGAGGGATTAAAAAGAACGGGGATTGAAAAAAGCTATAAAGGAACAACTACGGGCGTTAGCGATATCATCATAAAACCAGTTAGGTGAAAATAAATGACAGGCCATTTAGATATCACCATCCATCAGATATATGGTGCTTCAGGCTGATTCTGTATTTTGTAAGAGAATACCTGCAAATATAGCCTGCTGCCGCCTTTTCTTGTAAAATGGAGGGTAGCAAAAATAGAAAGAGTGGTCCGGTTGATAAAAATTCTAATCATTGAAGACGATGTGACGCTGTTTCGTGAGGTGAAAGAAAGGCTTTCGCAGTGGTCATTTGAAGTTGCGGGGATCCGCGATTTCGGGCATGTGATGGAGGAATTTGCGGAATTCCGGCCTGATCTGGTGGTCATTGACATCCAGCTTCCGAAATTTGACGGGTTCCACTGGTGCCGGCAGATTCGCGCACACTCCCATGTCCCGATCCTTTTCCTTTCTTCCCGCGACCATCCGACTGATATGGTGATGGCGATGCAGCTCGGTGCGGACGATTATGTGCAAAAGCCTTTTCATATCGACGTATTAATCGCCAAAATCCAGGCCATTTTGCGGCGGGTATATGCCTACACAAGCGAGCAGGCAGTTTTAAAAACATGGTGCGGGGCCACAATCGATTTGCAGAAAAACACGGTCGAAAACGAACATGGATGCATTGAACTGTCAAAAAACGAAATGTTTATTTTGAAAATTTTGGTGAACATGAAAAACCGGATTGTGAGCCGCACGCATCTGATCGAATGTTTATGGGACGATGAAAGGTTTGTGAGCGATAATACATTGACCGTGAACGTCAACCGCCTGCGGAAAAAACTTTCCACGATCGGGCTCGGTGACTGTATCGAAACAAAAGTGGGCCAGGGCTATATGGCGCTTGAAAAGGATGCCGGCCTATGATCCGGATGTTTCTTGTTGAACGAAAAAGCTGGGTAATATTTTTTGCCGCCTGCCAGCTGATGCTGCTTTTCATTGCCTGGCTTGATCCGCAAATCGCGCTTTCATCCGTTCTTTATATCGTTTTTTTAGAAACGATTGCTTTTCTTCTTTTCCTTTTCTTCCGCGCTCGGAAAGAAGTGAAATTTTATCAAAGCCTTTCAGAATGGGATGGGGATCTTGATACGAGCGAGATCACCCGCCCCGGAACCCCTTTTGAACAGATCGTGCATCAGGCTGTACAAGCGCAGGCGGAACATCTACGGGCGGAAACTGACCGGAACGCGTCCACGGTGCAGGAAGAACAGGATGAATTAACGGCATGGGTACATGAGGTCAAAACACCGATGACTGCCATGCAGCTCATCATTGACCGGCTTCAAGATGAAGAAGCAAAAGTGTCGCTCAATTATGAATGGCTGCGCATCCACCACCTGCTTGACAAACAGCTTCATGAAAAACGGATCGGCAATATGGAAAATGACGTTTATATGGAAAATGTTGACCTGAAACGCCTGATCTTCCAGGAAATCAAAGCGATTCAGCCATGGTGCATTCAAAAAGGCATCGGTTTTGACGTCTCACCGGGGGTTCCGGCAATTGTTACAGATGCAAAATGGCTGTCGTTTATCCTCCGGCAATTGCTGGTAAATGCGGTCCAGTACAGTTGCGGGACAGACATCTCCATTTCCGGAAAAATGGCAGACGGCCGCTTCCATTTATCGGTGGCAGACAAGGGGTGCGGCATTGACCCGAAAGATTTGCCGCGCATTTTTGAAAAGGGCTTTACGTCTTCTGACCGCAGCCAAAACAGGGGGGCAACCGGCCTCGGCCTGTACCTTGCCAAAAGGGCGGCGGAAAAATTAAATATTGTGCTTGCTGTCCAGTCAGTTCCCGGCGCCGGTTCCACCTTTACGCTCATCTTCCCGGAAAGAAATGGCTTGCAGCAAATTACAGGCATGTGACAAAACTGTCATATGCTTTTCTGTATTGTTAGCCGAAACGAAGGAAGAAGCATGCCGGCTTTTCTATAATGAAATCATATCAGAAAGGGGGAACCAATCATGATCCTTGAAGCAAAAAATGTTTATAAAACGTACGGCAACAAGTGGAACAAACAAGAAGTTTTAAAAGGGATTGATTTAAATGTTGAAAAAGGAGAATTCACGAGCATTATGGGCCCGTCCGGATCAGGGAAAACGACATTGTTAAATGTCCTTTCCTCGATTGACCGGCCCAGCCGCGGTTCCATTGAAATCGAAGGCAAAGCGTTGACGAAAATGAAAGACAAGCAGCTGGCGGAGTTCCGGAAAAGGCATTTGGGCTTTATTTTCCAGGAATACCATTTGCTCGATACGTTAACGGTGAAGGAAAATATATTGCTGCCGCTGTCTGTGAAAAAAGTTTCAAAACGGGAGGCGGACGAAAAATTCCTTGCGGTTGCGGAAGAACTCGGGATCGCCGATATCCAGGACAAGTATCCGAATGAAATATCCGGCGGGCAGAAGCAGCGGACATCAGCAGCGCGGGCGTTTGTCCATGAACCGAGCCTTATTTTTGCCGACGAACCAACAGGCGCGCTCGATTCAAAATCGGCATCCGACCTTTTGAATAAATTAAGCCGCCTGAACGAAAAAAGAAAAGCAACCATCTTAATGGTCACCCATGATGCGGCCGCAGCCAGCTATTCGGGCAGGGTCATTTTCATCAAAGACGGGCAGATTTATTCCCAACTGCATAAAGGCACCGAATCAAGGCAGGATTTCTATCAGGCCATCCTGAAAACACAGGCTGTGCTGGGAGGTGTGCAGCATGACGATTAACGGTTTGATTTACCGCAATTTTAAAAAGAACCTTCCGCATTATGCACTGTATATTTTCGCGCTCGCCTTCAGTGCTGCATTATACTTTGCGTTTGTGACACTGCAATACGCCCCTTCTCTCGACGAAGTAAAATCTTCCGTAAAAGGGCTGGCCGCGCTGAAGGTGGCGTCGGTTTTGCTGATCGTCATTGTGGCCGTTTTTCTCTTTTATGCCAACCATTTGTTTATCAAAAGGCGGAGCAAGGAAATCGGGCTTTTCCAGCTCGTCGGCATGACGAAAAGAGAAGTATTCCGGATTTTGGGCACGGAGAATTTTTTGCTCTACTACGGCTCACTCTTTGCCGGCATCTTTTTCGGGTTTGCGGCATCCAGGCTGCTGATGATGCTGCTGCTTCGGATTATTCAGGTTAAAACAAAGGTCTCTCTTTATTTTTCGATCCAGGCTTTCGAGCAGACGATCCTTGTTTTTTCCATCATTTTCGTCCTGATCCTGCTCATCAACAGCATCTTTATCAAACGGCAAACAATCCTTTCCCTCTTCCGCACCGTTTCATCCACGGAAGACCGGGCCGCACGGATGTCAAAAGCGGGGCTGGTGCTCGGGATAACCGGATTTGTCTGCATCGGGGCAGGATACTATATTTCATCAAAATTATTCAATGGGGACTTTCGAACGGCGCGTGCCTTGTTTACCGCAATGGGAACCATTTTAGCCCTTGTCATTCTCGGGACCTACCTATTTTTTAAGACTTCTGTCCGCTTTGTCTTTTACCTTATCCGGAAAAAGAAAGGCGGGTATCTGAATATCCGGGATGTCATGTCCCTGTCCGCCATCATGTTTCGGATCCGTTCGAACGCAGTGCTGCTGACCATCATCACAACCGTGTCGGCACTTGCGATCGGCTTATTATCATTAAGCTACATTACCTTTTACTCTGCCGAAGATACAGCCCATAATGTAGCAGCTGCGGACTTTTCTTTTATCAAAACGAATGAGGCGAAACAATTTACAAAACGTTTAAATGAAAACCGCATCGCCTATGAAAAAGAAGAAATTGCAGTCGTACGGGTTACAGCTGATTTAAGCAGCCTGTTCGATAAAAAAACAAAAGATCCGAAGTTTGATACCGGCGCCGTGCCGATCGCAGTTGTCAGCGATGCGGCAGTGAAAAGATTTGATGTAAAACCCGGGCAGGCGGTCTTTTCCGGCTATCCCGATGCCCTGGCAAAATTTATGCCGATGAAATCGGAAGGGATGATTGACTTAACAGGCAAGCGGAAAACAGCCAGACTCCGCATCGTTGCGCTTCGCAAAGACCAGATTCTTTCCAATTATTTCTCTGGCAGCATGCCCGTTCTAGTGACGGATGATGCGTTCTTCCAAGATTTAAAAAAGGATACGGACCCGAAAATTCAATTGGATTCAAAGCGCTTTACCGGCATCAATCTGAAGAAGGAGGAAGATCTTGGCAAAGCAGACCGACTGTTCCAAAGTCTGCACTTCCCTTCAGATTCCTTTGCCTATTCCAGCCCTGAAATCTTCAAAGCACAAAAAGAAAACATGGGCGTTGCGATGTTTATTGTCGGATTTCTCGGGCTTACATTTCTGGTCACGTCCGGCTGCATTTTGTATTTCAAGCAGATGGAAGAAAGCGAGGAAGAAAAGCCGTCCTACACCATTTTGCGCAAGCTTGGCTTTACAACGCAGGATTTGACAAAGGGCATCCGGATCAAGCAGCTTTACAATTTCGGCATTCCGCTTTTGCTCGGCCTTTCGCACAGCTACTTTGCGGTAAAATCCGGTTGGTTCTTTTTCGGGTCCTCGCTGTGGACGCCGATGCTGATCGTGATGGTTCTATATACATTGCTTTATTCGGTATTTGCCCTGCTTTCTGTGGAAGGATTTAAAAAGGCAATACGCGATTCCTTATAATGATCACCCCTTGGGTATCCAAGGGGTGATTTTTCCATTTCCGGGATTGGAAAAAGACAAGATCATGATGGGCCGTCTCCGTGCGGGCGGCATCTCATTTGTTTCCGGATTCATCGTTTTAACTTGGTAATTTCTTCCGACACCACAAAAGCCAAATCGTCATTGCCGAATAAGGATAATACATTCAACACGGTCCCGCTGCTGATTTCTTCTGCTTCTTCTTTCGGCACCGTCAGGGCAAGCGCTTCTTCCAGCAAGACGTTTTTTGCCTGTTGCGGGTACGCCCTGCTGTATAGTTCTTCCGGATCTAGCCCATTATTCACGCACCATTGGGCAAAAATGAGCGCCATCATTTTCTCATCCATTTTGTATTGTTGTATGATTTTTTCTTCCATGTCTTTTTTATCCATATATACACCCCTTTCCGAGATCCGGCTGCTATCATGATAGCGCACTTTTCTTTCTTTTGGCGTGTTTTTTCGGTTTTCGTATACAATACGCAACAGACGGAAATGAAGGAGGAGACCCGATGGCAAATATTGAACAGGGTGAAGTGTTTACAATTACGGAAAACGGGCGTGAGCAGGAAGTGGAAATCATCGGTGTATTGTCGCTGGAAGGAACCGAATATGCCGCCGTTTCATTTGTTGAAGATTTAGAGGAACAGACAGGCCGGGACCTGGATGTGTTTTTCTTGAAAACAGACGAAGAAGGCGACCTGGACGCCCTCCATTCAGACGAAGAATACGAAAAAGTTTCTGCCGCTTTCAGCCGGGTGCTGGGCGGGGAAGATGCCCCACAACCTGACGGCCGGGATTAAAAAACAGAAAGGGGCAGGGCAAAGTGTTTTGAGGCCATCGCCACTGAACAATTCGTAAAGCCGGCATTTGCTTGCCCCACCTTCCTGCTCCGGAACGCACGGCTGCCCGGCCTTAAGCCGGCGTGCGCGGGGCCGTAAAGCCGCGGCAGATCGTTTATTTTACCGTCCGGGCACGTTCCCCCGCCAAACGGGAGGCAATATGCTTTGCTGCAGCAGCCCCCTGCCCGGCCGCCCCTGCAATACTGGAATAAAGCGGGCCGAGGCAGTTGTCCCCGATTGCATACAGCCATTCGCACTCGGTTTTCCCGTAACCGTCCGATACGATGTACCCGTCTGCATCCGTCCCGGCAACATGCTGAACGAGGCCGCTGTTCGGTTCCATCCCGATCCGGACGAAGACCGCGGATACCGGCAAAAAACAAGATTCTCCGCTTAAACGGACCAGTTCCACAGCTTCGGTTTGGTCTTCCCCGATAATGGCTTTCACACGCCTATTCGGCAAAATCCGGATGTTCTGATAAGATTGGGCCCGGCTGAGATAAGCCTGCCTGGCCCTGAAACGTTCCGAGCGGTGAATGAGGTAGACGTGCGCCCCTGCTTCTGCAAGCAAACAAGCGCCCTCAAAAGCACGGTCGCCGCCGCCGACAACTGCAACAGATTTCCCTTTAAACAAATGGCTGTCCTTCGTAGCTGAATACATTTCCCCGCGGGCGAACATCTCTTTTTCCCCCGGCACGCCAAGTTTTCTCCGTACGGCACCGGCAGCGTAAATCAGGTAGCGAAAACCGATCCTGGTCTTAAGCCCGCCTGTTTCCGCCACCGCAACTTTTCCGGCGCCATCTATTTTTACGGCGCGCGTATTCACCCGGTACCGGCACTGCAACGACTCGGCATGCCGGACAAAAAGGTTGCGCATTTCCTCCCCGTTTTCCGCTTGCAGGCCGGGATAATCAATAATGCGATTATGGATCAGCCTGAGCTGCCCGCCAAGCATTTCTTTTTCCTCAATGAGCAGATGGTCCATGCCAAGCCGGCTGCACCAGATCGCTGCTGAAATGCCGGCAGGGCCGCCCCCGATGATCAATATGTCCACATCCAGCATAAACACCATCCTTCTTTTTCTATTTGAGCAAGGATAAAAATTCGGCGCGCAAATCCGCCCGCCCTTCAAAAATGCCGCGGTAGGACATCGTTGTCGTGGACGCATCCGCCTTTTTCACGCCCCGCCCGCACATGCACATATGCTTGGCCTCTAAAACCACCATTGTGCCCTGCGGTTCAAGCACCTCTTCCACCGCATCCGCAATTTGTTTTGTCAGCCGTTCCTGGACCTGAAAACGCCTGGCGTAGCCGTCGACCATGCGCGCAATTTTCGACAGGCCGGTGATTTTTTCGTTTGGCAAATAGGCGACATGCGCGACGCCGAAAAATGGCGCGAAGTGGTGCTCGCATATGGAATAAAATTCGATATCTTTTACGAGTACGAGCTCCTTATGGTCGTGGTCGACGTCAAATGTTTTTGCCAAATGCAATTTCGGGTCTTCCCGGTACCCCTCTGTATATTCCAAAAAGGCCTTCAGCACCCGGTAAGGTGTTTCCTGCAATCCGTCGCGGTCCGGATCATCGCCGCATAAATCAATCAGGCTACGGACGGCTTCCATAAATTGGCCTGACTGCTCGAGTTTTTTGCTGATCACAGCAGGATGATCTATTTGATCTTTAAAAGTTTCTTCTATTAGTTGATGTTCCTTTTGTCCGGAAACAATCATGAATGGGTACAGCTCCTTTTGCAATAAAGTTTTCACTATCCGGCTATTTAAAAGTTTACAACGGCTGCCCGATTATATCAAATGTTGATGCCGCAAAGTGTACCAAGCTTTTTCCAAATGGACGCTTATGCCTGGGATGGATGCGGCAACAACGGGGATGAAAACCGGCCGGCGCATATTTTCAGGACAGATGGACCCAAAAAAAGCCGCAAATTTTTGCCTGCAAGTGAAAAAGGCGTTTAAAACCTGGGATTCTGGATATATTAAAAGCAAGAAAGGTTAAAAATTAGGAGGCATTAAACGTGGAACATGGTACAGTAAAATGGTTTAACAGTGAAAAAGGCTACGGTTTTATTGAACGGGAAGGCGGAGACGACGTGTTTGTCCATTTCTCGGCCATCCAGGGTGAAGGCTATAAAACGCTTGAAGAAGGCCAGAAAGTATCATTTGATGTGGAAGAAGGATCACGCGGCCCGCAGGCGGCAAATGTTCAAAAAGAAGACTAACGGTGCCCTTTGCGGCATCGTTTTTTTGCATAAAAAAGGACTCCTTTCCCTCCGCTTTTAAATGTCAAGCCTTGATCAATCCGGATTGTTCGGCGCCCGCTTTTCCCCCCAAAAAAAGAAACCCCGTGTCTACAGGGTTCATGCTGTGCGAACGATTATCCCGCTTTTCTATATGACGGATCGAATTCCGGATATTCATTCGGCAATTCTTTCCCTGACGCGCAAAGCATCAGCAAGTACGCCATTCCGAGCCCGTAGGTAATCAGTCCCCCTAGCAGAAAACCCCAAAACAAAATCAAAGACCAGTCCGTTGTGTGATCGCTTACAATAAAGTGAATGGCAAGAAACACCACACTCATCACCAGCTCAGCGGTTGCAAGCAGATAGTACCCCTTAAATTCCTTCATTTCACAACCCTCCCTTTTGTATATTATATTACTTCATGTTCACAAAATGTTCAAATTTTAAACGCATTTTTTAAAAAAATTGCATTTTAGTGGACAATACAAAAAAGATATGTTCTAAAACCCAAAACTGGGCAGATGCAACCGGAATTTTTTGATTTTTCCGCAGCAGGCCGGGCATTCTTTCTTGTCGTGGTGCGCAGGAAATGTTACGATTTAGAAAAAGAACCACCTTGGAGGAGAAGAAATGGCGGAACAATTTCAGAAAGCAACTTTTGCCGGCGGCTGTTTTTGGTGCATGGTCAAACCTTTCGACCAGTGGGACGGCATCGAAAAAGTCGTTTCCGGGTACACGGGGGGAACGGTCGAAAATCCTTCGTATGAACAGGTAAAGACCGGAACGACTGGCCATTACGAAGCCGTCCAAATTACATATGATCCCAAAGTTTTTCCGTACGAAAAACTGCTCGAAATCTTTTGGCAGCAAATCGATCCGACCGATGCCGGCGGCCAGTTCCAGGACCGCGGTTCTAACTACCGGGCGGCCATTTTTTACCATAATGAAGAACAAAAGCGGCTGGCGGAAGCTACAAAACAGCAGCTTGCAGAAAGCGGCAAATTCAAAAAGCCGATTGTAACTGAAATTTTGCCGGCGAAGCCCTTTTATCCTGCCGAAGACTACCACCAGGATTTTTATAAGAAAAACCCGAATGCCTATCACGAAGACCGGGCGAAGTCAGGCCGCGACACGTTTATTGCCTCCCATTGGGGAAAATAGCCCGTTAATTATCCGTTTTTACACACCTTTCCGTTTGTGATTCCGGCCGGATTGGGCTATGATTACATTAAGATAGAGGAGAAAGGAAGGAATTGGAAATGCGCGATAAAGTGAACCAATTGTTATCACTCGGCCTCGGCATGGCGGTGCTCAGCAAAGAACAAGTAGAAAAGGCAGTCAACCGCCTCGTGGAAAAAGGGAACCTGACAAAAGCAGAATCCACACAATTGATTGATGAACTGCTGGAAAAAGGGGAACAATCCAAACAAGAACTGAATCAGGCCTTGAAAGACCGGGTCAACGAGATCCTTTCTGAAATGAATGTTGCGACAAAAGATGAAATCAAGGCGCTGGAACTTCGCATCCAGCAGCTTGAAGAACGGTTGAACCCGTAAACCGGTTGGCCCTTTTTCCTGGGGCCGGCTGTTTTTTTGCATAAAACAAAACCGGGGGTGGTTGCTTGCTTTCCAGAAAGATGAAGCACGGAAAAAGATACCAGGAAATTGCCGGCGCTCTAATTAAAAACGGCCTCGGTTATTTGATCAACGATTGGGGCCTTTCGGATTTCTTTCCTTTTCCCTCGAAAAAAGCGGCTCCCCGCATCCCCCATCGCAGCACCGGGGAAAGGATCCGGCTGTTTTTGGAGGAATTGGGCCCGACATTCATTAAACTCGGGCAGCTGGCCAGCTCCCGCCGCGACATTTTGCCGGAATCGATGATTGCTGACCTGGAAAAATTGCAGGATAATGCCACGCCGTTTCCGTATGAAGACGTAAAAAAGATTATCAGGGACGAACTCGGGGCGGGCGTTGAGGAGCTGTTTGCTGAATTTGATCCGGAACCGCTCGCAACTGCATCGATCGGGCAGGTGCATAAAGCCAAATTACATACGGAAGAGCCGGTTGCGATCAAAATCCAGCGCCCAAATATCCGCCCGGTCATTGAAACCGATCTGGAAATATTGGAAAGCCTTTCCCTCTCCCTTGAGTCCCGTTTTGAATGGGCAAGGGCTTACCAATTGCGGGACATTGTCGAAGAATTTTCCCAGGCGCTGTTGTCCGAGCTTGATTATTACCATGAAGGCCGGAATGCGGAACGGATCGCCAAACAATTTGAAGGCGATGAAAACATCCGGATTCCGAAAATTTACTGGGACTTTTCCACAAAAAGAGTCCTGACAATGGAGTACATAAAGGGCAGGAAAATCAGCGGGTTTTTCAGTGAAACCGTCCCCGGGTACCGAAAAAAAGTCATTTCTGAACGGCTGATCCATTCGATGCTCCAGCAGATTTTTGTGGAAGGATTTTTCCACGGCGACCCGCATCCGGGAAACATTGTCGTTTTGCCCGGCGATGTGATTTGCTATATGGATTTCGGCATGGTCGGCCGGCTTACGGAAGAAACCAAGTACCATTGCGCTTCGCTCGTCATTGCGCTGATGCGGGCGGATACGAATGCCATTATGAAGTCGGTTGATGCGCTTGCGGAAATTCCGGAAGAAACCGATCTTCATCTGCTGAAGGAAGATGTCGAAGTTCTCCGCGAAAAATATTATGATCTGCCGCTCAGCCAGTTAAGCTTGCGGGAAGCGATCAATGATTTGTACCATCTCGCATTTAAATACCATATCCGCTTCCCTGCCGATCTGACGATACTCGGCAAATCGCTGATTACGGTGGAGGGCGTCGTGGAATCGCTTGACCCGGAATTCAGCCTGATCGAAGCTGCGCGCCCGTTCGGGGAAAGGCTGCTGCGGGATCGGTTGCGGCCGGGCAGGGTCGCGCGGAAAGGATGGAAAACGTTTTTGGACCAGGCGGAAATTTTGCTTGAGCTTCCGAAAAATTTGCGCGATATTTCCAAAACGATGCGAAAAGGCAAGTTCAGGATGGAGGTCGTGATACCAGATTTGCATTTATTTTTGGAAAAACTTGACAGGATCAGCAACCGGCTTTCCTTTGCGATCGTCCTGCTCGCCTTTAGTATCTTGATGGTCGGGCTGATGATCGGAACGTCCATCAGCGGCCAGTCGACAGTGATCTGGAAAAACCCGATCATTGAGATCGGATTCGGTGTTGCGACATTGATGCTTTTATGGCTGCTGTTGTCCATTTTTAAATCAGGAAAGTTTTAAAGGAGTTTAGAAAAAGATGGGTGATCAGAAAGAAAAAGTATTATCCGGGCTGCTTGTGGCAGGCGTTATATGTATTGCAGCCAACCTCAGGCCGGCAATCACTTCCGTCGGGCCGGTTATCGGCACGATCCGCCACAGCCTTCATATGTCAAATGCACAAGCGGGATTTATTACGACGCTCCCGCTTCTTGCCTTCGCACTGATTTCACCGCTTGCGCCCAAACTGGCAAGCCAGATTGGCCAGGAGTTGACATTGCTTCTTGGGATTGTCATTTTATTTATCGGCATTTTGGCCCGCACGGCCGGGAATGCCGCCATGCTTTATATCGGTACAGCTTTTGTCGGGACAGGCATTGCAATCGGGAATGTGCTGCTGCCTAGCCTCATTAAACACCGGGTGCCTGAAAAACTCGGGCTGATGACGAGTATTTATACAACCGTTATGGGCGGATTTGCTGCGCTCGCTTCCGGCGTCAGCGTCCCGATTGTGGACGGGTTGGGGCTCGGGTGGAAATGGGGGTTGCTCGTCTGGGGCATCCTCTCTGTACTGGCTGCTTTGGTATGGATTCCGCAATTGCGCAGGCACGCGAGGGTAAAGTTTTCTGCCCATCAGGAAACGCCCGGAAGATCCGTCTGGCTGTCCCCGCTCGCCTGGCAGGTGACGCTTTTTCTCGGCCTGCAGTCATTTCTGTTTTACAGCACCATCGCCTGGCTTGCGGAAATTATGGTCAGCCATGGGGCAAGCCTCGTAGCGGCCGGTTGGATGGTGTCAATCATGCAGTTCGTCAGCCTGCCCGCTACCTTTATGACGCCGATTTGGGCGGAGCGGATGAAAAACCAGATTCCCCTTGTTTTCGGGATCACGATTTTTTATTTGTGCGGGCTTACAGGCCTTCTGTACGGCGGGCATATGTTTTGGATGTGGATTTGCATCATTTTGATCGGCATCGCCCAGGGCGCCAGCATCAGCCTCGCGCTTGCGTTTATCGGCCTCCGTTCGAAAACGGCCACTGAAGCCGCCAATCTTTCCGGCATGAGCCAGTCAGCCGGTTACCTTGTGGCGGCGGCCGGCCCGTTTTTGATCGGCTGGCTGTACGACCGTGCGCACAATTGGCATATGCCGGTCGTCATCATGATGATCTGCGGCATCCTCATGCTTGCCACAGGAACCGGCGCAGGGCGGAACAAATATGTATCAAGATAGAGTAAAACAGCCCGGCAAAATGCCGGGCTGTTTCTTAATCCACGTATGCCACCATGCCATCTTGATCCTCAATTTCCAGGCGGATGCTGACGGCAAACGGGTCAATGCTATATGCTTCTTCTAAATATTTGCGGATGGCTTGAATCAGTTTCGGCTCAGTCAGCGGCTCGAGATCTCTGCCGTTCAGTTCGACATCTGCGCCGTAGCCGGTATCATCATCGTATGTGAGCACCGCCATCACATTTTCCGGATAAGCATAATGCTGGTCTGCCACATACATGCAGACCGCGTTAATCAAATCCTGCTCCGACAGTTTTAATGTTTCCATCTGTCATAGGCCTCGCGATCTTTTTTCCTGTTGCCAAATATGGATTGGAACAATTTGATGACAATGAGAATCAGCGCAATAAAGATTAAAATATTGACCATTGCCGTCAAAGCCGTCCCCAAACCGCCCAGATGGCTGAACATTGAGCCGAACAGCATGCCGCCAAGTCCGCCGAGCAGCATCCCCTTGACAAAGCTGCCTCTCGATGAAGACGACGCCGAATTGGCTTTATTGCCGGAAATCGGATTTGTATTTTGGTTCGTTTTTGACTGGTAATGGGACTGTTGTTTTGACGACGGTGTTGTCGTCTTTGGCACCGACTGGTAAGACCGTTTAACGGAACGGTATCCTCTTGCGTCAACCGGGTTTGAAAAGTGAATCCCGACCACTGAAAAGGTAAACGTAAATGCCAGGAGCAACGCAAAAAATTTCTTCAACTTTATTTCCCCTTTTCTATTTTTATACTAAGTTCCTATGAACCTATTATATGAACTTATCAATTAAAATGCAAGTCTTTTTCACAAAAGAATGTGATTCCCGGTTTCTATTTCCCCTTAAAAGCCGTCTTTAAACTTTTTTCAAAACCGGGACAGGGGCAAGTCTTCTTCCCGGAAGCATGGAAAGTTTCGCCTGAAGAATAAGGCATCCCCCGCAGTCCGGCACAGCGGGGAAAACTTGACACCCAATGATCATTGACTTTTCCATCCATCAATCTTACGATAAAAAGTAGCATGCCAATGTTTGGGAGGTGCTGTTAATGGAACTATTTCAAATGACACGCAGGGAAATGGCAGATCTGCTGCTTGCGCTGAAGGGATCAGGCCCCATGACGCCTGCAGCGTTTTTACAAGGCTTATGGGCAAAGAAAAATGGCGGAAAAGACCCGCACCGTCCCTTTGCAGCTGCTGTAATGCCCCCCATTTTCACAAAAATACTGAAGAAGAACACGGATGACTTCGGTTTTTCGTTAAATGAAATCGTGGCGCTCGGAAGCCAGATTGAAAATACAAATTTTACACTGACCGCGATTCAAAACTGGGTAAAGCGCGATATTAAAGAAATGATCGTGGCGCCGGAAAAAGGGAAAAAATATTCGATTGACCAGATGGCGCTGCTGTTTCTGGTGGAAGACTTAAAAACGGCGCTTGATTTCGATTCCATCCGCAAGCTGTTGCAATTGATCGTCAATGACCCCGAAGACGAGCATGATGATTTGATTAATCCGGTACAGCTGTATGCCACTTATTCCCAGCTTTTTGAGGAACTCAATTCCATGCGGGAAGTCGGGCGGTTCCCGGCCGGAAAACATGAACATATGATTTCGGCAATGGAGGGTATGATTACCGAAAAAGCAGAAGAGATGATATCAAAATACATATCGCCGGATGACCCGAAAAAAGAAGCCATCCGCAACACCATTGTCATCGCGACGCTTTCCGTTTTTACGGCATATTTTCAAATGCTCGCAAGGCGGTATTTAACCGCAACGATTTTTTTGCAAAATATGTAGGGGGCAGGAGACTTATCTCCCGGCAGGTAAGTGTTTTTCCGGCTCCCGCGCCGCACGCCCCGAATGGGAAGCACCGCCCCGGAACAGCGGCAGCCCCCCATTTCAACTTTAACGCAGCCGGAAAACGCCTCACCCCGCTAGTAAAATTTCCGGCGCAGCCTCTCCAAATCTTTTTCCGCACCGACTGTGAAAATGGTATCCCCCGGCTGAAAGATATAATCCGGTGCCGGGGAGACAACCGGCGTTTCTTCAGACTGGGAAGTGACCATTACAACAAGGGCTTTGTACCTGTTGCGGAAATCGAGTTCTGCCAGAGACTTTCCGATAAAATCTTCCGGCACTGTCATCTCAAGGCCGGAGCAATACGGCGACAGGCGGATATACTGCAAAATGCCCGGGTTTGCAATATGGTAGGCAACCCAGCGCCCCGTTTCTTCTTCAGGGAAAAACACGTCGGTCGCACCTGCCCCTTTCAAGCCCCTCCCCCGCTTTTGATCATTCGCCTTCGCATAAACCGTTTCACAGCCAAGATCTTTTAGAGCAAGCACCGTTAAAATGGCAGATTCAAAATCGTCTCCTATGCTGACGACCACCGCATCGAAATTGTCCACATTCAATTCTTCCAAAAAAGCGGTGCTGGTCACATCGCCTTCCGCAAGGTACGAAGCGGCGTCCTGCAGTTCCTCATCCTGAAGCACCTTTTCATTTTTATCGGCGCCGACAACATCATATCCGAGCCTCGCCAGTTCTTTCAGCACACTCGACCCGAAACGGCCGAGCCCGAGCACAAGAAAACTTTCTTTTAAATGTTTCACAATCCCACCCCTAACCGATTAAAATGGATTCTTTTGCATATTTGATTGTGGATTTTTTTTGATTCATAAAGGTATAGATCAAAATAATCACCCCGAGACGGCCAATTAGCATGAGGAAAGCCAGCCAGATTTTGCCGAACACCGTCAGCCCGGCCGTGATCCCGAGGGAAAAGCCGCATGTCGACAGCGCCGACATAATTTCAAATGCAAGCGGAAACGGCGCTGCTTTTTCCGTAAAAGACAATACAAAAAACGAGAAAAAGAACAAAAAAAGAAAAGCGAAAAAGACGAGAAAGGCTTTGTTTACGTCTTCGGCAAACAACGTCCTTCTGAACATATGCGTCTCATTTGAACCGCGGATGACAGACCACAATTTGGCAAGAATGACGGCGAATGTGGTCGTCCGGATCCCGCCGGCACAGCTGCTTGGCGACCCGCCGATAAACATAAGCACGATCATAAACAGCAAAGACGGGAAAGAAAAAACGTGCAAATCGAGCGATGCCAGACCCCCGCTTCTTGGCGCCGCACTGAAGAAAAAGGACTGGATGATTTTATCTGTAAAAGAAAGCCCCGGCATATGTATAAAATCTACAAAAAAGAAGAATAGAAAGCCGGCCAAAAGCAAAATGCCGTGCATCAAAACATTTACTTTGAAATAAAGGCTTTTCTTTTTCCGGCGCGACTGCAAAAACTCCATTACAACGGCGAACCCGAGGACGCCCAGAATGATCATACAGGTTAACACGGCGAGCACGAACGGTTCGCCTTTGAAGTCATCAAGCCCGTTTCCGGAAATTTCAAAGCCGGCGTTTGTAAATGTCGACACTGAAAGAAAAAAAGCGGCAAAAGAATGGCTGCCGTGATGCAGCGCAGCCGGCAGAATCAGCAGAAAGCCTGCCGCTTCGACGATCAATGTGTACGTTACAATAAAGGCCATCAGTTTTGATATCGAACGGCTGCTGTTCTGGTTCTGGTCAAAAATCATCAATGTTTGTGACGGAACAGGCGCATTCGTGCGCAATACGATCAAAAGCGCGCCGACCAAGGCCATGACGCCGATCCCGCCGATTTCCATCTGGATGAGCAGGATGATTTTTCCGGCCGTTGTAAGTGCCTGCGCAACGGTAACAGTGGACAGCCCTGTTGCACTGATGGCGCTTGCGGACAGAAAAAAAGCATCTGACGGCAGCAACGGCTGTTTGTGTGAAACCGGCAGCAAATACAAAATCGCAAAAATAACCGTGCCCAGCAAATACATGAAGAAAACCATTTTAAACGTTGCCGGGCGGAACTGGAACCTGGACATAAACCAATCTCCCTTATGCATCAATCATCCCTATTATACCTGAAATTTTCTATTCGAAAAAAGCCGGCCTGAAAATCATGACCTACTTTTGTTTTTGGATTTTCGGCAGACAAAAGCGGCGGGGCACAATCCTGGTTTCCCGCCGCTTCCATCGCATTTTTTGTGCCATTGTTCCGGCATGGGCTGCTGATTCAGGCAACTTCTTCCACATGGAATTTTTTCTTCGGCAAAAAGCCGGAAACGGAAAACACGACGAGCGCCAGCCAGATAAAAGCAAAGGACAGCAGCTGCACATGTGTAAAAGGTTCCTTGAAAAAGGCAATGCCCATAATCAGCGTCATCGTCGGCGTCAAGTATTGGAAAAAGCCGATCATTGTCAGGGAAATTCTCCTTGCTCCCTGCGCAAAGCAAATGAGCGGGATGGCTGTCACAACGCCGGTGCCGATCAGCAGTACAGTAACAGCCGGTGAAACTGTTGCAAACGATGCAGTGCCTTTTACCTGGATCATCGTTAAATAGATAAACGCAACCGGCATCATAAAGAAGGTTTCGAATGTCAGGCCGATAAAAGCATCAATATCCACTTTCTTTTTCACAAGGCCGTAAAACCCGAATGTGAGCGCAAGGCCGATGGCGATCCAGGGAACATGCCCGAAGCTGAACGTCTGGATTGCGACGCCGCATGCTGCCAGCAGGAAAGCAATCAGCTGCCACCTGTTCAGTTTTTCCTTCAAAAAGATCATGCCGAGCAGGATGCTGACAAGCGGGTTAATGTAATAGCCCATGCTTGTTTCAATGACATGCCCGTTGTTGACCGCCCATATGTAGATAAACCAATTCCCGCTCACAAGCACGGATGCAAGAAGCAGTAAAAGCGGCGTGCGCGGGTGGTGAACCCCTTCTTTTATGCTGGTTTTTAAATCCCCCATTTTCCTTAAAAAGGCTAAAAGCAGGATCATAAAAATAAAAGACCAGAATATGCGGTGCGCCAGAATTTCAAGGGCAGGCACCTGTTCAACCATTTTCCAGTAGATTGGAAAAATGCCCCACAAAAAATACGCAAAAAACGCGTAAAACATTCCGCTTTTTTGATTGTTTCCCATTTGTTGCGTCGCTTGTCCGGGTATTACGCCTTCCCCCGGGCCGCCTCCCTCCTTTCGCATAATATATTTCATTATTTTACCATTATTTTCAGATTTGAAAAAGCAAACCGCTCACAGCCTTTGCTTTTATCAATGTGCCGGCGGAAATCTCTGCTATAATAGGGAATGTATGATTTTTCATGAAGGAGGCTGGGAACGCATGCGTATATGGTTGGAAAAAGCCCATGAAAAGTGGTTCAGCGGGTTTTGGAATCCTTTTATTGTCTTACTGTTGGCAGGGGTATTTGCTGCTTTTTATTTTGGGCTAACCGGAACGCTCTGGGCCGTCACAGGCGAATTTACCCGTTGGGGAGGGAATTTACTGCAGCTGTTCGGCGTTGATACAGCTGATTGGGCGTATTTTAAAGCGATCAAACTGACCGGAGAGCCGCAGGACCGGACTGACGGATGGCTGGTCATCGGTATGCTGCTTGGCAGTTTGTTCAGTGCCCTTGCCAGCAAGAATTTCAAATGGAAGATTCCCCGCCTGAAACGACGCTGGGTGTGGGGGTTCTTTGGCGGCATCATCGCCGGATTCGGAACGCGCCTTGCGATGGGCTGCAATTTGGCTGCCTTTTTTACGGGGCTGCCGCAATTTTCTCTCCACGCCTGGCTCTTTATTGCCGGCACCGCGATCGGCACTTATTTTGGCGTCAAACTTGCCGTATTGCCTATTTTTAAAGGAAAACCAAAAATTTCGTTCAGCCGGCATGCTGCCAAAAGCACACAGCCGGATCCGCAACACGGGAACTACCAGCTTTATGCTGCTGTTTTGGTTCTGCTTTTCATCGCGCTGATTGCCGCCTGGTATCTCATATCCGGCAAAGTGATGCTCGGGCTTGCCGCGCTGTTCGGGGCGGCATTTGGGATACTGATCCAGCGCGGCCAAATTTGCTTTACTTCCGGGCTCAGGGATTTATGGCTGACCGGGCGGGGCACGCTCGGAAAAGCGATCATTGCCGGAATGGCGATCCAGACGGCAGGCACCGCCATTTTCATTTTTAAAGGCGAAGCCCCTGTTATCCACTGGGCAAGCCCGGGTGCCCTTTTCGGCGGCGTCCTGTTTGGCATTGGCATTGTCATTGCCGGGGGCTGTGAAACAGGGTGGATGTACCGCATTACGGAGGGCCAGGTGCAATTTTTTGCAGTCGGCGCCGGCAATATCGTTGGGGCAACCCTCCTGGCATACGGATGGGATCATTGGGGCATTTTCAATGTTTTTGTCAAAGGATGGCCGGAAGTCAATCTTGTAACGTCATTCGGATGGGGCGGTGCGCTCTTCGGTACGGGCGCTTTTCTGCTGGCCCTTTATCTTCTCATCGTATGGCGGGAAAATTGGTATACGAAGAAAATAAATGCAAAACGCACGTTATTCGAAAAGAAAACGTCTGCGTAATCAGGAGGCGGCAATAATGGCGGAAAATTTTACTGTGGATGCAACACTGGATGTCCGCGGCGAATCATGCCCGTATCCGGAGCTTTACACGCTTGAGGCAATCGAAAAATTAGAAGGCGGGGAAATATTGGAAGTGATCGCCGACTGCCCGCAATCTTTTATCAACGTGCCGGCGTCGTGCAAACGGCACGGGCATGAAGTGCTCTCGAAAGTGAAGGACGGAACGACGCTGTATTATTACATCCGGGTTTGTAAATGATTCCGCTGTGCCGGGCATTTACATGATGGAAAAGGGGCTGTCCAAAAAGTCATTCTTTATGGCCTTTTGGATGCCCTTTTTTACATGATTCCCACAAAAAATTGCCCTTTCCAGTAAATGTAAGTGGCCAAGCCAACACTACAGAAAGGGCGATTTTTTTATGCGCAATCAAATCATTACGCTACTGCAAATGATCCCATGTAAATGTCACTTTTTCCAGAGGAACAAGAAAGAAAACTCCTTTCCATTACCATTTCTCGATTTTTTTCCGGTCGCCTTTGCTGTTGCCTTTTTTGGCGGAACGGGCCCGCAGTTCGGCTTCCACTTCCGATAGTTTTACATTCTGGTTGGACAGCAGGACAAAGGTATGAAACAACAAATCCGCCGTTTCGTAAATGAGTTCTGATTTGCTGTTGTTTTTGGCGGCGATGACGACCTCGCCCGCTTCTTCAATAAATTTTTTCGCGATTTTATCGATGCCCTTCTCAAACAGATAATTGGTATAGGAATTTTCAACCGGCTTTATTTTCCGGCTCTCCACCTCGTCTTCCAGCACGTCAAAGATGCGCCGGTTGGAGGGGATCTCCGATTCCGCCGCTTCCCCGTTTTCATCGAGCCTTGTATAAAAGCATGTCCTTTCCCCCGTGTGGCAGGCAGGGCCCTCCGGATCAACACGGATTAAAAGCGTGTCGGCATCACAATCCGCCTGAAGCGATTTTACTTTTTGCGTGTTTCCGCTCGTTTCGCCTTTATGCCAAAGGCTGCCGCGGGACCGGGAATAAAACCAGGTTTCTTTCGTTTCAAGTGTTTTTTCGTACGCTTCTTCATTCATATAAGCCAGCATGAGCACATCCCCGGTCGCATCATCGACCACAATTGCCGGAATCAGCCCTTTCGAAAAATCAAGCTTCACGGATGTTCACCCCTTCTTTGCTGCAAATGTCCTTTACTTCCCGGATGGTAAACGTGCCGTCGTGAAAAATGGAGGCGGCAAGGGCAGCAGAAGCCCCCGTTTCTTTAAACACTTCGGCAAAATGCTCCGGTTTGCCGCAGCCGCCCGAGGCGATCACGGGAATTTTTACGGCGCCGGCAACCGCTTTTGTCAGCGGCAGGTCAAAGCCGTCTTTTACCCCGTCGGTATCAACGCTCGTCAATAAAATTTCCCCGGCGCCGAGCCGTTCTGCTTCCTTCGCCCATTCAATCGCATCGATTCCGGTATCGATGCGGCCGCCGTTTACAATGACATGCCATTTGCCGTCCGGCATTTTTTTCGCGTCAATTGCCACGACGACGCACTGCGCACCAAACCGGACGGACGCCTTTCGGACCAGTTCCGGGTTTTTGATCGCAGCCGAGTTCACCGACACTTTATCGGCGCCGGCCTTTAACAGGCGGGTCACGTCAAAAATCGTCCGTACGCCGCCGCCGACCGTAAACGGGATAAACACATTTTCAGCTGTCCTTTCAACCATATTGACGACCGTATCGCGCTGTTCGTGGGTTGCGGTAATGTCAAGAAAAACCAGTTCATCAGCGCCGCTTTCCGAATAAAATTTTGCCAGCTCAACGGGATCGCCGACATTGCGGAGCCCGGTAAAATTTGTCCCTTTTACGACCTGCCCGTCTTTCACATCGAGGCAAGGAATAATCCGTTTTGCGATCATCCTGCCGCCCCCTTGAGCCGGATTTTGCCTTCATAAACCGCTTTGCCGACAATCCCTTCCCTGATGCCGATTGCATCCAGGTTTTTCACGTCTTCTTCGCTTGTGATGCCGCCGGAAGCAATAATGTCACAGCTGACCGCTTCAATGAGCACTTTTAACGCATCAAGGTTCGGGCCTTTCATGGTGCCATCCCTCGATATATCGGTAAAGACGATGCGCCGCACGCCCAAGCTTTCTATTTCTTTTGCAAAACCGATGTAATCCATTTCGGTAACTGCAAGCCAGCCGTGTGCCGCGACTTTCCCATTTCTTGCGTCAATGCCGGCGACGATTTTCTCCGGGTATGCGGCGACCGCCGCTTTAAAAAAATCCCGGTCTTCAATGGCGGCCGTCCCGATCACAATCCGGGAAACGCCCATTTCCGCATATTTGCGGACGGTGTCCAAATTGCGGATGCCGCCGCCTACTTCAACCGGAACGGCGGCATGCCTGCACAAAGAGGCAATCAGTTCAAACTGTGCGGGCCGGCCGGCCTTTGCGCCGTCCAAATCGACAATATGGACCATTTCCGCCCCCATTTCAATAAAGCGTTCCAGCTGTGCCACCGGGTCTTTCGCCACTTCTGTCGTTCGGTTAAAATCCCCCTGGTAAAGCCTTACGCATTTTCCGCCAATTAAATCGATGGCCGGGATGATTCTCATGCCTGTACCTCCAAACTGCTTTCCTGCAAAAATGTTTTTAACAGTGCCATGCCGGTTTTGCCGCTTTTTTCGGGATGAAACTGCATTCCGTACACATGCCCGTTTTTGACAATGGCCGGAATTTCCGCCCCGTAATCGGTTGAAGCCACAATATAAGACGCCTTTGTTTTCGCCTGGTAGGAGTGGACGAAATACACATGCTGATGCTGAAACGGCGCAAAAGCCGGAAAACCCGGTTTCACATCGAGCGTATTCCAGCCGATATGCGGTAAAATTTCATTTGCCGGAATCCGTTCCACTGTCCCCGGGATCAAGCCGAGCCCTTCGGAAACGCCGTTTTCAAATCCCGTTTCAAATAACAGCTGCATCCCGAGGCAAATGCCGAGAAACGGCTTTTTCTTCCCAAGCTCCGTCAAAACCGGCCGCAGCCCGCGCTTTTCAATCTCGTCCACTGCTGCTTTAAATGCGCCGACGCCGGGCAGGATGATGTGGGTGGCGGCGCCGAGTTTTTCCGGGTCGTCCGTTACGGCAACCTTAAGCCCAAGCGTGCGGAAAGCGTTCGAGGCGCTTGCAATATTGCCCATGCCGTAGTCGACAATTGCGATCATTCTATCAGCCCCTTTGTCGAATTGACGCCTTTGATTTCCGGGTCAACTTCCACTGCCTGGTGAAACGCCCGCCCCAACGCCTTAAACAGCGACTCGATTTTGTGATGGGTGTTGGCGCCGTACAGTACCCTGGCATGGAGGGTAACCGCCGCCTGGAATGCAAACGCCTGGAAAAATTCGCGCACAAGCTCTGTGTCAAAATTGCCGAGCTTCGGGTTTTCAAATTCCGCTTCAAAATGCAGGAAAGGGCGGCCGCTGATGTCGAGGGCGACAAAGCCGAGCGCTTCATCCATCGGGACATAGGCGGAGCCGTAACGGGTGATGCCTTTTTTATCGCCGAGCGCTTCACGCACCAGCTGGCCGAGCACAATCCCGGTGTCTTCGACGGTGTGGTGGCTGTCAATGTACAAATCGCCGCTCGCTTTTACAACAAGCCCGATGCGCCCGTGCCGCGCAAACAGTTCGAGCATGTGGTCAAAAAATCCGACGCCCGTACTCACTTCAACTTCCGCCGGATCGTCCAGATTGACAGCAATTTCAATCAATGTTTCATTTGTTTTTCTGCTTTTTGCCGCTTTCCGCAACGCACTCACCCTTTCACCCGTTTTTGGACCGCCCGCGCATGCCCGGCGAGCCGCTCTTGTGCAGCAATCGCCATCACATCCGGCGCCGCTTGCTGTAAAGCTTTTTCACCATAATACAAATAGGTGATTTTTTTATAAAAATCATCAACAGACAAACCGGAAGAAAACCGCGCCGTTCCCGATGTCGGCAGGACGTGGTTCGGGCCGCCGTAATAATCGCCGATGGCTTCCGGCGTGTTTTCGCCGAGAAAAACGGAGCCGGCATTTTTCACTTTCGACAGCTGCAAGAGCGGGTTTTCCACCTGGATTTCCAAGTGTTCCGGGGCAAGCCGGTTTGAAAGCGCAAAAGCTTCGTCTATCGATGCAACAAGCACGGCTGCGCTTTGCATCTTGATGGACACTTCCGCGATGCCGCGACGCGGAAGGACAACAAGCTGTTTTTCAAGTTCCGCTTTTGTTTCATTTATCAGTTTCTGCGACGTCGTGAGGAGAAACGTTCTTGCGCGTTCGTCGTGTTCGGCCTGGGCGATCAGATCGGCCGCTATATATGCCGGGTTGGCATTTTCATCGGCAATGATGGCGACTTCCGACGGGCCTGCGATCATATCGATGCCGGCCGTGCCGTATACAAGCGATTTGGCGGCGGCGACATATGCGTTCCCGGGGCCGGCAATTTTATCGACTGCAGGAATCGTTTCCGTGCCGTATGCAAGCGCCCCGATCGCCTGGATGCCGCCAAGTTTGTAAATGGTGCCGACACCGGCAATATCGGCCGCTACGGACAAAACAGGGGCAATTTTCGTGCCGTTTCTGGCCGGTGTCGCCATGACCACTTCTTCTACGCCGGCAAGGACAGCGGGGATCGCGTTCATAAGGACGGATGACGGATAGCAGGCGGTCCCGCCCGGCACATAAATCCCGGCTTTTTCCACCGGCCGGAACAGCTGGCCTGAAATGATATTTTCATTCATTTCCATGATCCGGGAGTTTTGCAGCTGTTTCGCGTGGAAACGGCGGATATTTTCCGCTGCTTTTTGCAAGGCGGAAATCACATCCTGCGGAACTTCGCGCCATGCCTGTATGCGTTCTTCCGGAGAAACTTCCCACGGTTCCGGCACTTCCCCGTCAAATTGGGCGGCATATTTTTTCACGGCGGCATCCCCGTTTAAGCGGATGTCTTCCAGCACTTCCTTCGCGGTGCGGAGCACGTCTTCATCGTGCGCGCCGCTCTTGTTTTTCGATTGCAGAAACGTTTCGGCAAATGCTTTTTTTGTGTATTCCCGTATCATTTTGCGACCCCTTCTCCCTGTAGTTTTTCAATAAACGGCCGGATTGCCTGCTTTTTTATTTTTAACGCCGACCGGTTGGCGATCAGCCGCGCTGTGACCGGCCGGATCTCCTCTATGACGGCAAGCCCGTTTTCTCTCAATGTGTTACCCGTTTCCACGATGTCGACAATTGCATCAGCAAGGCCGACGATCGGCGCGAGTTCAACGGAGCCTTCGAGTTTCACGATGTCTACCGATTCCCCTTTTTCGCGGAAAAATTGCTCTGTTACATTCGGGTATTTGGTGGCGATCCGGCATTTCCGGTGATGGCGGACAGCCTCCGGTTTACCTGCAAGGGCAAACCGGCATTTTCCGAAGGGAAGCGGCATTAAGTCGAAAACATCGGGATGCGTTTCCGCCAAAATGTCCTCGCCGACAATGCCAAGATCGCAAATGCCGTACTCTACATATGTTGCAACATCAAAGCCTTTTACGAAAATGCAGGTGAATGCATCCGTTTCAACGAGGAGCTTTCTCCCTTTTTCAACGAGCGGTTCAACATGAAAGCCGCGCGACTTTAAATATTGCAAAAATTGTTTTTCCACTCTCCCTTTTGTAAGGGCAATGCTGATCGTCAAATTTCTTCCGCCTCCCAATGGCCGCCCACGTTTTTAAACTTGAGGACCTTACTGAATTCGCCTTCTGCAGGCGGCCCGAAACGGATATCCACGATTTTCCCGCCGTATGCAGCCCGCAGCTTTTCTGCTTCCGCAAGCGTTTCTTCCCCGGCAATGATACAGATTTTTTCCGGCTTTTCTTCCTGAACCAGTTCCTCTGCCAGAATATCGGCGTCAAAAGCAATGCCGACAGCTGTTGTTTGGCGGTGGAACTGTTCGTACAGCATGTCGTACCGCCCGCCGGAAAAGCAGGAAGCGCCGGTTTGTTTTAAAAATCCCCGGAACAAAATGCCGGTATAATAGGGCAGATTTTTCACCCGGCCAAGGTCAATCATGATGTCTTCCATTCCGACAGCCATGCAAATTTTGCCAAGCTTTTCGATATGGGCAAGCATATTGAAAAGTGCCGGGTCCGTTTTCCATCTTTCCTGGAATGTCCGGATCATTTCGAACGGGCCGTACGCATCCACAAGCCCCGCCAATTCCGCGGCCATCGCTGCATTGCCGCATAAACTTGCAATCTCGTATACTTCATCTTTCCGTTTATCGTGCATGGCCCCTCTTAACCGGTCAACCTGGCCTTCTTCCAGGTTGAGGCGTGCGACCAGTTCCTCAAAAATGCCGGCATGGCCGAGCTCCACCATCACCCCGGTAACACCAAGCCTGTTAAAAAAGGCATGGGCAAAAAACAGGCATTCGCCTTCGCCTAAAAGTTCCGGCAGTCCCACCATTTCGATCCCGACCTGTCGGCTCTCAAGGCCGGGGGTATCCATCCTGAACACCGAACCCTGGTAAGCCCATTTACACGCCCGGAACGGTTTTTGCGAAAGCGCCCTTGCGATGGATGTTGTCCAGTCCGGGCGCAAAACTTCAATCTGGCCGCGGCCGTCAAACCATTTCAGCATATTTTGAAGCTTCATGCCGACCTTTTCATTTGTAAACGTATCCGCGTACTCAACAAGCGGTGTCGAGATTTCCATATAATTCCGCTCCTTTGCCGTGTGACGGAACATTTCAAACACGGTTGCGCGGTTTTTGACAATCGTGCCCATTTCATCCTGGCTGCCTTCCGGTAAAAACATCGGTTTCACATCCTGTACTTTCTCTTTATTATGTTATCACTCTAATACGCTAAAGGATTGGATTGCATTTAAGATACCATATTTCAGAAAAGCGGTCAAGGTGAAAATTTCTGGCGAGCCGGCTTGTCTTGGCCGATTTGGAAATAGAGCGGATAATGGGCGGCGCATCCGGGGTTAAAAGGCGCGCCGCAATGCGGGCAAGCGCTTGCCCCCATATATTCCCGGATGGCCATTTCATGCTTGCAGACGCCGCAAAGAACCGCTTTTGTATCCCATTCCCGTTTTTCCCACCGCTCGGCCGGGTGGGCTTCTTCTTCCTCATGGCATTTATAACACGGATAATACTTTCCGCAACATTTAAAGCGGATGGCTACGACATCCAACGGGGAAGCATAATGGATGCAGCGCGTCTCTTCATCTACAACCGGGCCGTACACTTTCATTGGAACCGCTCCTTTTGAAATCTTTTCTTTGTTTTTAACATACAGGAATTTGGCTTTCACATCAATGAAACGGGCGCAAAAAAAAGCGGGCAGTCCCGCAGCCGGAAAAGGGCTATTTAGGGCTTGCTGAATAAGCAAAATTCCTAGATTTGGCAAGAATACTGACAGCTTTGGCAAAAATTTAGATGCAAGGGTTTTATAAAGAATACAGGGAAAAGCTTGCACTTGAAACGCATCCTATGTTAAGGAAGGCCACCAATTTTCCACGCTTTCTTAACGTAGACGGGCTCTATATGAAGGAAAAACCTCGTTTTTTCGCGCTTTCTTAACGTAGACGGGCTCTATGTGAAGGAAAGTCTTCGTTTTTCCGTACTTCCTTAACGTAGACGCGCTCTATGTGAAGAAAGGCCGTCATTTTTCCGCGCTTTCTTAACGTAGACGCGCTCTATGTGAAGGAAGAGCCTCGTTTTTTCGTGCTTCCTTAACGTAGATGCGCCCTATGTTAAGGAAGGCCACCAATTTTCCACGCTTCCTTAACATAGGGCTTGCTAAAATAACCAAAATTCCTAGATTTGGCAAGGATGCTGACAGCTTTGGCAAAAATTTAGATGCAAGGGTGTTATAAAAATCCAGAGAAAAGCTTTCACTTGAAAGCTGATTCAATGTATAGAGAAGACAGAATCGTATTTTTAAAGATGGATTCTTCTAGAACTTACTGACAAATTGGGTACAAACTCAGAATCGGATTCGTTCAGCAAGGGCTATTTAAATAATGATTTTTTCTTATTCCCTTTTAAAATATCGCCTGTCCATCCTTTCCGGTACAAATAGATATAAAGCAGGATGGTATTTACGACAATCAGGCCGAGCGCTGCAATATAGCCGTAGCGCCAGGAGAGTTCCGGCATGTTTTTAAAGTTCATGCCCCATAAGGCGCTCCAGGCGGAAATCGGGGTAAACAGCGTCGTTAAAACGGTCAGAGTTTTCATAATCGAATTTCCCCTGTGGCCTGAAACCACTTCTTCCACTTTGAGCAGCGTATCGATTTCCTGTTGGTAATCCTGCAAAAGCGCAAGGCATCTTTCGATTTTCATGACCCTTTGCCGGACTTGCGGGTATTCCAAAATATCAGTGCCAAATCCTTCCTGCATGCCGTATAATATCTCTTTCACCGGGATCATCAAATTCCGGCAGACGAGCAGTTCGTGGCGGCGTTCGTATATTTTATCAAGCGTGTCAATATTGTTCCTTTTCTGGATCTCCCAGATCAGTTCGTTTAATTTAATTTCAAATTCGTCTATTTTATCTAGGTAATTGTTTACGATCGCGCCGATGATAATAAAAAATGCCTCAATGGCATTGCAGGAATAGGCCATCTGCCCGATCACTTTTTCGATTTCCGTATTTTTCAGCTTGGAAAAATCAAGATCTACCGTCAACAGTGTCTGTTCGGTAATGTAAAAGTGAAACATATCATGTTCCTCACGGTTGATCGTGTGCTGGTCAAAAATAAGCGAACCTTCGACAAACGGCCGGTCATTTTGGTCCGTATCAATCGTTAAAGTGTTTGTATCATCATTTTTTATATTTTCAATCCATGTTTTGCATTCCTCGTTTTCATCAATAATCCGTGCAATTTCTTTCTCGCCTACACTTTCCAGCTGATACCATTTCCAGTTGTTTTCCTTGTTTTTATACAGATGTAACAAACGTCTTCCCCCTTTCTCTTCCCTTCCTTATTCCCACTTGATTCCCACTTGCCTGCTAGACCAAACGTTTCTCTACTTTGCCGGCTTCTTTCCGGCCGCCCCGCCTTGCTCTGTATTCGGGCCTGTAGAAGACAGAGCAGAAAGAAACATCCGGGACTTGTACATAAACCGGCCTGCTTTATCAAACAGTATGTAAGGTAAAGGAGGGAACCGGGATGGGTAACCAGAAGCAACCATCTAAAGCGACAAAAAACGGCAGCCTGGCGTGGTGGCAGCTTTCGCTTGTCGGTGTCGGCTGTACGATCGGAACCGGATATTTTCTCGGATCAGGTATCGGGATCAAAACGACCGGCCCTTCCATCGTATTGTCATTCCTGATTGCAGCCGCCGGTACATACATTGTTTTCCGCGCGCTTGCGAAAATGACGGCACGCGACCCGCACGAAGGCTCGTTTTGCTATTATGCAAAAAAAGCTTACGGCAACTGGGCAGGTTTCAGCTGCGGCTGGAATTACTGGTGTTCGAATGTGCTCATTATGGGGAGCCAGCTGACTGCATTGTCTATTTTAACAAAATTCTGGTTTCATACGGTGCCGTTATGGATACTGGCCGCCATTTACGCAGCCCTTTCCATTGCCGTTGTCCTGCTTGGCACAAAAGGTTTTGATAAGGTGGAAAACATTCTCGCTGTCATCAAAACGGCCGCCATCATCATGTTTATTTTGCTTGCCTTTTGTGCCCTTTTTGGTTGGATTGACGGCGGGCGGGGAACGGGCGGGTGCCTCCCTGATGGTCTCCACGGCTATTTTCCCCATGGCGCGTTAGGCTTTTGGGCTTCGCTCATTTATGCGTTTTATGCGTTTGGCGGCATTGAAGTGATCGGGCTGATGGCGATGCAATTGAAAAACAAAGAAGATGCGCCGAAAGCCGGATCGATCATGCTAGTCGTTCTAACGATGATTTACGTGGTCTCGCTCGGGCTTGCCGTCACAATGGAACACTATACGGCTTTTAATGATAAAGAAAGTCCGTTTGTCAAGGCAATGGCGGACTATCATCTCACCTTTTTCCCCCACGTCTTTAACGGCGCCATTATCATTGCCGGATTTTCGACGATGACGGCCGCGCTGTTCGGGGTTACCAATTTGCTCGTAACCTTGTCGAATGACGGGGATGCGCCAAAATGGTTCGGCAAAAAAATAAAAAAATGGAAAAACCTTCCGCTTCCTTCGCTCGGGCTTGCGGCTTGCGGCCTGGTTCTTTCCATTATTACAGCCCTTTTGCTGCCGGGGAAAATTTATGAATACATTACAACAGCAGCCGGGATTTTGCTGCTGATGAACTGGCTATTTATTATTTTTTCGGCTTTCCGTGTTTTAAAACTAAACGGCGGCGGAAAAATCACGGCCATAGCCGGTATCCTTTTCCTGCTGCTTGCGATCAGCGGGACACTGGCGGAAAAAGAAATCCGCCCCGGGTTTTATGCCAGTTTCATCGTCATGGTGATCATCATTGCCATTGCCGTTTTCGTGAGCCGGAAGAAAAAACAAGCTTCGCACAAACCGGCCCCTGAATAATCAACGGCCGGTTTGTTGCTTTGCAAAAATAAACCGGAGTTTCCCGTCCTCCCATTTCAATTTTGCATCAAAGGTTTTGCCATTTTTTCGGAATCCCTTGATCATGTTTGTTTCTTCACCGGCCAGCAGTTTCCTTACATTGGCCAGGCTGATTTTCTTGCCAAGGATCGATTTTGACAGCGTAAAGGTGCAGCCTGATTTCCGATAGGCACTGCAACCGTAAAAATCGCCCTTGTCCACAATGTCGCCGCCGCATGCCGGGCATTTGCCGGCTTTTTTCCCGATTGTATATTTTGATTCCGGCCTTTTAATGTCATCCGTTTTCAAGCCGGAAAAATCCCATTCGGCCGCTGCCTGAACAGCATCTTGCACAATTTTTCTGGACAGCTTTTTCGTCTGTTCCATAAAAGCGGCTGCTTCTGCCGCCCCCTTCCCGATTTCGCGGAGCCGTTTTTCCCATTTTGCAGTCATTTCCGGAGAAGCCAGAATTTTGCCGCCAATGGCACGGATGAGCACTTTCGCTTTATCAGTGGCATAGACCTGATTCTTTTTCACCTCAATATACTTCCGGTCTTTTAAAATGGTGATGACGCCGGCCCTTGTTGCTTCCGTACCGAGCCCTTCCACTTCCGCCATGACTTTTTCTAGTTCCCTATCCTCAATATATTTTCCGGCCGTTTTCATCAGCGTGATGAGCTGGCCTTCCGTGTACCGTTTCGGCGGCTGCGTTTTGCCTTCTTTGACGTTTGTATCGATGACAACCCCTTTTTCCCCCTGCTTTACATCCGGCAAAATGCCATCTTTTTCCTTTTCTTTCGAAAAAATGACTTTGCGCCAGCCTTCCGCTTCCATTTGCGTGCCCTTGGAAAGAAATGTTGCACGGCTGTCCACGACCGTTTTCACCGTCGTATAATGAAAAACGGCATTGCCGTAATGGACAGCAATGAGGCGGCGGACGATCATATCATAAATTTTTTTCTCACCGTCCGGAAGACTGCCTGGTGCCACAACCTGTTCGGTCGGAATTATCGCGTAGTGGTCGGAAACCTTTTTCTCATTTACATAACGCTTATTTTGAAGGATGGAACGCTTTGGAAGCGGGAAATACGGAGCATATTCCGGGCAGGCGGATAGTTTTTCCAAAATACCGGGAAAAGTTTCGGCTTCCCCTTTTGTCACATACTGGGAATCAGAACGGGGATAGGAAACGATCCCTTTTTGGTAGAGGGATTGGACAAGATCAAGCGTTTTTTTCGGCGGAAATTGAAAAGCCCGGTTCGCGGCTGCCTGCAAAGATGATAAGTTAAACAACAGCGGGGGCTGGAATTCCTTTTTTTCTTTTTTCAATGCTGCAACTTCTGCCGGTTTTTGCCGGCAAAATGCGGCAATCCGCGCTGCCATGGCCGGGTCATTCAAACGCGATTCGCCATCTTTCACCCATTTGCCTTCGTATTGTTTGTCATCAAATTGAAACATTGCGGTGACTTCCCAAAACGGTTCGGGTTTGAAATGTTCAATTTCCAGCTCCCTTTTTACAATTAAAGCGAGCGTAGGCGTCTGGACGCGGCCGACGGAAAAGACATCACGCATGCCTTTTTGCCTTAAAAGCAGGCTGTAGACACGGGAGGCATTCATGCCGACCAGCCAGTCTGCACAGGCGCGGGCATGTGCTTCGTCATATAATGGGCGGGTGTCTTCATCATGTAATAAATGGCGGAACCCTTCCCGGATCGACTGAGGGGTTAAAGACGAGATCCACAAGCGCCGTAGCGGTTTTTTGGCGCCACACAAATGAAGGATGTTGCGGATGATCAGTTCTCCTTCGCGGCCGGCATCGCCTGCATGGATAATATTGGTCACGCGTGCGTCTTTCACCAGTTTTTTGACGATTTGAAATTGCTTGTATTTCGGCTTTGTCACTTCATATTTGAATTTTTTCGGGAGAATCGGCAGCGTTTCCAGTTTCCACTGCTTCCAGGCGGGATTGTAATGTTCCGGCGGGACGAGCTGGGTTAAATGGCCGATCGCCCACGTGCAGAAAGCGCCTTCCGGGAAGATCTCATTCGGCCGGATTTCAATATACCCCTCCCGTTTCACATGCGGAAAAACCGAGCAAAGGGTGCGCCCCTGGTCAGGCTTTTCGGCGATGATCAATGGAAAAGACAAACGGATCACTCCTTTCTTTTTCTAGCTCTACTTTACAATGTTTTTCACACGCTGCCAAGAAAAAATAAACGCCCGGCCGGGTAAATCCTTTTCCTCTGGATTTACGCGGCCGGGCGGTGTTTCAAAATGCGGTACTTTCCCCATCGTTCACGTCACTTCCTGAATGTTTTCTGTTTTGCCGTACCGGGTGCAAGTAACGGATCCCCATCTAATCCAGTACGGTGATTTGGATCGTACGGCGCCCCCAGTTGGCGGCTTTTCCTGAATCCGGGACGAGGACATCGATACGGTTTCCTTTGATGGCTCCGCCCGTATCGCCTGCAACAGCGGTCCCGTAACCTTCGACATATACTTTTGAACCGAGCGGAATTACATTCGGATCGACGGCAATCACTTTTGCATTCGGATTATTTTTAACATTGATGCCTGTCGCTGTAACGCCGGAGCAGCCCGGATCATTGGCTGTATAAGCGGTCGCGGTGACGGTCATCGTTTTTCCCTGCGGTTTTGGAGCCGCCTCTTTGGAAGATTCCACGTGCACGGTCGGCTTTTTCACGTCCACTTTTGCATTTTCCGTGTTTGTTTGCGGCTTTACGGAAACTTCCGCTGCACGTTCTTTTACTGTCACTTTGCTGTTCGGATTGGAACGAATCACGATTTGATCATGCGGGAAAATGACATCCGATGACAGATCGTTCCATTCTTTTATTTGTTCAACCGGCACGCCGTATTTTTTCGAGATATCCGACAGCGTGTCACCGGCTTTAACGACATAAACGTTTTTCGGGGAAATGGTTAACTTTTGTGAAGGATAAATCATTTCGGTAGAAAGTTGGTTATTTTGTTTTAATGTTTTAACGGATGTATTGTATTTTTGAGAGATCCCCCAAAGTGTATCCCCCGGTTTTACGGTATAAGTATCCGGCGCTGCGGCTTGTGCATTGACAGCCATTACGCTTGTGATTGTCACCGCAGCTGCAAGTGCTGATACTGCTTTTTTCATAAATTGTAACCTCCTCTTTTTGCCGGCTTTTGTGCCAACACCGTAAATCCTAACACACGGATTTAACAGGCGGATAACGGCAAAATGTTGATTTGGTTACACAAAAACGCTTCTTTGTAATCCCGTGAAAAATTTGTAACATAGGCATAAAGTCACGAATTCGCGCATAGAAGCAGAAAAACACCGTCGAATTGCGGCGGTGTTTGCAGCACTTTAGTCCTGTTGATCGATTTTTTTCAGCGGTTCTTTCGCCGGCCCTTCTACCACTTCGCCTGTACAAGCAAACCGCGAACCGTGGCACGGGCAGTCCCATGTGCGGTCTCCCGAGTTCCATTTCACTTCACAGCCCATATGGGTACATGTCGTATCGACCAGATAGAGGTTCCCGTCCTAGTCTTTGTAGGCGCCTGCCCGCTTTCCGTTAATACGGACAACGGCCCTTTCGTCATTTTTTAACGCATCTAAAGATTGATCCCGCATGTCAAGTTTTCCTTTGACGAGCTGCCCGGCAACGTCGGTATTCGCAGGTGTGTACAGATGCAAATGTATTTGCACGTCATGGTATGCCCTTTTTCCGTTTTGATTTTTAATGGGCTGCCAAAATCGATATCTTTCGCAGTGGTTTGTTCAAAAATCGGGACATTTTTGTCCATTAAATATTCAATCAGTGCTTTTAAGTACGAAAGCGGATGGAACTGTGCCTGCCCGGCCATTTTCACCGCTTTTTTCCCGGGAATCCCGTCCGGCAGCGAACCGATCCATTCTCCCGGGATGCCGAGGGTTTCATACGCCTGCATTTCTTTTTCCAGTTTTTCAATATATGCATCGGAATTGGTATAGAGAAAGGCATCCTGCCGCGAAAAATCACAGCGGATCCCGTGCTTCAGGTCGTTTGTTCAATGAACGATGCAGCTGTTTCGTTTGCTTTGTAATAAAGGGATGCTTTTTCTTTTCCTATATGCTGGATCAATTCATCATAAATGAGCCCGTGCTGTGCGGTGATTTTTGCCGTCGTATGCCCGCTTGTGCCATTTGCAATGGATCCGGCATCAAACAGGATCGTTTTATACCCTTCGTTTGCCAGCAAATAGGTAGTTACAATCCCGGCCATTCCGGCACCCACAACGGCCACATCGGCTTCCATATCCTGCGTTAACGATGGAAATTGCGGCATCGTGACCGTTTTGCGCCACAACGGTTCAGGAGATTGCGGCATTGAAGTTCCGTTCATGATTTGACCTCCCCGAAAGACTGTTATGTATAGTCTTCCCCGGGGAGGCCGGTCTAAACATTGCGATTTAGCTGTTGAGCAATTTATCCGTAATCTGGCGCATGATATCGCCTCTTGAGATGACGCCGACAACACGCCCTGCCTGATTGACGACCGGAAGCTTTTTAAAATGGTGTTTTGCCAGAATCCTGAGCGCATTTTCAAAATCGTCTTCAGGCCTTACCGTATACAGTTCCCGCCGTTTCATAATCTTTTCCACCGGGAAGTCCAGGCTGTGCACCAATTTTTCATTAAAGTCTTCCTGCTCATTTACCACGATCGTAATATAAAAATCGTAAACGGTCCGTGCCTTTGGCTGCAAAAAGCGGATGACATCCCCGTCACTGACCATGCCGAGCAGCTTTCCTTCCGCATCCACGACCGGTACGCCGCCGATCCGGTGGTGGGCAAGCACCTTTAACAGTTCCCGGATCGTCGTCTCTTTTTTTACCGTAATGACATCGCGGATCATAAAATCTTTGACTTCCAATTTTCTCGCTCCTTTTTATCCATCCATTTACAAATTATTGTAAACCTTTGCGGGGAAGGAAGCAATGAAGAAACCGCCTATTGTGCGCCATCCACGTACTTCCCGTGATCCGGGAGCGCGATTTCATCAAATCCGGAGACAAGGGCCTCAAGCCCTTCCCGCAAGCCGGCGCCGGACATCGGGATCCCGTGGCCGCAAAGAGCAGTTTCCGGCTTTAAGGCAGCCAATTTTTCAACTGAGCGTTTTGCCGCCTTCCAGTCGTTTGTAAAATAGCGCGGCGGCCCGTTTACTTCCTGCTTTTGCACCAGCACTTTCCAAAATTCATCCTGTCTGACGGTGATAAATGCGTCCCCCGCGATCAACACGTTGTCTGCTTCCCTGAAGAACGATACATGCCCGTTCGAATGGCCGGGCGTATGGATCCATTTCCAGCCCGGCAGAAACGGGACCGTCCCGTCTTCGGGAAGGGGTTGGACAGCCTTGCCAAGATCAACTGGTTCATTCGGATATATCATGGAAATCTTCGCCAGCAGGCCGCCTTCAACAGTCGGATCGGGATCCGGATACGTTTCACGCCCGGTTAAATAGGGCAGCTCCAATGGATGTGCAAAAACCGGCACGTCCCATTTTTCCAATAATGGCGCAATCGCACCCACGTGGTCAAAATGGCCATGCGTTAGTAAAACCGCTTTTGGTTTTGCCTTTTCCCCGAAGCGTTCCCGCACGGCTGAAAATATCGCGCCGGCGGAACCCGGCATGCCGGCATCCACGAGGACAAATGTACCGGTTCCGGCCCTGCCGATCAGACACACATTTACAATTTGGATGGTAAAGCAATAGATATCCGGCAGCAATTCCCTGCCTGTTCCGCTTTCAATCGAAGTCATCGGGATGATCCGGCGGCCAAACGGGTGATGAATGTCTTTATCCATAAAATCCCCTTTCTTTCATTATTCCTTCTTTTTATCCTTTCCCGTTTCTTACGGCCATTACCCGTTCTGCCGGCCATGATCAACTGAAAAAGCGGTGAAACCGAACTCCGGCTTTACAAGGCGCCTGTTTCCATAAAGCCTCCTGCCTGAAGTGAAAACGGCAAGGCGCAGTTGCCTTGCCGTTTTCAAGTTGCTTTTACGCCGCATGCCTGTGCTGATTGCGGTATTTTGTCAGCAGCTGCGGGGCGGCATTAAAGAGGATCGCCGCAACAGCTGCGCATAAAATGCCATTGCCAATCATCGTGACGCCGTTCGTGATGAAAGAATAGAGAAACGCCGACTGCCCTTTAGGCGCATAGGAACCCCAGAAAAACACGCCGGCCACGAAATGCCAGAAATAGCGGGCGAAACTGCCGGCAAGAACAGAAAGGCATATCCAAAAAGTCATCGTGCCCCTTTTGGCATGGCGGCAGCTTCTTTCGATAAGCGGCCGAAAAAGCCCGGCAAACCCGATGAATGAAAAAGCGACCGGATATTCCATGATGCCCTGAATCGGGTTGAGAATATCATTTGCATCACCGGTGACGATCTGCAGCAAGCTCCAAATAAATCCCGAAGCAACACTTGCTTTAAATCCCCAGCGAAAAGCGACTACAAAAACCGGCAGCATGGCAAACGACAGAGAAATCGCGGACGTCACCTTAATGGACGGCAATAAGTCCAACACGAGCGCGAACGCCGCAAAAATAGCCGCTTCAATCATAGCCTGTAAACTTAATTTGCCCATAAAAAAATCCCCCTTTTGGTATGCATGAACATAACGAACCATGGGAGGACAAAAGAAATTCCACATCCCTACGCCGGCATTAACCGGACAGGTTCAAAGGGTCAGAACATGGCGTTCACTCTCAGCTTAACGCTCCCCCTGTGGTTACGTTCATGAAATTGTCACCTTTATGATAAACTTTTTGCCACAACATTTCAACAAAAAATTTAATTTTTTGGCAATAACAGCTCTGGAAAATTGTTTTTCGGCGAATTGACGCGTTCAGATACGGCATACATTTCCATTAGGTCTGCATCATACTGCGAAAGGAGTGGCAACAGCCGGCCCGCCTCAGTGACCGATGTGTCCAGCCATTTTTCTTCATCTTCCCTGCGTAAAATCACCGGCATCCGGTCGTGAATTTTTGCCATCATCCTGTTCGCCTTTGTCGTTAAAATCGTGCAAGTAAAGACCGGATTCCCTTCCTGGTCCATCCATTTTTCCCAAAGCCCGGCCATCGCAAAAATGCCCCTGTTCTTAAGACTGATCCGCATCGGCGCCCGGGTGCCGTCTTTTCGGTTCCACTCAAAAAAAGAATCGGCCGGAATGAGGCAGCGCCGCCTTTTCACTGCCTCCCGGAAACCCGGTTTCTGAAATACGGTTTCGCTTCTGGCATTGATCATCTTATGCCCGATTTTCGGATCTTTTGCCCAGGAAGGAATCAAGCCCCATTTTAAAAAACCGAGTCTGTACTGCCCATGGGCGCTGATCACGGCAGCCACCATTTGCGAAGGCGCGACATTATAACTTTTGGCATATTCACTGCTTGAAAAAGAAGCTTTGGCATGGAACCTTTTTTCCAATTCATTTACAGATGCCGTTAACGTGTACCTCCCGCACATCCAAATCCCGCCTTTCTTTCTATCCTGAAAATATTGCCCGCTGATTTTCATCCTCTGCCATACCGCGTATGAAGCGGCAAAGATGCCCATTTTTCCCCATTTTACACAAAAAACAGGCAGATAAAAAGGATTTGGCCCAGTTGCACCAAATCCTTTCTCTGTTCCGGAACGCACCGCTTGTTAACCCTGCCCCCGAGCTGGGATGTTTGCAGCAGTTCCCGGTTTTTCTTCTCTTTTTCACATTCCGCTCTTTAGGCCTTGTTTCTTTCAAGAAAATGCCGTTTCCGAAGCAAGGAATCGTTCCGGCAGGGAGCGAGCACGGTTTCCATCCCCTTTTTCACCATCCGCTTTCCGAATCGTAAGGTTAAAAGCCGCGCCGGTTACCGGTTTAACGCCGCGTCTTCTTCTTCGATCCGGCGCAGCCGTTCAGCTACTTTTTCCGGTGTAAGGCCGTGTTCTTTTACATATAAATTATTTGGCACGGTGCGGCATTCATGCGAGCAGCTCCGCATATATTTATGTTCATTTTCTTCCGAGCATAAAAATTGCTTGTTGCAGGCTGGGTTGGCGCAGTTGACATAACGTTCGCACGGTTCCCCCGTAAAATAATCCCGGCCGACAACGACATGTTCCTTTCGGTTGACCGGAACGGAAATCCGTTCGTCAAATACATACAGTTTGCCGTCCCACAGCTCTCCCTGCACTTCCGGATCCTTTCCGTATGTCACAATCCCGCCGTGCAGTTGGCCGACATCTTCAAACCCTTCTTCCAGCAGCCAGCCCGAAAATTTTTCACAACGGATGCCGCCGGTGCAATACGTCACAATTTTTTTGCCTTTTAATTGATCCTTATGTTCGCGCACCCATTCCGGCAGTTCGCGGAAAGTGCGGATATCCGGGCGCAATGCCCCGCGGAAATGCCCGAGATCATACTCATAGTCATTGCGCGCATCCAGTACGACGGTATCTTCAGCCAGCAGCGCCTCGCGAAATTCTTTCGGAGACAAATATTTCCCCGTTTTTTCATTCGGATTGATGTCTTTTTCAAGCCGCAGCGTAACAAGCTCCTTGCGCGGGCGGACGTGCATTTTTTTAAACGCATGGCCGTCTGCTTCATCTTCTTTGAAGACCATGTCCCGGAACCGGGGATCTGCGTGCATCTTTTCTTTATATTTGGTTGTTTGTTCAACCGTTCCGGAAACAGTGCCGTTGATCCCTTCTTTGGCAACGAGGATACGCCCCTTTAAACCGGTCTCTTTGCAAAACTGCAAATGTTCAGCTGCAAAGGCTTCCGGATTTTCAATTTCAACATACTTGTAATACAATAAGACTCTGTACGGCTTTGTTTGTTCCATTATCGATAACCACCTATCCAATTATATTTGCAAGATATAATGCAGGCTTTCAGGTTACACTGTCTCTTACAAACCACCATTTTACCAAAAGCCCGTTTGCATTTCAAAATTTTCACTGTGAAAACAGAAGAAACGAAATCATTTATCAATCCTGTTTGATGCGTTATACTTGTTCAGACAGGAATAAAAGAAAGGTGTTATGCAATGAAATCGCTTGTACTCGCCGAAAAGCCGAGCGTCGGGCGCGAACTTGCGCGCGTCCTCGGCTGCACGGAAAATAAAAAATGTTATATTGAGGGGCCGCGCTATATCGTGACATGGGCGCTCGGCCATTTGATCGAACTGAAAATGCCGGAAGATTATCATCCGAAATATAAAGAATGGCGCATGGAAGACCTGCCGATTCTTCCGGATAAAATGGAAACCAAAACAATCCGGCAGACATATCCGCAATATAAAGTGATCGAACAGCTCGGCAAAAGAAGCGACATCAAAGACTGTATTATCGCAACCGATGCCGGGCGCGAAGGCGAACTTGTCGCACGCTGGATTCTGGAAAAAATGCGCTGGAAAAAACCGGTAAAACGGTTATGGATATCTTCCCAGACCGACAAAGCGATTAAAGACGGGTTCAAGCAATTAAAACCGGCAAAGCAGTATGACAATCTGTACCGCTCCGCCGTCTGCCGCAGCGAAGCAGACTGGCTGATCGGGTTGAACGTGTCCCGCGCTTTAACCGTGAAATACAACGACCCGCTCTCCGCCGGGCGCGTGCAGACGCCGACATTGGCGATGGTGCTCGAGCGCGAACGGGAAATCCAGTCTTTTGTGCCGAAAAAATACTGGACCATTGAAGCGCTCGCCGGAAAACTCGAAGTGTCATATGACCATAACGGCGAGAAACGGATATTTGATGAGCAAAAAGCAAATGCCATACACGCGGCTTTATCCGGGCAGACTGCCGTTGTAACACAAGTGATCCGCAAACAGAAGCAAGAGCAGCAGCCGCTCCCTTACGACTTGACGGAACTGCAACGCGACGCCAACCACCGCTTCGGTTTTACAGCAAAGAAAACATTGAACGTGCTGCAAAACTTATATGAACAGCATAAACTCGTTACCTATCCGCGCACCGATTCGAAATATTTGACGAAAGATATGGAAAACACGATGTACGACCGGCTGCTTGCGGTGAAAGATGCGTACAAAGAAGAAGTTCAGCCGGTCCTTTCCCGGAAAGGCAACATACTGGCCAAACGTGTCATCAATGATGCAAAGGTGACGGACCACCATGCGATTATTCCAACGGATGAACGCCCGGCCTTGCCGGATTTATCTGCCGATGAACGGAAAATCTATGATCTGATCGTAAAACGGTTCCTTGCGCTGTTCTACCCGGTTTATGAATATGAAACCGTCCAATTTAAGCTTCAAGCAGGCGGAAAAACCCTGGCCGGGCGGACAATGGCCGTGAAAAATGCCGGGTTTACCGCTGTTTTGCACCATGAACAGGAACGGGAAAATACGGCGCTGCTTTCGATCAAAGAAGGAAAAACATTTAAGCTGGAACAAATCCGGCTCAGCCAGCATCTAACCGAAGCGCCGAAACGGTATTCCGAAGCGGATATTCTTTCCAGGATGGAAAAATACGGGCTCGGGACGCCGGCAACACGCGCCGATATCATTGAACGGCTCGTCTCCTCCGAAACGATCAGCCGTGAGTCCGGCCGCCTTGTGCCGACACCGAAAGGCAAGCAGCTGATCGACCTTGTAAATGACGAGTTGAAATCGCCGGAACTGACCGCAAAATGGGAAGAACAGCTTGAAGCGATTGCCCGCGGAAAAGGCAACCCGAAGCAGTTTTTGGAAACCATCCGCCGGGAAACCGTACGCCTCGTCCGTGAAATCCGGACGAGTGACAAAAAATACCGCGCCCACAATTTAACGGGAACGAAATGCCCGGAATGCGGTTCCCTTATGAAAGAAGTAAACGGCAAAGACGGGAAAAAGCTTGTCTGTTCAAACCGGGAATGCCGGTTTACAAAGCGGAAAAGCCCGAAACTTTCCAACCGACGCTGCCCGACCTGCCATAAAAAGATGGAGATTCATCACGGCAAATCCGGCGTGTATTTCCAATGCCGCCACTGCAATATTGTCCAAAAAGCGGACGAAAAGAAAAAAACTTTGTCAAAACATGAAGAAAAGAAATTGCTGCAAAAATACACAAAGAAAGAGGAAAGTTTCGGCAACAGCCTGGCAGATGCTTTAAAAGCCGCCTTGGAAAAAGAATAGATTGGATGTTTAAAAAAGCCCGGCCAAGCCGGGCTTTTTTATAAACATTTTCGCGGCCAATACGGGCAATTCGGCCCCTGAAAGCGCGCCATGCCCCATGTTTCAACACGGCCGGAAAAAATTTGAACAACATGGAAATGCATATCCATTCACTTTTTAACTTTCTTATAATATAATTAAATTATAGATGTTTGTACCGGTTTTTCTCCTCTGTTATAAAAACCCGCTTTTTCTCATCTGTTTGTATCGGGAGCGTCCTTCATTATAAATGTATTTTTCGTTCTCCGGTTCAGGGAAAAATCCTAGGCTTTGGCAAACGCTGCTCTTAAAGGAACGGCTCATGTATGCGTATAATGTACATTTTTTCACAAAAATACTTGGAAAGGGGATAAAGTAAAGTATGGAAGAAACTGCAAAAACATATGCATCATTCAGGCAGAAGAAAAATAAGTGGGCGGTACTTGGCCAGCGTTTTATCTTTGTCAGCCTCGGCGCAATGATTATGGGGGTTGCCCTCGAGCTGTTCCTTGTCCCGAATCAGATTCTGGACGGCGGCATCACCGGCATCTCGATTATCCTCTCCCACCTTGCCGGCTGGAAACTGGGCCCTATTATTTTCATCTTAAACCTCCCATTCTTTTATATCGGGTACAAGCAAATCGGAAAAACTTTTGCCTTGACCACCCTTTACGGCATCTCCGTCATGTCGGTGACAACCGTCCTGTTGACCCCCGTAAAAGTGTTTACGGATGATTTGCTGCTGTGTACGGTTTTCGGCGGCATTATCCTTGGCATCGGCGTCGGCCTTGTAATCCGCTGGGGAGGCTGCCTTGACGGAACAGAAGCGCTTGCCATTCTATTAAACAAAAAGCTTCCTTTCTCTGTCGGTGAAATTATACTCGGCCTCAATCTCTTCATTTTTACCTGTGCCGGCTTTGTGTTCAGCTGGAAATATGCCATGTATTCGGTCATTACCTATTTTATCGCCACAAAAGCAATCGACGTGGTTGTACAGGGGCTGGATGAATCCAAATCGGTATGGATCATCAGCGACGAGATGTATGACATCGGCGAAGCCATTATGGCCCGCCTCGGACGCGGAGTAACCTATCTGAACGGGGAAGGCGCTTATACAGGAGACAATAAAAAAGTTATTTTCTGCGTCATCACCCGCCTTGAAGAAGCAAAATTGAAATCAATTGTAGAAGAATTTGACGAAAGCGCCTTTATTGCGGTTGGAAACATATCGGAAGTGCGCGGCGGCAGATTTAAGAAAAAAGATATTCACTAACGGCGTAAATGAGGACTGTCCATCCGGGCAGCCCTGTTTATATGCACATATAACTTTTTCCATTTTCACGCTGTCCGGCCATACTCCCCTTCCCTTAAATTAGGATTCTTTCGCAGTGTATGGTAAAATGATGATTACGATTGTAAAACAGATAAATTTAAAGTATACTTTGTACTGATCTCTTTAAAGTGAGTGAATAGCTTTGATTCAAAACATCATCGATTTTGTAAATGATCCGGCCGTCTGCACGCTGTCATTTTACGTACTGGCAGCAGGTTTTCTTTATCTCAGCCGGTTTGTGATCAGGCCGGCAGCGTTTGTTGAAGCAAGGCCCGCCGCCATCATGCAGGATTTTACTGTACACACCCGCCCGGCTGCGGAATGCCGGTGCAATTTCTTTACGGTTTGGATTTTAAGTTGTGTCAGAATACGGACATATCCTTCTGAGGATCCTGATCCGGAACCGGATTTAACGCCGGCCGGAGAGGGCAGGATTTGTGCAATATACTGAAGGAGGATATTTCATGAAAAGATTTTTCAGCTTCACATTGGTTTTAAGTGGTTTATTGTTCGTTTTGAGCGCATGTTCAAATACAAACGGCGGGCACAGCGGTGGATTTTTCCATCATTATTTTGTTGCCCCGTTTTCAATTGTCATTAAAGCAACGGCCCAGCTGCTTCATGGCGATTACGGGATTGCCATTATTGTTTTGACGTTAATCATCCGGCTGATTCTTATGCCTTTTATGCTGCATACATTCAAAAAAACGCAAATCATGCAGGATAAAATGAAAGTTTTGAAGCCGGAAATGGATAAGTTGCAGGCAAAAATCAAAACGGCAAAAACGAAAGAAGAACAGGCAAAGCTTCAGCAGGAAATGATGGGGCTGTACCAAAAGCACGGCGTTAACCCGCTGAATATGGGATGCCTGCCGATTATCATCCAAATGCCGATTTTAATGGGATTTTATTATGCGATCCGCGGCTCGAAAGAAATTGCGACCCACTCCTTTTTATGGTTCAATCTCGGACAAGTGGATATTCCGATGGCCATTCTCGCCGGTGTCATTTATTTCATCCAGGCCCAGATTTCCCTGATCGGGGTCCCTGAAGAACAGAAAAAGCAAATGAAATACATGATGCTCATGTCGCCGATCATGATCCTGTTTGTTTCTTTTTCAGCTCCGGCGGTTCTGCCGCTGTACTGGACGGTGAGCGGGCTGTTTATGATCGGGCAGACGCTGATTCAGAAAAAATTTTACCAGACCCACCCGCCGAAGGAAGAATCAAATTCATAATTGCATCTTGATCGTTTGGTAGTCACTAAAATACAAAAAAAGCGGCGGGGGCACAGTTAATGTGTTCCCGCCGCTTTTTGTTTTTCATCCCCGGATTTCCGGGGATTTTTTATGCCGGTTTACTTCTGTTCAGCAACTGCCTCGTTTTCCTCCGGCTCGTGTTCATTTTGTTCCATTTCCTGATGCGGTTCTTCCGTATTTGCTGTATCATTCACAAATTGATACAGCCCGCGGTCCGGTTTGCGGATGCGCGGATCGAGTTTTTCGACGGATTTCATAAAAGAGGTCATATTAGCGATTTTAAAGCCGGTTTTTTCTTCGATCATCCGCTGCAGTTCAGCCCCTCTGATCGGTTTCGAAACCTCTTTTAATATTTGGATGGCCTCTTCTCTCATCTTGCCCGACTTGCTTCTTCTTGACGGCCGCGATTTCCGCACCTTTCTTTCTTTCGTAAGGACTTCGCCGCCGGAGGTTTCCGGCGGGACGGACGCAAGCGTATTAAAAGATACATATTCCGGTTTGCCGGATGCTGCTTCTGCCTGCTGACCTTCTTTTTCATCCAGCTCCCTTAATCTTTTAAAAATATATTCCCGTTCTTTTTGAAATTCCTGTATAACCCGGATCTCAGCGTCTTCCAGCTGCTCCAGGCGGATTTTTAGTGCCATTCTCTCATTAATCGTCAATTTTATCCCTCGTTTCTTAAAATGTATGTATATATAGATTATAATATGAAACTAGTAAAATAAAAAGATAAAATAATTATTTTTTGTTAGAAAATTAGTAGCGAATAATTATTCATAAAGGAGCATGTCGAATTTTTGCGGTTTTCCACGAAATATATTCAAATTATTCGAATGATTTCTATTGCACCTATTTTTTAGATTTAGTATAATATTGATGTAAGCGCTGACAGACTGTCGCGCAAAGCAAGTGTATAAGGAGGCTTGTCTCCTTGAAATTAACATAAACGGAGGGGTTGAAATGGAACAATTAACCGTGCAGTTGGATGAAAGGGTTCAGCATTTCCTTCAGGGCAAAAAGAAGATGTTCATTAGCGGGCAATTTGTTGAAAGCGCATCCGGCAAAACATTTGACACGCCGAATCCGGCTACCGGCGAAACGCTGGCTACGGTCTATGAAGGGGATAAACAAGATATCGGCCTTGCCGTACAAGCCGCCAGAAAAGCATTTGATGAAGGCCCATGGCCGCGGATGAACCCTGCCGATAGAAGCCGGTTAATGTATAAATTGGCGGATCTGATGGAAGAGCACCGGGAAGCGCTGGCACAGCTCGAAACGCTCGACAACGGGAAACCGATCCGCGAAACGGCAAATGCCGATATTCCGCTTGCCATTGAACATATGCGGTATTATGCCGGCTGGACAACGAAAATCACCGGCCAGACCATTCCCGTAAACGGCCCTTACTTTAACTATACCCGCCATGAACCGGTCGGGGTTGTCGGGCAAATCATCCCTTGGAACTTCCCTCTTTTAATGGCAATGTGGAAAATGGGCGCCGCGCTTGCGACCGGCTGCACGATCATTTTAAAACCGGCTGAACAAACGCCGCTTTCCGCCCTTTATTTGGCGCAGCTGGTGAGCGAGGCCGGCTTCCCGGATGGCGTCATCAATATTGTGCCGGGCTTTGGGGAAACTGCCGGGGCCGCCCTTGTCGACCACCCGCTTGTGGATAAAATTGCCTTTACCGGTTCCACTGAAGTCGGGAAACTGATCATGGCCAATGCCTCGAAAACGCTAAAACGGGTCACGCTCGAACTTGGCGGAAAATCCCCGAACATTATTTTGCCGGATGCCGACTTATCGAAAGCGATTCCTGGCGCTTTAAACGGCGTAATGTTCAACCAGGGGCAAGTATGCTGCGCCGGTTCGCGCGTTTTCATTCAAAAGAAACATTTCGATAATGTCATTGCCGATATGGCCTCCCACGCCCAGTCAATTAAGCAGGGCTTCGGGCTGAATAAAGATACGGAAATGGGGCCGCTTGTTTCAGATGAGCAGCAAGCGCGCGTTTTGAATTATATTGAAAAAGGGCTTGATGAAGGGGCGGAAATTGTGACAGGCGGAAAAAAACCGCGTGAAGAAGGCTTCTTTGTTGAACCGACGATTTTTGCAGATGTCCGTGATGAGATGACGATCGCCAAAGAGGAAATTTTCGGCCCAGTCATTGCGGCAATGCCTTACGAATCCCTCGATGAAGTAATCAGCCGCGCCAACAACAGCGAGTACGGGCTTGCGGCAGGGGTTTGGACGGAAAATGTGGCCAATGCGCACTATATTGCAAACCGTCTCCGGGCGGGAACGGTTTGGGTCAACTGCTACAATGTGTTTGATGCTGCTTCCCCGTTTGGCGGTTATAAACAATCCGGCATCGGGCGCGAGATGGGTTCCTACGCGCTCCAAAACTATACGGAAGTCAAAAGCGTCTGGATCGCCAATCCTTAAAGGGCGGTTAAAAAGAAAAGCATCGGCAAAACCGATGCTTTTCTTTCATGCTTTTAAGATTCCAGCAGCAAATCTTCAGGATTTTCAATTAATGTTTTCACCGTTTTCAAGAAACCGACAGCATCTTTTCCGTCAATGACGCGGTGGTCATAGGAAAGCGCCACGTACATCATCGGGCGGATTTCAATCCGGTCCCCATCGACTGCAACCGGGCGTTTTTGAATGGTGTGCATGCCGAGGATGCCAACCTGTGTCCCGTTGATAATCGGCGTTGAGAACAACGAGCCAAAGACGCCGCCGTTTGTAATCGTAAAGGTTCCGCCCTGCAGATCGCTTAATGCAAGTTTATTATCACGTGCTTTTTGGGCAAATGCAGCAATATCCGCTTCAATTTCCGCGAACGATTTCCGGTCGCAATCCCGGACAACCGGCACGACAAGCCCTTCTTCCGTGGATACCGCAATGCCGATATCATAATATTTTTTCAAGAGCAGCTCATTGCCCTGAATTTCCGCATTGACATACGGATATTTCTTCAATGCCGCAACCACTGCTTTTGTAAAGAACGACATAAAGCCGAGACGGATGTCATGATCTTTAACGAACTGTTCTTTTTTTCGCTTTCTTAAATCCATGACGGCCGACATATCAATTTCGTTGAATGTCGTCAGCATCGCCGTTGTCTGTGTCACTTCAACGAGCCGTTTTGCGATCGTCTGGCGGCGGCGTGACATGCGGATTCTTTCAACCGGTTTGCCGGCTTCTTCTGCCACAGCTTTGCCGGCTGCAGGTTTTTCCGGTGCTGCCGGCGCTTTTGCCGCAGCTTGCGGATTGAAGGTTTCCACATCTTGTTTCCTTACCCTGCCAAGCGGATCCACTGTCGGCACTTGCGATAAGTCAATGCCTTTTTCACGTGCCAGTTTGCGGGCAGCCGGAGAAGCAACCGGGCGGCTTTCGCTTTCTTCCTGAGCCGGCTTTGGCTGCTCCGGGGCAGGCGCTTGTGTTTGCGCCAGCGCCTGTGCTTGTGCCGGTTGCGGTGCTTCCGCTTCTTTTGGCGGCGCGGAAGGCGTTGCGTTGTTTTCCCCTGTTCCTTCGCCGACAATCGCAATGACATCGCCGACTTGGACTGTGTCCCCTTCTTCAAAAAGGAGGGACTGGACGACGCCTTCTTCTTCCGAAATGACTTCTACATTTACTTTATCTGTCTCAAGTTCTACAATATATTCCCCTTTATCTACATGGTCCCCCGGATGTTTCAGCCATTGTGCAATGGTTCCTTCCGTGATGGATTCTGCCAGTTCAGGCACTTTAATTTCAGCCACAACACTTGTCCTCCCTTAAAAGTATCACTTTTTTTATATCAAAGCCTCCTCCTTCATCTTCCGAGCAGCGCGGGCTGCAGGATGAAGCGGGCAAAGCAACGGTTATTTTGCGCATAGGAAGCCCCCGCCCCTTGGGAAGGAGCGAGCCGCCGTTTAAGGGCGGGTAATGGCTTCAGTCAGAATTATGTTTTGTTCTTTTTTATGGACGACCGGGTCGCCTTCCGACGGGCTTGACCTTCTCGGCCGGCCGATGTATCGGATTTCTGCTCCCTGAGGCGCCAACTTTCTTAAATACGGTTCAACAAAAGACCAGGAACCCATATTCTCCGGCTCCTCCTGCATCCATACAATTTCTTTCGCGTTTTTAAAGCGCGCGAAGATTTCCTTCAATTCCTGTTCAGGGAAAGGATAGATTTGCTCGACCCTTACCGTATGCAGCCAGCTCATATCCGCACCGTCCAGCTTTTCTTCCAAGTCTACAGCCACTTTCCCGCTGCAAAGCAGGATTCTTTCGACTGCACCCGTATTTTCCGTATCCGGGCCTTCCAGCACGGTGTGGAATTTGCCATCTACCAGTACAGACGGCTCTACAGATGCCAGCGGGTGGCGAAGCAGGCTTTTTGGCGTCATGAGAACGAGCGGGCGGATTTCTTCTTTTGCCAGCCATTTTGCCTGCCTTCTTAAAATATGGAAGTATTGGCCGGCTGTCGAGACATTCGCCACTGTCCAGTTGTTTTCCGCTGCCAGTTGCAGGAAGCGTTCCACCCTGCCGCTTGAATGTTCAGGGCCTTGCCCTTCGTATCCGTGCGGCAGCATCATGACAAGCCCTGATTTTTGCCCCCATTTTGCCCTGCCGGATGAAATGAACTGGTCAAACATGACCTGTGCCATGTTTGCAAAATCGCCGAACTGGGCTTCCCAAATGACGAGCGTATCCGGCGAAAAGACGTTATAGCCGTATTCAAACCCGACAACGCCGGCTTCGGTCAGCGGGCTGTTATAAATGGCAAATGAAGTTTGAACGCCGGACAGATGATGGTGCGGAATATATTCTTCCCCCGTCTGTTCGTCGTGCAGGACGAGATTGCGCTGTGCGAACGTGCCGCGCTGTGTATCCTGGCCGGTAAACCGGATCGGCACGCCATCTTTTAAAATGGCTGCAAACGCGAGCGCTTCCGCATGGGCCCAGTCAATTTTCCCTTTGCCGTCAAAAACGTGTTCGCGGCGTTTCAAAATCCGCGCCAGTTTTTTAAAGACGTGGAAGTTTTCAGGCCAGGCGAGCAATTCAGCATTCCAAGCCCTCAGTTCCTGTTCCGGCACCCCTGTTTTCATGCTCAAATAGCCTTTTTTCACATTTTCTGGGGGCTCCATGGCCGTATCGGGTTCTGCTTCGCCGTCTGGCACTTTTTCGTAAGCCGCCTGCAGTTTTTTCTGAACGGCTTCATCAATCGTTTTAACCTCTTCGGCTGTCAGGACGCCTTCTTTTACAAGCTGTTCACCGTAGATGGCCCTGACCGTCGGATGATTGTGCACCGCATGGTACATTACCGGGTTGGTTACCATCGGTTCATCCATTTCATTATGGCCGTAGCGGCGGTAGCCGACCAGGTCGATCACAAAGTCTTTATGGAATTTTTCGCGGTAAGCATAAGCAAACAGCGCCGCCTGTACGCATGCTTCCGGATCATCCGCATTCACATGGAGGATCGGCACTTCATAGCCTTTTGCCGGATCAGAAGCATATTTTGTTGACCTCGAGTCGTATGTTTCGGTCGTAAACCCGATATTGTTATTGGCGATGATATGGATGGTCCCGCCTGTCCCGTATCCGTTCAGCTTGCTCATATTCAGCGTTTCTGCGACAATGCCCTGCCCCGCAAATGCGGCATCCCCGTGGACAAGAATCGCAAATGCGCGGTCCGGATCGCGGTCCGGATAGCCCGCTTTGTTCCGGTTATCCTGCGCGGCACGTGTATACCCTTCGACAACAGGGTTGGCAACTTCCAGATGGCTTGGGTTGTTGGCAAGCACGATACGCGCGCCGATCGGACCGCCGTTTTGCCCTTTTCTGTCCGCGCCGAGATGGTATTTAACATCGCCGGTCCATCCGTACGTAATGCCGATCGATCCTTCGGAAGGGATTAAATCTTTATTGGAAGCATGCTTAAATTCCGCAAAAATGAGCTCGTATGGTTTTTCAAGAATATGGGCAAGCACATTGAGTCGGCCTCTGTGCGCCATGCCGATATTAACGGTTTTCACACCCGTTTTGACCGCTTCCATAATCATTTGTTCCATCAGCGGAACGAGCGCATCAAGCCCTTCAATGGAAAAACGCTTCTGCCCGACAAATGTCCGGTGAATAAATTTTTCAAATCCTTCCACATCTGAAAGGCGTTTTAAAATCCCGATTTTCTGTTCCCGGCCGAGTTCGCGGAAAAAGCTGCCCGATTCAACTGTCCGTTGCAGCCAGTGCTTTTCTTCCATGTCATGAATATGGTCAAACTCAAAGGCGACTTTTTGGGTGTACACTTCTTTTAAATAATTGATGGCATCAAGCCCGTTTTTGACCCTTTTGGGTGCATCCGGGCAAATAAAGGATGCCGGCACTTTTTTCAAATCTTCTTCGGTTAAATCAAATTCTCCCAGTTCAATTCTTCTGACATCCCCAACAGGTTTTTGGAGCGGGTTGATATCCGCTGCGAGATGGCCAAAAGTCCGGATATTGTCCGCCAATTTGACAGCAGCGACCATTTTGCTGAAAATCGTCGGGTTTGCCGGCAATTGGAAAGAAATATCCGCCTGCCCCTGTGTCAGGCTCCCGCCTTCGGAAACAGCGGGCGCGCCCCACTGGTCAAATACTTTTCTCGCCTCTTCGTCGATGCTGTCCGGATCTTCCAGGTATTGTTCATATAAATCCATGACATACCCAAGATTAGGCCCGGAAAAACTTTCCCAAAATCCCTTTGGTGTAGTTGCATTCATTTTGAAAAACCTCCAGCTCTTCGTCCCTTATTCACTTTCGTATGGTTTCGCCTGGCGGATGCCAAAACGGAACCAAGAAATTATGTAACGATAAAGAATTTTGAAAGCTGTAACGCTTACAAACTCAATTTTAGCACTGTAAGCGTAATAGATAAAGTTAAAAACTCTTATTTTTAAAAATTTGCATGAATAGTGATTCATTCTGTTTTTTCCCGGAAAGTGCTGCTGCATTAGCCTCACCCGATTGTTCAAAACCGCATATTTTATGATATCCCCGTTGCAGAAAGGAGCAGAAAAATGTTCCCATGGAAAACGTTTCCGTTTACCGAAGAGATCTTCAAGATGATGAATATGCCGTTTCCACCTGTACAGGAACATATAAACCAAGCCCTTTCTCAATGGGACGAATGGGGGAATGCGTTTAAAAAGGGGGACGGGAATGGACCGGCGGCCTCTTCCCCGGATGCAGGCGCCCCGTCTATAGAAGTATTTGAAACACTGGATTTTATTTTTATCCGCGTCCCTGTCCAGGAGGAAAGCATGCTCACCGGCTTAAAAATCTTCCACACTTCTCTTCAGGTCATGTTAAAATCATTCCCAAAACCGGACGCGGAACAGGTGATACGGCTGCCTTCCCCGGTGCGCCGGAAAGGGACGACCGCAAAATACCGGGACGGCATCCTGGAAATCCGGCTCCTGAAAAAAAGTGAACATGAAATGACAGAAGTCGGCATAGATTTTTAACAGCCCGGCCCTCTGGATAAAACTTACAGTTGGTTCCATACGTATAGCTCCCGGTTATTTTGCGGATCAAAAAGGTTTATCCTTTTGGAAACGGGCGAAAGGCGGGCGCGGTTTCCAGGCACAGGCAAAACACGGCCCTCCCCTTTTCTTTAAAAGAAAAAGAACGTTTCATTTTTTCGAAACGCCCTCTTTTCCGCCTGTTTTTTGTTTTGCGGCAAGGGGGAATGTAAACCGGATTTCGGTCCCTTTGCCAACCTCGCTTGCTGCTTCTATCGTGCCGGAATATCCTTCTGTCAGTTGTTTGGCAATAGCAAGCCCGAGCCCGTTCCCGCCTTTTGCGCGGCTTCTTGCTTTATCCACCCGGTAAAAGCGGTGGAAAATTTGCGGCAAATCTTCTTTCGGGATCCCGATGCCGTAATCTTTTACCGTTAACACGGCCCTCCCCTTTTCCTGCTTGAGACGGATATCGACTTTGTAAATGCGGTCGGAATATTTTATCGCATTATCAAATACAATGATCAGCACCTGCTCAAGATGGTTCTCGCTCATCAGGATTTCATAGGCCTGTTTGGGATCATATTGAAAATTGAAATCGAATTGCTGGTGGATCATTTTAAAATTGCGGATCACCCTTTCTGTGACCGCCAAAAGATCTGCTTTTTCCTCATTGGCCAATATTTTGGCTTCTTCCACCCGGGAAAGATCGAGCAGTTCCTCCACCAGTTTTTTCATTCTGCTTAATTCCTGAAGCGAGGCCTGGAGCGACTCTTCAAGAATCGCAGGGTCATTTTTTCCCCAGCGGTTTAACAAATTTAAGTGCCCTTCCATTACTTGCACGGGGGTCCTTAATTCATGGGAAGCATCCTCGACAAACCGTTTCTGCTGCCGGAACGACTGTTCAATCTGGTCCATCATATCGTTAAAAATATTGGTCAGTTCCCCCATTTCGTCTTTGGAGGCGCTTGGCTCCATCCGTTCCTGGAATCCTTTTTTGCGAATGCTTTGCATGGTGGAAGAGAGTTTTTTCAACGGTTTGAGGAAATTTTTTGCCATCATAAACCCGAGAAAAGCACTCAAAAGCAAGCCCACACATCCGGCGACCATCATGACAAACAGAACATTCCGCATTAAATTTTCATACCGGTATAAAGGATAGATCACTTCAATATAGCCGTTGAACGACTGGGAGCGGAACGGGCTCCTTCCGACTAAAATTTGATGATTGCCCGCGCGGATCAGGCTGACCCGTTTTTCGTTCACCGGCATAAACGGCACTTTTGCATCGGTAGAATGAATGCTTTTTACGACAAGCATTTCCTTTCCTTCCGCATTGATGATCCGGATCGACTGGTCTTTTTCCAGCACCTGCTGAAAAAGCGTCCGGTTCGATAAAATGTCATCGATGTTTTCCCCCTTGTTGTTCAAATCATCCAGCGCCTCGGATACCGAAGTCGCTTCTTCATGCAATAGCCATCTACTGATTAGTGTATACTGGAAAAATCCGAAAATCAGAAACGTTAAAAAGATCGCTACACTTGCGCCGACGGACCATTTCACTTTCAAGGAACTTTTTTGCAGCCAGTGTTTTACCGCCCTCATTCGCGCATCACATATCCTGTTCCCCGCACTGTCTGGATATAGCTGTCTTCGCCTTCTGTATCAATTTTATTGCGCAAGTACCGGATGTACACATCGACGACATTCGTTTCGACCTCGGTTTCATATCCCCATACTTTGTTCAGGAGCGCTTCACGGGTCATGACAATATTTTTATTTTCCAAAAGCGTAAGCAGCAAATCGTATTCCCGCTTTGTCAATTCAATGGTTTTCCCTGCCTTTTTAACAAGCCGGCTTTCTTTTTCCAGCACAAGGTCACGAAACTTGTACGTTGTTAGCGCTGCTTTTTTGGGCTCGGCGTACTCCATCCTTCTGAAAATGGCTCTCAGCCTTGCGAGCAATTCTTCAATCGCAAATGGTTTGACAATATAATCATCCGCCCCATGGTCAAGCCCGGATACACGGTCCATAATGCTGTCCCGAGCGGTAATCATGATGACCGGTGTTTCTTTTTCCTGGCGCAGGCGGCGGCATACTTCAAGGCCGTTCAGTTTCGGCAGCATTAAATCAAGGAGAATCACATCCCAGTCCTCCTCCAAAGCCGACTGCAGCCCTTCCCGTCCGTCATACGCCACTTTCACTTCGTATCCTTCATGTCTTAACTCCAGCTCAATAAAACGGGCCAGATTTTTTTCATCTTCCACCAATAATATCCGTTTCATGACGATTCCCCCTCGAAGTTCTTTTGCCGGAACTCTTTCTTTTCCGCTGCCCTTATTATAGCTCCGGACAGCGCATGATCAAGGAGAATCCGCTTTTTCTTATATGCTAACCGAATGAAAAGAAAAAGATATGAATGGTTTGTTAAAAAATGATGAGAAAGAAAACCCGTTTTTTCCATTCATAAATGTCTCCGGTTCGGCAGATAGTAAAGAAGAGTGCTGACATTGAGAAGAAGAAAGGAAAATACAGACAATGGATCATTTGACAACGAACACACCTTTATCCGATAAAAACAATGAAATCCATCAAAAAAGATGGGCGATTGTTGCATTATCTTCCATTCCCCTGATTATGACACTGGGGAATTCGATGCTCATCCCGGTCCTTCCCCTCATGGAGGACAAACTGGGCATCTCCAAAGTCCAATCCAGCTATATTATCACCTTTTATTCAATTGTCGCCATTTTCCTTATCCCGGTTGCCGGATTTTTATCGGACAGATACGGCCGAAAAATGGTCATTATCCCGTCACTTGCGATTACGGCTATAGGAGGGGCGATTTCGGCATACGCGGCCTGGCAACTCGATCACCCGTATTCCCTTATTTTGATCGGCCGGACTTTGCAGGGCGTCGGGACGGCCGGCGCGGCACCGATCGTTTTGCCGCTTGTCGGCGATATGTTCCACCGCAACCGGGATGTGAGCACCACCCTCGGCATTATTGAAACGGCCAATACGTTTGGAAAAGTATTGAGCCCGATTCTCGGATCCTTCCTGGCAGGATTGATCTGGTTTTTGCCTTTTGCGGCCATCCCTGTCTTTTGCCTGATCTCTATCCTGTCTGTTTTGTTTCTTGTCAAAAGGCCGGCACACGAAAAACAGGGGCCGGGAATCAAAGCATTTATAGGGAATACGAAAAAGGTGTTCCGCCAGCACTGGCGCTGGCTGGCGTCCGTATTTGCGATCGGGGCCATCGTGATGTTTATTTTGTTTGCGGTGCTGTTTTATTTGTCGTCCAATCTGGAAGACCAGTACGGCTACCATGGCGTGAAGAAAGGGTTTATTTTGGCCGTCCCGCTCGCGGCATTGTGCCTTTCTTCCTTTATAACCGGGAAAATCATTAAAGAAAACATGGTACTGATGAAATGGATTATTTTCTCCAGTGTGCTCATTACCGGAGCCTCCGTGCTCGTGATCACTTTTTCGGACCGTTTTTTCTATTTAATCGGGACCTTTCTCATTTGCGGAATCGGAATCGGCGCCTCCCTTACGCCGTTGGATGCGCTGATTAATCAGTCGATTGAAAAAGAAGTCCGCGGGACGATCAGCGCCATTTACAGTTCTATGCGCTACATCGGCGTGGCGGCAGGTCCGTTATTTATGGCCAATTTTATGAAAGGGCGGGTTGAGATCAGCATGGTGATCATGGCCGGTTTCTGCCTGGTGGCGGCAGGACTTACATTTGCGGCGGTGAAACCGGACAAATCACGTGCTAAAGCCTCTTCCCCTGCTTAATTGCGGAGTCGTGCGATTTCAAGCATTTGTAGCGCCTTTTTGTTTCAGGTAAACTGATGATAAAGGAAGTGAAAGAAAGAAGGGAATGTCTTGGGTGAAAACAGACCATTTAATCGGTTAATTCATGAAAAATCGCCTTATTTGCTGCAGCACGCCCGTAATCCGGTTGACTGGTATCCGTGGGGCGAAGACGCTTTTGCGAAAGCGAAGCGGGAAAACAAGCCGGTTTTTGTTTCCATCGGCTATTCGACCTGCCACTGGTGCCATGTGATGGAGCGGGAGTCTTTTGAAAATGAAGAGGTGGCGCGGATCCTGAATGAGAAATTTGTGGCGATTAAGGTGGACAGGGAAGAGCGGCCGGATATTGATGCCATTTATATGCTTGTTTGCCAAATGATGACCGGGCAGGGCGGCTGGCCGTTGAGCGTATTTTTGACGCCGGAGAAGGTCCCTTTTTATGCCGGAACCTATTTTCCGCGGGAAAGCCGGTATGGGATGCCCGGTTTTAAAGAAGTGTTGCATTATTTATCCCAACAATACACCGAAAATCCGGACCGGATCAAGGATGTAGGCGCACAAGTCAAACAGGCGCTCAAGGCAAGCCGGAAAAAAGGGGGGCAAACGGCTTTAACGAAAGAAACGGCCGGGCGCGCTTTCCAAACTTACAAGCAGGCTTTTGATCCCCGCTATGGCGGTTTTGGCAGGGCGCCGAAATTTCCAATGCCGCATTCACTTGTATTTTTACTCATGTATGCCAAATTTTATGAAAACCGGGATGCGCTTGCGATGGCAACAAAAACATTGGACGGGCTGGCGCGCGGGGGAATTTATGACCATATTGGTTACGGTTTTTCCCGCTATTCCGTTGATGAAAAATTTTTGGTGCCCCACTTTGAAAAAATGCTTTATGACAATGCGCTGCTTGCACTGGCCTATACCGATGCTTTCCGGATGACGAAAAATGCCCGGTACAAAAAAATAACGGAAGAAATCATCAAGTATGTGCTGCGTGATATGGCCCATCCGGATGGCGGATTCTATTCCGCGGAAGATGCCGACTCGGAAGGCGAGGAAGGAAAGTTTTATGTGTGGACGCCTAAAGAAGTAAAAGATGTGCTGGGGGAACAGTTGGGCACGCTCTTTTGCCAGGCATACGGCATTACCGGGCAGGGAAATTTCGAAGGAAAAAATATTCCGAACCAGATTACAACCCATTTGGAAACAATTGCAAAAAAGGAAGGGTTTTCTCCTGCAGCGCTGGCGGAAAAATTAGAAACGGCACGGCAAAGCTTGTTCCAGCACCGGGAAAAACGGGTGCGCCCGTTCCGCGATGATAAAATTTTAACGGCATGGAACGGCTTAATGATTGCAGCACTCGCAAAAGCGGGGCGTGTTTTTTATCAACCATCTTATGTGCAGGCTGCAGAAAAAGCGGTTTCTTTTATAAGGGACAACTTGATCCAAAATGGCCGGGTAATGGTAAGATACCGCGATGGCGAAGTAAAAAACAAAGGTTTTATAGACGAATATGCCTTTCTCCTGTGGGGATATATGGAACTGTATGAGTCCACTTTTGCCCCTTTTTATTTGGCGGAAGCAAAAAGACTGGCCGGCAATATGATTGATTTATTTTGGGACGGACATGGAGGAGGCTTTTTCTTTAGCGGAAACGACGATGAGCCATTGCTCGTCAGGCAAAAGGCGTCTTATGACGGGGCACTGCCTTCCGGGAACAGTGTCGCAGCCTGCCAATTGTTAAGGCTGGCGAAACTGACCGGGGATTTTACGTTGGAAGAAAAAGTCCAGCAAATGTTTCAGGCCTTCAGCAAGGTTATCCATGATGATCCCAATGCCCACGCCATGATGATGCAGGCAGTGATGTACGCACAGCAGGCAACGAAGGAAGTGGTGATCGTTATGGATGATGAAACAGAAAAAGCTGTTGATTTTATCCGCCATATTCAGGAGAATTTTCACCCCGAAATTTCCTTCATGGCAGTAAAAAGGCGCGAAAAGAAGAAACTCTCCAAAATCGCCCCTTTTATTGAAGATTATGCCATGATAAACGGGCAACCAACCATTTATGTCTGTGAAAACTTCAGCTGCAATCAACCGACAAACGATTTTCAAACTGCCAGGGATTTGCTCTTTAAAAAATGATTGAAAACATGCCTGTTGAAAACCATAAAAGAAGCCGGAATGATGCATTCACGATATGCTTTTTCCTGGCACAAAAAACAAACCCCGGTTGCATTCCACCGGGGTTTGTTTTCTTTATTTATTCTTTTTGGCTGAATCCGGAATGGGGGTTTTCGGCAACCCGGCCATATCCGTCTGGTCAAAGGAATAGTCATACTTGTTCCGGTTCACCGGCGTAAAACCTTTTGGCGTATAGAAACGGAGCAGGTCGTCGTATACCACTTTATCAGACAGATTCAGCATCTCTTTTGCAATCTTTTCATCAGTTTTGCCTAGTTTTGGATTGACTTTTTCACCGGTCGCATTGTCGTAAAGCGTTCCGGATACTTGCGTGTACTTATTGGTGACAAAATCACCGTTACGGAATGGAACGACTTGGCGGTGCTGGCTGGACAAAAGATCAGACCCGAACTGGATGTAGTCTTTTGTATCAATGCCAAGCAAATGCATAACCGTCGGCATTACATCGACTTCACCGCCGTACGTATGCTTGATCCCGCCTTTTACGCCCGGAACATGGATAAACAGCGGCACCCTTTGCAGCTGTGCGTTCAAATATGGCGTAATTTCAGGAACGCCGAGCACTTTCGCCATCGCCGCATTGTGATTTTCCGAAATGCCATAATGGTCGCCGTACATGACAATCACCGTATGGTCATAAAGCCCGGATTCCTTCAAATAGGTGAAGAACTGCTGTATCGCTTCATCCAGATAATGGGCGGTTTGAAAATAGTTATCCACGGTTTTATCGCCGAAATCGCCCTTTGGGAAGTCTGCATCCTCTTCATCCAAAGGAAACGGAAAGTGGTTTGAAAGCGTAATAAACTTCGCATAGAAAGGCTGCGGCAATTTGGTCAAATACTGCATCGACTCATTAAACCAAGGTTTGTCCTTCATCCCGTAGTTTAACGTATTTTTGTCGTTCATATCGTAATACTTGGCGTCAAAGAAACGGTCATAGCCGAACGATTTGTACATTTCGTCACGGTTCCAGAAAGTCTTATAGTTTCCGTGGAAAACAGCCGATGTATAGCCTTTCTGGTCAAGAATAGCAGGTGCTGCCTGGTACGTATTTTGTGCTTTCGTTGTAAATACAGACCCCGTCGGCAGCGGGAACAGCGAGTTTTCCATCATAAATTCGGCATCAGACGTTTTCCCCTGGCCTGTCTGGTGGAAAAAGTTATCGAAATAAAAGGTGTTTTTGTCCTTTGTCAGCGAGTTTAAAAACGGTGTGACCTCTTTGCCGTCCAATTTGTAATTGATCAAAAAGTTCTGGAACGACTCAAGTGAAACGTAAATGACATTCATACCCTTTGCCGCGCCGAAATATTTGCTGTCCGGCTCGATATAGTTCGCTTTCACATAGTTTTCCACATCGCTCACGTCACTGCTATCAGCCATCGCCCGCTGCGCAGACGATTTTGTTGTCTGAACCGCATCATAAAGGGTGTAATTGTACATGCCGAGATATTTCACGATATAACTGCGGTCAAAAGTCCGCGTTAAAAGCTGCGGGCGGTCCGCTTCGGCAAGGCCGAGATTAAAAATGAAAAATGCAATTGCGGCAATCATCAGCCCGGCAAGCGAGCGGCGGCTGACCTTCTCTGCATTGGCCCTGACGGCTTTCGTTGCAATCAAGACAATGAGGATGATCGTATCAAAAAAGTAAAAAATATCATAAGGCTTCATTAATGCAGCGGCACTCCCACCGAGGTCGCCGAAGTTTTTCGTCTGCGACAGCACAGGCAGTGTAATGAAGTCATTAAAAAAACGGTAATAGCATACATTCGCGTACAGCAAAACAGACAAAAGCACGTCAATCACAGTTATTGCAATGATCCGGCCGCGTCCTTTAAAGAAAAGCGCAAGCGCAAAGAAGAACAGTGCCGAACTGATGGGATTGATGGCGAGCAAAAATTTCTGCATGCCGTTTTGCAGATCCAGATTGAATTCCGCTTTATAGACAATATAAGTTTTTACCCAGAACAAAAAAACCATGAGAAAGTACAGGGCGTATTTTTTATTTAGCAAACTTTTAATCTGGCTAAACGAGATCTTCATTCAGTATTCCCTCCCAATCGCCAAACTCTCCGGCAACAATTTCAGGACGCTTCTTCATTCATACCAACATATTGTAATACAATTTTTAAAAAAAGCAAGCGCTCATTAACGGCTTTTCCAGCACCGGGGCAGTCCTTTCCGGCTAAACGCGACTGCACGGTCCGAAAATCCGCATACCCACCGCCAAACATTTTTATTCCCACCATATTTTATTACAATTTCAATTTTGTTTCAAACAAGTTCAACGCAAGCGCAGATAAAATGACCCAAACAAGGCCGGCCGCATATCCGCCGGCAACGTCGCTCGGGTAGTGTACCCCTAAATAGATGCGGCTGATGCCGATGGCAAGCACCAGCAAGAGGGCAAACAGCGTCCCCGCGAACTTCACCCACCTGCGTTTTGTGATGCGGAACAGAATCAATACGAGGCAGCCGTATAAAATCATGGATCCCATCGAATGCCCGCTCGGGAAGCTGTAGCCCGTTTCCTGGACGATACGCATAATATCGGGGCGCTGGCGCTTGAATATGTATTTTAATATGGTGTTAAAAACCCCCGCTCCAAGCGCGACAGATACAGCGAGATAAAGGCCCAGTGTGCGGTATTTTTTGATCCAGAGCACAAGGGAAAGCACGAGGGTGACCACCGCCGCCCCTTTTACAGATCCGAGAAAGGTAACAGCCAGCATCACGCTCGTTAACCGGCCGGAAATATTCCCCTGGACAAATGAGATAATCGGAAGGTCAAAATGCCGGATCTCCCCCTGGTTGAAATGATCGGCGATTTCAAAAAAAATCCAGGTGCAGAGGGAAAGCACCAGTAAAACGAACAGCCATTGCACAATCGTCTGCCTTTTCATCATCAACCTCCAATATGAAATAATTTACCATATTGGAGGCTTTCCGGCAAATTTTCAGGCATTCCCCGCACCGGTATCCGCCGGTTTTTACGCTTCTTTTGCCTTTGTTTTAGCCGCTTTTTTTGGTTTCTTTGCCGGTTTTTTTGCCGGCTTTGCCCTGTCGATGGAAGCCTGGAGCGCCGCCATCAGGTCGGTCACATTATTTTCCGGTTCTTTCACTTTCGCCGTGACGAGTTTTTTCCCGGTCCGCTTCGATTCAATCAAAGCCATCAGGTTTGACCGGTATGCATCCGTATATTTTTCAGGCTCAAACGATGTCGTTAACTGGTCAATCAGCAAAATTGCCGTCTCAATTTCTTTTTTCGAGACTTCATCATCCTGCGGCACATTCGGAACGTCAGATGCCCTCCGGACTTCATCCGGGTAATGGATGGTTTCCATCAGCAGCGTATTTTCATACACGCGGATAACGGCGAGCTGCTCCTTTGAACGCATGACAATCCGGGCAAGCCCGACTTTCTCTGATTCGGTCAGCGCTTTCCGCAACAAGCCGTAAGCTTTTACACCCCCTTCATTCGGGGACATGTAGTAGCTCCGGTTAAAATAAACCGGGTCGATTTCCCGCATATCGAGAAAATCCATAATTTCCACTGCTTTTTCTTCTGTCTGTTTGCGCAGCTCTTCCAGTTCCTCCTCTTCCAGCACGACAAACTTCCCTTTCGCGATTTCGTATCCTTTTACAATTTCTTTCGCGTCCAATTCTTCCCCGCACACCGGACAAACCTTTTCATACCGGATCGGGGAATGACATTTTTTATGAAGGGAACGCAATTTGATATCTTTATCTTCCGTTGCGGCATGCAGTTTGATCGGGATATTGACGAGCCCAAAACTGATCGTGCCTTTCCACATCGTATGCATGAATGAAACGCCTCGCTTTTTGAAGATAATATATGTATGAATCCGCCCCGCTATGTACTTCAACTTTTGGAAAAAGAAAGGGTGCTCGAAATGAAACCGATGCTGCCGGTTTTAAAATGGTCTCTGCCTGATACAGGAAAGTGGGCATACGAAATCAAATATGACGGTTATCGCGCGATCCTCGACTGGACAAAAGGCGGCATGCGGTTATGGAGCCGCAACGGAAAAGATTTGCTGCCCCAGTTTCCGGAAATCCGCACCTTTTTGCAAACACTTGAAGGCCGCGTAAAAGGGCAGCTTCCGTTACGGCTTGACGGCGAACTTGTGCTGCTTGAAAATCCGTATAAAGCTGGCTTTAGGGAGCTGCAGCGCCGCGGGCGGATGAAAGCGAAGGCAGCTGCAGAGAAGGCTAAAGTGCGCCCCGCCCATTATCTCGTATTTGATTTGCTCATGCTTGGCGGGGAGGATATGGCCGGAAAACCGTATTTGCAGCGAAAAAAAGTATTGGAAAAGTTTTGTGAAACGCTTGCGCTGCCGCTCTCCCCCGCCCCGGGCGAAACGGCACGGGTCCAGCAGATCCCGTTTACCCGTGACGCGCCCGCCTTAAAGGAGACGGTGAAAAATTTTAACAGTGAAGGCATTGTCGCAAAACAAACGGACAGCAAGTGGGAAGCGGGAAAACGGGTTGAGACATGGATAAAAGTGAAAAATTGGAAAACAGCCGCCTGCTTTATTACAGCTTATGACGCGAAAAACGGGTATTTCGACGCAGCGGTGTTTAAAGATGGCGGCATTTTTCCAATCGGCCAGTTTCTTTTCAGCATGAATCCGGGCGAAAAACAAATCCTCGCAGAAGCAGTCAGGAAAAATGCCGCAAACGATGAAAACGGCGTCTATACGATCGATCCTTCGATTTGCGTCGAGTTATTTTATTTGGAATGGGACGGCGCCAACCTGCGAGAACCGCATTTCCACCGCTTCCGCTTTGATCTTTCCCCGGATGCCTGTACATTTGAAGATTTCAGGCTCCGTAACGCCGCCATTCCGGAAGAAGTGGAAGTGACGCATCCGGATAAACCGCTATGGAAAAAGCGCCATGTGACAAAGCTCGACTTTCTTACCTATATGCGGGAAATTTCCCCTTTTATGCTGCCGTTTCTTTCGGACAGGCTTTTGACCGTCATCCGTTACCCGCACGGCGTCTTCGGCGAGGCATTTTACCAGAAAAACTGCCCCGATTATGCGCCCGCTTTTGTGGATACGGCGATGCATGAAGACATCCGGTATATTGTCTGCAACCATTTAAAAACACTGATGTGGCTTGCGAACCAGCTGGCGGTGGAATACCATATCCCGTTTCAGACCGTAAACAGCCGTTTCGTCAGTGAGATTGTATTTGATTTTGACCCCCCTTCCCGGGATGCGTTTCAACTTGCAGTAGAAGCGGCTTTGCTGTTAAAACAGGTGACGGATGCCCTTCATTTGGAGAGCTTTGTCAAAATTTCCGGGAATAAAGGGCTGCAAGTCTACATTCCATTGCCGGACGGGCAGTTCTCATGGGAAGATACAAGGCTGTTCACGGAATTTGTGGCTGCTTATTTCATTTCGAAATCGCCTGAACATTTTACAATCGAACGGATGAAGAAAAAACGGGGCGGAAAATTATATGTTGATTTCGTCCAGCATGCGGAAGGAAAAACGATCATTGCACCTTATTCGATGCGCGGGCATGAGGATGCGCTTGTGGCGGCTCCGCTTTTCTGGGAAGAAGTAAACGCGTCGCTTTCGCCGTATGACTTTACTATTGAAACGGTCCTTTCGCGTGTGAACCGGTACGGCTGCCCGTTTGCGCGATTCTTTGCCTGCAAAAGCGGCCAGCCTTTTGCCCCGGTACTTGCATTTTTAAAGCAGAACAAAGGGCGCCCCATATAGTTTGGCGCAGCTTTCTAATCGAAAAAAATACGCCTCCCTTTTACAGGAGACGCAAATTTTAAGCCAATGCTTTCTCTACCGTTTCTTTTGCATGGGTTTCGAGCTTTTGATACAGCTTCTGTTCGCCGAAATCCTTTTTTTCCGCGATCCGGAACTGTTCCGGGTGCCCAACGTCAAAAGAAACAGTGGTTTCGTATAAATAGGTGGCATTACCGATCAGGTCAATCGTGTATGCCGGTTCCCCTTCTTTTTCAATTTTTTGGACAAAGCACCGTACTTTACCGCCATTATTGAACACGTCGATCATTTCACCGAACGGGCGCAATCTTAACAGGCAGGCCACAAGGCTTGAAGCGGACATCGCCGTTCCGCACGCATTTGTAAAACCGACGCCGCGTTCAAACGTGCGGACGTATAAGCCATTTTCACCAATCGGTTTGGCAAAGCTGACATTCACGCCGTCCGGAAAGATATCATTTGGTCCGTTCACATACTCGGACAATGTTTTTTGCGTATCAGACCGGAATCCTTCATTTTCGACAAAGGCGATCAGATGCGGATTCGGCACCGCAACTGCTGTAAACGACAAATCTTCCGACAAGGCCTTAACCGGTTCATTGATGAGCACTTCTTTATCAATATGCATCGGCAGTTTGTCCAAGTCAAAGGAGACAGGCGAGATTTCGACCCGGAACGTTGGGATGCCGTCCAATAGGGGCTCTGCTTTGCGGGCATATAGATTTGCTTTCATCGTTTCAATTAACAGATCGTCTTTCCCGCGTTTTTCGGATACGTACCGCGCAACACAGCGCAGGCCGTTCCCGCACATGGACGCCTCGGAACCGTCCGCATTGAATACCCGCATTTTTGCGTCTGCCTGCTGGCTTTCCGACACAAAGAGCAGGCCGTCCGCCCCGAGCCCGGCATCGCGCCGGCAAAATGACAGAGCCATTTTTTTGCGGATGTCGTCCGTTAATGGCGCAGAGATTTCCGTTTCATCGATCAGCAAAAAATCGTTGCCTGAGCCGTGGCATTTAATCAGTTTCACATGCATGATGGATTTCCTCTCTTTTTCTTTCTTTATTCTTACAAAAATTGTATCATCTCTTCTTTTTTTTTACACGAAATATTTATTATGCCTGTAAAAAAAGGCGAGCAGTGCGATGACGAGTACTTCGTCTTCTTCCGTCCCCCGTATAAAAGTAAGTACCGGTGCATTAAGCGGAAACTTCTGCTGCCAGCTGACCGGCATCACGCCGCGCGACACCACTGCTAAAAGTTGTTCGTCCCGGTAAAATTCCAAATCATGGTTTCCATTTTTCCGGATCGCGCAAGTCCGGCTGCCGTTTTCAAATATCATTTCTTTTCCTTTTGCTTCTTTTAATGAAAAGGCCAGTTCATATGCCGGAAATCTGATGCTGATTTCCCAGTTTTGCCGTTTGCGGACCGTGGCGCAAAATGTGGCGCCCGCTCCCCGTTCAAGGCGGAAATACCGGATTTGTTGTCTGAAAGCTTTTTCCTCAAGCAGCCACCCTAAGCGTCCGCTTCCGTCATAAAGCTGCACCGAGAGTTTTGCACCGGGAGGAAACTGGATCAAGTACTGCCCGCTGTCCGCTTGTCTTTCTTCCTCCCCTTTTTCTCCGGATATGTTTTCTTCTATCTTTTGATAGTAGAAATAGCGCGCAGCAAAGTAGAGAATGAACAGCCAGACGGCCAAAATCAGCCAGTTGAACATGCCGCCGCGCCCGATATACATCAGCGTGAGACAAAATGCGGAAAGGCCGCATGCAAGAATAACGGTTTGACACAGGTACATGTGAGACAACGTCGAATAGGTTTTTTTCAGCTCCATACAGAATCTCCCGTTTTTGTCTGGTCACTCTATTATATGAGACTTTTTATAAATCATGATGGTTTTACGGGTTTCCAAATCTTTCGCCGGGCATTTCCATTTTCATGGCAGGCTGTCCATGGCGGCCCGGAAAATGAATATGTTATAATTTTTTGGAGTCCGTGGAAAACAGTTGGGGGAATGAACATGAAACAAACTTTTACCTTAAAAGAAAAAATCGCACAGCTTTGGCATTTATTTCTGCCGATTCTCATCACCCAGCTTGCGATGCTGCTCATGAATTTTTTCGATACAACGATGTCCGGCCATTTTTCCAAAGCCGATCTGGCCGGTGTTGCGATCGGCGCATCCCTCTGGTTCCCCGTTTCAACCGGGCTGGGAACGGTTTTACAGGCGGTTACCCCGATCATTTCCCATTTGATCGGCAGCAAAAACACGGATGAAATCCCCCGTACATTTATCCAGAGCCTTTACGTCGCCGTCTGTATGGCCGTACTGGTGCTGTTTGCAGGCGGGCTGGTGATTGGGCCGGTCCTTGGCCGGATGGATTTAGCGCCGCATGTGGAGAGGGTCGCGCATCGGTTTTTATTTGCCCTGTCTTTCGGGCTGATTCCGTTGTTCTGTTACCAGGTTTGCCGCTCGCTGATTGATGCTACCGGGCTGACAAAAATATCAATGCTGATCACGCTGTTGGCGCTGCCCATCAATATTGGATTGAATGTTCTGTTCATCTTCGGGCATGCCGGATTTCCGCAGCTTGGCGGGGCAGGTGCCGGCGTTGCGAGCGCCATCACCTACTGGCTTATCTTGTTGATTGCAATCCTTGTGCTTATGCGTTTGCCACGTTTTGCTGAAATGCGGCTGTTCCGCACGTTTTACCCGGTTTCGATCCGCAGCTGGAAAGCGCTATTGTCGCTTGGGATCCCGATGGGGTTGTCGACTTTTTTTGAATCAAGCATTTTTTCGGTTGTGACATTGTTCATGAGCAAATTTGGCACTGACACGATCGCTTCCCATCAGGCTGCCATGAATTTTGAATCGCTTTTGTACATGCTTCCGCTCAGCATTTCGCTTGCGATGACGATTCTTGTCAGTTTTGAAGCAGGGGCCGGAAGATTTAAAGACGCCCGCCAGTACAGCACAATCGGGCTCATGACTGCTGTTGTGATCGCCACCTTGACCGGGCTGTTGCTCTACTTATTCCATGAACAAGTGGCAGCGTTTTACAGTGATGATCCGGCTGTCATCCGGTTAACCGGCCATTTTTTGCTGTATGCCATCTTTTTCCAATGGTCAGATGCGGTTCAGGCGCCGGTGCAAGGCGCGCTTAGAGGGTATAAAGATGTCCGGATTACGACCATTATGACGTTTGTTTCATATTGGGTCATTGGGCTTCCGCTCGGGTATTTGCTGGATGCCGCCACCGCCCTCGGCCCGTATGCCTACTGGATCGGGCTGATCACAGGCCTTGCTGTAGGTGCGGTAACACTTTTAGGGCGCTTGCATTATATCCAGCAAAAAGCCGGAGATTTGCTGAAAAAGAACGGATAAGGTTTGGCGCAAGCGGGGCTTATCCGGCAGATGGGTCAGCGTACAGGAAAGTGGACCCGTTTTCCGCAAGTGACGTTTCAAAAAGTGCGTACAAAAAAGCAGCCCCGTAAAAGAGGCTGCGATAAGCAATTTATTTTCCAATAAACTCTTGTGTCCAGTAGTGGCCGTTTTCAACATAGCCCACGCCGATATGGGTGAAGTTTTTATTTAAAATATTCGCCCTGTGGCCTTCGCTGTTCATCCATGCATTCATGACTTCCTGCGGTGTTTGCTGGCCCATTGCGATGTTTTCGCCGGCATATTGATACGAGATCCCGAATTGCTTCATCATATCGAACGGAGAGCCGTAAGTCGGGCTTGTATGGTCAAAATATTTATGGGTTGCCATATCATTCGATTTGACGCGCGCCATTTTGCTCAAAGCCGTATCAATTTTCAGCGCGCCTAGGCCGTTTTTCGCCCGTTCTTCGTTTACAAGGGTCACCACTTGTTTTTCATAGGCGTTTAACGTGTTGGCAGCCTGTGACTGCGTGCCGCCTGCCGGTTGCGTTGAAGTTTGTTTTGATGCCGATTGCTTTGGTGCTGCTGTTTGTTCCGGTGCCGATTGCTTTGGTGCTGCCGTTGTCTGGTAAGTTTTGCCCGCGTGGTTTGAAGCAGTTTGATGGGTTGCCGGTTTAAAAGAAAAACGGATGTTATGCTGCTTTAACCAGTTCTCCAATTCCTGCATGCTATGAAACTTGTATTCATGTTGAACAACCGTTTTCGGGCTGCAGTTTGTTTCGTTTGAGGCTGCCCCCGCCTTGCCGGAAACTGCCGGTGCAAGGATCAGTGCAAGTGCTGCTGCTGTTGTGAACATGGCCTTTTTCATCAATGATGTCCTCCCTCGTTTTCGTTGGTTTCTCTCTCGTACACAATAGCATCATAACATACGATTTTTGTAATATTTCTGGGAGAAAATAGAACAAGCAGCAAAGAAGGGGCCTGCTTGCAAACTGAAAATGAAAAAGCCGGCTGTATCAAAGGTTTCCATGCATCGTGCGAATTTCCTATCATTTCACACATTGGCACCGTCTTTTTAAATATCCAAAAGATGGAAGGATTTCGGGGTTGACAAGGCGGAAAACGGGCGGGTATTGTTACATTTTTTTCTTAAATGTTGCATGCTGCCACATTCATTTAAAAAAAGTGCCCCGAAGCCGGGCTTGCGGCTTCGGGGCGCTTTTTGTGTATATGGGCACGTTTTCATATCAGTGCATTTGATTGAGATGGTCTTCAAGCTTCCGGAACAGCCTGTACAATGTTTCCCGTTCTTCTTCCGTAAAAACGTCCAGCTGGTCTTTCAGAAACCGGGATTTGATTTCCTTCAACCTGCCGATTAACGATTTTCCCTTTTCCGTTAAAATTAAGTCGACCACACGTCTGTCTTTATTGGATCTTCTCCGTTCAATCAGCCCTTTTTCCACGAGCGAATCGGTTACAGAAGTAATATGGCTGGCGGACACTTGCAGCATTTTCGACAAATCGGATGAACGCATCGGGGATTCCGATAAAAGTTTTAACACCATAAATTCGTTAAGGGTTACATGCTCTTTTAACAAGCTATGCAGTTCTTCTTTAATTTTACGGTATACTCTGCGGAAGATGAATTCCAGATCGACTGTATCTTTTGTCTCCAACACTCCCATTCCTTTCCTTTCTTATAGGGGACAGGCGAATCTCCTGACTTTATTATATCATTTTTCGTGCATCGGATTGCACAAAATAAGCCGGGAGTAGATCTCCCGGCTTATTTTGCTATTTTTCTTTTTGGACAACTTCTTCCGCTTTTTTGAGCTGCGTATCGTGCTGCGTAATAAGATTGCTGACTTCAGACATCAGTTTTGTTGCCGTATCGCCATTGATGATGCCTGTCGGCTGCATTTTTTCATGCATTTGGAAAGCTTCGACAGCCGTTTTTGTATTCCAGTCGAAATACCCGTCAACCCTGCCCGGATTGTAACCGAGTGCTTTCAGCATTTTTTCCGCCGTCTTCACATCTTCCGAGACCGAATACAGTTTCAATTTCGCATCTGTTCCGATCACCGGAAGTTTGGCATAATCCGGAAGCGGCACTTTCTCATCCGGCTCAATCCCTTTTTTATGGATCCAGCTGCCATTTGGCGTCAGCCATTTTTGGACGGTGAATTTTAAAATCGATCCGTCGCTGAATTTTTCAGCAGACTGCACGGTGCCTTTGCCGTACGATTTTTCGCCGACAAGCGGAATGCCTGCCGATTCGTTCAGTGCGGCCGCCAAAATTTCAGAAGCGCTCGCGCTGCCGCCGTCGATCATCACAACCGCCGGGACCGTAATTTTCGTGCCACTTTCTGCCACATATTTCTCCCGGGAGCCGTTCCGGTCTTCCGTCTGCAGGATCGTACGCCCTTCCGGCACAAACATATTCGCAATTTTAATAGCCTGGTCAAGCAGTCCGCCCGGGTCCTGACGCACATCGACAATCATCGACTTCATGCCCTGCTTTTTCATGTTCTCAACGGCCGCCTTGAATTCTTTATATGTGCCGTCTGAAAATGTCGTAATCTGGATATGGGCAACCCCGTTTTTCAACATCTTCGCATAAACTGTATTGACCGGGATCGTGTCGCGTGTCAAGGTCACTTTCGTTTCGTCTTTCGATCCGACATGCTGGATCGTGAGTGTCACCTTTGTCCCTTTTTTGCCCCTGATCAACATGACCGCTTCATTGGCGCTCATGCCATGGACGCTTTTGCCGTCAACCGCGAGTATTTTATCGTTCGGCTTCAGGCCGGCTTTTTCGGCCGGAGAACCTTTAATCGGCGAAACAATCACAATATAGCCATCTTTTTCTTCCACTTCCGCACCGATTCCTTCAAAAGAAGAAGAAATGGTGTTATTGAAGTCTGATGCTTCGGTTTTTGACATATAATCAGAATACGGGTCATTGAGCGATTCCACCATTCCGTTAATGGCCCCGTCGACAAGCGTCTTCTGTTTTACTTTTGTGTAATATTTTTTCTGGATGCTGTCATATGCTTTATACAGTTTGTCAAACTCCGGCCGGTTGACAGTCGTCACGTTGACGGCTTTTTGGTCGCCGAACGCAAAGGCAGCGGTCGTAATGCCAGCTGTTATGAAAATCACGAAAAACAAAAGCATGACAAATTTAAATTTTTTCATACGGATATAACCGGTTTGTTCTTCCTGGCCGGATTCCGTCTGTTTCTTCTCATCGTCCAAAGGCTTCACCACTTTCATGCCGTTTTCCAAAAGTCATAGCTCCCGATTTCTAACTTCTTTATTCTACCAGCTTTTTCTTTTTAATAAAAGAGCCCAGGATTTATTCAGCCTTATGTACATGTTCGAAATACTCTTCAAGCGTCCAGCCGTGCTTGTAAATGACGGCTGCCGCCTCTTTTCCGACATACCGGAAATGCCAGGGCTCGTACTCATATTTCGTAATGTTCTCTTTGTTTTTCGGATACCTTAAAATAAACCCGTATTCATGTGCATGTTTTGCAAGCCAGATGCCTTCCTTCTGCTTCCCCATTTGCTGTGTGAGGAGAAAATGGGCGGTCTGGCTTGTAATATCAACGGCGAGACCGGTCTGATGTTCGCTCGACCCCGGGATGGCAACCGCCTGTTCTGCATGTTCTTCCCCCGAACTTTGCACTTCTGCCGCATACACAGCTTTCTGGCGGTTATACGACCGGTATGCGGAAGCGGCATATAATTCAATGCCGTCCTTTTCGGCGGCGGCAAACATTTTTTCAAGCGCCGCGGCTGCTTCTTTCCGCATATAGCTTTTTTCGATTCTTTCGTCGCCAAATGAAAAGCGGACATTCGGCCGGACGAGGTCTTTCGGTTTGTAATCCCCGAGAATATAGGTTTTATTGACAAGCGCCAAAATATTGTCCGGATTCTGGATCACTTTTTTCCCGTTAACCGTTTTGATTTTGTTAAAATATTTTGCATCAAGCACCAAACCGGAACCGGTTTTTTTTCCGGTATCCGTGTGGGCTGGTTTCGCCGGGGCGGTGCTTTTATGGGTGCCCGTTTCCGGCTCGTTTCCGTTTGTTACGCTGCAGCCGGCCAGCAAAATCGCGGCAAGGCCGGTATATACATATTTTCTCATGTTGTCACCTTTCTCTATCCTAAAAAATTTGTGCTTTTGATCCTTCTTCATGTGCCGCGTTCACTGCGGCATGGGCTTCTGTTCCAAAATGGATGCTGCTTCCCCATTCTGCAGCCGGTACTGCAAAAGAAGCGGCATGGATGCCCCATCCGGATCTTTCTGCGGCGGGAAAACCGGGCACATTCCCGTTAAGCGCACAACCGTCCGCATCCCGCTCTTTTGCCAAAACTTTTGCCAAAAAAAATCGCAGGTTTCTCCCCCTGCGATTTCTCTTTTTTTATTTTAAGGCAAATTCAAAGGGACATCAAGTGCCATTTCGTGCAGGACCGAAAAAAGACTGTCTCGGATACCGATGCTGCACCTTTCCCCATACGTCCTGCAAACAGGATCGCCTTACATGGAATCGTCTTCATATTCTTCGTCTATAATGCTTTTTGCAAGCAAGTATTCAAAAGTAATATCGGCAATTTCGTCCAGTTCTTCTTCACGGGGCGCAAATCCCCTTTTCACGAGCTCTTTAAAAAAGAATGCGGCGATTTCTTCTGTATCAATATAAACATCCATATTTTCCATTAAAAACGCCCCCTTTTTTCATCCCGCAGACACCCCGCGTTTCGTTCTGTTTGTTGATATAAATATGACCCCGTACGGCCTGATATGCCAAACCCGGCAAACTAATCCGGGCCGCCGTGCGCCGCAAGAACCCGGATTTGCATTTTGACCGCCTCAAGCATGGCCCTGTACGCCTCATCGCCAAACAGATTTAACAGCAGCGCATAATCATTGTACATATCGAGCAGTCGGTCGATTTTTTCCTGCGTTTTCAAATCGGAAGTGACAAGCTGGTACAGGGGGCTGCTTTTCATCGGGTAAAAAAATTGATAACGGCTGACAAACGAATCGGCCTGCCCGGCATCGGCGATCAACAACAGTTCGTCTTCATCCGCTTCAAGCCATTCGCCCTTTGGAATGCTGACCATTTCATAGATGACATCTTCCCATGCATCTTCTGCATACCGCCAAATCTCCGTGCGGAAACCGGCAATTTTAAAAAGGACGCCGCCGTAGCCTTTTACTTTTACAATATCCCCGATAAAAAATTTCAATTCTATATTGACTTCTTCTTTCTTGTACAGGATCCCATCATATTCTTCCAGGCGGGCGAGGCTTTGTTCGGCAAGGAGGCCTTCCCGGCCGTTGACCACATAGAAATACCCTCCTTCCAGCTGTCTGACAGCCGTAATTTTTCCCACCGTTCCGTATACTTTTACGACAACTGTATCTCCAATTTGAAACTTCGGCGCTTTTGCATCCATTTTTCATGCTCCTTGAAAACGAAACACGTTTTACTTCATTCTATGCATGCGGCCCGGAAAAAGCGAACAGCACAATTTGCGGCCGGTTATTTGCTTTCGCCTTTATAAATCTCCCATGCCCGGTCAAAAACCGACATTGACGGGATATAATGCCCGTTTAATTCGAGATAGGAACTGATTTCATGATAATTGGCTGAATGCTTCGGAAAGCTGTGATCATTGTATGCCCCGTTGGCAAAAACCGTCAACTCGTCACGGAGATGCGGATCCCTGTATCTCATTAAAAACTGGTAAAAAGATTTCATTGGTATCCCCCAAAATGATTTTTACTCCAATATAGTCGATCCGCTCCCCCGCGTAAAGTACGGAGGGCGGCATTACGGGAAGAGGGAATTTTTACAAAAAACTAGAAAAAGATAGAAAACATGTTTAAAATATAAATGATGATTTTGCGGTTCACAGGGTAAAAAGGAGGGGCTTTTGATTGAATAAAAAGAACATTTTTGCAAAAAGAAGACAAAAAAGCGAGAAACGGAAAAATTCCCGTCCGAACCGCCAGCTGCATCGACTTGCCCTTTATTATGTGCAGACGATCAGGGGGAAAATTGTGATTTCATTCGGGGTTTTAACCGCCTTGCTCATTGTATTAACCGTCACTTCATACATAAACATGCGCGAGCTGGAGAATGAAATCAATCATGTCGTCCAGCATGATCTCGCCGTACACGATCGTGTCCAAAGCCTGCTCAATCAGACCGGCGAAATCGAAACGGGCGCCCTGAACTACGCCATTTCCGGAAAGGAAGGTGCTTTGCGGCCGTATGACCAGGGGAAACAGGAAGCAAGCAGCACGTTAAGCCGCTTGCAAAAAATGCTGAAAGATAACCGGTTGCAGAGCAAAAAACTCGAAAAAATTTCAGAAGCCTATAATTTCTGGGTGGGCACGGTTGACCGGGTTGTCGAAGCAAGACAGTACGGATCGGAACAAGAAGCGGTTGCACAAGTGAAAGATTCCCAGGCATCCGGCTATATGAAAAATTTGAAAAGCAGCATCAATGATTTGCTCGCAAGCACCACACAAGCATCGGAAAGCCGGATCGGCGAATTGCATCGTTCCGTCCTGATTGCGCGGATCGCAACCGTCACCCTTTCCTTGCTTGCAATCGTTCTGGCCGTCATTCTCAGCATCAGCCTGACGAAAAACATCAAATCGAGCACGAGAAAAATCAGCCGGTCGATTTTGGGGATCGCAAATGCCGGCGGGGATTTGACAAGGCGGATTGAAGTGTCGTCCAATGACGAACTGGCAAAACTGGCAAAAGATACAAACCAGCTGATAGACGGCATTGCCCGGCTTGTAAAAGAAGTATCCGCAATGGCGGAAAGTGTCTCCGCCTCAAGCGAAGAACTGCTCGCTTCATCGGAAGAAACATCGAAAACGATCCACTCAATTGCGGAAACAGCCAATGAAATCGCGGCAGACAGCGAACAAACTTCTGCCAAGATGGATACATCCTTATCAAAAATGAAGTCGCTTGAAGAAGTGGTCGATACGCTTTTCCGGCAGGCGGAAACAGTAAAACAGGCTTCGCTCCATATGAAAGAATCCGCAGAAAAAGGCAGCCGATCCATCATGGAAACGTCCGGCAAAATGAAGAGCATTGAAGCGATCATGACGAATACGAGCAAAACGGTAGAAGCGCTCGGCGAAAAATCGGATGATATTACGAAGATCATTATGACGATCACCGGGATTGCCAAACAAACCAATTTGCTTGCATTAAACGCGGCAATCGAGGCAGCCAGGGCCGGGGAGCACGGACGCGGCTTTGCCGTTGTTGCAGATGAGGTCAGAAAACTGGCCGAACAATCCCAGTCCGCCGCCCAGGAAGTCACAAATATTGTGCGTGCGATCCAAAAAGAAATTAGCACCATTATCGACCAGAATCAGGAAGGCGTAGAGGCGGTTGCTTGCGGCGTGCAAATTTCCAATGAAACGATGCACTCGCTCGAAGTCATTCAAAAACAAACGAATGAAACGACAAATGTCATTATTGATATGGCCACCCAAATGGAAAAAACGCAGAAACTTGCTGTCGATGTCGCAGGTTCGTTCGATGCCGTCAGCAAAATTGCCATGAATACCGCGGCAAATACGGAAATGACCGCGGCAAGTACCGAAGAAGGGTCTGCATCGATGGAAGAAATCACAGCCGCAGCCTCGGAGTTGTCAAAACAAGCAGAAAACCTGCGCAATCTGATCGGAAACTTTAAAATATAAATGACACACGAAAAAGCCCGGGCATGGCCCGGGCTTTTTCCGCGTTTTAATTAGGGCCGATCCAGCATGCGCCGATAATGATCAGCAAAATAAACAGCACAACAATTAAAGCAAAGCCGTTTCTGTGCCCTGCATAGCCCCAGCCGTAACCGGAACCGTATCCATAACCGTATCCATAACCGTATCCGTAGCCGCAGCAGGAGTCATATGCAGGGTAAGCACCTTCATGGCCGTAATACATCCCATTCACTCCTCAAAAAAACTGTTTTTCTGTACAGTGCATCGTATGGGATACGGGCCCGTTTTGTATGTGCATCCGCCCAGTCGGCTTATTCTTTTTCTTCAAAGAGCGCAAGATACTCCCCATATCCTTCTTCCTCAAGCTTTTCTTTCGGAATAAAACGCATCGCGGCTGAATTCATGCAGTACCGGAGATGCGTGGGGCCCGGGCCGTCTGGAAACACGTGGCCCAAATGCGCGTCAGACGCCTTGCTCCTCACTTCCGTACGGATCATGCCATGGCTCGTATCAAGCTGTTCGTTGAGTTCACTGGCATCGATCGGCTTTGTAAAACTCGGCCAACCGCAGCCTGCGTCATATTTATCTTTTGAACTGAACAACGGTTTTCCGGAAATAACATCGACATAAATGCCGTCGCGGAACTCGTTCCAGTATTCATTTTGAAACGGCGGTTCCGTTCCGTTTTTCCGCGTCACTTCATATTGTAAAGGGGTTAGTTCTTCATCCTTCATGTTCATCCCTCCAATGGTTGCTTAAATAAGCGGCTCTGCCTGAACCTTGCCGGTAAGCCTCGTAATGGGCTGGGTTTTTCCGGTAATAGTCCTGGTGGTAACTTTCCGCCGGATAAAAGGCGGAAGCCGGTTCAATTGTAACAGCAATCGGCTTTTTAAACCGCCCGCTCTCTTCTAGCCTTTTTTTTGAAGCTTCCGCCGCCTGCCGCTGGGCTTCGTTCCGATAGAAAATAACCGGCCGGTAAGAGGACCCCCTGTCGTAAAACTGCCCGCCTGCATCTGTCGGGTCGATTTGCCGCCAGTAAATGTCAAGCAGCTTTTCGTAAGGAAAAATTTCCGGATCAAACGTAATTTCAACAGCTTCTGTATGCCCGGTCGCACCGGAGCACACTTCCTCATATGTCGGGTTTGGTTTTGTTCCGCCCGTGTACCCGGAAACGACTTTTTGAATGCCGGGCAACTGGTCAAAAGGATGGACCATGCACCAGAAGCATCCGCCGGCAAAAATCGCGGTTTCCTCTGCCATGCGGATCCCCTCCTTTATCTATAGATTATTTTTATTTTACCTGTTGGTGTTGTTTTCATCCAGTTTCGTGACTGCAATCCCATAATTCATTATAATGGATCATAGTGGCGATTTTAACGGAAAGGGGTCTCATAATTGGAATTACCTGAAACTTTTATGGAAAAGATGGGGCAGCTGCTCGGAAAGGAAGCCGCTGATTTTTTCCGTTCCTATGAGGAACCGCGGGCATCCGGATTGCGCCTGAATCCGGCAAAAGTGAGCGAAACGGAATGGCATGCGCACAACCCTTTCCAATTGGAAAAAATTCCTTTTGCCTCCGGTTATTATTTTGATGAGGAAAAAGACAAGCCTGGAAAACACCCGTACCATGCCGCCGGGCTCTATTATATCCAGGAGCCGAGCGCGATGTTTATCGCCGGGCAGCTCGGGCTTGAAAAAGGCGATAAAGTGCTTGATTTATGCGCCGCGCCGGGCGGCAAATCGACGCAAATTGCATCCGGAATCGGCGAGAACGGATTTCTGCTTGCAAATGAAATCCATCCGAAGCGGGCGCGCGCGCTTTCTGAAAATATCGAACGGCTTGGGTTCTCCAATACCGTTGTAACAAACGAAACGCCAGAAAAACTAAGCCGGCATTTCGAAAACTATTTCGATAAAATTTTGGTTGACGCCCCCTGCTCGGGGGAAGGCATGTTCAGAAAAGATCCCGAAGCAGCGCGGCTCTGGAGCCAGGAACATGTCGAAGCGTGCGCGGCAAAACAGCGCGCGATTTTGGAGCACGCCTGGAAGATGTTAAAGCCCGGAGGCACCCTTGTTTATTCGACCTGCACCTTTTCTCCGGAAGAAAACGAACAGACGATTGAAGCTTTTTTGGCGCGGCATGAAGACATGGCCCTGGTGCCGATTCCCCATGAACACGGCGTCGGACCGGGAAAGCCGGAATGGGCAACAGAAAAGCGGCAAGATTTGTCCAATGCGGCGCGTTTATGGCCGCACCGCTTAAAAGGCGAAGGCCATTTTGCCGCAAAAATGCGCAAACACCCGGGGGAAACGGGGCAAACGGTGCCGTTTGAAAAGACCGTGAAGCTTTCAAAGCAACAGGAAAAAGACTGGACAACCTTTGAAGAAAACACCCTCCAGCATTTTGATCCCGGCAGGCGCTCCTTTTTTCTGTATAAAGACGAACTTTTCCTGCTGCCCTTTAACTGTCCGCAGTTAAAGGGGCTCCGCCTTGTCCGGTGCGGCCTGCATCTCGGCGCTTTCAAAAAAAACCGGTTTGAACCGAATCACGCGCTCGCGCTTTCCCTGAAAGCCGGACAATGCAAACATCGGATGGACCTTAGCGCCGGAAGCAGTGAATGCATCCGCTATTTAAAAGGGGAGACACTGCCGGGAACAAGCGAGAATCGCGGCTGGGTCCTGATCACGGTGGACGGTTTTCCGCTCGGCTGGAGCAAAGAAGCGGGCGGCATTTTGAAAAACTTTTATCCGAAAGGGTTAAGGATCGTTTAAAACCCGTATAATGTGCACAGGCGGCGGCGAAACCTTCTGTGGCATATTGAAAAGCCGGCTTTTAAAGGCCGGCTTTTTGCGTTATTTTGGAAAACCAAGTGTAAACGAGATGTCATCATGCTGCAAATCAAATTGGTTGACTTTCACTTCGGCGCCGTTTTCCAACTTCATATTTTGCAGCTGGACATACACCAGTTTTTCACCCGGCTGGATGATCACCCACTTGGGCAGGTGGTAAGTCGTTTTGACGAATTTTAAAATATAGGATACCGGGAGATGGACGGAACCGAGGGATACCGATTTTTGCTTTAAAACGAGGTCCCCGTTCTTTAACGCTTTCGGCTTAAAAGTCATCTTATACTGCATTTTTTCGGAAAAGACCCCGACAGTTCCATAGTAGACGACTTCATCATTTAAAAGCACTTTCCCCTTTATTTTTTCTTCCCGCAAATAGCGGTTAATGAGCGCCGTTAAATCCGCCTTGTTTGTCTCTACCCGCAAATCAACCGTTTTTCCGGTTTTTTCCGGTTCCGGCACGCGGCCATCCGGCACAAAAAGAAAAAAGGAAAGCACAAGTACAAAGGCCACAACCACTGAAGCCAGTGCAAAAAAAGCGATTTTCCATGGGTTTCTTTTCACGCAAGCATCATTCCTTTACCACTTTGCTATTTTGGAATCCCCAAAAAATTCCCTTTTAGGAGATACCGGTAAATCCGTTTCGACATCCGTTTATACCCTTCATCGTTCGGATGGAAATGATCGTCATAAAGCAATGCATCTTCGTTATTCTCAAAAATATCCGCAACCGGGATAAAAACGGTATTTTTATAGCGAGATGCCACCGCTTTGCCGGCATTATTCCAGGCTGCAAGCATTTGGTCCATTTCCTTTATATCGGTCAGCCACTTTGAAAAAGGGTTATAGAGACCGACGAGTGCGATCTTTGCATCCGGATTGATCGCGCGGACGCGGCGGAAAATTTGATCGAGCCGTTGTTTGTACCCCGGAATGGCCGCCTCAAATTCCTGCTTGTTTAAGTTGGAAATATTTTCACGGAACACTTTCATCATATCATTGCCGCCGATGGTAATCATAACAACATCTGAATCCTTGATGGACTTCCGGATTTTTTCATTTTGGAGCCGGGCAAGCAATTGGTCGGTCCTGTTCCCTTTTACGCCATAATTGGCAATGGTGGTTTTTTTCACACCCTTTAAGGCGTCTAGTTCATTTTTCAAATAATAGGTGTAGCCGCCGCGCCCCTTGCTGTCGCCTACGCCTTCAGTCAGGGAGTCCCCGATCGAGACGATGTGCAGCGGAACGGGCACCATCTTTTTTTCGTTGCTTGCCGGTTTAAACAACAGGCCGGTTATGCCGTGTGAACAGCCCGATAAGGCAAGCGCAACGGAGATGAGAAGAGGAATGAACCATTTTTTCATGTTTGACACCACTTTTCAAGCCTTTCTGAATTTACAATGTACCCATTATAACATGAAAAACGGGATCTTCTGCTGATTTACGCATAAAATTGCACCCGCTTAAAACGCAAGATGTTTCCATTGCAGATTTCCCCGCCAAACACTATAATTAAGAGAAGCCCAAAGACAAAGGTGGTTTAAATTTTTGACAACTTCAACACTGCTTTCATCCTGGAAACAGGAACTGGCCAATGCCGTTACGCATGGCATCGGTTTTCTGCTCAGCATTCCGGCGATGGTTATGCTCGTCGTTTTCGCCGCAGAAAAGAATAACCCGCTCTATCTGGCAAGTTTTCTCGTTTTCGGGATCTCCATGCTGCTTCTGTATTTGTTTTCCACACTGCTGCACAGCTTTTACTGGACGAAAGTGAAAACATTTCTCGCCATTCTGGACCATTCTGCCATTTACATCTTAATTGCAGGGACCTACACGCCGATTGTGCTGATTACGCTGCATGGCACTTTGGGATGGGTGCTGTTTTCGGTCGTGTGGGGAGTGTCTGCCATTGGCATTGCCGGAAAATGTTTTCTCATTCACCGCTTTAAATTATTGTCCACGATGCTGTACTTAATCATGGGCTGGCTGATCCTTATTGCGATTGAGCCTTTGTATAAAGGGCTTTCGGCTCCGGGATTCTGGCTCCTTTTTTCAGGCGGAATCTGCTACTCGGTAGGCGCCGTGTTCTACACATGGAAAAACCTTCCTTATTCCCATGCGATCTGGCATATTTTTGTCATTGCCGGCAGCGCGTTTATGTACTTCACTATTTTATTTTATGTCTGATGGCACAGCGAAAAACCATGGGAATGTTTCCATGGTTTTTTACCTTTTCCGTACAAACACTTGAAATTCGTAGTCATAAGGATTTTTTTCGTTTTTTATCCCCTTCGTGCTGGAAGCCATTTCCCACTCCTCCCAGTCAACGGGCGGAAAATAAGTATCGCCTTCCATGTCAGCATGTATTTTCGTCCGGTACAATTTTTCCGCTTCTTCGAGCAGCAGGGCAAAAATCTCCGCGCCGCCGGTGACAAAAATCTCGCCGCCATGTGCATCCGCCCATTTTAACAATTCTGTTTTGCCGGCGACAACGACGCAGTCTTCCGCCTGAAAATCCGGGTCTCTCGTCATCACAATATTCGTTCTGCCGGGAAGCGGCTTTCCGATCGATTCAAACGTCCGCCTCCCCATGACGACCGGATGGCCCATTGTTACATTTTTAAAATACTTCAGGTCTTCGGGAAGATGCCACGGAAGCGCGTTGTTCTTTCCGATCACGCCTTTTTCATCTTCCGCCCATAAGAAGGAGATCATACACTCACCTTCCCCGGAATATGCGGATACGGATTGTAATCTTTTAATGTAAAATCTTCGTACCGGAAGGAGAAAATGTCTTTTACTTCAGGATTCAAAACCATTTTCGGCAGCTTGCGGGGCTCCCGTTCCAGCTGCAGCTTCACTTGTTCGATATGGTTCAAGTAAATATGGGCATCGCCAAGCGTATGGACAAAATCCCCTGGTTCCAGACCCGTGACTTGCGCAACCATCATCGTAAGCAGCGCGTAAGAAGCAATGTTAAACGGTACGCCGAGGAAAATATCGGCCGAACGCTGGTACAGCTGGCATGACAGCTTGCCGTTTGCCACATAGAACTGGAAAAAGCAATGGCACGGCGGCAGGGCCATCCTGTCAATCTCCCCGACATTCCAAGCGTTAACGATCAGGCGCCTGGAATCCGGATTGGTTTTAATTTGTTCAATGACCTGGGTGATCTGGTCAATTGTCCGCCCGTCCCGGGTTTGCCATGAACGCCATTGTTGCCCGTAAACCGGGCCGAGGTCGCCGTTTTCATCTGCCCACTCATTCCAAATGCGGACGCCGTTTTCCTGGAGGTATTTTACATTCGTATCTCCTTTCAGCATCCAGAGCAGTTCATAAATAATTGATTTCAAATGCAGTTTCTTTGTTGTCAGAAGCGGGAAACCGTCCTGCAAATGAAACCGCATTTGATGGCCGAAAACGCTGATCGTTCCGGTACCGGTCCGATCATCTTTTTTGACGCCGTTTTCGAGCACTTCGCGGCAAAGATCCAAATATTGTTTCATCATGATTCCATCCTTTGTCATTCAAATATCCGGGTTTCTATCCCGAAAAATTGCGCTGTAGAATATGAACCTCGGGGCAAAGCGATCCATTTGCATGATTATTCTTTGTTGCAGCCGGCAACAGAGCAGCCATATTTCGCTCATTTTATATCCTTCTGCTGGTGCTACATTCACTGCGTTTGCAAAAAGTGCATGGAATGTCCGCGTGGTTGTTGGGGTTGCCCGTCTCCACCCTGCTTTAGCCTTTTATCCGTTAAGGCGTTATTTGTTTCCAGCTGCTGCCGCGGCAGGCATTCATCCCGCCTTTACCCTTTCATCCATTGCGGCGGCATGTTTTTGCCCCAGTAAATGGTGCCAAGATGGCGGTGCGTTTGGAAATGGTCAAAGGCCACATGGTAATGGAAATTAAAATAGTAGCCGTCGCCGGGCGGATGGTCGCGCCGGACATGGAAACGGATAATGTCTTTATTTGTTTCCGTATTGTATATATGAAACATTTTTTCACCGGTTCCCGCACTCGGCTGGTCTGAAACAGCGAGCAGCGGCAGTTTGTCCTGCGGGTATTCCTGCAGCGTTTCCGCGATGGCGGTTTGAATATTTGGCAAAACGGCAGCACGGAACTCGTCTTCAATAACAGGCCTGATCCTTTCCCCGAATTTCAGATAAGCCCGTTTTTCTGCATCTTCAACGAACGACCGGACAAGCGCGGCACGGTCCATTTTGCGGCTTGTGGCAGCTGTCCGGTTGGAATAAGCAGCAGTCGTTTCCGCCGTTTCATTTCCTGTTTTATAAAGATGATTCCAGATGACATGGGAAGGGGGGACAAGGCCGAATGTTAAAACAGAAACAAGGATGACCATTGATTTTTTCAGCCAGTTTTTCACGCGATCCCCTCCATATCCCGACAGTTCGAATATGTATTTATTATATAATATTTACACAGAAAAAACAGGCCCCATTTTGCACCCGGAATGATGCAAACGGGGCCGCTATTTTACGCGCAGTATTGGTCAAAAGCGGCATGCAGATTTTCGATGATTTCTTCGACTTCATGCCCTTCGATATCGCTCCTCGGGATAAAATGGGCTACTTCTTTTCCTTGAAGAAGCGCTACGGAAGGGGAGGATGGTTCGATGCCGGTAAAATATTCACGCATTTTTGTCGTTGCTTCTTTGTCCTGACCGGCAAATACCGTGACAAGATGGTCTGGCTTCTTTTCAGCCGTCCGGATCGCTTCGACAATTGCCGGACGCGCAAGCCCGGCTGCGCAGCCGCAAACCGAATTCACGACAACCAGCGTGGTGCCTTCCGCTTTTTCCATATAGGCCTCGACTTCTTCCGGTGTGCGCAGTTCCGTAAACCCGTTTGCCGTCAATTCTTCCCTCATCGGGGTAATAAGCGCCCGCATGTATTCTTCATATGCCATTGACATGTTGATGTCCTCCTTTAATTATGGCTGGATTTGCCTTGCTTCTGTCATCTGCTTCCAGACCGAGCCTTTTGCTTCTTCACCCTTTGTAATCCGCTCAATCGCCATTCTGACCTGGAGCCTGACTTCAAATTCAGGGTCGTTTTCCGCTTCCCTTAAGGCCGGGAGAGAAGCCTCGTCGCCCGCTTCGTATAAAAACATGGCGGCGCGCCACCTGACAATTTTGCTTTTATCTTTAAGCGCTTTTGCCATTTCCCCGCATGCCTCTTTGAACCCGAGGTCGCTAAGGCAGTCGCCTGCCGTCCGCCGCACGCTTGCATTCGGATCGTGCAGGCCGCGGTATAATAGCGGCAGCACCCGCTTGTCTTTCACCATGCCCAAATAAACAACGGCAAGCCGCCTGATCGATGGTTTTTCATCTTCCAGGGCTTTCTCCAGGACAGGCAGGTCGGAAAGATCAGGGTCTTCCATTTGTTCAAGGAGCCGGTACCTTTTGCGCCAGTCATCCGTTTCCAGCATGCCGGGCGTTAATTTCAGCCTTTTTTTGGCGGCTTGAACCTGCTCCGGATGCTGCGCTTCATTGACAAGCCGGTTTAGCCTTTCTTTCGGATAAGCGGCAATGATTTCTTCTGTGACTTCCGCACCGATTTCTTGCATCTCCCCGTACCGCACGCCGAAGTCTTTCCATTTTCGCAAGAAAACATAATTGTCGCCTTCCAATTGCGCAGCGGCAAGCGCCTCGGCAAAATAAGCCGGCAGCCCGAAACGTTTTTCCTGTTCCCCGTCCGCCAGTTTGACCTGGAGCGGAATGCCTTTAAACATCTGGACAAACACCTGGACTTCCCCGAAATGCTCATTGGCACGGGGGCTGTTTCCGGTTTCTGCTTCCGCTTCCCCGAACACCTCACGCACTTTCGGCAGAATGTCCTGCCAGTCCGTTTTGCCATGCCGCTCCACCGCGAGAAAGTCCGCAACATGGTATACGCCTTTCACGCCTTCGATATCGAGGATACGGCGGATCAGCGGCGGCACGCCTTCTTCCTGCCCTTTCTTATAATTGCTGCGGGCGCCGTCCGGCAGTGCTTCCGTCAATACGACTTTCATCGTATTCGGGCTCGGCGTTGGTTCAATCGCTTTAATTTTCATCTCCACACCGCCTTTCCCATCAAGTCTACTTGCATTTTAACATAATCACAGTGGATACACGAATGAGTTGATTCTTTTCATAAATATCAAGCGTACCTTGAAAATCAGAAACATCTTTCGTGCGTTCGCCGGCGCATCCTTTTTTCCTTTCAAAAAACTTCCGGCTGCCGCCCATTCCTTCCCGTAGCCCGGAAAGCGGCGAGACATGCTACACTTCTGGGCAAAACGGGACTCCTTCCCCAAAAATGTTTACTTGTCTTTTCCTTCCTGCAGCTCGGAAAGATAGCTCCAGCGTTCAATGAGGCCTTCCAGCCGCCCGTTTTCTTCCTCGAGCGCTTTTGAAATGTCCTGGGCCCTGACAAAATCGGAGCCGGCTTGTTCCAATTGTTCGTTCAGTGCGGCAATGGCTTGCTCGCACGCTTCAATCTTTTCGTCTATTTCTTCCCATTCCCGCTGCTCGTGGTAAGACAATTTTTTCCGTTTCGGTTCCCGTTTAGGCTTCGGCACATCCATTTTTTCCTCCTGTGCCGGCGTTTCATGCGCGATTTCGAGGTAGTCGCTGTAACGGCCGAAAAAGCGGCTGATTTTGCCGCCGCCTTCAAAAATGAGCAGCTGCTCCGCAGTTTTATCAAGAAAATAGCGGTCGTGTGAAACCGAGATGACGACGCCCGGAAACTCACCAATATAATCTTCAAGCACGGTAAGCGTCTCCGTATCGAGATCATTCGTCGGTTCGTCCAAAAGCAGGACATTCGGCCGCGACATCAGGAGCCTGAGCAAATACAGCCTGCGCTTTTCGCCGCCCGACAGTTTCCTGACCGGGGTGCCGTGCGTGTGCATGCCAAAAAGAAATCTTTCCAGCATTTGCGCGGCGGAAATCGTTTCCCCGTCTTTTGTTGTCACCGTCTCCCCCGCTTCCCGTATATATTCGATCATCCGCTTATTTTCATCCATACCTGGTGTTTCCTGGCGGTAATACGCGATCTTGACGGTCTGCCCGGTGAGGCGTTCCCCGGAATCAAGCGGAATCCTGCCTGCGAGAATGTTCATCAAAGTGGATTTTCCGCTTCCGTTTTTCCCGACGATGCCGATCCGGTCACCCGGCTTTACGAGCAAATTGAAATCCTTTAAAATCGTCTCCGGTCCGAACGCCTTATTCGCATGCTGCAGTTCAAAAACCTGTTTGCCAAGGCGGCTTCCGGACAAAGCGATATCGGCTTCCTGCTGCCGGGGGCTTTTACTGAGGCTGGATTCCAGTTCTTCAAAACGCCCGATCCTTGCTTTTTGTTTTGTCGAACGCGCCTTTGCCCCGCGCTTCATCCAGGCAAGTTCCCGCCTGTACAAATTTTTCCGTTTTTCCTCCTGCTGCAGTTGCGCTTCTTCCCGCCGCGCTTTTGCTTCCATAAAATCCTGGTAATTCCCTATGTAACTGTACAGTTTTCCGCCGCTCAGCTCGAAAATCCGGTTTGCCGCCCGGTCGAGAAAATAGCGGTCATGCGTCACGAACAGGACAGAACGGGGATATTTTGCAATAAACTCTTCCAGCCACTTGACAGCCGGATAATCGAGATGGTTGGTCGGTTCATCCAAAATCAACAAATCGGGTGTTTCCATTAATACCCGGGCAAGGGCGACCCGTTTTTTCTGCCCGCCTGACAATCCCGAAATTTTTCTGTTCAAATCGCGGATGCCGAGTTTGGAAAGGACCGTCTGCGCATTGGCGCCGGCTTCCCATGCACCGGCGGCATCCATTTCTTTTTGCAGCCGGAACAATCGATCCTGTTTGCCTGCATTTCCCGGATCCTTCCCGACTTCAAGCAGCGCCTCTTCATAGGAACGCAAAAGCGCCATAACCGGGGACCCGCTATTATACACCTGTTCAAGAACCGTAAAGGCCGGATCCAGTTCAGGCTCCTGCGGCAAATAACCAATGGTATAATCGTTCGGCGCGCTCAGTTCCCCGCTATCCGCTTCGTCCTGCCCCGCGATGATTTTGAGCAGGCTCGATTTTCCGGTGCCGTTGACGCCGACAAGGCCGATCCGTTCCTGTTCGCCGATATGGAAAGAAAGATTGTCAAACAGCACTTTTTCCCCGTAAGATTTTGTCAACCCTTGGGCTTGAAATATTTTCATGATTCAACATCCATTCTTTGAAAAATTGCCGTCAAAACTGAAGAAGCGGCGTTCTCCTGCAAAGATAATCCCGCATAAGCGTTCCCTTCTTTGCCATTTTATCATGTTTTTGGACAAGGAAAGCCAAAAGCTGCACGGCGGGGCGTACAGCTTTTGTTAGAACCTCATCCGGCGCAAAGTCTTCACGGCATCTGCGGGCATCTCAAACAAATCATCCATTAAATCTTCCGTTATCAGCCGGGCAAAATCGATGGCAACTTCTTCGGTTACACCCGAGCGTGATGAATGGACAGTCCTTTCCTCGATGCGGCGCCGGTTGCCGTTTCCCCATGCGGAAAGGATCATCTGTTTATAATCAGCGGACCGGCCACTGTTTTTCCAGGAAAAGTTACGGCGGCACTGGCACCCGCTTTGGCGCCGGGCGCGGGATCCAGTATTTCCGCCGCCAGCTGCCCGAGCGAAGCCGAAAGACAGATCATCACGCTTGCTTCCTGCCATTCCGGAAGCTGAAGCGTAATGCGGTATTCCCGGGACATTTCCGCCAGGTCGACCAGGTCTTTTCTTCCGGTGATGGATGCTTCCCCTCTTAAATCAAGATCATAGGCAGCGCCTTCGAATACAGTCTTCATATTTCAAAAGCAGTCGGGTCAAACATCGCCTGTCCCCCGTGTGAACTACCCTCCACTTATCAACCTTACGGTTTGATTGAAGTGGGGGCTTCTCGACTTATCGTTGCTTTTACTATCCAACGAAAACTGACCGAGCTAACCCTCTTGTTCCAAGAGTTTTGTTACTTATGATAACGCGAATAAGCGTAATCCCTCATTTTTGATATTGATTGCAGAATTGTGATCGCGATCTAATACAAAGCCGCAAGAACATTTATATACACGTTCAGATAATGGCATTTCTTTTTCCTTGCCGCAACATGAACACTTCTTAGTGGAGGGAAACCACTTATCAATTTTCACAAGTTGTTTCCCCTGTTCTTTTAGCTTATACGCTAAGAAAGTAGTGAACATCCCCCAGCCGTTATCATGAACGCTTTTCCCAAAGTGAAGGGCTTGAGACATCCCTTTCATGTTCAAGTCCTCAATCACGACAGCATCAAAGTTAGAAGCTAATTCTTTTGACTTATGATGAAGAAAATTCATGCGTTGGTTCGCCACTTTCTCATGTAACTTAGCCACTACTAGTCGTTGCTTGTTCCAACGTGCAGAACCTTTCTTTCTTCGAGAAAGAATTCGTTGTGCTTTTGCTAATTTATCTAAGGCTTGCCGATAGTAACGTGGGTAATTGGCTTTCTTACCCTGTTCACTCTCGACATATAGACCATCCATAGCAAAATCCAAACCAACAACTTTCTGTATGTTAACTGGACGAATATCTTTCTCATATTCTGTCAAAATTGAAATGTAGTACTTGCCTGTCTTTGTTTTAGAAATAGTGCAAGATTTGATTTTATAATCAGCAGGTATCTCTCTATGCTGTTTCATTTTTATTGGCTTTTTGATTTTTGGCAGTTTGATATGACCATTTTCTAGCTTAATATTTCCGTTGACCATATTAGTTGTATAGGATTGTTTTGCTTTACGATTTTTGAACTTTGGAAAATCCGCATTTCCTTCAAAGAAATTCTTATAAGCAGTCTGTAAGTTCATTTGTGCATTTGCCAAAGCTAAAGAATCCACTTCTTTTAGGAATGGAAATTCACTTTTATATTTTGCAGGAGTCGGAAACTTTTGCTTTTTAAGCAATTCTTTATCATCCTTGAACTTTTCATACGTTTCTTTGCGTTCAGCTAACATCTTATTGTAGACAAAGCGAACACAACCAAATGTCTTAGCTAATAATGCGGATTGTTCTTTGTTTGGTAACAAACGAAACTTGAAAGCTTTGTTTTGCTTGGCCATATCAATTCACCTCACTTTGTGCGGAAAAATTTCGTATATATTGATTATATCGTAAAAAATCCGTACAATCAATATGAGGTGATAATCATGAGAGAAGAGAAAGAACGTGTAGAAATTCGTATGCCTAAGACGATATTAGAAAAATTGGAGCAATATCAAAAAGAAAATGGGATTCCAACTAGAACAGGCGCAATCTTAGAATTGTTGAGAAAAGGATTGGAAAAATAACTTTGGCTAAAGCCAACCGAAATTCATCTCCCACCTACTCATTGGTGCGATTCGCACCTTCACATTCCTTGAGGATGGGAGACTTCTTTCGGAAAAACGTTAAAAGAGCCCGGATGCGCGGCCGTCCGCATCAACATCCATCCGGTAAGCGGCCGGTTCTTTCGGAAGGCCCGGCATGGTCAGAACGTCTCCTGTCAGGGCAACAATAAACCCGGCGCCAAGCTTCGGAACGAGTTCGCGGACATGGATCGCAAAATCATGCGGGCGGCCCGTTTTGTGCGGGTCATCGGATAAGGAATACTGCGTTTTTGCAATGCAAACAGGGAGATGCCCCCATCCGAGCTGTTCAAATTCGCGGATTTGTTTTTGCGCTTTCGCGGAAAATTCGGCGCCGCGGCCACCATACACCTGGCGCACAATCGCCTCTATCTTTTCTTCAATGGTTGATTCAAGCGGGTAAACCGGCCTGAATGTATGCGGCTGTTTGGCGGCTTCCAGCAGTTTGGCCGCAAGATCCATGCCGCCTGCGCCCCCTTTTTCCCACACTTCCGTAAGCGACACGGGAATGCCGCGTTCACTGCACCAATGTTCTAAGACAGCGATTTCCGCATTGCTGTCCGATATAAACCGGTTGATGGCAACCACAAACGGCAAACCGAATGAAGCGATCGTTTCAACATGTTTTTGCAGGTTTAAAAGCCCGGCTTCAAGAGCCGCAATATTTTCTGCCGCCAAATCTTCCTTGCGCACCCCGCCGTGCATTTTCAAGGCTCGGATGGTGGCGACAATCACGACGCCGTCCGGTTTCAGGCCGGCCGCCCGCGCTTTAATGTCGAGAAATTTTTCAGCGCCGAGGTCGGCACCAAAGCCGGCTTCCGTGACGACATAATCGGCCAGTTTCAAAGCGGTTTTGGTCGCCATAACACTGTTGCAGCCGTGCGCAATATTGGCAAACGGGCCGCCGTGGACAAGGGCCGGCGTATGTTCGATCGTCTGGACAAGATTCGGTTTCAAGGCATCTTTCAGCAATAAGGCAATCGCGCCTTCGATCCCGAGGTCACCGACGGTTACGGGTTTCTTTTCGTAATTGTAGGCTACAACGATGTTCGCAATCCGCCTTTTTAAATCTTCGAGATCTTCCGCCAGGCATAAAACGGCCATCAGTTCAGAAGCCACGGTAATGTCAAATCCGTCTTCACGGGGCACGCCCTGGCCGGGACCGCCGAGGCCGACGACGACATGGCGCAGCGCCCGGTCATTTAAATCGACCGCCCGCTTCCAGACAATGCGGCGTGGGTCAATCTGCAATGGATTTCCCTGGTGGATATGGTTGTCCAGCAAAGCAGAAATGGCATTATTGGCAGCGGTAATCGCATGAAAATCGCCTGTGAAATGAAGATTGATCTCTTCCATCGGCAAGACTTGTGCATAACCGCCGCCCGTTGCGCCCCCTTTCAGCCCCATGACCGGCCCGAGCGATGGCTCCCTTAAGGCAATCATGGTTTTATGGCCCAGCTGTTTTAATGCATCGCCGAGCCCGATGGTGACGGTTGACTTGCCTTCCCCCGCCGGCGTCGGATTGATGGAAGTGACAAGAAATAATTTTCCGTCTTTTTTGGTTTGGAGCTGCTTGATTTTTTCATATGTAATTTTCGCCTTGTATTTCCCGTAATATTCCAGGTCTTCTTCTGCAAGCTGCACGGTTTCCGCAATTTCTTTGACCGGTTTCAGCGAAGCATGCTGCGCGATATCAATATCAGTCTTTCCAATCGAATGGCTTGGCAATGTCAAATCCTCCGCTTCATCAAAAATCTGCTTCCATCTTCTATTCTACATACCCCTGCAGCCCAATGCACCTGAAAAAAGCATTTTTCGCCCGCACCGGGAAATCGTTTGGCTTTATCCCTGATTTTCTACATGAAGGCTGCCATGCGGATTTTGTCTTCCGGCTGGCGGGGAAAAGCCCTGCTTGCATCATGCAGGGAGGACACTAAAATCCTGATGCGTGCCGGCAGACAGGCTTCCAGGCACCTATGCCCCATCATCCGGCAACAGCCGACGCATAAAAGGAATCAGCCCCATTTCATGGGCAGGCTGGCCGGAAAATTCAATCCTCGTTTTGTGCCTGCAGCCGGTTCAGGTCGTTCACCCGGCCCGGATCTTCCTCAAAGTACTGGACAAGGTCTCCGATCCGGTCAATGGAATTCCAGCTCAGGTGATGTTCAATCCCTTCTACATCTCTATAAATATTTTCTTCATCGACCCCGATGATCCTTAAAAACTGTTCAAGCAAATGATGGCGGTCGACAAGCCGTTTTCCAATTTTCTTGCCTTTTGGGGTGAGGACCAGTCCGCGGTATTTTTCATAAACAAGATAATCATCCTTATCCAGCTTCTGTACCATTTTCGTAACGGATGAAGGATGAACGGAAAGCGCTTCGGCAATATCCGAAACACGCGCATATCCTTTGCTTTCAATCAGAATAAAAATCTGTTCAATGTAGTCTTCCATACTAGGTGTCGGCATCCACGGGCCCCCATTCTTACAACAAATATTGAGTCTGCCGGTACAATACCATCAGTTTACTATAATCACGGATGATGTACAAGAATTCATAATAAATGTGCGCCTATTTTAAACCGCTTGCAAATTTAAGAATTCACAACAATTTTCCATCATTTTTGATTCCTTTGTCTTGACTATCCATACCGGTTGGAGTATATTAATTATAACATTAAACAAGTGATTTCCCAGACCTTGATGGCGGTTTTTCATCTGTTTAATGCAACACTTTTTGGCACGAACGTGCTTTTGATTTAGGAGGATTAAGAAATGCAAAACGGTAAAGTAAAATGGTTCAATAACGAAAAAGGCTACGGATTCATTGAAGTTGAGGGCGGAGACGATGTTTTCGTTCATTTCACCGCTATTCAAGGTGAAGGGTTCAAAACATTGGAAGAAGGCCAGGCTGTTTCTTTCGACATCGTTGAAGGCAACCGCGGACCTCAGGCAGCGAATGTAACAAAACTTTCATAAATCATAGAATGCAACCAGGCTGGCTTTTATGCCAGCCTTTTATTTTTGTGCAAACCGCCACAATACCGGGTTCCCCATTTTCCCCCGTTTTTGCATCACTAGGCATACTGTTTGCAGCCCGATGGCAATCATCAGCCGCCTGTTTCCCGGGACGGCATTGTTGCGGTTTAATACCGGCAAGACGAACAGCTTTCGGGTGCCGCCTGTTTCCTGGGACGGCATTGTTGCGGTTGTGAAAGCCGTCATGATAACCGGTCGCCGTATTTTTTCAGCTGTTCGCCTACCGTGCATTGCCGGATGCAAAACTGGTGGGCATATTTTTTCCCGCGTGTTTTCCGGAAATGCGATTTTAAAAAACAGCCTTCACAATACGTCTTTAATATTTTATCCACTTCCCGGATGAGTTGTTTTCTTTCCATTTTTATCCCTTCTTTCTCTCCGCCAGCTTTCCCATCCGCATTGCGCGTGCGTTTATTCCATTGGATACGCCGGGTTTGCCCGGGGATCATCCCTTTATCAAAATTTCCCCCGAATTGGGGCATGCTATAACAAGGGGTGATCAGGATGGCTAAAAAAGACAATACAAACCGCGGCAAAGCGGCAAATTCCGTTACGCCGCAAGGAATTGCACAGGATGCGGCATTCGCGCCGGATCCAAAGACAACCCTTGAAAACCGCGCGAAAAAATCCAATACAAAAATCTGACAATCGCAAAACGGAGAAGAAAAACAGCATTCTTATCCTGAATGCTGTTTTTCCGCTTTCCGTGCCGTTTAAACCGGGCAAAGCGATTAAGAAATGAAGCTTGCGTTTATCCGGGCTGTAACCAAATGGCGTTTTACCATTTTTAATTCCAGTTCCTCCATCAGTTCCATAAACGTTTCCGGAATCTGGCCAAACCGCGCTTTTTCCAAAGAAAAAGCCACCGGCACATCACAACGGATTTCGGCAAGTTTTCTGCTCAGATGTAGCATCTCCAGCCCCGCTTCGATTTTTTTCTGCTGCGACGGCGTGAGCTCCCCGAGATGCTCCAAAATGCCGCTGAGGTTTCCATACCGGCTGACGAGCTTAAACGCTGTTTTTTCACCGATCCCCTTCACGCCTGGATACCCGTCGCTTGCATCGCCCATCAGCGCTTTTACATCGATGAACTGCCGCGGCGTCACCCCGTATTCGTCCATAAATGCCGCTTTTGTATAGGTTTTATAATTTCCGAACCCTTTCTGGAGGAGATGGACTTCCACATGGTCATCCAAAAGCTGCAAAATGTCGCGGTCGCCGGTCAAAATGGAAATATCCGCCTCGTCTTTGAACCGGCAGCTAAGGGTGCCGAGACAGTCGTCCGCTTCATACCCGGCCACTCCGACATTTGGAATTTCAAAAGCTTCCACTGTTTCTTTCGCCAGACCAAATTGCGGAATCATCTCAACCGGCGGGACGTCCCGGTTTGCTTTATATTCACCGTACAAGTCGTTGCGGAACGTTTTGCTCCCCATATCCCAGCAAACGGCCACATGCGTCGGTTTTTTGTTCTCAGCCGCCAAAAGCAAATGGCGCAAAAAGCCCTGCACGCCGTTTGTCGGCATTCCTTTGGAATTCACCATAAACTGCCCCGTCACGGCGGTGGCATAAAACGCCCGGAAAAGAAGCGCCATCCCGTCAATTAAAAGCAAATGCGGCCTCTTATTCATGCGATCACCTCATCAAATATCATCCTGTTATTATAACACAACCGGCAAACCGGCCGCATTAGAAAAAGGCGTCCCTGCACGGGCGGAACATGGTGCCCGGTTAACATCCAGCCGGCCGTGGATCAAAGTAGGGAAAAATTCAATTGGGATCGACAAGGTTTTCTTCAATCAGCCGGTCGAGCGCGAGCAGGACGGCCATTTTGACATGCGCATACGTAAGGCCGCCCTGAACATAGGCGGTGTAAGGCGGGCGGAGCGGGCCGTCGGCGGAAAGCTCGATGCTTGCCCCCTGAATAAATGTGCCGGCTGCCATGATGACATCGTCCGCATAACCGGGCATATCACTCGGATATGGCGTCACATAAGAATTCACCGGTGAAGCAAACTGGATCGCCTGGCAAAAAGCGACCATGCTGTCCGGGTCGCCAAATTCAACGGACTGGATAAGGTCCGTCCTGGGCGCATCCCATTTCGGATAAGTATGCATCCCGGATTTTTCCAGGATTGCCGATGTAAACACCGCACCTTTTAATGCCTCTGCCACAACATGCGGCGCCAGAAAGAAGCCCTGGTACATCTCAAGAAGGCTGTAAAGCGATGCTCCTGCTTCCGCGCCGATTCCGGGGGATGTCATCCTGTAAGCGCAGCTTTCCACCCATTTTTTCTTCCCGCAAATGTAGCCGCCTGTTTTAGCAAGCCCGCCACCTGGATTTTTGATAAGCGAACCGGCCATTAAATCCGCGCCAACATGGCACGGCTCCTTCTCCTCTACAAATTCGCCGTAGCAGTTGTCGACAAACACAACTGTATCCGGCTTGATTTCTTTTACAAAGCGGATCATTTCCCCGATCTCATCCACTGTAAACGAAGGCCTTGACGCATACCCTTTTGAGCGCTGGATCGCAACCATTTTTGTATGGGGATGGATCGCTTTTCTCACCGCTTCAAAATCGACTGTGCCATCTTCCTTCAAGTTTACATAATTGTACATTATGTTAAACTCCTGCAGCGAACCGTTGCCGCTGCCGTGCGCCCCTGTAATTTCATCAAGCGTATCGTACGGCTTCCCGGTTATGTATAACAATTCATCCCCCGGGCGGAGGACGCCGAAAAGCGCAATCGTAATCGCATGTGTCCCGGAAATGATTTGCGGGCGGACAAGCCCAGCTTCCGCGCCGAAAACATCGGCATATATGCGCTCAAGTGTTTCCCTGCCGGCGTCATCATAGCCGTATCCGGTCGACGGATAAAAATGCGACTCGCTCACTTTATGCTTTTGAAAGCTTTGCAATACGCGGAACTGGTTCGTTTCCGCCCGTTTTTCTATTGCACTGTGGACCGGGCGGATTTGGCGCTCGGCCTCCTCTGCCATTTGCCTGAGTTTGGCACCGTGAGTCAAATACTGGTACATCTTCTACACCTTTCCGTTCAAAATGTCGGGTGCATGCAACAAGGGAACCCGCTGCATGCACCCGCGCACAAGATTTTTATTCAGCATATGGTTGTAACGCGCCCAAAACTGGATGGCCCGGAAGCGCATATCCCTTGCACTGGTATGCCTCATTTTCTTCTTTGAAAATCAGTTCTCTTAAAATGGTATCACTTTTTAAAACCGAAAGCAGCTTTCCTTCCGTTTGCGGGACAAGCGCGCTGTACGGCACCATTTCGGCCAGCACCTGTTTTTCAATTTCCAACAGCAGCCGGTGGATATCTTTTTCGTCTTTCGCGCTGATCATGATGCTGTTTTGTGCATTGGGCATGAAATGGCTGTCTTTTATATCCATTTTATTGTAAATGGCAAGCTGCGGCAGATGGTTCATTTCCAGTTCGGAAAGCAGGCGCTGCACCGTTTTTTGATGGTTGTCATAATCCGGGTTGGAACTGTCAATGACATGCAAAAGCAAATCGGCTTCCCGCACTTCTTCCAAGGTCGAGCGGAACGCCGCAATCAGCGTCGTCGGCAAGTCCTGGATAAATCCGACCGTATCCGTCAGCAAAGCCGTGTAACCGCTTGGCAGCACAACTTTTCTTGTCATCGGATCAAGCGTGGCAAACAGCTGGTTTTCTTCATAAGAATCTGCGGCAGACAGGCGGTTAAACAATGTCGATTTTCCGGCGTTAGTATAGCCGACAAGCGCAATTTGAAACACATGGTTCTTTTTCCGCCTTTCGCGGTAACGCTCCCGGTGGCGGACAACCGTTTCAAGCTGCGCCTTAATTTCAGAAATGCGGCGGCGGATATGACGGCGGTCCGTTTCAAGCTGGGTTTCCCCCGGCCCCCTCGTGCCGATTCCGCCACCGAGCCGTGACAGCTCCGTACCGCGCCCGCCAAGACGCGGCAGCAAATACTCAAGCTGCGCCAGTTCCACCTGGAGCTTCCCTTCTTTTGAGCGGGCACGCGTCGCAAAAATATCAAGGATAAGCTGTGTCCTGTCCAGCACGCGGCAATCCACTGCGGCCTGGAGATTGCGGAGCTGGCTCGGCGAAAGTTCCGCGTTAAAAACGATCAGATCGGCTTGCAATTCTGAAACAAGCGCCTTTAGTTCCGCCACCTTGCCTTTTCCGATATACGTGGCGGCATCTGCCCTGTCCCGTTTTTGTACGACTTCAAGCACCGCTTCCCCCTGCGCCGTTTCGACAAGCCGCCTCAGCTCCTCCATTGAATAAGCAAAACGGCTGTGGCTGCCGCCGCTCAATTCGCATCCGGCAAGAATCGCTCTTTCTTTATTATTTTCCATTTCATCACCTGTTCCGTCCAGTATACCTGTTATCTTACCAAAAAACGCACAAAGATAACATGTCCGGGCGCCTTTTTTTGGAAAACAGGGCATGGCTTCGTGCGATATGGCTTTTTTTCCGCCCGCATTAAAAAAGGCCGGGCGCTGTTATGCCCGGGCCCGCATGACTTGAAAATGTATCCCCAAGCTGCTTATTTTCCGGGCGAAACAGCTAGCCGGCAAAACCGGCTTAAGCTTTCGGACGGAAAATAAGCGCCTGCGGAAAACCGCAGAGGGCGCAGGGGCGTCAGTCCGGAAAAACAAGGTCACTGCTGTGCAGCGTGACCAGCTCATGGCGGTCATAGCAAGCCTGCATCAACAGCCGCATCGCCTGGGCGCGCACTGATTTTTCAATTACATTCCGCACATACCGGCCGTTTGAAAAACTGGCAGGGTTGCTCGTTGTTTTGACAAAAGCCAGATGGTCGCGAAGCTTCCGTTCTGCATCCAAACTGAGCGTATACTCTTTTTCAGTCAGCATCCTTTTCCCGATATCCATGAGCTCCTCTACCGAGTAATCGGGAAAGTTGAACACAATCGGGAACCGGGAATGCAGCCCCGGATTCAGGCTCAGGAAATAATCCATTTCGTTTGAATAGCCGGCCAAAATTAAAATAAATTCGTGCTGTTTGTCTTCCATATGCTTTACAAGCGTATCGATTGCTTCTTTCCCGAAATCTTTCTCGCCGCCGCGGCCAAGAGAGTACGCTTCATCAATAAACAAAATGCCGCCGATCGCTTTTTTAATCAAATCCCTTGTCTTTTGCGCCGTATGGCCGATGTATTCGCCGACAAGATCGGCCCTTTCCGCTTCAATCAAGTGGCCTTTTGACAATACATTCATTTTATGGAACAATTTCCCGATCAATCGGGCGACAGTTGTTTTGCCTGTGCCGGGATTGCCTTTAAACATCATATGGAGAGCCTGCTTTCCCGTTTTTAACCCGGCGGCTTCCCTTTTCTTGTTAATATAGATCCAGGCATAAACTTCTTTTACCATTTTTTTGATTTCTTCCATTCCGACAAGCGTGCCAAGTTCATCTTCAATTTCTTTTAAAATTTCATGTTCCGCTGATAAATCTTTTTTGCTGGTTTCTATTTTCGGCTGGGGAATAACGGCCTCCCTTTGGCCCGCATGGAGGACAATATTGATCTGGCCGTTATTTTTCATACGAATCGGTTGATCCATCACCGCCACCTCGCATTCTACAGACAATATACGCGGATTGGGCCGGGAGTGTGACAAATGCCCACGTACAAAAACTTGTTGTTCGGCATAAGAAAACCGGTTGTTTTTCAAATCCGCACCGGCCGAAAATCAGCATCATCCAAAATGGCGGGGGAATTTGTCGGTTTTTGCGCTTTCCCGAGAAATAATTATCTGTATTAGTTTATGTTTCGGGGTCGGATAACAGTACACCATATTTAAAATGCCCGGCAAGTTGCCGGACATTTTGTTTTAATTTTCCTCAAAATTGATTTGAACATTTTTTTGCGGCTGGAACGTTGAAATCGCATGTTTGAAAACGAGTTGCTGTTTGCCGTCTGTTTCAATCAGCACGGTGAAGTTATCAAAGCCTTTTACCTGGCCGCGAAGCTGGAAGCCGTTCATCAAAAAGACTGTGACAACCGTACCGTCTTTCCGCAATTGGTTTAAATACTGGTCCTGAATATTGATAGCTTTGTTCATTACAAATCCTCCTCTTTCTCTCTATTTTAACCTGCTCATGACTAAAGCCGCGAGATTCCTGCAAACGCCGGTGGATCTCCGGTGATTTTTGGCAGGCAGCCCCCGCAGTTTCTGCGGTTCGGTGCCCGGAGCATCTCATGACTGAAGTCACGCGTGTTCCCGGCTATACTCTATATTATAAACTATTCGATTTTAATTGTAGCTTTCCTGCTATGAAAGCGGAAATTTCTTCAATTTTTTTTTCCTTTTCTTCCTCTTTTGTCATGTCAAACCACTCTATTTCCAACTTATTGCGGAACCAGGTGAGCTGCCTTTTGGCAAAACGTCTTGTATTTTGTTTTAAGCGGGAAACAGCCTCATCAAGGGTCGTGCGCCCGTCAAAGTAATCGTACAGTTCTTTGTAGCCGATCGCCTGGATGGACTGGACACCACGCAAATGTTTGTCATACAACTTTCTCGCTTCCTCGATTAAGCCGCGTTCCATCATTTGATCGACCCGTTCGTTAATGCATTGATACAGCTTCTCCCTCTCCATCACAAGCCCCACCAGCGCCGCACAATAAAGCGGTTCATGCTGTTGCTGTTTCTGGTAGTCTTGCATCGTCCTGCCGGAAAAATGGCATACTTCCAGCGCCCGGATCACCCTTCTCACATTATGCGGATGAATCTTTGCGGCACTTTCCGGATCGGTTTTTTCCAGTAATTTGTAAAGCAGGCCGGGCCCTTCCCGCTTTGCGATCTTTTCAAGTTCCGCGCGGTATGCCGGGTCTCCGGCAATGTCCGAAAAACGGTAATCGTATAAGACAGATTGTATGTAAAGCCCCGTGCCGCCGACGATCATGGGCAACTTGCCGCGGGAAGCAATATCGCTTATTTTTTCCCGTACCAGTTGCTGGAATTCAGCAACCGAAAAAGACTCATCCGGATTTTTAATGTCGATCAGGTGATGGGGAACCCCTTCCATTTCATCCTGCGTAATTTTTGCTGTGCCGATATCCATGCCTCTGTATACTTGCATCGAATCGCCGCTGATAATTTCAGCATCGAATCTTTTCGCGAGGCGGATGCTAAGCGCCGTTTTTCCTGATGCTGTCGGGCCGATCAGTACGATCAGTTTTTGTTTTGCCATTCGTACCCTACCTTTTATGCTGGAGATTGCAGCATTCTTTAAATCCCCGGATTTTTCTGTCTCTATCGTACCATAAAACAGCAAACAGAACATCTATACAGTTTCCCTTTTTTCGGGATTTTATTCATCATTGAAAATTCGCTTACAAAAAAATATTTAAAAAATGCATATAGGTCTAAAGTCCTGCTTCACATCCAATCCATTTATACTATATAATAAGGATAATGATTATGATCCATGTAAGGCAGGTTTTTGGTATGGTCAAAAATGACGAGCGTTTCTTTTTTATTATTGAATTAGGGCGGCTTTTGGATGAATACCACAAATGCCCGTATAAGGCTGTGAAAAAAAGCATATATGAAGATATCGTATTGCTCAGGCATGCCATTGGCCCTGATTCAAATGATATGCCTGCCGGCTCCGCTAAAAGGCCATCTTAAGCACAACCGCCTCCGAAACACGCTTATGTTGCCTTTTCTTCAAAACTGTTTTTCTAATCTTCTTATATTTCTCCGAAAGGGATGTTTGCATGGAAAAAATGAATCAGTATCCCACACTTTCCTCTGCCCATCTGCCCCGTATTATTTTGATCCTCCGCGAACAATTGATGCAGTGTGCCAAACAAAATGGCATGAACCACCCGGAAACGATCCGCCAAAGCCAATTATTGGACAAACTGATTTATGAATACCAGCTGGGCATGCTCGCACAAAGCAAGGGCGGCTCATTCCGTGATTAAATCCTTCAGTCCGTTTTCTCTCTTTTCAACAATAATATGGAGTGTGAAACCAGTTTTTTGCACGCAATGATTGCGTTATAATAAAATGACAGACTGCGAAACAAGAACTGAAATCTGACGGGAAAACGGCGTTCCTTGATTGATTACTATAACACCAATTAAGGTGAACCAAAACAAATGGAAAGGAGATTGGCAATGGATCAGAGGCTGGACATTATTCTGGATAAATTAAACTCGTTGGAATCAGGCCAAGTGGAATTGAACAAAAAATTGGAAGTTATGGAATCAGGCCAAATAGAACTGAACAATAAATTGGAAATTATGGAATCAGGCCAAGTGGAATTGAACAATAAATTGGAAATTATGGAATCAGGCCAAGTGGAATTGAACAAAAAATTGGAAGTTATGGAATCAGGCCAAATAGAACTGAACAAAAAATTGGAAGTTATGGAATCAGGCCAAGTTGAACTGAACAATAAATTGGAAGCTATGGAATCAGGCCAAATAGAACTGAACAAAAAATTGGAAGTTATGGAATCAGGCCAAATAGAACTGAACAAAAAATTGGAAGTTATGAAATCCGGCCAGGATGAACTTTATCAAATGGTTCGGGCAATCCGCGACCGCCAGGAAGAAACCGATGCAAAGCTTGATGCCCTGTCAATGGATGTCCACCATGCCCATGGCGAAATTGCAGGTGTCAAGGACGCTGTTAAAGAACTGCGTGAAGGGGTTATTTTTGTAAACCGTAAAGTCGCCGATACGGAATATGAAGTCAATCTGCTAAAACAAAGAAAACAGTAATCCATTTTGCGAAGCGCTCCGAAAGAACAGCGTCCAGCAATAAATGTAGCCAAATTGTAGTCAAACATCCGTTAAAAAGAACGAAACCCCTTGTTTAACAAGGGGTTTCGTGATCGGGGATTACATGACACGTTTGAACATTTTTTCGAGTTCGTATACCGAATAGTGGATGATGATCGGGCGGCCGTGCGGGCATGTAAACGGGTCGGATGCCATCCGGAGCGCATCAAGCAGCGCCTGGATTTCGTCATTGCGCAAATGCCGGTTCGCCTTGATGGACCCTCTGCAGCTCATCATAATCGCCGCTTTTTCACGCAATTTTTTTACATCGACTTTTTTTATGGAAAGGACATGCTCGATCATTTCCTCAATGACTTCTTTTTCCTCATTTTTCGGGAACCATGTCGGATGGGAACGGACAATAAAGCTGTTATGCCCGAATGGTTCAAGGAAAACGCCGACCTCTTTCAGCGCTTCAAGGTTCTCCTGAATTTTAATCGCTTCATCCGTCGCGTATTCCAAAGTCAGCGGCACAAGCATTTCCTGCACCTCTTTTTTCACTTCGCCGACTTTTTCACGGAAAAATTCATACTTGACCCGCTCCTGGGCAGCGTGCTGGTCAATGATATACAGGCCGTTTTCATTTTGTGCAAAAATATACGTGCCGTGCATCTGGCCGATCGGATACATCGGCGGAATGCGGGATGCCGGCTGCTGTGCCGCCAGCTGCCCCTTTGCCTCTTTAACATCCAATGCAGCACGCACCGGTTCGCGGATCTCTTCCGGTAAAACGGGATCCGAATTTCCTCCTGAAAATGGCGGGAAATCGGCGGTCGGCTGTTCCGCATCCGGGCTTTTATAAGGCTGCCCCGTTTTCGCTTCCTCCGGCCGGGGCGATGGGTGCGGCGCAACCGGCGCAGAGAAAGCTTTCGGGGTTTCCGGTTTCGTTTTTTCCGGCAAATGGTCAAGCTGGAACGACACCTGTTCCTGTTTTAGCTTTTCTGCCTGCCGCACCATGCCGGACGGAATCAATTCCTGCTTTTTGAAAGCAGCTTTAATCGCGTCCGTAATCGCCCGGCACAGTTCCTTTTCTTTGCTGAACCGCACTTCCAGCTTGGCCGGGTGGACATTCGCATCGACTAACACCGGATCCATTTTCAGCGATAGCAGCACAATCGGGTAGCGGCCGATCGGGAGCAGTGTATGGAATCCTTCCAATATGGCTTTTACAAGCGCGTAATTTTTAATAAACCGGCCGTTTACCATCGTGGAAATATAATTGCGCGAAGCCCGCGTAATTTCCGGCAAAGCGATAAAACCGTTGATTTCAAAATCAAGCGTTTGGCTGTGTACCGGAATCATTTTTTTGGCAATGTTCACGCCGTAAATGGCGGCAAGCACCTGGCGCACATCGCCGTTCCCGCTTGTCTGAAGCAGCATCTTTCCGCCGTGGCGGAGGCGGAAAGACACCTCGGGATGGCTGAGCGCGAGGCGGTTCACCACATCGGTAATATTGCCGAGCTCGGTATGGATCGACTTCATATATTTTAACCGCGCAGGCGTGTTAAAAAATAAATCGGTGACCGTAATTTCGGTTCCTCTCCGGCTCGGCGCCTGTTCGCGGGCCACCCATTTCCCGCCTTCAATGACCGCTTTTGTCCCGGGCCCGTTTCCGGTTGAGGTGACCATCTCAACACGGGCAACAGCCGCAATGCTCGGCAGCGCTTCGCCGCGGAATCCGAGCGAACGGATCCGGAACAGATCATGTTCGTTTATAATTTTGCTTGTGGCGTGGCGTGAGAAAGCAAGCTCAACATCTTCAGGCTCGATGCCGGTTCCATTATCAATCATACGGATTTTTTCCATACCGGCTTCCCAGACATCAATTTCGATGACCGTGCTTTCCGCGTCAATGGCATTTTCCGCCAGTTCCTTCACGACAGATGCCGGCCGTTCAACCACTTCACCGGCTGCAATCCTGTTCGAAAGCGACTCGTCCAGTTGTGCAATTTTTCCCATCGCGGACAACACCACCTATTTTTTTAATTTTTTCTGGATTTCATAGAGTGCATTCATGGCCGCAAGCGGCGTCATCTCAAGCAGATCGAGTTCCCTGATTTGCTTGAGCACCTTTCTTTCCTTTGCTTCAACGGTTTTCTGGCGCGGCGTTTCTGGCTCTTCAAAAAAGGACAGTTGCGCGGGTTCGCTGGTACCAGCCGCTTCCGGGGGGTTCATTTGCGTCTCGCCATTATCCTGGTTTTCAAGCGCATGGAGGATTTTTTCGGCGCGACGAATTACTTGTTCCGGCAGGCCGGCCAGTTTTGCCACATGGATCCCGTAACTTTTATCTGCAGGGCCTTCTTTGATTTTATGGAGGAAAACAACTTTGCCGTTTTGCTCCATGGCGGTGACATGGATGTTTTGCAGCTTGCCCAGATCTGCAGAAAGCGCCGTCAGCTCATGATAATGGGTGGAAAAAAGCGTTTTGGCCCCGATTTCATCATGGATGTATTCGATCATCGCCTGGGCAAGTGCCATCCCGTCATATGTAGACGTTCCGCGCCCGATTTCATCAAATAAAATCAGGCTTCGTTCCGTTGCGTTTGCAATCGCGTTTTTCGCTTCCAGCATTTCGACCATGAACGTACTCTGACCGGAAATGAGATCATCAGCTGCGCCAATCCGTGTAAAAATCCGGTCAAAAACCGGTAGCTCCGCCTCGCGTGCCGGCACAAAGCAGCCGATTTGCGCAAGGATTACCGTCAGTGCAATTTGCCGCATATACGTGCTTTTCCCGGACATGTTTGGCCCGGTAATCAGCAGAATCTCCCGGTTTTCATCCATCAGGCAGTCGTTTGGCACATAGCTTTGCGAATCGAGCACTTTTTCAACAACCGGATGGCGCCCTTCCGTAATCTTCAGCACGCCGTCTGTCCGGAATACCGGCTTTGTGTAGTGGCGTTTTTCGCTTACGACGGCAAAGCTTTGCAGCACATCAATCGTGCTGACCGCTTTTGCGAGGCGCTGCAGCCGCGGAATAAATTCTTTTACATGTGCCCGGATTTCCGTAAACAGCTCGTATTCCAGGTCGATCATTCTTTCTTCCGCCTGCAAAATAAGCGCTTCTTTTTCTTTCAATTCCGGTGTAATGAACCGCTCGGCATTCGCCAGCGTCTGTTTCCGTTCATACCGGCCTTCTTCGAGCAGGTGGAGGTTTGCCTTCGTCACTTCGATATAGTAGCCGAACACGCGGTTGTATCCGACTTTCAGCGACTTGATCCCGGTCCGCTCGCGCTCTTCGCGTTCGAGGCTTGCAATCCACTGCTTGCCGTTTTTGCTTGCGTCGCGGTAACGGTCCAGCTCTTCGTTATAGCCGTCACGGATCATCCCGCCTTCCTTCACGGAAACCGGGGGACTGTCCTCAATGGCGCGTTCGAGCAAATCTGTCAGCTCTTCGCACGGGTCAAGAAGCGCCGCCAGTTTTTTGCTTTCCGGGCTTTCCATGCTCTCCATGACCGCCCGGATGCCCGGGATTTGCTGCAGCGAACATTTCAGCTGGATCAGGTCGCGCGCATTCACATTGCCGAATGCCACCCGGCCGGCAAGCCTTTCGAGATCGTATACTTCCTTCAGGCGCCCGCGAATATCCTCCCGTTCAAAGTAATGGTTTAAAAAGGTTTCCACCATTTGAAGCCGCGCTTCAATTTTTTCTTGCTTAAGAAGCGGCCGGCCGATCCACTGTTTTAAAAGCCGTCCGCCCATGGCCGTCATCGTTTCATCGAGCAGCCATAAAAGCGATCCTTTTTTTCCTTGCCCGCGGATCGTCTCTGTCAGTTCGAGATTGCGCTTGGAATAATAATCGATGTTTAAAAACCGGCGGACTTCATACATTTCAACCGGCTGTAGATGGTCGAGGCTCCTTTTTTGCGTGCGGAATAAATAGTTTAACAGCCTTGCCGCAGCCAGCTGCAAAAGCTCCGGTTTAAGCTGGGGCAAAAGCTTTTCAAAGCCTTCCTTGACGGCGGTATCCGTTTCGAAGGAAATGGTGATATTTCCTGTATTTTTCATCAGCCGCGCGTACTCATCCGGAAATTCCGGATCTACCACAGCTTCTTTTGCGCCGATCGACGCCAGTTCATTCAGCACTTCTTCAAACGGGCCTTCCAACAGGCAACCCTTGCCCTCCCCTGTTGACAAATCAATATAGGCAATCGCGAAATGCCCGTCCGCCGGGGATGCAACAGACGCAATATAGTGGTTTTCTTTTTCTGCGAGCGATTTGCCCTCCATCAGGGTGCCGGGGGTAATCAGCTGGATGACTTCCCGCTTGACAACGCCCTTTGCCAGTTTCGGGTCTTCCATCTGTTCACATATTGCCACTTTATAGCCTTTATCAATCAGCTGTTCAATATAAGTGCTGGCGGAATGGTACGGTACCCCGCACATCGGGATTTTTTCGTCGCCGCCGCCGTCCCTGCTCGTTAATGTAATTTCAAGTTCCTGGGACGCTTTAATGGCATCTTCGAAAAACATTTCATAGAAATCGCCGAGGCGGAAAAATAAAAAGGCATCCTGATATTCCGCCTTCACTTGCAAATATTGCTGGATCATTGGGGTATACGCAGCCATTCTTACCAAATTCCTTTCCTGCTTATCAATCATTCTTCAATCCTGTTTATTATAACATATTTGCATAAAGGCCTTCATAAATTGAAATACGGATCATTTTACAAAAACCGGGCCTTGTCTGTTGATTTTCAATGCCTCCTCCGGGGTGCCGGGTTTTTTCTTTCCTGTGGCAAAGCCCGCTGTGGGGATCCGGGAAAAACTTTAATCGCATTCTAAGCGGCACAAGCGTTTTGGTGGTGAAATCCGCCGCGCCCAGAAAAAAACTAGGAGTGTATGCCTCCTAGTTTGCGGCTTCTATTCTTCTTCACTTCCCACTAAAAAGTCAGGGTTTAATTCTTCAAACTCGTCGCTGCTTTCTTCCCATTCATCATCATCGCTGCACCCTTCAGGCGAGATGGCAACACAAACTTTTGTTTCACCGATGACTTCCACGAGAAACTCTCTTTCGACACTGACAATGATTTTATTGCCGTTTGGCGAAATGACCGCTTCAATGCAATTCGGCTGCTGCAGGACGCTTGCGATGACTTCTTTGTCGTCCAGGCAATCCGGATCCCTGTAATGCAATTTAACGGTATCGGTATACTCGACTTTTTCCGTCATGACCGATGTCTTCGTATTGTCATTATGGGAGTACCAGATGTTCACATCATAAGAGCCGCGGATTTTAACTTCTTTATCTATTTTCCTGGCTTCGTACTTATGGTTGATAATCCAGCAGCCTAAAATGCTCGAAGGATGCTGCGGCGGGCAAATCGTATGATTGGACTGCGTAAATTTGCGCCCTTTCGCAACGACTGCTTTTGTAATGATTTCTCTATATTCTGCCATTCGAGCGAACCCTCCTCATCTATTTTCAATTCATCCTATGCTTTTACCCAGGCCGGTGTGCCAATTCTTTTTCCCGCCACCTCCGGGTAATCCTAACATATGCCGCGGCTCTGAAGGAGTGCCCGTACCCGGGAATGGATTTGCCTTGGGCGTGCAAAAAAAAAAAAAAAAAACGGTGTGCACCCGGGTGCACACCGTTTTTTTCAGTGGAGGGTGCCGGAAGAATATTTCACCTGGGATCCGGTTTGGCCTTTTAAAAGATCGCCGCCGGTGGATTTGATGATTTCATCCGTAACCGTATTGGAAATGGTGTTTGTTACAAGCTGGAGCAGGTCGTTTACGTCCGTCTGCGACTGCTTGAACTCCTGGACGACCGGGATGCCGTCCAGTTCTTCTTCCAGTTCGTCTATTTTGGCTTCCACTTGTTTTAACGCTTCTTTTTTTCCATAATGCTGCAAATTGACAGCCTGCTTTTGCAAAGCTTTGATATTGGCAATTAAATTGCGGACTCTCTCATTTTCATTGATTTGCGCTTCCGCCCGTTTAAAAAAATCCACTTCTTCCGTTTCCGCAATCATTTTCGCCAGTTCGGCAGCTTTTGCGACAATATCATCTTTTGTAAACTTCTGCATCACGCTTCCACCCCGGCCGGATCAAGCACAGCCACCATTTCCCCGTCCAGTGACCATGTTTTCGCCTTCGTAATTTTTACCTGCACGAGTTTTCCAATCGCTGATTTCGGGCCTTTGAAGTTGACAAGTTTGTTTTTGCGTGTGTAACCGGCTAAAATTTCCGGATTGTTTTTGCTTTCGCCTTCTACAAGCACTTCCACAACCTGGCCTTCGTATTTTTCCATGGCTGCTTTTGAATAGGCATTGACGAGTTCATTCAGGCGCTGCAGCCTTTCCTTTTTCACTTTCATCGGGATATTGTCTTTCATTCTCGCTGCCGGCGTGCCTTCGCGTGGGGAATAAATAAATGTATAGGCCGTTTCGAACCCGACTTCTTTATACAGGGACAATGTTTCTTCAAACTGCTCTTCGGTTTCGTTCGGGAAACCGACAATAATATCGGTGGACAGCGCCACATCCGGAATCGCGGCTTTGATTTTTCTGACGAGTTCCAAATATTGTTCCCGCGTATATTTGCGGCCCATAATTTTTAAAATTTCGCTTGAACCGGACTGGACCGGAAGATGGATATGCTCGACGAGGTTTCCTTTTTTCGCCAGCACTTCGATCAGGCGGTCGTCGAAATCGCGCGGATGGCTCGTGGTAAAGCGGATGCGCGGGATGTTGATTTTGCGCAGATCATCCATCAAATCACCAAGGCCGTATTCAAGGTCGTCAAAATCTTTTCCGTAGGCATTGACGTTCTGGCCGAGCAACGTGATTTCCTTGTAGCCTTTGGCGGCCAGTTCGCGCACTTCCTGGATGATGTCTTCCGGGCGCCTTGAACGCTCTTTTCCGCGCGTATACGGCACAATGCAGTACGTGCAGAATTTATCGCATCCGTACATGATGTTCACCCATGCCTTGATGTTGCCTTTGCGCACTTTCGGCAGGCTTTCGATCACGTCGCCTTCTTTGGACCATACTTCCACAACCATTGCCTTGGACATATACGCTTCTTTTAAAATGTACGGCAGGCGGTGAATGTTGTGGGTGCCGAAAACCATATCGACATGCGGGTGTTTTTGCAAAATTTTATTGACGACGGATTCTTCCTGCGACATACAGCCGCAAACCCCGATCAGCATGTCCGGTTTTTCCGTTTTCAACGGTTTCAGGTGGCCGATTTCGCCAAACACTTTATTTTCGGCGTTTTCACGGATGGCGCATGTATTCAGCAGAACCACATCCGCATCTTCCACCGTTTCGGTCGGCGTGTAGCCAAGCTGCATAAAAATGCCGGCCATCACTTCCGTGTCATGTTCGTTCATTTGGCAGCCGTAAGTCCGGATGTAAAATTTCAATCCGTCGCCCATGCCTTTTAAGTCTTCATCGATTTCAAAGTCTTTAAAATACTGGACCGGTTTCCGGCTGCGTTTTCTTGCTTCTTTTAAATTTGGCGGAATATAAACCGATTGGAAATATTTGCTGTAGTCCTTTTCGGATTTTTTGTCCGCAGGCTCTACAGGGTTCACTTGCTGCTGTTCCAAACGCTGTTTCTCGTTCATGGCAATCCCCTTTCTGTTTGCACCATGCCGCGCTATTGCGGCAACCATATAAAAATCATGCGTATAACCAGTATAAATGGTTTTTTCTCCTATTACAACAAACCTCGTGCCCGGGTATGTGCCAAGTTTTTCACGATCTAGGAACAACCGGGCTTCAAATCCCGGTTGTTTAACCAATTAACACGGATCTGTTCGCGGTTTGTGCCGGAGTCGCATTTGGCAAAACGCCGGGGATTTGCGCTTTACCGGAAAAAAGGGGGCTTACCTCCGCGCCCGGCGCAAAAAGCCTCTTCCTGTATCAGGCAGAGGCTTTTTGCGTTTCTCATCCGTTTTGGATTTTATGCCTTTACTTGCGATAAAACATGTTTAAACGTGCGGATAACCTGGTCGACTTCTTCATAGCTGATCGTAAGCGCCGGTTCAAAGCGCAAGGTTTTTGAATTAATCAATGTTCCCGCAACAAGCACACCCCCGTCAAACATGCCTTTTGCCACTTCATAACCGAGTTCATCCGAGTGGAATTCTACTCCGATCATTAATCCTTTCCCGCGGACTTCCTGGACAATGTCTTCGTGGCCTTTTGCCGCCTCTTTTAAGCCGTTTAAAAAATATTCCCCGCAAGCAGCCGCGCGTTCCGGCAGTTTTCCCTCGATGAGGACGCCGATCGTGGCAATTGCCGCTGCACAGGCAAGCGGATTTCTGCCGAAAGTGGTGGTATGCATGAACGGATTCGGGAACCAGCTTTTGAACACTTCTTCTTTCGCGACCACCGCGCCGGCCGGCATCACCAGGTAAGAAAACACATCTTTTGCCGTTTTATAGCGCTTTTTCCGGAAGACAAAGAAGGCAATAACAGATAAATTGACGAATGTAAAAGCAATAAGAGCGCCAAAGTTGATAAACGAGGAAATGAGCTCCAGGCTGGGCGTGATCGCAAGCAGCGACACCAGGCCGACAAGGATTACATTCCAAGCGGGGGTCCGGAATTTTGGATGCACGTATCCAAACCATTGCTTCGGCAGGACGCCGTTTCTCCCCATCACATATAACAGCCGTGAAACACTGGCATGGGAAGCAAGGCCGGACGCAACCGTGGCGGCAAATGCACCGGAAATAAACAATAACTTAAACAGCGTTCCGCCCACGTACAATCCGATTTCGGGCAATGTGTCATCCGTGTTTTTAAAATGAGAAACGTCCGGAAACAAGGCTTGCGCGAAATAACTGGCGATAAAAAAGACCGCTCCGCCGATAAAAACCGTCAGCATGATCGCTTTCGGCATGATTTTGGGATCTTTCGCTTCCTCCGCATACATCGTCACCGCATCAAAGCCGATAAACGAGAAACATACGACTGTCGCACCCGTCAGGACCGCGCTCAAACGGACACCGGAGTGGTAAAGCGGATCGAAAGTGATAACCGTGCCTTTTCCCATCCCGTGCGAAAATTGTACAATGGCCAGCACAAGAAAAGCGGCGATCAGCACCAATTCAAAAGCAACAAGAATGGTGTTCATATTGGACGTTTTCCCCATGCTCCATACATTGATGCCCGTCACGCCGGCTACATACGCCACCACCCAGACCCAGGCGGGCACGTTTGGAAAGACGGATACCATATAAATCCGGATAATTAAAGCATTCACCATGGGCAACAGCAAATAGTCGAGCAACGCCGCCCATCCGACAAGGAACCCGAGATGGGGGTTCATCGTTTCCCTTGTATACGTGTAGGCAGATCCGGCGTTCGGGAAAACTTTTACCATCTTCCCGTAACTGATAGCGGTAAACAGCATGACAATCAAAGCTGTGATATAGGCAAGTGGCACCACCCCATTGGTTTCCTTTGATACGATGCCAAAAGTATCAAACACAATGGTAGGCGTCATATACCCTAACCCGAGTCCGACGATGGCCCATAAACCGAGTGAACGCTTTAATGTCACATTCTCCAATTTTATCATCCTCCCTCTCTATTCCACAAATCAAAGATGTTTGCTTTTTGGTACGCCAATAAGGCAGATCCGCTTCCATCCACGCGGAGGACTATTATTCTACATCTTTGCAATTTTCATACCAATTGCCAGAAAAACAAAGGGAGGATTTAAAAAACTCAGAATTTGGGAAAAGCAGCCGCGGGATTTCGGAGGGACAGGCGGGAAAAAGGAAAACTTCTTATGCAAAAATGCATAGCATAATCTATTTTGCATACCATTGGAAGGCAAATTAACGAAAGCCGTGGATGCAAAAAACGGCGGGGACATGTTTTGATATCCCGCCGTTTTGAGGTAAATTTTCATTCACTTGGAGCCTGTACAGGGAAGTTTGAAAAGCGCGCCGTACTCACCGGCATTTTGCGTATCCGCATCAAATCATAAGGTTTTACAGGATGGTCGGTGATCGTTTTCACGGTCATCAGCGCATTCGGGGCACGTTCAATGCATTTGCCGTCTTCATCCCAAAGCTTGCGGATGGTTTGTGTGAAACGGGAAAACCCCGGCCCGTAAAACTCCACTTCTTCCCCTGCCGCAAAATGGTTGCGCTGTTCAAGCGTGGCGATTTTTGTAGCCGGGTCGTAATCCAAAACGCGGGCAGCGAAAGTATATTTCGGGATTTTGCGGGGGCGCCCGAACAGTTGCTGGCGGGCATCCGGTTCCCCAAAGTAAAAACCGGTTGCCAGTTCCCGTTGTGCCACTTTCCAAATTTCTTCTTCCCACGCCGGGTCAAAAACAAAATGGCCTGGATCTTCGCAATAGGCATCGACAATCGCCCGGTACACATTCGCCACAGTCGAAACATAGTGGATCGACTTCATTCTGCCTTCAATTTTAAAACTTCCCACACCCGCTTCAATCAATTCCGGCACGTGATGGATCATCGTAAGGTCCACCGCACTCATGGAAAACGGCTCGCCGCCGGCTGTTAAGATGCCGGCCCCATCATTTTCAAACAAGTCATATTTCCAACGGCACGACTGGGCGCATCCGCCCCGGTTTGCGTCGCGGTTTGCCATATGGTTGGACAGCACGCAACGCCCGGAATACGAAATGCACATCGCCCCCTGTACAAACGCTTCTATTTCCATACCGGTATTTTTCCGGATTTCGCGGATTTCTTCAAGGCTGACTTCGCGGGCCAGAACCACCCTTTCGACCCCTTCCTGCTCCCAGAACTGAAGCGCTTTGTAATTTGTTGCAGAAGCCTGGGTCGACAAGTGGACGGCAAGTCCGGGCGCCTCTTCCATACAAATGGTGATAAAGCCCGGGTCGGAGATGATGACAGCGTCAATCCCGATCTCCTTTAGTGTGCGGAAAAAATCCCCTGCCCCTTCATCATCGCCTTCATGGCCGACCATATTTGCAGCTACATACACTTTTGCGCCGCGGGCATGCGCAAAGCGGACCCCTTCCTTCATCTCGCCGTACGTAAAATTGCCGGCTCTCGAACGCAAGCCGTAAGCCTGTCCGCCAATATATACGGCATCCGCGCCATAGCGGACGGCGATTTCCAGTTTTTCAAGATTTCCGGCCGGCGCAAGTACTTCCGGTTTTTTGATGATGTTTCGCATATTCTCCCTCCTACTGTACTTCATCCGGCTGCCGCAGGAAAAACCCCGTGCCAAGCTTCCGCGTTTCCGGCTGCAATTGCAAAAGCTCAGCTGAAAAACGCGCCGCATCAAATGTGCCGGACAGCACCGCTTCTTTTGCCCGGACATAAAGGGCGGCAATGTCCGTAAAGGTTTCCCCTTCGGCCAAAATGCCGTCGAGTTTCCACGTATCCAGCCCGGCCCTGTGCAGATCCGGCAAATACCGAATGAGCGCAATGTCTTCTGCGGAAAAAATATGGGTGCCATTTTCATCCTCAAAAAGCGGATACTGCTTTTCCCGGTCTTTCTTCTCGCTGATGCTGAGCCTGTCACGGACAGTTGTGCCGGCATCAAGATGCGCAAATTGGGTGTAATTCGAAAGCAAACGGCGCTTCGAATGGTGGATGCATGTCGGGCCGTATACTTGTACCTCGACGGGCTGCCTGATTTGCGCCTGTATTTCTTTTAATTCAATAAAAGTACATTCGCGTGCCGCCACGGCACCTATTGCCCCGCGTTTGAGCCAGAACTTTATCTGGTTTGCCGATGTGACAAGCGTCTGCGCATCGTAAATATAAGGCAGATTCAGTTTCATTTCTTTTAAGAGCTGTATCACGCCCGGATCCCCGGCAGTGATCGCATCCACTCCCGCTTTTTCAAGCGATGACAAATATTCCGGAAGCGCCTCTATATGTCCGTTGTGCATCAATCCGTTAACGGCTGTATACACTTTCCTGTTCTGCCGGTGTGCAAACTTTGTAATGTCGCCTATTTCTTCAAGCGTGATATGGCCGGGCATGCGCAGGCCGAAACGGTTCCCTCCGATATAGAGGGTATCCACTCCGGCCGCAATCAGCGCTTCAGCCTGCCCGGCCGATTCAGCGGTAGCAACGATATGGATCAACTTCCACCCCTCCTTCAGCCGCTTTTTCAGGCTGCAGTAAAAAAACCGCCAAAAAGGCGCAAAGATAAAGTGCGCCACGATTTTACTTTATCATGGGTACGGGTCTTTTTTGCCGGCAAAGTATGACAGTTTCCGCAAACCTTTTTTCCATGCAAAAAAAGCTGCCTGCTTCTGCAAACAGCGTTTCTTTCCAATCTATATCAGCGGGGTTCAACGATGAGTTTAATAGCGGTTCTTTCTTCTCCTTCAATCTGAATGTCCGTGAAAGCCGGGATGCAAATTAAATCCACACCGCTCGGGGCCACAAACCCTCTTGCAATGGCAACGGCTTTTACAGCCTGGTTAATGGCGCCCGCCCCGATCGCCTGGATTTCCGCCCCCCCTCTTTCACGAAGAACACCGGCAAGTGCACCAGCTACAGAATTAGGATTAGATTTTGCTGAAACTTTTAATATTTCCATTCCTTCTCCTCCTTGTCTCCTTCCGTTAACCGAATGTCCGTTCAGAGTGACGATTCATGTTCGAACGTGAAGTATCTCTTGCCCGTTTCCAGCCCGGCCTTTTGCAGCTTCGCTGGAAATGGGGCGGCTGCCTTAAAATCCGGCAGCCGCCCCGCATATCAGGCTGCTGATTCTCCTGCTTGTCGTGCGGGCTTTCATGAACGTCTCTTGCTCAAAAAACTCCGGGGAGCTGCCCCCGCACAGCGGGAAAAATCATTTCACTGCTACTATATTCCTTTGTTTTGCGAGTTATGCCATCCTTCATAAGCGCCGGTACATAAAAAGAGGCGCTCTTCTGCCCGGCATCCATCCGGAAACAGAAAAAACCCGTTTATTCAGAGATAAACGGGCGGTCTTCATTGATTAAAATATTTTGGATTGTTGCAGCTTTGCCTGTTTTTTTATCAAGGCTGATGATGCATCCGCTTAATATTTTCCTTCCCGACTTTGGTACTTCGAAACGGACGGGAAGCGAAGTCAGAAATTTTTTCATTACTGCTTCTTTGTCCATACCGAGAATGGCATCGTACGGACCGGTCATGCCGGCATCGGTCAGATAGGCAGTACCGTTTGGCAAAATTCTTGCATCGGCGGTTTGCACATGCGTATGGGTCCCGATCACGGCCGACACTTTGCCGTCCAGAAACCAGCCCATTGCCTGTTTTTCGCTTGTCGTTTCGGCATGGAAATCAACAAAGATAAAATGGGTTCTTTTTCTTGCCAGCGCCACCATCTCTTCTGCTTTCCGGAACGGGTCATCGAGCGCATTCATAAACGTTCTGCCCTGCAGGTTGATGACTGCAAACTCCGTTCCTTCCGCTTTGATCAGCGCCATCCCTTTTCCTGGGGTCCCGTCCGGAAAATTGGCCGGACGCACCATCCATTTTGCTTCCTCAATAAAGTCAAAAATCTCTTTGTTGTCCCATGCATGGTTTCCGAGCGTGATGATATCCGCACCTGCATCCAGCAGACCACGGTAAATGTTTTTGGTAATCCCGCGCCCGCCGGCTGCATTTTCCCCGTTTACGATGGTCAAATGCGGCCTGTATTTCGCCTTTAACTTCGGCAAATATTCGTTCACCATCTCACGCCCTAATGACCCGACAACATCCCCTATAAATAGAATCTCCATGCAATAAATCCTTTCTTTGCTTTATAAAACCATCTTCATTTTCTTTCAAAACGTTTAAAGAAAATAAGCGGTGAACACGTCACCGCTTATTTTGCATATTCAACAGCCCGCGTTTCCCGAATGACCGTTACTTTAATATGGCCCGGATAATCCAGCTCATTTTCAATTTTTTTGCGGATATCACGTGCCAGGCGGTGGGCTTCCAGGTCGTCGATCTGTTCCGGTTTCACCATAATGCGTACTTCTCTCCCCGCCTGGATAGCGAACGATTTTTCAACGCCTTCATACGATTCGGCGATTTCCTCCAGCTTTTCAAGCCGCCTGATGTAATGTTCAAGCGTTTCGCTGCGCGCCCCAGGCCGTGCAGCGGATAAAGCATCAGCGGCAGCGACAAGCACCGCGATAATAGAGGTCGGTTCCGTATCGCCATGGTGGGAAGCAATACTGTTAATGACCACCGGATGTTCCTTGTATTTGGTTGCGAGTTCGACGCCAATTTGCACATGGCTTCCTTCTACTTCATGGTCTACCGCTTTTCCGATATCATGAAGCAGGCCGGCACGGCGGGCAAGGATTTCATCTTCCCCGAGTTCGGCAGCCAGCAATCCGGAAAGGAATGCGACTTCTATCGAGTGCTTGAGGACATTTTGCCCGTAGCTCGTGCGGAATTTTAACCGGCCAAGAATTTTGATTAAGTCCGGATGAAGGCCATGGACACCGACTTCAAAAGTGGTTTGTTCCCCCACTTCGCGTATATGTTCATCCACTTCCCGCCTTGCTTTTTCAACCATTTCTTCAATGCGGGCCGGATGGATGCGGCCGTCTTGAACCAGTTTTTCCAGTGCAATGCGTGCCGTTTCCCGGCGCACCGGATCGAATCCCGAAAGAATCACCGCTTCCGGCGTATCATCGATGATCAGGTCAATCCCGGTCAGCGTTTCAAGCGTCCGGATATTGCGCCCTTCCCTTCCGATGATGCGGCCTTTCATTTCATCATTCGGCAAATTGACAACCGATACCGTTGTTTCAGCAACATGCTCGGCTGCACACCGCTGAATGGCTAGCGAAAGAATGCTTTTCGCCTTTTTGTCGGCTTCTTCTTTTGCCCTTGTTTCCGCTTCCTTTACCTTAACGGCAATGTCATGGGAAAGCTCGTTTTCCAGTTTTTCAATAATGATGGCTTTCGCCTGTTCGCGATTGAGGCCCGAGATTCTTTCCAGCTCAGACTCCTGCTCGTTAACCATCTCCTCCAATTTGCTTTCCATCTCTTCAATATGTTGTTGTCTCAGGTTTAAAGAATCCTCTTTCTGTTCAAGCATCGATTCACGCTTATCGAGCGATTCATCTTTGCGGTCGAGGTTCTCTTCCTTTTGCAATAAGCGGTTTTCCTGTCTTTGCAATTCATTTCTTCGTTCACGCAATTCCCGTTCCATATCCGTACGAAGTTTATGATTTTCATCCTTCGCTTCAAGCAGGGCTTCTTTTTTCAGGCGGTCAGCTTCGCGTTTTGCTTCATCGACGATCTGATCCGCCGCATTTTTCGCCCCTGCAATTTTTGCTTCATAAATTGATCTCCGGATGAAATAGCCAACAACTACACCGACGATAAGGACAAGCAAAAGGGAGATGATCCATATGAGAGACTCCATCAATCTCACCTCCTCTTGCTATGAACTTCTTCCACGTTAAAAAATGTCGGCTGTTACATTAATCCTTAGGTTTACAGTATACAGCGCCTGGCTTAAAAAGTAAAACGTCGATCCCGGGGCAATCCCCTCCGGTGTATAGGCATGAAAACATCATGCGTTTCGTCCCGGTCCGGCTGAAGACAAGGATGTTCTGTCAGCCGTACGCGGAAAAGCTGCCGGATTAAAAACCGGCTCCCTTCCGGAAACTTCCGGGAGGGTTTGCTTTCCGTACAGGAGAAAGTCGTTTTTAGAAAAATAAAATATACATATTAATTTTAAAGGTGGGAATTTTTATTGTCAAGTGAAGCGGAAAGATTGCCATCGTAATTTGTGTTGATCCCTTTCAGCCATGCAGCTTTTGCGGCGCAAAAAAGCCCGGTGGAAAAGGACGGCAAAAAGCGCCTGGATGCGGTCAGCATTTCAGGCGCTTATAGGTTACTCCAAATTCAATTCTTCCTGTCCTTCCACAGCTTCCTTTTCATCTGCAGCATTTTCGGTTTCATGGGAACCGGCATCTTCCGCCAGGTCGTAATGTTCCCGGATTTTTGCGGCAATCTCGTTTTTCAAATCCGCATTTTCCTTTAAAAACTGTTTCGCATTTTCACGCCCCTGGCCGAGCCGCTCGCCGTTATAAGCATACCAGGCCCCGCTTTTTTGGATGATGTCAAGGTCGCTTCCCATATCGACGATCTCGCCTTCTTTTGAGATCCCTTCTCCGTACATAATATCCACTTCTGCCGTTTTAAACGGAGGCGCTACTTTGTTTTTGACAACCTTGATTTTCGTTTTGTTGCCGACAATGTCGCTCCCTTGTTTGATCTGTTCGGCACGGCGCACTTCAAGGCGTACGGACGAGTAAAACTTGAGCGCGCGTCCGCCCGGTGTGACTTCAGGATTGCCGAACATCACGCCGACTTTTTCCCGGATTTGGTTAATGAAAATCGCAATCGTGTTTGATTTGTTGATCGCACCCGATAATTTCCGCAGCGCCTGGGACATTAGCCGTGCCTGGAGGCCGACATGGGAATCGCCCATTTCTCCTTCAATTTCCGCTCGCGGCACAAGCGCAGCAACAGAGTCAACGACAATAATGTCCACTGCGCCGCTGCGGACGAGCGCTTCTGCAATTTCCAGCGCCTGTTCGCCCGTATCCGGCTGGGACAGGAGCAGTTCATCAATGTTGACACCGAGCTTTTGGGCATAAACCGGGTCAAGTGCGTGTTCCGCATCAATAAAGGCAGCCTGTCCGCCCTGTGCCTGGACTTCCGCAATCGCATGCAGGGCAACCGTTGTTTTACCGGAACTTTCAGGGCCGTATATTTCAATGACGCGGCCGCGTGGGTAGCCGCCGACACCAAGGGCAATATCAAGCGCAAGCGAACCGGTCGGGATCGTGGAGACAACCCGGTCGGTCTGCTCGCCCAGCCGCATAATGGAACCCTTGCCAAATTGCTTTTCTATTTGTTTCAGAGCCTGGTCTAAGGCTTGTTGACGATCATTCACAAAATTTCCTCCTTTTATTCATCACGGACTCTTGAAAGCAATAAATCTATATCTATACTATACCCGTTTTTTCCGTGTTTGCCAAGCAAAATGTCGAACGCCTATTCGTCTCTTTTTTGCAAAAATCCGGCAAAAAAATGGGGTTTTTCCCCTGCAAAAATGGAAATTTCCCCGGCAAAAAGGGCCGAAAATTGAATTTTTGGCAAACAAATTTTTTCCGTAAAAAGGCCGCTTCCGCCATTTGCAATGAGCAGAAGCGGCTTTCGGACTAAAGCAGTTTCAGCAAATGCCAGCAGCCGTATTTCACCGATCTCGTGCGGACGTTGTTCCGGGATCCGGAAAGTTCCAACAGATAGGCGGCCGTTTCTTTCCCTTTTATGGCAATGCCGATCCACACGGTTCCCGGCGGATGGCCTTCAAGGGAGTCCGGGCCGGCCACACCTGTAAAACTGATGCCAATGTCGGCATCCATGATGCTGCGGATATTTTCCGCCAGTTCTTTTGCACACTGGCTGCTGACGGCGCCGTACTTGTCAAGTGTTTCTTTTTTCACTTTGGCAAGCTTCATCTTCGCTTCGTTCGAATAGACAACAACGCCGCCTTTCAGCATCGTGCTGACACCCTGGATGGACGCCATTTCCGCTGCAAATTTGCCGGCAGTCAGGCTTTCCGCGCAGGCCAGCGTCAGCTGTTTTTCTGAAAGTTTTTCAATCAGGGCCTCCATTAACGTCGTATCGTTATAACCGTAAAAATACGATCCGGCAATTTGCAGAATCTCTTTTTCCACTTGATCGATCATTTGGTTCGCCGTTGCCACCGACTGGTGTTTCGCCGTAATCCTGAGTGTCACTTCCCCTTCTTTCGCAAGCGGAGCAACAGTCGGATTGCTCTGGGTTTCCAATATTTGGCGGATTTCTGTTTCCAGTTGGGATTCGCCGATCCCGAAGAAACGGAGAACGCGCGATTCGATTTTTTCGATCGTTTCCAGTTCATCCTGGATCGCGGGACTGGCATAATGGATAAACATCGGTTCCAGTTCATGCGGCGGGCCGGGGAGCAGCATGTAATAGTGGTTTCGGCTTTTGGCCAGCATGCCCGGCGCCATGCCGTGGTCATTCGGAAACACTTTCGAGCCTTCAATGACAAGCGCCTGCTTTTTGTTGTTTTCCGTCATTTTTCGTTTTGTACGGATAAAAAACTGTTCGATGGAACGCATGGCATCTTCGTCTGTGACCAGTTTTTTTCCGATATGCGATGCAATCGTTTCTTTTGTTAAATCATCCTTTGTCGGACCGAGCCCGCCAGTAAAAATCAATAAATCGGCGCGGCCCTCCGCTGTACGGATTGCCGCTTCGAGCCGCTCTGCGTTATCGCCGACAACGGTCTGATAGTACACATCCACGCCGATTTCCGCCAATTGCGCAGCAATAAATGTGGCGTTTGTATTGGTGATCTGGCCAAGCAAAAGTTCCGAACCGACTGCAATTATTTCGGCATTCACTTTCCATTCCTCCCTCTCTTTTAAAGCAAAAAACGAACACATGGCGGCACCAATCCAGAAGACCCGAAATCCGCCCCGCAATGCCGCCTTTTCCCGGAAATCCTGCGGCCCGTGCCGGGTTAGCATCAGCGCCGGCGGGCAAAAAAGCAGTGAGAGGCTCTCACTGCTTGGTTATTTCGAGCGGGCAAATACGCCCCGGTTTAAATAGAAATAATCAGCGCCTGACCAGATGGTAAAGATGAGCGCCACCCACAAAGCGACCAGATCCATGCGGAATGAGAGTGCCGAAAACGGGAAGTTATGCAACAGCAATAAAAGGATGGCAATGATTTGCGTCCATGTTTTGATTTTTCCAAGCATATTGGCTGCTGCAACTTCCCCGCCCTCTGCCAAAATTAGCCGCAAACCCGTCACGGCAAACTCGCGGGCAATGATCACGACAACAATCCATGCCGGCGCCAGCTTGAGCCCGACGAGCAAAATAAACGCCGTTGAAACAAGCAGTTTGTCCGCAAGCGGATCGAGGAATTTCCCGAAGTTGGTAACGAGATTGTATTTGCGGGCATAATGGCCGTCGATCCAGTCTGTCATGGATGCAACTGCAAAAATCACCGCACCGGCAAAATGGGTGACCGGAATTTCGGCTCCCAGCCATTCAAAGGTGCCCCAATCGAACGGCACCGCCATGATGAGTAAAAAAACAGGGATTAAACATACGCGTGATACAGTAATTTTATTCGGCAAATTCACTGGATTTTCCTCCAACTGTCCATATATTTTCCAAAGAAAAAGCCTTAAACAAGGCTTATTCCGTTTGTGGGCCGTTAAACTGGATGATCATATCCTGGCGTACTTCTTTGGATGCCGGAATATGGTATTTTAGTTTTTTGCCATTGATATACACTTCCGTATTGACGGTGTTTCCGACCGTAATCGTGACTTGTTTTTGTTTTGACAGATCCGCTGTCCGGCTGTCCCCATCATTCAGCAATTGTTGAAAGTTGGTTGAACCGTCGCTGTTTTTCACCTGTACCCATGATCGGCCGCCGTTTGCTTTCAGTTCAAGTTTGAACTGGCTGGTGCCGGCCAGTTTATAGGTGGTCGTGTACCCGCTTGAAGACACGGTTTCCAGTTTTTGGGCTGTTTTCTTCGTTTCCGATGCCGGTTTTTTTGGCGTTTTCGCCGCATTTTTTTCGGAAGAGCTACCGGTATTTCTGCCGGATGACACCTTTTCAGCCGATTTTATGCTTTCTTTTTGCACGCTTACATTGCCGGAAGCCCCGCTGTTTAATTTTTCCTTCGTGTTGTGGCCGGCAAGCTTATATACAACAAACCAAAGCAAAAATAAAATCGCGATGATGGCGGCGACGACAAGAATCCTCGGCAGCACGTTCATCATCTTGACGGTATCCGGTGCAGCCCTTTTGTTGGACATCTGCACCCGCGAAAGTTGCTCGGGAAATTCTTCCTGTTCCGTACGGGGGATGTCACTTTCATACTCTTCAAATAAAGTTTCCGGGTCAAGCCCGACTGCCTCGGCATACTGCTTAATAAATGCCCGGACGTAAAATTTTCCAGGCATTGAATCATAATTTCCTTCTTCAATGTTTTTCAAATATCTTTTTTGGATCTTGGTCATCTCCTGCAAATCATCCAGGCTGATGCCCTTTTCTTTCCTCGCTTCTTTTAAACGATTCCCTAATTCCGTCATGGTAACACCTGCCAATCTAGTAATCAAATCCTCCAAATCCACCTTGAAACATCCGGTTTTGCTGGAGCAAGTCGTATGTAATTTCCTGTGACGGGTCTTCTCTCAACTCAATAATGTAATCAAAATCATCGAGCGTATATTCCGAACGCTGCACGAAAATATCCGGGTGTTCCACCACTTTTACAGCCGGGAGCCGCATGATTTCACGGATCATCTGCCAGTGCCGTTCGTTTCCCCTCTCAGCGGATACGATGCCATCCAGGATAAAAATATTGTTTGGATTATATTCATCCTCAATCAGGCTGCTTCTCACCGTCTGTTTGATCATCGTGGAGGAAAGAAAAATCCACTTTTTATTGGCACACACGCTTGCCGCCACAATTGACTCTGTTTTTCCGACGCGCGGCATCCCGCGAATGCCAATCAGCTTATGGCCTTCCTGTTTAAAATGCTCGGCCATAAAATCGACCAGAATCCCGAGATCATCGCGCACAAAGCGGAATGTTTTCCGGTCGTCATGATCGCGCTGGATATACCTTCCGTGCCGGACCGCAAGTCTGTCCCTGAGCTTGGATTCCCTGATTTTCGTTACTTTTATCGTTTCCACTGTTTGCAATATCGATTCGAGCCGGCCGATCTGTTCTTCATTTTTGACAAGCAGCAGCAAGCCCCGTTTTTTATGGTCAACGCCGTTAATGCTTCTGATATTGATCGCTAACATGCCCAAGAGGGAGGAAACATCACCCAAAAGCCCCGGCCGGTTGATCGTGATTTCATATTCCAAGTACCACTCTTTCCTGTCATCCACTCAAAACCCCTCCCGAAATCCGGATCCCAACGAACATATCTAGGTTATATGATATATGATTTTTCAGCAATAAGGAAGTGAAAGCTCTAAAAATCGTGAATTTTGTCGGGACATGAAAAAAACCGGCGGCATCACCAAACAGCCGGCTTTTAAAAAGCCGCCAATTGTTATTGTGATGCGCCAGTATTTCTTTATGACTGGGTACCGTTATTTTGAACGAGTTTTACCATTACATTGGCAATGGCTTGCTGCTCTTCCTGCGATGCCACTGACCATAAATCGGCAAGAACGCGTTCCTGTTCATTTTTCGGATCTACTTGTGCGGCCAAATAATCGCCGACCTGCTCAGCAAGTTTGTTAATCGTTTCCTGGGGCATCCCCTGTTGCTTTGCCTGGTTGAGGCGGTCCCCCAAAAAGTTTTTCCATTGGTCCCAGTTTTCAAATACGTTCATGTCACAGCCTCCTTTCAAGTTGTTCAACCTTAGTTTGTGACCCGGCTTGGAAGGCTATGCATGGAAAATGGAACCCGTGCTTCTTTCAAGGCACCGGCCGGGCGGAACGGTGCTGCGGTTGGCAAATTTGCCCGTTTTTTGGTTAACCCGCGTGAAAAAACAATGCGGATTCCTTTGCATCTTTTGCCGGGTGGGGCTACATATACCAGCCCCCGTTGACGCCAATCGTCTGGCCGGTGATGTAAATGCTTTTTCCCGAGAGCAGGAAAGAAACTGCGCCGGCAATTTCTTCCGGTTTGGCAAGCCGGCCAAGCGGGATGTCCGCTTCGAGATCTGAAATTTCTTCCGGCGCAAACCTGGCAAGCATGTTGGTGCCAACCGCCCCGGGTGCGACTGCATTCACGCGTACGCCGCTTCTTGCCGTTTCTTTGGCGAGCGCTTTTACAAATGCGATCTGTGCGCCTTTCATCGCCGAATATACGGCCTCGCACGCCGCGCCTGCCTGCCCCCAGATTGAACTGACAAGCACAATGTGCGAAACCTCATTTTGCCGCAATTTGGGCAACAGCTGCCTGATAATCAGAAGCGGCGCCTTTACATGAATCCGGTAAAGCTTGTCAATGGCTTCGTCATCGATATCCGAAAGTAGCCCGTAGTGGGAAATGCCGGCCGCATGGATGATCGCATCGAGATGAAAAACATTTTCTGCTATCGTTTTCACGGTGCCGTCTGTTGTGAGGTCGGCGCGGATCGGGATCGCTTCCGCCCCGAATTGCCGGCAGATGGAAAGCAGTTCTTTGATCGCCGCTTCATTTTGGTGGTAGTGCAAATACAGATTCCATCCCTCTTTTGCCAGCATTTCAGCTGTGGCCTTTCCGATTCCGCCGCTCGCACCCGTAATCAATGCAAACTTTTTCAATTTTCTCCCCCATTTAAAAACCCGGGGCTGCCCCGGGTTATTTCGGTAAAACCTGGCAAACGGTAAACCGTTCTTCATCAAAAAAAGCTTCCGCCGTTTCCAGCACATCGCTGAACCGGATTTGTTCAAGCACAGGGACGACGTCAAATAAATTCATATCATTAAACGCGTATCTTGTAAACTGGTTGGCGATAAATTCAGGTGAATTCAGCTGGCGCAGAAATCCCCCGATCTTTTTCTTTTTCGTCCGTTCAAGCGCTTCTTCTGCCAACCCTTTTCCTTCTTTTGCCCCAACCATCACCTCTTTCAGCCGCTTTGCCAAAAGATCCGGATCTTTCGTATCCCCTCCGGCCATCGCAAATCCGAATCCCTGCTCCTGGGAATAGTCAAAAGAAAAACTGGTGTCGATCAGGCCGTCATTGTACAACGCATTGTACGCATCTGAACTGCGGCCGAACAGCATGTCAAGGAGAAGATTGACCACCAGTTCGTTCTTTTGCATTTCAGCGCCGCGCTGGCTCGTATGAAGCGCCTTTACGCCAACAAGGCATTTTGGTATCTGCACATTCATATGCAATTTTTGCTCTTTTTCGGCCGCCTGTTCCGGTTCTTCCGGAAAACGCCTTTTAATCTCCGGTGCTTTTTCGTACTTTTTCTTCGCCTGGTTTTCTCTCATAAAAGAAAGCACCTCATCCGGCGATACATTTCCGACGGCAAACAGCAGCATATTGCTCGGATGATAAAATGTATGGTAACACTCGTATAATTGCGCTGCGGTGATTTTTGCGATCGAGTCAACCGTGCCGGCAATGTCAATTTTTACCGGGTGGTTTGCATATAAATTTTCAATCAGGCCGTAATACAGCCGCCAGTCCGGGTTGTCATTGTACATCATGATTTCCTGGCCGATAATCCCCTTTTCTTTTTCAACCGTCTGTGCGGTAAAATACGGCGTTTGCACCATATCCACCAGCGTTTCCAGGTTTTTCATCACCTGATCGGTGCTTGAAAACAGGTAGGCCGTCCGGTTAAAACTCGTGAAAGCATTGGCCGATGCGCCCTGCCGGCTGAATTGCTGAAACACATCCCCGTCTTCTTTTTCAAACATTTTATGTTCAAGAAAATGGGCAATGCCATCCGGGACCCGCACAAAATCGCTTTTCCCAAGCGGGACAAACGTGTTGTCAACTGAACCGTATTTTGTCGTAAACGTAACAAATGTTTTGTTAAACCCGCGCTTCGGGAGCACATATACTTTTAATCCGTTATCAAGTGTTTCACCGTAAAGCGTTTCGCCAAGCTGACTGAATTGTTGGGTTTCCATTTATTTCCCCTCCATTCCGGACAAGAAGTAGATCGTATCGGGTTCAATTTTTGCGGCCACTTTCACAATTTCCCCTTTTTCGACTGCCTTGATTTCCCTTATCCAATCTTCCACGCCGGTTTCGGTGCCGGCAATGACGTTATGGTACAAAATTTCAACGAGGCCGCGGGATGTATCCGTTGACTCAAGCAGCTGGTTGCGGATAACGGCTTTCGTTTGCCCGATTTCCTGTTCGCTGAAATCCCCGTTTTTCATTGCTTCCAGCTGTTTTTCAATAATGGAGACGGCCTTGTCAAAATTCGCGGATTCAATGCCGCTCATCACCATCATCAGCCCTTTATGGCTCTCGATCTGGCTCGCGACATAATAGCAAAGGCTTTCTTTCTCCCGTACATTCAGGAAAAGCTTGGAGTGGGAAAAACCGCCGAAAATGCCGTTAAACATCTGAAGCGGAAAATAATCGCTGTCCCCGAACGTAATATTGGTGCGGTAGCCGATATTGAGCTTGCCCTGGCGGATATCCTGGGATTCCTTGATTTTTTTGACGCCGGAGACCTTTTGGAGCGTTCTTGAGGCAGCCCGTTTCGGCTCGCGGTCCGGAAAACGCAGGCATTCGCAAATGGCCGCAAGCCGGTCTTCATCGACATCGCCCGTCACAAACAAGTCCAGTTCATCTTCCCGGATCGCTTTTTGATAATATTGATAAAGCGAAGCGGGCGTGATGGCGTCCACATCATCAAGAACGCCGTTTGCCTGCAGTGCGTACGGCTCTTCTTTGCACATTTCTTCAATCAGCCGCATGCTTGCATACCGCATTTTATCATCGTATACAGACTGGATCCGCTGTTTCAGCACCCGTTTTTCCTTCTCCACCGTTTGGCTGTCAAACTGCCCGCCGTCTGCATGCGGGTTCAGCAAAACTTCCGCCAAAAATTCAACTCCCCGTTGGAGCAGCGGTTCTGCATCCTGCAAAAATTTTTCGTTCGCAATTTCAATCGTAAAGGTCAGAATATGGTATTCCCCTTTTTTGGCCGTATCGACATAAAAATGAGCGCCGTACAAATCATCGAGATACGCCCTTAATTTTGCGGTCGTCTTCAATCGCCCCGTGCTGCTTTGAAGAACATTCGGGAGCAGGGCCCGCAGCGTAACCGTGTCTTTTTCAAGTGGCGCTTTCATTTTCCATACAAGCGTATTCGTTTTGTATTTGTCCGTTTTGATGGTATGTAGTGTGTACCCTTTCATTTTGCGAACCGTCTCTTTTGAAATGGCCATATGGATCCTCCTTTTTCAACGAGCTTCGTGCCAATAGTAAAAGTATGCCTGACTGCGGGGTTGTTTAACCTGTAAATGCATTAATTTTACTATACAGGGGAGACAGGTGTCCCGGCAAGTTTTACGGCACATAAAAAGAACCGGCACCAGACGGGGAAAGCAGCCTGATGCCGGATGGAATAAATTAGCGTTCACCCTTGATATAAGGGACACCGTCCGCTTTCGGGGCTTCCGCACGCCCGATGAACCCGGCAAGTGCCAGAATGGTCAGGACATACGGCGCAATGAGCAAATAAACGTTCGGAATTTCTTTCAAATACGGAATGCTGTTGCCGACGATGCTGAGGCTCTGCGCAAATCCGCGCACCGCGGCGTTTTGCGGCCGCTGCGGTGCGCGCAAGCTTGCGGGGCGTACTACGAGCTCTGTTCTTCAGACGGTTTCGGGATCAAAACCGCACGCGGCTTGCTGCCTTCATACGGCCCGACAACCCCTCTTGCTTCCATTGCATCAATTAGCCGCGCCGCCCTTGTATAGCCAATCCGGAAACGGCGCTGCAACATGGAGACGGAAGCAGTCTGCATTTCCGAGATTAAGAGAACTGCTTCATCATATAATTCGTCGTCGAAATCCGGCTGGTCCTGGGGCTCTTCCGGAATCATCTCTTCCTGGTACTGGGCTTTTTGCTGGGAAATGACGAAATCAACGACTTCTTCCACTTCTTCATCGGAAAGATAAGCGCCCTGGACGCGGACCGGTTTGGAAGCCCCGACCGGCAAAAACAGCATGTCCCCCCGGCCAAGCAGTTTTTCCGCGCCGCCCGTATCCAAAATCGTTCTCGAGTCAGTCGCCGAAGATACGGCAAAAGCGATTCTTGACGGGATGTTGGCTTTAATGACACCGGTAATGACATCAACGGACGGCCGCTGCGTGGCAATGATCAGATGAATGCCTGCCGCCCGCGCCATTTGCGACAGCCGCGTAATGGAATCTTCCACATCGCCGCTTGCCACCATCATTAAATCGGCAAGCTCATCAATAATGACAACGATATAAGGCAAAAGCGGCTGCTTGTCCCCTGTTTCGATATTGCTTTTTTTAATATGGTCGTTGTATCCTTCGATATTGCGCGTGCCGGTATGGGAAAAAAGCTCATACCTCCGTTCCATCTCATTCACGACTTTTTTCAGCGCCTGGGAAGCTTTTTTCGGATTGGTCACAACCGGCGCAAGCAAATGCGGGACACCGTTATAAACATTCAATTCGACCATTTTCGGGTCAATCATCATCATTTTCACTTCATGCGGTTTGGCGCGCATTAAGATGCTCGTAATGATGCCGTTAATGCACACGCTTTTCCCGCTCCCCGTTGCGCCGGCCACAAGCAGGTGGGGCATTTTATTCAGCTCCGCGAGCACTGCCTGCCCTGTAATATCCCGGCCAAGCCCGATCTGCAGTTTTGCCTGCGGGTTATTTTCCTTTCCTTCGAGCACTTCCCTGAGCGATACGACCGCGATTTCCTTATTCGGGACTTCGATGCCGATCGCTGATTTCCCCGGGATCGGCGCTTCCATCCGGATATCTTTCGCCGCCAGCGCAAGGGCAATGTCGTCACTTAAACTGACAATCTTGCTGACTTTCACGCCGACATCGGGGTGCACTTCGTATTTTGTAACGGCAGGCCCTAAATGCACCTGTGTCACACGTGCCTTGACCCCGAAGCTTTGGAAAGTCCGTTCGAGTTTTGCCGCATTGGCATGGATCGCTTTATATTCGCTGCTCTGGTCCGCTGCCCGCGGCCTTTTTAACAGCGTCAGGGGCGGCAATTGATAATCTTCATTTTCATATTCCGTAAACTGGATCGGAGGCGTATGGTCCTCTTCCGCTTCTGTATCCGGCGTTTCCGGCTGCGCCTCTTCCGCTTGCGGAGCCGCGCCGGTATATTGCTCCGTAAAGCTGGAAATAATCGGGGGAGGCGTTTCCCCGCTTGCCGGCCCGGCATCCCCGTCATGGCCTTCCCCATCTGCGGAGGCGGATTGCGGCTGCAACGGCGCTTTCTGCCGTTTCTTTTCCTGTTTTTCTTTTTTGGCTTCCCGCCATGCCCCGAACTCTGTTTTCATCTGGTTCCATTGCTTTTTTAAAAACAGCCAGAGCCCTTCCAGTGCCTTTTCCACATACGGGCTTACGGGCTTGCCCGTTAAAAGCATCAGGGCGATGAGCGCGAGTAAAACGCAAATGATTTTCGTACCCGCCGAGTCAAATAAAAAATGGGAAGCCGCATATAAAACCGCACCTGCCATGCCGCCGCCGATCTGCGTGCTGAAAATATTGCCGTGCACATCCCCGCCGAGCACAAGCTTCCACCAGATCTGCTCCTCCTGATGCCAGATCCTGATCGTATTGACGACCGCACTGTTGCCGGACAGTTCATGCGCTTTTGCCAATGACCCGATAAGCCGCTCATGGCAGTAAAGGAGGGCGCTCGCAAATAAAAGATAAAATCCGGTCATGCGGACAGTGAAAAATGCAGGCCATGCCCGTTTGATCATGAGAAACACGCTGAGCACGACCAGATAGGCAACCGCAACCCAGTACAGCCGGCCGAAGAAAAACCGGAAGAACAGAATCAGGGTTGTGCCCGTTTTGCCGATATGGTAAAGGGTAAAAATGCCGAGCGTAAGCAGGCTAATACCGAGCAACTCAAACTTTAAATCTATCTTAATTTGTTCAGCAGCTTTTTTTCTTCTGCGCCGCTTTTTTTTCGCCATATAACCACCTTCGATAGTGAAAACGTATTTTTCAGCTTTGCCTGCCGGAACGGGATGCAAGAAAGCAGCCTGTGTGGCTGCTTGTTTTAACATATTATAGCATATTTGCGGCCCGGGTGGTTTACGGCCCGAAATGGCGGATCACATTTCCGGGTGCAAGCTCCGGGTTCAGATAGTCGAAAGGATTGGAGCTGAGAATACGGGTAATCCGGTATCCTTCATCAAGCTGCTCCGCCAGTACTGGCACGCCTTTTACGTTTAACATTTCAATTTTATTCCAGGCGTTTGCATCTTCAGGAAAAATCAGCTCCTGCGGCATCATCGTGTAGAGAATCATTGGATCAGCCCCTCTTTCCCTTTTTCATCCCGGTATTTTTCAATGAGGCTGTTTAATTTGCCAAGCGCTTTGCCAATCCCGCCCACTTCATCAATCAAACCGTACTCAACGGCTTCCTGGCCAACAATATTGGTGCCGATATCCCTTGTCAAATTCCCTTTCGCAAACATTAAGTCTTTAAAAACCTCTTCTTCTACATGCGAATGCCGTGTCACAAACTTGATCACCCGTTCCTGCATTTTATCCAGATATTCAAATGTTTGCGGGACGCCAATGACAAGGCCTGTGAGCCGGATCGGGTGAATCGTCATCGTCGCGGTTTCAGCAATAAAGGAATACGAACAGGATACAGCGATCGGCACGCCGATAGAATGCCCCCCGCCGAGCACAATCGAAACAGTGGGTTTGGAAAGGGATGCAAGCATTTCGGAAATGGCAAGCCCGGCTTCCACATCCCCTCCGACCGTGTTCAGAATGACGAGCACCCCTTCAATTTTCGGATTTTGTTCAATCGCGACAAGCTGGGGGATCATATGCTCATACTTTGTCGTTTTATTTTGGGGCGGCAGCTGCAGATGCCCTTCAATCTGGCCGACGATGGCCAGGCAGTGGATATTGGAGTCCTGCGCGAGCTGCGGCACATTTGTCTGGCCGAGCTGCTGGATTTTCTCTACAAGCGCGGATGCCGCATTTCCTTCTTTCGGTTCTTCTTTATTCGGTTGCTGGTCGCTCATTTTTCTAAAACCCCTTTCGCCTGTAATGTAAGGGCTTAACGCCTTTACGCCTTATTATTTGCACGGAAGGGGTTTTCATACGGAAGCCCCGCGTTTTCCGGAACCGGAAGCGGGGCTTTGCCTTGCATTTTTAATGGTGCACCAGGCGGGCCTTGTGCCACAAAGAGGGCGGGCACGCGGGAACCCCCGCCCCGCCCTCTGTCCGGCATGGGCATCAAACTTCCATAATAATTGGCAGGATCATCGGGCGCCTTTTCGTCTGCTCATATAAAAAGGAGCTGAGATGGTCGCGGATCCCCTGTTTAATACTCGTCCAGTCAAAAGCATCTTGTGACGTGTTCTGTTCCACCACTTCTTTTACGATGTTGGATGAATGGCTGATCAGCTTTTCGGATTCGCGGACATAGACAAACCCGCGCGAGATAATTTCAGGACCGGCAGCCAGTTTTTTATGCTTTTTATCAAGCGTGACGACGACAACCAATATCCCGTCCTGGCTTAAAAGTTTGCGGTCCCGCAACACAATATTGCCGACATCGCCAACGCCGATTCCGTCAATGAGAATATTGCCGGAAGCAACCCGGCCGCTCGCCTGGAATTTGCCGTGCTTGTATTCCAATACTTCCCCGTTGCTTGAGATGATGACCGATTCTTTCGGCATCCCCGTTTTGTACGCCAGTTTTGCATGGGCATACAGGCTCCTGTATTCCCCCTGGATCGGGACAAAGTATTTTGGCCTCATTAAATCAAGCATCAGCTTTAAATCTTCCTGGCAGCCGTGGCCGGTCACGTGGATTTTCCGGTTGCCCGCGTAAACATCGGCTCCTGCACGGTAAAGCATGTCAATCGTTTTCGCCATGAACAGTTCCAGCCCCGGAGACGGCGTTGTGGCAAGGATGACCGTATCCCCTTTTTGAATATTGACCTGCTTATGGTTCTTTTTCGCCATTTTTTGAAGGACGAGAAACGGTTCCCCCTGACTCCCTGTTGTCAAAATCGCCAGTTCTTCGTCCCGGTATTTTGAAATTTGCTGCAGCGGGATAATGAGGTCATCTGTCCGGGCCTGCAAGTATCCCAATTTTAATGCAATTTTATATACTTTTTCAAGATAATTTCCGACAAACGCAACTTTGCGGCCGGTAGTAGAAGCCGCATCGAGCACTTGCTGCACTCTGATTAAGTTCGAGGCAAAGCTCGCGATAATAATCCGGCCCTTTGCATCGTAGAAAGCATCCGTAATTTCTTCCGCCACAACAGACTCATGGGTCGTATATCCCGGATGTTCCGCTTCCGTGCTGTCGGATAGTAACAGGAGCACGCCTTCTTCGCCGATTTTCGACATTTTTCCGATTTCCGAACGATAATGCCCGCCCATTTCCTGGTCAAATTTAAAATCGCCGGTATACACAATATTGCCTTCCGATGTGGAAATGCAAATGCCGACCGAGTCGGGAATGCTGTGTGTTGTTTTGAAAAAGTAAATATCTGCAGCATCAAAATGGAGAACCGTATCGGCATCAATTTCCTTAAAGCGGATATGCTTTTTCACTTTTAGTTCCTTCAACTTTTCTTTCGCCAGCGCGATGGTAAACTTTGTGGCAAACACCGGCACGTTGAGTTTCATCAGGATATATGGCAGGGCGCCGATCGCGTCCTCATGCCCGTGTGTCAAGAAAATTCCCTTTATCCGCTGCCTGTTTTCCATTAAATAAGTAAAATCCGGGATGACAATATCGATCCCGAGCATTTCGTCTTCCGGCAGCATCAGCCCGGCATCAAGCACAAACAGGTCTTCTCCGGTTTCCACCACGTACATATTCTTTCCGATTTCACCAATTCCTCCTAAAGGAATGACCTTAATGGTTTCGTTTTTTTCCTTACGCAAAATTCTTTTCCTCCTGTGTTGTTTGAAATTCTAGAGCAGGAATCACGTTTCTTTTTGATAGATCGCAAGGGGTTGCCGGATTCCATCCGATACGGCCTTACGCATATCCAAGTTCCCGGCATAAAAAATAAGCGGCCGGCTCTTCCGCCGCATCCCTTTTAAAACGCCATGCCTGGCACCAGGCGCCCGCACGTCCACTTGCACCGTCCCGGTTCTATCGAAAAAGACTTTCCGAGCCTGTAAAAATAAATTGCTGTCCGTTCCTTTCTCTTATGTATAGCTTAACCGAAAAGGGTATATCCGGTCAATGAAGAGAGCGTGATATTTCCATCGACAAATGCTGCCTATTTCCGCCAATCTGCTGTTTGCCAGCAGATTGGCGGGAGAGGGCCTGCTTTTTTTCCCTGGAGCCGGCATGGGGGCTTTCTTCAAAACCCGCTTAAGCAAAAAAACGACCCTGTCCGTTTTTCCGGAAGGGCCGTTTTTTTTGCTTAAAGATCGCCAAGCAGGTGGTGAATGGTTTCCCGTTCTTCTTTTGTTAACGGAACGAGTGGGAGGCGGACGCCGCCGGCATCCATCCCTTTTAATTGCAAAGCGGTTTTGACCGGTGCCGGATTAGGCGCCATAAACAAACCGCGCATTAATGGAAGCAGCTTTTGGTGCAGCCTTGCCGCTTTTGTTACATCCCCGGCAAAAAAGGCTTGCACCATTTCCTGTATGGCCGGGCCGGCAACATGGGAAGCAACCGAAATCACACCCGCTCCGCCGATTGAAAGCACGGGAATCGTCAGGCCGTCATCCCCGCAGTATAATTCAAAATCATCCGGCGTACGGGCAATGATTTGCGCCATCGCATCCAAATTCCCGCTTGCTTCTTTTACCGCAACAATATTCGGGATTTTGGAAAGTTCGATGATCGTTTCCGGTTCAATATTGACAGCCGACCGGCCCGGGATATTATAAATGACAACCGGGAGGCTGGTGGATTCCGCAATCGCTTTGAAATGGGCATACATGCCGGCCTGGTTCGGTTTGTTGTAATACGGGCCGACAGCCATGACGGCATCAACGCCGCATGATTCCGCACGCTTCGTCAATTCGATCGAAGCATACGTGTTATTGCTCCCTGTTCCAGCAATGACCGGCACCCGCCCGTTTGACGTTTTCACAACCTGCTTGAACAGCGCGGTTTTTTCTTCAGGCGAAAGTGTCGGGGATTCCCCCGTTGTTCCCGCAACGACCAAAGATTCTGTCCCGTTTTCAATTAAATAATCAACCAGCTTTGCCACCTTTTGCAAATCTAGATTCCCTTTATGGTCAAAAGGCGTCACCATTGCCGTTGAAACTTTTCCGAAACGACTCATACTTACACTCCTCATCCTGCCGGGTTTTGCAAGATGAAAAATAAAAACACCCGGCAGAAAATCTTTCATTTTTTACGCATGAATATCATACGTTTCCGTTTCGCTTTCTAAACTAAAGGCATCATGAAGGGCATTGACCGCTGTAACGAGATCTTCCTGCTTCACCAGCACCCAGATGGTCGTGTGGCTGTCAGCAGACTGTAAAATCCGGATCCCTTTTTCGGAAAGCGCCGACACGATTTTATACGTAATGCCCGGCACGCCCGCAATCCCGGCGCCGACAATTGATACTTTGGCGCAGTTCCGTTCAATTGCCGGTTCATGCCCCAGTTTTTTCAGCACTGCTTCAGCCCGGTTTGCCACTTCTCCGGAAACCGTGTAGACAACGCTTGTCGGGGAAATATTGATAAAATCGACACTGATATTTTCAGCTGCCATCGCTTTAAACACAACCGTCTGCAAATCATACTGCCCGTCTTTTGCATATACTTTGATCTGCGAAACATTCGGTACATGCGCAATCCCGGTAACGGTGCGTTCTTTTATATCGGTCCCGAGTTTCTGGCGGTGGCTTAAAGATGTGACAAGCGTACCGATATCGTCGGAATAAGTGGACCGGATGCGGATTGGCACTTTTGACTGCATCGCGATTTCAACGGCGCGCGGGTGGATCACTTTTGCACCCTGGTAAGCCATATTGCAGACCTCGTTATACGTGACCACCTGAAGCTTCCGCGCATTTTCGGCAATCCGCGGGTCAGCTGTCATGATGCCTTCCACATCGGTAAAAATATCAATCCACTCCGCTTGAAGCGCAGCACCGAGCGCTGCAGCGGATGTGTCGCTGCCCCCGCGCCCGAGCGTGGTTACGTCCCCGTTTTTTGCGGCCCCCTGAAATCCTGCAACCACGACAACATCGTGCAGTTTCAGTTCACGCAGGACGCGGTCGCACTTCATGTCCGTAATTTTCGCATTGGTATGCTCCGCGTTCGTGCGGAAACCGGCTTGCGCGCCGGTCAGGGCGCAAGCGCTGATGCCGTGCGCGTTTAACATATTGGCAAACACAAGGCTGGAGATAATTTCGCCGGTTGACAACAGCAAATCCTGCTCGCGTCTGTTTAAACAGGTTTCGGACCCACCAACGAGCGACAGGAGCGTATCGGTTGCATACGGTTCCCCTTTGCGGCCCATCGCCGAAACGACGGCAACCACCTTATAGCCTTCTTCCAGTGCTTTTTCTACATGATGTTTGGCATGCATTCTTGCATCATGATCCCGTACGGATGTGCCGCCGAATTTTTGGACAACGATTTTCAATGAAGAACACCTCTGTTATAAACTGATAAATAAGAACAGTGATTCCGGTAACGAGCGGGCTTTGCCGGCCGGTTTTTTGACAAAGCCATGTTTAAAGGGCCGGCCGTTTTTAAACCGTTCCCTTCCCGGCCGGAAAAAGCCGCGGCATATTTTTTGGCATACGTGTCCATAAAATATATCGGGAAATGGAACCCTCTCCGATTACCGGATTCCGGCATAAACTTCGCTTTCCCTATATCTTATCACCAATATTGCAAAAAGGTCAGCCTAAATTGCCCCCCAATCAGATGAGCCCCATCCTAATCAGGCTTTCCGCAATCTGGATGGAATTTGAGGCAGCGCCTTTCAGCAAATTATCGGAAACAACCCACATATGGAATCCGTTGTCTTCATCCGGGTCTTTGCGGATCCGCCCGACAAAAGTGTCATACTTGCCGACCGCATTGACAGCCATCGGGTAAATCTGTTCTTCGGGGCGATCTTCCAGCACAACACCGGGCGCAGACGCGAGCACTTCCCGGATCTGCCCGGCACTTGTGCCGCCCTTTTCGGTTTCAAAATAAACAGATTCCGAGTGGCCGGTTGCAACAGGAATCCGGACGCATGTGGCGGAAACTTTTAATTCCGGCATATGCATGATTTTTTTCGTTTCATTGATCATTTTCATTTCTTCAAATGTAAAGCCGTTGTCCGTAAACACATCGATTTGCGGGATGGCATTAAACGCAATCTGGTAATGCTTCTTGTCGCCCTTTACCGGCAGTACCTGCGGCTCGTAAGCCCGCCCTTCAATGAGCGCCTTCGTCTCGTCGTTCAGCTCCCGGATGGCAGCCGCGCCCGAACCGGAGACAGCCTGGTATGTGGAAACGAGCACCCGCTTCAGGCCGAAATTTTTGCGGACGGGTTCCAACGCAACAACCATCTGGATCGTCGAACAGTTCGGATTGGCGATAATGCCGTTATGTTTTTGAATGTCTTCTTCGTTTACTTCCGGGACCACAAGCGGCACTTCCGGGTCCATGCGGAAGGCGCTCGTATTATCGATTACAATTGCCCCGCGTTTCACCGCTTCCGGCGCAAACTTTTTCGACACGCCCCCGCCTGCGCTGAAAAGGGCGATATCCACGCCTTCAAAGCTTTCCGGCACCGCTTCCCGGACCGTGATTTCTTCCCCGTTTACCGTTATTTTTTTGCCGGCGGAACGCGAAGATGACAGCAGCGTCAATTTGTTATACGGAAATTTGCGGTTTACCAAAGTTTTAATCATTTGCTGGCCGACAGCGCCGGTTGCCCCGACAACGGCTACGTGATAACCTGATGTGTTTGCCATTGGCGTATTCCCCTTCCAATTCCAAAACCAAATTCATTTTTATAGCTATTATTGTATCACAAGTCTTCCGGCACCGTGTGTATTTTTTAATTTTAAATCGTTTTCAAGGCGATTTTCCGTCGCGGAAACGTTCGACAATGACAGGCTGGATTTGTTTCCCCTCGAGTGCAAGCGAAACCGTATCGGCAAGGGCAGTCATTCTCGCCACCATTGAATTTGGTTTGTTGTCCGGGTCGTCCTGCCCGTACGGAATAAAATAAATGTTTTTTGTTGCCATCAGCCGCATCAAATTCACGCCGTTTAATCCGAGCGCATCATTGGTCGAAATGCCGAGCACAACCGGTTTCAAATTGCGGAGCGTCGCTTTGGCGGCCATCAGCACCGGGGAATCCGTGAGCGCGTTCGCCAGTTTGCTCATCGTAAATCCGGTCAGGGGCGCAATCACCATGCAGTCAAGCGGGAGGGTTGGCCCGAGCGGCTCGGCCTCGACAATCGAATCAATCGCTTTTTGCCCGGTGCATTTTTCAATTTTTTCCACCCATTCTGAGCCTTTGCCGAATCTTGTATCCGTCGTTTTCACCGTGTGCGTGACCACCGGGATGACTTCCGCCCCTAATGCCACTAGCTTTTCGATTTCAGGAAAAACGGCCGCATAAGTGCAATGGGAGCCGGTTAAGCCGAAGCCGATTCTTTTTCCCTTTACATCCATGGCGATGACCCCTTTCTTTTTAAAACGTCTTCTTCAATCAGCCGGCCGAGCACATTCCCGAGTATCCGCCCGGCTGTTTTCGGCGCGACAATGCCAGGCAGGCTCGGCGCCAGCATCGCTTTAATGCCGCGCTTTTCGGCATACCGGAAATCCGTTCCGCCCGGTTTGGAAGCAATATCCAGAATGAGCGTATGCGAAGGCATCTTTTGGATAACGGATGCGTTCACAATCAGGTGCGGAACCGTATTAATGCAGATGTCAATGTCTTTTACTTCCTGTTCAAGATCGTTTAAATGAAAAGGCACAAGCCCCATCTCCGTTATCCTCGCAAGATGTTCGCTTTTTCTCGCGCCGACTTTCACCTTCGCGCCGAGATGGCGGAAAGCCCGGGCAACGCTCATTCCCACCCTGCCAAGGCCGAGGACGGCAACATTTGAGCCGTGAATCGTAAATTCCGTGTTCTGAATGGCCATCATGATCGTTCCTTCGACGGTCGGAATCGAATTATAGATTGCCACATCGTCCCGCTCGAATAGTTTCACAAGGCGGCGGCCCGCTTTTTTAGCAATTTGTTCCAAATACGGATTGCTGATGCCGGTATAGATCGTAAAATAAGGCGGCGTTTCAGCCAGCATATCACCGGTCAGCACAACTTCTTCGTTCGAAAAAATCAAATCGATTTTCCCGTCGTCCGCTGTCCCGGTAATCGGCAAAATGACGCAATCCATTTCCGAAAACCGGATATCTTTAAATTTTTCTTTCGTGACGCCGGAATACACAAAATCGAGCTGTTCAAATCCGATCAATGAAATTTTCGCATCGAGATCCGCAAGTTTCCGGATCACTTCCAGCTGGCGTGCATCTCCGCCTATGATGGCAATTTGGACGCCGGTCAACAAATGCCTCACCTTCTTTTCCATGTGCATGGGGGATTCCCCATATCTTATGGCGGCAGCATGTTTTTTGTGAAAAAAGGCAAAGAAAAATGCCGGGGCACCCGGCATGCTTCTTTGCCTTTTTAATAGCTGTACTGGTTTTCAGGCACTTCCAAAATCATCATATCGGCACCAATCGTTCTGATCCGGTTCCACGGGACACGGATCTCGTTCGCCTGTTTTTTAAACCGCCTTCCGACCGGGATGATCAGGGCCTCCACTTTTCCGCTCGCTTCATCAATTTCAAGGTCCGTGGAGCCCAATACCCCGAGCCGTTCCGCTTTTTTAAAATCGACCATTTCTTTTCCGCTGAGTTCGCTGAGCCGCATATTCCCCCTTCTTTCTCTCATGGACTGATTCCATTTTATGCGGGGGATGGAAAAGATATGCCGTTTTTAAGACAACCGCTCCGGCAATTTTCCGTCCGGGCTGATTAAAGAGGCCGAATACGGTTTGGAGAAAATCTCCCGCGCACAGGCATTGACTTTTTCCACGGTGACGCGGTCGATTTCCTCGAGCATTTCATCAAGCGAACGGTGCTTCTTTAACAGCAGTTCGTTCTTTCCGTTCCGGCTCATGCGGCTGTTTGTGCTCTCCAGGCTGAGCATGAGGCTCCCTTTTAACTGTTCTTTGCAGTTTCGCACTTCTTTTTCTGTTACCCCTTTTGCTTTCAGCGTCTGCAGCGTCTCCTGTACCGTCTCAAACAGCTCGTCCAATTGGGAGGCGCCCGTTCCGCCGTAAATCGTTAAAATGCCGCTGTCCTTATAGGCGGTATGGTAGGAATACACCGAATATGCAAGCCCCCGCTGTTCCCGCACATTTTGGAAAAGGCGGGAGGACATGCTGCCGCCTAATATATTATTCAGGACAATCAGCTCATAAATATTGTCACTGCCGATTTTCTTCCCCTCAAATCCGAGGCAGAGATGGGCCTGTTCTGTTTCTTTTTTGCGTGCAAGGTCATTCGTATGAAAAACGGCCGTTTCGCCGCCCGTCTCTTCCTTCCCGCCTTCATAGGAGCCGAACAAGGCTTCAATCTCCCTTACGAAAGACGGCGGCACATTGCCGGCAACGGAGACGACAACGCGGTCAGGGGTATACATATCATATACATACTGATGGAGATCGTCGCTCGTAAACGATGCAAGCGTTTCTTCCGTCCCTAAAATCGGATAGCCGAGCGGATGGTTTTCATAAATGGCCTTGCCAAGCAAATCGTGGACAATATCGTCCGGCGTATCTTCATACATTTTGATTTCTTCATTGACAACGCTTTTTTCCCGTTCCATTTCTTCTTCTGAAAAAGTGGAGTGGAAAAACATGTCCGACAGAATGTCAAGCGCGAGCGGCGCGTGCGTGTCGAGCACTTTCGCATAAAAGCATGTATATTCTTTCGACGTAAAAGCATTCACCTGGCCGCCAATGGCATCAAAGGCCTCGGCAATGTCTTTTGCGCTCCTTTTTTCTGTCCCTTTGAAAAACATATGCTCAAGAAAATGGGAAATGCCGTTGTTTTTTTCATTTTCATTTCTCGAACCGGTGCCGATCCAAATGCCGATCGCAACCGAACGGACAGTTGGAATTTCTTCCAGTACAATCCTTAAGCCGTTATTGCAAGTATATTTTTGTATCATGTTGTGCCTCCTCGAAAGTCTCATTTCACTCTGTGCCGTCTTTTGTATCAGCGGGATCCTTTTCGCTGTCTAAAAACGTTCCGTCCTCATTTTTAATGATTCTTTCCTCATCGAGCAATTTTGAAACGGTCCCGATTTGTAAATTTTTCTTTTCCAGCCTGACAATCAACGGTTCCAATGCTTTTGCTGTGGAAGCGGTCGGATGCATTAAAATAAGCGAACCGCCCTGTGCTTTTGCGATTACGCGCTCTACAATCGCCCCTGGGGAGGGGTTCTGCCAGTCGACCGTATCGACCGTCCACATGATCGTTTCCATTCCCATTGATTTTGCGATGCTTACCGCTTCATCCCGGTAACTGCCGCTCGGCGGGGCAAACCACTTCACTTTTTCTTCCGTAATCGCTTCAAGCACCCGGTTTGTCTTCACCAGCTGGCTTTTGATCTTTGATTCCGGCAAAGTGCTAAAATCGGGGTGGGTATAGGAATGGTTCCCGGTTTCATGCCCGCCGCTTACAATCATGCGGGCAAGCTCAGGGTTTTCTTTTGCCCATCGCCCCTCTAAGAAAAAGGTAGCATGAAGATGATGTTTTTTTAAAGTTTTTAGCATATCCGGCAAATATTCATTTCCCCATGCGACATTGATTAAAAAAGCAACCATTGGTTTATCCGGATTTCCCGTATAGACAGGGGCCGGATCCAGATCTCCAAGGTGGACGGCAGGGGGAATTTGTTTAAACACCAGTTTGCGTTCGTCATAACGGCCGTCCTGTTTCATTTTCAAGTAAGAAGCTTTTTGATCCACTTCCACCCCATTGTAGCCGGGGACCGCCTTCCAAACCCTGTCAATCCGGGCATTTTCCGGCGGGCGGTAAAATCGTTTTGCAGCCTGTTCAATTTTTTCCTGAAGCTCGTTCTCTTGTGTGCTAAAAGCGGCCCGCTCCCTTAAATACCGGGCGGAAAGCGGATTTCCCGCAAGCAACAATGCTAGAATAGCAATCAAGCCAAGCGCAATCAAGCGTTTTGCTTTATTCACGTTATTTTCCCCCTTCTTTAAAAAAAGTATGAAATGGGGAAGGGGCATAGAACGGGCGCGCGGGACAAATAAAAAAAGCCAGGACTCCCTGACTTTCATCACGATTTATTTTCTTTTTTTTGCTGCTCCTTTAAAACGGCTTTGCGGGAAAGGTTGATGCGCCCGTGGCTGTCAATATCCGTCACCTTGACCAGAATTTCATCGCCGATCTTGACAACATCTTCGACTTTCCGGACGCGTTCTTCGGCGAGCTCGGAAATGTGGACGAGGCCGTCTTTGCCGTTAAAGATTTCCACAAAAGCGCCGAATTTTTCGATCCGTTTGACTTTGCCGAGGTAAACCTTGCCGACTTCGACTTCCCGGACGATATCTTCAATCAATTGCTTCGCTTTGTTGTTTGCGTCTTCGTCCGTCGAAGAAATAAAGATGGTGCCGTCCTGTTCAATGTCAATTTTCACGCCGGTTTCGTCAATGATTTTATTGATTTGTTTGCCGCTTGGCCCGATGACGTCGCGGATTTTATCCGGATGGATTGTCATGGTTAAAATCTTCGGCGCATAAACGGACAAATGGTCGCGTGTTTTCGAAATCGTCGACATCATATGGTCGAGAATCTGCATTCTGCCCTTTCTCGCCTGCTGCAGCGCCTCTTCCAGTATCTCCCTCGACAGCCCTGCAATTTTAATATCCATTTGCAGCGCGGTGACGCCTTTGGATGTGCCGGCCACTTTAAAGTCCATATCGCCGAGATGGTCTTCCATGCCCTGGATATCGGTTAAAATCGTATAATGTTCACCGGATTTCACAAGTCCCATCGCAATCCCGGCAACCGGCGCTTTAATCGGAATGCCGGCATCCATCATCGCAAGGGTGGAAGCGCAAATGCTTGCCTGTGAAGTGGATCCGTTCGATTCCAGCACCTCGGATACAAGTCGGATCGTGTACGGAAATTCTTTTTCATCCGGAATGACCGGTTCCAGCGCACGCTCGCCCAGTGCCCCGTGCCCGATTTCGCGGCGGCCCGGCCCTCTCATCGGCCCGGTTTCCCCGACGCTGAACGAAGGGAAATTGTAATGGTGCATAAACCGTTTCGACTCTTCAATGCCGAGCCCGTCCAAAATTTGCACATCGCCTAAAGCGCCTAACGTACAAATGCTTAAAGCCTGTGTTTGCCCGCGGGTAAACAACCCGGAACCGTGCGTGCGTGGCAAAACCCCGACTTCGGAGGAAAGCGGCCGGATTTCATCGATTTTGCGGCCGTCCGGGCGGATTTTATCGACTGTAATCAGCTTGCGGACTTCTTCTTTTTCAATATCGTGCAAAATTTGTTTAACCTGCTTGACCGTTTCTTCATCGGCTTCTTCCGCTTCAAACCGGGTGAGCACCTCATCGCCCACTTTTCTGATCGCTTCTTCGCGCGCTTTCTTTTCATGGACCTGGATGGCTTCGATCATCTCATCCCGGCACATGCCGCTGACTTTTTCCACCAGTTCTTCGTCGAGTTCGAACAATTCGACAGCCATTTTCTCTTTCCCGATTTCAGCCACAATTTTTTCCTGGAAAGCAATCAGGCGCTTGATTTCCTCATGCCCGAACATAATCGCTTCAAGCATCACTTCTTCCGGCACTTCTTTCGCGCCCGCTTCGACCATATTAATGGCGTCTTTTGTGCCTGCGACGGTTAAATGGATATCGCTTTTTTCCATCTGTTCCACAGTCGGGTTAATGAGGAACTTGCCGTCCACCCTTCCGACGATGACGCCGGCAATCGGGCCTTCAAACGGAATATCGGAGACGGAAAGCGCAAGCGAAGACCCGAGCATTGCTGCCATTTCCGGCGTGCAGTCCTGGTCGACGCTCATGACCATGCTGACGACCTGCACTTCATTGCGGAAGCCGTCGGCAAAGAGCGGGCGGATCGGCCTGTCAATCAGCCGGCTTGACAAAATGGCTTTTTCGCTCGGGCGCCCTTCTCTTTTGATAAAACCGCCCGGAATTTTCCCGACAGCGTAAAGCCGTTCCTCATAATTTACGGTCAGTGGAAAAAAGTCCACATTTTTCGGTTCTTTAGAAGCGGTTGCTGTACTGAGGACAGCCGTTTCGCCGTAACGGACGAGCGCAGCACCGTTTGCCTGTTTTGCGAGCTGGCCGATTTCCACGGTGAGCGGGCGGCCGGCCCAATCTATCGTATAGGTATGTTTATCCTGTACCATACAGATCAAAATCTCCTTTCTTTTTGCATATATTGTTTCACATTCATGAAAAGATAAGCGCGGGTAATGATTCAAAAACGAACCAACCGTTTGCTATGTATGTACAAGCCGCGCCGGGGCAGTACGGGAAACCCGGCGGCAATTTGAAATACATCTGTCCCAAAATTTGAGGGAAGAAAAACACATTGCAAAAAAGCGGGAATACTCCCGCTTTTTGCATTCTGCATTTTTTTATCGGCGCAAGCCCAGCCGGTTAATCAATTCACGGTAACGATGCACATCTTTATTGCGCAGATAGGTCAACAAATTACGCCGTCTCCCTACCATTTTCATCAAGCCGCGGCGTGAATGGTGGTCTTTTTTATGGACACGCAAATGATCGTTCAATTTGTTGATTTCTTCTGTCAATACAGCAATTTGCACTTCCGGAGAACCGGTATCGTTCTCGTGGATTTTAAATTGGTTGATGATTTCATTTTTACGTTCTTTTGAAATCGCCATCCTGTTCACCTCCTCTGTTTCCTATCCCCTGTTGCCGAGCAGGCGTCGGTGAGTCGCGCTGCCAAGCACAGGTTCCGGTACTGTAATAGAATACTACTTTTTCGCATAAAACTCAAGTGGCAGTTCCCTGTTTTTCAAAGTAACGCCTTGCCGCCGTTTCATCCCGTTTCATTTCTTCAATCAAGTCCTCAACGCGGGCGAACTTTTTCTCTTCGCGGATGCGCGCAAGCCATTTGACAACTGCTTCTTCCCCGTAAATGGTGTCGGAAAAATCAAGCAGATATACTTCTGTCGTTTTTTCATATTCTTCCGGATTTTTAAACGTAGGATTGTAGCCGACGCTGCATAAGCCGTTATGCCATGTATCTGCGACTTTCATTTGCACAATGTATACCCCGTTCGGCGGCAGCATATACGGCGCGGTGAGCTGTAGATTTGCCGTCGGGAATCCGAGCTGCCGGCCCCGTTTTTCGCCATGGACGACGATGCCTTTGATCTCGTAATCGCGCCCGAGCAGCGGCTTCACTTCCCCGACTTTTCCTTCCCTGATTTTTGACCGGATCAGGGTGGAGCTGACTTTTTCCCCGGTATTTTCAAGGGCCAGTTTTTCGATCACCGTAATCCCGAACCTGCCGTTTGCATATTCAGGGAGATTCTCCATATTGCCTTTCCCAAATTTGCCGTATGTATAATCGAAACCGGCAACAACATGTTTCACGCCGAGTGCGGCCAGATACTGGTCGACAAATTGCTGCGGCAAAAGAGATGCAAAACGGGAGGTAAAACGGACGACAAACAGGTAATCGACGCCCAGTTTTTCGATTAGCTTGATCTTGTCTTCAAGCGGTGTAATCAGTTCAATGCCATCCTTTTTCTTTCCCAGTACAACGGAAGGATGGGGTTCAAATGTCATGACGGCACTCTTCCATCCGTTTTTTTCAGCGATCCCGCGGGCTGTTTTGATCACTTTCTGATGCCCGAGATGGATGCCGTCAAAATAACCCAATGCGATGGCAAGCGGCGGAAAATCGCCGGGCTTAAAGGAATGGGGATGATGGACCGTTATAGTTTTCAAAATTTCTCACCTTTTCCCTTTTACAAATTGAAGCAGCCGCCTTCCCGTTTTATACCCGGAAGGCTTTTTACAACACTTTCGCCGGTTTGATAAAGCCGGGCCGGCCGGGATACGCCACGTATACCGCGAGCATTTTTCCGCGGAAAAAGACAGCAAGCCTGTCTCCCGTTTCCGGCCAAGTCTCCGGTTTTTTCAACACGGCACCGTTCTTTACTTTCTCTGCTAATGTATCACTAATTTCCCATTTCGGCAAATGGCGGATCCCGGCCTCCAGCGGGAAGAGCAGGCTTTCCTTGATGCCTGTTTCCACGGCTTTTTTGATCTCCTGAAATGTGGCGCATTGTTCCTTTGAAAAACCGCCGGCTTCCGTTCTTGTAAGATTGGACATATGTGCGGGATAGCCGAGCTTTTCCCCGATCATAACAGCAAGCGTGCGGATATACGTCCCTTTGCTGCATGAAGCGCGGAAACGGAACGATACAACCGGCCCTTCAAAACACTCCCGCCCGTCCAATAGTTCAAGGCTGTAGATTTCCACATCCCTTTTAGGGCGTTCCACTTCGATGCCCGCCCGCGCATATTCATACAGCCTTCTCCCGTTCACTTTGACGGCGGAAAACATCGGCGGGATTTGGGTAATATGCCCGGTAAGCGAAGCGAGTGCGGCTAAAATTTCTTCCCGGCTGATCGGACGGCCAATTTCTTTTTTTTCAATGATGTCGCCGGAAGCATCCTCTGTCGTCGTTGAAACCCCGATCGTTGCTTCGCCTTCGTAAGTTTTGCCGGCATCCTGAAGATATTCGGCAATCTTTGTCGCACGCCCGATGCAAACCGGGAGCACCCCTTCCACATCCGGATCAAGCGTGCCGGTATGGCCTGCTTTTTTTGTGCCGAAAAGCTTCCGGATTTTAAAAACACAGTCATGGGAGGTCATCCCCGCCGGTTTCCAGAGCGGTAAAATACCATCCATGGCGCCACTTCCTTTCGCAAATCCAATAAAATCACCCTAAAAAAGGAAACTGACCGGACCGTGTCCCGGCCCCGATCAGTTTCCTGAAACATTCATTCATCCGTGTCATGGATTTTTTTTATCAGCGTCTCAATGCGGTTGCCGTATTCGATGGATTCATCGATTTCAAAAATCAGTTCAGGTGTTTTGCGGAGCCGGATTCTTTTGCCAACTTCCGAGCGGATAAAGCCTTTCGCTTTTTCCAGGCCGTCAAGAGTGTCTTTCTTTTGTTCCTCATCGCCAAGGACGGTCAGATACACTTTTGCCTGCTGAAGATCGCCTGTTACTTCCACATCGGTTACAGTGACAAAGCCGACACGCGGATCTTTCAGTTTTCGTCCGATAATGTCGCTCAGCTCTTTTTTCATTTGCTCGCCAACCCTGTTTGCACGAAGATTCATCACTCACACCTCATTTATAGCCATTCAATATTTGTTTCAAGCCGTTCCCATTCAGGAAAGGAATCCAGAAACTGAATTGCCCGCTGCAATTCTCTTTCAGCCGCCGCCCGGCTCGAAGCAACGGTCACGACTTCAACGAGGGTCCGCTGCCAGATATCCTGGAAATCCATTTCACCGGCTGCAACATTATATTTTTGCTTCAGCCGCGTCAATATTCTTTGCAGCACTGCCCTTTTTTCTTTCAATGAACGGGCATCGTAAATGCGGAATTCGCAACGGGCGCTCCCAATCATGCTCTTTCAATTTCCTCCATGATAAAGGACTCAATGACATCTCCTTCTTTGATGTCATTAAAGTTCTTAATCGTAATCCCGCATTCATATCCCTGGTTGACTTCTTTCACGTCATCTTTATAGCGTTTCAGCGTATCAATTACACCTTCATAAATGACCACGCCGTCACGGATGACGCGCACACCGCTGTCACGGGTGATTTTTCCGTCTGTGACATAGCCGCCCGCAATCGTGCCGATCCGTGATACTTTAAATGTCTGCCGCACTTCAACCTGGCCGATGATTTTTTCTTTGTATTCCGGATCAAGCATGCCTTTCATCGCAGATTCAATTTCTTCGATCGCTTTATAGATGATGCGGTGCAGGCGGATATCCACTTTTTCCGTTTCGGCTGCGCGTTTGGCGTTGTTATCCGGGCGGACGTTAAAGCCGATAATAATCGCATTGGAAGCGGAAGCAAGCGTCACATCGGATTCATTAATGGCGCCGACGCCTGTATGGATGACGTTAATGTTGACGCCCTCCACATCAATCTTTTGCAAAGCGTCGGTCAATGCTTCCACGGAACCTTGCACATCCGCTTTGACAATCACATTTAATTCTTTCATTTCCCCGTGCTTCATTTGCTCAAACAGCGTGTCGAGGCTGACACGCGCGGTTTCGTTGCGGTGCGCCTGGACAGCCTGTTGTTTCCGTGCTTCCCCGACCTGGCGGGCTGTTTTCTCATCTTCAAAGACAACAAAACGGTCGCCGGCTTCCGGCACATCATTTAAACCGGTAATTTCAACAGGCGTGGACGGCCCTGCTTCTTTTACGCGGCGGCCAAGATCATTGACCATCGCACGGACGCGCCCGTAAGTGTGGCCGACGACAATCGGGTCGCCGATGCGCAAGGTGCCGTTTTGCACGAGCAAAGTGGCAACCGGGCCCCTGCCCTTATCGAGGCGCGCTTCAATGACCGAGCCGAGTGCGCGGCGGTTCGGGTTTGCTTTCAGTTCTTCCACTTCGCTGACAAGCAAAATCATTTCAAGCAGATTGTCAATCCCTTCGCCGGTTAGCGCGGAAATCGGGACAAAAATCGTATCCCCGCCCCAGTCTTCCGGAACCAGATTGTATTCCGTCAGTTCCTGCATGACCCGTTCGGGGTTCGCTGTCGGTTTATCAATTTTATTGACCGCAACAATGATCGGCACGCCGGCTGCTTTTGCGTGGTTAATGGCTTCCACTGTTTGCGGCTTCACGCCGTCATCCGCCGCGACAACAAGCACGGTAATGTCCGTCACCTGCGCCCCCCGCGCACGCATCGTTGTAAATGCTTCATGCCCCGGGGTGTCTAAAAATGTAATCTTTTTGCCGCCTACTTTCACCTGGTATGCACCGATATGCTGGGTAATCCCGCCTGCTTCTCCGGCGGTGACTTTTGTATGGCGGATGAAATCGAGCGTTGTCGTTTTCCCATGGTCAACATGGCCCATAATGGTGACAACCGGCGGGCGGACTTCGAGGTCTTCTTCACGGTCTTCCGTAAAATACGTTTCCAGATCCGTCTGGTCAACGATCACTTCTTCTTCCACTTCAACACCGTATTCCGAAGCAATCAGTTCAATGGCATCTTTGTCAAGCTGCTGGTTGATCGTTGCCACAACGCCGAGCAGGAACAGTTTTTTAATGATTTCGGAAGGTTCCCTGTAGAGCTTCTTCGCAAGTTCCGCAACGGTCAGCGATTCTGTGAACGTAATTTTTTCAGGCAGTTCTTTTACCTTTTGGACCGGTTGCGGCTGCGGTTTGAAGTTTTTATTTTTCCGGTTATTTTTCTTTTGTTTGTTGAACGGCCGTCCATTGTTGCCGCGGTTTCCGTTATTGCCGCGGTTTCCGTTGCCGCCGTTTCGGTTATTCCCGTTGCTCCGGCTGTTTCCGCTGTTCCCGCTATTCCGGTTGTTGCCCGCGGCCTGGCCGTTTCCGTTATTCCGGTTGTTGCCCGCGGCCTGGCCGTTTCCGTTATTCCGGTTGTTGCTTGCGGCCTGGCCGTTCCCGTTACTCCGGTTGTTGCTTGCGGTTTGGCCGTTCCCGTTATTCCGGTTGTTGCTTGCGGTTTGGCCGTTTCCGTTATTCCGGTTGTTGCCGCCCGTGCGGTTATTGCCGCCCGTTCCGCTCCTCCCATCGCTGCGGTTGCTGCCGCCAGCACGGTTATTGCTATTATTTCTGCTGTTTCCACTGTTCCCTTGGTTTTTGCTGTTTTGGCCGTTTCCGTTTGCCCGGTTCTCGCCGGTTCCGCGATTTTGCTTCTGGTTTTCGTGCCGGGTGCGGTTTTCAGGTTTGTTTCCTTGCCGGTCCCCATTTTCGGTCCTGGTACTTCTTTCTTTTCCGGACGGACCGTTTTGCCCGTTTTTCTTGCCATCTTGCTGTTTGTTGCCGCTGTAAACCGAATCCAGCTTCCTTACTGTTTCCCCATCGATCATTGACATATGATTGGATACCTCTATATTCATTTGTTTTAGTTTCGTGATAATTTCCTTGCTTGATGTATGATGAGCTTTCGCATATTCGTAAACACGTATTTTGCTCATGTCGTCACCCCCACCTATGATTCATCGAGCAGTTCAGCAAGTTTTTCCGCAAATCCGCGGTCACTTACTGCAACTGCGACTCTCGCCTCTTTCCCAATGGCTTTTCCTAGCATTTCCCTCGTCTCTATCCACCGGACAGGCACATGATAGAAACGGCATTTGTCTAACATCTTTTTTGACGTATTGGATGAGGCATCTTTTGAAAGCAATACAAGTTTTGCCTGGCCTGCCCGGATTTCTTTCAGGACAGGCTCCTCTCCCGAAACAATCTTTCCTGCCTTGAACGCAAGGCCTAAAAGGGACATTGCCTGCTTCCCGTTCATGATTTTTGTTTATTCTCCTTTTTTTCCTTTTGAATAAACGCCATGATTTCATCGTAAAAAGCATCGTCTATAGCGGCACCAAGATGGGATGAGAGAAGATCTTTTTTCTTTGCCAAAAGCACCGCTTCCTCGTCTTTTGAAAGATAGGCGCCTCTTCCTGACTTTTTCCCGGTCGGGTCAATCGAAACATCGCCTTCCTTAGAACGGACGATACGGACCATTTCTTTTTTTGGTTTCATTTCTCCCGTTGCCACGCATTTTCTCATCGGAATTTTCTTACGTGTCGCCATCAGCCCCACTCCTTATTCGATCTCTTCATCTTTCCCGCCGTTTTCAGGCAGATCCGCTTCTTTCGCATCCGGTACGGCCAGTGCTTCGGGAGTACGGCCGGGATCGCCATCTTCAAAAAGCTCCGGTCCTTCTCCGTCGATATCACCGGCGGTTTCAGAACGAGGATAAATGCCTAAACCCCTTGCATCCGTTTCGCTCTTAATATCAATTTTCCAGCCTGTGAGTTTCGCGGCAAGCCGGGCGTTTTGGCCGCGTTTCCCGATTGCAAGCGACAACTGGTAATCCGGAACGATGACCGTTGTAGCCTTATTATTTTCATCAACAAGCACATCAAGCACTTTTGCAGGGCTTAACGCGTTTGCTACAAATTTAGACGGATCATCCGACCATTTTACAATATCAATCTTTTCCCCGTGTAGTTCATTTACAATCGCCTGGACGCGTTGCCCTTTAGGCCCGACGCATGCGCCGACAGGATCAACTTCCGGGCGGTCAGTGTAAACCGAAATTTTCGAACGGTCCCCTGCTTCGCGGGCGATCGAACGGATTTCCACGATGCCATCGTATATTTCCGGCACTTCAAGTTCAAACAGCCGTTTTAAAAGGCCGGGATGGGTGCGCGAGACAAAAATTTGCGGCCCCTTTGTTGTCCGTTCCACTTTTGTAATGTAGACCTTAATCCGGTCATGCGGGTTATACGTTTCATTCGGGGATTGTTCCCCCGGCGGTAGCAGCGCTTCTGTTTTTCCGAGGCTGACATACGTAAAACGCGGATCTTTCCGCTGCACAATCCCGGTCATGACCTCGTCTTCACGGTCGATGAATTCATTGTAAATGATTCCCCGTTCCGCTTCCCGGACGCGCTGCGTGACAACCTGTTTCGCTGTCTGTGCGGCGATCCGGCCAAAATCTTTCGGCGTGACTTCCAATTCGACAACATCGCCGATTTCATAAGACGGATTGATTTTCTGGGCATCTTCAAGCGAGATTTCAAGGCGCGGGTCAAATACTTCTTCAACCACGTCTTTGCGTGCGAATACACGGATCGTCCCGTTCGCCAGATTTAAATCCGTCCTTACATTCTGTGCCTGGTTAAAATTGCGGCGGTATGCCGATACAAGCGCGGCTTCGATGGCTTCAACGAGCACATCCCGCGAAATTCCTTTTTCTTTTTCGAGTATCGTAAGCGCATCTACCAGTTCTGAGCTCATGGAAATTGGATCCCCCTTCATTTTTTGAAAAATGATGCATTTTTAAAATTCAACGGCAAGCCGTGCGTTGGCAACTTTGTCATACGGAATTTCCTTCTCGATTTTCTTCGTTTTCACTTTACATTCTAATGTTAAGTACCCGTTGTGAAAAGCAATCAATTTTCCCTGGAACGTTTTCTCCCCGTCAAGCGGTTCATACGTTTTCACGAGGACGGTCCGGCCGACAGCACGTTCAAAATCACGCGCTTTTTTTAACGGGCGTTCCGCACCCGGAGAGGAAACCTCAAGGAAATAATTATGGGGAATCGGGTCCGCTTCATCGAGCTTTTCCCCGAGCCGTTCGCTGACGAGCCCGCATTCTTCGATATCGACCCCGTTTTCCTTGTCAATATACACGCGAAGAAACCAGTTTTTTCCTTCTTTGACGTATTCGATATCAACAAGTTCAAGGCCGAGCCCTTCCACAACCGGGGATGCCAGTTGTTCCACCACTTCAACGACTTTACTCATGCTGACCTCCTCAAAAATCCGATTTAAAACACGAAAGAGCGGGGTGATGGCCCCACTCTTTCGCACGAGCGTTTATCCGTAGTATTTCCATAAAAAACTATACCATAACAGGCAAAAAAAAGCAAACAGCGGGCTTTAACCCGTATTTAGAAAAGCGACAGCTGGTTCTGCTCCGGCAGCGACTCGAGGCAGCCGTGCCCGTCAAGGTATTCCATAATCGTTTTGGATACTTTTCCGCGGCGCTGCAAGTCTTCTTTTGAAAGGAATTCGCCTTCTTCGCGCGCTTTGACGATATTGACCGCAGCGTTTGTGCCAAGCCCCGGAATCGCATTAAACGGCGGGATGAGCGAATCGCCGTCAATGACAAACTTGTCTGCTTCCGACCGGTACAAATCAATCGGCTGGAAGCGGAAGCCGCGCGCCGTCATTTCAAGCGCCAGTTCCAGCACGGTCAGCAAACTTTTCTCTTTCGCCGATGCGTCCATCCCTTTTGCATTAATTTCACTGATTTTTGCCTTGATGGAATTCGAGCCGTGGATCATTACATCCAGATCGAAATCCTCCGCTCGCACCGTAAAATACGTCGCATAGTAGATCAGCGGATGGTACACCTTGAAGTAAGCGATCCTTATCGCCATCAGCACATAGGCGGTGGCGTGGGCTTTCGGGAACATGTATTTAATCTTTTTGCACGATTCAATATACCATTTCGGCACGTTTTGCTTGATCATTTCCTCTTCCATTTCAGGCGTGAGCCCTTTCCCCTTCCGTACCGATTCCATAATTTTAAAAGCAAGGGACGGCTCTAAGCCCTGATAGATTAAATAAACCATAATATCGTCGCGGCAGCCGATCACTTCAGGCAGGGTGCAGGTGCCGTTTTGGATCAGTTCCTGGGCGTTGCCGAGCCATACGTCCGTCCCGTGCGAAAGCCCTGAAATCTGAACCAGTTCCGCAAAAGTCGTCGGTTTTGTATCTTCCAGCATCTGGCGCACAAACTTTGTGCCAAATTCCGGGATGCCAAGCGTACCGGTTTTGCACATAATTTGCTCTTCCGTAACCCCGAGCGGTTCCGGCCCGCTGAAAATTTTCATCACTTCCGGGTCATCGGTCGGGATCGTTTTCGGGTCAATCCCGCTTAAGTCCTGGAGCATGCGGATGACGGTCGGATCATCGTGCCCGAGTATATCAAGCTTCAAAATATTATCGTGGATCGAGTGGAAATCAAAATGCGTTGTCCGCCATTCCGAATTGTGATCGTCCGCCGGATACTGGATCGGCGTAAAATCGTATATATCCATATAATCCGGCACGACAATAATGCCGCCCGGATGCTGGCCGGTCGTCCGTTTTACCCCGGTGCAGCCCTGGACAAGCCGGTCAATTTCCGCGCTCCGGAATGTCAAATTGTGGTCCTGGGCATACCCTTTTACATAGCCGTAAGCCGTTTTTTCCGCAACTGTGCCAATCGTGCCGGCGCGGTATACATACTCTTCGCCGAACAGCACTTTTGTATAGGCGTGGGCGCGCGGCTGGTAATCGCCGGAGAAGTTCAGGTCAATATCCGGCACCTTGTCCCCTTTAAATCCAAGGAACGTTTCAAACGGAATATCATGGCCGTCCTTTTTGTATTTTGCCCCGCATTCCGGGCAGTTTTTATCCGGCAGGTCAAAACCGGAACCGACCGAACCGTCATTGAAAAACTCGGAATGCTTGCAGTTCGGGCACACATAATGCGGCGGGAGCGGGTTGACTTCGGTGATTTCCGTCATCGTTGCGACAAGCGAAGAACCGACAGACCCCCGCGAACCGACAAGGTAACCGTCATTCAATGATTTCTTGACAAGTTTATGGGCAATCAGATAAATGACCGCAAATCCGTGGCCGATAATGCTTTTCAGCTCTTTTTCAAGCCGTGCTTCGACAATTTCGGGAAGCGGGTCCCCGTAAATCATCTTCGCGCGCTTATAGCTTTGCTCGCGGATTTCTTCTTCCGCCCCTTCAATTTTCGGCGTGTACAGCTCGTCTTTTACCGGCTTGACGTCCTCGATTAAGCCGGCAATTTTATTTGTGTTTTCAACCACAATTTCTTTTGCCTTTTCGTCGCCTAAAAACGAGAAGCATGCAAGCATTTCATCCGTTGTGCGGAAATGCACGTCAGGCAGCCGGTGCCGATTCAGCGGATTGGCGCCGCCCTGGGAGCTGATCAGGATTTTCCGGTAAATTTTGTCTTCGGGGTTTAAATAATGGACATTGCCTGTTGCGACAACCGGCAGATTCAATTTTTCCCCGAGCCGGACGATTTTCGTAATGATTTCTTCAAGCGCCTTTTCGTCCCTTACCAGTTCCTGGTCGATCAGCGGGGCGTACACTTCTTTCGGATGAACTTCAAGGTAATCATAAAAGCGGGCCATCTCCTCTACTTCCGCCGGATCTTTCTGCATCATGCCTTCAAATACTTCGCCTTTGTCACAGCCGGACCCGACGAGAATGCCTTCCCGGTACTTTTGCAGCTCGGAACGCGGAATGCGCGGCACACGGTAAAAGTAATCGATATGGGACAGGGAAATCAGTTTAAATAAATTTTTCAGGCCTTCCTGCGTCCGGACAAGCAACGTACAGTGCGACGGGCGTGCCCGCTTGTACGCGCCGCCTTCGCCCATATACTGGTTCAGTTCGTCATGGTATGTGATCCCCCGGTTGCGGGCGTCATTCAGCATTTTTAAAAAGATATGTCCTGTTGCTTCCGTGTCATAGATCGCGCGGTGGTGCTGGGTCAGTTCCACATTGAACTTTTTCGCGAGCGTGTTCAGCCGGTAGTTTTTGAAATCCGGATATAAAAACCGCCCGAGTTCAAGCGTATCAATGACGGGATTATTGGATTTCGGCAGCCCGGCTTTTTTCAGGCCGACATTTAAAAACCCGGTGTCGAACGAAGCATTGTGGGCAACAAGCACCGCGTCGCCAATCCATTCATTGTATTCTTTCAACACTTCGGAAATGTCCGGCGCATCTTTCAACATATCGTCGGTAATATGGGTCAGCTCAATAATCGTATTGGACAGCGGGCGCCCGGGATTGGCAAACCGTTCAAACGTATCGACCACTTCGCCGTCCCGGATTTTAACCGCGGCGATTTCGATGATCGTATCATAAACAGCAGATAATCCCGTTGTTTCGACGTCAAAGACGACATAAGTCGCTTCATCAAGATGGACGTGCGCATCATTATAGGCAATCGGCACCCCGTCGTCGACAAGATTGGCTTCAACACCGAAGATAACTTTTATGCCATTCTTTTTGCCGGCGCTGTATGCTTCCGGAAAACTTTGCGCAACGGAGTGGTCTGTAATCGCAATCGCCGGATGGCCCCATTTTTTCGCCTGGGCGACAAGGGCAGACGCAGAAGTGACCGCATCCATCTGGCTCATCGGCGTATGGAGATGGAGTTCGACCCGCTTCTCATTTTCCGGCGCATGGTCTTTCCGGACGCGCGGGGCCACTTCAGAAAGATCGTTAGCGATCATGACCAGATCACGGACAAACGTATCATTCTGGATGCTGCCGCGCGCACGGAGCCACATCCCTTTTTTCACGCGGGCAAATTGTGCGGCATCTTCCTTATCCCGCGAAAACATCTTCACGAGAATGGAGCTTGTATAATCGGTGATTTTTAACGTCAAAAGCGTCCGCCCGCTGCGCAGTTCTTTCGTTTCGACATCAAACACATAGCCTTCCACCGTAATCCGCCGTTCTTCATCGACAATCTCGGAAAGGCGGCGGATATCATCATCGGGCGGAATTCTCAGCCCGATCATAAGCGGTCCTGCATCGTGCGTTTCTTCCCCGCCCTGTTGCTCATTCACGTGCTTCTGCATTTCGAGAACGGCCTGTTTTGCCCGTTCTTCATCTTCTTTTTTCTTTTCTTCCATAAATTTGGCGTATGCTTCGCTTGCTTCAGGCGCCGTCGAAATTTCCGTGTCAAACATCAATTTCGGAAAACCGGCCCGTTCGTAAAAACGGATAATCCATTCCCCGTATTTTTGTTTTAATGCTGCTGCTTCCGGTTCATTGCGGCCGGTTACCACCAGCTTATTGCCGGAAAGTGACGGAACCTGATCCGCAAGCAGGGACAAAAGCATCGGCGACATGCCTTCCAGTTCTCCAAGGCAAGTTTTCCAGTAATCGGCAATCAGTGCCGGCCCAAAAGAAGGGTCTTTCGCCCGGATTGAAAAACGGACGTCGGCAATATGCTGAAAAGCCTGGCGCAAACGGGTTGTAAATGTCAGATATACCTCAAAAGGAAGAATTTTTTCGAGCAAAAAATAAAAATGCCATCGCCTTGACTGGCGTTCCACAACAAGTTTTTCAATTTCCCCATATTTAAAATGCTCGTAAAACCTGTCATCCAGCAGTTCCAGCTGCCGGAGCAAAATCTGGAACCTTTCTTTCTTTCCGGCGGGATTTTCAATCATCTTGTCCTCTCCCATCCTTTTTCATTCAATCTATCTTTATCTTAAAAAACAAGCGTCCTGAATGCAATCTTTCCGGGATTTTTCCCGGTAGTATTGAAAGGTTCGAGTGCCGGGATTTTCCAAATAAAACATTTTCTGCCTCTTTTTTGCAGGAAAAGAAGAGAAGCACCGGCCGGTCAGCCGATGCCCCTGTCATGAAGCAAGTTCTGCTAAAATATTGGAAAGTGTTTCAGCCAAATCCTCTTTTTTCACTTCGAGCACTTCCCCGGTTTTTCTGATTTTCACTTCGACGATTGCCTCAGCCGCTTTTTTCCCGACGGTTACCCGGACAGGCAGGCCAATCAGGTCGGAATCTGCAAATTTCACACCCGGGCGCTCGTTTCTGTCATCCATCAAGACGGTAAACCGTTTTTCAAGTTCCGCATGGAGCGTTTCTGCAAGGGCGGCTTGTTGGGCATCCTTCATATTTACCGGCACGAGATGCACGTCAAACGGCGCCAGATTGACAGGCCAAACGAGCCCTTTATCATCGTTATGCTGTTCGCACACTGCCGTTAAAGTGCGGGAGACGCCGATCCCGTAACAGCCCATCAGCATGACCTGTTCCCTGCCGTTTTCGTCTAAAAAGGCGGCGTGCATTGCCTCGCTGTATTTTGTGCCGAGTTTGAAAATATGCCCGACTTCTATGCCGCGCGCAAACCGGATCGTTCCCTTTCCGTCCGGGGACGGGTCGCCTTCCTGAATATTGCGGAGATCCCCGTATAAATCGACGCGGTAATCCCTCCCCGGATTCGCATTCACATAGTGGAAGTCATTCTCATTGGCGCCGCAAATGCCGTTTACCACATAACGGACGGCGTTATCGGCCAAAATCCGGATCTTCTCCGGCGCGCCGACAGGGCCGAGCGAACCGGGATCCGCCCCCATGATCGACTTGATGGCTTCCGGATCTGCCATTTCAATCGTTTCAGAACCGAGAAGGTGTTTGACCTTGACTTCATTTACGTCATGATCGCCCCTGACCAGCACGATTACATATTCGTCGTCCGCTTTCAGCACGAGGGTTTTCAGGCATTTTTCAGGATCTGCCTGCAGGAAGTCCGCAATTTGCGCGATCGTTCTTTGTCCAGGGGTCGGAATTTTTTCGAGCGGTTTTTCCGCTTCATCCGGCTTTGTGTAAACGGTCTTCACTTCCGCCATTTCAATATTCGCCGCATAATCGGATGAATCGGAATACGCAATGGTGTCTTCCCCGATTTCAGACAGCACCATGAACTCCTGCGTATCTTTCCCGCCGATCGCGCCCGAGTCCGCCAATACGGCACGAAAATCCAGTTTGCACCGCGAGAAAATATTGGTATAGGCCCGGTACATATCCTTATACGTCTCATCGAGGCTCTCTTGATTGGCGTGGAAAGAATACGCGTCTTTCATGATGAATTCCCGCCCGCGCAGCAAGCCGAAACGCGGGCGCTTTTCATCCCGGAATTTCGTTTGGATTTGGTATAAAGAAAGCGGCAGGCGTTTATACGATTTTACTTCGTTCCGGATTAAACTTGTGATCACTTCTTCATGCGTCGGCCCGAGCGCAAAGTCTCGTTCATGCCGGTCCCTAAGGCGCATCAGATCCGGTCCGTAAGAATACCAGCGCCCCGATTCCTGCCACAATTCCGCCGGCTGGAGGGACGGCATCAGCAATTCCATGGAACCGATGGCTTCCAATTCTTCACGGATAATCGCTTCAATTTTATGTAAGACTTTTTTCGCGAGCGGCAAATACGTATAAACGCCGCTTGCAATTTGCCGTATGTACCCGGCACGGAGCAGCAGCTGATGGCTTTTCACCTCGGCTTCGGCCGGTACGTCCCGCAATGTCGGAATAAACAATTTGCTCTGTTTCATACATCGCACTCCCGTATTCTTTTATTATAGATCAGTTGAGTTTGTAACGTTTATTTGTTTCTATTCCCCGATTCAGCAAACCAGGCCCGGGGTTGGATGATGAGAGATTGTAAATGAAAAGCCAGGCCAGGGTGCGTAAAAATGCAGATTTTAAAAGTAATCCAGCCGCTACAAATTGAACGAAGATTTGGCGCTGCTTGTGAAAACGGGCGGGCCAAACCGGGCTGATGGTGGACCAGCAATTCAAGTCCATTTTATAACCACATCCGTAAAGCAAACAAATTTACGGAGGAAGCAGGCCCTTTTGCAACAGGGCCCGCCGGAACCCCCTGCAAACCGGAAGCTTTACAAGAAAAATCTTTGGATATCATTCCAGGTGACAATGATCATCAACAGCATCAGGAGCGCAAAACCGATAAAATGGACGATGCCTTCTTTTTGCCGGTCAATCGGTTTGCCCCGCAATGCTTCGATTCCGAAAAACAGCAGCCTGCCTCCGTCCAAAGCCGGCAGCGGGAGCAGGTTCATAATCCCGATGTTGATGCTCAACAATCCTGCCCATTTAAACAAATAGATGATGCCCGACTTGGCGACGGTCTCTGTTGATTTATAAATGCCGACAGGGCCTGACAGCATATCAATGGAAAAGCCGCCGCTGATCAGGTGGCCAAGCAGTTTAAAAATTTCCACCGTCCAGACGTATGTCTGTGTAATGCCGTACGTGGCAACTTTCAGCGGGGAATGGTCAACCGGGCTGTTCACGCCGATTCTCCCGAATGTTTTCCCGTCCTCTGAAATGCTTTTTGGCGTCACCGGAATGTCCATTGTTTTGCCGTTCCGTTCCACTGTAAACGTGATTTTTTCATCAGGGTGTTTTTGGATGACGTCGACAATGTCATTCCACGTCGAGATTTCCGCACCGTCAATGCTGATCACCGTATCCCCTTTATGGAGCCCGGCCTTTGCCGCAGCACTGTCCTTTACAACGGTTCCGAGCACTGGATCGGTCATCGGCACCCCCTGCACCACCGCCATAAGGGTAAAGACAACGGCTGCCAGGACGAAATTCATGAGTGGCCCGGCAAAAATCGTGAGCGCCCGCTTCCCGAGCGATTTGGAGGCAAACTGGCGGTCCCACGGCGCGATTTGCATTTCCATCCGGTCTTCGACAAGCACGGCATCCCTTTTCACTTTAAACGTCCGGAGGTGTTCATCATCGCCTTCTTCATAGCCTTTGATTACAAGCGCACGTTCCAGATCTGCAGATTCCGTTTCAATCATGCGCAATCCAGTATACCGGTCTTTTCCGTTCACCACGATTTTTTCAACGGCTTCGTTTTCATCGAAAAGCAGCCCAACCCGCTGGCCTGGCTTCAACTCCGGCATATCCGGGTCTTCCCCCGCCATCCGCACGTATCCGCCGATCGGAAGCAGGCGGATGGTATACTGCGTTTCGTTTTTCTTAAACGAAAGAATCTTCGGGCCGAATCCGATCGCAAATTCGCGGCATAAAATCCCGGCTTTTTTTGCAACAAAGAAATGCCCGGCTTCATGGAAAATGACTAGCGAACCAAAAATCAAAATAAAGGCTATAACTGTCGTCAAATGAATACCACCTTACTTTAAAATAGTCTCCGCCTTTTTCAGGAACTCCGGGGAAGCCCCCCGCTTACATGAGCGAGGCCACATAGTCCCGCGTCTCACGGTCAACGGCCCGGATCGTTTCCAAATCAGGGTGTATAATTACATTATGCCTTGCAAGCGCCTTTTCAATCAACTGATCAATTTGCAAAAACGCGATTTTTTCCTGCAAAAAGGCATGGACCGCCGCTTCATTGGCCGCATTCAGCACGGCCGGCATCGATCCGCCGGCTTTTCCGGCTTCATAGGCAAGTTTCAGGCAGTAAAATCGTTCTTCATCCATTTTTTCAAAATGAAGCCGGCCGATTTCCGCCAAATGGAGCCGCTTTGCATCCGGAAGCGGCAGCCTTTTTGGAAACCCGAGCGCATATTGGATCGGGATGCGCATATCGGGCATTCCAAGCTGCGCCTTCACACTGCCGTCACGGAATTCCACGAGAGAGTGGATGATGCTTTCGCGGTGCAGGATCGTATCAATTTTTTCAAAGGGAAGGCCGAACAGCCAATGTGCTTCAATGACCTCGAGCCCTTTATTCATCATCGTTGCCGAATCAACCGTGATCTTGGCACCCATCGACCAGTTCGGATGGTTCAGCGCATCTTTTACAGTGACAGTTTCAAGCTGCTCCCTTGTATAATCACGGAAGCTGCCGCCGGATGCGGTAATGATGAGCCGTTCGATTTCATTCCGGTTTTCCCCTTGCAAACATTGAAAAATGGCGGAATGTTCACTGTCAATTGGAAGAATGGCAGTGCCGGCGCGCTTTGCTGCATCCATAACGAGATGTCCAGCTGTGACGAGCGTTTCTTTATTGGCGATTGCCACGGTTTTCCCCGCCCGGATCGCCTCCAAAGTCGGCAACAGCCCGACACTGCCAAGCACCGCATTGACCAAAATATCCGATTCGGCATATACTGCCGTTTCGACCATCCCTTTTTCCCCGCAGAGTACAACCGGGCTGTCCCCGAATTCAGTTTTCAGCCGGGCACAGTCCTCTTTGTCAGCGACAGAGACAAGCGCCGGATGAAACTCCGAAATGATTTTCCTCGTTAAGTTAAGATTTCTCCCTGCTGAAAAAGCAGCGAGCCGGAATACTTCCGGATGGTTCCGGATCACATCCAGCGTTTGCGTGCCGATGGAGCCCGTCGCCCCTAACAGGCTGATTCGCTTCAATGTTTTCCACCTCTTTTTCTATCCCGCCATCATTTTTAAAAAATGGATAAGCGGGAGGACAAACAATAAACTGTCGAAGCGGTCCAAGATGCCGCCGTGACCGGGCAGGATCTTTCCTGCATCTTTTACCCCGTAATGCCGTTTATAGGCGGATTCCACCAAATCCCCGATCTGGCCGAAAACGGAGAGGACGACCGTGGACATCATGAGCCGCCAGAGCCCGAGGCCGATATTGGAGAAGAAAAAAAACAGCACAGCAACAACGGCAGCACACAGCACGCCGCCAAGCGCGCCTTCAACCGTTTTATTCGGGCTGATCTCCGGCCACAGCTTATGCTTTCCAAAAGCCCGCCCGATGAAATAAGCGCCGGAATCCGTAGCCCAAATGAGAAACAGGGCGTAAAGAATATAGGTAATGCCCACATCCGGCGCATTTCTCGTTTCAATAAAATAATAAAAACCGATGCCAACATAGATGGCGGACAAAATGTGGAAACTCGCCTGTTCAAATGTAAACCGGTTTTTCGTCACCACCATATAGGCGAGAAAAAGCAGCACGATCATATACACCAATTCAAGCTTGGAAAAGCCTGTTTGTGCGATGACATGCATATACTTTGATGGAAATAAAATCAGCCAGAGCAGCAGGACGGAAAGGATGCCGCCAAAGGAAAACAATGGCTGTTTTCCCATCCGCAACAGCTCGTACAGCGCGACGGTCGCCATGGCATACACGAGCAGGACAAACGGCCATTTCCCGTATATCACAAAAGGAATAAAAAAAGCTGCTGCCACGATGGCTGTGATGATTCTTTGTTTCATTCAGACTTCTCCTCACTTTTTAAACCGCCGTATCTTCGGGAACGTTTTTGATACTCTTCAATTGCACTTAAAAAATGTTCCTCATCAAAATCCGGCCATAACACATCTGTAAATACAAACTCCGTATATGCCAGCTGCCATAACATAAAATTGCTGAGCCGGATTTCCCCGCTCGTCCGGATTAAAAGGTCGGGGTCCTGCAGGCCGTGCGTCATTAAGTACTGGTGGAACACTTCCTCTGTCAGCTCGTTTTCATTCATTATACCATTTTTTACATCCATTAAAATATTTTTCACGGCGCGCATAATTTCATCCCTGCTCCCGTAATTCAACGCAAAATTGAGAATCAGCCCGTCGTTTTGCGCCGTTTCACTGATCGCTTTATTGATGGCCCTTTGGGTATGGGGCGGAATTTTTTCTTTGCACCCCATCATCTGCACTTTCACATTTTCCGCTTTCAGCTCGGGAAGATAAGTGGATAAAAATTCTTCCGGCAGCTTCATTAAGTATTCCACTTCCAATTTTGGCCTTTTCCAGTTTTCTGTTGAAAAAGCATAAAGCGTCAATACTTTGATCCCGAGCCGGTTGGCGGTACGGGTAATTTTCCGGACGGTTTTCATGCCTTCGTGATGGCCGGCCACCCGCGGCAAATGGCGTTTTTTCGCCCATCTTCCGTTGCCGTCCATGATGATGGCGACGTGTTCCGGGATGGCGGCAGCTTTCACTTTTTCGCCGCGGGCGATCGTGCCGCGGCCTTCTTTATCGAAAGATTTCCATCTTTTTAAATTCATATGCACATTTGCCCTCCAAATGGTATCCGCCTGCATCTCCATGCACGGTACCGCGGCCATACGGTGTTCAGTCGTTTCCGGCAAAAGTGGTATGGCCTTTATATTCCATTTGCCAACCTCTATTATAGAGAAAATGGATGCGTTTGTGTAGTTCTGTTTTTAAATGGTCCGGCCATTTGGTTTTGTGGCGTATGGAAAACCGGCTTTGTATCCCATTTTAAAGCGCGTGTGAAGCCCGTTTTCCCGGCAGTATGGCAAAGGTCTTTTGGAGCCGGAACTTTCCATGCTCCCGTGAAAACGCGCATTCCTGTTAACATAAAAAAACTTCCATTGGCCGCTTGCCAACGGAAGTTTTTTGTCCGGCAGTCAGACTTCCATGATTTCCTGCTCTTTTGTTTTTGTCATTTTATCGATTTTTTGGATGTGCTGGTCGGTGATTTTCTGGACGTCTTCCGCAAAGCCGCGGTGCTCGTCTTCAGTAATCTCGCCGTTTTTTTCCTGCTTTTTCAGCTCATCATTGGCATCGCGGCGCACATTGCGGATCGCAACTTTTGCTTCTTCTGCTTCTTTTTTGATGAGCTTCACCAGTTCTTTTCTCCGTTCTTCCGTTAAAGGCGGGATGGAAAGGCGGATCACGGATCCGTCATTATTCGGCGTAAGGCCGAGATCCGATTTTAAAATGGCCTTTTCAATTTCACCCAGCACCGTTTTATCATACGGCTGGATCACCATAAGGCGCGCTTCCGGCACGGAAATGGACGCAAGCTGGTTTACAGGTGTCCTGGCGCCGTAGTAATCTATCGTGATTTTATCGAGCAGGGCCGCGTTTGCACGCCCCGCCCGGATGGAGCCGAGTTCGCGCTGAAAAGCTTGGATTGCTTTTGCCATTTTATCTTTTGCAGTGTCAATGACCTGATTTGCCATCATATTTTCCCCCTAACGATTGTCCCAATGGTTTCGCCCAAGACGGCGCGTTTGATGTTTCCTTCCTCCATAATTGAGAATACTATAAGCGGGATGTCATTGTCCATACATAAAGAGGACGCAGTGGAGTCCATGACAGCGAGGCCATCTTTGATGACATCCAGATATGAAAGCTCTTCATATTTAACAGCGTCTTTGTCCAGTTTCGGATCAGCAGAATAAACACCATCCACATTATTTTTTGCCATCAAAATGACATCGGCTTCAATTTCTGCTGCACGCAGCGCGGCGGTCGTATCGGTGGAGAAAAACGGATTGCCGGTGCCGGCGGCAAAAATAACGACACGCCCTTTTTCCAGATGGCGGATGGCCCGCCTTCTGATATAAGGCTCTGCCACCTGGCGCATATCAATGGAAGTCTGCACGCGTGTTTCCACGCCGCTCTGTTCCAGGCTGTCCTGAAGGGCCATTGCATTCATGACAGTGGCGAGCATGCCCATATAATCGGCTGTTGCCCTGTCCATTCCCATCTGGCTGCCGATCTTGCCACGCCAAATATTGCCGCCGCCGACGACAATCGCCACTTCAACGCCAAGCTCGACAATTTCTTTTACTTGCCGTGCGACGGACTGGATGACCGTCGGATGGATCCCAAAGCCCTGCTCTCCGGCCAATGCCTCGCCACTTAGTTTCAATACGACACGTTTATATTTAGGGGTGTCCATTTTGAACCTCCAATATGGTTATGTAAAATTTCCCCGGTCCATCTTTGCCAGTAAACGGGGCATTTTTTTGCAAGGTTAAAATCCTGCTCCTGCCTTCTTTTAAAAAGAGGAACACACTGTGTTCCCCTTTTTAAAACTAGTTTTTCTTCACTTGATTCATGACTTCTTCAGCAAAGTTTTCCTGGCGTTTTTCAATGCCTTCGCCGACTTCATAACGGACAAAATCTGCCACTTTTGCGTTATGGGAAGCGACAAACTGCCCAACCGTTTGATCCGGGTTTTTGACAAACGCCTGGTCTGCCACACAAATTTCCTCGAAGTATTTCTTCAAGCGCCCTTCCACCATTTTTTCCACAATCTTTTCCGGTTTGCCTTCGTTCAGCGCCTGTTGTTTTAATACTTCGCGTTCATGGGACACTTCTGCTTCCGAAACCTGGTCGCGGGAGATGTATTTCGGATTCATCGCTGCCACGTGAAGGGCTACGTCTTTTGCAACAGAAGCATCGGTTGTGCCTTCAAGAACGGTGAGCACGCCGATGCGGCCGCCCATGTGAAGGTATTCGCCGAATGCGCCGTTATCTGTTTTCGTTTTCAGGGCAAAACGGCGGAGCGAAATTTTTTCACCGATTTTGGAAATCGCCTGTGTAATAAAATCATTGACAGTCGATCCGTTTGCCATTGTTGATTGTAAAGCGGTATCCAGATCGGCCGGTTTGCTTTTGAGCAAATGTTCAGCGATTTCTTTTACAAGGTTTTGGAATTCTGCATTTTTTGCAACAAAGTCTGTTTCAGCATTGACTTCGAGAATAACGGCGTGGTTGCCTTCGCTTAATACGTAAGTGGTTCCTTCTGCAGCAACGCGGTCTGCCTTTTTCGCCGCTTTTGCAATCCCTTTTTCACGAAGATAGTCCACTGCTTTTTCCATATCGCCGTTCGTTTCTGTCAGTGCTTTTTTGCAGTCCATCATACCTGCGCCGGTTTTTTCACGCAGTTCTTTCACCATTTGAGCTGTAATTGCCATCGGATTTCCTCCTTCAGGTTATGTACGTCTCCCTAAAAAAGGTGATAAGCACAAACCTTCTTATCACCTTTTTTCATTGGGATATTTTTGGTAAGGTGCGGTGCTGTCAAACCCCGGCCGGAAAACGGATCAGGCTTCGACAGTCGTTTCTTCCGTGCCCGCTGCTTCGCCGGATTCAGCCGAAACTTCAGCAGCGCCTTCTTCACCCTGTTTTGCTTCCACAATGGCATCCGCCATTTTGCTGGTCAAAAGTTTGACTGCACGGATCGCATCATCGTTTGCCGGAATGACATAGTCAATTTCATCCGGATCGCAGTTTGTATCCACAATCCCGATAATCGGAATGTTTAATTTTCTTGCTTCCGCCACCGCGATGCGTTCTTTGCGCGGGTCGATCACAAACAAAGCATCCGGCAGGTTCCGCATATCTTTAATGCCGCCAAGGAATTTCACCAAACGGTCGTGTTCTTTTTTCAACTGGACGACTTCTTTTTTCGGAAGGACATCGAACGTGCCGTCTTCTTCCATTTTTTCGATTTGTTTCAAACGGTCAATCCGTTTTTGGATCGTTTCAAAGTTGGTTAAAGTTCCGCCAAGCCAGCGGTGGTTCACGTAAAACATGCCGGAACGTTCTGCTTCATCTTTAACGGATTCCTGGGCCTGTTTTTTCGTGCCGACGAACAGAATATTTCCACCGTTTCCTGCAAGTTCTTTTACAAAGTTGTAAGCTTCTTCCACTTTTTTGACCGTTTTTTGCAGGTCAATAATATAGATGCCGTTCCGCTCCGTGAAAATGTATTTTTTCATTTTCGGATTCCAGCGGCGCGTCTGGTGGCCGAAATGGACACCGGCTTCGAGCAGCTGTTTCATTGAGATCACTGACATTTTATTTCCTCCTATGGTTTTTTTCCTCCGCCCCAATCCTTTTCAAAAGGAGACCGCTTAAAAGCAGCACCGTCCTTTAAATCATGAAGCGTGTGTGATAACACCAACGATTACTATAACATAAAAAAAAATGCGAATCAAGCATTATCCGCGTCCTGTCTGAAATTTTAGAAGCAGCTCGATTTCCGTGCGGCCTTTATTTAATTTTTGGGCAATTTCATCAACAGTATACCCGTTTTGTTGCAAATCATTCACTTTTTGCAAAAGGCTTTTTTCTTCCTGAAGCTGCCCTTCGCTTTGTTCCCCTGAAATTTGCCGGGCCGCATTCCGGTACGCCCGGTTTGCGGACGTCCGGATGAGCGCGTCCGGCTTCGGTCCCGCTGTTTCTCCTGTTTCAGGCGGCTTTTTTGTTTCTGGAGCCGGCTGTTCCGTTTCCGGCCCTGCTTTTTCCGCCGGCCCGGTCTCCTTCATCCTGCCTGCTTTCATTTTTTTGATAAAAGCATCGTTTTCTTCTTTTAGCTCCATCAGGTATACGGAAAAGATGTCTTCGATTTCCTTTACCATTTTATTGACGTTCTGTTCTGCCCGAGCAAAGCGGTTTTGCCGTAAATAGAGCAGGATGATGGCAAAAATGGAGAGCGCATTAAATAGGAAAGAAAGAATGAGGAAAAAAATAACCGTTTGATTCACCCCCTCTGATTACAGCAACCGTTTTTCCAAAATATTCCGCAGTTTATAAATGGCCTTCGAATGGATCTGGGAAATGCGGGAAGTGGAAAGCCCCATCACTTCGCCGATTTCTGTCAGCGTGCATTCTTCCTGATAAAAGAGGCCCAGCACAAGCTGCTCTTTTTCCGACAGGGCACGGATGGCCTCTGCCAGTTCCTTTACGGTTTCCTTCTTTTCCAGTTCGGATTCTGGCTGGCCATTATTCCGTTCCCCGGACACGAGCCGGGATGCCGCTTCCGGTTCATCATTGTCGGTGCCCGTTTCTTCTATTGACAGGACATTGGCAAAAAACTGTTCATTCATCGTTGTGCAGACTTCCGTTTCTTCCATGCCAAGCTCCAAAGCGACTTCTTTCGGAGAAACGGCGCGCAAGTATTTCTGCTCCAGCTTTTCAATGGCACTTTCAATTTTTTTCGCTTTTTCTCTCGTGCCCCTTGACAGCCAGTCTTCTTTCCGCAGGCCGTCCAAAATCGCGCCGCGGATCCGAAAAGAAGCATATGTATCAAATCTCAGTTCGCGGGACGGATCAAATTTGTTTAATGAATCCAAAAGCCCGAACATGCCGAGGCTTTTTAAATCCTCTTTCGATACGTTGCGGGGAAGCCCGGCGGCAATTCTTTGGACATGGAAAGAAACAAGCGGCATATATCTTTTCACAAGGGCATTCCCGGCTTCCGGATCACGGGATTTAAGCCACAAATCCCAGTCTTTCTGCTCTTCACCCTGTATTGGCTCCTCCGCCATATCGCATCCCTCCTTGTTGCCATTGCCTTTTCCCGAAAACAAAGGGGCGGCCCCTATTATATTTCGACAGATCCCTGGTTGACCGTTCTCACGGTCAGCACGGCATTTTCCGGGTTAAATTCAATCGTGCGGCCGCTTTTCCCCCCGGTATCTTCGGCCACCAATTGAATGCGGTACTTTTTCAGTTCGTGTTTTACAGCCTCGACATTGCGCGGCCCAATCCGCATTGCTTCATTCATGGAAGAAAAAGAAAACATTTCGGCTCCGCCGGCGATTTTTGCCAACAGCCTGCTCTGGTGGCAGCCTACGCTTTTCAGGATGCCGATCAGCTCAAAAATGGCGGTATCCGCAAATTTTGCTTTATTCATATGCTCCCCGTTCTTCGCAATGAAGGATGAAGGCAGCATCACATGGGCAAGCCCGGCTGTTTTGGCCGGCAAATCGTACAGGACGACGCCAACGCATGATCCAAGCCCGGTGGTCCTGATCAGGCCGGGAGAAGTGACAATCTTCATTTCCGCAATGCCCACTTTGACGATGTTCATTTCGCTATCCATTTAATTCAACCCTTAGCGCACGGAACAGGATTTCATAAGAATCCGGATCCGGAAAGAGGAAAAAATGCCCCTTCATATCGGAATTTTCCGCCTGCTCATCGCTCAGCACCGTATCAATCACGATGGCATAATCGCTGACCTGGGACAGTTCAATCAAACCGTAGCTGATAATGGATCCGAACATATCAATGCTGAGCGCCGGGACGGAAGGCAGCATATCCAGCTTCGTAAAATTGGAAAGCGCCGTTAAATAAGACCCCGACAAAATATTGCCCAGCTCCAGCATCGCCGACAGCCCGAGCTCCGGATAAGGCGGTTTTTCAAAAGAAAACGACGGATCTCCGATCATTTCTTTAATGAATCGTTCGCCCTGGGCAACCGGCACGATGAAAAAAATATTGCCGGGTGCATCGCCTTGAATCCGTAAAAACACGCTCACCACAACGAGCTCAGCACCGCCGATCAGATCCATGATTTCTTCAAAAGAAGCAATATGGACATCCGGAACCGTCATTTTGATTTTTTTATGCAGCAATTTGGAAAGTGCCGTTGCGGCATGCCCCGCTCCGATATTCCCGATTTCTTTTAAGACATCAAGGTGAAGATTTGTGATTTTATTTTTAATATCCATTTAAAATACCCCTATTGTAATGGCGTTAAAGTTTTTTCTAAATCAAGCAGCAGCAAAAGCCTCTGGTTTATATTCGCCACACCGGAAATAAAGTCCTCTTTGCCCGCGTTTACCACTTCCGGCTCGGGTTCCACTTTTTTTTCGTCGATATCCAGGACATCCGTCGCCTCGTCCACAAGCAGGCCCGTTTCAATCTCTCCAAACCGGACGATGATCAGCTTGCGTTCCTCCGTATCAGCGCCCGTGTCATCCTCCATGCCAAACCGTTTTTTCAGATCAATGACCGGGATAATGACACCGCGCAAATTCATCACGCCAAGTATAAAAGGAGCGGTAAGCGGCACTCTTGTAATATGCTGCAGCTTTTCAATGGCCAAAACCTGCGTAACCGGCAGGGCATACTCTTTATCATTTAACTGAAATACGATCACTTTCTCCAACGATCTCAACCTCTTTCCTGGGCAATGAAGTGGGCGGCAAGCACCCTGTTTTCTATTTAATCAGCGCATTGCTGTCGATGATAAGGGCAACCTGGCCGTTTCCAAGAATGGTGGCCCCGGAAATGGCAAATACATTCGTTAAATAATTCCCTAAAGATTTTAATACGATTTCCTGCTGGCCGATAAAGGCGTCCACCACAAACGCAGCCAGTTTTTCCCCTTTCCGCACAATCAGTACGGAGACATATTCATCATTTTGCTTTGCGTCCGGAACTTCAAATATTTCATTTAAAAAGACAAGCGGCACCACTTTGCCCCGGAAATCGATCACTTTTTGGTGATGCGCTTTTAATATTTCGCCCTTCTTAATAATGGCCGTCTCTACAATAGAGGATAACGGGACAGCATATTTTTCCGTCCCGATTTCCACGAGCATGACGGAAATGATCGACAGGGTAAGCGGCAGCTGAATCGTAAAGACGGATCCGCGCCCTTCTGCGGAATGGACAGAAATCGAGCCGCCCAATGATTGAATAGTTGATTTCACCACATCCAGCCCGACACCACGGCCGGAAATATCAGATACATGGTCAGCGGTTGAAAAACCGGATTCAAAAATCAGGTTATAAATCTGGCTGTCTGTTAAACTGCCGGCTTCCTCCTTTTTGACAATGCCTTTTTCAATGGCTTTTTCCAGCACTTTTTCACGGTTAATGCCGGCGCCGTCGTCTTCGATTTCAATAAACACATGGTTGCCGCTGTGGTAAGCTTTTAACGTAATGGTCCCTGTTTCCGGCTTTCCTGCCCGCTTTCTTTCTTCCGGTTGTTCAATGCCGTGGTCGCACGAATTCCGGATCAGATGGACAAGCGGGTCGCCGATTTCATCAATGACGGTGCGGTCCAGTTCTGTTTCGGCACCGATAATGTCGAGATCCATTTTTTTGTGCAATTCTCTTGCCAGCTGGCGGACAAGCCGCGGAAAACGGTTAAACACCGTTTCGACCGGCACCATCCGCATGTTCAAAATGATCGTTTGCAAGTCGCCGGAAATTCTGGACATCCTTTCAACGGTTTCATTGAGCTCCGGATGGTTCACTTCTTTTGCAATTTGTTCGAGGCGCCCGCGGTCAATGACCAGCTCTTCAAATAGATTCAGCAGATTATCCAGCCGCTCGATGTTCACACGGATCGTCTTCGTTGTATGTTTCTGTTTTTGCGGATGCTTTTTCGCCGGTTTTTGCGGCTGCTTTTCCGCTATGTCCGGTGCAGCCTGTTTTTTCTCTTCTGCTGCCGGTTTCTCGGGTTCTGTCGTTTCCAGGTGTTGTCCGCTCTCCGGTTTTGAGAGGGTCACGGTGCTTGCTTTGACATCTTCAATCTCTGATACTTTACAGATTTTTTGGCGGATCTCTTCCCTGTCCTCTTTTGAGATCAGCGTCACCTTAAATTCATTGTCGAACTGCTCTTCTTCCAGCTGGTCGGCCGGCGGATCGGAATGGATAATCTCGCCGCATTTTTCAAGGATATCAAATACCATGAATACCCGCGCCGCTTTTAAAAGGCAATCGCTGCGCAATGTTACCGTGAACTGGTAACAGCTGTACCCTTGTTCTTCTGATTGAACAATCACGGCCTGTTCATACTGGTCAAATTCGTCTTCCTCTGTTTCCGCCTTTTCCGCTGTGGCGGCCGAAGCTTCTTTCTCCGCCTTCTTCTCTCCGGCCGAACCCTGTTCTGCCGCTTCCAGGCGGGCGATTGTCCCGCTCACATCCATTTTGCCGTCCCCGCCGTTTGCAACCGATTCCATCATCGCTTCCAGATGGTCCACCGCAGTAAAAATCACATCGATAATGTCCGGTGTTACAGACAGCTTCCCGTTCCGAATGGCATCAAGCACATTTTCCATCTTATGAGTCAGGTTGGCGAGGTCTTCATACCCCATTGTTGCCGACATCCCTTTCAATGTGTGGGCGGAACGGAAAATTTCATTGACAATTTGCAAGTCATCCGGGCTTTTTTCAAGCAGCAGCACATTTTCGTTTAACGACTGGATATGTTCCCTGCTTTCTTCAATAAACACTTCCAAGTACTGGCTCATTTCCATCTATACCACACCCTAATCACTAATAAATTTCATGATTGCCTCCGCAATTTTTTCCAGCGGCAAAACTTCATCCACCACTTTCGCGGCAATGGCACTTCTCGGCATGCCGTAAACGATGCAGCTTTCTTCCGCTTCGACAATCGCTCTTACATGCCCGCGATTCTTTAACGCGATCAAACCTTTTGTTCCGTCTGAACCCATCCCGGTCATGATGACGGCAAGTGTTTCATAGTTTTTCAGCATGCTCACCGATTCAAATGTTTTATCCACAGCTGGCCTGTGCCCGTTAACCGGCGCGGATTGCTCAAGCCGGATAAAGAGATGTGCGCCGCGCGCCTCCACGCCCATATGGAAGTCCCCGGGCGCCATATAAACCGCCCCCGGCTTGAGCATTTCGCCATCCTCGGCTTCTTTCACCCTGATGTTTGAAATGGCATTCAGCCGGCTGGCAAGCGACTTTGTAAATCCGCTTGGCATATGCTGGACAACCAGAACAGGCGCTTCCAAATTCCCGGGCAGGGAAGAAAGGACGGTTTGCAGGGCGCGCGGTCCTCCGGTCGATGTTCCGATGCAAACCAATTTTTTCCGTGCTATCCGTCCGCTTTGAACAGGATCGGACAAAGGTTGCGTGTTTTTTTCCGGTTCGCTTCCTTTACGTTTTTCCCATTTCACAAATCTGCCCCCTGTTTTTCAAAACTGTCATTCATTGCCCTGTTATTGCCATGCATGTTTAATGTTTCAGCAAAAGCCCCTTCAGTTTCCGCATAAATACCGGGGCGCGCGGGCCGAGCCCGTCCGGATTGCCAGATACATAACGGTTAAGCAATTCATCGATTCTTCTTGCAGCCGCTGAATGCGGAAATGCACTGTAAAACGGCAGCTGCCTTGATACGGCTTTTTTTACATGCGGATCTTCCGGCACAACGCCGAGAATGTTTACTTCTTTTCCTAAAAATTTCCTGACTGTAAATTGAAGCCTGTTTAACGTCAACATCCCGTCTTTTTCTTTTTCCGCCCGGTTGCAAATTAAATATAGGGAGGTGCTGAATTGCTGCATGTAAATATATTTCATCATCGAATAAGCATCGGTAATCGCAGTCGGCTCAGGAGTTGTGACAATAAAAATATCATCAGCCGAAAGCAATACTTTAAGGCTTGAAGGCGCGGCGCCGGCACCCATATCGAAAATGATGTAATCAAAATCATACTGGAGCAGTTCGAGCTCTGTGACAAGCCTGCTTACAGCAGCTTCTTCCATCTCGACAATTTGAGCAAACCCGTTGCCGGCTGAAATATAGGAAATGCCGGCCGGCCCGCCGCATATAATTTGGGCAAGCGGGATATTCCGGTTGATAAAGTCCGAGATCGTATACGACGCATCAAGCCCGAGCAGAACATGGATATTGCCCATGCCGACATCCAGGTCAAATAAAAGGACTTTTTTCCCCTTTCCCGCAAGTGCCATTGCCAAATTAACCGAAATATTGGACTTCCCGACCCCGCCCTTTCCGCTTGCGACGGCGAGCGTTTTTGCCGGGACCCCGTGTTGCATTTTTAACTTTGCGCGCAGCTGTTCTGCCTGGTCTCTCATTTGCCGTTCTCCCCAAATACGTATTCGGCAAAAATACCGGGGGTTGCCTCGAGCATATCATCCGGGACATCCTGGCCGTTTGTCACATACGCACAGCCTTTTCCATACTGCTCCATTAAATTGACCGCAGCGCCGTAAGTGGATGTCTCATCCAGCTTGGTGAAGATAAACCGGTCAATCCTGATGCTTTGAAAACTGTCAACAACTTCTTTCATATCTTTCTCTTTCATCGTTAAAGACAGCGTCAGAAAGGTGTCCATTTCCGCTTGAAAATCGATAAGCCCAGAAAGTTCACGGACATATTGCCGCTCCCTGTAATTCCGGCCGGCGGTATCGATAAAAATGCGGTCAAAATCGGAAAATTTATCGATCGCTTTTTTGAAATCGGACAATTTATAGATTACTTCAAGCGGAACATTCAGCAGGTTTGCATACGTTTTTAATTGTTCAATCGCTGCAATCCGGTACGTATCCGTTGTAATGAAAGCAATTTTTTCTTTTCTTTCGAGCACGGCCCGGGCAGCCATTTTGGCGAGTGTCGTCGTTTTTCCGACACCGGTTGGCCCGATCAGGTTCACGTACTTTCTCCGGCTTCCCCCGTAAGTAAAACGGGACAGCTTTTTTTGAAGCAGTGCCTTCGCTTGTTTTAAAATTTCTTCTTCCGCCAGATTGCCGTTTGCTTTCTCCCATTCTTCATACAGGGCATCCCCGATCTCAAGCAGCAACGATTCATCCAGCCCTTGCTGCGAACCTGAGTTTAATCGTTTTTGAACCGGCAGCGGATACTTTTGGTAAGCGGGATTGGCAAATTTCGACACTTCACGGACCACTTTTTTCAGCTCTGCGATTTCTTTTTGCAGGCTTTCTTTTTCGGAACGGGCGGAAGCATCCGGCGCGCGCGCGGGTTTTTCACCCCGTTCGGTTTTCAGGCTATAGGCGGGGGCCGTTTGTACCGTGCCATTTTTTCCGGCATCCGGATCAACAGCTGCAATCACTTCGATGTTGCGCTTTTTCATAAATCCGAGAAAGCCTTTGCGCTGGACCACTTTTGAATTTAAAATGACGGCCTGGTCCCCGAGCTCAAGGCGGATCTGTTTCATTGCTTCAGACATATTGGGCGCCATAAACTTTTTGATTTTCATTCTATGTTCACCAGCCCTGTGCTTTGTACCTCAACGTTTGCTTCCAGTTCATTATAGGAAAGAACCGGCACCTGGGGAAAGAACCGTTCAATCATTTGCCGCAAATACATGCGGATGGCAGGCGAACAAAGGATGACCGCGGAACTGCCGGTCAGCGATACCCTCTCAACCTGCTGTGAAACGGATTCCACAATTTTTTGCGACACGGACGGATCCAGAGAAAGATAGTTGCCGTGCTCCGTGCGCTGGATGCCGTCCGCAATCAATTTTTCCACTTTTCCCGAAACGGTGATGACTTTTAATTGCCCGTCTTGCGCATATTGCGCTGTAATTTGCCGCGCAAGGCTTTGGCGGGCGTATTCCGTCAGCAAATCAGTATCTGTTGTTAATTTACCATAGTCGGCTAACGTTTCAAAGATAATCGGCAGTTTTCGGATGGAAACATTTTCTTTCAAAAGATTCGCCAGCACTTTCTGGATATCGCCGACGGACAACGGGTTCGGTGTCACCTCTTCCACAAGCACCGGGTACGACTCTTTCAAATGGTCAATCAATGCTTTTGTTTCCTGCCTTCCGAGCAGCATATACGCGTTTTGACGGATCATTTCCGTAATATGGGTCGAGACAACCGTCGGAGGATCCACGACCGTATAGCCCATCATTTCCGCCTGTTCTTTTTGTTCTTCCGTGACCCATTTTGCCGGCATTCCAAAAGCCGGCTCGACCGTCTCAATGCCTTCAACGGAGCCGTCATCTTCGCCGGGTGCCATCGCCAAATAGTGGTCGAGAAGAAGCTCGCCTTTGGCAAGTTCATTCCCGTTTATTTTCAACCGGTACTCATTCGGCTCAAGCTGGATATTATCGCGGATCCGGACAACCGGAATGACAACGCCGAGTTCGATGGCGAGCTGCCTGCGGATCATGACAATCCTGTCAAGCAAATCGCCTCCCTGGTTGGCATCAACAAGCGGGATCAGGCCGTAGCCGAATTCGAATTCGATCGGGTCAATATCGAGCAGGCTCATGACGCTTTCCGGGCTTTTCAATTCTTCAGGCTGGAGTTCTTCCGCTTTCTCCGCGCTTTCCTGTTCCGTTTTTTTCGGGACTTGCTGAAGCCGGAAACCACCGATGAAAAGAGCCGCTGCCACCGTCATAGTTAAAAAATCATTAATCGGCGTAAACAGGCCAAGCAAAAAAATCGTGCCTCCCGCGATATACAGCATTTTTGGATAAGACAACATCTGCGCCATTACGTCCTGGCCAAGATTGCCGTCTGATGCCGCCCTCGTGACCACGATCCCGGTTGCTGTGGAAATGAGCAGCGCCGGCACCTGGCTGACAATGCCGTCCCCGACGGTCATCAGCGAAAACTGGCTCGCGGCATCACTGATGGAGAGGCCGAGCTGGGTCATGCCGATAATGATCCCGAAAATAAGATTAATGAGAACGATAATGATGCTGGCAATCGCATCGCCTTTGACAAATTTGCTGGCACCGTCCATCGCGCCGTAAAAATCCGCTTCCCGGCTGACTTTTTCCCGGCGGGCGCGCGCTTCCTGGTCGGATATCATGCCGGCATTCAAGTCCGCATCAATGCTCATTTGCTTGCCCGGCATCGCATCGAGCGTGAACCGGGCTGCCACTTCAGCCACCCGTTCAGCGCCTTTTGTAATCACAATAAATTGGATAATAATCAAAATCGTAAAGACGACAAGCCCAACGACGATGTTGCCGCCGACAACGAACGATCCGAACGTCTCAATGACCCCGCCGGCATTGCCGGTGGAAAGGATCGAGCGGGTGGTTGAGATATTCAGTCCGAGCCGGAATAAGGTTAAAATGAGCAGCAACGACGGAAAGACGGAAAACTGGAGCGGCTCTTTCATATTCATTGAGATTAAAAGCACCATTAATGCAAGAGAAATATTACATATAATTAAAAAGCTCAATGCCCATGTCGGAAACGGGATAATCAGCATGGTGACGATTAAAATGACACCTGCGATCACGGGAATATCTCTCAAATCTCTTGCACTCATACGGTTTCTCTCCTAACTTGCATGAAAAAGCTTAAATTTTATGCTTGATTTTGTATACGTACGCCAAAATTTCCGCTACTGCTTTGAAAAACTGTTCCGGAATGCGTCCGCCAACTTCCACCTGCTCATAAAGTGCCCTCGCCAGCGGCCGGTTTTCCAGCATCACAATGTCATGCTCTTTTGCGACCGACTTAATTTTTTGAGCAAGGAAATCCGCCCCTTTTGCCACAACAATGGGCGCATCACTCTTTGCTTCATCATACCGGAGGCAGACGGCAAAATGCGTCGGGTTGGTAATGACGACATCGGCATTCGGCACTTCCTGCATCATTCTCTGCATGGCCATTTCCCGTTGTTTTTGCCTGATTTTTGATTTAATCAGCGGGTCGCCCTCCATGTTTTTAAATTCTTCCTTGATTTCCTGTTTGGACATCCGGATATTTTTTTCAAAGTCAAAACGCTGGTACAAATAATCAAGAACGGCGAGCACAAACAGCGCAACGGAGGCGCTGATGCCGGTTATGACAGCGAGATGCCCGACTGCACCCAGCGTATCGCCCGCGCTTTTAAACGGCAGGCCTGAAATATCCTGGATGTTGGTCCAAATAACGTAAAAAGCGACGGCACCGACCACTGCCATTTTTAAAACGGATTTTAACAATTCCACAAGCGCCCGGATCGAAAAAATCCGTTTTAATCCGGCGACGGGATTGATTTTGTTTATATTCGGTTTCAGCCCTTCGCCGGTAAAAAGGAGGCCGGTTTGGGCCACATTGCCGATCACGCCGGCCAAAAGGGCAACGGCCATGACTGGCAAAAGCATCGAAGCCAGCTGTTTCATGACGCCGGTCATCAATTTGCCAACGCTTTGCTCCGTGACATCCTGCAGCATGTATTTTGAAAAGGCCTGGCGGAAGAGCGCCATCATCGGGCTTCCGATCGAGGAGGCCCCGAAATACAAGAACAGAAACACCGCCAGAAGCATGACGGCCGTTACGATATCCTGGCTTTTGGCCGTCTGCCCCTTTTTGCGGGCATCACGCCGTTTTTTCGGCGTTGCCTTTTCTGTTTTCTCCCCTGCGAAAAACTGCAAATCGAGTGAGAGGTGCTTCAAACGGATCCCCCCAACAGTGCCATACAATTCCGCATCGCAACAAACATCCATTCAAACAGATGTTCAACTGCAATATAAAGCGTGCCCATTGCCACCGCCAGCGCGATCAAACTAACGGCAATTTTGACCGGAAAGCCGACTACAAAAATATTAAGCTGTGGCACGGTCCGGGCGATGATGCCGAGCGCAATGTCCGTTAAAAACAGGACGGCGACAACGGGTGCCGACATTTGAAAAGCGACGAGAAACACACGGGCCAAAAGTGTTGCCAAATATTTTGCAAGATTGAAAGACCCGAGATGGATCCACGCCTGATCGAGCGGGATAAACGAATAGCTGTAATAAATCCCGTCCAAAAGCAGGTGGTGCCCGTTCAGGGAAAGCAATAAAAGCAGCGCAAAACTGTACAAATATTCCCCGGTAAGCGGCGTTTGCGCCCCTGATTGCGGATCAATCACATTGGCCATGGAAAACCCTGCCTGAAAGTCGATAAACGTGCCGGCCAATTGCACGGCCGACAAAATGAAATAGGCTGTAAAGCCAAGCAGCAGGCCGACAAGTGCTTCCTTGATCATCAGCAAAAAATAGGCACCGTCCATGGTGAACGGTTTGGCATGGATTGTGTACGTCACAAGGACGGACAAAAAGAAACCAAGGCCGATCCGGAACCGGGCCGGTACGCTCCTGTGGGAAAACAACGGCATCATGATAAAAAAAGTTGTGACCCTGATGAAAACGAGTAAAAATATGCTGAATGACGGAATCAGTTCATCCATGTGTTAACCTATATATTGTGTTAAATTGGATAAAATTTCTTTTGTGTATGTAAGCATGTGGCTCAGCATCCACGGGCCAAGCAGTACGAGGCCGAGCAGCACCGCAACAATTTTCGGGACAAATGCCAGCGTCTGTTCCTGGATTTGCGTTGCAGCCTGGAAGATGCTAACAATCATGCCGACGACAAGCGCAATCAACAAAAGCGGGCCGCAGACCATAAAGGTCACCATGATGCCTTTTTCGGCCAGTGAAATGACCATTTCCTCACTCAATCCATTCACCTTCTTTAAAAACTTTCAAGCAGCGACTTCACAACAAGATACCATCCGTCCACGAGCACAAACAATAAGATTTTAAAAGGCAGCGAGATCATCACAGGCGGCAGCATCATCATCCCCATGGACATCAGGACGCTTGCCACGACCATATCGATGACAAGAAAAGGAATGAAAATCATAAAGCCCATTTGAAAAGCCGTCTTTAATTCGCTGATCGTAAATGCCGGAACAAGCGTTGTCATTGGAATATCCTGCACTGACTTTGGCTGCTTTTTATGGGCATAATCTAAAAACAGCTGCAAGTCTTTCTGCCGGGTCTGTTTCGCCATAAATTCCTTAAACGGCTTCTGGGCTTTGTCATAAGCCTCTTCCAGCGTCACTTTATCATGGAACAACGGCGTGAGCGCCTGTTTGTTTACCTGTTGAAACGTCGGGGCCATGATAAAAAACGTCAGAAACAGCGCAAGCCCTACGATCACCTGATTCGGCGGGGCTGTCTGCGTGCCGAGCGAAGTCCGGACAAAAGACAGGACAATGACAATCCGCGTAAAAGAAGTCAGCAGGATTAAAATACTCGGGGCCAATGAAAGAACGGTCATAAGCAAAAGGATTTTGACCGAAAGGGAAACCGTATCGCCGGATGTGCTGCTTAATGTATTCAACAACTCATTCATCGTTCTGTTTCTCCTTCTCCCTTTGTTCCAGTTCTTTCATCGCCTGCGCCCGCTCCTCCCTGATCGCGCTGATTTGCGATTTCAGCAAATGCCCGAACGGGGTTGCTTCTGTTTTTGCCCCGGTTTCCCTGTTTTTCACAGCTTTTATGAGCCTTGTCGCAATATCGCGCGGTTCCAGTTGCTGCTCGAGCTTTTTATTGTACTGGTCAACGAACTGCCTGACCTCTTCCTCGTCATCAATTTCTTTGACAAGCTGCACATCGTCCCCGACACCTAAAATAAGAATCCTGTCCCCCGCTTTTACAATTTGCAGCGACTTGTTCCCGCCCAAAGGCGTGCCGCCGAAATTCTGTATCATTTTACTGCTTTGATAGGCACGGCTTCTTTTGTTGACAAATTTTAAAACAAAGTATAGTAAACAAATCACGAAAATAAGTGCGAGGATCATCCGCGCAATATCCCCGAAGGTTACCGCCGGATTTGCCGTTTCCGATTGTTTAGCCCCACTTTCGGATTTTCCGTCCGATTGTTTTTGGCACTGTTTCGGATGGTCGATGCATTCTTTCACATTCCCGTTAAAAGAAGCCGCAAGGGCATTGCCGGGTGCCGGAAACCCGTACAACAGGTAAAGCAGAATTCCAAGCAGCACCAGCCCCTTCGTCACTTGGCTTTGCAAATCACTGTCACCTTCCTGGCATCGTCAGCCGAGCGTTTTTTGGATGGCCTCGATCACACGGTCAGCCTGGAACGGTTTGACGATAAAATCTTTTGCGCCGGCCTGGATGGCATCAATAACCATCGCCTGCTGGCCCATTGCCGAGCACATGATGACTTTTGCATCCGGGTCGATTTTTTTAATCTCCTTCAGTGCGCTGATCCCGTCCACTTCCGGCATTGTAATATCCATTGTCACAAGATCCGGCCGGTGTTCCTTATATTTTTCGATTGCTTGTGCGCCGTCTGCCGCTTCAGCGACAACGTCATATCCGTTTTTTGTCAGAATGTCTTTAATCATCATGCGCATAAACGCAGCGTCATCTACAATCAAAATTTTCTTTGCCATTTGGATCTTCCCCCATTATCTCAGTTTTTTCAGCCGGTCTTTCTGGCTCACAATATCTGTCACACGCACACCGAAGTTCTCATCAATCACAACCACTTCCCCGATGGCGATTAACTGATGGTTGATGAGAATATCCACGGGTTCTCCGGCAAGCTTGTCCAGTTCTACAATGGAGCCTGCGCCCATTTCAAGAATTTCCCTTACTGTTTTCGATGTCCTGCCCAATTCAACGGTCACTTCAAGCGGAATGTCAAGGAGCATGTCCAGATTTTTCGTTTCCACGCGCGGCGCTGTTTCTTCAAAACTCGTAAAAACAGCCGGCTGCACATTTTGGTGCGTCTCTTGTTTTGCAGCATTTTGAGCAGGCTCAGCCGGTTTTTCCGCAGCATGGCCTCGTACATTTTGATCCGGCTGCTTTTCCCCCTCTTTTTTCCCGGCTTCCGCGGGTTGTTCCGGATGGATGAGATCACTAACCAGTTTTTTTGCAAACGAAAGCGGCAACAGCTGCATGATCTGCGAATCGATTAATGACCCGATCATAATCCGGAACGAGACTTTTACAAGCAAATCCTGGTCCGGGAGCTTATCCGTGCCTTCTCCTTCCAAAATATTTAAAAGTGAAACGGCCGGCGGAGAAATATCGATTCTTTTATTAAAAATCGTAGACATCGAGGTGGCGGCAGACCCCATCATCTGATTCATCGCTTCCTGTACCGCGCTCAAATGGATCTCATCCAGTTCGCTGCTCGGATTTTCGCCGGTTCCACCCAGCATCAAGTCGGCAATAATGGCGGCATCAGATTGTTTGATGACGAGCACATTCACGCCGGAAAAGCCCTCTGTGTATTTCACCTGAATGGCCACGTAGGGATGTGGAAATTCATCCGCCAGTTTGTCGTGCCGGACAATGCTGACCTCAGGCGTTGTAATTTCAACTTTTTGTGAAAGCAGGGTGGACAATGCCGTCGCAGAGCTCCCGAACGAAATATTTCCAATTTCCCCAAGCGCATCCCTTTCCATGGAATCGAGATAATCTTCCACATGGAGGGCATCTTTGGCGCTTGCGTCTTCCAGATTTGCAGTGCCGTTAAGAAGGGCATCAATTTCTTCTTGCGACAGCATATCATCGCTCATACTTTTCTTCTTCCCCTTCCTCTATGATATCCAGGATTTGGACAGCCATTTTAGTGCCTTGCTTGCCTGGCTGCCCGATGAATTTCGGAATTTTATCCACCTTGACAACCAACGGCTCTTCAATGGTTTGGTTCAGCCGTATACAGTCGCCAATTTCTAAATTCAGAAAGTCTTCAATTTTTATCGTTGCCGTCCCCAGTTCGGCGGTGAGCGGCACTTTTGCCTCCTTGATGCCTTCTTCGAGCAGGCGGATATTGTCCGGATCCGGTTCCTTTCCGGCGTGCTGCATCCAATAATGCCCGGACAATTTCGGCATCATCGGGTCAAGCACCACTTGCGGCAGGCATAAATTGATCATGCCGCTTGTATCGCCGATGGTCGTGTTGAGAGAAATAACGACTACGGTTTCATTCGGAGAAATCATCTGCAGAAACTGCGGATTGACTTCCAGTTCAGTCAGAAAGGGATTGATCTCGATGATCTCACTCCACGCTTCCTTTAACTGGTCGATGGTCTGGTCAAAAATTCTCGTCATGATTTTCTTTTCAATCTCAGTGAGTTTGTCAATTTTATTGATGCTTTCCCCGTACCCTCCCAGCACTCGATCCATCATCGTGTAGGCAATGTTCGGGTTAATTTCCATAATAATATTCCCGTCAAGCGGGGGAACTTCATAAACCGTCAGAAGGGTCATTTTCGGTATCGAACGGATAAATTCCTCATACGGAATCTGGTCAGCCGATGCAACCGAAATCTGCACGTAAGTCCGGAGCTGGGCAGATAAAAAGGTTGTGAGAATCCTTGAGAAGTTTTCATGAATTCTTGTCAGGCTTCTGATCTGGTCTTTTGAAAACCGGAGCGCCCGCTTGAAATCATATACTTTGACTTTCCGGGTTTCCTCTTTTTTTATTTCCTCCGCATTCATTTCCCCCGTTGACAGGGCGGATAGCAGCGCATCAATTTCAGACTGCGATAAAATATCTTCCGGCAACTTTATCCACCCCCTTTGTATACATACAGGCACAGGGGCCGGACTGCCTGCTGCGGCACTGCCTTTTTGCTGCAATCTGCCCTTGATCCGGCAGGCGGCATACTTTTATTGGATAACAAAGGAAGTAATATATACATTTACAACTTCGCCGTCCTGCATCATTTTATTTAATCGGTTTTTTATGTCTGTTTTAAACTTTTGCTTCCCCTGCTCAGATTGCAAATCCCGCATGTTCATATTTGACAGCTCGTCAATCATGATGTCTTTGATTTGGAAATCTCTTTTTGTCAGTTCTTCTTTTGCTTTCTTATCGTTTCCTTCAATTTTGATGGCAATCTGGACAATGTGGTTGTCTTTCAGATTGGTTGTCATCGTGTCAATGTCAACGGAAGAGTCGACAACTTCATCTATATTTGGCCCTGTTGCGTTTGTTGCTTCGTTCGACTTATAAATGACGCCAATGGTGATGATGCCGGCCAGTAAAATGACGGAAATCATCACAAGCATGATCCGCACCATTTTATTCATTCCGGCCCCTCCTCCCCGGCATTTCTTCCAAGCAAAGAAACAGCCCGGAAAAAGGCGGTCACTTTTTGCTCGATTTCTTTGCTCGACTCCCTGACAATATAGGCGTGGCCGTTTGTCAGGATGATTCTTGTATCCGGCATGCTTTCCACCGTTTCAATATGAATGGCGTTAATCCAGAATGCCCTGCCGTTTAATTTTGTCACTTCAATCACATTGTGCGGGCCGGGCGAAAAGCCCTGGCCCCCTTCCCCCTATCGTTTCAGATTGACAAGTTCCTGCAGAATTTCATCGGATGTCGTGATAATTCTTGTATTCGCCTGAAACCCGCGTTCTGCTACGATCATATTCGTCAACTCTTCCGACAGGTCGACATTGGACATTTCAAGATAGCCGGATTTGATTGTGCCATTGCTGCCGGAACCTGGAGTAATATTCGTATTTGGATTACCTGAGTTTATACTTTGCCTAAATAAGTTTCCGCCTACCCTTGTCAAACCGGCCGGGTTCGGAAAAGTTGCAATGCTAATGGTCCCAATTGTAGCACCGTTTTGATCTGTGATTGTTCCGTCAGATGCGATCGAAAAATTTGAAACTGTTGACGAATTGATTTGTATTGGATTCCCATTTGTCCCTAACACGCTGTAACCATCGGAATTAACAATATTACCATTGCTATCCAAATAGAAATTTCCGGCACGTGTGTAATAAATCTGCCCATCGTTGCCTCTGACTCTAAAATACCCGTCCCCGCTGATTGCCAAGTCGAGCGTACGGCCGGTCGATTCAAAGCTTGTTTCCGTATCGATTGTATCTATGGAACCGATTTGGGAACCAAGCCCTACCTGCTGGGCGCTTGTTCGGGCCGTTGCACCTTGCAGCGTCTGGCTGATCGCATCTTTAAACGTGACGCGGCTTTTTTTGTAGCCGTACGTGTTTACATTAGCGATGTTATTGCCGATCGTATCCAATTTCGTTTGGAAATTTTTCATTCCGCTAACGCCTGAGTATAATGAACGTAACATAAGATAACCCCTCTCATTTTTTGATTTAGCTGCTTCCGTCATTCGGCAGCTGCGGCTTCCATTACGGTCCAGCCTATGATTCTAAAATAATCGCCCCGTTAATATTGCTGAATATTTGGGAACCTGCTTCATTTCGGCCCATTGCAGTAATGACGGTCGAATTTTTCGCGCTGACAATCAATGCTGCATCATTTACAAGAACAAGCGTTTCATTCAATCCTTTTTGTTTTGCTTCCGCTACTTTACTGCCGATTTGCTTCCATGTTGAAGCATCCAATTTAATTCCGCGCTCTTGCAGCCTTTCGCTTGCATGTTTACTAATTTTCAAAGAAACAGGATTGGATGGTTCCATCAGCGCCTGCTGCAAATACCCTGAAAAGCCGCTTGCCTGATTCTGATTCTGCGCGGTTCGGCTTGTTCGACTAAAAGAACGAAAAGGCTCGGATTGCTGCAGTGGAATGGATGGATGCCATTTATCCATTCAATCACTTCCTAGTTTGCAATTTTCGTAAGCTGCCCGCTTGCGGCTTTTTTCCCGTTGTCAAGTGTAAAAACCAGGCTGCCGTTTTGGATGGCAACGGTACTGACCGAAGCTGTTTCTTCTTCTCCTGCATCATTTGTATAGGTCACTTTTTTCCCAATTAAATAGCTTGCCTGAATCAGTGCTGCTTCATTTGAAGTGCTGCTGTCTATCCCTGTCATATCGGAAAAACTGATTTTCGTCCCGTCATCCAGGGTGAAGGTGGCCGCATTGTCATCACCGAATGAAATGCCGGTAATCGTCCCGGTTCCCGACTTAACGGATGCCGTCCCGTCATCAGCTGTTTCGGTTTTTTTCCAGGAAACCGTTCTCCCGATATATTGTGTATACGCAATTTGCTGCGATTGCTGCGAAAGTTTGATCAGGTTGTCGATATCGTCTTTCAAATTCGTCATTTGCTCCAATGAGGAGAACTGCGCCATTTGCGATACAAATTGCGTGTCGTCCATCGGGTTGGTCGGGTCCTGGTTTTGAAGCTGGGCAATCAATATTTTCAAAAAAGCATTTTTATCCAGCGTCTTGCTTCCCGTACGCGTGCCGGAAGCTGTATTTTGATTGCTCAACAGCAGGCTCGGGTCAATAGAAGTCATGTCATTCACCTACGCTTCCGCATCAATCATATTGTTTTCCAACATGGCTGAAAAATGTCCCGCTTCCAGGTTTTCCCGCCGCTTTTGCTGCTGTTGCCGTTGTTCGCGGCCCCCGCTGTCCCCGGGCTGGCCGTGGGCTGTTTGCGCCGCTGTATCGCGGTATTCAACATCCATTTTTGTTAATTGGACCTGCTGGCCTGCCAAAGCATGTTTAAGCTGCTGCAGCTGGGAATCAAGCAAATCTTTTGCCGCACCGGTGTCTGTCAGGATTTTTGCTGCCAGTTTTCCATCCTGCTCAAGCAATTCAACGCGCAAAGAACCGAGGTTTTCAGGTTCAAGGCGGATCAACAGCCTGCTTGCGCCTTTATGGCTGGAATAGGCTGCCTTTTGGATGATATTGGCAAATTCCTGGACGAACTGCCGGTACGAAACCGGGTTGTGTTTTTCGCCGGTGTAAAGGACGAACTGTTCCACTTTGCCAGAGAGTGAAAATGCCGGGGCCGTATTGCCGTTCCCGTTTATTTCTTCTGCTGGTTGAAGATGGGTGCTGTTATGCGCAACGGGGCTTCGTTTACCGGTTTCCCATCCGTTTGCCATCCCATCTCCGGTACTATCGTTTCCGGATTGCCCTGTTTGCTGGATTTCCCGGGAAAAATTCGGCACGACATGCCGGCTGCTGTCTCCCGGTTTTCCGTTTTCCTGCTGGAGATCCGTATGCTGGCCCGGCACAGCAGCCTGCACCTCATCAACCGGTGTTTTTAGTAGCGTCTTGGGCCCACTGTCACTGCCAGGCTGCCCGGTATTTGCCTGCAGATGGGCGGCGCTCGTTTGCACAACAGGCCCATTATTTTGTAATGGCCCGCCTGTCCCGTTTTCATTTGGCGTATTGCCCTGGGTAACTGCTTTGCCATTTTGGGCATCCGCTCCTGAAGCACCCGCCTGCACCGGTTTTGCGGCCGGATACCCGGTGTTTTCATTCACGGCCACGGCTTCCTCTGCCATGCTGAACGGCGACCCTTCCTGCCGGCGGGACAAGCGGCCATCCTTTGATAAGGCTTCCGCCAGTCCATTTTTATCCGTTTGCAGCGGCGCTGTTCCGGCGGTGCCCGTACCTGGAGCAGCCGGGTCGCTTTCTTCATTTGCCGGCGATGCCGCTTCCGTCATCTCCGGAACCGCCCTGTTTGCAGAAAACAGCCCGGTTTGAAGCAGCGCCCGGTTGCTTTCCTGCCCATTTTGCGCTGGCTTGGTACTATCCGGTCCGGAAGCCATTTCCTGCGCAGCGGCATTTGGGGATAAAGGAAGAGCAGGCGCCTTTTTTAGCAGGGACGAATCCGCTTTTTCGTCGGTTAAATGCAAATAAGCCGTTTTTAATATTTCTTCTTTTACGGCAACGCCCGGCTGTTGCGGCCCGCTTGAAACCGTCTGCCCCCCGTTTGCATCATCTGCTGAAACCGCCTTTAGAAAGCGGCCGATTTTTTCGGACAACCGGGATAATTGTTCCGTTGTCTGCATCATTTTGATTCCTACCGCTGTATTCCTGGGATACGTTTTTAGAACAGCACCTGCCTGTCCAAGCAATGTTTTCGCATCTTCAAGGCCGAGCTTTATTAAAGACGGGACCGGCAAGGAGGCGAGCATTTGCGCCATATTCATGATAGCCGCCGCGGCATCGCCCGTTTCGATGGCCGTTTTTGTTTCTTGTATCTTTTTTTGCTGTTTTCGTCTTCAGCGCCGGCAAACCGCACAATCCGGTTGAAAAGGGCGGAAACGGCCTGCATATCAGCCCTTTCTTCCTGGCTTCCATCTTCTGCAGCCTGTTCCGTTGCCCCAGCCTTTTCCGTTAAAACCGCGACAATCCTTTGTTGAAGCTTTTGGCAAACATGCACTGCCTCCTCGTTCTCCGGCATCCGGCCGCTGTCCTGGCCGGCAAGGCTCAATTGCTGAAAAAACCCGGATGGCTGCGTCTGCAGTTGCGCGCCAGACGTTTGCGTACCCGGCGGAGAAAATGGTACAGCTGGAAGAGCCGAATTTACATTCATGTTTTCACCTCCTTTCAAGTTTGCCGGACGGCTTATGATCCTGTACGCCCGAGCATTTGGGTGTATTTTGCTGCTTTATCGGCACTCATTTTTTCAAGGACGTTCGCCAGTGTTTCCGAACTGAGCTGGGAAAGGATTCCCGTTGCTTCCTGATCGCTCATTTTTTGAATAATGGCAGCCGCATTTTCCGGATTCATATTTTCATAGGTGCTTGCGATTTCTTTTAATTTTTTCTGATTGGCTGCCTGTTGTTGCTGGGCTTTCTTCAATTGCTGCTTCAGATCAGAGACGGTTTGTTTCATTTTCAAATTGTTCTGTTGGCTTTTGTCCAGTTCGGATTGCAGCTTGCTGATTTCTTTGTCTTTTTCTGACGCCTGTTTTTGTAAAGAACGGATCTGGCTTTTATACTGTGTTTCACTGAACGTGCCGCTTTGCTTCTCCCCTTTTTCGTTCCCGCCTGTGCCAAACATCCCGGTCACCTGATGGGCGAGGCCCGATGCTTTACTGATCACATTGACACCCGAGATAGTAGCGATAATGATCGCCATCGCGGTGGCAAACAGTAGCGGAATCAGGATCACGTAAAAAAACCACTGCAGTTTACCGCCTTTTTTTTCTTCTGCTGCTGTCTCGATTTCTTCCATTTGTTTGCGCATAACATCACCCGGTTTTCAGGCTTTAGTGATAAAAAGTCTGGGTTGAAATTTCATCTGCCTGCTTTTCTTCCTGTATTTTCAGTTTCATCAGAAAACGGCCATAATCTTTGTCTTTCAGTTTTTCGTATTTTTTGACTTCTATATTTTTCTCCTGCAGTTTCTGCTGATGCCAGTTCATCCGGTTTCGTGCATTCATGACGAGGCTCTGATAATAATGGATTGATTTTTCAATATCATCAATAAACCGCCGGTAATGCCGGATTTCCTGGACGGAAAGGCCCGCTTTCATTTTTTCAGCCTGGTGGGCTTCCAGGTCTTCTTTCTTTTTCAAAAGCGCGTACAGCTCCCGGGCCACATTTTCAAATGCCTGTACCGCATTTTTGTATGCACTGAGCGCCTCGTCTTTTTCCTTTTCTCTGACATCAAGGATTTTCTCGAATTTATAATGATAATTCATGCCCACTCACCCGTTTCCGCAAGCCCGATTAAAGCCCTGATGCTGCTTTCCATGCTGCAGGTTTCGTCGGTGCTTTGCTTGATAAAAGAAACAATTTTCGGATAGCGTTCGATCGCTTCATCAATTTCTTTTGATGCACCCGGTTTATAAGCGCCGATATTGATCAGGTCTTCCGAATTCAAATAAGTGCTTAACTGTTCGCGGATCTTTTCCGCGGCTTTTTTGTGCGCGGGGCTTGCAAGCTGGCTCATCAGCCGGCTGACGCTTTTTAAAATATTGATTGCCGGGTACTGCCCTTTATTTGCCAAATCCCTGTCCAGGACAAAATGCCCGTCTAAAATGCCGCGCACTGTATCGGCAATCGGTTCATTCATATCATCCCCGTCGACAAGCACGGTGTAAATGCCGGTAATCGTGCCGGATTCATTTGTACCGGTCCTTTCCAAAAGCTTCGGCAAAATCGCGAAAACGGAAGGGGTATATCCTTTTGTAGCCGGCGGTTCCCCCGTTGCCAGCCCGACTTCTCGCTGGGCCATCGCGACCCGGGTAACCGAGTCCATCATAAACATGACATTAAGGCCCCGGTCTCTGAAATATTCCGCAATCGCTGTTGCCGTATAGGCGCCTTTAATCCGCATCAATGCCGGCTGGTCGCTTGTTGCCACGACAACAATGGACTTTTTTAAACCTTCCGGGCCGAGGTCGTGCTCAATAAATTCCCTTACTTCCCTGCCCCGCTCCCCGATCAGGGCGATCACATTCAGGTCGGCATTTGTGTTGCGTGCAATCATGCCGAGCAGGGTGCTTTTGCCGACGCCGCTTCCGGCAAAAATGCCGATCCGCTGGCCTTTTCCAACCGTCAGCAAACTGTCGATCGCGCGGACGCCGAGCTCAATCGGTTCCCTGATCGGTGGGCGCTTGAGCGGGTTGGGCGGCGTCCGGTCGATCGGAATCGGTTTTAGGCCGGCGGGAAGCGGGGAATGGTCGAGCGGCATGCCCAGAGGGTCAATGACTTTTCCCAACAGCCGCGGGCCTGCTTTTACCTGCATGGGTTTCCCCGTTGCCTCCACAAGGCTGCCGGGAGAGATTTCCTGGATGTTCGTATAAGGCATTAAAATGACATTCCCGTCACGGAATCCGACAACTTCGGCAATGATTTTTTTCGCATTTTTTTTGTTGTCCACATGAATATAACAGATATCGCCGATGGAACTTTCCGGTCCGAGTGATTCGATCATTAACCCGATCACTCTTTTTACTTTTCCGTAATGTTTAAACGTCCCGATTGCGGGTATATAATTTAAGAGACTGGCTGCCTTCATTCCGCATCCTCCCCGATCAGTTCCAAAAGCTTTGCCTTAAGTTCCGACAGCTGGATGTCAATGCTTGCGTCAATCCTACCGCTGCCGCTTTCGATATAGACCTGGTACGGTTTAAGCGAATCATCCGGGTAGACATAGCATTTTGTATCGTTCGGGAAGAGGGCATCAAGTTCTTCCTTGTTATCCATCACAAAGGCGTATTGCCCCGGATGGATATGGAGATCGACTTCTTTATACCCGGCCGCTTCTTTTAACACGTTTTTTACGATGGAAAGCATTTTTTCGGGGGATGTTTCAAGCGTGTCATGCAAAATTTTTCCTGCTGCTTTCATCGCGAGTTCCAAAATATCTTTTTCCGATGCTGCCAAATGTTTTTTAAACGCCTCTTTGGAACGGTTGACGATGTCAATTGACTCGTTTAAATGGTTGCGGATGCTTTCAAACCCTTCCTTGCGGCCATCGGCATAACCGGCTTCAAACCCTTGGCGCTGTGCTTCTTCGGTGAGCTTTGCTTTTTCCTGCTCCCACTGTTTTTTTTCTTCGACAACTTGCCGGCGTACTGCTTCTGCTTCTTTTTGGCTGTCCAAAAGCAGGCGCTCTGCCTCGGTTTGGTATTTTGCGAAAATATCCTCTTTCACAGCGGTTGCATCTCCCGTTTTTTCGGGCAAAGCAGGGAGCCGGCGCACGCTGATCACGCGCATTTTGGAAACAACACCTGCATTGTGCTTTGTTTTAATAATATTAGACAATGATGTCGTCGCCTCCGTTCCTCGCGATGATGATTTCACCGCTGTCTTCCAGCCTGCGGATAATGGACACAATTCTCGACTGGGCTTCTTCGACTTCACGCAGCCGTACCGGGCCCATATACTCCATTTCTTCTTTCATGGAATCGGCCATCCGTTGCGACATATTGCGGAAAATAATTTCTTTCACTTCGTCGCTTGAGACTTTCAGCGCAAGAAGCAGATCTTCATTTTCACATTCGCGGATGACGCGCTGAATGGAACGGTTGTCCAAGGTGACGATATCTTCGAATACAAACATCCGTTTCTTGATCTCTTCGGCAAGTTCGGGATCTTTCTGTTCCAGCGAGTCAAGGATCGTTTTCTCCGTCGTACGGTCGACCCCGTTCAGCACTTCGACAACGGATTCCACCCCGCCTGTCTTCGTATAATCCTGCGTCACCGTCGCGGACAGCTTCCTTTCCAAAATCGCTTCCACTTCGTTGATAATTTCAGGGGATGTGCCTTCCATTAAGGCAATTCTTCTGGCAATGTCCCCCTGCATTTCAGGCGGAAGCTCGGAAAGGATCTGCCCGGCTTTTTCCGGATCCAGGTAGGACAAAATCAAGGCGATCGTCTGCGGGTGTTCATCCTGGATAAAATTCAGAATCTGGGCCGCATCTGCTTTTCTGGCAAAATCAAAAGGGCGCACCTGCAGCGATGAAGTCAGCCGGTTGATGATGGATGTCGCCTGTTCCGGGCCAAGCGCTTTTTCGAGAACCATTTTGGCGTAACCGATCCCGCCCTGGGTAATATAGTCCTGTGCCAAAGCAATATGGTGAAATTCGGTCAGCACTCTTTCCTTCGTTTCATTGTCGACTTTTCTGACGCCTGAGATTTCCAGCGTCAGTTTTTCGATTTCTTCTTCCGTTAAGTGTTTGTAGACGGATGCCGATACGTCCGGGCCGAGAGAAATTAGGAGAACGGCTGCTTTTTCTTTGCCGGATAATGTTTTTTCTTTACTTGCCATCTTGTCTCCCTCCTATTCTTCGGAAAGCCATGACCGCAATAGTTTCGCAAACTCATCCGGTTTTTCCTTTGCCATTTTTTCAAGCTGTTTCCGCCTTGCTGAAGCGTCGGTTTCCTGTTCCTCATTTACGTCCGGAATGCGGGGCGGTGCCGGTTTTTCCGGCGTTTCTTCCGCCATCTCTTCTTCAGCCTCCGAAGCGGCCCGCCGTCTGTTCCGGATCATGAGGAAGATGAGCACGGCAATCACGAGAAGCAAACCTCCGCCAATCGCGTATACCCACCACGGAATCGAAGCTTTTTTCGCCTTCTCCGGCGCATTGGCTGCAAATGGCTGGACGGAAACTGCGATTTTATCGGCAACCGTTTGATTGGTCAGCCTTGTGCCGCTTGACTTGTCAATCGACGTTCTGACAATCGTAGAAAGCATCGATTTAATATCTTTTAACCGGGAAGCGGGCAAGGAAGACCGTTTTGTTCTGACCGGCGGCTCGACCATGACTTCTATGCCGAGATCGCGGATTTTGTACGGGCTCTCTGTAATTTTCCGTTTAATCCGGTTTACTTCGTAGTTGATCGTGTCACTTGTTTTGGAATACGTCCCGTTCCCGTTCGACCCGGATACATACGAAGAGCCGACAGAATCCGTGCTGCCAGATGGCGTTCCGGCTGCTGCGCCTGTACCCTGGTATGTTTCCTGGATTTTTTTGGCGCTGATTTCAATGCCTTTCATATTCGTCTTATCAACCGGTTCAACGAGATCTTCCTCGCGTTTTTCCTGCGTAAAATCGATATCCGCTGTAACGGTGACAACCGCTTTTCCTGCACCCATCAGTGTGGAAAGCATCGTTTGCACCTGCTGCTGGATGTCCCGTTCGATTTGTTTTTTGATCGCCTGCTGCTGTGTATAAGCATTTCCGGAAGAACTTGAAGAATTTATGTCATAGTACTCAAAATTCTGGTTCATAATGACGATATTATCAGTAGGAAGATTCGGAACGCTTTTCGAAACAAGGTTGTAAACGGCTTTTATCTGGTTTTGGTCCAACTCATAACCGGGTTTTAACGTCAGGACAACCGATGCGGAAGCTTTTGCCTGGCTGTCGGCTACGAAGACACTTTGGTTCGGCAGATTGATCATCACCTTTGCTTTTTCGACGCCGTCCATCTGTTCAATCAGATTCTCCAGTTCCGTCTGCATCGCATCGAGCTTTACGACGTTAAATTCATTGTCTGTCATCCCGAATTTTGCATTCTGGCTGAAAAAGGAATAGTCGATGCTGCCGGTCTTTGGCAGCCCTTTTGCAGCCAATGTGACTTTCAAATCGTCCACCCGGTCTTCAGGCACTTCGATCGTTTTGCCGCCGTCCGTGATTTTGGACGGAACGCCTTCCTGGTCTAGTTCATCCTTGATGGATCCTGTTTCGGAGACATCCAGCCCGCTGTAGAGCGGCGCGTATTTTGTTTTCGTCATAAAATAAGTGATTCCGGCAGCAAGTACCAGCATAAGGGCAACGGCGGATATGCCGATTGTTTTCTGCTTCTTGCTCCTGCTTTTCCAAAACCCCTTCAGGTTTTGAAAAGATTGTTTTAACTTTTCATTCATCATTATCCCCCGGGATAAAAAATTCACGGTGTTTCATAAATAGAATAATTGGACAGCAAACAACGAACGTTCCGGCATCCTTTCCGCCTGATGGCAGGTGGAAAGGATGCGGGCGCTATGGCCGGGAAACGGCTTTATATGTACCGGATCAGAACGTTATACTTGCATCTGCATCATTTCTTTATAGCCTTCGACTGCTTTGTTTCTGACTTCCAGTGCCGCCTGCATCGAAAGGTTTGCTTTTTGCACGGCGACCATCACCTGGTACAGGTCCACATTTTCGCCGTTCGATAGTTTTGTGATCATGTTGTCGGAATTGTTCTGCTGTTTGTTCAGTTCATTGACAGACTGCTTCAGCAAGTTCGAAAATGAAACGGAGCCGTTCGCGGACGAAGCGGTGCCCGCCGGTTTTGGCGACAGCCCGCTAAAACTTGCGGACGGCGCCTGGCTGATTTGTTGGATAGCCACATCATTCGCCTCCTTTCACGCGCGGAATTTTCCCTGTTACTGCCCGAGTTCGAGCGTCTTCATCAGCATCGCTTTGGAAGCATTCAACGCTGTGACATTGGCTTCATACGAACGGGTGGCGCTGATCATACCAGTCATTTCCGTTAAGAGATCCACATTTGGTTTTGTCACATATCCGTTCGCATCTGCATCCGGATCATCCGGTTTGTATTCTTTTTTAAAATCGCTGTTATCTTCGACAATGCCGGCCACCTGGACGCCGGAACCGGCACCCTGCATTCCGAGTTTCGAACGAAATATGGAGGCAAAAGAACCGCCTCCTGTAGCAAGCACCACTTCTTTCCGGCGGTATGGCTGCCATTTCCCGTTTACATATGTATCTCTTGTTGTATCAGCGTTCGCAATATTGGAAGAGATGACATCCATCCGTAAACGCTGTGCCGATAAGGCTTCAGAAGAAATGTTCATTCCGGTGAACATGGACATCTTACTGGCCTCCTCTCACGACATTTAATAAGGATGAAAGCTTTCCTTTTTCCAGCTCAATCAGTGCCTCGTAATAAATCTGGTTGCTGGCAAGGTTCGCCATTTCGGTATCGATGTCAACACTGTTGCCGTTGCTGTTGTAAGTGGTGCCGGATTCCGTCACAATTTCCGGGTTTGAATCCTCGGCGGAAAAACGGAAGTGCCGGGGGTCTGTCCGGTTTGCTGATAGGGCATTGACCGAATCCTCCAGCACATTTTTGAAACTGACATCCTGCGCCTTATAATTTGGTGTGTCCGCATTGGCAATATTGTTTGAAATCACTTTCTGCCGGAGCGAAGCATACTGCAATGCATGCTCAAGCGACCGTAACGCAGTGGAAGAGAGACTCATCAATGGACACCTCATTACATAAACTTGACATTTTTTTCTTTTATACGACAAATTGTTTGCTATTTTTTATTTTAATTGTTTCATAACGGGCTGTAAATGAACATATTTTTAAATCACAAAAAATTTTTTGAAAGTGGGACTTTCGGATTAATCCATTCTTCCCGCCTTGTGAAAAAAGCGCAAAAAAATTTTTCAAGTGCCTTGATGCGCCCGGGGTTGCAAAAATTTACAATTACTGGGAAACACTATTGGCAGGCCGGATTTCCTTAAACTTTATAAATATCCAGATATTAGTATTTGTTCGTTTTTCTGGTAAATTAAACAGCAATAAAAAAAGGATACGAATCGTATCCTTTTTTGACGCAAATTCCGGAAAGCTTATCCGTCAGTTAGAACGGACTTTTTCAAGTTCAACGAGGAATTTGTTATTCAATACTTTGATATAGGTCCCTTTCATGCCAAGGGAACGGGATTCAATGACGCCTGCGCTCTCCAGTTTACGTAGCGCGTTCACGATGACAGAGCGGGTAATGCCGACGCGGTCCGCAATTTTGGACGCGACAAGCAGGCCTTCCTTCCCGTTTAATTCTTCAAAGATATGTTCAATGGCTTCCAGCTCGCTGTAGGACAAAGAACTGATGGCCATTTGCACGACTGCTTTGCTGCGTGCTTCTTCTTCAATTTCTTCTGTTTTTTCACGGAGGATTTCCATGCCGACAACCGTCGCGCTGTATTCTGCCAGGACAAGATCTTCTTCGTCGAATTCCCGCTCAAGACGGGCCAGAATTAACGTACCGATTCTTTCCCCGCCGCCGACGATTGGAACAATCGTTGTCAGGCCTTTTTCAAACAGGTCTTTGTTTTCAATCGGAAATGCCGTGTACTCACTTTCAATCGTCAAATTGGATGAGGTTTCCGTAATGTTAAACAGGCTGTTCGTGTATTCTTCCGGAAACTGGCGGTCTTCAAACATTTGTTTCATCCGCTCGTTTTCAATTTTCTGATTGATGGCCAGGCCGAGTAATTTCCCGCGGCGGCTGACGATGTAAATATTGGCTTCAATCACATCGCTCAGCGTTTCCGCCATTTCTTTAAAATTCACCGGACGTCCGGCTGCTTTTTGCAACATCGAATTAATTTTCCTTGTTTTATCTAACAAACTCATTTCCATTCCTCCTAGATTGATTCGGTATTTGAACTGCATTGAATTGCCGGGACCTGCCGCAAAATGAGCAAAAAGCCTTCATCACACGTCTACCCTTATCCGATTTTTCAAAACGGTTATAAAATATACTGGCTTAAATCTTTGTTCTGTGAGATCGCGCCGAGCTTTTCGTCCACATACTGCGGGGTGATGGACACCTTTTCCAAATGGATGTCCGGTGCTTCGAAAGAAAGATCTTCGAGCAGTTTTTCCATGATGGTATGAAGTCTTCTCGCCCCGATATTATCGGTATTTTGGTTCACTTCAAAAGCAATTTCAGCAATTCTGGTAATAGCTTCGTCAGAAAATTCTATTTGTATACCTTCTGTTTCCAATAATGCAATATATTGTTTCACCAGGGCATTATCCGGTTCGACAAGAATTTTGACAAAGTCCTCAACAGTCAGTTTTTCAAGCTCCACTCTGATCGGAAAACGCCCTTGCAGTTCGGGGATCAGATCGGACGGTTTTGCCATATGGAAAGCGCCGGCAGCAATAAACAAAATATAATCCGTTTTAATGGAGCCGTATTTTGTGACAACCGTCGAACCTTCGACAATCGGCAGAATATCCCGCTGGACGCCTTCCCTCGATACGTCCGCCTGGGATCCGCTCCCGTTTTTGGAGGCGATTTTGTCGATTTCATCAATGAAGATAATGCCGGTTTGTTCCGCCCGGAAAATGGCTTCCTGGGTCACTTCGTCCATGTCGATCAGTTTCTGTGCCTCATCCTGCGCAAGCACTTTTCTTGCTTCCCTGACTGGCAATTTCCGCCGTTTCGTTTTTTTCGGCAGCAGATTGCCAAGCGCGTCCTGCACACTCATGCCCATTTGTTCCATACCGGAACCCTGGAACAAATCAAACATGGACGGGGCCTGCTCTTCCACTTCCACGGTAACCGGCTCACCTTCCAGTTCACCGTTTAAGAGTTTTTCCCGTATACGCTGTTTCTGCTCCCTTTTGGAGTACTCCTCCTCCTCTTCATCCGGTGCCGTGTCCTGCTGCCCGCCGCCGCCAAAAATCATTTCAAACGGGTTTTTGAAATTCCCCTGCTTCTTCCGCGACGGGACAAGCAAATCGACGAGGCGCTCATTTGCATTTTTCTCCGCCTGATCGCGCACGCCGTTCATTTTTTCTTCTTTTACAAGCCGGACAGCCGTCTCGACAAGGTCGCGTACCATCGACTCCACATCCCGGCCGACATATCCGACTTCCGTAAACTTCGTGGCTTCCACTTTGACGAACGGGGCACCGACAAGCCGCGCCATTCTTCTTGCGATTTCCGTCTTTCCGACACCGGTCGGCCCGATCATCAAAATGTTTTTAGGAATAATTTCTTCCCGCATTTTTTCAGACAACAGACTTCTTCTGTAACGGTTCCTGAGCGCCACGGCAACTGCCCGCTTCGCTTCTTTCTGGCCGACAATATACTGGTCCAGGCGCTCAACAATCTGCCTTGGTGTCAAACTGTTTGTTTTTCTAAACGTGTTGGCCAATCCGCTCACTCCTTTATGGAAATATACCGGTATCGGCTGCCCATTCCGCTTATAACTCTTCCACGATAATGTTTGAATTTGTAAATACACAAATTTCAGATGCGATTTCAAGGGAAGCCCGCGCAATTTCTTTTGCGGTAAAGTTTTCTGCCGCATGCCGTTTCAGTGCGCGGCCGGCAGCGAGCGCGTAATTGCCGCCCGAGCCGATGGCGAGGATGCCGTCATCCGGTTCAATGACTTCCCCCGTTCCCGAGACAAGCAGTAAATTGTTTTCATCCATGACAATCAGCATCGCTTCGAGCTTTCGGAGCACTTTATCGCTTCTCCACATTTTGGCCAGTTCCACTGCTGCACGCGTCAGGTTGCCATTATATTCCTGCAGTTTTCCTTCAAACATCTCGGAAAGCGTAAAAGCATCCGCAACTGAGCCCGCAAAACCGGCCAGCACTTTTCCGTTAAACAGCCGGCGGACTTTTTTGGCCGTGTTTTTCATCACGACGGCGTTTCCGAGCGTCACCTGCCCGTCCCCTGCCATTGCGCTTTTCCCGTTATGGCGGATGGCAAATATTGTGGTTGCGTGAAAATCACCCATATCAGCACCTCCTATGTAATCAAAGCGAACCGCCTTGCATTGCTATGCTCTCGGGTGGTAAGCCATATAGGTTTTCCGCAAATGCTCCTTGGTTACATGTGTGTAGACTTGCGTGGAAGACAAGCTTTCATGCCCAAGAAGGTCTTGTACTGTGCGCAAATCAGCCCCGTGGTTCAGCAAATGGGTTGCAAATGTGTGCCGCAACATATGGGGATGAATTTTTCCGGTCAGTGCCGCTTTTTTGATCATTTCATTTAAAATATAGCGGACACCTTTATCGGTCAATGCGCCGCCGCGTGCATTTACAAATAAATAGGAATGGTCTTCTTTGCCGCGCATCAACGTTTTCCGTGCATGCGCCATATAATCCGAAACGGCTTCCCCTGCAAAATGGCCGAACAGCACGATCCGTTCTTTTTTTCCTTTCCCTTTTACATGGATCGTCTCGAATTCAAAATCAATATCCTGCAACCGGATATTGACGCACTCGCTCACGCGGATGCCGGTCGCATACAGGATTTCGAGCAAAGCGCGGTTGCGCCGGGACAATGCATCATCCCCTTCACATGCCGCAAATAGTTGCTCCATTTCTTCCTCATAAAAAAATTTGGGCAGACGCTTATGTTGTTTCGGCTGTGATAAAAGTGCGAAGGGATTTTCCTTGACAATCTGCTCCCGCATCAGGAATTTGAAAAAACTGCGAATGCTGGATATTTTCCGTGCTACCGTGGCGCGGCTGTACCCATGTTCATGCAACGTTGTCAAATACAGCCTCCCCGCCGGATACCCCACCTCGTCTAGCGAGGCGATCCCCTGTGCGGTTAAAAACACAAAAAAATCCTCCAGATCCAGACGGTAAAATTTGATTGTATATGCGGAATAGTTTTTTTCCACTTGCATGTATTCCATAAAAGAAAGCAAATAGCCGGACAGTTCGCCGTTCATCTGTTTAACACCTCACATGTGCGGGGAAACGGGCCTGCTTTACTCCACCCTTCACATTGATGGATCACAGGGGCTTTCCGGGTTATTGCCATTTTTTCCGGCCCGGCAAGGCGGCCCGGACAAACCCGCCAGCCGGCATTTTTGCGCCGGGCCGGGTGTCCGTCATCCCCGGCTTGTGCCAACCGAATGCCGTCTCCCGCCGGCTCATATGCTTCGAAGCCAAGAGACGGCATTCGGAAATCCGGTTAAATCATAACACATTTCCGGATCGGATTGCAACGAATGTTACATATTTTTCATAAATTTTTGAATTGTCCTCTTGACTGGCGCTTCCTACCCGTGAAAAGCCGGGAATGCCGTTTACTGAAAAGCTTTTGGACGGTGCCGCCAACGATTCGGGAAATCTGTCGTTTTTTGTCGCAACTGCCCTTTAAGCATTTTACACCAGCTGCTGCAAGAAGTAAAAGAATAAGTTGTATTTTCTCGTAAAAATGTAAATATTCATTTTCATCAGCCCGAACTTTGCCGCCCGCTCCGCGCAAGGCTGTAAAGTTCCGGCATGGCCCAATCATTATTCCACCGACTGCTCTTTATAATCACAATGCACGCACTGGATTTGCGTCCCTTTTTTCAGTTTTTTCTCAACAAGCATGTCGCCGCACTTCGGGCACTTCCTGCCAACCGGCTTATCCCATGAGACAAAATCGCATTCCGGATAACGGTCGCACCCGTAGAAAATGCGGTTTTTCTTTGTTTTCCGCTCAATGATTTCGCCTTTGCCGCATTTCGGGCAAGTGACACCGATTTTTTTAACGATTGGTTTCGTATTGCGGCAGTCAGGAAAATTGCTGCAAGCCATAAACTTGCCGTAACGCCCCATTTTATACACCATCGGGCTTCCGCACAGCTCGCACATTTCCCCCGTTTCTTCATCTTTGATCTCGATTTTCTCCATTTCGTTTTCCGCTTTTTTCAGGCGGGCTTCGAAATTTTGATAAAACGCATCAATGACTTGGACCCATGGCACTTTTCCTTCTTCAATTTCATCCAGGTCTTTTTCCATATCAGCGGTGAATTCGACATCTATGATTTCGGGGAAAAATTCCCGGATCAGTTCGAGCACGATTTCGCCGAGCTCTGTCGGGACAAACCGCTTATTTTCAAGTGCCACATAGCCGCGCTTTTGGATTGTATCCAATGTCGGCGCATAGGTGGACGGCCTCCCGATTCCAAGTTCTTCCAGTGTTTTGACAAGCCGGGCTTCGGTATAGCGTGGCGGCGGCTGGGTGAAATGCTGTTTCGGTTCGATCGACTCGGAGTGGACAACATCCCCTTCTTCGAGATGCGGCAAATAACGTTCGCCTTCTTCCTGCTGGTCGTCGGAACCTTCCACATACACTTTCATAAAGCCCGGAAACTGGATTTTTGAACCGGAAGCCCGGAACAAGACTGTGCCGTTTGCCAGCGTGGCACTCATCGTATCCAGTATCGCAGGGGCCATCTGGCTGGCCATAAAGCGTTCCCAAATCAATTTGTACAGCTTATACTGGTCTCTGCTTAAAAAGGACTTGAGCGAACCCGGGTCCCGGAAAATGCTTGTTGGCCGGATCCCTTCGTGCGCATCCTGGGCATTTGCCTGCTTTTTCTCTTTTCTTTCTTCCTGGCGCAAATAGTTTTCCCCGAATTTTTCCTGAATATATTGATTGGCTTCTGTTTTTGCGACATCCGAAATCCGAGTCGAGTCTGTTCTCATATACGTGATCAGCCCGACAGTGCCTTCTTTTCCAAGGTCGATGCCTTCATACAGCTGCTGGGCCACCATCATTGTTTTTTTCGCCCTGAAGTTCAGTTTCCGGGCGGCTTCCTGTTGCAGGGAAGAAGTCGTAAACGGCGGTGCCGGATTCCGTTTCTTCTCTTTGTGCGTGACGGAAGAAACCTGGAACTTGTCGCTTTTCAGCAGGCCGGTAATTTTTTTCACATCCGCTTCTGACTTCAGCTGCATTTTTTTTCCGTCCACACCGTAAAAAGATGCCTGGAACGTGTCTTTCCCTTTTTTAAAGGATCCGGCAATTGTCCAGTACTCTTCCGGCACAAACGATTTGATTTCATTTTCCCGGTCAATGATGAGGCGGACGGCAACGGACTGTACCCTGCCCGCACTCAAACCTTTTTTCACTTTCTTCCATAAAAGCGGGCTGATGTTATAACCGACGAGGCGGTCCAAAATCCGCCTTGCCTGCTGGGCGTCGACAAGGTCCATATTGATCGGGCGCGGATGTTTAAATGATTCTTTGATCGCGTCCTTTGTAATTTCATTAAATACGACGCGGCAGTCCGAATGCACATCCAGATTCAGACTGTTGGCGAGATGCCAGGCAATCGCTTCCCCTTCGCGGTCAGGGTCGGCGGCAAGATAGACTTTTTTAGCTTTTTTGGCCGCGTTTTTCAAATCTTTTAAGACTGGCCCCTTGCCCCTGATTGTAATGTACTTCGGTGTAAAATGGTCGTCCACATCCACCCCCATTTGGCTTTTCGGCAAGTCGCGCACATGCCCCATGGAAGCTTTCACTCTATATTTTTTTCCCAAATATTTTTCAATCGTTTTCGCTTTTGCAGGTGATTCTACAATCACTAAGTAGTCTGACATTCAAAAATCCTCCCTGGAGAGCTTATACCCTCTCTTTGCAGCAACTTTGCTTTCATTTTTCAAACAAAATCATCTGTAATTATGGGCATGGATACCCGCATTTGTCAATTGTAACAGCACGGATGATGAAAAATCAACATGGCAAACGATTTCATTTTGAAAATTTTATCTATTCTTTCTCTATTTTATATACATTTTATCCAAAAATCATGCGTTTTTTCACAAAATCGGAAAATCGCTCCCCATTTATGAATTTTCCCTGACAATTTTACCTTGCCGAAAGCAGTTCTTCCAAAATGTCCCCGCTGCACGTCACCAGTTTTGCGCCCTGCTGGATGAGATGGTTCGTTCCTTCCGACAGGCTGTCCAGAACGTTTCCCGGCACGCTGAAAACTTCCCGCCCTTCCTGGAGGGCGTAATCTGCCGTGATCAAAGAGCCGCTCCGTTTTTCCGCCTGAAGCACGAGCACACCTTCCGAAATGCCGCTGATGATCCGGTTGCGTTCCGGAAAACGCCATTTTTCAGGGCGCGTAAACGGCGGATATTCCGACAGGAGTAAATGGCCCTGTTTTATTTTCTCCGCCATCCCTGTATTTTCCCGCGGATAAATATGAAAAAATCCGCTTCCGAGCACCGCAATCGTCTTTCCCCCAAATTTCATGGCAGCACGGTGGGCAATCGCATCCGCCCCTCTCGCCAGCCCGCTGACAATGGTAAACTGTTTTTCGATCAGGGGCGGCAGCAAATGATCGGCGGCTTTTTCCGCATAGGAACCGGCCTTTCTTGATCCGACAACGGCCAGCGCACGTTTTTTCAGCAATGATATATTTCCGATTGAATAGAGTATGGCAGGAGGCTGGTACGTTTCTTTCAGAAGCGGCGGATATTCCGGTTCAAAACGGGCTGTCATCCGGATCTGTTTTTCCCGGTAGAGGGTTAAATAGGGGTTGATGTCAAGATGAAGGAGGTCTTCATAAAATCGTTCAAACGTTTCCTTTTGCATCTGAAGCATGGCGCGCAGTGTTTCAGGGGGAATCCGACAGATTTTTTCAAGCAGCGGATCAAATTCGAGGATTTTCATTTTTTGCCCACGGGAAATCCCCCTGCAATGGTCCAAATGAATGTATTTGATTTTTAACGGTTCCATTGTTTTCCTCGCTTTCAGACCGTATTTCATTGAAAAAAACAAAATATTTAGGACCCGGCTGCACGCTTAAAATGGCAGCCGGATCCGGGCAGTTTCACCAAGCTGCCCCGGAAAATGCGGGTTCCGGGACGGCCGGTGCCGCAACTTAAAGGTTTTTACATTTCTCGTAAAGGCCTTTTTCCTTCAGGACACGGATCAGCGTTTCCCCAATGACCGCCGGTGTTTCGGCCACCTGGATGCCGCATTCGTTCATCGTGCGGATTTTTTCGGCTGCAGTTCCTTTGCCGCCTGAAATGATAGCGCCGGCGTGGCCCATCCGTTTTCCAGGAGGCGCTGTGACACCGCCGATAAATCCGACAACCGGTTTCTTCATGTTTGCCTGAACCCATTTGGCAGCTTCTTCTTCCGCCGTCCCGCCGATTTCACCGATCATAATGACCGCTTCTGTTTCCGGATCATTGTTAAATTCTTTTAATACATCAATAAAGTTGGTGCCGTTCACAGGGTCACCGCCAATGCCGATCGCTCCTGTCTGGCCGATGCCGGCGCGCGTCAGCTGATGGACGGCTTCATAAGTCAGCGTGCCGGAACGGGAAACGACCCCGACATGGCCTTTTTTATGGATATAACCCGGCATAATGCCGATTTTGCATTCATCTGGCGTGATGATGCCCGGGCAATTCGGCCCGATCAGGCGCGTTTTTTTCCCTTCCATATAACGTTTCACTTTGACCATATCCAACACCGGGATATGCTCAGTAATGCAGATAACAAGATCGAGTTCTGCATCGACCGCTTCCATAATCGCATCTGCCGCAAACGGAGCTGGCACGAAGATAACCGAAACGGTTGCGCCCGTTGTTTTAACGGCTTCTTCCACCGTATTAAAGACCGGCACGCCTTCTACTTCAGTCCCGCCTTTGCCAGGGCTTGTGCCGCCGACAATTTTCGTTCCGTATTCCAAGCATTGTTTTGTATGGAAAAGCGCCGTTTTCCCGGTAATCCCCTGGACAATGACTTTCGTGTCTTTATTTACATAAATGCTCACTTTTTTCCCCTGCCTTCTTCATTCAAGAATATTTGTTCGCATTTGGCCCGAATGAACAGCTGCTGTTAGCTGACCAGTTCGACAATTTTTTGTGCGCCGTCTGCCATCGATTCAGCTGCCACAATTTTCAACCCGGATTCGTTTAAAATTTTCTTCCCGAGTTCCACATTGGTCCCTTCAAGACGGACAACGAGCGGAATGTCGAGCCCGACCTGTTTTGTGGCTGCAACCACGCCGGAAGCAATGACATCGCATTTCATAATGCCGCCGAAAATGTTGACAAAAATGCCTTTGACTTTTTCGTCCGATAAAATAATTTTAAACGCTTCCGTTACTTTTTCTTCCGTTGCGCCGCCCCCGACATCAAGGAAGTTGGCCGGATCGCCGCCGTAATATTTAATAATGTCCATTGTCGCCATCGCAAGGCCGGCGCCGTTTACCATGCAGCCGATATTGCCGTCAAGGGCGACATAGCTCAAATCGTATTTCGACGCTTCAATTTCTTTCGGGTCTTCTTCTTCGAGATCGCGGTATGCCAGAATATCCTGCTGGCGGAACAAGCCGTTCGAATCAAAATTCAATTTGGCATCGAGCGCCATCACTTTTCCGTCGCCGGTTACAACAAGCGGATTGATTTCCGCGATCGAGCAGTCTTTTTCCACAAATACTTGATAAAGGCCTGTCATAAATTTAACAGCCTGATTTACAAGTTTAGCAGGAATATTGATGTTGAATGCAATGCGGCGCGCCTGGAACGGCAACAGGCCGACTGCCGGGTCAATGCTTTCTTTGAAAATCTTTTCCGGTGTTTTGGCCGCCACTTCTTCAATTTCCGTGCCGCCTTCTTCAGAAGCCATCAGCACAACCCGGCTTGTCGCACGGTCCAAAACAAGGCCGACATAGTATTCTTTTTGAATGTCACACCCTTCTTCAATCAAGAGGCGCTTCACTTCTTTGCCTTCAGGGCCTGTCTGATGCGTCACAAGCGTTTTGCCAAGCAGTTCCTGCGCGTATGTACGAACCTCATCCAAATTTTTTGCCACTTTGACGCCGCCTGCTTTTCCGCGGCCGCCGGCATGAATTTGCGCTTTTACCACACATACATCTGTTCCGAGCGATTTCGCCGCTTCCACCGCTTCATCCACGGTGAAGGCCACTTTCCCGTTCGGCACAGCGACCCCGTATTTTCTCAGGATCTCTTTGCCCTGATACTCGTGAATATTCATGTTCCATCCTCCTATCAAACTGTTCAAAAAATTAACTGCGCTTTCATTTTAATAAACATCGGAAAAGATGTCTACCATAATGAACGAAAATGGCTATTATTATTCAAAAATATTTTTTGCAGTATAAAATGGACGGAATTTCACCGTTCGTTTGCCTGCTGTGAATCGCAATCTTTATTCAAATGGGCGCCTGGGCCTGATGTAAAACTTTCGTTCATTTGATATCCTTGTTTTTTAGCGACTGGTCGAGGCGGTAAATCATGGCAAACACCTCGGCCACAGCCGCATACAGTTCTTCCGGGATCGCTTCGTTGATATCGAGCCGGCCGAGCAGCGCGGCAAGATCCGGGTCCTGCTGGATCGGGACATTCGCTTTTTTTGCCTCTTCGATAATCCGCCTGGCCGTGTCCCCTTTGCCTTTTGCCTTCACGACAGGGGCGGAATGCGCATCCGGGCTGTACTGGAGCGCGACCGCTTCTTTTATGTCTTTTTGTGGATCCTTCATATCCTAAGGTCAACCCCTTTCCCGGAAACGTCCGGCCGGCTGAGCGCGGCACGCACAGCACCCGGCTGGAATTCCCCGAACCGGACATCAGACAATGTGTAACCGGTTTTGGAAAGGCCTTCCTTTAAGGCCGGCAAAAAAGGCTTTACGGCTTCCTGGAGGCCCTTTTTCAAACTGGAAATGCGGATGGAAACGATCCGGTTTTGCACATTCATCTCGACCAATGTTTCTTTCATAAACTGAAGATTTAAGTAAAAAATGATTTTACAATAGTTACTGTCTATTTTTCCGTCTTTTTTCCGCCTGCCTGACCATTGCACAACGGCATTCGTTTGAAAGCGCGCGAAAGAAAGCGGAATTTCCATCCAAATGTGCTGCACCGCCCCGCCGGGAAGCGAAAGCAGTTGCTGGCCGTTCAGTTTCTGCACGATTTCGTCTGCTGCATCCCGGGCTGCTTTTGTTCCCCCGCCTTTTTGCAGCAACTCAACAAGCAACGCTTTTAAAGGCAGCCCGCCCTTGTCCGCGGTTTTATCCCCATGCAAAAGCCCCGCCTCATAAAAAAGCCCCATTTTTTGAATCTTCTCTTTGATTTGCAGGCGCAGCGCCTCTCCTGTCACCTGCCCGTTGCCCGCCCCAAGTTCCCTGATAAGCGCAAGCAATTGCCTGGTTTCCGGCGTCTGTTCCCCCTGCTGAAGCGCCTGCTGCAGCCGGTTTAAAAGCTGATCTACCGGTGTGTTTTGCACGAAGGTACGGAGAGAAGTGAACACGCCCTCCGTCACAGGAAAGCCTTCTTGCATGAGGGCAGCCGTTTCCAGCCCGTTTGCAAGATCCGGCACATGCTTCAGCCATGCGCCGATTGCGGCAATGTCATTTTTTGTAAACGGAATCCCCCGTTCAGCCAAGTACGAGACAAGGGACTGGAACGTTTTCCCCGGCGGCAGCTGCATTTGCGGGAGCAAAGCTTTTCCGGCATTGTCGTTTGCATCGGCTTCCGAGAGCATTTTCAGCCGGACTTCACCATCGACCAAAACCGTTTGAAACCAGTAGTTTTTTCCGGCTTCAAGCGGCACTTCGAGTTTCGCGGCAAACGCACGCCCGCCTGCCCGGATAAGTGCGGTGTCATTTGGAAACAGTTTTTGGATGGCGCCGGAAAAAATCTGCCCCGTTTGAAAAGAAAACGTGCGGATATTTGAGCCGGCTTTAATAAATGGTTGTTTGCCAAAAGAAATTTGCATGCTTACCCCCCGCTCTGTTTCTTCCTTCTTGCTTATTTATCGGCGGATTGCCGGCCTGTCTTTAATCGGCGCAAACGATTTTCTATGGATCGGGCATGGGCCAAGCTTCATGATCGCTTCCAGATGTTTTTTCGTCCCGTAGCCCTTATGTATGGCGAAACCGTACCCGGGATATTTTTCATCCATTTCCCGCATATACCGGTCTCTCGTTACTTTTGCAATCACGGAAGCCGCGGCAATTGAAATACTTTTCGCATCCCCTTTTACAATCGAAGTTTGCGGGTACGGGGCCGGAATTTCCATCGCATCGATCAGCAAATGGTCCGGAGAAGCGGGCAAATGGCCCAAAGCCGCAAGCATCGCCTTTTTGGCCGCCTCGTAAACATTCATCCGGTCAATTTCTTCTGCACTGGCAAAGCCGACGCCGACAAGGGCTTCCTCCTGAATGTGCGCAAAAAAGGCCTCCCGCTGTTTTTCGGAAAGCTGTTTGGAATCGTTCAGTCCGGGCAGGCAAAAATCTTCCGGAAGAATGACGCAAGCGGCTACAACCGGACCGGCAAGCGGCCCCCTGCCTGCCTCGTCAATTCCGGCGATCAGGCGGCAGCCGTGGCGGCGCAGGGCGTCTTCAAACCGGGACATCTCCCGGAATTTTTCAAGCTGTTCACGCTCTTTTTCTAATTTTCTCATCCATTTTTCCAGCGCTTTTTGTGCGCCTTTCCGTTCATCCCGGCGCAACTTCTTGACGAACGGATCGGACGGATTTGTCATTTCTGAAAGCCGCGCTTCAATATCACTGATTTTCAATGTTTCCCCTCCTATGAAAAATAAGCGCCCCTTTTACGGAGGCGCTTATCCCAAATCAAATGTCAGAGGCCCCAGTTTCATGCCGCGGATATCACGGATAATCACCTCAGCCGTTTTGTCGTAATCGATTTCCCCTCCCGCCCGCAAACAGCCACGCAGGCGCCCAATATGGTCAAAAAGGGGTACGATGTCCGGGATATCCCCGAGCTTATACCGGGCTTTTAATGCGTCGGGATAATGTTTTTCAAGAAAACGCAGGCCAAATACGGAAACGTCCTGCAGGTTGAGGATCGTGTCTTTAATTGCGCCGGTTAAGGCGAGCTTATAGCCGGTTTCCTTGTCTTCGAATTTCGGCCAGAGGATTCCGGGCGTATCGAGGAGTTCCATCGTTTTCCCGACTTTTATCCATGCCTGCGCTTTTGTCACGCCCGGCGTATTGCCGGTTTTGGCGATATTTTTCCCGGCAAGCCGGTTAATGAGCGTCGATTTGCCGACGTTCGGTATCCCGACAATCATCGCCCGTATCGCACGCGGACGGATGCCTTTTGCCCGCAGTCTCTCCCATTTTGGCTGCAAAATCTGTTCAGCCAGTTTCACCATTTTGTCGAGCCCTTTTCCGCTTTGCGCGTCAATGGCAAGGACATGCGTATTGCCGCCGGATAATATTTCAAGCCAGCGGGCTGTAGCAGCCGGATCCGCCATATCCGCCTTGTTCAACAATTTGATCCGCGGCTTTTGCTGAATCAGTTCATCCAGCATCGGATTGGCGGAGGAAACCGGGATCCTTGCATCCAGCAGTTCAAAAACGATATCGACCAGTTTTAATTTTTCGGTCACTTCTCTCCTTGCCTTCGCCATATGGCCCGGAAACCATTGTATTGCCATCATGCGTCAACTCCATCACGGTTACTTTTTTCCGTAAAATGTGCAGCTGCCGGGCGCTTATTTATTGATCATATGGGCATCTTTCACCGGCCAGTATACAAAGTTTGTCTCCCCGACCACCTTGCTAAGCGGAATGGTCCCGATCTGGCGGCTGTCTTTGCTGTACCGGCGGTTATCGCCCATCACAAAAATCTGCCCTTTTGGCACCGTGTCGCGCCCGATATAATCTTTTAAGGTAAAATCTTCCGTAAGCGGTCCGTCGGCAACGGCTTTTTTATATTTATCGAGATAAGGCTCTTTATACGCTTTCCCGTTAATATACAGGACGTCATTTTTATACTCGATCCGGTCGCCCGGCAGCCCGATGACCCTTTTGATATAATCTTTGCCTTCCGGGGCGTGGAAAACGACGATGTCGAACCGTTTCGGGGTCCCGATTTTATTTACAATCATCCGGTCGCCGTTTTTCAAAGTCGGCATCATGGAAGAACCGTCGACCACGATCGGGGCGAAGAAAAAATAGCGCAAAATGCCGGCCAGTGCCACAGCGATCAGCAGCGCTTTCACCCATTCGAACAGTTCATTTTTTGGTTTTTTCTGTTTTTCCATTTATTTACACCGCCTCATTCCATGTATCCATTAAGTGTATATTCCCTGATATTTTGCATTATAACAGGATTGGTTGCCGATTGAAAACCTCAGACGGCACCCGGGTTATTTATGTATAAGTATGAAGAAAAGGGGCCATGATAGCCCCTTTTCGAACAGCCGTTGCAGCAAATTAGCGGATTTCTTTAATACGGGCGGCTTTACCGCGCAGATTACGCAGGTAGTAAAGTTTCGCACGGCGAACTTTACCGCGACGCACGACTTCAAGCTTCGCAATTTTCGGTGTATGGAGCGGAAATGTACGCTCAACGCCGACGCCGTAAGAAACTTTCCGGACTGTAAACGTTTCGCTGATCCCGCCGCCGCGGCGTTTAATGACCACACCTTCAAAAACCTGGATACGTTCGCGTGAACCTTCGACAACTTTTACATGGACGCGGACCGTATCCCCCGGGCGGAAAGCAGGCAGATCAGTGCGAAGTTGATCTTTTGTAATTTCGTCAATAATATTGTGCATCGTATTCAACTCCTTCCAACAAATGCTCTTGCAAATCTTCCATCTTATTTGCAGCGGAACATCGTTTTACGGTGGCCTGCCTTGTTTTCAAGCAAACCACAAATGCAATCTTAGCATAAACGCATGCCGATTGCAACAGCTATCCGTGCATTTCTTCCCATTCTTTCAGCCACGCTTTTTGCTTTTCGGAGAGCGTCACGCCGTGCAAAAGGTCCGGCCTCCTCGTATAGGTGCGGTACAGCGACTCTTTTTCGCGCCATTCTTCAATCAGCCGGTGATTTCCGGATAATAACACGTCCGGCACCTTCATCCCGCGGAAATCCGCCGGACGCGTATAATGCGGATGTTCCAGCAGCCCGGTTGAAAAAGAATCGGTAACAGGCGAAGTTTCATTGCCCAAAACACCGGGAAGCAGGCGGACGATGCTGTCGATCATGACCATTGCGCCCAGCTCGCCGCCCGTTAACACATAGTCCCCGATTGAAATTTCATCGCTTACAAGTGTACGGATCCGTTCATCATACCCTTCGTAGTGGCCGCAAATAAAGATCAGATGTTCTTCTTTCGCAAACGCTTCCGCTTTTTGCTGCGTATACGTTTCTCCCTGGGGGCAGAGCAAAATGATGCGCGGCTTTTTTTTGCTCCCCTCAAGCAGGTCTTCTACTGCATCGAACACCGGCTGGGGCTTTAACACCATGCCCGCCCCGCCGCCGTACGGGTAGTCATCGACGGTTTTATGCTTGTTGTCGCTGTATTTGCGGAAATTGACCAGATGGTAATGGACGATCCCTTTTTCTTCTGCTTTTTTTAAAATAGAAGATCCGAGAACGCCTTCAAACATTTCCGGGAACAAAGTCAATATATCCATTTTCATGGCAAAAGCCCTTCCATCGGTTCAATTACAATTCTTTTTTCTTTTTTGTCGACTTTTTTGACGACGTCTTCAATATACGGAATTAGCGCCTCTTTCTGCTGCGCTGTTTTCACCACCCAGACGTCATTTGCCCCGGGCGTTAAAATCTCTTTTACCGTCCCGACTTTCTCGCCTGCGGTTGTCACGACTTCGCAGCCGATGATTTCATGAAAATAAAACTCATTTTCGCCAAGCTCATCCAGCTGTTCTTCGGAAACTTTCAGCATGCCGCCTTTCCATTTCTCGGCTTCCCCAATCGAATCAAAGCCCTCAAACTTCAGCAAATCAAACTGCTTATGCACCCGGTGAGATTCAATCGTAAGCGCAACCGGTTCATTGCAGCCGGGAAGGAACAAGTAGAGCGTATTGCCCGGTTTATACCGTTCCGCTTTGAAATCCGTTTTGGAAATGACCCGCACTTCTCCGCGGATGCCGTGTGTATTGACGATTTTGCCGACATTAAACCATTGTGTCATATTCTCACCTCTCGCGAATTTCATGGATGATGCCGTCTTTTATAATAATCGATTTCTCTTTTGTCACCGCACTCCAGTCGTCGCCTTCCCGGACGTCAACAATGGCGTGCATTTCTTTTTCTTTTAATTCCGTCCCGATCGGAAGCAAAAGCAGTTGTTCAATTTGAAACTCCACCAGTTTGATTTTCTCCTGCCGGCTTTCAATTTCTTTTTCAAAATGCATTTTTAAATTGGTTCCCGAAAACTTTTTTTGTTTTTCCAGTTTTTTCGTTTCAAACCGGAGCTGCTCACATTCTTTTTGAAGTTGTTGTTTCTTTTGCCGGTATGTATCCAAAAGCATCCCTTTGCTCTTTTCGGTCAGGATTTGCTTGACCATCACTTTTTGAAGGATTTTCAAGATGCCCTGCCCTCCTTTTCGCCATTTATTAGCAACCCAAATAAAAGCAGCCGGAAAAAGCGGATGTCGGTTAAGATGAGGGGAAAGCCCGAAAGATGTATGTAAAAAGGGAGGTGTGCGCCTCCCTTTCTCTGGTGTTCTATCCATCGTTGTCCGTTATTCGGCAATTTCAAGACGGATTTTTTTATGCCCGTGCACGCCGGCCGCAGCATAAACGACCGTACGGATGGCCTTTGCGGTACGCCCTTTTTTGCCAATAACCATGCCGGCATCATCCGGATGGACAATCAGGCGGTAGAGCGTTCCGGATTCTTGTTCATCCCGCTCTACTCGCACCTCATCCGGATGGCCGACAATCGGCTTGACGATCGAAAGGATTAAATCATCCATCTGTTGGTCCATGATTATTTGCCGTGTTTTTCGTTATGGTATTTTTCCATAATGCCTTGTTTTGAAAACAAGTTGCGTACCGTGTCAGACGGTTGGGCGCCGTTTTTCAGCCATTGGAGCGCGGCTTCCTCGTTGATTTTGACTTCTGCAGGATCTACAACAGGATTGTAAGTTCCTACTGTTTCAATAAAACGTCCATCACGCGGTGAACGGGAATCTGCCACAACAATGCGGTAAAACGGGGATTTTTTTGTGCCCATGCGTTTCAAGCGGATTTTTACTGCCATTTTAATCATACACCTCCAAAAAAGTTTCTCACAAGACTGTATCATATCAGAAAATCATGATGGTGTAAAGTCTTTTCTCTTAACACCCTTGCTTTTTTACATAAAAGGGAATTTAAAGCCTTTTTTTCGGCCTTTCTGATTCATGCCTTGCAGTTGTTTCATCATTTTCTTCATTTCTTCAAATTGTTTCAAAAGCCGGTTGACTTCCTGCACCGGGCGGCCGGAACCTTTCGCAATCCGTTTTTTCCGGCTTGCATTGATAATGTCCGGGCGGATTTTTTCCTGCTTTGTCATCGACTGGATAATCGCTTCGACATGCGCAATTTGCTTCTCATCAATTTGCAGATTATCCATCCCTTTCATCCGGTTGGCCCCCGGGATCATTTTCAAAATGTCACCGAGCGGCCCCATTTTCCGGACCTGGCCGAGCTGCTCAAGGAAATCTTCAAACGTAAACGACTGATCCCGCATTTTCTTTTCGAGCGCGCGCGCTTTTTCTTCATCAACGGTTTCCTGCGCTTTCTCAATCAGCGACAGGATATCGCCCATGCCGAGAATGCGGGAAGCCATCCTTTCCGGGTGAAACGGTTCGAGTGCATCCATTTTCTCGCCCATCCCGGCAAATTTAATCGGCTTTTCGGTTACGGCCCGGATGGATAAAGCCGCCCCGCCGCGCGTGTCGCCGTCAAGCTTCGTCAGGATGACGCCGGTGATGCCGAGCTGGTCATTAAAACTTTGCGCGACATTTACGGCATCCTGGCCTGTCATCGCATCGACGACAAGAAAAATTTCATCCGGATGCGCAAGTTCCTTGATTTCCTTCAATTCATTCATCAGCTCGCTGTCAATATGGAGGCGGCCGGCCGTATCGATGATGACGGTATCGTGATGTTCTTCTTTTGCTTTTTCAATCGCTTGCCTGGCAATTTCCACCGGGCTGATTTTATCGCCAAGCGAAAATACCGGCATGCCGAGTTGTTTTCCGAGCGTTTCCAGCTGCTTGATTGCAGCGGGGCGGTAAATATCGGCCGCAACGAGCAGCGGGGTCCGGTTGTATTTTTTTCGCAGCAGGTTGGCCAGTTTCCCCGATGTCGTCGTTTTCCCGGCACCCTGCAGGCCGACCATCATGATGACGGTCGGCGGGCGCTTTGCAACGGCAATCTTGCTCTGGGATCCGCCCATAAGATTGGTCAGCTCTTCCTGGACAATTTTAATGACCTGCTGCCCGGGTGTCAGGCTTTTCAGCACCTCCTGGCCGACCGCGCGTTCGCTCACTTTTTTTACAAAATCTTTTACCACTTTGAAGTTGACGTCAGCTTCCAGAAGGGCAAGGCGGACTTCCCGCATCATTTCTTTGACGTCGCTTTCCGTGACCTTGCCTTTTCCGCGGATTTTCTGCATCGTGCCCTGCAGGCGTTCTGCGAGTCCTTCAAATGCCATTTTTCCGCCCCCTATTCCAATTTTTCAAGCGCATCGACAAGCCGCGCCAGTTCCGGATTGGCATTATGCGCCAAAAGATTGCGCATCGACCGGAAGATTCGTGTGCGCGCTTGAAACTTTTCCAATAAACCAAGCTTTTTTTCATAGTCTTCGAGCATTTGTTCGGTTCGTTTGATATTATCGTAAACCGCCTGGCGGCTCACACCATATTGTTCGGCGATTTCACCAAGCGACAAGTCGTCGAGATAATAGAGGGACATATAGCTGCGCTGCTTTGGAGTCAACAACGATTGGTAAAAATCGTACAAATCATTCATTCGCGTTGTTTTCTCCAGCATGGCTTCTTCCCCCTGTTAAGTGAAAATGCTTTACATAAACTCAGAATACAAAGATTCTTGTTTTTTGTCAATGAAAACAAGTCCGTTTACCCGCAATCGCCCCGCGCTTTGAAGGGCTCCCTGCCATACGTAATACCGCGGGCTTGCGCGCTTTATTATGATTCGCAGTGCGGCCCGCACGCAGTCAGGCTTGTTCTTCCGGCACTTCATCGATCAGATCGGAAAACAACCCGTACACGTATTTTTCTGCATCGAACGGCTGGAGGTCATCCATTTTCTCGCCGAGGCCGACGAATTTGACGGGAATATGGAGTTCGTTCCGGATCGCGAGCACAATCCCGCCTTTTGCCGTGCCATCCAATTTTGTCAGCACGATCCCGGTTACGTCCGTAGCTTCTTTAAACGTCTTTGCCTGCACCATCGCATTTTGCCCGGTGGTGGCATCCAGAACGAGCAAGACTTCATGCGGCGCCCCCGGGATTTCCCGTTCGATGACGCGTTTTACTTTTTCCAGTTCCTTCATCAAATTGACTTTGTTTTGCAGGCGGCCCGCCGTATCACAAAGCAGGACATCCGCATTTCTTGCTTTCGCTGCCTGGACGGCGTCAAACATAACAGCGGCCGGATCGGATCCTTCCGAATGTTTGATCACTTCCACGCCGACCCTTTCTCCCCAGACTTCAAGCTGTTCAATGGCACCGGCGCGGAATGTATCGCCGGCTGCCATCATCACTTTTTTTCCCTGCTGTTTCAGCATATGGGCGAGCTTGCCGATCGTTGTCGTTTTACCGACGCCGTTTACGCCGACAAACAAAATAACAGTCAGGGCGCCGTCCTGGATGTTAAGCCGGTTCGGGGCTTCTTCTCCGCCTGAATAAATGTCAACCAGTTTTTCGGAAATCACGGACTGGACTTCAGAAGGGGCTTTGATGTTTTTCCGTTTCACTTCCATTTTTAACTCATCGATCAGTTCCATCACCGTCTGGAAGCCGACATCCGCCTGAATTAAAATTTCTTCCAGTTCTTCGAAAAAGTCTTCGTCGACTTTCCGGTAACGCGCGACAAGATTGTTGACTTTGCTCGAGAAATTATCGCGCGTTTTTGCAAGGCCGGTTTTAAATTTATCGGTTACCGTATCGGCCTGCCGGGTGAATTTGTCTTTTAATGATTTAAAAAAACTCATTTGTCCACTTCCTTTGGCTCTCCTGAATTTGCGTGTCAGTTTGTGCGGGATAAAAGCTGCCCGGGCGGTCCTGGAAATGAACGCCGCCCTGATTTTTATCCCGCCGGCCCGCTCTGGCACGGGCGCTACTTTTTAAACCCGGCGCTGATTCGCCCTGTTTAAGACGTTTGAAAAGCGAGATCGGTTGACTCTTCCAGTTTGACCGACACAAGTTTCGATACGCCGGATTCCTGCATCGTCACCCCGTAAAGGACGTCCGCTTCTTCCATTGTTCCTTTCCGGTGGGTGATGACAATAAACTGGGTTTCCGCACTGAATTGTTTCAAATATTTGCTGAACCGGTATACATTGGCTTCATCCAGCGCGGCTTCCACTTCATCGAGAATGCAAAACGGCACCGGGCGCACACGCAAAATCGCAAACAAAAGCGCGATCGCGGTCAGCGCTCTTTCGCCGCCTGAAAGCAGCCCGAGATTTTGCAGTTTTTTCCCCGGCGGCTGCGCGAAAATTTCCACGCCTGTCGTAAGCAAATCTTTCGGGTCCGTCAGCCTCAAGTCCGCTCTCCCGCCGCCGAAAAGCTCCCGGAAAACCGGTTCGAATTCGTTCCGGATGGCATTAAACGTCTCATCGAAACGGCGGACCATTTCGCCGTCCATTTCCGTAATTACCTGGTCAAGGGTGTCTTTTGCTTCAAGCAGGTCGGTCTCCTGTTCTTTTAAAAACCGGTAGCGTTCCGATACGCGCTCATATTCTTCGATCGCGCCGAGATTGACGGCGCCAAGCTCATCAATCGACAGTTTGATCAGCTTCACTTTTTTGCGCGCTTCCTCCAGGGAAACATTGAGCGGGCGGGCTTCTTTCGCGGCTTCAAAGGTGAGCGTGTATTCTTCGCGGAGCCTTTGAAGCCGGTTCTCAAGTTCCACATCCAGCCGGTTTGCTTTGATTTCTTCATCCTGAATGGCCTGCTGGAGCCCTTTTTGCTGCCGTTTCCATTCTTTCAGGCCGCGTTCCAGGTCTTCCATCTCTGCTGTCAGCCGGGCCCGTTCTTCCCTGCGCACGGCGATAAAGGCGAGCGTATCATTTTTGTCACGCGCTTTTTGTTCAGCCGCTTCCGCCAGTTCGCTTTCCGACATGTGGTGCTTCTCCGATTCGTCCGTAAGAAAGTGGTACTGCTCATCATAACGCGCTTTACGTGCCGCCCACTCCTTGATTTCGCGGTCCAGCCGCGCAAGTTCTTCTCGGTCGCGCGCCGCCTGCTCCATCTTTACGGCAAGCGTTGATTTTAAATCGCTGAGTTCGCCCTGGAGCCGGCTTTTTGCCGTCGAATCATCGTTTTTCTTTACGGTCAGGGCTTCAATTTCCGCTTCCAATTCCTGCGCTTTTTCGCCAGTACGCGCCAGCATGTTTTCCAGTTCGCCGACCCGTTTGCGGGCTTCATCTTGCTGTTTTTCCGCCTCTTGTTTTTCCATATCGTAGACGAGCAGGTGCTCATCCAGATTTTTTTCTTCAACCGCAAGCCGTTCCAGTTCCGCTTTCGCCTGCTGTTCCCCAAGCCTCAGCGCTTCGCCGTTTTTCCTCGCTTCATCCAGCTCCTGTTGCACGCGGGAAACTTCGGCTTTTAATGCTTTGACTTCCGTTTCAAGCGCCATCGTTGTTTTTTCCATCCCGGCAAGCTTTTCTTTTAGTGCTTCCAGTTCGCTTTTTCTCGAAAGGAGCGACACGCTGTTTTGTTTCGAAGCCCCGCCTGTCATCGAGCCGCCCGGATTGACGACATCCCCGTCAAGCGTCACGATGCGGTAGCGGTACCCGAGCATTTTGGCGATTTTGTTTGCACTTTTTAAATCACGGACAACAAGGACATGGCCGAGCAGATTGGACACAATGGATTGGTAGCGGCTTTCAAAGCGGACAAGCTCCGCGCACACGCCGACGTATGCCTCTTCATTGCGGAGCGATTTGAGGCTTGCTTCCGGAATGGCCCGGGGCTTGATAATATCGAGCGGCAAAAAAGTCGCCCGCCCGGCCTTCCGCTCTTTTAAAAATGCAATGGCACAGCGTGCATGCCGTTCCGTTTTTGTCACAATATGCTGCATCGAAGCACCCAGTGCAGTTTCAACCGCTTTTTCGTAAGGCGCGGGCACCCGGACCAGCTCGGCCACAGCGCCTTCAATGCCTTCCAGCTGTTTGCCACGGGCTTTCAAAATTTCGCGCACGCCCTGGTAAAAGCCGGTATAATCCTCTTCCATCTCTTCAAGCGTTTCTTTGCGTGATTTCGCTTTTTGCAAATATTGGTATGCCTGATACAGATTGGACTCCTGTTTTTGATACCGGCTGTTGACGGACTCCAGCTGCCTTTGTTTTTCCATATAGGCACCGGCAGCCGCTTCCAGCTCCTGTTTGATTTCTGCAAGGCGGCCGGCCGCCATTTTTTTCTTTTCCCGCACCTTTTCCCGTTCTTCGACATATTTCCGGTTGTCGGCTTCAAGCCGGCTGAGGCGGTTTAACGACGTTTGCATCTGCTGCACGAGCATGCGCTTTTCATTTTTTCCGCTTGCCTGCTCGTTCAGCAGTTCAATATAGTCGCTTTTTAAAGACTCAATTTTTTCCTCCAGATTCGTGCTGAGGCGGAAAAGGCCCGCTTCCTTCTCTTTCACACTTTCTTTCAGGGCCGATAAGGCTTGTTCATTTTCCGCCGCCGTTTGCAAAATCTTTTCCTTTTGGGCTTCCAGTTCTTTTAAAGTGTTCTCCGCTTCTTTTATATTTTTTTCAAGCTGGGCTTTGTTCTCGCTGGCATTTTTTTTGCGTTCCTTCAGCACTTCTTTTTGCCCTTCAAGTTTTTCCAGCTCTTCTGTCGCTGCAAGCAGCACATTCTGCAAATCTTGAATCGATTCATCGAGCGCATCCAGCTGATTGCGTTTTTCTTCCAGCTGCGCTTCCTGTTTGCGGATTTCGGAAGAGAGCCCCGCTTCTTTGTCCCGGTGCGCTTCAAGCTGCGACTTAAGCGATTCCCACTCGCCATGCAGCGATTCTATCTCATACGCCAAAACGGCAATTTCATAATTTTTCAATGCTTCCTTTTGTTCCAGATAATCTTTTGCGGCCGATGCCTGCATTTTCAGCGGCTCAAGCTGGCTTTCCAGTTCATAGAGAATATCGCTGACACGGTTTAAGTTATCCTGCGTTTCGGCAAGCTTCACTTCCGCCTTTTTCTTGCGCGTCTTATATTTTAAAACGCCGGCTGCCTCTTCAAAAATGCTGCGGCGTTCTTCCGCTTTGCTGTTTAAAATTTCTTCCACTTTCCCCTGGCTGATAATGGAAAAAGCTTCTTTGCCAAGGCCGGAATCCATAAACAATTCCACAATATCCTTCAACCGGCACTGCTGTTTATTGATATAAAACTCGCTTTCCCCTGAACGGTACACCCGCCTTGTCACGCTTACTTCCTGGTAATCGATCGGAAGGGCGCGGCCTTCGTTTTCAAGCGTTAACGTCACTTCTGCAAAATTCAACGGTTTTCTTGTATCGCTGCCGGCAAAAATGACATCTTCCATCTTTCCGCCGCGCAGGCTTTTCGCTGATTGTTCACCGAGCACCCAGCGGACGGCGTCGATCACATTGCTTTTGCCGCTGCCGTTCGGGCCGACAACCGCTGTCACGCCTGGGACAAATTCTATGGAAATCCGGTCCGCAAATGACTTAAATCCGATCACGTCGAGACGTTTCAGAAACAATCCATTCCCCCTCCATTCCTCACGGCTTCTTTTTTTCTTCTTTCTGCAAATTGGATAAAGCCGTTTGCGCAGCCTGCTGTTCCGCTTCTTTTTTGGAGCGGCCTTTTCCTGTCCCGAGCGCCTTGCTGTTCAGCGACACTCTGGAGACGAACTCCTTGTCATGCGCAGGGCCGCGTTCATCGAGAATCGTGTATTCCAACACACCGGATGTTCTTTTTTGGACGTACTCCTGCAACTTGCTTTTATAATCCGCCGTGCTGCTGAAGAGCCCTTCGTCTATTTTCGGGAATACGACTTTTTCAAGGAGGGAAACAACAGCCTTTAACCCCTTGTCCAAATAAAGCGCGCCGATAAACGCTTCAAACACATCGGCTAAAAGGGCCGGGCGCGTTCTGCCGCCGGTCATTTCCTCGCCTTTGCCGAGCAGGATATACTCGCCAAAGTGCAGCTCATTGGCAAAAATGACAAGAGACGGCTCACAGACGACGGACGCCCGCAATTTCGTCATTTCCCCTTCGTTCATCGACGGGAACCGCTTAAATAAATAATGGGAAACGGTCAATTCCAGGACGGCATCGCCTAAAAATTCAAGCCTTTCATTGTCGTGCCTGCGCTTTTCCGGATGCTCGTTCACATAGGAGGAATGCGTAAAGGCCTGTTTCAGCAGGTTTCCGTCTTGAAAATGAATCCCAAGCTGTTCCTGCAGCTTGCCAAATTTGTTTACTATATGCTCTTCATCTGATTTTATTTTTTTTACCATCGTTCATCCACCCGATATCTTGATGTAGTTTCACTTAACTTAAATATATAGAAAAATACTGCTGAACGCAAAGGCATCTTCGGGACCCGGGCGGTCGTAAATAGGCAAAAAGGGGTTGCATTTTTTGCCCATTTACCATCCTCAGGCCGGATTAGAGAAAAATGTCCCGCTTATGGGGCGGGACATTTTACATGAAGACGATTACTGCTGATTTTGTATGTAATTTACAGCGTCACCCACTGTTACAATCTTCTCAGCATCCTCGTCGGAAATTTCCATTCCGAATTCATCTTCCAATTCCATCACCAATTCCACTACATCAAGGGAATCAGCGCCAAGATCTTCTTTGAATTTCGCTTCCAGTGTAACTTTGGATTCTTCGACACCAAGGCGGTCAACGATGATCTTTGTCACACGCTCTAATACGTCTGCCATGCGGTTCACCTCCCCTCAAGGTATTATAGAGGATTTTTTATAATTAATAAAGCGAAAGTTAAAATCAAGCTTGGCTGCAAACGTTACATCACCATTCCGCCGTCAACGTGGATCGTTTGCCCAGTAATGTAGTCGGAACTGCTGCTTGCCAAAAACAGGGCAGTCTTTGCCACATCTTCTGGCTTGCCGAAACGGGAAAGCGGGATTTGGCCCAGCATGCCTTCTTTGATGTCTTCCGGCAGTTTATCCGTCATATCCGTCTCAATCATGCCCGGGGCAATGGCATTTACGGTAATGCCGCGGCTTGCCAGTTCACGCGCCGCCGTTTTCGTTAGCCCGATGGCACCGGCTTTGGCAGCGGTATAATTGGCCTGGCCGGGGTTGCCGCTGATGCCGACAACCGAGGCAATATTAATGATCTTGCCGCTCCGCTGCTTCATCATCGGCCGCGCCGCCGCTTTTGTGCACAGGAAGACCCCTTTCAAATTGGTATCGATGACGGCATCCCATTCTGCTTCTTTCATCCTCATCAAAAGGTTATCCCTGGTGATGCCGGCGTTATTCACCAATATATCAAGTTTGCCGAATTTTTCCAGCACCTGCCTGAACATTTCCTGTACTTCCGTTTCATTCGAAACATCTGCCCGGATGGCAAAAGCTTCCACACCGAAAGAACGGACGGCGTTTGCCACTTCTTCCGCTTTTTCAGCATTTCCTGCATAATTGACCGCAATATGCGCGCCGGAAGCGGCAAACGCAAGCGCGATTTCACGGCCGATGCCACGTGACGCGCCGGTCACAAGCGCAACTTTGTCTTTTAAAAGCATTCGGTCTCCTCCTCCATTATTTTTGCAGCGCGCCAACCGCAGCTTCCAGGGTTTCCATATCCTGGACGGCATATGTTTTTACGCTGCGGTCAATTTTCCGGATTAATCCGGATAGCACTTTGCCCGGCCCGACTTCAATAAAGGTATCAACGCCGAGGCTGATCATTTTTTTAACGGAATCTTCCCATAAAACAGGGGAATAGAGCTGGCGGATTAATTTTGCTTTGATGTCCACAGCGCCCGTTTCCACTTCGGCATCGACATTGGCGATCACAGGAACCGCCGCATCCCGGATTGCAATTCCGTCAAGAACCGCCTTAAACTTTTCCGCTGCCGGCTCCATCAATTTGGAGTGGAATGGCCCGCTTACCTGAAGCGGGAGGACGCGTTTCGCCCCTCTTTCCTTTGCAAGTGCGCCCGCTTTTTCAATTCCGGCCGCTGTCCCGGAAATAACAATCTGTCCGGGACAGTTCAAATTCGCGAGCTGGACCGTTTCCCCTTCACTGCTCACTTCTTCTGCGACTTCCTGCAGCACGCCGCGGCCGAGCCCGAGCACGGCGGACATTGCCCCGGCACCGTTCGGGAATGCTTCATCCATGTATTCCCCGCGTTTGCGCACCGCATATACGGCATCTTCGAAGGACAAAGCGCCGGCTGCCACAAGCGCCGAATACTCGCCAAGGCTGTGCCCGGCTGTGAAATCTGCATGGATGCCCGCTTCCTGAAGCGCCTGTAAAATGGCAGTGCTTACCGATAAAAGCGCCGGCTGGGCATTTTCGGTACGGGTCAGTTTGTCCAGCGGGCCGTTTTGAATGAGCCCGGATAAGTCCATCCCGAGCTTTTCGTCTGCTTTTTGAAAAACAGCCGCCGCTTTTTCATTTGCACCGGCGACCGACTGCCCCATGCCAACCGTCTGGGATCCCTGCCCCGGGAAGACAAACGCTATTTTCCCCATCTTTTTTCCTCCATCCTTACTTTTGTTCAAGTTGTTGAATTGCGTGTTTGATTTTGCCGGTGACGTCAGACTGCACCATTTCACGCGCCTGCCGCACTGCATTGTAAATTGCATTGGCGTTTGAGGAACCGTGCGCTTTGATGACCGGCGCATTCAGCCCCATTAAGCCCGATCCCCCGTATTCCGAGTAATCCATGATATTTTTCAGGCCCGACAGTTCTGATTTGATCATTGCAGCGGCCAATTTTGTCTTCAAATTGTGCATGAACACTTTTTTGATCATGGAAAACAAGGATCCGGCCGTGCCTTCAATCGTTTTTAACACCATATTGCCGGTAAACCCGTCTGTGACGACGACATCCGCCACCCCCTCGAGTAGATCGCGGGCTTCGACATTGCCGGTAAAATTCAAATCGGTTTCTTTTAAAAGTTGAAATGCTTTTTTTGTTAATTCATTGCCTTTCTTTTCTTCCGTCCCGATATTTAAGAGGCCGACGCGCGGATTTTTTAAGCCTCTTACCTTTTCGGCATACAGCGAGCCCATGATGGCAAACTGCAGCAAATGTTCCGGCTTGGCTTCCGCGTTTGCACCAAGATCGAGCATGATAAAACCGCGCCCGTCCGTTGTCGGGAGCACCGGGGCAAGGGCCGGCCTTTCAATCCCTTCAATCCTGCCGACCACAAAGAGGCCGGATGCCATTAAAGCGCCCGTATTTCCGGCCGAGATGCACGCATCCGCTTCCCCGTCTTTCACGGCCTGGGCCATGCGCACCATGGAAGAATTTTTTTTGCGGCGGACGGCCCGCACCGGCTCGTCTGTCCCGGATATTACCTCATCGGTATGGACAACGACAACGCGGCTGGACGTTTCCAGTTCCTTCCTGACTTGCGTTTCATCCCCGAACAGGATAAACTCTGTGTCCGGAAATGCGTTTACAGCCTTGTTAATGCCCAGTACAATTTCTTTTGGGGCATAATCCCCGCCCATTGCGTCAATTGCTAATTTCATTCTATTCAGCCCCGTTTCTAAATCAAGCTTTTCCCGTGTGAAAGTTTTCCCGGCCGTGCGGCAACCGGGGTTGCCGGTCCCTGGGAAAATGGTTCACCTGTCCGCGTGAAGCGGCATTAAGCATTCTCTTCTTTTCCGGCATGATCCCGGTACATTTCAAATTCGCCTTTAAAGACGAGGTCACGGCCGACATAACTTTCAACAAACACCGTCGTTCTGCCGTTTTCCTGATTGACGTTCGCCACTTTTGCCTTGGCAATGACGCGGTCGCCGATTTTCACGGACCGCAAAAACCGGATGGTGGCTTTCGCCGTGAGGGCAAGTTCATCATCAATGACGGCAACGGCAAGCGAGTTGGCCTGTGCAAACAGATGATGCCCGCGGGCGATGGCGTTTCGCTTAAAAACGTGTTCTTTTTTGACATCAAAAATAGAGATGGCGCTGTGATCCAGTTCGATATCGATCACTTCCCCGATGACTTCTTCAATCGGCAGCGCTCTTACTTCATTTGCGAACCGCTTTTCAGCAACGTTTTTGATCCTTTCCCGCAGTTCCGGAATGGAAAGTTCCAGCCGGTCAAGGCGGATCGTCTGCACGCTGACATGATATTTATCCGCCAGTTCTTCATCTGTAATAAAAGGATTCCGCCTAATGGTTTCCTGCAAACTTTGCTGCCGGTCCTTTTTTTTCATTTTCATGGGTGACACCATCCGAAATTTTAGGACTTGGTACTAATCGTAGTATATAGAAAGAATAGGAAGTTTGCAAGAATTGCCAATAGCTGCCCTGGCAAAACGCAAACTTCCTTTAGTCCAGTTTTTCCCCTTCCAGCACACCTGATGCTTCAAGCTGATTCCGCAAATGCGAAAAAGCCGGGCCATGCCAGAATGCATCGGAACTGATCAATTGCTGTGCATCCTGCCTGGCTGTTTCAAGCGCCCGGAAATCATGGACCATATCGGCCACTTTAAACTCCGGCAGCCCGCTTTGTTTTTTTCCGAAAAAATCGCCGGGCCCGCGAAGCTCGAGGTCTTTTTCGCTCAAAACAAAGCCGTTGTCCGTTTCCGTCATAATTTTCATCCGCTCTTTGCCGATTTCCGTTTTTGGATCAGCGAGCAAAATACAATACGATTGCGCATCGCCCCTGCCGACGCGGCCGCGCAACTGGTGAAGCTGGGCAAGGCCGAACCGTTCGGCATCATAAATGACCATAATGGTCGCATTCGGCACATTGACGCCGACTTCGACAACCGTTGTTGACACAAGCACCTGGATTTCGTTGCGGCTGAACGCTTTCATGACCGCTTCCTTTTCATCGCCCGGCAGCCTGCCATGCATCAGCCCGGCTATATACCGGCCATTAAAATATTGGTTTAAAATGGCATACACATCAATCGCGTTCTGGACGTCAAGCTTATCGGATTCCTCGATGAGCGGACAGATGACATACGCCTGTCTGCCTTTTTTGAGCTCTTTTTCGATAAAGCTGAGCACCCTTTCGAACTGATTGTTCTTCACCCAGTACGTTTCAATCTTTTTGCGGCCGGCCGGCATCTGGTCAATAACAGAAACATCCATTTCGCCAAACACGGTGATGGCAAGCGTCCGCGGAATGGGCGTTGCCGTCATAAAAAGCACATCCGGATTCATCCCTTTTTCGCGGAGGATCCGTCTTTGCTCAACCCCGAACCGGTGCTGTTCATCCGTGATCACAAGGCCGAGCCGGGAAAATGCCACATCTTCCTGGATTAAAGCATGCGTGCCGATTAAAATATCGACGCCGCCTGTACCGAGCTGTTCCAAAAGCGCTTTTCTCCGTTTCCCTTTTACAGTGCTCGTCAGTAAAGCGACCCGGACGCCGTGCGGTTCGAGCAGCTGGCAAAGCGATTCGGCATGCTGCTCGGCAAGAATTTCCGTCGGTACCATCAACGCCCCCTGAAATCCCGCCGTCACCGCAGCGTATAGTGCTATCGCAGCGACGACCGTTTTCCCGGAGCCGACATCCCCCTGGAGCAGACGGTTCATACGGAACGGCGACTTCATGTCCGCGCAAATTTCGTTTACCACTCTTTTCTGGGCGTCCGTCAATGGAAACGGCAAGGAGCCGATAAAATTTCTTAATTTCCGCACATCATAGCGGATGGCCCGGCCGTTTGAATGTTCGCGCTCGAATTTCCTTAACGCCTGCATCTTCAGCTGAAAAGCCAAAAACTCTTCGTATACAATGGTCCTTCTTGCCATTTTCACTTCCTGTTCCGATTTTGGGAAGTGCATCGCATACATGGCCTGCTTTTTCGGCATTAATTTATATTTTGCAAGCATTTCTGCCGGCAGAACTTCTTCGATTTCGCCGCCAAACGCGCGAAAAGCAGACTCGATGTATTTTCGTAACGTTTTTACCGTCATTTTTCCTTTCACAGCATAGATCGGCCCGAATCCGGACGTTTGATCGGCCGTGCCTGTTTTTAAGGATTGGGCCGTAATCGTCTGCCGGTGCATGTCCCATTTTCCGGTAACCGTAATTTCATCATGAATATGGATTTTCTTTTTCAGATACGGCCGGTTAAAACAGACAACCGTAATGAGAAAATCGCCTGCGAACACTTTCATCGACAGGCGTGACCGTTTTTTTGAATAATAGATGAGGGAGGGTTCGCTATGCACCCTCCCCGTCACCGTCACCCGTTCATCATGCCGGACTTCACGCAAATCTTTGAGCCGGTCATCTTCATACCGGAAAGGGAAATAAGTAAGCAGGTCATAAATGGTGAAAATCCCCATCTGCCCGAGACTTGCTTCCGTTTCTTCGCCGATCCCTTTTAAGACGGTTACCGACTGATCAAGCGGGCTATTCATGCAGATCAAGCGGCATACCGAAAATTTTTGCTTCCAGTTTCCGGGCGGTCGGCGTATCCGCCAGGCCTCCACGCGCCGTTTCTTTGAGCGCAGTCGGCATCTGCTGCCCGACGCGGTACATCGCATCAATCACTTCATCGCAAGGGATCCGGCTTTTAATGCCGGCAAGCGCCATATCTGCCGCAACCATCGCATTGGCTGCTCCCATTGCATTCCGTTTCACGCATGGCACTTCCACAAGGCCGGCCACAGGATCGCACACCAGGCCGATCATATTTTTCAAAGTAATGGCCATTGCATGGGCGCATTGTTCCGGTGTGCCGCCCGCCATCTCGACAATGGCCGCGGCAGCCATCCCGGCAGCTGATCCGACTTCTGCCTGGCAGCCGCCTGCTGCGCCGGAAATAAACGCATTATTGGCCACCACAAATCCGAATGCGCCGGATGTAAATAAGAAACGGACCATTTCTTCACGCGTCGGGTGCAACTTGTTTTTGACCGCAAAGAGCGTTCCCGGCACAACGCCGGCAGAACCGGCCGTCGGCGTTGCGCAAATCGTTCCCATTGCCGCGTTCACTTCATTTGTCGCAACGGCTTTGCTGACGGCATCCAAAATGGTTGCGCCAGATAAGAAATTGCCTTTTTCAATATATTTTTGCAGCAGCACGGCATCGCCGCCCGTAAGCCCCGAGTGGGAGCGGACACCGGCAATTCCTTTTTCAACTGCTTTTTCCATAACAGCCAGATTTTCATCCATCTTTTTTATGATGGCTTCCCTGGATTTTCCGGTTACTTCCATTTCCTGCTCTATCATAATTTCCGAAATTTTTTTATTTTTCTGTTCGGCCAGTTCTACAAGCTCAGCAACATTCCGAAACATCATTACCCTCCTTCAATATCCATGCTGCTTCTCCTGGCACAGGCAAGGATGCACGCACATTTCAAAAGACAGCCAAAAGAAAGCGCCGCCTGCTTAGCAGCTGCGCCTTTTTCTCACATCTAATCTACAACTCTTGCAACCTGGGTAATGTTCGGGAGCCGCTTGATTTCTTCAATGACGGCATCATCGAGATTCTGGTCCACTTCGATGGCCATCAATGCCATCTTTCCGGCTTCTTTGCGCGACACTTCCATATGGCCGATATTGATTTCATGTGCCGATAAAATATTGGATACGGCCGCAATCGCCCCGTAGCGATCCTGGTGGACGACGAGCACGGCCGGATGGTGGCCGGATAAGTGTAGCTCAAAGCCGTTCAGTTCTGTTACTTCAATTTTTCCGCCGCCGATTGAGATACCGGTCAGTTCCATATCTCCCGATGCGTCGCCCATCCGGATCTTTACCGTGTTCGGGTGGTCCGGGACGGCACTTTCCACGAGAAACTTCACCGTAAGCCCGAACTGTTCCGCAATCTGAAGAGAAGATTTGATCCGTTCATCATCCGTGTCAAAATCGAGCAGGCCGCCGACAATGGCAACGTCTGTACCGTGCCCTTTATAGGTGGTCGCGAACGATCCGTAAAAATGGATGTCTGCCCATTTTGGCTGCCTGCCGAATAAGCTTCTCGCCACCCGGCCGATGCGCGCGGCACCTGCCGTATGGGAGCTTGAGGGCCCGATCATAACCGGGCCGATAATATCAAAAACACTTTTATATTTCATTGCGCATCACACCCACATTATTGTGCTTTTTCCGTAATTTCAATTGCCGGCGGGCGCGCGCCGTTTTTCAGGCCGCACCCGCCGTTGTGCTGATTTTAAAGCTTGCCGGGCAAAACCGGATGTTGGTTTGGCCGGTTCGCCAGGCATCCTAAGCCTTTTTACAACAATGGAGCAAAAGATGGGTGAAAGCTTTGCACTTTTAAAAGCGCTGCAACAGATGAAAACAAACGGCAGCAAATGGTGCACTTTTTCGTATTCAGCAAGCTCTCTTTATAGTATGCAGGCAAGCACCCCTATTCCACTGCAAAAATAAAGGAATATAACGGCTGCCTGCCTTCATGGACTTCAATTTCCATCTCCGGCCAGTTGGTTTCGATATAGGAAACGAGTTCGCCAACCTGCTCCTTGCTGACATCTTTTCCGTATATGACGGTGGCAATTTCATCTTCTGCGCCGATCATGTGCGAAAGCAGCTGCCCGGATGCTTCCAACAGGGCAGGGCTCGTTTTGACGATTTTCCCTTCATAAATGCCCATATAATCCCCTTTTTTGATGGAGATGCCGTCAATATTCGTATCCCTGACCGCATTGGTGACCTGGCCGGATTTCACGCGGCCGAGCGCTTCTTCCATTGCTTGGACGTTTTTGTCAAGCGGCTGCCCGGGGTTAAATGCGAGCAGCGCCGCCATTCCCTGCGGCACGGTTTTAGACGGGACAATGGCTACTTTTTCTTCCGCCAGTTCAGCTGCCTGCTCGCTTGCCATGATGATATTTTTATTGTTCGGCAAAATGATGATTTGTTTTGCGTTCGCCTCTTCAATGGCTTTCAATATGTCCTCGGTGCTCGGGTTCATCGTCTGGCCGCCTTCAATGACAACATCGGCGCCGATGCTTTTAAACAGCGCAGCGATTCCGTCCCCCATGGCAACCGTAATCACACCGTAGTCTTTCTTTTCTTTTTTCTCCCGTTCCGCTCCGTTTTCGCCAACAAGCGCATGATGCGTTTCGCCGACGATCGCGCTGTGCTGCTCACGCATATTGTCCACTTTTAATTTAATGAGGCTGCCGTATTGCTGTCCATAGTTCAAAACATCCCCCGGGCGCTCAGTGTGGACATGGACTTTAACGATATCATCATCCGAAATGACAAGGAGGGAATCCCCGAAGCGGCTCATATCACTGCGGAACCGCTCCTCTGAGAATGCCTTGGCGGACGGTTTCGAGCGGTCGAGCCTGACCATGATTTCCGTGCAGTACCCATATTTGATATCCTCCGTACGCATAAAGTCCTGCACATGCTTATGGTGTTCGGCGTTTACGAGCTCGTCCATTGACGGGATGACGGACGGTGTATCCGGCAGCTCTTCCCCTTTTAACTCGGCAAGAAAACCTTCATAAATAAAAACAAGCCCCTGGCCGCCGCTGTCGACCACGCCGACTTCTTTTAACACCGGCAACATGTCCGGCGTCCGGCTCAGCGTCGTTTTCGCTTCCCCGAGGATCGCTTCCATGACTGCCGTCAGATCTTTTTCGGTTTTCGCCGTTTGCACACCTTTTTTGGCCGCTTCCCTTGCAACCGTGAGAATCGTTCCTTCAACCGGCTTCATGATTGCCTTAAAAGCGCTCTCGACCCCGGCCTGAAAAGCCGCTGCAAACTCTTTTGCGGAGATATGCGCTTTTGTTTCAATCGATTTGGAGAAGCCGCGGAACAGCTGGGACAGAATCACGCCCGAATTTCCCCGCGCGCCCATCAGCAGCCCTTTTGCAAAGCTTGCGGCAACCGCACCGATATGCGCCTGGACATTTTTTTGCACTTCCTTTGCACCGGAAGTCATCGTTAAATTCATATTTGTTCCCGTATCGCCATCAGGGACAGGGAATACATTCAGGGCGTCAACCGTCTTGGCGTTTGCCGCAAGATGGTTCGCCCCTTGTATGACCATTTCTGCAAAACGCTTTCCATCCAGTGATGTAACCACAAAATTTCCTCCTCGTTACGGGTTCGCGACACGCACGCCCTGAACGTAAATATTAATGGCGTCAACTGATAAGCCGACTGTTTGATTCAGCGTATATTTTACTTTTTGCTGGACGTTGCGGGCAATTTCGGAAATTTTTGTCCCGTAGCCCACAATAATATACATGTCAATTTCCACTCTTTCATCCTGTTGACGCACAATGACGCCCCTCGAGAAGTTTTCTTTGCGCAGGATTTCTGTAATGCCGTCTTTAATTTGATTTTTCGAGGCCATTCCGACAATGCCGAAGCAGTCAATGGCGGCACCTCCCGCAATTGTGGCGACGACTTCATTCGATATATCAATTTTTCCGTAATGCGTATTTATTTCAATCGGCATAAATCGCTCCCCCTTATCTTCACTGTTTCCAAACCGGATTTGACCTGCTACCGCCATTGTACTATAAGACAGGGTACATGGAAAGCAGAGCAGGCCTGCATTGTTATAGTTTACCACAAAACAGGGTGCCCTGCATGTATGCACTCTGGCAGGACTTGCATTGTGCCTTCCAATATGATAAATTATTATAGTGAATTTTTAACGAAAAATGAAGAGATGAAAGCATAAATATGTTCTATTTCTGCTTCGCAACAGGAGGAGGGAATACAATGCCGAAAAAATGTGCAATTACAGGACGTAAAACGGTATCCGGCAATAAACGTTCTCACGCCATGAACGCAAACAAACGCACCTGGAAAGCGAACTTGCAAAAAGTGCGCATTCTGGTGGACGGCAAACCGCAACGCGTCTGGGTTTCCGCCCGCGCTTTGAAATCCGGAAAAGTCGAACGTGTATAATGCAAAAACAGGAAACCGGGTATCCGGTTTCCTGTTTTTTTGTAATTTGCGGCAAAAAAACCGGCGCGCCGCCGATTTTCCCGCTGTATAAAATGAACTGCCCCTTCTAACCGCCATGCGTCGATTTTATCTCTTACCCTTTTTTAAAAGTCCCCAGCATGGCCCTTACAATACCGCCCAAAAATTTAGGCAGTTTAATCGTATAAAATTTCATGTATGTCCCTCCCCATTCAAATACAATCCGGGTCTCCCGCACATTATATTCATGCGTAAGCGAAAAGGATACAGCCTGCTTGTTCATGAAATATCATTAATCATGGCTTCTTACCATCATTAATATGCCGCTTGAAAAAGAAAAAGTACCAAAATCCCGGATTAGTTCATTGCTGACACAAAGGGTGGTGCCCCTTACAATATGCCGATTTTCAAGCGGATACTTAAATCCGGTTAATGAGATCCCTTCTACTTCTTCTGTCAACGGGAGAAAGGAAACATACGGATACGCATCGATTTTTTCAATCGTATAAGTTCCGGGCAAAAACATTTCCACGCGGTTCTGCCTGTCGATCATCTCTATTTTCCCTTTAAATTGCAAAACTTTTTCATGCACAAGTAAAAGGACATTGGTAAAAGCATGGTCGAGCCGCCCGCCGGTAGCGCCGAAAATGCGGATCACTTCCGGGTTCCGGCTGATGGCCCACATCAAGGCCAGCTCCATATCGGTCTCATCTTTTTCGGGCTGGAATTTCCGGATATGCTGAAGTTTCCGGTTGATCCAGCCCCATTCTTCCTGATTGACGGAATCAAAGTCGCCAAAGGCCATTTCCGGGATGATCCCTTGTTTAAGCAAATGCAGCACGCCCCTGTCCACACCTGCCCATGCCGCCCGTTTGTCCTCCGCATATGGCGCAAGATCCGGCACATTTTCGGGCGGGCCGCCTGCTAAAATATAGATTTTCTTTTCCATGCCTCATTCCCCTTTTATACGATGGATTTAAGACAATCTTTGTCCGCTCCCCGCAGGCTTTTCATGCGGAAAAAGCCGGATGAACCCCGGCTGTTGTTTTACTGCCCGTATTTTAATACCCGGATCGCTTGTTTCCGGTTCTTGCTTTTAAAAATATTGGAGCCCGCAACCAGCACCGTTGCACCGGCCTGTTTGCATTTTTGCGCTGTTTCCGGATCGATGCCGCCGTCAACTTCAATGTCAAATGCAAGCCCCTGTTCTTCTTTTAAACGGTACAGTTTCTCAATTTTCGGGACAACGGATTCAATAAAAGCCTGTCCGCCAAACCCGGGATTGACCGTCATCAGCAATACAAGGCCGACATCCCCCAGGATCGGCGCAATCCATTCGATGGGTGTTGCGGGATTTAAGACAACGCCCGGATTTACCCCAAGAGACCGGATTTCCTGGATCGTCCGGTGGAGATGCCTGCACGCTTCCACATGGACAGAAATCGTGTCTGCCCCTGCTTTCGCAAAAGCTACCAAATACTGGTCCGGATTTTCAATCATCAAATGGACGTCGAGCGGAAGCTTTGTGACCGGCCGCACCGCCCCGACAACAAGCGGCCCCATCGTAATGTTCGGCACAAAATGGCCGTCCATCACATCAATATGGATCCAGTCCGCTCCGCCTTCCTCCACATCTTTAATTTCCTCTCCCAATTTCGCAAAATTTGCAGACAAAATAGAGGGTGCGATTTTTACCATCGTCAATACCTCGGCTTTCTGTTTTTAATTTCCTGAAGAAACTTGATGTAATGGCTGTACCGGAATGAAGCGATCTCCCCTTCGGCCAAAGCAGCTTTTACCGCACAATGCGGCTCGTTTTCATGCAGGCAGCCGCGGAACTTGCAGCCGGCCGATTTTTCACTGATTTCAGGAAAATAGTCCCCGAGCTCGGACAATTCCACACCAGTGAAGTCCAGTGAGCTGAAACCCGGCGTATCCGCCACGAGCCCGCCTCCGACCGGCAGCAGTTCAACATGGCGGGTGGTGTGCTTCCCCCTGCCCAGATGCGTGGAGATTTCATTTGTTTTTAAATCCAAAGCAGGGTCCAGACGGTTGAGAATGGACGTTTTCCCCACTCCAGACTGACCGCAAAAGACGGTGATGTTTCCTTTCAATGCCGAAAGCAAAGCATCTATCCCTTCGCCTGTTTTCGCCGATGAGAAAATAACCGGGTAACCGATTTGCCGGTATACTTCAAGCGTACCGTGCAGCCTTTCTCTTTCCTCCGCGCCCAGGAGATCGCATTTTGTGATCAGAATAAGCGGGCGGATCAGGTTCTTTTCAATTGGGACTAAAAAACGGTCCAAAAGCAGCGTATGAAAGTCCGGTTCTTTTGCGGAAAAAACCAAAACAGCCTGATCCACATTGGCAATCGGCGGGCGCACGAGTTCATTCTTTCTTTCGCCGATGTCCAAAATATAACCTTCCCGGCCGTTTTCTTTTTGGAATTCGACATGGTCCCCGACGAGCGGGGTGATTTTCTTTTTCCGGAAGACGCCTCTGCCCCTGCATTGGTAAATTTCGCCGTCTTCACGATTTTTCACATAGTAAAATCCGCTTAAAGCCTTGATGATTTTTCCTTCTGCCATACATCCACCTCCATCTCTCCGGCACTTTCAAATCGGGGAGGCGCCGGGGTACGGCCCGGCGCTTTCTCAGTTTGGATACGGAACGGTCTCTTCGGCGATGACTTTGCCGTCCCTCATGATTTTATATGTTGCCTCTTTCCCGTACTCAATGGTAAACTCCAGCTGCTTTTTCACCGTTTTCGTAATCTCAAACGTTTGAACAGGTGCGGACATCGAATGGTTCATGTCTTCAATATAAATTTGCACTTCCTGTTTCGGGTCTTCTTGTGCAGTTGCATCTGTTTTGCTGCCGGCATCATTTCCGCTTGATTGCCCGTTGCTGTCACCGGGCTGGCTGTTTCCGTCCGAACCGGAACTTTCGCTGTGGTTTTCATTTGTGCTCCCGGCGGAATCCGTATCCGGCTCATACGGGATCGTTACTTCTTTTGTAACCGTCTTTGGCGGCATTTCTTTCTGCCCTTTGCTGATGGTCACTTTTACTACCGAGCCCTTCTTCAGCTCGGTTCCCGGCTGCGGGGATTGCGAAATGACATGGTCCTTTTTCACGGTATCCGAATAATCTTTTCCGGCATATTCAATGGAAAAACCGGATGTTTTTTCATATGCGTCCAACTGTTTTTTTGAAAACCCGGTTAAATCCCCAATTGCATAAGTTTCCGGGCCTTTGCTCACAGTAAAGGTAAGCACCGTGCTTTCCGGCACCACTTTTTTATTGGGCGCGGGATCCTGCGACAAAATGGTCCCTTGTGCACTGTCATCGTACACTTCTTCTTTATCGATGTCTTTAAAATGTTCCCCGCTCAATAAATTCACGACGTCGTCAAACTGCCTGCCGGTATAATCGGACAGGGCAAATGTTTCTTTTCCCGTGCTAATGTAAAGGGAAACTTTTGTCCCCTCTTTGATTTTTTCCCCGGCTTCGGGATCCGTTTTGATGACCTGCCCCTTTGGTACCGTTTCGCTTGTTGTTTTAATCTTCTCCCCGGTTTTCAGGCCGTGCGCCGTAAGCACGGCGGCGGCAGCATCAGCCGTTTTGCCTGATACTGCCGGGACGCTGACGGTTTTCGGGCCGAGCAGGGACGGCAGCAGCAAGGCGGCAAGACCGGCAAGCACGAGCAGAAAGGCGAGAGCGCCGGCAACGAACGGCCATTTTTTTCGCCGTTTTTTCTCTTTTTTGTCCCGCTTTGTGTCCGGTTTCTTTTCTTTTTCATTTTCTCCGGCCGGATTTGCGATAATGGTTTCTTCATTCCGGTCGGGGCCGGCAGCCACTTCGGAAATCACCGGCATAATTTTCGTCTGACCTTCGTCTTCTGAAATCACAAATTTCGGTTCATTGAGCCTTTCCGGCAGGAGTGCGGTCCGGATATCCTCCCCCATTTCTTCGGTGCTGTTATAACGGTAAAACGGATCTTTCGCCGTTGCTTTTAAAACAATATTTTCAACACTTTGGGGAATATCGGGATTCCACCTTTTCAGCGACGGCGTCTCGCTTTGCAAATGTTTTAAAGCAATGGAAACGGCAGATTCCCCCGAAAAAGGAATCCTTCCCGTTAAAAGCTCGAACATCACGATGCCGAGTGCGTATATATCCGATTTATATGTGGCAACACCGCCCCTTGCCTGCTCGGGGGAAAGATAATGGACCGAACCGAGCACGGCATTTGTCCGGGTGATCGAAGTAGCGGATAGAGCGATGGCAATCCCGAAGTCCGTAATTTTCACAACACCGTCATGGCTGATTAAAATATTTTGCGGCTTAATGTCACGGTGGATAATATGGTTGTCATGGGCATGTGCGATCGCCGCCGCAAGCTGCCCCATAATGTCCAGCGTTTTCTCAACGGAAACCGGGCCGTTTTGCTGTATGTATTGTTTTAGCGTCATGCCCTCAACATTTTCCATGACGATATAATTTAAATCATCCTCTTCGCCGATATCATAAATACTGACAATATTCGGATGGACCAGGCTCGTTGCCGATTGGGCCTCCCTGTGAAAACGCTGGATAAACTCCGGCTCATCTGCAAAATCCGGGCGCAACACCTTGACGGCCACATCACGGTCCAAAATCATATCGCGGGCCAGATAGACGTTTGCCGTGCCGCCGCCGCCGATCAGGCTTTTGACTTTGTAGCGGCCGCTGATCCGTCTTCCGATTAGCATGAATGGCACCCGCCTTTATTGCGGCCGGACGCCAGAAGCACAATCGTAATATTGTCTTCCCCGCCGTTTTCATTGGCATAATCCACAAGCATTTCCGCTTTCTTCCCGAGCGGCAGATCTTTTTCAAGCACTTCTTTCATCACTTCCGTCGGCACTTTATTCGACAGGCCGTCTGAACAAAGCAGCAAAGTATCATTTTCTTCAAATACAATCGTTTTTAAGTCGGGCGAGATCGAATCTTCCGTCCCAAGCGCCTTCAGAATCACATTTTTATGCGGGTGATTTTCGGCATCTTCTTTTGAAATCTGGCCGGTTTTGACGAGTTCATTGACCAGCGAATGATCTTCCGTCAGCTGTTGGAAGCCGTTTTCATTAAAAATATAGCCGCGGCTGTCTCCGATATTGGCGATGGAAATAAAGCGCTCGGTGCAGACCGCTGCAACCAGTGTGGTGCCCATTCCTTCGCATTCAGGGTGATGGGCGGCATGATCAAATAAACGGGCATTCACCTCGCGGATCGTCTCAGAAAGCCACGCCTCTGCGGATTCCGCATCGGCAACCGGGCCGAATTTTTCAAACGCTTCTTTAAAACATTGCACCGTCATGCCGCTCGCAATGTCACCCGCACGATGGCCGCCCATGCCATCTGCAACAATCGCAAGGAGATCGCCGCCGGCATTTTCAAAGACTCCCCCATTGTCTTCGTTATGCTGCCTTACTCTGCCCTTATCCGTTTTATAGACAGATTCCATTATACCCCCACCTTCATACTCTTTGACGTGTTTATCATCGGGCAAGCCTATGCTTTACCGGCCTTTTTGCGGATACTAGCGATGAAAAAACCGTCCCCGCCGAAGTCCTGCGGAAAAATCTGCATCCGGTATCCGTCAACTAAAGATTCCATTGCTTCAGGGACGTGCAGCGGATACGGTTCAAATTCCGGATGTTCCTGCAAAAATGTTTCAATCGTCCCTTCATTTTCTTCCCGGTCGACGGTGCAGGTGCTGAAAACTAAGATGCCGTCCGGTTTTAACAGTCCCGACACGCCCGATAAAATTGAAAGCTGGACCTGCTTTAGCGCATGGATATCGTCAACGGTTTTCGCATATTTGATATCCGGTTTCCGCCGCAGAACCCCAAAACCTGTGCACGGCGCATCGACAAGAATGCGGTCAAAAGTGTTTTTTTCAAAATGGGCGCCTGCATCCCGACTGTCCATCGCAACCGCTTCGACCTGTCCGGTACCGAGCCTCTCTGCGTTTTCCCGGACCAGTTTGGCCTTATGGGGATGGAGATCGAGCGCGATTACTTCCCCCGTTCCTTCCAACTTTTCCGCAATATGGGTGGTTTTGCCGCCCGGTGCCGCACAAGCGTCCAAAATCCGCTGGCCTTCCTGGATGCAAAGCGCATAGGCAACCGCCATCGAACTTTCATCCTGGATGGTGAAGAGCCCTTCTTTAAAGCATGCCGAACGGGCAAGATTACCTTTTCGCGACCGGACAGCTTCCGGAATAACCGGGCTCCGCTCAACGGTAAACCCTTCCCGTACCAGTTTTTCGATGACTTCTTCCACGGATGCCCGGTTCAGGTTCACCCTTGCTGTCTGTAACGGCGGAATCAGGTTTGCTTCACACATTTCTTTCGTTGTTTTATAGCCGTAAGCTTCCGCCCATCTTGCCACAAGCCAGTGCGGATGGCTCGTTGCCACCGATAATCTTTCAAGCGGGTCTTCTATTTCCTCTAAACTTCTGAGCCCCCCGCGCTGGATGGCGCGCAAAACGCCGTTGACCATTCCGGAAATCCCGCGGTGGCCGCGTTTTTTGGCGATTTCCACCGCTTCAAAAATAATCGCGCGGTCAGGGATTTTATCTAAGTATACCATTTGATATATAGACAAGCGCAACAAAATCCGCACCCAATTTTCAATTTTTTTGCGCAAAAACGGGGCGAGAAAATAGTCCAGTGTCTGCTTTCTCTGCAACGTGCCATAAGTGATTTCCGTAAGCAACGCCCGGTCAGGGCCGTGGAACCGGTATTTTTCAATATAGCGGTCAAGCAGCAAATTGCTGTACGACTCGTTTTTCTCCACTGCCTCCAAAAGTTCAAGCGCTGCTTCGCGAACATTTTTCCGGTCTTTACTCATCTTCATCTCCAAATTTCATCCCGGGTGCAAGGCCGCCCGCTGAACCGTTTAAAAATTCCGCAACCGCCATCCGTTTCTTCCCGGCAGGCTGCAGTTCCGTAATTTTAATGCCAGTTGTGCTGCCCGTTGCGACCACGATCCCGTCTTTTTTTATCGTGACGATGGTGCCCGGTTCCGCATGAACGGAAAGCGGCACTTTTTCGCTCTTCCATATTTTAAACGTTTTTCCGCCATGTACGGTATAGGCACCCGGCCACGGGCACAGGCCCCTGATTTGGTTGTAAATGGATTCCCCCGGTTTTTTCCAATCGATTTTTTCCTGGCTGCGCGTAATATTATGGGCAAACGTCGCCTTCTGTTCATCCTGCGGCACCGGCACAATTTCTTTTGCCAGGATTTTCGGAAGCGTTTCGGATAAAAGCATAGCACCCGCTTTGCTCAGCTTGTCATGGAGGGTGCCGGCATCATCGGTTTCTTCAATTTCGACTTCCCGCTGGCTGAAGATGTCGCCGGCATCGAGTTTTTCCGCCATATACATAATGGTTACGCCGGTCTTTTTCTTCCCTTGTAAAATGGCTGTATGGATCGGCGCCCCGCCGCGCAGTTCCGGAAGCAGTGACGCATGGACATTAATGCAGCCGAACGGGGGCGCATCAAGCAATGCTTTCGGCAAAATCTGCCCGTACGCGCATGTAACCACAACATCCGGCTTGAGTGCCAAAATGCGGGCGAGGCTTTCCGGCTGGCGCAATTTTTCCGGCTGAAAAACCGGAATGCCGTGCTTTTCCGCCTCCCGTTTTACAGGCGGGGGCGTTAAGATCTGTTTTCTGCCAACCGGCCTGTCCGGCTGTGTCACAACCCCAATGACCTCGTACCCGTCGCGGATCAGCGTCTGTAAAACCGGCACGGCAAATTCCGGCGTCCCTATAAACACCACTTTCGTCATTCGGTATCATCCTCCTCAAAAACCAAGTCTTCCTCATCCACATAATCGATGATTTTGGACGTAAACAAAACGCCGTGCAGATGGTCGATTTCATGCTGCAAAGCGCGGGCAAGGAAATCTTCCGCTTCAATCGTGAACGCCTTTCCGTTTGCGTCCTGTGCTTTTACTTTCACATAACGGGCGCGTTGAACCGTGCCGTAAACGCCGGGAAAGCTCAGGCAGCCTTCGACATCGGTCTGTTCCCCGCGCCTTGTTACGATTTTTGGATTGATGAGGTCAATCCGGCCTGTCCCATCGCCGGTATCGACAACGGCGATTTGCTGGCTGATGCCGACTTGCGGAGCGGCAAGGCCGACCCCGTCCGCTTCAAGCATCGTTTCATGCATTTCATCCAGTACCGCTTTTAAAGACGGGCCGAATGCCGTGACCCGTTTGCATTTTTCCTCCAAAACAGCGGCAGGATATTTTACAATCTCCATCATTTCGAATCACTCGTTCCTGTTACATCATCATATTAGGATTGACATCGACCGCGATGCTTAATCCTTCCGAGGCAATCTGGTGCTGGAAATGTTCCAGCAAAACAGATAATGTTTCATTGAGCCGCGGTTCCCGTTTGTATTTTATCAGACATTGGTAACGATATCTATTTTTCACACGGGGGACCGGGCATGCCGAAGGGCCTAAAATCACACTTCCGCCCGACACCCGATTCCGCATAAAGCCTGCGATTTTTTCGGATGCGGACATGGCTTCCATCACATTTTCATGGCTGACCGTAATCAGGGTGAGATAGTAAAAAGGAGGGTAGGCGCCCACTTTCCGCATTCTCATTTCCTGGCGGTAAAAGCGTTCATAGTCCTGCTCCCCTGCAAATTGGATGCTGTAATGTTCGGGGGTATATGTCTGGACAACAACCTCGCCTTCCAGCTGGTGCCGCCCCGCGCGCCCGCTTACTTGTGTTAAAAGCTGAAACGTTTTTTCGGACGCCCTGAAATCGGGCAAATGGAGCATCGTGTCCGCATTCAGCACGCCGACAAGCGTAATATTCGGAAAATCGAGCCCTTTTGCAATCATCTGCGTGCCGAGCAAAATATCGGCTTCCCCGTTTGCAAAGCTTTGAAGCATCCGTTCATGCGCCCCTTTCCGGCCGGTTGTATCGACATCCATCCGGATCACGCGCGCTTCAGGCAGCAGCCGCCCGAGCTCCTCTTCCACTTTCTGCGTCCCTGTCCCGAAATAGCGGATATGGGAACTCCCGCATTCCGGGCATGTTGCGGGCACAAACGTCTCGTAACCGCAGTAATGGCATTTCATTTCGTTTGTGGAGCGGTGATAGGTAAGCGAAATATCGCAGTTCGGGCATTGCTGCACATACCCGCAGTCCCGGCACATGACAAAGGAGGAATATCCCCTTTTATTTAGCAGCAGCACGGTTTGCTGTTTTTTCTCCAGGCGGTCTTTCAGTTTTTCAAAAAGCTCTCTTGAGAACATGGAACGGTTGCCTGCGCGCAATTCTTCGCGCATGTCGACAATCGAAACTTCGGGAAGCGGGTGGTTGTTCATCCGTTTTTCCATTTTCAGCAACGTATAGACCCCTTTTTGCGCGCGGGCAAATGATTCAAGCGACGGGGTGGCGCTGCCGAGGATAACCGGGCAATGGTGGTTTTTGCTCCGGAAAAGGGCGACGTCCCTCGCGTGGTAGCGCGGGTTGTCTTCCTGCTTGTAGCTATTTTCATGCTCTTCATCAATAATAATGATGCCAAGATTTTCAAACGGGGCAAAAATCGCCGACCGCGCCCCGACCACCACTTTCGCTTCTTTGCGGGTAATTTTCCGCCATTCATCGTATTTTTCACCGACCGATAAGCCACTGTGCAAAACCGCCACATCTTTGCCGAAACGGCTTTTAAAACGGTTCACCATTTGCGGCGTTAGAGAAATTTCCGGGACAAGGACAATCGCCTCTTTCCCCTGGTTCAGCACTTCCTGTATCGACTGGAGATAAATTTCCGTTTTTCCGCTGCCGGTTACGCCAAAAAGCAAAAACGTTTCGTTTCTGTTTTCGCGGACCGCGGAAAGGACCGGGCCGATTGCCTGTTTCTGTTCCGCAGTCAAAGCATGCGGCACGCTCTTTTGAAATTGGCGGCCGGCATACGGGTCGCGGTACGATTCTTCCTGTGTTTCTGCCAGCCATCCTTTTTCAAGCAATGTTTTGATAACCGCCCGCGATACGCCGGCTGTTTCCGCCAGTTCGGGAGAAGGCATCTTTGCATCCGGATTTTCCAGGAAAAATTGCAGCACCTGCTTTTGTTTCGGGGCATTTTTCGGCACTTTTTCCATCCGTTTTTCGAGCTCGCCTTTGGAACTCGGGCAGAAAATGAGCCGGACCGTTTTCTTGTTGGCTTTGCTTTTGACTTCATATACGACTTCCACCGATCCGTTTTTCGCTTCTTTTTGCAGAAACGGCAGAAAGCCCTTTTGCTGCGCTTCTTTCCAGCCGATTTCGCCGCTATCCCCGAACACTTCGTCAAGAAAAGGGTTGGCGCCCCCGTCCTGCCTTTTGATGCGTTTTTCGTATTTTGCCTTCATCGCGGCCGGCAGCATCGCCTGGTAAGCAGAGATTTTCAGGCAAAGCGTTTCCTTCGCAAGCCAGTCCCCGAGCGCAAGCAGCTCCGCATTCAAAACCGGGGCCAAATCCTGCGGCGCAATGATTTCACGCAAGTTCTTCACTTCCGAACGGTCTTTTATGCCCGCAACAAATCCCTGGATCGTGCGCGGGCCGAACGGGACAATGACGCGCATTCCCGGTTGGATGGCCGTTCCCCATTTTTCTGGGATCCGGTAATCAAAATATTTATCCGTCTGCATTGCCGGTATATCGACAATCACACTTGCAATCTTCATTTCTTTTCGTCCTTTTCGATCTCGCGGCAGATTTCGCGCAAAATTTCCCTTGCCGCCTCATGCTTGGAAAGCAGCGGGAGTTCCCGTTTCGAGCCGTCGCGTTTAAAAATGGTCACGATATTCGTATCGCCGGCAAATCCGGCGCCTTCCCGGCTCACATCATTGGCGACAATCATATCCGCACGCTTCCGTTCCATTTTGCCGCGCGCATAGTTTTCGAGATGATCAGTTTCCGCGGCAAAGCCGACGAGAAAAGGCTTGTCCAGCCTTTCGCCAAGTTCTTTTAAAATATCTTTTGTCCGTTTCAGTTCTAGCGTCAGGTTGCCCGGCTGCTTTTTCATTTTTTTATCGAAGACACGGACCGGCGTGTAGTCTGCCACGGCCGCGCTTTTAATGATGATATCCGCTTCCTTGTAGCGGCCCATGACCGCATGATACATCTCCTCTGCGCTCTCCACTTTGATGATTTCCGTTCCGGCGGGCGGTGCCAGCGTGTCCACGCTTGTGACAAGCAAAACGTTTGCCCCCATATTGGCCGCTTCTTCGGCAAGCGCAAATCCCATTTTTCCGGACGAACGGTTTGAAAGAAAGCGGACGGGATCAATTTTTTCAATCGTCGGGCCGGCTGTCACTAAAACCGTTTTCCCGGACAGCGGTTTCGGCCCGCCGCTGAAAAAATCTTTCAAAAGCGCCACGATGTTCTCCGGTTCTTCCAATCTTCCTTTTCCGGTATAGCCGCATGCGAGATGCCCGTCCGCAGGCTCGATCAGCCGGTAGCCGAAGCCTTTGAGCGTTTCCAGGTTCCGCCGGACAGCCGGGTGGCCGTACATATGGACATTCATTGCCGGCGCCACCCATACCGGCGCAGTCGTGGCGAGGATCGTAGTCGAGACCATATCATCCGCTATTCCGTTCGCCAATTTTCCAATCATATTCGCGGTGGCCGGCGCAATGAGGACAAGATCCGCCCAGTCTGCAAGATCAATATGGGCGATTTTCTCCGGGTGTTTCTCATCAAATGTATCGGTGTACACTTCATTCCGGGAAAGCGCCTGAAACGTTAACGGCGCCACAAACTTGCAGGCGGATTCCGTCATGATGACTTTCACATGTGCGCCGGACTGCGCCAGCTTGCTTGTGAGCGCAGCCGCTTTAAAAACGGCAATCCCTCCGGTTACGCACAATAATATATTTTTCCCAAGCATCCGTATGCCCCCTGTAAAGTCTCAGTCAATATCCTTACGACCATTCTAACAAAAAAGCAAATATAAGAAAAAGGGCTGACGCCATATCCGCCAGTCCCTGCTCTGTGATTTTCCGTATAACCGTACCAAGATAACTTAAGAAGCCGTTCCATCGTGTTTGATCCGGAGGACGCCGGCATAAATTTCTTCAAGCGCCTTGCCGACATTTTTATCGGAAACATATTTTTCAAGCACTTCGTTATGCTGGTCCTGCAGCTGGCGGGCACGTTTTGCCGCGATCGTGACAAGGGAATATTTCGAATCGATAATTTTCAACAGTTCATCAATGGAAGGATAAAGCATCTTATTCAACCTCCAGAATTTTTTTATACAGCTTCGCAACGCGTGCCGTCCGGCAATGTTCCGCGACGACAATGGCTTTGATTTTTTCGCAGGCGTTTTCTATTGTATCATTTTCCACAACGTAATCATATAAATTCATCATTTCAATTTCTTTGCGGGCTTTTTCCATCCGGTCGCGGATCCTTTCGGCAGATTCCGTCCCGCGCTGCGTGATCCTCGATTCCAGTTCGGACAAACTCGGCGGCGCAAGAAAAATAAATAAGCCGTCCGGAAATTTTTCGCGGACCTGCCGCGCGCCCTGCACTTCTATTTCGAGAAAAACATCTTTTCCCGCTTCCAATGTTTCCTTCACATAATCGACCGGCGTCCCGTAATAATTGCCGACATATTCCGCGTACTCCAGCAGTTTTCCCTGCCTGATCAGTTCTTCAAATTCTTCGCGTTCTTTGAAAAAATAATCCACCCCGTCGATTTCGCCTTCCCGCGGTTTTCTCGTCGTCATCGAGATGGAATATTCAAATTTCGTATCCGGCTGCGAAAAAATGGCTTTCCGTACGGTCCCTTTCCCGACACCGGACGGACCGGATAACACAATGAGTAATCCTTTTTTCTTCAACGCTATACCTCCTCGCCATCTGTTTCCCCGTCCGTGACACGGTGCGCCACTGTTTCCGGCTGAACTGCGGAGAGAATCACATGGCCGCTGTCCATCATTATCACTGCCCGGGTTTTTCTGCCGTAAGTCGCATCAATTAAAGTGCCGCGCTCGCGTGCATCCTGGATGAGCCGCTTAATCGGCGCTGATTCCGGGCTTACAATGGAAATGATGCGGTTTGCCGAAATGATATTTCCAAAGCCGATATTAATGAGTTTCACCACCTGCATCCTCTCCCGCTCGCATACAATTGACTTTGCGCGAATCATTCTATATTCTGCACTTGCTCGCGCATCTTCTCAAGGACCGTTTTGAGCTCAACAACGGCTGTTGAAATACCGGAAGCATTTGCTTTCGATCCAATCGTGTTCACTTCCCTGTTCATCTCCTGGATCATGAAATCCAGTTTTCTGCCGATTGGCTCATCAAGCGCCAACGTTTCGCCAAATTGAATCAAGTGGCTTTCAAGCCTTGTCACTTCTTCATGAATATCGGATTTGTCGGCAAACAGCGCCGCTTCCTGGACGAGCCTCGCTTCATCCAGCCGGCCGCCTGATAGCTCCTGCATCCGCTTTTCAAGTTTGAATCGGTATGTAGAAACGAGCGACTGCGCTTCTGTTTTGATATGATCCACCTGCTTTGAAATCGTTTGGAGGTGTTTTTCCAAATCAGTTTTGAGCAGGGAACCTTCTTTTTCGCGCATAAGCCGCAACTGCCCGGCCGCCTCTTTGCAGGCTTCCAGGACAAGGGTGAGGATTTCTTCATTATCTTCCTCTATTTCTTCTATTGTAACTAAATCTTCGCGGTTTAATAACTCGCGAATGCCAAAACCTGATTCAATTCCGTATTGCTCACGGATCCGGCTTAAAAACCGGTGGTATTCGTCCAGCAAATCCCAGTCGACCCGCAGCCTGCGTTTGACAAGCCCTTCACCGGCAATGGTGACAAACACGTCAATACGGCCGCGCTGCACATAGTTCCCGATGATTTTTTTCAACTCTTCTTCCACTTTGACAAGCTGCTTCGGCATCCTGATCTGATATTCGCAAAAGCGATGGTTGACAGACTTGATCTCCACCGTCACACTGAACTGCCGCGTCTCCCGGCGGCCTCTGCCATAGCCCGTCATGCTTAAGACCATCTTCTCACGCCCAATCTCTTCTTACATCTACCATCACGCCGGTTTTAACCTTCACGACTTTCATCGCGCCTGTCCCCGGCCCGGTGATAATAGCTTTTACGGAGATTATACCGCGCCCCGCCCATTTAGGAAAGGAAATCTTAACCGGAGCGCCTGGGGAAATTTCGCCAAAAGAAAAAGTAATAGAGGATCCCCTATTACTTTTAAGATTATAGCATAATTCAAGGTTTTTTTCTTAAATAATATGTCCCCGCAAGCAAAAATGTCGGAATTGCACTCATGCAGAGGACGAGCAGCCAGTCTTTCGGCAATATCGGTAGCGTATGGAAAACCGGCTGGAGGGCCGGAACATAAATCACGGCAAGCATAAGCAAAACCGATGACAAAACAGCAAGCACAAGATAGACATTTCCAAACGGGTTGCGCGCGAGCACCGAGCGTTCGCTGCGGCAGTCAAACACATGGATCAGCTGGGCAAGGACAAGTGTTGCAAATGCAATCGTTTGTGCATAAGCAAGCCGGTCGGGGTGCTGGTAATATACGGTTACAAAAGCGGCAAGTGTCGCGGACCCGATCAGAAAACCGCGCGAAATCACTTTCCAGCCGAGCCCGCGCGCAAACACCCCTTCACGCGGATGGCGCGGATTCCGCTTCATCACATCTTCTTCCGGCTGGTCGAGGCCGAGCGCCATCGCCGGCAGCCCATCCGTCACGAGATTGACCCAAAGAATTTGGATGGGAACGACCGGAAGCGGCAGGGACAAAAGCATTGCAAACAGCATCACAAGGATTTCACCGACATTGGAGGCGAGCAGATAACGGATAAATTTCCGGATATTTTCATAAATATTGCGGCCTTCCTGGATCGCCGCTTTAATCGTCGCGAAATTATCATCGAGCAAAATGAGCGAGGAGGCTTCTTTTGCGACATCGGTTCCGGTAATGCCCATCGAGATGCCGATATCGGCTGTTTTAATGGCCGGTGCGTCATTGATGCCGTCCCCTGTCATGGCAACGACTGCCCCGCGGTTTTGGAAAGCTTTAACGATTTTCAGTTTATGGTCCGGCGATACGCGCGCAAACACGGAAACTTCGTCAATCACGTCTTCCAGCTCATCCACCGTCAGTTCGTTCAGCATCGTGCCGTCCACCACTTTTTCACGGCTTGTGCGCAAAATCCCGAGCTGCCTCGCAATTGCTTTTGCGGTCACAGCATGGTCGCCTGTAATCATCACCGTCCGGATGCCCGCTTCCTTACATTCTTTAATGGCCTGTCTGACTTCTGGCCGCGGCGGATCGATCATCCCCTGGACGCCGATAAATATCAAATTTGTCTCCGCCTCTTGTTCACTTTTTGCCGTTTCTCCTGCTGCAAGCGGCTTGAACGCGATGGCGATCGTCCGGAGTGCCTGGGCAGCCAAAGATTCGACCGCTTTCTCTACTTTCCTTCGTGTTTCCAGATCAAACGATTGTTCCCTTCCGTTCCAGAGCACCGACCGGCTTACCCCGAGCAGCACATCCGGCGCGCCTTTTGTGATCACAAACCGTTTGCCGTGTTTGTCACGGATTACCATGCTCATCATTTTCCGCGTTGAATCAAACGGAAATTCCTGTTCAATTGTAAAATCTTTCAGCAGTAATTCCCTCGTTAAACCGGCCTTCAGGGCGGAAACGAGGAGCGCGCCTTCCGTCGGGTCACCGTCTATCACATATTCTTTGTTTTTCACTTTCAATTCGGCATGGTTGCATAATAGCCCGAACGTCAAAAGCTGGTAGACGCTTTTTTCCTTTAAAGGGTGGATTTCCGTTCCATTGTCCGTAAAAATCCCTTTCGGCTCATAGCCCGTCCCGGACACTTTCCACGTCTTTCCGCCGCTCCATAAATGGGTGACTGTCATTTTGTTTTGCGTCATGGTGCCGGTTTTATCCGAGCAGATGACTGACGCACAGCCGAGCGTTTCCACCGCCGGCAGTTTCCGGACGATCGCGTTTTTCCGGATCATGCGCTGGACGCCGAGCGATAACGCAATTGTCACAATCGCCGGCAGGCCTTCCGGAATCGCCGCAACCGCGAGCGAAACTCCCGCCAGAAACATGGAATACAAGTCATGCCCGTGCCAGACGCCGACAAGGACGACAAGGAGGGTTAAAAGCAGCGCCACCACGATTAAAATTTTTCCCAGCTGCTCGAGCCTTCTTTGCAAAGGGGTCGCCATCGATTCGGCGTTTTGAATCATATCGGCAATTTCCCCCATTGCCGTCTGCATCCCGATCGCGGTGACGATGCCGATGCCGTTGCCGCGCGTTACCATCGTCCCCATAAACGCCATATTATGCAAATCGCCGAGGCCCGCATTTTCCACAGGAATCGGTTCCGTTGATTTCGGGGAAGGGATGGATTCTCCCGTCAGCGCCGACTCTTCAATTTCAAGATTATTAGCCTTTACAATCCGGACATCGGCGCCAACCCGGTCCCCGCTTTCAAATTTTAAAATATCGCCAAGCGCCACTTCTTTCGAAGGGATTTTTACCCATCGCCCGTTTCTTTGCACATTGACTTGCGGTGCGGAAAGTTCTTTTAATGCTTCAAGCGATTTCTCGGCCCGCCGCTCCTGAAAAAAGCCGAGAAACCCGTTAATCAATACAATGGCGATGATCGCGACCGCGTCGACATATTCGCCTAAAAATCCGGAAATCACGGTTGCGGCAAGCAGGACGAGCGTCATAAAATCTTTAAACTGGCTGAGAAAGAGCATAAGGGCAGATTCTTTTTCCGCCTCTTCCAGTTCATTAAAGCCGTACTGCCTGACTCTTTTTTCCGCTTCTTTTTCGGTGAGCCCTTTTTCCAGATCAGTTCCGAATTCCTGTTCTACTTCTTTTTCACTCATTTCGTGAAACATCATGAAAATACACTCTCCCCTGCTTCTGCCCATTATTGTCTTAATAGCAACATATTCAGCCCTGTCCAAAAAAATGATATAATTTAACATGCCAACGACCGGCGCAATGCTTAAAACATTGCGCGAAAGAATTGAGGAATGCGATATGTCATTTGACGGATTATTTACAAGAGCGATGGTAAAAGAACTTGTTGATACGATAAAAGGTGGGCGGATGAACAGAATCCACCAGCCGTACCAGAATGAACTGGTCCTTGTGGTGCGTGCAAACGGAAAAAACAGGCGGCTGCTTTTGTCAGCACACCCGGCCTATGCGCGCATTCAGCTGACGGATGAACCGTTTGACAACCCGCAGGACCCGCCGATGTTTTGCATGCTTTTAAGAAAACATCTGGAAGGTGCCGTGATCGAGGATATTCACCAGGCCGGCCTTGACCGTGTTGTTGTCTTTGACATCAAAAGCCGGAACGAAATCGGGGATATTTCCTTTAAACAGCTGTACGTGGAAATCATGGGCCGCCACAGCAATATCATCTTGGTCGACAAAGAGCGGAACCTGATCATGGACAGCATCAAACATGTCCCGCCGGCTGTTAATACGTACCGGACGATTCTCCCCGGGCATGAATATGTTATGCCCCCTGAGCAGCACAAACGGAATCCGCTTGAAGCAACAAAAGAGGATGTCATCGCAGCGCTCGACTGGAACAGCGGGAAAATGGACAAGCAGATTGTCGCGCAATTCGCCGGGGTCTCCCCTCTTTTGGCAAAAGAGATCATGCACCGGGCGAAATTTTCGAATCCGGAAACGGTGACGGACGCGTTCTTGTCCGTTATGGAGCCGATTAAAAAGTTTGACCTCCAGCCGGTGATGATCATGGGCGCACAAAAAGAATCATTTTACATGATCCCGCTTGCGTCCCTTGAGGGCGAAACCAAAACTTTCCCGACTTTAAGCGCGCTGCTTGACCGTTTTTATGCCGGGAAAGCCGAACGTGACCGCGTCAAGCAAAAAGGCCATGATCTTGAGCGGTTTGTGAAAAATGAACTGGAGAAAAACGAAAGCAAAATCAAAAAGCTGGAAGCCACGCTTGAGGAGGCGCAAAATGCCGAACAGTTCCAGCTGTACGGCGAACTTTTGACAGCAAATTTGTATGCCGTGAAAAAAGGAATGGACAAAGTGAAAGTGCAAAACTATTACGATGAGAACGGGGCAATGGTTGAGATTCCGCTTGATCCACTGAAAACCCCTGCGGAAAATGCGCAAAGCTATTTTTCCCGCTACCAGAAAGCGAAGCATGCGCAAGTCGCAGTGCGTGAACAGATCAAAAAAGCCCGGGATGAAGTGCTGTATTTTGAAAACCTCCTCCAGCAGCTTGAAACAGCCTCACCGAAAGATATCGGGGAAATCCGCGAAGAGCTGGAAGAAGAAGGCTATTTGAAAAAACGGCACAGCCGCGCCCGGCGGAAAAATGCAAACAAAATCGCTCTCGAAAAATACGAGGCTTCGGACGGCACGGAAATTCTTGTCGGAAAGAACAACAAGCAAAACGATTATTTGACAAACCGGGTAGCCGCCCGCGATGAAATCTGGCTGCACACAAAAGACATTCCCGGGTCGCATGTTGTCATCCGCAGCAAAAACCCGGCGCCGGAAACGATTTTGGAAGCCGCATCACTCGCCGCCTATTTTAGCAAAGCGCGCCAGTCCGCTTCCGTCCCGGTCGATTATACGAAAGTGCGCTACGTGAAAAAACCGAACGGCGCAAAACCCGGATTTGTCATTTACGAGAACCAGCAAACCGTTTATGTCACACCGGATACCGACAAAGTGCTGGCCATGAAAAAAACGAAGGATGCATGAAAAACACGGAATATGTTGTAAACAGCGCAGGCCCAGGCATTGCGCTGTTTTTTTTGGTAAAAAAATGTTTTCGGAAACGAATGATCTAAATAAATCCCAAAATATTGAAATGGCTGCCTTGATTTATTTTGTCAGATATTCTATCATTTTAGAAAACAATTTATATTTGGAGGTCTTCACATGGCAACTTTAGAAAAAATCAGCGCGTTTGCAGGGAAAACGTTCACCGTATGGGTGCTGATTTTTGCAGTCATCGCTTATTTTTTGCCCCAGCATTTTGCGTGGATCGGGAATTATATCGTACCGTTATTGGGCATTGTCATGTTTGGGATGGGGCTGACGCTTGAATTATCAGATTTCAAAGAAGTTTTCAAAAAGCCGCTTGAGGTGGCGCTCGGCGTCATCGGCCATTTTGTCATCATGCCGCTTATTGCTTTTCTGCTTGCAGTCGGGCTCAACTTGCCGAAAGATATTGCTATCGGCGTCATTCTTGTCGGCTGCTGCCCGAGCGGAACGGCTTCGAACGTGATGGTGTTTCTCGCGCGCGGAAATGTGGCGCTTGCTGTTGCGATCGCCTCCGTGTCCACGATTCTTGCGCCGATTGTCACACCGCTGTTAATCCTGCTGTTTGCCAGCAAATGGGTGCATGTCAGTGTATGGTCTTTATTCCTTTCGGTTGTGCAAGTGATCATTGTGCCGCTTTTGCTCGGATTTATCGCGAAAAGGTTTTTCGGCAAACAGGCGCGCGCCGGCGCAAAAGCGATGCCGCTTGTCTCGGTTGTGGCAATTGTGCTGATTGTAGCGGGAGTGGTCGCCGGAAGCGCCGAAAAAATTGCACAAACGGCTTTACTCGTTTTTGCCGTCGTCATTTTGCATAACTTGCTCGGGTTTATCATCGGCTTTTTCTTCGCCCGTTTGTGCGGGATGGACCTTGCCAAGCAAAAAGCGGTTTCGATGGAAGTCGGTATGCAGAATTCCGGGCTCGGCGTTGCTCTGGCCACCGCGCATTTTTCCCCGCTTGCCGCCGTCCCGAGCGCCATTTTCAGCGTCTGGCACAATTTATCCGGTTCGTTGCTCGCAAACATCTACAGCCGAATGAAAGATAAAAAGGCAGTCAATCCCGACACAAAACCGGCCGCAAGCCAGCATGTGTGAGAAAAAGAGGGGCTGCCCTGCGTGCGCAGGCCGGCCCTTTTCTCTTATACGCCCCGTTTGTTCCCCCACACCAATGCATGCAATTGGGGAAGGACATAAGCATCATTCATTTCTTCTGCCTGCAAGGCCAGATTGATCAGCCATTCATATCTTCCGGTCAGCATTTTCGCTAATGCATCCCGGTCAGGCAAAGTAACATCCGGATTGCCGACTTGTAAATAGAAGGGAACAGGCGGATAGCGTTTATGGATCTTTTTGGCGTAATCAAAATCCTCCTCGTCGAAAACGACAATTTTTAAGCAACAATGGCTCCCCGCCATTGTTAACTGGCCAATCATCCAATCCAAAGCCTCAAAATCTGTGTCCATGCCGGAACTCGGCGGTTTTGGCGAAATGGTCACATCATCAACGTCCGGAAGCCAATTTTGCCAGCGTGATCCCTGTGTCTCAACTGCTGTGCGGATATGATGCGTTTTCAGCAAATCAACCAGTTCGCCAAGGCCTTTCAACAAAAGTGGATTGCCTCCCGAAATCGTGACATGGCTAAAGTTTTCTCCTCCTGTTTCTTTCAGCTTCTGGAAGATCTCCTCCGCCGTCATCAGCGCAATCCGGCCTTTTTCCTCCCCGTTCCAGGTAAAAGCAGAATCGCACCAGCTACAGGCATAGTCACACCCGGCCGTGCGGACAAACATGGTTTTCTTTCCGATGACCATTCCTTCCCCTTGTATCGTTGGACCAAATATTTCGATCACCGGAATTTTACTTACCATCTGTTTCTTCCTCCATCCATTCCCGTTTCATCGTTGCATAACTTTTTGGTGTTTCATAGAGTACCAGTTCTTCCAATCTCGCTCCCCGGTCTTTGTAATCTTTTTGCCGGTTAAGCCGGTTTTCAATCTCTTCCCACATCCAGACTACCATATTTTCCGCAGTGGTGTTCATGGGCGGAAGGACGTTGTTCAAATATTGGTGATCCAGTTTATCCTCAACCGCTTCCTGAAATATCTTTTTCAGATCGCCAAAGTCTATGCTGATACCAATTTCATTTAAGTACGCACTGCATGTTATTTTTACTTTGTATGTATGGCCGTGCAGGCTTTTGCATTTTCCTTCATACAAATGTAAATGATGGGCAGCATCGAAAGTAAATTCCTTTGTTACAGCTGTTCTCTTATGATGATACTTCAATTGCTCTTTCCGAATATCTTTTCCAAATATCTGGACCTTCTCCGGAATGTGATATTCACTCAACGTTAACATCCTCTCCTGATCATTGCTTATTTCTCTATTATAATGGTATTCTGGAAAACCAGAAAGATTTTGGAATTCACCTTTGTCTTTTTCTAAGCTCGGAAACCATAGACTAGTCTGCGCATTTTTTTGCCGGGTGTACTTCAGTGTTTCATACTTGGCGTCGTAGTGTCATAACGATAAGAATATTTTTATCAAAGCCCTCTGATTCCGGCTTTGTACGCAATTACGAATTGGTTCCCATACAAGTAAACCTTTATATGGTCTGATAGAAGAAAGCCACAGTTTAGTTTAAAAGCAATATCTTCATTAGCTGTTTCACAAGGTCTTTGATCGTTGGGATTCGTTCAACACTCCGAATAAAAACAGAGATCACCACGGCTGCATAGTTTAATTCTTCAGGGGCGCCAAGATTGGATTTCTTAGAGATGGCATGGCAGATTTTATCCAAATTTATATCTGAAAAAATGGCATCGTAACGATGGGTAGGCTCCATTTCATATACAGCTCTGAGGAGTAAAAATTTTTCGTGATAATTTAAATATACCTCCCAAAAATGCGGCTAAATATGTAATAATTTAAATAATTAGAGCTTACTGGACGAATATTTTGGCATTGCTTACTGACAAATCGGATACAAGCTAATATTCGATTCGTTCAGCAAGCCCTAATTAAACTTCGCTGTTTTGAGGGGGTTTTTATTTTGGTTACTAGAAAAGAAAAAAGAAATCGTGAAAAAGAAGCAAATTATTTTTTCGAGTTCCTTAAAATTCAGAAGCATTTTTTCAAAGACCTGATGAATAACCTAAAAAAGGTAGCAGACCACCGACATCAAAGCTATATCACTTATGGTCCAGAGGTCCTTTTATTTACGATGATGTTGAAAAATATGACCGGCCTAAAATCCATGAGAAACATGAGTGAGAGTTTTAATAAAGAAGAATGTATTAAAAATGTAGGGAAGGTGTTAGGCTTAGATTCTCTTGAAGAACTTCCACATTATGATACAATTAACGACTTTTTATCTGGCTTAGATGTAAATGAATTAGAAAAAATTAGAACGTATATGATTAAAGAATTATTGAAAAAAAGGTCTCTCGAGTCTTATCGAATTGAAGGAAAGTACTGGGGTGTCATCATTGATGGAACTGGATTACACACCTTTCATGAGAAACATTGTAAACACTGCCTGAGACGGGCATATACAAATAAAGAAACAGGAGAAACGAACGTACTTTATATGCACCATGTACTTGAAGCCAAGCTTGTCGTGGGGGATATGGTCTTCAGTATTGCCTCCGAATTTATCGAAAATGAATCAGAAAATGTTTCTAAGCAAGATTGTGAATTAAAAGCCTTCGACAGGCTGGCAAAGAAAATAAAAAAAATATTTAAAAGACTACCGATTTGTATCTTGGGAGATAGTCTCTATGCATGTGAAACGGTATTTAATCTGTGCAGGGCGCACAAATGGAAATATATATGCAGATTTAAGGAAGGGAGAATTAAAAGTATCTCGACGGAGTTTAAGGCAATAAAAGAGCTGGAACAAAGTAAGGATCAGAATTCATTAGTTTGGGTGAATGATATTGCCTACAAAGACAGAACGGTCAATCTGATGGAGGCCACAATGAAAACAGAGGATGGGAAATCGAAAGAGTATGTATTTATAACGGATATTAAAATCACGAAAAAGAACGTGGAACGACTCATCGCTGCAGGAAGAAGCCGCTGGAAGATTGAAAATCAAGGATTTAACGAACAAAAAAATAATCGTTACAATATAGAACATGCCAATAGCCAAAACTACACAGCCATGAAAAATCATTATTTATTAGTTCAAATAACAGATATTATTAGACAGCTGTTTGAAAAAGGTTCGTCAATCTTAAAAGCACTCAAAAAAACGGCAAAAGAAAAATCCTCAAATCTGTTGGAATCGTTTCGGACACGCATTTTAACAGACGAGGATTTCACCCATTTAAGTAAGCCAATACAAGTAAGGTTTACTTAATGGTTATATTATAGCAAAGGATGTGATGTAAAAAAAGGTTTTTTTGAAGTTATCCACAATTTTAAAAAAGAAATTTGCAAATTCGGCTCTTTTTGACTTTGAAAGCAGAAAAAATAGATGGAAAAATTTTCTAAATGTGGATAAGTCATTTTATCATAAAACATCTAAAAATTGATGAATTTACTCTTCAGAACTGGTTTCATATAATTCCTGGATGCCAAAAAAACTTATTTGTCGTATAATGGTCAAAGGGAAGTCCCTCCTGTCTTTTTGGTTTTCTCGACAATTACCATTAAACAAGACTTGGGGAGGTACTTCCTTTTTTGTGTTCTGAAACCCTTGGAGCGCAGGGACTTTAAACTATAAAATTCATTCAATTTCGTATAGTATTAATGCACAGTAAAACCATTTATATCGAAGAAGGAGGATTTACAATTAAAGCATTTTTGATATTTTTAACCTCTATATCATTAATAATGCTAATGACAAATGGATGTACTACCTCTAAACTAAAGACGGGTAGTATTGGCAGTGGTCAATCAAAAACTGAAGGTTCTTTTCCTGAATTCACTTTAAAAGTAAAAATCATTAATCATGCAACAGATCAAAATAGGTTTTTGTTAGGTATAGATAGATATGGATTTGAAAACTCTAAAATCGCTGTCTTTCCATCAGCATCCACCCAAATTGTAGACGATAAGTTTAATATCCGGGTCAAAGATGGTATCAAATATACATTAAGCGTTTGGCCTACAAATATGACTCGTAAGGATTATAGAAAGAATTTGCAGAATAAAGATAAGCTGGCTGGAAAATCAAGTAACAATGCTCAAATAGAAAAAAGCATTACATTCGTTGCTTCAAAGAAAAAGCCCACTTTAACCATCATAATAAATAAGAGGGATCTAAATGAAGACAATCAAAAATAGGAATTTTATTAGATGCCATACAACGAGAAATCCTTTTAAGCACGAACAAAGACTGGCTGCGGAGAAAGTTAATAGTTAATATATGCAGGCAAACAACCATCCAATGGTGTAGCTGTTATGGCGGTAGGAACCTGGGTTGCGGTAAAGCGGAAAGCGAAAAAAATCTTTCTTAAAAAAACAATGCACAAGAAGCTTTTGCAACCTCTTGAGCATTGTTTTAGTCCTCTGTGCAACTGTTCAGTTTACTTGTCCGTCTTTACAAGATGTATGACGTCATCTGCGAGTTCACCGTCTTCATCTACATAGGATAGCGACATATGCGAACTGTCTTCCAGTTTCATTACAACGGTATATTCTTCATCTTGTTGGTCTTTTATTGGGGCACGCAAGTAGACAAGTTTTGTCCGAGTTGCGGTAAACCGGTGGAGCCCGGGCAAACACAGCCATCGCAGCACGCAACTGCATCGGTTACCAAACTTTTGCAGAAATTAAATAAAAAGGTTGCCTTAATTGTAGCAGCAACTGTGGTCTTGATGCATGGATCACAGTTGTATCAAGAAACGTAATCTCTGCGTCCTCTTGTTTGACTAATAGCCCAATTTCCGTACAGCCCAAAATAATGCATTCCACCCCTAATTTTGCGGGCTTTAAATCACTTTTTTCGTCTTCTGCAATTCACCAACACAGAGCGCTTCATAAATGATTCGGTTGACTTCCGCACGGTCCAGTTTATCCGGCAACAAGATTTGAATGTCATTCGCTTCTATTCTCGATGTGTAAAAAATTTCGTCCATGGGATACTTTGTGCCAAGCAGACCCACCTTGCTCATTTTGGACTGTTTGTTTCCTTCGCAGTTTCTTTAGCGTAAGCCTTAAACCGTCGTTTTTAAAGACTCTATATCTAATTTTACTTTTTCCACATTTTTACTTTCAAAATAGTATACAACTGTTAAAAGTAGGACAACGCTTATTCCCATAATCCCAAACAAAGCGCCGGAATGATTATTTCCTATCCATTCAAGGGGAATAGCAAGAATTAAAGGAGTGGCCGCTTTAGTAATTTGTAATACAAGAGTTGACCGACCAGTCCAAACGACGGTTTCTTCTTTTATAAAAATGTGATCAAACATAATTTGTCTTTGAAATATTCGAGAACGATTAAATACAAACCCAAGACATAATGCACACAGGATAGATATAAACCATGAGTTAACAAAACCAAGAGACAAGTCAATAAGAGCAAGTAATAAGAATATATAAGTAGGAATATACTTTTCGTATTTTCCAATTAAAGTGGCAAGCAACGCTCCTACCCCCGCTGCCGAACTTACCATACCATATTCCGAGGGATCCCACTTATGAACATCGTGATAAATAATTGGAATAAGAAAGTTAAATGAGGCTAACTGGACAGTGAGTATCCCTATCGCAACGATCGTCAATGTTAATACTAGAGTATTACTTTTTAAATTAGTTATTGGCGTTCTCTCAATATGTAATTGTTGTTTTTCACCATTGTCATTCTGATTGTTCTCTAATCTCTTTGTAAAGAAAGAAACAAATATACCGATGCCAAGAGAAAAAATTAATGCACAAAGAATATAAGTAAATCCACCCATATTTAGCAAAAACCCTGCAATAGCGTTCCCTCCAAAAGCACCAAATTGGATTGAAGTTTGAAGTAAATTGGATGCTTTTTTAGATGTTATTTTTCCTTTTAAAACTAATTGAGACATGAATGTTTCTAGGCTCTGAGTAGATAAAAATAGTATGACGGAAAAAATGCCAGCAAATATATATAGACTGTTAACGCCAATATGTTTAGCGTTAAACAGACTATACAAAGCTACAATAATACCGATCCCCCTACATATGCTAAAAATTAGAAGTGGAGAGTTCTCTATTAACTTTCTCAATTTCGAGAAATATTTTTGTAGAATAAACGGTAATATACTCATTAGAGCTAAAATAATACCAAGTTGGGTTACAGATCCTCCTCTGTCTAATATTGTCCAAGTAAGAGTAACGGTCAGCATTCCTTCTCCACTTAAAGTAAGGGCTAAAACAATGATAAACGGAATATTTTTAATATACAAATGTCTCACCTTCCTCCTTTTCAGCTACCACCTCTAAATCAAGTTCTTTTTCCATATTTTTGGCTATTTCAATCACTTTCAATCTATCCTCTGGAGAGCTGTACTTATATCTCACTGAGAGTAAACCTGTAATATCAAATCCATTCGGAGCACAAGAAATGGTTTGACCGACTGAGGCTGTTGGATAATAAGCCCGAAAATAGGGAGAGTCTCCAGCTTTCCCAACATTGTTCTTTTTAACAAGCCCATTTTTATAAATAAATTTAATACAGGTACTAGCTTTCGGAGAGTTTAAGCGTCTACTGAATAGATGAATACCTTGATTATCATCGAATATACTTGAAATATGTGATCCAACTAAATCAATGTTGTATACATCTCTGATATTCCGATATACATGGCCCCCACTAATTCTTACGCTAAATTCTACTATTTTAAAACGACCCTCATTGTCTTTTCTCAATTCTACATTTAATAAAGTTTCCCTTAGGTTCAGAAATTTTGTTATCCTTTTTAGAATAGTAACAATTTCCTTTTCGCTTTCAGCGGTCCCCGCAAAAGGAAGTGTATATTCGTCTTCTTCGAAATATGGACCTTCCATTCTCTTTTTATTGTGTATACCTCCCAAATGGAATTCTCCATTTATCACGACTCCGTCAACTGTGACTTCATCTCCCGATAAAAATTCCTCAATTAAAGCGAGTGACTCTGAATTTTTGTTATAATAAAAGCCTCTTTTAGTTTGCCTAAGATTTTCTAGATCTTTAAAAGCCTCTTTTAATTGTTGTTCACTTTTTATTAAAGAAACGTTTGAACTAGATGCTGCCAAAGTAGGCTTTAATATAAATGGAAATTTAATTTTTTTTGATACTAATATAGCATCCTCTAAGGTATCCACTTTATAATAATACGGTGTGGGTAGATTGTACTTTGACATGAATGCCCTTTGCTTTGATTTGTCTCTGCAGATTTTAGCGGCATCAGCAGGGATAAATTGATTTCCAAAACGTTCATTGAGTTGTGCAGTAAGAACAATATCCGTTTCTTGAAATGTGACAAATTTGCTTACACCATATTGTTTTGCAACTTTATATATTTCTTCTAATAAAACTTCTTGATCCTCTTCTTCGATGAGATGCACATATTGAAATCTGGGGTCATCTAAAGCATTGTGAATAGAAGTCCATATGTGAATTTCTTCTACCAAACGTCCTAATGTTTCAATGTGATCTTCTTGGATCTTATATCCCTTACGCATAATCAAACCTATTTTTCGTCCGTTCATGCTTCAATTCCTACTTTCTCATTGTTTGGAGTAACGTACTCTAATGCAATAATATATAAGCAACCATTTGAACCTGCAATTGAGGAATGTTTCGTATTAGCAGGTAAGAGTATTCTGTCTCCTGGCTCACAATGTAGCTCTTTTTCACCTACACGGAAGATTATATCTCCCTTTATGATTAATAAAGTTTCATTTGTTGGATGAGTATGTGTCTTGTGCTCTCTATAAGGAGTGTCTCTTTGTACCTCTACTGAGCCAGTTTCAGGTAGGAGTTCGAATACAGCAGCTTCTAAATCAACTTTATTTCCTTTTAAATATTTTACTTGTTCCAATGTTACTCTCTCCTCTTTTTGTAAATGATGGAATGGGCATTTATCAATATTTTGAACATCATTGCTTTCCGGAATAAAATATTGCAACCATTCTTTGTTGTTTTTATTTCCATATGTTCCTAAGTATGGATATTCAGGTATGCTATCATACTTACTTATAAGTTCTCTTACAATTTTCTTATACTTCTCTCCTTTTGGAGTTAATAAACCCATCTTGTCAAAAACCCATCTTGGTTGAAAAGTAATCATAAAAGTACCAGCATGGCGGCTTTTTCTTAATGAGTGTGCCGGAGTATTGCATACAACAAAAATTGGTTCCCCACCAAATGAAAATTCCCAATGTGCATCATTTGTATTTTGGGGAATATTATCTGGCCAAGGTTGTGGATCAATTTTATGTAGAGTATTTAGTATATTCCAAAATATCGCTTCGTATTCTTCAATACTTTTATCCGTATCAATGTTAAAGAACGATACGAATGACGTATAATTTCCTAATTTCTTTGCTATTCTTAGATAATTTAATAAAGAACCACCTAAAAGTTTGATTGATTCAGTATCAACATCCGGAAAGAAATCAAACTTTAATTCGTTTCTTTGAAATCCACTCGCTCCAAATACACACGGGAACTTAGGATCCTTACTTGTCAGGTCCCTGGAAAAATCATAAAAGACCTTTCTCCTCCAATCTTTTTCGCTTAATTCCATAATTTCGCTTTTTTCAAACATATCTACCCCTCCAGTTAAAGTTTTTTATGCTAATAACGTTATTAGACTTTGAAGAAACATCTTTAGAATCCTAAAAAATACTATGTTAGGGCTTGCTGAACGAATCAAATTTGGTCAGATACAAGCCAAATTCCGATTATCAAAATATAAAATAGTGTTGTGTAAAAATTTCAAAAAAAGAGCCCTGAGCTTGCGCTCCAGATTCAGTATGAGGAATTGAAGGGCTACTACTGTTTCGCTGGTCTCCTGAAGGCGTGCTCGAATAAGGCCCAGCCCATACTTGCGCTTGCCTTCGCCAAATTTGCCTTCAACGGCATTACGTTCAGAGGCATCCTGCCTTGCGACGCGTTCCAAGGTTTTGTCTTCCGTTCTGGATGGGCGTCCTAACCTTGGCCCACTCAGACGAATGCCAAGAGATTTGCAGTATGCCAGATTATTACGGTTTCGGTAAATTTTATCTGCCAAGATCGCTTCCGGATAAAATCCGAACCGGTTGTAGTAGTTTTCAACAGATTCCTTGAGAGTGGTCCCTTCATTGTAATTTTCCCAGTCGAGGTGCTCAATCAAGGCATAACCATCTACGACACTGATGGCGACTTTTGAACCGAACTCCACGTTCGCTTTTGCCTTGCCGCGCACAATTGGACGGACATGTGGCTGGGAAATGCTTACAATCCGGTGGTCAACCCGGTGTGTTTTCTTTTTGTACATTTCTGCCTGTTGGCGGTAAAGTTCATGAATCACGAGAAGTTGCCTGTATTCATCTTTGCTTAAAAGAGACAGAGAGCTTTGGGAAACAAGATTTTTAATGATCTCCAGATCTCGTTTCACATATCCGAGCTGTTTGCCTACAGCTTTCCGGATTTTCCGGGCGCCAGCTTTACGTTGCTTAGCGACAGAAAGATAGTCCTTGCGGGCTCTTTTTCTGTAGGTCCGTGGCTTACGTAATTTCCCTTTGTGTGGTTCATGCAGGACATCAATGATATGTTCCAATTTCTCACGGGCTTCGTTCAACAACCCGAGGTCTGTAGGGTAAGCAATATCAGCCGGTGCACAGGTTGCGTCCAAAATGAGCTTTCCTCTGTTCTTCGTTTTGGGAGAAGCCGATTCAGTTGAATGCTTTTCTGAATCGGAACCGGAAGGCTGAAGATCGCCACGATCATGATCATGATCATTACGATCTTCATCATCATGATCGTCATCGTCGTGATCCTGATCATCATTGTTGTCGTTTTCCTTAGATGCTTCTTCCAATTGGCGTTTTTGTTCTTCCAGAACGATCCATTCATTCAGTTCGTTGATGATATTTGCGCCCAAACGTTTTCTAAAACGAGTCATCAGAGAATGGTCGAATGGGGCTTTTTCCTGGAATTCAGGCAAGCCGATAAAATACTGAAGATACGGGTTTTCTGTGATCTGTTCGACTGTTTCCCGGTCAGACAGCCCAAGCCGTTCTTTGATATAAAGAGCCCCAAGAGCGATTCTGACAGAATAAGCCTTTTCGCCTTTGAATTTCTTCTTGAAGGACTTGGCATACTTTTCTTCGGCCATCCACCAAGGAATCATTTCAGCAAGACGGACCCAGCGATTTTCTTTATTTAATTTCCCACCGAATGGTAGAAAAAAATCATCTACAAAAGTTAATTGATGTTCGGTCTTTTTGTACATCGTAACAGCCTCCAAGTGCAAGGTTTTTTACGTGTTTCCTTTGAAATCCTTACACTTTATATTCGACAAAAGTAGCCAAAATCCTTGTCAAATCTGGAATTTTTGCTTATTCAGCAAGCCCTATGTTAATATATCATATTAAATTAATTAACATATCGTGTTTTTCTATATATAATTATAAATAAAACATCTAAACTTTGGTATTTCATCTGTAACCTCTTTACAAATGATAGTTAGCATTTAGCATAAAGTTAATAGGGGATTCTTTTCATTTGAAAATTGATGGAATTGACAAAGAAATATTAAATGTACTAAGCTATTTACATAGGATAGTTAACATTTAGCACAAAACGGATAGGAGGTTCTTTCCATTTGAAAATTGATGATACTGATAGAGAAATATTAAATATACTAAAGAACGATTCTAGACTGTCTATGCGAGAAATCTCAAAACGTATTCACCTTTCTGCACCGTCTGTAGCTGAGCGAGTAAAGAAATTAGAATCTTTCGGTATTATTAAAAATTATACTATTGAATTAGATTATAAGAAATTAGGATATGAAATTGAATGTTTTGTAGAAGTAACTTTAAGGTATGGGGATTACAAAAAATTTAAAGAGTTCATCTCTGATTATCCTACGGCAGAATTCTGCTATCGAATTGCAGGAAGTGCTTGTTACATAGTAAAACTGCGATTAAAACATTTGTCTGATGCAGAGGAGTTTATTAATGCAGTAACAACTTATGCTGGAACAGTTACGCATATTGTGCTATCCGAACTTGAAACTAACGGAGATTTTTTAAGTGCTGGCAATAAAGGCTGAAGGGAAAAATCTCACGTCAATGCAGGAGACGGCCCAATATTGCTGTCGTGAGTGCGATCGCCGAGCATCTTTCCCCATTCTCCTGGGCCTTTGGCTGTAAACCGGAATCATTTACTGTTCAATCACAGGGTTTGGGGAAACGGGTCCGTACAAAGATTTGCCTGGCTATGACTTTATCATCCAAGCGATGTACGGGCTGATGATCATCACTGGGGATAGATTAGCTGATTCGAGTGATCATAAAACTAATGATTTAGGAGGCTGAGCCCATGAATTTTGACCTGACAGAAAAACAAGAATTATTGAAAAATGCCTTACATCGGTGAGTGGGACAAAAATTATTGAATCATTCGCGCTGTAGGCTTTCATGCATACCCCCTCTCAAAACCCCACTATCCGCTCTTATGTGTTTAAACTCATTTTCTTCCTGTTGAAACTATAAAAAAGAAACCTGTCAGACATAGATTCTGCTGTAACAGGTTTCTTTTTTACATTGGACACATTTACTGCATTAATATGATACAGATAATGCACCCATTGAGGTCGGGAACCAACTTATTTTAAGTTTCCCGGTATGGATTTCATAATTCTGCCGGATGCAGCATTTTCAACAGGAGATTTTGCAGGACGAATCACTTTCATTCTTTCTCACCACCTTTCACCGCTTCATTCAGATGAGACGGAACTTCGGAACACTGTATGATGTTTCTTGTAAACTATCCTTCCAAATCAGAGATAATACTTTTCTCATATTTTTCTTTTCGTATGGACAAGGTTTTTCTCCGGTTAACATCCGGTAGTACGGGCAGTGGTTTCCCTGGCATGCCGGCCGGAAAAAGCATGACTGACAGCCGGAGTCGGTTTCTTCTCCTGATGTTACCCACGTGGCAAGTTTGTCAAAATCAATTGCTAAGCTGCCATCTTCATGGAGTTTGCCCACTTTATTGATCTCCTCATCAAGGCAGGTCGTACATTTATATAATTGTCCGTCAGCACCGATCACAAATGAATTTGGTTTGGCTGCATAGCAGACGGAAGCAGTTGGCATCATGGATCCTGATATGAGGGAACTCATGCCAAGCCCTCCATCGACAGCTTCTTCGGTAAATTCCCAAATCTTTTGATTGGAAATAATGTGGTTGCAAATCGGAAGTTCATCATCATGCTCCCCTCCCCATCTGCCCACCGGATGGAAAAAGAGGCCAAAGCGCTTATCATGTGCAAAGTAGGCTTTTAAGCAGGCAATCAGATTGCTGACTTCCTTTATATTTTCCTGGTCGAAATTCACGCGGATCGTGAAATCAAAATCCGCACTACATTCTTTTACCGCCCTCAGGTTTTCGATAATTTGATCAAAAGTACCGCCGCCGCCAGCCAGATGCCGGGTCCGGTCATGCATTTCACCAACACCGTCAATGGTCACCATGAACTGCCGGACATTCCAGGAAAGCAATTTTTCAAATGCTTCTTTTGTTAAAAAATAGCCATTCGTGACAACATCGGCAGAATACTGAATCTGGTTTTCCTGCGCAATGGATAAAAACGTATGGGACAAGTCCTCAATTAAAGGCATTTGCAACAGCGGTTCACCGCCGAACCAGCTGATATGCAAGTTTGACAATGTGCCGGCTCTGTCTTTTACGAGTGCTTTTACACCATTAACAATCCCGGGTTTCATTTTCCCGCGCTCAAATTTTTCATAACAGTATGTACAACGGAAATTGCAGGCTTCCGTTACCAACAGAATCAGGTGCATCATATCTGTTCGGTGCATGGATTCATGCAGGAACAATGCCCTCCGTTTTTGATCCACATGGCCGGGAACGATAAAACCATGATCATATAAAGACTTTTTAACATCCGAATCCAATTCCGTAATCCCGGCCCTTTTCAGACAAGCCATGACTTCGGGCTTTTCGTCTTCTGAAAAACTGACAATAGCTCCTGTATAACTATTGTATAAAATCATACCATGATCATCCGTACGGGATAATACGTTAAATCTTGATGGAACATAATGTGTGTCCAAAATGTGATGAACCTTCTTTCTATATGAATACTCCCCGCTTACCAACATATACCAAGGCTAATGGTATTTCTTTTTTAAAAAAATAGCAATATCCTTTCTGCTCTCCTTTTCTACAATTTAATGAAAAAACAATCTCCATTTATCAAAACGATCTCGATATGAAAATGTCAAGCGGTTCCGCCTTGCGCAATCAGAAGCCTGTTCTTACAGATTGAATGTTTGAAAGGCATTCAACCTTTCCGTTATCCGGCATATATTATGAACGACTAATAATGGGGAGGGCCTTCATTGTCAGAATATCGAGCGTCATTAAAACAGTGGAGTGAAGAGATCGAAAAGACTTTTCATAAATCCGAAGATGTATTGCGGGAAAACATCCAGAAAGAAAGGTTGGATGAATGGCAGGAAAATCTCCGTGAATTCCAAAAACTTCTTTCAACCAAAGAACCTTTGCAGTATGCAGATATTTACAACCGGGCGAACAAATTGTATACGCAATTCAATTCTTTTTTGGGAAAAAGCAGTGCTGCTAAGTCGGATGGAAATGGCGGTGCAGCGGCCCTGCAGGATGTGGTACCAATTGGCGGGCATACCCTTCCGCCGCTTCCGTACGCTTATGATGCATTGGAACCCTATATCGCGCGTGAAATAATGAGGCTGCATCATGATAAACATCATCAAAGCTATGTGGATGGTTTAAACAGAGCAGAAAAAGAAATGCAAAAAGCCCGGGCAACCAATCACTACGGGCTCCTTAAGCATGGGAAAGAGAAGCTGCTTTTCACGGTGCCGGCCATTATTTGCACACCCTTTTTTGGAATATAATGAGCCCCAATGGCGGAGGGGAGCCGAAGGGAGATTTAGAGAGAAAAATTCAACAAACGTTTGGTGGCTTTGTTCCATTTAAAAAACATTTTTCAGAGGCAGCAAATCAGGTGGAAGGTGTCGGATGGGCCATATTGGTCTGGTCCCCACGTGCAAGGCGGCTTGAAATTCTGCAGGCTGAAAAACATCAAAATCTCAGCCAATGGGATGTCATACCGCTACTTGTTCTGGATGTGTGGGAACACGCCTACTACCTCCAATACAAAAACGAAAGAAAGAAATACATTGAAAACTGGTGGCATGTTGTCAATTGGCAAGAGGTGGAGAATCGTTTCAAAGAAGCAGTGAAATTAAAGTGGCAGCCTTTTTAAATTAAATGGATGGCGTTTCGGTCTTTTTTTACGGAGATTCAACATTTAATTACCCATTATCTTCGAAAAAATGATTTCCTGCTTATGTTTAGCAGCGCTTTGATTCCATAAGGGTGGGGAATTTTTATGGTAAATGTAGACAAACGCTCTATAGTATTGGAACTTCAGTTAGAGAACAAAAAAATGGTAAGACATGACCACAATTCACGTCTTACCGCGATTTTTTTGCAATCAAAAAAGGAGATATCCCCGAATTTCTTTCACGATCAAAATCATATTTTAGTAAGCTGCTTTAAAGATATCAATTATATCTTGCGCGTTTCCTTGAATGGGGTTACTAAGTGCATTCCCATCTTCAAGGGATAATTTTGCCATTAATTTGAAGTCTTTCTCCTTTACTCCTAATTCCCGCAGATTAGAAGGAATATGAATGTCTTCAGATAATTTTCTAATTGCATCAATGGCTTTATCTGCGGCGTCACGAATGGAAATCCCTTCTATATTTTCACCCATAAATTTAGCGATATCAGCAAATTTGCGGGGATTAGAGATAATATTAAACTTTTCAACATGCGGTAACAATACTGCATTTGCAACGCCATGCGGAATATCATATAAACCGCCTAATTGATGGGCCATCGCGTGTATGTAACCTAAACCTGCGTTATTAAATGCCATTCCAGCCAACAGAGAAGCACTTGCCATATTCTCACGTGCTTCAATATTTTTACCGTAAGCGACTGCTTGGCGCAAATTTTCCGATATCAATTGAATCGCTTGAATGGCTTGAGCATCTGTTACTGGATTTGCACCAAGTGATACATAGGCTTCAACCGCATGAGTTAGGGCATCCATTCCTGTTGCTGCAGTTAAGGCTGCTGGTTTTCCTACCATTAATTCCGGATCATTAATAGATACTAACGGCGTGTTCCTCCAGCTAACAATAACAAATTTAATCTTTTTCTCCGTATTCGTCAGCACACAGTGGCGTGTTACTTCACTTGCTGTTCCTGCGGTTGTGTTTACAGCAATAATAGGAGGCAGAGGATGTGTTAATTTTTCAATTCCGGCATAGTTCTCATATAAATCTCCTTCGTGAGTGGCAGCAATACCAATTCCCTTCCCGCAGTCATGTGCACTGCCGCCCCCAACGGTTAAAATGAGGTTGCAATGATTTTCCTGATATACCTTTAGTCCATCTGCTACATTCGTATCTTTTGGATTGGGTTCAACTCCATCATAAATCACATAATCAATCATCGCTTCCTTTAATGTTGCGATGACTTTTTCTACCGGCCCGCCATCTAATTTGTTCAAAAATCGATCCGTTACAATGAAAGCTTTTTTGGCTCCAAGAATTTTACAACGTTCCCCGGTTACTTTTACGGCACCGCGACCAAAATAGTTAACATTCGGCATAAAAAAATCGTACATGTCATAACCTCCAGTTTGGTTTATCCCACCTCTTATCGGACAATAAGGCTTCCACCTAAAGATTAAAGGTATGAAAAAATAGGTGGGAGATCAACTGCCTGTAAAGTCCGATTGGTTCAACTAACGATCAGTGGGGGAAGTTTCACTTTATTCATGTCTCCCAAGGAAAGGGTGTTCAAAATGGCTGTCCTGTCCCTTCGCTATTTCACTTTTAGCGGATCCAGCTGTGCAAGAACAGCCTCCACATCCGCATCAGCTTGGATCAGCGCGGCGGCAGTATAAGCACTTTCTACGAAGGCGGTATCCATGAGCCGGATATTTTTGTCCGACGTTTCTATAGCCATTTCCAAGTTCATTTTCGCGCTGCCGAGGTCGTAAAACCCGAATAGATCATCGGCTTCGTTTTCCGCAATCGCTGCCGAGATTTTTTCAAAGCTGGTGCCCACTTTACCCTCATCTGTACCGCCCGCATACGTAATCGAAACATCCTTGGCTGCTTCGCCCAGTAAACGGGCAACCCCTGCTGCCAATTCCGGAATATGGGAAACGACAACAATGCCACAAGCTTTTTTACGCATGAAGTACCCCGCCTTTCAGGAGTGCTTCAAATAAATAACCGCTCGATACAGCGCCCGGATCCAGGTGTCCGACAGACCGTTCGCCAAGATAAGAAGCCCGGCCCTTTGTCGCTTTCATGTCTTTGGTGCGGGCGACGGCGCTTTGGATTACTTCTTTTGACAAGTTCCCTGAGTCGAGTGCTTCACAGACCGGGATCCAGACATCAACCATTGTCTTTTCGCCCTGCTCTGCCTTCCCGCGTTTTTGGATGCCGGCAAGGCCTGCTTTTACGATACCCGCTACATCTGTTTCCGTTTCACCGGCTTGTTTGGCCATCGCGATCAACGCCGATCCGTAAAGTGGTCCGGATGCGCCGCCAATTTTGCTCAACAGCGCCATCGCAGCTGTTTTGAATACATCCTGGACGGTTTTAAAACCGCCCTCCTCCAGTTTTTCCGCCATCGCTTTCGTGCCGCGTGCCATATTACTCCCATGGTCACCGTCCCCGATTGCGGAATCCAAATCGCTCAAATATGCTTTTTGTTCTTCCACTTGGGCCGCAAAGGTTTTCAGCCAATCAACGGCAGTATCTACTGTTAACATCCCGGTAACTCCTCCTTTTTACACCCATGCCGGCGTTTCTACAGGCTGTTTTAAATCGTCCGCCCAAGACGCGTCTTCCAATCTTAAAAGGGTCAGCGAGAGGCCTGCCATATCAATGGACGTCATCAAATTCCCGGCTTTTTTAAAATCGACAACCAGCCCCTCTTTTTCCAGTATGGCCTGCACATCATGGATAAAAATATATTGTTCCATCAGCGGCGTTGCACCCAGCCCGTTGACAAGGCAAGCGAAATGGTCGCCTTTTTGCCAATCAAATGCTTTTTTCAGCTGGGTAACCAGTTCATGTGCAATTTCTTTTGACGGCTTGATTTTTTCGCGCCGGTAACCCGGTTCGCCGTGGATCCCGACACCGTACTCCATTTCATCTGCCCCCAATTCAAAACCCGGTTTGCCGACTTCCGGGACAGTTGCCGGAGAAATCGCGACACCGATCGTTTTAATAGCTGGCACTAAGCGGTCTGCCAATGTTTTGATATTTTCCAGAGAATAGCCGGATGCAGCCGCGGCCCCGAGAATTTTATGGACTAGCACAGTTCCTGCAACTCCGCGTTTTCCTGCTGTATAGGTGCTGTCTTCCACGGCAATATCATCATCAACAATCACTTTTTTGACTTTGATGTCCTCCATTTCAGCCAGTTCCTCGGCCATCTCAAAATTCATCACATCACCCGTATAATTCTTTACAATTAAAAATACGCCGGCACCCTGGTCCGCTTTTTTTATCGCTTCAAAAATCTGATCCGGCGTTGGCGAAGTAAACACTTCCCCGCAGACAGCCGCACTCAGCATGCCTTTTCCTACAAAACCGGCATGGCTCGGTTCATGGCCGCTGCCTCCGCCACTCACCAGCCCGACCTTACCTTCATCTTTATACTTGCGGTAGATGACGCCGGTTCCTTCTATTCGTCCGACCTTGTCTTCATTTGCATACACAAAGCCTTGCAGCATTTCATCAAGCACATTTTTCGGGTCATTCAAAATTTTTTTCATGGCTGCTCCCCCGTCTCTTTATATGTAAAATGGAACATTTTAAGCACAGGCGGGCATGCATGCTTCAGGCATGCATGCTTATATTGCCTGGCTGATATTTTTAAAGTTTTTCCTTATTGATCACGCTTTCTGCAATTTTTCAGCTTTATAATCGCTTCCGATTTTGTCAGCCGCAATGATTGCTGCTGCTACTGACTCTGGTGTAACAGGAAATGGCATAGAATAGATGGATTCTTCCGGGATACAAGTTTTATTGGCAACCTCCATTAACTCTTCTTGCGTAATATGGTCTACTCCAATATCAGCAAGACAAACCGGCAACCCTACTGCCAAACAGAAATTTAATACTTCTTCAATTTCCTGTTTTGGTGCGTCCTCCAGTACTAACTGTGCCAATGTACCGAAAGCTACTTTTTCACCATGATAATACGCATGCGCTCCTTCTAAAATTGTTAGACCATCATGAATCGCATGTGCGCCTGCCAATCCGCCACTTTCAAAACCTAATCCTGATAATAAAATATTGGTTTCAATTATATTTTCCAAGGCTGGCGTTACGGTATTACAATCGCTCGCAGCTTTCGCTTTCAGCCCATCTTCTAACAATGTCTGATAACAATGTGTGGCTAACGCCAATGCTGCATTTGTTCCTTTTGCTGGCGGACATAAGCCTTCCCTGACGCCACAAGGTAAACCTGCATTCACATTAGAAAAAGAGCGTGCTGTTGCTCTTGCTTCAAAATAAGTGGACAACGCATCCCCCATTCCGGAAACCAGGAATCTGGTTGGCGCATGGGCAATTACCGTCGTATCAATTAAGATGACACTCGGGCTTTGTTTAAAATATGCGTAATCATCAAAAGCCCCCTCCGGTGTATACATAACTGCAGAATGGCTGGTTGGCGCATCTGTAGCTGCAATCGTCGGCACAATGATTAATGCATCTCCCTCTGCCACACATTTTGATGTGTCAAGCGCCTTCCCGCCGCCTAAACCGATTGTACAGTCACATTTGTTTTCTTTCGCCACTTCTTTTAATCTGGCAATTTCTTGTCGCGAACATTCGCCATTGAATCCGCTTTCTATAAATGTAATGCCAAATTTTTCTGCCGTTGCATCCAATTTTTCCCTTACCCGTTTTGCATCATCTGGATGTGCGATTAATAATGCTGAGGTACCGTATGTTTTCACAAAATAACCTAAGTTTAAAATTTCATCTTCGCCTTGGACATATTTGGTAGGACTAATAAATGCTTTTCTCATGGATATTCCCTCCAAATCAAATTTTGTAATCCCTTACACAAATTAAGCTTACCATCCTTCCCCCGGGAAAACATTGGACTTAAATAACGACTTTTTACAATTATTCATAGTATTATTTTGCTTTTCCTATTAAAGTGGTATTATTTTGATATAGAGACTGGTTATATATCATTTCAATCTTATGATGTACGTTCTGATATTCGGGCAATTTTGTAATATTTAACTTCATGTTCAGCGGATGATCTCTGTCTTCGAACACAAACCTGTTTTTCCATTAAAAATAAGAGAGGGAGAAACACGATGAATACGAGTTACATGAATTTGGATAAAATACTGGATTTAAAAAAGTGGAAAAAACTTCAAGATTCTCTTTCCATTGTTACAAAACTGGCGATCATCACCGTTGACTATAAAGGAACACCCATTACGCATCATAGTGATGTTCGCCCTTTCTGTAAAATGATGCGTGACAATCCAAATACAGCAAAGCTTTGTGAAAAATGTGATGCCAGAGGAGGCCTGGAAGCTGTCAGAACAAATGCTCCTTATATCTATTTATGTCATTGGAATATTATCGACATGGCCATCCCGATTATTGTTGATGATCAATATGTAGGCGCTATCATGGCGGGAGAAGTGAGGCTCGCTGACAGCGGAGAACAGCAAACGCTTGAACAAATGCTAACCGTTCCGGCAAAAAGACTTGCACAAGTTGATCAGAAAGAAGAGATAAATCGATTATACGATTCAATCCCGATTCTCTCTTATTCCGAAATTAAAGAAGCTGCTCAAATGCTCTATCGCCTGTCCAACTATATCGTCGAGGAGGCGATGAATAAAAATTTAATTTTAGAAGCGTATAAGAAAATAGCTCCGCTTAAAGAAAAAGCTGCAATGGATGACGTTGCAACCGGATATTCTTTAGATAATATTCAACATATAAAAAAAGAATTGGCAAATACGGTTACGAGCGCTTATGTAAAAACAGCGCTCAATGATCACCTTGTTTGTAAAAACAAAACATTACAACCTGCCTTTGACTATATCTTCAAAAATAAAGGCGAAAAATTTTCGCAACAAATGTTAGCCGGTTTATGCCACATCAGCACCGGTTATTTCAGCCGGTTATTTGTGAAAGAAACGGGAATTAATTTTTCTACTTTTATATCCCTTCAAAAAATAGAATGGTCTAAACCATTGTTAGAGAAAACAGACCTATCTATTGCACAAATTAGTGATGAATTGGGATTCAACGAACCAGGATACTACATTAAGACATTTAAAAAATATGAAAATATTACCCCTAACGTATACAGGAAATACTATCAAGAAAAGTAAACAGGGCTTGCTGAATAAGCAAAAACTTCAAGTTTGACAAGGATTTCTGCTACTTTTGATTCTTTGATGACTCGATTTAGAAAGCGTTTGAATGCAAAAATCATCAACGAACTGAATGAGTGGATCGTTCCAGAAGAACAAAAACGCCAATTGGAAGAAGCATCTAAGGGAAAGGGCAACGATGATGATCATTATGATGTTTAAAAACGCATCCCTTGGCATTTAAAATGGACAAGGGATGCCCAAGCCGTTAGAGAAAAGGCAGAAAATACAGACATGAATCTGGCCGCAAGCCGGCATGTGTAGGAAAACAAAGAGCCAGCTTTTGTTGAAAATACTCCCCAAATTGACCTTCAACCTGCATTACCTGCTATTCATCTCCGCCACGATTTCTTTATATTTCTTTTCCGTCAAGCGGTAGAAAAAGCCGAAGACAACAATCGTTAAAATGGACAGTGCTGCCGGATAGATAAACATAAGCGCTTTGATACCAAAAATGGCGCTTGCGGACTGGACGGCATTCGGCACATATCCGGAAATGCTCAGCACAAACCCGGGAATAAACCCGGCGACAGCCTGTGACAATTTGCGAAAGAATGTAAAAAAGGAGTAGACAATACCTTCCGTCCGCTTTCCGGTTTTCCATTCTCCGTATTCCACGCAGTCGGAAATCAATGCCCAGTTCAGGCTGTTGACAAAAGCGTTTCCGAAAAAGGCGAGGCAGGCAAATACAATAAACAGAACGGCATTATGGGCAAAAAACAAAGCAAGCAGATCGGCAACTGCCCAAATGGCGCAACCGAACATATACGTGTACTTCTTCCCTATTTTTCGTTGAACAAAAGGAGCGAGGGCAATCCCGAAAAATGCGCAGCCCATACTGAAAAATCCCATATAGGAAACGATCGTGACATTATGCAAGACATACTGGCAGTAATACACCTGGACAGCCAGTTTCACATTATAAGCTGAAATGGTAAATAAATTGACCAGACTGACAATGAAAAGGGGCCCGTTTTTAACAAGCGCCTTGTAGCTGTCTTTTATCGTATGGCTTGTTTTTTTCGGTTCCAGTTCGACATGGCGCTCTTTTATATGCTTATAAGAATAGATTTGCAGCAATATGCCGGCCGTTGCAAAAATCGCAGCCGCTGCCGGATATCCGATTTTCGGATTATCAAACAGGAGGACGACCGGCATAAAACCGACTGTCGTAATGAGCAATCCAAGATTAGCGCCGGCCTGCCTAAAGGCGGACAATTCAGCCCGTTCGTTAGGATTTTTCGTCATTGCCGGAGCCATTGAACCGTATGGTATGCTGGAAATGCTGTAGATGGTGCCGAAAGCCATGTATGTAGCAAAGGCCCAAATCACTTTTCCATTTAATGAAAAATCCGGTGAAAGAAAATTCGTAATCGTCATCAGCGCCAGCGGAACTGCAGTATATAGAATGAAAGGGCGGAATTTCCCTTTTGGCCCGATTTTTTTCCGGTGGTCCACAATCGTGCCAATGGTAAAATCCGAAAAAGCATCCCAAATTTTTGTCACTAAAAATACCATTCCTGCAATGGAAGCCGGAAGCCCGAGCGTATCCGTGTAAAACTTGAGCAAATAGATTTGCCCGAGGTCAAACAGAAAATTATACCCGATGTCCCCTGCACCGTATGCGATTTTTTCCTTTCGGTGCAATTCTCCCGTTTGCGTGACCGGGTTTTGAATACCGGCGTGATCCTCCTCCAACCGGCTGGCATAATGGTCCATGCAAAAACCTCCTCGTATAATAAGTTTAAATCCAAAGTGGATGTCAATTTCCAGTTCATTCTGCTGCTCATTGACAAGTGAATATAAGATTTTGTATTCCGGGCTCGCCCGGAATACAAGTTCGGACTTGGACGCTTCGCGATGTTCCCGGATAATGGTCTTAGGATCGTTTGGGTCAATGCTTCCCCTCCTTGTAGCCTGACTACTCGAAAAGTCTGCATCCCCAGGTTCTTGCTTGAACGTCTAACCCGTAGGCCGTTCCTCCGGATCTCCGTGCTGGAAATGAGCAGTTCCAGGCAGCCCACGGCCCGGATGAGTTCTCATACGCGAGGCTGACAGATCGGCAAGCCATCTGGGGATATCCCGAAGCGTCCGATTCCATCGATCCCAATACAGAGAGGAGGAAATCATATGCCCTTATTTGTCGGTATTGACGTGAGCTCCAAAAACCTCGATGCCTGCCTGATGGATGGAATGGGGGAAACGTTGGCCACCCAAACGGTGACAAACAATCTTCCCGGTGCCTCTGAGTTAAGAGACGCCATCCTCCAACATGCGGAGGCGGATGACACCATCCAGATCGCCATGGAGGCCACATCTGTGTATAGTTGGCACCCGGCAATGTTTTTCCATGAAGATCCCGAGCTGAAACAGCGTCGTACAAAGGTGTTTACCCTGAATCCGAAGCTGGTGAGAAATTTCAAAAAGGCTTATGCCGAGATGGACAAGACCGATCCCAAAGATGCCTGGGTAATTGCGGACCGCTTGCGTTTCGGGAGATTGCCGAAATCCGTGATTCAGTCAGAACAATACCTTGCCCTTCAACGGTTAACACGGATGCGCTATCACCTGATTCAAAGTTTAACCCGGGAACAACAGGTATTTTTGAATCATCTGTTTTTCAAATTCAGTGCCTTTAACCTTGAAGTGGATACATCGGTCTTCGGCCATGCCATAACGGAATTTTTGCTTGAGGCCTATAGCCTCGATGAAATTGCCCAAATGCCTCTGGAGGACTTAGCGATGTATCTCCAGACCAAAGGCCATGGCCGCTTTAGCGATCCCGAGGATTTGGCCGCATCCATCCAAAAAGCTGCCCGGTCCTCTTACCGGCTTTCTAAATGTGTGGAGGATTCGATTGACTTGGTCCTGGGCAGTTCTATTGAGATCATCCGGCATCTTAAACGCCAAATCAAGGATTTGGATAAGGCGATTGCCCGCGTTCTTGATGGAATCCCGAATACCCTCCAGACCATTCCGGGAATAGGCCCGGTGAGCTGTGCTGGGATTCTCGCTGAAATCGGCGACATTGAGCGCTTTGACGACCAAGCCGCGATCGCAAAATTTGCTGGATTGTTCTGGCCCCGCCACCAATCGGGTGATTTTGAGGCTGATGACAAAATGCTTGCGCGTACAGGCAATCGTTATCTCCGGTATTACCTGGTTGAGGCTGCCAATCTGGTCCGGCGACACGAACCTGAGTACCGCGCCTTTTACCAAAAGAAATATCGTGAGGTGCATAAGCACTCACACAAACGCGCCCTCGTCTTAACGGCAAGAAAACTGGTGCGCCTGATCGATGCGCTGCTCCGCAACGATCAAATTTATGCGCCGAAAAAGAAGGTGACGCGATGAGGTAACCAGGTAACCATCATCGATAGCCTGAACTTAAAACTTCCAGATTATTCCAATTATCTGGAGGCTTAGTTCAGTATTGCCATTTTTACGACATAGAGCCAACAAAATTTCCAATTCACTTGTTTTTAACCCTTGACATCACACCGTAGGACTTTTCATGATCTTCCAAGTAGAAACATATATACCCTGTTTCCGGCTTTTTATCTCCATTTTTTCTTATCAAAATGATTTTTTTTAGAAGAGATGATGAAAGTCGATGCCCCATTTTTTCGAAAAGTGAACATTTTCGTCCAAAACCGCTCGTTTTTAAAGAAAACGCAAACAATCCAAATAAGCGCATATCAAATGCGCTTATTTGGATTGACTTTGGTAGAAACTTATTTTAACCATGCAGGCGTTGGGTTAGTATGCGTCAAAAAACCGTAAAATCAGGGTTTTACGGTTTTTTGACATGGGTATCCCATTTAGAACCGCAAATCTAATTCACTCTTTCCAGTTGATAGTTATGAATTTTATAAACTTCATCACATATCAATTCGATGTCTTCGCGATTATGGCTTGTAAGTAAAATTGTTCTTCCTTCTTCTTTGAATCTTAAGAGGAGTTGTCTAATATTTCTTACGCTGTCTTCGTCAAGGGCATTAAAGGGTTCATCTAAAATCAGGGTTTGTTGGTCTTCCATGATCGCTTGGGCAATGGCTAGTTTTTGCTTCATACCTAAAGAATACTCTTTCAATTTTTGTTTTGCCTCAGGTTGTAATCCCACCAGTTGCATTGTCTGTTTAATTTTTTCGTCACTAATTTTGTTTTGGATCATCGCCAGTACTTTCAAATTTTCAAAACCCGTCTTTCCTGGAATATAACCCGGTCTATCAATTATAATTCCAAAATCACTGGGAAAGCGCTTATTCTTACCCAACTCCTCGCCGTTCACCATCACTTTTCCAGAATCAGGAAACATAAAACCACATATTAGCTTAAAAAGAACAGATTTACCTGAACCATTGGGACCCACAAATCCATAAGTCTTTCCTTTTTCAATCTTCAAATTTAAATTACTGAAGATTGGCAGTCCTTTCAGTGACTTATTTACCTGATGTATCTCAATGAGTGACATCTTTTCCACTTCCTTTTTATAAATCTATGTCTCTTCTTTTTAGGGAAAATAATATAACCACTATCCCCAAAAGGATCCAAATGGATAATACAAGACTGATCTTGTAAACTGAATGATTGTCTAGTATGTAGCCCATACTGTTTAATCCAGCTGGTATCATTAACCAATTATTTAAACCCGGAAACATGAAGACTGAGAATATACTTGTCGCGATAAAACTATATATCGTTTCTTTACTTAACCATGCTATAATAAATGTGAATAAAGCATAAAAAAGAAGTTGAAGAAAACCATTAATAAAAAAGTGATAAAACAATTCATAAATTGAAATGGTCTTGTTAAGCGTAATCTGATAACTTAAGGAAAAGCCCGAAACGATCGAAATAGTTAAAGACAATATTGCAAGTAATAATAAATAGAGAAAGCAGCTAATGGGAATTTTCTTAAACCAGTTCCAAAACCATTTATTCACTGATTGAAAACGTAATAGTTTATAATATCCGGTGTTACTTAATTCCTTTTGCAAAGACAACTGAATGAAAAAAACAAACCCAAAGTAAATAATAAAATAGGACAAGAACGCTTTTAGATTAAACCTTTCTAGCGATCCTCCCAAAAAATGAATAAAAAATTGATCCCAAATCGTGACAGCTATTTTTGTCCTCGTCCCAGACCATAGGATAAATAAAATGAGGATGGTAAATAGAGCATACACCAAGTTAGGGAAAAATTTCTTCGGATTTTGCTTGTCCAAATCGATTTTGCTTAAAATGAAAATAAGCAGAGAAACCGTTCCAAATCCAACAACAAAAGGTCCCCATATATTCCTGAAACTTACCACGCCCCAATGCAAGACTAAGTAATTTGCTATATCGAATAAATAAGCACGATCCGGCAGAAGTCTAAACGATGCCGCACTATATAGCCATATTACAATAGCAATAAATACTGCAATATATTTCTTTTTAGTCAGCACATACAGAATGGCCAAGAAAAGATGGATGGCTATTATACTTTGTAATAGTAAAAGGAAGTGCAATAGTACTGCTAAAACAGGAAAACCAATATACTTCTCCAATATTTGCGACTCGCTAAATGATTGATTTAATTCACTAAATGCGCTCCATCCAACTGAAAAAGGAACATGAATGAGCATCATGAGAATAACCAAAACCCAAATTATCGCAATTACAGTGAAGGTTTGAAGCAATTGCCCTAATGTTCGATAAATCCAATGTCGATAAGAGCCCACTCTGATTAGAACCGTGTATTCAAAATCCTTTAGTACAATAGAGAGTGAGCGAAATAATAATAGCGGAAGAATTACATAAATAATGAGGTAAATATTACCTACCATACTATTGATTATATCCCATTGATTCATTAAATGCTTCGTTTGGCTTGAAAAATAATAAAGTTGCGCTTTACTTCTTGAACCGAACAAATATAAAATCACACCAAATATAATCCATCTGAATTTAAACGTTTCATCCAATAAATTCGTGATTTTACCTTTAACCATACTATACATAACGCTTATACATCGTCTCCTTTAAATAAAAACCCAAAATGACAAGAATAAGGAATAATATTGAAAACGGAACAAAAACTGTCCATAGCGGTTGTTGATCCATACTAAAAGGAAAAATTGTAGAAGCTGGTGAAAACCTGTCAAGTCCTAGAACCTGTATAATGTAATTTGTCATTAAATAATATATAAATGGAATGGACATTGCAATAAATGGTTTCTCTAAAATCATGAGAAACAATAAAGCCATCGTTGCGTACATTGACCCATTTAGCCCCACCCATAGCGAATAAATAATGCCGTATGGGAAAGTTCCAAGGGAAAGGAATTGCTCAAACGTTGTATATGGAATCGGGTTCCCTTCTGTTGGAGATAACTTAACGATTCCTAAAACAGGTTCAACGTACATTGCAAATACAAATGGGATAAATACAATAAAAAATGCGATTATAAATGATAAAATAGCATTTGTTATTAATTTGCTTAACAAATAGGTAGATAGAGGGATGCGAAGCCTGGTATATTGGATAAAATTATTTTTTTGTTCCCCAACATATTCCGTTGTATATACGAGCGTCATCAGTATGGGGAAAAGTAAAGGAACAAAATTAGAGTTCAATCGGAGAAAAAAATCCAAATGCCTATAATAGACATAGTTATCTTTAATTAAAAGAAATTGAATGGTTGGAAATACGAATATTAAAAGCAACCATTTCACAATCTGCTTTCCATTTAAAATTCTATTAAATTCTACTTTTATTTGGTGTCCCAACATCGCAATTTCTCCTATCTATTTACTTACATATTTCATCATAAAGATATCAGACGAGAATCGGTAAAATAACCGACTCTCGTTTTGAAATTTATTAATTACTTCTCCATTGACCTTTTACTTTTGCGTCTACTAATTGAGTTAAATCCGAACTAAATTCAACTCTCGTAGACTTACCTGACTTAATCTTATTTGGTAATTTGAAAGGGCCTCCAACTGTTGAAATACGAACCCAAGCTCCGGTTCCTCCACTATAAGATTGGGCTCTAGCATCCATTGCTTTACCAAGAGTGCTTACTTTCAAATCTGCAGAAGCATTACTTGTTTTTTTTGTTTGATTATCAGTAAATGCACTACTATTGTGGCCAGGAACAATAACATCATATCCTGAATAAGATGTCCCCGCTTGTACAAATCCCCCACCTGCAAGAAGTCCTGTTGCTAACGCCATGACCGCAAGTTTCTTTTTCACTTTTGATCATCCCCTTTTTGATTTTATTCGGATTATTGTGTTCAGCTGAACCAATTTAATCCTTACACCTGAAATATTCATAGCTACAAATCCCATTTGATAAATTTTGTTAAATTAGTTGAAAATAACGGTATTTAATTAAGAACCGTAGCCAATTCATAAAATAACTGAATTTTCAATAGAACAACTCTGGTATTTTGGGCATACTTGCCCCTCGACTGAAAAATTTATTTTTTCAGTTATGAGAAGTATTCTATTGGTCATTCCAATTGTAGCTTTTGAATTCGATTCAGTACATCCCAAAAGAAATTTTGATACACAAAACTCGATGATAGTTTGAAGTAAAGGGATCTGCCTGATTTCACGACTTTACTTGCCGCTTTAATTAACCGAGTACGTATCGTATCAATTTGCATAGTTTTTTGACCTTCCGGAAAACAAAGAGTTCGTAACCAATTGGTCAAATTATATGCAAGAAGTGTTAACATCATTTTTACTTCGTTCACTAGAAAAGCGTGGCTATTCATATGATCAAAGTAAAAGCCATTTTTTGCTTCTTTGATATAGTTTTCCATCGTCCCTCTTTTTTGATAAGCTCGGACGATATCTTGAGGAAAAGCTAATTCAAAGTTAGTAACAAAAAAGGAATGGGTAAAGAACAGCTCACCTGCAGGACGTACCGATTGAATAATCACCCTTCTTGGTTTTGACCATGATTTTGCTTGGTAAATCGTTTCTTCATAATAGGTTTCCGTCTTGGAAACATCTAAAGGTGCGGAAGAAGGATGGTATTCCTTCGCTAAACTTTGTAGTTGTGAATTCGATTTCAACCGAATAATATACAAAACAGATTCTTCTTCACACAGATCGTATAATCCCGGAACAGCAAACCCGCTATCTCCACGAAGAAACAGGGTAGTTTCCGGAAACATTTCGTTATAATGTTTAATGAGAGGCCGAATAAATTCCACCACACCATTTGATGTATAAACATTTCCGGGACGGAGTTGTGCTTTCAAAAAGTCACCAGTCGCACCATCAAAGGCGACTAATGGATGAAAACCCATCGTGCCATAATGAGTATTATATGACGAAGATTCTTGGTCCCCATATGTATCCGAATGAGTCGAATCCAAGTCGATAAATAGGGCTTGCTGAACGAATCAAATTTGGTCAGATACAAGCCAAATTCCGATTATCAAAATATAAAATAGTGTTGTGCAAAAATTTCAAAAAAAGAACCCTGAGCTTGCGCTCCAGATTCAGTATGAGGAATTGAAGGGCTACTACTGTTTCGCTGGTCTCTTGGAGGCGTGCTCGAATAAGGCCCAGCCCATACTTGCGCTTGCCTTCGCCAAATTTGCCTTCAACGGCATTACGTTCAGAGGCATCCTGCCTTGCGACGCGTTCCAAGGTTTTGTCTTCCGTTCTGGATGGGCGTCCTAACCTTGGCCCACTCAGACGAATGCCAAGAGATTTGCAGTATGCCAGATTATTACGGTTTCGGTAAATTTTATCTGCCAAGATCGCTTCCGGATAAAATCCGAACCGGTTGTAGTAGTTTTCAACAGATTCCTTGAGAGTGGTCCCTTCATTGTAATTTTCCCAGTCGAGGTGCTCAATCAAGGCATAACCATCTACGACACTGATGGCGACTTTTGAACCGAACTCCACGTTCGCTTTTGCCTTGCCGCGCACAATTGGACGGACATGTGGCTGGGAAATGCTTACAATCCGGTGGTCAACCCGGTGTGTTTTCTTTTTGTACATTTCTGCCTGTTGGCGGTAAAGTTCATGAATCACGAGAAGTTGCCTGTATTCATCTTTGCTTAAAAGAGACAGAGAGCTTTGGGAAACAAGATTTTTAATGATCTCCAGATCTCGTTTCACATATCCGAGCTGTTTGCCTACAGCTTTCCGGATTTTCCGGGCGCCAGCTTTACGTTGCTTAGCGACAGAAAGATAGTCCTTGCGGGCTCTTTTTCTGTAGGTCCGTGGCTTACGTAATTTCCCTTTGTGTGGTTCATGCAGGACATCAATGATATGTTCCAATTTCTCACGGGCTTCGTTCAACAACCCGAGGTCTGTAGGGTAAGCAATATCAGCCGGTGCACAGGTTGCGTCCAAAATGAGCTTTCCTCTGTTCTTCGTTTTGGGAGAAGCCGATTCAGTTGAATGCTTTTCTGAATCGGAACCGGAAGGCTGAAGATCGCCACGATCATGATCATGATCATTACGATCTTCATCATCATGATCGTCATCGTCGTGATCCTGATCATCATTGTTGTCGTTTTCCTTAGATGCTTCTTCCAATTGGCGTTTTTGTTCTTCCAGAACGATCCATTCATTCAGTTCGTTGATGATATTTGCGCCCAAACGTTTTCTAAAACGAGTCATCAGAGAATGGTCGAATGGGGCTTTTTCCTGGAATTCAGGCAAGCCGATAAAATACTGAAGATACGGGTTTTCTGTGATCTGTTCGACTGTTTCCCGGTCAGACAGCCCAAGCCGTTCTTTGATATAAAGAGCCCCAAGAGCGATTCTGACAGAATAAGCCTTTTCGCCTTTGAATTTCTTCTTGAAGGACTTGGCATACTTTTCTTCGGCCATCCACCAAGGAATCATTTCAGCAAGACGGACCCAGCGATTTTCTTTATTTAATTTCCCACCGAATGGTAGAAAAAAATCATCTACAAAAGTTAATTGATGTTCGGTCTTTTTGTACATCGTAACAGCCTCCAAGTGCAAGGTTTTTTACGTGTTTCCTTTGAAATCCTTACACTTTATATTCGACAAAAGTAGCCAAAATCCTTGTCAAATCTGGAATTTTTGCTTATTCAGCAAGCCCTAAATAACTCTTTCGATTGTCGAAAACAATGAATCTTATCAAGCATTTCTTGGTTAGCCAGATTTAATTGTTCAATTGAATCTTTATCAAATCGTGTATAAAAGCGAGACAAACTGGGCTGGGAAGCAAGTGTTGGAGTTTCAATGATTTCCTTAAACACAGGATCATGAGTCAACTGATCAGCCGCATCATCTTCCGCATACCCGGCAATGAGTTGATAGACTTTTTGACGTAACAAGTTTTCATTTGAATGAAGATAATATTTCCTTGAATCGTTAAGTCTCAAGTACTTAACTAAAGTCTTTGAAAAACCAATTTTTTCATCGAATTCTCTAAAAAGAAACTCACCTGTATCGGAGGAAAGAGAACCTCCATCATTTGACAATTTAATTTTATGATTGAAATCAAGTGTTTTTTGCGTTAAAGTAACCATATAAAGAGTCCTTTCTGTTTGGTTTTTGTTTTGGTTACTTTAACTTTAACAGAAATGGATTCTTTTTTCATTTTTTTAATGAATTACAATAAAGCCGAAAAGGCTTGGTAATCCATAAGTTATAATAAGTTTCTGAATTTCTGTGAATAATTCAGGTTACACTATATTTTTATCATAATTTTTCATAGATTTCAACACAAATTCATTTGCAATTTTCTATAAATCTATGAATCATGGTAAAAGCTCAATCATGACACTGCTTAATCCAATTCACTGTGCATATCTTTAAACATATTCCGGGGATCTCATGAGAAAATTTATGATAGAACTCCGAAAGAACAGATGATTGTCCAAGACGGTCTAGCCACTAATCAAATTGAGTCTGTATAAAATGAACAAAATATTGCCGCTCTGTTGCCTACCTGCCACAAAAAATAGTCCTCATGCAAAACGGATGTTCAGTCTAGATATAAAAACGAAAATTCATTTTAAAGGTTAAATGCCTATAAACGCCCGGAATCCTGCTCGACCCGCCATCTTCACATGAGAACCCGGTGAAAAAAATCACTGGGTCCGTTATGCAATTAACTTAGTTCAGCCGCAATCGCCCGGCCGGCTGTTCTTCCTGTAAAAAGGCAGCCGCCCAGAAAGGTTCCTTCAAGAGCCCTGTAGCCATGGACGCCTCCACCGCCAAACCCGGAAACCTCCCCCGCTGCATATAAACCGGGTATGGCATCGCCTGCGGAATCTAAAACGTTTCCAGATAAATCGGTTTGCAGGCCGCCTAATGTTTTTCTGCTTAGAAGATGAAGGCGCACGGCAATGAGCGGACCATTTTTAGGGTCGAGTATTTTATGCGGCGGGGCAACGCGAATCCATTTATCCCCCAAATAATTTCGATGGCCCCGGATTGCCGTCACCTGCAGATCTTTTGTAAATTTATGATCCAGTTCCCGATCCCGCGCCTTTATTTGGTCTTCAATTTCTTTAAAGTTTAATCGATTTTCACCAGTCAATCGGTTCATTCTGTCTACCAGGTCTTCCAGATTATGGGCAATGATAAAATCTTCTCCTTTATCCATGAAGGCCTGGACGGGTTCAGGCGCGCCAGGCAAAGCTCTGCCCAGCACTTTCCGGATACTTTTGCCGGTAAGATCCGGATTTTGCTCCGATCCTGACAGGGCAAACTCTTTTTCTATGATTTTTTGCGTTAAAATAAACCACGAATAGTCATAACCGGTTTTTTGAATGGCTTCCAGTGTGCTGAGCGTATCAAATCCCGGCAAATTAGGGACAGGAAAGCGTTTACCTTCCGCATCAAGCCAAATGGAGGATGGCCCGGGTAAAATACGGATGCCATGGTTGGACCAAATCGGGTTCCAATTTTTTATGCCTTCCGTATAGTGCCACATCCGATCCCGATTCACAATCCGCCCGCCCGCTTCTTCCGTAATACCAAGCATTCTGCCGTCCACATGCGCAGGAACGCCCGATAACATATGAGCAGGCGGCGTTCCGAGCCGCTTCGGCCAATTTTTGCGAACGAAATCAAGGTTCCCGCCAATGCCACCGCTCGCCACTAATACAGCTTCGGCCTGGTATTCGAAATCGCCAATAACCTCTCTTTCCGTATCCTCTCCCCGCTCCTTTGTGCTGGGAATCAAAACAGAACCGGCTACCCCTCTAACAGTGCCATTTTCTTTTAAAAGGTGATCGACCCGATGGCGGGGCAAATATTGAACCAAACCGGCTTTCATATATTCCCGGACTTTTTTCTCAAAAGGTGCCACCAGTGCCGGTCCGGTTCCCCACACAATGTGAAAGCGGGGAACAGAATTGCCGTGTCCAGTGGCTAAATGTCCGCCCCGTTCAGCCCAACCGACAACCGGGAAAAATCGCACGCCCATTTTGTGCAGCCACGATCTTTTTTCGCCGGCTGCAAAATCGATGTAAGCTTCGGCCCATTTTTTTCCCCAATAATCTTCATCGTCCTCCCGGTCAAATCCGGCAGTGCCAATCCAGTCTTGCCACGCCAGTTCCCTGGAATCTTTTATCCCAAGCCGCCTTTGCTCCGGAGAATTTACTAAAAATAACCCGCCAAACGACCACCACGCTTGGCCGCCGATACTGGTTTCCGGCTCTTGGTCTAAAAGCAGCACTTTTTTCCCAGCCTCTGCCATCTCTGCGGTTGCAACCAAGCCGGCCAGCCCCGCTCCGACGACAATGACATCGAAATTCATAATAGAGACCTCCCGTTTTCACAAAGCATGGTGATGTCTATCATTGAAAATATCCTATGCGATGATTTCATCGATGCGATTTTCCTCTACAGCCGGCTTCTCCCGGACAGCATAGCATTGTAAACGATATAAAATGAACGAATGAGCAGCTCTGTTGCCTGCTGTAAAAAATCATCGTGCAAATGGGTGGTGCCCGGGCTCGATGTAAAAACTAAAATTCAACTTATAACATTCGACACGAAACTATAATTTCCTTTTTATAAAGATAGAAAAAACAGGCGATCAGAAAAACGCTCGATGAGGAATAAAAGGGGACTTGAGCTGTGAACCTTCATTTTTTTCGGATGAATCCGTAACTTGCCCAAAAAACTTGCCGCAAAATGCGGAGATCGGCAGCAAACAGCCACCGCTTTTTTGGTTTTATTCCCCATCATTTTCCCAATATGTATGTCCGCAGAGCATGGGCAACGCCGTTTTTGTTATGGGTCTTTGTGACATAGGTGCTCCGCGCTTTCACTTGTTCTTCAGCGTTTCCCATCGCAATACTTATACCGGCTACTTCAAACATGGACAGATCGTTAAAATTGTCACCAATTGCGACCGTATTTTCCAACGGGATGTTCAAATGGCGGGCCATAAACTGAAGGGCATGGCCTTTGCTAACTTCTGCATGGGCAATTTCCAACTTCGTGCGCCCCGATGTGGTCATGGAAAGATCTTGTCTTCCGCTTAGCCAGCTGCGGAGTTGCTTTAACCGTTCAGGATGAAAGGACAGTACAAAAATTTTGCAAACCTCCAAATGCGGCAAATCCAACTCAGCATAATGGTGGAAATAATGAATCCCGTACTGCCGCATCTGGAGCTCAATTTGGCCGGCAGCCCACTCCAAAGAAAAGGTTTCATCTTTTTCGTGCAAGGAATGCATTTCCGATTCAAGGCGCTTTCTCCCTTTTTCCAGCAAATACACGCCCTGGTTAGTATATAACTCGTAATAGTATCCTTGCGCTTCCAGTTCCGGAAGCAAGTCGTCCAGTACTTTATCCGGCATCACAAGCTTTAAAATGCATTGATCCGAATCGTAAATGACGGCACCATTTCCCGTTATCACCGGGCAATCAAGGCCTGCTTTTTTCAGAATATGCCGCGTATCATGAAGCGAACGCCCTGAACAGGCGACAACGATATTCCCCTGCTCTTGTACTTCCCGAATCGCTCCGGCATTTTCTTCGCTAATTGTTCCGTCATCAGATAATAATGTCCCGTCAAAATCAATCGCGATCAATTTCATTTTGCGCTCTCCTTCCTGTTGTTCCCGGATGTTCTTTTTCGAGAGGCAATATTATTCGCCTCTATATATCCCCGCCCCTGTTTGTTTCCTCTATTCCCGATGGTGTCTGTAGCCGTTTCTGCACTTGGTCGCTCAGCAGCTTATACAATGTCGCGGCAACCGGCACACCGAAAAGCATGCCAACAACCCCGCCAAGGCCGCCCCCGATGATGACCGCCGCCAGGACCCATAAACCCGGCAGCCCGATCGACGACCCTACTACCCGCGGATAAATGATGTTGCCTTCCACTTGCTGAAGCACAACAATGAACACCAAAAAGAACAGCGCCTTCATCGGGTCGACCGTTAAAATCATAAATGCGCCGAATGCCGCACCCAAATACGCGCCGACAACCGGAATCAAGGCCGTTGCACTGATAAATGCCCCGACCATGGCAGCATATGGAAAATGTAAAAGAAACATGCCTGCCGTACATAAGCAGCCTAAAATCACGGCCTCTACACATTGCCCGACAATAAAGCTTGAAAAAGTCCGGTTTGCCACCTTGAGCACATAATACAATCTGTCCGCCGTCTGCTTTTTCAAAAAAGCACGGACCACTTTATCCGCCTGAATAGCCAGCTTCTCCTTTGCCGCCAAAATATAGATGGCAAAAATAATGGCAATGACCAGGTTCATTACGCCGCTTGTTAAGGCGCCGGCGATGGAAAACGTCGAATTCAAAATGCCGGTCACCACTTTGGAAAGAGATGCGGTCAATTTTTTTGTGACTGCATCCAGATCGACCTGCAGGCTGGAGATGAACTTTCCGAGACTGGAGTACTTGCCGCTGTTTGACTGGAAATAGTCCAAGCTTTTCGTGTAAACGCGCGGAATGGCATCAATCAACACTGTAAAAGCCTGGATCAATTGCGGCACAATGATCAAAACCAGAATGGAAACAATGCCGAAAATCACCACAAACGAAAAAAGAATGCTGACGCCCCTCCGCGTTGCGCGGATAAATTTGTTTTGCGCGTTCGGAAAATAAACGCGTTCCACTTTTTTCATTAAAATATTGAGCACATAGGCAATCGCAGCCCCGAGCACAAGTGGGAATGCAACATGCCAAACCGCCCCAAGCGCATCCAGAATCGTGCTGAAATATTTTACAAAAAGCACGGCCACAACCGCCAGCAGTATGTATTTGATCCATAAACTAAGTTTTATTCCTTTCATTTAATCCCTCCGTCTGATGCGTCCGTTTGTCTTATAATCCATTTAACTTGATTATACTTGAAAATAAAGGATTGCAGCAGACCAATTTTTATCATTTTTTCTGTGTTATACATGATGAGGCCTGATCAGATGGTTCCAGCACGTGAAATTCTCTTGGGTGGGAAAATGAAAAATGAATAAAACAGGGGATGGCATATGTTATTTAGGGCTTGCTGAATAAGCAAAAATTCCAGATTTGACAAGGATTTTGGCTACTTTTGTCGAATATAAAGTGTAAGGATTTCAAAGGAAACACGTAAAAAACCTTGCACTTGGAGGCTGTTACGATGTACAAAAAGACCGAACATCAATTAACTTTTGTAGATGATTTTTTTCTACCATTCGGTGGGAAATTAAATAAAGAAAATCGCTGGGTCCGTCTTGCTGAAATGATTCCTTGGTGGATGGCCGAAGAAAAGTATGCCAAGTCCTTCAAGAAGAAATTCAAAGGCGAAAAGGCTTATTCTGTCAGAATCGCTCTTGGGGCTCTTTATATCAAAGAACGGCTTGGGCTGTCTGACCGGGAAACAGTCGAACAGATCACAGAAAACCCGTATCTTCAGTATTTTATCGGCTTGCCTGAATTCCAGGAAAAAGCCCCATTCGACCATTCTCTGATGACTCGTTTTAGAAAACGTTTGGGCGCAAATATCATCAACGAACTGAATGAATGGATCGTTCTGGAAGAACAAAAACGCCAATTGGAAGAAGCATCTAAGGAAAACGACAACAATGATGATCAGGATCACGACGATGACGATCATGATGATGAAGATCGTAATGATCATGATCATGATCGTGGCGATCTTCAGCCTTCCGGTTCCGATTCAGAAAAGCATTCAACTGAATCGGCTTCTCCCAAAACGAAGAACAGAGGAAAGCTCATTTTGGACGCAACCTGTGCACCGGCTGATATTGCTTACCCTACAGACCTCGGGTTGTTGAACGAAGCCCGTGAGAAATTGGAACATATCATTGATGTCCTGCATGAACCACACAAAGGGAAATTACGTAAGCCACGGACCTACAGAAAAAGAGCCCGCAAGGACTATCTTTCTGTCGCTAAGCAACGTAAAGCTGGCGCCCGGAAAATCCGGAAAGCTGTAGGCAAACAGCTCGGATATGTGAAACGAGATCTGGAGATCATTAAAAATCTTGTTTCCCAAAGCTCTCTGTCTCTTTTAAGCAAAGATGAATACAGGCAACTTCTCGTGATTCATGAACTTTACCGCCAACAGGCAGAAATGTACAAAAAGAAAACACACCGGGTTGACCACCGGATTGTAAGCATTTCCCAGCCACATGTCCGTCCAATTGTGCGCGGCAAGGCAAAAGCGAACGTGGAGTTCGGTTCAAAAGTCGCCATCAGTGTCGTAGATGGTTATGCCTTGATTGAGCACCTCGACTGGGAAAATTACAATGAAGGGACCACTCTCAAGGAATTTGTTGTGTTTATTGCAAAATTAAAGTGCAGAGATGTGCAAAATTTCTATGCAAATGGTTATGCAGAGGGGCTTTACATGGAGGGGTAGCCATGATAACCTGTTTGGGTTTGCCAAATCTGTTACAGCTGGCCGCTTGGCAAAAGAATCATGGCTGCAGAGGCTCCATGTCAAGCCCTTAATAGCGAGAATTCAGATTGAATTTTTATGCGGTATAAACGAATTTATATACTGCAATACTCTGCACTTTTTTCTTGCAAAAAACAGTCGCCATCAGTGTCGTAGATGGTTATGCCTTGATCGAGCACCTCGACTGGGAAAATTACAATGAAGGGACCACTCTCAAGGAATCTGTTGAAAACTACTACAACCGGTTCGGATTTTATCCGGAAGCGATCTTGGCAGATAAAATTTACCGAAACCGTAATAATCTGGCATACTGCAAATCTCTTGGCATTCGTCTGAGTGGGCCAAGGTTAGGACGCCCATCCAGAACGGAAGACAAAACCTTGGAACGCGTCGCAAGGCAGGATGCCTCTGAACGTAATGCCGTTGAAGGCAAATTTGGCGAAGGCAAGCGCAAGTATGGGCTGGGCCTTATTCGAGCACGCCTTCAGGAGACCAGCGAAACAGTAGTAGCCCTTCAATTCCTCATACTGAATCTGGAGCGCAAGCTCAGGGTTCTTTTTTTGAAATTTTTACATAACACTATTTTATATTTTGATAATCGGAATTTGGCTTGCATCTGACCAAATTTGATTCGTTCAGCAAGCCCTATTTACGAAAAATTACTTTAAAATTGGCGCTTTTCTATTGCTGATTGTATTACTGCTTTCAGGCTGCTCAGGAAGACGTGCAGGAGAAGCCAAAAGTCCGGGACAGGCCAAGTGCTGCCAAAGGAGAGCAGGTTAAGTGACCAGGTTTCCCCAAACAGTGAACTGCCGGTAAATTTTGTTTGTATCCCGGGGCCTCCGGCTGCGTCAAAACTACCCTTCTGAACGTGATTGCCGGTTTTCAGGCGCCGGATTCAGGGAAAGTGATTATTGTTGGAAACAGGCATGCTAAAACGAGCCCGGATGTTGGCGCCGTTTCAGCAACCAAATTTATCCCTGGCTGTCAAATGAAAACAAACAGGCGATTTTTTCCATCCGGCAATTACGAATGGAAAAACCGATGCTGAATGTGCGTGCCTTCCAGCATAAAATGTTCACTATTGGCACGCTGATGATTATGATTGTCTTCAGTATTATCATGTCGTCTATGCTTTTGCTGCCGATGTACTGGCAGAGCGGAAAACTGGTAGCTGTCGCGCTTACCGGCATCCTTCTTTTGCCAGGGGGCATTGTAAACGGGATTGTGTCAGCTATCTCGGGCAAGTTTTATGATATATACGGCGCAAAATGGCTTGTCAGAATCGGCTTTCTGATCTGCATCGCAGCGGGTGCAATGTTTATCTGTGTCCAAACAACATCTTCTTTTCTTTTCGTGATTGCAGCGAATCTTTTGCTCATGATCGGCGCGCCGCTTGTTATGTTCCCGGCACAAACGAACGGGCTGAATGCATTGCCAAGAGAAATGTCCCCTGACGGCAGCGCAATTATGAATACCGCCCAGCAAGTGAGCGGCGCCATTGCCACTGCCTTGTCTGCCACATTGTTGGCTGCAGGTGAACACGCTTATACAGGAGCCGGCGGACAACATGCCGCAGCAGCATTAACAAACGGCGTCCAGTACGGTTTTATGTTCACGCTCATCCTGGCAGTCATCGGATTTGCCCTTTCCTTTACCGTTCGAACCGTTGGGGTATTTGAAAAACCGCAGGACCAGCAAAGGAAAATGCAATTAAAAAAAGAAACAGACTCCCTCGACTGAGGAGCAAAAAACCCGTTTTAGCCTGATAAGCTAAAACGGGTTTTTTTAAGGTTTGTCAGCACTCCGCCTCAATATGATAAAATCATGGATCTGCGAAAGAACCGGCTTCTGGCCTGCATTTTATAAAATTTTGCCAGCACTGTCAGAGTCCTTGCCAAGCCCGGGATAAGCCTTATTGATTTGCTGCTGTTTTTCCGCTTTCACTCGCATCATTATGAATCAGAAAAGAAGTTAAAAGGGCCAAAATGCTGCCGCAAAAGCCGAACAGGAATAAATGGTGAATGCCCTGCATGTAGGTGGACCCGCTTGTCAGAAAGGCGCCCATTACGGTCACCCCGATCGCAGTTCCCATGTTCCGGCAAAACATAAAAAACGAAGTGGCGATCCCTTTTTCGTGGGCGCTCACCATTTGCTGGGAACCGATAATCCCGACCGTCGAAAGCAACCCGAACGCAGCGCCATGGACAATCATAACGAGAAAAACGTACCAAAACCCGTGGCCCGGATTTAAAAAGATCCAACATACACCCGAAACAAGCAAAAGTCCGTTCCCGATTAATAACAGCCTCCGGTAGCCATACCGCAATATCCATTTTCCGGCAGGGACTGCAGCGGCCATCCAGCCGATCGACGACCCAAGCAGCGCAACCCCGCTCATGAGCAGTGACAGCCCTGTTACTTTCTGCAAAAACAGCGGCACATAGCTGGAAGCACCGAACAACGCCACTGTCCCAATAAAGGAGTTGACATTCATCCGGGCAAATGTCTTATTTTTAAACATCGAAAGCGGCACAATCGGGGAATCCTGCCTTTTTTCATAAAAATAAAAAAGGAGAAGAAAGATGATTCCGGTTGCTGCAAACAACAAGTAATTGCGGTGTACGACCGTGACCAAAAGCAGGAGTGTGATCGCAACGGCAAATAATGCAGCGCCTATGTAATCGACACGCGCTTTTTTTGGCGCATAATGCTCGTTATAAGGCAAAAGCGTTAAAAATGAGATGAGACAGACAGGCAGGTTTACAAAGAAAATCCATCTCCACGATAAATACGTTACAAAAAACGAGCCTAAAAGCGGCGCCAGGACAGCGGATAATCCCCACATACCGGTAAACAATGCCTGGATTTTCCCGCGGTTTTCAACAGAAAACAGGTCTCCTGCGATAATGGCCGGAAACGGGACCATAAAACCTGCCCCAATGCCCTGAATAGCCCGAAAGACGATCAGTTCAATCATCCCGGAGGACATGCCGCATAAAAGCGACCCGGCGAAAAAAAGCACGATCCCGAATCCGAACACTTTCTTCCTTCCGAACAAGTCGGATAACCGGCCCGCAACCGGTGATAAAATCGTGCTGGTGATCATATAGGAAGCAAATGCCCATGCGTACAAGTCAAAGCGGCCGAGTTCTTTTGCAATGACGGGCATCGTGGTATTCATAATCGTTGCGTCAATCGATGACACAAGCATTGCCAGGACAATACTGACCATGACAAACGTTCTGCTCTTCATAAAATCCCTCCATTCCCTTTTAACATTCCGGTTTCCGTCACGATTTGCCGCACCGGAATATCATAAGATTCGCTAGGGACATGCGCCTTCAATTGGCACGAGTGAATCAAAGACACGGTCTGATTGGGAAAACCGGCAAGAAATCGGTCATAATAACCGCCGCCAAAACCGATGCGAAAGCCTTTTTTGTCAAAAACAAGGCCTGGAACAATGAGCAGATCGATGGCCTGCTTTTCAATTTTTACCGTTTCTTCCGGTTTCGGCTCAAGCAGGTTAAAAAAGCTTTTTTTCAATTGTGTGAAATCATCCAGCTGGTAAAAGACGAGCGCTTTTTCTTTTGGCACGCATTTTGGCACACAAATCGTTTTTCCTTGCGCCCACCCGGTTTCAATGATCCGCCGCGTATCCCATTCGAAATGTTGGGAGACCGTCACGCCAACCGTTCCGGATATTTTCCATATATCGGATGAAAACAAAATTTGTTGCAGTTTTTCTTCGATGGCCTGCTTTTCGTTAAGATCCAACCGCTTTAACCGGCCGATCATTTCTCTTCGCATTTCCGCCTTGTCCATTTTTTCCACCCCAGAAAGCAAAAATTTGCGCTTTTCCATCTTACCATGTTTGGGCTGAAGTGAAAACGAAAATGCCCCCCGGGTGTATGAGACCAGAGGGGATTTTCTGATTCGCTCCCTTGGGAATGGCAAGTACTTTTTTCACTTTTTAGAATTCCCCGGTTATCCACGCCAAAGTGATTCGAGATTATTGTTGAATTCCACTTTCAACGGGTGCAAGAGGCAGCTCATCTGGGATACCGGAGCTCCTGAACCCCGCTGGCAATGACAGTTGCTTAGCATCCTTTGCTGCAACAGAAAAAGCCCCCAAGCTGCATACGGCATGGAGGCTTTTTCTTATCTTTTTCCTGCATTTAGTTGTGCCATTTCTCCGAGATATCGCCCGCTTTCCTTTATCATCCGTTCCTGCGTTTTTCGGTTTACGGCAATCAGGCCGAATTTTATAGAATAGCCGGATTGCCATTGTGATCAAATGTTGACTAGTTGCAGCAAACTGATGCCTGACTTCTCCCCTTTTTTCACCACCCGGACTGCAGGGAAACATTAATGGCCCCGTTCTATTTCCCGCTGGATTTTTTGATTTCTTCAAGCGGATAATCGAGCCATATCTGCGATCGTTTCGGGTGCGGTGCCTTTGCTCAGCATTTTTTTGATTGCTATTTGTACCCCTTCTTCGATTCCTTTTTGCCTGCCTTCTTCAATCCCTTTTTGTATCCCTTCTTTGAGCCCTTCCTCTCTTTCCCCGCGGATATTCGCCAGCTGGTCGCGCAAAAATTTCAGCCGGGCTTCGTACAATACTTTGTTTTCCCGATTGGCACTTAAATTTTCCCACTCTTTGATTGCGTCAAGCACTTCCTGCTCGTTCATCGCCCATTTCTCCGGTTCGGGGAAACCTCTTTCGGTGCCGGCAGGTTTTTTCGATTTGACCCTGCCCTTAGAACGGCCCGCTCGTCATTCTGCCGCCCGCATTTTCGTAGTATTCGCGGCGGTTCCGTTCAATGTACTTGCTGAACCGCTTTCCTGCTGTTCCCGGATAGCCCCCTTTCACTCTATCCAGGAACGCATCAGGGGCTAACATCCATTTATCCCAGCCTGTGCCTGGCATTCCAATCCAATGACGGGGGAACCAAAAGGATTCCCAAAATGCGGAAATCCTAATTTTCCTTCACCGGAAGCTGGCATGGAATATGGCGGAAATTCTTATTCCCCCTTGTTCTTCTTATCCTTTTCATGCACAATCATGCGCCAGTTTAAATCGCCGCGCATTAAGCCTTGGACGAGCAGTTCAGCTGTACCCATGTTGGTGGCAAGCGGAATCGAATAGACATCGCAAAGACGGAGTAAAGCGGTAATGTCCGGTTCGTGCGGCTGGGCCGTGAGCGGATCACGGAAAAAGAAAACGAGATCCATTTCATTTTTGGCAATCATTGCGCCGATTTCCTGGTCGCCGCCGAGCGGGCCAGAATTGAAGCGGGTAATTTTCAAATTGGTTTTTTCCATAATCCTCTTGCCGGTTGTGCCGGTCGAGTACAATTCATGGCCGTCGAATACCGGCTCATAGGCAACCGCAAAGTTTACAATTTCCTCTTTCTTTTTATCATGGGCAATAAAAGCAATTTTCAACTGGAAAACTCCCTTCTCCAAAAAATAACGTTACTACTATAATACGATAATATTATAAAAAGCGGATGGGTAAATGTCATTGCGAGCAAATGGGTCGCATGGTTGTGCATAACAATCCGGTTTTCCGGATCAACCTCAAGCCTTGCGATATGGCTCATAAGATGGGACGGCAGCTCGCTTATCGGCATTGCGGATACCCCCTATTTCAACCGGCTGTTCAAACGGAAAACGGAGATGACGCCGCTTGCTTACAGGCGGAACGGGTGACGGATCCCTGCTGTTTGCGTTGTCGTAATACTGGTTGGATTGCACAATGTCAGCGGACGGGGATTCATTTTGATTGCGCTATCGACAAGTGTTCCGTTTTGCAGTTTGAATGGCACAACACTGGTGGGATGGGATTTCCCTTGCTGTTTGCGCTGTATAACGGGTGGTGCCTGAACGCAGAGCCCACTCCCGCCCTTACATTCATGCAGGCCGGACGTGGAACATTCTAATGGCATTCAAGTGAAACAGGGAGAAGTTTGTGGCCCGCTCCATTTTTCCATCGCAATGGCCGGGCCTGAGGAACGGCAAGAAAATGCTATTAGACGCCCATGCCGCAATGAATGCGGCACCAGCAGAAGAGTGAAAGTCAGCCGGCGCATATTTTCAGAATAGAAAATGCTATTCTTCCACTTCTTTAATCACCATGTTTGGCAGTTCCCTGATCGCATCACGGATTCGTTTTGCTCGGATTTTCCCCTGACCGGCAAAGCGGAGCAGGTTGTAAGCATATATGCCAAAATGCAGGGCAAGCGCATTCGTTTTTTTATTCCGGGAAGGCGGCTGTTTAAAACCAAGATCAAACATAAATTCCCGTCTCAGTGATTTACAGGCTTTCAGGTGTTCGCCGTAAAGCCTTGGCACAGCTTCCGGCGGGGTATCGAGCGTTGTCATGTACACATCTGCTTCATACTCTGGAATCAGAAGGATTTGCCCGTTTTTATCAATGGTTGTTTCAATGAGTTTAAAAACATAATAGGCTGGTTTTTTTGCCCCGGCTGCCGTAATGGGTTCCGCAACAGACCCAAAGTAAACGTTTTTTCCTTCCCGTTCGGTTAAGCATGTGCCGTATTTCCGTGCAGTTTCCATCCAGGTGCCGGCATCTGTCTGCAGTTTGATCACAAAATCAATGTTACGGTCCAACAATTTTTCCATCATTTCGGATCCTTCTTTTGCCTCGAGCCGCCAAAGGAAAGGCCCTTCCGCCAATTGTTCAGCAGCACGGACCGTCACGCTCGTTTCTTGTCCAAAGGAAAGGCAGTACCCTTCCTTTCCAATAAAAGCAAACGGCGTTGAAACATCTACCGGGATAAAACTTTTGCCTTGTATGGTCACCGGGTTGATAGGTGCACCAGCCTTGCGAAGCAGGTGAAGAGATTCATCAAGGATGATCTGTTTCCATTCTTCTGATAAAGCTGCTTCATCCAGGCGGTGCTCAAGGACAGCCGGCGAGGGAACTCTTTCCAATTTTAAAAAGCTACGGAAATCACAATCGCTCCGCAACGGTTCAATTTCAGCAAACTTATTTTTCCCAAGGCAAAGCAGCCCGGTATAAGACTTCGCGATGTCCCCGTTTGAATAGCCGGGATTCCTTTTAATCGTTTCTGACTTGGCACTGTTCAGCCTTGATGCGAGATGCGTCTGGCTGATAAGAAATTCTACGATGCCCATTCCGAATTGATCGCTTATTCTTTCACTTGTTTGCTCAATCCGTAAATTTTTCATCTGCTCACCTGCGAAAATTGATATTTATATTATACAAAAAGTTGCTTATAATGGGTATGAAGTCTGAATTTTAGAAAGGATGTGAACGATGCTTTTCAAGGAAAGGAAAACTTCACTTGAGTATGCTCTTTTAAAGTCGCTGAGCAGCCGGATGAAACTCCATGAAAAAGACCTTCAGTATCTACGGAATTTGGAAAAAGGTGACGAAGGCGAGCGGTATTTTGACTCTTTAACAGGAGCGCTTACATGTGATTGTTTTGTACTGAATGATTTGCGCCTTTCCTGCAACAATGCTACGTTCCAGATTGATGCCCTCATGATTACCGGCGAAACCATTTACCTGTTTGAAGTGAAAAATTATAAAGGGGATTTTTATTACGAGCGGGACAGGATTTTTACAAAAAATAATAAGTCTGAAATCAACAACCCACTGCTTCAGGTCAAACGTTGCGAATCGCTTTTCCGGCAGCTGATTCTCTCGCTCGGTTTCAATATGCCGGTCTCGGCTTCCGTTGTTTTTGTAAACCCCGAATTTACCCTGTACCAGGCACCCCTAAGTGCGCCATTTATTTTTCCGAATCAGTTAAAACGGTATATGAAAGATTTGAATGCAATTTCTGCAAAGCTGAGCGGAAAGCATAGAAGGCTGGCAGAAAAGCTATCTTCGCTGCATATAGAAGAATCGCCTTTTCTTCATTTGCCGAAATATAGGTATGATCAATTGCGGAAAGGCATTGTGTGCGACACTTGTAGTTCTTTTTCCTGTGCGGTAAAAGGGCGTTCAATGATTTGTGAGGATTGTGGACATGCTGAATCTGTTGAGGCCGCGGTCCTCCGCAGTGTCAGAGAATTTCGGATGCTGTTTCCAGTGCGGAAGATTACAACAAATGATATTTTTGACTGGTGCAGGATTGTGGACTCGAAAAAAAGGGTGAGCAGGATACTGGCAAAAAATTTTAATAAGTTCAGAGGTGGAAGGTGGTCTTACTATGAGTAATTGATGATCACAAACTTATGAATTACAAATTCTACCGGGGGGAAAAGCATTTGGTATTTTAACACTTCAAAAAGACCAAATATGCTCTGTTCCCCCGTTATTTTTGTCCTTTTGAACACTCCAAAAGGACACTTTGTTCCGGTCAATGGCTCCTTTTGTCCTTTTGAATGCTCCAAAAGGACGATTGCTCCGGTCTACGGCTCCTTTTGTCCTTTTGACAGCTTCAAAAGGACATTTTGTTTCAGTTCACGGCTCCTTTTGTCCTTTTGGCAGCTTCAAAAGGACATTCCGAGCCCAGATACAGCTTGTTTTGTCCTTTTGACAGCTTCAAAAAGACATTTCGGGCCCAGATACAGCTTGTTTTGTCCTTTTGACTTTCAAAAGGACATTCCGAGCCCAGATGCAACGTGTTTTGTCCTTTTGGCAGCTTCAAAAAGACATTCCGAGCCCGGATACAGCTTGTTTTGTCCTTTTGACAGCTTCAAAAAGACACTTTGGGTCCAGTCGCGACTCCTTTTGTCCTTTTGGCAGCTTCAAAAGGACATTCCGAGACCAGATACAGCTTGTTTTGTCCTTTTGACAGCTTCAAAAAGACATTTCGGGCCCAGATACAGCTTGTTTTGTCCTTTTGACTTTCAAAAGGACATTCCGAGCCCAGATGCAACGTGTTTTGTCCTTTTGGCAGCTTCAAAAAGACATTCCGAGCCCGGATGCAGGGTGTTTTGTCCTTTTGACAGCTTGAAAAAAACATTTCAGGCCTAGGTGCGGCTCCTTTTTGTCTTGAATACTCCAAAAAAAATTTGCTATGGTCCCGCGATTTCATTTGTCCTTTTAAATGCCTCTCTGAAACAACAGTAAGCTTACTTTTGCCATATTTTAATAGCAAACCAAAGTATCTTGTTCAGCCCTTTTTGGATTTCCCCCATTTTTCCGGTTCCCGTCGCCATTCCTCGAGTGTCGCCAAGTCTTCTTCCCGGATCAGCCCTCTTTCCACGCCAACTTGAAGTAGCGCGGAGTAATTCGATAAGGAGTAAGCGGTGATGCCTTCTTTTGCAAAATTTGCAGCCCCGGCCGGAAGTTCATACGTAAAAATCGAGACAACGCCGAGCACTTCGCAGCCGGCTTCCCGCAATGCGCGGACAACGGTGAGCACGCTGCCGCCGGTTGAAATTAAATCTTCGACAACGACAACTTTTTGCCCGGTGGAAACCCGCCCTTCGATCTGGTTGCCCTTGCCGTGTGTTTTTGCACTCGAACGAACGTATACCATCGGCAGGTTCATCAGGTCGCTGACAAAAGCGGCGTGGGCAATCCCGGCAGTTGCCGTGCCTGCCACCACTTCCGTTTCCGGGAAGTGTGCTTCGATCAGCTTTTTCAGTCCGATGGCGATTTCTTTCCGCAGGTTCGGATAGGACAATGTAATGCGATTATCGCAGTAAATTGGCGATTTGATTCCGGATGACCATGTAAAAGGTTCACCGGGTTTTAAAAAAACAGCTTCAATGTCAAGCAATTGTCCGGCAATGTATTTTTCCATTATTCGTTCCCCCATTGTTGTTTCACTTTTAAATAAGCTTCGTACGGGTCGGGCGCTTTCGTAATCGAACGCCCGACGACAATTGCGGTCGAACCGAGCTCCCTTGCTTTCGCAGGTGTAACGACGCGTTTCTGATCGGAAACATCATCTCCGGCCAGCCGGATGCCCGGCACCACTTTCAAAAACGCCCCGCCGAGCCGCGCCGTAATATCAGGGGCTTCAAAAGCGGAGCAGACAACACCGTCAAGCCCCGCATCATAAGCAAGCACAGCGTAATCCAGCACTGATTCGCGCAACGGTTTTAAAATACCTTGTTCTTTTTGCATTTGCGTTTCAGAGGTGCTTGTTAGCTGTGTTACTGCGAGAATCGCCGGACGTTTTTTCCCTGCAGGGGTGCCGGCTTCCAAACCAGCCAAAGCGGCTTTCATCATGTCCGAACCGCCGGCGGCATGGACGTTCACCATATCCACTCCAAGCCGTGCCAGCCCTTTCATTGCCCGCCCCACTGTATGCGGAATGTCATGCAGCTTTAAATCAAGAAAAATATCATGCCCCATTTCTTTCAGGGCAGCAATCAAACAAGGGCCGGTCTGGTAAAACAGTTCCATTCCCACTTTGACATAGAGCGGTTCGCCGCCAAACTGCTGTAAAAAAGCGAGCGTTTCTTCTTCCGATGAAAAATCAAGGGCGATAATCGGTTTATACATGTTCATGCTGCGTGTGGCTCCTTCCAATCAGGTCTTGAATGCTTCCGGCGCCGAGCTGTTCCATCACCGCCGGCAGTTCGCGGATGATGCGCGGGCAGGCAAGCGGGTCAATAAAATTCGCGGTGCCGATTGCGACTGCACTAGCGCCGGCGTATAAAAATTCCACTGCATCTTCCGCCGTCATGATGCCGCCCATGCCGATAATCGGGATATCCACTTCCCGGCTCACCTCGTAAACCATCCGGACGGCAACCGGTTTGACGGCCGGCCCGGAAAGCCCCCCTGTTTCATTGGCGAGAACCGGGCGCGCCGTTTTCAAATCGATTTTCATGCCGAGGAGTGTGTTGATCATCGTGAGCCCGTCGGCACCGCCGGATGCTGCTGCCTTGGCAATCGCCACAATATCAGTGACATTCGGGGAAAGTTTCACATACACCGGCACTTCCGAGACAGCTTTTACTTGCCGTGTCAGTTCAAACGCCATCTCCGGATCGGTGCCGAACGCGATGCCGCCGGATTTCACGTTCGGACAGGAAATGTTGAGTTCAAGCGCGTGCACATTCGGCGCTTTTGAAAGATGGTCTGAAACGTAGACATAATCTTCAAAAGTGGAGCCGGCAACATTTGCAATGACCGGGACATCATATGCCTGTAAAAACGGGAGCTCTTCCGCAAGCACACTTGCCAGCCCCGGATTTTGCAGGCCGATTGCATTCAGCATGCCGGATTCTGTTTCCGCAATCCGCGGGACCGGGTTGCCGAAGCGCGGTTCCCTTGTTGTCGCTTTAATCATGATTGCGCCCAGTTCGCTCAAATCATACCAGCGGCTGTACTCACGCCCGAAACCGAAGCAGCCCGATGCCGGCATGACCGGATTTTTCAAGGACAAGCCCGGCAGTTCGACGCGCAAATCCGGGAGAACACGGCGCTTTATGCCCCGTCTTTCGGGATGGTGTTCAGGTAATTCGGTCATATTATGATCTCCCCCATTTCAAATACAGGCCCGTCGCTGCATACTTTTTTCGAAGCGGTGCCGGCCGGGTCATTTTTCGGGCGGCAGACGCACCCGTAGCAAGCACCGGTTCCGCATGCCATCCGTTCTTCAAGCGAGAAAAAGCCGTGCCGCGCCGGGTATGCCGCTTCCAATGCGCGCAGCATCGCAGCCGGGCCGCATGCGTACAAACAGTCAAACGCCCAATTCTCCGCTGCCAGTACATCCGTTACAAACCCTTTCGTCCCCCATGAACCATCCACTGTTGCGACAGATGTCGGGGCAAGCGCTGAAAACTTCTCCACGTAAAAAGCGTGGGCTGCCGATTCAAATCCGAGCACGTGGCGGACTTCAACGCCGCCTGCTTTAAGTTGCCGGGACAGCTCGTACAGCGGCGGGGCCCCGATGCCGCCGCCGACAAGGAGCGCTTTTTGCCCGGGGCGAAGCGCGTCCACCGGGAACCCGTTGCCAAGGGGGCCGAGCACATCGAGCCGTGCACCGGGTGCGATTTCTGCCATCAGGCGCGTTCCTTTTCCCTGTACCCGGTACAACAAGGTGAGCGCGCCGTTTTTGCGGTCCACCGCCGCGATGCTGATCGGGCGGCGCAGGAGCGGGTCAAACCCGCTTCCCGCTTTGACATGAACAAACTGGCCGGGGCGGGCGATTTGCCGGACCAAACTGCCGGCAAGCACCATTTCCCAAATATCCTGTGCAATCAGCCGGTTGCTTTTCACGGTCATATATTCCTGGATCATGCGTGCACCGCCTGCTTTGCCCCCTGCACCATCGGCATGATCGAAAAACTCATCGATTCCAAAATGGACACGATGGCCGCTGCCGTATCAAGTGAAGTCAGGCACGGGATGCCGCATTCGACCGCTTCCCTGCGGATCCGGAACCCGTCACGTTCGTATTGCCGGCCTTTTGTGATCGTGTTCAGGACAAATTGCACATCGCCCCTCCGGATCGAGTCGAGCACGGTCTCCCCGTCGCCGCCGATTTTTGCTACTTCTTCGACAGCCAGGCCGTTTTCCCTTAAAAATTTTGCCGTCCCCGCCGTTGCTTTTAAAGTAAAACCGATCTCGACAAAGCGCTTTGCAAGCGGCAGGGCTTCCGGTTTGTCTTTATCGGCAACCGTAAACAGGATGCTGCCATCCGGCGAAAGCTTCATGCCTGCTGCAACGAGTCCTTTGTACAGCGCTTTTTCAAATGTACGGTCGCAACCCATCACTTCTCCCGTCGATTTCATTTCCGGGCCGAGTGTCGGTTCCACCCGCTTCAATTTTGCAAAAGAGAAAACCGGCACTTTCACGAACACTTCCGCTTTTTCCGGCCCAAGGCCAGTACCATAGCCGAGGTTTTCAAGCGATTCGCCCAAAATCACTTTCATCGCAAGTTTTGCCATCGGGACATCGGTAATTTTGCTTAAAAACGGAACCGTCCGGCTTGAGCGCGGGTTCACTTCGATAACAAAGAGTTCATTGTGCGAGACGATAAACTGGATGTTCATCAACCCTTTGATTTCAAGCTCTGAAGCAAGCTTGCGGCACGTCTCCGCCATTTCCGCTTTTAATGCATCGGAAAGCCGCTGCGGCGGATAGACTGCGATCGAGTCGCCGGAGTGTACGCCGGCCCGTTCAATATGCTCGACGATGCCCGGGATTAAAATGTCCCGGCCGTCCGCGATCACATCAACTTCAAACTCCTGCCCTGTCACATAGCGGTCAATCAAAACGGGCTGGTTCGGGCTGACTTTCACCGCATGTTTCATATACTGGCGCAAGTCTTCTTCATGGTAGACGATTTCCATCGCCCGTCCGCCGAGCACAAACGACGGGCGCACGAGCACCGGATAGCCGATTTCAGCCGCAATTCGGGCGGCTTCTTCCGCCGAAGTGCCGGTTTTTCCGAGCGGGCGTTTGATGTCGAGCCGGTTTAACAAATGGTCGAACTTGTCGCGGTCTTCGGCACGCTCAAGATTTTCGAGCGAAGTGCCGAGAATGCGCACGCCGCGTGTTGCGAGCTGTTCCGCGAGATTGATCGCCGTCTGGCCGCCGAACTGGACAACAACCCCTTCCGGCTGTTCCAAATCGATGATATGCATGACATCTTCAATCGTCAGCGGTTCAAAATAGAGCTTGTCCGAGATGCTGAAGTCGGTGGAGACGGTTTCCGGGTTGTTGTTAATGATGATCGCTTCGTACCCGGCTTCCTGGATTGCCCAAACCGCATGGACAGTTGCATAGTCAAACTCGATTCCCTGGCCGATCCGGATCGGGCCGGAGCCGAGGACAATGATGCTTTTTCTGTTTGTCACAACCGATTCGTTTTCTTCTTCATATGTGCCGTAAAAATACGGCGTTTCTGATGCGAATTCGCCGGCACATGTATCGACCATTTTATAGACCGGCAAAATGCCGTTTTCTTTGCGCCATGCGTACACGTTTTCTTCTGCCGCTTTCCACAGCCCGGCAATCATCTTATCGGCAAAGCCCATTTCTTTTGCTTTCCGGGCCGCCTCTTTGTCCCATCGCGCCTCCCGCAGCGTGTTTTCAAAGCGGATGATGTTTTCCAGCTTATGAAGGAAAAACAAGTCGATTTTGCTCCAGTCATGCAGCTGCCCGACCGTGACACCCTTTCTTAGCGCTTCTGCGATGTAAAAAAGGCGTTCGTCGCCGGCGTTTTTGATCCGTTTTTCCATCACGTCCATACCGGATGCTTCCCCGAGTTCCAAATGATGGACGCCGATTTCAAGCGACCGTACCGCTTTTAACAACGATTCTTCAAAAGTGCGGCCGATCGCCATCACTTCGCCCGTTGCTTTCATTTGCGTGCCGAGCCTGCGGTATGCCTGTTCAAACTTATCGAACGGGAAACGCGGAATTTTTGTGACGACATAATCAAGCGCCGGTTCAAAATTGGCGTAAGAAGTGCCGGTGACCGGGTTTTTCATCTCGGCCAGCGTGAGCCCGACTGCAATTTTTGCTGACAGTTTCGCAATCGGGTATCCGGTTGCTTTCGAAGCGAGCGCGGATGAACGGCTGACGCGCGGATTGACTTCGATTACATAATATTGAAAACTGTCCGGGTCAAGCGCGAGCTGCACATTGCAGCCGCCTTCGATGCCGAGGGCGCGGATGATTTTCAATGATACATTGCGCAGCATCTGATACTCTTTGTCGCTTAACGTCTGGCTCGGGGCGACGACAATCGAATCGCCGGTGTGGACGCCGACCGGGTCAATGTTTTCCATGTTGCAGACGACGATGGCATGGTCTTCGCTGTCGCGCATCACTTCGTATTCGATTTCTTTAAAACCGGCAATGCTTTTTTCAAGCAGGCACTGGTGGACGGGGCTCTGGCGCAATCCGCCTGACACGGTTTCGATCAGCTCTTCTTCGTTACAGCAGATGCCGCCGCCCGTTCCGCCCAGCGTGTAAGCTGGCCGGACGATGACCGGGTAGCCCGTTTTTTCGATAAACCGGTAAGCTTCTTCAAGTGTATGGATGATCATGCTGTCCGGTACCGGTTCGCCAAGTTTTCCCATCAGTTCGCGGAACGCTTCCCGGTCTTCCGCCTGCTCAATGGCGCCAAGCCTTGTTCCGAGCACTTCGACGCCGTACTCGTCAAGGATGCCGGATTTCGCCAGTTCCATTGCAATGTTGAGACCGGTTTGGCCGCCAAGCGTCGGCAGGAGGGCATCCGGGCGTTCTTTGCGGATGATGCGGGCGACAAATGCCGGCGTGAGCGGTTCGATATAGATTTTATCCGCCATTTCCGTATCGGTCATAATCGTTGCCGGATTGGAATTGACCAAAACGACATGATACCCTTCTTCTTTTAAAGCAAGGCAGGCCTGCGTGCCAGCGTAATCAAATTCAGCAGCCTGGCCGATCACGATCGGGCCGGATCCGATCACAAGAATTTTTTCGATATCAGTGCGTTTTGGCATAGGTTTGTTCCTCCTTTTGTTTTTCAACCATGGTTAAAAATTTGTCGAATAACGGGTTCGAATCGTGCGGGCCCGGCGATGCTTCCGGATGGTACTGGACAGTAAAAGCAGGGTATTTGCGATGTGCCAGCCCTTCAATCGTGCCATCGTTCAACGCCCGTTCCGTTACGATAAGGTCTGTTCCGGCAAGCGACTTTTCATCGACTGCATAGCCGTGGTTCTGCGAGGTGATCACCGTTTTCCCCGTTTGGATGTCCTGCACAGGATGGTTCGCCCCGCGGTGGCCGAATTTTAATTTGAACGTATCGGCGCCGCATGCTAACGCAAACAGCTGGTGCCCGAGACAAATCCCGAAAAGCGGCACTTTCCCGAGTATTCCTTTTACCATATCAACCGCACAGGACACATCTTTCGGGTTACCGGGGCCATTTGACAACATCACCCCGTCCGGCTGAAGCTGTAAAATGTCCGCCGTCGTTGTATCATACGGCAGCACGGTAACGCGGCAGTTTCGTTTTGAAAGTTCGGTTAAAATGCTTTTTTTCGCGCCGAAATCGACAAGGGCAATATGTTTGCCGGGCCCTTCCATTTCGTAACGCTTCTTTGTGGATACTCTTGCAACGGCATCATGAACGGCACGTTTGGCTTGAAGGTGTTTGACAACAGCTGCCGGGTCTTCGTTTTCGGCACACAGGGCGGCCCTGAGCGTACCGAAAGCGCGGATTTGTCTTGTCAGTTTGCGGGTATCAATGCCGGATATGCCGGGAATATCTTTTTCTTTTAAAAAGGTATCGAGCGTTAAAGTGCTCCGCCAGTTTGACGGGTACGAAGCCGCTTCTTTCACCACGACCCCTTTCACATACGGCTTAGCTGCTTCAAAATCGTTCCAATTGATGCCGTAGTTCCCGATGAGCGGGTAGGTGAAAGTGACGATCTGGCCGTAAAAAGACGGGTCGGTTAATGTCTCCTGGTAGCCGGTCATCCCGGTTGTAAAAACGATTTCCCCGTAAGCCTCTTTTGCACTGCCAAAACCTTCCCCTCTAAAAACAGTGCCGTCTTCCAAGATCAGTTGCCTTTTCATTTCAATGCCAGCTCCTTTTCCCATACCAGTTTTCCGCTTCCCCATGTGGCTTGCGGGAAGCCTTTGCATACACGCCCCAAAAAAGGGGTATTTTTTCCTTTCGATAAAAAGCGATCCGGGTCAATTGTTTTTTCTTCCCCCAGGTCAACTGCCGTGATATCGGCGGGTGCCCCGGTTTTCATCGTCCCGTATGGAAGTCCGAACACGCTAGCCGGCTTTATTGTCATCCAGTCAACAAGCTGTTTTAGCGTAAATATGCCGGTTTCAACAAAATGTGTATATAAAAGCGGAAAAGCTGTTTCAAATCCGGTGATGCCAAATGGCGCCTGTTCAATGCCTTTTGCTTTTTCCTCCGCGGTATGCGGGGCGTGGTCAGTGGCGATAAAATCAATCGTGCCGTCCAAAAGGCCTTCAATAAGGGCATCGCGGTCTCTTTTCGACCGGAGCGGCGGGTTCATTTTCCAGTTGGCATCAGGGCCCGGGATGTCGTCTTCAGAAAGGAGCAAATGGTGCGGTGTCACTTCCGCTGTCACCGGAATGCCGGCCCGTTTTGCGTCACGGACAACCCGGACGGATTCTTTCGTGCTGATATGGCAGACATGGTAATGGCAGCCTGTATGTTCTGCAAGCAGCACGTCGCGGGCGATCTGCACCGACTCGCATACGGAAGGGATCCCTTTTAACCCGTGCGCCGCCGCAAAAGATCCGGCATGCACGCACCCGCCCCGGATAAGCGAATTGTCTTCACAATGGGCAACGACCGCCATGCCGAGTGCTTTTGCCCGCTCCATCGCAGCCAGCATCTGCCCCGCTTCCTGCACGCCGACGCCGTCATCCGTGAACGCGAAGGCGCCTGCTGCTTTTAAGCCGGCAAAATCCACGAGTTCGCCGCCTTTTTCATCAAGGGTAATTGCAGCATAAGGAAGGACGCGCACAACCGCATCCCGGCTGATTTTTTCCTGCAGGGATAAAAGGCGCGCCGGCCGGTCGGTAACCGGTTTGGTGTTTGGCATCGCAGCTATCGTTGTAAACCCGCCTTTTGCCGCGGCCATTGTCCCGGTGCGGATCGTTTCTTTCTGTTCAAACCCCGGTTCCCGCAAATGCACATGCAAGTCGACAAACCCGGGGAGAACCGTGAGCCCGGTTGCATCATATACCTGCTCGCCCGCTTCTTTCAGTTCCGGGCCGGTTTCCGCGATTTTTCCATCTTTGATCCGGATATCCCGCTTTGCCGGTTTTCCCTTTTCATCTAAAACCATTCCGCCTTTAATCAACCAGTCCACTTGGCAAACCACCTTTTCTTTTTTGTTAAAATCCCGCTCCATAGCAACCTTCATTTTTCAAGCTGTCTGGAAAACCGCTTTTTCTTTCTGTAAAATCGTTTTTAAAATCGCCATCCGGGCAAACACGCCGTTTTCCATTTGTTTGAAAATCCGCGACCGGCTGCACTCCACAAGGCTGCTTGCAATCTCGACATCGCGGTTGACCGGCCCCGGGTGCATAATAATGCTGCCCGGTTTCATCATCCGTTCCCGTTCCACCGTCAGGCCGAATGCACGGTGGTACGCTTCTTTTGTCAGATGGGCGGTTTCTTTATGGCGTTCATGCTGGATGCGGAGCAGCATGACGACATCCGCCTCCGCTACGCCGTCATCGACCGGGACGTACCGGAGATGCATGGTCGGGTCAAACCATTCTGTAGGCCCCGAACACGTGACGGTGGCACCGAGCTTTTTCAATGCTTCGGCGTTTGATCTGGCAACACGGCTGTGGACGATATCGCCGATGATACACACCTTTAAACCGCGGAAGCCGCCGAATTCCTGTTTGATCGTCAGCAGATCGAGGAGGCTCTGGGACGGATGCTGGCCGCTGCCGTCTCCCGCATTGACAATCGAAAGCGCCATATTTCCGGCGAACTGCTTGTAATATTCATCTTCCTGGTGGCGGATCACAACAAGTTTGACGCCGATCGACTGCAATGTTTTCACGGTGTCGTACAATGTCTCACCCTTTTGCACGCTTGAAGCCCCGACTTCAAACGGAAGCAGCTCAAGGCCAATCCGCCGTTCTGCCACTTCAAAGCTGCATTTTGTCCGCGTGCTCGGCTCGTAAAACAAATTGGCTGCAAAAACCGGCTCCGGTGCTTTCCATACGGACCCTTTTGAAAAGGCATCGGCTTCATCCAGAAGTTCCAAAATTTCCTCATTGCCCAAATCGGATATCGTCAGAAAATGCTGCATTTTCCATCCTCCTTTGTTTTTAACCCAAAAAAGCACCCTGCTGATGGCAGGGTGCGTGAAATGGCACGGCAAGTCAAAAGCCTTGCGCGGCCGGCACCCTTCCAAGCCTCTCCGGACTTGCAGTTAAAAGGTGTTCCGTATTCATTTCAATGGAAAAGCCCCTTTGCCTCAAGGGTGCAAAGGGGCTTTCAAAACTCCTTTGCAAACCTCACAGGGCTTGCTTAAAAGGATTACACATCATGGATTGTGACCAGGTCCCGCCCGTCCACATCCGTCAATTGTACAACGATTCTTTCCGACTGGCTCGTCGGGATATTTTTCCCGATAAAATCGGGGCGGATCGGCAATTCCCGGTGGCCGCGGTCAACGAGCACCGCGAGCTGGATCCGGCTCGGGCGGCCGATATCCATCAGCGCGTCCATCGCCGCGCGCACTGTCCTGCCTGTATAGAGCACATCATCGACAAGCACGATCTTTTTACCGGTGATGCTGGATGGCAGGTTCGCGCCCTTCACTTCCGGTTCGCCGTCTGCCGTTTTTTTCGATAAATCATCGCGGTACAGCGTGATGTCCAGCTCGCCGACTTCGACTTTGCGCCCTTCGATTCTCTCAATCCTTTCCGCCAGGCGATCAGCGAGATAAATGCCGCGCGTTTTAATCCCGATGAGCATCGTGTCTTCAATGCCTTTATTCCGTTCAATGATTTCGTGGGCGATCCGCGTCAACGCCCTGCGGATCATGATTTCATCCATTACTACCGCTTTTTGGGCCATGGTGTCTCCTCCCGGGAAAAATCAAAGCCTTCCGCACCGAAGGCAGGAAGGCTTTGTAAAATGAACGTTCCCTTGCCAGCCTCACGGGACTGTTTTTAAAAGGCTTATGAAGTTATTTTTACCTTACCCGTTTTTCATCCGTTTGTCAATATTTTTTATACCGTGATGTTCACAAACCGCGCCTCATTGTGTTTAAAAGATGCGCGAAATCATCCGGCAGCGGCGCTTCAAATGTGAGCGTTTCGCCGGTGCGCGGGTGGCAAAAACCGAGTACCCCGGCGTGGAGCGCCTGGCCGCCGAAATCAATCGTTTTTTTCGGCCCGTATTTCGGGTCGCCTGCTAAAGGATGGCCGATATACTTCATATGGACGCGAATCTGGTGGGTGCGCCCCGTTTCAAGCCGGCATTCGATAAATGTATACCGGTCAAACCGTTCCAGCACGTGGAAATGGGTCACCGCGTCTTTTCCGTTATCGACCACGGCCATCCGCTGGCGGTCAGCCGGGTCCCTTCCGATCGGGGCGTCAATGGTGCCGGCTTCATGCGGAATATTGCCGTGGACAAGCGCAAAATATTTGCGGGTCACCGTTTTTTCACTGAGCTGTGCCGCCAGCTTTTCGTGCGCGTAATCATTTTTGGCCACCATTAACAGCCCGGATGTGTCCTTGTCGATCCGGTGGACAATCCCGGGGCGGAGCACACCGTTAATGCCCGATAGATCTTTGCAGTGGTACATCAGGCCGTTTACAAGCGTCCCTGTAAAATGCCCGTTTGACGGATGGACAACCATGCCTTTTGGTTTATTAACGACAAGCACATCGGCATCTTCATAATATATATCAAGATGCAAGTCTTCCGGTTCAATATCCGGCAATTCCGGCTCCGGCACCTCAATTTCAACCAGGTCCCCTGCCTGGCATCTGTAATTTGCTTTTTCTTTTTTGCCGTTTACGGTAATATCGCCATCTTTAATCCATTGCTGGACTTGTGATCTCGACCATTCTTCCCGGATGGATGAGACAATTTTATCAAGCCGTTCATTTGCTTCGTGTTCAAGAATGGTGTGATCCATTTTTTCCATCGGTTTTCTCCTTTGTCTTTCTGTCTTCCAAAAGCATTGAAATCAGCAACAGTACAACGCCAATCGTTAAACTGGCGTCCGCCACGTTAAAAATGGCAAAATCGTAGCTGCCGAAACGCAAATGGACAAAATCAACAACTTCGCCGCGGAACAGGCGGTCAATAAAGTTGCCGATTGCCCCCCCTAATATGAGGCCGAGGCTCGTGCCAAGCAGCGCCCTGTTTTTTGCGTATTTTTGTATGTAATAAAGAATGCCGGCAATGACAACCAGGGTGATGAGATAAAACAGCCACATCTGCCCTTCCAGTATGCTGAAGGCAGCGCCTGTGTTGCGCGTCGATGTGAGAAAAAAGAAACCCGGAATCACTTCAATGCTTTCCCCGAGCGCCATCCCTTTTAAAACGAGCCATTTTGCCAGCTGGTCCAGGATGACCACAATGAGTGCAACCGCATAATAAAAAATAACCAATCGCTTTTCCTCCGCCTGTGTTTACGGCAGGCGCAAAATGCCGCCTAGCCCGGAATATATTTCTTCCTGCATTTTAGCATAAACAGCAGGCAGTGAAAAGAACGGACGGCCGGATCCCGGTCCGCCCGTTCGTGTCTGCTTTTTCAGGCGGATTCTTGCTGATTGAAGTTGCGCAAAAGCAAGGCCCTTTTCTAGTGAATAAGATCATACGGGACGGTTACTTTGCCGTATGACAGGATGGTTTGCCGGTCCGCAGGCAACAGGGAAGGGATTTCCGCAAGGCCCGTGGCAACTTTCCGGGTGCCGTGGAACCCATCCAATGCCGCCTCAATCTCTTTCAGTTCCTCCTGAACCAGATGTTGCACAAGCTCATGTTTCGCCTCGTACACGGATAATTCAGCCCGTAGCGATTGCAGCCAAATTTTCGGATCTTTACGCATCTTCCAACAGCCTCCCCGCTTCTTTGTTGGTTTTAGCATTCCCGCAGGCAAGGCTTGTTTGCGGAAAAACGTTTTCTAAAAGTAACAAAATCATGCAGCGGCAAACGGTTTTTGCCAGTTAAAATCCGGCGCTGGCAATGGGCTGAAATCCGTTAAAAAAGCCGGCGCTGCATGTCTTCATGCAAGCCCCGGCTTAAAGCTTCACACTTCCCGCATCAATGTTTTCACAACTTGTGCACAGCGCGGGCAGAGCGTCGGATGGTCATGGTCCAGGCCGACTTCCGGCGTTACAACCCAGCACCGTTCGCATGTTTCGCCTTCCGCTTTTTCGACAACAATGGCTGCGTGTTCAAGCTTCAGCGCATTTTCCGGCGCGTCTTCAATGGCGCCTGCCACTTCAAATCCCGATACAATGAACAATTGCTTTTTGCTTTCCGAAATGCTGTCAAGCAGTGCTTTCGTCTCCTCATTCACATACAAGGTTACTTTTGCCGTCAGCGATTTCCCGATTACTTTTGCATTCCGCGCTTCTTCCAATGCTTTTAAAACGTCTCCCCGGAGCGCCATAAACGCATTCCATTTTTCTTCAAGCGCACTAGCATCCGGCAAATCCACATATTCCGGCATATCGGTCAGCTGGACGCTTTCTTCCGCGACACCCGGAATATACTGCCAGACTTCATCAGCTGTATGCGGCAAAATCGGCGACAACAGCTTGGTTAAGGCAACAAGGCATTCATACAAAACGGTTTGCATCGCACGGCGTTCCGGATTGTCTGCAAGTTCGATGTACAGCACGTCTTTTGCAAAATCCATATAGAACGAACTGAGGTCTATGGCGCAGAAATTGTTCACCGCATGGTAAATCGTGGCAAACTCGTACCGTTCATAAGCTTCCCGCACTTCTTTTACAAGCTTGTTCAATTTGACAAGCATAAACCGGTCGACCTCGCGCAAATCTTCATAGGCAACTTGGTGCCGGGCCGGGTCGAAGTCGTTCAGATTGCCCAGCATGAAGCGGAACGTGTTGCGGATTTTCCGATAGACTTCGGACACTTGTTTTAAAATTTCATTGGAAACCCGGACATCCGCCTGATAGTCAACGGAAGCGACCCACAAGCGGATGATGTCAGCCCCCAGCTGTTCAACTACTTTGCCAGGCAAAATTGTATTGCCGAGCGATTTGCTCATCTTCCGGCCTTCGCCGTCCAGCACAAACCCGTGGCTTAAAACGCCGTCGTACGGAGCGCGCCCTGTTACCGCCACACTGGTAATGAGCGACGAGTTAAACCAGCCGCGGTACTGGTCGGAACCTTCAAGGTACAAATCAGCCGGCCGTTTCAAGCCTTCTTGTGCAGCCAGCACGCCCTGATGGGAAGAACCGGAATCGAACCAGACGTCCATAATATCCGTTTCTTTTTTAAATACGCCGTTCGGGCTCGCCGGGTGCGTAAAGCCTTCCGGAAGCAGGTCTTTCGCTTCCCGTTCAAACCAGACGTTTGATCCGTGTTTGCGGAACAGGTCGGACACATGCCGGATGGTTTCTTCCGTGATGATCGCTTCGCCGTTTTCCGCGTAAAAAACAGGGATCGGAACGCCCCATGCACGCTGGCGGGAGATGCACCAGTCGCCGCGGTCGCGGATCATGTTATGCATCCGGAGTTCGCCCCAAACAGGCGTCCAGTTGACCTCTTCAACGGCTTTCAAAATGTCATCGCGGAACATGTCAACCGATGCGAACCATTGCGATGTTGCCCGGAAAATTACCGGTTTTTTCGTCCGCCAGTCATGCGGGTACGAGTGCGTTAAAAATTTCAATTTCAGCAGCGCCCCCGCCTGATCCAGCGCTTCGCAGATCGGTTTGTTGGCTTTGTCGTAAAACAGCCCTTCAAAACCGGGCGCGTCTTTTGTCATCATGCCTTTGTCATCTACAGCGCAAAGAACATCAAGCCCGTATTTTTTGCCGATGAGAAAGTCATCTTCCCCGTGTCCAGGCGAGGTGTGGACGCAGCCGGTCCCGCTGTCGGTTGTGACGTGGTCTCCGAGCATAACGAGCGAATCGCGACCGTACAGCGGATGTTTTGCAACAATGTACTCCAGCTTTTTCCCCGGAACCGTTTGAACGACTTCCGCGTTTTCCCATTCCAAAACGCTGCTTACTTCTTCAAGCAGGGCTTCGGCAACCAGATATTTGTTGCCGTCCGTTTTTACGACCACATAGTTGATCTCCGGATTGACGGCAATGCCGAGGTTTGACGGAATGGTCCAAGGGGTCGTCGTCCAGATGACGATTTTCGTATCCGTATCAAGCACGCCTTTTCCGTCTTTTACGTCGAACGCAACATAAATCGATGGCGATTTAATGTCTTTGTACTCAATTTCTGCATCTGCAAGCGCGGATTCGCTGGAAGGGGACCAGTATACCGGCTTCAGGCCTTTGTAAATATAGCCTTTTTTCGCCATTTCCCCGAATACTTTGATTTGCTCGGCTTCATATGCGGGCCGGAGCGTTAAATACGGATTTTCCCAGTCGCCGCGCACGCCGAGCCGTTTAAACGCTGTCCGCTGGCGATCGATTTGCTCATGGGCATATTTTTCGCACAGTTTCCTGAATTCGGCAACCGACATTGATTTCCGGTCTACGCCTTTTTTTGTCAGTTCCTGCTCAATAGGTAGCCCGTGCGTATCCCAGCCCGGTACATAAGGGGCATGGTAACCCGTCATCGATTTAAACCGGTTGATGATGTCTTTCAATGTTTTATTCAGGGCGTGGCCCATATGGAGATCGCCGTTTGCATACGGAGGCCCGTCGTGGAGCACAAACAGCGGCCTTCCTTCCGTGCGTTTCATCACCTTATGATAAATATCCATTTCTTCCCATTTTGCCTGGATTTTCGGTTCTTTTTTCGGCAAATTTCCACGCATCGGAAAATCCGTTTTCGGCATTAAAAGTGTATCTTTGTAATCCATGCTGATCCTCCTGTCTTTTGCATATTGTATTTTGAATTTTTCGTTATGTTCAGCCTTGCCAAAAATCCAATAAAAAAACCTTCCCATCCCCAAAATAGGGACGAGAAGGTTCCCGCGGTACCACCCTAGTAGGCATCCAATATGCCCGCTCGACATCCGTAACGTGGAAGGTCCCGCTTAACTCTACTGGCCTTTTCGGCGTTCAAGGCAAGAACTCAAGGGGGATGTTCAGGTTGCGCGCTTTGCCGGGCTCGCACTGTCCCCGGTTCGCTTGGAAAGCTTTCACAACCCTACTGCCCTGTCATCGTTTTTTCGTATACAGTATTGAATGTACTCTATTATAGTGGACCGTTTTCGGATTCGTCAAGTTTGATTTGCTTCTTCTTCTTCCAGTTCAAACTCCGTAGCATCGACTTCAAATTCCATCAGCTTTTCCCAGTCATCGCTATCAATCAGGTCAAGCTGCGCCTCAATCAGCATTTTAAAGCGCGTCCGGAAGACTTTCGACTGTTTTTTCAGCTCTTCGATTTCGAGCGCAATTTTCCTTGCTTTCGAAAGGGCTTCATTGACAATCCGGTCGGCATTTTTTTCCGCCTCGCGGATGATCAGCTTCGCTTCTTTCTGGGCATTGCCCTTTACTTCTTCCGCCGCTTCCTGGGCAACAACAATCGATTTATTTAAAGTTTCCTCAATGGAAGAAAAATGGCTCAGCCGTTCGTTTAGCGATGCTACTTTATCTTCCAGGTTTTTCTTTTCGCGGATCAGCATTTCGTAATCTTTTATCAGCTGGTCAAGGAATTCATTTACTTCATCTTCATCATAGCCGCGAAACCCTTTGCTGAACTCCTTATTATGTATATCTAAAGGCGTTAAAGGCATGTGGCCACCTCCTGTTCAATTTGCCTTTCGATTGCAAGATTCCCCTTCTTTTTTATATTATAATGGAATTCGACGATTTTTTGGGAAAATCCTGCTAATCAATCAAATTATTTTAAAATCCCTGCCACCATTCGCCATTTTTCTTTCTTCGTTTTGCCTTCCACCCGGATGAGCCGGCTTCTCCCGTATCCCCTGGTTGAAAAAGTATCGCCTTCCCCGCACTGGAATGACGGGTCTTCCACTGTTTTCCAGTTCACTTTCACAAGCCCGTGCTCAATCAGCATCCGCGTTTTCTGCCTTGAAATGTTATAAACGGCGGACAAAATCGCGTCAAGGCGGAGCGAACTGACGGTGGCCTGTTTTTCAAGCCAGTGTTGTTGCTGCCGGATGGCCTGATCCAACTGCATTTTCGTAAGGGTGACCGGCGTTTTTCCGATCTGCCGGAATTCCATTTGAATAAAGTCCGCAAGTTCGGCCGCAGCGAAAAACTGAATGCGCCCTTCCCCGATTAAAATATCCCCGAATTTTTCGCGTTTCAGGCCGAGCGCCATCAGCGAACCAAGCACATGTTTATGTTCAAAGGAAACAAATTTGGCAGGGTAATGTACTTCGAATAAGGCAAGATGGAAGTCGTCCTCATCCGGAGAAAAATAGTCAGGAAAAAGCAGTATTCTTTTCCGCTCGCTCTCTTTGTATCCGCCAAAAGCCCGGACGGAGACCGCGCCGTGATTTCCGGTCACCGTGTTGACAATCTGCTGCATCCGCGGATCCAAAAAATCCGTCAGTTCAGGGGCATACGCATCTTCCACGTATTGTTTCCAGGCCAGCACCTGGTCAATAAATTCCTTTTCATCCGGCCGGAAATGCTGGTAAATCGAATCCATTTGTCTTTGCTCCTTTTAAAAAAAGGAACTGCACAGTCCCTTTTTCTGAAAATGGCTTTTTTACATGAACCAAGAAAAAATTTGCGCAATGCCGGCTCTTGCCAAATCCAGGACAAAAAAAGCGACGATCGGAGAAATATCAATCATGCCGATCGGCGGAATGATTCTGCGGAAAGGGTCAAGATAAGGTTCCGAAACGCGCGCAAACAAACGCCCGATGTCGGTGTCCCTGAGATTAAACCACGACATAAAGATATAAATCAGGAGAATGTAAGAGTAAATTCTCATGAGAAGCAGAATGATGTTTAAAATTGAGACTAAAATTGGATCCATCCGGTTTATGGCCACCTCGTATCGTCATATTCCTGCCCCTGCAGGAATTCAGAAATTTTTCCGGAAACTTCCACGTTATCCGGCGTACAAAGAAAAATATTGCTGCCGACTCTCTGGATATCGCCTGCAATGGCGTACACCGTCCCGCTCAGAAAATCGACAATCCGCTTCGCCTGGTCATGCGGCATGCTTTGCAAATTGACGACCACCGCGCGCCGGTTTTTCAAATGGTCGGCAATTTCCTGTGCATCGGCATAAACCCGCGGTTCCACCAGAATGACTTTTGAAGACTTTTGGACGCTTTGCAGGCTGACCACATTTTGCCGCGCATGCCGGACCGGTTTCTCAGCGGGCTGCTCGGGTTCTTCATACTCTTTTTCCATCATTTCTTCTTCCTGGTCTTCGTATTCATCATCAAGCAAAAAGAATGACTTAAATTTCGTTTTCAGTCCCATTCCATTACACCTCCGTTTGTTTTCCCTTATCCGACAAGCGCAGTGCCGATTCTGACAAAAGTCGCCCCTTCTTCTACTGCAATTTCAAAGTCATTGGACATTCCCATCGACAATTCACGGCACGGAGCGTAATCCAAATGCAGCGATTCAATATCCCGCTGCAAAGTTTTCAGCCCGCGGAATGTGCGCCGGATGACGTCCTGATCTTCCGTAAGCGGCGCCATCGTCATCAAGCCCGCAACGCAAATATGCGGAAAATCCTTCAGTTTACGGACAAAATCAACCACTTGCCCGGGCGCCATCCCGTGTTTCGATTCTTCCCCGGAAACATTCACCTGAATAAAGCATTTGATTTCTTTATCCAATTTTGCCGCCCTTTTTTCGATTTCCTCCGCAAGGCTCAGTCGGTCCAAAGAGTGTATGTAGCTGACTTTATCAATAATGTTTTTAACTTTTCTTGTCTGCAGCGTCCCGATAAAATGCCAGACGGGGCGGTTTCCGAGCGCCTCGTATTTTGCCAGAAGGCCGTCGTCTCGGTTCTCGCCAAGATGCCGAATGCCTGCTTCCAGTGCCTCTTTTGCCCTTTCTGTTGTGACATATTTCGTTACTGCAATGATTTCCACATCCCCGCGGCTTCTTCCTGCCCTTTGGCACGCTTTTTCAATTTTTTCGTTGATGTGCGCGAGGTTTTCCGATACTTTCATCTCTCCGGTGCTCCTTTTATACCAATAAAGCCAAGCATTCTCCCGGCAGAGCCGTGATCACGCCGGTGCGAAAAAAAGTCTTCTTCACAACAACTTGTGCACAGGCTGCTGACTGCGATCCGGCTTTCCGGAATGCCTGCCTGCTGTAATATGATTTTATTTAACTGCTTTAAATCGAGCGCATACTGGCCGGGTGATTTTTCCACGTACGGCAATTTTTCTCCTTTGCCGGTCCAGGGGCGGACAGCCTGGATGACACGGTCATCGACAAGATAGCACTTGCCGCAAATGGACGGTCCGATGACGGCTTCTATTTCATCAAGTGGCACCCCATCCTTTACCCATTTTTCAACCATTTTAGCCGCAATCCCGCGGGTGGTTCCTTTCCACCCCGCATGTGCGATCCCGACGCGGCCGTACTTCGATGCGAAAAAGAAAACCGGCACACAGTCCGCAAACGCCAGCACAAGCAAGATTTCTTTTTCATCGGTGTACAATCCGTCCGTATGCGGAAAAGAGGAACGGTATTCAGCCGCCCCCTTGCCGGCATCTTTGCGCGTGACCCGTTCAACATGGTCTTCGTGCGTCTGTTCGGCGCCGATCCAGTTTGATAAAGGGAATCCGGTTGCACTTGCAACGATCTCCCGGTTTTTCCTGACCGATTCAGGATCGTCGTCCACATGGAAAGCAAGGTTTAAACTGCCGGGAAAATTTGTGCTTGCGCCGCCGTTTTTCACTGTAAATCCGGCACATATCCCGTTTTTTTGCCAGGCGCCGACAGCATAATACAATGCCTGTGTTTTTACAAACGGTTCTCTCATCACACCCTCACCCGGTTTCTCTTTTGTACTATTATACCTTTTTATCCATATGTCTTCTATACATTTTCGCATTGAATGCGTTTTTTTCCGTACTGATTTTATTTATAGCAAATTTCATCAAAATTCTCTACTTTTTAGCTTAAAAACGGGGATAATCCGGAAATTTCCGGGATGTAACGTGTTTGTAACGAAACTAATAAATGGCTGTTACTTTTCTGTTATATTAAACTGCTAGTCTATTGATAATAAATCACTTACATAGAAGAGGTAATGAATTTGAAGAAAACTTTGGTATCATTACTGACTGTATGTATGTTGTCAATTGGAACGGGACACGCATTTGCGGCAACAACTTCTTCTTACCGCACGATGACGGTGAAAGCAACGGCTTACACAGCGGGTTCCGGCGGCGGGATTACGGCCACCGGCATCAACTTGAAAAGGCATCCTTCCGCAAAAGTGATTGCGGTCGATCCAAAGGTGATCCGGCTCGGTTCGAAAGTGTACGTTCCGGGTTACGGTATGGCGGTTGCCGGTGATACCGGCGGGGCTATCAAAGGGAAAAAAATTGATGTATTTATTTCAAGTAAAAAGAAAGCCCTTCAGTGGGGCCGCAAAACAGTGACAATTAAAGTGTATAAGTAAAAAACGGCTGCGCGGCCGTTTTTTTCTTTTCCAGGCCGCGCTTATTTTTTCGGTTCCTGCAGCTGCTGCTGTGTATAGGCCGACTCTTTAAACCTGACGAGGATAACGTCGGTGCCGATTTTTACGATGTTGCTCCACGGGATGACCACTTCGTCCTCTTTTCCAAATAAGCCGAACATTTTCCCCGATGAGCCGCCGACAATGATACTTTCAATTGTGCCATTATCCAGGTTGATATCAATATCTTCCACGTTTCCGAGTTTTCTGCCGTCCGATATGCTGACAACATCCTTCACTTGAAAATCCGAAATCCGGACCATCTGCTCTCCCCCCCTGCTGTCTTTCCGCCATGTAATACAAGTTTATGCACGGGAGGAGCATTTTACGAATAGAAAAGCAGCGAGCGTTATCGGCTAGCGGATTTTCCGGCCTCTTCCCTACGGTAAGCGGGCATCGGCTCGTTCCTCGCCGTGTTTCCTTTATCCCACATTAACGGGCAGTAAGACCCCCGCCATGGGCACTCAGAAATTACATCCTAGTAAGTTAGACGGTGGCAACTGCCCGTAAATGTCCGATTGGTTCAACTTGCAATCATCAGGGCAATGGCCCTGATGATTGCAGTTTCACTCAATCTCAGTCAGAGGCCTAATAAAATCCGTACGCCGATAATCAAACGCCCTCCGCTTTTCTTATTGTCCAGCTCCGGCTCCTAGCGGCTAGCGGATTTTTACGTCTTCTCCTTTCGATAAGCGGGCATCGATTCACCTGTCGGCTCATCGTGTTTCCTTTATCTCGGTCGAAGACTACAAAATCCGTACGCCGCTGTACAGTCGCCTCCGCTTTTCTTTGTCCAGCTGCGGGCGCTGTCGGCTAGTGAATTTCCAGTCCCCTCCCCTACGATAAGTCAACATCGGCTCGTTCCTCGCCGTGTTTCCTTTATCTCAGTTCGGGGACTATGAAATTCATACGCCGACGAGCAAGCGCCCTCCGCTTTTCTTACTACTGTATATTTTTGTTCATTTGTTTGATGGCTGCTTTTTCGAGGCGGGAGACTTGGGCTTGGGAGATGCCGATTTCTTCTGCGACTTCCATCTGTGTTTTTCCTTGGAAAAACCGTTTGCGGATGATCATTTTCTCCCGCTCGTTCAGGCGCCGCATCCCTTCCTGCAAGGCGATTTCTTCAATCCATTGCGAATCTTTGTTTTTTTCGTCACTCACCTGGTCCATGACATAAATCGGATCCCCGCCGTCGTTATAAATCGGTTCAAACAACGATACGGGATCCTGTATGGCATCAAGTGCAAATACAATATCTTCGTGCGGAACATCCAGCTCTCTGGCGATTTCTTCTGTTGTCGGTTCATTCGAAGTGGCGCTCATCAGCTTTTCCCTTACTTGCAGGGCTTTATAAGCAATATCCCTCAAGGAGCGCGATACGCGGATCGGATTATTATCCCGTAAATAACGCCGGATTTCGCCGATAATCATCGGCACGGCGTACGTTGAAAAGCGGACATTTTGATTCAGATCAAAATTATCGATGGATTTCATGAGTCCGATACAGCCGACTTGAAACAGGTCGTCCACATATTCGCCGCGGTTGTTAAAGCGCTGAATGACGCTTAACACAAGGCGCAAATTGCCATTGACCAGCTTTTCTCTTGCAGACGTATCGCCGGCATGCATTTTCTTTAAAAGATCCCTCATTTCCTCATTTTTCAAAACGGGAAGCTTGGAGGTATCCACCCCGCAAATTTCCACTTTGTTGCGCTTCAAATCTTTTCCCCCCTTCAGGACTCAGGAACTGCTGTTCAAAAAACAGTATCTCCCCGGGTGGGAAATTTATGCACTGCGCAAAAAGCGGGAATTGCCTGCGGAAGATGCCTGGACATTGCCGTTCCTGCTTCCCGCCCGCCTGCAAATTTTCCTGCTATACCATTTTATTGAATTCTTTACGCAATCTTTTAATTATTCTTTTCTCAAGCCGTGAAATATAGGACTGGGAAATGCCGAGCATATCGGCGACATCTTTTTGTGTTTTCTCTTCCTGCCCTTTAAGGCCGAAACGCAATTCCATAATCTGCTTTTCCCGGTCCGACAAACGGTGCAGGGCGCTGTAAAGCAATTTTTTATCGACATTTGCTTCAAGGTCCCTTGTGATGATATCATCGTCTGTGCCGAGCACATCCGAAAGCAGCAGTTCATTGCCGTCCCAATCGATATTTAGCGGTTCATCAAACGAAACTTCGGACCGGAGCTTATTGTTCCGCCTTAAATACATCAAAATCTCATTTTCAATACAGCGGGAAGCGTATGTCGCCAGTTTGATCTTCTTTTCCGGATTAAACGTATTCACGGCTTTAATGAGGCCGATTGTGCCGATGCTGATTAAATCTTCAATATTGATGCCGGTGTTTTCAAATTTGCGCGCAATGTAAACGACAAGGCGCAAGTTGCGTTCAATGAGGAGCGAACGTGCTGCCTTATCCCCTGCCGGCAGTTTTTTTAACAGCATTTCTTCTTCTTCTTTGGAAAGCGGGGGCGGCAGGGCTTCATTCCCGCCGATATAATACACTTCATCCGCTTTCAGCCCGAGCTTGAACAGGAGTTTGTACCAAAAATAAGAGAGTTTCAACCGTAAATGTTTCACATTCATCCTCCTCGTATAATAAGTTTAAATCCAAAGTGGATGTCAATTTCCAGTTCATTCTGCTGCTCATTGACAAGTGAATATAAGATTTTGTATTCCGGGCTCGCCCGGAATACAAGTTCGGACTTGGACGCTTCGCGATGTTCCCGGATAATGGTCTTAGGATCGTTTGGGTCAATGCTTCCCCTCCTTGTAGCCTGACTACTCGAAAAGTCTGCATCCCCAGGTTCTTGCTTGAACGTCTAACCCGTAGGCCGTTCCTCCGGATCTCCGTGCTGGAAATGAGCAGTTCCAGGCAGCCCACGGCCCGGATGAGTTCTCATACGCGAGGCTGACAGATCGGCAAGCCATCTGGGGATATCCCGAAGCGTCCGATTCCATCGATCCCAATACAGAGAGGAGGAAATCATATGCCCTTATTTGTCGGTATTGACGTGAGCTCCAAAAACCTCGATGCCTGCCTGATGGATGGAATGGGGGAAACGTTGGCCACCCAAACGGTGACAAACAATCTTCCCGGTGCCTCTGAGTTAAGAGACGCCATCCTCCAACATGCGGAGGCGGATGACACCATCCAGATCGCCATGGAGGCCACATCTGTGTATAGTTGGCACCCGGCAATGTTTTTCCATGAAGATCCCGAGCTGAAACAGCGTCGTACAAAGGTGTTTACCCTGAATCCGAAGCTGGTGAGAAATTTCAAAAAGGCTTATGCCGAGATGGACAAGACCGATCCCAAAGATGCCTGGGTAATTGCGGACCGCTTGCGTTTCGGGAGATTGCCGAAATCCGTGATTCAGTCAGAACAATACCTTGCCCTTCAACGGTTAACACGGATGCGCTATCACCTGATTCAAAGTTTAACCCGGGAACAACAGGTATTTTTGAATCATCTGTTTTTCAAATTCAGTGCCTTTAACCTTGAAGTGGATACATCGGTCTTCGGCCATGCCATAACGGAATTTTTGCTTGAGGCCTATAGCCTCGATGAAATTGCCCAAATGCCTCTGGAGGACTTAGCGATGTATCTCCAGACCAAAGGCCATGGCCGCTTTAGCGATCCCGAGGATTTGGCCGCATCCATCCAAAAAGCTGCCCGGTCCTCTTACCGGCTTTCTAAATGTGTGGAGGATTCGATTGACTTGGTCCTGGGCAGTTCTATTGAGATCATCCGGCATCTTAAACGCCAAATCAAGGATTTGGATAAGGCGATTGCCCGCGTTCTTGATGGAATCCCGAATACCCTCCAGACCATTCCGGGAATAGGCCCGGTGAGCTGTGCTGGGATTCTCGCTGAAATCGGCGACATTGAGCGCTTTGACGACCAAGCCGCGATCGCAAAATTTGCTGGATTGTTCTGGCCCCGCCACCAATCGGGTGATTTTGAGGCTGATGACAAAATGCTTGCGCGTACAGGCAATCGTTATCTCCGGTATTACCTGGTTGAGGCTGCCAATCTGGTCCGGCGACACGAACCTGAGTACCGCGCCTTTTACCAAAAGAAATATCGTGAGGTGCATAAGCACTCACACAAACGCGCCCTCGTCTTAACGGCAAGAAAACTGGTGCGCCTGATCGATGCGCTGCTCCGCAACGATCAAATTTATGCGCCGAAAAAGAAGGTGACGCGATGAGGTAACCAGGTAACCATCATCGATAGCCTGAAATTGAAAACTTCCAGATTATTCCAATTATCTGGAGGCTTAGTTCAGTATTGCCATTTTTACGACATAGAGCCAACAAAATTTCCAATTCACTTGTTTTTAACCCTTGACATCACACCGTAGGACTTTAAAGTCACCATCAGGCGGATTGCGCAGCTTCTGCCATCATTTGCGGGTGGACAATGCAGCTGAATGCATCATCGCCGGATAAACGTTGTGCCGAAAAAGAAACCAGCACTTTTTTTACAGGCCATGTCCGGTTTCCGCTCGTCAGTTGCACCTCATCCGGCTTGTACGCCAAAAGAATCGATTGTTTCCCGACCGTTTTTGCCGGAACGAACCGGATGCGGCCGGCCCATTCGTCAGGAAGTGCAATACTTCCGTCCAGCAGACGGGTCGCATCTTCCGCAAGCGCCGCAATTTCTTCGGGGAGATGCTCACGGACGGGCAGGATGGAAAGGATCATCACCGGCAGCTTTGTCAGCGGATCATATAACTGGTTGCCGCTGTCCACCAGCCCTTTTACTGTAAAATCACTTTCCCCGATGCGGATATAAACATCGACAAGCTGGTCATACTTGATTTTCGCCATTTCAAGCCCCTGAATCCGGTTCTTTGAAAACAGCCATGCTGCCGGAAGACCAAGCGCAACAAACGCCCAGCTGACCGGATCGCCGAATCCCCCCGCCGCAGCTTTCAGCATTTTCACCTGCATGTCAAAACGAAAGCTTAAAAAGTAGTGGGCCCCCATTAAAATGCCGCCCATCAGAAACGTGGCAAAATAAAAGGTTAAGAGATTTGAAAAAAAATAGCGCCACCTCTTATAGCCGAAAACCGCAAACACCATGGCGCCGGAAAAAAGCAACTTTACGGCCGGGTTGCCGGCGTAATAAGAGAGCTGCGGCATAAAGCCCATGATGATGATCACTGAACCGATAAGCCCGCCTGAAAGAATCCGGAGCAGGCGGGCCGGCCGTTTTAAGGCAATGCTTGTCAGCCATAACAGCAGGCTGTCGGCGAGAAAATTCAAAAGCCAGATGGCATCCATATATACAACCAAACGCATCCCCCCTGTCTCCGCCTCAAATGAACCTGCCCCCCCAAAACAGCCGCTTCTGCCCGGGCCGCGCGCCCGAAGCCTGCGGAATGCTGCCGCAATGCATGCTGTGTCGGTTTTCGTGCACCAACCCGGTGACGTTGTTGAAGGGTACATCCACTAAGGCTTTAGGATCTCCAACCCGGTGACTGTGGCTGAAAGGTACATCTGCTGCGGCCTTAAGGGCTCCCATCCGGTGAATGAATCATGGCACAAACCGGCCGTCGCAGTTCCGGCATACCCCGGCTGCCAGGCGGGCCGCTTTGCGCAATTGCTGCATCTGCCCTTCTTAATTTGATTTATGGCTAGTATAACGCACCTGGAGCATCAAAGTGTGTCAGTTTCTGCTGGCAAAAAAACAGAACTTTTCATTTTTTTAACCGAAAAGTGTCAGGCGTGCTTTCCGGGTAGTCCTGTAGTCACGTCGGTATGCATCCGAAAAGAAAAAACCCGGCTGGATAAGCAGGCACCCTCTGCGAATCCAAACCGGGTTTGAAAAGTATTCAAGCGCAAAAAAGCCCGTCTTTGCTTTCAGGCGATGGCCTGGAAAACAGAGACGGGCTCTTTCATTATTTTCTTCTGTTCCGGTTCCGCAAAAAAGTCGGAATGTCGAGTGTATCTTCACTGTACTGAACGGTGCGCTGCGGTTCAGACTGGGGTTCTTCACGCTTTGTTTCGCGCTTTGTTTGCTGATTCAGCGCCGGCCTCGACTGTCCGAGCGGCGGGCGCTGCTTGCCCTGGGCCTGTGCTTCTTCATTAAAGCCGGTTGCAATGACCGTGACCACAATTTCATCCTTCAGGCTTTCATTGATGACGGATCCGAAAATCATATTGACTTCCTGGTCTGATGCGGACGCGACAATATCGGCCGCTTCCTGCACTTCATACAAACTTAAATTCGCGCTGCCGGTGATGTTCATCAGCACGCCTTGTGCACCGTCAATGGACGTTTCAAGCAGCGGTGATGAAATGGCTTTTTTTGCCGCCTCTGTCGCACGGTTTTCCCCGGAAGCGATCCCGATTCCCATGAGCGCCGAACCTTTATTGGTCATAATTGTTTTGACATCCGCAAAATCCAGGTTGATCAAACCCGGCACCGCGATCAGGTCGGAAATCCCTTGTACGCCCTGGCGCAGCACATTATCCGCTTCCCGGAATGCTTCCAGCATTGGTGTGCTTTTATCCACAATTTCCAGCAGGCGGTCATTCGGGATAACAATCAGCGTATCGACCGCCTCTTTCATGGCACTGATGCCGCCGGCCGCCTGGTTTGCCCGTTTGCGACCTTCAAATGTGAACGGCCTTGTGACCACCCCGACCGTCAGCGCCCCGAGTTCCTTTGCGATATGGGCAATGACCGGCGCCGCCCCTGTTCCGGTGCCGCCGCCCATCCCGGCTGTCACGAATACCATATCCGCACCCTTTAACGCTTCTTCAATTTGTTCTTTGCTTTCTTCGGCCGCTTTCCGCCCTACTTCCGGATTTGCGCCGGCACCGAGGCCGCGCGTTAACTTTGCGCCAATTTGCATTTTAATTTCAGCTTTGGAAAGGTTTAATGCCTGGGCATCCGTGTTTACGGCAATAAATTCAACGCCCTGCAGATTATGTTCAATCATGCGGTTCACGGCATTGTTGCCGCCGCCGCCAACGCCGATAACTTTTATCGTTGCCAAAGCGTCTACATTGGTATCGAACTCTAACATTCACTAATCCTCCTAATTCGTATTGCGTATCTTATCCCGGTCCTGCTGCCGGACGGGCTCCGGTTTTCCGCACATGATGCCGGCAGGCTATTCGAAAAACAAACCAAAGAATTTTTTCATTTTCGATGAAATTTTTTCTTCCTGGCCGGATGCTTGTTTCGGTTTGGACTGCGGTTTTTTCGCCGGTTTCGGTTCCGCATGCTCCATTCCGGCTGCCACCAGGCGGGAACTGACATTTTTCCCTTCCAGCCGCGCATTTTTCGCGGCGTACTGGATCAGGCCGACCGCCGTCGTGTATTGCGGCTCACGGACGCCGATATAATCCGGAATGGCGACTCTTACGCGGTTTTGAAAGACCGTTTCTGCAAGCTCCGGTACACCGGGCATATTTGCAGTGCCCCCTGTCAGCACAATCCCACCCGGCAAATCATGAATGCCGATTTTCCTGAGTTCCTGCTGGATAAACAAAAAGATTTCTTCTAATCTAGCTTCTATAATATCAGAAATTTGTAATTGGTTAAATTGTTCTTTTTGTTCGCTGCCGATGATCTGCACATCAAAAACATCGTCTTCGAGCGCATCCTCGCTGAACGCGTGCCCGTGTTTCAGTTTGATTTTTTCCGCATCTTCCGTTGAAGCCCTCAGACAGATGGACAAATCTTTTGTGATATGGTCTCCGCCGACGGGCAGCACGCTCGTTGTCCGGATATGGCCGTTTTCAAAAACAGCCAGCGTCGTCGACCCGCCGCCGATGTCAACGAGTGCCGTCCCGAGTTCCATTTCATCTTTTGACAGTGCAATGGTGCCGGCTGCAAGCGGCATGAGGACAATTTCCGCAATGGTCAGACCAGCCTTTTCCACACAGCGCAATGTATTATGTAAGATCGTTTTGGAAGTCGTGACAATGATGCCTTCCATTTCCAATCTGACACCGATCATCCCGCGAGGATCATGTATTTCATCTAAACCGTCCACAATGAATTGCTTCGGAATGACATTCACAATCTCTCTTTCGGGAGGAATAGAAAGCACTTGCGCCGCATCCATCACTCTTTGTACATCCCCGTCCGTGATTTCACGGTTTTCGCTCTGGACCGCCACCACCCCGTGGCACGACTGCAGCATCACATGATTGCTGGCAATGCCGACGATCACGTGGTCAATTTTCATGCCGACCATTCTTTCCGCTTGCTCAATTGCCCGCCTGATGGACAGTACGGTTTCATCTATATCTACAATCGATCCTTTTTTAATGCCTTCGGACCTGACATTGCCAACCCCAATAATATTTAATGAATCATTGCCCATTTCGGCAATGATGACTTTCGTGGCAGATGTACCGATGTCAAGACTCACATATATTTCACTGCTGTTCATACTGCGGCACCTCCCTTTGCCTTTCGATCAAACGCAATCCGCCTATGTTAAAGCCCCATTTTTCCAATTCGTCTCTTCTGAGGCGGGCTCTTTTTGCCGTTCCGTCCGTGAGCCCGCCTGAAGCCTCCATTTAAAAAGGTGAGTATAAAGAAAGTATTCTTCGTCATGGTGAAATTCCCTTTTTTTCAATCGGACTTTTTTCATTTTCTTTTGGTTATCAAAATATTTCCAGCCTCAAAATATAGCAATTCCTAAAATTTGGTTTCATCATAAGTCTACACTAAGATGGACACGGAGAAAAGCGAAATTTTTTCATGTTCACTTCGAATCGTAAGCTTTAAAATACGAACCGACTTCAAGGTCAATCACACCTTTTTTCTTCGGGTCAAGCTGGCTGATGATCGAAGGGTAATGCGCCATCTTTTCTGCGAATGACGGAATGCTGGCGCGTACTTCAAAACCGTTATTCATGTACAGGGTGACAAGGTCACGGTCAACGTTTGAAGGGGTATAGCGGACTTCCGAAATGGCATTTGTGATCGAATCCGGCAATTTTTGCATCTGGCGGATCATTTCATGCAAATGCGTATCCTGTTTGAAGCCGGTAAATATCAGGCTTGCGGCCGGAATTTCTTTCACAGTTCTTTTGACGACCGAACCGTTGTCCAAAACCGGCAAAAAACCATTTTTCTGCTGTAAATACCCGATTTTTTGATGTTCTTCCACTTTTATGTAAAGCGTATTCGGCAAGGAAATGCCCACTTTCACCGAATCAACTTCAGGGATGGATGCAATTCTTTTCCGGACTGCGTCTTTACGGATATTCCATATATTCTCACCTGTTGCAATGCCGCTTTTTTTCAGGATGTACGGCTTGCTGACCGCCTCATTCCCCTCTATCTGAATGCGATGGACGCGGCTCAGCGGGGACTCAAGGTAGATGATCAGCATCACCAGCATAAAAAAAACCGTCAGCAGCATGATGAGCCGCCGGTTCGTTTTTCGGCGGCGCTGCTGCTTTAATTTCGGGATCCGGTCTTCCAGCGAAACGATGTTTTTGTCAGACCGCGCCATTTTGTTCCTCCCTTTTTATTTGCCGCATCATGATTTGGCTTTTGCGGCCAGATTTTCCATCACTTCATAAAGCCGCCACGAAGCGTCACGAATGCCGAGCTTGCGGGCGGCCGCCTGCATTTTCTCCATTTGTTCCCGATCCAGTAAAATTTTATCGATCAGGGACACGAGCTTCGCGGAAGATAAATCTTTTTCAAGCAGCATAAAAGCTGCACCGTTTTCCAAGAGTGTTTTCGCGTTTTTTTCCTGGTGATTATTTGTCACATAAGGGCTCGGAATTAAAATACTAGGCAGGCCGAGCGCCGTCAGTTCGGCCAATGTGGTTGCGCCCGCCCTTGAGACGACAAGATCCACCGCACGCAGCACTTCCGGCATATTGTGGATAAACGGCACCACTTTGATATTTCCCTTTTCGCCGATCAGTGCAATTTCTTTTTTGACGGCCTCATAATGCACATCCCCTGTCGCATAAATGACCTGGTAATTTTTTTGTGCAAAATTGGAAAAAGATTTCACAACCGCTTCATTAATCGGGCGTGCCCCGCGGCTCCCGCCGAAAATGAGAACGGTTGGAAGCGTAGTTTTCAGGCCGAAACCGGAAAGGACGTCGCGCCTTTTCTCCCCGATCACTTCCGATGCGCGCGGATTGCCTGTCAGTACTACTTTTTTCTCATCAAAAAAAGATTTTGCGGATTCAAAGCAAATGGCCACTTTGTCAACGTACCGGCTTAAAAACTTATTCGTCAGCCCCGGCACGCTGTTTTGTTCGTGGATAATGGTCGGGATGTGCAGTTTGGCGGCGGCGTAGACAACCGGCCCGCATACATACCCGCCTGTGCCGATGACAACATCCGGCTTGAATTCCCGGATGATTTTTTTGCACCGACTCACGCCCTTTAGAAAGCGGGCAACCGTTTTGACATTTTCAAACGAAAGGGAGCGTTTAAACCCCGTAATATGAATCGATTTGAACGGAATGCTTTCCCGCGGCACAAGCCGGGATTCGAGCCCTTTTTCCGTGCCGATATACAAACATTCCGTGTCAGGATGTTTCTGTTTGATCGTTCTGATCAATGCCAGGGCCGGATAAATATGCCCGCCTGTTCCGCCCCCGCTGACAATGATTTTCATTTTTTCCACCTCAGGACGCCGTGCTGGGTTGCACGGGTATCAATATATGATGTTTGAACCATTCATTTTCCTATATTACTATATTTTAAACGACAATGGGTACACAGTAAAACGATTATTATCAAAATGTTAACTAGTTGTCAAACGAAAAAAGAACCCCTTTATGAGGTTCTCCTTCCGTTACAGCCGGGAATGGCGGCTGATGTTTAAGAGCACGCCGACTGCGACAAGCATCAACGTCAAAGAAGAGCCGCCGTAACTGATGAACGGAAGCGTAATGCCTGTAACCGGGATTAGGCCAATGACGACGCTGATATTGATCATCACCTGGATCGCGATCATGGAAATAATGCCGACTGCGAGCAGGCTTCCGTACAGATCGGGTGCGCCAAGCGCGATCCGGATTCCGCGCCAAAGCAGCAGCGCAAACAAAATCAGGACAAAAGTCCCGCCGATAAAACCGAGCTCCTCGGAAAGAATGGCAAAAATAAAATCATTTTGCGGTTCCGGCAGATAGTGGAATTTTTGCTTGCTCTCCCCAAGCCCCATGCCGAACAGGCCACCCGGGCCGATCGCAAGAAGCGACTGGATAATTTGAAATCCTTTCCCCTGCGGATCGGACCATGGATCAAGGAAAGAGGTAATCCGTGCGATCCGGTATGGAGCCGATAAAACAAGAGCGACAAAACCGCCCACACCAAGGAGCCCGAGCATGGCAAAATGGGCAATGCGGGCGCCGGAAACAAAAATCATGATGATGCATGTCCCAAGCATCACCGTTCCCGTTCCAAGGTCCGGCTGTAGCATAATCATCCCAAAAGCAACAAAAACGAGCGCCAAGGCCGGGAGCATGCCTTTTTTAAAAGTCGTAATGTATTTCTGGTTTTCCGATAAAAATTTTGCCAAATACGCGATCAACGCCATTTTAATGAATTCAGAAGGCTGGATGGAAAATGCGCCGACCCCGATCCAGCTCCGCGACCCGTTCCGTTCAAGCCCGATGCCGGGAATCAACACAAGGACGAGCAGCACAAAACAAATGACCAGGATGGTTTTCGCCCATGCCCGCCACGTCCAGTAATCAATGCGCATCACGAAAAACATCGCTGCCACGCCGAGCCCGGCAAAAAGCAGCTGCCGCTTCAAAAAATAAAATGCATCGTTAAATTTGTACTCCGCCACGATCTCACTCGCGCTGAACACCATCAGGAGCCCGGTTGCAAGCAGCGCCAGGGTCACAATGATTAATAAAAAGTCGGGATTCGTTTTTTTCGACGGCATCCGCGCCCACCCCAGAAAAGATTTAGAGCTTCCCGCAAAAACCGGCAAACCGCACCGGTAAAAAAGCGGTCCAAGCCCTTATCTTAACTTATGCACGGCGTCGATGAAAATATCACCACGAATTTCAAAAGATTTGTACTGGTCCCAGCTGGCGCATGCCGGCGACAGCAAAATGCAATCGCCCGGTTCGGATAATGCCCACGCGGCCGGGACGGCTTCTTCCACGTTTTCCACCGTGCGGATGACCGGAATGCCTGCTTTTTTCGCGGTGCTTTCCAGTTTCGGCGCGGTTTCCCCAAAAGTAATCAATGCTTTGACGTACTTCAAAGCCGGGATCAGTTCATCAAAGCCGTTGCCGCGGTCGAGCCCTCCGGCAAGCAGAATGACCGGCTGATGGAAAGCAGCGAGTGCGGCTTTGCAGGCCAGGATATTGGTCGCTTTTGAATCGTTGTAAAATTTCCGCCCTTTGATTTCGCCAATATATTGCGTCCGGTGCTTGACGCCTTTGAACGTTGCGAGCACGCCGCGGATAGCATCATTACTTGCCCCCATCAGCTTGGCAGCGGCGACAGCGGCTAAAATGTTTTCCAGATTATGGTCTCCCGGCAGCACAATTTCAGCGCGGTCCATGATTTTTTCGCCTTTCCACATGATGCTGCCGTCTTTTACCGATGCGCCGTCTTCAACATATTCCTTCGTTGAAAAAGGAATAATTTTTGCTTTTGTGAAGGAGACCAGATCCCACAGTTCCGGCTGGGCATGGTTCAGAATCAGGAAATCATCCTCTGTCTGGTTCCGGGTAATATTTGATTTTGCTTTTGCATAAGCTTCTTTTGTCCCGTGATAATCGAGATGGGCTTCATAAATATTCGTGATGATGGCAATATGCGGCCTGAACGTTTGCACGCCCATCAGCTGGAAAGAAGACAGCTCCACCACCATCTGCTGGCCCGCGCTTGCTTTTTGCGCCACCGTGGAAGCCACTTTGCCGATATTTCCGGCAATTAACGGATCAAAATGCGGATCCGCCTGGAAAATTTCATAAATCAAAGTGGTGGTCGTCGTTTTCCCGTTCGTTCCCGTAATGCCGACCATAGGGCATTCTGCAATTTTATAGGCCAGCTCGATTTCGGTAATGACCGGGATCCCTTTTTCAAGCGCCCCTGCAACAAGCGGGTTCGAATAAGGGATACCCGGATTTTTCACAATCAGTTCAAAGCCTTCATCCAGCAGTTCGATCGGATGGCTGCCACAAATGACTTTGATGCCCTGTTCCAAAAGCCCCTGCGCCTCCGGGTTCTCTTCAAGCGGTTTATAATCATTCACCGTTACAAACGCCCCGAGCCGGTGCAACAGGGAAGCCGCGCTCACCCCGCTTTTTGCCAGCCCGAGCACCAATACTTTTTTATGTTCATATTCCGTGATATTTTTCATGTTACATCCACACCTCGATATAAATTCCTAAAATCGCACACAAAAGGCCTACCGCCCAGAACGTCACGACAACACGCCATTCCGACCAGCCCGCCAGCTCATAATGGTGGTGCAGCGGGCTCATCCTGAAAATTCTTTTTCCTGTTGTCTTAAATGATATCACCTGGAGAATGACAGACAAAGTCTCGATGACAAAAACACCGCCAATCACAATTAAAAGAATCTCAAGATTGGTCAGAATCGAAATGGCGGCAATCGCCCCGCCCAATGCAAGCGATCCGGTGTCCCCCATGAAAACTTTTGCCGGATGGGCATTAAAGACGAGAAAACCGAGCACGGCCCCAACTACGGCAACCGAAAACAGGGCGACATCCGCCTGTGACTGGTTCCATGCCAAAACGGCGAATGCCCCGAAAGCAATCGCTGCCGTCCCGGATACAAGGCCGTCAAGCCCGTCCGTCAGATTGACCGCATTGGAAAACCCGACAAGCCAGAGAAGAATGATGACAAAGTAAAACCAGCCGAAATCAACCGATTTGTCCGTAAACGGAATCGAGACTTCCGAAGATAAATGGAAGTGGCGGAAAACGACATAAAAAATGACGGCAACGAGAATCTGGCCAAGCAGTTTCTGCTTCGATGTAAGACCAAGATTCCGCTTCATCACCACTTTTATAAAGTCATCCAAAAATCCGAGCAGCCCGAATCCGATCGTAACAAGCAGCAGCAGGTAAATTCTGACAGTCGGTTCAGCGAATTTACCGGCCATGACCAGCGTGGATGCAATGATCGATACCAAAATAATCAAGCCGCCCATTGTCGGCGTCCCGGATTTTTTCTGGTGCGATTTCGGGCCTTCTTCCCGGATGCTCTGGCCGAATTTCAGTCTCCTTAAAAAAGGGATAAAAACGGGCGAAAGCAGCACGGAAATTAAAAAAGCCATCAGCGTTGTAAAAAAAATTACCTGCTCGATCATGCTTTTTCCCTCCCGTGGCGCCTGCATGCACAAAGCAGCCGCTTCCTGTTTTCCGCATCCGCCAAATCATATGTATGAGGGTTTTTGTCCCGCAATTCCGGGCCATAAAAAATAAAAGTTGTCTTCATATCCAAATCCTTGCTTTCCATTTTTTTTAGATAAAACTGTACCAGTTGTGTAAAAGCAAAAGAAACATCTTCTGCCATAAACAGCGGAAAATCATTCGGTATATAGCGGGGCACGGGCGCATCTTTTTTCCAAAGCGCCGCGATTGCCCCGTGTGCAATTGCCCGGTTAATGTCCGGTTCAGAAAAAGGGACGTATAATCCCTTTGGCTGGTTTACATCTGCAAACACGCTGACTGTTGCAAATTCGAGCGCCATCTCCATGCCGCGGCCCAAACTGAAAAGGCGGGCTGTATCCCCGAATGATAACATATGCTTCACCGCTCCTTTATCATTTCCAGTGCAACTTCCCTGTCATCAAAATGATGCACTTCATTTCCAATGATTTGATAAGTTTCATGGCCTTTTCCGGCAATCAGGACAACATCCCCCGCCTTTGCACGGAAAATGGCTGTTTTGATTGCTTCCCTCCGGTCGGGGATGCATGCATACCGCTCGCCTTCTACCCCTTTTTCCATCTCGCGCAAAATGGCAAGCGGATCTTCGCTGCGCGGATTATCCGATGTAAAAATCGGATAATCCGCATATTTACAGGCAATTTGCGCCATCACCGGCCGCTTTGTTTTATCGCGGTCGCCGCCGCAGCCAACAACGACAAAGATTTTTTTCTTGGCAAACTGCCGGACCGTTTTCAGGACATTTTCCAGACTGTCGGGCGTGTGCGCATAATCGACAATCACGGAAAAATCCTGGCCGCCGTTTACGAGCTCAAACCGGCCGCGCACGCCTTCCATCGCTTCCGCCGTTTTAATGATCGAATCAAGCGGCACCCCGGAAACAACCCCGGTTGCGATCGCTGCGAGCATATTATAGACGCTGAACTTCCCGACAAGCTGCAGACGGACTTCCCGTTTTTCAAACGGCGTCACAAGCGTGAATGTCGTCCCACGGGCGTGCATGTCAATGTTTTCGGCCATAAAATCCGCATCGCGGTCGATCCCGTACGTTATGACAGGCACCGCTGTTACTTGTTCAAATTCTTTTGATGCGGCGTCATCTGCATTTAAAATGGCATATTTCGGCTTATCCTGCGGGCAGGAGTTCCCGAGCTGCGAAAACAATAAACTTTTAGCGCGCCGGTATTCTGCCATTGTTTTATGGTAATCGAGATGATCCTGCGTGAGATTTGTGAAAACGGCAATATCATAGTCGCAGCCGTGCACCCGGCCTTCAACAAGCGAATGCGAAGAAACTTCCATCACACAGTCGGTGACGCCGCGCGCGTTCATTTCATGAAATATTTTTTGCAATGTCAGGCTGTCCGGCGTTGTGTTTTTCGTTTCCAGCGTTTCATCGCCAATTTTCATATACATCGTGCCAATCAGGCCGGTCGTTCTGCCTGCATCCCGGTATATTTTTTCGATAATATGGCTCGTTGTTGTTTTTCCGTTTGTGCCGGTAATCCCGACAAGGCGGAGCTTGCGGGACGGCTGCCCGTAAAACCGGTCTGCAAGGAGCGCCATTGCCCGTTTTGTATTGCGGACGATAATGACCGGTACATCCACATCGACCGGCTTTTCGGCTAAAATGGCTGCTGCGCCCCGTTTTGCCGCATCAACGGCAAACTTGTGCCCGTCAACCGTATAGCCTTTGATGCAAATAAACAGACTGTTTTTCGTGACAAGCCGGCTATCCTGGACAAGTTCCGTAATTTCCGGATTCACAGCAGGCATTTTCACAAACGACAATGCCTCTAACAATGTATGTAACTTCATTTGCTTCCAACCCTTCCTGTTCCAAACCCTTGTTGCTGCATCTTTTTTGTGTATACATGTAAATACAGTCCTTTTCTATTGTACAAAAAAAACGGCCATTAAGCTATGAAGTCCTGCTGATTTTTAAAATGTAAGCCGGAGCAGCCCTGTTTTATGCCCCTTGAAACAAAAACACGGGCGGCCGGACATACGGCGCCGCCCTGTTTTCCTGCATGCAAATCCGGATTGTCGGGCCTGGCGGGGCCCAAGTAAATAAGGAAATGGAAAGTCTGTTTTACTGCATGTAAACCCGGATCGTTGAGCCTTCTTCCACTTTCACGCCTGGTTCAGGGGACTGCCGGATCACCTTGTTTCCGGATCCGCTGACGTCAAGTTTGAGATTGTATTGGTCGTTCATCATCTCTTTTTTCGTCTCCCCGATTAAATTTGGCACTTTCACCGTTGGCGTTTCAAAATAACTTTTTTCTTTTTCCGCCTGGTTTTTCACCGGCTTGACGCCCATGGCACGCAGGCTGTCGCCGATGATCGTGCCCGCGATCGGGGCTGCCACCTGGCCGCCGAATTGGATCGTATTTTTCGGATTATCGACCGCCAAGTAGACGACGATTTTTGGATCATTGGCCGGGGCGAAACCGATAAAGGATAAAACATAATTGTTTTCGAGATAGCGGCCGTTTTTGGCTTTTTGCGCCGTCCCGGTTTTCCCGCCGACCGGATAACCGTCCACATAAGCATTTTTTCCGCTCCCCTGTGTGACAACTGTTTCAAGCGCATGGCGGATTTGTTTTGACGTGTTTTCCGAGATCACCCTTCTTTTGGCAACCGGGTTTTTTCGCATGACCGTTTCCCCAGTTTCAGGGTCGACGAGTTCCTTTGCAATATACGGTTTGTAGAGGATCCCGCCGTTTACGGCAGCCGAGACCGCCGCCACCTGCTGGATCGGCGTAACAGAAACCCCCTGCCCGAAAGCCGTTGTCGCTAGTTCAACCGGCCCGACGCGATCAAGGTTGAACAAAATGCCGGAAGCTTCGCCGGATAGATCCACGCCGGTTTTTGTGCCAAACCCGAAATTGCGGATGTATTTGAACAATGTATTTTTCCCGAGCCTTTCACCGAGTTCGACAAAACCCGGGTTGCATGAATTTTGGACAACCTCAAGGAACGTTTCGCTGCCGTGCCCGCCCCTTTTCCAGCAGTGCAGCGTCGAACCTCCGACTTCAACCGCGCCGGAATCGTAAAATTTGTCTTTTGTCAAATTCACTTTCTTTTCTTCAAGGGCGGCGGCAAGTGTGATAATTTTAAATGTCGATCCCGGTTCGTATGTGCTCCAGATCGGCAGGTTCCGGTTATACACTTCCTGCGGCACATTTTTATAATTGTCAGGCGTATAGCTCGGCCTGCTTGACATCCCGAGAATTTCCCCGGTGTCCGGGTCCATGGCGATCGCAATCAGCCCGTCCGGATGATATTTTTTTTCAGCATTATCGAGTTCGCGCTCAATGACCGTCTGGACTTTTGTATCAACCGTTAGCTTCAGGTCAAGCCCGTTTTTTGGCGCTTCATATTCATCCGCCATATCCTTCATCTTTTTCTTCCCTTTTGCGTCCGTATAAAACTCGACTGCCCCTTTTTTTCCGCTCAGCGCATCATCATAATACAGTTCGAGCCCGGTCAGCCCCTGATTGTCGGCGCCGGTGAATCCGAGTACATGCGAAAGGTAGCGGCCGAACGGATAATACCGCTTGGAATCTTCCGCGATATAGACCCCCGAAAGCCCGAGGCGGCGTACGTCATTTGCCTTTTCATTGCTGATTTTCCGCCCTTCTTTTATTCTGACAATCGATCTGACCTGTGTAATCTCTTTATAGATCTTTTCTTTGTCTGCATCAAGGGCGTTCCCCAGTTTTTCTGCCGTTTTCGCCGGGTCCTTGACCTGCCTCGGAATGATGAAAATCGTCGGGGCGCTTTGGTTGGAGGCAATCGGCACGCCGTTTCTGTCTTCGATTTTTCCCCGCTCCCCTTCAAAAGGGATACTTCTGCTCCATAGCGCTTTTGCCCTGTCCGTCAGCATATCCCCGAGCCCGAACTGGACATAACCGAGCCGCACATCTATAATGCTGAAAATGACAATCCCGCAAAGCAATATAAAAACAAGCCGCTTTCTCACCGTAACATTGGATACACGTTTCACGAGCGCGCCTCCTTTATTTAAATCTCAAAGCAGCAGACTCCACGGCGCAGGAAAGATGAAAAGTTTCAGCCCTGCAGGCTTTCTGAAATCCTGCAAATCCGCTCCGGGCGAAACAAGCCCTTTGTTGCCTTTACACCCATTTATATGCTTGTACGCATCCGGCTAGTACCTTTTCACGCGCATGAAAAAAAGCAAGCCTTGTGCTTGCTTTTTTTTCGGCATCCCTTCTGTCGCCCGCCTATGGATTCTTAAATTTTACAGTAAGGGCCTGCCCGGATTTCACCTTTGACTTTGCCGGAATGCTTTGTGATACGGCATAGCCTTCCCCGCTTATGGCCAGGCGGAGGCCGAGCAGTTTGGCAGCGCCCGCCACGTCACGTTTCGAAAAGCCGCGTATATCCGGCATTACCCTATTGCCATTTGTTTTCAAAAATACTTTTGCGCCCGGCAGTAGTTTTTCCTGTGCCTCGGGTTCCTGGGCTGTCACGGTATCGCCATCGCCGAGCACAACAGGGGTAAGCCCCAGTGCTCTTACGGCAGATGATGCTTCTGTCCGGCTGTCACCCGTAAAATCAGGAAGCTTGGCAAGGCGTACGGCCTTCCCTTTTGCCGGTTTAATATTTAAATATTGCAGGCTGTTCTTCATAATCGGGTTAAACAGCGCTTTAACCGGTTCGCCACCAAGCTCGCCTGCTTTTAAATGCGGCTGCTGGACAACGGCGTAAACGATTAATTTCGGATTGTCTTTCGGCGCCATGCCGAGAAAAGAAAAGATATAGTTATCGGTACCGGTTAAATATCCGCCGCCGTTCGGATTCGGGATCTGGGCGGTACCGGTTTTGCCGGTCACCTCATAGCCCGGAATGTTATAGGCCGTGCCGGTCCCGGTTTTTTTATTCGTCACAACCGTCCGCAAATAATCCCGGACTTTTTTCGCGGTGTCCGCGCTGATCGGGTTGCCGGCAACGGTTGGTTTTGTTTTTTCCGTTTTTCCGGTTGTGGGATTGACCACTTTGTCGACTACATACGGCTTCATCATTTTCCCGTCATTGGCAACCGCTGTTGCCGCCTGAATCATCTGCATTGCGGTAACGGTTGTGCCCTGACCGAATGTCGTCGTATACCGTTCGACCGGATAATCGTATAAAATTTTGCCGGAAGCTTCATTTGGCAAGCCGACTTTCGTCTTTTTCCCGAACCCGAACGCTTCCAAATATTGCTTAAGTTTATCCTGCTTAATATAATCAAGCAATGTGGCAAATGCGACATTCGAAGAACGCTGCAGCCCTTCCAGAAAGGTGATCCTGCCCCAGCCGACCCCGCCGTTATGGTCTTTAATCGGGTTTGGCACATTTTTTACATGGAATTCCCCTGACTTATAGGTCGCATACGGGTGAAAAGCGCCTTCCTGGACGGCCGCCGCCAAGGTAAAAATTTTCATCGTCGAGCCCGGTTCATAAGCGGTTTCGACTGCTTCGTTCTGCCAGACGCTCAAACCTTTCCGCGTTTCCGGGTCAAATGTCGGTCGCTGCCCCATCGCCAGTATCCTACCCGTTTTCGGATCTGCCACGACAACAAACGCTTTTTTCGGATTGTATTGCTTCTGGACTTTGCCAAGCGCATCTTCAACGAAAGACTGGATTTTCTTGTCAATCGTTAAATAGACATCTTCCCCGTTTTTCGGTTTGGTGACTTTTTTATGCGCGTTTGGCAAAATATATCCCCAAAAGTCGCCTTCATAACTGATTTTTCCGTCTTTCCCTTCCAAAGCGGCATTCATGCTTTTTTCGATTCCCATTACGCCTGCCATTTGGCCGCCCGTCTCATTTTTCTGCGCATAACCGACCAGATGGGAGGCAAACGAACCGTTCGGATACGTGCGTTTCGGCACCGCTTCGAACTGGATGCCCGGCAGGTTCAGTTTTTGAATTTCATTTTTTGTTTGATAGGGAATATCCTGCCCCGCTTTCCCGAATTCCACTTGAAACCGCCCTTTTTGTGTCAGAAGCGAATAGATTTTTGATTCGGGCATGTCAATATATTTTGCAAGGGCCTGGGCGGTTTTCCGGGGGTTGACAACATGTTTCGGATGTTCCGGATCAATCGTGGCTTTCGGGTCCAAAATAGCAACCAGATTGTACGAAACAACATTTTCGGCGATCACTTCCCCGCTTGCATCGTAAATATTGCCGCGGGAAGCGGGAATGGTGCTTGTCCGCAAATACTTTTTCGCCGCTTTTGCCGCGAGCACTTTCCCGTCTGCCTGCCCTGTGATTTCAATCGTCAAAAACCTTACGGCGATAATAAAAAAGGACAGACCGAATATGATAAATAATATCGCTGCCCCCCTGTTTGTATTCAGTTTTCTAGACTTCATTTATTTTCAACAACCTTGACATTATTCTCGTCCAATTTCAAGCCGAGTTTTTTTGCCTTTTCGTAAATACGGTCGTAGCGGCTTAATTCGCTTACTTGCATTTTCAAATCATCGGTCACCTTGTTTTTGTTCTGGATCGCGGTTTTCGTATCTTCAATCGACCGGTTGGCATTATAAATCGCAGCTTCCGTTGATACGATCTTCACGGCCATAATCAGAACGAACAAAGCAAAAAGGCTTGCGATAATCTTTTCCCCTAAAGTGATCTGCGCGCGTCTTGTGACCGGGGCTACTCTTTTTTCAACCTGTTGCTGTTGTTCCGGCGCACGTTTCGGCTGCCTTGCTAAATTACTCAAAAAACTCCCTCCTCTATTTTCTTAGCGTTTTTCCGCAATGCGCAGTTTAGCCGACCTTGACCGGTTGTTCCCGCCCACTTCCTCATCATCCGGGATAATGGGTTTTTTCGTAATGAGTTTTAATACGGGCTCGTATTCTTTTGGGATGACAGGCAGCCCATGCGGCAAATCTCCTGCACTGCTGAATTCTTTCAATATATTTTTACAAATGCGGTCTTCCAGGGAATGAAAGGTAATGACAGAGACCCGCCCGCCCGGTTTTAAAAGCGAAATGGCATCCGTTAAAGAAGTTTCAAAAGCGGATAATTCATCATTCACGGCAATCCGGATCGCCTGAAAGACCCTTTTTGCCGGATGCCCGCCTTTTCTTCGTGCGGGTGCGGGAATCGCTTCTTTAATTAGATCGGCCAGTTCACCGGTTGTTTCTATCGGTTTTTTGGCACGGGACGCCTCGATTTTGCGGGCGATTTGTTTTGAAAACTTTTCTTCCCCGTAACGGAAAAAGATCCGGACCAGTTTTTCATACGGCCATTCATTGACGACTTCATATGCGGTAAGCGGAGCATCGAGGTCCATCCGCATATCGAGCGGCGCATCATGCTGGTAGCTGAATCCCCGTTCCGGTGTATCAAGCTGCGGGGATGAGACGCCCAAATCATACAAGATGCCGTCGACAGCCTGCACACCGCGCGCTTTCAGTTCAGATTTTAAATAGCGGAAATTGCTTTTAATAAAAGTGATCCTGTTTTGGTCATGGGCAAGCTTTTCTTTGGCATGCTGAATCGCCGTTTCATCCTGGTCAAAAGCGTATAAATGCCCGCCGGTAAGCTGCTTAAGTAAATAGGCGCTGTGCCCCCCGCCGCCGAGCGTGCAGTCAACATAAATCCCACCCGGTTTGATATGTAGCCCGTCAACGGTTTCTTTTAGCAAAACGGTCTTGTGTGCAAACATACTGAATCTCCTATCCAATCGAACATGTTAAAGGTCAAAATCGATGAGGTTTTCCGCAATATCGGCAAAAGAGGCCTCCGATTCCTGAAAATATTCTTCCCATAAATCTTTGCTCCAAATCTCAATTCGATTGGAAACGCCGAGCACCACGCATTCTTTTTCGAGTTTCGCGTAGGAAAGGAGCGGTGCGGGAATCAGAATGCGCCCTTGCTTATCCCGCTCGCATTCGGTCGCCCCCGAAAAGAAAAAACGTGTGAATGCGCGGGCATCTTTTTTCGTTAACGGAAGGGACTTCAGTTTTTCTTCCACCTGTTTCCATTCATCCGCAGGGTAACCGAAAATGCAACGGTCCAGCCCACGGGTAATGACAAACGTATCGCCAAGCTGTTCACGGAATTTGGCCGGTACAATCAAACGGCCTTTTACATCGATATTGTGCCGGTATTCTCCCATGAACATTGGCGCGTGCCCCCCGCTTCCCACTTCATATTAATAATTTACCACAATCCCCCACCTTTCACCACTTTAATTTTTATATTCTCCCCGCGCGCTTGATTTCCTGCTTTTTGCAAGAAAAAATCAATTGAAAACTTGCCGGCCGTAAAACCCGATTCCAGCATGGCCAGACCCCGGCAGCCCGCTTTTTCACTTCGCAAACCAACGCCCCTTCTCCCCTGTTTTTTTGCACAAAAAAGCCGGCCGCTGTCAGCCGGTTAAATTTTAACGAGTTTATGGGTGCCGTCAAATGCGAACGGCAGGGCGGCAAGGGTGTGGATAAAGTCTGTCCCGTATTTGTTAAGGAAATAAAAAAGGTTCCAAACCCTTTCTTGGGGATTGCCGTCCGGGCGCAAAGCACGTTCGACCCGTGCGTATTTTTCAAGGACGACATCATGTTTTCCCGCAATCTCTTCATCCACTTTCCGCTGCAAAAACGCAAGCTGCCCGAGGTGAAAATCGAGATTTTTGCGGGCAAGCGGTTCCAACCCCTTTCCAATTGCGGCAAAAATTTTATCGTATTGCATTTTCAGCATGTTTTCCGTTTCTGCAATGAGTGCGTCCATATTCTCATCTTTTGCGGCATTCCAATATTTTTCCCGCTCTTTCCAGGTCCCGTATTTTAATACATGCCCGATATCGAGTTCCAGTTCCTCGATATCCCTTTGGACCGCTCTCTCAAGCAGCGTAATGTTGAGCCGCGGCACAAGAGGCGGCATCAGAATCCCCATTTCTTCAAACACCCGCTTCAGCTCGGCCCAGTACGCAATTTCGCCCGGCCCGCCGATAAACGCGAGGGTTGGGAAGAGCCATTCCTGCATGAGCGGTCGTGTGACAACATTATTGCTCAGCCGTTCAGGGCTTTTCGCACAAAGCGCGAGCAACGCTTCCTCCGTAAAAAAGGGGCTGCCGCCTTTCCCGGTAAATCCGCCGTGCTCCGGACTGTACGCAAGCAAAATCCGTTCCTTCCCGTCATAATAAAAAAGATTCAGCGCCCGGCTCGAAATGTCAATCGCTTTTGGAAACCCAAACCGCGCAATTTCCTGCTGCTGCCAGAGGACCGCTTCCGTAATCGTGCCATAATCCCGGATCATCCGTTCAAAAAACGGCGCCTCGATCTTCCGCAAGTGCGCATCAGCCGAATCGATGAGCAGCACCCCGTACGCCTTGAAAAGATCGTGGATCATGCAGGCAAACAGGTCAGAAAGGCTTTGCGCCCTGTCTGCAAACGCCTCCAGCCGGGAAAGAAGGGCATTGGTATGTTCGGTTTCGCCAAATGCTTCAAAAACTTTATGTATCCATTTCTTTAAATGGGCAGGATCCGGTTTGGTGTCAGAGATCATTTTTTTCTCAAGCGGCCCTTCAGCATAACTGAATTTTTTTAAACGCCTTTCCTGTTCAGCATAAATATGGTTCACTTCCAAATAGTCATGGTCCTCGCCCGCTATCCAGAAAACAGGCACAACCGGAATTTGAAGGACTTCTTCCTGCTCACTGGCAAGCCGGATAATGGAAATCAGTTTATGGATGGTATAAAGCGGCCCTGTTAAAAGCCCTGCCTGCTGGCCGCCGATCACAACAGCAGCGTCCGGCTGCCTTAATTTTTCCAAGGAACGGGCCGTCTCCGGAGAAATCCCAAATTTTTCCATATAGTGCCCGATACAATCTGCCAGCCCTTCCCGGTTAAAAGCCCGTTTTTTTAAATCTTCCACTCTTTTATGGAAAACAGAAGCATCCGTTATGTCATAATGAAAAAAATCCTTTACAGGAGATTTTTGCGCAAGATAGAGGGAAGCGAACCGATTCGTTGCTGGAATTGAAAAGTTTTCCAGTTCCATCAAATGATTCTTCCTTTCTCGTTTTCATTGATTTTCTCATTGAGTATAGCATTTTTGTGAAAAAAAGAAAAAAAGCCTGCCTGCCCGTTTCAAGGATGCCCGTTTCAAAAACAGAAGGCCTGTTTCCGGCCGCTGCAGGCACGGCGGCAGCACCGGGAACGCGCCTCACCCCTTTTCTTCCATCCCTTTCACCATTTCATAAAGGGCGGACGCAAGCGGAACCCGGCTGTTTTGACGGGCAGCCGTTTCCAGCATGTAACCGAGAATCGCGTCAATCTCGGTCCGTGCTCCTTTTTTCACATCTTTCAGCATGGATGATTCATTTTCGCATGTATTTTTGCAAATGCCGGTGGCTTCCTCCCACATCTTTTCCCGCGAAAGTTTCGGGAATAGCGCCGCCAGTTCTTCAAATACCGCGCGGAACACACGGGCATAATGCGGGTTGCTGACAAGTTCCCCGTTCTTTGCCTTTAAAACGGCTGTGAGCGGATTGATGACGGCATTGGCAAAACATTTGCGCAAAAGCATCAGCTCATAATCCGGCTGCATCGTGAACGGGAATGCATCTGTATGCAGCTGCACGCTTTCATCCCATTTTCCGTGGTAGACGGCGATATTCGTTTTGCCGTGCCCGTTATGCTTCACCGTTGTGCCGTCAAGCCGGGATGCACCGTGCTCCACCGTGCCAACAAGGATCGTTTTTTGCGGCAATTTTTCAAGAAGAGCCAGATGGCCCATGCCGTTTTGCAAAAACAAGGCCGGCACCCCACCATCTTCGTGTTTTAAAACGGCTGCAACAGCGGGAAGGTCATATTGCTTGACGGCAACAATCACCAAATCCTGGGAGGAAAGTGAAGAGAACGTGCCATCCGCTTTGACAATCGTCCTGAACGAAGATGCGCTGTCTTTTACGGTAATCCCTTTTTCATTCAGCTGCCTGGCCTGTGCCTTCGTCCTTGGAAACAGGGTCACTTCATGCAACTTTCCAAGCCAGCCCCCGTATAATAAACCGATCGCGCCAGCGCCAATAATCCCGATTTTCATTTTGCCCGCCCCTTTCCATTTTCTTTGCTCCATTTTAACAGGCAATAAGGGAATGGAAAAGAAAATTCCGGACAAAAAATGAGGTGCGACCGCTTACACGTATTTCTTTCATTCTTCCAATTGTTTGTTATATAATTATAATATCAACCGGTTTTATGCAAGAATCGCCGCCATGCTGCCGCGACACAGCACTATAAAGAGGGATGGGGGAATTAATATGGCATATCAAGTGGAAAGGCTGAAAGTGAACTACAAAACGCTCGAAGAATTCAAACAGTTTAAAGAGTACGGGCAGCAGGAACTGTCCATGCTCGAAGATTTGCAAGACAATATTATTGAAGACAACGCCGACTCGCCATTTTACGGCATTTATTTTGCCGATAAACTCGTTGCGCGCATGAGCCTTTACGAACGGGATGCAAAATATGATCTCTATTTTGACCCTCCGCAAACATTTTTGGAACTTTGGAAACTGGAAGTGCTCCCGAACTATCAATATAAGAATTACGGCCGGGCGCTTGTTGATTTTGCCAAAAGCTTCGGGTTGCCGATTAAAACAAACGCCCGCCTGAAGTCGCGGGGATTTTGGGAAAAAATGGGGTTCAAACCCGTTCCTTATAATGTTGAGCGTGATTTGAGCGAAAATCCGTTTGTCTGGCTGCCGCACGGCGTGAAGCTGAAAGACGCAAAACAGGACAAAAAAACGGCCTCCTCTTAAAGAACCGGATTCCGGTTCTTTTTTTGCCTTTTACGAACAAAAAATGTCCCCTGCCTTTTAAGGTCCAGGGGATGTCCGCCGCTTTAATCCTGTTCAGCCAGCTGCCGTGCTTTTTCCATAATGGAAAGAAGCGCACTGTATTCTTTTTGCAGCTCTTCATGCTTTTCCTTTTCTTCAAGATACTTTTGAAGCAGTGCCTCATATTTGGTTTTCCATTCCTCTGTACCGCGCCGGGATGCGGACAACTGCCCGTTCTCGTGCCTGCTTTTTTCCGCAAGCTGCTGAAGGATACGGATGGCATCAAACAGCGTCGCTTCTGCCTGCGGCCCTTCTTCAGCAGACGCTCTCCCGGAATCCCGGACAAGCTGTTTTCTTTCCTTTCTTTCTTTTTTTGCGGCCTCAATTTCGGAGGCGTACTGCTTTCTCACATAAGAATTCCACCTAAACCCGCATGCCGCTGCGGTCCGGTTCATCCGCTTCCCTGCCTCTTCAAACGCCCGGAGCTGCGTGCTGCCTTCGCGGATATGGCGCAACACAATGTCCGATAGCAACAAATCTTCTTCCTTTGTCCAGGCATCCTGTCTGACTGCCGGCATATCTTTCCCCCCATCCTTTTTAATACTATTCATATGCCGTTAATAGAAAAGATAGACGAAAAGCCGCTGCAAAATTTCGAGGAAAAAGGGAAGAACAGGCAGGGGCTTATGGCGGGAAGGGATCGCGTTTTTTAGGCAAATAAAAAAGCACGGGTTTGCGCCGTGCTCTTTTATTATTTATTTACCACAACTTTGTCTTTGTAAAAACCGCAAGATGGGCATACGCGGTGCGCCATTTTCATTTCACCGCATCTCGGGCATTCAACCATGCCGGGAACTTGCAATTTAAAATGTGTGCGGCGTTTTCTTTTTGCCGTTTTAGAAGTTCTTCTAAAAGGTACAGCCATTCTTCCCACCTCCTTATAAGAGATCAGCATATCATTTTAGCCGAAGATGGCGGTTATTCAGAATCCTGGTCAAAAAATTTCGCAAGGCCGGCCATACGCGGGTCTACCGCTTTTTCCGCCTTCTGCTCCATTTCCAAATACTCGTCCTCCGTCAGCACCTGCCAGTTGTCCGTATGCGGCAGTTCGCCTTTTTTAGCTTCCTCGCTGAAAACTTGCATGGGAATGTCGAGCAAAATCAATTCTTTCATAACCGGTATCAAATCAATGACCTCATTTTCGGCAACATGCACTTCTTCATCTTCAGCGCCTTCATAATCGGAAGGCTCAAGAAGAAACGTTTCTGTCGATTTCAAGTCTACCGGGTAATGTACATCAACAAGCGTCCGGGCACAAGGCAGCACAAGCGTCCCTTCAACGTGAAGGTCAAACGTCACCCTGCCCCGCGCAACGCTCCCCGTTCCCGTTACGTGGAAAGGCGAGGCCCCGCGGATTTCCGAATCGGTTTCCATTAAATCTTTTGTAATATCAACCGACCCATCTATCTCAAAGCGCTTGTCCTGAAATTTTTGCAATTGAATGGCAGACCATTTCACTTTCATCACCCCAAGACAACAAAGGTAATTATAGCTTCCTTCATACCTTTTGTCAATATTTTTTGCTTTACAACCATTATGTCCAAAACGAAAATTTTTCTTCAAAACAGAAACCGGCCTAAGCTTTTTAGGCGCATCCTTTTTACGCTTTCGTCTCAAGTCTCCCCGTTTTTTTTCAAAAAATTTTGCAGCCGGCAGGATTGCTTTTTTTGCCGGTTATGTTAAAAATAACTTATCCCAAACGGATTTCTTTAAACATTCAAATCTTCCGGAAAGGGGAATCACAATTTGAAAAGTACCGGCATCATTGTGGAGTACAATCCTTTTCATAATGGCCATCTGCACCATCTTCGCGAGACGCGACGGGTGACAGGCGCAGAGTGTATCATTGCCGTTATGAGCGGCTATTTTATGCAGCGGGGCGAGCCGGCGCTTGTTTCAAAATGGACGCGGGCGGAGATGGCCGTATTATCGGGCGCGGATCTCGTTGTCGAACTGCCGTATGCATTTGCCGTGCAGCCTGCCGAAACATTTGCGGCAGGCGGGATTGCCGTTTTGGACGCTTTGCAGTGCAGAAGCTTCTGCTTCGGCAGCGAATCCGGCGACATCGAAGCATTCCGCCAGGCGGCCGCCGCCCTGCTTCAAAACGAGGCGGCATTTAACGCATCCGTCAAGCGCGAGGTCAAAAAAGGCATCAGCTATCCGGCTGCGCTATCAAACAGCTTTCAAAAGCTCGCCCCAGGCAGTGCGCTCGATTTACGTTCGCCCAATAATATTCTCGGCTTTCATTATATGCTCGCGGCAGCCAGGCAAAACCCGGCGATGGAGGCTTTTACCGTCCAAAGAAAAGCAGCCGGGCATCATGACGCCACGATAACCGGTGAAATTGCAAGTGCGAGCGCCATCAGAAGAACCATCTTGCAAAGCGAAGATCTGCACGCTGCCCGCCCGGCGCTGCCGGAATCAGCGTTTACTATGCTGAACCGGCACCGGAACGGAAACGGGCACTTCCTGCATTGGGCGCTTTACTGGCCTTTTTTGCACTACCGGCTGCTTTCCTCTTCTGAAGAGGAACTGCGCGACATTTACGAAGTGGAAGAAGGCATTGAATACCGTTTAAAAAAAGCCGCGGTATCCGCCAACAGTTTTCCCGATTTCATGAGAAAAGTGAAAACAAAACGATACACATGGACAAGGCTACAGCGAATTTGCACCCATTTGTTAACCAATGCCAAAAAAACAGAAATCAAAAGGCATGCGGCAAAACCGGCGTATATCCGGCTGCTCGCCATGAACGAAACGGGAAGGCGCTATTTGAACAGCGTGAAAAAAACGGTACCGGTTCCCGTTATTTCAAAGTTTTCGCTGCAAACTGCCCCGCTGCTTGCACCGGACATAAGGGCCGCGCGGATATATGCCCTCCCGCTTCCGGCAAATGAACGGGAAAGCCTGATGGCGCGGGAATTCAGCAAGCCGCCTTTTTTCGCAGACGAAAAAACGGATGGCGCGTGAATCTGCAGGCTGCCTTTTTACAGGCGGAAAGCTTCGGGCATGGGGCTGGGAATAACCGGATGAAACGCAAGATGATGAGGACGGCTTTTTGCAGGGGAAAAAGCTGCATGCGTGCAGGCTGGCACCTTTTTTGAAAGCGAACAAGCCGGATCACACATTACATGCCGGCTTATAGGTAAAACCCGGAATGCGTGACGGCCTTCCCCTTATTAGGGAAAAGCCGCTAAAACAAGCGGCTTTCCGGTTATTTCTGTTTCAGGGCGTTTAAATAGGCGAGTGCATCATCCAGTGTTTTGACCGGTACAATTTTCATGTTCGTCCCGATTTCTTTCGCGGCCGCTCTTGCCTCTTCGTAATTCGGCTTGATGCCAGGGTCGGCTTTTTTCATTTCGGGTGGAATCGTATCATCCGGGGCAAAGAAAATGTCCGCCCCCGCTTTATCCGCTGCAATCACTTTTTTATCAATTCCGCCGATGCGGCCAACCTCCCCGTTTGGCGAAATGGTTCCGGTTCCGGCAATTTTATAGCCTTTTGTAATGTCCTGTTTGGTCAGCTGGTTGTAGATTTCCAATGTGAACATCAGCCCGGCGGAAGGGCCGCCGATTTTTTCAGTATCCATTTTCACGGCCGGGTCGGATTTGATGGTCCGGTCATCGACAAGGCTGATCCCGATTCCCGTTTTATGGTGGTTTTCCTTAAATTTTGCAAGCGCAACGGTTGCCGTCTTCGCCTTTTTCTGGCGCACATAGGTCAATTCCACTTTGTCCCCGGCTTTTTTCTTTGCGACATAGTGCATAAACTGTTTGGAAGACTTGAATGCATGGCCATCCACTTTTGTAATTCTGTCTCCGGCTTTGAGCACTTTTGCGGCCGGCATCCCGTCATATACATTCAGGACATAAATCCCTTCATAACGGGAGCTAAACGGCCTTTTCGCCTTCTTAAAAGCAGCCTGGATAGCATTATGTTTTGCTGATTCCATTAAATAAAGCTGATAGACATTGTATTCCTCGTCCGTCATATTTTTATCCATAATTTCACGAACCGGCACGACATCCTCGTGTTTTCTCACTTTTGCCCAAAGATACGTATACGGATTCGCGCGGCCCATACGGACAGTCGTCAGCATCAACTGGCCTTTTTCAGGATAGCCACCTTTTACTTTGATCAGCGGGGCAAGCTGCATGGCGCTCCCCGGCATTTCAATATAATAAGGCAGCGGCACAAACGACAGGAGGGCAAGGATCAGCACTGCCGCAATCAGTATGCGCCGCCGGATGTTTCGGTGTTTCATTTGTCGAGCTCCTTCCATTTTTCCAGCAATTGCTGTATTTCAATTACGGATTGTTTTGCGGCTTCTTCCCCTATCTTAATGATTTGTCCGGCATTTGTAAAAGCCATTGAACTGTACATCGAGACATCGGGGCGGATCGAAACATGGGCTTCCGTTTTCCGGCTTTCGGCCAGTTCCATCTGCATGATATCGATGCTTTGCATAATAACATCATAAATATGGCGGATTTCCGCTTCTTTTTTCATGGCGGAAACATCCACCCCGACCAAAAGCTCCGCCCCCATTTCCTTTACAACAGACACCGGGACGCGGTCCGCCACGCCGCCGTCCACAAAGAGATGGCCCTTGATTTTTTTCGGGACAAAAATGCCGGGGATGGAAATGCTGGCGCGTACCGCTTCTGCAACCGGCCCTTTTCTGAACACCGTTTTTTCGCCGTTTGAAAGATTTGCGGCGACAACGGCGACAGGCGGGTTCAATTCTTCAAGTTTTTTCCCGTGAACGAGCAAGCGGATCAGATCTTCAATTCTTTTTCCTGAAATCAGGCCCATCTTGCCAATTTTAAAGTCCAAATAATATTTGCGTTTAAATGCGCCGGAAAGCAGCTCCATCTCGCGGACAGTCCGCCCCGCCCCATACAGCGCCGCAACCAGCGCCCCAATGCTGCTGCCGGAAATCATATCCACCGGAATGCCTTCCTCTTCGAAAACTTTCAATACACCGATATGCGCAAAACCTCTGGCGCCTCCCGAGCCGAGCGCCAATCCGATTTTCGGGCGGCCCGCCATCGTCCCCCTCCTCGTGCTTCTCTTTCGTACAGTTTATGGTCTAATTTACAGACCTATGAGTATATTTGATTTATAAGGACAAGCGAGCAAGTGCTGCGTATTGAAAGACAGGGGAGGAACACAGATTGTACCAGTCTAAACTCAAAAGCGCCATTTTGGCCTTCAGCGTTTCGATAATGGCGATTTCCATGATTGTATTGCCAGATGAATCTTTTAAAGCCTCCATTCAGGGTTTAAATATGTGGTGGGAAGTCGTTTTCCCTTCACTTTTTCCTTTTTTTGTCATTTCCGAACTGCTGATCGGCTTCGGAGTTGTCCGCTTCGTCGGTGTCCTCCTGGAGCCTTTAATGCGGCCATTGTTCCGTGTTCCGGGTGTTGGCGGGTTTACCTGGGCCATGGGGCTTGCTTCCGGCAATCCTTCAGGGGCAAAATTGACCGCACGTCTCCGCCAGGAAAAACAGATTGACCGGATTGAAGCAGAACGGCTTGTAGCGTTTACCAGTTCTTCCAGCCCCCTTTTTATTTTTGGAGCGGTCGCTGTCGGCTTTTTCCATAATCCTTCTCTCGGCATTTTGTTTGCCGCGGCGCATTATGCGGGCAATATTATTGTCGGCCTGGTGATGCGTTTTTACGGAACTGGCGAGGATACAAAAAGGCCGAAAAAGAAACATACCTTTCTTTTAAAAGAAGCGCTTATCGTTTTGCATGCGACAAGAATTAAAAACAGCAAGCCGATCGGGAAGCTGCTCGGGGACGCGGTAATGTCCGCCATCCAGACGCTCTTAATGATCGGCGGATTTATCATCCTGTTTTCAGTCTTTAATAAATTGCTTCTGTATATGCATGTCACATCCGTATTAGGCACGCTTGTCTCCCAGCTACTTCACCTCGCGCATTTTTCGGAAAAACTGAGCATCCCGCTCATTTCCGGCCTTTTCGAAGTGACGCTCGGGATCCAAATGATCAGTGAAGTCCAGGAATCCCCCCTGCTTCAGCAGGTCATCGCCGCAAGCTTTATCCTCGGCTTTGGCGGGTTCAGCATCCAGGCGCAGGTGGCCAGTATTCTTGCCCAGACGGATATCCGTTTCCGGCCGTTTGTTCTTGCCCGCGTGCTGCACGGCTTTCTGTCAGCTATGATCATCCGGCTCATTTGGAATCCGGTATACTTACGCTTTTTTGCCGAAAAAAGCGCGTGGCAGGAAGCTTTCAGCATGCCGGGTGGAGGCCGCAGCTTGTACGCGCGTTTGACAAATTGGCTTGAAATTTACGGGCCGCTGTTCACCCTGTCCTGTCTTGTGCTGTACATTTTCCTTTATTACCGATCCTGCCGGGCGGACCGGGCCTGACAGAGGCGCAAAAAAGCGGGGAGCATTCCCGCTTTTTCTGATGCCTTCGCAAATTTTCCGGTACACAGACCGGTACCCCGGGTCGGCCCTGTTTTTTTAGGGATTTTTAGTGCCGTGTATGAACGCGGCATACCCGGTTTTAGGGAGCCTTATTGGCCGGCGCTTTAAGTGCAAAACCGGCCCCGCCCGGGATTTTCCCGTCGCTTTATGTATAGCCGGCATGTCCGGTCCCCGGTCGCTTTTTCTATTGCCCCTGAAATTTCTTTTTCAATGCTTCGTACACAACCGGCGGTACAAGTTCAGCAATATTGCCGTGGTATTTGGCGATTTCTTTCACAATGCTTGAGCTGAGAAAAGAATATTGGTTGTTTGTCATGATAAAAAAGGTTTCAATTCTGTCATTCAGCACACGGTTCATGGACGTCAGCTGCAATTCATATTCAAAATCCGAAACAGCCCGTAAGCCCCGGATAATTACATCCGCTTTTTTGGATTCCGCATATTCCATTAAAAGCCCCTGGAAGGAATCGACTTCCACATTCGGGATATCTTTTGTCACTTCCCGGATCAGCGCTTTTCTTTCTTCAATATCGAACAGCGGCTGTTTTGATATATTGTTCAGCACTGCCACATAGACTTTGTCAAATACTTTTGCCCCTCTTTTAATAATATCCAAATGCCCGTTTGTAATCGGATCAAAGCTGCCCGGGCAGATCGCGGTCTTCCCCACGGGTTTCATCCCCCTTTTTCGTGTAAATCGTGATGCCGGTGATGCCGTACTGTGCTGTTTTATATGTATGAAGATTGCCCGCTTTTTCAGGCAAGGCCAGCCCGGCGTCGTGCTCGCAAACGGCGTAACCGTTTTCACGGAGAAGGCCGTTTGCCGAGATAAATTCCAGCATCGCGGTTAATTTTTGCTTTTTGTAAGGCGGGTCGAGGAATACCGCATCAAAGGCAAGCCCCCGTTTCGCCAGCACTTTCAATGCACGGCCGGCATCGTTCCGGTACACTTCACTCCTGCCTTCAAACCCGCATTTTGCCAGGTTGGCCCGGACGGTTTGCAGCGCCTGGATGTCCTTATCCACAAAAATGACTTTCTCCATGCCCCTGCTTAAGGCTTCAATCCCGAGCCCGCCGCTTCCTGCATATAAATCGAGGCCCAGGCCTTTTTCAAAATACGGGCCGATCATATTAAAAATCGCTTCTTTTACTTTATCTGTCGTAGGCCTCGTCCCCATTCCCGGAACGGCTTTTAAAACAGTGCCTTTTTGGCTGCCTGAAATGACTCTCATGCTGGTCACCACGTATCATCAGATTTCCATCTTATCCTACCATATTTTCCGGACGGGTGGAAAAGTTTTTCACCAAAATTTAAAGCAAAAGTATAATTCAGGAAAAGTTGGCCATAATGATACCAGCAGCATCAAAAGATGTTGCTGCCAACCGCGGAGAAGACTTACGTTTCCCCATAAGTTCTTCCTCCGGTTTCTCCTCTCCCTTTGCCTTCTGTCCGGAATAAGGATATAGAAGGGCCCTGCAGTATTGGCTGCAGGGTTTTTTATTTTCCGCATCTAGAGTGGGCACGTCGTTTCAAAAAGCCGGGCCGGCATTTCGCCCGGTTTATTTTGCAGAAATACTTTCCGAATAAAAAGAAGTGCAGTAGAATAGAAACAGCAAATTTGTTTGTAAGCGAGGAATAGAGGATGCAGCAAAGATTTATTGAACTGGGGAACGGATATACAGATTTATTTGAACTGATCGAACTGGCAAAAGCAAACCGGCACCGGCTGCACGGCATGCTTGCCCTTCATACCATCGTTGCGGATCAAGCCGTCACTTCGCCCGTGCTCATTTTAAAACCGACCGATCCGGGGGAATTTCAGGCGCTATACGTTTGCCTTGAAGGGATTCCGGATCCGCGGGTGCAGCCGAATAAACGGTACAGCCTGTTTGCCGAAACCGCAGCCGCTTTAGGAGCGGACATTGTGGAACTCGAAGTCCGGCCGTCTTCGTCTTTTTCCGACAAAACCCTTTTTTATCAATATTTAATCGGCATATTAAGAATGAACCGGCTGATTGCGCCGCTGCAATAAATATTTCGGCCAGAGTGCAGCCGGATGTGCTTGATTTAAAATGCGCGGGACGGAGCTTCCGGGCAGCAACGCTTTTTTGGGCACGGCGGATTTGCTGATTCACACGCAGCAGGGAATGCCGGCATGCAAACCCGGGCGCCTTTATAACCCTATTTTATAGTCGTATTCTTTTGCTTTGTCCGGTTTTGCGTTTTCATATTCCGTTTTTAAAAACGGCTTCATGGAATAATCCACTTTCCTTACAAACGGAAGACTTTCAATTTTCGCTTTTACTTGTTCTATCTCTTTGCGGTCACAATAAAGGACGGCATACTTCATCCTTTTCGACGCATAATGGACATTGCCGAATCTTCGTAAATGTTTCGTATGCTTCATCTGATACAGCCAAATGATGAGGCCCTGCCGATCTGATAACATAGCGTTTCCCCTTCGTGCTTTTTTAATGAGTGTATCATACCTTTTTTCACGGAACAATAAGGAAAGGCCGCAGATTGCGGCCTTATCGCGGTTATTATGCAGAACAGCTGCAGCTGCCGCCGGTTCCGCAGCCGCCGGAACAAGATGCATCAAAAAACGGATTTCCGGTCGGCACTTTTATATGTTCAGAAACAGATTTGCCAATCAGCAGGCTGATTTGGTCGAGCAGGTCCTGGAGGGCATTTTCCGCCCGCCTGAATCTGGCGACATTTTCATCCAGATCCATTTCCCTCTTGGCTTCCCTTGTTTCTTTGTTGATGCGTTTATAATCAGGGTGATACCTGCCAAAGCGCTGGACTTCCTCAAACTGCTCTTTCAGGCGCGCAAATTTCCGGATTTTCTGCTGTGTGGCGGGATCATGATACATCTTGCTATAGCAGTCCCGGTAATTTTCGGCAATATCCGAGGCAATGACCATTTTCGCCAGTGCTTCGGCTTGGGACAAAATTTCCGCGCTTTCCAATGTTGCAAGCAAAAAGCTCACCTCCACATGATGATTTTACCATGTTTCCGCAAGCTTTGCGAATTTGCCCGGTCAGCTGACAGAAATATAAAACTGCCTGTGAATGCCTAAGCGGGCGCCTGTGTTTTTGTCCACCACTTCCAGCTGCACGGTATGTACCCCTTTATCAAGCCCTTTTACAACAAATGCAGCCGTATTGTACTCGCCTTTCCATACACCATCCACATAAACTTTGATTTTTGCCGGTTTGGCATGCCGGCTGCCTGAAAAAGTGACGCTTGGAATCATGCATTCCACAAATAAATCCTGGTCCTTTACAAAATACCGGACGGATGCCTGATTTTCTGCCGCAGAAGCAGCATCCGCTTCCCGCTGCTCTTTACGCGGCATGTGCCCGCTGCAGCCGGCACACAGCAAACATACAGCAAGGAATCCTGCAACCATTTTCATTTCGATCACTCCTTGCGGTTATTTTCCGCAAGAAAGCGCTGATTTACTCAAAAAAGGCAAATTTTTTTGGAAATCATCCTTGTTCATAGATGGACTGCATCATATGCATCATCATTTGTGCCATTTGCAACCCGTTTGCAAACTTTTCAACCCGCTGAGGGATCGTTTTCTGGTAATAATGGAGCGCGGCAATTTGAAACTGTTCCAGTTCCCCGGGATGCCTTGACAATTTCCGGTACCACACCGGCTGCTCCCTTAAAAAGGTTTTCCATTCATTCGACCGCCGGATGACTTCCATCACTTCGTTCCGCATATGTGCAGCCCCTTTCTAGTCTTTTCTGAATGAAAACGGGCCCTTCGGCTGGGGAGCCCGCGATTGCGGCGCCTGTTGCGGTCCTGTAAACTGCGTGATCACATTTTGGACGGCGGCAATCGCTTCCGTCAAATGCTGCAAGTGGCCCTGGACCTGTGCTGTATCCAGGTTCTCGAGCATCGTGCCAAGCTGGTTCAGCCAGCTGCTTTTCCCGCCCGTTTTTTCCTTCGGTCCACTGCCTTCTGCCACGTACTTTTCCCAGACCGGGTCATCTTCGCCCAGTATATACCATTCTTCAAAGAAATCCTGTAAAGATTTTTTTCCGCCCCGGACTTCTTTTAAAATCAGAGGATGGGTTTTTGTAAATGCTTTAAACTTTTCTACGGAAGGATGCAATTTTTTCGTTCCCATTTCCGCTCACCCCGCGAGAAGACATTTTTTTCGAACCTTGGCTTTCTGTTACGTTCACATACCTTCCTCATTTCCAGCATATGCCCGCAGCAAGCAGGTGTGAAGGTTTTCATTTCCCGTGAATTTTGATACGATATGGGTATGCTTTTTAAAAAAACGCGTTAAAAGAGGTATCAGGAGATGAAAGAAGAAATACGCCATACTTTTGAAAAAGTGGTCCAAGCGGCAACGGAAGAAGACTTAATCGTATTGCAGCAAATGTTAAACGGGCTTTCCAATAAGCAGGCCGGGAACGAGCGTACATATTTCAAAGATCTTTTTCTGATGGAAGCGGATTACGGCGGGGAAGAATGCGAGGTGGACATTCCGGTTACGCCGTTACTCTACAATCATTTTTCCATCGTTCACGGCGGGGTAACAGCAACCTTGCTTGATACAGCAATGGGCGTGATGGCAAACAGCCTGTTGCCGGCGGGCCAGCAGGCTGTTACGTCCAGTCTCACCATTCATTATATTGCCCCTGGGACGGGAAGCCGCTTAAAAGCGAAGGCAAAGGTGATCCACCGCGGCACACAAACGATGGTGCTGGAAGGCACTGCCTTTCGGGACGACGGGACAAAGATTGCCCATTGCACGGGTTCTTTTTTCATTTTGAAATGAGAAGCCGGAAATACCGCTGTTTACCCTTTCAAAAGCCCCGGGCAGCCCGCCTGCCTTTTTTAACCATCCTTCAGCCGGACCCTCTCCAGCTTCGGCTGGAACGGTATCCGGCTATGGTGCCTTAATGAAATCCTGGGTATAGTATTTCTGGTACACCCCGACGCCAAGATGGGTAAAGTCTTTCTCCAGCAATGTTTTCCGGTGGCCCTCTGAATTAAGCCATCCCTCCACCGCAGCTGGGCCGTCCGTATAATGGGCGGCAATATTTTCCCCGGCCGCAGCATAAGAAACATGCCCATCCTTTAATCTTTCTTTTAAGTCTCCATATTTGGGGGAGACATGCGAAAAATAATGGCCGTCAGCCATGTCTTCGCTGTGACTGTATGCCACTTCGGAAAGGGCTGTATTCCAGGCCAGTTTTTTTAACCCGAATCGCTCCCTGACGATGTTTGTAAGGTCAAAAATTTGCCTGGCGTTCGCCTTTTCTACGTCAACCCATTTCGGGTCATCCTCCGGGACGGATTGGGGCAGTACTCCGCGGTACACCATTTCATAAGGATGCAGCATCGTCAGTGTGTTTTTATCCATAAAACGGATAAAAAGCAATTTGCCGCTGAACTTATCAAGCGCCAGCTGGGCATAAATGTCTCCAAGACGGACAAGCGGGCGGATATTCAGATCTTCTTCCGACAATTCAAAGCGGTATGTGCCTTCATTTGTTTGCACCGTCATATCCGTATCCATTAAAATGGAACTGTAAATTTTTTCTACATTTTCTCCAATCTCAAACGGGGCTACGTCTAAACGGGTTCCGACAGCGTAAATGGTCGTAACCTTGCCGTTTTTGACGCCTGCCTGAAAGTAACCGGCCGATTTTTTCTTATAAACCCACCAATCATAACCATATGGAGACGGATCCACTCTTTGCGGTTTTCCGAAATGTGCGGTTAACGTTTTTACGGGTTTTCCGATATATACCGACATGCCATGATCCGGGCGGCTGTACGTTTGATTCTTGCTGTGGTCATGAATGTCAGAACTGTTATCCATTTTCTTGTTAGAGGAATGGTTTTGCAGTACGCCGTTTTCAGGACGAAGCTGGACATAAAGCCCGATCAGAAATATGATGACAAGGATCGCGGCTGTTTTTAAAAAGGTACGCAGGTGACTTCACCTCTCTTGATGTTCCGTAAATTTTTTCTCCTTTAATTCATTTTATTATATATTTTACAGTTTTAAGCAGAAAAGCACCAATTTTTTTCAACCGCCTCCGGGAAGGGCAGCTGCTGCGGCCGGCTTTTTTCGGCAATGAATATTTGCATTGCATAAATGTTTGTATTCAGATAAGATAAAATTGAAAGATTTTAATTGCGCGGACGGGAGGGGTATTCTTGCGGTTTGATGACACGGGTTTGGAAAATATGAAAGTGGATTTGACGCGGCTGGACGATGTAATGGAACGGCACAAGATGGTACGTGCCGGGCAATGGGATTACGAACGCGTCACATACGATAGAAAATTTACGATTCAGGAAGGCACCTATTATCTTCGCGTGCAGGGAGTTGCAACCGAGGGGGATGTGGATTCGTTTGATGCCGTGATTCAGTTAAAGGCGCCTATTTTGGGAAAATATTATTATCCGCATGGTGTGGAATACGGTGAGGACGAATATTTTCCGCACGATCTCGTCAAGTATTGCAGAAAAATTTTGGAAGCGCTTAAAAAAGACTTGGCTATATTTGCAGAATAAATTGCGCCGCTCCTGTGGCCCCTGAAAACGGCTGGCCATAGAGAGCGGCCTTTTTTAATGCTGTTCCATTAGCCTCTGCTGTTCTCCTGCAACCGGATTCGTTTCCGGGCTGCCATCTCCCTGTTCTGTCTTTGCCCATTGGAAAAAGATGCGGGCAAGCATGATGCCGTAGACGATTTCCTGCATGATTTTCATCACCACACCGCCAAGCTGCTGGTCCTGCAGTACAGGAAGCGGCGAGAAAAGCGCCGGGGAGCCGTAACGCGCGAGTCCGGAGAGCATGTCAGCAGGCACACATAAATGCATGGACGAAAGCCACATCGTTCCGTCGGAAAAGCTCCTGTAAACCGGATGATTGGCGAACATGATTAAGGCGCATGCAGGGGTTAAAAGCATGGCGCTTGCAAATAAATAAGCGATTTTTTTCAGGCCGCCCAGCGCATATTGCCCGGGCAATGGCGACAAAATCGGCCACCACATCGCTACGGCTAAAAGAAACAGCACGATGGTATAGAGGCTGTGGAGAAACGGATTGACCTTTACCTGATCGAAAACGGCCGGAATGTGGTACAGGGAAAATATAATATTAAAGGTGACAACGGCAAGCACCGGATTTGTAAAGAACCGGACAACGGGCGCCACAACCGGAAGCTGCATCCCCTTTTCCAATATCCACACCGGCATCCCGCGCAAAAACAGCGGCGCCACGATGAAAAAAAGGACAGACATTTGCAGCATATGGACGGAAAACATGATATGCCCGATAAGATCGACAGGAGAGCCTTTGACGATGTAAAGTAGCGCCATCGCTGTGCAAAAAGAAGCGGACTGCGCCGGCCCCGGCGGCGTTGCGTTCAAATAAGACCTTTTGCATAAGGACGCAAGCAGAAAATAAAGAACAACAAACAGTAAGATCGTGATAAAAAAATAAGGGCTCCACAGTGCACGAAATCCGAATATTTCAAGCGGCACCATTTCCACTCCTTTCCGCACCCATTGCAAATGGATTTAAAGCAGGGGCGCCTAAAAAGCGCCCTCCGCTTTTCTTTGTCCAGCTGCGGGCGCTGTCGGCTAGTGAATTTCCAGTCCCCTCCCCTACGATAAGTCAGCATCGGTTCGCCTGCGGCTCACCGTGCTTCCTTTACCCCACATTAACGGGCAGTAAGACCCCCGCTACTGGTATGATGAAAATATGGCACAATAGGCTGAGCGGGGGTCAACTGCCCGTAAATGTCCGATTGGTTCAACTTGCAATCATCAGGGCCAAGGCTCTGATGATTGCAGTTTCACTCAATCTCAGTTCGGGGACTGTGAAATTCATACGCCGACGGGCAAGCGCCCTCCGCTTTTCTTTGTCCAGCTGCGGGCGCTGTCGGCTAGTGAATTTCCAGTCCCCTCCCCTACGATAAGTCAGCATCGGTTCGCCTGCGGCTCACCGTGCTTCCTTTATCTCAGTTCGGGGACTATGAAATTCATACGCCGACGGGCAAGCGCCCTCCGCTTTTCTATTCACCACCAGATGATGGTGAGGAATGCCAGTACTGTGACAAATGCGACGAGTGCGCCGCCAAAGATGAAAAGTTTTGGGCCTTCATGGTGCTTATGGTTCATATGCATGAAATAAAACAACTGAAATACGACCTGGATCGCAGCCAAAAGCAGGATCACCGGAATGGTAAACCATTTGGACAAATGGGCATGGACGGCCCAGAATGCAATAATGGTCAAAAACATCATTAAGATAAAACTGACGACCTGGTACTTCATTTCCTCCGCGCTTTTGCGGCGCCGGTATTCATATTCAACATGGCGTCTGTCCATTTGTGCATTGTGTTCCATTGTCTATCCCACCATCCCCATCAAATATACAACCGTAAAGATAAACACCCAGACGACATCAATAAAGTGCCAATACAGGCTTGCCACATAAAATTTCGGCGCATTGTACAAATTCAAGCCCCGTTTAGCGTTCCGCACCATCAGTGCCGTAATCCATAACAGCCCGAACGCCACGTGGCCGCCGTGGAACCCGACAAGCGTATAAAACGCGGAACCGAATGCGCTGCTTGTAAATGTATGATGGTATTCCGCCACATAATGATGGAATTCATATACTTCAAGCCCAAGAAAACAAGCGCCAAGCAAAACGGTAATCAAGAACCAGGCCTGCATTTTTTTAAAAGCAAAATTTTTCATATGATAAATGGCATACACACTTGTAATGGAACTTGTCAACAGAAAAACCGTGGCCAAAAAGGTCAGCGGCAGTTCAAATAAGTCTTTTGCATGCACCATCGATGCCGGACCCTTGTCTTTCAGCGCCAGGTAGGTGGCAAACAAGGAAGCAAAAAGGACCGTCTCGCCGCCTAAAAACAGCCAAAAACCGAGAAATTTATTCCTGCCTTCAAGCGTCGCCCGCTCCGGGGACTCAGGCCATGTTTTCGCCGTGAAATTTTGTTCTATTTCCATTACGCCCCGGCCCCCCTTTCTTCGCGTTCCATTAAGGCTTCCTTCTTAATATGGTACCCCGTATCATCTTTTACCGACCGGATCAGCATCGATGCAAGGGTAATCGCCAAGCCGATAACAAGGATGGTGGTCCCGGTTTTGGTGTGGGTTGCATGGTACAGCGCGCCGAAAGCGGCAATAAATAGGCCGAATGCCATAAACAATGGCAGGATGGACGGGTTCGGCATATGGATGTCTTTGATCGGCTCTGCCGGTGTCACCTGCTTTTTCCCTTCCATTTTTTCGAGCCACCAGGTGTCAATTCCCCTGACAAGCGGTGTTTGCGCAAAGTTGTATTCCGGCGGCGGAGAAGAAATCGACCATTCGAGCGTCCTGCCAAACTCCCACGGATCGTTTCCGACTTTCCGGTTCTGGACGGCCGTTACAACAATATTGGCCACGAGGATAAGCACACCTGCCGCCATCAGCACCGCGCCGGATGAACTGACGAGGTTATCCGTATCCCAGCCTTGATCCGGCAGATATGTCCACTGCCTTCTCGGCATTCCGAGCAATCCGAGCCAGTGCTGGATCATAAAGGTTAAATGAAAACCGATGAAAAACAGCCAGAATGTGATTTTCCCCATTGTCTCATTCAGCATCGTGCCGAACATTTTTGGCCAGTAATAATGCAGTGCCGAAAGCAGCCCGAACACAACACCGCCGACAATGACATAGTGGAAGTGGGCTACAACAAAATAGCTGTCATGATATTGGTAATCAGCAGGTGCAGCCGCGAGCATCACCCCGGTAACCCCGCCCAATGTAAAGGAAGGGATGAAAGCGGCCGCATAAAGCATCGGCGTTGTAAACCGGATGCTCCCGCCCCACATCGTAAGCAGCCAGTTGAAAATTTTAATGCCCGTCGGCACCGCAATGGTCATCGTGGAGACAGCAAAAATGGCGTTGGCTACGTTGCCCAGGCCGGTTGTAAACATATGGTGGGCCCACACCATAAAGCCTAAAAATCCAATTAAAATGACGGCGAATACCATGGAAGAGTATCCGAATAATCGCTTTTTAGAAAAATGTGCAAAAACTTCAGAGAAAATGCCAAATGCCGGCAAAATGAGAATGTAGACTTCCGGATGCCCGAAAATCCAGAAAAGATGTTCCCAAATGATGGTATTTCCCCCGAAAGCCACGTCAAAAAATTTCGCGCCGAACATCCGGTCAAAAGTCAGCAAAAACAAACCGACCGTCAGCGGCGGAAAAGCAAACAGAATAAGGGCGGACACAACGAAAGTCGTCCATGTGAACATTGGCATGCGCATATACGTCATCCCCGGCGCCCGCATGTTCATGACCGTCACAAGGAAATTCAGCCCGGCAATGAGCGTACCGAAACCTGAAATCTGCAGCCCAAGTGAATAAAAGTCAATCCCGTGCCCGCTGGATGCGAGGGACAGTGAAGCATAAGACGTCCACCCAGCATCAGGCGCGCCCCCGAGAAACCAGGATAAATTCAAGAAAATACCGCCAAAGAAAAACAGCCAGAACCCCAATGCATTTAAAAACGGAAAAGCCACATCACGGGCACCGATCTGAAGCGGGACAATCGCATTCATAAAACCAAACAACAGCGGCATGGCCGCAAGGAAGATCATGGTCGTGCCGTGCATCGTCATGACTTGGTTGTACGTATCCGCGCCGACAAAATGATTGTTCGGCACCGCCAGCTGAATGCGGATCATCAGCGCTTCAATCCCGCCGATGATGAAAAAGAATCCCCCTGTAATCAAATACAAAATGCCGATTTTTTTATGATCCACTGTTGTGAGATATTCATAGACAGTGGCGCCAAAACCTACCTTTTTTGTTCCTACGCTCACTTTAACCTCCCCTTTGCTTTCGAATATCCCCTTGTTTTATTCACCAGCTTTCAGTTGCATCAGATAAGCCGCAAGCGCATCGATTTGCCGGTCGGAAAGCTTATCCCCGAAGGCGGGCATTTTTGTCCCCGGTTTGTATTTTCCCGGATCTTTTATCCAGTTTTTGAGATTGGCCTCATCACGGTCCAAAATGCCGGCGACTTTTTCCCTTTCGCCAAAGGTTGCCAGATTGGGAGCTGTCCGTGCCTGTTCCGGGCGTGTGTCATTCGGCGTGACCGCGTGGCAGCTGATACAGCTTTTTTTGAATACATCCTGCCCTTCCTGTGCGAGAGCGGACGCCGGTTTTGTTTCTTTTGCGTTTTTCATATTGCTGATCCACGCCTTAAATTCATCCTGTGGAACCGCTTTCACTCGGAAGTCCATTAAGGCATGGGAAGGGCCGCATAATTCGGCGCATTTTCCATAAAACACATTTCCGGCATCCTCTGCCTTCTTATCATCAATTTCAAGCCAGAATTTGTTGATATTATCTGTGTTGGCATCCATTTTCCCGCCAACGGACGGTATCCAAAATGAGTGTTTCACATCTGAGGCTTTAACTTGGAAGTAGACTTTCTGGTTTGTCGGGACAACGAGTTCCTGGCTCGTCACCACACCGTAACCCGGGTATTCAAATTCCCACCAATAAAGGCTGGCGCGAACTTTAACGATAAGCGCCCCCTGCTTGGCGTCCCTTTTCTTATCCATCGCTTTTGTATCTCCGAGGCTGAAGACCTGGCTGATGGTTGGAATGGCAATTAAAATCAATAAAACAATCGGAATAATGGTCCATAAGATTTCAAGCTTATGATTCCCCGCTACCTGTTTTGGAATGGATTCGTCCCCTTTTTTCCGCCTGAACCGTATGAGAACGGCAAGGAAAACGGCGAATACGACAACCATGACGAACACCATAATCCAAACGCTCCACATCATCAAATCATACTGCTTCCGGGCCACTTCGCCGGCAGGATCAAGCGCCGACAAATATGGCTTGCCGCAGCCCGAAAGCGCGGCCATAAACAAAGTGACAATAAAAAGCAAACTCCCCTTTTGCAGCCGCTGTTTCATCGCTCTACCAATCCCCTCTTTCCTGTATCTTTCTGTCAGAACAAGGATGCAATCTATTGGATTTCTTTTGCAAGAAAGAACTCCCTTTAGAAAAGCGTAGCGATCACCATTGCTACAAACAAGATCGTTAAATAGTTCAGCGAATAAATAAACATCCATTTCGCCCATTTTAAATCATTTTTCATTTTAAAACCGGACAGGCTTAATGCCAGCCAGCCCAGATTAAACAATGTCGCAAGGATGATAAAACCAATGCCGAGCGGTTTCAGGAAAAACGGCACCGGAATAAGCAGCGCCACCCATATAAGCATATGCCATTTCGTGATTTGAAACCCTTTGACAACCGGAAGCATCGGAATGCCCGCTGCCCGGTATTCTTCGCATTTTTTCATCGCAATCGCATAAAAATGCGGCGGTTGCCAGATAAACATAAGCAAAAACAGCATCCACGGCACAATCCCGAGATGCGGGTCAACAGCCGCCCAGCCGATCAGTGGGGGAACAGCGCCGGCGAAACTGCCGATCACGGTATTGCTGACAAGGGTTCGTTTTGACCACATTGTATACAGCACAACATAGCTGAATGCGCCAAACAGGCCGATCAGACCCGCCATTGGGGTGGTCAAAAACAATAGCAGCGTGCCGAAAGCCACAAATCCGAGGCCGATTGCAAGCACTTTCGCGTTTGAAAATCTGCCCGTAACCGTCGGCCTGAAATTTTTGCTTTTCATAATCGCATCAATATCCTGGTCATACCAGTTGTTCAGGCTGCACGACCCGGCGACAATCAGTGCAGTTCCCGCCATCGCGAGGAACATAATGTCCAGCGACTGCAAAAAATGCCTGTTTGTCAGTTCCAGCGCAAGCCACATTCCGGTAAATGCCGTAATTAAATTTGAGTTTACAATTCCAATTTTAATCAAAGATAAAAAATCTTTAAACGCAGAGGCGTCTGCAGCTTTCACCCTTGTTGTCGTATTCATCGTCCGACTATCTGCCACGATAGCCCCTCCTTCCAATTGTTCAAAACCCTTCAAAAAAAATGCCCTTACACGCTGCCTGCGGATTCCCTTTGCAAATGTTTTTACGATGCCAATAAGGAAAACGGTATACTACAACTATAATCCATCTTTTCCTTTTTGGCTATTAATCAAAACTGTATGTAACGGTATTGCCCTGCTAAGATCATTTATAAGTTTTCCAGCATGCAAATATGTGGAATTCCGGAATATACCTGCCTACATAATATTTAATCATAAATTGCCACGAAGGTGTGATATTTTCGACACATTTTTATGGCAAATTTGTGTCATGGGAAATAAATATTTTTCCTTCAGGCTGTTTTACGATAAGATGATAGTTGGAAGTACCTTGCCGAACGGATTTTCTACTATATGAACGGTTGCAATAATGCGGGACTGTATGTTGCATTTGCGGCTGCTGATACATGTTTACAAATGAGATTAAAGAAGGTGGAACAATTGCGCACAACTTTAAAATGGCTCGGGGTAGTGACAACTTTATCGATGATGGTGGTTTTAATTGGCGGGGCACTTGTCACCAATACCGGTTCAAGCCTTGGCTGCGGCCGCCAATGGCCGCTTTGCAACGGCAAAATTTTTCCTGATCCGCTCACTGTCGAGTCGCTGATCGAGTGGCTGCACAGATTTTGTACGGGCATCGCATCGTTTCTTGTCTTTGCGCTTGCCATTTGGTCATGGTTTGCAATCGGCCATAAAAAAGAAACGAAATTTTTATCCATTATTTCCGTCATTTTTCTGCTTTTGCAGGCATTTCTCGGCATGGCGGCAGTCGTCTGGGGTTCATCCGATCTTGTGATGGCGCTCCATTTCGGCGTCTCTCTCATTTCGTTTGCGTCCGTGCTGATGCTGACTTTGATGGTATTTGAATGGGACCAGAAATTTGACGCAGGCAGGCTTGTCCTTGAAAAAAGCATGAAACGGCATACGATCGGCGTGACCGTTTACAGCTTTATCGTCGTCTATATGGGCGCGCTTGTCCGCCATATGAACGCAAGCCTTGTTTGCCGGGATTTCCCATTTTGTGTGAACAGCGACCCTTCCCTGCCCGGAAACCGGTACGAATGGGTGCAGATGGGCCACCGGACGGCGGCACTCCTCATCTTTGTCTGGATTGCTTATATCACCTTTAGAGCCGTAAGACATTATCAAAACCAGCGTGTCATTTACTGGGGATGGATCATTTCGTTCGTGCTTGTCTGCCTGCAGGCTGTGTCAGGCGCCATGGTCGTTTTTACGAGGATGGATCTTACTTTCACCCTCCTGCACGCATTTTTCATTTCCTGCCTGTTCGGCGTGTTATGTTATTTGAACCTTGTTGTCGGGAGAGTAAAACAATTTGCCAAAAGCAAAGACAGCCTTCTGCTGAAAAAAGCCCGGGTCCGCTGAGTTCCGAAAAAACAATAGTGCCGCCTGTTGCGGCCTGAAAAATAAAAAAGCTGTCCTGTTGCAAAACAAGGCAGAAAAGGGCTTACGCAAGATAAGCAGAAAAGGCGCAAGGCATAAAACCTTGCGCCTTTTATTTTAGCCTCTGCTTTATCTCTGCCGCGCGCCTGTTTTTTTCGTTACGGCCTTGAATAGACCTGATACGGCCTCCGGTTTGCATCGTCCGCTTCCTGCGGCTTTTCCTGTTTGTGTTTATACTTTTCCTCATACTTTGTAAACATGCCCACATTAACCAGAATGCCGAGTGAAAGGGACAAAATCAGAAGCGATGAACCGCCGTAGCTGATAAACGGCAATGTCACCCCCGTAATTGGAATCAGGCCGCAGACGCCGCCCAGATTGATAAATGTTTGGATGGCAATCATGCCGGAAATTCCGATGGCAAGCAGGCTTCCGAACTGGTCTTTTGAATGGATGCCAATATATATGCCACGCAGCACAAGGTAGCAAAGCCCACCGATTACAAACAGGACGCCAAAAGCCCCGAGTTCTTCGGCAATAATGGCCATAATAAAATCGGTATGGGGCTCCGGAAGATAACCGAGTTTTTGGATGCTTTCCCCGAGCCCCTGCCCTTTCAGCCCGCCAGACCCGATCGCAATATAGGAATTTACGAGCTGAAGGCCTTCCCCGCCTTCGTTCTGAAAAGGATTCAAATAGCCTGTAAACCGTGCGATCTTAACCGGCGTAAAGATTTTGTCCTTTTCCAAAAAAAGAAACGGCGACAGCAGGACGGCAAATGCAAGACCAAGCCCAGCCAGCTTCAGCATGGTTTTCAGGCGCATGCCGGATGCAATGATGATCGTGCAGCCAATCCCAAAAATAATGGTCGCCGTCCCGATATCCGGCTGGATCGCAACCAGGAAACAAACAACGATGAGAAAGATAAGCGGCGGGACAACCCCCTTGTTGAAAATGTCAATGTATGCCTGCTTCTTGGCATACACGGCGGACAGATAAATAATAATCGCAACCTTAACAAATTCTGACGGCTGCAGGGAACTGGAACCGAGCCGGAACCAACTTTGTGCGTTGTTCGATGTATGGCCGAAAATAAACAGCGCCAAAAGCCCGAACATCGACCCGCACATCAGCAACGCAAGGAATTTTTTGCTCGCGTATAGTTTATACGGGAGAAAAGCCGTGACGGTAAACGCAAGGAGAGCAAGGGCCAAATTGATTTTCTGCTTGTTGTAAAAATAGGCGCTGTCCATCCCGTAACGCTGCACTGCAATCACCATGCTGGAACTGTAAATCATTACCAAACCGAATAAGCAAAGAAGCAGGTAGACAATGATGACCGAGTAGTCGAATGATTTTAAGATTTTTTTCAGCATAGAAACCTTCCAATCCGTAAAAACTGCAACATTCTTGATAAAAAATATTCTACCGTTTTAAAAAAACTCCTGCCGTTATTTTTAAATTATAACATCTTTTTCGCCGGCCGCCATTGCCTGGCCCTTTTTCAAAAAATAAAAAACTCAAACAACCGGAACATCGTTTGAGTTTTCAACATCATTTTTTTATATATGCATCATGCAAAAGGGACAGTTCCTGTTCAAGCGAATCAAGAAGCCGCTTTCCGTCACCGGCATCCACTAAGCCGAGCCGGACCGCAAAATCTATTTCACGGGATAAACCAAACATTTGTGTATCCAACACTTCCTCATATAAAGGGCATTGGGGCATCGTTAAGTTATCCATTTGAACCTGAATTAATTTTAATATCTTTTCTGCGTCCGCCTTGAGCAGGCTGTATGCTTTTTCCCGGTGGTTCACCTTTGTTTCAGACGCCAAATTGATCCCCCCGTTCATATATCAATCTAATTAAAAATTGTACCTTTAAAACCGTGATTTTGCAAGTTATACGAAATGCGGAGGGCGCTTGCCCGTCGGCGTATGAATTTCATAGTCCCCGAACTGAGATAAAGGAAGCACGGTGAGCCGCAGGCGAACCGATGCTGACTTATCGTAGGGGAGGGGACTGGAAATTCATTAGCCGACAGCGCCCGCAGCTGGACAAAGAAATGCGGAGGGCGCTTGCCCGTCGGCGTATGAATTTCATAGTCCCCGAACTGAGATTGAGTGAAACTGCAATCATCAAGGCCAAGGCCTTGATGATTGCAAGTTGAACCAATCGGACATTTACGGGCAGTTGACCCCAGCTTAGCCAATTGTGCCATATTTTCATTATACTTGTGGCGGGGGGCTTACTGCCCGTTAATGTGGGATAAAGGAAGCACGGTGAGCCGCAGGCGAACCGATGCTGACTTATCGTAGGGGAAGGGACTGGAAATTCATTAGCCGACAGCGCCCGCAGCTGGACAAAGAAATGCGGAGGGCGCTTGTTCGTCGGCCGGGCTATTTTTATACGCTTTCAAGTGACACGGGCAGCCGTAAAAGGTATAATGCTGTATAGACGGACAGAAAGGGGCTACAATGATGATTATGCAAATAAAGGGAAAAGTGAAGTTTCCGATTACACTTGATGTCGGCACTTGGATATTTGATGACCGGAAAATCGATCTTGATACATATTTCGACGAAGAAAAGCAGGAAACCAGCCAGGAAGAAGCCTACTTAAAGAAAACCGGCAAATATTTTGATAAAGCCATGGCAGAAGGGGCTGATCCGCAGGCTGCTGTAAGGACAAAGCCAAAGTTTAAACGGCACCATCTAAAAACCGGGACATTTGGCATTCCGGTCGGCCTGTTCATCCAAAATGCGGAGCCGCTGGAAGATGCGGAAAAAATCGTGTTTGAAACAAAGAACGGGCCTGTCGCTTATCCGCTTGAAATGGCCGGCCATTTAATTGCTGCCTTTTCTTTTAAAGGAGAAGCGCTGAAAGAAGACGGCCCGCTTCACATTTTATTGGATGACGGTTCAAACCGGGAAAACCCGGTCAAATATGTAACCGGTATCCGCATTGAATAATCCCGGATGCCGGGGGCAGCGCTAAAACATCCTGAGGCGTCTGCTCCCGGTTTTTTCATGCCCTTACAACAGGTCTGCCGCGATTTGCGCGAGTTTTGAGCGCTCGCCCTTTAGCAGCTTCACATGTCCGGCAAGCGGCACATCTTTAAACTTCTCAACGACGTACGTCAGCCCGTTATTGTAAGCATCCAAATACGGATGGTCAATTTGTTCCGGATCCCCCATTAACACGATTTTACTCTGCTCCCCTACCCTTGTTAAAATCGTCTTTACTTCATGCTTGGATAAATTTTGCGCCTCATCAATAATGATATATTGCCCCGGGATGCTGCGCCCGCGGATATAAGTTAGCGCCTCTACCTCAATCGAACTCATGCCGGAGAGAATCCCGTCAATTTCCCCTGCTTTCTTCGTATTAAACAAAAACTCAAGATTATCGTAGATGGGCTGCATCCACGGCCGCAGCTTTTCCTGCTTTTCTCCCGGCAAATAGCCGATATCTTTGCCAAACGGGACAATCGGCCGCGCGACCAAAAGCTTTTTATAATCATGCAAATCTTCCGTCTGCATCAGGCCTGCAGCAAGGGCAAGCAATGTTTTGCCCGTTCCCGCTTTCCCGGTCAGGGTGACAAGCGGAATATCAGGGCGCAGCAAAAGTTCCATCGCCATCCACTGCTGGGCGTTTCTCGGCTTGATTCCCCAGACAGCATCCTGCACGTTAAAAAGTTTCCTCACCGTCTTCCCGGCTTGGTCCACAATGCCGATGGCGGAAGCCGAGCTGCCGAGCGCATCTTTCAAAATCAAAAATTGGTTCGAATAGAACGGATGATTGGCAATTTCACTCAGTGCCAGTTCCTGCTTTTCATAAAACCGTTTCAATAAATCGGGGCTGATATACATTTCCATTTGCCCGGTATAAAGATGGTCGAGGCTTACGACACGGTCGTTTAAAAAATCCTCCGCCAACAGGCCGAGCGCGTCCGCCTTCACCCGGACGAGTGCATCTTTGCTGACAAGAATTACCGGGCGGCCATTTTCTTTTCTCTCTTCTTCCAGCGATAAATTTTTCGCAACCGCGAGGATCCGGTTGTCATTTGTTTTTTCCACGAAAATATCCTGCAGCTGGTGAAATGAGCGGTGATTCAGCTCAATTCTGAGCACGCCGCCGTTTTCAAGCGGGATTTTTTCATGTAATTTTCCGGCTTGCCGGAAACCGTCCATTAATTTGGATACCTGGCGCGCATTTCTGCCGATTTCGTCCATATTTCTTTTTTTGGAATCCACTTCTTCCAGTACAACAGCCGGTATGACAATTTCATTATCTTCAAAAGAAAAGATGGCATATGGATCCTGGAGCAATACATTGGTATCCAAGACGTATATTTTCTTCAAATCGATGCCCCCTGCTTCACTTGGATTATGTTAGTTTATGTGAGCGCGGTGTGACCTGTTCATCGCTGGGATTGGACAAAGGACCAGGCACTGCTAAAGTATATGTACGGGCAAGTCCGGTTAGAATCATTGCACGCGTCCGGGGCTTTTTGCGGCGCAAAAAAAAGCTTCCGGGGCCGGAAGCGTGCTACATTGGAAAACGTTCCTTTTTTTCAGTTTTTTTATGCTGGTACAGGCGGATTTTGTAAACGCCAAGCACAACAGCCGCTAAACAGAGTGATTCCCCTACAGGCAAAAAGATTGCAAAAAACGTGAGCAGCGTGCATCCCATAAGGAGCAGCACATAAATGACAGCAGATTTCAGAACCGGCAATTTTCTCGCAAATCCGAGCCGGTAGACAATGACCGAGAGAACGACGATGGTGAGATACAAGAGCCACATCCCCGGTTCCGGGTTTTCATCCACTTTGTACAATGCCGCAAAAAATGACAATTGGTGGTGAACCGCCTCGCTTGTCATCCTATCTCCCCTTTTCCCCTTTGAATAGATGAAAGAACAGGGTCATGCCGGCCCTATTCTTTGTTTATGCATTTTCTGCTGCTTTTGCCCGTTTCTGCGCTTTTTCGCGCTCGCTCTTATTCAGGATTTTTTTGCGCAGCCGGATCGATTCCGGCGTCACTTCGCAATATTCGTCATCGTTCAGGTATTCGAGCGCCTGTTCCAGCGACATAATGCGCGGCTTTTTGATGACCGCCGTCTGGTCTTTTGTTGCTGAACGGACGTTTGTCGCGTGTTTTGCTTTCGTAATATTGACGGCAATATCATTTTCACGGGAGTTTTCCCCGACGATCATGCCTTCATAAATGTCCGTGCCTGGCTCAACAAACAGCGTGCCGCGGTCTTCCACCTGCATCATGCCGTATGTCGTGGCTTTGCCCGTTTCCATGGAGACGAGAACGCCGTTTCTGCGGCCGCCGACACGTCCTGGCTGCATCGGCTGGTAGGAATCAAACGTATGGTTTAAAATGCCGTAGCCTCTTGTGAGCGTCATAAATTCGGTCGTATAGCCGATCAATCCGCGGGCCGGGACATTGAAAATCAGGCGGACTTGTCCATTGCCGTTATTGATCATATCGAGCATTTCGCCTTTCCGGGAACCGAGCGACTCAATAATCGAACCGGTATATTCTTCCGGCGTATCGATTTGGACGCGTTCCACCGGTTCGCATTTGACGCCGTCGATTTCTTTAATGATCACTTTCGGCTTTGAAACCTGCAGTTCAAACCCTTCGCGGCGCATATTTTCAATTAAAATGGATAAATGCAGTTCCCCCCGCCCGGACACAACCCATGCATCCGGAGAGTCGGTGTTTTCAACGCGCAAGCTGACATCCGTCTGCAGCTGCGAACGGAGCCGTTCTTCAATTTTCCGCGCCGTCACAAATTTTCCTTCACGGCCGGCAAACGGGCTGTTATTGACGAGGAAAGTCATTTGCAAAGTCGGCTCATCAATGCGGAGCGGCGTCAGCGCTTCCTGGTGTTCAACCGGGCAGACCGTTTCCCCGACATTGATGTCTTCCATTCCGGACACCGCAATCAAATCCCCGGCATATGCTTCCTCGATTTCTTCCCGTTTCAGCCCGAAGAAACCGAACATTTTGGTGACACGGAACTGCTTGACGCTGCCGTCCAGCTTCATCAATGCCACCTGCTGGCCGACATGCATTTTCCCGCGGAAAACGCGGCCGATGCCGATCCGCCCGACATAATCGTTGTAATCAAGCAGCGCAACCTGGAACTGGAGCGGTTCTTCGCGGTTGTCGACAGGCGCCGGAATATGTTCGATAATCGTATCAAACAGCACCTTCATATTTCCTTCCTGTTTGGCCGGATCCGGATCGAGGCTTGCCGTACCGTTGATGGCGGAAGCATACACAACTGGAAACTCCAGCTGTTCATCATTGGCATCCAGTTCAATAAATAATTCAAGCACTTCATCGACCACTTCTTCAGGGCGTGCAAAATCGCGGTCAATTTTGTTTACGACCACAATCGGCGTCAGGTTTTGTTCCAGCGCTTTTTTCAGCACGAAACGCGTCTGCGGCATGCAGCCTTCATAGGCATCCACCACAAGCAAGACCCCGTCCACCATTTTCATAATCCGTTCGACTTCGCCGCCAAAGTCGGCATGTCCCGGAGTATCCAAAATATTGATTTTCTTATCTTTATAATGAACTGCCGTGTTTTTGGCAAGAATCGTAATGCCTCTTTCCCGTTCCAGATCATTGGAGTCCATTGCACGTTCTTCAACATGCTCATTGGCACGGAAAGCACCGGACTGCTTCAGCAGCTGGTCCACAAGCGTCGTCTTCCCATGGTCTACGTGCGCGATAATGGCAATGTTGCGTAAATCTTCTCTTCTTTTCAAAAACATTTCCTCCTGCCTAAACGCAAATCTATGTTAGTCTATACCTTTAACTAAAATATTATAACACAATGCTGGCTTTATTAAAACATTTTCGGTAAAATAAGGGGAAAGGGAGGTTCACCGTATGCGGGAAATCAAATGGGTATTTGTGTTCTTTTCACTGGCCGCATTCCTTTCGATGTGCGGCATCGGCGTTGCGATCGGCGCCCAAAGCGTTGCCGGGATTCTCGGCTGCACCGCGCTTCTCATTGCCATTATGGGGTTCGGCTTTAAAACAAAGAAAAAAATGCGTGAAGAGGGGAAACTGTGAGCCCCTCTTTTCTTATTCCCGCCCTTTTAAATACCGCTTCAAAATTTCCTCATGCAGCCCGGGCCTGCCGGCAAACACGGAACTGTTTCCGAGCATATCGAGCGGGCGCCCGTAAACGTCCGTCACAACGCCGCCCACTTCTTCCACGATCACTTTCCCGGCGGCAAAATCCCAAGGTGACAAGCGCATCGTAATATAAGCATCAAGCCTTCCCATTGCTACATAAGCAAGCTCAAGCGCTGCCGACCCGTAACTCCTTGTGCCGCGCACATCCCTGACCAGCGCCGCCAGACGGGCCGGGTCGATACCCCTGTTTTCCACCATACAATACGGGTTCAGTGCAAGGATCGTATCCTCGAGCCTGTTTTGCGCAAGCAGCGGAATCCGTTCCCCGTTGAAATAAGCCCCCTTGCCCTTTTCTGCAAAATACATTTCTTTCCGGACGACATCATAAATATAGCCTAGTTTGCCTTCTCCGTTCTCGTAGACCCCAATTGAAATCATGAAATTGACTTTTTGGTGGACAAAATTGACCGTCCCGTCAATCGGATCCACAATCCAGACGATGCCTTCCATATTCCGGATGTCTTCGCCGAAGCCTTCTTCACCCAAAATGTGGTGATCCGGGAAGGTTGTCCGGATTTTGCCGATTAAAAATTGTTCTGTTTCCTTATCAATATTGGTCACCAGATCATTGCGGTCCGATTTTGTTTCAATTTGAAGCGGTTTTTGCGAAGCAAGAATCCGCTCGCCCGCTTCCCTGATCCACCGGACGGCATATGTATTGATTTCTTCCCATCTGTCCATAGCCGGACCCTCCATCTTTCCAAATCATTTCCCTTAAGCGTAAAGGAAATGAAGATAATTATCAAGTTTTGGGAACGCATTCGGCATCGTTTTCCGGCAGCGGGTTTTGCCTGCAAACATGGACCTCTGCTGCACAAAAACGAACCCCCATCTGTCCGATACAGGGAGTCCGCTTTTTACGACATCCTGCCTTTTTGTTTTCCATTACATGGCTTTCATTTTCAGCAGTTCTTCACGGATTTTTTCCAGACGCTTAATCGACTGTCCTTTTTGCTCTTCATCTTTCATTTCCATCGCTTCATACAACGTAGCCAGTTCGTAATCCAGTTCCATGCGCAAGACTGCAATCCGTTTTCTTTCATAAGGTTTTCTTTTCACCGAAGGGATTACTTGTTTCATTTTTCTTCACATCCTCCTGGGGTAATGATATGAATTTTCTGATATTATCTTTATATATATTATGTTCAATCATCACTGATGTAACAAAATTGTGTGTATACCTATTTTTACCCTCCGGCTTTTATTTGTTAAACCTCCCTTATGGATGATAAAATATGAATATCCATCCCCATGGTTCATACAGAACGGAGGTGAACAAATGGGCATCACCGCTTTTACCGGACAGGATTTTGACGTTTTCCGGATTGAGGGCCTCGATCAGCGGATGGAACAGCTGAAATCAACCGTCCGCCCGAAACTTGAAACATTGGGGGAATACTTTTCGCCGGTTTTGTCAGTTTTGACCGGTGAAGAAATATTTTATCATGTTGCCAAACACGCCCGCCGTACCGTCAATCCGCCGAAAGATACGTGGGTGGCTTTTTCCCCCGGCAAGCGCGGCTACAAAATGCTTCCCCATTTTCAAATTGGGCTGTGGGAAGACCGGCTCTTCATCGTCACGGCCATCATGAATGAGTGCCCGCAAAAAGCGTCCATCGGAAAAAAACTCGAAAAGAAAATTGATCCGATTTTAGAAAATATGCCTGGCCATTACATTTGGTCGGATGATCATACAAAACCGGGCGGCATCCGCACTGACCGTATGAATCACCATACGCTAAAGGAGTTTTTCAGACGGATGCAGGTTGTAAAAAAAGCCGAATTGCTTTGCGGGCTGGATATCCCGCGGGAAGAAGCAGCCGGCATGTCCCCGGATGAACTGGCCAAAACGATCGAGGACGTCTTTGTACATGTATTACCCATCTACAAAATGGCCTAAACAGAACGCGGAAAGGGAAAAGCGCGCCGGAACACGGCGCGCTTTTTCTCCTGTGCCAAGTCGTATTTGCAGGCAACTTAAAAGCAGCATCAGCAGGTGATGCTGCTATCTTTCCGTCCCGCTAACCGCGCGATCCGGTTTCATGCATTTTAATGACCGGGCCCTGTTCTTCCTTCATTTTCTTGACGGCCCGGTACGGGGAGTAGCCGCTCGCTTCTTCAAATTCATTGCATATATTCCGCTCATCGGCTTTCCCGGGGACGATTTCTTTAAAACGGCGGTACCTGGCAAGCAGCACGTCCCGGTTGACCCCTTTTTCATATGCTTCTTCCACCGCTTCGAAAAATTGGACGGCATCGATGACTTCCTGTGTCGACCAGTCAGCTGAAATCGGATATGGATATTCCATCCAAACCACCTCGCTTTTCTTCAGTATACCCGTTCTATTTTACCTGAATCGCTTCCGCCCGGGCAATCATGCCGCAATCCGCCGGAATACAAGGGGGCTGCTATCCGTTTTAAAGAACGGTTTGCCCACGGCTTTCTTCCGCCTGTACACTCACCGTCTAGCTTCCCCTCATTTCTCCATGCTTTATGCGCTTTATCTTTTTCCATCGCCCGCTTCCGGCTTGTTTTTTCCCTGTGCAAAGAAAAACTATTTAAAAACCGCGGCTGGAATGCTATAATCCATCTTGTTTTTCTTCAAAAGCCAGTAATGAGATAAAGAGGTGGAATGATTGTCACAGTATCACACGCCGTTATACACCGGGCTTCTCCGGCATATTGAACGAAATCCCGTCCAATTCCATATTCCCGGCCATAAAACCGGGCGCGGGATGGATCCTGATTTTCGCAAATTCATCGGCGACAATGTATTAAAGCTGGATTTAATTAATATCGAGCCGCTCGATGATCTTCACCAGCCCCACGGCATGATCGAAGAGGCGCAGAAGCTTGCTGCGGAAGCATTCGGTGCGGATGCCACATTTTTTCCGTACAAGGGACGAGCGGCGCGATTATGGCCATGGTGATGAGCGTCTGCGGGCCGGGCGATAAAATGATTGTGCCGCGCAATGTCCATAAATCAGTGATGTCTGCGATTGTGTTTTCCGGCGCCGTGCCCGTTTTTATCCACCCGGAAGTGGATCAGGTGCTTGGCATTTCACACGGCATTACACCGGCATCCGTTTCCAAAGCGCTCAAGCAGCATCCCGATGCAAAAGCCGTCCTGGTCATTAATCCGACCTATTACGGCATTTCCGCTGATTTGAAAAGCATTGTGGATATATCCCATGCCTATCATGTCCCGGTACTGGTGGACGAGGCACACGGCGTCCATATTCATTTTGACGATGAACTGCCGGTTTCCGCCATGCAGGCCGGCGCGGATATGGCCGCAACGAGCGTCCACAAGCTTGGCGGTTCGCTGACACAAAGTTCGATCCTAAATCTGAAGGAAGGGCTCGTATCGAAAAAGCGTGTCCAAAGCATTTTCAGCATGCTGACGACCACGTCCACTTCCTACATTTTACTGGCTTCGCTCGACGTTGCCCGAAAAAGGCTGGCAACAGAGGGAAGCACGATCATCAAGGAAACGACCCGCCTTGCGCAAAAAACACGGGAGCGCATAAACGAAATCGATCATTTGTATTGCGCCGGAAACGAGATCCTCCAAACGAAAGCGACCTATGATTATGACCCGGCGAAGCTGATCATCTCTGTAAAAGATTTGGGGATCACCGGCCACGATGCGGAAAAGTGGCTGCGTGAAACCTATCATATAGAAATGGAACTCTCAGATTTGTACAATATTCTTTGCATTGTGACGCCAGGGGATACGGAAACGGAACTGGATTTGCTCGTTGAGGCTTTACACGGCTTATCCGAAACCTTCTCGCATTTATCCGGCAAAGTGGGGGTGAAAGTGATGCTTCCCGAAATTCCATCGCTTGCCCTCTCGCCGCGCGATGCCTTTTATGCCGAAACGGAATCCGTTCCGCTGTCCGGTTCTGCCGGCAGGATCGTTGCCGAATTTGTTATGGTCTATCCGCCGGGCATTCCGATTTTTATCCCAGGGGAAATCATTACGGCAGAAAACATTGCCTATATCCGGAAAAACATCGAAGCCGGCCTTCCCGTACAAGGGCCTGAAGACGAGACATTGCAAACGATCCGTGTCATTAAAGAGCATCATGCCATTCAATAAGTTTGAAAAAGCAGGCGGGACCTTCCCGCCGGCTTTTTTGTCCCATAACGCAAAAAAAGCCGGACAATTACCCGGCCGAGAGAAAATGGACGCATGCATTGGAAAAATCAAGTGCTACATTTCAGGATTATTCTTCTTCGTGTTTACAATGGTCACACGTTGAGTAAAGCACAGATACTTTTTCTTCCTCAACGTGGTCAATCGTGGCATCACATGATTGGCAAACGATGATTCCCATCCGATTTTCCTCCCCTTTGCGAGTTTTGTAACCGCTTGTAATATTATAATATGTCATACTGGAGAAAAAATCAAGACTTTTGTATAACATAATTTAAATTGTGTTATACAATTGAAAGTGGGATCATTTTGCGGTTGTTTTAGAAAATCAGTTTTGAAAAAGATATTTCCGCAAGCCCATATGCAGCGAGACTCAACACCGTTACCACAGATGCAGCCCGGAGCGAATGCACAATTGATTTTGCCAAGGCAAAGGCAATGAATAAAAAGATAATGAACAGGGCGGCGGTAAAAATAGCCGGATCGTGTCCGGACAGCCACGCTGCCAGTTTAAAACCGCTCCATATCATGATCTGGAATAAAAATGCCACCGTACATTTCATTGTCCCACCTGTGCCTTTCATTATAATTCAGAATATGCACGCGGTTTCACCGTTATAACCTTGTCTTTCAAAGCGGAAAACTGTCCGCATATGCAGCTGTTACTGTTATAGCCTTAAAGCGGCGCTTTTAAACGGAAAAAGGCTTCACGCCGGGGCAGCCTTCCCGGTGTGAAGCCTTTAAAATCATTATTTTAAAATATGGATCGGGGTGCCGAGTGCCGCTTCGGCCGCTTCCATCGTAATTTCCCCTAATGTCGGGTGGGCATGGATCGTCAGCGCGATATCTTCCGCTGTCATGCCCGCTTCGATTGCAAGGCCGATTTCCGAAATAATATCAGAAGCGCTGATCCCGACGATTTGGCCGCCGATCAACAGCCCGTCTTCTTTGCGTGTAATCAGTTTGACGAAACCTTCGCCGGCTTCAAGGGCAAGTGCCCGCCCGTTCGCGCCGTACGGGAATTTGGCGACTGCATAATCAATGCCTTCTTCTTTTGCCTGCTGTTCCGTATAGCCGACCGTTGCCAGTTCCGGATCAGAAAAGACAATGACCGGAATGCCGAGGTAATCCACTTCGGCCGGCTGCCCGGAAATGGCTTCGGCTGCAATCTTCCCTTCATAGGAGGCTTTGTGGGCAAGCTGCGGGCCCGGGACAATGTCGCCGATGGCATAAATATTCGGCACGCTTGTCCGGCACTGTTTATCCACTTCGATAATGCCCCTGTCCGTCATCTTTAAATTCAACTGTTCAAGGCCGAGTTCATCTGTGTTCGGACGGCGGCCGACCGTAACCAGCACATAATCGCCTTCCACTTTTTGTTCCTGGCCTTTTGCTTCATACGTGACAACAACGCCGTTTTCTTTCTCTTCCACGCCTTTTGCCATCGCTTCCGTGATAATTTCGACGCCCCGTTTTTTCAGCTTGCGGACAACGAGGGAAGTCATTTGTTTTTCAAACGCGCCGCCGATAATGTCTTTTGCCCCTTCCAAAATCGTTACTTTCGTCCCGAATTTTGCATAGGCTGTCCCGAGTTCCATTCCGATGACGCCGCCGCCGATAATGACGAGTTTTTCCGGAATTTCCTTCAAACTCAGCGCGCCGGTTGAATCAATGACGCGTTCTGAAAATTTGAAGGAAGGGATTTCAATCGGTCGCGAACCGGTTGCGAGAATCGCATTTTTAAACGTATAGGTTTGCGCTGATTTCTCGTCCATTACACGAAGCGTATGGTCATCGACAAAATAGGCTTCCCCGCGGACGATGTCAATTTTGTTGCCTTTTAACAGGCTTTCTACGCCTCCGGTCAGTTTTTTCACGACGCCGGATTTCCATTCCTGCACTTTCCCGAAATCAATTTTTGCATTTTCAACGGTAATGCCGAGCACTCCGGATTCCGTTGCGTATTCATAGCGGTGCGCCGCCGAAATGAGCGCTTTTGAAGGAATACATCCTACATTTAAGCAAACCCCGCCGATAAACTGCTTTTCAACGATCGTCACTTTTTGGCCGAGCTGGGCTGCCCGGATGGCCGCGACATATCCGCCAGGCCCTGCGCCGATTACAATTGTGTCGGTTTCAATTGGAAAATCTCCTACAACCATCAGATTACGCCTCCATTAATAAAAGTTCTGGATCATGCAACAAACGTTTGATATGATTTAACGCATTTTGTGCGGTGGCACCATCGATGATACGGTGGTCAAAACTGAGCGACAACGCCAGTACAGGCGCTGCAACAATTTCACCGTTTTTAACGACCGGCTTTTCTGCAATCCGGCCGATTCCTAAAATAGCCACTTCCGGACGGTTGATAACCGGTGTAAACCATTGCCCACCGGCAGAACCGATATTGGAAATCGTAATGGAAGCGCCTTTCATTTCGTTCGGGGCAAGCTTTCCATCTCTTGCTTTTTCAGCCAGTTCATTAATTTCTTTGGAAACCGCAAATACCGGTTTGCGGTCGGCGTGTTTGACGACCGGCACAAGCAAGCCGCGCTCCGTATCAGCGGCAATCCCGATATTGTAATAATGCTTATGGATGATTTCATTCGTTTCATCATCAATCGAACTATTTAAAACCGGGTATTCCCGCAGCGTGCTGACGAGCGCTTTTACGACATATGGCAGGAAAGTCAGTTTGATGCCTTTTTCTGCCGCGATCTCTTTGAATTTTTTCCGGTGCGCGACCAGTGCCGTCACATCGACATCATCCATCAGCGTAACATGCGGCGCGGTTTGTTTCGAGTTGACCATCGCTTTTGCAATCGCTTTGCGGATGCCGCTCATCGGTTCGCGTGTTTCAGGGAATTCCCCTTCAGGCACAGCATCTTGGGAATCAGGCGCCTGTGCTTCGGTTTTGCCGGCTTCCGTTTCCGTCTGCTGCGGCCCGTTCACATACGCATCGATATCTTCGCGGAGCACGCGGCCGTTTTTTCCGGTTCCGGACACAAGCCGGATATCGACGCCTTTTTCACGGGCATATTTCCGTACGGATGGCATCGCGATCACGCGGCGATCCGCGGATTCGGATCCGTGTTCTGCTTCTTTTTCAGCAGGCTTGGCAGTTTCAGCTGTTTCCTGTTTTGCCGGTTCCGGTTTTGCACTTTCTGCTGCTTCTTCTTTCTGATCGTGCCCATGGTCCCCTTTAAATTGAAGATTTTCATATCCGGGCGCATCGAATTTTACAAGGACATCACCGACAACTGCGACGCTTCCTTCGTCAACAAGAATTTCTTCAACGGTCCCTTCCACAGGGGACGGAATTTCGACAACCGATTTGTCATTTTGCACTTCACAGAGCACGTCGTCTTCCGAAACTTTATCGCCCGGTTTAATAAACCATTTTACAATTTCGCCTTCATGGATCCCTTCGCCGATATCCGGCAGCCTGAATTCAAATGACAAGGTGTTCACGCTCCTTTTTTTCAAAATGCGCCCCATTCAAGGTGCAGCAAAAACTCGATTGGAATGTATCCCGGTTCAGCGCGCCGCCATAACCCTCTTACGGCAAAAACCGGTTTAGAATGTCAATGCCTCTTTTGCTTTTTCCAAAATATCTTTATAGGTCGGAATCCAAACGCCTTCCGCCTGCGAGAACGGATAAACGGTATCCGGGGCCGTTACACGCAATACCGGCGCTTCCAGGCTCAAAATCGCGCGTTCGTTGATTTCCGCAACGACGTTTGCCGCAACGCCGGCCTGGCGCTGTGCTTCCTGGACGACAATGGCGCGGTTTGTTTTTTCCACAGACGCCACAATCGTTTCCACATCAAGCGGGCTGACTGTGCGGAGATCAACCACTTCTGCGGAGTATCCTTCTTTTCCAAGTTCATCCGCTGCTTTCAATGATTCATGGACCATTGCGCCGTAAGCGATAATCGAAATATCTTTTCCTTCCCGTTTTACATCTGCTTTTCCGAGCGGAATCGTATATTCTTCTTCCGGCACTTCTTCCCGGAAAGAACGGTACAGTTTCATATGTTCGAGGAAAACGACCGGGTCATTGTCCCGGATCGCGGAGATCAGCAGCCCTTTCGCATCATAAGGCGTGGACGGAATCACAACTTTGATGCCCGGTGTTTGCGCCATGAGTCCTTCGAGGCTGTCCGCATGCATTTCCGGCGTATGCACGCCCCCGCCGAAAGGAGCGCGTATTGTAATCGGCATTTTCAAATCCCCGCCGGTGCGGAACCGGTATCTCGCCATCTGGCCGTGGATTGAATCCATGGTTTCAAAAACAAAACCGAAAAACTGGATTTCAGGAACCGGCCGGAAACCCTGGAGCGCAAGCCCGATGGCAAGCCCGTTGATGCCGGATTCGGCGAGCGGCGTATCAAAGACGCGGTCTTTGCCGAACTCTTTTTGCAGCCCTTCCGTTGCCCGGAAGACGCCGCCGTTTAAGCCGACATCTTCACCGAATACCAAAACATTTTCATCATTTTTTAACTCGGTCCTGAGCGCATCCGTAATTGCCTGTATCATCGTTAATTGGGCCATGGCTTATTTCGACTCCTTTGCTTGGTAAAATTCGTATTGTTCCTTTAAGGTTTGCGGAAGTTCTTCGTACATCACGGAGATCAGATCCGTCACTTTCTGTTTCGGCGCGCTATCCGCTTTCTTAATGGCAGCTTTAATATCTTCTTTCGCCTGTTCAATTGTTTTATTTTCCTGCTCTTCGCTCCACAGGTTTTTCTGTTCCAGAAACTTGCGGAAACGGACGAGCGGATCTTTTTTCGCCCATTCATTGTCGAGGTCTTCCGTACGGTAACGCGTCGGGTCGTCCCCGCTCATTGTATGCGGGCCGAAACGGTAGCAGATCGATTCAATCAAGGAAGGCCCTTCGCCGGCGAGCGCCCGTTCGCGCGCGCGTTTTACCGCCGCATATACACTAAGCGGGTCCATGCCGTCCACCGCAATTCCCGGTATCCCTGCAGCCACCGCTTTTTGCGCCAGTGTTTTGGCCGCGGTTTGCACGGAGCGCGGCGTTGAAATCGCAAACTGGTTGTTTTGAACAATAAATACAGCCGGGGCTTTAAAGGCGCCCGCAAAGTTGATGCCTTCGTAAAAATCCCCTTGTGAACTGCCGCCGTCCCCTGTATACGTCACTGCAACGGCCTTTTTGCCGCGTTTTTTAATGCCGAGCGCAACGCCGGCAGTCTGCACATACTGGGCGCCGATAATGATTTGCGGCGGGAGGATATTCAATTTTTCAATGCCTTTCATCCCGTCCACATGCCCGCGCGACCATAAAAATGCCTGTTCAAGCGGAAGGCCGTGCCAGATCAGCTGCGGCACATCGCGGTATCCCGGAAGAATGAAGTCCTCTTTTTCAAGTGCAAAATGGGAAGCAATCTGGGAAGCTTCCTGGCCGGCAGTCGGCGCGTAAAACCCGAGGCGGCCCTGGCGGTTCAGGGAAATGGACCGCTGATCAAGAATGCGGGTATATACCATTCTCCGCATCATTTCCTGAAGCTGTTCATCCGTTAAATCAGGCATGAGGGAATCGTTTACAATTTTCCCTTCTTCATTTAAAATTTGGACTGCTTCAAATCTTTCTTCAATGTCATGAAGCGTCTTTACTTCATCAAACTTTGTGCGTGAAGCCATCCCGTTCACCAATCCTTTCTTTATCCGCATATATGGAGATACAATTTCGCTGATTTTAAAAAATGTGTGTTTACAGCAAAAACCGACAATTCCTTCAAGTAACCGCAATCATTTTTGGCCTGCCAAAAACGCGCTGTATCAATGAAAAAGCGGAAGTGACTAATACAACACTATATTCAACATATATAGAGTACATGAAAAATAAAAAAGCGTCAATTATAAACGCTTTTTCTATCCGATATTTTTCTAATATACCGAATCATTCTGCCCGGGAAAACTGTATCAATATGCAATTTAATCTGTACTATAAAAGCGGAAACGTTGCTGGAGAAGGTTTTCAGGAAAACCGGTTCCGCCGGGCCCAGGGCGTTGTTGCAAATGCTTCCACTTTTTGCGGCAATTTTTCCCGGCCTGCCGGAAATTGTCATATTTTGGCGTGACGCTTCCGCCTTTTCCCTACATATAATAAAGGACAAGATGAGCCGCACGCCTTTACAATATCCAAATAAATATTACAATAGAAGTAGGGAGTTGATCCACAATGTTAAAAAAGCTGAGGAAGAAGCTTTTAAAACAGTGGAAAGATATGCTGCGCAAAAAGTTAATCGCCTGAACTTTTGAATCCCTCTTTTCCAGGAGGGATTATTCTTTTCTTTATGAAAAAAGGCCATGAAAAAGTTGTGATATGCGCCATGATTTATATATAATAGAAAAAGTTACAATTGAAAACGGAGCAAGGAGAGATTAATCATGATTTACAAAGTGTATTACCAGGAAAATCCTGAAGAAATTCCTGTCCGGGAAAACACGAAGACGTTCTATATTGAAGCCGGATCGGAAAGGGAAGTACGCCAAAAGTTGAAAGACCGCCGAATCAACATTGAATACATCCAGCTGCTTGAGGGAAAATATCTTGAATACGAAAAGCAGCAGGAAAATTTTAAATTAACGGAGTAACTGTATGAAATTTGTTAAAAATGATCAGACAGCGGTTTTCGCCCTCGGCGGATTGGGCGAAATCGGAAAAAACACTTATGGCGTACAATTTCAAGATGAAATGATTTTAATTGATGCAGGCATCAAATTTCCGGAAGATGAACTGCTCGGAATCGACTATGTCATCCCGGATTACACCTACCTCGTGAAAAACGCGGACAAAATCAAGGGCCTGTTTATTACGCACGGGCATGAAGACCATATCGGCGGCATTCCGTATTTGCTGCGCCAGATCAATGTCCCGATTTACGGCGGGAAGCTTGCACTCGGCCTTATTCGGAACAAGCTGGAAGAGCACGGCCTTCTCCGGCAGACAAAGCTGATTGAAATCAAAGAAGACGATGTGATTAAATTCCGGAAAACATCTGTCGCATTTTTCCGGACGACACACAGCATCCCGGATTCTTACGGCATTGTCGTCAAAACGCCGCCGGGTAATATCGTGCATACCGGCGACTTCAAGTTTGACTTTACACCGGTGGGCGAGCCGGCTAACTTAACGAAAATGGCCGAAATCGGAAAAGAAGGCGTGCTTTGCCTTTTGTCCGACAGCACGAACAGCGAAGTGCCGCATTTTACGATGTCAGAACGGCGTGTTGGGGAAAGCATCCAGGATATTTTCCGGAAAGTGGACGGGCGGATTATTTTTGCCACGTTTGCCTCCAATATTCACCGCCTTCAGCAGGTGACGGAAGCGGCTGTTCTGGCAGGGCGGAAAATTGCCGTGTTCGGGCGCAGCATGGAAGCGGCGATTGAAATTGGCCATGATCTGGGCTATATTCGCGCCCCGAAAGATACGTTTATTGACACACAGCAATTGAACCGCCTGCCGGCCAACCGGGTGACCATTCTTTGCACCGGCACCCAGGGCGAACCGATGGCAGCGCTGTCCAGAATTGCAAACGGCACGCACCGGCAGATCCAGATCCAGCCCGGCGATACCGTCGTCTTTTCTTCCTCCCCGATTCCGGGCAATACGACGAGCATCAACCGGACGATTAATTTGCTGTACCGCGCCGGCGCCGACGTTATCAGCGGCTCGCTGAACAATGTGCACACATCAGGCCATGGCGGGCAGGAAGAACAGAAGCTGATGCTGCGGCTGATCAAACCGAAGTATTTTATGCCGATCCACGGGGAATACCGGATGCTCAGGACGCATGCCAAGCTTGCCATTGACTGCGACGTCCCGGAAGAAAACTGCTTTATCATGGATAATGGCGAAGTGCTGGCGCTCGGCCATGACACCGCAGAAATTGCCGGCAAAATCCCGTCCGGTTCTGTCTATATCGATGGGAGCGGCATCGGCGATATCGGCAATATCGTTTTGCGCGACCGCCGCATCCTCTCTGAAGAAGGGCTCGTCATTGTCGTTGTGGCCATCAATATGAACGAGTTTAAAATTGCATCCGGCCCTGATATTATTTCAAGGGGCTTTGTGTACATGCGTGAATCCGGCGATTTGATCAACGAAGCGCAAACAATCATCACAAAGCACTTGAATAAAGTAATGGAACGAAAAACGACGCAATGGGCAGAAATCAAAAACGAAATAACAGATACGCTGGCGCCGTTTTTATACGAAAAAACGAAACGCCGGCCGATGATTATGCCGATTATTATGGAAGTTTAAAAAAGGGGCATTCTGCTAGGAAGCCGCCAGAAAGTCCAAAAGAAAACAAAAAAACAGCGGGGCACCACCATTCAGCGTGTCCCGCTGTTTTTTTGCATCTTTAAAACACACTTTTTCAGCGCCTCCGTTATCGGGGTGCTTTTTTGTATGCCTGTTTGAAAGGACCGGCATTTTGCAGGGGAAAATGCTTCCCGAATTTTTTCCTCCCGCCTGAAAAGAATTTTTTATTTTTTTTGCAAAAAGTACTGTACAAAACAAATTTCAGGGTATATACTGTATTATAACAGAAGGATAAATGATTTGTTGTTATAAGACATACTTTTGCTGACACCAGCCCGGGCCCGGCTGTCGCAGCATCATTGAATGGTTTTATAACAGCTGATACAATTCCAAACACGAAAAAGGAGATGGATGAAAAATGATGATGAGCCCAGTTGAATTTTTCAAAACATTGCCTGTGAAACAATGCCCTGAATGCGGTCAGCCGATTGAAGAACAAGCAGAATCGTACATGCTGGAATGCGACCATTGCCTTTCCAAAAAAGAAGAATAACGCCGTAATAAAAAAGAAGGGGGAATTCCCCTTCTTTTTTATTACAACGATAAAATATAAGAAACCATCAAATCGGCAGCTGTCTCGAGCGCACGTTCATCCGGCGCAAATTTGGCATGGTGCAGCCCGTATGGCGACCCGACCCCGAGCCAGAACATAAAGCCAGGGATTTCTTTCAACATATAGCCGAAATCCTCCCCTGTTAAAGCCTCCCTGCATTCATGCAGGTGCGCTCCGCCGTAGCTTCGGACAAAATCCATAAAGCGGGCGGTCTCTTCCGGATGATTGAACACCTGGTAATAATTGCAGCCGTAATCAATTTCCGCCCGGCACTCAAAACCGGCCGAAAGCCCGCTTGTGATTGCTTCAATCCTGTGCTTCACTTTTTCCATGGCTTCGCTTGATAACGTGCGGATTGTCCCTTCAAGGCGCGCATGTTCCGCGATTGCATTTTGAACTGTGCCGCCGGTGATTTTCCCGATGGTCACCACTGCGCTGTCGAGCGGGTCGATATTGCGTGAGATAATGGACTGGAGCTGGGTCACCAGATGGGCCGCCGCCACCACCATATCCTTTGTATGCTGCGGATAGGCCGCATGCCCGCCCTTTCCTTCCAGGTCAATATACAGTTCGGATGTATTGGCAAACAGCAGCCCCTTTTTTACCGCTACCGTGCCGGCCGGGTATTCCGGCGCAACATGGAGCGCCATCACAAGGTCCGGCCGCCATTCATTGCGCAGCACTTCTTCTAGCATCGCTTCCGCCCCTCCAGGCCCTTCCTCTGCCGGCTGAAAAATAAAGATCAGATCATCCTTAACGGGCCGGCTTGCAAAATGCGATAAAATCCCGAGTGCGATCGCCATATGAAAATCGTGGCCGCACGCATGCATGTTTCCTTCGTGTTCCGATTGAAACGGGAAGCCTGTCTCTTCTTTGATCGGCAGGCCGTCTATATCCGTCCGGTAACCGATCTTTTTTTTGGGGCGGGTCCCCTTTACTTTTACAAGCACCCCGGTTTTCCATGTTTTCACTTCAAGATGGCCTTTCGGCAAACGCGAAATAAAATCAAGGATGTACCGCTGTGTTTTATGCTCCTGATATCCGAGCTCGGGAATCCGATGCAGATCCCGCCTGATGGCAATCAAATTCGTTTCCATATCCAGCCCTTCCTTTCCGGTATGGCAAAAAAGGCCGGGCACCGTTTTTTTGGCACCCGTCCTTCCGGCTTACAAATTTCTAAGATCTTTCATGATTTCGGTTTTGGATTTTGTTTTTTCGTCAATTTCTTTGATCACTTTTGCCGGAATGCCTGCAACAACGGTATGCGGCGGCACATCTTGCGTGACGACCGCACCGGCTGCCACAACCGCCCCTTTTCCGACGCGTACGCCTTCCAGGATCACAGCATTCGCTCCGATTAATACATCATCCTCAATGACAACCGGATTTGCAGAAGGCGGTTCAATGACCCCGGCAAGCACGGCGCCGGCTCCGATATGGCAGTTCTTCCCGACTGTTGCCCGGCCGCCTAAAACGGCGTTCATGTCGATCATCGTGCCTTCTCCAATAACAGCACCAATATTGATCACGGCCCCCATCATAATGACGGCATTATTGCCGATTTCAACACGGTCACGGATCGTGACGCCAGGTTCAATACGGGCGTTGATTCCTTTTAAATCGAGAAGCGGAATGGCCGAGTTGCGGCGGTCATTTTCCACGACATAATCCGCGATTTTGCCACGGTTTGCTTCCAGCACGGCCGAAATCTCTTCCCATTCGCCAAAGATGACAGCCATGCCGCCGCCTGCGAAAACGCGGGCTGACTCACCGAAATCAAGGCCATCGACATTTCCCTTCACATATACTTTTACAGGTGTTGATTTGTTGCTGTTTGCTATGAATGAAATGATCTCATTTGCATCCATCATGTCCATATGTATGCCTCCTGACAGCTGATTCGCCGATAAATGTGATAGTTTGCGCATATGTTCATTTTAAAGGATATGGGGCTGTGCCGCAATAAATTCACGCACCACTTTTACAAAAGCGCGGACCTGCTTCAATTGAAACGCGGCGTCATAACCGAGGAGCCATGTGTCGCGTTTCAGCGGCTCCCCGCCTTCCCCTTCGAGCGGAATTTTGTGCAGATGGCGGATTTCCGCCCCGTCCAGCGTGATCGCAGGCAAAATCGCATAACCGATGCCGTTAAAAACCATTTGCTTGCACGTTTCGATCTGGTCCACTACGATTGTTTGTTTCGGGGAAGTTTGAAACTCGCGGTGCCACCAGTCCATCATTTCCTGATAATAATTTGAATCGCTTTTAAACTGGATAAACGGCCGGTCGGCAGCCGGCAGCTTTTCAAGGGTGTCAATTTCCTGGTCCACGAGAAAGAGCGGGTCTTCAAACAAATGGATTTTCGTGCTTTTCCATTCATTCAAACCGCGGACAATGCCGATATGGACTTCATCTTCGTAAATGGACCGCAAAATTTCACTGCTCCAGCCCGTGACAAGCGAGATTTTTGCATCCGGATATTTTTCAACGAATGTTTTCAGCACTTTCGGCAGCCAGTTTTGGCCGACGATCGTGGCGCAGGCGATTTTTAATGTCCCGTGCACTTTTGAGTCGAGCGTGCGGATGGCTTCCCGCACATTTTCTTCCTTTTCGAGCATTTCATTGGCGAGCTGGATGACCAGTTCCCCCTCAGGCGTTATGATCAGCCCTTTTTGCGTGCGGAGAAACAATTGCGCCCCCCACTGCCTTTCAACCGACTGCAGCCTTTGCGACAAGGCCGGCTGCGATACAAACAGGCGTTCAGCTGCCTTCCGCATATTTAACTCCTGTGCTAAAACAGACAGTAACTGGCACTCCGAAAAATTCATGTTAACCCCAATCCGTTTTCTTTGGTTTATGGAAAAACGGACCGCGCAGCCATTTGCGCGGTGCCGCCGCTAAAAATGATTCAATTTATGAATATGATGGTTCAATTCTTTCAGAAGCGAGCGCCTTGTAAAAATGCCAGCAAAAAATCCTTCATCGTCTTCGACACATAAAAAATTGTGGTCAACAAGCCAACGCAACGCTTTTTCAAAATTGTCATGCACATTTAGCCGCGGAATGTCCGCCTTCATGACCTGTTCCACCTTAATCTCGCCCAGTTTTTCAAATTCAATCCGTTCCAGCCCCAAAATGGAATCGGTGATCATCGCGGAACTGATCAGGCCGTGCAGCCGGTAGCTGGCGTCCAAAACCGGAACAGCGGCATACCCGCTTTTCGTCAGCACGAGCAAAGCATGTTCCAGGCTGTTTCCAACCTGCACATGGGCCACTTTTTCAGACGGGATCATAAAATCCATGATTTTCGGTTCAAGAAATTCCTGGCTCTGCAATGAAATCATCTTGCAAAAATCTCCTTTTCTTCCGTATTTTCAGGTACAAAACCTTCAAGAGGAGATGCTTATTTCGTTTGCCGTTGATGCATGATGAATCACTACTATTTTATCATAAACAGGGCTTGATTGACGAAAGAAAAACGCCCGGCTTTATGCCGAGCGAAAAAATTTTTTAACTGTCAGAGCCTTCCTGGACGATATCAAAAATTTCGATGGCGGCAATATCCAGGTCGTCAAACTGGTACTTGCTGGCGTGTTTCTGCCCGTCGAATACTTCCAGTTCAAACGTTCCGGTTTGTGGAAAAAATTTCACCTGGCAGAGCGCCTTGCCGTTCACTTCAAAACGCCGTTGCTGGACTTCCCCTGTATCTTTTGCTTCCTGCATCGCCTGCAGCCTTTGGATAATACCTAATAATTGAGACATAATGGACTCCTTTCGACGAACGTGAGTGCCGGTTTTGAATGACGGCATTCACCCTTTTATTCACACAAATGATAACCTGTCCCATTCGAATTTTACAGTAAAACCTTCGCTTAGAAAAGGGAGCGGCGGCAAATTTTTTCATTTTGTGCCGTTTCTGTCCTTATTTTATCCGAAATCGGGGAAGACCTTGTACCATTTTTTCGATTTGTCCCGCAGAAAAACCCCCTGCTTTAAAAGAAGCCGCTGAAAAGGCCAAAAGAAAACATAAAAACGGCGAGACACCGCCATTTAGTGCCTCACCGTTTCTTGAATACTTTTCCAGTGCCCTGCATTTAAAGCAGCGGGCCCGGCGCGAACAAATCGGGCAAAACAGCTTTCGGCACGGCTATTCTGACCGTCACAAGCGGATTTACAATCTGGCTGATTTCAAGGGAGCATGTGGCGCTCAAAAGCCTGTAGGCATCATTAAACCCGAGCCCGAATGCAGCCCGGAACCTGTTTGCAGCCGCCCGCATCCCTTTTTTCGCCGCCGCTTCCAGGGTTTCTGCCGATGAAATCAAAAACCATGTCTGGCTGGTTTCAACGGCCGGCATGCCGATGGCGGGAGCGCCGGCCAGTTTCGTGCATTGCAGGGTGACTTTACCGCCAATTTCCACGCCTGAACCATCCAGTTCCCCGTCCCCCATTGCGGCGTGAAGATCGCCGAGCGCAAGCAGGGCGCCGTCATGGAAAACGGGGAGGTACAATTTCGACCCCGCCGTGATCCATCTCGTATCCATATTGCCGCCATGGTCTCCGGGTATTTCACAAAGCACTGCGCCTTTTTCCGGGGCAACGCCGATGACGCCGATCATCGGGGCAGCCGGAAATTGAAGGCGGCTGTTAAACTGGATGTTACCGTCCTTTACGCGGATGATGCGCGTATCGGTTTCTTTTACCTCTTCACCGAGCGCCCCCATCCCGGGGTAAAGCACCATGACACCGGCTTCATCCAGCTCAATATTTTGAATGCCGACACAAAGGATGTCGCCTTTTTTCACGCCTTCGATCTCAATCGGGCCGGTCGCCGGGTTTATAAATGGAATGTCCACTTCCGTCCTGAGCTGGGTTTCCGAGGTGATTTTTCCGCCGTAGCAATCAAACGTCTCCACGGCAAACGTTTCGTCCAGCCGGACTTTGTAAGCCGGCTTGTTTTCCGCTGAAAAATGGGTAATAAAATGTTCTTTTTTTAGTTGCTGCATAATCCGCTCCTTTCGCGGCCGTTTAAAAAGGATGCTGATTCAGCCACTGGCCGCCGTCCATTGTAACCACTTCTCCATTGATATATGCGGCATGGGGCGAAAACAGGAAAAAAGCAAGTTCGGCAATTTCTTCCGGCGTTCCGAGCCGCCCGAGCGGGACACTGTTTAATGTCCTTTGGGCCGCTTCTTCCGATTCCCACAGCTTGCCCGCCCCGCCTGTTCTTTCAATCGGGCCGGGCGCGATCGCATTCACGCGGATGCCGTATTTTTTTCCCCATTCCACCGCAAGCGTACGTGTTAAGGATAACACACCCGCTTTTGCCGCTGCTGAATGGGCAACGCCAGCTCCTGCCCCCCAGGCATAAGTCGCGACCATATTGAGGATGCTCCCTTTGATCTTTTTTTCTATCCAGTAGTTTCCAACTGCGCGGGAACAATAGAATGTCCCGTTTAAAACAATATTGATGACCGCATTCCAGCCGTTTACCGATAATTTTTCCGCCGGGCAGATAAAGTTTCCGGCGGCATTGTTGACAAGAAAATCAATGTGCCCGAATTTTTTGTCTGTCTCTTCCACCATTCTCTCTACATCTTCCGGCTTCCGGACGTCCATTTGCACCGTGAAGATATCGGAATGGTAACGGAGCAATTCCGCTTTTGTAGCCCTTAATTTTTCTTCATCTCTTCCTGTAATGACAACTTTTGCTTCCGACTGCGCAAATTTAGCCGCCATTGCCTTCCCCATTCCGCTTGAACCGCCTGTTACGACGACAACTTTTTCTTTCATTAACCTTCTCCCCTTTCATGAATGATCAGCCATTCATTTTATATAAAAAAATTCAACGGCTTCGGCAAACTGCCGGATACCGTCGCAAACTATCCCGGCGCCCCGGCCAAGGTGCTTCCATGGCGTATGAACCTAAGAATCTTTTTTTAATTTTAATAAGGACTCATGCAGCTTCGTTAATGCCCGGATGATCGTTTTCTTGCGGTTATAGCCTTTTACCACAACCGTCAGGCCGTTATATTCCGCAAACGCCTGTCCCCAGGCACTGTCACGCAAAAATCCGAAAACGTAAATTTTAATATATCCAGCCTCAGCCGGGATAAAAATCATGTCCATTCTTTCGCTCATTTTGAACGCTCCTTCCGTGTCCAAAAATGCGGCCCGGATTCCGGCTGGCACCGAAAACGATAGAAAGAGCCGTCTTGGTGAAGTACTTTTTTCTATACTATACCATACCATACCATACAATGTACCATTAGTCAGGGGAAAAGAAAATACGTTTTGACAATTTAACCGGACGGATTTTACACAAACAGCTGCTTTTCCACTTCTTCGGCGGGGACAGGCCGGCTGAAGAAATATCCTTGCGCTTTCTGGCAGCGGGCCGATTGCAAAAACTTCACCTGCCCTTGTTCCTCCACCCCTTCCGCGACGACTTCAAGCCCGAGCTGGTGGGCGAGATGGATGATCGTTCTTGTAATGGCCGCGTCTTTTTGGCTGTTTTCCAGTTCCCGGACAAAAGACTGGTCAATTTTTAAAATGTCAACCGGGAGTTTTTTAAGATAGTTCAAAGAAGAATACCCGGTTCCGAAATCATCGACCGATATTGTCAGCCCCATGTCTTTCAGGCTGCTAAGCACTTTTAATATATGGTTTTCATCTTGCATCGCGCCTTCTGTAATTTCAATTTCGAGCACGGACGCAGGCAGCTTGTATTTTTCAAGCGTCCGTCCGATAAATCCAGCCAGGCCGGGATCCAGAAACTGCTTCGGGGATATATTCACTGCGATCCGGAAACCGGTCCACCCTTTTTGCCGCCACTGTGCAATTTGCGCGCATACGTGGTCGATCACCCACGCGCCGATAGAAGTGATCAGCCCTGTTTCTTCTGCAAGCGGAATGAATTTCAAAGGCGGCACATTTCCGAATTTCGGGTTGCGCCATCTCAGCAAGGCTTCAAAACTTTTAATTTTGCCTGTATCAAGCTGCACCTGCGGCTGGTAATGGACGGCCAGCTCGTTTTTTTCAACAGCGCGGCGGAGATGGGCTTCCATCAAAATATAATTATGGAAGTCGGCATCCATTTTTTTGCTGTAAAAAAGGAAATGCCCTTTTCCCCCTTCCTTCACTTTAAAAAGAGCCGTATCCGCATGTTTGATTAACGTTTCCCCGTCTTCGCCGTCTTCCGGAAACAGGCTGATGCCGACGGACGGCGATAGAAAATAGTCTTCTCCTTCAATTTTGAAGGGGTCGTAAAAGAGCGCCAGGATCTGTTCCGCCATTTGTTTCACACCTTCCCGCGAGCGCCCGGTCGTAAGCACGATAAACTCATCCCCGCCCTGGCGGTACACTTCGTTATCCGGAAAGGGAAGCTGCTTCAGGCGGATGGCTGTTCGTTTTAAAATTTCATCACCGACATGCTGGCCGAGAATGTCGTTAAAATATTTTAACCGGTCAAGATCAATATACAATACAGCCGGATGGGGCGCGCCTCTTTTTGCTTCGGCTGTTTTCCTGTTCAACCGGTCCAGCAAAGCGTGCCTGTTCCAAAGGCCTGTTAAAGGGTCAAACTGATATGTATGTGGATCTGGAAGCATCCGCCCGCCATCCAGCAGTTCTGTCACATCCCTTGTAATGGCAATCATCCACTCTCCGCCGTCCATGCCGGCCAAAGAGGTGTGGAGGATGCGCCTTGCACCCGAGTGGTGGATGAAGTCGACAGCCTTGTTATCTTCCAGCGCAGTTTGGCAAAAATATTCAAACCGGGCGGCTTCCCTTTCCTCGAGAACATCATGTAAAAATTTTCCGGCCTTTTCCGTCTGCTCTTCTTCTTTGTTCACATAAACAAATTTAAACGTCGGCCCATTTTCCACTTTCAAAACACTGACCGTCTCGGAAAGCTTGGAAAGAAAATCCCGGCTGAAAAAAATATCAATTGGCAGTTCCTGGAGTTTCTTTGTTTGTCCTTCAGCTTTCGAATTGTCCATAATATCATCCTTTTTCTCATCAAGAAAATGCTTGCTGATGCTGAAAATTCAGGTAAAAAGTATATTTCTATTTTACAGGGAAATGTACGAAAAGCATAGTTGAAATACAAAAAAACGGGGCGGAAAGTGCGGGCGGGAAATCCGGGCCCGTTCCTTTCCGCCTGGCCGGCCATCCATTTGCCGGGTCCCGCAGCCGTTCGCTTGCCTTTCATGCGCTTCATTACCGGAAGTGATCCGCCCATCCGCCCCTTTTTACTCCTGATTTGCGATAAAGGGCCACCAATTTGCCTTGCCAAGCATTTTTACAAGCACCGGCACAAACAAAGGCAGCATGATCAAAGCATAAAACAGAAGACCAGTAAGTGTAAGGGTGGCAATTTGCAGCAACGATAAAACGCCGGACGGCATCATTGCCGCAAAAGTGCCGGAAAGAATGACTTCTGCGGAAAGAATAACGGTTCCCATCTTTTTCATCGCAAGCAAAATTGCTTCTTTTGCAGGCAAATGCTGGTATTCATTGAACCTTTCCATTAAAAAGATGGAGTAGTCGGTGCCAAGCGCGATTAAAATGACAAAACCGAAGAACGGCACCGCCCAGCTGATACCCGGGTAGCCAAGCAGATGGACAAAAATGGCCTCCGTCAAACCGGCGGATGCAAAATAAGTGATAAGAAGGGATGCCAGCAGATAGAGCGACATGACGATTGACCGTAAGAAAATCATCAGCACGGCAGCCACCCCGATCAGCATAAAAGTGACAGTACGCGCGTAATCCGCTTTTGACATCTTATCCAAATCGCGATTGATGCTTGACACGCCGCCGATCCCGATATGGGCATTTTCCAATTTTGTCCCCTTTACAGCGTCTTTTAACGCCCGGTTGATATGGCCAATATCCGCCATTGCCCTGTTGGAATACGGGTTTTCAGTTAATATCAGATGAAAAGTCACCATTTTTCCGTCTTTCGAAATATAATGGCCCAGCGCTTTCTGATAATCCGCATTTGAAAGCAGGGCATCCGGAATATAAATGCCGGACTGTTCCATACTTGTTTCATCCGCCAAATCATTCAGATAAGAACCGGCATCGTACAACCCGGATTCGATTTTCCCGAGTCCTGCCGCGCTTTTATCAAGGCCGGCGGAAAGCTCATTCATATGGGTTCCGAACGTACTGAGGCCGGTTTTCAGCTGTGCCTGGCCGTCCGTGATCCCCTGAAGTCCTTTTTGCAGCGCCGGGATTTTCCGGATCACTTCGTTCTGGCCTGCTGCAGTCTGGTTCAAACCGGTTTCAAGCTGATCAAGCCCGTTGATGATCGGCGTAAACCCGTCAGCAAAGCGGCCAAGCCCGGCGGAAATAGCTGAAAGTTTTGCGTCCACGCTTTCCAAAGTTGCTGTGACGGTGTCAATCTGGCGGTACAGGCTGGCAATTGTATCATTGCCATTGCCGGTGCCGAGCCCGAGCTCATTCATCGCCTGCTGCACTTTTTGGAATTGCGAGTCGTGCGCCGCTTCCGGATTGTCTTTTAAAAACGCCCGGTAAGCCGCTTGCAGGGAGCCAATCTGCTCCGGAACATCAGCTGGCAACTGGTCCGTTTGGCTGATAAACTGGCGGATGCCGGACTGGACGAGCTGGTATTTTTCATACAGCTGGTTAAAGCCGGACTGCAGTTCCCTTGCCTGCTGCTGGGCGTTTTTTACCCCGCTTTTCAGTTCGTCCGCGCCCGCGGAACCGTTCCGGATGCCTTCTTCAATCCGGCTGAGCGAGTTTGACAAATTCCCCATGCCGGCTGAGATTTTTTCGGAACCGGCCTCCAGCTCCCCGATCCCGTCGGTTGCTTCTTTAAACTTTGATTTGGCGTTTTCCAGAGAACCGGATGCCCCCGTTAATCCTGATTTGATTTTCTGAATGCCGTTATGGCTTTTTTCCAGCCCTTCGCCCAATGTTTTGGCTTGGTTTTTGACATAAATTTCTTTCATCACCGAACCGTCCGGCCTTGTCGCGCTTTGAACTTGTGCAACATGCGGGACTTTATCCAGATCCGCGCTGATTTTCTCGATTAAAGCGAGATAGTCTTTTGATTTGACAGACTCGTCATTTTCGAGGACGACTTCGGCCGGCATCGCTTTCCCGGCGCCGAAACTTTCGGCAATGATGTTGAACGCTTTTACGGAATCGTAGTTGTCCCCGAGTTCATCAAGTGAATTGAAAGACAGCTTGCCGTTATAGCTGATCAATAGCGGAACCATGATCACCGCCACAATCGCAAGGGAAAGAAACGGCCTTGCCAGCGCAAAAAGGCCGGCCCGTTCCCAAATTTTGCTTTCATGGTGGGAAATGTCCCCGCGCACAGGCCAGAACAGCCCTTTCTTTAACACAGCCATAAAAAACGGCACAATTGAAAACAAAGCAAGCAGCAAAACGGCTACCCCGACCGCAACGGCGGAAGCGGATTGGTACAGTTTAAAACTGGCAAGCCCGATCGAGGCAAAACCGATCAGAACGGCAATACCGCTGAACAGCACCGTTTTCCCGGCCGAACGGTAAGTCGCAAGAATGGCCGCAACTGTTTCTTTGCCATCCGCCAGTTCTTCCTTAAAGCGGCTGAGCAGCAAAATACAATAATCCGTGCCAATCCCGAACAAAACGGCAACGAGAAAAATTTGCGTAAAATTTGAAACCGGAAAATCCAGCTTGTCGACGAGTATCGCAACGATAAACTGGCTGACAAGATAAGAAAGCCCGACCGTTAAAAGCGGAATGAGCGGCGCGACGATTGAACGGTACACCAGCACAAGGACGGCCAGGATGAATACAATCGTAATCGCTTCTGTTCTTTTCAAGCCCGCCTGCGAGCTGTCCGTGACATCCTCATTGATCAGCCTGTTGCCGGTCATCATCACCTCGACGCCCGGCGTTTTTACCGCTTTCTGCAAAGCCGCGCGCACTGTTTTAAAAGACTTTCCGCCCGGATCCACGCTGGCAATGGCCATCACCGTTTTTCCGTCTTTGGAGACAAGCTCACTTTTAAGGGCCGGCTCGTGAAAATGAGTTGTCAGCCCCATAATCGCATATTGTTTTTTATTTTTTTCCAGCCGTTCAAGCGTGCCCCGGATACGCCCCATCTCATGGCCGGATATTTTCACCCGGTCATGGAACACGATGATGACGCTTGTACCGTGGTTTTCTGTCTGCTGGTGCCGGCTTTTGATTTCAGCCGCCCGTTGCGAGGCATAGCCTTCCGGAACCTTAATCTGGCCTTTTTCCCTGACTAATGGTTCCATTGCCGGCGCTTTCCATGCCAATAAAATGCTGATCATTGCCCATACTAAAACAACAATCCATTTCAACTGCACCAATCGCTTCATGAACTGGTTTCCTCCCAAGCTTGTGATCGCATAACTCTTGAACCATTATAAAACAAACGGCTGCAGAAGTATGTAAAAAAATGGACATTTTTATGTTGCTTTCTTTCCAAAATAAACGAAAAGTAGTATAATTGACTAAAAAGTAACATGATTAAAAGCGAAAGGAGTTCTCTATTTGAATTCGCATAAACCTGCTCCATTACAACCTACAATCGAAAACCTCTCTTATGCTGTATTCACGGTCAATCGCCATGCGAAAACCGCAACCAACCCAAAATTTCTTTACCTGTTAAAGAAAAAAGCGCTCGAAAAAATGATCCGGGAAGGGAAAGCGCTGAAAGTCGGGCTCCACTTTTCCGAGCATCCGAAGTACAGCCAGCAGCAGTCTGATGTGCTTGTAAAGTGCGGTGATTATACATTTCATATTCCGCCGTCAAAAGACGATTTTAAAAACCTCCCCCATCTCGGCTGCCTGGACCATAAAACAAGGAACCCGAAATGCCGCATGCCTTTAAGCCAGGCAAAGCAACTGCTTGAACGGTATACCGGGCTCACGGAAAAACAGCAGCATCCGGGGCAGCCCCGCACCGGCAGGAAAAATTGCAAACCGGTTTTCAAAAAACTGGGCGACTCCTTTTTCTAAAGGATGGCCGCAGCAAGTGCAAGCCAAATAATGGAAAAGCCCCAAACCGGGTAAAGACCCCGCCCGGGATGAATAATGATACGCAACCATGCAGGAAAGCCCTCCGCGATTGGCCGGGGGCTTTTCTGCGTTACAGCACTTTTTCGTCCATCGCAAGGATCAGCTGGTTGATTTCAGGCTTGCTGATTTGGGCATCGGCGCCGACCATTTCCCCTTTATGCCTCAAGGCATCCGTGATCAGCGATGAGAAAATGATCACCGGCAGCACTTTTAAGGCAGGGTCTTCTTTTATTTTTTTCGTTAAATGGTGCCCGTCCATTTGCGGCATTTCAATATCCGTAATCACAAGCTGGACTTCATCCTTTATCTCTTTTCCGCTTTCTGCAATCCCGGATAAATATTCGTATGCATCTTTCCCGTTTTCAAAAAACGCAATTTGTTCATACCCGGCTTCAAGCAGCGTATCGCGGAGCAATTCCCTGAGCAGGCCGGAATCTTCCGCAATCACAATCCGTTTATTGTTCCGCTCCCGCTTTCCAAGCTTTTTGACTTCTTCCACCCGGATCGTTGCTTCCGGGTTGATTTCCGCAATCATTTTTTCAAAATCAAGCAGTAAAATCATCGTGTCTTCTTTCTTTACTACGCCGATCACCTGTGTATCGGTGCCTGCATACATCCCGGACGGTTTTTCAATTTGATCCCAGGAAAACCGGTGGATTTTTGAAACATTGTCCACATGAAAGACGATTTTTTGCTGGTTGAACTCCGTCACGATAAATTTGTCATCCTCGCCCGTTTCCGGCGGATGCCCAAGTACTTTGCGCAAATTGACAACCGGCAGTATTTCCCCGCGCAGCTGGATAATCCCTTCAATATTTGGATGGGCGTGCGGAATGGTGGTGACCGCAGCCGGCATGATAATTTCCTTCACTTTAATGACATTGATGCCGTAATGATTTTGTGCGACAGAAAATTCTACAATCTCAACTTCATTTGTGCCGCTTTCCAGTAAAATATCGTGCTCCAGACTCATCATTTTTTGCCCCCTCGTTCTAAAACGTATGAAAATCCGGCGCAGAGCATTTTTGCACTGCCCGGTTTTCAATATTTGCCCACATGAATTATATCGGCAGATGGACCGGAATTTTTCACCTGAAAAAGGGCAAACGGAAAAGATTGCTTTTTCACAAATGTTTAAGCGTGGTAAGATTAAGAAGAACAGGACATACATATTTGATGAAAAGCAATCCGTTAAAGGGGAGGAAACCGGTTTTGGAACATTTACTGAACCCGCATGTACAGGAGATTGAAATATCCGGCATCCGCAAGTTTTCAAACATGGTTGCCGGAATCGAAGACATGGTCTCATTTACAATCGGCCAGCCCGATTTTAAAACGCCGGAACATGTCAAGCAAGCAGGGATCCGTGCCATTGAAGAAAACAGGACAACCTATACCCACAATGCCGGCGACCTTGCTTTGCGCAAGGCTGCAGCACAATTTGTCAAAACGAAATACAACCTGTCTTATAAACCGGAAACGGAAGTCATAGTCACAATCGGCGCCAGCGAGGCGATCGATATTACGCTCAGAACCGTATTGACGCCCGGTTCCGAAGTTATCCTCCCCGGGCCTGTTTACCCGGGGTATGAACCAGCCATCCGCCTGTGCGGAGCCGTTCCGGTGCATGTAGACACAAGGGCAAACCGGTTTAAGCTAACCGCAGATCTCATCCGCCAGGCTATTACAGCCAACACGAAATGCATCATTTTGCCGTACCCTTCCAATCCGACTGGGGTGACGCTCGAAAAGGCGGAATTGCAGGAAATCGCAGACCTGATCCGCGGCCGTGATATTTTTATTCTTGCCGATGAAATTTACAGCGAGTTAACGTACAATCTGCAGCACGCCTCGATCGCTTCGTTTTTGCCGGAGCAGACCATTGTCATTAACGGCGTCTCAAAGTCCCACTCGATGACCGGCTGGCGGATCGGCTTCGTGTTTGCGCCGGAATGGCTCACAAAGCATGTTTTAAAAGTCCACCAGTATAATGTGTCGTGCGCGCCTTCCATTTCCCAGATGGCGGCGCTTGAAGCGCTGACAGCCGGCATCGATGACGCACACGCCATGAAAAAGGAATATGAAAAACGGAGAGACTATGTATGCAAGAGGCTGGATGAGATCGGCATCGGGTATGTGAAACCGGACGGGGCTTTTTACGTATTCGCGAAGGTGCCGGAAGCGTTGAAGCGGTCCTCTTTCGATTTTGCGGTCGATCTGGCAAAACAGCAAAAAGTCGCGGTTGTCCCAGGCAGCGCTTTTTCAAAGTACGGCGAAGGCTGGTTCCGGATGTCCTACGCATGCAGCATGGATCAGCTCGAAAAAGGGCTTGCGCGCATGGAAAAGTTTGTTGCAAACCTATCCTGAAACGATGCGCCGGCTGATTCTCATTTTTCCCGCTGGTGCCGCATTCAAGCGCAATGGGTATCATACTAAAAATGAAATATATTTTCATTCCTTTGCTGGCGCCGCGTTCGCCTAAGGAATAGAAGCCTGCGTTAAACCATACTGGCTTCCCGCCCGCATAAAACTAAAACAGCCCGCCGGCATATGCCGGCGGGCAAACTTTACTTGGACCAATATTTAATCAATGCTTGTGTGCCGCTGTTTTCTTCGCCTTTTGCGGCCAGTTCTTCATATAATTTTTTGCTGAGTGCAAGCCCCGGCAGGTCAAGCCCCATTTTTTCCGCTTCATGAAGGGCGATTTTCATATCTTTAATAAAATGCTTGATAAAAAAGCCCGGAGAATAATCGCCCGCAAGCATCCGCGGAACAAGATTGGACATTGACCAGCTTCCGGCTGCCCCGGCGCTGATGGATTTGAGCACTTTTTCCGGATCGAGCCCTGCTTTTTGCGCATACACAACCGACTCCGTCACGCCGATCATATTGGAGGCTATGGCAATCTGGTTGCACATTTTTGTATGCTGGCCGGATCCCGGGCCGCCCTGCAGCACGATATTTTCCCCGAGTACGTGAAAAACCGGTTTTACTTCTTCAAATACCGATTTGTCGCCGCCTGCCATAATCGTCAAATTGCCTTTTTGCGCCCCAATATCGCCGCCGGAAACCGGTGCATCGAGCGCCTTCACCTGTCTTGCTTTCGCCGCTTCATAAATCTTTTTGGCAAGGGTCGGCGTGGAAGTGGTCATATCGATCAGGATTGTTCCTTCTTTCGCCGCGCCAAGCAGTCCGTTTTCACCGAAATACACTTCTTCCACATCGTGCGGATAGCCGACCATCGTAATGACGATATCTGATTTTGCAGCCGTTTCCGCCGGCGTGCTGCACCATTCGGCTCCCGCTTTGAGAAGCGGCTCCGCCTTTTCTTTTGTACGGTTATAGACAAAAAGCGGATACCCTGCATTCCGCAAATTTTGCGCCATGTTCCGGCCCATTACGCCTAACCCGATAAATCCGATCTTTTTCATCCTAGCTCCCCTTTTTTCGCAAATAAACAAAAAAACCTGCATCACAGCAGGCCAAAAGCAAACATGGGGGTTCAAGGAAGAAAACAATCTTTCCTCTAATTTATACCCCGCATGCCCTGCTTTAAACCTGACAGATTAAATCGATTTGACTTTTCCGCCGTCGATCAGGAAGCTGCTTCCGGTAACGTAGGAATTGGCTTCTGAAGCCAGAAACGCAACAAACCTCCCGAATTCGTCCGGTTCGCCGTATCTGCCGAGCGGAATCGACTCCAGTTCCTTTGCCTGGACTTCTTCCATCGATTTTCCGGTTTTCTCCGCTGTCACTTTGTCAAGATGTACAATCCGGTCCGTTGCAATTCTGCCCGGGCCGACCGTATTCACAAGGATTTGGTACGGGGCAAATTCTTCCGCCAGCGTTTTCGAAAGTCCCACAATGCCCGTCCGGAACGTATTCGACAAAATCAGCCCCGGGATCGGCTCCTTAATGGATGAAGAGGCAATGTTGATAATCCGGCCGCCGTTTTTCTTTAAAAGCGGCAATGCTTCCCTGATGATGCGTATGTACGAAAGCAGATTCAGTTCGAATGATTTTTGCCAGTCTTCATCCGCCATATCTTCAAAACTTCCGGCCGGCGGTCCCCCTGCATTGTTGACCAGTATATCCAGCCTGCCGAATGTATCCCGTGCTTTTTGCACCATGGCGCGGATATCTTCCGGATGGGTAATGTCTGCCCGGATATACGCCACTTTCCCGGTGCCGCAAGCGGATAATTCTTCTTTTGCCGCCTGCAGTTTTTCTTCATTCCGGCTTGTAATGAGGACATCTGCGCCTTCCATTACAAGTTGTTTGGCCACCGCTTTCCCGAGCCCTTGGCTGGAAGCGGCAACAAGGGCGGCTTTGCCTTTCAACCCTAAATCCATTCAAAATCCCTCCCTGTATCTTTATGTTCACAAAAGCCTGTCTTCATTATAAACGATTTTTCCCCGTCCATGCACGATAAAGCTTCAAACCGGGTTCCCCTTCATTTTCCCGCAAAAAAGAACATCCGGCGTTTTGATGTGCGGTCCGCCAAAGCCCAATTCAAAAAAAAGCCGAATGGCAAAAGCCACTCGGCAAAAATAGGGGGAAAAATGAGAAAGAAACGATATACATCCGGTATTGTGACAATACTGGATACCAATACTACCCTTAATGCTTGGGCTGGTTTATATATACCCGCTTCCTTCACACCTAAACCTGTTTTTGAAAAAATTTTTTATGCTTTTGAAAGAACTTTTTTCACGTGTTCCTTTACTTCTTCATTCGTTGTGAAGTTCAAAACGTCTTCTGCAAGTTTCTCCATATCCACCTTATTCAGGTTCCTGATTTGAGAACGGGCCCTTAAAATCGAAGAAGCGCTCATTGAAAATTCATCAAGGCCGAGGCCGAGCAGAATCGGAATGGCGAGTTCGTCTCCGGCCATTTCGCCGCACATGCCGGCCCATTTGCCTTCTTTGTGCGCCGCATCAATGACGCGTTTCACAAGGCGTAATATGGCCGGGTTATACGGCTGGTACAAATACGAAATATGTTCGTTCATACGGTCTGCAGCCATCGTGTACTGGATCAGATCGTTTGTGCCGACACTGAAGAAATCGACTTCTTTTGCAAACAAATCAGCCATTACGGCAGTGGAAGGAATTTCAACCATAATGCCGACTTCGATATGATCTGCAACCTGCACGCCTTCCTGGATAAGCTTTTCTTTTTCTTCCAAAAGAATCGCTTTTGCTTTTCGGAATTCATCCAGATTGGAAATCATCGGGAACATAATTTTCAGGTTGCCGTATGCGCTCGCGCGGAGCAACGCACGCAGCTGGGTGCGGAAAATATCCTGTCTGTCCAGGCACAAGCGAATCGCACGGAAGCCGAGGAACGGGTTCATTTCTTCCGGAAGCGGCAAGTACGGCAGTTTTTTGTCGCCGCCGATATCAAGCGTACGGACCACAACCGGCTTGCCTTTTAAGCCTTCAAGCACCGCTTTATAGGCTTCAAACTGCACTTCTTCTGACGGAAGCTCGTCCCTGCCCATATAGAGGAACTCTGTACGGTACAGGCCGACGCCTTCCCCGCCGTTCCGGATCACGCCGTCGAGATCGTTCGGGGTGCCGATATTGGCAACCAGTTCAACCGTATGGCCGTCTTTCGAAACGGATTTTTCATTGACCAGCTTCGCCCATTCGGCTTTTTGCCGTTCAAACTGTTCCTGCTTTTGTTTGTATTCATCGACAATTTCAGGTGTCGGATTGACATAGACATCGCCGCTGTTGCCGTCCACGATGACAAGGTCGCCATTTTGGATATCCTGGATCGCCGTTTTCGTCCCGACGACTGCCGGAATTTCCAAAGAACGCGCCATAATCGCAGAGTGGGACGTACGCCCACCGACATTTGTTGCAAACCCTTTTACATACTGGCGGTTCAACTGCGCCGTATCAGAAGGGGTCAAGTCTTCAGCAATGACAATGACTTCTTCCGAGATCATGCTCGGATTCGGAATTTCCACCTTCAGCAGATGGGCCAGAATCCGTTTTGTCACGTCGCGGATATCCGCCGCACGTTCGCGCATATATTCGTTATCCATTTGTTCGAACATGGTCACGAACATATCAGCAACTTCTTTCAATGCGTATTCCGCATTGACCTGGTCATCCCTGATTTTATCCTGGACCGGCATCAACAGTTCCGGATCTTCCAAAACGAGCAAATGCGCATCAAAGATCGCTGCTTTGTCCGCCCCCAGCGCCTTCATTGCATGCTCCCTGATCGCCTGCAGTTCAGACTTGGATTCAGACACAGCAGCATTAAAGCGTTTCACTTCATCTGAAACATTCTGGACAGGCCTTTTTTCAAAAGACAAATCCGGTTCTACCAGACGATATGCTTTTGCGATGGCAATCCCGTTGGATGCTGCTATACCTTTTAAAATGGTTGACATTATTCGCCCAGACCCTCTTTTTTCATTAATTCAGCCAGAGCGTTCAATGCATCTTGTGCATCGTTGCCTTCTGCAGAAATGGTAATATCGGCGCCTTTGCCGATTCCAAGGGACATAACCCCCATGATCGATTTCAGGTTCACTTTCTTATCCTTATACTGCAATTGGATATCTGAATCGAATTTGCTTGCCGTTTGTACGAGCAATGTAGCAGGACGTGCGTGGATTCCTGTATCTGCTGTTACTTTAAATTGTTTTTCAGCCATGGGTAGAACGACTCCTTTTCTATAATATAATATAGTTCTAAAAATAATGCACTGTACATTTTTCGTCAATATTATCAACCATCTTCATACAAATGACAAATTTTGCAAACGGGGGGGTTGAAAAAAGCCGCAGCGATGCCGGGACTCCTGCAAACACCGTTCATCCCCGGCTATTCAGCAGGCTGCTCCCTCAAAGTCTGCGCGGCCCATCCGTGCCAAAAACATGCCTCGCCCGAAACCGGGAACACGCATGTCCCCGGCCGGAGCAAAAAATGACAAATTTTGCACAGTGCGGGAAAAACAAAATCCCCGTAATAGAATAACATGCCTTTCCAAATAAAACAATCATTAGAGTTGACTTCATTTTGCTTAAAAATGCACAAAATTATGCATGCCCCGGTCAGATTTCCGGCTCATCCAAATAAATATAGCGGACATGACCGCCGCGCAGTGCAATGCCCCTAAAATGCTTAAAGTCTTCCTCGGCAACAAGCACTTTCCAGAAGTCCATAAAATCTTCACGGCTGACGAATAATTCTTCGATTTCCCTGTTGCGAAGCCGGTTGATTTCCTGTCTGAATTCTTCTTCCGACATACGACCACCCCACCCAGTATTGTACCACATTCTTCCTGCCGCCTTCTTGTTTGCTTCCGGGATTTTTTTAAAGAGGCCCGATTTGTATTTTTCCGTTCTTTTCGCCTTGAACTTTTCAGAAAAATAGTGCAAACTGGTTACAATACTTTCTTACGGGGGGACCGCAATGAAAAAAGCACAAATTGGTGACATCATTGAATTTAAAGACGGGCTTCAAGGGATTGTCGAAAAGGTGAACGAGAACTCGGTCATCGTGGATTTAACCTATATGGAAAACTATCAGGAACTGGAACTTGATGAAAAAACAGTGGTAAACCATAAAAATTATCAGGTTATCCATTCGGCTTTGCGTTAATTTAAACGCTTACCGCGCAGTAAAAAAACCGGCACATGCCGGTTTTTTTACTTCCATTTCCATGATTGTGAATTTTTTAACATTATTTTCCCGGATACCTTTTTCCCCGTTTCTCTGCTAAAATATTCAATGTATTTTTGTTTGGCCCAATGCCGCGAAGGCCGGACTGCGGGGCCGGATCTCTTTTTTGGCCCTTCCCGGCTTTTTGGCCGGCGGTTTTCGAACTTAAGAAAGGAGCGCATTGGCGGTGGCAAAAAACATGGTGGATACAAAGCTTCTCGGAAGTATCTTGATCGCCCACCTTCTGCTATATATTACGTTCCGGGATATCTCTGTTTTTTGGTATTTATATTCCGGAGCGATGCTGTTTTTGATCAGTTACACGGTTTTCCTTGGAAAATCAGAAAAACACGAAAAGCTTCCGTACCTTCAATTGCTGCTGTATGGCATCTTTTCGGGTTTTCTTCTCTATATTATTTTCAGAATTGGCAATACGGTTCTCGGTTTTTTGCCGGGCGGGCTTGACAACGAAGTCGCCCGCGCATACAGGCGCTTTTCGCCCGAAACTTTCTGGCATTACTTAGCACTTGTCCTGATCCTCATTCCCGGGGAAGAAATTTTTTGGCGTTCGTTTGTTCAGGCCCGGCTCATGAAAAGGATGGAAGCAAAATATGCCATTTTGATTTCCGCCGTATTGAACGCATCCGTTTATTTTTACTGCGGATTAAAAATCATGGTCATTGCCGCTTTTGCCGGTTCGATTTTCTGGGGGCTGCTGTATGCAAAGAAACGGAGCCTGCCCGCGCAAATTTTGTCGCATCTTACCTTTGATTTGCTGCTTGTCGTCTTCCTGCCGATTTTTTAAGCAGGGGACAGCTTTTTTTCTGCATTTCTCCGCCATAAATAGTTGTTGCGCTGCACAACAACCGCGCAAAGCTGTTTTTATGGCGTTCACCTGTCACCCCCGGATCGTCTTTATCCCGAGCGCCATCATAAAAACAAGGCTGAAATAACCGAACAACGGATATAAAACCGAGAGCAGCGGGCCGTAATGCAAGCTGCTGATCAGCAGAATGGCGGAAAAAATCAACCCGTACAGCAAACCGCTTTTCATCGGCATATATTTTTGCATTTGCCGCTCAAGCCCGTAGGCATCCCCGATAATAGAAGTGAAAATTTCCCCGAAAATCAGCAGAACATAAATAAAGTAAATGCCCGGAAAACTCGCTTTCACAATATGCGCCATCGGAATCTCCACTTTGGCAACGTCTGGCAGCGTAACCAGTGACAAATGGCTGGAAATCAGGATGAGCGTTAAAAACAGCCCACCCAGTATCCCGCCTGCACGGACGACTTCCTTATCTTTCACTTCCGCCGCAACCGGGACAAGCACCGCCTGCGCGAGCGCCAAATTCAAAGCCGCATAGGAAAGGGCACGGAGAAGGGCACGGGGCATATCAACACTTTCCGGCCGGGCCATAAGCGCCTGAATAAATCCGGGTGACTGGACGGACTGCGACAAAAGGAGAAAATTAAACAAAAGCATCAAAGGCACGACAAACGTGTTGACGCCAAGCAGCCCCTTGATGCCAAAGCACATGACAAAAAAGGCGAGCAGCACCGTCAATAAAATCCCTGTCCCCCTGCCAACACGGAGCTGTTCCTCGAAAACAGCACCCGCACCGGACAGCATGACGCCACAGACCCCGAATAGCATGGCCATCATCATCACATTCACGAAACCGGCCGCTTTTTTGCCAAATAAATACCGGTTTAAGGTTTCATAGGAATCCGCATGTAAATCGATCGCTTTTTCCATCATTTTTGTGCCAAAGAAAATAAATAAAAACCCTGAAAGGCAGATGGCAAGCAATCCATACAGCCCAAACTGTGTAAAAAAAACGGTAATTTCTTTCCCTGTTGCAAACCCTGCCCCGATCACCGTTCCAATATATACGGCTGCGATTTGGACAGCAAAGCCCCACTTATTCAACGCCTGCACCCCTTTAAGAAAAAATAAGACAACCTACCGTCTCCGTTACTATCCTATGTTCCGCTTTCTTAAAATAGCCCGACCGGTTCATTTCCGCCGCTAAAAAATTGGTCAAAAAAAGTCAAAAAAACCCTTTACAAACAAAAAAAGTTGTCATATACTATAGGCAAAGGTCAAAGTTAGTCAATTATAAGATGGTGCCATTGGCCGATAGCGCAAATGACAAATGCAGATCTTTTGATTTTCGGGCCGCGCAGTTGTATCATGATATTAGAAAGGTCAAAAATAGTCAAAAGGTGACTCGCAGATGCCGTTTCCTATTTTCAGCACAAGACAAATGACTTTGCCTTTCTACTGTAATGGCCAAAATGCATCAAAGGGGTGCATGCAAAAGATTTGCATCTTGTGAAATTTTGAGCTATACTGATTTCCAAATAAGGTCAAAGCAAATCAAAGCGCTTTGATTGTTTTTCAATCTTATTAGTCAAAGATAGTCAAAATCAAACCGATCAAAGGAGGAATGTTTGATGTTATGTGACAAATGCCATCAAAACGAAGCGACGATCGGGATGCATATAAATGTGAACGGAAACCAAAAAACATTGAACCTGTGCCAGTCCTGCTACCAAAAAGAACGGGCAAAATTCGAAAACAACTGGGGAGGCATGTTTATGAATAACGGATTTGGAAACTTCGGATTCGGAGGATTCAACGACCTCTTTAACCAAATGAATGCCAACGGGTTCCAGCCAAACGGCGTGAAACAAACCGTACAAACGCAAACACAAGGCGGCGGCAACGGACTACTTGACCAGTTTGGCCGCAACCTGACCGCTGCTGCACGGGCCGGGCAAATTGACCCTGTCATCGGCCGTGATGAAGAAATCGCCCGCGTCATTGAAATCTTAAACCGGCGCAATAAAAACAACCCGGTGTTAATCGGCGAACCGGGCGTCGGGAAAACCGCCATTGCAGAAGGGCTCGCTTTAAAAATTGCCGAAAAACAGGTTCCGGCAAAACTGCGGCATAAAGAAGTTTACTTGCTCGATGTGGCTTCGCTTGTCGCAAACACGGGAATCCGCGGCCAATTTGAAGAACGGATGAAAAAATTGATTGCCGAACTGGAACAACGGAAAAACGTGCTTCTGTTTATTGACGAAATTCACCTGCTTGTCGGCGCAGGTTCTGCAGAAGGTTCGATGGACGCAGGAAATATTTTGAAACCGGCGCTTGCCCGCGGCGAAATCCAGGTTATCGGCGCGACCACTTTGAAAGAATACCGGCAAATTGAAAAAGATGCCGCACTTGAACGGCGTTTCCAACCGGTACAGGTCAATGAACCAAGCCCCGAAGAAACCGTCATGATTTTGCGCGGCTTAAAAGACCGGTATGAAAACTACCACCACGTTTCCTATACCGATGAAGCGATTGAAGCTTGTGCGAAGTTGTCGCACCGCTACATCCAAGACCGCTTCCTGCCGGATAAGGCGATCGACCTGATGGATGAAGCCGGTTCGAAATTGAACCTGACGATTGCGGTTCCGAGCAAAGAAGATATTCAAAAACGGCTTGCTGAAATTGCGCAGGAAAAACAAGCTGCGCTTGCAACGGAAAACTATGAAAAGGCAGCCGAACTGAAAAAAGAAGAACAAAAACTGAACGAGCTGGCTGCTTCCGGACAAACCGAAGCCAAACCGGTTGTCGATGTCACGCAAATTCAGGAAATCGTCGAAAAGAAAACGGGTATTCCGGTCGGCAAACTCGAAGCGGATGAAGCGAAAAAACTGCAGCATCTGGAAGAAAACCTCGCTAAAAAAGTGATCGGCCAGGATGAAGCGGTCCGGAAAGTGGCGAAAGCAATCCGCCGTTCGCGTGCCGGCCTGAAAGCGAAAAGCCGCCCGATCGGTTCGTTCCTGTTCGTCGGCCCGACCGGCGTCGGAAAAACGGAACTGACAAAACGGCTCGCGGAAGAACTGTTCGGCACGAAAGATGCGATGATCCGGCTTGACATGAGCGAATATATGGAAAAACACAGCGTCTCGAAACTGATCGGGGCACCTGCCGGCTATGTCGGTTATGAAGATGCCGGCCAACTGACGGAAAAAGTGCGCCGCAACCCGTACAGCATTATTTTGCTCGACGAAATTGAAAAAGCGCACCCGGATGTTTTGAATATGTTTCTGCAAATTCTCGATGACGGGCGCTTAACCGATGCCCAAGGGCGGACGGTCAGCTTCAAAGATACCGTCATCATTATGACGAGCAACGCCGGCACCCAATTTAAGCATAAAACAGTCGGGTTCGCTAAAAGTGAAGCGATCAAAGAATCGAATATTCTCGATTCACTCGGCGACTTCTTCAAACCGGAGTTTCTGAACCGTTTCGACAACATTATCGAATTTAAACCACTTGAAAAAGAACATTTGGTTAAAATTGTTGACCTGATGCTCGGCGAACTGAATGAAACGCTGAACGAACAAGCGATTACGCTTGACGTGACAGCAGAAGCGAAAGAAAAAATCGCCGAACTCGGTTATGACCCGGCATTTGGGGCCCGCCCGATCCGCCGCGTTATCCAGGAAAAAATTGAAGACCGGATTGCCGACTTTATCCTCGACCATCCGGAAAGCAAAAACTTAAAAGCGGAAGTCCGCGAAGGTGACATTGCCATCGCGGAAAAATAAAGCAAAAACCGGCATGCGGACATAGCCCATGCCGGTTTTTTTATGTTTGTAAAAAGATCGAACGCAGTCCAAACCCGGTTGTTGTAAATCAATCAGAAGAAAGCCGGGTTTTATTACCCGGCCAAAACCAGTCCAAACAAAAAGGCGGGCGGGAAACATATTCATCCGGAATATTGATCAGGGATTCATCCGCACTCAAAGGAGAAAAACCAAGATGCAAAGGTTGGAAGCAGTTCCCCTGTTTGTTAAACAAGCTGCATGGCTTTATACGTTTTTCTCGCTTCAGCCAGATTGAGCCGCTGCACTTTTTCATACAATATGAATGACATTTCCCGGATAATCACCATTTCGGATGACCGGGCGTTGTGCTGCTTTCGATAGGCTTCATACTCATTCATGAGCGAATCCAGCTGCTGGCTGCACCGGACCGTTTTCTCATGCGTCAGACCCAGTTTTTTCCCAAGCTCCATCATTTCCTGACGTTTTTTCTGAATTCTGTAAAGATACTTGTTCTCCTCTAACATGTGCGTGTCCACTTTCAAATTCTCCTTTAGTTCTCTTTTTCTATTGAATGATTGTTATCCCCCGATTATGCTTCAAAAAATGTGAGGTGTTACACATGGAAAATGGCGGACTATTCTGCCGGTTTTCCGCATGATGGCATCGTGGCAAAAGTTCTCTGCAAGCCGGAAAGGCGCAAAAGCCCTGCCCCCATCTGCTTATTTTACCATTACTAAAGTAGTATCGCAGGTCTTGACGGAAATGTAAATACAATCGCAATATTAGACAAAATTTTCGCCAAAAATTTTCACATCTCCCGAAAAAACCACCCGTTTTTCACCGCTCCATGTTTTTTTTGGTCACGCAGTGGAAAAATAAAAGAGAAAAAGACATGAAAGAAGTGAAGCAGATGGCAAAAAATTTTCTGCTGGCCAAAGCAGCCGGATGGTTATTTCGTTCAAAAGCAAAACAGTATTTAAACGACCGGAAAAAAACCGGCGATCTGGTTAACCGCGCGGAGAAAAAAGCACTCTCCAACAAAATCACGCTTGCCAATATGTGGAGTAAAATCCGCGTCCTTTTCCAGCTTGTCAGGGCATGGGCAAAAGGCGAATACCGCACCGTTCCGTACCGGACGATTCTCATGATTGTAATCGGCCTTATTTATTTCGTATCTCCCATTGACATCATCCCTGATTTTCTTGCCGGCGCGGGCCTTGTTGACGACACCGCCGTGCTTGCTTTTCTCCTGACGCAAGTGACCCCGGATTTGGAAAAGTTTTTACAATGGAAAAACAAAAGAGATAAAAGTTGAACCTTGGGCCGCGCGGGATTTCAAAACTTTGCCCCTTTTAGATCATCGCCCCTTCAAGATGGAGCAGGAATGCCTTTTGATCGATCCGGCTCCCGGCATAGCCTGTTAACGACTTGTCTTTTCCGATCACGCGGTGGCAGGGGATCAGGATCGGAACAGGGTTTTTCCGGTTCGCCTGCCCGACGGCCCGCACGGCTTTCGGGTTCCCGACAGCCTCAGCGATGTCTTTATACGAGCACGTTTCCCCATACGGAATTTTTTTCAGCGCTTCCCAAACCGCCATTTGAAAGGGAGTGCCGGAGACAGAAACCGGCACATCAAAACGGGTTCTTTTCTTTGCAAAATACGCTTCCAGTTCACTGGCTGCGCGCAAAAGCAGCGGGTGGCGGGGTTCCGGCATACCCTCTTCATCTGTTTTGCCGAAAGAAACGGCCGTAATGCCTTTTTCATCAGCCCTTACTGTTAAAGGTCCGATTGGGCTTTCCAGCCAAATAAAAGCCATTTTCATCACCTGCTTCCTGCTGCACGGGAAGAAAGATATGAAAAGTTGTGCCTTCCCGTACTTTGCTTTGGACTTGAATGAAGCCTTTATGCTCCTTTATGATTTTATAACTGATCATCAAACCAAGTCCGGTTCCTCTTTCTTTTGTCGTATAGAACGGCTCGCCCAGCTTTTCAATTTTATCGTCCGGGATGCCTTCCCCTTCATCGCGAATGCTTGTATGGACCAGCCCTCTTTCCTTTTCGTAACAAATCTTGATATCTATTTTTCCTCCGTCCGGCATGACTTCTATTGCATTTTTAATGATATTGATAAAGACCTGCTTAAGCTGGTTGCCTTCGCAATAAACATCCGGAAGCCCATCGTCAAAGCGGCAGGAAATCTGGATATTGTGCATCAGCGCTTGCGCATTCAGCAAACCAATCGTATCGCGCATGATTTTCCGGATATCATGATTTTGGAACTGGATTGCCTGCGGCTTTGCCAGCACCAGAAAGTCGGTAATAATTGTTTCAATCCGCGCCAGTTCCGATGTAATCACGTTAAAATATAATGAATGCTCTTCCTCTTTCATGCTGTTTTGCAGCAGCTGGATAAAACCTTTCAAAGCTGTCATCGGATTGCGGATTTCGTGGGCAATGCCGGCCGCGAGCTCCCCGACAATATTCAGGGTATCCGATTTGCGGAGCTGCTCCTGCATCGCCCTTCTTTCGGTAATATCCCGGATGACCGTTAAATTCATATTCGATGTCAGGTTCCCTTTTGACGTGATCTCATAATATTTCGTTTCATTGGCTTTTGAAACATTAAACAAATAATCTGCCGTCCCGTTCTCTTTCAACTGAAAAAGATGGCGGAGAAAATCTTTTTGCACTTTTTCGTCATTGGTAAGCAATAAATTTTGGATTTTCTTCCCGATCGCATCTTCCCGGCTGCAGTCGAAATCGTTCGCGGCTGCAGGGTTAATATCGACAATTTTCAAATCCCAGTTCCATAAGACCATCCCGTCGATCGATCCTTCGAACACTTTCCGGAACCGTTCCTCGCTGTCCCGCAGCGTCTGTTCCATCTTGTAACGGCTGCTGACATTGCGGAAAATGGTCACATGGTAATTTTCTGCGCTGATATACCGGGATGTAAACTCGAGATGCTTCAGCTGCCCGTTCGGCATTTTAAAGAGCAGTTCTTCGCGGGCTGCCGGGATGTGGTTCAGCCTGTCGAACTCCCGGCAATTCCCGCCGTTTTCGACATAAACAAAATCGCTCAGCTTTTTCCCGATAAACTCCTCCATCGTGCACTCGAAAATTTTTAAAGCGGCTTCGTTTGCCAACAGGATCCGGCCGTTTTGATCCCAAAATACAATCGCATCCATTGCTTCCAAAAAAAGGGTCCTGTAAAGCTGTTCATGATCTCTTAACACAAGTCCCCTTTTCTTTTGGCTCATAAACCGATCTGTTCCCAAATTTGTTCTCCCCTTCTTCATAAGAAGCATGCCCCTGGATTCATCATCATTTCAGTTTTCAGCAAATGCCCGGAAAAGGTCTGCTGCATAAGGGTTTCCGGCTGCTATTTAAGAACATATTCTTTTTGAGAAGATATGTCAAATGAAATTGCAAGATGGATGATATGGTGGTAATTCGTGATCAAACGGGGGAATTCCTCCTGCCATTTCCGCAAAAAAGGATGGCGGCCGCCATCCTCATTCTTTATTTTTTTTGCATTTTTTCTTTTTTTTGCCGGTTCCTCTTTGAGCCATGATTTCATATATCTTCCCGGCATTGATGTCCCCGAATTCCAGCCCCGCTTCTTCCCGGACATTTTGTTTCCTGCGGTTCATGAACGCCCTTTCCTGCCTTTTTTTGAATTTCGGTTTGCCCCTTTCACCGCTTCTTCCCCGCGGGCAAATTCTGCGGAGAATTCTGTTTCGGCCAGATTTTCTTTCGGGGTTTTGTTATGTTTTGCGGCTGCATCAAATTCAGCTTTTCGTTTGGCCATGCCGTCCCCTCCATTATTTCAGGTTGCCTGCTTCATTAGCATGCCCGCGCATCAACGCTTTATGGCCGCAATATCTGTCAAAACCGGCTCCGGGTGCATGCAAATACAACTGTTTCCAAACATAATTATTTTCCGGAGGATGATACTATTCATAAAGGCTGATGCCGCAATACGGGCGGCAGAAAGAGGAGCCAATTTAAAAAAAAGGAGAATGATGATGGCGAGAAACAGCAATAAATTGTTGGTACCGGGCATTGAGGCATACATGGACCAAGTAAAGTATGAAATTGCCCAGGAATTTGGCGTGCAGCTCGGATCGGATACCGTATCACGGGCAAACGGATCGGTAGGCGGAGAAATGACAAAACGGCTCGTGCGAGAGGCCCAGTCCCGCCTTTCCGGGCAAAACCCGGAATAAAAGAAAAACCGGCAAAGCGGGATTCGCCTGCTTTGCCGGTTTCTTTACATCTGTTTCTGCTTTTTACCCGATTTCCCGCCGGAATGCGCCTCCTTGTTGCTATTTTTTTTGCGGACGGAGAAAAAATAGCCGCCCGCTGCGATCGCAAGCATAACTGCCCAGAAGATCAGTTTCCACAAAGCGGACTCCGGGAAATGTTCATCAATCAGCCCGACGCCCGGATGCGAAAGCGTAAAAACGAACAATTTTACCCCGACCCAGCCGACAATTAGAAAAGCGGCATCTTCAAGGCCCGGATATTTTTCCAGCAGGCGGACAAACCGGTTAGCAGCAAATCGAATTAGCACGAGCCCAATCACCCCACCTAAAAACATCACGATGAACTGCCCTCCGTTAATGCCCCCGATTTGAAACGAACCGGCCGGGGGCAGCGTCACAGCCATGGCCACAGCTGCAAGCATAGAATCAATGGCAAACGCAATGTCGGCGAGTTCCACTTTAAAAACGGTCATCCAGAAAGAAACCGGCTTCGATGCGGATTCGGCAAGTTTCGGACCATTTTCCCGGTGCTTTTTTACAAAATGGTGGATCATAATAAAAAACAAGTAAGCGGCCCCGACAGCCTGAATCTGCCATATGTTTGCAAGAAACGAAATGAGAAACAGGGCAGTAAACCGGAATACAAACGCGCCCAGAAGCCCGTAAAAGAGCGCTTTTTTCTGCTGGGCGTGCGGCAGGTGCTTGACCATTACCGCCATCACGACTGCATTATCTGCAGCTAAAATCCCTTCCAGTCCGACCAATACGCATAACACCCATGCATATTCAAGCAGCATTGTAAAATCCATTCCACAAAGTCCTCCTTTGCCGGCACCCGGGACCATTGCCCTTACAGATCAAAAAGCGGCATTCCGGCCCAGGCGCGTCCGGCGTGATAAGTAAAGTGCCACTTTTGACAATTTCCTGTAAAGACAAAAAGCAAGACCTTTACCTGTACAGGCAAAGGTCTTGCTGGACATCCGGACGGTGCCAACAAAGCCGATGACCGCCGAAACGGATCATGTAATGACGACTTTGTTTTAAGTGTGCCATGCACACTTAACGCTACTCCCCTTTGACAATTGTCAAAAGTATTCTGTTATTTTGATTATATGGGATACATCCATTTCCGTCAACTGTTTTCATGCAATTTTCGCGTTAAAATTTTTCGGAGCAGCCCGCCGGCCAAAAGTCCGGGGATGGCACAAAACATCGGGAAAAACACGGGCCCGGGCATTTTTTCCCGGACGATAACCACAGGGGAGAGCATTAATCCGATCGTCACAAAGTAAGCAGCAAACACAAAAGGCAGATAACTATACGGCTGAAGATTGCCGCGGGCCATTTTATACGCATCCCACATGGCAAAAAAGTATAGACAAGGATAAAACATCAGCCATCCGTAATCGATGATGTTTCCGGCTTCCATTGTTTTTCCGAGAAAACTGAGCATGATCGCTTCGTTAAAACGGCTGTTCACATTAATCAGAAACTCCATAAAAATAAACGCGATGCCCTTCACATAACGGCCCGCCAAAAGCTGGGCAAACCCCGGCAAGGCAATGTTCCAAACAATCGCCTCAAGCGGTGCTAATTTTTTCATGCGCATGCCCCTTTAAACTGAAGTTGGCAAGTCGCCATATTCTCCCGTTTTCATGTGTTCTTATCATGCCCCGGATAAAAGCAAAAAACACTGTACGGCAAAGCCGCACAGTGTTTTTTAATTCATCGGATTATACAGTTTAATGTCGGGATGCTTGTCCGTGAACCAGCGCAATGCAAAATCATTTTCAAATAAAAACAACGGTTTCCCGAAACGGTCTTTCACAAGCAGACTGCGCGAACTGGAAAGGGATTCGTCCACCGTATCCCCCTCAACCCAGCGCGGAATTTTGGAACCGATCGATTCCATTACGACATCGGAGTTATACTCATTTTTCATGCGGTGTTCGAACACTTCAAACTGCAGCTGCCCGACCGCCCCTAAAATATAATCTTCCGTATGCCATGTGCGGTACAGCTGGATCGCGCCTTCCTGAACGAGCTGGTTGATTCCTTTATGGAAACTTTTTTGTTTCATCACGTTTTTCGCCGATACTTTTACAAACAGTTCCGGTGTAAATTGCGGCAGCTTTTCAAATTGAACCGGCTGTTTCCCGGAGAAGATTGTGTCGCCAATCTGGTATGTGCCGGTATCATACAGGCCGAGAATATCGCCGCTAACCGCTTCTTCAACCGTGCTCCTGTCATCCGCAAGAAACTGGGTTGACTGGGACAGTTTCATTTGTTTTCCGGTCCTTGCAAGCGTGACGGACATGCCGCGTTCAAATTTTCCCGAACAAATGCGGATAAACGCAATCCGGTCGCGGTGGGCAGGATTCATATTCGCCTGGATTTTGAACACAAAACCCGAAAACTGTTCGCTTAACGGATCCACCACCCCTTCTTCCGTCTTTCTTCCTTGCGGTGGCGGCGCAAATTGAAGATACGTTTCCAGAAATGTCTGCACGCCGAAATTTGTCAGGGCACTGCCGAAAAAGACCGGCGTCAGCGTGCCGTTTGCAATCCGTTCCTCCGAAAATTCATTGCCCGCTTCATCGAGCAGCATGATTTCTTCCAGCGCCTGGCCATACAGCGCGTTTTCCTTGATCGGGGCATCCCCTTCCACTTCGCCCGCTTCATTCAACGCCAGAAACCGGTCTCCTTCTTCCACGCGGAACTGCTCGATGCGGCGGTGATAACGGTCATAAATGCCGAGAAATTCTTTTCCCATGCCAATCGGCCAGTTCATCGGATACGATTCAATGCCGAGGATTTCCTCCAGTTCAGCCAGCAACTCAAGCGGCGGCCTCCCTTGGCGGTCCAGTTTATTGATAAACGTAAAAATCGGAATCCCCCGCATCCGGCACACTTTAAACAGTTTAATCGTCTGTGCCTCAATCCCTTTAGCAGCATCAATGATCATGACGGCGCTGTCGACGGCCATCAGTGTCCGGTATGTGTCTTCACTGAAATCCTGGTGGCCGGGCGTATCCAAAATATTGATCCTTTTTCCCGCATATTCAAACTGCATAACGGAAGAAGTAACGGAAATGCCCCGCTGCTTCTCGATTTCCATCCAGTCGGAAGTCGCAAATTTCCCGGTTTTTTTGCCTTTGACCGTCCCGGCGGCGCGGATGGCCCCGCCAAACAGAAGCAGCTTCTCCGTCAATGTTGTTTTCCCGGCGTCCGGGTGGGAAATAATCGCAAAAGTCCTTCTTGATAACACTTCATCTTTAAATCCTGCCATATGTCAGTTCCTTTCAATCATGTAGAGTAGGCTTGTTTTTGCATCGTTTTTTTTTTTACATCGGCCCTCACCTTCCTAATAAACAGTGCACAAATCATCCGGCCATTGGAGACTGTACATAAGCATACAACAGTTTTTCCTTATTCTCAATGGAAGAAATCTGCCGTATGTGTCAAGTTTTTCTCGACAAGGTTTAAATATCGGGTATTCCAAGACACTCTTTTTGTACACTTTCGGCTACCGTGCTTCACTTGCTCGGTGTAATTTTCGGAAAAGATGTGATATTTCCGTATAAAGATGGACAACGGGGATGTTGAGGCGCGCGAAATTCACTCGCTTTCCGCGGGCGGCCGGCGAGCCTCCTCGCTCGTACCTCGCTGCGGGGTCTCTCCTGGCTCGCTTTTCCCGCAGGAGTCTCGTAAATTTCGCGCGCCTCAACGATCAGTCCCCACTGAGCCAAGCTTAAAACGAAAGCTCTAATATTTTGCTTAAATGTCCCATTGCCGATGAACTGCTTGAATGCAGGGCAACTGATCCGTGCTTTACGCCCACTGACGGGCGTACAGGCTGCTTGAGTAGTTGAGACATCCTGATGGATTGTTTCAAGTTCCGTTGCTTTCTCTCGCTTCTTGAACGGTGTTTCAGATAGGCTTCTCTCAATGTCCCATTGAGTATGCCTTGTTTGATTTTCACCATGGCTTCTGCGCCAAGTTCACTCCAATGCATGCCCCTTTTTTTCATCCTGAAGGAGATATGCCTTTGATTCGATTCCATCGCTCCCAGGCCTCTCGCACCTTCCGGCACGTTTTTCACCCTGTCTCTCCAGTCAAAAATGCGGTCCCAGTTTTTCAAGATATACGAACGGAATTCCTTGATTTTCTTGAGGGCCTTTTTATCCGTCAAGGTGCTTTCGTGCGTATCCAAATATAACGTGAATTGGTCTAGGTCATGCTTTCTAATCGCTTTTCTAATCTGCTCCTTGATCTCGCTCTTTCCGCCCCCAAATGTCCTTACAATGGCTTGTGCAACGTGGTAGGTATCCAGCTGGTTGAGCACCGGGAATTCCGACTGTGAGAATGCTGTTTGAAACCGTTCAGCTGTGTACCCAGCACCTCCATCACTGTTTGTAATGACATGCGCTTTTTCGAGGGAATAGGTGTTGGCAGCTGTGGCTTGGACTTCATCCCAAAATGTCTGAATGTCTTCCGTCGTCATGATGACTGTGGGCTGACGCAGGGAGACCCTTTTTCCATTGGTTTCCCAACCTTCATAGAGAATGGCATGGTGGACTTCCATACCCTGTTTCTTTTCCAGTCCCCGGATGAATACGCCATCTGCTTCGGAAAACAGGTAGTCTACCTTCTTCCCATCAGGCAGTGAAGCAGCTATTTCCATCTCTTCTACAAGGGCCTTGTCGGCTTCCGCCTGCGTTTTCCCTACGCGTTTCACCATTTCCCCTACAGTTGTATGACTAAGACTCACGGCTGTCCATTCTTTTAAAATATTCGCCGCCTCCCGATAGGTGTTCTCACTTGCCAACTCTGCCACCTTTAATTCCACTAACGGGCTATATCTCTGGTGGGGTAACAGCCCCAAGCATTCATCCAAAGGATAATGTGAGTTCCCTCTCTTATCACGCATTAATGATCGTTTAAAAGTCACACTTCCAAATAGAAACTGAACGCTTCTGTTATCACTCCGGCAGTACTCCCAGCCTTCCTCCAACTTCTTCTGTTTTATTGTTTTATCTAACTCCTCAAATACATCCCCAACCCATTGTGTAAAAACCTTCTGCATCAGAATTTTAAGCTGTTCTTCAAATTCGATAAGACTCTTTGTATCCTTTAATAATCCAGCAATTATTGATATAATATCCATGGGAAGACCTCTCTCTCTAGATGTTCATCTTGAAGTGTACAATTAGATGATAGAGCGTCTTCCCATTTTTTTCCACTCATATGCCCCGTCGAGTAAAATTTTACACATACAATCTGCCGGAAAGGCCGGGTTCTTCTTGGCTTCACAGATTGCCGGATGCTTTGAGGTGCGCATCAAAAACTGCCAGATGCCTCCTGTTCCCCGTCCGGCCCCGCCCAGGGCAGAACCACGGTGAAAACAGTGCCTTCCCCGGGTTTGCTCTCTATGGAAATGTCCCCGTTATGCTCTCTTACAATCTGGTAACAAACCATTAAACCAAGCCCGTTGCCGCGCTCTTTTGTCGTATAAAAAGGCTGGCCGATTTTTTCCAATTTTTCCGGCGGGATCCCGATTCCCTCATCCCGGAACGCAACGGCTGCACGTTCCCCGGCCACTGAAAGTTCAACGGTCAGCGTTCCCCCCTCTTCCATTGCCTCCAGGCCATTTTTGATTAAATTCACAAATACCTGCTTCATTTTCGAATCATCACAGCAAATAAAAATAGGCTGCGACGGAAAAACCGTTTCAATTTGGATGTTTTTTCCGTACGATTGCGTCTCCATTAAAACAAGCACTTCATCAAGCAATGTTTGCAGGCAGCAAACTTTCATATCCGATGCTTTCGGCCTGCCGAGAAAAAGCAGCTCGCTTGAAATCATTTCAATCCGTTCAATTTCATTTTGCATAATATCAAGGTAATGGCCAGTATCAATCACGCCCGCCTGCATCAGCTGCAAAAATCCTTTAATCGCGGTGAGCGGATTCCGGATTTCATGCGCAATGCCCGCGGCAAGCTGCCCGACCATGGACAACTGTTCAGATGATACAAGATAATCGTATAATTCCTTGACCACCGTCATGTCTTTCGTCAGCAAATGGATATGGGGCTTTTCGCCATATTTTAGATCTTTAAAGACCACATAAGTGGACTCCACCCATTTGTAATCACCGTTTTTCGATTTCATCCTGTACATGAAAAGGCCCATTTCTTCTTCCTCTCCATTTAGAATGCCTGCCCATTTGTTGCGGTCATCGTGGTGCATCAAAGCAGAAAAAGGCCTTCCCACCCAATCGCCGGCATCAAAACCCGTTACAGTCTGCATATCAGAGGAAATGCTTTTTAAAATACCGTCCATTCCGACAACAGCAGAAAAAAGATGAAAGCGGAGCGGGAGATCCATAAATTCATAATGTATTTTTCCGACACCCATATTTTTGCACCTGCCTATCTTTCTATCAATCCGTTTTTCAAGCTTTTTTGAAATGAACTTTCATGCTCAATATATGTCTGATGATGTCCGGACATTCCTGTGATTATGTATATATATTTCAACTATATATCTTTTTCAACAAAAATATCCATTTATTTATAAAATTTTATGTCGAATCCTCACTGTTTATCAACCGTTTCGGCATGTGATACAATGAACATATCAAGATAAAATGAGAAAAGGAAGCGATGCTATGCGTTTTGCAACTGTTGGAACAAGCTGGATTACCTCTGCTTTTATTGAAGCAGCAAAATTATCCGGAAAATTAACCCTTGAAGCCGTTTACTCGCGCAGAAAAGAAAGCGCTGAACAAATGGCGGAAAAACATGGCGCACCGAATGTGTTTACGGATCTTGAAGAAATGGCAAAAGACGGGAACATTGATGCTGTTTATATCGCGTCGCCAAATGCGCTCCATTTTGAAAACGTGCTTGTTTTTCTGAAAAACAAAAAACATGTTATTTGCGAAAAACCGATTTTTTCAAATACGGAAGAATTTAAGGAAGCTTTTCGTGTTGCCGATCTAAATGGTGTATTTTTATTTGAGGCCATCCGGAATATCCATTATCCGAATACTGCCCTTTTAAAAGAAAAATTAAAGGATGTTGGCCAAATCAGAAGCGGAATTTTCCAATATGTGCAATACTCTTCCCGCTACGACAAATTTCTTGCCGGCGAAGAGCCGAACGTGTTCTCGCGGAACTTCTCCGGCGGGGCATTAATGGATCTTGGCGTCTACCCGCTTTCGCTTGCGGTCTGGTTATTCGGCGCACCGAAAGACAGCCGGTACTTCCCGGTCCTTTTGCGGAACGGCATTGACGGGGCTGGCACCCTTGTCCTGCAATACGAAGGGTTCAATATTACTGTGATCTGCTCAAAAATTTCCCATTCTTATATTCCGAGCGAAATCCACGGCGAAAAAGGCAGCATTATTATTGAAGGCATCTCAGAATTGGAAAAGATGAAGTTTGCCGATGTGCGGACAAAGGAGCCGGTCCTCTTCTCGCGGGAGCAGGAGGCGCAAAATATGATGTATGAAATCAATGATTTTGCCGATATCATCGCGCAAAATGACAGGAAAACGTATGAAACCTTGCGCCAGTCCAGTTATGAAGTCCTTTCGGTTATCGAAAAATCGCGGAAGCAAAACGGGATTATCTTTAAAACCGACAGAAACTAAAACCGGGCCGAAAAAAAGATTCCGGATCGTACCGTGAGCTTAAGCGCAAAAACCGGGCAACAGGCCGCGCGAAATTTGAAAACAGACGGCATGGGCAAGAAGCGTATCTCCTTGTCCTTGCCTTTGCGTTTTTAAAACCGGAGAAAACTGGAACGGCCGGGAGAATGCCGCCTGGTGCTATCGTTATTAAACCAGATAAAGCCGGGAAAGTTACCACCATTCGCAACATGTTTATAATTATTATTATTTAATATTGACTTTTAAATGATATATATTATAATAAAAGTATAGCAAGACCAAAACTGGGGAGGAATGAAAATGTATATTGAAACAGCGTTAAACGAGCAAGTTGCAAACTGGAGCGTCCTGTATACAAAACTGCACCACTACCACTGGTATGTAAAAGGCCCGCTGTTTTTCACGCTGCACGTAAAATTTGAAGAACTGTACAACGAAGCTGCTACGGTGGTCGATGATTTTGCAGAACGCATCCTTGCGATCGGCGGAAAGCCGGCTGCTTCTTTCAAAGAATTCCTTGAACTTGCAACCATTGAAGAAGCAAAATCCGGCTTAACCGCTGAACAAATGGTGGAATCTCTTGTAAAAGACTACAAACAGATCGCCGTCGAACTGAAAAAATTGATCGCACTTGCCGAAGACAATCAGGATTATGGCACGGCTGACATGGCGACAACGCTCGTGGAAAACGTTGAAAAAACCATCTGGATGCTGAGCGCGCTGCTCGCTGTACCGGTTACGCAATAAACCCCCAAAACGGCCCTGTTCTTCAAGAATGGGCCGTTTTTTTCATGCTGCAAAATGGGCGCCGCTTTTTCGATCTGGCCTTTAGAATGCTGATAACCGCCTTTTCATTGTTCTGATTTAATACATCAAGCCCCGGCACCCACTGCATGATGGCGGCTTTACAGGCAAAAGAGTGATCATATTTTATGGCTCACCGCACATCCCGCGGACGCAAACGCTGGATCGCGCCCTCTTAAAAACCGGCAGCGTGACAAGGCCTGCAGTTCCGGATAAAATGGAAGCAGTACAGCGCGAAAGAAGGCTTTTCCATGCATGTTTCCATTTTGATTACAATGTTTTTAACCGGACTTATTTTAGGATTTATCGGCGCAGGCGGTGCGGGCTTTATCATTTCCCTGCTGACAATTTTATTCGGCGTTTCGATCCATACCGCGCTTGCGACTGCTTTAACAGCCATGATCTTTTCTTCATTTTCTGGGGCGGTAAGCCATTACCGAGAAGGCAATGTCTCCATTAAAGCAGGCATTACAACCGGCATCATAGGCGCTGCCGGAGCCTGGGCCGGATCCCATGTCTCCGCGCATATTGCAAGCGGCGAACTAAAATGGCTCACCGCCGGCATGCTCATGTTCTCAGCCTTTCTGCTTTGGCTCAGAATGTTTTTGCTGCAAAAGCAATCCATCCAGGCAAAAAGCATTCCGTCCGGGCCCCGTTTTGTGGCCCGCTCGCTTTTGCTCGGCATCGTAACCGGGGCGCTCTCAGGGATGTTCGGGATCGGCTCGACGCCATTTATCCAGCTTGGCTTAATGATCCTTCTCGGCTTATCTGTCCGCCAGGCTGCCGGCACAACCATGATGGTCATTATCCCGATTGCAATAGGCGGCGGACTCGCCAGCTTCCAGCAAGGGACACTGGATCTCGGGCTGCTCGTGGAAGTCGTCATCGGCACAATGTCCGGCGCATACATCGGCGCCAAATTTACAAACCGCGCCCCCGTCCCGCTGCTCAAGTCTTCGATGATTGCCGTTCCAATTGTCGCAAGCTTGCTGCTGATTTTTTGAAAAAGGGGCTCCCAAAAACCGTTAAACGATTGATGGGAGCCCCTTCATTTTGAAAGGATGATCCAGTTTGGTGTTTATGATGGTGAAATTCAGCCACTATTCCCGCAAGCGTTTCATGAATTTCATCGATCATCAGCGCACGAGCCAAAATGGGACAGCCCCTTTTTCCCGCTTTAAAAACGCGAGGATTTATCCTCTCTTGAAAATCCGCTGTCCCGTCCAAAAAGTTGCTGGTTCTGGCCGAAAACGATGTCCCGGCAAAAAAAAATGAGCCTTTCACTCTTCCCCCCGCTCGTTTAAACGGCTGCAGCCGGAGCCAGTTCGATTGCCGGCCCAAAAAATTCATAACGGACATTTTCTTTGGCCACGCCAAGCTCCGTTAAAATTCGCACCGCATTTTTCAAAAATGGGACCGGACCGCAAATATAACAAACCGTTTGCGCGGTTACCATTTTTTCCAAAAACGCTTTGGAAAGATGGCCTGTGAAATCGCAGCCGCTGTTTTCATAAAGGGGATGCCCGTACCCGAAATAATAATGCCCGTTTTCAAGCTTTTCAATATGGTGTTTTGCTTCCGCTTTAAAAGCATGGAAATCTTCATTGCGGGCAGCATGAATAAAATGGATTTCGCGTTTAGAGCCGGCATCCGCTAAAGCTTCCAGCATGCTCATCAGCGGCGTCAGGCCGACCCCGCCGCTGATCAGGGCAACCGGTGCTGGTTCATCGGTAAGTGTGAAGACGCCGGCCGGTGCGCTGATCTCAAGCTCATCCCCCACTTTGACATGATCATGTAAATACGTTGACACCTTTCCATTTGGTTCATGATCCGCTTCCCGTTTCACCGAAATCCGGAAGTACTCATGTCCCGGCCCGCATGAAAGGCTGTACTGGCGGTTAAACAAGTATGTCTCACCCGGAATTTTTACTCTCAGCGTGAGATATTGTCCCGGAAGATAGGACGGCACCGGGCCCCCGTCCGCCGGTTTTAAATAAAAGGACGTAATGGCATTGCTTTCTTTTACTTTTTTTACAACTGTGAACGGTTTAAAGCCTTCCCATCCTCCTCTTTTGGTTTCCGCTTCCCGGTACATTTTTTTCTCGACTTCGATGAAAACGTCGGCAATGGATCCGTATGCTTCAGCCCAAGCCTGCAAAACCTCTTCCGTGGCCGCATCTCCTAATACTTCTTTAATGGCTTTCAGCAGAAATTCCCCGACAATCGGATAATGCTCCGGTTGAATGCCCAGGCCGCGGTGTTTGTGCGCAATTTGTTCCACAACCGGCAAGATCGTTTCCAAATGGTCAATATAAGAAGCAGCCGCTAATACAGCATTGGCAAGTGCTGTTTGCTGCCTTCCCTGTGACTGATTCGTTTGATTAAAAATATTCAGCAGCTCGGGGTGTGCGGCAAACATCGTTTTATAGAAGTATGTAGTAATGTCCGTCCCCTGTGTTTTTAATACGGGCACAGTTGATTTTACGATCTCAATGGTTTTCTGCGATAACATGATTTTCACTCTCCAAATAGTAGTATTTAAAATATATCTTTAAGATAGTGCTTCTTCGTTTTTAAAGCAATATTTTAAATATATCTTTAATAATGTTGTCACATTTTCTGGAAAGGAAAAAAATGAACGCCATTTTCGGCGGGAACAGGTATAATGGGGTTGGCAGGTGATATCAATGCGTTTAACCCATTACTCTGATTATGCTTTGCGCGAATTAATCTATCTCGCTTCATTGGAAGAAGGAAAATTAGCCAGCATCAAAGAAATCGCGGATGCCTACAACATCTCAAAAAATCATTTAATGAAAATCACATACGAGTTAAGCCAGCTCGGGCTGGTGAAAACAGTGCGCGGAAGGGGAGGCGGCATATGCCTGAACAAACATCCCCGCGAAATAAACGTTGGGAAACTGATCCGCATAACAGAAGATGATTTTAAATTGGTGGAATGTATGGAAGATGGGGCCTCTGCCTGTATCATCTCCCCCGTTTGCGGATTAAAGCATGTTCTAAACGAAGCCCTCGTCGCTTATCTCCGCGTGCTCGACAAATATACACTGGAAGATTTAGTAAAAGACCCCCTGTCCTACCGGCAGCTGCTTGCACACTAACAACCAGGGCCGCACTTTTGAAATGCCCGGCCCTGGTTAAACCGGAATTTTTAACGTTTCCTTCCCCACTATTATGCTTAAGTCCCCCCTCTCCCTCTTTATTTCCCTTTTATTCCGAAAAATGTCCATTCCAAAAAAATTTTGTCTATCGCTCCCAAAAAGTGTTAAAATGATAGATAAATTATATAAATATAAAAATTTTAACGAGGTGGTTTGGCGATGTTAAAGGAAGGTTTTTTAAATACTTTGTATGATGCTTACAAAAATGGAAAAGCGCTGAACAAGGATATTTTTCCGTCAGGCATCGATTTAGATGAGGCTTACCGGATGCAGCATGCTTTTACTGCAGCAAAAAAAGAAAACCATGAAACGTTAAAAGGTTATAAGATCAGCATGACAAGCCCTGAAACACAGGCATTATTCGATGCACGCGAACCATTGTACGGCGAGTTGACAGATCAACAAGTGGCAAACCATATATCCCTGAGCAAAGATACGCTTCATCCATTGATCGAATTGGAATTGGTTTTTCTTGTAAAGGAGCGGCTTACGGCAGACGCGTCTGAAGCAGAAATCATCCAAAAGACACAAGTTGCGCCGGGATTGGAAATTCCTGATTCCCGATTCAAGGACTGGTTCCCTAAAATGCCAAAAGAACAAGTTTGCGCAGACGGGGCTGTCGGCGGAAAAGTGGCTTTTGGGGAAGCCAAAGATTATACATATCGCGATATTGATGATATCCATGGCCAATTGCTCCTTAACGGTAAAGTGCTCGATGAAGGCAAATCTTCAGCTGTCATGGGGCATCCGCTTCATGCCGTAAAATGGCTGCTGAAAAAACTGGGCGAACACCAGGCAGCGCTTGAACCGGGCATGTTTGTCTCATCCGGCACATTTGTCCTGCCGAAGCCGCTGGAAGCCGGAACATACAGCGGAAAATTTGAAGGAATTGGCACGGTGAAGTTGGCGGTCACAGAATAGGAATGAAGCACCCGCACAGATAATGAACGGCAAAAAACATCTCCGGCAATGCCAACAGGAGATGTTTTACAGGCACGTGTTTAAAATTAACCGCGTTTGCAGATTTCCCCCGCCACTTAAAATGGATGGCTTTCAAAATCGGCCGGGGTTCCCAGTCCATGCCGCACCAGACAGGCAAAATGGGTTTTCAAAAAGAGAAAGGGATCATATAACCGGCCAGTTGATCCATGGTTTTACAAAATTATATTCCTTCCGGACGGTACAATGGGCAGTGCATCCATATTAACGGCGGCATGGCAATGTCATCCTGATTGTAAAAAAACTGCAGAAAATCTTTTCTGCAGTTTTTTAACGCTTCCAGCCAAATATTAAGGGCCTTGGCCAACAGAAAAAGCGCCAAAAGATTTGGCGCTTTTTCTGTTTAAAGGCTGAGCCGAGACCCGGAAAAAGCCGGCATGCCCTGCCATCTCCGGCAAATAAAGTAATGCAAATTCCCTACAGCCGTTTAATTGTACAAGTGCTTATTTTCTTCTTGTTTTTTCCATCAGCCACCACAATGAATGCCTTGGATTTTCTACAGCTTCTTTATACTCCGTCTTCGTCGCCACCGTTGGGTACGAACCCTTTAGAGATTTTCCGGAAGTACTGCGGAATAAGAATAGTATGACGAAAAAGCCGATAAAGCTAAAGATTGTCAGATAGAAAGCAGGCGCCAAGGCATTGCCGGTTTGGTGGACCAGCCATGTTGAGATGAGCGGGGTAGTGCCGCCAAATAATGATACAGAAACATTAAACGTCACAGCCAGTGTTCTGTACCGAATATCCGTGTAGAACATTGTTGGCAAAGTACCAGGCATCGTACCTTCATAAGTTGAAAGCAGGATACCCAAAATGAGAATGCCGAAAAAGATGAATATAATTGACTTCATATTGATGAAGTAAAATGCAAGGACAGATAATAATGTTAACCCGCCCAAGCCCATGATTAAAACCGTCTTGTTTCCAATTTTGTCGCTGAGCTTCCCAAACAATAAGGCAAGCGGGACCATAATCACCATAATCAGCGTAATCAATACCGTCCCTGCTGTACCGGATAAACCAATAACCTCATCTAAATACGATGGCATGTAGGATAATAACATATAGTTTGTAACATTAAAGAATGCGACAGATACGAAACATACCAGAATGTCCTTTTTATGGTTTTTTAAAATCGAAAGGAAGCTTTCCTCCTGGATACCTTCCTCGGAAAGTTCATTTTCAAAAATGGGTGTTTCCTCTAAATGGGCTCTCAAGTAAAACCCAACCAGCCCTAAAGGCAAGCCAAGCAAAAATGGAATTCGCCAGCCCCATGTGACCATCTGCTGGTCAGTTAGCGTGATGAAGAGCGCACTGGCAAGGAGTGAAGCTAATATATAGCCGGCAAGCGTACCGATTTCCAGTCCGCTTCCAAGCACATTACGCTTATTGTCCGGGGAAGATTCTGCAATATAGACCATGGCGCCGGCATATTCGCCGCCAGTTGAAAAGCCCTGAATAATTCTGGCTACTAATAAGAACACCGGGGCCCATATTCCAATTTGATCATACGTAGGTAATAAACCGATTAGGAGTGTGGAAAAGGCCATCAAAATAATCGTGATGGTTAAAACGACTTTTCTTCCATATTTATCTCCGATTCTGCCGAATATAATCCCGCCTAAAGGGCGCATTAAAAAGGCAATCGCAAATGTGGCAAATGTAAAGATTAATTTCAGCTCGTCATTCTCCACGGCACTAAAAAAGTTCTGGCTGATAATGACCGCTAAATAAGAATACAAGCCAAAATCAAACCATTCCATCGCGTTTCCTACTCCCGTAGCAAACACACTTTTTTTCGTTTGTCGAATATTAACGATGTTAATTTTTTTCTTGTTAAATACCATTTTTCAAATCTACTCCTTATATGATAGTTTTCGGCATCTGTCTTCCCTTCTATAAAGATTCGTTTTTTTGATACTTGCATTGATAAAAGATTTTTTCATCTTCCGGCATTTGTTTTGGTTTTCTTTTTCAAAAACCCGCAGACGAATGCAATGGGAATCATCATTGAAATTCAAAAACCACTCGTCGATACTTCGGCATTTCTGCTAATATTTCCAGAAAAACCACCGAATAGATGGCAGGCATATGAAGTGCAAGAAATTGATAAACAACTCGAAGATAGCGGGCAAGTGTGCAGTAAGCAAAGTGAAAAAGGGCTTAAGATGGACTGTGGCGGACGGGAAACGGAGGCTTAAGGCGCCTCTAAAGATTTTTACAGGCAACTGGTTTCCCCACCTATCTTCTTTATACCTTAAATAGTGAAAGTGGGTTATAATGCCGTTAAAGACGGGACACATCACGGATGAGTAACCGGACAGCGCTCAACAGCTTTTTTGAACGATTTATTAATTAGTTTACCATAATCGAAAAATTAACGCAAAAAATCAGCTTACCCCCATTATTTCAACGGATCAGGCCAACAACAATGCTGTAAAATGGTCATTCAATATGTGCTTAAATACTTCTATTTTTGTCTCACAATTATAAAAAAGCTGCTTATGTTCTTCATACTTTTATCTCCCACCTGCTCTTCCCCGTCTCCATAAAGGATACAAGCGATGTAAGCGCCATCTCCACCATATCGCTAACCGCCTGATCGGTGTAAAACGCAGTGTGCGGTGTGACGATCACATTGGGAAAAGATCTCAGAACGGCCAGCTGACGGTGGTCCAAAATATCCGTGCGGCGGTCATAATGAAAAATTCCTTCCTCATCCTCCAGCACATCAATCCCGGCAGCGCCGGCTTTCCCCGCCTCAATCCCGGCGATGAGCGCATACGTATCCACTTCAGCACCATGGGAACAATTGATGATGCATACGCCGTCCTTTATTTTTGCAATACGATCCTGGTTAATCATATGGTATGTACTTTCAAACAAGGGGGTGTGGATGGTAATCACATCGCTTTCCTCCAGCAGTTCATCCAACGATACATATTTCAGGATGCCGCGCAATTCATCCCTTTCAACAGTATCGTGTGCAATGAGGTTGCAGCCAAAACCGGACAAATTTTTTGCAACAATGCTGCCGATTCTGCCGGCGCCAATAATCCCGATCGTTAAGTTGCGCATTTCCCTGCCCTGAATCCCTTCCACAGAAAAATCCTGTGCCTCGACACGGCTTAAGATCTGGTTTGCTTTCCGCACACACATCAAAATCAGCATCGTTGCAAAATCGGCCACGCAATAAGGCGAATACGCCACATTCGAAAAACGGATGCCATATGCTTTTGCGGCTTCCTGATCGATATGATTATATCCTGCAGTCCTCAGGCCGATATACTTCACGCCGACATCCCTTAAAGCCTTGAAAGTCCCGGAGCCGACCGGATAATTCCCAAGGATCGTCACGCTTCAGCGCCTTTTGCTTCCATTGCCGTTTCAGGGGTTAACACATCATCAATATACTTGATGTCCAAATCAAATTTTCTCGCGAATTTTTGAAATAAGGGGAACTCATCCGCCCTCATCTCATAGACAACAACTTTCCTCATATATAAAATAAACCCAAATTACGAAAGTGCAGCGATTTGATAGCTAAAATCCACACACGTGGAAGTAAATGTAAAATATGGAATCCAAATCTATAATTTCAGGTGGTTGAAGGTATACTTTCCCCCTCCCCACCTTTGCGGGCTTTTTAATTTCCAGTATTCAGTTCCTGTCTCTCAATCAATCATGCGCACACTTTGAATCATTTTCCGGAATGCCCATTTGTGGGCATATGTCTCACAAATGTTCAATGAGACCCTCCGGCTGTGAGACGTCAGCACGCCGGCCGAATAAATAAACTCTCTTCGAAACCGCCTGATGGTATAGGACTTGAACGCAGCCGGGCAATGGTCCTTTTTAAAGATCTCGAATAAATTGTACGCCAGTAATTTAATCAGACAAAAAGCAGTTTACTTTTCTTCCTTTTTTTGCTATCATTCTAAATATTTACAAGAAAGGGGAGGATACAATTGGCAAAAGCAATACCGCCATTCCGCGCCGATCATGTCGGGAGTCTGCTCAGGCCGGAAAAGTTGAAACAGGCCCGCCGCCGGCAAGAATCAGGCGAAATCACAAAAGAAGCGCTGCGTGAAATAGAAAATGAGGAAATCAAAAGGATTGTGGCAAAGCAGAAAGAAATCGGCCTGCAGTCGGTAACGGACGGGGAATTCCGCCGGGCTTACTGGCATTTTGATTTTCTCGAAAATCTTACTGGTGTGGAAGGATACGAATCCGGGAGCGGCATCCAGTTTAAAGAAAAGCAGACGAAATCGCATTCCATCCGGATCATCGGGGATCTGGATTTTTCCGACCATCCGATGATTGACGATTATAAATTTTTACATAGCATTGCCGGGGACCACATGCCTAAAATGACCATTCCAAGCCCGAGCATGCTGCATTTCCGAGGCAAGATTGCAAACGGGCGTTACCAGGCGGATGAAGATTTGTTTTTCCACGATCTTGGAAAAGCCTACAAAAAAGCGATTGCCGCTTTTTACGATGCCGGCTGCCGCTATTTGCAGCTCGATGATACAGCATGGGCATACCTTTGCTCCGATGAACAAAAAGAACAGCTGAAAGCCCGCGGACTGAATCCAGACCATCTGGAAAAACTTTATGCACGCACCATAAATGAAGCTGTCAGCGGACGACCCGAAGATTTGACAGTTACGATGCACATTTGCCGGGGCAATTTTCGCTCGACATGGATTGCTTCCGGCGGCTATGAACCGGTCGCCGAAACGCTATTTAACGGCCTCAATATCGACGGCTTTTTCCTAGAATATGACAGCGACCGCGCCGGCGGATTCGAACCTTTACGCCATGTACAAAGGAAAGACCTGCAAATTGTGCTCGGCCTTGTCACTTCCAAATTCGGCGAGCTTGAAAATGCGGACGATGTGAAGCGCAGAATCGACGAAGCCTCCAAGTATGTCCCGCTTGAACAGCTTTGTCTCAGCCCGCAATGCGGTTTTGCCTCCACTGAAGAAGGCAATCTGCTTACTGAGGAAGAACAATGGGCAAAACTAGCGCACGTGGTAAAGATTGCCGGAGAAGTTTGGGAATAGCTGGCAAGTTGCGTTCTGTTTTCCAGCAAAAAAGGACGATGCGCCGATCGTTTTACCGCATCGTCCTTTTTTAAATTGCCGCTTTTTCAGACCCTCACTGTTTGTTTTTCGGGCAAACGCGCGGCTTGCCCTTCACTTAAGCGCCAGGTATCCCGTGCAATCATCAATTCTTCGTTTGCCGGAATGACCAGTAAAGACACTTTTGAATCAGGGGTATGAATATACGGCCCGTTTTCTTCGTTTGACCGGAAATCCAATTTTGCCCCAAGATAGGCTAAATTGGACACCACTGCTTGCCGGACGGAGGCAGAATGTTCCCCGATCCCTGCCGTGAACACAATGGCATCCACCCCGCCCATCAATGCAACATAACCGCCGACACATTCTGTCACACGATTCACAAACATTTTGATTGCCAATTCCGCCTGCTCATTATGGGCTTTTGCTGCCAGCTCCACGTCGCGGAAATCATTTGAAATCCCGGAAATGCCGAGCAAGCCGGACTCTCTATTGAACATATCCATCATTTCATCAATGGTGTGCCCTGTTTTTTTCATGATAAATGGAAGGATGGAAGGATCAATTGTACCGGAACGCGTTCCCATCATCAATCCGGCCAGCGGGGTAAAGCCCATTGAAGTATTGACAGATTTTCCGCCTTGAATTGCACAAATACTGGAACCGTTTCCTAAATGGCAGGAAATGATTTTCAAGTCTTTCAATGGTTTTTCAAGAAGCAGGGCTGCTTCATTGGCAACATACTGATGATTGGTTCCATGGAAGCCGTATTTCCGGATATGATATTGATTGTATAATTTCAAAGGTACCGGATACAAATACGTTTCAGGTGCAAGCGTTTGATGGAAAGCGGTATCGAACACGGCTACGGCACAAGCTTTAGGAATCCTTTTCATAAAAGCCCTGATTCCGAGCAACCCAGCCGGATTATGCAAAGGCGCCAGTTCGCACAGATTTTCAATTTTTTGAATCACTGTACGGTCCAGTACGGCAGAATCCGAAAAGTCAGAACCGCCATGTGTGATCCGGTGGCCGACAGCTGAAATTTCATTTAAATCATCGACAATATGGTTTTTTAAAAGAATTTCAATCAAATAATCCGCAGCGTCACGGTGATCGTGAATCGGCGGTTTTTCTTTTTGGCGGAAACCGTTGATTTTATATGAAACCTCAGGTGCGTCGAATCCGATTCGTTCAAACACCCCTTCAATTAAAATACTTTCATCCGGCATATTGAAAACTTTAAATTTTAATGAAGAACTGCCTGCATTAATGGCCATTATTTTTTTCATATTATATCCCTCCGAAATAACAAACTTATCATTCATGTGATTTATTTCACAAATATTTATATGCGTTTCCTTATAATACAAGTATAAAGAAACCCTTTGTCACAAATTTGCCTATTCCGGCATCAAATTCTGTTGAAAATACGGAAAATGATATTTTTTTGTTGCGCTTTCATTTATAATGAGGCTAGAAACCAATGTTTGCGCTTTCCCGCCTTTTTGCATGGCAAATGATTCATTTGTATTTTTTTGTTCAGCTTTGAACAGAATTTTGCAACCGCTTAAATGATTGCTTTTTTGAAAACGGGGGTTTTGTGAAATGGCAAACAAACAACAGATCGAAAAAGTAATGGAAATGTTTTCTTCTGCGACCGGCCTCACAGCGGTTTATGTGGATATTGACGGAAAAGAAATTTCGGATGATGATCAATTCCCGCCTGTCTGCCAAATCATGCGGCAAGTTCCGCATCTCCGGAAACACTGCCAAACATGTGCGAAATTCGGCGGATTTGAAACAATGAAAAACGGGCAGCCGTGTATTTACAGGTGCCATGCGGGCCTCGCGGATTTTGCGGTTCCGGTAAAAAGCCAGGAAAACACGCTTTATGGTTTTATCATTAGCGGGCAGGTACGCCTGGAAGATGATGAAAATCAAGTGAAAGAGTTTTTGCAGCAAAAACCGCTTGATCTGTCTTCCCGCCATGATTTTGCGGCCGCCTACAGCAAACTTCCGGTTTTTTCTTTAGAAAAGTTATCTGCTTCTGCCGAAGTGTTAAGTACTTTGTCAGCATACTATTTGCCATCCATTTTAAATGAAGAAGAAGCAAAACCGGCGAAAGAACCAGCGGCCCAAGCCAAAAAACATGCCCGGTCCAAGAAAGAAATAAAGCAAGCCCTGAAATATATCCAGAAACACATTCACCAGCCTGTCACTTTGGAAGAAGTCGCCGGCCATGTGTATTTAAGCCCGTACTATTTCAGCAAACTTTTCAAAAAGGAAACCGGCGAAACATTTGTTTCTTTTGTCAACCGCCAAAAAATGAATCTAGCGAAAGACATGCTTGCCAACGATGACTTGCCGGTTTCTTATATTGCGCACAGCCTGGGCTTTCGGGAGATCAGTTATTTCAGCAAAGTGTTCAAAAGGTATTACCAAACCACCCCGACCAGCTACAGGGCGATGTCCCGTAAGAAAGGATGACAATAAGCATGAAGGAGCCCCCCTTTTTTCAGGCAGGATTTCTATTCTTTTTTTAAAAAAACTGATTGACAACACAACCCGTTCCTTATATACTAAATATTGTCCGACAGAGATGAATACGATTCCGTAGCTCAGCTGGGAGAGCGCCACCTTGACAGGGTGGAGGTCGCTGGTTCGAGACCAGTCGGAATCATCCTGCTAGCGTCAATCCGTACGTATCAACGGTTTGGCGCTTTTTTCATGACCGCTGACATAGTCGGTGACTTGTCCGAACGGTTACGGTTACCGTCACCCGGTATGTTACACGCTTCATTTAGGAGGCGTGTTTTTGATGCGTAAAAATAACCGCAAAACAGATGATCGCAAGATGGCAACAAACCTCGATAACCTGTTCGAAATTTTCTACACGATTAAAACTGCCGAAGGCCGCGCGCCTGGCACGTTAAAACAATACCGCGAGAATTACCAATATTTTGCTGTTTTTTTGGACAAACGCGGTATTCCTCGTAACATTACCGATATCACCCGTAATACCATACGCGACTATATCCGTTACATGCAAACGGAAGTCAGTGAACTACCCTCCACTTATCAACCTTACGGTTTGATTGAAGTGGGGGCTTCTCGACTTATCGTTGCTTTTACTAGCCAACGAAAACTGACCGAGCTAACCCTCTTGTTCCAAGAGTTTTGTTACTTATGATAACGCTAATAAGCGTAATCCCTCATTTTTGATATTGATTGCTGAATTGTGATCGCGATCTAATACAAAGCCGCAAGAACATTTATATACACGTTCAGATAATGGCATTTCTTTTTCCTTGCCGCAACATGAACACTTCTTAGTGGAGGGAAACCACTTATCAATTTTCACAAGTTGTTTCCCCTGTTCTTTTAGCTTATACGCTAAGAAAGTAGTGAACATACCCCAGCCGTTATCATGAACGCTTTTCCCAAAGTGAAGGGCTTGAGACATCCCTTTCATGTTCAAGTCCTCAATCACGACAGCATCAAAGTTAGAAGCTAATTCTTTTGACTTATGATGAAGAAAATTCATGCGTTGGTTCGCCACTTTCTCATGTAACTTAGCCACTACTAGTCGTTGCTTGTTCCAACGTGCAGAACCTTTCTTTCTTCGAGAAAGAATTCGTTGTGCTTTTGCTAATTTATCTAAGGCTTGCCGATAGTAACGTGGGTAATTGGCTTTCTTACCCTGTTCACTCTCGACATATAGACCATCCATAGCAAAATCCAAACCAACAACTTTCTGTATGTTAACTGGACGAATATCTTTCTCATATTCTGTCAAAATTGAAATGTAGTACTTGCCTGTCTTTGTTTTAGAAATAGTGCAAGATTTGATTTTATAATCAGCAGGTATCTCTCTATGCTGTTTCATTTTTATTGGCTTTTTGATTTTTGGCAGTTTGATATGACCATTTTCTAGCTTAATATTTCCGTTGACCATATTAGTTGTATAGGATTGTTTTGCTTTACGATTTTTGAACTTTGGAAAATCCGCATTTCCTTCAAAGAAATTCTTATAAGCAGTCTGTAAGTTCATTTGTGCATTTGCCAAAGCTAAAGAATCCACTTCTTTTAGGAATGGAAATTCACTTTTATATTTTGCAGGAGTCGGAAACTTTTGCTTTTTAAGCAATTCTTTATCATCCTTGAACTTTTCATACGTTTCTTTGCGTTCAGCTAACATCTTATTGTAGACAAAGCGAACACAACCAAATGTCTTAGCTAATAATGCGGATTGTTCTTTGTTTGGTAACAAACGAAACTTGAAAGCTTTGTTTTGCTTGGCCATATCAATTCACCTCACTTTGTGCGGAAAAATTTCGTATATATTGATTATATCGTAAAAAATCCGTACAATCAATATGAGGTGATAATCATGAGAGAAGAGAAAGAACGTGTAGAAATTCGTATGCCTAAGACGATATTAGAAAAATTGGAGCAATATCAAAAAGAAAATGGGATTCCAACTAGAACAGGCGCAATCTTAGAATTGTTGAGAAAAGGATTGGAAAAATAACTTTGGCTAAAGCCAACCGAAATTCATCTCCCACCTACTCATTGGTGCTATTCGCACCTTCACATTCCTTGAGGATGGGAGACTTCTTTCGGAAAGCCGTTAAAATTAAATACGAAGGCCACCGGTTCAAGACGGCAGCACAACAAACAGCAGGGCTTTCGCCTAGCTCGATAAACACACGGTTGAAAACGCTTCGAGTGTTCTTCCGCTGCCTTGTCAGCGAAGGTTTACTCGACACCAACCCGACCCACGGCGTTACTAACGTACCGGAGCCGCAGGAAAAAATCACAATCTTAACACCGGAAGAAATGAAGCGTTTGACGTTCCGAATAAAAGGAGATTCACAGACTTCCGCGACTATGTACTGGGTCTGTCCCAATTGCAAAATCTGTGCACCCGGCTGCTGCAGCGGCTGCGGAACCGCTGGATGATCCTCCGGGAATACGATCTTTCAGAACAGGATTGGCCGGAGTGCCGTAGTGAACATTTTCTCCCTTTCAAAACGGCTATTTTCATTTTGTCATTCATTTTTCAAAATAGATTGTATTTCGTTCGCTTTTTCAGTATATTAATACATATAGATACTTATAGATAAGGATTTGCTTACATTTTGAAATAAAGGAGAGGGGTCTATGCCCAGGCAATATGATGGTGCCGCCGTTCAGCTGGATGAAATTGACCGCCAAATTATCCAGCTTTTAAACGGAAATGGCAGAATATCGTTTACAGATTTGGCAAAGGAAATCAAACTTTCCCGTGTGGCTGTTCAATCACGCGTCCATTCCCTGGTTGAAGATGGTGTGATTGAATGTTTTACCGCCGTCGTGAACCCTGAAAAAATCGGCCTTCACCAGTCCGCTTTTTTTAATGTTGAAGTAGAGCCGAAACATTTACAGGAAGTGGCCGAAACATTGGCCAAAGATCCGTCGGTTTCAAGCCTTTATCATATGTCAGGACCCAGCAAACTTCATATGCACGGCTTATTTAAAGACAACCAGGAAATGGAACTGTTTCTTAAAGAGCGGTTATATCCGCTGCCCGCCATTATGAGTGTCGATTGCCAGATTTTACTCAAACGTTATAAAAGCCGGATTGGAATGAAACTGTAAGGGGGTTGCATTGTGGAAAAACAGCAAAATACTTATGCCCAGCTTGCCATGGCAATGCTTAGGACCGGCATTCTCGGCTATGGCGGCGGCCCGTCTGTCATGCCACTTTTCCGGTATGAGGCAGTGACAAGGTACAAATGGCTGGATGACGACGAGTTCGGGGAAACATTGGCAATTGCAAACGCGCTGCCGGGCCCGATTGCGACAAAAATGGCCGCTTACCTCGGGTACAAGTTGAAAAAGACAACCGGCGCCGTGTTCGCCATTTTAATCCATATTCTTCCGAGCAGCATCGCCATGATTGCGTTGCTGTCGCTTGTATCGGTACTAAGCCATTCCAAGATTGTGGCCGGAATGATTGCAGGGGTCATGCCGGTTGTTGCCGTCATGCTTGGCCAGATGGCTTACGACTTTGGGGAAAAAACGGTCAAGGGGCTTGGAAAGGTTCTCGGAATCGCCATGTTTGTGATTTCCTTTCTCCTGCTTGAGACGATCCATCTCCACCCGGCTATTGTCATTCTGATTTTTCTTGCGTACGGAAGCATCCACTTTCGTCTCGTTGCAAAATGGAGGAAAAATGAAAAAAAGAAGAAAAGGGATGAAGCGGGATGATCTGGTTCCAGTTAATGCTTGGTTTTTTTATTGCAAATATCCTCGGCTACGGCGGGGGGCCGTCCTCCATTCCGTTGATGTACCATGAAATTGTTACGCATTACGGATGGCTGAATGACAGCGAATTTTCCAATATGCTGGCACTCGGCAATGCGCTCCCGGGCCCGATCGCAACCAAAATTGCCGCATTCGTCGGCTACGGGGCCGGTGGGTGGACAGGGCTGTTAGCGGCTCTTGCCGGAACGATATTGCCGTCTGCCGTGGCGTTGATTGTGTTGCTGAAAGTATTGCACAAATACCGCCAGTCTCTTGTTGTGAAAGGGATGTCCCTGCTTGTGCAGCCGGTCATCACCATTATGATGGTGGTGCTGACGTGGCAGATGGCGAAAAGTTCTTTCAGCCAAATCGGCATCTGGCAGTCACTTGGCATCGCCGCCGTCGCTTTCTGGGCCATGAATATCCGGAAAGTTCACCCTGCCCTTGTTATTTGCGCGGCATTCATCTATGGCGGCATTGTGCTTCAGCATATAGTGTAACGGGATAGAAGGAGAAAGTTCCCACACATTTTTCTTTAAAAAACCTGGATGCCTGCTTCATCAGGCATCCAGGTTTTTTACTATGTTCACTTTTCCCGGCCGTTTAGCATTCACAGCTTTTCATGCTGTCCATAAAGGGCTGGAAACGACAGAAGATGTGGCGATGAACGCTGTGGATGCAACTTCAAATGCAGTCAACAATGTGACGGGCGGATCGCAAAACAATAAAAAATAAAAAGTGCCGGGAAATGGGCGCTTTTTACATTCTGCTCGCCACTTCTTTTACAATATCTTCAGCAGACATGCCTTTTGCATCAATGACAGGCGCCTTTGTCATCGTGTCATTGATCCCCATTGCGTTCATCTCGCTGCCGGTTACAACACAGCAGTCACAACCTTGTACATCTTGTTCGTTCTTAATGGTTTTCACTTCATATCCTTTATCGCGCAGCGCTTCCTGGACATTTGTCAAAGCCTCTTCTACACCGATTATTACAGCCATGGTTAACACCTCCCTTTTTTTATCGTACCCATCTGATTTTAGAAAAAACATGTTTTTCCCGGTCGCAGACGGATGCTTTTTATTTTTTAATGGTGCTGAGAACCCGGTTGATTTCTGTATCATGTCTCCCGGTTTTACTGAAATAGCCGATATCTTTTTGGCACACGTCAATTCCCGTGCGGCGGCAGCAAAAATATTTTTGTGTTCTTCCGCTTTTCATTTGTATATTTAAAAATCCTCTCCGCATTTTTGAATATATTCATCATGCCCCGTATTGAAAAGCCGCACAGTTTTGCCAACTGTGCGGCTTTTTTGGCGTGCGCCTTTACTTGCCGAGCAATTCGTCCGAAAGCCGGATAAATTCGCGGGCATCTTCTGCCATAAGGTTAATGCCGGCTTCCCAGAAGTCCGGTTTTGTCAGATCAACGCCAAGATGTTTTTTGGCAAGATCTTCCACCTTCATCCGGCCGGTATCGCGCAAAAGGGCAATATATTTGTCTTCAAAGCCATCTGGATTCTTCAAAAATTCGGTGTAAATGCCAAGGCTGAATAAATAACCGAATGTGTACGGAAAGTTGTAGAACGGCACATCGTCAATAAAGAAGTGAAGCTTGCTGCACCAGAAATGCGGGTGGTAGCCGGACAAGCTACCGGCATACGCTTCTTTTTGCGCCTTTTCCATCAGTTCATTGAGCCTTTGTTCGGACACAATGCCTTTTGAACGCTCTTCGTAAAAACTTTTTTCAAACAGGAAGCGGGCATGGATGTTTAAAAACATAGCCGTTGCATTTTCAAGCTTTGCATTTAATAAAGAAACTTTTTCTTCCTTTGACTTTGCATTGGCGACAGTCGCATTGCCGATGATCGTTTCTGCAAAGGTGCTCGCCGTTTCGGCCACGTTCATCGCGTATTCGCGGTTCAAACGCGGCAAATCGCGCATGACATGGCTGTGGAAGGCGTGGCCAAGTTCGTGCGCCAACGTGCTTGCATCATTTGTGGAGCCGGTAAATGTCATAAAAATCCGCGACTCTTCAAACTCCGGCAGACTGGTACAATAGCCGCCCGGGCGTTTATTCGGCCGGTCTTCCGCCTCTACCCAGCGGTTTTCAAGGGCGTGTTTCGCAAATGCAGACAGTTTCGGCCCGAAAGAAGCAAAATGTTGGATGACAAAATCGCACGCTTCATCATATGTAAATCGGGCCGGTTTCATATCGCCGAGTGCAACCGGCGCATCAACATCCTGCCAGCCGAGTTTTTCCATCCCGAAAATTTTTGCTTTTTGGTTGAGAAAGTCGACAAACGGCTGCTTGTTTTCAGAAACGGCTTTCCACATCGCATGAAGCGTGTCTTCAGACATCCGGTTGTATTCAAGCGGCTCTTCGAGAAAAGACTTCCTGCCATGGGCTTTTTGCAGCGTAATCCGGTACCCGTCCAGGTGGTTGAGCGTATCGGCAAAAACCGGCGCATATTTTTCCCATGCCGCTTCCCAGTTTTCGAACAGCTGTTTGCGCACTTCTGGATCCGGGTCGGCATACATCCGGTTCATCGCCTGGCCGACGGATAAGGATACCGTCTTGCCTTCTTTGTCCGTAAACGGGATTGTCATAACGGAAACAGCTGTGTCATACAATCTGCTCCAGCCGGCCAGCCCGTCCTGGTTGAGATCGGCAATCAGCTTTTCCTCTTCTTCCGACAAGAGCCGTTTTCCTTCATCGCGCATTTCATTGAGGGCAAAGGAGACTTCGCTCAATTCCTTGTCCTGTAAAAACTTTTTCCAGTCTTCGTCCGAAATGGCCACCAGTTTTTTCTGAAAAGTGGTCCCGAGCTTTTGCATCTCGCTGTACAAATCCATGATTTGGCCCATCACGACATTTGCATAGTCATCATCCATATAGGCATCATGCCACATTTGCACAAATGTCGCAGACTGGCTGAGCCCTTTTTCGATCTCTTCCTGTTTTTTCAGGATGGCTTTAAACGGCTCCGGAGACGGGTCTTTCGAAAATGCCCATCCGTCGAGTCGGCTTTTATACTGCCCGATTTCTTCTTTCAGCCCGCGCAGTTTTTCCTGCAATTCCGGCGATTTTGTGCCGCCCGGAATAACGGCATCCAGATCCCAAGTATTCTTATATTTCATATTTGCAACTCCTTTCTTTCTTCCATTTTACAGGGTACCGCACAAAATACCAATATATTTACAATCACGGTAAAAAATTTCAGGGCCGGATCTTTTTTTGGGGGAATGTTTTGCATTTTTAAAACGCCAAGTGGACATTTGCATACTTAAAAGGCGCGGCTATATCAACCGCGCTTTTTTGTTTAATGCATCCAGGCAAGAGACCCCATCGGATCCCAAGGTTTCAGGGCGATCGGATCTTGTTCCCATGCTTTTTGCAATTCCTCCGGCAAATATTTTTTGTCAATGACGATTTGGTACGTATATTCATCCATCCAGGCGTCACTCATGACAAAATAACCGTCTTTGCCCACTTTTTCACCCCAGCTGTTTTCCACTTTCCATCTGTCCGGTTTGCCGTCAACGAGGTTGACACCGGTCAATACCATTGCGTGCGTCATCACGCTGTCTTTATAATCGAGCCGTTCCGCTTTGGTCATGCCGAACGAAAATCCGAAAGCTTTTTCCAAATCGAAGAGGCTGGTATCCATGATGCCTTTATTCCGGTCTGAGGATGCGGCAACATCACAGCCGAACCAGACACTGCGGTTATCCTTCAGCTGTTTTACGGCCAGCGATTTAAAGGTTTCGATATCAACATTTAAATATTTAACCGGTTTGCCGCCAACCACATTGCCCAAATACTGCACTGTATACGTTTTGCCGTATGGTTTGTCGCTTGTTGGCGCATTGATAATGCTGATGTATTGGTCGAGATCAAATCCGACGTATTTCTCAAAAAATGCCTGTGGTGTAATGTTTTGCTCGCGATGGAACAGTTTGTCGGTATCGCGGAATTCAAAATCAAATGTCTTCGGCGGCTCACCGAGTGCAAAGGCCAGCAATTTGTAAACTTCTGCAAGCATGCCTTCTTTCGCCTGCCGCAATTCTTCTTCCGGCTGTCCTGCTGCGTGCATTTTTCTCAGTTTCACCGCATCTTCGCGGAGCTTGGCATTTAAAAGCGAATTGAGTTCGCGCGAGTTGCTGCTGTTAAAGGTTTCCGGCATAACCTGTTTTGGCACAACGCCGTATTTTTTAATGAGCGCGACGAGCATATCCCACTGTCCGCCGTCCTGCTGCGGGGTTTCAAGCAGCCAGGAAATGAGCCGTCCTTCTACAGGTTCGTCTGCGGTTTCAATCATCGTTTCCAGGAAGTAATTGGATTTTTCAAATTTATCCCAGAAATTCGTATAGTTTTGCGAAAGCTCAAAGTCTTTCAATCTGAATTTGGCATTCAACTTATGCGTAAACGTGTTTAAGGCGGCAAACATCCAGCAGCGCCCGCTTTGTTTCTGGTTTGATACTTTCCCCGTTTCAATTTCGTGGGAGAATACGTGATTCATAGAAACCACAGCATCATTGTTGATTGCCGCGGCCTTTATCCCGTTTTTCATCATTGCATTTTGAATCACTTTGTTTTGCGGCAGTTCGCGGATTTGTCGGGAAAACCGCTCCGCCATTTCCCGTGTAATGTCTTTTGCCATTTAAATCTTCCTTTCCATTAAGTTCTTTTTTATTATACGCCTTTTTCAATCAGATAAGACAATTTTGCGTTTTTGAAAAGCCTGCAATTCTGAAACGGGACACAATTGGGCGATATTTCCTTTTCACTTTTCCACTTGTTCGTCCCGCTGTTCGGTGAGGAAGGCTTTTTCGTCTGTTCCTTTCACACATTTTTTTAAATTATGGTATGCTGTTTTACGAGAAAGACTCAAACGGGGTGATGGCAGATGAGTGAAGAAAAAGATTATGAAACAAAAGGTTATGATACAAGCATTGTTTATGATTATAAAGAGATGCCCGACGTCCACCCAGGGCGCTGTGACAATTGCGGTTACAGCCACTTTAAGTCATCGGTCAAACATGGCGTGTTCCTGCGTGAATGCCGGAGATGCGGGATGAAAAAGAGTATCTAACGTTTCAATAAAGCGGATTTCCTGCAAATGGAAAATCCGCTTTTATTCAGTTGGAAGGATATTTCAGCCGGCAGCCGATGCCGCGAAACATCCGGACTGGGCCTTGTGCAAGCAGAAGCGCCTGTCCGTACCGGTGCGTATCAAGCAAAATATGTTTATAAACATTTTCCAGACAATCCGCCTTGCGCGAGCTTTGCCACCAGGGCATAAAAAATCCGGGGTAGCCCCCGGACCTTCATCGCAAATCTATGTAATGCAGCTTTATTTGCTGAACCAAATAAAGTAACCGGCAAGCACCATGACGACAAGAAAAAGCACAATGGTACCAAAGACGACTCTTTTTGATTTCAAAATAAAACGCTCCCCTCTGACGGACTTTCTGTTACATTCAGTTTATCCAACGAGGGGAGAATTCAAACTGGCAGGATTAGGCTTCTTTTGACATTTGCAGCGCCTTCAGAATGGTTTTCAACGAATTGCTTTTGCCGTAAAGCAGCACGCCGCCGCGGTAGATGCGCGCACCTGCTATCGCCATGAAAACAATCGTGACAACCATAACCGCCACGCCCGAAAGCCCTGCCCATACTGGCAAGTCGAGCATGCCGACCCGCAAAAACATCAGCATCGGCGTAAAAAACGGAATGTACGAAAGAACGGTAATATAGCCGGCAGAAGGGTTTCCAAGCCCTGCCATCGCAAGGAAAAAACCGATCATCACAAGAAACGTCATTGGCATCATCATCTGCTGGGCATCTTCAATCCGGCTGACAAGCGAGCCGAGAAAAGCCGCTAACGTGGCATACAGCAAATACCCGAGCAGGAAAAACACCACGGCATACACAATCGTTGAAACCTTTATATCCGAAAATCCAAACACAGAAAAAAAGCCGCCCGTCAAGTGATTGATATTTTGTTTGATCGTGGCGTAAGCGGCGGCAAGGAGCACCGCCATCTGTGTCAAACCGAGCAGGGCGCCGCTGATGATTTTCGCAAACATCTGCTGCACAGGCGGCACGCTCGAAATTAAGATTTCCATCACGCGTGAAGCTTTTTCAGTCGCCACTTCCATCCCGACCGCACTGGCGTAAAAAATGACCGCAAAATAAATCGCAAACAGCAAAATATAGACAAGCCCCCTCGCCTGTGCCAGTTCTGCTTCGGATTTTGCATCCCGCTCCAGATTGACACTTTTAAAGGATACGGGGCTGTTTAAAAGCGAAAGCCCGGCAGGCGAAAGCTTCAATTTTCCTGCCGCCATATTGCTTTTTACAGCCTGCAGCGCCTGCTCAAGACTGTCCGTGGTCCCGGTATCGGCAAGATTAGGGGCTTTATAGACCGCTTTCGGCATGCCGGCTGCGTCAAGCGATAAAACAACATACCCTTGATATTTTTCCTTTAATACTTCTTTCCGCAACGCACTTTCGCTTTTTTCGGCCTGCACAAGCCGGATATCTTTATCAACGGTTTTTAATTGCTGCTTAAGCGGCCCGTACAGGTTGTTCGTCTTATCCAGAACCGCAACCTTTTTTTGCTTGCTGCCGGCAAACATATCAATCATCCGGTTTATGTTCCCCATCAGAAGGACAGCGACGAGCAAAATGGCCGTCGTGATCACGAAGGATTTGGTTCTTAGTTTTGTCATATAGGCATGGCCGATTAAAATGCCGAACCTATTCATAGGAAGCCCCCACCTTTTCTATGAAAATATCGTTAAGAGATGGTTCTTCAAGCGCAAACTTGCGGATGAAACCTTTTCCGTTGATTTCATCCAAAATTTTTTGCGCCGCTTCCATCCGGTCAATTTGCAGCTCCGCCCCGAGCGCCGTTTTCTTAAATCGTACGACACCCGGAAAGGCACGTAAAAATTCCAGATCAAAATCAGCATGGATCACAACATTTTGTTTCCCGAATGCACGTTTGACCTCTCTCAGTTCACCGTGCACAACCGGGCTGCCATGATGCATAATGCACAAATGCTCGCAAAGTTCTTCAACATGTTCCATCCGGTGGCTTGAAAACACAATGGTCGCGCCCTGATCCCGCAGTTCTGCGACCGCTGTTTTTAACGTTTCCACATTGACCGGGTCAAGGCCGCTGAAAGGCTCATCTAAAATCAGCAGCTTCGGCTTATGTAGGACAGCAGCGATAAACTGGATCTTCTGCTGGTTTCCTTTTGACAGCTCTTCCACCCGTTTATCCAAATATTCTTCAACACGGAAACGGCCGAGCCAGTATTTCAGTTCTTTCACCGCATCCTGTTTGCCCATCCCGCGCAGCCGTGCAAGGTAAACAAGCTGGTCTTTTACTTTTAATTTTGGATACAGCCCGCGTTCTTCCGGCAAATACCCGATTTCCGGGCTCAATGTGTAATCCATTTTGCGCCCGTTCCAGGTGATGTTTCCTTCATTCGGTTTTAATAAACCAAGGATCATCCGGAAAGTCGTCGTTTTTCCGGCTCCGTTTGCCCCTAAGAAACCGAACAGCTCCTTTTCCGGGATCATTAACGACAAATCGTTTACCGCTGTAAACGCTCCAAATTTTTTCGTCACACGTTCCAGTATCAAGGACATGATTCCCCCTCCTCTGTTCGTACGTACGCAAACCAGCCGGAAAGGTTTCAAAAATTTTTAAGTTTCCCCCTGATGATCCATACATTCAAAAAACAGCAGCCTTTTCAATGGCTTGCTGCCGCCCCTTTGGTGGATGCATTTTTACAATTTTCCAGCTAACTCATTTCGTTCATTTAGCAAACAATCTTTTCAAAAAAGCAGCGGGTTTTTCTATATTTTCCCGCTGCTCTTTTTAAGCTTAATAAGCCGTCCACCCGGCATCTGCCGTAATCACTGCGCCATTTACGAAGGAAGCATCGTCTGAAACAAGGAACAGGGCGACAGTTGCAATTTCTTCCGGTTTTCCGGTCCTCGGGTTGTTTGCCGACCCGGACATGGCCCGCTCAAGCCCGAAAGCATTCGGTTCGCTCATTGTTGTGCCGATATTCGTTTCCACCCCGCCTGGCGCAATCGCATTGCAGCGGATCCCTTTCAGTGCGTATTGAAATCCGACATTTTTCGTCAACCCGATCACCGCGTGTTTGGATACCGTATAAGCGGCGCCGGCCCGCGACCCGTTCAGCCCGCCGACAGAAGCGACATTGATAATGACGCCGTTTCCTTTTTCAATAAAGATCGGGAGTGATCTGCGGATCGTACGCATCGGCCCGGTTGTGTTGACAGCAAACACCCTTTCTCACAGGGCGTCTGTCAGATCCCCCGCCGGCACCATATTATCCATGATCCCCGCATTGTTGACAAGAATATCGAGCGTTCCATACTCTTTCACAGCGGTATCCATCAAATGTTGCACATCTTCTTCGCTCGCCACATTGGCTTGGACTGCCAGAGCCGTGCCGCCTGCAGCTTCTATTTCAGCAACCGTCTGCTGCACACCTTCCAAATTGAGGTCGGATGCCACCACCTTTGCTCCTTCTTTTGCGTAAAGAGCTGCAATCGCCTTGCCCATACCGGAGGCAGCACCTGTTACAACCGCAGCTTTTCCATCCAGTTTTGCCATCATTCCCGCTCCTTTATGAATGCGCTTCCATTTATTCGTGAAGGCGCTCACAAATATTATATCCTATCGTTTCAAAAAGGCAATCGTGATATTTTTGCGGCTCGGGTGGCCGAAAAGCTGTTTGAACATAAAGTCCATTTTGAGGTCAAGGTATTCTTTTGTCATGAAGATCCTTCCTTTCGGGGTTTTTTGCGAGGGTTTAATAGAATAAAACTATTAATTTGATATTATCTGAAATTATTTCTGGTGTCAACAGGATTTTTTACAAAGTATGTGTCAAGTTTTTCTCGACAAGGTTTAAATATCGGGTATTCCAAGACACTCTTTTTGTACACTTTCGGCTACCGTGCTTTACTTGCTCGGTGTAATTTTCGGAAAAGATGTAATATTTCCGTATAAAGATGGATAACGGGGATGTTGAGGCGCGCGAAATTCACTCGCTTTCCGCGGGCGGCCGGCGAGCCTCCTCGCTCGTACCTCGCTGCGGGGTCTCTCCTGGCTCGCTTTTCCCGCAGGAGTCTCGTAAATTTCGCGCGCCTCAACGATCAGTCCCCACTGAGCCAAGCTTAAAACGAAAGCTCTAATATTTTGCTTAAATGTCCCATTGCCGATGAACTGCTTGAATGCAGGGCAACTGATCCGTGCTTTACGCCCACTGACGGGCGTACAGGCTGCTTGAGTAGTTGAGACATCCTGATTAATTGTTTCAAGTTCCGTTGCTTTCTCTCGCTTCTTGAACGGTGTTTCAGATAGACTTCTCTCAATGTCCCATTGAGTATGCCTTGTTTGATTTTCACCATGGCTTCTGCGCCAAGTTCACTCCAATGCATGCCCCTTTTTTTCATCCTGAAGGAGATATGCCTTTGATTCGATTCCATCGCTCCTAGGCCTCTCGCACCTTCCGGCACGTTTTTCACCCTGTCTCTCCAGTCAAAAATGCGGTCCCAGTTTTTCAAGATATACGAACGGAATTCCTTGATTTTCTTGAGAGCCTTTTTATCCGTCAAGGTGCTTTCGTGCGTATCCAAATATAACGTGAATTGGTCCAGGTCATGCGTTCTAATCGCTTTTCTAATTTGCTCCTTGATCTCGCTCTTTCCGCCCCCAAATGTCCTTATGATGGCTTGTGCAACGTGGTAGGTATCCAGCTGGTTGAGCACCGGAAATTCCGACTGTGAGAAAGCTGTTTGAAACCGTTCAGCTGTGTATCCCGCACCTCCATCACTGTTTGTAATGACATGCGTTTTTTCGAGGGAGTAGGTGTTGGCAGCTGTGGCTTGGACTTCATCCCAAAATGTCTGGATGGCTTCCGTTGTCATGATGACTGTGGGCTGACGCAGGGAGACCCTTTTACCATTGGTTTGCCATCCCTCATAGAGAATGGCGTGGTGGACTTCCATACTCTGTTTCTTTTTTAGTCCCCGAACGAATACACCATCTGCTTCAGAAAACAGGTAGTCTACCTTCTTCCCCTCAGGCAGGGAAACAGCTATTTCTAGCTCTTCTACAAGTGCCTTATCGGCTTCCGCCTGAGTTTTCCCTACGTGTTTTACCATGTTCCCTACAGTTGTGTGACTAAGACTCACTGCTGTCCACTCTTTTAAAATATCAGCTACTTCCCGATAGGTGTTCTCACTTGCCAACTCTGCCACCTTTAATTCCACTAACGGGCTGTATCGTTGGTGTGGTACCAGCCCTAACCATTCATCCAGAGGATAATGGGAATTTCCTCTCTTGTCATGCATTAATGAGCGTTTAAAGGTCACACTTCCAAATAGAAACTGAATGTTTCTGTTATCACTCCGGCAGTACACCCAGCCCTCCTCTAACTTCTCCTGTTTAATTGTTTTATCTAACTCTTCAAATATTTCCCCAACCCATTGTGTAAAAGCCTTCTGCATCAGAAGTTTAAGCTGTTCTTCAAATTCGATAAGACTCTTTGTATCCTTTAATAATCCAGCAATTATTGATATAATATCCATGGGAAGACCTCTCTCTCTAGATGTTCATCTTGAAGTGTACAATTAGATGATAGAGCGTCTTCCCATTTTTTTCCACTCATTTGCCCCTTCGAGTAAAATTTTACACATACTTTTACAAAGTTCCTACAAAAAGTGCCGACCACTCCCCCAATTGATATCGAATCCATTCGAAAAATTGGAGAAGCGGCCGGCACTCAGCTAAATTTTGTATTATCATTTGCTTGTTTCATATGCCTGTTTTCCGAGCAAAATCGCCCCTGTAATGCCGGCGTCGTTGCCAAGGCCCGGGGACGTAATATATTCGGACAGCGGTTCAGGCAGCTTGATATAACCGTTGATCAGCTCATCCAGCCTTTTGTAGATCAGCGGGAACAATTGCTGTTGGTGCATTACCCCGCCGCCCATGATGATTTTTTTCGGCGACACAATTAAAACGTATTGCATGAGCGCCTGTGCCAGATAATCTGCTTCCATTTCCCAGACTTCCGGGCGGTCTGAGAGCTCTTTTCCTTTCTGCCCCCACCGCGCTTCGATTGCCGGACCGGCTGCGAGTCCTTCGAGGCAGTCATGATGGTAAGGGCATGCCCCTTCATAATGGTCATCCGGATGGCGGCGCACCAATATATGCCCCATTTCCGGGTGCGACCATCCTTCAAGAAGATTGCCTTTTACAACGGCTCCAGCCCCGATGCCGGTACCAACTGTAATGTACAGGCAGCTGTCCAGCCCTTTCGCCGCGCCAAGCACCGACTCCCCGAGTGCAGCCCCGTTCACATCTGTCGTAAAGCCGGCCGGAACGCCCAATGCTTTCTCTATCGTTTGTTTAATGGGATAATTTTGCCAGGCCGTTTTCGGTGTTGTTGTAATGTATCCATATGTATCGCTTTCCGGATTGACGTCAATCGGCCCAAATGAGGCAATGCCGATTGCTTTTGTCTCAAACTTTGAAAAAAATCCGATTACATCTTTCACCGTTTCTTCCGGATCGCGCGTCGGGAGCTCAACTCTTTCCTGAATTTTCCCGGTTTCATCTCCCGTTGCGCAAACAAATTTTGTACCGCCTGCTTCCACTCCGCCAAAAAGCATGGTGATTCCCCCTCAATAGAATTGGTTTAATGAGCCTCTCCGTTCATAACGGAAAGGTAAATATCTCTCATTCTAGTATACCGTTTTCTTCAATTGGGTTAAGTGTTTATGATCGGAACCCGCATAAATTGTGACAAATTTGTTTCTCATTTTTTTCTCATTTTTTCTTCATGGCTTTTTAGTGTAAGAGGGTTATATTGTAGCTGTAGCAAGGAAAAAGCAACAAACCCTTAAGTTTCTAGATACCCCCCTTAATGTCTAGAAAAAACTCCCCTTACCAACCGGCATTGTGCCGGTTTTTTTCGCAATAAAGCCGGCGCAATCAGATGCCCCGGCCCGTAAACCTGCTTTATATCTCCTCGTCGTCCTCTTCATCCCAGCCGTCTTCCAAATTTTCATCGTCCAGATCCCAATCTTCCCAATCCCCTGCTGTGTCCAGTTTGAACAAATCTAACAGGCGCTTGAACATTTGCGGTGTCTCCCTTCTTTTTCCTTATAGGATTTACAGGTTAAAACCAATTTATACGGTATAAGAAAGAGGCCGGGCGAAAAAATATACATAGAAGCAAACCCGGGGGTGACGATATGGAAACCTGGTTTTATCTCCATGTGATTAACACGTTATACTTTGTATTTTTTATGTTTGTAGTGCCGCCTGCCATCGCAGCCATGTTTTGCAGGCCCGAAATCAAAAAATATTTGGAAAAGAGGAAAGAAGGAAAGCCATGAAAAACGATGGTAAAAGAACTTCTGAAGGGTTAAACGAATGGTTTGAAATGATCAACGCAAAAGGGGATAAAGGAGAAATCGCGCAGATCGTGGAAAAATACAAGGCACAGGCCGGGGACAGCAACGATGCTGCCTCTCAAGACAAGGAGTAGGATTTCAACAAAAATCGACAATTCTCATCAAAAACTTATTTTTCTTTCATGATCTTTTAGGAAAAAACCCGTACTATTATACCTGTAGCAAGGACAAGTTACAAAACCCTATACCAACTAGACAACCCCCCCCTTTTTGTTGTCTAGCAATACCCCCTTAAAGACCGGCTTTTGCCGGTCTTTTTATTTTGGCTACAATCAAAATGAAACGAAGGGCGTGAGAACCATTAAAGCGGTGGTGAAATTTTGCCTGACTCTCGTATTGGCGTATTTGATCAACCAACTGATATCCCGGTTGTTTGCCTACTATCTCCCGGACGAAGGCGCTGGCGCGATCTTTATCCCGATTCTGATATTCTCATTTGATCTGTTGGCCGGATATGCAATTGCATGCTTTATTTTTAAGGTTGCTGCAAAAAAATAGTCCGGGGCACCGTTATTCGGCATCCCGGACAAGGACATAGCGGTCTTCAATCGTTTTTGGCGATACGAGATTGCCAGTGCCGAGCATGATGCTTTCGTTTTGGACTGCGACCACCATGGCAAGTGTTTCATGCTGCTTTTCTTTATATACTTGCCCGATTTTGATTTTCATGGAACCCCACCTCTATTATAAGAGCGTACGGCGTTTTTTCTGTTCTTGTATCACTTTATTCCGCTCGCCGCCGTCTGAAAGTTCTTCGTATTGAAATTCTGTTTCATCGCTTTGTGCCGCAAGCAAATCAGCGGAAGCCTGGTGGTTGTTTGGTGCAGCTTGTTCATTCCATTTCACACGGATCGCCTCCTTTCTTTTAATATGCGTCCGCTTCCGGAAAAACATGCGCGCCGGATTGCCGTTTCCATTTTTTGCGTTCCCGGCTTCGGCAGGGTCATCCCCAACATGCAGCCGGGTACTGCGCACTTTTTTTCGGCATTCAAACTTGGAATTGTGCCCCTGCGCTTGTCCAAAATTTAACCGTTTTCCTGATCCGGTGCGGCCGCGTTGCTGGATTCTGGATGTTTTTCGTATGGGCTGGTAAACTGAATTTACAGGCAGCGGGTTGTGTAAATTTTTTCCGGGACGGCGGGGCATCCCCATCTTGAGAAGGAGGTTTTCATCGTATGGAAATTGAAAGAGGCACGATTAAAGATATCCCGTTTGAAAGCAGGGAGCTCGGGGAAACACTCAATCTCTGGGTATACTTGCCGGCGCGTTTTTCCCCGCTTTATCAATATGACGTATGCATATGCCAGGACGGAAAAGACTTCTTCCAGCTCGGCCGGATTGCACGTGCCGCGGATGAACTGCTTGCAAAAGGCGAAATTGAAGACTTGATTATTGTCGGGATCCCTTATGCGAATATTCCGGACAGGCGCCGGAAATACCATCCTGACGGCGAGCAACATGCCGCTTATATCCGGTTCTTGGCGCATGAACTTGCCCCTTTCCTTGACCGTGAGTTTCCGACTGCACAAATGGCATCGGGCCGGGCGCTGGCAGGAGACTCACTGGCGGCAACCGTATCGCTCATGGCGGCACTCAAGTATCCCCATACATTTGGAAAAGCCGCATTAATGTCGCCGCTCGTGAATGAAAAAGTGATGGAAGCTGCTAAACAATGTACGGATCCAAAGCTGCTGGACATTTACCATATTGCCGGAAAAGGCGAGACGGAAGTGAAAACGACCGACGGCAAGATCCAGGATTTTATCACACCAAACCGCACGCTGCATCAAATCTTGGCAGAAAAAGGGGTTCCCGGATTTTATGACGAATTTGACGGTGACCACTCTTGGAGGTACTGGCAAAAAGATTTGCCACGTGCACTTCAGTACCTGTTTAAAAAAGTTTAATTTTCGGCCATTTTTCTGATAAAATTGTATCATAACGGCTTAATATCCAGAAAGAGGAGGCCATTTTATGAAATATGCGCTTGTTGTCTTTCCGTCAAAAAAACTGCAGGACCTTGCCAACTCCTACCGGAAACGTTACGACCCGAAGTACGCGCTGATCCCGCCGCATATTACGCTAAAAGCAGCGTTTGAGGCATCCGAAGAAGAGGCGGAAGTTTTTCGCGGGGAACTGAAAGAAATTGCCAAAAAATACAACCCATTTTTGCTGAAAGTGACAAAAGTGAAATCTTTTGAACCCGTCAGCAATACAATTTATTTTAAAGTTGAACCAACGCCGGAATTGGAAGGGCTTTTCGCGGATTTCAGGGACCGTCTGCCGGGCGGGCCGCCTCCGTACCCATTTGTGCCGCATATTACCATCGGGCAGGAGTTGTCTAAAGAGGAACACGCCGATGTGTTCCGTCAGCTGGAAATGGTTGGCATTGACCACGAGGAAAAGGTAAACCGGTTCCATCTTTTATATCAGCTTGAAAACGGGGTTTGGACCGTTTATGAGACCTATCATCTCGGAAAGGATTAACAAATGTGGACGTAATAATTGTAGAAAATGAAGAACAACTGGAGACGGCTTTTCAAATTCGGAAAAAAGTATTTGTAGAAGAGCAGCACGTCCCGGTTGAAGAAGAAATTGACGCATTGGAACAGGACTGCACGCATTTTCTGCTGTACGATAATGAAGGGAAACCCTCAGGCGCCGGGCGTTTTCGAATGGTGGATGGGTACGGGAAAGTGGAGCGCATCTGCATCCTTCCGTCCGTGCGAGGGAAAGGGGCCGGCCGGGAATTGATGCTGGCAATTGAACATTATGCCGCAGAACAAGGCGTGCAAAAATGCAAATTAAACGCACAGACACACGCGATTCCTTTTTACGAAAAACTCGGATACCGTGTTGTTTCCGGTGAATTTCTCGATGCCGGCATTCCGCATAAAACAATGGAGAAACCGATCAAATAACATCCGGAACCCCGGGCTGGAGAAAAAGCCCCAAATCCGTGAAAAAGCGGCGAGAAGTTGTGTCTCGCCGCTTTTTTTCAATATTTAGGTGATATAAACCAATTTGCATGATGATGCAATTTTTCAGCAGGCAACCAAGCGGCAATATTTTGTTTATTTTATAATCGCTTTTTCAATCTTGCTGCTTTTCCGGTGTAAAAATTCGCACTCCAGCGGGAAAAGATTCAAACCGAAAGATCAATATATTGCCCCAGGCCGGTAATGTTTGCGATGATCCGGCTTTTTGCCGGTTTTCTTACCGGTTGTTCATTTGCTTTAAAATGGTATTCTGTTCCACCTGTGACGCCGTTTTGCCGCTTAACAGGATAAGCCCTCGAAACGGCACCTGCTTTTTCCACTTCAAGCCGGCGCAGGGACATTCCGTCATAAAGCCGGTACTGGCTTGCCTGATAATCGGGAATTGGAGCGATCAAACTCATGGCAGTCACCCCTCTAAATTGTTTCTATATTCTTTTCCCTTTCTTCTTTCATTTTAAACAGAAAAATGCGGACTTGCATCTGATTTGCAAGCCCGCTTTGATTACTTTCCGTTGTTCATCATTTTGTTGATCGTGTTAAAATCCAGTTTTTTCCCGTCTTTAACAATCGATTCAACAATTTTGTCTTCCAGCTCTTTCGGTACCCGTTTGTTTGCAATTTGCGAGACGCGCTGGATGATGCCGCGGACGGTATTTTCATCTTTAAAGTTCGCGTTCTGCAAGGAATTTGCAAGCTGGAAAATGTCATTCATATTGACGCCTGTCTTTTTTTCGATATTCTTGAAAAACTGATGGTCCACCTTCGTCGCTCCTCTCTTCAAGCTGTTTTATCGTATGAAAAAAGCAGCCGGAATGACAGTGCAAAAGTGGATTTTCAAGCGAAAAGCATTTAGCATCAATTGTGTTGGGTGTACAAGCAGGATTTACCAGCTGGTGTTTTGTCTTTCATCACCCCGATGAAGGAAAGTTTGGCGTTTCTCAGCTCTGTGTTTTGTCTTCATCGTCCCTATGAAGAACAGTTCACCGCTTCCCAGTCTCGTGTTTTGTCCTTCATCGTCCCTATGAAGAACAGTTCACCGCTTCCCAGCCTCGTGTTTTGTCCCTCATCCGGGGACGAAAAACAGTTTGCCGTTTTCCGGCCCAATGTTTTGCCTTTCAATACCAGCCATAAAAAAAGCGGGGAATCCTCCCCGCAACTTGTCAGCAGAAGCTTGCACCGACAATAATTAACAGAATGAACAAAACAACGATCAATACAAACGTGCTGCCGTAGCCGTAACCACCGCCGTAACCACCGCCGTAACCGCAGCCGCCGCCATAACCGTATCCAAACATGTTTTTCACCTCACTTCTTGTATTACACTATACAATATGTAAGGTGCAGGCATTCGGTATAGGCGTGTGTCAGGGACGGCATGATTATCCTTTTGGCTTAAAGAGGAGTGAGCCGATAAATCCGAAAATAATCGCAGCCGAAATGCCGGAAGATGTGACTTCAAACATGCCAGTCAATACCCCGACAATGCCGTGCCTTTGCACTTCCTGCATGGCGCCGGTTGCAAGCGAATTGCCAAAACTTGTAATGGGAATGGTTGCCCCGGCACCGGCAAAATTTACAAGTGGTTCATAAAGGCCGAGGCCTGATAAAACCGCGCCGACCGTCACGAGGACACTCATCGTATGTCCCGGCGATAATTTTGCGACATCAAACAGCAACTGGCCAATCACACAAATCAGCCCGCCAACCACAAAGGCCCAGAAAAACATTGCAAGCATTACGCATCCTTCCTTTCTTACAAATACTCGATGGCGCAGGCGTGCGCGATGCACGGGATGGTTTCGCCCTGCTGATAAGACAAAGGCGACAATAGTGCGCCGGTTGCGACGAGCAAAATTTTTTGGTATCGGCCTTTTTTCATTTCGTTTAGCAAATGGCCATACAGGACAATCGCTGAACATCCGGCACCGCTTGCCCCGGCATAGACGGGCTGGGACTTGTCATATACCATCAGGCCGCAATCCTGGAACTGTTCGCTGCGAATATCAAGATTCTTCTGTTTGAAAAGATCGAGCGCGATGGAACGGCCGATTTTCGCCAAATCGCCGGTCACAATCAAGTCATAGTAAGATGGATCACGGCCGGTTTCCCGGAGATGCTGTTCAATCGTATCGACCGCTGCCGGCGCCATTGCAGCGCCCATATTAAACGGATCGGAAATGCCAAGGTCCAGTACTTTTCCGATCGTGGCCGATGTAATCCGCGGCGCAGGCCCGTTTTCTTCCGTACCGACCACCGCGAATCCCGCCCCTGTCACTGTCCATTGTGCAGTCGGCGGTTTCTGCCCGCCGTATTCGGTCGGATAGCGGAATTGCTTCTCTGTTGTTGCATTGTGGCTCGAAGCCCCTGCCAGCACTTTTTCCGCCCCGCCGTGATTAATGATGAAAGCGGCAAGCGCCAGGCTTTCCATCGAAGTGGCGCAGGCGCTGAAAAGGCCCAGGTAAGGAATCGCATTTGTCCTTGCCGCAAAACTTGTCGGCGTGATTTGGTTAATCAAGTCACCGGCGAGAAAAAACTGAATATCGGTTTCCTTAAGGTTTCGCTTTTTCAGGGCAATGCCAGCCGCTTCCTCGATCAGTTTGCGCTGGGCTTTTTCATACGAATCCTCGCCGATCCATAAATCTTCAAAAAACCGGTCGAAATCGTCTGCTATCCGCCCCTTTTTTTCAAACGGACCCCCGACAACACCGGTTGAAAGAATGGCCGGACGGTTCGTGAAAGTCCATGTTTGCGATTTTGCGGCCATTACGATCCCCCCCACATCATGACCACGGTCCGAATCAGGACGACAACAAACGCGGAAAACACACCAAATACAATGACGGTGCCGGCCAGTTTGAACATATTCCCGCCGACGCCAAGCACATAGCCTTCCGTCCGGTGTTCAATCGCAGCGGAAACGACGGAATTGCCAAAGCCTGTTACCGGCACCGCGCTCCCTGCACCGGCGTACTGCCCGATATGGTCATAAATGCCGAAGCCGGTCAACAGCATGGATAAAAACACCATTGTGGCGGTTGTCGGGTTGCCGGCCGTTTTTTCGGTGAAATTAAACATGTATATATAGAAGTAAGTAAGGGCCTGCCCAACCAGACAAAAACAGCCGCCTACCCAAAATGCACGGATGCAGTTTTTTAACACCGGCCTTTTTATCTCATGCTTTTTTTCGAACTGATCATACGCTTTTTGTACGGGTGTTTTGTTTTGATTTTTGTTTGCCATTGTCTCAGCCCTTTTCCTATGTTAATTCCTGTTTCAGCTTGATGATGTCTTTAAAACGTTTTTTTGCCTTGCCGGCTGAAATTTTGTGCTTGTCCATATCTTCCTTCAGGCGGACGGTTTCCAGGAAAATTTTATAGTCGCTGGAAGTGATGAATTTGCGCCCGGGGTAGCGTTTCTTTAAAAAGGCGTTGAGCTGTTTTTCGATTTTCTTCATTTTAAAACGGTGCAGATGCCTGACTTTATAGGCAACCAACGTTTCTTTCGGCCCTTCAATGATGGCCACATCGTAAATGCTGTCAAAGCCGAGGACATCTTTTTTCAATTGCCCTGAAATGGCCTTATTCCCGGTGTTGCTGAGCCTCACCGGCGACGGTTGTGTTTTTTTCACAAGCGCCATTTTGCTGTCCTTGTGTTCCGGCCCGTTAAAACCGCAGCCGGAGAGCAAACATACTGAAGCTAAAACATACATGATTTTTTTCATACTCATCCCTCTGCACTTTCAACTTTTACCTTTCTATTTTTCGCGCAAGCGCAGATTTTATAATTAGAAATTCTTGCCGCATCCTGGAAAATGGGGAAAACAAAGGCGGAAGTGCAATCCTGCCTTCCGCCTTAGCTTTATCGCGTTTTTTTGCCACCGCAGCCGCATCCGCCTTTTTTGACTTTTTTCTGGTTGTTTTTATACGCCGGGACGGATGAAGGGGTGATCGGAATTTTGATGCGTGGTTTGCCCATAATCTTACCATCCTTTCCTCAAGATTCGCGCTTCCTTTTTTATCGTATGCGGCATTTTTATGGTTGTTCACTTCATTCGTCCATGATCCGCGAAAGGACGGTCTCGAGGAAGCTTGCCAGGCCGGCGATTGCAAGGATCATGACAACAGGCAACCCGATTTGCGGAAAAAGCACCCAACCCCCGTACAGGATGGCGGCGGACCAGACGCCGGTGCACCAGTGGCAACTTAATAATTCGCCAATCCATTTTCTGATCCCTGTTCCTTTAATTTCAATATATTCCTCTACTGTGCCATCAGGCGCTATTTCCGTTATTTCTTTATGGAACGGTTTTCGTAAAAAGGCCGTAATTTTATCATAAACCAATAAGCGCGTCAGCCTGAAACTGGCCAGTGCAAGCAGAACGAAATCAAGCCAATAGGAAACCATTTCCTGCCTCCTTCCCCGGAAGGATCCGGATGCAAAATGCCCCATGCAAGTTGTTTGCCTATTTTTGCAAAAACGCGGGGACATTCGTAACAAAAAAAGCACTGAGACAATATTCTATAGTGTACTGAAACTAAACCATTGAAGGAGTTGAAAAATGAATGAGCAGTAAATCCCATGAATATTCCCGTACTTGTGTTTGTGATGTCGTACAATTCATCAACGATTTGCAGGATGCTGCGGTGGAAGACAGCAGCTGCCCGACCAACTGCTTGAATCCCGTGCTCGGTGCCAACAGGGAAAAACATTCACATGTCAACACACGTCCATTCATTCTATATACAAAAGACGGTGGTGCTTTTGAACCATTTTACAAAAATCACCACTTTGACAGCTGCGACGACTTCTGCGAAAAATCGAAATTTTTAAGAGTCGAAAATGTGGAAGGATGCTGTGCTGTTGTACGGGTTTTAAAATGTGTCTGCGAACATCACGACGGCCATTCAAGGGTCCATTTTGAAGTAACCGATACGTGCATCACGCTTGATTTAACCGACTTCATTGCCATTCAATGTCTCGAAGATACATTTGTCAATTTGTAATGTATGAAAGTCGATAAGTTGCCGCTTATCGACTTTTTTTCCGGGGCTTTACTGGACCAGCAATTTAATGTCCGTGATCTCATCCAGATTGATCCAGGCCGTTTCCATGGAAGAAAAAGACATGACGGACAATTGGTCTTCCATCCGTTCAAGGATCACGGCACGATAGGCGGTGCTGTTCGTTTGGATCATGACGGGGATTTCCGGCAGAAACCGCGGCTTATGGATTAAATAGTCAATTTTTTCATGGACTGTCATTTCTTTAAACCGTTTCCTCGATGGCGGTTGGACGGTTTCTTGTTCCGGCAAAGTGCCGGTTGTGCCAGCGCCGTCCGTTTCAAAAGCCGTTTCCGCTTCCACCGCTCCGGCGGGTTCCGCAGCATTTGCCGCCTGTTGCTGTTCCGCGGCATTCGACGCTCCCACGTGTTCCAAACTATTTGCCGCCTTTGCCATGGCCGGAACAATTACGGCTCCCCCGCGTTCCGCAGCTCCTTCTGTTTTTTCCTGTTCTGACGTTTTATTTGGTATGGGCTGTCCCTGTTCTGCTTTTTCCTCCTGTGCCGCTGTATTGTTTTTCTCTTCGGCATGCCCTGTATCGCCGCCGGCAGGCATTGGTTCCGCGATCGTCCCATGGACGGCATGTTCAGGTTTTTCGCTAACCACATTTCTGTACACTTTCTGCATTTTGATCGCGAGCGGAACATTTTTCGGCTGGATAATATAAAGAAGCGGTTTTTGGCTGCTGTACTGGCTCTCCTCCATGTTTCCAAAATCCCTCCTCTGATTTCTGGCTCGCTTTATAACTATGCGCGGAAATAAGAAATGTGCCTAGGGGCTTGGAATCTCCCAATCATTTGATATTTCTGCCTTATCGTATGTTTTGGGGACAAGGAACAGAACCGCGGTTTCCACAGCATATTGGCACAAATTGATAAAGCAAAAAAATGTGCTTTTATAAGCTACCATCCGTCTATTCCAAAAATATGCGGATGAGTAGAATATATTAACAAAACGAAGGGAGGCATTTAAATGTCTTATTATGACTCAAACGGCAGCTGCTATGATGATCATCGCCGCCACAAACGGCAAGACGAGGAAGAACGGGGTCTTCTTTCGGAATTCGATGTGGATCAGTCGCCGTCCGTACCTGTACCTGTGACAGGCGTCTTTAACATGGCAAACGCCATTGCGGAAGTAGATGTAAAAGTAGAGGATTATGATGACCGCGTTTCATTGCTCGCAACTGTCGAATGGTCGCCGGCAGACCTGCCGCTTGGTGTAACACTTGCAGCCTTAATTGGAGCCGTTACAGGAGCAGGAACAGGGATCGTCATTCCGTTAACCATTCCGGCAACCTTCAGAATCTGGAGAAGAAATTCTTCCGGTACAACACTCATCTCTCAAAAAACGGATGAAAGCGTGGTTTCCGGCATCGCCATTCTTGCAGCCGGAGGGCTTGTTACCCTGCTTTTTGAAAACGTGACAACTACGGTTCACGCCGTGGATACCGATCCGTCCAAAGGGAAAAATGAATACTTCTTAACCATTGAACTCGGTACTTTTGCTCCAGATACAACGATTCCAGGGGCTGCACCTACACTGCTTGGAACCATTACATTGACGCCTCAAAATGTCGTCAGCTACACATTCTCTGCTGCAGAAATTGAAGATAACGACCAATATCATGATGACAACAAAAAAGGCCATAAAAAAGATTACAGAGACTGATGCCATGCCAAAAAAGCCAGGAAGATTTCACTTCCCGGCTTTTTTCACTTACGCTCCGGACAAACTGTTTTCATCTCACGTTAGCCCATAATATGATAGCCGGCATCCACATGGATATTTTCGCCCGTGATCGCGCGCGACAGGTCACTAAAGAGAAACAGCGCGGTATCACCGACTTCACTCGTATCAACACCACGGTGAAGCGGCGCCCTTTCTTCCATCACTTTCAAAATGCTGTTGAAGTCGCTGACCCCTTTTGCCGACAGTGTGCGGATCGGGCCGGCCGAGATCGAGTTGACGCGGATGTTGAGCTTCCCGAGGTCATATGCCAAATAGCGGACGCTTGCATCGAGGGAAGCTTTCGCAACGCCCATCACATTGTAATTTTCCATGACGCGTTCACCGCCGAGGTAGGTAAGGGTGACAATGCTGCCCCCGTTTGGCATGAGTTCCAGTTCTTTCACCGCTTTGGCAACGGCCGACAGCGAATAGGAACTGATATTATGGGCCAGTAAAAATCCTTCACGCGTCACGTTTGTGTAGTCACCTTTTAATTCTTCCCTGCGGGCAAACGCAACACAGTGGGCAATGCCGTCAATCGTGCCGGCTTCATTTTTGATCGTTTGAAAGCATGACTGGATTTGCTCGTCGCTTTCCACGTCACATTGAAGGATCAGATAATCCTTTCGGTTCAGCGTTTCAGCAAGTTCGCGGATGCTTTTTTCATTCCGGTCGAGCGCATAGGTAAAAATAATCCTTGCGCCTGCTGCATCAAGCGATTGGGCAATTCCCCAGGCAATACTGCGCTTATTTGCAACTCCCATCACAACAAATGTTTTATTTTCCAAAGATAAATGCATCGTGTTAACTCCTTTATTCACAATTTATATGCGATTTTTAGTACCTGATACCAATTCTACATGAACTTTTCGGGTTTGAAAAGCACTTGCGTTTTATTTGTTTCGCGATGAACGTGCCGGGGCTCCGGGGAAAATCAAACTTTTTTCAGCTGCCGGCATTTGTTCAGGCGCGCCGGACAACATAAAATAGAGATGGAAGGAGCGCTAAGCATTGACCCAAACGATCCTAAGACCATTATCCGGGAACATCGCGAAGCGTCCAAGTCCGAACTTGTATTCCGGGCTCGCCCGGAATATAAAATCTTATACTCACTTGTCAATGAGCAGAATGAACTGGAAATTGACATCCACTTTGGATTTAAACTTATTATACAAGGAGCGAATGTCGTGAAAATCGATATCATTGGGGATATACACGGCTGCATGGCGGAATTCAGGAAGCTCACGGAAAAAATGGACTATCAATGGGAAAACGGCATTCCCGTTCATCCGGCGGGCCGGCTGCTTGGTTTTGTCGGCGATCTGACAGACCGTGGGCCGGCATCTTTGGAAGTGGCCGATACTGTCTATCGATTGTGGAAAAAGAAGCTTGGCCTGTACGTCCCCGGCAACCACTGCAACAAGCTGTACCGTTATTTTTTGGGGAGAAATGTCCAGCAGAAGCACGGCCTTGAAACAACGGTGGCGGAACTGGAGGTGCTCCCCGTAAAAGAGCGGGAACGGCATAGCAAACAATTTATGGAATTGTATGAGAAGTCCCCGCTTTATCTTGTTCTGGACGGCGGCAAGCTTGTCATCGCCCATGCCGGCATCCGGCGCAAGGATATTGGTAAGATGAACAAACCGGTGCAGACTTTTGTGCTTTACGGTGATATTACCGGGGAAACCAATCCGGACGGGACACCAGTGCGCCGCGACTGGGCGAAAAATGACGAGGGGGAAGGCTGGATTGTGTACGGGCATACGCCGGTGAAAGAACCGCGATTTAGCGGCCACACGGTCAACATTGATACCGGCTGCGTATTCGGCGGCAAACTGACGGCACTCCGGTATCCGGAAATTGAAACCGTCTCCGTCCCTTCTTTGATGCCATATGTGGGAGAAAAATTCAGGACGTTCGCCTGAATTTTAAAAACATCCATAAGGGCATAAGCGGAAGCATGAAAATCTTCCGGGTACCATTAAAGGAGATCCAAAAAGGGCGGTTTAGAAAGAAAATGCATTTCTTTCCCTGAAACCGGGTGCTGAAATGAAAGCTCACTGCAATGGAGCGCCTGACGGGTGAAGCGGCTCGTGTTTCCGCCGTACAGGCCGTCACCGAGAAGCGGGTGGCCAATATAAGAAAGATGGACACGGATCTGGTGCGTCCTGCCGGTGTCAAGCCGGAGACGCACATGTGCATATGCCGGAAATTGCCGGACAACTTCATAACGGGTGCGCGCAAACTGGCCGCCATCCCGGACTTCGCGTTCTATAATGCTCGTCTCTTTTCTCCCGATCGGGGCTTCAATCGTGCCGCTTTTTTCAGTAAAAACCCCTTCCGCGAGCGCCTCATACGTCCGGAAAATTTCATGTTTCTGCTGCATCAGGCTGCATAAATGGTGGATATAACGGTTTTTTGCAACCAGGACAAGCCCGGATGTGTTCCGGTCAAGCCGGGTCACAACATGGATTGCGGATTCGGTCCCTTTTTTCCGGTAATGGCCGAGCACTGCATTTGCAAGGCTTGCGGACGGGTGCTCGCGGGAAGGGATCGTATTCATAAACGCCGGCTTATCCGCAACAAGCACGCTTTCATCTTCATAAATAAGGCCAAACGGAATATTTTCGGGCGTAAGATTGGGGCTCGGGGTTTCTTTTGGAAAAACAATTGCGGCCGTATCATTCGGCTGCAATCGATAACGGACCGTTACTTCGCGGCCGTTCACAAGGATCAGCCCGCCGCGGAATTTAATATCCGCAAGCGCCCGTTTCGAGATATGGCGCGCTTTTAAAAATTCTTTCAGTTCCTGATGTGCCTCAGCTTCTGTAATTGTCCACGATAATGTCAACATGTTTTCACCTAATCCGAAATAAAAGAATCATGCACCCTCTTCCAGAAAGGAAAAGGCCTGAAACGGGCAAACCGGATCTTTTCTTTTGCCACACGGTACTGGATGGACCGGACTTCCTTATGGAGTAGCGTTAAATGGTCAACTGTTACCAAAAAATCTTTCTGCCGGACCGGGCGCAACACACAAGTATGGTGCCCCGGCAAAATAAGCGGCGAGCCGATTGTCCGGAACACTTTATTGTTAATGGATGCCATCTCGGTGAGCTGGATCGATTGCAGGGAAGGGTGGACAATAGCCCCGCCGAGCGCCTTATTATAAGCCGTACTGCCACTTGGTGTGGCAAGGCATAATCCGTCGCCGCGGAAACGCTCAAAATGCCGGCCATTGATCTCAACATCGATGACAAAGGTGCCGTCCACGCATTTGACCGTTGACTCATTTAACGCAAGGTAACGCGTTTCGTGGCCGCCGTGCTCATACGCAATCATCGCTTCAAGAAGCGGGTAGTCCACCGTAGTGTAAGTTTTATGGGCGATCGCATCGACCAGCTCCTCAATTTCATCCGGCACCCAGTCGGCATAAAAGCCGAGATGGCCGGTATGCACCCCGACAAAAGCCGTCCGGTCAAGCCGGGAACTGTAGCGGTGAAAAGCATACAAAAGCGTGCCGTCCCCGCCGACCGAGATGACGATATCCGGTTGTGCTTCATCGTAAACAAGCCCGAAATCCTGCAAATAAGAACGGATTTTATGCATCCATATATTGGATTCCGTATCCCCTTTAGAAGTGATGGCAAATTTCAAGCTGCTTCCCCTCCCCTTCTTTTTTGCCACCGGTTTCATGGCTTTTTTTGTTCCGCGCGCTCTTTGTTTTTTGAAAAATACATTTGGGCTTCCTGAATTTCTTCACGGATCTCGGACATTTCTTCATCAAGGCGGAAAGCGGCTTCGGCAGCCCGCTTCAGCCGTATATTAATTTCTTCGGGAAATCTGCCTTTATACTTATAGTTTAAAGAATGTTCAATCGTTGCCCAAAAATTCATCGCCAGCGTCCGGATCTGGATCTCCGCAAGAATTTTCTTTTCCCCGCGGATCGTCTGCACCGGATATTCAATAATGACATGATAAGACCGGTAGCCGCTCGGTTTTTTATTCGAAATATAGTCTTTTTCTTCGACAATCCGGAAATCGTTTCGGCGCCTGAGAAGCCCGACAACCAGTTTAATATCATCCACAAACTGGCACATCATTCTGAGCCCGGCGATATCCTGCATTTCCGCCTCCAGCCGGCTAAGCGGGATGCCTTTTATGTTTGCTTTTTCTATAATGCTTGCTACCGGCTTTACACGCCCTGTTACAAACTCAATCGGGCAATGGGTATGCTCTTTTTCAAATTGGGTGCGCATCCCCTTTAACTTCACTTTTAATTCATCAACAGCCTGTTTATACGGGGTTAAAAATTCCTCCCAATCCACTGCCTGATCACCTCTTCGGATCTCATTCCAATGCAAAAACGGCCTCTACCTTATCCAGCATCTTTTTTCCGTAATTGCTGTTGCCCCGGATATTATCGAGCAAAAAATGAAGTTCCTCATCAAGCCCTGTAAGCTCCAATTTTCCATCTTTTGAAACAGCAACCACTTTTTTATGTTCAAATGCCGCCGTCCGAATCTCTTTCCAAACCGGAACAGGCAAATATAAATATGTATAATCCTCACAGCCGTCGTCTTCAGCCAGATAGATAAACGAACAGGCATCCGAATCGACGATCATTTGCCCTGCCGGCTTCAGGCTCCGCATGGAAACATCCGGGCGCTCAGCATACAGTTCGAGAATCCCGTCTTTCCATTCAGGCTGCCCCAGTTCAATAATCTTTCGCAATCCGTTTTCCCTCCCTCTCCTTCCCATCGGAGAACAAGTTTCAATCCCATTTTATTTTACCATATCTCCACAGAGAATAGACACTTTAAGGAAAGGATTCGCTTTAGTATAATGATGATGGAAGTGAGGGCTTATCATGAGCAAAGAAATTGAAATTGAATGTAAAAATATGGTCACCCGCCGTGATTTCTGCCGCCTTGCCCGGGCTTTTGGCATCGCGGAACATGATTTTAAACAGCAGAAAAACTTTTATTTTGATACGCCTGATTTTGCTTTAAAGCGTAGAAAATCGGCCCTGCGTGTCCGGAAAAAGACAGGACGCTTCCAGCTCACCCTGAAAACGCCGGAAAAAACCGGGCTGCTGGAAACAAGCCAGATGATCGGCGAAAAAGTTTTTCAAAAGCTCAAAAACGAGGGCTGGTTTCCGGAAGGCGAAGTCATGGAAAAATTAGTGGAACTGCAGGTGGCACCAAGTAAATTGGTGTATTTTGGAAAGCTTGTAACGAAGCGGGCTGAAATTGCATATGAAGGCGGGCTGCTCGTGTTTGACCATAATTTTTATTTAAACAAGGAAGATTTTGAGATAGAATATGAAGTAAGTGAACTGGAAACAGGCACAAAACAATTTTTAAAATTGCTGGAAACATACGGCATCCCGCACCATCCGGCAAAAAACAAGGTTCTCCGCTTTTATGAGGCAAAAAGGAGCAATGAGAGATGAGTACAATCAGCCAAATCGCGTTTTTAATGGAACTGGAGGCGCTGCAGTCGCTTTCTCCCGGCAGCAATGCTGCTCAAACGGGCAACAGCACCTCTCTTTTTCAGGAGATGCTGTCAAGCTTTATGGAAAATGCCACGGCTTCTGGCGGAAGCGGTAAAGACGCGTCCGGATCGTTATCGGCCCTGGCAGCAGCTTTCAACCTGGCGTTCAATCCATTTTCTTCTTTAACGGGGGAAAATCCGGCGCTTGACACGTTGCCTGCCTCAACGGGATTCGGCACGCTGTCGGGTAAGGAAACGCCAGCTGCGGCGCAGACAGGGACCGCGGCCCTTTCGGCTTCTGCCCAAAGCTCAGCTTCAGAAAGCACGCAGACAACAGCCGCTTCCGTCAGTGGCGGAATCCCGGCGAAAATCAGCCAGGCGATCCAGCATGCATCCGCAAAATACGGTGTCCCGGAAAAGCTCATTCAAGCTGTCATCAAACAGGAATCCGGTTATCGTCCGGATGCAGTCAGTCCGGCTGGCGCAGCAGGCTTGATGCAGCTGATGCCGGAAACAGCGGCCTCGCTCGGTGTAAGCAATGTACTTGACCCGGAACAAAACGTGGACGCCGGCACAAAGTATTTAAAATCTTTGCTGGGAAAATACGATCACAATGTCCGGCTTGCATTGGCCGCCTATAATGCAGGCCCCGGCAATGTCGACCGGTGCGGCGGTATTCCGCCATTCAAAGAAACACAGCAATACGTCTCATCGATTATGAATCATTTGGCATAACGATTGAAACCCGCCGCCCTGTGCGGCATTTTTTTTACGGGGAAATTTCTGAAGCTGATGAGGGGCATTGCCCGGTCAAGGCTCCACTTTTTTGTCTTTGTCTTTCATTTGCCGTATGAAGGACATTTTAATATTTTGGGGCATATGTTTTGTCTTTCATCATCCCGATGAAGGACATTTAATGGTTGGCGGCCCGTGTTTTATCTTTCATCTGCCCTATGAAAGACATTTTCATGGTCTCGGGCTCGCGTTTTGTCCTTCATTGGCCCGATGAAGGACGTTTCAACGGTTTCGGGCATGCGTTTTGTCCTTCATCAACCCAGTGAAGGACATTTGGCTGTCTGACGATTTATGTTTTGTCCTTCATCACCCCGATGAAGGACATTTCCCCGGTCTCGGGCTCGTGTTTTTTTCCCTTTTACAGATTCAAAAGAACATTTCGGGCCTGTATGCAGCGTGTTCTGTCCTTTTGACAAGTTCAAAAAGACATTTCGGGCCTGGGTGGAAGTCAATTTGTCCTTTTGACGGTTTCAAAAGGACATTTTGGACCCAATCGTTACTCCTTTTGTTCTTTTGACAGCTTTAAAAAGACAGTTCGGGTCCCAACGCCACTCCTTTTGTCCTTTTGGCGGCTTCAAAAAGACAGTTTGAGCCCGGATGCAGCCTGTTTTGTTCTTTTGACAAGTTTAAAAAGACAGTTCGGGCCCAATCGCTACTCCTTTTATCCTTTTAGCGGCTTTAAAAAGACAGTTGGGGCCCGGGTGCAGCCTGTTTTGTCCTTTTGACGGTTTCAAAAGGACATTTTGGACCCAATCGTCACTCCTTTTGTTCTTTTGACAGCTTTAAAAAGACAGTTCGGGTCCCAACGCCACTCCTTTTGTCCTTTTGACGGCTTCAAAAAGACATTTCGGGCCCAAGCGAAGGTCAATTTGTCCTTTTGAACCCTTCAAAAAGGTATTTCGTATCGGGCGCAACCTGTTTTGGTCTTTTGTCATCTTCAAAAAAACAGTTTGCCGTCATACACGCATACGTTTTGTCCTTCATCACCCCAATGAAGGACATTTACCACGTTTACAGCCCTATGAATTGTCTCCCATCAAACCGGTCGCGCAGGTTTTCCAAATGAATATTATAACTAACGCCTGTTTCAGCAAGTCTTAGGAAGTTATGAAAGTTTGCCAAATAAAGCGGATTGTTTGAGTTATTGCGGCCCCCTTGATAAAATAAAAAACAAATGGCAGATATGTCGACAAAAATTTTAATGAGCAAACCTTTCCGTCGATTTCAAATATACGCAAGATAAAAACGAGATAAAGGAGCAGTTATTCTATGGTGGAAAAGAAAACTGTGCCATATGAGATCATTGGGGGAGAAAAACTTGGCCGGCTTGTTGATGCATTTTACAAGCGGGTCGCTAAACATCCGGATTTAATCCCGATTTTTCCTGATGATTTAACGGAAGTTGCCAGGAAGCAGAAGCAGTTTTTAACGCAGTTTTTGGGCGGCCCCCCGTTGTACACGAAAGAGCACGGGCATCCGATGCTGCGGGCACGGCACCTTCCTCATGAAATCACGCCTAAACGTGCAAAGGCATGGCTGTCCTGCATGAGCGCCGCAATGGACGAAACAGGGATTGACGGCGAATTCCGCGACTTCTTTTTTCAAAGACTTGTCCTGACCGCACAGCATATGGTCAATACTCCGGATGATGTGCCAGGTGACGCAAATTGAAAAATATGATTGATTTGATGAAACATTCCAGCTGTTTTTCAAAAAAGCCGCTGGAAATCTATGTTTTTATCGATCCGCTTTGCCCGGAATGCTGGGCGCTGGAACCGGTTTTAAAAAAGCTGCGCCTCGAGTACGGCGTCTATTTCCGCCTCCGCCATGTACTGATCGGAAAATTATCCAATCTGAACGACATTCCGAAAAAACGGGAAGCCGTTGCGGATTACTGGGAAAAAACGGCGAGCCGCACCGGCATGTCCTGCGACGGCAGTTTATGGATCGAAAACCCGATTACGTCGCCTTATATCGTGTCGATTGCAATAAAAGCGGCCGAACTGCAAGGAAAAAAACAGGGGTTGCGCTTTTTGCGGAAAGTGCAGGAACTCGTCTTTCTTGAAAAACGAAACATATCGGATATCCAAATTTTAGTGGATTGTGCAAAAGGCGCTTCCCTCGATGTGGACGAATTTTTGCAAGACATCCATTCCGAAAGCGCAGCGAAGGCTTTTCAGTGCGATTTGAAAATTACTTCGGAAATGGAAGTAACTGAAAGCCCGTCGCTTGTTTTCTTTAATGAACATATTGAAGATGAAGGATTAAAAATTTCTGGACTTTATTCTTATGACATTTATGTACAAGTTCTTCAGGAGATGCTGGGCAAAGAGCCTTCCCCATTGCCGCTTCCCCCATTGGAGGAATTTCTGAAGTATTTCGGGTTTGTGGCATCAAAGGAAATTGCGGTGGTGTACGATATGCCGGTCCATGAAGCCGAAAAAGAATTGAAAAAGCTCGTTCTTCAGCAAAAGGTTCGGAAAATCGAAGGAAAGCACGGCTCATTCTGGAAATATATCAACTGACCCTTGTCTCTGGCAGGGGATTTTTATATGTAAAAATAGGAAAGAGGCCTTGCGTTTGCAAGGCCTCTTTCAACACGAACAAAGGGGATGGGAGAAATTTTTCACGGTCAAACAAAGGGGTATGTTTGCTTGTGATCAACTTCACATCTATATAATAGCACCCCCCTATACGGAATGCAAGTACTTGTTAAAGTGTTCACATATCTGTCAAATTTAAATTTTGCATACCGCGGCAGCCTGTTCATAAAATAGCACTGAACCTGTATAAACTTGATGAAAGGAGACTGGATATGAAAAAATGCAAACTTACGGCCCTTGCCGCCGGTTTCTTCGCTTTGTTCTGCCTGAATCTGCTCGGGCTGATGAAGCTTCTCCCCCTTTTTCTCACGTCCCCGCTTTTGTTCGCGGCCATCTTCGCGCTGCTTTTGTATGTTAACCGCCGTAACCGTTTTAAAGGATTTAACAACAGGCGCCACTTGTAGTGGCTTAAAAAACAGCGCTGCGGGCCTACATCTATAAAAAGTGTCCCATTTTCATTTATTTCCGGTCCCCTACAGCCATGCGGCGGCGGAAACAGTGCTGCCGCCATTTAATCGACCCATAATCGTAATGGCGCCGCCATTCTTTTATCCAGCAAGCAAATTTTCCATATCCTCATTTTTTCAAAGCACACCATCCGGCGCAGAAACTGTACCGCCGCCCGCCTATCATATGAAAGGCAGCCCCGTTCTTAGAATGCCGGCAAATAGATTTTCCATACCCGCCAACTTTTTTTCAAAAAATGCGACGGAAACAGTGCAAAATTTCCGCTGGCTTCTTTCGAAAAAAGGCCCCATACGTCAAACAGCGGCAGAAAAATTCCGCCGCTGTTTCTTTATCCGAGCAAGTTTTCCATTTCCGTTAATTTTTCTTCAAATACTTTTAACGCATCTTCGACCGGCTGGGGCGATGCCATATCGACGCCTGCTTTTTTCAATACTTCAATCGGATATTCCGAGCTGCCGGCGCTTAAATAGCCGATGTAACGTTTGACAGCCGGTTCCCCTTCTTCGAGGATTTGTTTGCTTAACGCGGTCGCGGCGCTGAAGCCGGTCGCATACTGATATACATAATAATTGTAATAAAAATGCGGAATGCGTGCCCACTCAAATCCGATTTCCTGATCGATGGCGATATCCGTGCCAAAGTATTTTTGGTTCAGCTTATAATACTCATCTGTCAAAAGTTCCGCTGTCAGCGCTTCGCCATGTTGCGCTTTTTGATGGATCAGATGCTCAAATTCGGCAAACATCGTCTGGCGGAAGACCGTCCCGCGGAAACCTTCCAGATAATGATTCAATAAGTAAATCCGCTGTTTCTCGTCTTTGATCGTTTTTAACAAATAATCGTTCAACAGCGCCTCATTGCACGTGGAAGCCACTTCCGCCACAAAAATGGAATAATCCCCGTACGGATACGGCTGGTTCTTCCGCGTGTAATAGCTGTGGACGCTGTGGCCGAGCTCATGCGCGAGGGTGAACACATTGTCAATATTGTCCTGCCAGTTCAGCAAAATGTACGGATTGGTCCCGTAAGCGCCCGAAGAATAGGCCCCGCTCCGCTTGCCTTTGTTTTCCACCACGTCAATCCAGCGGTTTTCAAACGCCTGCTGTAAAATGCCCTGGTATTCCCCGCCGAGCGGATGGAGTCCGTCAAGCACGATCTCTTTCGCTTTTTCATATGTCACTTCCATATCGACGTCCTGGACAAGCGGCGTATACAGATCGTACATATGCACTTCATCAAGCTGCAGCACTTTTTTGCGCAAAGCAACATACCGCTGCAGCAAACCGAGATTTCGGTTCACCGTCTCCACGAGCTGGTCGTACACTTTTTCCGGAATGTGGTTTGCCGCAAGGGCAGCTTCACGCGCCGAATGGTAATGGCGGATTTGCGCTACAACATTGTTCTTTTTCACCTGGCCGCTGAGCGTGCTCGCAAACGTGTTGGTGAATTTTTTGTAGGTCGCGTACAATTTTTGGAATGCCTCTTTGCGCACGCGGCGGTCTTTGCTTTCCAGCAGGCGTGTAAAGCGGCCGTGCGTGATCTGCACTTCATTGCCGTTTTCATCGATTACTGTCGGGAACTCAAGGTCTGCATTGTTGAGCATGCCGAAAGTGGTGCTGGAAGTATTCAGCACTTCCGAAACCTGTGCGAGCAATGCTTCTTCTTCCTTAGATAAAATATGCGGGCGCATTTCATTAATTTCTTCCAATGCATGCCGGTACAGCTGAAGCGGCACATAAGCTTCCAGGAATTGGTTCAGTTTCGCTTCCTCAATCGACAGAATTTCCGGCACCACAAACGCAAACGCGCTCCCAACCTGGGCGGCAAGGCTTTTCGCTTTGCTGTCCATCCCCTGGTAAAAGGCATTCGTTGTGTCCTGGTCATAACGCATATGCGCGTATGTATACAGCTTGCCGAACCTTTCCGTCACTTCATCCTGGAACTGGAGCGCATGATAAAGCTGTTCCGCGCTTTCGCCAAGTTTCCCCTGATAAGAAGCGGCACCGGCCAGCTTTTCTTTTACTGCTTCATATTCTTTATTCCAGTCATCGTCACTCGGAAAAATATCCTCAAGCCTCCAGGTTAATTCGTCAGGGACCTCGTTCCGGCTTGGCAACGCGTGTACTTTTTTCCCGTTTTCCATCAATTTTCCTCCATTCTTCTCAAAAAATTCCTTCTTTTTTCATTTTAGCGTAACTCCCCCAATCCCGCTACTGTTCTGCTTTCCCATTTGAAACATCCGCCCGCAATGCTGACGACAGATGGCGCTCCATATGTTCAAGTTCTTCTGTATTTTTTGGCGCAAAAACATTTTTATTCATATGGTAACCTGCTTTTCCTTTTGACCAGAGCCCCAATTGTACGAGCAGCTGCGCATACTCATAAATCATCGCCTTTGCCGCGTTCCTTTCGCGCACATACGGTGATTTTCTGAATTCAATTTCCTTTTTTTCCATCCTCACCGTAAACAGCCGCAGCAGTTCATCCAGTGAAACCGCCGCATTTGTCCGCAATGCGAAAAGGGCATCCAGCCATACATAAAATTGCCACTCGACCGGGTGCTGTTTACAGGCGGCCATGTGCAAAAGCGGCAGGCCGATAAACGGCGGCAGGGACACAGGGTGCATTCCCGCTTCATAAACGTGCCGCAAAAATGGGTCTTGAAAGGCTTTTCCAAACTGGATCTTCAGGCCGATCCAGCGCCGCCTTTCCACAAACCATTCAGGGAGCGGGACAGGGGCGGAAACAAGTGAAAACTGATCATCTGTAAACGGAAAAGAAAAGGCAGACAACGGCTTTTCCGCGTAACATGCGCGGAATGTTTTGGCAGATACGGGCATCATGTGGGATAAGAGGCAGACCTTTCTTTTGCCGGGAGCGTAGCTGAATAAATAAAAGTGGTGCCGGGTATGGCGCAAAAAAGACAATTGAAAATCACTGCAACGGTACACTCTTTCCGCCTCTTTCCCTGGGGACCGGAAAGGCATGCCGCCCAGTATCCAAACAGGCAAAATGCCGAGGCGCCTGTACCCTGCCGTCCTCTCCATCAGCCGCCCGAACGGGATCGGGGAACACTGGTATTCAATGGCAAAAAGCTGCCGGTATTTGCGCACCACAAGATCCGCCCTTTGCCGGATAGAAGGAAAATATTGTTCGAGGGAAACATCGAGGCCCTGCCCCCTCAACCATAAAAACAGGTCTTTCTTGCCTTGCAAATGCATCGGGCTTTCCGGTTCGGAAAATGTGGCACAAGTGGAATGGCGGTAATGGGAAAAATGGGGGGTGACATGGCTGCCAATTTTTAAAATGAGGGGTTCACGGCAATCCTGGCAGTAAAACGTATGGGAGGTTTTTAACTGCTGGAGATTCAATCTTGTAAAGCGTTCCGTCAGCATGATCAGCTCCCCCCGCTCGTTCAGCGCAGAAAGCAACAGCATCCTCTCCTTTTTTAACGTATCGGGGCCCGTTTTAAACACCATCCCCGCTTTTGTTGGGCCGGCGGCATTCGGCCGTATGCAGTTGCCGGCCTCTCTGCAAGCCCCATATTGGCCGGCCTGTATCTCCGGGCCCTTATGGCAACCGCTGTATAAACGCAATGCACAGCCGTATTGAATACATTCACCGCTCGGGGCGAAAAATCCTGTTTGCCCGGACGGCATTTTTCCGGATAAACAAAAAAATCGATGCGTTTGCGGCACCGATTTTTTATCGATTAAAAGTACGAGTTTAATTTCGCAAATACATTGCTGTTAATGATCAGCTTTCCGTATTCCAGGAGACGGTGGCTTGTGACAGAGGAAAGGTCGGAATACTCCAGCAGCTGGCTTAACTTAAAGTCATTGGCTTCTTCCGTTTCCTCTTCCGGGAAGCGGACATACAGATAATATTTGCCTTCAAAGGCGTACAGCTTCGTGCTGACGTCTTCCATCCGAACGTTTTTGGCCAGCGCCAGCAAATCTTCAAAGTCCTTGAAATACAAGACCTGTTCGAGCGGATCGCCGTCCGTGAAAACCTGCTGCATCGGCGTTTGGAAGTTCTCACTGAAGAATTCTTCAAGCTGGTCGCCGATTGGCAGTTCTTTCAGCTTTTCGTCCGGAATCGGCAGCTCAAAACGCTGTCCGTCTTTCGACAACTGCGCTTTTGTGACAAGCACTTCTAGCCCTTTTTCGAGCGCCTGCACCTGTATCCAAAGCGGGCCTTCCGGGTCAAATACATCGTCATCCGTGTGAATCTCATCCATCATTTCCCAGAACAATTCTTCGCTTCTTTCCCGATCATACCAGATTTCTTCACGATTAAACCCGCGTTTCTCTATATCAACGTACGAAATATAAAACTTCACCGTGTTCTCATTGATTCTTTCGATTTCCATACATCAGCTCTCCCTTCTTGCAGGTGTAGTGAAGGGACATGTTCCCCCATTCAGGTATAGGTAACCTTGTACTTTTATTTTATGATAAAATACTGGCAAATGGAAATAAAAAAACTTTCCTTTTTAAAATTCCACGCCGGCCCATTTCTTAAACATCCGGCAAAAAAAGATCATTTGCATCTTTTTTTGTATTGTATCCGATTTGCTGCAGAAATTAAAGGCAAAATTTTTCTAAATACATATTCATTATTTGACAATTTTATGACAAAAAGGTGAAGAAAACCTCCCGGGCCGGAACCTGGGAGGTGATTTGCCGGTTTAGGATTCGTATGAAAGGCATCCGGCAAAAGAAATGATAAAAGTTGTCAATTCACAAGCCTTTGTGCTTCCCTGAGCTGGAATGTCCGCACTTTCCGCGGCAGGAAGCGGCGGATTTCATCTTCGTTATAGCCGACCTGCAGCCGTTTTTCGTCCACGATAATCGGCCGTCTTAATAAACCGGGGTTTTGCTGGATCAAAGTGTATAATTCCTGCAGCGGCAGGGCATCCAGATCAACGTTTAATTTTTGGAATGTTTTCGAACGGGTGGAAATAATTTCGTCCGTCCCGTCTTCCGTCATCCGCAATATCCCTTTAATTTCATCCAGTGAAAGCGGTTCAGAAAAAATGTTGCGCTCTTTATACTCAATATGGTTTTCTTCAAGCCAGTTCCGTGCTTTTCTGCATGATGTGCAACTTGGTGAAGTGTATAATGTGACCATCTAGCATTCACACTCCTAAATTTTTATATTTGGATTCCCATTTGATTCTCACATTAAAATAAGTTTAATCAAACAATCTCTATTATGTATTATACACTATATCCGCGTTATTGAATATATTTTTTTGAAAAATAGTTTGTTGTATTTTTCCCCGGTTTAATAGTCTTCTTTTTCCCCAATTCTCTCTATTTAAACCCTTATTCTTCATTTATTTATAGAAAAGCGAAAAGAAGAACGCACTTCAACTGACATGCGTTCTTCTTCCCACTTGAGAATGGTCAGCCATTATAAGCTTTTTTGTACTGCTCGAATTCCCTTTCCGAACAGTAGACAAAATGGTGCGGCGCCACTTCGCGCATTTTTACTTCTTCGCCTTCCTTATATTGATGGACGGACGGGTCGTAAATTTTCCGTTGCCGTGTCCGTTCATAGTCAGGGTCCGGAAGCGGGATGGCGGATAGCAAGGACTGCGTGTACGGATGAAGCGGATGGTTATACAAATCATCGGCATCGGCCAGTTCCACAAGCTTGCCGAAATACATGACGCCGATCCGGTCGCTGATATATTTCACCATCGACAAATCGTGGGCAATGAACAGATACGTTAAATGATGTTCTTTCTGCAGTTTTTTCAACAGGTTCACAACTTGCGCCTGAATTGAGACGTCCAGCGCTGAAATCGGTTCGTCAGCAATAATAAATTCAGGATCGACCGCAAGTGCCCTGGCGATCCCGATCCGCTGCCGCTGCCCGCCCGAGAATTCGTGCGGATAACGGTTGGCGTGTTCTTTGCTTAAGCCGACCGTTTCCAACAGTTCATAAACCCGGTGCATCCGTTCTTCATTTGATTTTGCAAGCCCGTGGATATCAATTCCTTCCGCAATGACATCGGCCACTTTCAAGCGCGGATTGAGCGAAGCATACGGATCCTGGAAAATCATTTGCATTTTCCGGCGGAACTGTTTCAGCTCTTTATGGGACATTTTGTCATGGACATTTTTGCCGCCATACAAAACTTCCCCTGCCGTTGCATTGTAAAGGCGGATAATCGTCCGCCCGGTTGTCGATTTGCCGCAGCCGGATTCGCCGACAAGCCCGAGGGTTTCGCCTTTGTAAATATCAAATGTGAGATCATCGACAGCACGGACTTCATTTGCCCTTCCAACATTGAAATATTGTTTTAAATGTTTGACTTCGATCAGTTTTTCTTTCACTGCCATTTTACTTCCCCTCCTCAGCCGGTACCGGGCGCACGTTCCCTTTAAACTTGTACATCCGCTTTTTCACGGCTTCCGGCGGCTCCACTTTTGGGGCGTACGGATGCAGAAGCCATGTTGCGGCATAATGCGTATCCGACACTTTAAACATCGGCGGCTCCTGCTCCAAATCGATTTTAAGTGCGTACGGATTGCGCGGCGCAAAGGCATCCCCTTTTGGAGGGTTCAATAAATCCGGAGGGGTGCCCGGTATCGCGTACAGTTCTTCATCCCTGACATCGAGGCTCGGCATCGAACTAATCAGCCCCCATGTATACGGATGTTTTGGATTATAAAAAATTTCATCCACTGTTCCGATTTCGACAATTTTCCCGCCGTACATGACAGCAACACGGTCTGCCACATTGGCAACCACGCCCAAATCGTGCGTAATAAAAATAATGGAGGTATCAATTTTGGACTGCAGTTTTTTCATCAGTTCCAGAATTTGCGCCTGAATCGTAACATCAAGCGCCGTTGTCGGTTCATCCGCAATTAAAATTTTCGGGTTGCACGCCAAGGCAATGGCAATGACGACCCTTTGCCGCATCCCGCCGGAAAACTGGTGGGGATACTGTTTGATACGGATCTCCGCATTCGGGATGCCGACCAGTTTTAACAGTTCGATTGCGCGTTTTTTCGCTTCATTTTTATGCATTTTCTGGTGTTTCAAAAGCGGCTCCATAATCTGCTTCCCGATTGTCATGGTCGGATTTAAAGAAGTCATCGGATCCTGGAAAATCATCGAAATCTCTTTCCCGCGGATCGACTGCATCTTTCTTTCTGACACTTTGGCAATGTCGACGTCGCCGAACAGGATTTGCCCCGACTTGATTTCCGAATTGTTCGGGGGCAACAGCCGCATAATCGATTTCGTCGTCACCGATTTCCCTGAACCGGATTCCCCTACGATTGCCAATGTTTCCCCTTTATATAAATCAAAACTCACACCGCGGATCGCTTTTACTTCACCGGCAAAAGTGTGAAAGGATATATTCAGGTCTTTCACTTGCAAAATCTTTTCCATTCGGCTTCACCTCATTTCTTAATCGCGCATTTTCGGGTCAAATGCATCACGCAAACCGTCAGCCAGCAGGTTGAAGGCAACGAGCAACAGACAAATAATCGTGCCCGGCACTGCCATCAAATACGGCAGGAACTGAAATGTCTTATAACCGTCTTCAATCAATGTCCCAAGCGATGCAGCCGGGGACTGGAGCCCGATCCCGATGAAACTTAAAAAGGCTTCGAAGAAAATCGCACTTGGAATGGTGAACATTGTATTGATAATAATCACCCCGGTTAAATTCGGGAGCAGATGTTTAAATAAAATCCGCATGTTCGAAGCGCCAAGTGTCTTTGCTGCCAATACGTACTCCATATTTTTCAGCTTTAACACCTGGCCGCGGACGACCCGCGCCATATTCAGCCAGCCGGTGATCACCATGGCAATCGTGATTGAAAGGATCCCCGGTTTGAAAATCAGCAGCATTAAGATAACGACAATCAAGTTCGGGATGCCGGACAAAACTTCAATAATCCGCTGCATCACGTTATCGACCTGCCCGCCTTTATATCCGGATATGAGGCCGTAAGAAACGCCGATGATCATATCGATCAACGCCGCAAGGAAGGCGATATATAAGGAAATTCTCGTCCCCTGCCATGCCCTTGCAAACAAGTCGCGGCCGAGAGCATCCGTGCCGAACCAGTAATACGTTTTAATATGGTTTTGTTCGTACATGTTCACTTTTTGCCCGCCAACCGTCTGGGACCCGTCAAAAATGCCGAGCTTCTCAATCACAGGGATTCTTGGCGGCAAATTTGCCCTTGATGAATTTTGTTCATACGGGCCCGATTTGGAAAGATGCGGCCCGATGATCGCCATCAGAATTAAAATAATGATAATAAACAAACTGACAACTGCGCCTTTGTTTTTGCGGATGCGCATCCATGCATCCTGCATAAAGGACAGTTGCGGTTTGGCAATCAATTCACTTTGGTCGCGATCCGGCGCTGCGGGTTCAAATAATTCTTTCGGCAATGCCTCTATGTTGTTGTTCATGATTTATTCCCCCCGGCCAATCGAATTCTCGGATCAATGATACCGTATAAAATGTCGACAACTAATGTAATCAGGACTAACAGGAATGAGAAAAAGAGGGTTGTCCCCATAATAATCGGGTAATCATTCATTTGAATGGATTTAACAAATTGTTCGCCAATCCCGGGAACAGCAAAAATTTGTTCGACAACCATCGATCCGGTCATCAAGTTAACGGCAAGCGGCCCAAGCACCGTAATAAGCGGAATCAGCGCGTTCCGGATCGCGTGCTTAAAGGCGATTTGCCCGTAAGAATTCCCTTTTGCTCTCGCCAGTGTAATGTAATCGGAACCAAACACTTCAATCAGCTCCGTTCTCATAAACCGTGCAGCTGTGGCAACCGGAAAAATAGCGAGCGCAATGGTGGGCAATATGGAAGAAGCGAACCCATCCCAAGCTGCAACCGGCAGCCATTGCAGTTTCACACCTATCACATATTGCAGGACTGCGGCAAATACAAACGAGGGAATGGATATACCGAGGACCGAAAGAAATGTGCTTCCGTAGTCAATCCATGTGTTTTGAAACATTGCCGCCAGTACACCTAGTAATATACCAATTAACGTGCCGACAATCATGGCCTGAATCCCCAACTGCAAGGACGGCTCCATCCTATCCGCAATCAGCTGTGCAACCGGCTGGTTGTCAAACTGGAAAGAAACGCCGAGATCCCCTTTCAGCAAATTCACCATATAGTTTTTATACTGGACAGGCAAAGATTCATTCAGTCCATATTTCTGGTTCAGGATATGAACCTGTTCCGGTGATAATTTTTGCTGGTTCCGGAACGGGGTCCCCGGCAAAAATTTCATCAGGAAAAACGTAAAAGAAGCAATAATAAATAAGGTAATGCACAAATAAATAATCCTTTGCACAATATACTTCGTCACACGTGACACCTCCCAAAGAAAAGGAATGTTTAAATTTTTCACATAAAAATCCGCTTAACGGTGAAAAGAGAGTATTTCGGAAAGAAAATACTCTCTTTTACCTTTTTAATTGAAGTCATGCAGTTTTCTTACTTTTGAACATATGCATCTTTAAATGTGTATTCCGGCCCGAATATATGGTATTCGATTCCTTTTACATACGGTTTAACAAGGCGTAATGTAGCACGTTGATAAATCGGCCCGATTGCCGCATCATCCATCAGCACTTTTTCAGCTTGCAGCATGATTTGCCAACGTTTTTCCGGATCGTTGCCGTATTTGTTCTTCGCTTCATCAATCAGCTTATCGTATTCTTTATTCGAGTAGCCGGAATTGTTGTTATCCCCGTTTGTGACAAACAAGTCGAGGAAGGTCATCGGGTCTTTGTAGTCAGGACTCCAACCGGCAACCTGGATGTCATAATCTTGGTTTGTATCCAATTGCAAACGGTTTTTGAATGGTACGTTTTTCAGTTTGATCGTTAACCCAGGAAGATTCTTTTCCAATTGGTTTTGGAAGAATTCGCCTGTTGTTTTTGCGTTATCTGTATCATCACCGAGAATTTCAAGCGTTAAGTTCTTCTTGCCGAGTTCTTTCAACCCTTTTTCCCAATATTTCTTTGCTTCTGTCGGATTATATTGGAGGTAAGAACCGGATTCCGTACGGAAATCTTTGCCATTTTTCGGATCTTTTGCAAAGTCTTTTGGTACTAAGCCGTTTGCAGGGAAAGACCCGTTAGATAGCACTGTATTAACAAATGCTTTTTTATCATAAGCCATTGAAAGCGCCATCCGGATATTTTTGTTTGCCAAAGCGGTTTTCTGGCCGTTTCTGACTTCATTGTATTTGAAGTAGAAAACATTTGATTCCGGAACTGTCACAGCTTCTTTGTTCTTTTTATATTGTTTCGCATATTCGGCGCTCAAAACAGTCCGGTCGATTTTGCCCGTATTGTACAAGTTGACCCCGGTACTTGGCGATTTCACAACCTGGACATTGATCTGTTTCAGTTTCACATGTTTCTTGTCATAGTAATTCGGGTTTTTCACGTATTTCCATGTCAGGCCTGTGCCGTTCCAGTCTTTCAACACGAACGGGCCGTTGAACAACATATTGTCGCTATTTGTCCCGAACTTGCTGCCTTTTGACTCAACAAATTTTTGGTTGAGCGGCAGATACGTGCCGAAAGCCAGCAATGATTTTAAGTAAGGGACCGGTTTTTCAAGCTGGACTTGCAATGTGTGATCGTCAATCGCTTTTACCCCTAAAGTGCTTGGATCTTTTTTGCCGGCAATGATATCTGAGGCGTTTTTAATGACACCTCCGAAAATATAGGCATATTGTGAGCCTGTCTTCGGATTCACGGCCCTTTGCCAGGAGTAAACAAAGTCTTTTGCCGTAACCGGATCGCCGTTGGACCATTTCGCGTCTTCGCGGAGCTTAAACGTATACGTTTTGCCGTCTTTGCTGACTGTCGGTTCTGCTTTCGCAATCCCGAGCTTCAGCTCATCGTTTTTCCCAACGACATAAAGGCCTTCCATTGTATTACCGAAAACGGTAAAACTTGCGACATCCGTTGCAAGTGTCGGATCCCCTGTCGGAAGTTCAGCCGATTCATCCATATTCAGCACTTGCTTGGTTTTGGATGAGCCGCCGCTTGAGCCTGAACTGCTGTTTTTGCTTCCGCCGCCGCATGCGCCGAGGACGAGCGACAGAGCAAAAGCCAGCATCATAAACACATAAAATTTTGACTTCTTCATCAGCTAACCACCCTTTTTTTATTTTTCTGAAAAGCGAGCGACTTTTCGAATTTAATTATACTAACATTTCACGGGCTTGTACATATTTTTTTAATCTTTTTTAATTACGTAAAAAGGCTAATAAACCAAAAAGGTGTTGACATTTCAATATTGTAAACCCTTACAAAAGGTTGAAAAAATTTTAAATAAAACTATAATAACGAAAAAACTTTGGTAGGTTTTTTAACAACATTTTTTAATTTGGAAGCGCTGCCAACCGCTTAACTTCCGCGTTTCGTTGTATTTATAATTTTTAAATTAATTTTAATAAATTTAATTTAATTTTAATTTAGGTTTAGATTTTCCGCTATTTCATCTTTTCTTTTGTTCCTGTATAATGAATGAAAATCATTTTGTAGGTGAGCGTATGTTCAAAAAGCTTGTCTGTTGGTTGCTGGCCTCCCAGTTACTTGTTTTACTTTTTTCTTTTTTGGTGTATAAGCGAATCGATTTGCTTAGCTATATTAATACTTCGTTTACGATCGGGGCGCTTTTGATTCTTTTTGCCGCGTCGGTTTTAATGGCGCGGACCGGTTTTTTTGATGCGTTTATTTACGGGTTTCAAAGAATGTCTTCCAAATTTAACGAGGGGGACGTCCGCCCGCTGTCGAAGCTGGTTACCCTGCGTGTTTCCGTGCCTCTTCTTACCGGGGTCTTCATGATGGTACTGATGGCAATCGCCCTTTTTCTACAAAGTTCGTCCTGAAATGACGGACATATAAAGGCTGGGTCTTGCATACAAACGGGCACTCTGGCGGACAGCGGTTTTTGACATTTTTCCTTCTTTTCATTATAATGAAACTGTATATAGAAGCGATGAGAAAGAAGAGTACATCTGTTTATGGCATTTCAGAGAGTTTGTGGCTGGTGGGAACAAACATGCCTGCAGATGGAATGGGCTTTCGAGCTCCGGAGATGAACGGGCGGCTACCTCATTAGTTTCCGGCGTACGCCTTGCGTTAACCAGGCTCCAATTGGCATTGGAACTAAGCGGCCCATACCAGGGCACTTAGGGTGGCACCGCGGATTAATCCCATTCGTCCCTAATTTTGGATGAATGGGTTTTTTATTTTTCTGGAAAAATATCCATGCTTTAGGAGGAAGAAAAAATGAGGACGATTTTTTCAGCTATTCAGCCGAGTGGAACGATCCACATCGGGAACTATCTTGGGTCAATGAAGCAGTTTGTGGAATTGCAGAACAGCTTTAATTGCTATTTTTGCATTGCTGACGAGCACGCCATTACCGTCCCGCAAGACCGCCTTGAACTCCGCAAAAACATCAGGAGCCTTGCCGCTTTTTATCTGGCAGTCGGCATTGACCCGAACAAAGCGACGCTCTTTATCCAGTCGGAAGTGCCGGCGCACGCCCAGGCCGGATGGATGCTGCAATGCGTTGCCTATGTCGGCGAGTTGGAAAGAATGACGCAGTTTAAAGACAAATCTGCAGGGAAAGAAAGCGTATCGGCCGGGCTTCTCACATACCCGCCGCTCATGGCCGCTGATATTCTACTGTATAGCACGGATCTTGTGCCGGTCGGTGAGGACCAGAAACAGCATCTCGAGCTGACAAGGGATTTGGCGGAAAGGTTCAATAAACGTTACCTCGAAATTTTTACGCTGCCGGACATTAAGCTTTCCAATTCCGGAGCAAGGATTATGTCGCTGCAGGACCCGACGAAAAAAATGAGCAAATCCGATCCGAATAAAAAAGCATTTATCTCGCTGCTTGATGACCCGAAACTGGTCGACAAAAAGATTAAAAGCGCGGTTACAGACTCAGAAGGCGTGGTCAAATACGACAAAGAGCGGAAACCGGGCATTTCCAATTTGCTCGACATCTATTCCAACTTCAGCACCTTGACCATTGAAGAGCTGGAACGGAAATATGACGGCGTCGGCTATGGAGCGTTTAAAGCGGATCTCGTTGATGTAGTGAATGAAGGGCTTGCCCCGATTCAAAAACGGTATTATGAACTGATTGAATCGGAGGAACTGGACCGGATTTTAGATGAAGGCGCGGAAAAAGCCAGTATTGTAGCCGGAAATATGCTGAGGAAAATGGAAAATGCGATGGGATTGGGCAGAAAAAAACGCCATTAAGAAAAAAACGAGTTGCGGAGGTTTCGCAACTCGTTTTTACATCAGTTCGCTTTTTTCATTGTGTTCCAGTTCCCATAGCTTTTCAAAAAAGGGCTGCCCTTTGATCATGTTTTCGCACAACTGTTCATGCTTTTTGGACCAGCCTGTTTTTGTTTCTGCATAAAGCCGCTCCCATGCATCTTCAAATGGCATAAACTGGATGTGTTCATACTGCTCCGGACGCCATTCTGTATACCAGTACCGCACTTCCGCCGTATTTTTTGAGGAATAAAGCTGATCGAGCGCCATAAATAACAACTGCTTTAATTGCCGTTCCCTTCTTGTCAGCCCCTGCATGCATTCCGGCGACGGGGATAAAATATGATGTTCTTTCGGATGGCTGCGGTTTTCAAACGGATAGGACACCGGTTCATGCCCTTCAATCATTTCATAGACAAGTTGTTCCTGCCTCGGAATCAGCCTGCTTTTGCGGATCGGCAGCGTATAGCCGATCGTATCAACCGCCAAAATCCCTTTTCCGTCCGTCACGACAAAACAATATTCCAGCTGGATTCGTTCATGGTTTTTGCGCAAAACCGCCTTCTGGAAAACATCATTCAGCAAAGTTTGCGGCAGTTCAGCCAAATCATTTTCAATGTACTCGTATAAAAGCGTGTCCACAAATAAAAGCGGCACCTGGTCCAGCAGTTCGATCACATCGTCCCTCCGCCACTCATGGAACGGACAGACATTATAACTGTTTTCCTCCCCCTCGAACCAGTTGACCCATATATCGTGAAGATACAGCATGGATAACCCCCCGTATACTCTGTTTGTCATTCAGTATAGGCAGGGGGCAGTTAAATTATTCCTTCTTTTCCGGATTCCGCTGTGTAGAAAATGAAGATTGCGCTTCGCTCGTAAAAAGAAGAACCCCAATCCCACCGCGTCGAAAAGGAAGAAGGCCTGCTTTAAAAGACGCTTCGTTTTCCCACCCCCGGCGAGTCGGAAAGGATAAAGGCCCTGTTTTAAAAAGACGCCCTGCTCTCCCTCCCCCGGTGAGTCGGAAAGGATAAAGGCTCTGCTTTAAAAAGACGCTCTGCTCTCCCGATCCCGGCAAGCCGGAAAGGATAAAGGCTCTGCTTTAAAAAGACGCTCTGCTCTCCCGATCCCGGTAAGCCGGAAAGGAAAAGGCCCTGCCAAAGACAGGGCCTTTATGGATTATTCCTGGGTGTCCGCTTTTTCGGATGTGACACTCACCTTTTCCCAATCCGTATGTGGATATATAGCCAAGTTTTTCACGCGGTTGTTCACCGCATACAATTGATAACGGTAAAGGGTCGGAATGACTGCCGCTTCCTCATTCATATACTTCTGCCATTCATTGTAAACCTTTTTGCGGTATGCTGTGTCAAAAGCTTTCGGAGAATGCCCTTTTTCCAGCAATTCATCATTTTTCTTGCTGACAAAGCGGGTGTAGTTAAACATGACGTTCCGTCCGTACAAGCCATACGGATCCACATTTGTACCTGTTGCCCAGGCACCTGAATAGATATCCACTTTCGGGTCATCTTTTTTCACCATGTCATAGAAAGAGTTGAACTCAGCAAGGCGGCCGTTTACAAGCTTCACATTTAAGCCGACATCTTTCCAGCATTGCATATAGAATTTTGCCAGCGGCTCGGCTGTATCCCCGCCGCTCATGGAAAGGAAATTAATGACGAATTTTTTGCCGTTTGGATCTTCACGGTACCCGTCTTTGTCGACATCTTTATAACCGGCTTCATCAAGCAGTTTCTTTGCTTTTTTCGGATCATATTTGTACCCTTTCGCGGACTTGTCATGCCACTCCGGGAAAGATGGCGGAATTAAAGTGGTCGCCGGAAAACGCAACCCGTGGTAGATTTTCTCGCCGACAGACTTGTTATCGAGCGCATACGCCATCGCCTGGCGCAGTTTTTTATTTTGAAATTTCGGGTTATCCATGACGTTTTCCTGTTTCTTTGCATCCCAGTGGCCAAGCTTAAATCCGATATAGCTGTAAGCCAGATCGATCGTGCCGAGCAGCTGGAAGTTTTTCGCGCTTTTAGCGGATTCGTATTGGTCTACCGGGAAGGCAGCATAGTCAATCTCGCCTTTTTTCAAGGCTTCCAATACCACTTTCGGATTGACCACTTTGATGACGACACCTTTCAGTTTCGGTTTTCCTGCCCAGTAATGGTCGTTTCTGACAAGTTCAACAGACTCGCCCGGAACCACTTTTTTCACTTTAAACGGACCGAAGCCTAAAGGATGTAAACGGATTTTGTCCGACTGCGCCATTTTTGCGATTGGCACATCTTTTAAATAGTGTTTTGGAAGCGGTGTCGTCCAGACGCCCGTTTTTTCGGAAGGGTTGGCGCTCTTCCAGGTAATGGAAATTGTTTTATCATCGATCACTTTAACACCGGAAATGTTCTTGGCTTTTCCTTTATGGTATTCATCCATGCCGACGATGTTTTGAAACAGAGCATCGCCATAGCGCACGCCGGTATAGTCTTTATTGCCGATGACCAGGTATGCAAATTCGAGATCTTCCGCGGTTACCGGCTTTCCATCAGACCAGTTGACATTGTCTTTGATTTTAATCGTCATTGTTTTGTTGTCATTGGACAATTTGTACGTGGCGGCGCCGTCATTCGTAAATTCATAGTTTTTGTCTGTTTTTAACAGCGAATCTTCAAAAAATTGAATGACTTCAGCATCCGGTGCCCCTTCGTAGAAAGCAGAGTTGAATGTGCCTTCAATCGGCGTATCGGAAACGATGCCGTAATTCAGAACCCCGCCGTCAATGGCTTTTTTATTGTTTTTGACGGTAGTCGGAAACTTGCTTGCTAAATCTTCCGTCTTCACTGCCTTGTCTTCTTTGCTTCCGCTGCTCGATGAATTGTTGCAGGCTGACAGCACCAATACGAGCATCACCAGCAAACTGAATACGCTTGACCATTTTCTTTTCCTCATTGCTAAGCCCCCTCTTTTTTATCCTTGCCTTTGTCTTGCATCAGCTGCGCGTTTTAACGCCTGGCCGATAAAATTTATACACAGCATCATCACCAGAATCAGGAGCGATGCAGGTAACCAAATCCACCATTTATGCTGGAGCACATCCGGGTTTGTGGCGTAACTGACCAACGTCCCAAGGCTCGGTGTGCTTTCTGGCAACCCGAAGCCGAGATAGGTCAGGCTCGATTCAATGCCAATATTGCCTGCCAGATTAATCGTCAAGTTTACGATAATAATCGAGCTCAAATTCGGCAGGACCTGGAAAAGGATAATTTTCCAGTCCGGCGTGCCGAGCGTCTTGGAAGCACTGACATAGTCTAGTTCCCTTTCCGCCAGTGTCTTGGAGCGAATCAACCTCGCTTTTCCGACCCAAAGGAATGCACTCATAATGAGAATAAAAGAAAACACATTATATTTCGGCACGATTGTCACGAGGACAATGATCAGCATTAAAAACGGCAGGACAAGAATAAAGTCAATGATTCTCATGATGATATTGTCAATGACCCCGCCGAAGTAACCGGCAATTAATCCGACCGCAAGCCCGATCGCACCGGTAATCAATGTAATCGCAAGCCCGATTGTAAACGAATTTTTTGCGCCGATAATCAGTTGCCCGAGTATATCCCGGCCGCCGTAATCGGTGCCGAGCCAGTGTTCAGCTGAGGGCGGCGCGTAAATGGATAAAAGGTCAACCTTTACAATCTCATCTTCGTTTAATAACAGCGATATGCCGTAAACCGTAATCAGAATAAGCCCCAGCACGATCATGGAGATAACGGCCATTTTATCTTTGATCAGTTCCCGCCAGATAATCGAAAATCCAGACGGGCTTTTTTCTGTTCCGGCGGTTGCGGGCTGTTGTGTTGAAATGACTGCTTTCATCCTCTCACCCCCGTTACTCAATCCGGATACGCGGATCCACAGCGCTTAAAATAATGTCTGATAATAATGTGCCGAACAAAGTCGCCACGCCGGAAATCATCACGAGCGCCGTGACCACGCTGTAATCACGCTGCATAATGGATTGCAAAAACAGCTGCCCGATCCCCGGATAACCGAATATCGATTCCAAAATGACGGACCCGCCGATTAATCCGGTAATCTCATAACCGAAAAAAGTGGCAATCGGCAAAAGCGAGTTTCTCAAAATATGGCGCGTATACACTTTGGACTCAGGCACGCCTTTTGCCCGTGCTGTTTTTACAAAATCTTTGATTTTTGTATCGATGATTTCATTCCGCAAATACTGGATCGTGCCCACCGTTGCGAGCAGGGATCCGGATAAGGCCGGCAAAATCAGATGGTACAGTTTGCTCATGTAATATTCAAACGTGCCGTCACGGGCCTGGATGTTGACGCTGCCGCTTGTCGGAAACCATGACAGGACAAAACCGAACACAAACAGCATAATCAATGCAAAGATAAACAACGGGGTTGCATAACTGAGATAGTTATAACCGGTTATCAGCTTATCCGCCCATGAATCCGTCCATCTCCCGGCCACGATCCCAAGCGGAATGGCGATCAAATACGTCAGGATCAGAATCACCGCCGACAGCAAAATCGTGTTCCATAACCGCCCGGTAAGCAGTTCTGTTACAGGCTGCTGGTGGATGTAAGAGATGCCGAGATCGCCTTTGAAGAGATTTTTCACCCAGCGGGCGTACTGCACATAAACCGGATCATTCAGCCCCAACTTGTCCTTCATTTCATGGAGCGTATGGGCATCCATTTTCGGATTGCTCGACAGCTGGCCGGTCAGCGCATCGCCGGGCATGGCCTTTGCAAGCATGAAAATTAAAATACTCAAAATAATTAATTGAGGGATCATGATGAGAATTCTACGCAATATAAATTTAATCATAACTGTGTCCCCTCTTTACGGCAGTGCAACGGAATGGGTCGGCGAAACCGGCTTGAGATGGTACGGATTCCCTTCCTCGTCAAAATAATCCCTGAAAGCCTGCCGGAATTCATTGTTGATTTTTTCCCGATACTGTTTTTGTGCTGTTCTTTTTTCCGGATCTCCGTTTGGAATCGCGGACAGCAGCCGTTTTGTGTAGATATGTTGCGGATTCTCGTAAATTTCATCGCTCGTCCCTTCTTCCACAAAACGCCCCCGGTACATGATGCCGATCCGGTCGCACATATGACGGATAATGCCAAGGTCATGGCTGATAAACAGGTAGGTGAGCCCGAATTCTTTTTGGATGTCTTTCATAAAATTGAGCACCTGGGCCTGGACAGAAACATCAAGGGCGGAGACCGGCTCATCCGCAATAATCAGTTTCGGGTTCAATGTCAGCGCCCGGGCAATTCCGATCCGCTGGCGCTGCCCGCCTGAAAATTCATGCGGGTATTTAAACATGGAGTCCGGGCTCAGGCCGACTTTTTCCATGACTTCGCGGACTTTTTCCCGCTCTTGTTCGCGGGGCAGTTTCTCAAAATTGCGAATCGGTTCGGCAATAATATCCGCCACGCGCTTTTTCGGATTCAGGGAAGAATACGGATCCTGGAAGATCATTTGGATATCTTTCCGGTAATGTTGAAATTCCTTGCGGCTGAGCCGCGCCAAATCGGTGCCTTCAAACACAATTTTGCCCTCAGTTGCCCTGTTAAGCCCGACGATCGTCCTGCCCGTTGTCGTTTTGCCGCAGCCCGATTCCCCGACAAGCCCGTACGTTTCTCCAGGCTGCAGTTCGAAACTGATATCATGGACCGCTTTTACATGGTCGACCACCCGGCGGAAAAACCCGCCCCGTACCGGATAATAGACTTTCAGATTTTTAACCTTAAGAAGTGGCATGATACATATCCCCTGTCTCCGTGTTCTTTTCGTCCGGGAAATAAAAATGTTTATAACAGGTACAGCGCACCCAGTGTCCGTTTTCCACTTCGCGGAGAACCGGATTTTCTTCATGCGCCGCGTCGCTGATCCAGCCAATCCTTGACTTAAAGCGGCATCCCGAGCGCGGCAGGTTCTTCAGTGAAGGAACGATGCCCTGGATGACATGCAGCCTTTCTTTCGATTCCGTTGCGGACGGGATTGAATTCAGCAAAGAACGGGTATAAGGATGTAACGGATTTTTGAAGAGTGTTATAACATCCGCAATTTCGACAATTTCGCCTGCATACATGACAGCCACTCTGTCGGCCATTTCAGCAACGACGCCAAGATCGTGGGTAATTAAAATAATGCCCGTCTTCATCTGGCGCTGCAAATCTTTCAGTAAATCCATAATTTGTGCCTGGATCGTGACATCGAGCGCTGTTGTCGGTTCATCCGCAATGACAAGCGACGGCTGGCAGGCAATGGCAATGGCAATCACCACCCGCTGCCTCATGCCGCCGGAAAGCTCATGCGGGTATTGCTTATATGTCCTTTCGGGATAAGGGATCCCGACCCGGCTTAACAATTCAAGCGTCCGTTTTTTCTTTTCGAAACCGGATAGCCTGGTGTGGTAATCCATGCTTTCTTCTATTTGCCGCCCAACTGTCATCAGCGGGTTCAGCGCGGTCAATGGATCCTGGAAAATAATGCCCATTTCCGCCCCGCGGATTTCATTCAGTTTCCCTGTCTCGAGCGGCACGAGATCCTGCCCTTTAAAGAGAATGCGGCCTTCAATTTTTGTCTTTTCTTCCGGATGCAGCCCCATCACCGCCAGGGCAAGCGCGCTTTTTCCGCAGCCGGACTCCCCGACAATCGCCACCACTTCATTTTCCTTGACGGTTAAGGAAACGTGATCGACCGCCGGATAGTATGTATCCTGGATTTGGAAAGAAACAGTCAAATCCTCAATTTGCAAAAGCGGCGGTTTTTCCAATATGCAAACCTCCCTTCTTGAAAGTAGAAAACATTGAAAATAGGTTAAAATCTTATTAATTTATTGTTTAAATAATATTACAAAACTAAAAAAAACGCAATGGCTTTTTCAATTAAAATTATATTTGTATTTTTTTGGTGCTTTATGGATTCAGGATTCCGCCGGGTTGGTAAACATTCCTTCTGCAAATATTTCGGAACGGCGGCCGAGAGTTGCTATTGTAGAAAAGAAATGGGCCGTTTTATATCTCTCTATCAAATGGAATCCGAGCGCATACCCCATCATCGGCGGGACGTATTTTCTGCCGAAAAGAAGGTCATCATGGATTTTTTCTTCTTTTCCGGCTGCAAGATTTTTTTTGAAAAACTGTTGCCATGCATGTTTTTTCTGCTTTTCAGAATAACGTGTTGAGGTTTCCGATACATATGCTTCTCCGACATACTCGAGCACAGCATGTTCGGCGAGGCCTTCAAATACGAGGGAATCGAGCAGCGTGTAGTCGCGCGGTGGTTTTTTCAGCCTGCCCATTCTTGCCGCATGATGGTATTCATGGACAAACAGCGCTTCCCATTCTTTCCGGTCCCGCACCGGCGCAAGAAACAAAAAAACGGCATCCGGCAGTGCCACACCCGATTTTCCGCGGCTGCGGCCAAAGTTGAAACCGTTTCCATTCCGGGCTGGAAAAATATAAATGTCCGGATCTGGCCCGTTCCAAAGCTTTTTGTATTTTGCGTGATACTCCCCGATTTCCTCCCAGGCGCCCGCTTTTTTTAATCCGGCAAAAACCTGTTCCGCCTGCCTTGAAGGGCGGTACATGCCAAAACGCTGCAAATAACGGTAAAAATCTTCGGGATCTTCCCTTCCCTGTTTAATGTTTTGTAAAAACAGCTCCGGTTTTGAGAAAGCTTCTTCCATCCACGCATCCGTCCGAATAACCCCCATCGCCGTTTCCCCCCTCCCGTTTGCTTTATTTTATTGCGGGAGGCCTGATTTTAGAAAATAAATTTTTTCAAAAGCCTGAGCAGACTGCCGCACGTCCCGGAACGCGTTTTTTCAACTGTTAAATCCATCTTTCCGCATGCAAAAAAGCATCCCCGAACTACTCAGACAATGCCAAAACCGATGGAATGGCATTCGATGCAGCCGGTTTGATCCCCATGCAAAAAACAAAACGGGGTCCCTTTTCAGAGGCACTTGTTATTTTTAATAACATTTTCGCCACAGCGTTCACTTAATAAGTGATTTCACAGTAGCGGGTTTCATTTCAATGCAAAAAGGGTACCCCCCATTTAACCGGGGATACCCTTTTAGATCAGGCTTCGTATTTTTTAAAAGCAAGGGTTGCGTTATGCCCGCCGAAACCGAACGAATTGCTGATCGCTGCGTTCAGCTCCTGTTTGCGCGCTTTATCCGGGACATAATCCAAATCGCATTCCGGATCAGGCGTTTGAATATTGATGGTTGGCGGAACAATGCCTTCTTTGATCGCAAGCACAGTAAAGATGGCTTCCACGCTGCCTGCTGCCCCGAGCAGATGGCCTGTCATCGATTTTGTCGAGCTGACGGCCAGTTTGTAAGCATGGTCGCCGAAAACCTCTTTAACCGCCATTGTCTCGTATTTATCATTATACGGCGTGCTTGTCCCATGGGCATTAATATAGCCGACTTCATCCGGGGCAAGGCCGGCGTCATCAAGCGCCATTTGCATTGAGCGCGCGCCGCCTTCCCCGCCGGGCGCAGGCGCGGTAATATGATAGGCATCCCCGGTTGACCCGTAGCCAACCACTTCCGCATAAATTTTAGCTCCGCGTTTTAAAGCATGCTCTAAGTCTTCAAGCACCAAAATGCCTGCGCCTTCGCCGATGACAAACCCGTCCCGGTTTAAATCAAACGGGCGGCTTGCCGTTTCCGGATCCGGATTGGTGGACAGCGCTGTATTGGCACAAAATCCTGCAAATGCCATTCTTGTAATCGGCGCTTCCGTCCCCCCAGCAATCATGGCATCGCAATCGCCGCGCTGGATCGCTTTAAATGCGTCACCGATGGAGTTTGTCCCTGTTGCACACGCGGTGACGGTACAGGAGTTAATCCCTTTTGCGCCAAGAATGATCGAAACCTGGCCTGCTGCCATATCTGGAATCATCATTGGCACAAAAAAAGGGCTTACACGCCGATATCCGCGTTTTTGGAATACTTCAAACTGGTTTTCGAACGTTTCCATGCCGCCGATACCGGAACCGATCCAGACGCCGACACGGGTTGCATTTTCTTCGTTGATCGTAAGTCCGGCATCTTTTACCGCCATCAGTGCAGCTGCGACCGCATAATGGGTAAAACGGTCCATTTTGCGGGCTTCTCTCCGTTCAATAAATTCTTCGATGTTAAAGTCTCTCACTTCAGCTGCCACTTTTGCCGGAAACTGGTCCGCATCCAGCCTTGTCAGCGGACCGATGCCGGATTTGCCGTCCAGCACCGTATCCCAGGCTGTCCGCGCGTCATTTCCGACCGGCGTGACAGCCCCGATTCCCGTAACAACCACTCTTCTTTTTTCCATTATGCCATCTCCTTTTCCTGGTATAAGAAGACCGTGTTTCTTACAATCTGTATGCTGCATAAGAGCGTTATCTTCCCCACCTGACCAGTACGGCTCCCCAGGTCAGTCCGCCGCCGAAGCCGACCATCAGGATGAGGTCATCCTCTTTGATCTTTCCTTCTTCCAGTTCATCCACCAATGAAATCGGTATCGATGCTGCCGAAGTATTCCCGTATTTGTGGATCGTTTTCGACATTTTTTCCACCGGCAGGCCGAGCCTTTCCCTTGCAGATTCCATGATCCGGATATTGGCCTGGTGCGGAATTAAGAAATCGACGTCTTCTTTCCTGACGCCGGCCTTTTCGATCACGCGCACGCTCGATTCGCCCATTTGGCGGACGGCAAATTTAAACACTTCACGGCCGTTCATGACAAGATGCCCGTCTTTATCCTCATACAAATATTTTCCGCCTGAACCGTCGGAACCGAGTTCAAAAGCAAGGATGCCCCTGCCTTCCGATACCGGGCCGACAACCGCTGCGCCCGCCCCGTCGCCGAACAGCACCGCCGTACTGCGGTCTTCCCAGTTCGTGATCTTGGATAATTTCTCAACACCTACAATTAAAACATATTTATACGTTTTCGTCTCAATAAATTGCTTGGCCGTCGCAAGCCCGTACATAAAACCGGAACAGGCCGCACTGATATCCATCGCGGCAGCTTTTTTTGCACCGAGGCGGTCCTGCAAAATATTGGAGACCGTCGGAAACGGCTGGTCCGGCGTCACGGTCGCAACAAGGATGAGGTCGAGTTCTTCCGCGGAAATGCCTGCATGTTTCACCGCTTTTACAGCCGCCTCATATGCCATATCGGAAGTCTCCATATCATCCGCTGCAATCCGCCGTTCTTCAATCCCGGTCCTCGTCCGGATCCATTCATCCGACGTGTCCATCATTTTTTCAAAGTCCGCATTTGTTAAAACCTTTTCAGGATTATATTTTCCGACACCGATAATGCCAGCATTCATTTTGCATTCCTTCTTTCACTAAAATAGTCAAAGCGGCACAATTCCTTATCGCACAATATTATGACCTGCTCCTAATTATAACAAAGCACTGTTTGCTTGTCACGAATAGGGGAAAATGCTGCACATGCCCACAATGGCGGGAGGAAAAAACGCGCTGCCAAAAGGGCCGGGCCGCGCGGATCACATAGTGCAGTTTTCCTCCGGGAGCGATTCGGGCCATTGATGCAAGCCGATGCGTTTTTCTATCATATGCTGATAATAGATCCTGACCGCCCCCATCCTGACAAAAAAGGAAGAAAGGAAGTGAAAAAATGGAAGAACATGAAAAAATCCACCCTTTTGACCGGATGTTTTTCCCGCAAAAGCGGCAAGAGCCGCACGGGCCCGGGCAGGAAGAAGTAGATGAAGAAATAAGTGGCGGCCTGTTTGACCTTGCTTTTTTCCGGAATGTGGATATTGAAGCATTGCTGGACCAAGCTGACAAAGTCGTTGGCGTTTTCGAGGAGTTTAAGCCGTTGTTCCGGAAAATCACGCCGGTTTTTGAGAAGTGGCTTTCCCATTTTGAAAAGGAAGATTAGCCTTCTTTAGCTGTTCTTCCGTTGGCAGGCGATTTGCTGTTGAATTGCGGCCTGCCAGGAAACGGACGGCCGGACGATCATCGGTTCCCATTCGTCTCTTGCATCAAGCCTGCACGAAGGAAGCGGGCGGCTGCCTGTATCCTGCGTTAAAAACCGGGCGATAGGCTCCCATCCGTTTCCGTCAGGGCTTTTTAAATAAAAGACTTTCCCCGTTTCCCTTTTTTCAAGCCCGGAGACAATGGCCCCTGCGGCATCTGCTGCAAAAAGGGCATCGCGGTCGTCATATTTTAAGTCCGGTTCCGGATTCCCGTTGATCATTTGGGAAAAAGCAAGGCTCCCGGGCTGGCCGGGGCCGAACAGTGCCGGGACAAAAAAGGTAACGCGCGCACAATCGCCTAGCACGCCGGGAACCCATTCTGTTTGTTCCGCACCAGCCAGATGGTTTGGAAGAATGAGCGCCACACATTCGATTTGCGCTTTAAACGGCTCTAAAAAGCGGCACGCATCCTGTAAATCTTCACGGGCATCCCGGACATAATAATCGTATACCGGAATGCAGCATGTGCATTTTTCCGGCGACAACCGGCTCAGAGGCTGGTATTCCAAATTGGCATTCCTGCCGATTTCCATCCATCTTTCTTCCAGCAAAAAACCGGGATCCGTTTCTTGATCAGCCGCTGTAACCGGATATCCCGCATCAAGCAGTGCCTTGCACAGCTCAAATCCGAAGAACGCCCCGGCACCGATGACAAGTGCTTGATTCATGGCCGGCCCTCCATTCATCTTTATTCAAGCATATGCTTTTCCCGCCGTAAAGATACTTCCGGACGATCCGAAACGGGCAAAAAGGCCGCTGTGCCCATTTTCCCGGAATCCGTTCCATCCTTCGGGAAAAATTTCACCCGCGGCAACCGGGTTTCCCTTTTCCAATGGCTGCGGCTGTGGTAAGATAAAGGATGATTTAAAAAGAGTTTTTTCAATCGGGGTGAAAAAATGAAATACATCGTTACGATTTTTTGGGTGTTTTTACTGAGCCAAATGCTCGGCTACGTTGGCAGTGCCATGTCAAATTCAGAATACAGCATGAAAACGATGGCCGTTATGTCGCTTGTCCTTTCTGTCATTGCATTTATTGTCCATGCAGCATTGCCGAAAAATACAAGTGCCGGACAATAAATCAAAACACCCCTCACCGGAAACCGGGAGGCGCTGCTGGCACAGTGCCTCCCGGTTTTTTCATCTATTATCCGGTTGTCACTTGAAGCGCCCCGCCTTTCACATCAAGTGTGACGGTTTGATGCGGCTTGACCTTTCCCGCGATGATTTCTTTTGCAAGCCTCGTTTCAATTTGGTGCTGGATAAACCGTTTCAGCGGCCGTGCCCCGTACACCGGATCATAGGCCGATTCTGCAATCCATTTTTTCGCCTCGTCGGACAGCTGAAGCCCGACCGATTGTTCAGCGAGGCGTGCAGCCAATTCATGCACCATTTTATCAACGATGCCCATCATATTTTCCAGCGTGAGCGGCTTGAATAAAATGATATCGTCAATCCGGTTTAAAAATTCGGGCCGGAACGATGCGCGTAACTGTGCCATTACTTTATTTTTCGTCTCTTCACTAATTTCCTCGCCTTTAATATCGAGCAAATAGGACGACCCGATATTCGAAGTCATGATAATGATCGTATTTTTAAAATCAACCGTCCGTCCCTGCGAATCGGTGATACGGCCGTCATCGAGCACCTGGAGTAAAATATTGAACACTTCCGGGTGGGCTTTTTCAATTTCATCCAGCAAAATGACGGAATACGGTTTCCGCCGCACCGCTTCAGTGAGCTGGCCGCCTTCTTCATAGCCGACATATCCCGGCGGCGCCCCGATCAGCCGCGAGACCGCAAATTTTTCCATATATTCACTCATGTCAATCCGGATCATATGATTTTCACTGTCAAATAAATGCTGTGCCAGCGCTTTGGCAAGTTCCGTCTTCCCGACGCCGGTAGGGCCGAGAAAAATAAAGGATCCGATCGGGCGGTTCGGGTCTTTCAAGCCGGCCCGGGCTCTTAAAACCGCGTCGCTGACAAGGCGGACAGCTTCGTCCTGGCCGATGACGCGTTCATGCAAAATGCTTTCCAGCTTCAGCAGTTTTTCGCGTTCGCTTTGCACAAGTTTTGCGACGGGGATCCCCGTCCAGCGCGCGACAATCGCTGCAATTTCTTCCTCCGTGACCTCTTCGCGCAATATCCGGCCGCTCCCTTCTTTTTCCGCCATTTGCTGTTCAAGCTGTTTTAATTCTTTTTCAACGGCCGGAATCCTGCCGTGCCGGAGTTCGGCCGCTTTGTTCAAATCATACCGGTTTTCCGCTTCTTCAAGGTCGCGCCGGTATTTTTCAAGCAATTCCCGTTTTTCCTGTATTTTTTGCAATTCCGCTTTTTCAGCCTGCCATTTGGCGCGCATCCGGTCCGCTTCTTCTTTCAAATCGGCAAGCTCTTTTTGCAAAATATCGAGGCGCGCAATGCTTGCTTCATCCGTTTCTTTTTGCAGGGCGGCTTCTTCAATTTCCAGCTGCATGATGCGCCTTGTCACTTCGTCGAGCTCCGTGGGCATGGAATCCATTTCCACACGGATGTTGGCGCAGGCTTCATCGACAAGATCAATCGCTTTATCCGGCAAAAAGCGGTCGGTAATATAGCGGTTTGATAAGGTGGCCGCGGCGACGAGCGCTTTGTCATGGATGCGGACGCCGTGGTGAATTTCAAAACGTTCCCTTAACCCTCTTAAAATCGAAATCGTATCCTCCACATCCGGCTCTTGGACGAGCACCTGCTGGAAACGGCGTTCGAGGGCCGCATCTTTTTCAATATACTGCCGGTATTCGTTCAGGGTCGTCGCGCCGATACAGTGCAGTTCACCGCGGGCAAGCATCGGTTTCAGCATATTGCCGGCGTCCATTGCCCCTTCCGTTTTGCCGGCGCCGACAATCGTGTGCAGTTCATCGATAAACAGCAAAATCTTCCCGTTGCTTTTTTTGATTTCCTGCAATACCGCCTTCAGCCGTTCTTCAAATTCCCCCCTGAACTTGGCACCTGCAACAAGCGCCCCGAGGTCGAGCGAAAAAATGGTTTTGTCTTTTAAGCCTTCCGGGACATCTTTCCTGACGATCCGCTGGGCAAGCCCTTCGACAATGGCCGTTTTGCCAACGCCGGGTTCGCCGATCAGGACAGGGTTGTTTTTTGTCTTCCGGGATAAAATCCGGATGACGTTCCGGATTTCCGCATCCCGGCCGATAACAGGATCGAGCTTTCCGGCTTTAACGGCTTCAACAAGGTCGGTGCCGTATTTTTTTAAAACGTTGTAGGTTGCTTCCGGGTTTTGCGAGGCCACTTTTTGATTCCCCCTTATGTTTTTGATCGCCTGAAGCAGTTGCTGTTTTGTGGTCCTGCTTTTCAAATAGCGAGACAGGTCATCATGTTCAACATCCATTACAGCCAGGGCCAAATGTTCAACCGAAATGTACTCGTCCTTTAGCGCGCGCATTTCTTCTTCCGCGAGCCGGAACAGTTCCAAAAGCGCCGCGGACAAATACGGGGCGCTTTGCCCGGCCACTTCCGGTTTTTTCGCGAGAATCTCATCTGCAATTTTTCCAATTTCTTCCTTACTTAACCCAAGGCCGTTATATATCTCGGGAAGTAGGCTGTCCGGCTTTTCCATCAACGTTTTCCATAAATGGGCAATATCCAGTTCCGGGTGATGTTTTTGGGAGGCCAGCTGCTGGGCTTCCACCAAACCTTCCTGTACCGTAAAAGTCATGCGGTTGATATCCATCCATTCCACCTCCGCTATGGCGCGTGCCGTTTATCGCAGCGCGGGCGCCTATCCTTATTTTACCGTTTTCCTTTGACGGCAGCAAAAAAAAAAAACGAGGATTTCTCCCCGTTTGGATTTTAAGGTTTGCGTTTGCGCCTCCAATGGCGGGCATCGTTCGTTGTTTCCGGAAAGCGGTCGCCTCTGTGGAGATGGGCGCTTTTCGGGTTTACGACCGGGTCGCCATTTTCGCCAACTTCTACATACACCCCGTTATTCGGTGCTTTGCTTCCGGGGTGAAACAGGTTGCTTTGCCCCAAAGTAACGCCCCCTTTTTTCATCGTCAGCATTAGTTTGGGCTAATCTTTTTAAAGCATGAGCGCTTATTTTTGCCAGCCAAAAAATGAAAACGGCAAAGAGGGGAGCGCTGGATCAGTTAATCCCGAGCGCAATTTTGGCATAACGCGACATGCGGTCTTTTGTCCACGGCGGGTTCCAGACGATATTGACATGGGTGTCCTTTACTTCCGGAATGTCCTGTACCGCCATTTGCACCTGGTCAACGAGAATTCCCGCGAGCGGGCAGCCCATTGCGGTCAGGGTCATGGTCACCGTCAGGCAGCCTTCCTCATCCAGGTCAAGATCATAAACAAGACCGAGGTTTACAATATCTATGCCAATTTCCGGGTCAATCACTTGTTCAAGCGCGCCCATAATATTTTCTTTCAAAGCTTCATCCATGGTTTTCAAACCTCCCCGATAACTATCATAACAAAACGGCATACAAGATAAAAATGCTTTACAGCAGGTTTTTAAGCTGTGAAAATGTTATATTATTAGTATAATGGATCGTCACGAAAATTGCATGTAAACTGAATCATTTTGAGAAAAAGGAGAAAAGCCAAATGCCTCAACCTTATTTAATTGCATTGGATCTTGACGGCACATTGTTAAATGATGAAAAGACCATTTCCCCGAAAACAAAATCCGTTCTGCAAAAAACAATCAACGCCGGCCATAAGGTCATCATTTCCACCGGCCGCCCTTTCCGCTCCAGCCAGCCGTATTATGAAGAACTTGGACTCGATACGCCGATTGTCAATTTCAACGGCGCATTTGTCCACCATCCGAAAAATACGGGCTTTGGCATCTACCATGAACCGATGCCGCTTCAAGTGGCAAAATCGATCGTTGAAACATGCGGCGATTTCCGGCTGTATAATATTGTAGCAGAAGTGAAAGATGAGGTGTACCTCCATTATCACGACGAAAAACTGCTCGGCATTTTTCAAATTGGAAACCCGCAGGTCACAACCGGAAATTTAATGCGCTTTTTAAGAGATGAACCGACGTCCATGCTGATCCATGCAGCAAAGGAAGACGTGCCGTCGATCCGCAGCTACTTAAGCGACGTCCATGCCGAAGTGATCGACCACAGGCGTTGGGGGGCTCCGTGGCATATCATCGAGATCATTAAAGCCGGGCTGAATAAAGCGGCCGGCGTGAAAAAAGTCGCCGACGCATACGGGATTCCGAAAGAAAGGATCATTGCCTTCGGGGATGAAGACAACGACCTGGAAATGATTGAATACGCGGGGACGGGGGTTGCGATGGGAAATGCCATTCCGGCCTTAAAAACAATCGCAAATGAAATCACCCTTTCCAATACGGAAGACGGCATTGGCATTTTTCTTGAAGAAGCGCTGAATTTGAAAGCCATCTCATGAAAAACGCATAATCAGCGCCGGGAATTCCAACACTATAAACGGGCGCGGCACCCCCGTGCACCCTTCCCGTAAAGGCGGTGTTTCGTTTGGGCAGAAGCAGCAAATCGAAACGTTTTGTCCATCAGGGAAAAGATGCAGTGAAGAAGTATAGCGAGCGTTTCCCATATCACTCCACATTGGCCGAAGCAGAAGCGAACAGGAGCGAAGAAGGCATTCCGGGAGGCATTTTATAATGGCGAACCGACTGTTTCAAGAGGCCAGGCAATTTGTCGAACTGGCGAAAGAGACGGCTGCTTTCGGAACGGAACAAGAAAAGAATGAAATGGTTCAAAAAGCGAAAAATGCTTTATCCAGTGCATATGCCAACACGACACTTGCAGAAAAAGCACAGCTGCGCGATATGCAACAGGAACTTGGAAAATTGGAATAGCTGCCGAAACCCGGCAGCTATTTTCTTTTGGAAATTGTGCAAAACGAGGAAAATCGGTAAACTAAAGACAGAACTGATTGTGAGGGTGAAAACGATGGGCATTCAAATTTTTGCTGACAGTGCCAGCGACTTGCCGCTGTCTTTTTTCAAAGAAAACCATGTACACTTGATTCCGTTGACCGTTTATGTAGAGGACAAATCCTATGACGACCTAGTCGGCATTGACCCCAAAGAAGTGTTCCGTTTGATCCGTGCGGGGGTGGTTACAAAAACTTCGCAACCGTCACCGCAATATTTTGAAAAACTTTTTACCGATCTTGCCAAATCGGGGGACACCGGCATTTACCTGGCTTTTTCGTCCGAGCTGTCCGGAACGTACCAAACCGCGGCCATGATCGCCGAACAAGTGAAAGAAGCCTGTCCCGATCTTGATTTAACGGTACTCGATACGAAATGTGCTTCGATCGGTTACGGCCTCGTTGTAAAAGCAGCCGCCGATTTACGAAAAAACGGGGCAGGAAAAGAGGAAATCGTCCGTGATGCCGCATTCCGCAGCAAGCATATGGAGCATATTTTCACAGTCGCCGATCTTGATTTTCTTGCCAGAGGCGGCAGGCTATCGAAAACAAGCGCATTTTTCGGCGGCCTGCTGAATATTAAACCGATCCTCGATGTAGAAGACGGGAAGCTCATTCCGATTGAAAAAATCCGCGGGCGGAAAAAACTGCTGCACCGTATGCTCGATATCATGGAAGAACGCGGCACGGACCTTGAACACCAGCTGGTCGGCATCTGCCACGGCGATGATGAAGCGGCTGCGGAAGAAATGAAACAGCTGATTGAAGCGCGTTTCGGCACAAAACAATTTTTAATCAACACGATCGGCGCCGTGATCGGGTCGCACGCCGGGCCGGGCGCATTATCCGTCTTTTTCCTGAATGAGCTGCCGTAACGCCTTCCAACTTTTTTCCGGGCATACCGGTTAATAGAAATTTTGGACGGGTATAGACGAATGGTGATGGCCGGCCAATCCAAATTTCGGATTGCCGTTCCGTTTAAAAATTGAACGAGGAGTGGTAAAAGTGGCGAACGAACAAAATGCTTCCAAGAAAACTTTGCCCGCCCAGCACCAGAACAGGCAGCCCGGCACAGAAACGGAAATGAACCCGCAGCCGGAAATCTTGCATCCGACGACTCAAGCTATGTGACCGGGCAGGTCATTCACGTAAACGGCGGCACCGTGATCAACGGGTGACGCGCACCGGAAAGGCACAGCCCTTTCTGGTTTTCTTTTTGCTTAAAACAGAGCACACGGCACCGGGGCACGTGTTTCCGGCCCAAAGCCTGCCGGTTATCACAAATTCTTTTGCTTAAAACGGATGCAAAGTCCAAGGGGGTAACCGGGATGGTGCAGATGTTTACCGCCTAAACCAAAAGCTTCGGGCCCTGTTTTCTTTCTGCTTAAAAAGGTATGAAAACCCCTCCCCTTGTCAAAAACAAATAAGGAAATGATGCTCGGGAAGGAGGACCGCAAATGGACGGACAGTTCAGATTAAAAATCATGGAATGCCAGTCCCGCGCTTTTTTAACCGGTTCAATCGAGAAGCTGAATGAAGAATGGGTATTTTTTGATGATATATCTGATGAGGCATCGATGCTCGAGGAGTTTGTTGGCCAAAAAATTGAAATCTTCCATTCCGGGCGTTGGAAAAAAGGCCTATTAACAGCGGATGAAACCGTCATGTCGGACGGAGAAACGCTTCTTCTTGAAGAAAAAGCAAGCTTGCGGATTCCGAAGCCGGTCAATTTTTCGCTTGAGATGCTGCTCGGAGAATGGGAGGACGGCCTGTTTCACCACTTCGTCTCTTTCTTAAACGGGGCAGGCTTTTCTATTTATGATTGTATCTACTGTCATAACGTATTGTCATGCCTCGTCAACCTGGAGAAAAAAGAAGGCGTGAATTTCATGCTGTTTGATAACGGGGAGGCTATTTTATCCGTCCACCACCATTTCCGGCTGGGCAAACAAGCGGACGAGTGGTTCGAGTGTACATGGAGTGACGGAAGGCGCATGCTTTTGAAAAAAATGTAAAAAGGAAGGCAAGCCGGCCCTTGCCTCCCCTCTCCATTTCTATCCTGAAAAATTGCACCGGTACCGCATGGGCGTCAATAAAAAGGATGCCATCCCATCGGCAGGCGCAGCCCAAGATACAGGACGGCGGCGAAAAAGATGATCAGCAAAACCCAGAGAATTCCCGTACTTTTTCTTTTAGAAAGCCGCAGCGTAATCATTTCCATCATCCCAATCACGAGAATCCCGCCGAGCAGTTTAAGGCCGTACAGGGCAGGATCGAGGCGCTGGTTATGGAAAAAGAGCAGCGCACCTGTGACGATGACGAGTATGTAAAACAGCCTTAAAACCATCTGGACCGTTTTAAACGCCTTTTCTTTTCCTGCGCGATGGAGGAACAAGGCCAAGATAAACAAAAGGATCGCAATGACCCATGTTGTGACATGCGCATCTGTGCGGGTTAACATCGTTCGATCTTCTCCTTTGCTTCTTTATCTGTCTTATACCCATCTTACTTTATTTGATGGTGTTTCGCAAAGTTCCCACCTTTTCAACCGTAATTTCAACCTCATCACCCGGATTCAAGAAACGCGGCGGATGAAACCCGTTGCCAACGCCGGCAGGGGTGCCCGTTGCAATGATATCCCCGGGTAAAAGCATCATCCCTTTCGACAATTCGGACAGGATCTCCTCAACTGGGAAAATAAAGCGGGATGTATTGGACTGCTGGCGGACTTCCCCGTTAACTTTTGTCACGATATCAAGCGCATTCGGATTTTCAATTTCGGAACGGTCGACAATCCACGGGCCAACCGGGCAGGATCCGTCCAGGCTTTTCCCGATAAAATATTGTTTATGCTTCCGTTGAAGATCCCTCGCTGTGATATCGTTTAAAATGGTATATCCGAACACATGGGAAAGGGCATTTTCTTTTGCAATCTGCTTCCCTTCCCTCCCGATCACGACTGCCAGCTCCCCTTCGTAATCCAATTCGCGGGTAACCGCCCGGTGCGAATCAACCGGCGCTTCATGTGCATTGACAGTTGTCGTCGCTTTTGTAAACACGATAATATGTTCAGGAATATCTTCCGCGCTCCCCATTTCAATCGCATGTTCCCGGTAATTTTTGCCGACACACAACATGTTTCTCACCGGGTCCGGAATCGGGGGAAGATAGGAAACCTCGCGAAGCGGAACGAGTGCGCCTTCAAGGGTTGCTTCCGGTTTTTTCAATTCTTCCCGGACACGGCCGGTAAACGCCTCGCCCGCCCGGATGCCTTCAAGCAAAGATGGCGGAAAATCATTATCCAAAGCCCGTAAATTTAAAATCGTTGTTTCATTATAAAGCACACCGTATTGTACCTGGTCTTGCCAAACAAAGCTCATGAATTTCATCGTATACACCTCATCCTTTTTTGTCATTTCGATAACTGAGTTGCCGCCAGCCCCATTCAAGCGGCCCGTAGCGGAAGCGATGCAGCCAAATGTCGGAAACCAGCACTTGCATAAGAAAAAACAAAACAACAAGCAATACCCCGCTTGGCACAGACAACTTTCCGTAAAGCCCGAGTCCATAAGCGTAAAAGATCAAAGAGCCTAAACCAGACTGGCTGATGTAATTGGAAAGCGGCATCCTCCCGGCCATTGCAACCGGCCTGAGAAAATCCGCCAGCCGGTGCTTCACACAGAGCTCAACGAGTGCAACATAAGCACCGCTTAAAACGGCGCCGCCGATCGTCTCCCGGATATACAGAAAAGGCAGGATGGGGGCGGCAATAAGCGGCAACAGTTTGCAAAACAGGCCAAAAACAAAGCAGCAGCAAAAAAACAGCAGCCATTTTTTTGCCGGAATCCTCCCCTTTGTAAGCCAGCCTTCCCTGCAAACGCCCGCCCCCGCCATCATCAGCGGAAAAACTGACAGAAAAGCATGCCATGTGCCGGGAGGGCCGTATACCGCATACCAGTCCAGCCACCTTCTTTTCGTAATGTCCATAAAGCTCCCGTTTGCATACACCTGCAATGAAGCGGCGGTATTGCGCCAGTCGGTATACAGGAGTGAAGCGTCCGGCGACCGGATGGCCATCACCATCAGATAAAAGCTTATGAGTAAATGCGGGATAAAAAAGAGGGCAGCCCCGCCAAAAATCAAAGTTTTCCCTCCCTGTTTCAGAAAGGGCAAAAGCATCATGCCAAAGACCGCATAAGCCGCTAAAATGTCCCCCGGCCAGATGAACCATGCATGGGCAAGGCCGAGAACGAGCAAAACGGTAAGGCGCCGGAAAAAAACTTATAAACCTCGACCCCTGCCCTTTCCGCCCGCTGTTTCTGCACCATCAGCCCATATCCGAAAAGAAACGCAAAAACGGGATAAAAACTGGACTGGAAAAACACCTCAATCCACGCCACGATTGCCCGGTCCCCCGCTTTGAACCAGTCATACGGATTAATATAAAGATAAGGAGACAGAAAAGAAAGCATATTTACCATGAGAATGCCGAAAAGGGAAAATCCCCTCAATATGTCAATTGCAGGATTCCGCCGTTTTTCACGGATTGGCGCCCATTCAGCCATTGCAACGCTCCTTTTTTGTTTTTGCCCGTTAGGCGGATGAATCACCCTTTTTTCGTTTTTTTCATACAATGAAGCATGAAAAAGTCAATTGCCACTGACCAAGGAAGGATGTGCGCGCCATGCCCGGTTTTGTCGGCGCCGTCCAAATTATCAGTATCGGATCAAGCGGCGTCTTTAATGTCGGTGATGTATTCCTGATTCAGCCGGTTGCCAGTTCCAAAACGTTTGCCGGGGCGGGGTCCTTTAACACGGGTGAAAACCTGTCCATTACAAACTACCAGTCAAATACAAATACGTATGATTTTGATGCCATTGACCAGGGAAACTATTTTAATTTGTAACGGGTGAAAACATATGAATCTCTACGTGCAGCAAAGCATCCACATCCGCATGATCAAGATCGGCGGCATTACAAATTCTTCCGTCTTTCAAATCGGCACGTCCGGCATCATCAAGCCGGCAGCTTATTTGTATAATACCGGGAATTTTTCCGCGCCGGCTCCTTCTGCCGCTGCAGACCAGCCTTATAATCCGAATGTGACAGTTCCCATGCAGTCCGGCGCTGCCGCTTCAAGCTCAAGATAGAAAGCGCGGTCCCGGTTTTCCCGACGTTATGCCTGAACATGACCGGCATGCTCTTTCCGGACCCTGCGCCAGGTTCAGCATTGACGCTGTACACCGATGCTTTGCTTTAAGCTCAGGTTTCGTTCCGATCCAAGCCGGCGGTCACTGTCGGGCTTTAAGCCAGAAGGGGGTTTTTGAATGCCAGACCTTTTTGCCGAACTCCGGCAGCTTTACCAATACTTTCAACACCATGAAGCGAAGTTGGCGAAAATGGAAAAGACGCTTGCCTCCCTCATGGAGGAGATTGAGCAGCTGAAAGCAAGGCCGCCTGTCCGGGTGGACCGGATCGAATATGCATTTGACCAGCTGAAAATCGAAACACTGGATGGCACCTTGAATATCGGCATTAATCCGTCTGACCTGTCCAGCATAGAGGATGCCGCCATCCCCCAAACGCAGGGCATCCCCCATGCCAACAATGAACACCGTGCTGCTTTAAAGCAGGCGCTTACCGAAAAACTGATGGAATATTTGGAAAAAGAACTCCCAACAACGATCACCAACAATGAGCAGCAATTCAAAGTCCGCCTAAATCAAGAATATCATAATTTTATAAAAAATGACTTGAAAAACCAACTTCCGCAGCGCATTGATTATTATATCAACCAGATCAATCCGACCGGGCCCGTTGAAGGCGAATGGTTTGACAAATTGCTCGGGCAAATCAAGGCGGATATGGCGCATGCCGTACAAGTGTTTATTTCCCATCTGCCGCCGCAAATGAACGGAGGTGCCAGCGATGGAACTGAACGTCACAAATCGTGAAATCTGTGTGGATTATGTCCAAATTATCGGAATTTCAAGTGCCTCGGTTTTCCTGATTGGCGATACGGAAACGATTCAGCAGGGAGCGGCCTTTGATACGCCGCCGGAATCCCTGATTATCAGCCCGTACGTGCCGTTTGTGCCGAGGGGATAGCAGAATGCAAAGAAACTCCTTTGTGGATACGCTCCGGGTCAAAACCGTCATATTTGGATCGAACGTTATTGTTGGAGACTCCGAGCGGATCCAGATGTCTGCCACCGTCCTTGCGATCCAGCGCCAGCAGGAATTGTACTACGGATTTGAAGCGCCGTTTCAAACTTTTCCCATTTTCAGCCTGGCCGTTCCGATTCCGCCGGTAACAGAACAAATCCGGTTTCAGGTTTACCAAGAAAATCCGGTCATAAAAGTTTCGAATGTAGATATCATCGGGATGTCGACTTCAACCGTCATGCAAATCGGAAGCACTAAATCAATCGCCCTTGAATCAAGGGTCCACCATACCCGACAGCTGGACCCGAATATTCTTAAGCTTGGCAGCCGCATTCCCCCGCGCACCGTTGCCGTCAGCCAGGAAAGCAGCGCCATGCCAGATTAATCCGGAAAGCAGGTGATCAAAATGCCGGCCATTGTAGGCCCGTTACAAATTTATAATGTTGGAAGCGGCATCGTCCATTTTGGAGACACAGCTGTCATCTCCCCGAAAACAAGTTCAAAAACATCTACCGGCTCCGGTTCGCTTTCCACTTCCGCATTTGTCATTACAAACAACGCGCTCAGTGCAAACAATACGGCTAACGGCAGTGTTGTCGACCAGCCATCAGCAGGAAACCATTAAGAAGGCGGAAAGGGCAGGCAAATTTGCCGCTGCTTCGTTGCCTTTATATGTTGCATTAGCGATAGCAAAAATGGGTCCCCCTTAAAGGAGGGCCCATTCTTGATTAAATTTGGAGAAGATGCCCGCCATCAAAGAAATACAAGTATTGTTCTTTTACCTTTTTCTTTAAAATGGTTTCCAGCGCCCTTGAGTAAAGGGCAAGCTGGACTTCATAACGTTTGCGCAGGACAGGCTCTGCTTCTTCAAATCCGCCTTTAAACCTGCCGTGGATATTGTCTGTCTTAAAATCGAGCAATACGAGGCCGTCTTTTTCCTCTGCCACGCAATCAAATATGCCCTGGATAAGGACATGTTCTTCCGCAAGGGATGGATCCCGGTAAATTTCCGCCGCGGGAACGGATAAACTGAACGGCATTTCCCGCATCACCCGGCCGGCTGCAAGGACACGGCGGCCAATATCCGTTTCAAAAAAGCGGACAAGCTGTTCAGCCGCAATGGCATCCGCCTGTTCTTCCGTGAGCAGCTCCTGTTTCACCATCTCTTCAACCAGCGCCTCAACGGAAGCATAAGTCGGGGGCGCATCAAACGGGATATGCTGCATCACCATATGCATCGCTGTCCCGCGTTCAGCCGGCGTAATCGATTTTTCCTGCATAAAACGGGGGCGGTCAAAGATATGTTTTTCCGCATTCGGAATAAACCGGGTGCCATTCGTTTCGTCATGCTCTTCATGCATCCGTTTCAATTCCGATACCGATTGTTTGGCACGCCGGAATGTTGCCGGCTCATTGCGGTACCGGAAACTTAAGCGCCCGAAAACTTGCGCTTTATATGCGGACTCCGCCGCAACCGGGAGGCCGGCTTTCACTTGATGCTGCCAGTCTGCTTCCCCTTCTTGTTCCGGTTCCTGGATATCGGCAAACTGTTCTTTCGGCAAAACGGCGATCTGCCATTTGGACGGATCATCCAGCACCACCCGGCCGGCATCCCCGAAAAGCGCTGTTCCGTCCGCATGCCTGCTAAGCGAAGGGATGATCCAGTCCAAATAAGTGCCGGCCGCTGCGCGCAGATGGTCTGGCATCAGCCAGCCTTCCTGCCGCCTCGTTTTCCCCCATTTTTCCAGGCGCTTGCCCAGATTTTTCACCGTCCCGACCAAATACAGTTTTTCTTTTGCCCTTGTGAGCGCGACATACAAGACGCGCATTTCTTCAGCCAGCATTTCCAGCTTTTTCTTTCTTTTAAAAGCAAGCTGCGGCAAGGAAGGATATGTGATCCGTTTTTCCGGATGAATGTACTTTGAGGCGAACCCGAAATCTTTATCAAGAAGAAATGCCTGGCTGATATCGCGCATATTAAATTTCCTGTTGAGGCCTGCCACGAACACGACCGGGAACTCGAGCCCTTTGCTTGCATGGATGGTCATCAGGCGGACAACATCTTCCTGTTCGCTCAATGCCCTCGCTGTTCCGAGGTCATCCCCGCGCTCCTGCATGCGTTCGATAAAACGCAAAAACCGGAACAGCCCCCTGAAAGACGTTTCTTCATATTGCCGGGCCCGGTCATACAAAGCCCGCAAATTGGCCTGCCGCTGCTTTCCTCCGGGCAGTCCGCCGGCAAAATCATAAAACTGCGTATCCCGGTACAGCTGCCAAATGAGGGAGGACAAATCCCCCTGCCTTGCAATAGACCGCCACACCGACAATTTTTCCATGAATCTGGACACTTTCTCATGCGCTTCTTCTTCCTCAGGATCCGGCCGGTCTGCTATAAATTTTTTCACCGCTTCATAATACGGACCCCGCTTTTCATGAATGCGGATAAGGGCAAGCGCTTCTTCATCGAGCCCGACAATCGGGGAACGGAGCACGACTGCAAGCGGAATGTCCTGATACGGGTTGTCAATTACTTTTAATAAAGAAAGCATGATGGATACTTCCGTCGCGTCAAAATAACCGGTTGAAAGTTCCGTGTACAACGGGATGCCCGCCTGTTTCAATTCTTCCATTATAGCTGGCGCCCATGCCATGGAACGCATCAGGATAACGATATCTTTATACCGGATCGGGCGGAATGTGCCAGTCTTCGGATTGTAAACCTGTTCTTCGCCGATCAGTTTTTTTATTTCACGGGCAAGGTAACGGGCTTCAAGCTGGGATTGTTCCAGTTCGGCCCGGTCCAGCGTTTCTTCATCCGGTGCGTCTTCCTCCTCGATGGCTTCATCGGCCTGGTCAATCAATGCCACTTTGACCGGATGATCCCCTTCCGGATAAGATGCGCCTGCCACAAGTGCAGCCTGGCTGTCATAGACAATCTCGCCCACCTTTAGGCCCATGATTTGTTTAAAAATAAAATTCGTGCCGTCGAGAATTTCTTTGCGGCTGCGGAAGTTTTTCGACAAGTCGATTCTGAGGCCTGCATCCCGGCCTTCCGGATCAAAATCCCGGTACTTTTTTAAAAACAGGTTCGGCTCAGCAAGCCGGAACCGGTAGATGCTTTGTTTTACGTCTCCGACCATAAACCGGTTGCCGTCAAATCCCGCCCCTTTTGCCACAAGATTCATGATCGTTTCCTGCACCATATTACAATCCTGATATTCGTCAATCAGCACTTCTTTAAATTGCTGCCGGTAAGCTTTGGCCGCTTCTGATGGGATGAGGGCGCCGTCTTCATTTTTTTTAGCAAGAATGTCCAGGCAAAAATGCTCCAAGTCCGAAAAATCGACGATCCCTTTTTCCGCTTTTACTGCGCCGTATGCGTCCGCAAATTTTTTCACGAGCGTTCTAAGTTCCGCAATCACCGGCCGCATTTCCTGCATGTCTTTCAGGAAAGACGCCGGCTTCCTTGAGAAAAAGTCTTTTTTTAAACCTTCAAGTGTTTTCTTTGCAGATTTCCGCAAATCATCGGCCGCTTTAACGAGTTCCTCTTCATATGCCTCCCCTTTGCACGCTTTGGCGCGTGTAAAGTGCCATGCATTCATTTCTTCATAAAGCCCCTGCCAGGGACCGTGAATGGCCGCAAGCAATCTGTCTGCAATTTTTATGTCATCTAGATAATTTTCCGCCCTTGGCGCAGGCCCGCCCGGCTCTAAAGCAAGCCCATACGCTTCCTCCAGCATGTCTTTTGCAGCCTGCAGCTGGAGGTGGATATCTTCTTTCACCGCTGCCATAAACGGAAGGCTGTCCACCTCTTCCACATCCCCGGCATCATACATTTCGACCATTTTATCAAGCCATGCAGACGGATCCGGATGGGAACGGGAAAAGTCGTAAAGCTTCCGGATCAGATGCTGGAGCTCGTCATCACTGCGGTCGTTTGAAAATGTATCCACTGTGCGGTAAAACAGGTCATTTCCCTCTTTCGCATACTCCGCTTCAAAGAGGTCATCCAGCACTTCATCGCGCAGAAGTTCGGCTTCTGTATCATCGGCGATCCTGAATCCGGGGTCGATGTCAATCAAATAATAATATTTTCGGATCACTTCAAGGCAGAAGGCGTGCAGCGTGGAAATCGGCGCTTTATTCAGCAGGCTCAGCTGTTTCCGCAAATGATGCGAATCCGGGCGGCTGCTGATCGCCTCCTCGATCGCTTTACCGATGCGGTGGCGCATTTCCGCAGCCGCGGCATTGGTAAAAGTGACAATGAGCAGTTCATCAATGTCGAGCGGATCGTGATCATCCAATATTTTTTGGATAATTCTTTCCACGAGCACGGCTGTTTTTCCTGAACCGGCAGCCGCCGCGACGAGGATGTCCTGCCCTTTTGCCATGACGGCTTTCCATTGGTCATCCGTCCAGACGGCATTCGCCGGTTTATCCGGAATGGCTGTTTTCATCTGTTCTGCGCTCCTTTCTCATTTTGGCGAGGATTTCTTCCGGTTTTTCCGGGTGAATGAGGCGGTAATTGTTCTCTTCCATCGACTGGTCAAACTGGCAGACTGAACGGAACGGGCAGAATGTGCACGCCGCCTGTTTTTTTATTTTATAAGGCGCGATATCCGTCGTGCCGGACAGGATCGCATTGCCGGCCTCTGTGTAAATGTTGCGCACATAGCTGCGGATCGCTTCAAAGTCTTCTTTGCTTGCCACTTCGGACCGGGCCGTTAATTGGCCGTCCTTTTTCAAACCTGCCGACACAATCGCACTGTTGCCGGATTCAAGCGACTGGTCCATCAATGTGATCACTTCCGGGCTGTCCAGCAACAGCCCCCGCATCCGGAAGTCTTTTAAAATTTCTTCTTCAATTTCTTCAGCCGTCAGCATTTTTTCCGCCGAAATCAGCGGATCATGAAGATGGAAATACAAAACGCCCGCCGGAATCGTTTCTTCACCTGTCAGCTGTTTCGAATACGTCATAATGAGATCCAGATAGGTGAGCATTTGCAGGTCAAGGCCGTAATACACATTTGTCAAATCAAGCTTGTGCGCGCTTGATTTGTAATCGATGATCCTGACGTACACACCGTTTTCGCTTTCTGCCTTGTCGACACGGTCAATCCGGCCCTGCAGCTCCATTTTCGCCCCGTTTTTCAATGTAAATGAAAGCGGCGGAAGCTCTTTTTTCGGCCCGAAAGCGAGTTCCATCGCGACCGGTTCAAAGCCGCTTCGTTTCGCATGGACGCTTAAAATATAAGAAGCCCTTCCGACAACCTGTTCCAGTTTCCTTTTAATATATTGGTAGCGTTTCGAACTGAGCAGGATTTGATGCTGCAATTTTGGGGCAAGGTCGTCCACTGCCGCTTTTGCAAGCTCCATGCTTTGCTGCTTTGTCATCTCTGACCACGGAATGCCTTCGCGCTGCAGGGTATCGGAAATCCATTTCAATGCGCCGTGGAAAAGATCCCCGATATTCGGCGCATCAAGGCGGAACACATCCCGTTCCCGCAGCCTCAGCCCGTATGTCGAAAAATGGGAAAACGGGCAGGCGAAAAACTGCTCCATTCTCGATACGCTGGCAAGGATATGGTCGCCGTACAGTTCCCGGCTCGTTTTTTCGGAGAGCTTCCGGGCTTTGTTTTGGTAAAACAAACTGGAAAAAGCATGGGCTGCCCGATTTTTCCATTCCGGGTTCTCCATATAAAAGTTATACGTATCCCACCAGAAGTCGGCCATGGGATACCCTCTTTTTTTCAGCTGCAGCTGCGAAGTGACAAAAGCAATAGCAGCCGCCGGATGGGAAATGTATGCGGCTTGCTGTTTCTCTTCCAGTTCCGCCGGGTCATTTACCCATAATCCGCCGCCGCGGGCCGGGAACATGTCCTCTATCCGGTTGATGAACGGGGACGGCAGCAATGCTTTCCCTTCCTCATCGGCAAGCGGAAAAGAGAGAACCAGTTTTTCAGACGGCGTCGTCAATGCCCGGTAGAAAATAAATTCTTCGTCCAGCAGGCGCCTTTTGCTGCCGGGCATGATTTCAAGCCCTTCCAGCCGCAAATATTCACGCTCTTCATCATTTAAAACGCCATCTTCGGAAATTTTCGCCGGCATGATCCCGTCATTGGCCCCGATAATAAACGCCAGTTTGACATCGGACAGCCGGGACTGTTCCAGATTCGCCACGAGCACCTGGTCCAAAGCCGGTGGAACAATGGAAAATTTTAATGACTCAAGCCCGGTTTCCATAATGGCAGAGAATTTCCCAACATCAGCAGGTCCATCGCCAAGGATTTCAACATACTGGTCCAAAACGCCCATGACTTCATCCCATGCCTGGTCGTGTTCCCTGGCAGCAACAAGATCCCCCGCTTCTTCCTTTTCAAGCCGGAGCGCTTCCAGTTTTTCCGGAATCTCCAATTCTTCGAGATAAAGATACAACGCTTCGCAAAGCGCTTTTCCGGTGCGGGCGCGCTTCAAACGCCGCGACAGGCGCAAAATCGGCGCTGTGACCAGAAGCCTGAGTTCATTCAGTTCCTGTTCGATTTTTCTTTCCTCATCCGTTTGCGGAAGGTTTTCCAGTTCGAGGCCTCGGATCCGCCTATATTCCCATCTTTTTCTGCTCGTCCAGCGTTCTCCCTGGATGCCGTAAGCCAGGCAATAGTTTTCAAGCCGGTCCATTTTTTCACGCAACGTGCGGGCATCTCCAGGCGGAAACAGCAATTCTGTTTTGATGGCACGGAAAACCGGTTCATAACGCCAGTTGCCGCGGATGATTTCCAAAGTCGAACGGATCAGTTCAATGAGCGGATGGTTCAGCATCGGCCGTTTTCTGTCGATAAAATACGGCACATCATAATCGTAAAAAACCGTTTCGATTAAATCCTGATAGGCCTCCCCGTTGCGGACAAGGATGGCAATATCACGGTAACGGCAGCTGCCTTCCATGACGGCTTCACGGATAGAACGGGCAACGCCTTCGATTTCCGCCCGCCGGTTGTTCGCCTGCCAGATCTCGATGCTGCTTTCCCCCGGAAAAGAAGGAAACGGCAGTTCTTCAAACCGGGACTGCAAAAAGCGCAAACTTTCATGCCTGAAACGGGCCGGTTCATACAGCGCCACGTCTTCTTCCGTTTCAATTTGAAAGGCGCGCGCCAGTTCATAGATATGTGCATAGGCTTCTCCCGGCATCCGGAACAAGTATAAATCATCCGGCTGCCTCCCGCGGAAAGCCCGGTCCGTTGTGAGCGCAACCGTAACGCGGCGGCATTTTTTCAAGAGTTCCCCGATCACCAGGTATTCCTGCGGGTTAAAAGTATGGAACCCGTCTATATAAATTTCCGCATCTTGGAGATAGCGCGATTTTTCAATGGCAGAAGCAAGCAGCCTTAAGTAATCTTCTGAATCAATGTATTTGCCTTCCAGCTTTTGCTCATATGCCTGATATACGCGTTCCAAATCGTGCAGCTTGTCGGAAAGCACTCTTCCCCCGTCCGCTTCCCCGATTGAGGCGCGTTTTTCCTGAAGCTGTGCGGGCGAGACGCAAAACCGTTTGAACTCAGTCAGAATGCGTTCGACATTGTCAATAAAGCCCGTCTTATCCGCCGCCCGCGTGAAAACCGACAGTTCTTCTTTTTGGTCTTCCAAAATTTTCCGAATGAGCATATTTAATCCGCTGCTCGATACATGGGTACGGCTGATCCCGCCGACTTCCTGCAATATTTTCCAGGCAAGGCGCGTAAAACTGTACACCTGGGCACGGATCATCCCGCCCAGTTCAGGTTCATGCGCAAGCCGTGTTTCCGATAAAAAAGTCATTTGCTCCGGAACAAGGTAAATGAGCGGTGCCCCGCCCGGATCGCCAAGCAGTTTCTGCCTGATTTCACGTTGGATGAAAGTTGTCTTTCCTGTCCCGGGGCGCCCGGTAATAAATCGAAGGGACAATTGGTTCACTTCCTTTTGATGAGCTCATTGGCCCCCATATCCGGAAAGATGCCGGACAAGGAACATTTGTTCTTTTATTGTAACGGATATTGTGCTATGAATCAAGCATTTTTGCCTAAAAAATATGCTTCCTGTTTTTTTCTGCCGGGGGATGCCCGCTTCCACGTAAAACACTGCCTGTTCCCGCCCCCGGAAAAATCCTTCCTATCCAATCCGGATGCCCTTCCCGTCCGGACGGGGCCGCGAACCGCCATCAGGGCGCGCTCCTGCTTCCAGACGTATAATGCCGAAAAAAAAGCACTGCCTGTTCCGGGAAACGTCCCGCAAAATGCAGTGCTTTTACACCTCTTAATCCCCGTCAAACAAATTAAACAAGCCTTTTGCCATGCTGCCTTCATCTTTCGAACCGCCCGCTGCCGGCATTGCGGCAAATACGCGGCTAGCCAGGCGGCTGAATGGCAGCGACTGCACCCAGACCGACCCCGGCCCGCGCAAAGTGGCAAAGAACAGGCCCTCTCCCCCAAAAAGGGCTGTTTTGATCCCTTTGACAAATTCAATGTCATAATCTACCGTCTTTGACATGGCGACAAGACAGCCTGTATCCACCCTCAATATTTCGCCGGGTGCGAGCTCGCGTTTCTGGATCGTGCCGCCAGCGTGGATAAAGGCAAAGCCGTCTCCCTCAAGCTTCTGCATGATAAACCCTTCCCCGCCGAAAAATCCGGTTCCGAGTTTCCGCTGAAATTCAATGCCGACTGAGACCCCTTTTGCCGCTGCCAAAAATGCATCTTTCTGGCAAATGATTTTCCCGCCCAGTTCGCTTAAATCCATCGGCACAATCTTGCCCGGATACGGCGCTGCAAACGCTGCATGCTTTTTATCACGGGCTTCGTTTGTAAAGGCGGTCATAAACAGGCTCTCACCGGTGATCAGCCGTTTTCCTGCAGAGAACAGTTTTCCCATAATGCCGCCGCCCTGGCCGCCCGAGCCGTCGCCAAAAATCGTTTCCATCCGGATGCCGTCTTCCATCATCATCAAGCTGCCGGCCTCGGCAATGACGGTCTCCTGCGGGTCGAGTTCTACTTCAACAAACTGCATGTCGTCCCCGACCAGTTTAAAATCAATATCGTGGTTGTTCATTTCCCTACCTCCTCAAAATGCACTCCCCCTGTATACGGACTTGCAGTTCGCAATGTTTCATTTTTATTTCCCGTGCAGCGTTCGTTTTATTGGACGAAAAGGCAGGGACCCCCCTTCCCTGCCAGGCTTAAATCCAATACAGCCCGCTGTCTTCCATCGCCCTGTATCCCTGTTGTTTCAAGAATTGCATCCGGGAGCGTCGGATGTTGATTTCATATGCAACCTGCAAAGCAGCCGCTTTATGGTACTGATTGATAAACGATCCATAGCTGATTGGCAACACGAGTGATTGATTGTTTGAAAAAACCACTTCAGTTTTTTTGCCTTCTGGGGTGTGGTCTTTAATATGCCCGGAGATCAGCCAAATACAATCCGGCTGGCTGGGCGATTTTGTTGGAAAAAGTATGGTAGCTGTATGGGGATCGACGAGGATCGGCGGCTTGTGCCGGACATGAATCAGGCTTTTTGTCGCATTTTTTCTTCCTTCGTAATCGCTTCCAAAGTATTTGCAGCTTTTTTTCACGATATTCAGGGGAAGTTCCGGCACAAATCGTTCCCGATCCACTTCCAATATTTTGGTCCCTTTTTCTCCCCCCTCCTGACAAGGAATCAGCGCAATCGTGTTTGGATGAATGTCCAATTGTCCATGTTGCATAATGCATTCCCCCATTTTATTTTTCTCATGATCCACTCTCTATTATAGTACAATCTTCCTACATTTCTAGTACTTTTTTTAAAAATATGCATTTTTTTCTTTGTTAATCGTTTCAGAAAAATTCAATTTTTACATTGCTTTTTATTGAAATGCTCTGTATAATAAAAAAAAGCGAAAAAGGTGATCATACATGGAAAACAAAAAATCTTTCTCTGACGTGCCGAAAGAAAGCCCGAAGTCCCGGATTCAGATGGAGAAATTTGTGGAACACATTTACACGGACATGTTGCTGAATGAGATCCTGCTGAACAAAAAAAGAGAAGAGTTATTAAGAAAAATTGACCATGTACTTGATCTCCGCGATGAGGAGCAGTTCATGCATTTAACGAACGAACTTAAAAAAATCAACCTGCAATTTGGATAAATACAGGCCATGCAAACAGGCCCGGCCCGTTTGCATGGCTTTTCTTTTGCATAAAAATGGCAGGTGCAGGGCGCGGCCAAAAGATTTTTGCCCGGAACAGGCCGCGCCTGCTGCACTTTCAGTATTCCTTATTCTTCCAGCATGCGGATCCGCTCCAGTATTGTCGGATGGTCATAGCGAAATATTTTGACGAGAAGCGGCGGATTGACTTCGCTTAAACCCGCTTTTGTTAAAATTTGGAACGTTTCAATGCCGGACTTTTTATCATGCGTCATCTGTACGGCATAACGGTCCGCCCGCATTTCCTGGTAGCGCGATGCCCAGTTGTCAAGCGGGCTCGACGCAAAGAGCAGAACCGAGGAAATAAGCAGAAATAAAGGCAGCGAGCTGATACTGGAAACCCCGGACATCCACCGCCCGCTTCCTTTCCAACGCCCAACCGCATTCATCCACCTGGCAACCAGCCACAGCCCGATGAGCATCATCAACATATAGCCCGCGATGCCGAAATATATATGTTTTTCCACATAATGCCCCATCTCGTGTGCCATCACGAATAAAATTTCTTTATCATCCATACGGTTGAGGGTCGTGTCCCAGAGCACGATTCTTGAGTTGGAGCCGATGCCGGTGACGTAAGCATTCAGGGCGTTTGTTTTTTCCGACATATTCACTTCGTACACATGGTCAGCGGGAATTTGCGCTTTTTCCGCAAGCGCCAGAATTTTCGCCTCCAGCGCCTTATCTTTTAACGGATAAAAATCGTTATACAGCGGGTCAATCACGACCGGCTGGATAAACATCATAAACACCGTAAAAGGAATGGAAAGCAGCCAGGCCGGGAGCCACCATTTCCGCCGGAATTTTTTCATCAGGGCGTACAATACTGCGACGACAGCAAACATGATGGCAAAATTCACCCAGAAATCGGTCAGTTCATCTTTCATCCATCCTGCAAAATTTTGGGCGGAAATGCCGTACGCTTTTGAAAAACGATGGGACAAATAATCGAACGGAAAGGTAAACAAAAAGGCTGCAAGCGAAAACCAAAAGAAATAAACCGCGGTTTGAATCAGGCGGATATGTGAAACTGCCGCCGCCCATTTTTCAAACATTTTGGAAATACCAAGCACAAGCACCAAAAAATAAAACAACCACTCATATGGCACGGACAGGAAAAAAAGCAGATTCCTGATTTTTGAGTATTCTTCGCTTAGAAACAATTGGCGGCCGCTCATAAAAGTAGCGGGATCTGCGGCTGTCCCTTTATATTGGGCGGGAAGAGCAGCATCGGCGTAATAAAACAAATACCAGTACATCAAAAGGCCGAACAAAACGTATGCCGCAATCGCCCGCAGCGCCCACTTCATCTTCACTCCACATGCACTCCTTCCTTGTCCTCTTCTATATATGTAGCCAAGGAAAAAGGCATTTAGAACAGCCAATACGGCTTTGCCTTAAAACAGAAAAGAATAAAAGCTCAACACCGCAATCGCCCCGAGCACGACAATGATGACATTCGCGCCGATGAACGCGAGGAGGATGGCCGTTCCCGCGCCGATTACCCCGAACAGCGGATCTTTTTGGATCAAAAACACTTTTGGAAAAATCAAGGCGCCTAAAATCGCGTACGGAACATTTTTTAAAATGCCTTCCAAAAAGGGCGGCAGCGTTTTGTTTTGCAAAAGGACGAGCGGCAGCATCCGCGGCAAAAACGTCACGATGCCCATGCCGATAATCACGAGGAGGATGGTGCTCATTTTTCTTTCACCCGCTTTTTCCGTTTGTATGTTTCCGCCATTTCGACCAAAACAGCCGACAACAAAGTGGATACGATGATGGACCAGCCTTCCTCCATGACGCCGTACCCGGTAAAAATGCTGTTGAACACTGCTGAAAGGGCGGCAAGGAAAAGGACTTTCACACTTTTTTTCAAAGACGGGACAAGGAGGCCAATAAACATCGCATATAAGGCAACCGTCATGCTTGCCTGCAAAAATTGCGGCAGGTTGGCTCCGATCATATACCCGATCCCGGAACTCACTACCCAACTGGCATAAGCGATAAAAGTGACGCCAAATCCGTAACCGATCGGTATTTTTCCGTTCCGTGTGGCGAGCACCGAGAAAGTTTCATCCGTAATGCCGAACGCAAACAATCCGCGTTTCCATTTGCTTTGTTCTTCCACTTTTTGGCTCAAAGCGGCAGTCATGAGAAAATGGCGGATGTTGACGACAAAGGTGGTCAGGATAATGACAAACGGGCTTGTGCCGGCAGCAATCAAACTTAAACCCATATACTGGCTGGCGCCGGCATAAACAATCAGGCTCATCAGCACAGTCTCTATCAGCGTCAGGCCGGTTGTTTTAGACAACAGGCCGAATGTGAGGGCAATGGGAAAGTATCCGATCGCAATGCTTGCGCCTGCCTGCAGCCCGGGTTTAAAACTGCCTGTTTTTTCCTCTGCCATGGATGCTGCGTCCAACTTTTATCCCCCCAGCTTTGAAATGATTATCAATATTCTTATATTTTCCTATTATACGCCTTGTCTGTTTTTCTAACAAGATGCCAAAAATCTGGCTTTTCGTTCAGAAGGGCACTGAAAAAGTGTTGTTTATCAAGAAAGATGCAATAAAAAAAACGGCGGGACACGATGAATGGTGGTGTCCCGCCGTTTCTTTCGGGCTTTCGAACGGCTTCCCGCTCCGAGAGCGGATTTTATCTGATTGGCTTTCAAGCGTTCTTTGCCGGTTACTGCCGGTTTTTTAAAGGGTTTTTGCAATCCCTACTTCCATATTGCGATTTTCCCGGGAAGCAAGTGTTAAGCCGCGGTTTTCCAATCACGAGTTTCTGTATCTCCGTTTTTTATGGCCGGGCCGATTGTTTTTGCAGCTGTTCTTTTAAAGACCTGCGCAAAATTTTCCCGGTTGTGTTTTTCGGAAGCTCTTCCAGAAATTCAATTTCTTTCGGGACTTTGTATTTGGCAAGCCGTTCTTTGCAGTAATCGAGCAATGCCTGTTCCGTCAGATTTTTGTTTTTCGATACGACGTATACTTTCACGGCTTCCCCCTGATTTGGGTCAGGGATGCCCACTGCAGCTACCTCCACGACATCCGGATGGTCGTAAAGCACTTCTTCCACTTCGCGCGGATACACATTAAAACCGCCGACAATAACCATATCTTTCTTGCGGTCCACGATATAAAAGTAACCCTCTTCATCCATCTTCGCCATGTCGCCGGTATGCAGCCAGCCGTTCCGGATCGCAGCCGCCGTTTCTTCCGGCATTTTATAGTACCCTTTCATCACGTTCGGACCGCGTACTACGAGTTCGCCGACTTCGCCGACAGGCACCTCATTTCCAAGCTCATCCACGACTTTATTTTCAACATGGACAATATTGGTGCCGATCGATCCCGGTTTGCGCGGGCGGTCAAGCGGATTGAAGCAGGTAACCGGGGAGGCTTCCGACAATCCGTATCCTTCCGAAATGAGCACATTGAATTTTTTTTCAAAGTTTTTCAGAAGCGCAACCGGCATAGAAGCGCCGCCGGATATACACAGCCTGAGCGTGGCGAAGTCTTTCGGATCCCCGCCTTCATATTGGAACAAATAATTGTACATCGTCGGCACGCCGGCAAATATCGTTGCTTTGTACCGGCTTGCCACCCGGAACACTTCTTTCGGGCTGAACTTCGGCAATATGAGCAGCGTTGCCCCGCTGATGAGCGGCGCATTCACGGCAACCGTCAGGCAGAAAACGTGAAACATCGGCAACGCCGTAATGACCCGGTCATCCGCGCTCATTTTCAAATAGGAGCCAATATCGCTCGCATTCGAATATAAATTTTTATGTGTGAGCATCGCCCCCTTCGGCTTTCCGGTCGTTCCGGACGTATACAAAATAACCGCCGTATCCTCTTCAGAAAGCGGCACTTCTTCGACGGACGCCGAACTTTCCGCCAGTATTCGTGAAAACGATTTCAATTTTGGGTGCGTATATTTGCCCGCTTTTGCCGGATCGGTTTCACAAATGATGTAATGCTCCACTTTCGGCAGCCGGGCATCGATCTTATCCACATACGGTGCAAATAAATCAAGCGCCACAACTGCTTTCACATCGCCGTTATCCAATATGTAGCGGATTTCCTCCGGCGTGTAAATCGGGTTGACCGGTATCGTGGTCACGCCGGCCCGCATCGCCCCGTACAAGGCAATTATGAATTGCGGTGAATTGCCAAGCAGAAGGGCCATATGATCCCCTTTTTTGAGCCCGAGTTTTTTCAGCCCGTCCGCAAACTTTGAAACGGCCGTGTCAAGTTCCTTGTACGTAACAGGCTGGTCCATAAAAATATAAGCTGTTTTGTCCGCGTTTGTTTCCGCCATCTTTTTTAAACTGGACGGTAAATTCAATTTCTCCCTCCCCTTTCTGAGTGAACAATCATTCATTCTACCCGTTTATTATATAAAAACAATTAAAATATTTCAATACAAATTCCCGGATTGCCGATTGGAACCCGGGAATTTGTGTGTTCTTAATAGATGAGGCTGATAAAGTCTTCTTTCGTTATGTTGCCAAAATAATGCCGGATATCTGTGCCTTCCAACGCTTTTTCAATGCCGGCGCGCTCATAACGGCAGCCGGCCAGCTTTTCTTCTATATCTTTTACTTCTCCGATGCCGAAAAAATCGCCGTAAATTTTGCAGTTTTCGATGATCCCTTTGTTCACGTCAAGCCGCACATCGACCGTTCCCGCCGGAAAACGCTGGGAATGGCGGAGATTGAATTTTGGCGATTTTCCATAGTTCCATTCCCATGTCTGGTACCGCTCTTTTGAAATTTGGCGGATTTTTTCCCAATCCTTTTCGGTCAGCTTATATTCTGGTATGTCCTTGCCGCCGAAAATGTTTTCCAAAAGCAATTGCCTGAATGCCGGCATGGAGATCGGGCGGTCGAGAAATTCGGAGATGTTGGCGACGCGGCTCCTCACTGACTTGATCCCTTTTGATTCGATTTTTTCTTTTTTGACCTTTAAAGCCTGTGCGACTTTATCAAGTTCTGAATTGAGCATCAGGGTGCCGTGGCTGAACATGCGCCCGTTTGTGGAAAACTGCGCGTTCCCCGAAATTTTCCGGTTGCCGACCTGAATGTCATTGCGCCCGCTCAATTCTGCGTTTACACCGAGTTTGCGCAATGCCTGCACAACCGGGTCGGTAAATTTGCGGAAATTGCTGAAGGACTCGCCGTCATCTTTTGTGATGAAACTGAAATTGATGTTGCCGAGATCATGGTACACCGCGCCGCCGCCGGAAAGCCTGCGGACGACGATGACACCGTTTTTGTCCACGTAATCCGTGTTGATTTCTTCAATCGTGTTTTGGTTGCGTCCGATGATAATCGACGGCTGGTTTATGTAAAAAAGCAAATAAGTTTCATTGATATCAAGATTTTTCAGGGCATATTCTTCGATGGCAAGGTTGATGCGCGGGTCGGTAATGCCCTGGTTATCAATAAACAGCATCATGCCGCCTCCTTTATGCAAAATGTAAAGCAATCCCTTTCATTTTCATTATAGAACAAGGGATGCCCGTGGGCAATCTTTGATCTTTTCTCTATTTTTTTAAAAAATTCACCATTTCGCCATTGACATTCGAAAACTGTTATAATACAATTAAAAATATAATAAACAGTTATATAACAAAGGAGTCGTGAAAATGGTACAAAATATTTTAGACTTTTTCAAAAACCTGCCTGATAAATATTGCACAGAATGCGGCGAAAAAATCGATGAGCAGTCGGAATGCTACGGCAATACATGCCCGAACTGCCTGCACGTGAAAAGCCATGAATAGCAAAAAGGGCAGCGCAAGGCATGAAAAAACGCCTTCACGCTGCCCGTTTTTTTTAAATTTACAGATAAATCGGTTTTAGGCATGACATGCATTTTTCGCGCTGTCACATGCACCTGGACCGTATATGTGCCGGGTTCTTTAATGACCGTTTTTGCGGTATAAATGCCGTGCTGGTCATGCTTCGCTTCCAGCATCGAGCTGTTTTTATCCGAATTTTTCTTCCAGATTTCAAACTTCACTTCGTCTGCATCGTCTACTTTTTCTTTCCCTTGTGTGACCACCGCCTTTAACGGGATGTTTGTGCCGGCGTCAGCCGTTTTGGGAACGATGAGCTGTACTTTTACCAATTTCGCCGGTTTTACAGCCGCCGTCTCCTGTTTTCCGCATCCGGCAAAGAGCGAGGCGGCCATCAGGAACAAGCCCGCCAGGATCCACTTTCTCACCATTTCCACCCTCTTTTTTCTGTTTTGACCGTTTATACTGAAAATACATGTTATAATGATCATACAAAATACCGCTTACATCCGTAAAGGGGGGGCTGATTTGAAGAGAAAGATGGCACTTTTCGTGTTGTTCGCATTTTTGCTTCCAGCGCTTTCCTCCTGTGCGCCAAAGGGGGATCCAGTTGAACACTTTCAATTTACGGATCAGAACGGGAAATTTTTTAGCCTGAGCGATTTAAAGGGGAAAGTGTGGGTGGCCGACTTTATTTTTACGAGCTGTAAAACGGTGTGCCCCCCGATGACGTTGCATATGAGCGAATTGCAGGAGAAAATCAAAAAAGCAGGTTACAAAGATGTGGAGCTTGTATCTTTCAGCATCGACCCCGAAGTGGATACGCCACAAAAGCTGAAACAATTTGCCAACCAATTTAACAGCGATTTTTCCATGTGGCATTTCCTTACCGGCTATTCGCAGAAAAAAATCGAAAAGTTTGCGATGAAAAATTTTAAAAACCCGGTCGCTAAATCGGACGGAAATGACCAGGTTGTGCATGGCACCAGTTTTTATGTCGTCAATAAAAACGGCGAGCTTATAAAAGACTTTGACGGGAGCGCGGACTTTGATGCTGACAAAATCATGAAAGAAATCGAAAGACTGCGATAATCAAAAACGCCGGCTGGTGGCCGGCGCTTTTGATTATTTATACTGTACATATACAACATGCGTTTGCAAGTATTCCTCAAGCCCGTGTTTGCCGTCTGCGCCGCCGACGCCCGATTTTCTCCAGCCGGCGTGGAAGCCCTGGATCGCTTCAAAGCTTTCACGGTTCACATACGTTTCGCCAAATTTCAATTCATTGCTGGCGCGCATCATCGTATCCACATTGGAAGTGAAAATGGCGGAAGTCAGGCCGTATTGGTAGTCTTCGCCAGTTCAATCGCCTCATCAAGCGTTTTAAACGTGGCAATCGGGAGAACCGGCCCGAAAATTTCCTCGTGCATGATTTCCATTGTGTTATCGACATTGACAAGCACGGTCGGCTCATAATAGTAGCCTTTGTCCCTTTCGCCCTGGTTTTGAAGGCTCAAGCCTTAGGCTTTCCCGCTTCTCCGCAAACAAATCCATAAGAAAAACAGCGAAAATCAAAAGAAAAATAAGAAGAGAGGGGAAGGAAACGAATTCTTTAAGCGGCAGCCACCAATTTGTTCTATTGTTCACATAGTTGTCCTTTTCCTTATGAACGGAAGAGCATTATAATAGGAGATGGAATAAAATTGGAATAGGGGAAATTTGCCCTGCTTTTTTTGGTTGATCATCAGATGACCGGATAACCATTTAAACATTTTAATGAGATCGAGGTAATGAACATGAAAAAAGGATTTTTGTATATTGTTTTGTCTGCTGTATTTTTCAGCACGATGGAAATTGCCATAAAAATGGTTGCCGGTACGTTTCATCCGATTCAATTAAACCTGCTTCGCTTTTTTATTGGCGCGGTTATTTTGTCGCCATTGGCGTTTCAGCATATGAAAAAATATCATTTTCACATGACAAAGGACCATTTTTTGTTTTTTGTTGTAACCGGCTTTTTATGTGTTGTGATCAGCATGACATTTTACCAATTGGCCATTGTTTATACGAAAGCTTCCACCGTTGCGATTTTGTTCAGCTGCAACCCGCTGTTTGTTATTCCGCTCGCCCATTTTCTTTTAAAAGAGCGTCTTTCGAAGCGGACGCTGGTTGCATTGGGCATTAGCCTAGCCGGAATTTTGTTTATCGTCAACCCGTTTGAAATCCAAAGCCCTTTCGGCATTATTGTTGCGCTTCTTTCGGCGGTTACGTTTGCGCTTTACAGTGTTGTCGGCAGAAAGGGCAGCCAGCAATTTAAATGCGACGGCGTCATTTTAACCTGCCTGAGCTTTTTTACCGGCAGTATGGAAATCCTTGCGCTTGTATTGCTTTCGAAAATCGGGTTTGTTGCGGGCTGGCTGCGTTCCATTGGCCTCGGCGTATTTGCAAATGTGCCCGTGTTCCGCGGAATTGCATGGCATACGCTGCCAAGCCTGATTTATATCGGCATTTTTGTCACCGGGCTCGGGTTTGCGTTTTACTTCCTTGCCATGGATGTAACGAGCGCCTCAACGGCTTCGATGGTTTTCTTTATTAAGCCGGCGCTGGCACCGGTTTTGGCGCTCATTTTTCTCAGAGAGGAGATTACGCCGGCTGTTGCGGTCGGGATTATCCTGATCGTCGCAGGTTCGCTGATGACGTTGCTGCCGGCTGGAAGCAAACAGCCCGAACTCAGGGTCAGCCGGGCAAAAAACAGATAATCTTTTCATGAAAAAGGCACAAGTGTGATCCGCACTTGTGCCTTTTTTGTTTTACTGGTTCAGCTGTTCCGCCGGGGTTGCCGGTGAAACGGCTGGTTTTTCCCCGCCCCGGACGGTCCCGAACCGTTCTTTTTCAATTTCTTCCAGCGTTTTTCCTTGTGTAGACGGCGCGAGAACGATTCCGATGATACAGTGGATGACAAGGAATACGATCATCACAATTCCCGCTACTTTAAAACTGAGCGTGTCCATAATGGTTGGAAACAGAAAAAACCAGATGGCAATCCCGAACCGGACGAGGAAATAAATGAACCCCTGTGCGCCCGCGCGGTACCGCGTCGGGAACAATTCACTCGCCCACAAGCCGTAAAATGCCTGGGCGCCAAATCCGGCAGCGCTTCCCCAGAGAATGACAAAAGGGAGAACCAATTCATCCCTGTAAAAGTCAAAATAAGCCATGCGGCAAGCCGCTTGAGATGCAAAGACCGGCATGCAGCTCTGTTTACAAATACAGCCATAAAAAAACAGCAGGACCGGCCAAAATGGCTTCGTCCTGCCGCTTTCACAGCAAATCTCTTATGCTTCCATCGGAGAGGCTGCCCCCTCCTTTTCTACCATCTTATGAAGGTGTCTAAATTTCACAACAAAGTAGAGAAGGGAAAGAAAGATAAACGCCGCAAAAAAGACCGAAAGCTTATCGGCATTTTGCCACATGAAACTGAAATCGCCGCTTGAAATCACCGCTTTAAACATTTGCAGCGAATATGTCATCGGCATCAGGTCATGGACAGCCTGAAGCGGCTTTGGAATCAATTCAAGCGGGAAGGTGCCTGCGCTTGTCGTCAGTTGCAAAATCAAAATGATGACCGCAATGTACCTGCCCGGGTTCTCGAATGCCGCACCCAAAAATTGGATGATCGCCATATAAGTCAGGCTCGTCATAATGGTTGCAAAGATAAACAGTGGCACACTTTGCACATGCAATTTCAGCAGATCAAGCAGAATGAAATCTGCCAAAAGCGATTGTAAGATGCCGATCAGTGCCATGACGCCGAATTTTCCAAGAAACCAGGTTACCCCGTTTTTCGGCATGATTGCCGGGGCTTTTACATTGTAGATAACTGTCAGCAATAATCCGCCGACAAAAAGCCCGAGCGATAAGAAATACGGAGCAAGGCCGGTACCATAGTTCGGCACTTTTGTCACAGCATCATGGTTCAGCCGGACCGGGCTGCTCATCATATTATAAGTGGCGTCGGTCGGATTGATGGCCCCGGCCTGGTCAGCCGCTTTGCCAAGTTTATTGCTCAGTTTATCTGCGCCGGCATTTAATTGGCCCGTGCCGGAAACAAGGCTGCCCGCACCGTTGTTCAACTGCTTACTTCCGCTTTGCAACTGGGCTGCGCCATTTAATAATTGGGACGTGCCTTTTACGAGCACGCTTGAGCCATTCGCAAGTGATTGTGTACCATTCGTCAATTCATTTGAACCTTCTGCCAGTTTTCCGGTCCCTTCTGCAAGCGCGCTTGAACCGTTTGCCAGTTGTTTCGTTCCGTTTACGAGCTGGCCTGAACCGCCGGAAAGCTGCCCGAGCCCGGATGCAACCGCCGTTGCCCCGGATTCGAGGCTGTTTGCGCCGGATGCAGCTTGTTGCAGTTTTTCATTAAAAATGGTTGCGTTTTTGACGAATGCATTTTGGCCGCTTGCAAGTTGCTGTGCGCCGTCATTCAAACGATTGGCGCCTTTGGCGAGTTCGCCAATACCGGTTTGCAATTGTTGCTGCCCGCTGCTTACCTCTGTAAGCCCTTTGTTCAGATCAGAAAAGTACGGAGCAATCGCCTGTTGAATTTGGCTTTGCAAATCGGGTTGCGTAGATGCAGACCCGCTGGTTAACGAGGCCAAAAGCTGCTTTTTGACCTGCTCTCGGAATGCTTTCTGGAATGTTTGTTTCTTTTCAGGTGTATAATTACTTAAGATTTGGTTGGAAACCGTCTGATACGTTTCATCTGGCAGCTCTGGCAGCTCTTTTTTTAAATAGATGAGCAGGTGTTCTGCCTGGTCCTTTTGCTGGTCAAACATGCTACCGCTCATCTTATCGATTTTCTCATCGATTTGCGGCTGAAGGATGGTAAGCCTGGTCTCCATGTTTTTCTTCATGTTTTTCTCCATCTGGCTTGTAATGCCCGCTGCAAGCTCTTCAGGCAACTTTTGTTGCAGCTCTTTCACGCCGTATTGCACTTCGGCGGTGCCGCTCGTTAACGCCGGAAGCTGGCTGTTTACCCTATTTAAGCCATTACTTAATTTGGCGCTCCCGTCTGCCACCTTGCCGGCTCCCGTTTGAAGCTGTTTCGACGCATCAAGCAACTGGCCGCTTGCCGAGGCAAGCTGGTTCATACCCGAGGCCAGCGTTTTTGAACCATTTGCTACCTTATCCGCACCCGATTTTGCCTCCGACAGCCCGTTTGAAAAAGTAACCGAGCTTGCCGCCAATTGGGCCAAATGGTTTTTCAAGGCAACGGCGCCGCTGTCAACCTGGGCGATCCCTTCGCCGAGCGTGCGTGAACCGTTATACAGTTTCAAAGCGCCCTTGTTTAAATCAACCGCCCCGTTATGGACCCGGCCGATGCCGTCATTCAGGGCGGTAGCGCCGGTCAACAAATTTTCCGTTCCTTTTCTTAAGACAACAGCGCCGTCTTTTAGTTTGCCGCTTCCTTTGGCAAGGCTTTTTGCCCCGTTTCCGGCAGACCGGTAGCCGTTTGCCATCTCTTTCACTTTGCCGAATACTTCTTCCGCATACGTTTTTGTCACCTGTTCCGCAACGCTCGATTTTATTTTTGTCATTGCAGATTCTTCAATTTTGGAAGAAATATAGTTCATTGCCTGGTTTTGAATATAGTTCAGCTGCAATTTTTGTGGGTTTTTATCCAGTAAAGTGGTTGCGTTTTTAGAGAAATCTTCAGGGATCTCTATAATCATATAATATTGGTTATCTTTCAGTTTTTTCTCCGCCGTTTGCTGATCGACAAAGTGAAAATTAAAGGTGTCCTTTTCTTTTAAATTTTTGACGAGCTTATCCCCGAGGGCGAGATGTTCCCCCTCCATTTGTGCCCCTTTGTCTTTATTTACAACGGCAACCGGCAATTTTTCGATATGCCCGTACGGATCCCAAAGAGACCAGATAAACATGCCGGCATATAAAATTGGCACAAGAATAATGGCTGCCGTTTCAATCAGCTTTTTCGGCGAACGTAAAATACTCCGTATTTCCGCGAACCATAAATTGTCCATCTAAAATACCTCCTTTTCCAGCCGAAAAATCAGTTCTGCAGCCCTTTTAACAAATACAGTTCAAACGCCTCCGCAATTTCTTCCTTCGACAGAGAATCATGGTGTTTTTCCCAGTCAAAAATAATGGCGACATACAGTTTAAACATGATAAAAGCGGTCAACTCCGGATTGCACGGTTTGATTTTCCCCGCCTGTATCGCCCGTTCCAGCATTCCTTTCAGGTAGTCAATGATCTTCTCTTCAATTTTCTCGACCATGTCATTGACGGCCGGCGTTCCCATTTCTTTCTGCTCTTCGAATAATTTAAGCGTCAGCTGATGGGTTTTGCGGAATTCAAGAATGCTGAACAGGGCGGAATGCAGATTGGCATAAAAAGAAGCTTCCGGATCCATTGACGCTTCCGCCACCTGCTCCATTTCATCAATCAGGCGGGCAATGATTTCATGGAATAATTCTTCTTTATTGCGAAAAAAATTGTAAATGGTCCCCTTTCCGACGTTGCCCATTTTGGCGATCAAATCCATTGTTGTCGCTTTATAACCATACTGGGCAAAAGATTTTGTAGCAGCGTTTAATATTTGCAGCCTGCGGTCCGTTTCCAAGCTTTCCACCTCCCGTTAGAACGAGTGACTGATTTGGTTTTTTGGTCATTTTCGTACAAAAAGTAATATACCACGTTTCCTCCTGAACATCAAGTATTTGTTATCCGGGAACCATGATGCTTCCGGCCAAGTCTCTGCAGTGCTTTTCATTGGCGCATTTTTCATTCGTTTCTTCAAGTAAAAGCATTCCTTCGTTGGGAATGATCTCCCGCCGCTGCGCCATACTTGCATGGCAACGCGCCGGAAAAGATTTTACACATCCCTCATTCCCGTTTCCGTGACAATAAAAACGGCAGGTGCCAGCCGAATGCACCATGCCGCTTTCTTCATCACCTATTAAAATTCAGCCCGAAGCCGGAAGTACCGGAGCATCTCGCCAACCGCCGCCCTTCCCTGGGAGATGCAGTCCGGCACGCCGACCCCGTTAAACGAGCTGCCGGCAAAAGAAATGCCCGGCAATTCGTTTTTGGCTGCCGCTAAAATTTTCCCGATTCTTGCTTTATGGCCCACCGTATATTGCGGCATCGCATATTTCCAGCGGGAAACAACAGTAAACTCCGGTTCTGCTGTTATTTCCATGATTTTATTTAAATCTTCCAGCACGATTTTCTGAATCCTGTCATCCGCGAGATCGACGACTGCGGATTCCGCTGACCGGCCGATATAGCAGCGGAGCAACGCCTTTCCTTCCGGTGCTGTATGCGGCCATTTTTTATGCGTCCAGGTGCAGGCGGTAATTGTATAATCACTGTTTCTCGTCACCACAAAGCCTGTCCCGTCAATGTCTTTTTTCACCGCGCTCTCCGGAAACGCCATCGAGACTGTTGCAACAGATGTGGATGGCACCTTTTCAAGCGGCGCAAAAAAAGCATACTTTGAAAAAATATGGGGGAGCGAAAAATGAGGAAGGGCCGAGATAATATAATCCGCTGTGATGCGGGTTCCATTTGTCAGTGTGATCCTGTAATCCCCACCGCCCGTACTCATTTCAACCGTATCCACTGTCACGCCCTTCATGACCGCCTCAGCGCCGATTTTTTCCTCAAGTGCTTCAACGAGCGTTTCGAGGCCGTTTTGAAAGGTTAAAAAAGCACCCTTATTCCGGGTTGGCCTGGAGTCTTGCGCAAATTCCGCCGCTACTTTTTTCATGCCGAGGATCAGGCTTCGGTGTTTTTGGACAGCCTCGAAAAATTGAGGCTGCGTTGCCAGCACGCTCAGCTCGTCTACATCTCCGGCATACACCCCGAACAATAATGGTTCGACAAGGTTTTCCAGCACTTCTTCACCGAGCCGGTAGCGGACAAAATCCCCGACTGACCGGTCTTCGCCGGTATTTTTCCGGGGCAGGATCAAATCGCAGAGCGCCCGGATTTTGCCGGTAACAGAAAACAAAGGGGAAGCAAAAAAAGGCGCCAATCTTGTCGGAATGCCCATCACAGAACCTCTTGGCACCGGATAGAGCTGTTGGTTTAATAAAATATAAGATTTGCCTGTCGCATTGGATACGAGGGAAGGCGACAGCCCGAGATCTTCTGCCAGATGCAAAGCGCTTTGCTTTCTTGCCAGAAAAGAATCCGGCCCGCGTTCAATGACAAATCCGTCCCGCCTGACCGTCTGGATTTTTCCGCCAAGCCGGCGCCCTTTTTCCAACAATATCACATCAAACGGCAGCTGTTGGTCCTCAACAAGGCGCCGCAAATAATAAGCAGCTGTCAAGCCGGTGATTCCGCCGCCAAGCACAGCTACTTTTTTTATGTTTCCGGCCATGGTCAGCACCTTCTTTGGCAATAATGTCATGTTTTATGGAAATCCGTTAAAAAATCTCAGGCGGCTGCCTATTCTTGCGGCAGCAACCCTGATTTTGTTTTTTTCAAAACAGCCTCAGCCAGCGAATCAATAAAAGCCGGGTTGTCATTCGGCATTTCCGGGCGGTAATACGATGCGCCAACTGAATCGCAAACTGCCTTGCACTCATAATCGTTATCATATAAAACTTCCAGATGTTCCGCAACGAACCCGACCGGCGCATAAATGAAGGCTTTATAATGATGTTTTTCATACAGCGTTCTTGTAAGGTCTTGCACATCGGGGCCGAGCCACGGATCCGGCGTATTGCCTGCGCTTTGCCAGCCGACTGCATACGTCTGCACGCCCGCTGCCTCCGCAATCAGATCAGCGGTTTCCCGGATTTGTTCCGGATACGGATCGCCGTACTGCAGAATTTTTTCCGGAAGGCTGTGGGCGGATACAATCAAGCAGGAAGACGTGCGTTCTTCTTCACTCATTGTAGCATACGTTTTCTTCAATTGATGTGCCCAAAAATCGACAAATTTCGGTTCATCATACCAGCTTTCGACCGATTGGATGGCGGGTCCGCCCAGTTTTGCCGCTGCTTCTTTCGCCCTTTCGTTGTATGATTTCACGCTAAAAGCCGAGTAATGTGGCGCAAGCACGATCGATACCGCTTCTTCAATGCCGTCATCATGCATTTGTTTGACGGCATCTTCAATAAAAGGTTCAATATGTTTTAAGCCAATATAAGCTTTAAATTCCGCTCCGTCCGTCCGTTCATTCAGCCTCGCTTCAAGCGCATATGCCTGGTTTTCTGTTATTTTGGCGAGCGGGGACAGACCTCCGATTGCTTTATACCGGCGCTTCAAATCTTCCAGCATCTCATCCTGGGGCCTTCTCCCGTGCCGGATATGGGTATAGTAACGCTCAATATCTTCTTCTTTATACGGCGTGCCGTACGCCATCACGAGCAGTCCGATTTTTTTCTTTTCCATTATGCTCCCTCCTGTTGTTTTCTTTCGCTGTATTCATGAATAAACGTTGTCAGCCTTTTTAATGTTTCCGGACGGACATCAGGGGTGACACCATGCCCGAGGTTAAAGATGTAACCCGGCTGCGCCATGCCTTCGTCCAGTATGGCGGCCGCCTTTTCTTGAATAACTTCCCACGGGGCCAAGAGCACGGCGGGGTCAAGATTCCCCTGGATTGCTTTTGTCACGCCGAGCGCGCGCGCTTTTTGGATCGACAGCCGCCAGTCGAGGCCAACCACATCAATTGGCAGGCTGTTCCATTCCAACGCCAGATGCCCGGCCCCGACACCGAACAGGATGAACGGGGTATTTTCTGTTCGCAATGCGGTAAATATCCGTTCCATCACAGGTTTCATATAATTGCGGTAATCCGCTGCATTTAAAGCGCCCGCCCATGAATCAAATATTTGGATGGCGCTCGCACCGGCTTTGATTTGCGCTTTTACATACACAATGATCATATCAGCCAGTTTTTCCATCAGCGCAAACCACGCTTTTGGTTCCGTATACATAAACGCTTTTGTTTTTCGATAATCTTTTGAAGGCCCGCCTTCAATCATATAACTGGCCAAGGTAAAAGGCGCGCCGGAAAATCCGATCAACGGAACCGCCAACTGTTCCTCCGTCAACAGCCGGATCGTCTCCAGTACATAGGGAACATCTTCTTCCGGATGCAACTCCCCCAATTTTTCCACATCTTTTAACGAAGAAACCGGGTTATGTATGACAGGGCCTGCTCCTTTGAGGATTTCAACTTCCACACCGAGGGCGGGGAGCGGTGTCATGATATCTTTATAAAGAATGGCGGCATCCACATCATAATGCTCTACCGGCAGCCTTGTCACATATGCGCAAAGTTCCGGCTGATGCGTGATGTCGAACAGAGAATACTTTTCTTTCAGTTTACGGTACTCGGGCTGGGATCTGCCGGCCTGCCGCATATACCAGACGGGGACGCGGCCTGCCTGTTCTCCCCTTGCCGCTTTTAAAAGGGAATCGTTTAAGATCTTTTTCTTCAAATGTTATCCTCCTCACGCCACACAGTCACCATTTATTTTATAATAATTCTTTTCAAATAAAAACTATTTTATCCTGAGAGGGCAATATCTTTTTTACTATAATCGTTTCAAAAAGCATTGTGCAGCCAGCTCTTCCAACTGTCACAAATTTGCCGTATTTTGCTTTTCCTTATGGTTGTACGCGAATACAGGCTATGTCCGATTTTTGCCCGGTTTTTTCATTATTATTCCATTTTGTGCCGCTTCCTTCCCCCATCGCCTCTCCGGCACAGACAGAAAAGATGAAAAGGCGTGAGCCGCTTCCTATTTCTATTCGCTTTCGGCCGCCGTCTTTATTTTGCAAAACTTTACAAATTGAACAGCGGAAAGATATAGGTTAAACTGGAAGCAGAGAGGGGTGATCAAAATGAATGTCTACGTCACAACGGGTACTTATGCTTTTCTCTTAAAAATAAAGGAAAAGTATCCCGATGAAAAGATGGTGCTGTTGCAAAACCCGGAACATGCGCTGTTGTTGCACGAAACGGAGGGGAAAACCGTTTTTGCCTCGCCACGCCGTTATCAGCTGGCTGCCTCCAGCGGAAATTTGGAAGACGGCATATTCTTCATTTTTACCCATCTTCCGATTCCGGATGAAGGAAAACCGGTTTACGAATTCCACTTCAAAAAAAACACCCCGACCATAGAAAGCAAGCCCGGCTTTGCAGCATACCGGCTCCTCCGCCCGGTAAAAGGGGATACGTATATCGCCATTACCGGCTGGAAAGACGAAGAGAGTTTCGAAAAGTGGAAGCGTTCCATTGATTATTTGCTCGTCCACAGCCTGGATCTAACAGAAATTGGCGCAAACAAGAGCACGTATGACGCCCCTGCTTTTACAAAAGAATATGTCATCCCGCAAGATGAAGAGGAAGGATAAACAGATCCCGGCCGCCTGCTCAGGCAGCCGGGATCTGTTGCTGTAACCGCCCGTTAAGCAGGCTGCCGGCCGGCCCCTCGATATACACGGACCATTTCAGGAACCGGAAGAATGGGCGATTGGAAAAATTCCAGAGCGGGAAAGTGGGAGTGCCAATCGGGAAAAAAATTTAGTCCGCAGCCTGTCTTTCCGCGCCCGGCCTGCAAATCAGCCGCGAAAAAGGCAGGCCAGTACAGAGATTCAAAAACTAGGTACACTGATTTGCAAAGGTTCCGGAACAGGATAGGCAGGTAAAACCGTGCCTGCACGCCCCGCAGATGGCCTGCGGCATGATCCGGAGGGTGGCAGGCATTATCGTGACAGTCACCCATTTCTTGCCCCCGCCATATGCTGCATCAAGAAGGGGGCAATGAAAATGGGCATTGATTTGACTGCCATTCACTTTGTATATTTGATGTTTATTCTTTTCATTATCCTGATGATGGTCCTGAAAAAGGATACGTCCCTTGTATGTATTGCCGGTATTTTCATCATTGCATGGATTGCAACCGGATCGTTCACTGCGTCTGTCAGCGGTATTTTTACGAGTTTTGTATTTGCGATCAAAGAATTGCTGCCCATCATTCTTGTCATTTCCATTATCGTCTCGATGAGCAGGAGCATGCTTGATACCGGAATCAATGATGTGATGGTGGCCCCGTTCGCAAAACTGATAAAAGGGCCGAATCTTGCTTTTTGGATCATCGGCTTTTTAATGCTGTTTATCTCGACTTTCTTTTGGCCATCCCCTGCTGTCGCGCTGATGGGGGCTGTGCTTTTGCCGGTTGCGATCCGGGTCGGGCTGCCGGCGATCGGCGTGGCTGTTGCCATGAACTTGTTCGGGCACGGGATCGCCCTCTCCGGCGACTATGTCATCCAAGGGGCGCCGAAACTGACGGCTGACGGCGCCGGCATTCCTGTATCGTCCGTCATAGAAGCAAGCGTCCCACTCGTCATTGTGATGGGCGTGGTGACGACCGTTACCGCTTTTTTGCTGCTTAAACGCGATATGAAAAAAGGCTTGCTTGCTGCCGGAGAGAAACCGGCCGGGAGCACTGCACCGCCTGATGCAAAAGTCCCCGGGCTCAAGCCGGTATACAAAAAACTTTTTGCTTTTTTTATTCCTGTGTTTTTCATCCTTGACATCGTTGCCATGGTTCTTTTTCATTTGCAGGGGGATGCGGCAACCGCACTCGTTGGCGGCACCTCGATCATGATCTTGCTTCTCATTACAATGGCCGGTTCCCGTAAAAGCGGATTTGAAAAAGTGACAAAATATTTGATAGACGGCCTGCAGTTCGGTTTCCAGGTGTTCGGCCCCGTCATTCCGATTGCCGCATTTTTCTATCTTGGCGGCGATGGTTTCCATACGATGATCGGCGCCGATCTGCCGGGCGCTTCACAGGGGATTGTAAATGATCTCGGCAGCGCCCTGGCATCGGTTATGCCGGTTTCAAAAGAAATCGGCGCACTGACAACAGCCGGAGTCGGCGTCATTACCGGCCTTGACGGTTCGGGATTTTCCGGCATTTCGCTCGCCGGCTCAATTGCAGCGCTGTTTGCCCATGCAATCGGTTCGGAAGCCGCCACCCTGACCGCGCTTGGGCAAATTGCCGCAATTTTTGTCGGCGGGGGAACGATCATTCCGTGGGCATTAATTCCAGCTGCTGCCATTTGCAATGTCGACCCGTTTGAACTGGCAAGGCGCAATTTAATCCCTGTCATCACCGGCCTCATTGTGACAACAATTGTCGCGATGTTTCTAATCTGACCGCAGAGCAGGCTGGAAACGGGGCGGCTGAAGCTATGGTCTCTCCATTCGCGCAGGCCAACAGCGGCCCGTTTAGACACGGTGCTGTAAATGGATGGAGTAAGGCGCCCGCCCATTCACATATGCCAACAGCGGCAGCCTGCATCCGCAGGTGCCGCTTCCTTTTAGCTGTTACCGCGATAAAGCAGCAGACTTTTTCACAATTATGGTATAATAGTAAAAATAACAGGTTGGGGGAATCGCAGATGACAGTGTTGGAAAAATTACATAAAAAACTGGACGGTTTTTACCCGGAAATGGTGGAGACAAGAAGATATCTCCATATGCACCCGGAACTGTCCTTTAAAGAAGTGGAAACAGCCCGCTATATTTCTGATTTTTACAAAAGCCTCGGCATCCGGCCGCGCGAACATGTCGGCGGAAACGGTGTCGTCGCCCGTATAAAAGGCGCAAAGCCGGGAAAAACGATCGCGCTCCGGGCCGATTTTGACGCGCTGCCGATTCAGGAAGAAAATGATGTGCCCTATCAATCACAGGTGCCGGGTGTGATGCACGCATGCGGACACGACGGGCATACGGCGGCACTGCTGATGCTCGCCAAAGCCATACATGAAGTGAAAAGCGAATTGGAAGGCGAGTATGTTTTCATCCATCAACATGCCGAAGAATACGCGCCGGGCGGGGCAAAAGCCATGATCGAAGACGGCTGTCTCGAAGGCGTGGACGCCATTTTCGGCACGCATTTATGGGCAACGGTCCCGGTTGGCCACATCCAGTACCGGAAAGGGCCGTTCATGGCGGCTGCCGACCGGTTTGAAGTGACGATCCAGGGCCATGGCGGGCATGGCGCCCAGCCCCATCTTTCGAAAGATGCAGTCGTGGCCGGGGCGCAACTTGTCACGAATCTCCAGCAAGTCATCAGCCGCCGGATTAATCCGATCCGGTCCGCGGTTTTAACGGTCGGGTCCTTTTCTTCCGGCGATGCTTTCAATATCATTGCCGATACGGCGAAAATCACGGGCACGGTCCGGACATTTGACGAAGATGTGCGGGACAGGGTGGAAAAAGAAATCGAAAGGATCATCCAAGGCACATGCCTGGCCGCGGACTGCACATATGATTATGACTATTTCCGCGGATATCCGCCGGTTGTGAACCATGAGGCTGAAACAGCATTTTTGGCGGACTGCGCAAAAGAAATCGAAGGCGTCACCCAAGTGGAAGAAGTCGACCCGTCGATGATCGGGGAAGATTTTGCCTATTACTTACAGCATGTAAAAGGCGCCTTTTTCTTTACAGGGGCGGACCCGGAAAAAGCCGACCCGGCCTATCCGCATCACCATCCGCGCTTTGACATTCATGAAAAAGCGATGCTCATTGCCGCCAAAACTTTGGGCGCAGCAGCCATCCGGTACCAGAACGCCTGAAAAAGCGCTCAAGCATCAGCGTTGCCAGCCCGGTTTTTTTCCTGGCAAGCCGGGCGTTTTGAAAAACCGCTGCAGGCGTAGGGTCCGTTTTTTCGGCAAAAACTTGCAATTGCTAATGCAAAGGGCGGCTTTTTGGCCGGTGGCTGAAACGCCATAGACGGGCGCATTGCTAAAAACGGCACTGGACGGATTGGGCATGAAAAAACGGCACAGGCTCTCCGGCTTGTGCCGTTTTTCATGTTTACGGGCAGGTTGCCACCTGCTTTAACCGAACCCGCCGCTTGCATGAGGAGCCTGTGCCGTTTTTTTAAGTTGACGGACAGGGCATGCACTCCGGCCCGGCGTTACTGGCGACGGATTTTTCCGGGAACATACCAGGCGACAAGCAGCCAGGAAAATACGGCTCCTGCCGCAAGAACGAAAAGGCCGTTCATCCACAAGCCGTTCAATGCGGCTGCCGCTGCAAAAATGGCCGTCTGCACATACAGGCAGACTGCAAGCAGCCGGATAAAAGATGTTTCTTTTAACTTGCGGGGCACCGGATAGAGACGCAGCCAGATTTTTAAATCGTGGGATCCGATCATCGGAATCATTTGGAAAGCTGTCAAATAAATAAACACGACGGCTAGAACGAGCGCGAGCACCCGTTCATGGCTGAAAAACAACAGCACGGCCCCGATTGCGGTCAGCCGCACAAAAAGCCCGAAATACTGGCTTGTCCTGAGGAACGTGCGGGCAAATAAATATTGATAAGTATGTTCCTGGCCGTATCGGATGCCGGCGAGGAGCGGATCGAGCCATTTGCGCCGTTTGACCTGCCCTTTGAGTTCCGGCACGTCGGCAAACAGATTTGCAAACCGGTAAAAGCCCATCAGCCGCCTTTGCTCGCGTTCAATGAGCGCATCCCATCTGAGTGTCCGTTTTTGGGCGAGCCGGTAAAAATACAGAAACAAGCCGAGCATAACGGCAGCCAGAATGCCCACAAGAAAGAGGCTTGCCTCATTGACAACGAGAAACACAAACGCGGCGCTTAATGCAAACCGGATGATCCAGTCGAAAACAGGGGCATACGGTTCCGGCAGTTTATACACATTCCAGCTCAAAAGCAGGTTCCACATTTTTAACGCGAGAAGCAGGACCAGCAGGCCAAAAAAACGGCCGAATCCGTGCCCCGTAACAGCCGCATACATCGGCATCAAAGCGGCAAGCACAAACAAAAGCAGATAAGCTTGAATACTGAAAGAAAACAGGATCGCTTTTTTAAAAAACGGGCGCATCCGCATTTCCATCGGGATAAGGAATACCCGGTCTGCTTCTTTTAACAGCGTGTACACCGGGCTCGCCGCCAGAAACAGCCCGAGCAAAAGGCCCATTACAAGGGCAACGGGAAAATCCGGACTGAGATGCTTCACCCAGCGGCTATAGTAAAAAGCGGCGGCACCCAGCCCGAAAATCAGCACAAACAGCAAATGGTCATTAAAAATATACCGGGTATAGCGCCTTAAGTTTTTTAAATAGGAAGCAAACCTTTCTTTCCAAAGAAGGTCAATTTCGTTCATCGTCATCTTCCTTTGTCAATTGGATATATAAATCATCCAATGTTGCGCCGGGCATCGAAAATTGCTGCTGAAGCTCTTCCAATGTTCCTTTCGCGCGGATCCGCCCGTTATGCAAAATGATAAATCCGTCGCAATACCGTTCTGCCGTTGCAAGAATATGGGTGGACATCAGGATTCCCGCCCCCTTTTTTTTCATCGTGCCCATCAAATCCAGCAGTGACTGGATGCCGAGCGGGTCGAGGCCGAGAAAAGGCTCGTCAATAATGTACAGGCTCGGCTCGACTAAAAAGGCGCACATAATCATCACCTTTTGCTTCATGCCTTTTGAAAAATTGGCCGGAAACCAGCCAAGCTTTTTATGCAGGCGGAATTCCTTTAATAAAGGTGCGGCTCTGTCCGCATAGGTTTTTTCATCGATGCCGTATGCCATTGCCGCCAGTTTCAAATGTTCTTCCAGCGTCAGTTCCTCATATAAAATCGGGGTTTCCGGTATGTACGAAAACTGCTTCCGATAAGCGTCCGGATCCGCGTTTAAGTTTTTGCCGTTGATCGTGATCCGCCCTTTTTTCGGCTCCATTAACCCGATAATATGCCGGATGGTCGTACTTTTTCCGGCGCCGTTTAAGCCGATCAGCCCGACCAGCTGCCCCGCTTCTACCGTAAATGAAACATCTTGAATCACAGGTTTTTTCGTATATCCGCCTGTTAAGGACGCCACTTCCAATAATGTCATCTAAAGAACCCCTTTGTGTCAAAAGTTCTGATCTGTACCGTTATTGTACCATGAAAGCGTTCATGACTGAATGCCAACTGCGCGCCTGAAAAATTTTTGCGGTACGCATGTATAAATTCCAGCCATTTGCCCATCCTATACTTGCAGGGGAAACATGCAATCGGGGTGGTTGTCAAAGACCAGTAACGATGCTTTACATTAGCCATAACCGACTTCCAGGCACCTTTTACAATGAGGTGCTGGCGGTGAATCTGTTTAAAGGCGATGCACTTTAAACGTTACCCAATAAGGGGATGATCGCGTTGGAAAAAGTTAAGGAAGCCCATTATCAACCATATCATTCGTAAATGAAGTGTTGATCAAAGGCGCTTTTGGCTAGTTGAAAAACCCTGCAGAACGGGGCGGAAACGCAGGTTTCCGCCCCGTTTCCTTTTCTTTCGCCTTTTCATCCGTTATAATGAAATCAAAAAAATGGAAAGGTTGATCAAAATGTGTATTTTTTGCAAGATTATAAACGGTGAAATCCCGAGTGCAAAAGTGTACGAAAACGAGCATGTATACGCTTTTCTTGACATCAGCCAGGTGACAAAGGGCCATACCCTGATTGTCCCGAAAATACATAAAGAGAATGTCTACGAACTGACGCCGGAGATTGCCCGCAATTTCTTTGAATCCGTCCCGGTCGTAGCCAATGCTTTGAAAGCGGCATTCCAGCCGGAAGGGCTCAACGTGCTGAACAATAATGGCGAGATTGCCGGCCAGTCTGTATTCCATTATCATATGCACCTGATCCCGCGATATGGAAAAGGAGACGGCTTCGGGGCAGTCTGGAAAACACATGAAAAAGATTACAGCCAGGAGGACCTCCGGCAAATCGCCGCGGAGATTTCCCAAAATATATAAGCCGCACCGGGCAGCACCGGTGAAAAAGCCCATTTTTGCGTCTTTGCAGCCGGTTTCGCGCTTATTTTATTCAGCGGCCATTTGGGCTGCTGTTTTTTTGTTGCGCCCAATTTGTTCAAAACATGCGCCACTTTTTCCGTCTGCATGCTATAATAAGGTTAATCTTTCGCCGCCGGCCATGAGGGTACGGCGGGAAAGCACCAGATGAGATGAGAACAGGAGAGTGGAGACAGATGAAGACAAAATCCCTTGTCAGCTTGGCGTTGCTCGTTGGGATCGGCACGGTATTACACACAGTGATTCCGGGCTTTGTGTTCGGGATGAAACCGGATATGATGCTTACCATGATGTTTATCGGCATTATTTTGTTCAGGGAGAAAAAATACGTACTGTTGCTTGGTGTGCTGACCGGCATCATTTCCGGCCTGACCACCAGCTTCCCGGGCGGTTTTTTCCCGAACATCATCGATAAGTGCATCACTTCTTTTGCTTTTTACGGTTTGCTTCTCGCGTCCGGAAAACTGGCAAAAAAGCTGCCGACACTTATTGTATTCACGGCCGTCGGCACACTGATTTCGGGCATCATTTTCTTAGGATCCGCATTTTTCATTGCCGGGTTGCCGGGGCCTTTTGCCATTTTGTTTGGCACCGTTGTTTTGCCGGCAACCGCGCTCAATGCAGTTGCGATATTTATTCTTTTTCCGATCGTCTCAACCGTTGCAAAGCGCACAAATGCCGCCCACAGCATGCAAGCGTGAAAATGGCCGCCGGGTTTCCGGCGGTTTTTTTCGCTTGCGCAGCTTAAAATAAGTGAAACAGAGCGGCAAGAAGCAGGAAAACCATTCCGGCCGTTCCGAAAAATGCGATCCTTTTTCTGATGATTTTCCGCGGCGGATAAATTCTTCTTTTCTGGTACAGCAGCATGTGCCGGACCATCGCGGCAAACAGGACAACGCCGGCCATTAAAAAGCAGAAAGCAACACGCCCCAACGAACTCCCCCTCTTTTCTGCCTGGACTATTACATCATATGCCCTGATGCGGATTAACATGTACCAGACAGGGGTAAAGAACAAGCAGAAGGCACGCGCAAAGTCCGCTCTTTTGTCCTTCATACCGCCTATGAAGGACCGTTCGCGTCCAGGCTTGGAATATTGCTTTGGGCAAGGGCGGCAAAGAAGAAAGAGAACTTTGCAAAAGGCTGGGAAATTCTATATCATGAGGATAAAAGACCATTGCAGGAGGTGCTTTCCATGAACAAGTCCAGTTTATTTTACGGATTACTGGTTGGGGCAACAGCAGGCGCTGTTTCCGTCCTTTTCACCACACCCGCTTCCGGAAAAAGAATACGGGAAGCCATCAAAAATAACTCCGGTGATTTCATTGAATCAGCCAAAAGAATCGCCGAAAATGTGAAAGACTTAAAAGAATCCGTCGAATCGTTTTCAACGGAAGGCAAAAAAGTTGCCACGAACGTAATGGAGGAAATCAAACATTGTATCGAAGAATGGCAAAAAAGCATTGAGCCAAACAAAGAAGCCCTGCAAAATGAAATCAAGGACATCCGGAAAACGATTGAAAACATGGAACAACAAATGGAGAAAAAATCTTCCTGAATTTTCGCTGCCCGGAAAGCGGTTGCCGCTTTCCGGGTTTTTTCTTTGCTGTTCATTTCAAAAAAATTTTGTATATTGTTTTTTATTACTTTTTATTTTACTGGCATAATGATAATATATAGGGTAAGGGGTGATGGGAAAAATATGACGGAACAAATGTTGACGAACAATGAGTATCTTCTATTTTGCAAAAGGGTCACGCAATTGTCGAAAGCGCTCTGGAAAACGATTGAAAAAGACTGGCAGCAATGGATTAAGCCTTTTGATCTGAACATCAATGAACATCATATTTTATGGATAGCCTATCATTTAAAGGGCGCATCGATTTCGGACGTGGCAAAATTCGGGGTGATGCACGTATCAACAGCCTTTAATTTTTCGAAAAAGCTTGAGGAGCGCGGCTTGCTCGAATTCTCAAAAAAGGAAAACGACAAGCGGAACACGTATATTCAATTAACCCATAAAGGAAGAGAGATTTTTTTGAAATCGCTGGAAGCGTTTAACCCGAAAAAAAGCTCTGTCATACAGGGCACAATGCCGCTATACGATCTTTACGGCAAATTTCCGGATATGATGGAACTGGCTGCGATCGTACGCCAAATTTACGGCCAGGATTTTATGGACATTGTGGAAAATTCCATTTTCAACGGGGAGCTGGATGACGCCATTGAAACGGAACTGTTGGAAAAACCTTCGCTGAACCGCTTTTGACCCGTTTCGGACAGCTACAAATTCCGTTTCAATGCCTTCATTAATTCAGGATACAGCCCCTGCTGCAAACAGGCGGCAATCACTTCCGCCGGCTGCAGTTTTTCATGCAGGGAATCCTTAAACTTTTGAAAAAGCGGATAAAAAAATACAAATTTGTCCGCCTTCTGTTCTTTCAACTCATCGCTCAAACGATCGCACAACGCATAAAATTGTTCAATGTCCTGTTTTGAAAGCTGTTTTTCCATAATCAGCCTGAAAAAAGGATATTGGCCGGTCCCGATCATTTTTAAAAGCAATGTTTGATAAAATTCCAGTCTTTCCAGCTTTTGTTCAATCGATTCCATTCAGTTCCCTCGTTTATATGTTTTTATGGTTCAGCTAAGAACAGCGCGGCCCCGGCTATAGACAGGGCCTGTTTTCCGGCAAGGCCCATTGTCCGGCCGGCCTTTAAAAACTTCCCCGCGGCATCCGCCACGAGCGGTACAAGGCAGTGCCTGTTAAAAATGAATAGTCGTTCATCCACCTTGCATGGAAAAGATCAGCGTGCATCACACATTTGCCATCCGAAAGACAGGCGGAACGTTACGAATCCAGGGTTCAAAACCGGAGCGCTCCGCCTTTATTTTACTGCAAATTTTCGGGAGGGGGCCCGGCCGGCATGTATGTGCTTGTTTTTTTTTACAGGTTACGCTTTCTTTATATTATACTTTATCAACGTATTGACAAGCCATCTATGTACAAAAAAAGAAATACTGGAAGAAGCCCGGATTTTTTTGGACAATCAACATCCTCATGACCATTTTACTGTTTTCCTCCTACCTTGGCATTCCATAACAGCGCACAACAAGAAAGGCCGGCTGCTGCCGGCCCCAAATTTTACCAAGCCCAGGATGCACCAATAATGATCAATAAAATGAACAACACAACCAGTAAGGCAAAGCCGCCTCCGTAAGCTGCTCCTCCGCTCATTCCATCCACCTCCTCTTGTTTCATACGTATATTATTCATCCGCCCCTGTATTGGTTAAGGCTTCCGTCTATTTGCCGGCCTAAATTTCACAAATCCGCAATGGAACTCCACATCATATCCTATGCTGCAAACATCCATCCTGCCCTCTGCAAACGCCTGCCCCATATGAAAAGAAGATTGGCATGGTGTGAAAATTCCATAAGAAACCTGGCAATCCCTTTCTTTTCTCTTTCAATTTATGTTATAGTAGTGGTTGTAAATCTCTCTTGCACAACTAAATGAATAGGAGTTGTTTTTGAATGAAGAAATGGGTACTATCCCTTGTTTTGGCAGGCAGCGTGTTCGGACTTGCAGCATGCGGCAACAGCGGCAACAGCGCCGTCGTTACGACGAAAGCCGGAAATGTTACCAAAGACGAATTATATAATGCAATGAAGGATAAATATGGTTCAACTGTGCTTCAGCAGCTTACCATTGAAAAAGTCCTGTCCAAAAAATACACTGTCAAAAAGAGCGAAGTTGACAAACAAGTAAACAATGCAAAAAAACAATTGGGCAGCTCATTTGATACAGCGCTGCAGCAATACGGTTATGCAAACGAAAAAGATTTCCGCAACAGCGTGAAAGTCAGCCTGCTTGAACAAAAAGCTGCAGAGGCGACAATCCATCCAACGGAAAAACAATTAAAAAATTATTATAACAATGATATAAAACCGGAAATTAGAGCGCGCCATATTCTTGTTTCCAGCAAGTCGAAAGCAGAAGATATCAAGAAACAACTGGATAAAGGCGCCGATTTTGCGACATTGGCCAAAAAGAATTCAACCGACACCGCAACAGCTTCTAAAGGCGGAGATCTCGGCTGGTTCGGTGCAGGCGAAATGGACAACGATTTTGAAAATGCTGCATATAAGCTGAAAGTCAATGAAATCAGCGGCCCTGTTAAGACTTCTTACGGCTACCATATTATTCAACTGACCGGTGAAAAAAAGAAAAAACCGTACAGCGAAATGAAAAAAGACGTCGTCAAACAATATAAAGCATCGAAAGTAACAACGGAAACAATCCAGTCCGCTTTGAAGAAAGAATTAAAAGCGGCTGACGTGAAAGTAAAAGATGAAGATTTGAAAACGACTTTTGACTCCCTGCTCGGGACTTCATCAAGCAAATAATGCTGCACAAAAAACCGCCCATCCGATTATGGGCGGTTTTTTGTGGCCGTTATGCTTCATGGGCTTTTTCAGCTTCACCGCTGCGCAGTTCTTTTTCTTTATGCATCCTTTCAATAAAGACTTCCCCTTCTTTTTCAATCCATTCCTGTTCCTGTTCGTGTTCTTCCCTGGCTGTTTTCACCGCCATAAACGCACATATGACGATGCCCGCCACAACAAAATAAATCCAGATCGGGAAATCCATGTTTTTCCCTCCTCTTCGGTTTGTCCCTGCTATATTGTATGGCGCAATCCATTAAAAAATGCCTTTCATTTTGAAAGGCATTTTAAAAGTTTTTCACCGGACGGGCGCTTTCCAAACGTTTGTATTTCTATGAATCTCACTGATGAAACGCCGGTTTATAAAAAGAGCGGTTATCAAGCGCATAAATCCGGTCCGAGAATTCGCCCGGTTTGACATTGCGGAGCGCACGGTCAAGCATATTCATTTTCGCATCAATATTATCAATATAGTGGAGAATTTCCGCCTCTTTAATCATCGGGGGCTTGGCGCTTCCCCATTCCGCTTTCCCGTGGTGGGAGATCACCATATGTTCCAGCACCATCACTTCTTCTCCGTGGATTCCGAGTTCCTCCGCTGCCTTTGCAATTTCGCTGACCATAATCGAGATATGGCCGAGCAAATTCCCTTCAGTCGTATAAGTTGTTGAGACCGGGCCGGACAGTTCCTGCACCTTTCCCAAGTCATGCAAAATGACACCGGCATACAACAAATCCCGGTCGAGTGACGGATAGAGGCCCGCGATTGCCTTGGCAAGGTCGAGCATGGAGACAACATGGTACGCCAGCCCCGATACGAATTCGTGGTGGTTTTTCGTTGCAGCCGGATAGACAAGGAACCGCTTCTGGTATTTTTTCAGCAGATGCCGGGTCAGCCTTTGGATATTTGGGTTTTTCATATCAAAAATGTACTGGGTGATTTTCCCTATCATTTCTTCCTGCGATACCGGGGCCGTTTCGATAAAATCGGCAATCCGGACGCCGTCCCCCGGTTGTGCCGGATGGATTTGGCGGATCTTCAGCTGCAGCCGCCCGCGGTAATTTAAAATGTCCCCGGTTACTTTTACAATCGTCTCCGGTTTGTATGTTTGTTCGTCCTGCTCGGTCGCATCCCAGAGCTTCGCTTCGATATCCCCGGTCCGGTCCTGCAAAATCAGTGTTAAAAAAGGTTTGCCGTTGCTCGCGATCCCCTTTGTTGCGTGTTTGATGAGCAGAAACGCGTCAAACTGCTCGCCCACCTCATAGTAGAGTAGCCCTTTTGCCATACATGAATCCTCCGATCTAACCCCTGATTATTTGTCTTAAAGTATACCATAATCCGGCCGCAATCCGCTTTTTATCTCAACCGGCTTTGCTTGTGTGTTTCCCTGCCGTGTTGAAATACAGGCATTCGGACCCGCCCCTCTTTTTTACGGCTGAATGCGGCTGATGTTTCCGGATCCCGCCATCCCTTGATCGTGTACAGCCCCCAAGGTTTTCACCCCATGGCCTTTAAAAAACCGGAGCATCGGCTGCTGGCATGTAAAAAGCAGCACCTGCCTCGATTCGCTCACCTGGTCCAGCAGCCTGGCCATTTTCTCTGTCCGGTAAATATCAAAATTAACAAAGCCGTCATCAATGACAACCGGGGACGGAAATTCCCCGCCGAGCGCCTCCGCAAGGGAAAAACGTAAAGCAATATACAGCTGTTCCGCCGTTGCCTGGCTCAGCTCATTTGCGGCAAACAGCACATCATCACGCCGTTTAACATAAAAACGGCTATCCTCCCCGCCCATATGGAGGGAGACATACGATCCGTTTGTTAAACATTGCAAATACGCTTCGGCTTTGTGCAGGACTTGCGGAAAGCGGGTTTCCCGGAGCCGCTTCATCATGCCGGAAAGCAAACGTTTTGCCGTGGCATACCGCGCCCATTCAAAAGCTTCTTCCCGGAATTCCGAAAGCGCGCTGTAATATTCATGCAGTTTTTCGGTAAACGTTCCGCCTTTTTCCAACCTGTCCAGTTCAAACCGGATTTCCGTCGCTTCTTTTCTCATGCTGCGGAGCGCGTTTGCCTTTTCCACGATTTTTTCTTCCAGCTTTTGCTTTTCCTGTTCCAACATAGAAACATCTTTTACCGTTTCGAGCCGTTCCAGGTCTTCCCGGCTGATTCGTAAATCCATGATTTCCAGCTGTCCGGACAATTTTTCGTATTGCTGAAAAAGGCTGCCGGCTTTCCGGAAATCTTCCTCATTCACGGCACCGGCAAGGGCAAAAAGCTTTTTGATCTCATTATCTGTTGCTTCCGCTTCCGATTCAAGCAGCTGCACTTGTTCTTCCAGCTCGGCACATTTCTTTTCCCATTCCTGCCGGCGGATTTTTCTTTCCTGTTGTTCCGCACAGGCTTGCTGCAGCAACAAGATGCCTTCCTGGCGCAAAGGCCAGTTGACATGGAGCCGGGACCACAGTTTTTCCATCCTTTCTTCAAATGCCGAACGGGAATCGGCAAGCTGCGCCAGTTTCTTTTCGATACGCGTCCGCTCGCGCATTTTCCCGCTTAATTCCGTCAAAAGTTGGAATGCATCGGGCAGCTGTCTGGGCCGGAAGCCGTCACCCAATTGCAAAGTTTGCCTGAAACGGCTGATTTCTGCCAGCAGCTGTCTTTCTTCCGCTTCCAGGCGCTGTTTCCGGTTTTGCATTTGCCGGCCGTTCTGTTCGCCTTCCTCAAGTTTCAAAATGAGCTGTTTCCAGTTTTCGCGCAGCTGTTTCTGCCGTTCATATTCATGCCAGTCCGTGTCCCCCTCTTTCCAATTCCGCAGTTCTTTTTCCTTTTCCCCCAGTTCCTGTTCGAGCGCGCGGATTTCTTGTTCCAACGGGTTCCGGTTTCCCTTGAAAGCATGGTAGCCTGACACGATTGCGCCGAGCACAAAAACGCCCAAAAACAAGTATTGCCCTGTGAGAAAACTCCACACGCCGGCCATCAGAAACAATAATGCAAGGCCGAAAAACAGGAAAGGGGGCTTCCGGGCCTCATCCGCCATTTTTTTCAGGCGGGAAAGCTGCTGTTTCCCGCGCCTGATATCGGCTTCAAGCAATGATTTTTTTTCCTTTTCCTGCCGCTTTGCCGATAAATCGCGAAAAGCCTCTTCGGATATGAGCTCTTTTTCCAAAAGTGCGCATTCCTGCTCAACAGCGTTCATCCGGGCCCGCAAGTCCTCAAGCTGTGCCTGTAAAGCATCGCTGCGGGTACGGTGGCGGTCATACGCCCTTACGAGGGTGCTGAGCCTTTCTTTTGCCGCAATGCTTAAGTCAAGCTGTGGTACTTTTTCAACTTGCGATGCCGTAAGATGCAGCATTCCCGCTAATTCGGAGATTTGGCTGTCCAGGATTTCGCATTCAGATTGGAGGCGCTCCGTTTCCGCCTGCCACCCGCGGTATTGCGGCCAGTCATCAAGCAGCTTTTTGATCTCCCCTTCATGCCTGACAAAAAGCGGGTCCGGCTGCTCTCCTTCCATTTTTTCCACCAGCACCTGTTTCTGTTTTTTAACGGCTGACAGGCGCCCGGAAGAAGCGCGCCATTCCGACATCAGCCCGTCGAGGCGCCGGATTCCGTCAGCGGGGAAACGGACGGGGCCGATTTCCGCAAGCTGCAGTTTGACATGCTTTCTTTCCGCATAGAGCGGCCAAAGACTTGTGAGGTGTTCATACTGCTGAACCGTTCCCCTTAAGGCTTCCAGCTCCGCTTCCGCTTCTGCCTGTGCTGCTTCAAGCGCTGCCAGCCGGGCTTTCCATTCGCCGTAACGGCCGTTTTCCGCTTTCAGGCGATTCAGTTCTTTTTCCATAGCCTGAAGTTTCCGGAGTTGCACGTTCAATACCGGTTTCCGCCCGTTCGGTTTAAAACGCGCTTCCATTTCCTTTTCGAGTTCCCGTTCCGCCGAAAGCAGCGCATCCGTCCCGATCGTCCCTGCGGCAAATAAATAGCGGCTGATATCATCGCCTGTTAATTTGCGGATTTCCTGGAGGCTTTGCAGATTAAAAGAATAAATGGACTGGAACATCTGCCGGTTCAGCCCGTTTAAAACATGTGCAAGCGCCTCTTCGCCACCTGTTCTGCCATTTGCAAAAGTGACGGACACTTCTCCGGCTGTCCTTCCTTTTATCCGTTCCACCGTTATGTTTCCGTCTTTTTCTGTTTCCAGGACGAGCCGCCCGCCGTACACCGCTGAAAATTTCGGCTCATAGCGCTGCCCGTTTTGCTGCCTTGAAGGAAACCCGAATAAAACGGCTTCGATAAAAGCCATGAAGGTTGATTTGCCGGCTTCGTTTTCCCCGTAAATGACCTGCAGATCTGAAAGGTTTTCCATATGAAAATCAACTAGCCGGCCAAAACCGTATATATGGACCTCCCGTATTTTCATCGTTTCCCCCTGCCTTTCAACTTCTCAAAAACAGCCGCTTCCGCTTCCAACAGAAGCCTCTGCTTTTCGTCTCCGTCCAAGTCCAGGTAGCGGCCCGCATACATGTGGCTGTACAGCGGGGAGACCGCTTCATCTATGGAAGTTTCTTCCAATTGCGCCAGCGTCTTCTTCATTTCCTGCAAAATAAAACCGTCATCCCGTTCGGATAAGAGGGCATTTTCAGGCAGTGTGATGCGGTGTACCCAGACAAAGTTGCGGTCTGCTTCTTCGCCTTCCTGCAGTACTTCCATCAGCTCGCCGTTTTTCACTTTTCCAAGCGCTTCATCATCCAGCAAATCCGGATCTTTTATCTCCAATTGCAAAAATACGCCCTGCGCCTCTTTTCTTTCTTCTTCAAGGGCATGGCGGCAAGCTGTGTAAAGGCTATTAAAATCATTAGCGCTTTTTGCGGAAACGGCGCGCCTTTCCCATAAAATATCCGCCGTCTCATGGAACGCGGCATGCGCGCCAAGCGGATCCATTTCGGCAACCATACAGCCTTTCGGGCCCGTTTCTTTCCGGTTTCTCCCCTGGATATTCCCGGGATAAATGATATAGGGATCCGTATGTAAAATCTGCTGTTTGTGGATATGGCCGAGCGCCCAGTAATCCATCCCCTTTTCCAGCAAATCCCGCAAGGCAAAAGGAGCATAAGGCTGGTGCATTTTCGTCCCGCCTTCAAGATAACCGTGCAGCATGCCAATATGGAAATCGGCCTCCCCCGTTTTCCTGTATTCATCCGTTTTATTCTCCAGCACGTGCCGCTTCGGGTAGCTGAACCCGTACATATGGACTTTTGACCCGTTTTTAGCTGTAAAGGATTTGGTTTCGACACGCTCGGAAAATATCCGGACATTTCCAGGCATGTCCAGTTTTGTCCATGACCCGCTTAAATGGTCGTGATTGCCGTGCAGCACAAATACGGCAATGCCGGCCTCTTTAAGCCGCTCAAACTGCTTCTTCAGCCTCACCTGAGCTTTCAGGCTGCGGTCTTCCCCGTCGTATAAATCCCCGCATATCAGCAGGAAATCCGCTTCTTTTTCAATTGTAAGGTTACAAACATTTTCAAATGCCCGGAAAGTGCTCTCCTTTACCCGTTCAAACAGCGCCGGCGGAAGCTTGCGTAGCCCCGCAAACGGGCTGTCAAGGTGCAGGTCGGCCGCATGGACAAAGCGAATCCTTTTCAACGCCATCACTCTTTCGCGAAAAAATAAACGGCAGTTTGCTATTTTATTGTGAAATCCAAACTGTTCGTAATAAAACACATTTCACAGAATATATGTTCTATCTCCATTATAAAAGGTTTGGCACGTTCAGGCAACAAAAAAATGGCTGAACATGCCAAACCCGTTTAATTGTATTGCCGGTAGACGTACGGATCTTTCGGCTCGCTGCTTTTATGGTAACTTGTTACTTTTAAATACGGGATATTCTCTTTAAACGGCGTATAGTACGTCATATCCAGTTTCCCTTCAACCTCAATCCATGTATTTTCTTTCACGTTTGCCATATTGCCCGGAAAATCAACGAGCATCCCGTATACGCCGGCATCGGCAATACAGTGGATAATGCCAAACCGGAGCACAAACAGCTGATTCGCTTTAATATCATCCGTCCGGTAGACAAACCCTTTTATCGTCACCTTTTTGCCGATAAAATCCCCCGGATAATTGTAAATCGTTTCAAGCCCGTGGAAGTAATGGTCATCATCGAGGACGATGCTTTGCAATTTGCTGTACTTTTTTAAATCCGAATTTTCCATTTCTGTATACTGGTCCTTATCATAGTAAAGGCTGGAATTCGGCCGCAAAATCTGGTGATTGGCATACTGGTCCTTATCATTGTCAATCATCGAAAAGTGGAAGCCTTTTGCTTTGACAACGGTGGAATTCAAGGTGGCCACCGGAAGAAAAATGCCCGTTACAATCGGGATTAAAATCATGCCGTACGTAAACACTTTTTTGTACCATGTATTTTCATCCGTTTCATGGGAATGGCCGTGGTGGGCGCCGTGATGATGGTCATGCGCCCCGTTTCCCGCCCTGACCCATTTCACGAGCTGGTATAAACATAAAAAGCCCATTGCAAAAATCATGGAAAACGACAAATACGCATACTTCATATTGATATATTTGCTAATATCCCCTGTCGCGTGCAGCTTCATAAAAAAATACGCGAAGCCGAACAATACGATAAATCGCAACATTTTAAACACCTTCTATATTAAGAATGCACCCGTGAACACAAAAACGATAATCAGCCCGATCATCGAAAAGACAAACTTTCTTTTAAATGAATGCATCATCATGAGCAGATTTTTAATATCCACCATGGCGCCAAATACTAAAAATGCAAGAATGGCCGGCGTCCCGAACATCCCGTTGAAAGACGAGGCAATGAAGGCATCCGCCTCGGAACAGATCGACATGATAAAAGCGAGCAGCATCATAATCAGAATCGCCGCCATTTTTGTCTGTCCGAGCGACAGCAGCGTACTCGTCCGGAAGAAGGTCTGCATGGCGGCAGAAATCAGGCCGCCAAACACGAGAAACTTCCCAACGGAAAAAAACTCATCAATCGCATGGTCGATCGTTCCGGTGATTTTTTGCAGAAAACTCGGTGCATGCTGTACTTCGCGGCCATGCCCGTGGTGGTGCAATTTGGCCTCCACAAATTCGCGAAGCTGGTTTTCGGAAAAAAAATAAGAAATCGCAATCGCGGTTAAAACAGCAGTAAAAATCGCCAGCCCGCAACGAAGCAGTGCCATTTTCCAGGAATCGCCAAACGCGACAAACGTAGAAAAAATGACAACCGGGTTAATAATCGGCCCCGTCAGCATAAACGCGATGGCAGCAGAAAGCGGGACATTTTTCCGGACAAGCCTTTCCGTAATCGGGACAATGCCGCATTCGCAGGCCGGAAAAAGCGCGCCCATCCCGGTGCCGAATGCAATGGATAAAAAGCGGTTTTTCGGCATCACTTTTGCAATCATTTCCTCAGTGACAAACATCTGGATCACCGCTGAAATGAATACACCCAGCACAATAAAAGGCAACGCCTCGATGATAATGCTGATAAAAATGGTATTCATTTGCAATAAGGACTGGACCATAACGGCATATCGTCTCCTTTTTTCTATCACACTCACAAAAAAACTCTCCCAACTAGGATACTATAAGTCTTCTTTGGCGTAAATGAAGAAAACCGGGAAATGGCGGGCAAGCAGGAAAACCATGTGAAAAAATGATTTCCAATTTGATGAAACCCATGCGATTCTATTACTTTTTGGGCCGGACTGTGTTATGATAGTGTCAAATGAACTAGTATTAAGAACGTGAAGGGAATGAAGCAATTGCCGGTATCTATATTTGACTTTGGGTTGGTTGTTTCTGCCGGGGCTTTTGTTGCGCTGCTTAAGATCATTATGATCGATATCATTTTATCGGGCGACAATGCGGTTGTGATCGCCATGGCGACCCGGAAACTGCAACGCGAACAGCAAAACAAAGCGATTTTCTGGGGGACAGCCGGTGCGGTGATTTTAAGAATTCTGCTGGCAATGGCGATCGTTGCTTTGCTGAAAATTCCTTATGTAAATGTCATTGGCGGGCTTTTGCTTCTTTGGATCGCATATAAAGTGCTCGGCGGCGGAGATGAAAATGTCCAAGTCAGAGCAAAAAATGGGCTGCTCGTTTCGATCGGCACGATTATCATGGCTGATGCAATTATGAGCCTCGACAATGTGGTGGCGCTGGCCGGTGCTTCAAACGGGCATATCGGCATGATTGCCCTCGGCGTTGCCATCAGTATTCCGGTTATGATATTCGGTTCAAAGATGATTGTAAAAGCGATGAACCGTTACAGCTGGATGGCCTATGCCGGGTCGGGCATCCTCGCCTGGACAGCGGCGGAAATGCTCTTTAAAGATGAGCAAATCCTGAAATGGCTGGATATATCACACGGGCCGTTAACGTATACGATCGGCGGCTTTCTTACGGTTTTGGTTTTGTTTCTTGGCTGGCTTTCGAACCGGCTGGCGGCGGCAAAGCAGGTTAAGCAAGTAAAACAGGATATAAAACAGGATGTTAAGCAGCATGTCCATATCCATTAATGGCGCAGAACTTACGCCGTTCCCCATTAAAAGAACCCGGGCTGGATTGGCCCGGGTTCTTTTTACCGGTGGAACAAAATCAGTTTTCCTTCAGGGGATACGCAACGGTGCGTTTTCTCATGGACGCCTTTTTCTTTTAAAAGCGCCTCCCCTTTTTTCTTCGCTTCCGTGTCATCCTGTGCTTCAAAACCTTCATCGAGAATCTTTTCCCCTGTCGGTTCAAAGGCAGTCAGTTTATAGTCGCGCATGCTTTCACTCCCCCTTGAATTGCGGCGCCCTCTTCTCTACAAAAGCGCGGATGCCTTCCTTGTGGTCTTTCGTCTGGCGCATTTTCCACTGCGCATGTTTTTCCAGTTCCAATGATTTATTGAAGTCCGGGCGGTTCAGTTCCGTATAGATTTTTTTCGTTTTGATCATCGCGAGGACCGGCTTTTTCTGCCATTCTGTAATTTTTTGGTCAACGGCAAGCGCAAGATCGGGTACCGCTTCATCGATAATGCCCGTTTCGGCTGCCTCTTCAGCAGACATGACTTTTCCTTCCCAAATCACCTTTTTCGCCTTTTCCTGGCCGATCCGGCGCTGCAGCAAATAGTGGCCGCCGCCGTCCGGCACAAGGCCGATCCCGATAAAGTTCATCGCGATTTTGCTGTCCAAATCGCTGATAATGGTATCACAGGCAAGGGCAAGGCTTAAGCCCAATCCTGCAGCAGCGCCATTAATCGCCGCAATGGTGAGTTTGGGCATACCCACAAGAATGGAAACGGCTTCATTTATTTGGTCCATAAAAGAGATGAACCCTTTTTCTTCCTCCATCGCAAGCATGGCTTTGATGTCCCCGCCTGCGGAGAATGCTTTGCCGTTTCCGGATAATACGAGAATGTGAATGTCATCCTTCATCGCAATCGCTTTCAACGAGTCCGCCAGTTCCTTAATCATCTCCAGGTTCAGCGCATTCATTGCGTCCGGGCGGTTGAAATACAAATAGGCTGCCCCGTCTTTTTCCTCCACCTGGATTGTTTCATACGTAGAAATCACCGAAATCCCTCTCCCTTTGTTTTATTCTTCCTATTACTAGGATAGCGAAATATTCGGCAATTTCCAATACAAAATGGCGTCTTTTTAAAAAATTCATCAAAAAAAGAGGCTGCCGCCTAAGCAAACAGCCCCTTCCATCCTTATTTCAGCAGTTTCATTTTTTTCAAAAAGTCAATCGGCTGCTGTTTCCGGAAATGCTCTTTTACCATATAAGACACTCCGTTTTCATTGTTAGAACGGGTCACCCAGTCGGACGCGTTTTTGACAGCGGGATGCGCATCCCCCATCGCAACGCCGAGCCCTGCCCACTCGACAAGCGGGAGATCATCGAGGCCCGAACCGATGACGACCACTTCCTCACGGCGGATGTTCATCCGGTCGCATACATATAAAAGCCCGCGAAGCTTGGAAATGCCAGCCGGCACAATATCCAGCCTCCCGTTCCCGCACACAATGCAATCCACTTCATGGAACATATTGGCAATTGCTTTTTTGGCAGCCTGAATGTCCTCTCCGTCGGAAAAGATCACTTCGATTTTGGGCGGGGAAAGCGGCGTTTGTTCCAGTTTTGCCGATAAATCGTCCACATATTGTTCTGCATAAGAAAACGGATTGGACGTTTGATAAATGACTTTTCCCATCAGCTTATTCGGATGCTTCACCCTGTTTGACAATGTAAACCGCTCGGAAACAAGGCGGATTTGGGCGTGGAACCCTTCCAAAAACCGCACAAGGTCACGGGTGGCCTCTTCGCTGATCCTTCTGACAAAAATCGGTTTATCCAGTTCACTGGCAATATAAGCGCCCTGGTGCGTGATTAAGGAAGAATGCAGCTTCAGCCATTTGGCAATCCGGTGGGCCGAAGCAAAATTTTTTGAGGTAATGAGCGTCACCGCAATGCCTTTTGCACCTGCATACTCAATCGCTTCTTTCGTTGTTTTGCCGAGCCGGCCGTTATCCTGCAGCAATGTTCCCTCAATATTTAACGCCAGCATTTTATAGATCATGGATGTTCCCCCTCTTCATGATGCTCCCGGCTGCCGGGCTGATTTTTCACACAGCCTGCTTTCTTTTACAGATGTATGAGAAAAAAGGGGGAAATAGAACTTTCCGGCTGCATTCTTCTACTTTCCGGCGTATAAATCTTCGACAGGCTTCATCAGCAGCTGATTGATTTCGCTGAGCATATCGCTTAGCCGCTGTTCAGCGCCGATCAACTGCATAATGGCGGGATTTGCCTGGACCGCTTGCATGGCAGCCTGCGCCTGCTTTTCATCTTCTTCTGTAACCGGAAGCCCCTGCATTTGTTTATCTTGCAAATTGAGTTGAAGCTGCCTGAAACGGTCAAACAATGCTCTCGCCTGGCCGTTAGACCGGACATTTTCGTACGCCTGCTTCAACGCAGCAAATTCATGGCTTTCCCGGATTCCTTTTTCAAGCATGCGCGCGTATTCATTTAAATGGGATGGCATGTAAATCCTCCTTATGTTTTATTCATCACGGATGGTTTCCCGGCCTTGCTTTCGTTACACAAGGAGCAGCCGGGCCGCCTGAAGCCAGTCGCAGAAATGCAGGGATGCATGGGTTTCCTGTTTTCTCTTTCCTGCACGAGCAGCAGGACCAGGCCGGCGTTATTCCAACAATGCGCCAAAGCTTGCTTCCTCTATACAAGCAGCACGATCACCCCCTGAACGATCCCAATCAGGCCGCCCAGTAACGCGCCAAGATACGTAATCATTGAAAATTCGCGGGCGGTAATGCCGAGAATCAGCCCTTCCAGGCGCTCAATCGGAAAAGATTCCACTTCCTGGCGCACAAGATCCGCCATCTGCAGCTTCCGGATGATCAAAGGCACGTTTTTGCTGATGAAGTGCAGCGCTTTTTCCGCCAATACAGGGATCCATTCTTCTTCAATTTTATTCCGGTACCGGGCAACAAATGCCTGGACAGGTGTGTCTAAAAAACGTTCGACAGGGAGGAGAGACAATACATTTTTCTCCAGCCATCCGCTAATTTCTTCATCCGGTAGATCCGGAAAAAGTTCCCCTGCCTGTTTTGCTTTCAGGCCGTTCCATTCCCTTTCCAGCATTTCCGACATTGTTGCTTTCATTCCGGGTTCCTGAAGTGCCCGGGTGATCTCAGGCTGGATTTTATCGGCAATCGAAGTGTTTCCGATAAAACGTTTCACCATCGCGCCGATCATGCCGCGGTCATCAAGAAAATGGCTGATCATCCCTTCAATCTTCGTGCGGCCTGCAGGGCTTGAAATGTATTCGCTCATCCTTGCAATGATCAAATCCGCCAAAACAGGGATTTTTTCTTCAGCTTTTTTGATTACGGCTTCCGGCAGCAGTGCTTCAAGCGTTTTCGGTGCAATATGTTGTTTTGCCTCCCCGTAACGGGTGCGGATGAATTCTTTGATCCCGTTTTGAACACGCTCCGCCGACAAATCCACTTTAAAAAACCCAGCAATTTGCGGGGTCGTCCAGCTCATCTCCAGCCATTTCAAAAAAGTATCCGCCATCCATCGGGCCGTCTCTTTCCGGAACCCGGGCGACAGCAGCTTTTTTTCGATGCTTTCCGGGGTGACCAGATGGCGCACCACCATTTCGCCAAGCTGCTTCGCAATCTCTTCGCGCCTTTTCGGAATCAATCCGGGCGTGAACGGAAGCCGCCAATTTTTAATATAGATCGCCTTGTACGGCCGAAACAGCATTTTAATGGCCAGATAATTTGTGAATCCGCCGATCACTGCCCCCACGGCAGTCATAAACAAAATTTCCAAAAATGCATGCATACACAATCATCCCTCATTGTTTTCGTTGTGAAATTTTTCCCAAAGAAGCACGGGAAGTTTCCAGCCCGCTATGCGGACACAACGGTCGATTTTGGTTCTATGCTGCGGAAAACCGCAAACTTAATGAAAAAATACCCTTTTTTGCGGCCGGGTATTTCTGAAATCAGCTATTTTTTTTGAACCGATTTTCTGTACTAATCATAAGATATCAGCAAAAGCCCAATAAAGTCAAAAATTAGCCGTGTTCGTGCCCGTGTTTTCAGGAGGAAGGGAGGGGAACGGATTGGCATCAACCATTGCATTCCGGCATGACGATGAAACGAAAGGCGCGGCGGCGGTAATTCCACGGGCGCTCCTTTCCTTTTTGCGCATTTCAAACGGCGGGCTCACCATCCGGTTCGGCGGAAAAACAGCCACAGCAAAAGTGGAAACCGATGCATCCGGCAAAACGGTAATGATGCTCTCTGCGGATGGTTACAAACACCTGAAGCTCCCTGTCCCGCCCGCCCGGTTGAAAGCCTTCTGCCGGCAGGGGGTGCTTGAACTTGGCCCGGTGATCGCCGTCCTGACAGAACTTACTGGAAGTGCCCCTTCTGAAAACATCCGGCCATTTTGCGAAGAACTGCACCACCTGATCGAAAAAGAAGGCGGCTGCCTTTTTGTGGAAGGCTTGGATTCCCGCGCCGGCACCGGCTGCACGTTTTCCGCCAATGGCTGGAAGACGGGGGAAGTGCCGGAACCGGACATTGTCTATAACCGCATTCATTCCAGGCTGGCTGAAAAAAAGCCGCCAGTTTGGAATGAAAACAGCAGCGTACAAAGAAAAGGGAACCGGTTTTTTTAATGCCAAGTATTTAACAAAAATGGAAGTTTACGAATGTCTTTATGCAAACCGATTTTTGCGGCCGTATTTACCGGAAACTTGCCGGTACGGTCCGGCGTGCCTAGCGGAAAAACTTGGGGCATTCAATATCCTGTATGCAAAGCCCGAAAACGGAAGCCAGGGGCGCGGCATCATCCGGATTGAAAAAAAGGAAAGCCGGTTCCTCCTTGGCCATACGCACCAGGAAAACCGTTTGCCGGAAGTTGCAGAAAATGTGGAAGACACCGTTCAAAAAATGGAACAACTCACCGGGACCCTTCCGTATATCCTTCAACAAGGCATTCCATTGCTTTCGGCAGATGGAAGGCAAACCGATTTCCGGTTCCTTGTCTGGAGAACCGGCGCAAAAAACGATTGGCAGATCGCGTCATCCCTCGCAAGAACAGCGGCAGACAATGCGATTGTGTCAAACCTCTCACAAGGAGGGCTTCCGACAAAACCGGCGCCGCTTATCTTCCATCATTTTGGAAAGGAAAAAGGCCGGCTCGTGCTGGAACTCATGCATGAGCTGGCGGAAGCCGCCGCCATCACGCTCTGTTCCGCCGGAAACGGGCACTTTGCGGAATTCGGGATCGATATAGGGGTGGATTGGGATGGAAAACCGTGGGTAATTGAAGCAAACGTAAAGCCGTCTAAGGCCGCGTTTGGCGTATCCCGCGGCGGCATCCGCCCATCCGTAAAAGCACTATACCGTTACGGTTTATTTCTATGGACTGAAAGGGGAATGGAACATGCCGGCTAAATTAGGCATTCTTACGCTGGATCCTGCTTCCCGGCAGGATTATTTTGACCAAATGGCACATGAATCAAAACAATATGGGACCGATCTTTATTCATTCTCCCCCCTTGATTTACTGCCCGGCACGCAGAAAGCAAAGGGACTTCATTTTGACACTACAAGCGGCATATGGAAAGAAGAAGTTTTCCAGATTCCGGAATTCCTTTATGACCGCTGCTTTTACGGCGAAGACCAGCCATCAAAAGATGCCAAAAAAATCGTCGCATGGCTGAAAGAACGGAAAGACCTTACCTTTCTCGGATACGGGCTGCCGAATAAAACCACGCTTTACGACCGTCTGAAGGAAATTCCGGAAATCTCCCCGTATTTGCCGGAGACAGTAAGGGCGGACAGTACGGAAACGGTTTTGCGGGAACTGAACAAATATCTTTCCATTATTTTAAAACCGGCAAACGGTGCGCATGGATATGCGGTGTATTCCCTCGAAAAGAAAACGGGCGGGCTGCTTGTAAGAACGACGAAAAACGGCAGTCTTATATCGCAGAACTTCGGCCGTTTGGATAAATTTCAAGCGTGGCTCAATACACTGCTCGGAAAGCATGATTTTCTCATTCAGGCAAGGATTGACAATATGGACCGGAAAAACCGGCCTTTTGATCTGCGCATCTTTTTGCAAAAAGACAGCCGCGGCGAGTGGCAGGAAGTGACGCGGGGCATCCGTACCGGCATGGAAAACGGCATTTTAACCAATTTGAGCGCGGGGGCAAGCCTCTCAACATACGGAAACTGGCAACGCGAAACGCCGCATTTTAATCATGTCTATATCAGCCAGGAAATCTCTGACATCATCAGCATCTTGCCGGCTGTTTTGGAAGAAACTTTTCAACCGCTATTTGAGTTGGGAATCGATCTGCTTATTGCGGGGGACCAATCCATCTGGATACTCGACATCAATTCAAAACCGGGCAGAAAAATGGTCAGCCTTCTCCATCCGGAAAAAGCCGGGCAAATGGCTGAAGCCCCGCTTGCCTACTGCCGGTATTTACAGGAAATCGGAAACCGCGTGCAGGCCGGAAATGTGTAAAATGAAAGAAATGGGACTGCTCTTTAGCGGCTATGTGAAGGAACAGCGCGTTTTCGACAGCCTTTTCGCATAAAACGCGCCTGTGTTTAAGGAACAGCACCGTTTTCGACGGCTCTCCTTCACACAGAGTGCCCATAAGAAACCGGGCAATTTTGGCCACATAGAACGTGCCTGCGTCAAGAAACCGGGCGCTTTCAACGGCATACCTTCGCATAGAGCGCGCCTATGTGAAGAAGCAGCGCATTTTTCGACAGCCTTTTCGCATAGAACGCGCCTGAATTTTTGCCACATTGCTTTTGAAACAGAAGGGAACCCGAGAAAAAGAGCCGCGATAGTAGCCGGAAAAATTTGGTTGGTTCATTTCATCCGCTGCCGGTTTAACAAAAGGTCATCTAAATGAAACGAGGTGCTTTACAAATGACCAGAAAATATAAAATTGAGTTTTTTGATGCCTCCGACCCGATCCTGTACACGCCGCAAAGCCTTCCGGTACTTGAAAACACCGGCAAAGTGGCATTCGGCTCTAAAATCGCTGCCGCAAAAATCGAACCGCATCCAAATGGCCGCAATGTTTTTTCCGTCTCAAGCGCGCTTGCCGGTGAACTGAGAATGCCCGCCTTTTTAACGGTTCTTCACTGTTTCCAAAACAGCGATATCCTGATGCTCGGCCCGCTTGTCGGCATTTTTACGGCCGGCTTCACCCCCTTTGAAAACCGCCCGGCCGGCGCAAGGTCGGCGTGGTTTGCAAAACTTCTTTCCGCCCAGTCTGCTGCCTGCGTGGTGCCGTTTTTATTCGGCGAACAGCATATCGATTGGGAACAGGGTGTGATCACCGGCTACTTTTACGGGAAAGCGGGCTGGGAAAAGCAGAAAGTCCCGTTTCCCAATGCCATTTACGACCGGCTCCCGAACCGGAAAAGTGAAAAACTTGTAAATGCGCAGAAAATCAAAGAAAAATTGGAAAAAGAATATTTTATTCCGTGGTACAATCCCGGCTTTTTCAACAAACTGGAAATTCACGAGCGGCTGTTTCAAGATCCGGAAGCGCGCCCCTATTTGCCGGAAACGAACCCGCTCACCTCTTTTCATCAAATTGAACGGATGCTGTCTGATTACGGGATGGTCTACATCAAACCGGTGAACGGCAGCCTTGGCCTTGGCGTCCATCAAATCCATTACCACCATGCTTCCGGCGCGTATTATTGCAGGTACCGGGACACCGGCAACCGATTGTTAAAATTCAGCAGCCTTGAAAACTTGATCAACCATGTTTTTTCTAAAAAGCAATGGAACCGGCTGCTCGTCCAGCAGGGCATTTTTCTCGTAACAGACGGAGGGCGGCCGGTTGATTTCCGGGTCCATACCAATAAAGACGAGGGCGGAAACTGGGTCGTTACAGCAATCGCGGCAAAAGTGGCCGGCCCGGGCAGCCCGACAACGCATGTGAGAAGCGGCGGGTTAATTAAAACACTTCCCGAACTTACGGAAAACCCCGAGCAACAGGAGATGTACCGGCATGCGCTGGAAACAGCCGCCCTCAAACTTTCCCGCGCCATCGATGAACATGTCGAAGGAGTGATTGGGGAAATCGGGTTTGACCTCGGCATCGGCACGGACGGGAAAGTATGGCTGTTTGAAGCCAATTCGAAGCCCGGGCGCTCCATTTTCAACAATCCGTTCATGAAAGCGTGCGATTTATTGACGCGCAAACTGAGCTTATCGTTTGCCGTTTATTTGACGGAACGGCAAGTGCAGTCACCAGGGGAAATGTTCCCATGACCGCCATCTGGTTTGACCGCAAGGAAAAAATATTTAAGCGTACTGCCCCGTCCCCGCTTTTTTGGGGAAAAGAAGCGGAACTGCTTCCTTTCTCCGCGAAACCCGGAGAGGAAACGCCTTATCGCCTGATGTTAAAAGGGGCATCAGCCGGCCCCCTGATCGGGATACTCATCAGTAAATCAAAGAAAGCCATCAGCGGAGACCGTGATTTTTTTATCGCCATCCAACAAACATTACAGGAAAAACAGGGCGGCCTGTCTTTTTTATTCAGCCTTGCCGATATTTCAGCGCATATTACCGGCGTGTTTTGGGATGTAAAACAAGAAAAATGGCACAGGGCAATGTTTCCGTTTCCAGACGTGGTTTATAACCGGATCCGGAAGCGAAAGGAAGAATTGGAGGAAGATTTCCGTCGCTTTACCAGGCTTCTCCGGCAAAAAAGGATCCCTTTTTTCAACCCGCATTTTTTAAATAAATATGAGGTGTACGAAAAATTGAAGCAGGATCCGGCGATTGCCGGTTTTCTTCCGGAAACGGCGCTTATTTCCGATAAAAGCAGCTTTCACGCCTTTTTACTGAAACACAAGGATGTCTATATCAAACCCGCCGCCCGTTCGCAAGGATACGGCATCCGCCGCATTGTGCAGGGGCCCTGTGAAGCATGGACATTTTACACGCCCCAATCCGCCCACTTGCCCGCCAGCTTTTCGGATGTGTGGGAGGAGATTGGCCCCTTTGCAGAAAAAGAAACGTACATTGTCCAGGAAACCGTGCCAACTGCATTGCTTGACGGCCGGAAATATGACTACCGTGTCCACGCCCATTACAACGGAACAGGTTACCGGATAACCGGCATCGGCGTGCGGGTTGCCCGCCCCGGCGGAATGACGACCCATACGGCAAAAGGCGGGGAAACGCTGGTACTATCTTCCAATGAAAAAATGGAGATTAAAAAAAAGATTGCGCCGGTCATTTCAGCATGCGGCAATGCTTTAGCGGAATCGTACGGCTTTTTCGGGGAATTTACCGCTGACATCGCGCCCGGCAATGAAGGCGGCTTTTATTTGTTTGAACTGAATGCAAAGCCAATGTCCTTTGATGAACCTGAAATTGAAGCAGCAAAAACCCGGAAACTTGCCGATTTGTTTTATGCCATTACCGGCTTTTTGGAAAAATGATTCCCTCTCTTTAAAAAATTTGAGTAAAATAGATTATATCCAATGAAAAACCGGGGGATCCAAACATGCTCGACAGATTAAAAACAAGGTATCCAAATGCCTGCATTGCAGATGAACCGATTGCGGCGAAACCTTTGTTATGGTTTTGGATGGAAGAAGAAAAACAGTATTTCGGGATTGATCCGGGCGAATTGACGCCGGAAGAAACGATGCTGTTGAAAACATTATTCCCCAAATTCCGGGAAAATGCTCCAGGCACGGCGAGCGAAGCATCCAAATGGTATGACTACCTGTTTTTGCCGGATGCCGAGGCCCCTGCCCGTGGCGGCGTATACCGCGTTACACAGTTTGCGCTGGCAAAAGAAGGGCCGGATGTATCCGGCGTTCAGGAAGCCATCAAAAACATGTTTGTGCATGATGTCTTGGTGATAATGACCAATCAGCTTGAAGGCATGGTGATTGAAGAAAAAAGCGGAACAGCAGCGGCCGAAGACGATCTAGAGGCATCCATCCGTGCGTTTGAAGGGGATTTCTATACCCCTGTTTTGCTGTATTTAGGCGAATTTAAGGAAGTGGCGGCATTAAAGCGCAGCTTCCAATTCGAACGCCGGCTTTTCGAATTTGCCAAAAGCCGCCGGAAAACGTCCGCTTTGTTCACGGCTCATGCTCTGCTCCCTCTTTATTTGCTGTCCCATTTGCCTGAAGGGGAAAAGGGCCTGCTCTTCCAATCACTGCGCAGGCTGTTTGAAGAAGACCGGGAAATGGGACAAACGATCAAACGGTATCTTGAAAATTTTACGAATGCCAGCCTGACGGCAAAACAATTGTTCATCCACCGCAATTCCTTGCAGTACCGGATTGAAAAATTTGAAGAAAAAACGGGCTTGGATTTAAAACATTTTACAGATGCCATCTTTGCGTATTTCGCCTGTCTCGAAACCTTTGACGGCAACTCCCGCCGATAAGCCGCGCGTTATTTGCCTTGAAAAGGAAACAAGCCCGTTTTACTCAAAATGGCACCAGTTGGCTAACCGGTTGTATCAAGAGCGGCATACCGGCATCGTATCCCATGTTGCAATGAATGCCGCGCAACCGGAAGATTGGAAAACGAGCCGCTTTCAAATTTCCAAGGATCCCGGCCCCCGGATTTTACTGCGCCAATCTGCCGGGAAAACGGGATGGGCAGGGTGCCGAAAATCGCCCTGCATTTTTTGTGCATCCTGCCGTTCCCTTTATGAAAGGGTTTTCCTTATAATAAAGACAACTTATGACAGGGGAGGGTTTTTACGATGACAGAACTGGCGCTTGAGCATATTTATAAGATTTACGACAATAATGTAACCGCTGTATCCGATTTTAATCTACATATTAATGACAAGGAATTCATTGTATTTGTCGGTCCTTCCGGCTGCGGGAAATCGACGACGCTCAGGATGATTGCCGGGCTTGAAGAAATTTCAAAAGGCGATTTATACATGGACGGCAAACGGGTGAACGATGTAGCGCCGAAAGACCGTGATATCGCGATGGTATTCCAGAACTATGCGCTTTATCCGCATATGACGGTATACGACAATATGGCATTCGGGCTGAAACTCCGCAAAGTGCCGAAAGCGGAAATTGACAAGCGGGTACAGGAAGCCGCAAAAATCCTTGGCCTTGAAGAATATTTAAAACGGAAACCGAAAGCTTTATCAGGCGGGCAAAGGCAACGGGTTGCCCTCGGCCGCGCGATTGTAAGGGATGCAAAAGTGTTCCTCATGGACGAACCTTTATCCAATCTGGACGCGAAATTGCGGGTGCAAATGCGGACCGAAATTGCCCGGCTTCACCAGCGGCTGCAAACGACGACCATTTATGTGACACATGACCAGACGGAAGCGATGACGATGGCTTCAAGGATTGTCGTCATGAAAGATGGTGTCATCCAGCAAGTCGGAACGCCGCGCGAAGTATACGACTTACCTGCCAACCTGTTCGTCGCCGGTTTTATCGGCTCGCCAGCGATGAACTTCTTCCGCGGTAAACTGGACAACGGCAAATTTCACTTAAACGAATCGGTCCAGCTTGATGTGCCGGAAGGGAAAATGAAACATTTGAAAAGCCATATCGGCAAAGATGTCATTCTTGGTGTCCGCCCGGAAGACATCCACGATGAACCTGTTTTCATTGAAACAATGCCGGGCTCGACCATCAAAGCCACGATTGATGTTTCCGAACTTCATGGCGCTGAAACGATGCTCTATTCCAGAATCAACGGGCAGGAGTTTATCTCCCGCATCGATTCCAGAACAGTTGTCAAACCGGGTGACGAAATCACGCTCGGGCTTGATATGAATAAAGCCCATTTCTTTGATGCCGAAACAGAGTTAAGGATTGGGTGAACCAGAAAGCCTGCCACTGAAAAAGTGATTTTTTATATCCGTATATCCAACATATAAAATGCAAAAAGACGTTGAAACACAAGCAGCATGAGTGTCTCAACGTCTTTTCTATTTTTGCGGTGCTTTTTCAGTGCCTCGCTGTTATATCCGGCTTTTTGATTTTCTCCGCAATCGCCGCCAATAGTTACCAGCCGGGGACCAGTATAATTAAAGTTTTTCCCTCCATAATACGTAGTACATCGATCAAATTCCACTGGGTTCAACCAAGCAGGTGGCGGGGAATTCCCCGCTTGCTGGTGCAATTCCAGCCGGCCCAACCAAAAAACTTACAACGAGGAGATGACACAGATGGCAAACAACAACAGTTCAAACCAATTGTTAGTTTCCGGTGCTGAACAGGCTCTTGACCAAATGAAATACGAAATCGCACAAGAATTCGGCGTAAACCTCGGCGCAGATACGACATCCCGCGCGAACGGATCTGTCGGGGGAGAAATTACAAAACGCCTTGTGCAAATGGCTGAACAACAACTTGGCGGTACTTTCCATTCGTAATATAACAAACCAATAAGATGGCTAAAAAAAGGGGGGCAACCGCCTCCCTTTTTATCAGTGATTTAAATTGACCATTTTTTCCGGTACGATCCACTTATCATATTGTTCTTCGGTTACATAACCTGTTTTAATGGCAGCTTCTTTTAGCGTTGTCCCTTCTTTGAAAGCCAGTTTCGCGATCTGGGCTGCTTTTTCATAACCGATATGCGGATTCAAGGCCGTCACCAGCATGAGGGAACGATTGACATTTTCCCGGATCGTTTCCACATTTGGTTCAATGCCGCGCACGCATCTTTCATCAAATGACTTCATCGCATCGCCGAGCAAATGGACGGACTGCAGGAAGTTATATATAATTACCGGTTTAAATACATTTAATTCAAAGTTGCCTTGGCTTGCGGCAAATCCGATTGCGGCATCATTCCCGAATACCTGGACCGCTACCATCGTTAAAGCTTCGCACTGGGTCGGATTGACTTTGCCAGGCATAATCGAGCTGCCCGGTTCATTGGCCGGAATCGAAATCTCACCGATGCCGCTTCTCGGCCCGCTCGCAAGCCATCTGACATCATTGGCTATTTTCATTAAATCTGCAGCAAGCCCTTTTAATGCCCCATGGACATGAACGATTTCGTCATGGCTTGTGAGCGCATGGAATTTGTTATCAGAAGAAACAAACGGGTAGCCGGTTTGTTTTTCCAGTTCTTCCGCAACTTTACCGCCGAAAGTCGGGTCCGCATTAATGCCGGTGCCGACAGCCGTGCCGCCGATCGCCAGGTTCAAAATATGTTTTGCGCTTTCTTTGATCATGCGTTCGCTTTTTTCCAGCATGGCACGCCAGCCGCTGATTTCCTGGCCGAGTGTGAGCGGCGTTGCATCCTGCAAATGCGTGCGCCCGATTTTGATGATTTTCATGTATGCTTTTTCTTTTTCAAGCAGCGTTTCTTTCAGCTGTTCCAGCGGCGGCAGCAGCCTTGTCTGCAGTTCATGGTAGGCGGCAATATGCATCGCAGTCGGGAACGTATCGTTCGAGCTTTGCGACATATTCACATCATCGTTCGGATGGACGTGTTCTGCACTGTTTTGGGCGGAAAGGATTTCGTTTGCCCTTCTTGCCACCACTTCATTCACATTCATATTTGACTGGGTGCCGCTGCCTGTTTGCCAGACAACAAGCGGAAAATGCCCGTCAAATTTCCCGTCCAGCACTTCTTCACAAGCCTGGACAATAGCCTTCATTTTGGCATCCGATAATTTGCCGAGGCGGTTGTTGCTGACGGCAGCCGCTTTTTTCAAATGGGCAAAAGCGCGGATCACTTCCATCGGCATTTTTTCCCCGCCGATCGGGAAGTTTTCCTTGCTGCGCTGCGTTTGTGCCCCCCAATATTTGTCCCGCGGCACTTTCATTTCTCCGAGTGTGTCTTTTTCAATCCGGTACTCCACTTTCTTCCCCTCCTGTATGTGCTTACATTTGGCTTTTGCAAAACGGCGGCAAGCCTAAAAAACTTGCCGATATGTAGCTGCAAGTTTATTTTACTATAAATTCCCGCAAAGCAACACCTCAACGCTCGCGAGTCGCTGTTCAATTCCTTTTTGAGAACATATTTTCAGAAATCTTGCACCAAAAAAGCGGCATATCCGTTCACGAGCCGGCCAATGCCGTACATTTACCGTTTGCCGGTGTCACAGTCCTGAAAAAATGCCTGCCACTCTCCGGATTTGCCGGATTGTAACAGACATCATTCCCCGCTAACGACCGCTTGAACGGCACCCCTGCTGACTTAGGCCGGCCGTTTTTTCAATGCATTGCGGGTTGCTACCGCCCTGAGAGCCTGTTCGCAATGGTGTGCACTTATTTTATTTCATATATTCGCGGATCAAAATAAGAATTCGACAGCTTCAATACTAGTTCTGTTTCGTCATAACCCGTATTCAAGGCTTTTCCCTCTCTATCTGCCTTTTGATTTTCATGATCTCGTCTTCACTCAAGCCGAATGCTTGGGCAATGACTTTTACATCCACTTGATTTTTTAACAAGTTGATAATAAATCTTCTTAACCTTTGCTCACCTTCTTCTCTTTCTTCTTTTCTTCCTTCCTCTTTCCCCTTTTTATACCCGCGGTCAAAGTAAGAATTTGGCAGCTTTAATACTTGCTCCGTCTCGTCATAACTCGGGTTCAAGGCTTTTCCCCTTCTATCTGCCCTTTGATCTTCATGATCTCGTCTTCACTCAAGCCGGATGCTTGGGCGATGACCTTCACATCCACTTGATTTTTTAGCAAGTTAGCAATAAATCTTCTTAACTTATCTTCCCCTTCTTCTCTTTCTTCTTTTCTTCCCTTCTCTACTCCTATTTCAATTCCCTTCTTATACCCGCGATCAAAATAGGAATTCGGCAAGTCCAGGACAACTTCTTTTCCATCCACACCGGGAAATCTGACTTCCATCTTATGAATGCTCCAGTTGCTGTTTTATTTTTTCCACTTCCGTCTGGCTCAGACCGGTTTTTTCTACAATTAATTGAAGCTCCATACCCGCCAGCAACATTTTGATGGCAATTGGAATCGTTTGCAGCAATTTTTTTCTTTCTTCTTCTCTTCCCTTCTCTACTCCTATTTCAATTCCTTCTTCTCTGCCTTCCTCTTTCCCCCTCTTAAACCCGCGGTCAAAGTAAGAATTTGGCAGCTTTAATACTTGCTCTGCTTCATCCGGATCCAGCATCTTAATGTTTTCCATCACTTCCGCCTCCTCTTTTTCGTTCAGTTTTAAATAAAAATCAAAGAAACCATATAACAGCCTCATTTTTGCAAGGTCGAGTTCCATGCGTGCCAGCATCCGCAGAAACTCCAGTTTGACCTGCACCCGTTCTTTTTCTGTATACCCCATTTTGCTTAATAATGCCGCGGCAACAGGGTTGTTGCTCCGGATATAATTTCTCCAATTTTGTTTCATCAGATGAATGGATAAATAGTGAAAACGAAGAATTTCAATGTTGTGGAACGCAAAGGTGTATGTATCAGGGGTTTCTGTTTTCTCCTCATAACTGAAAACGGCAATCGGCAATACCGGTTTCTGGTGCCGGAGACTGATCATCATATAATAACGAAACATGCGTTCAGGAAAGGGTTTCTCGTAATACGACTGCGGCTCTACATGGATGAGAATCACGGTGTCTTTCCCTTTTACCTTCGTTTCGGCAAGGATATCAACCCGTTTTTGTTCACCGCCCGGAAAGTCCGTAAACTGTTCCTGCGACAAAAACCTCACCCGGCGGTAGTCGAGATCCGCTGACACATCCGGGAAAAACGCCTCCATAAACTCCTGAAAAAAGTTTTGGATCAGCTCCTTAAACAAACGATCATGTACATTGTAACCGGGTTTCTTTTCCATTACCAGTTCCAATGGCAACACCCCTTTTCTTATTTTTCAGTTTTATTATAAAGGACAAACGTTCGTTTTTCAAGTTCCATGATTTATACAGAAACTGTTCAAAACCTGAATATATGGCACTATGAACGAAATGTCGCAGGTGGCGCAATGAATGAGATTTGTAGTGCAAAATCGGTGAAAAATTCAATCGATTGTTGCATTATTTTTTCACATTCAGAGAAAAAGAAAAACGACTGCAAATGCAGTCGTATCAAGGGTTTTAAAAAATTTTAAGCTAATTGTTCAGTTTTTAGAAAACGCCCTCGGCAGGAATCGAACCCACATTTTGAGAACCGGAATCTCACGTGCTATCCTTTGCACCACGAGGGCAATAAGTGATTCAACAATAATAGATTATAAAGGACAATGAACAAAAAAGCAAGCCCCTTTTTGGTTTTATTTTATCGGAATTTGGTTATGATGGGTATTGTAGTTCAGGTGAAGGCAATTCTTTTGACCTTCATTGACCAATATTGTATGATCAGTACATAAGGATGGAGAATAATTCCTTTAACATCCATGATATAGCATATGATGGACCATCCGAAGAGAAGAAGGAGGATACTCAATATGAATTTAATTCCCACAGTAATTGAACAAACAAACCGCGGGGAACGCGCATACGACATTTATTCCCGCCTGTTAAAAGACCGGATTATTATGCTTGGCAGCGCGATTGACGACAATGTTTCCAACTCGATTGTTTCCCAGCTTTTGTTCCTGGAAGCGGAAAACCCTGAAAAAGATATTTATCTTTATATTAACAGTCCTGGCGGGAGTGTCACTGCGGGCCTTGCCATTTATGACACCATGCAGATCATCAAACCGGACGTGCAAACGATTTGCGTCGGGATGGCTGCATCAATGGGCTCCGTGCTGTTGACCGCCGGCACGAAAGGGAAACGTTATGCCCTGCCGAACAGCGAAGTGATGATTCACCAACCATTAGGCGGCGCCCAAGGCCAGGCAACAGAAATTGAAATCGCGGCAAAACATATTTTGTACACGCGCGCGAAATTAAACAAAATTTTGTCCGACCATACCGGCCAGCCGATTGAAGTGATCGAAAGGGATACAGACCGCGATAACTTCATGAGCGCGGAAAAAGCAAAAGAATATGGTTTGATTGACCATATTATGACAAAAAAAGAATTGAAATAAGATTGAACAAGGCCGTCCGCAAACGGGCGGCCTTGTGCTGTGTTTGAAAAACCCGCAGGCTGACGTCCGCATGCGCTTACATCAGGACGGAAGTTTTTCTTTCCCTTCAATATAGTTTGCCAAGTGTTCAAAAGCTTCTTCTTCATCGCTCCCGTCCACGCTCAGCGTAACAGTTTCCCCGTGGCCCGCAGCAAGGGTCATCAGCCCCATAATGCTTTTTGCATTTACCTTTCTTCCTTCTTTTTCAAGAAAAATTTCCGATGAAAAGCGGGTGGCTTCCTGGACAAATTGGGCTGCAGGGCGCGCCTGCAAACCGGATTTTAATTTCACTTCCAATTGTTTTTCGATCACGATAACCCTCTCCTTTCAAGTAGCAGGACAGGGGCGCCTTCTGCCAATACGCTCCCCGTCTTTATACTTTTTAAACCTATCCATCTTACATGATTAATTTTTGGCACCCATTATGAATTTTTATTGGCAGGCCCGTTTGCCCGCAGTTTTTCGGCAATTTCATCGATTTTGCGGAGCCGGTGATTGATGCCGGATTTGCTGATATGCCCGCCGGACACCATTTCGCCGAGTTCCTTCAACGTCACATCCTGATGGTTCACGCGCAATACTGCAATCTCGCGCAATTTCTCCGGCAGTGCGTCAAGGCCGACCGTTTCTTCAATATAGCGGATATTTTCCACTTGGCGGAGGGCCGCCCCGATCGTTTTATTCAAATTGGCCGTTTCGCAATTGACGAGCCGGTTGACGGAATTGCGCATATCCCGGACAATCCGGACATCTTCAAACCGGAGCAGGGCATGATGGGCGCCGATAATATTGAGAAATTCCGTAATCTTTTCCGCTTCTTTTAAATACGTAATATATCCTTTTTTTCTTTCAAGCGTTTTGCTGTTTAAATGAAACCCGTTCATCAGGCGGCATAGTGCATCGTTGTGCTCTTTGTATTGGGAGGAAATTTCCAAATGATAAGAGGAAGTTTCCGGATTGTTAACGGATCCGCCCGCCAGAAAAGCCCCGCGCAAATAGGAGCGTTTGCAGCACTTCTTCTTCAGCAGTTCCGGGGAAATGTTCCGGGTAAAGGTAAAATGTTCACCGAGAATATGCAAATCTTCCAATATTTCTTTTGCCCGGGCCTTCAGCCTGACAATGTAGACATTGTTTTTTTTCAGGCGCATTTTTTTCCTGACTAATAATTCCACCGGGACATCATATAATCTTTTTACAAGGACGTAAATCCGCCGGGCAATGGCGGCATTTTCCGTCTGCACATTGACAACCAGCACCTTGTTGGAAAAAGATAAAGATCCGTTCATCCGGATCAGTGCAGATAATTCGGATCTCACGCAGCAATCTTTTACTGCTAAATTGGTCAGCTCTTTTTTGATCTCTGATGCAAATGACATCCTCCAGGCCCCTCCCTTGGCAAAATTTAGAGCTATGCGAAAAAATGCACACGAAAAGGGGATGTTCCGCCTTTATCCTTTCACCGGGCACTGGAGCGTGAAAGCCATTGCTGCTTTTTCAAAATATCATAAAGGATTTCGGCAACTTTTTCCGTATCGTGGCGGATGACCCCGCCTTTATACGTTAAAATATTTCCCGAAACCACCTCCAGGCCGAGCCCCATTAAACGCTTCACGTCGTATACAACAGGCTGTGCCAGCTCCTCGCGGTACCGGCTCATAACCGGTTCCGGCACATCTTCATCATTGACGAGGATCGTATCAATGCAGGCACTGCCCATATGGTTGAAAATCGCCTGCACGTGATCCGCGGCAGTATAATGATTCGTCTCGCCCGCCTGTGTCATCAAATTGCATACATACACTTTTTTCGCATGTGCCTGGCATACCGCTTCTCCAAGACCCGGCACCATTAAATTCGGCAAAATGCTTGTATAAAGGCTGCCCGGACCGATCACGATCAGGTCAGCTTCCTGAATGGCCGTTAATGTTTCCGGAAGCGGCTGAATGACTTCAGGCGTCAAAAACACCCTTTTGATTTTTTTGCCGGACTTCGGAATTTTGGATTCCCCGGCAATGATCGATCCGTCTTCCATTTCCGCGTGCAGCACGACACTTTGGTTGGCGGACGGTAAAACCTGCCCCCGGACATTCAGGACTTTGCTCAGTTCCTTTACGGCGTGTACAAAATCTCCAGTTATCGAAGTGAGCGCCGCAATGATCAGATTGCCAAGCGAATGCCCGGAAAGTTCATCGCCGGTTTCAAAACGGTGCTGGAACATTTTTTCAAGCAGCGGCTCCACATCGGATAGAGCTGCGAGCACATTGCGGATGTCCCCCGGGGAAGGCATATCCATTTCATGACGGATTCTTCCGGAACTCCCGCCGTCATCTGCAACAGTTACAATGGCACTGATCTCAACCGGGTATTTTTTCAGCCCCCGCAAAAGCACCGGGAGCCCTGTCCCGCCTCCGATCAGCACAATTTTCGGATGCCTCATGGCTTACGCTCCTCCTTTCTTTTGATATCACGGTGGGAAATCGTTGTATGATAGTCTTTTTCAAAAAAATGGCCGATATACTCGGCAAGCGCGACAGAACGGTGCTGGCCGCCCGTGCACCCGATGCCGATCACCAGCTGGCTTTTTCCTTCCCGTTTGTAATGTGGGAGCATAAAAGCAAGCAAATCGGTCAGCTTTTCAAGAAATTTTTGCGTTTCATTCCATTTTAAAACGTAAGTGTATACCTCTTCGTCCAGTCCGGTTTTCTGGCGCATATGTTCAATGTAGAACGGATTCGGCAAAAACCGGACATCAAAAACAAGGTCGCAGTCAATCGGAATGCCGTTTTTAAAGCCGAACGACAGGACATTGACCGTGAAAACCGACTGCTTATTCGCCGAAAACTCCAACACGATTTTTTCGCGGAGTTCGCGCGGTTTTAAATTGGATGTGTTGAGAATAAGCTGCGCGCGCCCTTTCAGCTCCTCGAGGATTTTTCTTTCCTGCTGTATCCCTTCGAGCGGCGTCCCATCCGGCGAAAGCGGGTGGGACCGGCGCGTTTCTTTATACCTGCGCACGAGCACAGAATCATCCGCATCCAAAAATAAAATGGTGGGCGTAACCCACGAAGACTTGTCAAGTTCATCCAGTGCCCGGAACAAGTCATCAAAGAATTCACGGCCGCGCAAATCCATTACAAGCGCGACTTTATTCATTTTATTACTGGCATCTTTCATCAGTTCCAGAAATTTTGGCAAAAGCGTCGGCGGCAAATTATCGACACAGAAAAACCCGAGATCCTCCAGGCTTTGGATCGCAACCGTTTTTCCGGCCCCGCTCATGCCGGTAATGATGACAAACTGCATTTGATTTCCTTCTAAACCCATTCTTTTTCCCCCTGACGGAAAATTTAGCATGGCGTTTCAGCTTGGATCGAGCCTGTATGAAAGCAATTCAAAGTCGGGCGTGTACGTAAACTGGCCGTAGATGATGCCGCTTCCGTGGACCATATATTCCAAAATATGGGTATCTCCCGCCGCCATCGGCAAGTTTTTAATTTCATCAATAGCATGCCACTGCAAAATTCCTTCAGCAGATTGCTCGAAGTTTTTGCCGTCGCCGTCTGTTGCGACAAACGTAAACATCATCCATTCAGACACGGGTTTATCCCTGTCTTTGATGACAATCGTGAAAACGCCTTTTAAATCAGGGTGTTTTAAATAAATGCCAGTTTCTTCTCGGTATTCGCGAATCACGGCTTCACGGACCGATTCTCCCTGTTCCATTTTCCCGCCAGGTGCAACCCACCAGTTGCGCCGCGGCTTTTGCAGCAATAAAACCTGTCCGTCCTTGATGAATACACAATTTGTTATTCTTTGCAAAGGAGTCACCTCATATCTGAACCGGAATGATGCGGACAAATCCGCATCTATTCAACCGATGGATAAACCTTTCCCGTGCGTAAAAACCATGTACTTTTTTATTATACTATTAATGAAATGGTTGAACAATGAATGCACCCGCCCGGTATGTGTCAAGTTTTTCTCGACAAGGTTTAAATATCGGGTATTCCAAGACACTCTTTTTGTACACTTTCGGCTACCGTGCTTTACTTGCTCGGTGTAATTTTCGGAAAAGATGTAATATTTCCGTATAAAGATGGATAACGGGGATGTTGAGGCGCGCGAAATTCACTCGCTTTCCGCGGGCGGCCGGCGAGCCTCCTCGCTCGTACCTCGCTGCGGGGTCTCTCCTGGCTCGCTTTTCCCGCAGGAGTCTCGTAAATTTCGCGCGCCTCAACGATCAGTCCCCACTGAGCCAAGCTTAAAACGAAAGCTCTAATATTTTGCTTAAATGTCCCATTGCCGATGAACGGCTTGAATGCAGGGCAACTGATCCGTGCTTTACGCCCACTGACGGGCGTACAGGCTGCTTGAATAGTTGAGACATCCTGATGGATTGTTGCAAGCTCCGTTGCTTTCTCGCGCTTCTTGAACGGTGTTTCAGATAGGTTTCCTGCAATGTCCCGTTAAGCATGCCCTGTTTCACCTTTACCATGGCTTCGGCGCCAGCTTTACTCCAATGCATCCCCCTTTTCTTCATTCTGAATGAGATATGCCTTTGATTTGATTCCATTGCCCCCAGGCCTCTCGCACCTTCCGGTACGTTCTCTACCTTGTCCCTCCAGTCAAAAATGCGGTCCCAGTTTTTTAGGATGTACGAACGAAACTCCTTGACTTTCTTAAGGCTCTTTTCATCCGTCAATGTGCTTTCATGCGTATCCAAATATAACGTGAATTGGTCCAGGTCATGCGTTCTAATCGCTTTTCTAATTTGCTCTTTGATCTCGCTCTTTCCGCCCCCGAATGTCCTTACGATGGCTTGTGCAACGTGGTAGGTATCCAGCTGGTTGAGCACCGGAAATTCCGACTGTGAGAAAGCTGTTTGAAACCTTTCAGCTGTGTATCCCGCACCTCCATCACTATTTGTAATGACACGAGCTTTTTCTAGGGAATAGGTGTTGGCTGCTACAGCTTGGACTTCATCCCAAAATGTCTGGATGGATTTCGTCGTCATGATAACAACGGGATGGTGTAGAGAGACTCTTTTGCCATTGGTTTCCCATCCTTCATAGAGAATGGCGTGGTGGACTTCCAAACCCTGTTTCTTTTCTAGTCCCCGGACGAATATACCATCAGCTTCGGAAAACAGGTAATCTACCTTCTTTCCCTCAGGTAGTGAATCAGCTATTTCTAGCTCTTCTACAAGTGCCTTGTCGGCTTCAGCTTGCGTTTTCCCTACGTGTTTCACCATGTTCCCTACAGTTGTGTGACTAAGGCTCACTGCTGTCCATTCTTTTAAAATATCAGCTACCTCCCGATAGGTGTTCTCACTTGCCAACTCTGCCACCTTTAACTCCACTAACGGGCTGTATCGTTGGTATGGTAAAAGCCCTAACCATTCATCCAGAGGATAATGTGAATTCCCTTTCTGGTCATGCATTAGTGAACGTTTAAAGGTCACATTTCCAAATAAAAACTGAATGCTTCTGTTATCACTCCGGCAGTACTCCCAGCCATCCTCCAGCTTTTTTTGCTTAATTGTTTTATCTAACGTCTCAAATATTTCCCCAACCCATTGCGTAAAGGCATTCTGGATCAGAATTTTAACTTGTTCTTCAAATTCAATAAGACTTTTTGTATCCTTTAATAATCTAGCAATTATTGATATAATATCCATAGGAAGACCTCTTTCTAAATGTATTCGCCCACAAGCGTACATTTAAATGATAGAGCGTCTTCCCATTTTTTTCCACTCATCTGCCCTTCGAGTAAAATTTTACACATACACCCGCCCGTATGTGTCAAGTTTTCCCCAATCGTGAAAATCACGCGGGTGAAAGGCCGTGGCTCCCGAACTTTGTTTTGTCTTTCACCGGGCAAATGAAGGACAAATAGCCGGCAGCCACGCTTTGTTCTGTCTTTCATTATGCTGATGAAGGACAAATGGGCGCACGCCACCCCTTTAATTGTCTTTCATCTCCCGTATCAAAGAACCAGCGCATTATCAATCGGAAAAAGCAACGCAATATCCTGCACCGGCTGCAAGTTTTGCACAAAAAAAAGAGCACAGGGTTTTCCTGTGCCTGGGAGATAGGGTCTTTGAACCGCTTATAGCCGGAGCCATAAGTGTTCTTGGTTCAAACATATAAAAAAGGGGGTCAATTTATATTTATATCATACCGCAAGTTTATTTCATACGGGTTACAAACACGTTAAAACCACTTGACGTTTCAAACTTCCCTGTTTCGACAAAATGCCGGGGGATGCACGCCTTTTTATCCCGCACTCAACCGGCTTTCATAGCTTCTTTCAATTCTTCCACATAATGCTGAGCGTTTTGTGCGGCAATGCTGCCGTCTCCTGTTGCCGTGACAATTTGGCGGAGCGTTTTTTCGCGGACATCACCGGCTGCAAAAATACCCGGAATTTTTGTTTCCATTTCCTCATTCGTCACAATATAACCGGCTTCATTGGTAATGCCCAGGTTTTCAAAAGGCTTGGTCAAAGGCACCATGCCAATATAAATGAAAACGCCGTCCGTTTTAAATGGTTTTTCCGATCCGTCCACAGTCGAAACGAGCGTGACAGAGCCGACTTTTCCGTTTTCTTCGTGGATTTCTTTCACCGTATGATTCCAGATAAAGTCAATTTTTTCATTTTTAAAAGCCCGGTCCTGCAGGATTTTTTGCGCCCGCAGCTGATCACGCCGGTGTACAATTGTCACTTTATTGGCAAAGCGCGTCAGGTAATTTCCTTCTTCGACAGCCGAGTCGCCGCCGCCAACCACAACGAGGTCTTTTCCTTTGAAGAAAGCGCCGTCGCACACCGCACAATAAGAAACGCCGCGGCCGCCCAGTTCGTTTTCGCCTTTAACACCGAGTTTCTTATATTGGGCGCCCGTTGCGATAATCACAGCAAGCGCTTTGTATGCTTTTGTGCCCGCTTTGACAATTTTATAATCCCCGTCTGTGTCAATGCCTTTAATATCGCCGTATGCATATTCGGCACCAAACTTTTTGGCATGTTCAAACATTTTATTTGACAGCTCCGGGCCGAGAATCGATTCATAACCCGGATAATTTTCCACTTCTTCCGTGTTGACCATCTGGCCGCCCGGAACGCCGCGCTCGATCATCAAGGTTTTCAAGTTTGACCGCGATGCGTAAACGGCAGCTGTCATCCCGGCAGGCCCCGCCCCGATAATAATCACATCATAAATTTGTTCTTCACTCATCGTTTGTACCACTCCTTATTGAAGGGCCGCGGCCGGGAAGCCGCAGGCCGCCTGGTTCCACAAAGATGCAATTCCATACGAGTTTTTCGAAAAAACCCCACTTTCTTTTATGCAGTGGGGTTTTCTTTCATTCTCTATAGTAAAGGAATATTGGTTTATCGTCCATTCTTGTGCTTAAAGGAGCGATTTGATCCGGTTTGCGTATTTCCTTAACGTGGAGACGGAAATCCGGTACTCCTTTGCAATCGCCTGCTGGGACACTTTGTCGCCTTTTTGGCGGTGCCACAAGTAATCGAAAGCGGCGGCAAATCCGGCCTCATTTTGAAACCGTTCCCCGCGTTTCAGGCCGGTTAAAAAGATCGAAAACCAGGCGAGCATTAAGTTGGTGTAGCCCGGAAACATCGGCCCGTAATGGCTGTGGAGAATACATGCAATATTGTGGCCGCGCACAAACACCTCATCCGGGTCAAACGGCTCGCGAATATCCGATTCCAGCACATGGGCGAGGTAAATTTTTTCGGCAAGCGTAAAATCATCAAGCGGCTTAAAATCCGGATGCGAGACAATATCCGAACGGTTGCTGGACAACCCGATCATGAAAATCCCGAAAAACCGCTCGGGCAACTCCGCACTGTTCAGCCTGTCCAAAACAAATTGGACATTTTTCTCGTTCATTTTCTTTTCCATTTCCCGGTTCCATGGTTCGCAGCCTTTTTTCTCCGGATTCAGTTCCACGAGCTGTTCCCAGGCGGCTTCTGCTGCCTGTTGCCGGCCCGTATGGTAAGCCGCCTGCGAAAGCCAGTAGTAAAACGAAGCATCCCCGTCAAATCCAGCTTTTCTCAACCGGTTCAGCCAAAGGTACGCCTCTTCATAGCGTCCGACAATCGCAAATGTGGCGCCAAGTTTATATTGATGGTCCAGTAACACTGGCCGGACTTTTTCAAGGCCGCGTACAATCTGTTCCAGCTTTTCGTCATCGTGTTTATGGTAGTAAAAGACCGCTAAATTGCAAAGCGCATGAAGATTGCCGGGGTTCTTTTCGAGCAAATCCATCAGCACCGCAACCGCTTTTTCCGTCTGGCCAAGGTAAAAATACGCAAGTGCCATGTTGTTGTAGGCAGACCAAAAATCAGGATATTTCTTGATCAATTTGTTCAGCTCCGAAAGCGCCATTTCGAAATGCCCCGCTTCGAGATACTGCCTGGCTTCCTCCTGCCTTGCCATGAGTTCGTCCTGTTCATACGAAAAAGAACCCGTTTCATCCTCTTTTTCGGCGTTCAGTATATAAATGAGTTCTTCCGCTTCCTCCCTGTACTCGCCAAACGGGTCCAGTTCAAGATATTTCCGTGCATTGTATAAAGCTTCATCAAAAAGCCCGAGGTCCGCATAATTATTGGCAATAAAATAATGGCATTCGACCATGCCGGGATCAAGTTTTGCCAGGATATGGCGAAAAATGTCAATTGCCTTTCGATATTCTTCGCAATAGGTATAAATGATCGCAAGCTGGCAGGCGATGACCGGATCGTACGGGTCAAGCTGGGCAGCGCGCTGCATATATTTCAATGCTTTTTTGATATCCCGGCGGTCATAAGCCTGGACACCTTTATTAAAATAGTATTCTCCCGTCGGTATAAAAGGCAGCACATTGCCATGCTCCTGCCTTAATTTGGAATCTTTGCTCATGTTGTTCCCTCACAAACAAGTAACATTCATTATTTCTTGTAGTATAACATACAATCGGGAAGCCTTTAACCTTTTGGGATGAAGTAATTCTTCCCTTTTTTACAGTTTTGTTTGTTCCGGGCCGTTCTTTTCGCTGCTTTTATGCCTGATTTGAAGCGGGTTCCCGCAGGCAAAGGAACCGGACGGCACATCTTTATGGACGACAGAACCGGCGGCCACCACCGCCCCGTCTCCGATCGTTACGCCGGGAAGGATGGTCGTGTTCGCGCCAATCATCACATCATCGCCAATTACCACTTCACCAATCCGGTATTCATCAATCAAATATTCATGCGCGAGAATGGTCGTATGATAGCCGATCACGCAGTTTTTGCCGACTGTGATCATCTCCGGGAACAGAATATCGACAAGCGCTTTGTAGGCAAAAGCCGTCTTGTCCCCGACTTCCATGTGCAAAAAGGTGCGGTACATTTGATTTTTGAGGCGCAAAAACGGAAGAAAACGCGCGATTTCAATGACAAGCACATTTTTAAAAACTTTCCAGAACGAAACGGTTTTATAAATTTGCCAAAGGGCATTCGATCCTTTAACCGGATACCGCTTTGTATTTCTCATTTTACATGGACCCCGACAATTTCAGCAAGATCCGGCATCGTTTCGAGCATAAAATCCGGGTTGTATTGCTCAAGAAAAGCGCGCCCTTTTGCCGACCATGCGACACCGGCCGACAAGGTGCCGGCATTTTTCCCCGCTTCGATATCATGGTAATTATCTCCGATCATGATCGCTTCTTCCGGCTTCGAACCGAGAAGGCGGAGCGCTTTTTGGACAGGCTCCGGATCCGGTTTGGCCTTTTTGACATCATCAAGCGCCACCACCACGTCAAAAAACGGTTCCAATTTTGCAAGTTTCAGCCCTTTCATGATGGTGCCCTTCATTTTTGTTGAAACAATCCCGAGTTTAAAGCGGTGTTCCTTAAGCATTTTAATCGTGTCATATACGCCCGGAAATTCCTTGACAAGCGCATCATGCTGCTGAATATTATACGCCCGGTATTTGGCAGTCATTTCCTCCGCCCGTTCCGGATCGATCGACGCAAACGTGTCGATTAAAGGCGGGCCGTTAAAAATGAGCACGTCCCCGCGGCTATAACGGCCCGGATAGTACGCATTGAGCGTATATAAAAAGGATTGGATAATCAATTCGTTTGTGTCAATTAAAGTACCGTCAAAGTCAAACAGCAATGTCGTAATCCGGTTTTTCAATCTGCTTCCCTCTTTCTTTTCAAGGCTCATAAAACGTTTGGCTGTCAAGCCCGTTTTTCTGCCAGCAACGGGCTGAACTATCCGGAAAAATCAATCCTCTTCACTGCTCGTCATATCGTTTGGCCGATAAGCCTGTTTTTCTGCGGTAAAACCAGAGAATGAGCGCGCAAACAATCAGTATGAAAGATACAACCTGCGCCATGCGGATATGCGCGGTCAACATCAGGCTGTCCGTCCGCAAGCCTTCGATAAAGAACCGGCCGATCGAGTACCAGATAAGATAGGTCAGGAAAATCTCGCCCCTGTGCATCGCCGCCCGCCTTCTCAACAAAAGCAAAAAAACGAAACCTGCAAGATCCCAAAGTGATTCGTATAAAAATGTTGGCTGGTAATAAGTGCCGTTTATGTACATTTGATTGATGATCCAGTCCGGGAGATGCAAGTTTTCGAGAAAAGCCCTGGACACAGCCCGGCCGTGCGCCTCCTGATTCATAAAATTGCCCCAGCGCCCGATCGCCTGCCCTAAAATCAGGCTTGGCGCAACGATATCTGCAATTTTCCAGAAAGAAACACCCTTTGCACGTGTAAAAAGAATCGCGGTGGCGACCGCCCCGATCAGCGCGCCGTGAATGGCAATGCCGCCATTCCAGATTTTAATGATTTCACTTGTATGTTGTGCATAATATTTCCATTCAAACAGGACATAGTAAATACGGGCGCAAATAATTGAAACCGGAATCGCCCATATGCATAAATCGGCAATGATATTTTGGTCAACCGAAAGCCGGTCAGCTTCCCGCATCGCGAGGGCAAGGCCCAAAAGAATGCCGCAGCCGATAATGATTCCGTACCAGTGCACACTAAACCCGCCTAAATGAAATGCAATCGGATCGAGCGGGGTTATATTCGAATCCATTTTCCACAACCACTCCTTTTTTTCCGCGCCGTAAAGGCCAGCCTAAAATACAGCCGGCCATTTTTACGGTTCGTTCTTTTCTTCTTCTGTTCCCTGTTCGTGTTCTTCAATGACGTTTGCGAGCTTGGCCGTGAATTGCCGCGCCGCATTGACGCCCATATTTTTCAGGCGGTAATTCATCGCCGCCACTTCGATGATGATGGCGAGGTTCCGCCCCGGCCGTACCGGTACCGTCATCTTTGTAATTTCGGTATCAAGGATTTTGACTTTTTCCTCATCCAACCCGAGCCGGTCATATTGCTTATGCTCGTCCCATAACTCAAGATTGGCGATCATGGTAATTTTTTTATGGCTGCGGACCGCGCCAGCGCCAAACAACGTCATGACATTGATAATGCCAAGGCCGCGGATTTCAAGCAAGTGCTCGATCAATTCCGGCGCATGCCCGATCAGAGACCCTTCTTCTTCCTGGACAATCTCCACGCAGTCATCCGCGACAAGGCGGTGCCCCCTTTTGACAAGTTCAAGCGCTGTTTCGCTTTTGCCGACACCGCTTTTGCCGGTAATCAGAACGCCGACCCCGTACACATCCACAAGCACACCGTGGATGGCTGTTGCCGGGGCGAGCTTAAATTCCAAATAATTGGTTAAGCGGCTTGAAAACCGGGTTGTTTTCATCGGCGTCCGCATCACAGGGACCGATTTTTCTTCGGAAGCTTCTATTAATTCACCCGGCACTTCCAAATTACGTGATATCACGATGCCCGGTGTAATATCGCTGCATAAGTTGTCCATCCTGCTTTTCCGTTCTTCCGGCGAGAGCCTGTTGCTGAATGTGATTTCCGTCATCCCGAGCAGCTGGATCCGGTCGGCCGGGTAATAATCGAAAAATCCCGTCATCTCGAGCCCCGGCCGTGAAATATCGCTTGTGGTAATCGGGCGGTGGATGCCCTCTTCCCCACTGATCAATTCCAGATTAAAATGTTCAATAATATCTGCTACGCGCACCTTTGCCACTGTAATTCCTCCTGTTAAGTCCGGATGAAAACCACCAGAACGGCTTGTTGATGATTCAAAGGCTTCTTATTATTTTATCATTTCCCAAAGGGCCCGTTCCACCCTTTTCAACCAAAAATCATCCCATGCCGTATAAACTGCGTTAAAGCGGTTCAGGGCCTGCATGGCAAATTAGAGCGGATGCTGCTTTTCTCCTCTTCCAAAAGGGCGGACGCTATAAATGAACGAAAAATCGCCACCCTGTTGTAAAAAGATGGATGCTTCATGCTTAAGTCCTTTGAAATAAATGCCGGGCGGTGCGTTTTCATTGTAAAAATAGTTTGGCTGCTTGAAAATGATTTAGCCTATCGGGCCATGGCATGAAAAAACGGCGGGTATTCGCCGCCGTTTTTTCAAAGCTCCGGTGTCGGGCCGCCGCGTATCTTATTTTCGGAATACGGTTTTCTGTAAAATCAAGTTTACGACCGCCATGATGACCGCTACGATAAAAGCCATGCCGAAGCTGTCAATTTCAAAACTTGCGCCCATCAGTTCATCCGTCAGCACAAGCGTAATCGCGTTGATGACGAGCAAAAAGATGCCCAAGGTCAGAATCGTGATCGGCAATGTAAGCAAAATCAGGATTGGCCGTACCAGAATATTTAAAATGGACAAGACGAGACTTGACATGACGGCAGCCCCGATATTTTCGACATAAAAGCCATGAAAATAGCCGGAAAGGGCAATAAATAATACAGCATTGATCAAGACTCCAAGTAACCAGCGCATGATCATCAAACCTTTTCTGTGTGGTTCTTTTTACAGTATATAACGACACAGCTGCTGATGCCAGCAGCACAGCAGGCACGCATCTTTTTTTCGCGAAATTTCTGCTCCCCCGGCAAAAATGCGATTATGCTTCCGGGCTTTCTTCTTTCTCCGCCTTTTGTTCGTTAATCGTGATGGACCCCGTTTTCGCGTCGGCAAAAATATATAATGCGGGCTCGGTGGTCCCTTTTCTGCTAAATCTGGCCACTTTCTGAATCATTTCTTTTCGTTCTTCATATTTTTCCATGCCTTGAAGGTCAATCGCAAAGTTGCCGAAGTTGGTTTTTCCTTCCCCGTGTACGGAGATGTTTTCCGGGATGGTCATTTCAATGTTTCCGGAGACGGTCTTGCTATGCAATGAATCGGCGCCCGGAGCCGTTTTTACCGTAATATTGCCGTTAAAGGCTTCAAAGTCTGACCGCCTGCAAGCACCGTTCCACCGGATATCCCCGTTCATCGTCTGTGCTTCAACCTGCCCGATTGTATTTCCGTCAAAATCAATGGTGCCGTTTCCCGTTTCGACTTCCGCCGTTTCCAAATCGGCATGTTCCACCAGTACTTTTCCGTGGAGTGTTTTCACTTTTAACTGGTCTGCCTGAATGTCCTTCACCTGGACGTTTCCATTGAAAGTGCTCAACGTGATTTTCCGGTAGCGGGACGCCGGGACGTAAACGGATGTATCCACTTTCATCCATTTGGATTGCGTAGAAAACACAAGCCTGCCGCCCTCCACCGAAAACGTGCTATTGTTCAGCAGAAAACTGCGGGCATCTTCCCTGTCATTGGTGCGGTACACTTTTGCCTGGCATTCTATCCGCACATCTTCCTGATCCCATTGTTTAAACGTTAAATACCCGTTTGCGATATCCAATTCAATCATATCGGTTTCCGGCAGGCTTTGCTGGAAGACATGGGAGACTTCGGCAGACTGGCCCAGCTGAAGATCAAAGTCCTTTATTTTTTTCAGCGCGCCACCGACAAGATCAAACAGCTTTTCTTTCGTTTCATTAAAATTCCGGTCTGTATCGCGGAACTTTTTCTGCCCCGTATCGCTGCCAGCCTCTCCGTTGCCGCCGTTTGCAGCCTGTTCCCCGTTTTCTGCCGGATCCTCTTTCAGCGCCATTTGTCCCGCCTCTTCCCGGTCCAAAGCCTCCAACAGCGTCAGCGCCTCATCCGTCGACAATTTCCCATCCTTCACCATATCCAAAATCCGTTTTCGTTTGTTTTCCATGGGAGCCTCCTTTTTCGGATTACAATCTCTATATGAATACGGCTTGAAGAAGTAAAAGTTTCAAGAGTAACCATAGAAATTTACTTTGTTTAACATTCATATTATAGTCATACTTGATAAATCAATTGCAGTCTTTAATTTCCAATAACAATAGTACCTTGATTTAATTTTCAATAATGAAAAAAACAACATAAACAGTCTAAAACAAAGGTTTGAATTCTGTCCTATTTAGACATATAATGAGGAAGTGTCGGGATAAATGTTGAATGCCCGTATGAGACGTGTATTGTGTTCAATTGGCCGTGTTTTTGTGAGGAGTTTACGTATGAAAAAGACTTTGAAAAACATCGCACAGCAAATTTACTTTCTGGCCATGCTGGTGATCGGGAAATTGCCCGCCAAAAAGAACGTGATTATGTTTGAGAGCTTTCAGGGCAAGCAGTACAGCGATAATCCACGGGCGATATATGAATATATCAAAGCGCATTACCCGGGCTATACTTGTTACTGGAGCGCACACAAAAACTTCTTACATAACTTTCAAAATAAAGACGTCCGCTATATTAAAAGGCTGTCTCCTTACTGGGTATATATGATGGCTAGGGCCCGTTACTGGGTGACCAACAGCCGGATGCCTTTATGGATTCCGAAGCCGAAACATACCGTTTATCTTCAAACATGGCACGGGACGCCTTTGAAAAAACTTGCAAATGATATGGAAGAAGTGCATATTCCGGGAACTACGGCTGAACAGTATAAAAAAGATTTTTTGAAAGAGGCGGGGAAGTGGGATTTCTTAATTTCGCCCAATGCCTATTCAACAGCCATTTTCCGGAGCGCTTTTCAATTCCGCCAGGCGATACTTGAAACCGGATATCCGCGCAATGATATTTTAGCCGTTCAAAACAGCCGTGCATCTATTGGGGCATTAAAAAGCAAACTGGGGCTTCCGATTGATAAGAAAGTGATTCTTTATGCCCCTACCTGGCGGGATAACCAAATTCATGAAACCGGGAAATATCGGTTTGAATTGAAACTTGATTTAAATCAGTTACAGCATCATCTAAGCCATGATTATATCTTAATTTTACGGATGCATTATTTGGTTGCGGAACAATTGGATTTAGCACCTTATCAGGGTTTTGCTTATGATTTTTCCAATTATGAAGATATCGCGCAACTTTATTTAATTTCTGATATGCTGATCACGGATTATTCATCCGTATTTTTTGATTATGCCATTTTAAAACGGCCGATGCTTTTCTTCGTATACGATATTGAAGAGTACCGGGATCATTTGCGCGGTTTTTATTTTGATTTTGAAAAAGAGGCACCGGGCCCGCTCGTTACAACGACCGCACAGGTGATTGATGAAGTGAAGAAAATGGATGCCGCGGGATATAAACTGCCGGATTCATTTGATGCTTTTTATCAGAAATTCTGTTATTTAGAATGCGGAGAATCAGCACGGCGCGTTGTTGAAAGGGTATTTGCAGAAAGGAAAGAGTTATGAAATCTGCCATTACTGTCTTAAAAGAGCAAATCAACAGTTTTTATTTAATTATCCGCCTTTCTTTATATGAGGTAAGGAGTGAAAACAGGAATAATTATTTGGGCATCCTTTGGGAAGTCATAAACCCGATGATCCAGCTTGCGATTTACTGGTTTGTTTTCGGTTTTGGTTTAAGAGGCGGGCATCCGCGGCCGGGTTATATTCCATGGCTGTTTGCAGGGTCGTCTATTTGGTTTTTCATCAGCCCGGCTGTTTTGCAAGGATCCCGTTCCATTTACTCCCGGATCCGGATGGTTGCAAAAATGAATTTTCCATTAAGCGCCATTCCGAGTTATGTCATTATGTCAAAATTTTATCAGCACTTGCTGTTACTTGCGATTGTGATCATTATCCTTCAATTTCAAGGTTATCCGGTTTCCGTCTATTACCTTGAACTGCCATATTATTTGGTTTGCACGTTTGTATTTACATTTTCTTTATCTTTGATTACATCTACGCTGGCAACAATTGTACGGGACGTGCAAAACATTGTACAGGCGATTATGCGGATGATGATTTATATTTTGCCTGTTCTTTGGGACCCATCCGCAAGATTGCATGGCCCGATTGAATTGATTTTAAAGTTAAACCCGTACTACTACATTGTCGAAGGGTACCGCTCTGCATTGCTCGGAAATATGGGATGGTATCTAGTTGAGCATTTGCATTACACGATTTATTTCTGGGCTGTTACCTTCCTCGTCTTTATGATTGGCGCGGCTCTGCATATCAAATTTAGAAACAGTTTTGTCGACTTCTTATAAGGGTTTTCCCGAAAAATGGCCATTTCCGGTTGACTGCGAAATGGCCCGGATGGCGCGGAACAGACATAAAAAAACCGCACTCCCTGTTGTCAGGGAGTGCGGTTTTTTATCTTATTCATGCAAACATCTGTAGAATGTTTCCATGGCGGCTTTGTTATACGCCTGATAATGAAATTTTTCAAATTCCGGATGCTGGCGGGTGATCATGGCTTCCAACCCTGATTTTAACCCGTTAATGCTGTCTTCCACAAGCAGCCCGTATTTGCCGTCTTCAAGAACAGTACGATTTGCGACAATATCTGTTGCCACGATTTTCATGCCGAGCGTTAGCGCTTCAAGCAGCACCATCGGCTGGCCCTCATAATGTGATGACAGGACAAAGCAATCGCATTTTTTCATAAAAGGAAAAGGATTATCAAGCTGGCCCATTAGGAAAACAGAATCGCTTACGCCAAGTTCCAGAATCAGCGCCTGCAACTCGGTTTCTAAAGGCCCCTGCCCGAGAATATAGAGTTTGCTTTTCGGATAGTTTTTATGAAAATCGGCAAACGCTGAAATTAAATTGGCCTGCGCTTTTTCCGGAGAAAGCCTGCCCATGTTGACAAAATTGTAATGGCTGCTGTCCGGTTCCGGGATATACTGGCCATTTACTTCGTATCCGTAAGCATGCTCTACAAAGACGTTCCGCATGTTGATCCAGCCAATTTCAGGCCCGTCCGCTTGCAGAATGCGGCCATAAGTCCCGGACGGGGTGGTCACTTCCCTGTCTATTGTAAAGGTTGCATCTCCCTGCAGCATATTGGGAAGACCTTTCTTTTCTGCACCTTCCATCCCATATGGTTTGGACCAGATCACCGCATTTTTCTCATCCGGCAATACCCTGGCGATTTTTAAAACTTCAATGTCAGAGACGACAGTTGAGCGTTTCAACGGGCTTAATGCGCTTGTATGAATCCAGCCGATTTTATTGTTTTTTAAATAAATGAGCGCGTAAACGCCCTGTTTTGTTTTTGCCAATTTCTTTACAGTGACAATCGCATCTTTATAGTTTGAAACTTCTTCTATCATCCTGGCCTTATAATTCGGATACGGCTTGTCCCATATCGGTTCATTCGCTGAAACGGCCACTTTATAATATTTAGGCTTGCGGAGGTCAATTAGCCTGCGTGTCCGGCCGTCAAGATGGTTTAAAAATTCTCTTTTACTGTAATTTAACGTTTGAATCAGCTTTCGTAAAACAAATATCTTGAGCTTGCTGAAAATTCCCGTATTCGATTCAATCGTACAGCTGCTGTAAAATCCAAGTGCTCTTTTGTCAATCCAGCCAATGGCTTCTTTCTTTACAGAGAACCGGTAATAAGTTGAATGCTGTGTTTGTACTGCCTGATCAACAGCTACAATACAGTTTTTAAAGTCGGAACTCAACGAGATCTTTCTTGTTCCAGGCAGATTAAAAGGTTTGCTCCATATAGCATTTCCTCTTGTTTTAACAATCTTTGCCAGCTTATCTACCTTTTCCGATGTGACAACACTATCCGGAAGAAGGGCCACTGCTTTTTCATGAATCCAGCCAATTTCTTTGCCTTCGTAATGGAAGCGGTAATATAATGCGTGTTTTACTGTTGATTTGGCTGTAATCAAAACCTCGGCATCCGCCATATCATTGGACAAAGATACTTGTGTTGCGCCTTCAATGGAAGGGAGCACCCGCCAAACCGGATAATCATTTACATTGCTGAGGAGCGCCCGTGCCATAAACTTGGTAATTTTAGGCTCATCCGATTTTTCTTCTTCTGCATAAAGAATTCTGTCCGGATTAATGGAATTCAGGACGTAATCAAATTGATCATCATTTGCATACCGGCTTAAATTTTTCCGGTTGACTTCCATTGTTCCTTTGGAGACGCTGACCAGCTTATCAAATCTGTAGTACAGCGTGAACAAGCCTCTCAGGTTGATTCTGTGCGGGTGTTTCCCGTTGATTTCACGTTCACTATCTGAAAGCAGGTCGTTATGCATAAAGCAAATTTTTCTTTTCGCATCCGCAACGACCAGATACTTTGCCCAATAATAACTGTATCCACTGAAATCGATAATATAATCAAAATGGCTGTTGCCAAACAATCTCGTATGTTCCCTGATATAAGCACGCTCCGGAAAAATCTTTTTTCCGAGATTCCCACGTACGCCCCGGTTATATGTATATCTATCACGGTATACTTCGAATATACGGTAAAGCGGTACGCCCGGTTTAAAGATCATGCGTACATTTTGATTGATTTTGTAAATATTGTTCAGAACTTCTTTTGATTTTGGCTCACCGGTAAAACAGCTGACATCGTATTTTTCAAAATCAATATTGTTCATTAAGTTTAGGAAGGAGGTAGTAATCCCGTTATTCCGCATGCCCCCCGGATAAATCAGTATCCGTTCCTTTTTAACCGGCACTGCATTGACAATATGAAGAGGCAAAGGAGCTTGGTCGAAAATATACTGTACAATCCTTTCCGTCACTTTTCCGTCTTCATGGTTGGTAAAACGGCTCCTGAGGTTTTGGTAATTTGAAGCATATTTTTGGGATACCGTTTCGATGTTTTGAATGGCCTCAATCAATTGCTCGACGCTAAACAAGAGCGGGCCGGGCAAATCTTCATTTTTGAGATATTGTCCTCTTTCCTCGCTGTATACATCATAATCCCATGTATAAAATAATATGGGTTTTCCTGTGATCAGGTAATCGAAAAAGATACTTGAGTAATCCGTGATTAAAAGATCTGTTGCAGCAAGCAGTTCATTCGTGTCCATATAGTCAGGAACAAGCCGGCTTTGCAATTCAGGATATTTGGCTGCCTGCGTATACAAAAACGGATGGACTTTTACGAAAACGTTGTATTCATTTCCTGCCTCTTTTTCGACTCTGTCCATGTCAGAGATGATTTGCATCACATCGTTATTGGCCTTTGAAACACTTTTTCCTTTCCACGTCGGCGCGTAAAGGAGGTTCTTTTTATTGAAATCAACGGTTAATCCGGCGTCTTTTAACGCATTTTTTATGGTATCCGGATTTGTATGGAAGGTTAAATCAATTCTCGGGTACCCTTCTTCGATAATTTTTCCGTCATACAGCCCTTCAAGCTTATAACTGTCCAGATACATTTTGGTCGTATGTTCATTCGGGCTCAACAAATAGTCGGCACTCAGGAAATTTCTTAGCACGTTTTGCGACTGGGCCGGATTGCCCGGAATGTCAAAGCCCATGCTTTTCAATGGCGTGCCGTGCCACGTATTGATATAAACCTGACCTTTTTTCGGAGCGTAAAAAGATTGGAATGTTGAATTATTAATTAAATACGCACATGAGGCCAATTCCTTTAAATATTCCCTGGAATTACGCTGCACAAATTTAACGTTTGGATATTTTTTGTATTTGTCTATAACCGGCTGGAGCGATTGAAAATCCTGGATTGACCAAATATGGTTGTAATGTTGATAAGCGGGATTGTCAACCATATATTTAAAAATCGCATAAGGGCTGTCTGTCATACTTTTTCCGTCGCGGCTTTCGTAAAGAATGGTGTTTGGTTTTATCTGCAACCGGTCATAAAATTTTGCATATTGATTGGCACGCCGGTGGTTATCTTTAATGAGATATCGTATGATTGGCCCTGCTATAAACCTTAATCCTCGTTTTAAATCGTTTTTGTTCAACTGACGATGTCTCCCTTCAAAGAGATCTTCTACTGCAAATAGAACAAAGCTCCCCTTAAAATTTTATACCATATACATATTTATTTCCAAACGTACGTGAAAATTAATGGGGATTCATCAAAAAAGTATCCATTAAATCCTTTTCAAATAAAAATTTATACAGAAAAATAGCCCGGATTAAGATATCATTACCCGGGCATTTAACATGATTTATGATTTAAACATTACATTAAATATTTGCTCGCTTGCGTTTCCTTTATCGTACTGATTAAACATTTTTCTAAATGTATCAAGTTTTTCCCCGTATTTCGATCGGAATTCCTTCAAATTTAGAATTTCATCAATTAATTCATCATTTGTTAAACATACGGGTCCAGGCGCCTTTTCAATTAAGTCGAAATACATACCTCTCAGGTTGTCTCGATACATCTCCAGGTCATATGTGAAAAAGATCATTGGCCGGTCTAAAATCGCATAATCAAACATAACAGAAGAATAATCTGTAATTAACACATCGGATATTAAATACAGATCGCGTATATCATTATAACTAGACAGATCGTACAAGAAACCCTTAACTTCTTCCTCGTCAGGTAAATTTACTGCGTTTGCCACATAATGATGGAATTTTACCAGAAGAATGTATTCTTTGCTCAGTTGTTCTTTAAGCCGCAAAATATCCAATTCCAATTTAAATTTATTTCGAACCCTCCAGGTTGGTGCATAGAAGATGACTTTTTTGTCTGAAGGTATCCCAAGCGTGCTTTTTATCTCATTAATTCTTTCCGGCGTATTCTCATTAAACAGCTTATCATTTCTCGGATATCCGGAATTTAACACTTTGGCACGGTGTGCAAAGGCTTTTTCAGCGATATTGGCTACATAGTCACTTGGAACACATAAATAATCCCATCTCCTGTTTTTCTCTAAAAATTTTTCCATGTTCTTCCCAGGTTTTATTTCTCCTGGTGCATCGAGACCCAAAGTTTTTAATGGCGTTCCATGCATAGTCTGCAATTCTACTGCACCTTTTCGTTTTTGGTAAAAATCAGGAAAGTTAACATTGTTTACAAAATACTTGGCCCTTGCCATGTAATAGAAATATTTTAAAGAATGCATTCGGACCTTTTTCCCTTTTCCTTCTATATGCGTCAGAGGATTTTTTAGACTCCATACGGTCTCAAATTCCGGATAATGTTTGTCGATATATTCATATAATGCTCTTGGATTACATTCGTAATTTTTACCCCAATAACTTTCAAATATAATGGTTTTCTTTTTCAAAGGCAAGAGTCTTGCGAGCGGATAAAATATAGTCCGAAGTGCTTCTCTACGAAGCGCTCCCTTATCAAACCAACTCCATGTCGGTTTAATACTCAAACTTAGCGTACTATCCGTATTAAACTGATAAACCTTACGATCAATTGTTGCGGATTCAGTTTTTTTAACATTATCTGTGTAAATGACGAATTGCTCGGGCAGTGGCTTATCCTGAACGATTTTCAAATCAAACTTATCATGAATAAAAGTTTTTTCATTAAAGTCTTTTAACAGGTCAATATCAACTTGTAGTGAAGGAGTGTTCTCTTCATTTTGGCTCCATCTGGCAATGAAATTATGGCGTTCACTGTTATCTTTGGATGCAAACTGGATTTTAATGTCACTTACGGGTTCCTTCCAATGGATAGGTGGGGCAATGGATAATGAGACGTGACCTTCCGATAGCGTGATTTCCTGTAAATGTCCCCCATATTCCCGCGCTGAAAGGGTAAAGGAGCCGTCATGATTTGCGTGTGTTTTTAACTCTGCAAATCCAAGGTCCATTGGTTCAAATACGTTTTCTTTCATTATTAATAATGGCCGCTCCGAATCTCCGGTTAAAATGAGCGCCTTCCACTTATGGCCATAATTTTCTTCAGCTTGTAATGCTTCCACAGGAATACTGCATGTGAATTTACCTTGCTCAAAATAAACCGGATAATTTTGCCTTTCTCCAGTCCGCATGTTTCTTAGTATAAGCTCGTCTGGTTTCACTCCATCAGCCATACAAGTTAAATGAATGAGCCGATTATCTACTCTAACGTCTGTCACCTGGTATTCTATTTTTTCCTTGTGGATAATAAAATCCCAAGCCCCATTATAATGGGCGTACATCATTGTGGTTTCATTATTTGTATACCTTGGTCTTGGGTTTTTACCCTTTGCTGGCGAACCAACCCGGAATTCTCTTCTAATACCGCCAGCAGTTAAAATCGTTTGCACATAATATTGGCCTTCGGGCAGATCATTAAAAGGCGCTACATTAAAATTGATAGATAATTCAAACCCAGACCAGTCATAGTTAAACACTCTTTTTAGAGGACGAAATTTTTGATTGGCAGGAACACCGAATTTATAGGTACTGTTAGGGCGTTTAAAAATTTTTGTGTCCTGAATAGGTAAACGATCATCCGTTTCCTCATTGCATAAAAAGAATTCCATTGTAACATCTTTTTTGCGCGGGATATCCATTTTTTCGATAAAACAGTACCCTTTAATTTTTAATGTCATTTCTTCCCATTGTGCCTTGACCGTTCTTCGTTTCACTTTAAGATTATCATCAATTAACAAATAAGACTCAGGAACTAAATCTTTGTAAGGATAGTTTATATAATAGTGCCCGTTCTTTTTTATTAATTTACATTTTTTTAATTCACCATTTTGCTGAAGTTTTAGTAAATCTAAAAGTTTGTGGACATCCTTCTGTTTCACAAAATAATATTTCATCCGGTCTACAGGCCATAATTTGCTTATACTGATTTCATGCACAGTCTCCAAATAGCGTGAGACTTCATCTATATATTTTGAGATAAATGTGTCGTCAGCCTCAGTCAGTTTATTTAAATAAACTTTCAAATCAATGTTTAGGATTTTAAAGTCCTTTTCTTCTTTCAGTTCTCCTTCTATATGGTTTTCTTCAAAAAATTGGTTGAGCATCTCCACTGCCTTGAATCGGTCAATTAAATTGTTTATATCCGTCCTGCTCTGTGTAATAGACTGATCTCCCAGATCCCTTGATCTCCAGTAGTAAATAATATCATCCAAAACATCAACAGAATTCGCTAAATAGTGAGCGGGGAACGTAACGGGAATATCTTCATAAAGCATTCCCTCTGGAAATTTAAAATTATTGTTCATCCAAAATGATCTTCGGTATAATTTGTTCCAAGCTGTTGTATCATATATCAGTTCGTGATCCCTGGTAATATGAGCTTTTAACTTTGTTTTAAAGAAAACCTTCTGGTGCAGTGAGGAAGCATATCGTTTTTGGGAATTAAATCGCATTACATTTCCTATGGCCATGTCAGAACCCGTCTGTTTAACGGTTTTGTACATTTTTTCATAGGCTTCTTTGTCCACTACATCATCTGAATCAACAAAAGCAATATATTCCCCTCGCGAATGCTCAACTCCATAATTGCGTGCTTGTCCTAAACCGCCGTTGGGTTTATCGTACGCAAAAAAATTATTATATTGTTCAGCATAGCGGTGCATAATTTTTCCACTGTTATCTGTCGAACCATCATTCACCATGATGACTTCAATGTCCGTAAAAGTTTGTTGAACGAGGGAGTCTAAACATTCTTCCAGATATTGCTGTACATTGTAAATTGGAACTATTACACTGATTTTTGGCGCATCCATAGAATAAAAAACCTCTTTCTGTATTGTATCTTTCCGAATGAGGGATATATTATATTCTTTTAAGATAAATAAAATTTTCACAAAAGATCGGATCGGATGAAATGCACAATCCATCCGTAATTATAATCGAAATGCCATCCACTCTGCAACAACGTTATTTTTCCAGCCGGGCACCCCGTTTTACAACCATTCGTTCAAAAAAGGGGATTATTTGCTTTTTTGTTTATAAAGCAGATAATCATATGGTTTGCCCTCTACAATTTGGAATTGCTTTTTGATCAATCTGTAGTTTTGCTCCAAATATGGAACATGGAGGGGCCTTAAATTCAAACGCGATTTCCTTATGACCACAAACTTCACCTTTTTTTCCATAATATAACGATTTTGTGCTTGCATGTTTTCCGGATAAATTTTCGGGTCTATATTCTGCTTTTCAAAATATTTCACATTGGGAACTATGTTTGCTGCCAAGTAAAAGCCGCCGTCCAAAGCCCCATAATTAAGCAGGGTTGGATTAGGCGTTTGATTGATCACTTTCGCAAAGGTCTGCTGGGCCGGCGGGAAACGAACAAAGAACTTGGATTCTTTAATATTTGAATTATATCCAAAACACAGGACCAGAGACAAAAAAGCAGTCGCAAATACTACATCCCAATTGACATGATTCAAAATATCAAAATCTGACTTTTCATAGGCGGATTGTAAATAATAACCGATTGATATCAGCCCAAACATGATTACCGGAACGATGATTAAATAATAATAAGGATAGCTCCTTCCGCCAATATACACCCCTAAAATAAGAAATGAAATCATGCTTGTCAGCAAATATTTTTGCATTTTGTTAACAAAAAATTTGCGGGTAAACAAAAAGTCAATAATTCCAATCATCATAATAAGTTTCATTTCCCAATTTCGGTTAAAAAACTCCCCAAATAATACTGCACAGTTAATTAACTTTCCAATAAAAGACAATTGAGACGAATACATAAAAAGGTTGAATTTTAAATAAACATTGATTAAATCTGAGATTGCGTGATGTAACCCAAAATAGCAAAGCCACGGGACACAAGATAGGAATAGCCCTGTGATTGTGAATAATACAGCCCGTACTTCATCCTTCCATTTCTTTTGCACGGTAAAAATAATGAACAAAGCAAAATAAAAGCCAATCCAGGCTCCTAACAAGGTAAACTTTATCCAAAAAACACACCCTGCCATGAAACCGTTGATTAAATAAACCAACCATGAAAACGTAAAATCCGATTCTTTTTTCAAATGATTTAGCACAAGATAGAAAAAGATAATTAAAAATGGGGTTGCAAACTCTTCTGCGCTATCCCCAAAACGAAAAGAGTTAGAGTTGAGGAAAAAAATCGGAAAAATTACTGCAACCAGCATAGATGGAAGCCGTTTTAAATATAGATTTGAAATTTTTTGGATAAATATCAAATTGATAAACATTGCGGCGCTTTCCAAACAATATACACCTAAAAAAGTTTTGGGTGAAATGGTGTAAGCTATAGCATGCAGAGCGTATAATAAAGGGCCTTTTTGTTCAAAAAGATCACGATACGGCACCAGCCCGTTTGCCATCCCTTTCCCGACCGTAAAAAATGCGTTGGCATCTACCCATTCATTGATCGCAAAAAGAGGGGAAGACTCAGTAAAAAACAACATAAGCACAAAAGCATATAAAAATAAAAAAACTGCTATATAAAGTGAGAATTTTTCTCTTTTAAACGCAATCTCCCTTTTCATAAAGTACGAGCCCCTTCATGCAACATGGTAATTATTTTTTTATAAACATGCACTTACGAGTAACAAATGTAAGTTCCCTTTTCAAGGGGGAAATAAAGGCATCAGTCTGTTGACCCGGCACGATTATAACATCCCGAATGATGCACCTTGATAGATTCCTATTCCTATACCGCCCAGAAAGCTTTCAAACATAATCTGTTTTTTTGGCAGCAATTTCTTGATTACCAGCATAACCAAAAAGCAAACAAACAGCGCTACGTATTTCAAAGTCTCTATCATGCATAAAATTTCCACAGAAACATGGCTAATTAGGGCTTGCTGAACGAATCCGATTATGGCTTGTATCTGATTTGTCAGCAAGCTCTACCTCAATATCATAGGAGAATGCATCTGCGAAAATGCTTTATTCTGTCCTCTCTGTATGTTGAATCAGCTTTAGAGTGCAAAGTTTTTCCTGCATTTTTTATAAAACCCTTGCATTTAAAGTTCGGCCAAAGCTGTCAGTATCCTTACCAAGTCTAGGACTTTTGCTTATTCAGCAAGCCCTAATTAAGCGCTGTATTTTTAGCATGGACGCCATCATATATTTTTAAATCATTCATTAGAAATCCATACCGCAACGAACGCGGCACCAGCGGAGGAATAAAAATGGACAAGCGCAAATTAAAAAAATAAATTCAATGATGGACCGGATATGAAGTTCCTACTTGCCTTTCTTTATACGTATTTTTTTCAATCGTATATCTTGGACGTCTTTTTGTTTCCTTGAATATTTTCCCAATATATTCCCCAATAATCCCGATCGCAAGCAGTTGGACACCTCCAACAAGCCAGACAGATAGCATAAGAGAAGTCCATCCGCTAATGGTATAAGAAAAAATCTTTGCGCATAATGTATAAATTGCAATCACTATCCCAACAAATACAAGAACAAACCCGAGAAACGTGACAAAACGCACAGGTGCGATACTGAAGGATGTAATCCCGTCAAATGCGAATGCCAGCATCTTTTTTAATGGATATTTTGACTCTCCTGCAAATCTTTCTTTACGATCATAGTAAACCTTTGCCGACTTAAACCCTAAAAGTGGTATGATACCTCTGATAAAAATATTCTCTTCCTGATACTTAACAAACTCATCCAAAGCTCTCTTGCTCAGAAGCCTGTAATCTGCATGGTTCGGAACCAGGTTTACGCCTAATTTCCCCATCAACTTGTAATAAAAAAGGGCTGTATTTCTTTTGAAAAAAGTGTCGGTGTCCCTTTTATCCCTTACTCCATATACAATTTCATAGCCTTCATTAAACTTGTCTATAAACATTTCGATAGCATCCACATCATCCTGCAAATCCGCATCGATGGAAATGACACAATCCGAAAAATCTCTCGCTGTCTCTAATCCTGCTATTAAGGCTCCCTGGTGGCCGAAATTTCGGCTTAACTTTAACCCTTGTACGTAAGAATTTATATCCGTCAATTTTTCAATAATCTCCCAAGTGCTATCCTTGCTTCCATCATCAACATAAAAAATCATACTTTTACTGCTTATTTTGTTTTTTACAACTAATTTATCCAATACTCTTGTTAATTCTTGTGTTGTTTTCTCAAGTACAAGCTCTTCGTTATAACAAGGAACCACAATTGTTAGCATCGGCAAATTATTACTCATACTTTACACTCCTATTAGTGAAGACAAAATTTCCAACTATATAATATGAAAGATACATTGCCTCTCTGTTGCCTATTGAGAAAAATAGTAAACATGCAAAAGCCATATTAAAAATATCAAAGATACTTTTATCTGGAAATTCCTGCCCTCTACGTAAAAAAATATAAACTCAGCCACATCCCGGCCTGAATTCCAGTTTAAACAGATATCCCAAACAGGTGAGCTCCGGCCATATTCGCCCGCTTCTCATACTCCCGCAAACTCACCCATACATTCTTCCCTTTTTTTCGTCCTGTTCACGCAAATACTGTACCAGATCGCGGCTGGAGTGGCCGGCAGAGTATGTATTCCAGGTTCTTGAGAATGCTTCTATACTTCCCGTATCAAAAGAACCAGTTTTAATCAAATCAATAATTTCTGCCGTCGTACAGGCAATCGGCCCGGGGACAAGCCGGTCATACGGTTCCCACAACCCCCGTGTAGCCTGATAGCTTTCCAGATCATACGGATAAAAGATCATCGGGCGGCCTAACAGGGAAAACTCAAAAGGGACAGAAGAATAATCCGTGATCAAATAATCTGTAACCAGCAATAATTCGTTGATGTTCATATCATGGGGGCAGTCCACCACAAAATCAGGATACTGCAGCAGCCCTGCCCCTTTGTTTACAGCCGGATGAAATTTCACCGCAAAAATATACTCATCCTTCAGTTCATCATAAAGCCGGCCCCAATCAAGCGGCACTTCAAACTGGTCCGGATGCGGGTCCCTGAAAGTCGGGGCATACAAGATCACTTTTTTCTTTTGAAAGGCAGGATACTGTTTGTACAGCTTCTTCTTTATGTCCCGGATCCTGTTTTGGTCAAAAAAAAGATCGGTCCGTGGTATGCCTGTGCAAAGAAAATTTTCAGGAGGAAGCCCGAAAGCCCTCATAAAAATATGCTTCATTTTTTCAGACCCCACCACTACCCGGTCAAAATGGGCATACACTTTTTTAAACCGCTTCAATGCACGCTTGCCCCTCGTGCGGATCGTTTTGTCTTCAAGGCCGAATGTTTTAACGGCCCCTGCTGCATGCCAGAGCTGGATGCATTCCACCCCTTTTTTAAACCGGGCGGCAGCCAGGAAACCATAATAGTTATCAACAATCACAAATTTCGATGTCGCAATGTTGTATAGGCTGCGGATAAAATGCTGCAAATTTTTCATTTCAAACAGAAATACCTTCTCTTGCCGGACGGTTTCCGCAACACGGCGATAGCAGGAAGAAGTACAAACGAACACTGTCTGAAAAGAAACGGGATGCTTTTTCAATTCCTCATACACATATAAACTGTTCTGCTCAAATGAGACGACAAATGTGATTTTCCTTTTTAAAGGAAAAATTTTACATAGTGTAAAAAGTACGCGAAAAAGCAGTAAGTATAAGGAAATGAACAGTTCCCTAACCATTTTTCACAGAAAAGAGGTCCTTCTTAATTTTTGACGTAGAGATGCCGACCGTCCGCGGCAGGTAAACCACTTCGCAATAATCCTTCAGGAAATCAAATTTGCCCTTCCAGTCATCGCCCATGACGAAAACATCGACATTGTATTTTTTGATATCGTCTATTTTTTGTTCCCAAGAATGTTCCGGAATGACCTGGTCAACGTAACGGATCGCTTCCAGAATTAATTTCCGGTTTTCATAGCTGTGGTACGATTTTTTATTTTTGATTTCGTTAAATTCATCCGATGAAAGGCCGACGATTAAATAGTCGCCTAATGCTCTTGCGCGTTTCAGTAAATTGATATGCCCCCAATGGAGAAGGTCAAATGTTCCGTATGTGATTACTTTTTTCATACAGTTCTCTCCCTGCTAAATGTAATAGGCAACATTCCTGCACAATGCGACACTTTTCATTATTTTTCCCTAATCTTTACTCATTATATGTCTATTTCAAGCAGAATTCAAATACTTCTTCAAGAAGCGGGCGCCGGGTTTTCCCCTATGTACAAGTGGCCCTCCCTCAAGCGGGGAGGAACGCCAACAGTTAGCACGCCGGTTTTCCGTTTAATAGAAAAAATTGCCAAAAGACTCCGTACAGCCCGCATTCTGTTATTCACCCGGCGGGGCAGGAGGCGAAAAAACGGTAAACATGCCTCAGCGCGCCAGTTTTTCTACTTCTTTTTCCATTCTTTCCCGGTCGCGTTCCAACACCGGCTTCAAATATTTTCCGGTGTAGGAGGTTGGATGTTCCGCGACTTTTTCCGGCGTGCCGGTGGCAACAACAGTTCCTCCGCCGTCCCCGCCTTCCGGGCCGAGGTCAATGATATAGTCGGCGGTTTTGATGACATCGAGGTTATGCTCGATCACAAGCACCGTATCGCCGTTTTCCACCAGCCGCTGCAACACATCGAGAAGTTTGGCAATATCATGGACGTGAAGGCCGGTTGTCGGTTCATCCAAAATATAGAAAGATCGCCCGGTCGAACGCCGGTGCAGTTCGGATGCGAGTTTCACGCGCTGCGCTTCGCCGCCAGACAGAGTTGTAGCCGGCTGCCCGAGCTTGACGTAACCAAGGCCGACATCCGCAATGGTCTGCAGTTTCCGCCTGATTTTCGGAATGTTTTCGAAAAAGGAGATCGCATCTTCCACCGTCATATCGAGTACATCAGCAATATTTTTGCCTTTGTATTGGACTTCGAGCGTTTCGCGGTTGTACCGTTTGCCGTGGCACACTTCACACGGTACGTACACATCCGGCAAAAAGTGCATTTCAATTTTGATAATCCCGTCGCCGTGGCAGGCTTCACACCGGCCACCCTTAACGTTAAAGCTGAACCGCCCCTTTTTATAGCCGCGGATTTTTGCTTCGTTCGTGGAAGCAAACACGTCGCGGATATCATCGAACACGCCGGTATAGGTCGCCGGGTTGGACCGCGGCGTCCTGCCGATCGGGGACTGGTCGATGTCAATGACTTTGTCGAGATGTTCAATACCCTTGATTTCTTTGTAAGCGCCCGGTTTTGCTTTTGCACGCTGCAATTTTTGGGCAAGCGCCTTATGCAAAATTTCATTGACAAGCGTGCTCTTTCCGGAGCCGGAGACGCCGGTTACGGCAATAAACAGGCCGAGCGGGAATTTTACATTGATGTTTTTTAAATTATTTTCTTTCGCGCCCCTGATTTCAACAAAACGGCCGTCCCCTTTCCGCCGTTCAGGCGGGAGCGGGATAAATTTCTTTCCGGATAAATACTGGCCGGTGAGTGAATCCGGATTTTTCATCACCTCGCGCGGCGTGCCGGCAGCAACAACCTTTCCGCCATGGACGCCTGCTCCCGGGCCGATGTCAATCAAGTAGTCTGCGGCAAGCATGGTATCTTCGTCGTGTTCGACCACGATGAGCGTGTTGCCGATATCGGCCATTTGCCTGAGCGTTGCAATCAGACGGTCATTGTCGCGCTGATGGAGGCCGATCGACGGTTCATCAAGAATGTATAAAACGCCTGTAAGCCTCGATCCGATCTGCGTCGCAAGCCGGATGCGCTGGGCTTCGCCGCCGGAGAGCGTGCCGGCAGAACGGCTCAGCGTCAAATAATCGAGGCCGACATTGACGAGGAAACCGAGCCGGGATTCGATTTCGCGCAGGATCAGCCGGGCGATCGCCTGCTCTTTTTCCGTCAATTCGAGATGGGCAAAAAAGGAGCGGGCTTCCGCAATCGAGTAATCCGTCACTTCACTGATATGTTTCCCGCCCACTTTCACAGCAAGGCTTTCCGGTTTCAGGCGGTAGCCTTTGCATTTCGGGCATGGCTGCTGGGCCATATATCTTTCCATCTGCTCGCGCGTAAAGTCGGAACTGGTTTCGCGGTAACGGCGTTCAATATTGTTCAGTACGCCTTCGAATTGGATCATATTGTCACGCACCTGGCCGAAATCATTTTCATAATGGAAATAAATCCGTTCGTTGCCGGATCCGTATAAAATAATCTCCATCTGATGCTTCGGCAAATCTTTGACAGGCGTGTCCATGTCAATGCCAAAATGCGCGCACACCGCTTTTAAGAGCTGCGGATAATATTGTGAGCTGATCGGTTCCCACGGAGCGATCGCGCCTTCATTGAGCGTAAGCGAGGCGTCCGGAATGACAAGGCTTGGATCCACTTCAAGCTTTGCACCTAGCCCGTCACATTCCGGGCAGGCGCCGAACGGGCTGTTGAACGAAAACATGCGCGGTTCCAGTTTATCGATGGAAAAGCCGCAGATCGGGCAAGCAAGATGCTCGCTGAACAGCAGTTCCTCTTCCCCGATCACATCAATTACCACGCGCCCGTCCGCCAATTTCAGCGCGGTTTCAAGCGAATCAGCCAGGCGGGGCTCAATTCCGTCTTTTATGACAATGCGGTCAACAACGATATCAATGGAATGTTTTTTGTTTTTGTCCAGCTCAATTTCTTCGCCGAGGTCGAGCATTTCCCCGTCAATGCGGACGCGGACGAAACCCTGTTTCTTAATATCATCCAGCAGTTTTACATGCCGGCCTTTTTTCCCCGATACCACCGGGGCAAGCACCTGGAGCCGTGTCCGTTCTGGGTATGCCATGATCCGGTCCACCATTTGTTCGACCGTCTGCGATGCAATTTCAATGCCGTGGTTCGGGCAGATCGGGTGGCCGATGCGGGCATACAGAAGCCGCAAATAATCATAAATTTCCGTCACCGTCCCGACGGTGGAACGCGGATTGCGGCTCGTTGTCTTCTGGTCGATGGAGATTGCCGGGGAAAGGCCTTCAATCGCATCCACATCCGGCTTGTCCATCTGCCCTAAAAATTGCCGAGCATAAGCGGACAGCGATTCAACATAGCGCCGCTGCCCTTCCGCATAAATCGTATCGAATGCGAGCGAAGATTTCCCGGACCCGGACAAACCCGTCAGCACAACAAGCTGGTCCCGCGGCAAGGTTACATCAATATTTTTTAAGTTATGGACGCGGGCCCCTTTTACTTCAATTTTATCTAATACCATTGTGGTCGTCACCTGCTTTCAGTTCTAAAAGGGCATCACGGTACCGGGCGGCCTGCTCGAAGTCAAGCGCTTTTGCCGCTTCTTTCATCTTTTCTTCCAGTTCTGCAATCATCCGTATGCGCTCTTCTTTTGTCAGCGGCTTTTTCGTTTCTTCCGCTTCATACGGCGCTGCATCTTCCGCCGCATAGGTCGCGTGGATCGTATCGCGGATATCTTTCTGGATCGTTTTCGGCGTGATGCCATGTTTTTTGTTATAGGCTTCCTGGACGGCACGGCGCCGTTTCGTTTCGCTGATCGCTTTTTCCATCGAATCCGTGATTCTGTCGGCGTACATGATCACTTTGCCGTTTGCATTCCGAGCGGCGCGGCCGATCGTCTGGATCAGCGAGCGTTCGGAACGCAGGAAGCCTTCCTTATCGGCATCGAGAATGGCAACAAGCGACACTTCCGGGATGTCCAGCCCTTCCCGGAGCAGGTTGATGCCGACGATACAATCATATTTGCCGAGACGGAGGTCGCGGATAATTTCAATCCGTTCAAGCGTTTTTACTTCAGAGTGGAGATACTGGACTTTAATGCCCACTTCTTTCAAGTAGTCCGTCAAATCTTCCGCCATTTTTTTCGTCAGTGTCGTGACAAGCACGCGCTCATTTTTCTCAATTCTGTCCTGGATTTCCCCGAGCAGGTCGTCGATTTGCCCTTCGATCGGCCGCACCTCAATTTCCGGATCCAAAAGGCCTGTCGGGCGGATAATTTGTTCCACCATTTTCGGCGTATGCTCGAGTTCATACGGCCCCGGCGTAGCGGATACGCAAATCATTTGCGAAATATGTTTTTCAAATTCCTCAAACCGGAGCGGCCGGTTGTCAAGCGCGGACGGCAGCCGGAACCCGTGGTCGACGAGCACCTGCTTGCGCGCCTGGTCCCCATTAAACATTCCCCTGATTTGCGGGAGCGTAACATGGGATTCGTCAATGACGAGCAGAAAATCTTTCGGGAAATAGTCCAGAAGCGTATACGGCGTCGAACCGGGCGGGCGCAGCGCCAAATGGCGGGAATAGTTTTCAATCCCGGAACAAAAGCCCATTTCCCGCATCATTTCCAGATCATAGCGCGTCCGCTGTTCGAGCCGTTGCGCTTCGAGCAGTTTGCCGTTATCGCGGAGCTCTTTCAGCCGTTCTTCGAGTTCCGCTTCAATATTCCGGATCGCAATCTGCAGTTTCTCATTGCGCGTAACGAAGTGGGAAGCCGGGAAAATCGCGACATGGTCGCGGTCACCGATAATCTCGCCGGTCAGTGCGTCGACTTCGCGGATCCGGTCAATTTCGTCACCGAAAAACTCGACACGAATGCAGTGTTCATCGCGCGAAGCCGGGAAAATTTCGACGACATCGCCGCGCACACGGAACGTCCCGCGTTGGAAGTCAATATCATTGCGGGCATACTGGATATCGACAAGCCGCCGCAACAACTGGTTCCGCTCGATTTCCATCCCGGTCCGGAGCGAGACGACAAGCTCGCGGTATTCTTCCGGCGAACCTAAGCCGTAAATGCAGGAGACGCTCGCAATAATAATGACATCATTGCGCTCAAACAGGGCAGACGTTGCCGAGTGCCGCAGTTTGTCAATTTCATCGTTAATGCTTGCATCTTTTTCAATATACGTATCGGTTTGCGGCACGTACGCTTCCGGCTGGTAATAATCGTAATAACTGACGAAATACTCTACTGCATTGTTCGGGAAAAATTCCTTAAACTCGCTGTACAATTGCCCTGCCAGCGTTTTGTTGTGGGCAATGACAAGCGTCGGCTTATTCACTTCTTTAATCACATTCGAAACCGTAAACGTTTTTCCCGTTCCGGTTGCCCCGAGCAATGTCTGAATCTTTTTGCCTGCACGGATGCCGTCCACAAGCTGGCGGATCGCTTCCGGCTGGTCCCCCTCCGGCTTGTATTTCGAAACAAGTTCAAAAGCATGCTGTTCCATCCATGAGCCTCCTTAAACCGGCATCATCTATTTCAACCTTAAAAGGCCGTTCTTCGTCTTTCAGTCTTTTTATTTTAACATAAATCCTGCCCCGTCTCCAACAAAAAGCGAACAAGTTTTCTATCTTTCCATAAGAAAGAACGGTAAGGATTTTCCCTACCGCTTTCAGGAACGGATGGCCGTTATTTCACCGGGATTTCCAGGGCGTACCATTCTTCTTCAAGACGTGCATTTTGCCCTTCCCATATTTTCTTCGCATCCTCAATTCCCTTATTATAGTAGTGTGCCGCAAGCTTTTCCTGAAAAAAGTCAAAATACGCCTGTGCGGCAATCACGCCGATTTCTTCACCTGTCTGTTCCCAGACAAATTGCTGTATTTCCCGCAGAACCCGCTGCTTTTCCGCAGGGTCCATTTTGAATCCGGTCATGGGCGCCTCCGCCTTCATTTTTTCATTCCTTTTTTCATCTTTGCCTTCCGTATCATTGTATTAGCAAAATAAAACCCGATTGTCAATGAAGCTGCATCCACGATATATACCGGCCACGTGCGCGTATAGCCTTTATAAACGGAAGCGACAATGAGCGCAACCGTCAGTATCAGCCCAATCACTTGGTTAAACGTAACCCGCGAAAAAAAGATGACGAGAAAGCATGGAAAAACAGCGGCTACCACCAATTGAACGATCATCCTCACCCCACTCCAAGCCCTTACTTCTGCTATCCCTATTTTTTAACATTCCACCCGAAAATACAAGAAAAATCATTGAAAATGAATTATCTTTTGAATTCATTTTCAATGATTTCATCTGTAATGCCGCGCAACTGGCTCCGTTCGATAAATCGTTCTGCGAGCAGATCAGGCAAAATGGACGTTAAAAAGTATTGGACAGATGCAAGCCCCGAAAACCGCAAAATGGTCCGCAGCGATTCCTCGTAAATTTCCAGAAACAGCGGCTCCGGATTGCCTTTTTGGATTTCCCCGAAAGATTCATACAAAAGATCGACTTTGTCGGAAACGGATAATATTTTTCCTTCCAGCGTATCGTCCTTGCCTTCTTTGAACAAATCAAAATAAATTTCCCGGTATTCTTCCGGAAATACGCCGTTGATAAAGTTTTTCGTCATTTCTTCCTCGACCTGTTTGAACAACTTATGCAGCTCTTTTGAAGAATATTTGACCGGCGTTTTGATGTCGCCTGTAAACAGTTCCGGATAATCATGATTCAGCGCCTTTTGGTAGAGCGCGCGCCAGTCCACTTTATTGCCGGCTTTCTCTTCCACATGGCCGAAAAACTGGGCGATTTTTGCCACTTTAAAAGAATGGGCTGCCACCGAGTGTTCTTGGAATTTAAACTTGCCCGGGCAGCGGTAAATTTTTTCCAGGTCAGACAAACTTTTAAAATATTGATGAACCCCCATCCTACTTCCCTCCTTGCTGTCCGATTTTCTTTTCTCTATAGGATCGGGACTGGTTCTTTGATATTTCCACTATTCTAGAAAAAAATAAACCCAGCGTCAAGCAACTGGATTTAAAATCTACATGGTAAGGAAAAATGCCCCTATAATGACGAGCAGAATCCCGAACCATTTTCTCCTGTTCATTTTTTCCGACAAAAAAAGGGAAGAGAGGATCAAGGTCCAAATATATGTAATCGAGGTTAAAGGATACACAATCGTATACGGCATCATCTTCAGCAACTGAATATTCAGCAATGCTCCTAATACATAGAAAACACCGCCAATACCTAGATTCACAATGAAAAATCCGCTCAGCTTCAATCCTCTGGAAGTGCATTTTTTGAAAAAGAAGCCCCCCAATGACCCTAACAGCGTCATGCATAGAAGAAGTACAAGTTTAATCAGCATCCCCGCCCCCTATCAGCGTTGCCCCTGCAAAAATGATGCAAGTGCCGATGATTTTGAAAGGCGTCATATGTTCTCCCAAAAAAATGCTCCCCAGGAAAAGGGAAAAAATATACCCCATACTTAAAAGCGGGTGAAGGACAGAAAGATCCCCGAAACGAAACGCAACTATCATCAGCAATGCGCCGCAAAAATAGAGAAAGAAGCCGGTCACAAAGTATGCATCCAAAAAATGCCCGGACATTTTCCACAGCATCTGTCCGACAGAGGTGGAAAATGCCGCAAGCACAATCAGCAAAATGCCCGTTTTATTTTTACGGATCGATTGAAAAATAGAATTACCCATGGCTATCACGCTTTCTGCTTGTTAATGTGGCAAGGAAGAAAAACGGCACCGCCAGCAAAAAGTTCGGAAAAAAGTAGCGGATGTCCTGGGCCGGAATCGCCGCGAACATGGAACCGAGATTTAAAAACATCGGAACCGCCGCGATTACAAGCCGCCAGTTTCCTTTTAAAATGGTGGTAAACAAAAACAAAAGGATGAGATACAAATAGAACGCAGGCATCAAAAGCACACGGAGAATCCCATGCGAAAACCGCTGGTTGATTTGCGTAATCCACGACGAAAGCGTCTTATTCGCCAGATCCGATCCATAATCTTTATAGTAAAACCATTTATAATGGACATGATATTTTTGCACATTCTTTTGTGTCATAAAATAAACGGGACGGTACTTCTCAAAATCCTTGTTCCGGAAAATCGGGCGGCGCAAATCTTCGTCGGGAATATACAGTTTCCATGAAAGCTTTTCCTGATCGTAAAAAGCTTCCAAAGCAAGCTTAGGATTTTGCCGGCATAGCGCGAACCACGTACTGAAAAAGGCTTTTTTATGGGATTTAATATACGCACGGTCAAAGTGCGGCCTAAACTTTATCATATCAACATCTGTCGGATGATAGTATTTTTTCCAGTCCGGAATTGGCATCACCTGGTTGATCACGGCTCTTTGCGCAGGCGTTATATGCCCGTTTTCCTTCAAAATCCTTCCAATCTGCTGGTAAGGAATGGAGTAAGATTCCGTTTCATCAGCCGGAAACACTTTATAATGCTTGTAAACCGGGCCTGTCACAACCAGAAACGTGATGACCGCAAGCGCGAAAACGCCATACATATACAAATACCGTTTTCGCAGGGAAAAAAGAAAAATGACAATCGTTGCAAGCAGCACCGGCCAGCCGTTATGCCGGTAAAAAATGACACCGCAAACGGAAAAGTACAGAAACAGCAAATGGGGGAACGACCGCAGCCATTTGCCGTTCGAATCAATGATCTGGATCAGCATGACCGTAAACGCCAGCAGAAAGTAACTGAACAACGTATCTTTCCAAATCACGACAGAATAAAGCGGGATAAGCGGCAAAAAGCAGAAAAACGCATATCCCAGCCATAAAACCGGCTTTTTGACCCTTAATTTTTCAAATGCATAAAAGACATATCCGGTAATCAGCGCTGCCAGAACGAACTGGAAAATCACATAAGAGGCAGGCGTATCCCATATTTGGGCCGCCAGCTTGATCATCCATGTCATCACAACAGGGTGCCAGTCATTGTAAAAAGTGGAGTGCGCCTGCTGCCACTGATTGACAGAATCAGCCATTAAAATGCCCGGATAAAAAGCCCAGAAGTACAGAAGGGAAATCAATAAAGGCAGGATTGAAAAATAAAGAATATGCCTCCTGGGAACATCCCCTTCTGCCCGGCTCTCTGTTAAAGCATACAGTATTTTGATCGCCAGCAGCATGGCAAACAGTAAAAACAAAACAGTTGCAAGATAAATAAGGCAGTTTATCAAAAAGGGCTGGTGCGCCAGATGCTGCTGCGGCCCTTTTAAGGCAAATGTGACAATGACCGAGAGTACAAGAGAAAAAAGAAAAGAAGCCCATTTCAAAGGGCGCTTCATCCAGCCAATATTCCAAAAAATGGCACCGTATGCCAGAAAGCTACCGGCCAGCGCGAAAAAAACCGGATACCAGCCGGGCACGCTTTTAAAGGAATAAGAAAAAAGCAGAAAACCGAGCCCTGCTAGGATGCCAATCACGAAACTAAGTACCGCATGCATGGTCTTTTGATGTCCAAACATTACCTGCTCCATTCCTTTTCTCTTTTTAATTCTTCGTAAACGGTGTGAAGCTCCATTTCATATTGCTTACGGGAGTGGCTGACAACCGTATCCAGAATGAGCGCACTGGCAAAAGAAAGCATGGCCATCAGGACAAGGCCGACTGCCAGTATCGCTGACGGTACTTTTGTAATGTAATGGGTGTGAAAAAATTCCACAATAACCGGCACGCCCACTACGAGCCCGAGAATAAGCAAAATGACTGCCCAAAACGAAAAAAACAACATCGGTTTGTAATCTTTAAAAAGCGTAAAAATCGTTTTGATGACCTTCACGCCGTCAGAAAAAGTGTTGAGTTTTGACTCGCTCCCTTCCGGACGGTCGCGGTAATCAATGGGAATTTCTTTGATTTTAAATCCCTTATCGAGCGAATGGATGCTCATCTCTGTTTCAATTTCAAAACCTTTGCTTACCACAGGAAAAGAACGTACAAATAAGCGGTTAAATGCACGGTATCCCGTCATAATATCTTGGATATTGCTTTTGTAAAGTTTGTTGATTAAGTTTCTTACCAAATTGTTTCCCAGGTTATGAAAAGCTCGTTTATTTTCTTTTTCGTAAGTGCCGTTTGACAGCCTGTCCCCAATGGTCATATCGGCTTCGCCTGTTTTTAAAGGCTCTAACAATTGATGTACAAATTCAGCAGGATACGTATCATCCCCGTCTACCATTACATAATAATCTGCATCAATTTCAAAGAACATGGCTCTTACGACATTGCCTTTTCCCTGGCGCGGTTCTTTTTTTACAATGGCCCCGTTTTCCCGGGCAATTTCATATGTACGATCCGTTGAATTATTATCATAAACATATATGTCCGCATCAGGCAATTCTCTCTTAAAGTCCCGGATCACCTTTGCAATCGTCAGTTCTTCGTTATAACAAGGAACCAAGACGGCTGTTTTCATTGCTGCTCCTCCAAATCATTACTGATTTTATCATTCGCCATACAGTACTGAACTATTATAGCACGAAGAGAAATTGTAGTGAAAGAGTGTTTCAGGATTTTCCCGGATTTCCCGAGACATTTTTTCCCACTTTGCTGCCATGGTTCCTCCGCTCATCGGGCACGCGAAAAGAACACGTTTCATTAACGTGCTTTTTTGCGCATTTCAGGATCAAGAAAACAGAAATGCCCGCAGCACGGCTGCCCTCTCAGCTGAACTTGAATGAGAAATGTGGCTTTCCTTCACCTTTTAAGCGGCGGAAAGGATTAGCCGAACCGCCCTGAAATATAGTCTTCTGTCTGCTTCGATGCCGGATTCGTAAACATTTTGGTTGTTTCAGCGAATTCCACCACCCTGCCATTCAAAAAGAAAGCGGTATGTCCGGACACGCGCATCGCCTGCTGCATATTATGGGTGACGATGATGATGGTGTATTGCGCTTTCAACTTGAGGATCAATTCCTCAATTTTGGCTGCCGATACCGGATCAAGCGCCGATGCCGGTTCGTCCATTAAAATAATGCCCGGTTCAACAGCAAGCACCCTTGCGAGCACAAGCCTTTGCTGCTGCCCGCCGGAAAGCCCCGCGGCAGACGTATGAAGGCGGTCTTTCACCTCATCCCACAGCGCAGCCTGAATCAAACATTTTTCTACGATTTCATCAAGCACATGCCGGTTTTTAATGCCGTGGATGCGCGGTCCGTACGCGACATTATCGTAAATGGACATTGGAAACGGATTCGGGCGTTGGAAGACCATGCCGGCATTTTTTCTTAATTGGACAACATCCGTTTTCGGCGCATAAATATTTTCGCCTCCAATCGTAATATGGCCTTCCATTCGGAAACCGGGGATGTTGTCATTCATCCGGTTCAACGTGCGCAAAAACGTGGATTTTCCGCATCCAGACGGGCCGATCAGTGCTGTCACATGCTTTTCCGGAAATGCCAGATTAATATCATAAAGGGCCTGGAAGTTTTTATAAAACACATTTACATGCTCGGCACGGATAGCCGTTTGGTTGTCTGCCCGTTTTTCCAATACTGTTGCCATTTTGCATATCTCCTTTCCCACCAAGATTTAGCCAAAAAAGCCGGATAAGTAATCCCTTGTTTGTTGGTTTTCCGGTTTGGTAAACATTTTCGCCGTGTCCCCCGCTTCGATCAGCGCGCCCATGAAAAAGAAGGCGGTCTTGTCAGAAATGCGGGCGGCCTGCTGCAAATTGTGCGTGACAATGGCAACGGTATAATCTTTTTTCAGTTCGAGTATCAGTTCCTCAATTTTACCGGTTGAGACCGGATCGAGCGCCGATGCTGGTTCATCAAGAAGCAGGACATCCGGGTTCATGGCGAGCGCCCTTGCGATACAGAGCCGCTGCTGTTGGCCGCCTGACAGGGCAAGCGCGGACGTATGCAGGCGATCCTTCACTTCATCCCATAATGCAGCTTTTTTTAAGCTTTCTTCGACAATTTCTTCCAGCCATGCTTTTTTCTTCACGCCATGGTGCTTCGGGCCAAACGCGACATTTTCAAAAACCGATTTTGCGAACGGATTCGGGCGCTGGAACACCATGCCGATATGCTTTCGGATTTCAAAAACATCCGCGCACGAAAGGGTGATGTCGGCTCCTTTATAAAAAATCCCGCCGGACATCCTGCAGCCCGCAATTTCATCATTCATGCGGTTCAAGCTCCGCAAAAAGGTCGATTTTCCGCATCCGGACGGGCCGATTAATGCCGTCACCTGATGTTCGGGAAACGCGAGGCTAACATTTTGGATCGCCGCTTTTTCCCCGTAAAAAACACTTAAATTTTTTGTTTCGATGATAATGTGCTGTGCTTCCGGCATCTGCCCGGGAATTTCAACCGCGGGTAGCACCATTTTTTCATTCCGTACCAGCATCGATACTGCCATGGGGCATTCCTCCTTTTATTGTGAAATCAGTAAGGGTCCGTTTTTTTCTTGTTAAAGTGAAGCGCGCGCAAGAACGGGCTTGATACAAACGCCTGCCCTGTTTCCGGGCACCCTTATTTACCCGGTTGTGATCATTCCCGCTGAAAATAAAGTATAAAAAAGCTAGATATGGTGCCAAATAGACGCGGATCCCGTGCACCCTCATTCATCCGGTTGTGAAGCTGTTGCAAATGCACCGATTTAAAGCAGACATGGCGCGTTTCCAGATGGATACGGCGCCTTCATTGCGAAGTCATCCGGTTATGGAGCCATTTGCCGACAAACCTTGCTGAAAAATTAAAGATGAGCACAAACAGGATCAGCACTGCGGACGCGCCGCTTGATACGGACGCGGCATCCGGCATGAGGCCTTCCCCGTTGATTTTCCAAATGTGCACGGCCAATGTTTCAGCCGGGCGGAGCGGGTTCAGCGGAGAGTTCATGCTGAACGGGTTCCAGTTTGAAAAATCAAGATTTGGCGAGCTCATGCCTGCTGTATAAATAAGGGCTGCCGCTTCGCCGAAAACGCGCCCGGAGGCCAAAATAATCCCGGTGATGATCCCCGGCAACGCAGCCGGAAGCAGCACCGATTGAATCGTTTCCCATCTTGACACTCCAAGTGCAAGGCCTGCTTCCCTTTGCGCCGGCGAAATGGCACGAAGCGAATCTTCCACGACCCGGACCAGCAGCGGCAAATTGAAAAGCGCCAATGCAAACGCGCCGGACAAAATCGAAAATCCCCAGCCCATCGACAGGACAAAGAATAGAAAACCAAACAGCCCGACCACAATAGACGGCAGCGAAGACAACACTTCAATCGCCGTCCGGAGCAAATCCGTCAGCCGGTTTTTCCGTGCATATTCTGCCATATAAATGCCTGCGCCAAGTGCGATTGGCATGCTGATCGCCATTGTCAGCACGAGTAAATAAAAGGAATTGAACAACTGCGGCCCGATTCCCCCGCCTTCTTTAAATGTTTGGGGAGGGGATGAAATGAATGACCAACTGATATGCGGCAGCCCTTTTACAAGAATGTATCCGACGAGCCCCGCAAGAATGGCGACGATAAACACGGCAATGAAGTATAGAACGGATGTTGCGATACGGTCTGCTATTTTTGCTTTCATGCTGCTTCCCTCCTGCGGCCGATAAAACGGACGATGATGATGAAAACGAGCGACATGAGGAGCAAAACGAGCGCCAGCGTCCAGAGCGCGTTATTTTCCACGCTTCCCATCACGGTATTGCCCATGCCCATCGTTAAAATGCTTGTTAAAGTGGATGCCGGCTCGAGCAATGAACGGGGCATCACCGTTGCGTTGCCAATTACCATCTGCACCGCGAGCGCTTCACCGAATGCCCGGGCCATCCCGAAAATAACAGCCGTTAACAGGCCCGGCCGCGCCGTCCGCAGCACTACTTTGTAAGTCGTTTGCCAGCGCGTCGCCCCAAGCGCAAGCGAGGCTTCCCGGAGCGAATCGGGTACAGCGCGGATGGCATCCACCGACAAACTCATCACAGTCGGCAAAATCATGACCGCAAGCACAATGGTTCCTGCCGCAATGCCAAAGCCGCTTCCTGATACATGTTCACGAAGAAACGGGACGACGACGCTTAATCCAATAAATCCATAAACAACCGACGGAATGCCGACAAGCAATTCAATGACCGGCTGCAACATTTTTTGCCCCCGTTTAGCGGAAATTTCTGTCATAAATACAGCTCCGCCGATTGCAAGCGGCGCACAAATGATAGCGGCAAGAAATGTTACGGCAAAGGAACCGGTTATCATCGGCAAAGCGCCCGCAACTGGGGTCCCGGCAGCATCCTTTTTGCCCGGGTTCCAGTCTTTTCCTGTGAAAAATTCAATGACACTGGCGTGATGTTCAAAGAAAAGGGCAAGCCCTTTTGATGCGACAAAAATAAAAATCGATGCGGCAACAACCGCCATCAAAGCAATGCAAATCAGCGTCATCATTTTCCCGCGCCGTTCTATTTTGATTTTCGAACGCGGTTTTGCTTGATTTTTGACAACCTGTTCTGTCCATTTGAGTGCATTTTCACTCACGTTGTTCTATCCCCTTCCGGTTAGGTTTCTAAAAACGGGCAAGATTGCCGCTTTAGTTTCCGGATAAAATTTCTGCTCTGCAGGCCTTTCCGGGTGCAGTTTTCAAAAGCAGGCAAGACCGGCAACGTTGATTTTCGAACGCATTTCTGCTTTGCGGGCGGCCTGCGCTGCCTGCTCGACTGCTTGTTCGTTCACGTTGTTTTATTCTTTACGGTTGCAATTTTCAAAACAGGCAAGATTTCGGCAACTTTGGAAATCGTATCGTCCAGGCGATCATTCTGCTGCTTGCGCAGTTCGCAGCCCCGCAAAGTTTTAAGTGCGTGCCGCTTTATTTTGTTGTCACGTTTCCGCCGGCATCCCGTTCAACTTGCATTTCAGAAATAGGCATATACCCGAGTTTTGGAACGAGGTTTTTTTGTACTTCATCAGAAAGCATGTAATCAATAAATTTTTTCGTTAAGCCCGTTGCCTTTCCTTTTGTATACATATGTTCGTAAGCCCAGATTTTCCATTTATTTGTTTTGACATTCTCTTCCGCCGGTTCAACACCGTCCACTTTTAAAGCTTTGACTTTATTGTTTATATAAGAGAATGCGAGATAGCTGATAGCCCCTGGTGTTTCGTTGACAATTTTTTGCACGGTACCCGAAGAGTCCTGTTCCTGCGCTTTCACTGCAGTAGCGCCGTCTAAAGCCTGTTTTTCAAAGACGGCCCGTGTGCCGGATCCTTCTGCACGGTTAATCACAACGATTTTCAGGTCTTTTCCGCCGACTTCTTTCCAGTTTTTAATTTTGCCGGTGAAGATGCCGATCAGCTGCTGTTTTGTCAGGTTATCAACGCCGATGTCCTGATTTGCAACCGGCGCAAACCCGACAACGGCAACTTTATGGTCTGTAATCTTGCTTGCATCAATGCCGTCTTTTTCCTCGGCAAAAACGTCAGAATTCCCGATTTGGACAGCGCCTTCCGCAACTTTGCTCAATCCGGTTCCGCTGCCGCCGCCCTGTACGTTAATGGTTGCGCCCGGATGATCATTCATATATTGTGCCGCGGCTTCCTGCACGAGCGGCTGGAGCGCGGTGGAACCGACTGCCGTAATGCTTTCCTGTTTTGTGCCGTTGCCGGATGTTGCCGTCCCTTTTGCATTCCCGCACCCGGCAGCAATCACCGCGAAAATCGTTAATAAGCCAAATAGCGCTGCAAACTTTTTCTTCATTTTTTTGCCCCCTGTTTTTTATTGGTTTGCTCCTTGCTCCTTTAAAGATAATCGTGCGGTATTAAGCAGATATGAATGGAATGTTAAGAGTTTGTAAAGATGATAGAACCAGGTGTAAGATTTTAAAGAGTGATTGTCACATTTTAGGCAAAAACATTAAAAATAGAAGAAACCGGTTTGTTTATAATAGAGGTAACAGAGACTGAACGGAGGTATAAAATTGAAATCGGTCGTGATTATTGGCGGGGGCATTACGGGTCTTACCACATTGTACGAGCTTCATAAACAGATCCAGAAAACAGGTGCACAGGCAACCTTAGCCCTTGTGGAAGAAAATCCGGAAGCCGGCGGAAAGCTCTGTACCGTCCGGAAAGAGGGCTTTATTATGGAAACGGGGGCGGATTCAATCGTTGCCCGCAAAAAAGGGGTAGCCAGCTTTTTGAAAGAACTCGGGCTTGAAAACCGGATCCGCCACAATGCTACCGGCATCTCGTATCTTTACCGGGAAGACGGGTTAAAACCGATTCCGGCAGAGGCAGTGTTTGGCATTCCGGCAAGTTTGGATGCGCTTTTTGGCAGCGAACTTGTTTCAACAAAAGGGAAGCTGGCAGCGCTGAAAGATTTGTTTACGAAAAACCATTCTTTTACAAAAGACAGTTCGGTCGGGGAATTTTTGGAGGCTTTTTTCGGCAAAGAACTGGTGAAAAAACAAATTGCGCCGGTGCTGTCCGGCGTTTACTCCGGCAATTTGTATGAACTGACATTGGCAACAACGATGCCGTTTCTTGTCGATTATAAAAACCAGTATGGCAGCATCATGAAAGGTTTGTCCGAACATAAGCAAACTTTCTTGTCTCCTGAGAAGAAAAAATTTGTATCGTTTAAAAACGGTTTGGCCGAACTGGCTGGCCGGCTCGAGGAAAAGGCAGCGGGCGCTGACATCATAAAAGGGGTAAAAGCAGATGTGCTTGAACGGCACGAAAAAGGCTATACTGTTGTATTGTCGGACGGGCGCAGGCTTGAAGCAGATGTGGTGGTGCTTGCCGTACCGCATGCTGCAGCGAAGAAACTGCTTGCGGACCCTGCGTTGGATGAGGAATGGGGGCAATTTAAGGCCGCTTCGGTGATCACCGTTTATCTTGGTTTTGACGTGCCGGATGCAGTCTTGCCGAAAGACGGGACGGGCTTTATTGTTTCCGGCGGAAGCGGGCTCGCTTGCAATGCCTGCACATGGACAAGCCGGAAATGGCCGCACACGTCGAAAAACGGGCGCCTGCTGTTGCGCTTGTTTTATAAAGACGCGGATGCCGCACTGTTTAACCGGCTGAATGCTATGGATCAGGAGGGGCTGATTGAAACGGCGCTTAAAGATGTCCGGCAGGCGCTCGGGATCAGTGCACAGCCGGTGGCAGCGGAAGTGACAAAATGGCTGGGCAAGATGCCGAAGTACGATTTGCACCACCGTCAGAGGGTAGAAGCGCTAACCAAAAAGCTATCAGCAAGCGACCCGGACGTGGTGCTCGCCGGTTGCTCTTACTACGGCGTCGGCATCGCCGATTGCATCGTGAATGGAAAAGAAACGGCGGGAAAGGTAATGGAAAAACTAAGGGAGCAGGGCAGTTTAAATGTGTAAATCATGTATTGCCGAATGGACAAAATTTGCAGTTCGCCCCCTTTTGTCCTTCATTCCGCTTATGAAGGACATTTCGGCTCGCAGTTCGCCTCCTTTTGTCTTTCATCCCGCTTATGAAGGACATTTCTGACTGCAGTTCGCCTCCTTTTGTCTTTCATCCCGGTTATGAAGGACATTTCAACCTGCAGTTCGCCCCTTTTTGTCCTTCATCCCGGTTATGAAGGACATTTCAACCTGCAGTTCGCCCCCTTTTGTCCTTCATTCCGCTTATGAAGGACATTTCTGACTGCAGTTCGCCTCCTTTTGTCTTTCATCCCGGTTATGAAGGACATTTCGGCCTGCGGTTCCCCCCTTTTTGTCCTTCATCCCGGTTATGAAGGACATTTCAACCTGCAGTTCGCCTCCTTTTGTCTTTCATCCCGCTTATGAAGGACATTTCTGACTGCAGTTCGCCTCCTTTTGTCTTTCATCCCGCTTATGAAGGACATTTCGGCCTGCGGTTCGCCTCCTTTTGTCTTTCATCCCGCTTATGAAGGACATTTCGGACCGCAGCTCTTGCTTTTTTGTCTTTCATCCCGCTTATGAACACCTCCCATATCCGCAAAAAGCAACAGGCCGGGCGCTTTTAAACAGCGTCCGGCCTGGTTTGCGTCCGTGGCAGGGTGACTATAAAGGTGCTGCCTTTTCCTTCCTCGCTTTCCACTCGGATCTTGCCATGGTACGATTCAACAAGATGCTTAACGATTGCAAGGCCGAGCCCGGTGCCGCCGGACTGCCTTGACCGGGCTTTATCGACCCGGTAAAACCGTTCAAAGATGCGCGGCAAATCCTTTTCAGAAATGCCAATGCCTGTATCGCTTACGATCAAGTCCAGTTCATTTTCCCTTTCGATCAGGCTGATTTCAATCCTGCCTTTATCCGGCGTATAGGCAATCGCGTTCGTTACCAAATTCAACAGGATTTGGCGGAGACGGTCTTTGTCTGCTTCCATCATGACATGCTGCTTTTGTGGCAGGACAAGTTCCAGCTGTTTCTTTTCTATTCTCTTCCGCATCGTTTGGGCGGTCTCTGTAATCACATCGACCACATTGAGCTGTTCCATTTTCAACGGAATGCGGTGCTGCTCGATCCTGGACAAATCGAGAATGTCGGAAATGAGCCGGTGCAGCCGGTCGGACTCGTCATAAATGATCTTTAAAAATTCCCTGAGTGTCGCTTCATCATACATGGCACCGTCTAGTAACGTTTCCGCAAACCCTTTGACAGAGGTGACGGGCGTTTTCAATTCATGGGAGACATTTGCAACAAATTCGCTGCGGATTTGCTCAAGCCGCCTCGTTTCTGTTACATCATGCAGGACCGCGACAACGCCGCGCAGCTCTCCGCTCTCCCCGACATACGGCGCAATATGGGCATCGAGAATGCGCTCTTTCGGGTAATAAAGATGGACCTCGTCCCGAAACCGTTCACCCGTTTTTAATGAACGGTCGATCAGCTGGCTGAGCCCGAAACTTTTTCCCGCTTCAATATGGCGCTTTCCAATCAATTCGCCGGACGACAAACCCGTCATTTCCTCCATTGCCCGGTTCACAAGCATGATCCGCCCCGATGTCTGAATAAGCATAACCCCGCTGTCCATATTTTCCAATACGGCGGTCAGCTGCTGCTCGTTTTCATCAATCTCGTCCATTTGCTGCTTTAAGTTATGGGCAAGATTATTAATGGCTTTTGCCAGCTGCTGCAATTCCCCGCTTGCATTTACATGGACGCGGCTGTCATAATCTTTTTCAATAAGGCGGTTGCTGACCTCAATGCTTGCTTCAATCGGGCGCGTGAATTTCCGCGCCAGCACATAGCTGATCCAGCCGGAAATGAGGAAGGCCACTGCCATCGCAAGCCCGAGGCTAAACCACAGTCCTTTAAGCACGGCATCAATCCGGTCAAGCGCAATCGAGGTCCGGATCACTGCGGTGACTTTCCCGTTTTCTTTTACCGGGTTTGCGACATACATCATATTGTACCCGAGCGTATGGCTTGAGCGGATGGACTCGCCGCTTGCTTTATGCTGCGTTATCACCTGCCTGAATTCCGGCCGGTTTGCGTGATTTTCCATTTTTGCCGGATCATCGTCCGAATCTGCGAGCACTTTCCCGTTTGTATCGATTATGGTAATACGCGGTTCGTGGTTGGAATAATAATGTCGAACTTTTTTTTGCAGTATATCCGGCTTGCCTTTTAACGTTTGCGGGCGGATCGTTTTCATCAGCAGATCTGCATCCTGGGAAAGCTGCGTGCGCGCCATGTCCATATATGTATGTTGAATCATATCGGCAACGAAAAAGCCGATGGCCAGCAATACGGCAGCCAAAATCGATAAAAATGCAATAAAAATGCGGATCCATAATTTATTCATCGCAAAGCCCTTTCCCGCTACATCACTTCCATTTTATAGCCAAAACCCCTGACTGTTTTAATATATTGCGGCTGTTTCGTATCTTCTTCCATTTTTTCGCGGAGGTGGCTGATGTGCACGTCGACGATTCTTGTATCGCCCGCAAAATCGAAATTCCAAACGGCAGCCAGCAGCTGGTCGCGGCTTAGCACTTTCCCGGCGTGATTTGCCAAATACAATAGCAGTTCAAATTCTTTCGGGGTCAGCTCCAGTTTTTTCTCTTTAAAATAGGCTTCGAATTGTTCCGGTAAAATGCGCAGATCGCCCACTTTAATCGCATCAGCGGTTTCTTCTTCTGTTTTTGTTTCTGCCCGCCGCAGGATCGCTTTCACGCGGGCCACCACTTCCCGCGGGCTGAACGGTTTTGTAATATAGTCGTCTGCCCCGAGTTCAAGGCCGAGAATTTTATCCAGTTCATCGCTTTTGGCTGTCAGCATTAAAATGGGCGTATTGATTTTCCCAAGCCGCAGCTGCTTGCAAACGTCCATGCCGTCCATGCCCGGAAGCATCAGATCGAGAATAATGACATCAAGTTTTTCTCTCCTCGCTGTATCATATCCCTCGTTTCCGTCACTGGCAGTCAGCACTTCAAAACCGGCTTGCTCGAGATTGAATTTTAAAAGGGTCACAATGGATGGTTCATCATCCACAACCAAAATTTTTTTAGCCATCTGTTATAGCCCCGCTCCCCGACTTGTTTTTCTTCATTGTATCGTGCCTGCTTTTCCATTGTAAAGCCGGATTTCAAGCATTCCGCGCGCGACCGGAAAATATGTAAATGTTAAGCGTACATTTGGATGAGAAATACTGCCAGAACGGCAATAAGATTCGGCAATCCGAACAGGAAAAAAGCATCGTCAGGCTGAATCTTGATTGGTGATGTTCTTTTGTTTCAGAAAAATAGTTAGCCCGTGTCTCCATGCCGCCCACAAACGCCCCCATCGTGATGCCGGAGAAAACAATCCCAATTGCTGCCGCTATCCCGCAGATCCAATAGGTTTTTGAAAAATCCTTGGTAAACAGCCCTGCAATGATGCCAGCCGCAGCAATGATCATTCCGGTTATAACAGCATATGCCTTCAATTTTTGCCCCCTCCTTTTCTTTATTGTTATATTCAGCTTTCATCGTAAAATATCCTGCTTTTAAGACCCCTCTTGTTGCGCTTTTTTCCGCAATATGCCGGTATGCAGAGACTTTTGATTGAAAGATTCGTACCATTTTGTTATATTAAAAATGATCGTTAAAGGATAAAGCATGGGACGCCCGGCTTCGAATATTGCGTATTATCACCCTGCCAGCCCGGGGATGTCCGGCTGGCAAAATGGATGGATATAAACGCAACGCTAGACGGATAATGATTAACATATAGGAAAAAGGTGATCTGGAAAATGGCATTTGTAATTACCCAACCGTGCATCGGCGAAAAAGCGGCCGAATGCGTGGATGTATGCCCCGTGGATTGTATTGCCGAGGGGGAAGACCAGTACTTTATCGACCCGGATATTTGCATCGATTGCGGCGCTTGCCAGGCAGTTTGTCCGGTAGAAGCCATCTATCATGAAGAAGAACTGGAAGAAGAGGATATGGCCTTCCTGGAAAAAGCCCGCAAATTTTATTCAGAGTAAAAATAACCCCCGCACCATATGCGGGGGTTATTTTTAAAACCGGGCGTTGGCACGGCTTAATCAATCGCGTTCTGAACTTCCTTCACCATTTCGGATACGGAGACGAGCCCGCCGCCGGAAAGGTACCAGTAACCCGGGTCAAGATAAACGATATGTTTGTTCTTGTAAGCATTCGTTTTCTTGACAAGGTCGTTTTCGATGACGCTCTTTGCGTTTCCGCCCTGCCCAATGGCTGCATCGCGGTCAATGACAAACAAATAGTCGGGATTGGTTTTCATGATATATTCAAATGACACATTCTGCCCGTGAATGGATGCTTTAATGTTTTTGTCCGCAGCCGGTACACCAAATACGTCGTGGATGAGGCCAAACCGTGAACCCGGTCCGAACGCGCTCACTTTTCCGCCGGTCGTCAGGACAATCAACGCTTTGCCGTTCACTTTTTCCGCTTTTGCATGCAGGCTGTTGATCGAATCGTCAATATCGGCCAATTGCTTTTTCACGGCATTTTCTTTATTGAAAATTTTGCCGAGCGTTTTCATATTCTGTTTAAAGGAATCCATATACTTCGTTGTATCCAGCCCCATATAAACGGTCGGGGCAATTTTCTTAAATTCCTTGTAGTTGTCCCGCTGCCTGCCGGAAATGATGATCAGGTCCGGATGGATTTCACTGATCTTGTCAAAATCCGGTTCCATGAGGCCGCCGACATTTTCATACTTGCTGCTTTTGTATTTTTTCAAATATGGCGGAAGATTGTCCTGCGGTACACCCGTCACTTTAATGCCCAACTTATCCATTGAATCCAGCACGCCGTAGTCAAACACGACGACTTTCTTCGGATTTTCCGGAACTTTTGTGGTTCCGAGTTCATGCTTTACCGTTATTTTCTTTGTTGAGGCATTGCTGCCCCCGGCACTCTCTTTTGTCCCGCACCCGGCAGCAAATACCGCTAACAGCAAAACCATCATGACAGCCAAATAGCTCTTTCTCATCGCGAATCCCCTTTTCATCCGTAATATAAGCAAAATTTATTTTGGCAGTAATCCTGAATTTGGATATTCATATCGTAAATTTCCTTTAAAACAGACGGGCGAATGATGTCATCCGTTTTTCCCTGTTTCACGATTTTCCCGTCTTTCATCGCCACAATGTAATCCGAATAAAACGATGCAAAATTAATGTCGTGAATGACAATTAAAACGGTTTTCCCAAGCTCATCGGCAAGCTTGCGCAACACTTTCATAATCTGGACCGAATGTTTCATATCGAGATTATTTAATGGTTCATCAAGCAAAATATACTCGGTGTTCTGGGCCAGCACCATCGCGATGTAAGCGCGCTGCCGCTGCCCGCCGCTCAGTTCATCCAAGTACCGGTTCTCGTATTCTTCCAATTCCATATAACAAATCGCTTTATCAATTATTTTTTGGTCTGCATCCGTGAGCCGCCCCTCTGAATGCGGGAAACGCCCGAATGCGACAAGTTCCCTTACTGTCAGCCGGATGTTCATATGGTTGGACTGCTTCAGGATGGATATTTTTTTCGCCAGCTTTTTGCTGTTTGTATGGCTGACGGCCTCCCCGTCTATGTACACATCCCCTTCATCCGAAAATTCAAGCCGGCTGATGATCGAAAGCAGGGTGCTTTTTCCGGCACCATTCGGCCCGATAAAAGAAGTGATTTTTCCCTTTGGAATGTTAACAGACACATGGTCAATGACCTTCTTGCTCCCGTAGCTTTTTAAGACATTCATCACATTTACCATGCGCGACTCTCCTGTAAAAGTAAGTAAATAAAATAGATGCCCCCGGCAAAATTGATGATGACGCTGAGCGGAACAGAGAACTGGAAGACTCTTTCCACAAGCAGCTGCCCTCCTGCGAGGAAGACAACGCTGATCAGCATCGCACCCGGTATAAGAATGATATGCCGGTATGTATCAAAAAATTGATAAGCGACGTTGACAACGAGCAGGCCAAGGAATGTGATCGGCCCGACCAGCGCCGTCGAGACGGAGACAAGGACGACGACAATCAAAAGCAGATGCCGCACTACCCGGTTATAATCGACACCAAGGTTGACCGCCTGATCCCGCCCGAGCAGCATTACATCCATAAACTTGGCAAAACGCAAATAATACAACCCGCACAATACAACAAGCACAAAAGAAACCCACAGCAAATGGACATTCACATTGTTGAAGCTGGCAAACATTTTATCCTGCAGCACCTGAAACTCATTCGGATCAATCAGCATTTGCATAAAAGAGGTGAAACTGCCGAACAAAGTGCCAAAAATCATCCCGATCAAAAGCAGAAAATAAATATTTTGCCTGCCCCTGCGAAGAATCAAATGGAACAAAATGGCGGAAAACAGCACCATCGCCACGAGGGAAACCACAAAATTGACATGGCTCTGCATTATCGTTAGCGTTTTGGCCCCCATGGCGAAAACGACCGCCGTCTGGATCATGAGATAAAGGGAATCCAGCCCGAGCACGTTCGGCGTTAAAATGCGGTTGTTCGTAATCGTCTGAAAAATAAGGCTCGAAAAGGCAATCGCACAGCCAGTCAGGATGATGGCGGAAATTTTCCGGATTCTTGACGGGATAATATAGTTGAAATCCCAGTAAGATCCGATGCAAATATATGCTGCAATGAGGCCTGATGCGATTACGGCAAGCATAAGCAGTTTGGAACGGCTATGCATAAGCGTGCCTCCTCAGCAGCAAATATACAAAAATGCCGCTCCCGATGATGCCGGCTGTTAAACTGATCGGCACTTCATACGGATAAATGACAATGCGCCCCAAAATATCGCAAAACAGCAGGAACACTGCCCCAAGCAGTGCCGTAACCGTAATGCTTTTTTTCATATGGTCGCCACGGTAAATGGACACAATGTTTGGAATAATTAAGCCCAGAAACGGGATAGTGCCGACTGTCAGTACCGTTGCCGAAGTAATCAGCGCGACAAGGACAAGGCCGAGGTTGACCACCTGCTTGTAATTCAGGCCAAGATTTTTGGCAAAATCTTCCCCCATGCCGGCGACCGTAAACCGGTTGGCAAACACATACGCGACCAAAACGGCCGGAACTGCTAAATAAAGCATCTCGTACTTCCCTTTCAGCACGCCTGAAAAATCGCCTTGCAGCCATGAAGAAAGGCTCTGGACTAAGTCGTATTTATACGCAAAAAAAGTCGATACAGAACTTACGATATTGCCAAACATCAGCCCGACAAGCGGGATGAAAATTGTATCGTTCCATTTAATCCGGCCCAGTATTTTCATGAACAGCAAGGTGCCGGCCAGGGCAAAGCAAAAGGCAACCGCAATTTTGATCAGCGGGCTTGCCGCAGAAAACAGGATGATCGCAACCAAAATGCCGAGCCGGGCACAGTCCATCGTGCCGGCTGTCGTCGGGGAGACAAATTTATTTCTCGTCAGCTGCTGCATCACAAGGCCGCAGATGCTCATGCCCACGCCCGCAATGATGATGCTGATCAGGCGCGGCAGGCGGCTTGCCAGCAAAATTTCTGTCTGCTCCCTGCTTAAATGGAGCATATCCGCCGGCCTGATATTTTCCGCGCCGATAAAAATCGAAATGATGGACAGCACGGCAAGCAGGGGCACTAAATATCTTTTTTTCATCGCATTCGGACTCCCCCCGTTTCTTTTGTGAGCTCGTTGTAATTGATTTTCATTATCAATGATAATTATATTGATAGTGAGAATCATTGTCAATTATATTTCCAATATTTTTATTGTGCTTTCCGTCGTATCCGGAATGGTTGGCATCATAGCCATTGAAAATGCACCCGGCCTCTTGAAAAAGTTTCTGTACGCCATTTTTTTCATAAAAAAAACGGCGGAACCTCCTTTTGGAAGTTTCCACCGCTTTCATTTTCCTCTCATCCCACCTGGTTCGGTTCCCCGTTGAGGTTGTTTTCTACGGTCAGGATGCCGAGTTCATGATGTTCGCCTTCATAAAGCGCGCCCTGGGCAAAGCGCATTTCCCCGTTTGTACCCATGACTTCCAGTTTGCAATAAGCCGGGCTTTTTTGCAGGGCACGGTAAAATTCATCCATATTGCGAACGGGCTCCCCGTTGCATTTGGAAATCACTTCACCGATGGAAAGCCCCATTTTTTCCGCTTTTGATCCCGGTATGATCCCTAAAATGATCATGCCGTTGTTCTGCTGTGTAAAATAATACGGCGCGTTGTTTTCACGCACCCGGTGGCGAAAGGAGATCCATGCTCTCGCTACAATGGCAAAAACGGCTGCTGCTGCAGAAAAATAGGGAAGCCAGAACCCTGCTGCTCCGATTGCGGCCGTCATGATCCCGGCACAAATCACGCCGGTTCCGATCCGTTTCAATGCAGATTGCGGCAAACTGCTTTGGATCTGGTGCTGGAACCCGATTAAAAACGGCACAAGCACAAGCGAAAACGTGTGCCCGCCCCAGTCAACGACAGGCCACCACGAAACGGAGGCCGAAAGCGGGCCTGAAGGCAGAAAACAAACGACCGGCACAAGCCAGAGCTTTTTTGCGGTAAATGCGCCGACATTCAAACCGCGCCGGCTTTTCCGCAGTTTCGGGGAAACATGCTTCGTGCCGTTTGTCCTCAGCAGCACGCCCTCCGCCAACAGAAGAAGGCCTGCCAACACGGAAAGCCCTGCAACCATCGCATCGGTTGTGCCGCCCATCCAATCCGGCAGCTGAACCGGCAGCCATGTGAAAGCAAAAAACAGGAGCACCGGGATGCCTATGGTAAATGCCGGTGAAAGAAGCCGGAACTGCCCCGTAAGCGAAAATACAATCGTCACAGCCGCCACCACAGCAAGAACGGGCCATGACACTTTAAACCCGCCCGCAACCGTGGCGGCGGAAAGGATCAGCCCGCATATCAGCCCGGCAGGAAATAAAGACCGCAGTTCAAGCGATCTTTTATAAACCCTGATATGAAAATCGTTTCTTTCCCGCTTGACTCTTGCCGCGCCTGAAACGAGCGCGAGCAACAGCGCATAATAGAATACCGGATGGAGAAAAAATCTTCCAATGCCCTTCAACACTTCAGTGATCCAAATCTGTTCCAACCGAAACACCATCCCCTGCACGTACCATACTTGTAGTATTATTTTAGCAGATTTTGGCGAAAAACTCTCCGAAATTCCGGGTTTTTTTCCAGGCTCACAGATTTTCTGTCCAAACCGGCATCACCGCTTATGCAACTGCTCCGGGAATATCCTCATGCCGGCACCGCGCCATGCAAAAAGCTGAAGCAACCCAGAAATTGGCAAAGACATGAGGAGCGAGAGCAGGAAGAAGCAAATTTGCTGAATGTTGGCTTGCAGCCCGGCCCGCTGAAGCGGCGTTATTTGCTGACAACCTTTAACGCCACTTGCAGCTGCAAATCATTTTTTTCCGCGCGCGCCATTTTGTACAGCGATTTTTCCAATTCGTCGGCCGTTTTTTGATTGATGCTGCCGGTTGCCGGAAGGCCTTTATCAAACTGGAACGCCTTAACGGCATTTTCCGTCTGGATATCGAAATAACCGTCTTCCCTGCCCGGCGAAAAGCCAAGGCTCTTTAGCATTTGCTGGGCGGTTTTGATTTGGGCGTTGTTCATATCCTTTTTCAACATGCGGCTGATTTGCAAAGCCTGGGCATCGAAATAATCCGGCTGTTTCACTTCAATCGTCGGGGCAATGCCTTTATGATGGATCCAATGGCCGTCGGGCGTAAGCCATTTAAACATGGTCAGTTTGATGATGCTCTCATCTTCCATCGGCACCGCTTCCTGCACCGTCCCTTTGCCAAATGTCCTGGCGCCGATTAATGGATAATTTTCCGTTTCATGAAGCGCTGCCGCCATAATTTCAGAGGCGCTCGCGCTGCCTTTATCGACGAGGACCGCAACCGGATAATCCTTTTTTTTCTTCAGTTTGGACACATACTGGACACGGTGCCCGCTCCGTTCCTCAATTTGCAAATACGGCTTGTTCCTTGTGACAAACTGCTTGAGAATCGCTTCAACACTGGAAAGAAGGCCGCCCGGATTTCCCCGTACATCAATGACAAGCCCTTCCATGCCGCGGTTTTCAAGTTTTTCGAGCTGCTGCGCAAAATCTGTTGCCGTATCTGTTGAAAACTGGGTAATGCCGATATAACCGATTTTTTTCCCGTTTGCCTTTTTCATTTTCGAGTAGACCGTGTCAAGCGGAATTTCATCACGTTTGACCGTCACTGTCATCTGTTTGCCGGAACCGGCCCTTGAAATGCCCAGCTTCACATTGGAGCCTTTTTTTCCTCTGATTCGTGTTGTCACTTCATATAAGTCCATGCCTGCCGTACTTTTTCCGTTGATTGTTGTAATTACGTCTTCCGGGCGCAGTCCCGCTTTTTCGGCCGGGGAGTTTCTATAAGGAGAAACAATCAGTATTTTTCCGTTTTTTTTGGTGATTTCAGCGCCGATGCCTTGAAAAGAGGAATCCAGCGTGTCGTTGAATTGCGCAGCTGTCTCTTTGTCCATATAGACGGAATACGGATCGTCCAATGTACTGACCATGCCTTTGATTGCACCTTCCACGAGTGTTTTTTCGTCAACTTTCCGGACATAGGAACTTTTAATTAATTGGTATGCCTGGGCAATTTTTGCGAGATCCGGCATATTGCTTGTCCCGCCGGTTGTTTCCTGGCGGGCGGGGGCTGCCTTGTCCTTTTGTAAAAACCATTGGCCCGCCGTATAGCCGCCGCCTGCACCGGCAAGCAGCGATCCCGAAATCGCAAGCGCCAGCCATTTTCGTTTCATGGTGATGCCCTCCTTGTACAAGAAGCGCCGCCAAAAAGCGGGGCTCTTCCTCTCGATAATTCAATATATGTACAAGCCGGGGGGCATATGCCGGGCAGCGGAAAAAGCCGGTGAAAGTCCCGCAGAAGGTGCAAAACAGGCTGCCGTGAAGCGAAAAAATGGGTGTTGCAAACGGGCTCCGGTTTCTTTAGGGGATACGACATCCGGCCATGGCCATGCTGTTCACGAAACGGCACGAACGGCGGATGAGGCCATAAACAATTAGATTCAAAACGGGGTAAACCGTCACTTTCTCGCCAATTGGATTCAAAACAGGTAAAAAAAAGAAGCCTCTCCCGCCAAGCCGAGCAAGCGAAAACGGAAGAAGCCGAAAAGAGGTTGAGGGGTTCTCCCCTCGCTGAAATGCTATCTTAGAATCACAAAGGAACTTAAATCCGCCCGGATAACCGGTTCACGAAACGGCATCCAATTGCGGAACAGGCCGGTAACCTGCTGCAAAGTCTTCAATCATGGCGCTGGCTGTCGGAAATTTTCCGGCACCTGGGCCGGTAAGGGTAATTTTTCCAACCAGGCTGCCGTAAATGGTGACGGCGTTGTTGACGCCTTCCACCGCATAAAGGGCATGTTCGGAAGGAATAAGGACAGGCTTAACGGATGCTTTCAGCGTGCCGCCGTCACGGTATATGTCCGCAATATGCTTATAACGGAACCCCTTCCGATCCGCTTTTTCAATATCCGCAAGCGAGAGCCCGCCTATACCTTCAACTTCTACTTTCTCCCAGTCCGGCTGGGTTCCGAATACGAGCCGGCTTAAGATCATCAGCTTGCAAAAAGCGTCCTGCCCTTCCACATCATTGCCCGGGTCAGCTTCTGCATAGCCGTGCTGCCTGGCGATTTCCAACGCTTCTTCAAACGGAAGATGTTTTTCGCGCATTTCCGATAAAATAAAATTGGATGTGCCGTTTAAAATCGCCTGCACACGCTGGATGTCATTGACCTGAAGCTGCTGGGAAATCGTCCGAATCACAGGGATGCCGCCTGCGGTTGTCGCTTCATAACCGACAAACACGCCTTTTTCTTTCGCTTTTTCAAGCAGCACATTCCCATATCTTGCAAACATGACTTTATTGGCAGTAATGACGTGGCAGCCTTTTTCAATTGCTTGTAAACAGTAAGAAAAGCCTGGTTCTTCCCCGACAATCGCTTCAAACACGACTTCAAGGCCGGGAATGGCAAGAATTTCCCGGAAGTCCGTCGTGACGAGCACAGAACTGTCAATGTTCCGCTTTTTACGGGGGTTTTTGATCAGAACCGCTGCAATCTCTACCTCGGCATGCAGCTTTTCTTTCAGCTGCTCCCGGTGGGTCCGGACGGCTTCATACACGCCCTGGCCGACCGTCCCGAAGCCGAGCAGCGCTGCTTTAATCACCCTCATTTATCCAAAAACCTCCCTGCAATATAGCGCTATTCGCCTCTGAAGCGTTTTGTTCATTTAAAACATCAAGCGGCCCGGCGGTCTCCGGTGCAGCCGGCACCCATAAGCTCCCGATCCGGAACAGGTGTGCAGGCCGTCCGTGCCGACAAAATTGTATAGTGGGATCAGCCCGGAACGGATCCCGTGCAAGTTTTCTGGATCGCCTGTTGGCATTCCGCCGTGGCGGCCTTCGCACGAACCTGCCTGGCCCGTTACCTGCTTTTACCGGGCTGTAACAGCCGTCGCTTTTGTAATGGCTTGATCGAGGTCGGCTGTCAAATCTTCGACGGCTTCAAGCCCGACAGACAGGCGGATCAAATCACCCGTGACCCCTGACTTTTCCAGTTCTTCATCGCTCAGCTGCGAATGCGTGGTCGTTGCCGGGTGGATGATCAGCGATTTCGCATCGCCGACATTCGCTACATGCGACCACAGCTTGATATTGTCGATCACGCGCCTTCCTGTTTCCCGGCCGCCTTTCACACCGAAGTTAACAATGGAGCCGTAGCCGCCGTTCAAATATTTTTGCGCCAGCTCATGGGACGGATGGTCTTCAAGTCCCGGATAATTGACCCATGCAACATCCGGATGGCTTTTCAGAAATTCCGCGACTTTCAACGCATTTTCGTTATGCCTTTCCACGCGCAGATGCAGCGTTTCAAGCCCTTGCAGGAATAAAAAGGCGTTGTCCGGGCTTAAAGCCGGCCCGAAGTCGCGCAAAAGCTGAACGCGAAGTTTTGTGGCGAACGCAGCCTGTGCCGTGTCGACGCCGTAGCGCAAGCCGTGGTAGCTCGGATCCGGTTCGCTGAAGTCCGGAAATTTCTCTGTGTTCCAGTCAAAATGCCCGCCGTCAACGGCAACACCGCCGATCGCCGTTCCGTGCCCGCCGATCCATTTTGTCGCCGAATGGACAACCACGTCCGCTCCCCATTTGATCGGATTCGAGCCATACGGAGAAGCAAACGTGTTGTCGACAATCAAAGGAATGCCGTTTTCATGGGCAACTTCCGCCACTTTTTCCACGTCGAGCACCTGCAGGCTTGGGTTGCCGATAATTTCCGCATACAATGCTTTCGTTTTCGGGGTGATCGCCTGGCGGAACGCTTCAGGGTCAGACCCGTCCACAAACTTGACGTTAATGCCGTATTTCGGCAATGTCACGGCAAACAAATTATATGTGCCGCCGTAAAGATTGCTGGCGGATACGATGTCGTCGCCCGCACGCACAATATTCAAAATGGAGAAGGCAATGGCCGCCGCGCCGGATGATAAACCGACAGCCGCCGTTCCGCCTTCCAGTGCGGCAACGCGTTTTTCAAACACATCCACAGTCGGATTGCCAAGGCGGGAATAAATGAAACCTTCTTTTGATAAATTGAAGACGCCCTCTGCATGTTCTGTATCCGGAAAAACGTAAGAAGTCGTCCGGTATACCGGCACGGCGCGCGAGCCTGTCGCCGGGTCCGGTTCCTGGCCCCCGTGCAGCAATAAAGTTTCCGGTTGTAATGATGATTGTGTCATTTTTAAATCCTCCTGGTTTTTTAAAATTTTCCTGCGAAAGATGGAAGAGGAAATGAAAAACCCTCTTCGTAAGGGAAGAGGGTTACAATGTATGTAAGTTCCTCCCTTATCTTTCAGACGCATGTCTGTAGGAATTAGCACCTTTTCAGGCAAATGCCTGAAGGTTGCCGGGCTTCGCAGGGCCTAGTCCCTCCGCCGCTCTAGATAAGAGTTTCTTTTCATAATTCAATTTTGAATGACTTATTGTTTAAGATTATAGAAGACCAATGGCAAACCGTCAACCTTTTTTTGAAAAATTTTCTTTTTCTTCTACAAAATTGGCGACAACAGCCGGGAAATGGACTCTTTAAACCGTACATAAAGCGGCCGGTTCTGGTAAACATGGAGCGTTAATTCGGTTGATTTGGCCATGTCGTCCCGGAAAATGCCGGCAAGTGTGCCGGAAAGCTCGCGGTCGTACAGCACGGCGTTCACTTCAAAATTGAGGCGGAAACTGCGCACATCAATATTGGCCGTGCCGACGGAAGCAATTTTCCCGTCTACGACAATCATTTTCGCGTGGATGAACCCATTTTGATAAATGTACACTTTGACGCCCGTTTTTAACAGCTGGCCGATGTTGGAAAGCGTCGCCCAGTAGACAAACATATGGTCCGGTTTATTTGGAATCATAATCCGGACATCCACTCCGGATAAAGCGGCAAGCGTCAGCGCGTTCAGGAGGCTGTCATCCGGAATGAAATACGGTGTTTGCAAATAAATATATTTTTTGGCGGAATTAATCATCTTAATGTAGCTGTTTTTAATCTGCTCCCATTCGGAATCGGGGCCGCTTGAGACAATCTGGATATCGGTTTCCCCCTGCGGCGGGATGACCGGGAAATAACGTTCTTCATTTTTCACATCATGCGGCGATGCCTGATTCCAGTCTAAAATAAAGCGGGTCTGCATGGCATAAACAGCGCTCCCGGAAATCCGTAAATGCGTGTCCCGCCAATAACCAAATTTTTTATTCAGGCCAAGATACTCATCGCCGACGTTAAAACCGCCGATATAACCGACCCGTCCGTCGATAATCGCCAATTTCCGATGGTTTCTGAAGTTGACGCGCAAATTAATGAGCGGGATACGGGCTGGAAAAAAGGACGCCACTTCCCCTCCGGCTTCAATCAGCGGCCGGAAAAATTTGCGGCGGAACAGCATCCGCGATCCCATATCATCATAAAGCAGCCGCACCTTTACGCCTTCTCTTGCTTTTTGGGACAGCAGTTCAATCAATTCATGGCCGAGACGGTCATTCCGGAAAATATAATATACAAGATGAATACTGTCTTTTGCATTCCGGATGTCTTCAAATAAAGCCTGGAATTTTTTTCTGCCGTCTGTGAAAATATCGACGTGATTGTCCTGGGAAAGGATCGACCCGTCATTCATCAGCAGCATATAAACGAGATCCTTATACTGGGCTGTCCGCTCATCATGAAACGGAAACCGGTTTTCGCGCAGCAGTTCAATCTGCTGCTGGGAAATTTCCTTAATGCCGATCTTCTCCTGTACCTTCCAGTCAAAAATTTTCCGGCGGCTTAAATTTTGCCCGAATATCAAATACAGGATAAAGCCGGCAATCGGCAGGAATAGCAGCACCAAAAGCCAGGCCCAGGTTGCGCCGACATCCCGCCGTTCTAGGAAAATAATGGTTCCTGCCAGAATAAAATTCAAAAGAAACAAGATAACCAGTAGTACCGTTACAATCATTGCGTTCTCCTTTTCGTACACCCTTTGTTCCTGTTGTAGGTTTGTTCCCGGCCGGTATCCGGGAACACGGTGAAGTGTTTTGAAATTGATATAGGATATGTTTGCGCAGCAAAAATAACAATTGTATCATACCATAATATTTGCGTCTTACCTATCATACAGCACTTTCCCTGCCATTGCATGCAAAAAGAACCGCACCAATAGATACGGTTCTTTTTCACGCCTTTATTAAAAGTTAACGTAGTTTCTCGGGTTTTGGGCACCGGCATGTGGCGGCGGTGTCCAGCGTCCGTTATAAATTTCAAAGTGAAGATGGGGCCCTGTTGATTCCCCGGTATTTCCCATTGCGCCGATCTGCTGCCCTTTGCTGACGTGCTGCCCGGTGCTGACGCTGTACGAGCTCAAGTGGGCATAAACGGTCGTGTACAACTTCCCGTTAATATAGTGGGTGATCATGACGCAATTTCCGTATGAAGAAGAGCGGTACGCCCTGAACACGACACCGTCGGCTGCAGCGACAACCGGTGTCCCGATGCTGTTGGCAATGTCAACGCCCGGATGGAACCCGCCGGAGCGCTCGCCGAATCCGGATGAAATATATCCGGATGCCGGACGTGTAAAGGCCCCGGAAGAGACTTCCGGAAGCGGCCCGCCGGAATGGCTCCCAGAACTTGGGCTGGCCGATGATGCAGCGCTGGTTGTTCCTGCTTTCGAACCTGTTGATCCTGCATTCGTATTCGTTTGAGCCTTTGCTGCTGCATCTGCTTTTGCCGCCACCTCTTTTCTTGCTTCAGCCTGCTTTTTCGCAAACGCAATCGCTTTTTCAATGGAAGCTTTCTGGTCAGCCAGGATGCTCTTTTGTTCACTCAGCGACATTTTCTCTTCTTTGAGGCTATCTTTTTGTTTGTCCAGCTGTTTGATTAACGCCGATTTCTCGCTCTCATCCTGTTTCAGACTGTCTTTTAATGATTGTAAATCAGACAGCATCGATTCCAAATCGGACAGTTTCTTCTCTACTGATGCCTGTTTGTCTTTTAAATCCTGTTCATCTTTTTTCTGTTCTTCCAAAATTTGCCGGTCTGCTTCAACCAATGTCTTCATTGCCGAAAAGCGGTCAATAAAATCACCGACGCTTTTCGCTTCCAAAAAAACATCCAAATAATTAACCGAACCGCCGCCGTTTTTCTGCATTGCGCGGGCGCGGTCTTCTAAAATGGCGTTTCGGTCTTCAATCCGCTTTTTGATTTCGGCGATATTTTTCTTCAGATCAGCAATTTGGCTTTTCGTTGTGCTGATATTCTGTTCCTGCTCGCTGATTTTTTTGTTCGCCGATTGAATTTTAGACTCAATCGCCTCAAGCTGGCTGCCGAGAGAAGCCTGCTTTTCTTGAATGTTGGAAATCTGGTTGTCTTTTTTGTCCATTTCGGATTGGACATTGGAAAGTTTACTCTCAATCTCGCTTTTTTTCTGCTGCAAATCTCCTGCCGCACTCGCATTGGACTGGTAGCCGAACAGGCCGCCCAAGCTGAGCGTGCATACAACGGCAGCAGGCAGAACGGAACGCTTCTTCATCTTTTTCCCCCTCAGAGCAATATGGTTTTGTTTTATGTATCCGGGGACGCAACGCCCCGTTTTTCCTATGTTTTAAAACGAACGGAAAAGGGTATAGCATAAAAATCAGGCGGACGCGACCGGAATACACCCCTGCCGTTCCCGTTACACTTTCAAATAACGGCGGATCGACATCGAACTGCCCCAGATTCCGATGCAGACGCCAAGCACGAGCAGCAGGCCGTCTATGCCGTAAATGAACGGACTGATATCAAGCATATGGATAATATTGTTTTGAAGCTTCGGCTCCACGATTTTGTAAACGGAGTAATAGCCGAAGGAAATCAGCACAATCGGCAGAATGGACCCCAGGATCCCGATCCAGAGCCCTTCGAGAAGAAAAGGCCAGCGGATAAACCAGTTTGTCGCCCCTACCAGTTTCATAATCTCGATTTCTTTTCTTCTGGCAAAAATCGTAATTTTAATCGTATTCGAGATAAGGAACATCGCCGTAAGGAGCAGGGCAATGATTAACACAACCCCGACATTGCGGCAGATACTTAAAACATGGAACAGCTTTTCCACTTTTCCTTTACCGTAAATGACGGATTCAACATGGTCCATTTTTTGAATTTGCGCTGCAACTTTCGGCGTGTCTGTCGGCTGCTTTGTTTTGACAATAAATACATCATACAATGGGTTGTCCTGCTGGAACAGTTTAAAATCATCACCCATTCTTTTAATCAATTCTTTTAATTCCTGTTGTTTAGAAGAAAACTTGACAGAATTGACGGCATCCAGGCTCTCAATCTCGCTTTTCAATTTTTCCCTGTCGGCAGCCTTTGCCGCTAAATCGATATGGACGCGAATTTCCACGTCGTTTTCAATATCGGAAGCAAATTTATTCATGTTCAGGATGATGACAAAAAATACGCCGACCAGAAGCAGGGTAATCGTTACGGCACTTGCCGATGCAAACATCATCCAGCCATTCCGGCCAAGGCTTTTAAAACTTTCCCGGAAGTGGCGTTTAAGCGTATTAATCTTCATAACCGTAACCTCCCAGCTGCTCATCGCGTACCACTTTCCCGCCTTCAATAGCGATGACGCGGTGCTTGTTTGTGTTTACAATATCACGGTTATGGGTAGCCATGACAACCGTTGTCCCGGTTACGTTGATGTCTTCGAGGATTTTCATAATGTCCCATGAAGTTTCCGGATCGAGGTTTCCAGTCGGCTCGTCCGCAATGACCACTTTCGGCATGTTGACGATGGAACGGGCGATGGAAACCCGCTGCTGTTCACCGCCGGACAACTCAGAAGGCAGCATTCTTGCTTTATTTTTCAACCCGACCTGGTCGAGTACTTCCATAACGCGGCTCCGGATATAGGAAGGTTCCTGCTCGATCACTTCGAGGGCAAACGCGATATTTTCATATACAGTCAATGTCGGCAGCAACTTAAAATCCTGGAATACGACACCGATCTGCCGCCGGAAATAAGGAATCCGTTTGTCCCGGAGCTTTGAAAGATTGACGCCGTTCACGATGACATCCCCTGATGTCGGCTTTTCTTCGCGGTAAATCAGTTTGACGAGCGTGGATTTGCCTGCGCCGCTCGGGCCAACGATATAAACAAATTCGCCCTGGTTGATTTTTATATTTAACCCGCTCACGGCCATGACGCCGTTCGGGTACTTTTTATAGACGTCCTTTAATTCTATCATTTCCTCACCTGGCTTTTTCAATGTAGCGTGCCGAAATGAAAAATGTGTCAACGGCACCGGCAAAAAACGCCAATTTTTGCAATACCCATACACCCGTCCCAGTAAAAGATCCGCACGGGATGATTTGCTGTAAGAAAAGGCTGCGTAAAAGCCTTTCTGCATAAAATTTGACTTTTTTCTCTTTTCAACGCGCGAGAATCCGCATAATTGCTCGAAATTCGCACATTAACCATTATAGCATCCCTTGCCTTGAGCGACATTACAGTTTTGTTTCAAATTTCCTAATAAGCAAATTTTATTTTTTCATTTTTTTCAAAAAGATTGCGTTACGCTCGCTTCTTATCTCTTACTGGACCGGCATTTTTTCAGATGTTACAGAGCAGACCGTTTCTAAGACCCGCATTAAAAAAACGGGCCGGAAACCGGCCCGTTTTTGTCATTTTTTCTTGGAGAGCCATTTGGCGACTTTTTGGGCATCGTCTCCCTTTAAAAGCCCTTTCGGCATATCTCCTTTTCCGTTTTCAATGACATTTAAAATCTGTTTTTCGCTGAGCTTAGAACCGATATGCTGCAAATTCGGTCCGACGTTCCCCTGCAATTGGTCGCCATGGCAGGCAGAACATTTTTGGTCTGCCAGTTTTTCGGCATCGCCGCCACTTGCCGTGTTTTTCCCGCCGCCAGATGATGGAGACCCGTTCCCGCAGGCAGCAAACCCGGCTGCAAGCAGAACCGCCGCCAAAGCTGCGCACCATTTTTTCACACGAAGCCCTCCCTCCTGTGCACATTCTTCTTCCATTATACCGGATGGCCGCCCGGGCTTGGCAAGAAATACGAAAAACGCGTAAACGCGCGGCTACGGCATGTTAAAACCTTCGCCCAGCACTTCGGCGGCATCCATCACAACAACAAATGCCTTCCCGTCAATGGTTTTGACAAGGTTTCTCAACTTAATAAATTCAGACTGGTCGACGACACACATCAGAATCGGTTTTTCCTGGTCGGTAAATCCGCCATATGCAGGGAGCCTTGTAACCCCGCGGTCGATCTGGAACAAAATCTCTTTCCGGATATCCTCGTATTTGTCGGAAATAATGAGCACATTTTTTGAACGGTTCAGGCCGACCTGGACGAGGTCAATGGTCTTGCTTGTGACAAACAGCCCAATGATTGCATACAAACCCTTTTCAATATCGAAAACAGCAGCTGCTGACAGGACAACTAGCCCGTCAATCGCAAGCACACATTTTCCGAGTGAGATGCCGGTAAATTTATGGATAATTTGCGCGGCCAGATCGGTTCCGCCGGTTGAAGCCCTGCCGAGAAACACAATCCCGAGCCCCGCCCCGACGCCGATCCCGCCAAACAGTGCGGCCAGCAGTGCATCATGCGTCCACGGCTGCCAATTTTCCGTCAAAAAAACAACAAACGGCAAAAACACGGTGCCAACAAGTGTTTTGACACCAAATTGGTAACCTAAAAAAATAAGGCCGGCAAGAAACAGCGGAATGTTAAGCCCCCATTGCACATAGGCCGGCTTCCATCCGAACAGCCCGTGAAAAATCGTGCTGATCCCGCTGACGCCGCCGGACGCAATATTATTCGGAAGCAGGAAAACATTAAATGTAATCGCGACAATTGCCGACCCGGCAAGTATGTATCCATATTCCATCATCATCGTCCGGTATTTGTTCGCCGGTTTTCTCCTTTTCTTTGCCATGTCCATCCCCCTTTTCATAAAAAAACGGATGCCACACACCAATATACAGGACCGCTTGTTTCGCACCCCTCATATATTTTCCGGCATTGTGGCATCCGGGCCTGTCATGCGTTCAATTTTCAGGAAAACTTTTTTCTTATTACGAAATATGTGAGCGCAGGTAAGCATCAATGAACGGATCAATTTCGCCGTCCATCACCGCCTGGACATTCCCTGTTTCAACATTTGTCCGGTGATCTTTTACCATGGAATATGGATGGAAAACATAAGAACGGATCTGGCTGCCCCACCCGATCTCTTTCTGTTCGCCGCGGATTTCCGCCAATTGTTTCTCTTTCTCTTCTACTTCTTTTTGGTACAATTTCGCTTTCAGCATTTTCATGGCTTGTTCGCGGTTCTGAATTTGCGAACGTTCCGATTGGCAGGAGACGACAATTCCGGTCGGAATATGGGTAATCCGGACAGCCGAAGACGTTTTGTTAATGTGCTGGCCGCCTGCCCCGCTTGCCCGGTATGTGTCGACACGCAAATCTTCCGGCCGGACTTCCACTTCAATGTTGTCGTCTATTTCCGGCATCACTTCGCACGAGACGAACGAAGTGTGGCGGCGGCCGGCTGCATCAAACGGCGAAATCCGGACAAGACGGTGAATGCCTTTTTCCGCTTTAAGATAACCGTACGCGTTATGCCCTTTGAAAAGGAGGGTGACGCTTTTCACACCGGCTTCGTCGCCCGGGAGGTAATCGAGGGTTTCGACTTTAAAGCCTTTTTTCTCGCCCCAGCGTGTATACATTCTGAGCAGCATGGAACACCAATCCTGGGATTCCGTACCACCCGCGCCGGGATGCAGTTCCAAGATCGCATTGTTCGCATCATACGGCCCGTTTAAAAGCAGCTGCAGCTCGTATTCATTTAATTTTTCCGTAAACCCTTCAAGCTCAGCTTCAAGCTCTTCTTTCAGTTCCTGGTCATTTTCTTCTTTGGCCAGTTCGTACGTGACTTCGAGATCCTCCTGTTGCGACTCGAGTTCACGGTAGCCGTTTACCATTTCTTTTAAAGCATTGGATTCATTAATAATTTTCTGCGCTTCCTGCTGGTCGTCCCAAAAGTTAGGCTCCAGCATTCTTTCTTCCAATTCGGCAATGCGCGTCTCTTTTTCTTCTAATTCAAAGAGACCCCCTGAAACCCGCTAATTTCTTAGCTGTATTTTCCAATTCTGCTCTGATTTCCGATAATTCCATTCCATTCACCTCATTAAATTTTTCTGCTGTTTTCCGCAAAAAAGAAGGGCGGCGTTTTGCCCCTTCTTTTTTTGCGTATGCCTGCCTGATTTTAAGCCTCAAGCCGGCCGTGGCAGTTTTTATACTTTTTGCCGCTGCCGCACGGGCAAGGGTCATTCCGGCCGATGCGCACTTTTTTGCGGACCGGTTTTTTCTTCACAGCGGTTTCTTCCCCGCCCGGCACGACAGCCTGGCCTTTTGCCACTTCCTGCCGCTCCAGGTTGGTTTGGATTTCTGCTTTCATAATATATTTTGCCGTATCTTCCTCGATGGATGCAACCATATTTTCAAACATGGCAAAGCCTTCCGACTGGTATTCGCGCAGCGGGTCGATCTGGCCATACGCGCGCAAGTGGATCCCTTCACGGAGATGGTCCATCGCATCAATATGGTCGATCCATTTTGAGTCAACGGAGCGCAGCAAAATGACTTTTTCAAATTCGCGCATCTGTTCCGGCCCGAATGCTTCTTCTTTTTCATCATAGCGCATCTTCACTTTTGCCATGATAAGGTCAACCATTTCGTCCGGTTCTTTTCCAAGCAAATCTTCCCGTGTGATGTCGCCTTCACGCAGCAGATTGGTCAGGACATAATCGACAATGCCCTGCAAGTTCCATTCTTCCTCATCTTCATGGAGCGGCGCATTGGCGTTTACAACGCGTTCTACGACCGAACGGATCATTTTTTCAACGATTTCACGCAAATTATCCGCCGTCAGCACTTCATCGCGCTGCTTATAAATGATCTCGCGCTGCTGCCGGAGAACATCATCATATTGGAGCAGTTGTTTCCGGGCGTCGAAGTTATTGCCTTCCACCCGTTTTTGTGCGGATTCAACGGCGCGCGACACCATTTTGCTCTGGATCGGCTGCGTATCATCCATACCGAGCCGTTCCATCATGCTCTTCATATTATCCGATCCGAAGCGGCGCATCAGTTCATCTTCCATTGACAGATAAAACTGTGTTACCCCGGGATCTCCCTGGCGTCCGGAACGCCCGCGCAACTGGTTGTCGATCCGCCTTGATTCATGGCGTTCGGTTCCGATGACGGCAAGGCCGCCCAGTTCCACGACACCTTCGCCAAGCTTGATATCGGTACCGCGCCCGGCCATATTTGTCGCAATCGTAACCGCGCCTTTTTGCCCCGCCTGTTTGATGATTTCCGCTTCACGCGCATGGTTTTTCGCGTTCAACACGTTATGCGGGACGCCTCTCTTTTTCAACATTTGGGAAATCAATTCAGACGTTTCGATCGCAACCGTCCCGACAAGCACCGGCTGGCCGAGGTCGTGGCGCTGCTTAATATCCTCGACAACAGCCCTGAACTTGCCTTCCATCGTTTTGTAAATCAAATCCGGCCGGTCGTCGCGGATGATCGGGCGGTTTGTCGGGATCACGACAACACGCATGTTATAAATGTTGCGGAACTCTTCTTCTTCCGTTTTCGCCGTACCGGTCATCCCGGCTAGCTTCGCATACATCCGGAAATAGTTCTGGAACGTGATCGTGGCCATCGTCATGCTTTCGTTCTGGATCTCCACGCCCTCTTTTGCTTCAATCGCCTGGTGCAGCCCTTCACTGAACCGGCGGCCTTTCATCAGGCGGCCGGTGAACTGGTCGACGATGATGATTTCCCCGTCCTGTACGACATAGTCGACATCCCGGTGCATCGCAACATTGGCTTTCAGTGCCTGGTTAATATGGTGGTTGATCGTCACATTGCGGAGATCATACAGGTTGTCGATGTGAAAATATTTTTCAGCTTTCGTGATGCCTTCTTCCGTCAGCAGCACACTCTTCGTTTTCACATCATAAGTGTAATCTTTTTCTTTTTCCAATGTACGCACAAATGCGTTCGCTTGTGTATACAGTGCTGTCGATTTTTCAGCTTGTCCGGAAATTATAAGCGGCGTCCGCGCTTCATCGATTAAAATCGAGTCGACTTCATCAATGACCGCAAAATAAAGCGGCCGCTGCACTTTTTGTTCATGGTAAAGCACCATATTGTCGCGCAAATAATCGAAGCCGAATTCATTGTTCGTCCCGTATGTGATATCTGCTGCATATGCGGCCTGTTTTTCTTCGTTCGACATATTGGTTAAATTCAGGCCGACAGTAAGCCCGAGAAATTTATACAGCTCGCCCATTTCCTCGGCATCCCGCTTCGCCAGGTATTCGTTCACCGTGACGACATGGACGCCTTTCCCGGACAGGGCGTTCAAATAAACCGGCATCGTGGCGGTCAGCGTTTTCCCTTCACCGGTTTTCATTTCGGCAATATTTCCTTCATGGAGCGTAATACCGCCCATCAGCTGGACATGATAAGGATAAAGCCCGAGCACACGTCTGGCGCCTTCCCGGACAACCGCAAAAGCTTCCACAAGCAGGTCATCAAGGCTCTCGCCGTTTTGGTAACGCTGCTTAAACTCTTCCGTTTTGTCGCGCAGCTGCTCATCCGACAGCCTTTCCATATCCGACGCCAATTCTTCAATCTGGTTTGCGATCTTCTCAAGATGTTTCAGTTCACGTTTGTTGGCATCAAAAACTTTGTCCAAAAAAGCCACCATTCAAAACGCTCCTTTATTTCAGTATCAAAACAGGACTGTTTCGGCCCTATCATTGTAATTGCCATGACTTTTAAATTTTAATTATAGCACAGTTTCTTTTCTGCGTCACTTTTTCCGCCGGGTTTTCCCGGCCATGTTAAACCAGGGTTTCCATGCTTTTTGGGGAAAATTCCGATGATACAGCCCAGGATTTGCCGGGTGCGTGTATTTTGTTTCCTGAAATATACCTTATTGTATTGTAACACTGAAACGGAGCGCATACAACAAAAGAACCCGGAGACAGGCTGCCGGTGCTTAAGGCTAAAAATCCCATAAAAAATAAACAAAATATTGCCGCTCTGTTGCCTGCTGCAAAAAGCCATCGCCATGCAAATGGACGCCCGGGGCTGATGCACAACTTCAGGTATATCGTCTATATCGTCATTTAAAATCCATGCCGGGCAACCGGTTTTTAACCTCCAGGGAGATTCCGACTTTCCCGGTTCGGCATGCCCGGGCCGCTGTCTGAAAAAAATGAAGAGGCCTGAGCACCCATTTGGAATTGGAAAAGCGTTTTACCAGGCCGCCACCATGCCGTCCGCACGCGATTCCGTGCCGCCCATCAGTACGCCCGTGTCCAGGTTGCGCCAGATGATCTGGCCGCGGCCGAAACCGCCAGTATCCGCAGCCACTTGGACATCGTGCCCTTTTCGGATCAGCCCTTGCACAAGGTGATTCGGAAAATGGGGTTCTACCAGCACTTTTTTCCCCTCCGTCCATTGCCATCTCGGGGCATCGAGCGCCTGCTGCGGATGAAGATGAAAATCAATCGTGTTCATGATCACTTGGAAGTGGCCCTGCGGTTGCATATAGCCGCCCATCACCCCAAACGGCCCGACCGCTTCCCCGTCTTTTGTTAAAAAGCCGGGAATAATCGTATGATACGTCTTTTTGCCGGGTTTCAATGCATTCACATGCGTTTCATCCAAAGAAAAATCATGCCCCCGGTTTTGCAAAGCAATTCCTGTGCCCGGAACGACAATGCCGGAGCCGAATCCCATATAATTGCTTTGGATATAAGAAACCATATTCCCTTCCCCGTCCGCTGCCGCCAAATAGACAGTGCCGCTCTTTGGCAGTTCATACGGTTCAGGATCCAGCGCCAGATCCCCGATCAGCCTGCGCCGGTTTGCAGCATAGCCTTCCGAAAGCAAGTGTGCAATGTCCGCCTTCATTTCACCGGCATCTGTAATGAACACTTTGCCGTCTGTAAAAGCGAGTTTCATTGCTTCAATTTGTTTATGATAGGTATCCACGCAGTCTTTTTCACGAAATTCAAATCCTTGCGCAATATTGAGCGCCATCAACGCAACAAGCCCCTGCCCGTTCGGCGGCATTTCCCACACCTCATAGCCCCGGTAGCTGGCGGAAATCGGCTCCACCCATTCGGGATGATAAGCCTCCAAATCTTCCCTGCTTAAAAAGCCGCCCCATTTCCGGATACAGGCACTGATTTTTTCTGCAAGCGGCCCCCTGTAAAAACTTTCTGCTTTCGTTTCCGCAATTTCCTTTAATGCCGCGGCATGCCCGGGCGATTTCCACACTTCCCCGATTGCCGGCGCCCTGCCGTCCGGCGCAAACGTGTCAAACCATGGCCGGAACATTTCTTCTTTAAAAATCGTTTGAAACTGGCGGAATGCCCTTTCCCAGTATTTTCCCAAAACCGGCGAAAGCGGGTACCCCTCTTCCGCATACCGGATTGCCGGTTGCACAACGTCTGCCAGCGGGAGCCGCCCGAATTTTTCCGATAGCGCCGCCCATGCTGCCGGCGCGCCCGGCACCGTAATCGGGACCACCCCATAAGCCGGCATTTTTTCATACCCTTGTTTTTTCACGGCCTCAATGGAAATCGACTGCGGTGCGGGCCCGCTTGCATTTAAACCGTGCAGTTTCCCGCCCGCCCAAACAATGGCGAATGCATCTGAACCGATGCCGTTCGAGGCCGGCTCCACGACCGTTAAGGCGGCGGCTGCGGCAATAGCGGCATCAATCGCATTGCCGCCTTTTTGTAAAACTTCAAGGCCGGCCTGGGCAGCTAGCGGCTGTGAAGTGGCAACCATTCCTTTTTTGGCAAAAACGGTATTTCTGGTGGATACATAAGGATGATACAAGTAATCCAGGTCCATCATCTTTCCCCCTCGTATAGAAATGTCTGTCCCTGCACTGGCCTTTCCTGCAAGCGGATGCCTTGCCGGCTGCCCGCCTCCCGGTTTCCAGTCCGCCATCCGGGCTTTTCTCGCTTCCTGCTTGCCTTTTTTCTTCTCTATCCTAAACATAGGCACCGGCTCATTTTCACCTTTCTGCCGGGGCCGCGTCCACTGCAGCATGGCGGCTCATTAGACAAAAGAGCCATGTCTGCCAAGGGTTTTGTCCCGATAGAAGCTCCAATTGACAAAACCACCGGCGAAGCAGGGCGAATTGTCTAATTAGGTCTTCTATCCTGAACATAGGCACCGGCTCGTTTTCACCTTTCTGCCGGAGCCGCGTTCCTTGCCGGCTCGCGTTGTGTGCTAAAAAACCGCCCCCGGCCCGCTTTGCTTTCACCGGATAGGCCCATGCTGCAAAAGCACCCGCGGATTCACCGCGGGTGCTTGCTTCGCCATTCCCTTATTTTGTTTCAATCAGCCCGTATTTGCCGTCTTTGCGGCGGTATACGATGTTCGTATGATTTGTTTCCGCATCGGTGTAAATGAAGAAGTTGTGGCCCAGAAGGTTCATTTGCAGCACTGCTTCTTCACTGTCCATCGGTTTTAAGTTAAAATGTTTGGTCCGCACAATTTGCAGTTCTGAGTCTTCTTCTTTCCTGGCTTGTTTTTCTTTCAGTACGGCGTCCGGAGTGAACAGTTCCCTCGTGCTTCCTTTTTCACGCAGTTTCCGGTTTACTTTTGTTTTATGTTTGCGGATTTGCCGCTCCAATTTGTCAGCAATCAGGTCAATTGCCGCGTACATATCCTCATTGGTTTCTTCCGCGCGCAATACGAGCTGCGGCATTGGAATTGTAATTTCCACTTTGGAAGTTTTATCCGGATTGACTTTAAGTTTTACATTGACGGAAGTGTCTGGCGTTTCTACGAAATACCGATCCAACTTGTTCACTTTTTTCTCAACATAATCCCGAATCGCCGGAGTTACCTCAATGTTTTCGCCACGAATGTTGTAGTTCATCATGTGGACCCCTCCTCATCAACTGGCAGCCCCTTGCATACCGCGGTATGCTCGTACTTTCACTTTGCACGGTAAAAGCGCTGCCTTCTCTAATAATCTTACACTTATATATTTACACATTTCCTGTCTAAATTCCTTCTTTTTTGGCGAATTTTTCTTAGAAATATTTGTCATCCCCCTGTTGCCGCTGTAAAAAGCAGCCATCATGCCGGTTTACACGGCCTTTCCCGAAAAAAAGAAGTTCTGCATCGATCAGAACTTCTATCTTTTCCGGTCATAAAACCTTCCATCATTTAACTGCAGGGACTGGTACGGATTTATATACTGCTTCATGGACGTTTTCTTTTTCGCAGCTTGCTGAATATCGTTCCGGATGCCGGACAGCGTTTTCTGCATCAGGGGCTTCAATTGTTTGTCGAGATCCATGATTTTTCTTCCAAGCCATTGCGCTTCAGCGGAAAAAGGCGGTTTCATGGCAGCAAGCAGCGCCCCGCGCCGGTCGAGGAGCCGGTGGACGTTTTGGATCAAGGTTTCCCTCGGCTGTTCTTTATGAAATTCCGAAAGTAGCGCTTCCGTCAGCTCCAGGCAGGCGGCAAGATCGCCCGTCATACTTTGCCGCCCTGCCCGTATGTTTGCCGGCGGTTCACCTGGATGACCTGCTTCCAGGTGTCACGGAAACCCGCCACCAATTCTTCTGCTGTATCCAGTTTTGACACGTCATTTTTCACATTGGCCTGGATCAGTTCGCGCAGGATAAAATCGTAAAGGGAAAGCATCTTTTCTGCATCTTCAAATTTGCCTGTATCCAGCGTCATCATCAATTCGCGGATGATGTTTTGCGCTTTTTGGATATTTTGATTTTTTTCTTCAAAATTTTTGTTTTCAATGGCTTTTTTTGCCAAATGGATAAATTTCAGGCAGCCATTGTACAGCATCAATGTCAGCTCGCCCGGCGATGCGGTTGCAATCGAGTTGTTCTGGTACGCCTGGTATGGATTACGTGTTGCCATTTGCGGCCCCTCCTTTAACTATTGCTGAAAAAGCTGGATAGATAAGTATATTGGCTGTTGTATTTTTGGATTGCTTGCTCCATCGCTGTAAACTGCGCATAATAACGGTCTTCAAGCTTGCCCAGTTTGTCGTTCATGTCACGGATTTTATCCGTCAAATCGTTGATGTTTTTCCCGATCGTAAACTGGGTGTTCACATAAGTGGATTTCCCGGCTTTGTCAACGATCGTGTTATAAGTATTATTGACGCTGTCGTACAGCCTTTGGACAATGCCTTTTTCCGATGTTGTGCTGCCGGTCGCGCGAAACAGCAGTTCAACCGAATCCGGATCGTTTTGGATCGCGGCCTTCAGCTTGTCTTCATTAATTTCTAGCTTGCCGCCTTTAAGCCAGTCGGAAGTCGTTGTGATGCCGATGCTTGATAGCTGGTTGTATTCGGATGAAATATTGGCGTTATTTACTTTTGAATAAATCAATGACCGCATGTTCGACAAGGAACTTTTCAGCGTCATATCATTCCTTAAAAGGCCGCTTCTCGCTTTTTTATCCCATTGGTCCTGCTGCGTGTCCGTCAATTCCTTGCGCTGGTCGTCCGTAAGCGGCGCATAATCCGGGTAGCGGTCTTCATTCAGCTTCGACTGCACGGCATCAATCAGGCTGTTATACTGGTCCACAAAATCTTTGATGTTTTTGAAAATGGTGTCCGTATCGTTAGAGACCGTAACCGTGACGGGTGTATCAAATTTGCTTTTAAGGGTGTACGTTACGCCGTTGATGGCGAACGTGTTGGACGTACGTTCTGTTTCCAGGCCGTTCATCGTAAATTTTGCATTCTCACCGCCGGATTCTTTGCTGCCATTAAACTGCAATGTTTGATTTAAAAAATCATTGCCAGACCCGCCGATGATGATTTCATCACCTTTATTGTTTTTTTGGTTTTTGTTGAAGTCTCCGGTCATTTTTCTCGTGAGCGAAACCCTGTCTGCATTTTCGTCATAGTACATGGAAACCCCAAGTGTCGAATGGTTGTTTACATCTGCCATGACAGTATTTAAAGAATCCGTGCCATCAATATAAAAAGTCGCTTTATTTATACTTCCGTCTTCATTATAACTTCCGAGCGACATGGTGGCATATTTTGATGAATAAGTGACGGAAACTGTGTTGCTTTCTCCGCTTAATACAGATGAATCCGTAAACGTGATCAGTCCGGTTGAAGCATCCAGCGTACCGATCGGACTGCTTTTTCCTGTATCGGATTCTGCGTACAGTTTGTCGTTTTCGAGCACATAGTTTGTATTGTTGATTTTTAAGCTGAACGCCTGATCTCCGCCCGCATCCGTTGCGATCAAGCCATGCCCCAGCTGCATCGTTGCCGTACCCTGGGCCAATGTTTTTGTTTCTGTCACCGCCCCCGCGACATACTCCACATTGATGCTGGATCCCGAAGATACCGCACTGTCAAATGTCAACACGCCGCTTTCCGCGTTATAAACGGCATAATTGCCTTTTTCATTGTCAGGAATATTGCTTTTATCATTTACAACCTGATAGGTTTTGCCATTGACTTTTACATTCATAGCATAATAGGTAATACCGTCCGTCGTTGTTGAAACAGGAGGATTGGACAGTTTGACCGATGCCGTCGCATCCCCGTCTCCTGAAAAAGACTGGGAGACCACGACCCCGTTGTTCCAAGTAATGCCGTTTAAAAAGTTCCCGGTCTGGCTGTAAAGGCTTGCGTCCGCTTTGATTTTGGCACCGGATTTGGAAATCGTTGTTGCCGTTTCAGATCCTGATCCGCTGATTTTTGTCGCAGCCGTTGCCAGTTGCGTAACGCTTTGGATGGTTGCTGATCCGAGTGCAGCATTATTTGCCGCAGTGGCCGTCACATTATTTTCGTTTGACGAGGTTGTCGTACGCACCCTGTACTTGGTTGTCAATTTCATGTTGGACAGCGTGGAGCGGAAGTCAAAATATTTTTGGTTCAGCGTCCGGTAGTCTTCTTCCTGCCACTCCAAAATTTGCTTTTGCTGCTGCAGTTTGACCAAAGGCTGTTTTGCCGCGGTCATCATTTTTTCGACAATGGAATCGATGTCCATGCCGCTCGCAAGCCCTGTGATTCTTTGTATGGATGTCATTCAATTCCCTCCTTATACCTTTTCATCGGCCAGAATCCCGACATGGTGCAGCATATCGGCATACGTATCCAAAATCCTTTTCGGCGGAATTTCTTTAATCACCTGGTCCGTCTTGTCGTCGACAATCGTAACATAATATTCTTTCAGCTGGTCATGAAATTGAAATTTTAAATGGGTGGATGATCCGGACAAGAAATGGTTCAGCTGGTCCACCGCTTTTTTCACTTTTTCTTTCGTTTCTTCATTGGCGGGAAGGCTTTGTTCCCTGTTTTCTTTTGTCACAATTGGCCTGGCCTGATCCGCCTCGGTTGCCTTTTGTGCCTGCGGTGTGCTGTTTGCAAGAGGCGGATGCGCAGCCTGCCACTGCGTCGCTCCAATCATAGCAAGTATCTCCTTATGTTCCGACGTTCCCGCCATGCCTTGTTTCATGGCGGAACAAAACCGCTTTTTTGTCTACTATTTGTATCGGATGTTTCCAGCCGTTTTTAACATCCGCCGCTTTAAAATTTCACTTTGGCGAATGCCTTACCTGAAGCCGGAAGGGTTTTTTCAGAGGTGTCCATGCCGGAACGGGTGAAGCAGCGCAAATTTTTGGGATAAAAGGCAAATACCCATACAGGCACCGGGTTTTTCACATATGCTTTATCGTACAAAAAATAATGGGGTTGAGGAGGAAAAACTTTGAATACAGGTTATCAAGAAGTTCCTTATTATGAAACATTGAACCATGAAGATGTAAGATTGCGGCCATGGGGATTTGGAGGCTTCGGATTCCGGCCATGGGGTTTTAGGCCATGGGGCTTCAGGCCGTGGGGATTCAGGCCATGGGGATTCGGTTTTGGCCCGTTCCTCGGAGGGTTTGCAGGCGGCCTGGCAACATCGGCATTGCTCGCACCTGCGCTTTACGGCGGCTACGGCTTCCCGTACGGCGGCTACGGCTATTTCTGGTAGTCCGACGCAAGAAGCCGGCCTTTAAGCCGATTTCAACTTTGCGCCGGCCTCCCGTTTAAGAAATAGAGTAGCGGATCATTTGCTGGTTTTAATAAGCGATGGTCGTTGGACACAAGGCGTAAAGAATCCGTTTTCATATAATCGCCCGGCACCGGCTACATGCCGGTGTTTTTTCTCTTCGGCACTTTCTTCACGCACCGCCTTTGCCGTTTACGCCCGCCTCGATACATAACGGTTTTCTTTTATCCAGAACCGGTACGGGTAATGTTTGGCTTCACCGGTGTTATCGATTCCGATGCGCGGGCCGGTTTCGATTTGTTCCGGTTCGTATCCTTCCGCAATAAAGAGCGGGCGTTCGTAAAATACGCGCCCGTAGTCTTCCATTGTAATGCCTAATGCTTTTGTTAACTTCCCGGGACCGTTTGTGAGTTGCTTTGCTTCCTTGACTTTCCGGCGGGCAAACATCAGCTCCGTTCCAATAAAAGGTTCCACGGCACGGATCAGGATGGCTTCCGGTGTGCCTTCCCGGCCGCTGACGACATTCACGAGGCAGTGGGTGTGCATTTGGTATGTATACACGTGGCCCGGGCCATAGTACATGATTTCCGTTCTTTTCGTCCGCCGGTTTCCATAACTGTGCGCGGCCCTGTCCCATGCACCCATGTATGCTTCCGTTTCGGCAATAAAACCGGCCGCCGTTCCTTCTTCCGTCTCTTTGACGAGCAGGCAACCGAGAAGGGCACGCGCCAGCTCCAGCGTATCTTTTTTAAAAAAAGCCGCCGGCAAAGGCATAAGCGGGGCTTTTCTCACATGAATGCCTCCTTTCTATATGGGGCGCTACTTTCCGTACATTAATGATACCCGGCAAAGGGCACTTTAACTCCTTTCTCCATATCATACGGTATACGGCCAAAAGCATCTTTCCGTGCAGTAAAGGACCTCTCATACGCTTAAACATGCGGCAGCGGTTTCGCCAAGCACAAACGAAAACCGGAGTGAACTCTCTTCCCATGCAATGAACGATTGATATCCCGAACGCTTCGAAAACCCCTTCTTCCCATCCATGCAAAAACAGCTTTCCATCCGGCAGTGGTTCCTTCGTATTTTTAAACATGCCTTGCACGATAACGGTTACGCGCAATACGAACGGAAACCGGAATGAAGGATATCCCTATCCCGCACTTTTTTAAAAAACCCCCACCACCGATAACGGCTACGCTGCTGCGATTGCGGAATCCGGAACCAGACGCATCTTTCCATCCAGCAATGGTTCCTTCGTTTTAAAACCTATACACCTTTCCCTTACGATAAACCGGAATGGAAAAATGTTTTCCATTCAAAGCTTTCTTTGCACATTCAAGAATGGAGCTTCCCTTTCGCGATAACGGTTACGTTACAGCAGTTACCGGAGCCGGGGAAAAGGCAGCCATCTCCAGTTTAGTTATAACGATTGATATCCCTTTTTCCGCTTTGTTCCAGGCGCACGACTAATGCTGTCAAAATGTATTTCACATAAGCCAGCACGCTCGAACGGCGCTCGCAGATGATGTTAAGCTGGTGGATAAAATCGAGTATACTTTCCCTGCTCATATTGCGGACAAGCAAATCGATTGCCTGCTCGATTGTCAATTCCCGGTGCCTGTCTTTGCTTGTCTGCACTTCAATTGATTCAAACGAATGCATGAAAGAGTGGAGAATTCCTCTGATCTGATTCTCACTCAACGGAATTTTTTTAAAATCCTCACTTGATGTTTTGCTCAATTTCAAACTCAAATCCTTTCTACACGACGATGCAGATGCCGGGCTGCACGCTCTGTATCTTTTTTGCATTGCCACAGCAGCGCCCCCTTCCCCCTTTATGCAATACGGATTTGAAACGATGAAAAACGGGATGATGAAAATTTTTCACATTTGCCTGTTTTATTATTATAACCGCAAAAGAAGGAACCATTATAGAGCGTAAAACGGAAATGATTCTTTCAGACTAGTTCTTGCCAAAAAATTATAATAAAGGCGGGCTCTCTTTGCCCGCCAGATTACATTATTGTTTCGTTTCTTTTACAGATTCATACATTTTTTGAAAACGGGCTTCCACTTTTGCAAAAATGGTGCCGTCCGGGAAGTGGCCGCCGGAAGTGCGTTCTGCTCCCGCGTTTTCGCCGGTTAAAATTTCAATCCCTTCCGAAATATGGCGGACGGCCCATATGTGGAATTGGCCGGCTTTCACGGCATCCACGACTTCATCATGCAGCATCAAATTGCAAACATTTTGCTGCGGAATAATGACGCCCTGGCGCCCTGTCAGCCCGCGGTCTTTGCAGATGGCGAAGAAGCCTTCTATTTTTTCATTTACACCGCCGATCGGCTGGATCTCGCCCCACTGGTTCACTGAACCGGTAACGGCAATCCCCTGTTTGATCGGCACGCCGGCAAGCGATGAAAGAAGCACATACAATTCGGTACTGGAGGCGCTGTCACCGTCAATAAGCGAATAGGTCTGTTCAAACGTGATGCTCGCCGAAAGCGGGATCGGCTTGTTTTTGGCAAACATGCCGGATAAAAACCCGGTTAAAATGAGCAGCCCTTTATTATGAATCTGCCCGCTTAAAGAGGTTTCCCGTTCAATGTTCATAATGCCGCTTTTTCCGACAAACGTTTGCGCCGTGATTTTTGTCGGAATGCCAAATGTTGCATCCCTTGTCCCCATCACAGCCAGGCCGTTAATTTGGCCTACCCGTTCGCCGTCCGTATCCACCATAATCGTCCCGTTATGGATCATTTCGCGGTATTGTTCGGAAATATGGTTCGTCCGGTTTGCCTGCTCTTCCAGCGCTTTGCGGATATGATGGCTGTCTACGCAGGCGCTTCCTTCTTTTTTCGCCCAGTAACCTGATTCGACGAGAATTTTTGTCAGGTCCTGGAAGCGCGCTGTCAGTTTCTCCTGTTCCCCGGCAAGGCGCGCACTGTGGTCAATGACTTTCGCAACGGCGCGCCGGTGGAACGGGAGAAGGTTTTTCCGATCTGCATAATTTTTGATAAAATAAGCCATTTTCCTGCGGTTTTCCGCATCCCGCTTCATCACCGTGTCAAACTCGACTTTCACTTTAAACAGCTTATGGAAATCTTCATCCACGCTTGATAACAAATCGTATAAATAGTAAGACCCGATAATGATCACTTTGATATTGAGCGGGACAGGCTCAGGCTTAAGGCCGCTCGTCGGGAAAGCGCCTCTTTCAGCAAACGGGTCTTCAATCTGGATTTTCCCCGTTTGCAACGCGCGTTTCAAAAGGGTCCATGCATACGGCTGCGACAGCAGTTCGGCAGCCTGCAAAATTAAATAGCCCCCGTTCGCCATATGGATTGCGCCCGGTTTAACGAGCGTGAAATTGGTCGTCCAGCTGCCGAACGCGCCGCGGTACTCGATTTTCCCGAATAAGTTTTGGTATGTCGGGTTCGTTTCATAGATGACAGGCGCGCCCTGGCCGTTTTTATGGCTGACAAGGAGATTGACGGCATAGCGCTGGAGCTGCTGCTCTTTGCTGCCGGTCAGCGCCTGGACGACGGCGTTTCCTTCTTCCTGGTCGGTTAAAAACAGCGAAAAATGCTCGACAACATCATGGTTGTATTCTTCGAGATAGCGGAGGACTTTTGGAAAATCGCGGTAAGCTTCTTTTAGCGGCTGGAACAGGCCTTCAATGGTAAAAGCAGCTGTCTCTTTATGAAAACGGTCGAGATTTTTCCGGAGCTGTTCTTCAATTTTCCGGATCTGGTACACCGTTTCATTGATTTTTTCCTCAAGCTGTTTTTCCCGTTCTTTCAATTTTTCTTTGTTGGCATCGGAAAGCCGCTCGTATTCTTCTTTTTCCATCGGCCGGCCGAAAAAAAGCGGAATGGTTTGAATGCCGGCCGGGGTCCGCTCCAATTTAAAATTCAGCCCGGACGCGAACATTTCCGTTTCTCTCCAAAGTGCCTCGACCTGGTTTTGCGACGCGTCAATGATATTCCGCTTCTTCTTTTCCGTTTCTTCATTTGAAAAAGTGGCGCGGAGTTCCCGTTCAATATCAATCAAAAGGGTTTCCATCTTGCGCTGAAAACGGAGGCCGCTTCCAGCCGGCAAATTGATGACAAGCGGCCGGTCCGGATTTTCAAAATTGTTGACATAGCACCAGTCATCCGGCACCGGCCGTCCGGATGCGAGCTTTTCGACACTATGTTGCGTATACGTCATTCTGCCCGTCCCGGACGGTCCGACGACGAATAAATTGTAACCGGACTGCTCGACAGACAAACCGAAATCCATCGCCTGTTCCGCCCGCTGTTGCCCGATCATTTCATTCGGCAGCGTTTCTAAATCATCTGTCGTTTCAAACGGAAACTCGTCCGGGTTGCATTCCGAACGTAATGATGAGACAGGTACACGGTGTACGGATAAAACCGTTTCGTATTCTTCCCGATTCATTGCAATCCCTCCCAATATGGGCAATGCCCTCCCCGTAAGATTTCGACATTTTTGTCGGAATTCCTGCAAAATGGCGGCATGTCAAAAAGTGAACATTTTTAAAACGGACTCTGTTGTGATCATTTTTCGCCGGCATTTCACCAGGTGACAGGAAAAGTCTGGTTTTTCCTAAAGCAGGAACATCCTGAAAACGAATTTTTTGGCATCCAGTGGCAGCATATTCAGAGCAAAAACGATTGCAGAGGGAAAACGCGCAAACATTGCGAAGAACCCGAGCATTTCGCGGGAAGAAAAACGCAGAGCAGCCGCAATCTTCCAGGACCAAATATCGAAACACGAAAAACTGCTCCGGTTCGATCCGGAGCAGCCCACTTCAGAGCTTAGTAATCTTTCACAGGCGATTCCCTGAGCGGCGTGTTCTTCGCGCGCACTTTCGGGGCGACTGCGATTTGGTAGTATACAAGCAGAAAGACGAGCCAGAGAACACCGGCGAAAACGGAAATGCGGGTTAACGGTGAAATGGCAATCGCGATAAAAGCTAAAAGAAGCATGACCAGCCCGGCAATCGGCAAAACCGGCCAGAACGGCATTTTGTAATGAAAACTTGCACCTTTGTCTTTGGATGCGGCCCGGTTCACAAGCTCCAGCACGAGGATCAGTGCCCAGATAAAAATAGCCGAAAAGGCGGAAGCACTCGTAATCCAAACATAGACAGTATCCGGCGCAAGATACGTGATGACGGTTCCAACCGACATGGCCACAGCAGTTGCAAACACGCCGGCGTACGGAATTCGCTGTTTGTTGAGTTTGTTGAGGGAACGCGGGAGCAATCCTTCATTCGCCATACTGTAAAGCTGCCGGCTGCCACCGTAAACGCCGGTATTGCACGATGAGAGCCCGGAGAAAATAATGATCAGGTTCATCAGCGTTGCCGCAACCGGAATGCCAACTTGCGAGAAAAGAAGAACATACGGGCTACCGTCATGCCCGGCCAGTTGCGTCCACGGATACGCGCACAGCATGATCAAAATGGATCCGATATAGAAAAAGGAAATCCGGTATGTAACACTTCTGAATGCTTTCGGCATCGACTGGCGCGGGTTGTCTGATTCGCCTGCTTCCACGGCGAGCGTTTCAATGCCGGCGTATCCCTGAATCACAATCGCAACCGCCTGGAAAACGCCGAACCACCCGGCCGGGAAAAACCCGCCGTGCGCCCAAAGGTTCGAAAAGCCAACGATTTTTCCACCATTAAATAAACCGGTAAAAATCATCAGCGCGCCGAAAACCATAAAGGCGAGAATCGCAATGACTTTTAAAATCGCAAACACAAACTCAATCTCGCCAAAAATTTTTACAGCCAGTAAATTAGAAACTGTGAATAAAATGAGTGCCAAAAATCCTGGAATCCAGGCCGGAAAATGCGGAAACCAGAACTGGACCAGCTTTCCGATCGCGGCAAGCTCCGACATCACAGTCGCCACCCATAAAAACCACCACATGCCGCCTGAAACAAAGCCCATCCGCTCGCCGAACAAATCATGCGCATACTTGCTGAATGATCCGGCCACCGGTTTTTCAACCGTCATTTCCCCGAGCGCCCGCATGACAATGGCGACAACCAGGCCGGCCGCAATATACGCCGCCAAAACGCCCGGTCCCGCCATTTTCACTGCCTGCGAAGCGCCGTAAAACAGACCGACGCCGATGACGCCCCCTAATGCCAAAAACTGAATATGCCGGTTTTTCAGCGACCGGCTTAAATGATTGCCCTGTTTTCTGTCATTCTCCATCCTTCCAACTCCATTCGCTTTTTTTGTCTGCATACCCTTTGCCCAACCGTTTAAACAAAACCGGCGGATGTTTCAGCTTCCGATCCTCGGGGTATACTAACGACAAAAAGGAAGTGAAACCATGTCCGATAAACAGTTGAAGAACGAAGAAGAAAATGAAAAGAAGAAAACGAAGAAGCTGGCTGACAAAACACTGACGGATGGGACAATGGACAGGAAGGAAGAGAAGGAGGAGTAAAATCTGAACTGATAAAAAATTTTGTTTTTTGTATTGACAGCCTAGCCTAAATCTTGTATAAATAATTTAACAACAAAAAACGTATAATCTCTATGGCTGGAGACGATGAGAAGCCATAGCCAAAAACATGACAAATGTTTTTTTGGCTATGGCTTTTATTTTTCGGCAGGATTATACGGAAAAGAAAGGGAGAGAAAAATGAGTTTTGAGCATTTAGACTCGCCACAGTTAAAGCGCTTCCAAAGGAAAGTCACACTTTTGTCTGCCGGCGGTACTTTTTTGGATGGCTTTGATTTAACGGTAATTGCTGTTGCCATGCCGCTGATCCTTGATCACTGGGAATTCGGGCCGGGCATGCAGGGACTGATTACTTCCTCAGCTGTCATTGGCTCTTTTATCGGAGCAATCTGGCTGGGAAATTTAACAGATAAGTATGGACGGAAAGCCATGTACGTGGTTGATTTGTTGGCATTTGTCGTTTTTGCGACACTTACGGCGTTTGCCCAGGCACCTTGGCAACTGGCCCTCTTCAGATTTTTACTTGGTATAGGGATCGGGGCAGACTATCCGATTTCCGCTACGCTTGTATCCGAATTCAGTGCGACGCAAAGCCGGGGAAGGCACAGTACATCACTCGGCGCCATGTGGTTTGTCGGAGCGGTTGTTGCCTATCTGGTTGGCATACTGCTTGTCCCGCTCGGCGAAAATGCGTGGCGTTACATGTTACTTACTGGCGCCATTTTTGCTCTCATTGTCTTCTTTTTTCGTGTAACGCTTCCGGAATCACCACGATGGCTTACTGCAAGGGGGCGTGAAAAAGAAGCAGAAGAAATTATGCTGAAAATTACCGGACAGAAAGTCAAAATTCAGCCAAATATGAAGCCAAAACAAAAGATTAGCAGCCTTTTCACGAAAGGACTTTTCCGTCGCACTTTCTTTGTTTGCGGATTCTGGTTTTGCTATGCCGTTGCCTATTACGGAATTTCCATGTATACACCGACCATTCTAAAACCATTTACTCACGGATCGCAAATGATGGTATATATTGGTTCCGGAACGGTTAGTTTGTTGGGCTTAATCGGAGCAATTATCGGGATGAATTTGGTTGAAAGAATTGGCAGAAGGCCGTTGATCATTACTTCTTTTACCGGCTTATCCATTGCATTAATCATTTTAGCACTGAACCCTTCTCCGACAATGGCTTTTCTTGTCATCTTATTCAGTTTTGCCGTACTATTTGCCAACATGGGTGGCGGCATTCTTAATTTTGTATATCCAACTGAGTTATTTCCAACCGGCATTCGTGCAAGCGCTTCCGGATTGGCAACTGCCGTCAGCCGGATTGGTTCAATCATGGGCATTTTAGTATTCCCAAACCTTGTTGTGGCATGGGGTAACAGCAAAGCCCTCTGGTTTTTTGCCGCCGCCGGATTGCTGGGACTTCTTATCTCGGCTATTTTAGCACCGGAAACAAAAGGGAAAAACCTTGAACTTATTAATCAGGAATTTGATGAAAAAAATGCTGAAGCAGGAGGTAAAAATGGAAACTTGGCTTAGTATATGGTCAATCGGGCAGGAGAGCACGCTGGATGATTTTAAAATACTTCAAAAGGCCGGCTTTGACGGCGTTGAAATTTGGGCAGAGCATTTACGGGCAAAAGAAACCTTTGAATATGCCCGGCAAACCGGCTTAAGAACGAGCATTCATCTTCCATTCCATGATTTGAACATTGCCACGCCGGACACGATTATCTATGAAAGGGCTTTTCATGTATTAAATGAATGGATGGATATTTTAGCGGGATACGGAGGCAGCCATGCCGTTTTGCACGGTGGCTATGCCTGGTCCTCTGAAGAACGTGATGAAACGCTGTGTCGTGTTCAAAGCCGGCTCATGAAATTAAATGAAGCGGCACAAAAGCGGGGGATCGTGTTGTTGCTTGAAAATCTAATCCCTGACCGGTTAAATTACTGCCACCATGTTGCTTCTAGCTTAGAAGAGTGGACCGGCCTGCTTCAAGCCTGTAATTTGAAGGCATGCCTGGATACGGGACACCTGGCGATCATGGGAAATGAACTGGAAGAGACTGTAAAACAGCTTGGTGAATTGTTGGGAGAGATACATGTATCAGAAAATGACGGAAAAGCGGATTTGCATTTGCTGCCGGGGGAAGGGAACCATTATACAGAAAAACTGATTGATATTTTGACAAAGTATCAGTTTACAGGGCCGGTTGTATTCGAAATTAATCCTTATCAATATACTCTAAAAAACATAGTAGATAATATGGCAAAGTTTAGAGAAAAGCAAAAATAACACGGACAGAGACTTTAGAGACCCCCAGCTGGTAGTAAACCTTCTTCAAGGTTTATTAAACTGGGGGGGTTTTTCTTTTATTGGGAGGGAAAGCAATTGAAAAAGGGATTTATTTTTGATTTGGACGGAACCATTTATCTCGACAACCAATTAATAAAAGGAAGTGCAGAAACGATAGACTACTTGCGGAATCGGGGACATCATGTTGTTTTTTTCACCAATAAATCCATTGCCACTAGAACTGATTACGTAAAAAAATTGAACCAGCTGGGGATCCGTACCTCACTTGAAGACATTATCAATTCAAACTATGTAACTGCAAGATTTTTAAAGCAAAAAATGAATCCATCAGAGCTTGCCTATGTGATCGGAGAAAAAGCTTTGTATAATGAATTAGAAAAAGAAGGAATTTTAATTACAGAAGATGCTAATCTCGCAAACTATATTGTGCTGGGGTGGGATCGCCAGTTTACTTATGAAAAACTGAAGCAGGCATACATGGCATGGCGAAACAATCATGCTTTGATCATTGCCACCAATCCTGACCGTACTTGCCCTACTGCAGAGGGACCGGTTCCAGATTGTGGTGCATTAATTGGAGCATTTGAAGGCGTGACTGGCATAAAGGTTGACCATATTATGGGAAAACCCTCGAGGTTTGCTGCAGATCTTATTGTCAACCATATATTAAAGCTGAAGCCGGAACAATGCTATATTGTCGGTGACCGCCTCGAAACTGACATTCATATGGGAAATGTGTATGGCTTACATACCATTTTGGTTTTAACAGGGATCAGCACGCAACAAACGATCAAAACAACAGGGATACAACCGGAGTACATTCTTGAAAGTGTAAAAGAAATTATGCAAATGTCCGAGATTATGGACTGTAAAGCAGAAAGACGAGGTGCTTTGCATGATTGATTTTTTTCAGTTTGACAGCGAAATGCTCCTAAAACTCGTCATGTCTTCCATACTTGGATTGGCAATCGGGCTTGAACGGGAAATAAAAAGAAAACCACTCGGATTAAAAACAAGTCTTGTGATTTCAATTGTCAGCTGTTTATTGACAATTGTTTCCATCCAGTCTGCTTATTCGTTTCCACAATCCGATTTTGTCCGTATTCAAATGGATCCTTTAAGGCTCGCTGCCCAGATTGTTTCCGGAATCGGATTTCTTGGGGCGGGCGTAATATTACGGAAAGAAGATGATACCATTTCCGGTTTAACAACGGCTGCCATGGTTTGGGGGGCAGCCGGTATTGGAATTGCCACCGGTTCAGGCTTTTATATGGAAGCAATTGCAGGGGTCGTACTGCTCATCATTAGCGTGGAGATCATTCCGGGATTGATGAAAAAAATTGGTTTTGAAAAGTTGTACGCAAAAGAGATTTCTCTCAATCTTATCTTACAGGACAGCCGTGATATCCAAAAAGTCATTCGCTCCTTAGAAAAACAAGATATGAAAATCATCCAAACCCATATTAAAGATCTGGAACATGCAGCATACCAGCTTGAATTGAAAATAAAAGTCAGAGAAAAAACAAGCATTGCTTATATTTATAGTGAAATCATTCAAATGAATGAAATCAAGCGTTCGGAAATCAGCGGATAAAAAAAGAAACGGCACAAAAGGCCGTTTCTTTTTTTATCAAATTAAATATCAAAATTCCAAAGTGAAGAATCCCCTGTTGAAATCGCCAGTGCGCCTGCCTCTAATCCTTGCAAAATATCCTCTTTTGATTCAATTAAACCACCGGCAATAATCGGAAATTTTACCTTTCTTGTCAGCTGGTCGATAATGTTTGGCATCAGACCGGGAAGCACTTCAATGGCATCAGGACTACAGGTTTTACTCGTGTCAATTCCCTTCTGGACAGCGGATTTATCAATGAGAAAGATGCGCTGAATGGTCATCAATTTTTCATCTTTTGCATATTTAATTAAAGAATGTTTGGTGGTGATAATTCCGGTTGGCTTCCATTTTTGAGCGATAAATTTGACAGCACTCCTTGCATTGGACAACCCTTCAATAAAGTCCATATGTATAAAAATATGCTTTCCGGCCTTTCTTAACTGTTCAAGATACTCTGATGTATTCAGCAAATCCCCTGTTAAGAGAAATACAATATTAGCCCGGCTCAAAGCTGCTTTTTCAATATCCTCTTCTTTTTTCACTGAAGCAATAACCTGCGATTGAACAAGATCAACAATATTCAAAATAATTACCCCCTTTTTGTAATCATGCTACATCTACTTATTCTTTTAACCTTGCTGGAATTCCTTCATAAAAAACTCTCCTTCAGCCGTCAATAGAAAGTGGATTGGCAAGTACTTCTTGCCCCGTTGTGTTCAATGGTTTAAAATTTGGCGGATTCCCATTCGTTATTTCAGCAAATGGCAAAGCGTCTTTTTCACGTGGCCATAAAAAGAGGAAAGCATGTTCGACCCAATCCTTTCTTCTCATTTCTATTTTTTCTTCCGGCCTTTGTCATAGGTGATCACCATTTCGGATTTTTTTTCTTCTATTCTTTCTTGCCTCTCCCTCTTTCCCACTCTCTGATTGCGTTAAGTACTCCCTGCCCGTTCATCGCCCATTCTCCAGTTCCTGCAAAATGTCCGTGCCAATCGTCTTTTTCCGGTAATCTGCAGCAGAAAGCATCATCAGCCACGGATAGGCTGATAGGCTGCCGGCGGTATCGCTTTTATCCTTCGTCTATATTGTTCCCACGTTGACCTGAACTTTGTCCAAATCAAATGTATGGAATTCCAAATGCGGGCTCCAAGTGAATGTCCAGTTTCTTCATTCTAACATCGGAATCTGCTCCGCCGGTCAAAAGTGCCGGAAATGGAATATCAAATATAAAAAGGAGGCCCTGGAAAAGGCCTCCTTGGCTAAACCTAAAATTAACGCAACAATTGCAATACTTGCTGTGGCTGCTGGTTGGCTTGAGCCAGCATCGCTTGTGCTGCTTGGGCAAGGATCGATTGCTTCGTTTGTTCAGACATTTCTTTCGCCATCGTGCGAACATTTGCTTTCACAAATGACAAGACTATATCTTCATCCTTCAGCTTTCTGAAGGAGCCGGGCACTTCGGTTGCACCATGTTGAACATGCATTGTGCCACCTACGGATTTCATCGCCATGGCATTTGCTTTAGGCGGTCTATCCTAGTCGTTGGACCTTCTCCACTTTTTCAAGACAGGAGCTCGGCTGCTGATTGCCCAATCTTTTCTTTTTTCAAGCCCTCACGCCTGCCGTTTCCAGCTTCGTTGTGGCAAGAAAAGCTCTCAGGGTTTTCCAGCAATTCACCCGGTGATAATCTCTAACCGTTACCAGTTAGGACGACTGTGCTTGTCACTGCTTACGCAGCTAAAGCATAATCAACGTCACGAATACGTGATTCAGCAGAAGTCAAGTTTTCTGAAGACGTGCTTAGGTTGTTGATTGTATGTTCTAAGCGATTTTGTACTGAACCTAGATTTGCCCTTTCAGTAGAAACTTTCTTAATTGCTCCATCTAATGCTTGAATAGAAGTCTGAGCTTTATCCTTTGTAAGGATATCATTAGAGTTAATTCCAAGTGCGGTTGCATCCATATTATTGATAGATAGATCTATTGTTTGATCTTTATTAGCTCCAATTTGGAACTTTGCAGCTGCAACTGAAATAGTAATAGTATTAGCTGCAGCATCAGCGGCTCCAAAGCTAGAAGCTGACAATGAACTGTTTGCTGTAAAGGAGAAACCTAATTTATCAAAATTAATTGTACTAGAGTTTGTTCCTGTTGGAATAGCAACATTGTCTAATACTTGAGTAGTAGAATTGCCATTCGCATCAGTAAATACAGCAGTTAATTTCACACCAGAGCTTGTACCTTCGGCGGAAGTTAATACAATACTACCCACACTTGATCCACCTACATTATAATCAGTAACCCCTTTCCCGGCTACAATATTTGCTCCCGCTGAGGAAGTTGCACCAAAGCCGCCTTTTAATAAAGTTTTTGTGTTAAATTCTGTTTGATCCGCAATTCTTGTTACTTCTTGTTTAAGCTGTTGGAATTCTTTATCTAAGGCGCTTCTGTCATCATCTGTATTTGTTTCATTAGCAGATTGAACAGATAATTCACGCATACGCTGAAGAATATCATGTGTTTCGTTTAAAGCACCTTCTGCGGTTTGAACTAAAGAAATACCATCTTGTGCATTATTTGTTGCTTGATTTAAACCACGGATTTGTGAACGCATTTTTTCAGAAATTGCTAGACCTGCTGCATCATCAGCAGCACTGTTGATACGAAGCCCTGAAGACAGTTTTTGCATGGCTTTTGATTGCGCGTTGGTTGCAGCATTTAAGTGGTTCAACGTGTTCAACGCTGCAAGGTTGTGGTTGATAATCATCTATGTTTCCTCCTTGAATGTTGTGCACCCACATCCTTGTGGGCGGAATTTTTTAACGGGGTTCGAGGTCGGCCGCCCTGTTCCCCCGCTCACTCTTTATATCGGATGGGGAAACATTTGATTTAATAGTTTTAAAGAAATTTTTTCGTGCGGATTGGTTTTTGAGGGACTGGGAAGTGCGGATACTGTTGTCTTGGGGAGGATTTCCCGTTGTGTGCAGTAACAGGTTCAAAAATATACTGGGGCCTGTTGCTGCCTGCCCTGCCGCCCGCAGCATTTCTTATATTTTTCCCCGCTTCCGCACGAGCATGCCTGCACTAAAATTTGCCCACCCGTTTTTCAAGCCCGATTCCCTCCAAAAAAGCCCGGCACCGTATTGAAAATCAAAAAAGTACCGCTAACCAATGTGTCCCCGGACTTTTTTTAACTGCCCATATCACGCGCCCCCGCTGCCTTTCTTGGATTGGGCAAGCAGATGGAGCAGGCCTTCGATATTTTTTGCGGCGTTCGCGTTTTCTTCCTGTATGTCCAAGTACACTTCTTTCCGGTGAATTTCAACATGTTTCGGGGCGTTGATGCCGATTTTGACCTGGTCGCCGTGGATCGCGGCGATGGTGATTTCAATGTCATCGCCGATTTGGATCGACTCGCCTTTTTTCCGCGATAAAATCAGCATCTTCTCACCCCTTTTCCTTGCCCGGCCCGTCCGCAAAGAGCGGATGCCTTGTGTGGTAATGCCGGTCGTTTAAAATCAGTTGTTTCCCCTTATGGTTCTTTTCGTTCATAATAAGCGGCGCCTGCAAATTGGCTGTTGTTTCCGAAAACGGATCACGGACCGTCAAAATGGCATAAACCCGCACATCTTCCTCTTTTTCAATCGACAGCTGTTCAAGCGTGGCATCGTCAATGTTAAATGCATAATCCCGGAAAAACAAAAACGGGCTTGTGACGACAAAAGCGACATAGGGGGACGCCGTTGACTGGAGGACCATATAAATACCGTCGTCCAAAAGCGGCAGCAACACAAAGGATTTCTCATCCGGAAATCCCGGAATCCCGCCTTCAAAAAGCCATATATCTGCATCCTCTATTTCCACTTCGCCGTGGTATTTTGTTTGAAGCTTCATCATGTTTAGCGAGGGGTCCCCGGCTTTTGCTGCCGGGGAAAACCGCCTTCTCTCCTTTCGATGGTCATATTGTTTTGCGCTTTCTAAAAATCTTGCAGCGCCAGCATTTTCCTGCTCCTAACCGGCGTTCCGGTCCTGCCCCGCCCGGTTTAAAAACATTCAGATAAAAAAACGGCACCACCTGGCAAAGCAGGGTGGTGTCCCCGTATTATTTCAAAAAGTCGAGCAATGTCGGCTGGATCACTTGTGCGCCGACTTTTAACGCAGCAATATAAGCACCGGATGCAACGGAAAAGTCCGTGTACGCCTTGTCGATATCCACATCTTCGTTGCCGGCCATGATCTTCGTTGCCGTTATTTCCTGCTGGGTGACGCGGTCTTTCATCAAATCAAGGCGGTTGCTCCGCGCCCCGGCCTGCGACAGTTCGCTCAGCACGTTGTCAATATGGCCGTCAATTTTGTCCAAATAGCTGCCAAAGCCGCTTGCCGATGTACCGGATTTTAAATCGCTGATTAAATGGTTCAAGTCTTTAAATAGATCATCGGAAAAAGCATTCGCTCCGTTCGCATTGACTTGCAGATAAATGCCTTTTGACAGTTCAATTTTTACCGGATTGGTGTGAATGCCGAGGCTGGTTGAGCCGTCAAACGTGCTGATATCGCCACTGATCGGTTTCTCCGTCGTACTTGTGCCGTTAAAAATATATTTGTCCTTGACTTTCGTGTTGGCAATATTGACAAGCTGGTCGCGGAGCTGTTCCACTTCATCGGCGATCGACTGCCGGTCAGTCGGAGTCTGCGTGTCCGTTGCCCCTTCCACTGTCAGTTCCCGGACCCGCTGCAGCACCTGGTTGGCTTCATCAAGGGCGTCATTTGTCGATTCAATCCAGATGCTGGCTTCCGCGAAGTTGTCTTCGTATTGTTTCACCTGGGCGACGGTTCTCCGGTAGGAAATGCCTTTCATCGCGGACAGCGGATCATCCGAGAGTTTGTTGATCTTTTTGCCGGAAGAAAGCTGTTCCTGGTATTTCGCGAGTTTACTGTAGCTTGTGTTTAAATTGTTCAAAAAATTATTAGCGAGCATCGACTGGGTTACACGCATCGTTTTTCACCTGCCTATCTGCCTACAACGCCCATGCCGTTGATGATTTTATCGAGCATTTCGTCTGTCATGGTGATCATCTTTGCTGCAGCATTATAGGCTTGTTGGTATTTGATCATATTGGTTAATTCCTCATCAACCGATACCGAGCTGACGGACTTCCGGTTCATATCCACCGAATCCAAAAGGGAAGCGGTATTTGTCTGCATATTGCCTGCCTGTTCGGCATCAACCCCGAGCTTTCCAATGAGGCCTTCGTAATTGCTGGTGATGGTGCCGGATGCAAGCGGCAGACCGAGTGCCGCAATGTTAAGCCTGCCACTGATCCCTTCAAGCTGCACGGATTGGCTGCTTAAATCAAAGGTAACCACATTTGCAAGATTAATGGCATTCAGCCCGTCGCCGGAATCGCCATTTGAAGAGGCGGCGATTTTGTCGTATGTAAGGCTGCTGTTGACGGCAATTTGACCCGCGGCCCCTTTGTAGTCCGTTAAGGTACCGAACGTAAAAAAGGCAGTCCCGGCATTCCCTTTAAGGTCTGTCCCTTTTTCGTGGACAGCATTTAATACGTTTCCGAATGTGTAGGCGAGTTTGTCCAGGCTGTCGAGCAAACTCGGATAAGCCCCTGCTTCCACTGTGCCGTTTGCGCCGGCATACTGATAACCGTAGCTGTCAATCAGTCCCAACAGTTTGCCTTGCGGGAACGTGACCTTGCCGGTTGTATCCGCGACAGCAAAATTTTTCCCGCCGATTGTGATGCCGGTCATTTCCCCGTTTGCCGGTGGGCCGTCGAGGATACCGTCGCCGTTGCTGTCGGTGCCCCCTTGTACTTCAACTGCATTGTAATTTGAACCTTGGACAAGGTATACGCTTGTGCCATCCGCAGCGGTCATTTTAATGTTGTAAATGCCGTCCGCATTTGCTTTTGCATTTCCACCGCTTTTTTGGACTTCGACGGTTACGTTCAAATAATTGGACAACTTATCAACAAGGCTGTCCCGCTTGTCATACAAGTCGTTTGGCAAATAACCGTTCGGCTCCAGGACAGCGATCTGTTGGTTTAAGTCGCTGATCTGTTTTAAAGTGGAATTGATATCGTTGACCGATACGCTGATTTCGCTGCCAACATCCGTTTTGTACTGGGAAAGCGTGCTGTTTAAATAGTGGAACGTATCCGTCAGCGTCTGCCCGCGTTCCAAAACAACCGATCGGGCAGATACGTCTTCCGGGTTCGTGCTTAAGTCCTGCAGGGATTCCCAAAATGCTTCCATTGTGTTGGCCAAACTGCTGTCCGTACTGGTTTCGTCCATGACGGCTTCCATTTTGCTTAATGCATCTGATTTGGCGGACCAGTAACCGGCTGCACTGTTGTTTTCCCGGTATTGGACATCGAGATACTTGTCGCGGATCCGCTGCACTTCGCCCGCTTCCACCCCTGTCCCGAGCTGTCCGGCGATGGCCGGGCGGTTCATCGAAGCAGCGGGGTACGGGTCTGTCGCCTGCAAGTTTACCCGCTGCCTTGTGTAGCCGTCGGTATTGGCATTAGCCACGTTCTGCCCGACGGTGTACAGGGCATTCTGTTGGGCCGTTAAAGCCCGCTTTGCTGTTTCTAATCCAAAGAAAGTGGACACCTTGCTCCTCCTCCGTATTGTTTCAGGCCCTTGAGTCAAACCGTGGCATGGCGGACGTCGCTTTTTGCCCGGACGGCGGCCCGTATGTGGCGGGTTCATTTTTCGGATAAATCAGATCCAGCATGAATTGGGTAAATTGAAGGGATTGATAAAGGAGCATCTGGTTCAGCTCATTTTGCTCTTTCAGCTTCCTTGTGATGCCAATCAGGCTTCCCCTCAACGTTTCCAGCCGGGTCCGTGCTTCCCCGGTTGCCGCCGCGATGCAGTCCGACAGTGTCCCGTTGCCGCCGGTAAGCGCCTTTGCCAGCGTTTCCCGTTCCTGTTCAAGTGCGCCGATTGCACGGATATGGGCCTGTTCATCCCGGACGATCTTTTGCAGTTGCCCGATATCCTGCTTTTTCACCGCTTCGGTTTTTTCGGCGGCAAGGGCGAACAGGCTTTCATGGAGCTTCTGCAATTTTTCAAGGCATAGGATCAATTTTTCCGCAGACATTTACGCCACTCCTTACTTGCCTGTAAAATATTTCAATATCCCTTCAGCGGTTTTTTCCGCATCCGGCTGATAGGTTCCGTGCTGTACCTGTTGTTTTAAAGCCTCAATTTTCCGGCTCCGTTCCTGCTCAAGCCGGGACGTTTTTTGCAGCTGTTTGGCTTCTGAAGAAATTTCCACTTTATCCGTTTTCCGGGTGCTAGAGGCGGTTTGCCGCACATCCCGCTTTGTCTGCTGCTGATACGGATTGATCCCTGAAGTATTGACCGGATTGATTTTCATTCAGCTCACCCCTTTTTCAAACGGACTCCGTTCCATTATGTTTATTATATCGGATAAAGCTGCGCAATGTTTACTTGATGTGATAAGTCTTTTTTCTTATTTCTTTCTGCCATTTCTTTTCTTTTTCAAAACGTTCGAGATCTTTTGCAATCGTTTTTGCACATTCTTCGCATAGCTTTCCGGACTGGATCAATTTGCCGCAACGGTCGCAAGGATATGCCAGATTTGGAAAATGCGCAATCAAAAGCCGGCCGTTCCGCACCCATTTGAAAACCAGCTTTTCCGGAACATGGTTTTTTTCAACGATTGTCTCGATCGTTGCCGCACGGTTTTCGCGTTTCCGCAAGAATTGAAAAACCCGTTCAAATGCGGCCTCTTCCTCGCGATAGCAGTCTTCGCACACATCGCGGACGGGATTTTTAACATATAATTTTCCGCAATTCGGGCAGTTTGCCAACTCCGCCATTCGGCCCGCCTCCTTTTTCCGGCACATTGTCTTCTATCTTTTATATCGGCAGAAATCCCGTTGAGTTTAACTTCTTGCCGCGGTTAACGATACAATTTTCCGGGCGCCCGCTTCACGCAACACTTTTGCTGCATGGCGGACGGTCGAACCCGTCGTATAAATATCATCCACCAGCAAAACGGAACGGCCTTCGATTGAAATGTCTTTTTCCATATAAAAAGTTTGGGCCTGATGGATGCGGCCAGCCCGTGTTTTTTTCGATTGTTTTTCAGCATGGACGCGGTGAAGAATGTTTGCCGTTTCGAACCCGGCGGCACGGGCGAGCGCCTCCGCCTGGTTAAAAAGCCGCTCGGAAAGGCGCTCCGGGCTGAGTGGGACTGGTACGATGCAGTCAAATGTGCGGGACTTAAGCACCTCTTTGATGCCGTCCGCAAAAATGGCGGCGAGCGCATAATCTCCGCGAAATTTGAAACGGGTAAAAATATCTTTGCAAAAATCGTTGTACGTATAAAGCGAAATGTTTTCATCCAGCACGCCCGCCCATTCTGGGTCTTGTTCCCATCTGGCGCAGTCAAGGCACAGATCCCCCTCCCGATAAGAAGCATCCAGCCTGGCAAGGGGCCGGGAACATTTCGGGCAGACGGGCGGTGCAATTTTTTCAAGCTGCGCGCGGCAGTCTTCGCAAAGAAGCGGCCCGGGCTGCGGAAAAATCAGATTGTGCCAGGACAGTTTACGGGTAAGCGGCTGGTGGCAGAACAGGCAATATTCATGCATCGAGCAACCCCCGCTTTCCCGCTTCTTCATTCATGGAGAGAATATGGCGCTGTGCTTTCACCATCGCATTTGATTTTCCATAATGGAAGAACGTAACATCCCCATTTGGGAAATCGGCGCTTCTCCCAGCCCGGCCCGCGATCTGGACGAGGGCGGCTTCCGTAAAAATGGCATCTTCCGCCCCGACGACACAGACATCAATGTCCGGGAACGTGACGCCGCGTTCAAGAATGGTCGTCGTCAGCAAAAGCGGCGTTTCGCGGGCGCGCATCTTTTCCACTTTTTCTTTCCGTTCCGGGTCTTCTGCGTGCACCGATTCAATCGACGGATGCAGTTGTTTAAAAACCGGTTCTGCTTTTTTCATGAGGCGGATGTTCGGGAGAAAAAGAAGCGCCTGTTTTCCGGTTTCAAGTCTCTTTTTTACCCATGCTTCAACTGGAACCGGGAGCTGTCCTTTTTCAAACTTTCTCCGCCAGTTGCCTGCCCATTTGAATATAGGAACGGGGAGGGGCTTGCGGTGGTAACGGGCCGGGATCGTGACAAACGGGCGCTTGCCTGCCTTGCATTCAAGCTGCCATGTTTCACCCGGCGTTGCGGTAAGATAAATGCGGGCGCACCTATCTTTTGCCGCTTTTTGGACGGCGCGCTGCAGCGTTTCATCGAAAGTATACGGAAAAGCGTCCACCTCATCCACAATTACGGCATCGAAAGCAGATGCGAAGCGGTACAGCTGGTGGGTAGTGGAGATCACGAGCTGCGCCCATTTATGGCGGTCAGGGCTGCCGCCGTAGAGCGCGGCAATCGGAATATCCGGGAAAACGCGGCGGAAGCGGGGGGCAAGTTCAAGGACGACATCTGTCCTTGGTGTCGCGATGCAGACGCGTTCGCCGTTTGCAAGCGCCGCTTCAATCCCGTTAAAAAGGACCTCTGTTTTACCTGCTCCGCAAACCGCCCAAACCAAGAGCTCATTTTTTTGGAGAATGGCTATTTTGACCGCTTCGGATGCGGCCTGCTGCCCTTCAGAGAGGGTCCCTTCCCAATGGAGCGGGTGCCGAGGCGGGTGGAATGCGGGCGCAGGGCCTGCCCATGTGAAAAGCGGCTTGCATGCGGTAACCCGCCCCATCATCAGGCAGTTCCGGCAATAGATGCTCGTTTTCCCGCAGTGGGCGCAAGGGAATTCGGCAAAAAGATGCGGCGCGCGGTTGCCGCAGCGCAAGCAGACACAGTGCGGGAATTCGCCCTGAATCGCCGGCTCAGCGCGGATCCAGCCTTGTTTTAAGTGCTGTTCGACTAGTTCCGGCGAAAAAGGGATTTCCGGTTCGAGCAGGATCCTCCCTGCGAGGTGGTGTTGAAGCTGTTCGGAGAAAACAGAAGGCAAAGTGATCACTCCTTTGTCAATTGCGGGGGAGTTGGGCAAATGGGGCGGCCCGGTTCCAAACGGATTCGGGAAAAAGCCTGTACGGATGCATGGATTACAACTGCTTATTCAATCGCGGATTGGCCGGCGGGGTTAAGGGCTTGTCCCGGGGAGGATACGCTTAATCGCTAAAATCCTCAAAAGGTATTGGCTGCCCGGCAGGTTTCAAGGCTTGTCCCCGGGCCTGTTATGCCAGGTTTATCCCGGACGATCCCATCTTGCCGGGCTGTTCCAGCGATTTGGAACAGCCTGGCTCTTATTTCAGCATCCAGGCAACGCCGATCGCGCCTTCGCCAAGGTGGGTGGCGATGACCGGGCCGAAGTAGCTGACCGAAAAATCGACGTTTGGAAACCGTTTTTCCAGTTCATCTTTGATTTCAAGCGCCTGTTCTTCCCGGTTAGCATGGATAATGGAGCATTTCAGCGGCAAGCCTTTGGCGGCATCCTCGCCGAGCAGGTCAAAAATCCGGTTGAGCGCTTTTTTCTGGGTGCGGATTTTTTCAAACGGGACAATTTCATCGTCGACAAAAGTTAAAAGCGGCTTGATTTTTAACAGGCTGCCAATAACGGCCTGCGATCCGGACAGCCTTCCGCCGCGCTGAAGGTGGGTGAGATCATCGACCATGAAGTAGGCTTTCGTGGATGCTTTTAATTCATCGAGGCGGGCGAGGATGTCTTCCGGTTCTTTTCCGGCAAGCGCCATTTTCGCCGCATCAATCGCGTAAAATCCCTGTGCCATGCAGCTCCATCCGGAATTGTAAGGGTAAACTTTGATCCCTTCCACCATCCCGGAAGCGGCCACGGCACCCTGGTATGTCCCGCTGATTTTTTTGGACAAGTGGATGCTGATTGCGGCATCGTAGTCTTTTTTAAGCTGTTCAAACAGTTCGACAAACTGGCCGATTGACGGCTGCGAGGATGTCGGGAGCTCGTCCGCCATGCGCATTTTTTCAAAAAACGCCTCTGCTGTAATGTCAATTTCTTCGCGGTATTCTTCCTTCCCGAAAATCACATTCAATGGAATCATGTAAATCGAGTATTTTTCGCGTACTTCTTTTGGAATATAAGCGGTACTGTCGGTCACAATAGCCGTCCTCATTTTTCCATCTCCCTTCCGCTTTACTATTTTTATTTTATAGAATCAGGAACCGTTTGTCAGCCGTCTTCTTTCTGCCATTGTGTAAAAACTTTTTGCATCAGAATTTTAACCTGTTCTTCAAATTCAATAAGACTCTTTGTATCCTTTAATAATCCAGCAATTATTGATATAATATCCATGGGAAGACCTCTCTCTAGATGTTTATTTCATGGTGTACATTTAGATGATAGAGTGTCTTCCTATTTTTTCCACTCATCTGCCCCTGCGAGTAAAATTTTACACATACCTTTCTGCGCAATATGGAAATCTGTTTTGTGGCTGGCGCTTTTTCTAAATTTTCCTTTCAGTTTTTCTGCAAGTGCGCAACATGTTTTTCATTCATGCCGGAGATTCTCTTCACTGCAAAAATATTTTCCCTTACAAAATGACGAAAATTATACAAAATTGTAAATAATACCATGCCTGGAAGCCAAAAAAGGAAGAATTCGTATGGTCCAGCATGCAATCATTCACTTGATGGCGCTTTCTTTTATGGAAAAATGAATTTTTTCTATAAAATGTTCGTGTTTTCACCTTTCTCAAAACTTAATTTTCTGTTTTATCTGTCCTTTACAAATCATGTCATATTTTGTAGAATGTCTAAGGTAACTCAAATGGTGCATGCAACTCAGAGATAAAAAGATGTAACAATCAGATTTAAAATATTTGAAAATTCTCCGTTGGCAAAATTATTGGATCACATCTTCATCACTGGGTTGGCTGCAAATAGAAGGAGATTTTCGAGATGGAATTATTCAGGAAAAAATCAATGGATTACATGCTTAAGCAGGCCCGCGGAAAAAAGAGCCTGCAAAAAGCCCTTGGCCCCTTTGATTTGACCATGCTTGGCGTAGGGGCAGTCATCGGAACAGGCATTTTTGTTTTAACCGGTGTCGTTGCTGCGCAGGCGGCAGGCCCGGCTATTATTCTGTCCTTTATTTTTTCAGGGATTGCCTGTGCGTTAACAGCTTTATGTTACGCTGAATTCGCCTCTATGATCCCTGCTTCGGGAAGTGCATACACTTACAGTTATGCAACGTTTGGCGAGTTGTTTGCCTGGGTGCTTGGATGGGACTTAATTCTGGAATACGGCCTGGCCTGTTCAGTTGTAGCGAGCGGCTGGTCCGCCTATTTCCAGGATCTGGTGCGCGGATTCGGCATCCATTTGCCACAGGCTTTAAGCGGCGCCTATAATCCGGCCAAGGGTTCGTATATCGACCTGATGGCTGTTGTGGTCGTTTTCTTCCTGTCTGCTGTGTTGTTGACCGGCGTGAAGGAATCGAGCAAAATCAATAATGTCATGGTCTGCATCAAAATCGGCGTCATTTTATTGTTCCTCGCCGTCGGGATTTTTTATGTCAAACCGGAGAACTGGACGCCTTTCATGCCTTATGGCTTTAGCGGCATCATTAAAGGGGCGGCAACCGCATTCCTCGCTTACATCGGATTTGATGCCGTTTCATCTGCGGCAGAAGAGGTTCGCAACCCGCAACGGGATATGCCGATCGGGATTATTTCTTCCCTAGCGATTTGCATTGTCCTTTATGTCGCTGTATCCGCAGTGCTGACCGGGATGATTCCGTATGCCAAGCTGAATGTCGGCGATCCGGTTGCGTTTGCGCTCCGTGTTGTCCACCAAAATTGGGTGGCAGGCTTTGTTTCACTCGGTGCGATTCTTGGCATTACAACCGTTCTCTTTGTCATGATGTACGGGCAGACGCGCCTGTTCTTTGCGATCAGCCGCGACGGCCTGCTTCCAAAATCGATCTCGAAACTGACGGAAAAAACAAAAACGCCGACAAGAAGCATCATTTTGACATGGCTGATGGCAACGGTTTTCTCAGCCGTTGTTCCGCTGAACCAGCTTGCAGAATTGACCAATATCGGCACTTTGTTTGCTTTTATTGTTGTCTCGATCAGCGTTATTGTGCTCAGAAAAACACGGCCGGACATCCCGCGCAGTTTTAAAACCCCGTTCGTCCCGGTTATTCCGGTACTGGCAGTGGCCGCCTGCGGTTATTTAATGGTCCACCTGTCGAAAGTGACCTGGATTGGCTTTCTCATATGGTTCATCATCGGGCTTGCCATTTATTTCGGATACGGGTACCGGCACAGTGAACTCGGGCATTGGAAAGATGGCAGAACGCCAGCTGACCCAGTTAAAAATTAAAGCAGGAAAAACGCAGAAAGCAACACCTGTATAAAATGCCGGGCGGGGCAGCGGAAAAGCAAAAATAGCATTTGCATTATGCCGCCATTTTTCTTCAAAGAGGGCAAAAAGCGTACGGACGAACGCTTTTTGCCCTTTTACAATGAAACACCGGAAAATGAAGGTGGCATACAGGTGTATAGTTAAAAAAAGGATCTCCGGCGCGCGGACGCGAACCGGAGATCCTTTTTGTGCGCCATTCAAGGTCTTGGCATACATAAGTGTACGGCCAAGGCCTTGTTTTAGCGGACTTCAACCCACCCGTTTTTAATGGCGGTTACCACCGCCTGGGTAGGGTCTTTTACTTTTAATTTTTGCAAAATATTGCTTACATGGTTTTTCACTGTTTTTTCACTTATGTATAAAGCATCTCCAATCGCCCGGTTGCTTTTTCCGTCCGCGAGCAGCTGCAGCACCTCGCACTCGCGCGGCGTGAGCAAATGCAGCGGCGGGACAACTGCCGGCGGCTGCTGGTAGGCGCCACCCGGTGTATAGCGGTTCGACAATTTGCGGAACTCTTCCACGAGATTATGGGTAATTTTCGGATGCAGATAACTGCCGCCTTCAGCAACCACCTTCACGGCTTCAATCAGCGCATCGGAATCCATTTCTTTTAGCAAATAACCGGTTGCGCCCGATTTTAATGCGTGAGTGACATACGATTCATCATCGTGAATGGAAAGAATAATAATTTTTGTTTCCGGGTAGGCCTCGATCAGCTTTCTTGTTGCCTCTACCCCGTTTTGGTGCGGCATATTGATATCCATCAGGACAACATCCGGATGGTATTTTTCAATAATGCCGAGCGCCTCCTCGCCGTCTTCCCCCTCGGCTACCACTTCAAATGTTTTTTCAAATTCCAAAATTCGCTTGACGCCCTCCCGGAACAACTGGTGGTCGTCAATAATCGCAATTTTTACCGTCATGGTCACCTTTTCTCCTTTTCCAAGTCTAATTGCATCGGGATTTGGATAATCACCAATGTTCCCGCTCCTCTTTTTGAATGGATGGAAATTTCACCATTTAAAAGGCTGACTCGTTCCCTCATGCCGACAATGCCAAAAGCCCCTTCGCGAATGCTGCGGACATCAAAACCGGTGCCGTTGTCTTTGACTGTCGCGATAAAACTGTTTTTCCTCAGCTCCGACTTCACCTGGATTTCTGTTGCCTTCGCATGCTTTAACGCATTTTGGACAGATTCCTGGATGAGGCGGAAAAGCGCGATTTCATAATTGGTCGGAAGCCTTCGTTCTTCCCCGAGATGCCTGTATGTAATAACCGGGCTCCCTTTATAGTTTTCAATCGTAGACAAATATTTTTTTAGCGTCGGAATCAGCCCGAGATCGTCTAATGCCATCGGCCGCAAATCGTAAATAATGCGCCGCACTTCTTTCAATGAATCGCGCACCAGTTCTTTTAACGTGCGCATTTCAGCAATGGCTTCCTCCATGCCATTTTCATGATAAATTTTTTCCACCAGGTCGGAACGGAGCAGCATATTGGCCAGCATTTGTGCGGGACCGTCGTGAATCTCCCGGGAAATACGTTTCCGCTCTTCCTCCTGCGCTTCAATGACACGCAAACCGAATTCCTGTTTATGCTTTGCATCTTCAATCGCCTCACTGATATTTTGCAAGTCGCTTGTTAAATAATTTAACACGACCGTTGTTTGCGAGACGAGATGATTGGCCCGATCAATCGTATCCTTTAATGAATACAGCCTGCGTTCCAGTTCATTTCTTCTTTCACGCAGCTGAAGTTCGCGCTGCCGGTTTATGGACAGCTGGATTTGGATCGTATGTGCCTTCTCATAAGCTTCGCGCACCTGCTTTTCGGAAAAGTCCCGGAAATGCTGGCTTACTTCCGCCAGGCGCCGCCTTGCAAATTTGGACTTCGTTTCCAGCTCGTCTGTCTGCTCAATGACTTTAGCCACTGTTGCTTTGACTTCCTCAAGCTCATTGATGAGCGCATCGTAATCCTGGCGGCATCTTTCTCCGATTTCAAAAATTTCGTGTTTGCTTTCTTCAACTGTTGCAACCATTTTCTCTAGGATCGCATCCAATGCTTTGGAGTCGAATGTTTTAAAAGTCATCTTACTTCCCCCAAAAGGTATAAATAAAGGCTTATCCGAAAGCAGGGCAAGCCACAGCACACACGCGGCTAATGTTATTTTAGCGCGAAAACCGCCGGTAAACGATCAGAAAATAAAGTATAACCGTATATCAGGACTATTTTCCCAGGTACTTTCGTAGGAAAACACGACCCGATATACGGCAGTTCCAACATATTCTTATATACTGAAATTATATCATACAAAAGCATGTTATAATGAGAGAAAAACAGGTTTTGCTAAAGGAAGGTTGCAATGTTAAAAGAATATTATACAGTCAAAGGCGAGGCTGTGCATGAAATAGATATCCAGAAATCACGGTTTATCGCCCATGTGAAGCGGGCGGAATCGGAAGAGGAGGCGCTCAGTTTTATCGCTTCTGTGAAAAAGAAGCACCGGGACGCTAATCACAACTGTTCCGCTTATATGATCGGTGAGCAGAATCTCATTCAGAAAGCATCGGATGACGGCGAACCGGCCGGCACAGCGGGCGTTCCGATGCTAGAAGTGCTGAAAAAGAAGGATTTGAAGGATACGGCAGTCGTGGTGACGCGCTATTTCGGCGGGATTAAACTCGGAGCCGGCGGGTTGATCCGTGCGTACAGCAAAGCAGCTTCAGAAGGCATCAACGCATGCGGCATCGTCAAAAGGACGCTTACCGCCACTTTCCATGTCAAACTGGATTATACGTGGCTCGGAAAAGTCGAGAATGCGCTGCACCATTCCCCTTATGAAATAAAAGAAATCCGGTACCTCGGGCAGGTGGAGCTGGATATTTATGTAAAAGAAGGGGAACAGCATGCTTTTGAAACGTGGATTTCAGATTTAACGAACGGGCAGGCGGATGTGGCCGAGGGAGAAAAACTTTATTTGGAAACGGATGTTGCCCGGTAAAGAGAAACGCACAAATTGGAAAAAGCAGAAGCGGAAAGCCCGTCATCCGGCTTTCTGCTTTTTTATACCGCAAACGGCTGAACAAGCGCTGAGCCGGACACAACCGGCCGTGGCGGGAGATACTGAAATCTCAGCCAGATTGACGTAAAATTTGGGACTTGCAAAACAGGTTTTCAGCCGGCCGGAACGGCATCATCGTTACAATGACCAGGGGCTGCCAAAACCGCAAACCCGAAACTGCCAGTTGCGGTTGTGTGCAGGTACCGCCCCGGATTATTTATTGCGGGAACGGCCCCGGTGGATCCGGACGGCTATGACCGGTTTTTTATAAAATTTAACAGCGGCTTATAATCTTTTCCGACCAGGCCGATGCTTTCAACGAAAATTTCAATTGTAATCAGGATCACACCGATAAAAATGAGCGAGCCCCAAAGCGTCGCCATCGAGAAGATAAAGGCGGCGAGGCTGAACATGGCAGCAATCGCATAAATAATCAGCACGACTTGGCGGTGTGAAAAGCCGAGGCGCAGCAGGCAATGGTGCAAATGCGACTTATCCGGGGCCGATAAAGGCTGCTTATGGACAAGCCGGCGGATAATCGCAAAGAAGGTATCCGAAATCGGCACACCGAGAATAAGCGCCGGAATAATCAAGGAAATAAAGGTTACATTTTTAAAGCCGAGCAATGACAGCACGGAAATCATGTAGCCGAGAAAAAGCGCGCCGGTATCGCCCATAAAAATCTTTGCCGGATAAAAATTATAAAATAAGAACGCAATCGTACTGGCCATCAAAATCAGGCCGAGCACCGTCACATAGGCGTCCCCCATAATGATCGCCATGCCGGAAATCGTCAGCAGTGCAATCGAGGAAACCCCCGCAGCCAGCCCATCCAATCCGTCAATTAAGTTGATGGCATTCGTGACGCCGACAATCCACAAAATCGTCAGCGGGATGCTGAAAATCCCAAATTCCAGCTGTCCGCCGAAAGGAAGATTGATGAATTCGACATGAATGCCGCTTAAAACGACAACCAGTGCGGCTGCCAGCTGGCCCATGAGTTTGACGCGCGGCGACAGCTCTCTTATATCATCAATGATGCCCGTTAAAACAATAATCAAGCTGCCGAGCAAAATAGGCAGCGAATGCGGGTTGTCCGGCTGAAGCAACAGCACGCCGGCGATAAAACTGATATAAATGGCGAGGCCGCCTAAACGGGGCATGACTTTCATATGGACTTTCCGCTGGTTCGGCTTGTCAACTGCCCCGATCCGGATCGCCAGTTTTTTGATCAGCGGCGTCAGGAGTATTGTGAGCATAAAGCATATAAACAAGGTCAGGAATATCAATGTGCTGCCTCCTTTGGTTGATCATAACCAATAAGGATTGAAGTGGTCGTGAACGCGCCACCGATGCCTGAGCATGATAACCGTTTCACTTCTTCTCGAAAACATCATACCTTAACTTTCTTAACATAAGCTTAAAAAAATATTTACCCGAAATTCACTGTAATCATTATAATTGTTCTCCGACAATTTATCCACTATCATTTGAGCGAATCTACTATTTTTCATGCTTTTTTTCGCAGCAGGATCGCCGCCAGCGGTTTTTTGCCGTGCCCAAAAAACTGCAAAAAAGGGCATCCCTGGCCATTTTAGCGTCAGGATGCCCTTGGAACAAGAATCGCGTTGTTTAAGCGAAGCGGACGGCATCTAAAAACAGGCCTTTTTAGCGGCCACACGGGCATCCGTGCCGCTCCCCGGAATACTGCTTTTTGTGCCGGAATTGGGCTTTACCGTTTTCTGCAGGGGGATGGCCGGATGGCCGTTGCAAATTTTACTTATCGAAACAGATTTACGGCTTTATTCACGACAAGCCCGCTGCCGCCGCGGTGTTTAACATCTTCAATCAGCATCGCAACAAGCATATTCGGGTTTTTCTCGTCATATACGACGAAAAAGCCGTTTTCTTTGCCGTTTTGGTCTTTTTGGCTCTTTTTCAGTTCAGCGGTGCCCGTTTTTCCCGCAAGCTGCGCCCCGGAGATATTGGCAGCGTGCGCCGTGCCGGACGGATCCGCAACAACCTGGCGGAGCATGCCGGAAATCTCCCCGCTAGTTTTGCTGCTGGCAGCATGTTTCCAAACTTTTGTTTTTTCACCCGCAAGCAAATTTGGCTTCAGTTCATCGCCGCTATTTAAAAACGGCGTGTAGCTGATGGCGAGATGGAGAATATTCATTTGCATCTGCCCCTGGCCGTAACCTGTGTCCGCAAGCTGGATGTCGCTGCTGAACTTGCCGGTGGACGAAATTTGCGATGCCTTTAACGGATACGCAAACGGAACGTCTTCCCCGAATCCGAAACCCTTCAGGCCCTTTGCAAATTTGTCCGCCCCGATATCAAGCGCGGTTTGGGCGAAAAAGATATTGTCGGATAACACAAGCGCTTTTTCCATGTTTTCCGGGCTGTTATTGGCGTGGACGCGGGTCACTTTATAGCTGCCCCAGCCAGCGCTCTTTTGCCATGAAGTCCCTGTAATCGTTTTTGTTGCCGCGGCTGTTGTAGTCCCGGTATCAAGCGCAATGGCAGCTGTGACCGGCTTGATCGTTGAACCCGGCGCATACGTAAGGGCAAACCGGTTAATGAGCGGCTTACCCGGATCTTTTTCAAGCTTCGTGTAAGTGGAAGAAGACATGCCTGAAATAAAATCATTCGGGTCAAAAGCAGGCGTGCTTACAAGGGCAAGCACGTCGCCCGTTTTCGGCTGGATGGCCGCGGCCGTGCCGGCATCCCCCTTCATTTGATTGTAAATTTTCTTTTGCAATTCGGCATCGATTGTGACTTTGATATTTTCGCCGTTTTTTACTTTTTGTTCAGCAACGGTGTAGGTGCTTCCGTCCTGCTTCTCAATGTAAATCTTTTCACCTGCCCGGCCGCGGAGCTTTTGGTCATACAATTGTTCGAGCCCGCGCTTGCCGATTACACTCTCAGCAGTATAGCCTCTCTTTTCCAGCTTTTTCAGTTCTTCGCCAGTGATGGCACCGATATAGCCGGTTAAATGCGCAGCGGCTTTCCCGTAAGGATAAACGCGGGCATCAACCGTTTGCGAAGAAAAGCCCGGGATGGATGTGACTTTTTTTACGAGATCCTTCTTCTCCATTGGGACTTTTTTTAATGGGACAAACAAATGAGGCTGCACCCAGTCCTCGTCCAGTTTTTGTTTGATTTCATCTGCTGGCATGCCAAGCAGGCCGGCAGCTTTTTGCATATCCGCTTGTTTATCCCCTTTCAATTGTTCCGGAATGACGCCGATTTGGTACACGCTGCCGTTTTGGGCCAATGCTTTTCCGTTCCGGTCCAAAATTTCCCCGCGGACAGCGTTTTGTTCGGACACTTTAATCGTATCCCCTTTGGCCAAATGCGGGAGAATGAGATCCGGCTTCCAATCAACATACCAGTTTTCTTTTTTGTCCCGTTTTTCCTTTACAAGCGCCACTTTATCCTTGTAGGCGACTTTTCCGGCTGAGGTTTGGAACGAAATTTTGACCGGTACGGTAACTTTCTCTTTGTTTTTATAGGCGTCTTTATCCAACGGTTTGTATGAAACATTTAAATCTGAAACATTCAAGTCCCCGTACACTTTTTTGTACCGGTCCGCCACCTCTTTTTTCGCATACGTTTTCTTTGTGGAAGCCGATACATAACTTTGGTACATTTCCGCAAATTTTTCCTGCTCCCACGCTTTTACATAATCTGCAAGGCGTTCATTCGGTGTCGGCGTTTTTTCGCAACCGGCAAGGGCCGCAAAAACCCCCAGCAGCAAAGCAACTACGAATACATATTTCCTCAAAAAATCTCCTCCCTGATACCGGCAAGCTTCCAACTTTTGAGAAAAAAATGGAGAAGTTTACCGGTTTTTGTGTTACATTTGTATTAGATAAGAAGAACTAGATTTGGAGGTAAGAACGTGGACACCATTACACAGTTAAAAGCAGACAACATGCGCAAAAAAAGCCTTCTGATGTTTATTACCTTGCTTGTTGCCCTGCTCGTCATTTTTGCAGCCTATCTGTACAAACAAGAGGCCGGAATGGCTGTCCTGTACGGAGTGGAAATTGTTGTTCTTCTGGCCCTGTATTTTGCACTCGGGCGCGCCATGAAAAAATTCCGCCTGTTTTCTTATGCGAGCGTCATCATTTCTTATTTGTTCAGAATATATGCCATCCTTTTTGTCCAAAACAGCTTCTCCGTAAATATTTTGTTTTTCTTTCTGCTTGCTTATGCGGCATTGCAGTTTGAAAATGTCCTTTTCTTTATCGGAGCCGGCCTTGGCATTGCCGGATTTCTTGCCAGCTACTGGCTGCCGGCCGCCGATGCGGGCCTCATTCACAACCTGGTCCCGACCGCTGTGCTCTGCTATGTTTTAACCGCAATTTTATTATACGCCATGATCTACCTGCATCAAAATTTGATGGATTCTTTTCTTTTATCCATAAAGAAAACGATTCAAACCATGGAAGACCAAGGCGCGGCTTACCGGCAGGAAATGGCAGCAATCATTGACCGCGTTTCCAATGTGAACGACAATATCCAGACCAATTTGCACGCCCAGAACGAAATGAAATCCGCCGTTCATGAAATCTCTAAAGGCAGTGTAACCCAAAGTGAGCAGATTGCGCAAATTGCCGGACACGCCGGGGATACGGTGCAATCGATGGAATTTTTAACACAAATGTCCGGTGAACTGACAAACGAATCACTTGAAGCACAGGAAACGGCAAAAGCCGGGGAAAAGGCGGTGGAAAATTTAACGCTTGAAATCAGTGATGTGGTAGATACGATAATGGAGTTGAACAACACATTTACAGTGTTAACGCAAAAAGTGGAAGAAACGAATACGTTTACCGACAGCATCAAACAAATTACGGAACAGACGAACCTGCTTGCGCTGAATGCTTCGATTGAAGCGGCACGCGCCGGGGAAGCGGGCCGCGGGTTTTCGATTGTTGCCGATGAAATCCGGCGCCTTGCGGAAACGACACACGAGACAACCGAAAAAATTAACCATAATTTGGCTGATTTGAATCAAAGCAACGCGGCGGCACGGGATAAGCTGGAATTAAGCAGCACGCAAATTTTGACGACAGCGGAATCAAGCCAAAATGTAACGACCTATTTCCGTAAACTATTAAAAACTTTAAACGGGCAGGTTGAGAAGTTTAAAGAATTCGATACGTTATCCAAAAAAGTGACCGAAAAGGCGCATGGCGTGGAAGGCGCATCAAGCGAACTCGCGGCCATCATTCAAGAAACCTCTGCCAGCCTGGAAGAAATGTCAGCCACGATTGAAAGCTTAACGAATGACCACCATACGATCGCAGAAACGCTCAACGAAGCGGCTGTCCAGGCGGAGCAGTTCCGGGCAAAAACCGAAAAAATGCAGAAAAAGTTTGCCGATCAAATCATTTAGCAGACGGCCTGCCGTTTTTCCGGACAAGCAGAACATATCCCGGTCCTGGTTTTCCTTTCCGCGCATGCGTGTACGGCCGCTTCCAGGGCAAATTTGTTTGCACCGTTTTCCGGGTTTTACATTTTGCGCATGCGCATACAGCCGCGGGTTTTGCCGGAAAAGGAAAAACGCAAACATTTGCCGGTTTTTCCTTTTCCGGCAAATGCGGAAAACGGCCGCCCGGGTTTTACAGGGGAGCCCCGCGTGAGGGATAGGCATTTTGACCAGCGGCCCCGCTGTTTGGCCAAAATGGTAAATCCATCCACTCCCAGTAGCACCATCTGCTCCATTTCGCTGTTTTGCGCCGCTTTCATTGGAAAAAAGTGCAATCTTTTCCTATAAAATGCCGAAATGGGGTACCATTGTGAAAAAATTTTGATAGAATGATAAATAGAGAGATAAAAATATAAATGGAGGTTACACGAGTGTGAGAAAGAAAACAATCTTTTCTGTTGCCGCTACAACCATTCTGGCCACTTCGTTTACATCGCAGACATTTGCCCAGACATATAAAGTCAAAAAAGGGGATTCCCTCTGGAAAATTGCAAAGAAGTATAATACGTCCGTCGGTGCATTGAAATCAACCAACCATTTGGCATCCGACACGATTTACCCGAACCAGGTGCTAAACGTTTCGGCGTCCCAGGCAAAAGCTTCGGCCCGTTCTGTTTCGGCCCCATCCTCTTCTGCCAAAACGTACACGGTCAAATCGGGGGATACATTAAGCGCGATCGCCTTAAACCACGGCATATCGGTTTCAAACTTAATGAGCTGGAACAAGCTCTCTTCATCGCTGATCCATCCCGGTGACGTATTGGCCGTTTCCAAAGGGGCAGGTTTCGCTTCCCCGTCCAGCAGTCCAAGCAGCAGTCCGCGTCCAGCTGGCAGTTCGAGTTCCACGACTACATACACAGTAAAAAGCGGAGACACATTATCCGGCATCAGCAAACAGTTTGGGACATCCGTCAGCAAGCTCAAATCTTTGAACAATTTGAGTTCCGATTTGATTTTTGCCGGCCAGAAGCTGAAAGTAACCGGCAGCAGCCCGTCCGGTTCTTCCACATCGGGAACGGCAGGTACTGCAAATTCAGGCAGTTCCGGCTCCACGGCTACAGCTACATACACGGTTAAAAGCGGAGACACGTTATCCGGCATCAGCAAACAGTACGGGATCGCCGTCAGCAAGCTCAAATCTTTGAACAATCTGAGCTCCGACTTGATTTATGCCGGCCAGAAGCTGAAAGTAACCGGCAGCCCGTCCGGTTCTTCCACATCGGTCACAGCGGGCGATACCACTTCAGGCAGTAGCCATTCTGTATCGTCTTTAATCCGCATTGCGAACAGCTTAATCGGCACGCCGTATGTGTGGGGCGGCACGAGCCCGTCCGGATTTGACTGCAGCGGCTTTATCTATTATGTATATAAAAAAGCCGGGTACGATATTTCCCGTACGAATGCAGCAGGCCTTTATAACCGTTCTTACTATGTGAGCAGCCCGAAACCGGGAGATCTTGTCTTCTTTGAAGGCACGTACGGAACCAATCCGAGCGCGATCACGCATGTTGGTATCTATCTCGGCGGCGGCCGGTTTATCGCCGCGAATTCCGATGGCGTGTCTGTTTCTTCTGTCAGCTACAATTACTGGAAATCCCATTTTGACAGCTATAAACGTTTGTATTAATTTGCCGTTCTATAAATTGAACTAAAAAACCGCGGAAGATTCCGCGGTTTTTTTGCATCTGTACCGGCTTGCCCCGGCATGACCTGTTTGACCCTTCCTACATATAAAATTTAAAGCGGCTGCCGGCGTATTGCGCTTTGACATATTCAAACGGCGTGCCATCCGAAAGCGAAGTTACGCGTTCAATGGACAGTACCGGCGAACCCGGGGCCACTTTTAACAGTTTTGCCAGCCGTGCGCTCGCCGCAACGGCTTCAATTGTCTGGACCCCTTTTCCGAGCCGCAATCCCTTTTCGCGTTCGAGAAACTGGTAGAAAGAACGGTTTAATTTCTCTTCCGTAAGCCCTGCCGAAATCCTTGCCGGGGTGATGATCGATTCGAATACAATCGGGATCTCATCCCCGTAACGGAGCCGCTCGATATGGAGAACGTGTTCCGGCTCTTCCAGCGCGAGTGCCTCCATTTCCTGCACGGAGGCTTCCCTTTCCAGAAACGCCACGATTTTATTCGAAGCTTTCATCCCGCGCTCTTCCATCAGCCGCGTAAAACTCATCCGCCCTTCCAAAGGCTGCTCTACCTTATGTTCGCTGACAAACGTGCCGCTTCCCCGTTTTCTCATTAAAATGCCTTCATCCACCAAACCTTGTACCGCCTGGCGGACTGTCATTCTGCTCACTTCAAAAAGTTCGCTTAGTACCCGTTCAGACGGAATGGCTTCACCTGTTTTCCATTCCCTCTCCCTAATTTTCTTTCGGATTTCTTCCTGAATTTGAAAGTAAATCGGGATCGGGGAGGTTTTGTCAATCATGGCGCTTTCCAGCATCCTCCAGCAAAGAAGCGGCATCTACATCAGCAACGACAACGACATCCGGATGCATTTGCAGAACGGATGCCGGGCAGGCTTCGTCCACCGGACCTTTGATCATGCTGCGGACTGCTTCAGCTTTGCTTTTGCCGAATGCCAGCAGAACGATTTTTTTCGCGTCCATAATCGAAGCAATCCCCATCGAAAGGGCGCGGTCCGGCACATCTTCTTCTCTTTCGAAAAAGCGCCGGTTTGCTTCCCGCGTCGATTCGGTCAGTTCGACAATATGCGTTCTGGAATGGAAGGAAGTGCCCGGTTCATTAAAGCCGATGTGCCCATTTTTACCGATGCCGAGCACTTGCAGGTCGACCGGATGCAATTTTAAAATTCTTTCATACCGCGCGCATTCTTCTTCGAGGTCTTCTGCCGTTCCATCAGGCAGATACGATTGTTTAAAATTCATATGCGAAAACAGTTCTTTTTCCATGTAATAGTGGTAGCTGTGTTCATCTGTATCTTTGAGGCCCACATATTCATCAAGATTGACGGTGGTGACATTTGAAACGTCCAGTCCGGCATTCCGCATGTACGCATACAGTTTCAGCGGCGTGCCCCCTGTCGCAAGCCCGAGCGTGCGGATTTGCCCTTCCCGGATCCCTTTTTCGATCAGTTCATAGGCGTATTTTGCTGCTTCATCGCTTGTTTTAAAAATTTCCACGTTCATTTTTATCCCCGCTTTCCAAGATCATCGTTTTTTAATCTGTCTTTCCTGGCCATCAGACACATTTCTTACACGCATGGTCCACAGCAGGTTGCGTGTTATCCCGCTTTCCAAAATGATACGTTAGTTTAACGTGCCATGGTGCATCCAGCGGGACAAAATCGGCATCTTTCCAGTTTTAGCCGGGACCGAACCCGCACGCCTGTGGTTGGCAACAGTTTATGCGCGTTATCCCTGCTCTCCAAGATGGTATGTTGTTTTGACTTGCCATTGTTCATCCAGCAGTACGAAATCGGCATCTTTACCAGCTGCCAGGCTTCCTTTTTGCGTGAGGCCGAACTCGCGCGCCTGGTTCACGGAAGTCATCTGTACCGCTTCCGAAATGGAGCAGCCGGTAAATTTCATGATGTTGCGGAACGCATCGTCCATCTTTAAGATGCTGCCGGCAAGCGCACCATTTTCAAGCCGGGCTTCCCCGTTTTTCACCAGCACTTTCTGGCCGCCGAGCTCCGACTCCCCGTCCGGCAATCCTTTCGCCCGCATCGCATCGGTAATGACGGAGATTTTTTCCGGCCCCTTTATTTCATACGTGAACTTCACCATATCCGGGTGCACATGGAGGCCGTCAGCAATCAGTTCCACTTGTACATAAGGTGACAGCAACGCATGCCCTGCAACGCCGGGCTCGCGGTGGTGCAGGCCGCGCATGGCATTATAAAGATGGGTCGCATGGGTTGCCTTGCTTTGTAACAGTTCAGCACGGACGGCATCTGAATGGCCCATGGAAGGCACGATGCCGCGTTCAATCATCACATTTTCAAATTCCCGTGCACCTTCATTTTCTGGGGCGTAGGTGACGAGCTTAATAAGATTCCCGGAAGCTTCAACCCATCTTAAAAACAGTTCCGTATCCGGCGCCTTGATATATTCAAGCGGCTGGGCCCCCGCTCTTTTTTTTGAAACAAACGGCCCTTCGAGATGAATCCCTTCGATCGTTGTGCCCCCTTTTTCTTTTGCCGCTTTCACGGCACGCAAGGCGGCTTCGATTTTTCCGTAATCCTGGGTCATCGTTGTTGCGAAAAAGGAAGTTACACCTTCCTTCCGCAATTTTTGGCTTAATGTAACGAGCGCCTCCGGATCGGCATCCATCGCATCAATGCCATAACCGCCGTGGATATGGACATCAATCATGCCCGGGATGGCTGTCATCCCTTTCCCGTCGATCACTTCTTCTCCTGCTTTCGGCCGGTAATCTGCCATTTTGCCGGTTTCAATGATTTTATCTGTAAACCGGATAAATCCGTCTGCAATATGTTCATTTCCTGTATAAAGATTGCTGTGAATCAGCACTTTTTCCGCCAACGGGAAACACCTCTTTTTTAAAATTTATATAGTTGTCTATACCAATTATCATTTATTGTGTTTCAGTTGTCAATCTTTATTATGGAGAAAGGATTTCTTTTTATACAGGTTCTTTCCTGATTGTCTGTAAATCTATTTTTCCGCGGTAAGTTGAGATATACTAGAAAAAGTGCAGAACGAACAAATCATGGAGGATTTTTTATGAAGCAAACCAATATCAAGGCGGTCACGATTGCTTTGTTTGTGGCCACCTTTTTAACAGCCATTGAGGGAACCATTGTTAGCACCGCGATGCCGCGGATTGTAAGCGATCTGAAAGGGATCGGCGTGATGAACTGGGTATTTGCCATTTACTTGCTCACTTCCGCGGTAACGGTTCCAATTTTTGGGAAGCTTGCGGATTTGTACGGCCGCAAAAAAATTTTTACGGCCGGCACCATTGTTTTCCTTGCCGGTTCGACATTGTGCGGTCTCGCCGGTTCGATGGGGAAACTGATTGTGTTCCGTGCCATTCAGGGAATCGGGGCCGGGGCGATCATGCCGGTTACGAATACCATCGTTGCCGATATTTATCCGCATGAAAAACGGGCGAAAATGCTCGGGTTTATGGGAGCGGCATGGGGCATTGCCGGTGTCATCGGGCCTCTTTTCGGCGGTTTCTTTGTCGACGAGCTCACCTGGCACTGGATCTTTTTCATCAATCTCCCGTTTGGCTCGATTTCCGTTTTGATGGTCATCCTGTTTTTACATGAGCGGGTGGAAAAAACGGAAAATGCGATTGATGTATGGGGGGCTGCCACCTTTTCCGCCGGGATGCTCGCATTGCTTTACGCCCTGCAAAAAGGCGGGGATACAAACGACTGGGGAAACCCGGTGATCTTGGGATTGTTAGCAGGCAGTGTCATTCTCCTTGGTTTATTCATTTTGATTGAGTACCGGCATCCGGATCCATTAATGCCGCTTTCGTTGTTCCACATCCGGGCCATTTCGGTTTCAAATCTGGTTTGTTTTTTGGGCAGTGCCGTTCTGATGGGGATTAACGTTTATATTCCGATGTGGATCCAAGGGCTTGAAGGGCATGGCGCAACGCTATCCGGGCTCATGCTGGCACCGAGCCCCGTCCTGTGGATGCTCGGCTCTTTTGCCGGCGGAAGGCTTCAGCTGAAATACGGGGACCGTTTGGCGTTTTTAACGGGAATGGCCTTCATTTTAGGAAGCACAGTCTGGCTCAGCCTGTTCTCATTGGGAACGCAGGAATGGAGTTTTTACGTTTTCTCCGCCATTTCCGGATTCGGGTTCGGGATTGTCATGACGATCTCGCTCGTTTCGGTGCAGTCGGCGGTGGACTGGTCATTGCGCGGGGCGGCGACAGCATCGAATACATTTTTCCGGAATCTGGGGCAGTCGGCCGGTTCCGCTGTATTCGGTACGTATTTCAATGCAAAGATTGCCGAGGAACTTGCGAAAGGCAATCCGGGCGGGTTTACGACGAATTCGCTGAACAGGCTGATCAATCCGGAAAGCGCGGGCCGATTTTCGGAAGCGGCGCGCGAATGGCTGCGGCATGTGCTTTTTTCAGGCATTCATTCGATTTTCATCCTGCTTGCCGTAATTTCACTTGTTTGTTTTCTTCTCTCTTTCGCGGTTCCGAAAGCGGAAGGGGAAAAGGGGCTGTCCTGATACGCGGGGCTGCCTCTTTTTTGTTTTTCAGATGATTCCGGCAGGGCAGTTGCGGATTTTTAAAAAAGCCGCCCCTGTTTGCGGGACAGCCCTTTGTTTACCATTGATACGGTGTTTCCTGATATACATAATAGTTCAGCCAGTTGGAAAACAGCAAATAGCTGTGCGAGCGCCACGTATGGAGCGGCCTCTCATTGGCATCGTTATTCGGAAAATAATTTTTCGGGAGGGCGGTGCCAAGCCCCTTTTGCTGATCGCGCACATATTCATCAGCGAGGGTTGTTGCATCATATTCCAAATGGCCGGTGATCATAATATTTTTCCCGTTTTCATCCATTACAATGAACGGCGCGCCCTCTTCCGATATGGAAACGAGCTGAAGTTCCGGATGGTTTTCAATGGCTGCGCGCGCAACATCCGTATAACGGGAATGGGGCGCGTTAAAAACCTCATCAAATCCGCGGACCAGCTTAACCATCGGCAAAAACAAGCGGTGTTTGAAAATGCCGAAACACTTTTCCGGCAGTTCGTACTTCTCAATGCCATAATGGTAATACAATGCAGCCTGCGCACCCCAGCAAATATGTAATGTCGACGTGACATTGGTTTTGGTCCAATCCATGATTTTCTTCAGCTCGTCCCAATAATCCACCGCTTCGAAGTCCATTTTTTCAACTGGGGCGCCGGTAATAATCATCCCGTCAAAACGGCGGCCTTTCACTTCGTCAAAAACCGTGTAAAAATGTTCTAAATGGTAGCTGCTGACGTTTTTGGATTGGTAAGTCGACGTCCGGAGAAAAGTGATGTTGACCTGCAACGGCGTATTGCCGAGGAGGCGCAGCAGCTGCAACTCCGTTTTTTCTTTTTCCGGCATTAAATTTAAGATTAATATATTCAGCGGACGGATATCCTGCGTTCTCGCCCTGTCCTCATCCATCACAAAAATTTTCTCTTGTCTCAGCAGCTCTCCGGCAGGTAAATCTTTCGGTATATTGATTGGCATTTTCAACGTCTCCCCCATACTCAGTTGTCATGTATTTTTCATTATATCGGTTTTCTGCCGTTTGCTGCAATATTCTTGATAGACAGACATTTTACGGATGGGATACGATCAGCGTCAGACGGCCTTCCAGTTCAAAATTGCCAAATCCGGACGGAAGCAAAAAATGCATCCCTTTTTCAAGCGGATAAGTTTTTCCGCCGGCTTTCATGGTCCCTTCCCCGTCAAGCACACTGGCCAGTTCGAACGGTTCGTTTTGCGTAAAAAGTGCGGTCCCTTCTACATCCCATTTATATACAGAGAAAAAGGCTTCCTTTGCAAACGTTGTGATGGTAACGCCCGGTTTTTCTTCCGTACGGGGGCGGACTGCGGCATCCCGGTGCGGTATCATCGTAACATCAATCGCTTTTTGCAAATGCAGTTCGCGTTTGTTGCCGGCAGCATCCGTCCGGTCGTAGTCATAAACGCGGTACGTTGTATCACTGCTTTGCTGCGTTTCGAGCACAAGTGTCCCTTCGCAAAGCGCATGAATCGTCCCGCTTGGCACATAGAAAAAGTCCCCCGGGTGAATCGGCACTTTGCGCAGCAGGCTGTCCCATTTTCCTTCTTCAACCAGGCGGACAAATTCTTCTTTCGTTTTGGCATGATGCCCGTAAACGAGTTGTGCGCCTTCTTTGCAATCAATGATGTACCAGCATTCTGTTTTGCCGAGTTCTCCGTTTTCGTGTTCATTGGCGTATGCATCGTCCGGGTGAACCTGGACCGATAAATCTGCATTTGCATCGAGGATTTTTGTCAGGAGCGGGAATCCTTTTCCAGACATTCCGCCGAATACGTCACGCCTTTCTTCCCACAGCTCCATCAGCGTTTTGCCGGCAAATTCGCCGTTTTTTACAGCCGACGGGCCGTTCGGATGGCCGGAAATGGCCCAGCACTCCCCTGTATGGTCAGACGGGATGCGGTAACCGAACCGGTCCCTCAGCGCGGTGCCTCCCCAAATTCTTTCTTTAAAAACCGGTTCAAGAAATAAAGGCTCGGTCATACAAATCTTCCTCCTTGAAAGGCAATCCTTTGCTCAAATATGAACAAAGCATTTTCAGTCCTTTTCATTATAGCATACCGCTCCTGCAGCCGCGCCGTCAGCTTTCATACAATTCGATCGGAAGGCCGTCGGGATCCTGGAAAAAGGTGAATTTTTTCTCTGTAAGCGGGTCAATGCGGATTTCTTCTACTTGAATGCCCATTTCTTCAAGCCGCTTTTTATCCGCTTCTACATCGTCCGTTTCAAATGCAAGATGCCGCAAGCCCGCAGCTTCCGGGAATGTCGGGCGCGCGGGCGGATCCGGAAAGGAAAACAGTTCGATCTGATATACGCTGCCGACCGAAAGATCCAGTTTGTAGGAATCACGTTCTTTCCTGTATACTTCCCGCACCGGCTCCAAACCGAGGCAATCCACATAAAAATGCTTTGATTTTGCATAATCGGAACAAATGATGGCAATATGGTGAATGCGTTTCAACCTTGGAACTGCCATTATTTCCCCTCCTTCCGGTATGTCCAGCCTTCTTGCTGGTAGACGGTGCCGTTTTTCATCAAACGGCCGAGCGCACGTTTAAACGCCGCTTTGCTGATGCCAAACCGCTCCTGAATCTCTTCCGGCATGCTTTTATCCCAATACGGCATTTTTCCGCCGCGCGAATCCATATAGGCAAGGATATTTTCCGCATCTTTATCCAATGCTTCATAAGCGCGCCCTAAAAGCGAGATATTCAGCGTCCCGTCCTCTTTTACATCAATGACGCGGCCTTCCACTTTCTGCCCGAGGCGCGGTTCGTCGTCGCGCTGCGATTCATGGATAAAACCGATATAGCCGTCATCTGTGATGATGGTCGAACCCGCTTTTGCCAGCCGGAACACATGCCCGGTGACATCTTTGTTCCACATTTCCCTGCCGGCTTTTTTCGCTAAATCCCTGACTATGTTTTCCCCGGCTAATTTTGCGAATAATCGCCCATGTTTGTCAAGATCAAGGGTAATGTATAAATGATCACCTTTTTCCGGCCAGAGCGAGCGGATCGGGGGCAGGTCATCAACAGAAAGAAGCATATCTTTGTGAATGCCGATCGAAACGAAAACGCCAAGTTTTTCTTTGGTGCCGGCAACTTCCGCCCAGCCGGATGTCCCCAGCCGGATGTCTGGAATCACGTTTGTCGCGGCCAACCTCCCCTGATGGTCCTGATATAGAAAGACGGTTTGCACCGCTTCTGGATCAAAGGGTTCCGTAATATCCCGGTGATGCAGGAGCACGTCTTCTGTCCCGTTAGATAAAAAATAACCGAACGGCGCTTCCCGCACCACCGTAAGTTCGGCAACGGTTCCTGGTGTTAAATCCATTGCAGCAGTTTCCTCCTCCGTAAATCGTTTGCTTCATAATAGGTAATTATAACATTGATCGGCGGAAAACATGATTTTATTTTGAACAAGGAGTGGAAATACTATGCCTGACAAACGTGAGGTGACGCATCGGGACAATGAGGCGGAAACGGTTGTCAATGATGCGCATGGGAGCAACCAGGTTGGTTTGTTCAGTGAACATAAGCCTTATAAACCGTTTGCCGTGACAGCGCTGGAAACGGATGAGGATATGAAAAGATTCGCGAAATTTACAGATGGCAAACAGGAGTGATCCAGGTGAGTAAATCAAAGCGCGAAGAAGAACGACAGTGGAAAGTCCGGAAAGAATCGCAAAACCCGCACGGCAAAGTGAAATCTCTGGAAGAAATCGCGGATGAGATATTCGCCGAATGGAAAGAGAAAAAGTGAGATAAAGGGGTGCTTTCATGGCACCCCTTTTGTATGCTGGAGACCGTGCCCAATCAGGTTTTCCGAAATGGCTTAACGATTCCATAGCGGGCGCAGACAATAAAAAACCCGTTGAAAACAGAGGTTTCAACAGGCCCGAAAAATGGCAACAAAAAATAACTGTTTTTTTAACTTCCGATAACTGGCAGCACGCGTACTTCTTTTTTCATATCGGAGTGGCAGAGCGGGCAATGCGGCTTTTCTTCAAAAGTAAAGTTTTCACGCATAAAACCGTTGCAATCATCGTTTGTGCAGGCCCATACAGTTGTTTCCACCTCAGGCACCGGCTCCTTCTGGTTATTAAAATATGCCATCATAAAAGACTCCCTTCTTATGTTTAGTATAACACACTTTAACACAAAAAAGGGGACCGGACCTGCTGCGTTAACGTATGCAGGCAAGTGTGTGCAAACCGTCCCGGTGCATTCGTGCATACTTCTATTATATGCATGCTTCCCCGGCTTTATGCGCCCGCTTTGCACCAGGCAAGGGCTGCGGCTTGCAACCGGGCTGGGGCCGGTGCCTGCCCTGCTTCGATGCATTGGCAGCACCCGCTTTACATTCTGATCCACTTTCCGCAAGTTCGCGGCTATTTTTTCGCGCCCCTGCTATTTTTGAAGCCGGTACTTGCACTGCTTCAAGATCTGCCCTAAATGCCTGCCCACTTTTCGAAGGGTTCGGCAATTTTGTTTGCAATCTATGCCATTTTGAAACCGGAACCTGCACTGCTTCGGCGCCTTTGCATGATCTGCCCTAAAATTTGCCCCGTTTTCCGCAAAGTCGCGGCCATTTTCTTTACACGCACATGCTATTCCGAAACCGAGATCCGCACTGCTTTGCAACGCCCGGCCAATCATTTTTCCGGCTTCGCCATTTTGCTGCCCGTTCATCCGCTTTTGCGGCAAACGAGTTTTGTGGCAATAAAAATTTTCTTTGCAACGGTTCTGCCTTCCAAACGTTCCAGCAGCGTATCGACTGCTGTCTCGCCCATCAATTCCGTATACACTTTCACAGTAGAAAGCGGCGGGAAAACATATTTGGACAGCGAGATGTCATTGACGCCGATAAGGCTTACGCGGACGGGCACCGGGATGTTGTTTTCCGCAAGCGCCTTAAGGCAACCGATCGCAATCGCATCATTGGCGGCAAAGAAAGCAGTTGGAAGCGCGTCCCCGTGTTCGCGGACCGCCTCGTTCATCAACCGGTACCCATCTTCAGTCGAAAACGCGCCGATATATACCCATTTTTCATTCCAGCGGCCCGCTGCCTGCATCCAGCGCCTGAACGCCATTTCGCGCGGATCCTCAATCGTGGCGGAGGCATCTTTATAATTTTCCCTGCCGCCGATAAAGCCGATTTGCGTATGGCCTTTTTCCGTAAAATAGGTGAGCACTTTTTCCGTCGCTTTTTCAAAATCGGCCACAACGGCATCAAAACGGTTGTCATCAGGCGAGCAGTCGACAAATACGATATTCGGGGTAACAGAGAGAAGCTTCTCCACTTGCGCAAGGCTGAATTTCCCGACGGCAATGATGCCCTGGATTTGCTCTTTCCCCATCTCTTCCAAATGGGTCAAATCGTATTTCGTCAGCCGGATATTTTTCATGCTGCAGCGTGCTTCAATGCCCATTCTGATTGATAAATAATACAAATCATTCAGTTCTTCTTGTTCCGTATACCAGTACACAAGCGCAATTTTGATTTTTTCCGGTTTCCGGGCTGCCTTTTTCTTGTAAGAAAGTGCTTCTGCTGCTTCAAAGATTCTTTTTTTCGTATCGTCACTAACGGAAAGTGACGGGTCGTTATTCAGCACGCGTGAAACCGTTGAAATGGAAACACCCGCCTTCTCAGCAATATCTTTAATCGTTGCCATTGTTACACCTCAATCTTTTTCAGCCAAAAATCCATTTTGTATGGGCGCGGTATGTTTCACCCGGCTCCAGAATCACAGACGGGTATTCAGGGTGATGGATCGCATCCGGCACACCCTGCGTCTCGAGGCAGACCGCCAAATAATCACAAGGCTTGCGGCCGCGGATTTCATATGTGTCATTTCCCATCGTATTGCAAGTATAAACGATGACGCAAGGCTGGTCGGTTTCCACCGTCAGCATGCGCCCGCTCTCTTCGTCTTTTAAGCGGATCGGTTTTTCCGTTTCTGGCAATAAAAACGCGTGGTCATAGCCGTTTCCGACAAGGACGTTTTGCGGATGATCCGATACCGTGCCGTCTTCGATTTTTCGCCCGTTCCGGAAATCGAATGCGGTACCTCTAACATCAAAAGTTTTCCCTGTCGGCAGCGTTTCCCGGCCAAGTTCCAGCACACGGCCACTCGGGATTTGTAGTTCATGGCCGCGCACATCGCGTTTCATGTCGCCGCTTAAATTGAAGTATGCATGATTGGTCATGTTGACGATCGTTTTTTTATCCGTATGTGCCTGATAAGACAGCTTCAGTTCTTGTTCATTTGTTAAAAGATAGGTCACGGTGGCATCGAGATTTCCGGGATAGCCTTCTTCGCCGTCCGGGCTTGTATACGTAAATTTCACACCAACTGCGCCGTCTTGTTCAATGGGCGTGCTGTCCCAGATGACGGCGTTGAACCCTTTGAAGCCGCCATGGAGATGGTTGCGGTTTTCATTGGCAGAAAGCTTGTATGTTTTGCCGTCCAGTTCAAAAGATGCTCCAGCGATCCTGCCGGCAATACGGCCGATAATAGCGCCGAAATACGGAACACCATGGAGGTAGCCGTCAAGGTTGTCATACCCGAGCACGATGTTTTCCGCTTTGCCGTTTTTGTCCGGCACGATGATCTTATTGATGATGCAGCCGTATTCAAGCACCGTTACAGATATGCCGCGGTCATTTTTCAATTCATAAGCATGGACCGGACGTCCTTCCAATTCCCCAAACAATGCCTTTTTGATTTCCATTTTGATCATCCCTTTTCCGTTAAAGATTGCGGGCCATAAAAAACGGCCCGGTGTACCCGTTCGAGCTAAAAGTTACGGAATGTGATGTATAGCCTTCGGTTGAGCCCGCGTTAAAGTGTTTCCGGCTCCAGTTCCCCGCGACCGCGCCAATCGCTTCCGGAATCCGCGGCCGGCCTGAAAGCCCCGTAAAAACCGGTCTGCTGTTTGGTGTGCGCGGTACATTCCGGAAGGCGTTTAGCAGCCTGCACCCTTTCGTCGTGAACATGCGCAAAAAAGGTTGGAACGGACCGCCGCTACAACTTACGCAAAAAATTCCGGAATGCCTGTTTTCCTCTTTCGTCCCGTTTAAAGACGCCGGCGTGCTGCAAAACTTGCAAGAAGACTTTGCCCACTTCGCTGCGGACGATGCCTTCCACGTTTTCCGCTGCCACCGTGCCTTCGTATTTTTTCTTTAAACCGTTTGCCCAGTCAAGATGGTAGGCGGCAATGGCATTCGGCTGCCCGAGCAAATATTTCTCCACTTCGGCCAGCTCATTTTTCAGCCGTGCTGGCAGAATCGCAAGCCCCATCACTTCAATCAGCCCGATATTTTCTTTTTTAATATGATGGACCTCGGCGTGCGGGTGGAAAATGCCAAGCGGATGGGTTTCGCTTGTCCGGTTGTTGCGGAGTACAAGATCAAGTTCAAACCTGTCCCCGCGTTTTCTTGCGATCGGCGTAATCGTGTTATGCGGCGTCCCGTTTGTTTCCGCGAGGATATCGGCGGAAGGGTCGCTGTACTGTTTCCAGATTTGCAAAATATGATCCGCAGCCTCGGTAAGACGTGCCGCCTCTGTACTCCGCAGCCGGATGACCGACATCGGCCATTTGATAACGGCGGCTTTCACATCCGGAAATGCCTTCATTTCAAAACGCCAGTCGTCAGCCGCTTTTGCCATCGCAAATTCATAACGCCCGCCCTGATAATGGTCGTGCGACAAAATCGAACCGCCGACAATCGGCAGATCGGCATTTGAGCCCAGGAAATAATGCGGGAACCGCCCGACAAATTCAAGCAATCTTTGAAAAGCCGATTTGTCGATTTTCATATCGCGGTGTGTTTCTGACAGCACAATGCAATGTTCGTCGTAATACATATATGGTGAATATTGCAAATACCACGGCTCGCCGCCGAGGGTAAGGCGGATAAGCCGGTGGTTCGACCGTGCCGGGTGCCCCGTTCTGCCGGCATATCCTTCATTTTCCATGCAAAGCAGGCATTTCGGGTAATGGCCTTTTTTGGCGTTTTTTTCCCTGGCAATGGACTTTGGGTCTTTTTCCGGTTTTGAAAGATTGATGGTAATGTCAAGATCGCCGTATTCCGTTGATGTCTTGTATACAATGTTTTTCGCAATCTGCTTCGTTTGGATATAATTGCTGTGTTTGCTTAACGCGTAAAAATAATCGGTCGCTTCAGCCGGGCTTTCCGCATATTTTTCCCGGAAAATACGGTTTACCGTTGATGGGCGCGGTGTAAACACATTCATGACGTGGCTTGCAAAAATGTCTTTCTCATCCAGTACATCCTGAATGATGCCTTTTTCGCACGCGTAACGGACAAGCATGCCGAGGAGATCAGGAATATCCTGATCTGCCCCGCCTGCTTCCGGTTCACGGAATTCATCCAGATGCAAAAGCGACAGCACCTGGTTTCTCGCATACACCCGATCTTCTTCCCCGATTAACCGGGTGCGGACAGCCTTGTTTACAAGCTGCTCGACCGTTTCAAAAATTGCCACTGGTTTCACCTTCTGTCGTCGTAACCGTTTGGATGGCTTTCATGCCAGTTCCATGCATCTTTGATAATCTGGCGGATATCCGTTTTTTGCGGATTCCAGCCGAGCACACGTTTAGCCTTTTCGGATGAAGCGATGAGCGTGCTCGGATCCCCGGCGCGGCGGTCGCCGATTTTGACGTTAAAGCCTTTGCCGGTCACTTCCCGGACGGTATCCACAATTTCTTTGACAGAAAATCCGTTGCTTGATCCGAGGTTGAACACATCGCTTGCGCCGCCGTTCTGTAAATATTGAAGCGCAAGAATATGGGCATCAATCAAATCTTCCACATGGATGTAATCGCGGACGCATGTCCCGTCTTTTGTATCATAGTCTTCGCCGAAAATGGTAATCGCCTCGCGTTTTCCAAGCACCGTTTCCAATACAACCGGGATAAGATGCGTTTCCGGATGGTGGTCTTCGCCGATTTCGCCGGTTGATCTTGCGCCGGCTACGTTAAAATAGCGAAGTGCAACGTATTTAATGCCGTACGCTTTTTCACACCATTTCATCATTTTTTCCATCGCCAGTTTTGTCTCGCCGTAAGTGTTGGTCGGAACGGTCGGCATTGTCTCTGTAATCGGCACGCGTTCCGGTTCCCCGTATGTTGCGGCGGTCGAAGAGAACACAATATGCGGCACATGGAATTCTTTCATCATTTCAAGCACAATTTGCGTGCCGTATACGTTGTTGTCGAAATATTTCAGCGGCTGTTCCATCGATTCGCCGACAAGCGAGTTGGCTGCAAAATGAATGATCGCGTCAATTTTTTCCTTTCCGAACACGTCCCGCATAAAGGCACGGTCGCGAATATCGCCTTCGTAAAATTTTGCCTTTGGATGGATTGCGCTGCGGTGGCCGGTCTGCAGGTTGTCAATCACCACCACGTCATATTTTTGGTCGATCAGTTGATATACGGCATGCGAGCCGATATAACCGGCTCCGCCTAATACTAAAATGCTCATGCAAGTTCCTCCATTGTGATTTCTTTTGCCCCGTCGCCGATGCTTGCGGTGTAGAAGTCCGCCCGGTAGCCGATTTCTTTTTCATAGACGTCCCCGACATTTTTGATAAACGCATCGACTTTGTCATTTTCGACAATTGCAATTGCACATCCGCCGAATCCTGCGCCCGTCATTCTCGCCCCGAGCACGCCCTCCTGCTTCCAGGCAGTTTCGGCCAGCGTATCAAGTTCTTTGCCGGTCACCTCGTAATCATCCCGCAGCGAACGGTGGGAGGCATTGATCAGTTCCCCGAAAGCGGGCAGGTCGCCGCGTTTTAATGCATCAAGCGCTTTAAGCGTGCGCGCATTTTCATAAACGGCATGCTTTGCCCGTTTCCTCACAATCTCATTGTCTATGATTTCCTTGTTTTTTTCAAATGTTTCTTCTGTCAAATCGCCGAGCGTTTCGATATCGAGTCTCTTTTGCAGCTGTTTCAGTGCCGATTCACATTCCGCACGCCGTTCATTATATTTAGAGTCCGCAAGTTCGCGGCGTTTATTCGTGTTCATAATCAAAATTTTATGGTGATCCAGCTTGATCGGGGCATATTCGTATGCAAGCGTGGCACAGTCGAGCAAAATGCCCGCGTCTTTTTTGCCCATCCCGACCGCGAACTGGTCCATGATCCCGCTATTTACGCCGATAAATTGGTTTTCCGTTTTTTGCCCGAGCTTGACAAGATCCAGCCGTTCCACTTTTAGGTTGAACAATTTTTCAAGCATCACGCCGGTCAATAGTTCAATGGAGGCGGAAGAAGACAGGCCGGCCCCATTCGGAATATTGCCGTACACGAGACAGTCGAAACCCCGTTCTATTTCATGCCCGGCTTCCTTCAAATATTTCAGCATGCCTTTCGGGTAATTGGCCCAGTCATGCGCTTTGGTGTACTCAAGGTTGTCGAGCGTAAATTCGATGACGCCCTTTTCTTTAAAATTTAAAGATACAAAGCGGATGTTGCGGTCACCGCGTTTTTTCGCCAAAGCATACGTCCCCATGGTAATCGCGCACGGAAACACATGGCCGCCGTTATAGTCAGTGTGCTCCCCGATCAGATTTATCCGGCCCGGCGCAAAAAACGCGCGCTCCGCCGCCGTCCCGAAATACTCCTTGAAAGCCTGAGGCAAATTTGGGCTGCTCATGTTCGTTCCCCCTAAGTGCAATAGATTGCAAACGGTTTCTTCGTTTTCATCTTACACGAGGAAGTAAAAAAATGCAATGTTTTTTACTAAAATTTTACCTGCATCATTCAACATCTGAATAATAGAGTTTGAATTCGATGTCCTGGTCGTGGTTGCCAAAACCCTTTCCAAAAATGGTCGCGCCACCGACATGTTCCGTATCTTCCAGTACAGCAATCCGGAAAGTGATCAGGCTGTTTCGGAGCGGCAAATCCGAAATTTTGACATCCGACAGGCATTCCCCGTCCATATACGTGCCATACTGGTTGATCCGCAAATGTTTCAAAAGGCCGTACTGGCTGTGGTTGCTCTCCCACCAGCCGGGATTGTATTTGCCGCGGATATCCGAAAAGTTTCCCGGGCACGTCCATGTGCCGAGGTTTTTTGAGTAAGAAACAAACGGCCTGCTGTCATATACCCGCAAGCCGAAAACCGCCCCGGAAAATATCAGGAAAATCCTTGAAAAATGGCAGGATGAAAACGTACGGGCTTATCCGGCAAATCATAGAATGTAAACGAACCATAGAGCGGCAACGGTGCAAATTCAGCACTTGCCGCTTTTTTAGCGGCAGCGGCAAAGCGGGCCAAAAAAAGAGGCGGCGCTTTGCTGCTTTGCGCCCCCCCTTTCTTCCCGGCTATTTAGACCATCGGATCTTTTTGTTTTACACCCGCGCGCCGAGCTGCATGAGGACGGCATCATCCATCGGCGGATTGTGTAATCCCGCACGCACATCCCGGTAATAGCGCTGCAGCGGGGTTTTTTCGGACAGGCTTCTGGCACCTACGATGCGCATCGCTAAATCAACTGCTTCTATCGCATGATTTGTAACCGCCATTTTCGCCGCCCCCAGTTCCGGGCCCATCTCTTTTCTTTGTTCTGCCCCGGCTTCATCCCACATTTTTGCAACCGAATACAGAAAATGCCGCGCCTGCATCAGTTTCAGCTCGATTTCACCGAATTTCTGGCGGATCGCCGGCAGTTCCGCAATCGGATGGTTCAGGCTGTTCGGCGTATACGATTTCGCAAACCGGGCCGCTTCCCGTTTCGCTGCTTCGGCAATGCCTAAATAACAGGCCGGGATATGGAGCAGATAACCGGCCGGCTCTTTCTTTTTCGTCTGGATCTCCGCCAGGTTCGCAAGCGGGACTTTGGCGTTTTCCAGCACAACATCATGGCTGCCGGTTGCCCTTAAAGCAATGCTGTCCCATGTTTCGATGACGGAAAGGCCTGCCGTATCCCGCGGAACGACAAAACTGCCAACCGCTTCTTTTTCCGGAATCGTTGCGGTAATGATAAAAAAGTCGAGCACCGGAGACATGGTGGCAAATGTTTTTCTCCCGTTTAATACCCATTCGCCGTTCTTTTCCGTTGCCGTTATTTTCCGGCATGCCACCGCGCGTCGGGCTGCCCGTTTGCACTTCGGTTGCGCAAGTGTTGATGAGGGCGGCCTCCCCTGCTGCCGCACGGCAAATGCGTTCAAACAATTGCCCGTTCCATGTTCTTGTTTCGGACAAATGCATGAAAATCCCCATATGCCATCCGATGGAAAGGGCAGTCGACCCGTCCGCAACCGCGATGGCCTCTTGCAGGCGGACAAGCTCATACAGCGAAATGCCGCCCCCACCGTAGTTTTGCGGCACAGTCAGCTTTGTATAGCCTGTTTCTTTTAAATCTTGAATATTTTCAAAAGCAAACCGCCCTTTCAAGTCATTGGCAGCCGCCCTTTCGGAAAACGGGCCGGCAAGCGTTTGAATCAGTTCCAGTTTTTCCTCCAGCGTTGAGGTTTGTAAAAAATCCATATCCTTTCCTCCCCGTAAAAACTCTTTCCTTTTATTTTACCGGAAACATGCCGGAAAAACATGACAACACTTTTTTTAAATTTCCTCTTGCAATCCGGATTTTATTATAATATAATTTACATTGTCCTGATTGATTCCATGCTGGTGTAGCACAGTTGGTAGTGCACTTCACTCGTAATGAAGGGGTCGGAGGTTCGAGTCCTCTCACCAGCATCTTTCTTTTTTCCATATGGAGAAGTACCCAAGCGGCTGAAGGGGACGCACTCGAAATGCGTTAGGGCGGGTGACCGTCGCGTGGGTTCAAATCCCACCTTCTCCGCCATACATAATGCATATAAAAATTCCGGAAAAACTCCGGAATTTTTTTGCGTTTATGAACCACATGGCAGTTCATGTTCCCAATCCCCGTAAACCGGATTCGGGAATACGATAAACTTGCGGCCAAATGCATGGCGGAAACGGTCTGCTTCCAGGCTGCGCGCCTTGTTTCCTTTTGCGTCAAATGCCTTAAAAAAGTCCCCCAGATTATCACCGAACAAGGCAATGATGTCGTGGTCCTTTTCAACAGCCTGCCGGCGCGTTTCTTTGCTGCTTGTTCCTTGTTGCAACAGCACATGGGAACGGACGGCCTGCGGGATCCCTTCTTTTTTCAAGTTGCGAAGGGTGGCATCCATATATTTTTCGTCACGGTTTGAAATGTAATAAATATCGATTCCTTTTTTGTCGGCATATTTTAAAAAGGAAAGCGCCCCCGGGAGCGGTTTTGCTTTTGCTTTTTTCACCCATGCTCCCCAGCCGTTACCAAACGAAATGCCCTTTTCTGCCATATAAGATAAGTACGGCCCGTTGTCCAGCACCGTTTCATCGAGATCCAGCACGATGGCCCGCTTCTTTTTTACCTTTGTTTTCAGGCTCTCCTCCATACGCTGTTTTCCGATATTGTATCCTTGATAATAGAGCGCTCTTGCTTCCCCGGATGTCCGATACCAGGCAACCCCCATTTTGGTCTGTTCCGCTTTTTGCTTTGCCGTGCAGCCCGAAACCGGAACCGTCTTCATGACGGCAGCTTCCCGGTTTTGTTTGCCGCCTTCAGCAGAGCATCCTGCATTGCCGAGCACCAGTGCAAAGACCATTAGCAATCCTGCAAAATAGTTCATGCTTGCCCCTTCTTTCTAAAATGCTTTTACGTTTAGTATAGAGGAACCCCGGAAATTGATACATGCTAAAATGGCATCTTTCACGAGGGTGGCCAACGTTCACTTTTTTCCGGATTTTACCCGCACCTTCACTTAAGCCTATGTCTCATCCGTGCCAGCAAAAAGCAGCCCTTTTCCAATTTGGATAAGCGGCTGCTTTTTTCATTATCGCTTGGATGATTCTTTCTCCAGCACCAAGTTTTCTTTCTTTTTGTCCGAAAATATTTTTTCCAAGGCTTCCGGCAAGGCGATCATGCCTGGCAGAAAAAATGGCAATAGGATAAAGCAAAGCACGGCAAGGCCGGTAATGACAGCGATCGCCAATTCAGCCAGCAGGAGCATTCCTGAAGGCATCAGGGTGGCAAAGGTGCCGCCTAAAATAATGACAGCAGAAATGATGACACCGCCTGTATGTCTTGAGGCGAGTATAATCGCTTCCCTCGGGTCAAGCAGCGGATATTCCTTATAGCGCATCATCAGGAAGATGCTGTAATCTACACCAAGCGAGACGATAATAATAAAGGAAAAGAACGGCACAAACGAAGAAATGCCTTCATAGCCCAGCATGCCAAGAAAAATAGAGTTGATGACAAACATGGCTGTATAATAGGCACCGACAAAGGATGCCGTAATGAAAACCGGCGGCCAGAAAGACCGGATAACCAGCATGAGCACAAGCAGCACGCTGATGGTCACGATCACGGTCGATTTAGCAAGGTCCCTTGACAGAATATGGTTCATGTCGTTGGTCGTCGCACTTGTGCCGGCTGTCCCGCTGTCCGCTTTTGAAAGCACCGTTCCTTTCAGCCCGGCGGCAGCCGTATTATTGATCTTATCAATGGTATCCAATGATTGATTTGAATAAGGATCGTTGCTCAACACGACAGTCAGTTTCGTCACTTTTCTGTCATCCGACATATACGTCTCCATTGCTTTTTTAAAATCTTTGTTGGCGAGCGCTTCTTTCGGAATATGGAAGGTTTTTTCCGTTTTCAGCTGTGCCAGATAGTCATTTGTTTTGCCAAGGCCGTCTGAAATTTGCTTTAATCCGCGGTTAACATCCGACAGCTTATCGCCGAACTGTTTAAAACCGCTAAGGCCGGAAGCGAGTTGCTGCTGGCCCAATTTCATTTGGCCCAGCCCCTTTGCCACATCGTTCATATTGGTTATAATTTTGCCGATGCCATCAGACGCCTGGCCAAGCCCGGTTTCGGTCTTCTTGAGCCCGTCTGCCATTTGCGAAAGCCCGCCTGCCATCTTGGACAGATTGGCGTTTGCTGTCTTAAACCCGGCTGTCGTCTTGTCGTAATTGCTGTTCAGCGTGTTGATTCCTTCCGGCGTGATTTGCTTGAGGGACGATGAGAGCCGGTCCGTCATTTGCGAAAGCGCCAAATAGTTCCGGTCGCGCTGCACACTTGGCGTACTTTGCCCGAGCGCCGTCACGAGCGTCTGCATTTGTGCAATCGTACTTTTTACACCAAGGAGTGCTTGTGCAGCCTGCTGATAATTTTTGCCCATTTCAGCATAGCCGGCCTGCATTTTCCCGTAATTTGCAGACAATGCGCTGATCCCGCTGCTCATTTGGGAAAGATTTTTTTCAATGGTAGCGATACCGTTTGCCAGTGTTTCCGGCTGGTCGGACCCATTGCCAATGCCGTTTTGGATTTTTTCAAGTCCGGTCGCGAGAGCGCCCATTCCGTTTTCAAGTTTGGCGGTTCCATCTACCATGTCGTTCACTTTGGAAAAATCGGCGGATCCGAGTTTCTCCCGCGCTGTCTTTAATCCGGCATTGATTTGGTCTACACCGTTCTGCGTTTGCGACAAGCCGTCCGTTACCGTAATCATCTGCTTATCGATGTAAAAATCCTCCATTTTCTTTCCTTCAGGCCGCGTAACCGAAGAAACTTTCTCGACACCGTTTATTTTTTCCAGCCTTTGTGCAATATTGTCAATGACAGCCATGGACGCGTTGTTATCCATTGCTTTTCCGTTTTCAATCACAACCTCCGCAGGCATGGACTGCCCTTTCCCGAAATGTTCAGCAACAAGGTTGATTGCTTTGGAAGAAGGGTATTGATTGCCAAGTTCCCCGACCGTATCAAAATTCAGCTTCTCCTGATGGAAGATCAATGCCGGGGCAATGATCAAAAGAATGAGCGTGACTGTAATAATCGGATGTTTTACGGCGATGAAAGAAGCTTTTCCCCAGTACCGGTTCGGCTTATGCCCGCCTGCATTTTTCGACGGCCAGAAAAGCTTTGTACCAAGGACTTTCATGATGAAAGGGGTTAGGGTTAAAATTTCAAGCAAAAGGATCGTTACCCCGATCACCACAACGACACCTGACCGATATATCGGCGATTCGGAAAATATAAGCGCCAGAAATGCGATAAAAACGGTCACAATACTATAGGCGATCGTTTTTCCCGCCGTCCGGTATGTGCGGACAATTGCTTCATCTGTTTGCCCTTGCCTCTGTCATTGCCATTGTAAATGCGGCAGCCATGTTTTCCGGCATGATTTTAACACCTGCCTATGTGCAAAACGTACGGGGCATCTCTCCGCTTGACTCCGGCTTAATGATGCTGCCGGGCGCCATCGCCATGGGGATTATGTCGCCGATCACCGGAAAGCTGTTTGATCAATTCGGCCCGCGCCTGCTGGCTGTCACGGGGCTTTCCATCACAGCTGTTTCCACCTATATGCTGGCGAATTTGCAAATTGACTCAAGCTACACCTATATTATTCTGGTTTACACACTCCGGATGTTCGGGATGTCGATGGTGATGATGCCGATTATGACGAACGGCTTGAATCAATTGCCTTCCCGGCTGAACCCGCACGGAACGGCGGTTAACAATACAGCACAGCAAGTTTCCGGGTCAATCGGAACAGCCGTTTTTGTCACGATCATGAATGCTGTCACAAAATCGAAAGCGGAAGACCTGATGTCCGGGATCAATCCGCTTCACTTTACAGCAGCTGATAAAGCCGCCTTAGGGCAAAAAGCGTTGCTGGCCGGCATCCAATATTCCTTCTACGTCGCGCTCGCCATTAATATTGTCGTATTGATCATGTCCCTTTTTGTGAAACGGGCAGATACATTTAAACCAGGCGCCAAAAAGGAAAACAGAAAGAAACCCTTGCAAACAAAACCGGCTTCAGATTAACAGCTGATGAGTGGCACCGCCTTAAAAAGAGGCGGTGCTTTTTGCTGTGCTTAAGATTTTACGCTTGAATCTTCACTGTCCAGCGGCAGCGTACTTGTTTTTTTAGGATGCAAAAGGAAATACGAGCCGACAACGAGAGCGGCAATAAGCAAAGTCAGCAGTACTTGCGTGCGCAATGAGTCGATAAAGATCATCGCGACTAAAACTGCAACAATGCCCAAAATGGTTACATAGGTTAAATACGGATACAGCCACATTTTCACCTTCAAGGCATCCGGATTCGTTTTTTCCACCGTCCGGCGCATGCGCAAATGGGAAAAGGCAATGACAAGGTAAACCAATAAAGCAATCCCGCCTGAACTGTTTACTAAAAACAAGAATACTTTATCCGGGGAAATATAATTAAAGACGACCCCGACATAAGCGAAAACCGTGCCGCACAAAACGGCATAAACCGGTACCCCGTTTTTATTTAACTTCAGAAAAATTTTCGGGGCATCGCCCGCTTTTGCCATCCCGTACAGCATCCGCGAATTTGTGTATAAACCGGAATTCAAACAGGAAAGGACGGCGGTCAGCACAATGAAATTCATAATCTGGGCCGCTGCCGGAATGCCGACATGTTCAAGAACGGCGACGAACGGGCTTTTCAACAGATTCGCCGAGTTCCACGGAAGCAAGGTGGCTACAACTGCAATCGAACCGACATAAAAGATCAGAATCCGCCAAATGACACTGTTGGTAGCCGTTCTGACTGCCCTTGCCGGTTCGGAGGATTCCCCAGCTGCAACAGCAACAATTTCGGTTCCCATAAAAGAAAAAATGACAACCGTAATGCCCAATAGGACGCTGCCAAAGCCATTCGGCATAAAGCCGCCATGCCCGGTCAAATTGGAAAGCCCCGGGGACTGGACGCCCGGAACGATGCCGAAAATAACGGAGAGGCCGAGCAGCAGGAATAAAACAATAGTGGCCACTTTAATAATTGAAAACCAGTATTCGAATTCGCCGTACGATTTAACGGAGTATACATTGGTGAGCGTCAATAAAACGGTTAATATTAAGCTTAAAAGCCACGACGGCATTTCCGGGAACCAGTATTGAATATTCGCTGCCCCCGCAGTTGCTTCAATCGCAATGACAATGACCCAAAAGAACCAGTACAGCCAGCCAATCGTGTACCCTGCCCAAGGGCCAATGGCTTCACGCGCATAGGTGGAAAACGAACCGCTTGTCGGGTTCACCGATGCCATTTCCCCCAGCATTCTCATAACAAAAATGACAAGTAAACCTGCCAAAGCATACGAAATGACTGCACCCGGGCCGGCCGAATGGATGACGGCGCCGCTTCCCATGAACAAGCCGGCGCCAATGACTCCTCCGATTGAAATCATCGTAATATGGCGAATTTTCAAGTCCTTCTTCAGTTGCTGATTCTCCAAACCCTCTCTCTCCTTTGAAGCACATTTTCTAACAAGAAACGTTTTTACAATTGGAAGATGCTTTCTTTTAAAACCTGTACGATCGTGTGAAAGTCATCATCGGTTATGCTTAACGGCGGGGAAAGCTGCAAGACATTGTTAAATCCCGCAACAGTATCGCCGTTCTTGCCGATTAACAGGCCTTTTTCTTTGCAGGCGCTTATCACTTTGTTCAGTTTTTCGACTGCAGCCGGTTCCTTTGTTTGTTTATTTTCCACGAGCTCAATGCCAATCAGCAATCCTTTTCCGCGGACATCCCCTACATTTGGATGATCCTTCAGGCTTTTTAGCGCTTCTAGCAGCCGTTCACCCAGTAAGCGGGAACGTTCAAACAACGCCTCATTTTCCATTAATTCTAAATTCTTTAAAGCCAGCGCACAGGCTGCAGGATTTCCTCCGAATGTGTTAACATGCCGGAAACGGTCATAATCTTCACTGCCCGCATATGCCTCGTAAATTTCCCTTTTGACAGCAGTCGCTGATAGCGGGAGATAACCGCTCGTAATCCCTTTTGCCATTGTAATGATGTCCGGCTTCACGCCGTAGTGCATAAAACCAAATGCCTTTCCGGTCCGTCCGAATCCGCAGATGACTTCATCACAAATCAGAAGGGCACCGTGCTTTTCGCAAATCTCTTTCACCTTCGCCATATAACCATCAGGCGGCAGTAAAATCCCTCCGCCAGTAATGATCGGTTCCATAATAACACCGGCAATCGTTTCACTTAGCTCCCACGTCATTACACGGTCGATTTCCTTGGCACTTTCAAGCGTTTCCACGTCATCCGGATGCCGGTACGTGTCAGGAGGTGCAACATGAAGAAATCCCTGTCCAAGCGGTTCATACTTATACTTTCTTTGTGCCTGGCCTGTTGCCGCAAGCGCCCCCATCGTATTGCCGTGATACGCGCGATAACGGGAAATAAACTTGTACCGGTCCAGGTCCCCTCTTTGCCGGTGGTATTGGCGGGCAATTTTAAAAGCCGTCTCATTGGCTTCCGAACCGCTGTTAGAGAAGAAAATGACGTAATCCCCGCCAAGCCATTCGTTTAATTTTTCGGCCAGCTGAATGGCAGGCACGTGGCTTTGGGATAACGGATAGTACGGCATCTCAAGAAGCTGCTTGTATGCCGCTTCCGCCAATTCTTTCCGGCCGTAACCGGTATTCACACACCATAACCCGGCCATCCCGTCCAAATAGCGGTTACCCTCAATGTCCGTTACCCAAGCACCTTCCGCTTTTGTGATAATCAAATTGGGCTGCCCGGGACTTGCGGCTCCCCTCATGGCATGCCATAAATATTTTTCATCTGTTTCCTGTAACGTTTTTGTTTGCAAATGCATTCATCCTCCCATCCCCTTGATTAAGTTACACGCTGTCGTCTTTTTTGCGCGTAAAAACAGTGTGCATCCTTCCCCCCATTTCCCGGCCAAAAGCAGCTCAATGGCAATATTCCGACTGCCTTGCTGCTGGCGGGTATGGGCTTCCGTTCTTTTGACGGTGCCATGTTCGCCCTGGCATGGCATTCATCCTGAAAAATGTGCTAGATGACTTTCATTCTTCTTTGCGGAACGAGCACCTACCCACTGCCACACATATCGATTTTTCGCCATCTGCCCAGCCGTACCCCTGTTTCGAAGCCATTTTTGTAAGCGGATTCAGTGAATGGTTTGACAAATGATTCACCTATTCACATTACATTCCGCCAGAGAACCATCCTCCAACCACCCGAACAGAAGAAACCAGTAGCCAGAATTTTGGATATAAAAGGGGTCCCCATGCCCGGAAAATCACAACGGTTGGCTAAACAACACTATGCGCATATTATAGAATGAATTTTTTCGCTTTTCAATACCTTTTTTCTGACCACAGGCAGAAAAGGTTTTATTGCAGCCGTGTCTGCCATTATCTGAAAAAAGGCATTTGTGATGGAATTTGTAACCTATGAGAAAGAAGATAATACCCCATAAAGAAAAACTAATGAGGAACGTGAAACGGATAGAGATTCAAAAAAAATTGTATTTTTTTAATTTTTTATGGAATCGATTTCAAAATGATGTTATAATAAGTGCGTCACATATCAAAAAGGAGGCTAATAGTTATGAAAGTAAAGTTATTTAGAGTAATTGTCCCTGTTGCTTTGTCAATTTCTTTGGTTTCTTTTCCTTCAGTAAACTTTAGCTCAGTTGTTCATGCTGATGAAAAGCCTACCATCGATTCTGTTCCCGAACTTCAAGCAAAGGTTGTTAGTGAACTAAAAAAAGATAATCCTACCACTGATGATCAAGTTGATTCATCCATCGACAAGGTGTATGAAGAAAATACTGTAAATATTGACACGAAAGAGTTTCAGGACAAAGAAATTTTACCTGATATTGATAAGCCATCGGAAGACTTAGGAACAGGCCAAGAAGTAAATTTAGATGATTATGTAGATGAAAATATTGATAATGGAAACTTTGTCGAAGAAACGATAAACGATAATGTTTCGGTAATATTTACAGATGGTCCCGCCTATTTTGTAAATATTACGGAAGAAACACCAACATTAAGTAATACAAACGTATTATATGCAAGGGCCGCCACCAAAAATACCAAAACTATTACACATACTTACACGGCTAAGGGATATGTGCTAGGGCAAACTTTATTTAAAGTAGGTGTAAAAGGCTATTTCTCTTATAACCATTCAAAAGTTACTCCTCATTTTGTGGATGCGTGGTATAGAAGAGGTAATTTATCAATATGGCAAGTTTCTGGGTGGTCACATGGGACGCTTATAAATAGTGCCAATCATGGAGAAGTCTATGGAAAAGGAAATTTTCATTATGGTTCTGAATATCAAGGGATAAGGCTTACTGTTGAAGATGTTTATGTTAAAGTTTATATAAGAGGAGATAAAAACGGAAAGACTTGGTCCGGGCAAACCATTAAATGAAATGATGAATGGAGGTGTGCGGCTTGAAAAGCTTCTTTTTATCTAAAACGTTTATTATTACTTATTTGATTGTCTTAGTTGCATTTGCATCACAAATAATGTCTCCAGCTATAAATGTTAATTATATTGCCTTGATCTTTGGATCTTTTGTGATCGCTGCAGTAATCACATTTATAATAAAAGCATTCATCAAATTAATAGATGTAATCACGAAAAAAACATCTTAAAAAAGCTCCTATATAAATGAACAAAATATCGCGGCTCCGTTGCCTGCTGAATAAAGTAGGCCTCATGCAAATTGTTGCTCATGCTTGATGAAAAACTTAAGTTTATTTTATATAATAGGGGCTTTTTCTTAACACCGTTGTTTTCATTTTAAACATTCGCATGAGTAGGCACCATCAGCAACTCGGCTTTCTACATTAAAAGAAAGCTCTTTTCGCGGCTACAAGAAGAGCTTTCTTCCATTTTTAAATTTTTCATTTTAAGTGATTTGAAGCGTCCCACAGCATTTTTAGCAGTAAATCCGTTCATACGGATCCATTCATCCGCTTTAGTGTGTTTCCTTTTAAAATGGCAGCCATGGAGGTCCGGACCATTTACACTTATCTCATCTCTAAAATTCCCCAAACCAATTGGTTATTTATTTCCAGCAGGATTTGCATTTTTCTTTTTGAACAATTATAGCGGCTATCCCCCACTAAATCAAAGATCTAGAAAGGGACTGCGCTGCTATTAATTGTTCAATTTTGATTACTTATTCGTAACGAAAAGTAACTAGAGTTTGCCGGACGAATCAGCTTTTGGCCTGTTCTGACTCGTCCAGCAAGCTCGTCCAGATTATTGCTTTTAATACTCGCCTTTTATGACAAAAAATGACCCCCGTATGGTGCCGGCCAGTTTTGACTTTTGTCTGGCAAATTTAAATTTCCCTTCTAATTCCTTTGGTACTTCCATCCCCTCAGAAAGTTTAAAACCAACCGCCCGCTTCTTCGGATCATCTATGGAATACATTACATTGACAACGAGGCCATCCTCGTAAAAGACGTAAGCAAATTGGATATTTTCCACTTGAAAACGCGAAGTTTCCAATGGCTTGGCTGCAAATTCAATGCCGCGTTCTTCTTTCAAAATCCTATTCACATATTCTAGGGTCTCTCCGCTTTCTGCAGCTGGCAAAACAGTAAATACGTGTTTGTATTTATTCATAAAATAGCGCGCCTCATTCGCACGCAAACCGGCTAGCGCCTTCGCAACAGGTGAAGACTCTAGACCAACATCAGACACATTTTTGAAATCAACGATATAGGACATGCGCAACGCTCCTTTTCCTAAATGGATTTGATGTAAACACAACAATATATAAAAACCATTCTATACTTAACCGCTTACAATATTTGTCCTCGCTCACCAGAAATGATCACTGATATTTTTGGGCTCTCACCTAGCATTTCTATTATAACAAAATTGGTAGCACTGAATGGGGAAATTGCTGAGGCGAGTTTTCGGTGCAAAACATCCATACAAATCCGGCCGTGACCATTTTTGCTAAAAAATCCTGGTTGAATCATGTGCAGAATCTGCTGTTTTTACATTTCCTACAGCAGCGATTATTTGGATAAAGGATGTCTCCTCAAACCCAAGCTTTTGTTTTCACCAAGAAAAAATCTTTCAGCTCTCCCTCCTATTCATGTTAAGTTACCTTACATAAAAAACAAGGAAAACACCAACACTGGTTCTACTTTATCTATTTTGAATAATAAATAGATAAAGAATTGTGCAAAATCGCTAATGAAAAATCGTTTATCCTTTGCTATATTAAAAATACAGATGACATTATATGTGATATTAAATGACATCAAAAGAAACATCCCAAATTCACTACCGTAAATTTATTGAAAAGGAGCTGAAGCAATGGCTACTCAATTGGAAAGTGCTTATCCGCAACCGCAGAAGAAGGCGAGTATGGATCCCTCCCTGATCCCGAAAACAGATGCAGACAGAACAGTTGGCCCTTTGAATTATATTTTTATGTGGATTGGGGACGGGGTCAATATTGGAAATATTACGCTTGGTGCAAGTCTGATTGTGGCCGGGATGGCGACATTAAACATTTACCAAACTTTTGCTGCGGCATTGATCGCCATCAGTATTATTTCAACCATCTTTTCATTGAACGACAGATTAGGCTACAAAACAGGCATTCCGTACGTTGTCCAGCTGAGAATGTCCTTCGGCGTAAAGGGTTCGATATTCACATCGCTTTGCCGCGGTATACCTGCCATTGTTTGGTACGGATACCAAAGCTGGATTGGCGGCACGGCTTTAAATGAAATGGCCAAAATTGCAACGGGCGGAGCTTTTGACAATGCGGCTGTTTGCTTTATCGTGCTCCAATTGTTTCAAATTGCGCTCTCCCTCTATGGCTTTCATGCGATTAAGTGGGTGGAGGCCCTGACTTCAGTCGTGATTTTAGCTGCACTTTTCTATGTGTTCAGCATTCTTCTCACATCCCATAGCGCCACGATTGCAAACAAATGGGTGCATGCAAAAGGAACGTGGGGGCTGCCATTCTTTGCTTTTATCATGACGTTTATGGGCAATTATGCCGCCATCTTTTTAAGTGCAGCGGATTATTCAAGAGAATTGAAAGCCGGGATCAGCCATACAAAAAGAAGGTTATTGTATTTTATTCCGATCTTTATCGCATACGGGTTTGCTTTAACGATGGGGGCCATGCTTGCTTCTGCTACCGGTATTACAAATCCTGTAAAGGCCTTTTCGGTGGTGGTCGATAATCCTTATATTACATTTTTCGTGTCTGCGTTTATCGTGATCGGGACCGTTTCGGTGAATATGGTTGCCAATATTATTCCGCCAACTTACGTCATTACATTGCTTACGAAATTAAAGTATAAGTATGCTGTCACCATTACAGGGCTGCTTGCTTTTGCATCTTTTCCATGGGTGCTTGTCCGGGATTCTTCAGCAAAGGGGCTCGACATTTTCATTCTGGCTTACTCGGCGTTTTTAGGTCCGATTGTAGCCATTCTATTGATTGAGTACTACATCTTCCGAAAACAAAAGGTAAATATCGCCGACTTGTACGCGGAAGACGGGCCTTATTCCGGCTATAACCCTGCGGCTGTCATTTCATTAGTAATTGGCGCGGCTGCCGCACTTGCAAAAGTGGAACTGGCATGGATCATCGGCTTTGTTGCGGCTGGTTTAGCCTATGTCATTCTGTCAAAATACGCATTTCCATTTTCAAAATTTAAAAAGGATACAATTTTTCAAAATACAGTCGTTCTCGAACCAAATCACAGGGAGGGGATTCACAACGAAATATGATACGCTCATTAAAAATGGAAAAGTCGTTTTTAGAAACAGCGTTAAAATTGCTGATCTTGCCATCCAAAATGGAAAAATTGCTGTAATTGCGGATAAAATTGAGGAAACGGCAGAACAAGTTTATGACGCTTCAGACCAATATGTGATGCCGGGAATGGTCGATATCCATGTGCATATGTGCGAACCGGGGCGGACGGAATGGGAAGGATTTGAAACCGGAACAAAGGCGCTTGCCGCCGGGGGAACGACAACCTATGTAGATATGCCTTTAAATGCGCTGCCTGCCACGACAACAAAAGATGCTTTAGAAAAAAAGCTTGCCGCTGCCGCCGGCAAAAACTATGTGGACTACGCTTTTTACGGCGGATTAGTCCCAGGTAATCTCGATCAGTTAAAAGAACTTTCCGATTGCGGTGTTGTTGCTTATAAATGTTTTATGGCCAGCTGCGGAACCGATTTGCCGGGAGACTTTAAAAATGTAGATGATTACACGCTTTATGCGGGGATGAAAAAATTAGCCGAGCTGGGACATATTTTATTGATTCATGCAGAGAATGCCGCCATTACCGATGGGTTAGCAGAGGAGATGATCAAACAAGGGAAAACAAGTCCGGCTGATTATGTTGCAACACGGCCGGTATTTACAGAAGTGGATGCCATCAAGCGGGCGCTGTATTTTGCGAAACAAACCGGGTGCAAACTGCACTTTGTCCATGTCAGCAGTGCGGAAGGGGTGGAAGAAATTACGAAAGCGCGGAACGAAGGACAGGATGTCACGCTTGAGTCATGCCCCCATTACTTTACAATCGCAACAGCCCAATTTGCGGAAATCGGCCCGCTTGCAAAATGTTCCCCGCCTTTACGCAGCGAAGCGGAGCAGGAAAAACTTTGGGAAGTATTGAAACAAGGAAAAATCGATATGCTGACATCCGACCATTCCCCTTGCCCGCCTGTAATGAAGGACAGCGAAACCGGAAATATTTTTGAGGTATGGGGCGGCATAACCGGGTGCCAGAATAATGTCGATTTGATGTTCGATGAGGCTGTCAAAAAGCGCAATATTCCCATTACGCAATTTACGCGCATGATTGCAACCAACCCTGCCGAACGTTTTGGCTTAAAATCGAAAGGGGAAATTGCGCTCGCAAAAGATGCGGATCTCCTCTTTCTCGATCCCGACCGGCCATACACGGTAAGTGCGGAAGACCTCTATTACCGCCATAAGCACAGCCCGTATATCGGCAGAAAAATTGATTGCCGGGTTACGAAAACTTTTGTAAGAGGACAGCTCGTATTTGATCTGGATGGCGGTGGTATCAAGGGTGAGCCGGTTGGCAAATGGATCCGGCCAGCGAAGGTTTCAGACTATGCCGGAGTGCCGTCATAATGCCAACAGCATCAGGCTCTGCTTTCAAGAGCCTGATTTTGCTGGCATAAATTTTGGCCGGTTATCAATAGCTGGCATCCTGTATGCGCCGTGGCAATGCCTTCATTCCTCCCCGGTGTTTCGCTCAAAACTTACGGTTGCTTACGGTATGATTGATCATCCTGCCCCATCCTTTATTTTTTTGTAAAACTTTTATCAAAACATAGCCAAAAATGGCCCCTGCAAAAGAACTTAAAAAGAAGGCAGGGATAAATCCGAAAAGCGTTGATGTTTGGCCGAGCAGAAAAACAGCAATGGGATAACATGCCAAGGCACCGAGAATGCCCGTCCCCATGACCTCCCCGACAAAGGCAAAAATGAGCTTATTCGTCTTCGCGTAAAGATAAGCTGCCAAAAACGTGCCGATCATGCTTCCCGGAAAGGCAAAAATACTCCCTGTCCCAAGCAAGTTACGTAAAAGCGAGGATATAAAGGCTTGCGCAACCGCATAACCGGGGCCGAGCAAAACAGCCGAGAGTATATTGGCAAAATGCTGTACCGGAAAAATTTTTGCAAAACCGACCGGGATATAAATCAAGCTGCTGGATGCAGTCGTTACAGCCGCAATAACTGCAGTTGCTGTTATTTTTTGTGTTTTTCTCATTAGAACCAAACTTCCCTCCTTTTTAGTTGCGAATGAAAATCAGACCGGCCAGTCTTGTTTTTTATCGTTCATATCCCAAAATAAGTATTCATACTTTGAGGCCATTTGAAAATGGCGTTCTAAGGCCATCAGTTCCGTTTCTGATTTTCCGCTTGCCAGTTGGTCCATTAAGTCAATTAACCACTGCGTTCCGGAGCCGAACGTTTCTGAAGAATAGGTTTCGATCCATTTCTTGTAAGGATTGGCCTCCAATGTGTCTCGATGATTTACTTTTAGCAGTTTCCCAATTTCCCAATAATCCCAGGCACACGGCAACAAGCAGGCAACAAGTTCAGCCAAGCTTCCATTGGCGGCCACTTGCAGCATATAACTCGTGTAAGCAAGGTTAACCGGCGTTGGTTGGGTTGCTTCTAAATCCGTGCGTGTAATGCCAAACTCGGCAGCGTATTGGCGGTGCAGTTCCATCTCAAAATGCAACGATTCATGGAGCACCGCAGCAAATCTCGTCATCATGCCGAGGTTACCCGCTTTCACAACACCCATGGCAAACAGTTTTGCGTACTCAACTAAATATACGTAATCCTGCTTTAAATAATAGATAAATTTATCTCTTTCTAAAGTTCCGTTCCCCAGTCCCACGACAAAAGGATGGTTATGGTTTTTCTCCCAAATCGGTTGGACATTTTGATATAGCCTTTCTGTAAAAGATCGTTTCAACAATGATTCCTCCTTGTTTACCGGGAAACCGATTGCGGTTTGCAGGCTGGTTTCTCCCTTTGCCCCGAGCGATGGCCAGAGGCGGCTCCTCAAAATAAAAAACCCGCCCTCCATCGGAAAGCGGGTGTATCAATTACAAATCATCAGGTGTAATTTCATCACCTACTTCCCTTCGCTAGTACGAACTAGATCAGGTTCAAAGGGTACTTCTCAGCCAACCCGGCGCCCCTAGTAGACTATTGTGAATATTCATTTTCATTACTCTTACCATATCATAGTCCCGAATTTTGTGCAACAGCAAATTTATTGCCCGTAAAATATGGAAAAAAGCACAGGATGTTACCCCAAATGCTACCCGTACCATGCTTCAGTTCCCGAGATACGGTATTTTTTTTACAGCCAACCACATCAGCGATTACTTGTATGGATTTTCCTTCTGCACGAAGGGTGGAAATCTTCACCATGGATAAACCTCCGTATTGATTGCGTTTTCATCGTAAACGGTTTATCATGCTCTTTTTTTCATTTATTTAGCTTGTTGCATTTGATTATACAACTAGCCTTTTGTAAGTTTATCAAAAAAACCTATATAATCTACTATTGAATTTTCAAAATAATCACCTAAATAAATATCGAAATGTCCACAGTCATACTCTTTTATCGTTGCTTTCTTGGAGCGTTTTGCACACTTTATGGTTGCCCAAGCAGGTGCTAATGTATCTTTCCGACAAACCGCATAAAATATCGGTATTCCTATATTTTTAGTGTATCTACTAGGCGAATATTTAAAGAATTCTAAAACTGTTCTTGCGGGGGCTTTATTCACAAACTTTAAATTTTCAGGCATCAACTTAAAAACCTTTTCGTAGTCAGAAACAGCCATCATCGCTACTTTCCCCGGCGCATCCACCAATTTAATCATGACCGGATGATACCCGATAATAGAAGATAAAACGTCGGCTATGGCAAAGGGGAATATTTTTAGGGCAGATAGCGGTGAGATCGTTTTCATTGTAGCTAAGGTATTTGTATATGGACACTGTGCCACGGTTGCAAGAATATCTATTCGATAAGCTGATAGGGTTATAACGTGTCCCCCACTAAACGAACTTCCAAACAGGAGTATTTTACTATCATCAATCCTATCATTCTTTTTGATGAAATCAATGGCAGAGTTCCAATCTGCAAGTTGTTCTTTTACATTTATCCGTTGTCTTTTATTTCCGTCACTTGCTCCATGGTTACGATAATCAAATAAAAAGCAGGCATACCCGGCAGCAGCAAACCTTTCAGCATATGCGTCCAACCGCATTTCACGCACTCCACCCAAGCCATGAGCCATTACAATTACCGGGCATCTTTTATCTACATTGGGTAGATATAGCCACGCGCTACACCTTGTTCCATTTGAATAAAAGTCAATATCTTCTCGTCGAAATTGATTGTTCATTTTTCTCCCTTCTCCCGCTTCAGGCGAGCACAAACATTGCACGAAATAGAATTGACATATACGTATAAAAATGGCTCCACAGTGAACTACTTCCACTTCGACGGGTCACTCGAAGTAGGGGCTTCTCGACTTATCGTTACTTTTACGAGCTAACGAAAGCTGACCAAGTGAACTCTCTTGTTCCAAGAGTTTATGTTTCATACTAACCCCAATAAGCGTATGCCTTCTTGTTTGATATTGATTACGAATTATCGACACGGTCTGCTCTATAACCACACGAAGAACAACGATAGATAGAGGCGGTTCCTCAAAATAAAAAAACCGCCCTAATCGGAAAGCGGATGTATAAATTACAAATCATCAAGTGTCATTTCATCACCTACTTCCCTTCGCACGTACATACTAGATCAGGTTAGAAAGGTACTTCTCTCAACCAACTCGATGTACCTAACAGATTTTTGTGAATATTCATTTTCATTAACCTTACCCTATCATAGTCCAATATTTTGTGCAAGAAGATTTATTATCCGTCTTTTAAGTTTTTAAATATGGAAACAAAGCTTAAGGAATGTTGACTCGAATGCTGCCCAAGCAGGAAGAATATACTTGCATTTTTCTGTTTCTCAATAACTCTTTTAAATGTTGTGGGGGGGCTTAATGTTGGTTTGGTTATGATCAGACTACAATTTCATCTTTCCCAAAGAGCCTTTGCCAAAATGCTATACCCCCTGAAGCAGTAGGCAGTCAGACAATTAAAGATCGTGGATTTATTCCACTAAAGAAAACGGATATTGGTAAGAAAATTATGACAAATATAAAAAAAGAAATGGCGAGTTTTGATTTCAATGGATAAATTCGCTTATTACCAACATCTAAATTTTTTAATTTCGGTCAGTTTTAGACTAGTTTTAATAGATTAGGCTACTCATTCCCATGGTAAATATTGTAAGACGGAAAAGAATGATTATTTTTGAAAAAAAAGAGCCATGAAAGCCACTCCTTTGGTAAGATAAAGTATGACCCAATATCCTAGTATCCAAGGAGTGATTTCATGACTGTTTCTAGTCTAACACAAACCAGAGATTTATCAATACAAAAAAATTTGATTCCCCACAATTGGCAAGACTATGCTGATATACCCTTTGTCATTCCAGCCGTGTGTTTTCCATGGGAGATTTTTAAACCGGTTGAACGAGATTACTATACCCTTTTATACTTGCACTTAAAAAATGAAAGAGCACATGATCATTCTGATGAAATCCAGCCAGCACTATTTTCAATACCCGAGGAAGAAGATAAGTCTGCGTCTCTATTATTTCATCCCTCTCCCGCAGGGAGAAAACCGCATCCTTTCATGCCCTTTTTTCGTGCTTTTGAACTGGCCCCTTTACAATATATTGAAGTGATGGTTGAGAGTGTCTATTTTATTTACAAGTGAAATCAAACCCGCTATTTGCCGCCATGTGTGGATTTACGGAGAAAATTCCGAGTTACCGTTCCTTTGCTCGCTTTGATCAAATCATGACAACAAATGATCTTTGGGAAAAAGCCCGGCTATTAGTGGTTGAATATAATAAAGGGGAAGGCGTGGTTGAAACGGTTGAGGAAGCAGCCGCCGTGGATACATCACATATAGAGGCAGAAGCAACGTTGAATAAAACAAGAAAGACGTGTTCTTGCGAAGGGGATTGCGATTTCCCTGGAATCCTTACGGATGATAACGCGGGGGTGATGCGTAAAAGTACTGCAGTCTCCTATATCGCGCATAAATTATCAATGGTATGCGGGGTGAAATCCGGCTTGCCTTTGACGCGGGAAGTATTCAAAGGAAATACACCTGATGGGAAAACATTAGAAACGACATTGGAGACGTTTAAGGCGGAGAACCCCGAAATGGTTGAGCAGTTAGACTTTATCTTGGCAGATGGAATCTACCAAACGCCGGAAAATCAAAAAGTGACAAAGGACGTATTACAGGCGAAATTGGTGTCACCCATCAACCCACGGAATCGTAAAGATAAACCAACTGCCGCCCGGGGAATTGAAAAAATCAATCGGTACGGCATCCCCGTCTGTATCAGTGAACATAAAATGGAACTTAGGGGATCTGATCGGGAAAAGGGGCAATATATTTACACTTGTCCTGTATTTCATCCAAATGCCAAGCAAGAAGGACTCACCTGCCCACTGGCGAATTATATGGAATGTTGTAATGGAGCAGCACAAAAGGAAGAGTATTTCGGATGGACTTTGATCAAGCGCCTCAAGTAGACGTCGAGTTACCCCAACATGGGCGGAAATTTAAAGTGTTATATAGTGCCAGAACGATCATCGAACGAATCTTTGGCATTCTAAAAGACGGATATAGTCTCCGTCGTGTTCACAAGCGTGGAAAACAGGCAGTTGAAGCGCATGTAGATCGATGCATGATATCTATGCATATCATGGCAAATATGGCGTACCATCAAACAGGAAAGGCCAATTGTGGATGGACACGCCATCGACTACAAAGAGCAAATTAAGTTATTAACAGGTGGATATGTGAATAAGTCCAATGAAGCGTCTCCTTTCCACAAAGGGCATTGAAAAACCCATTTTGTGAAGGCAGGATACGTATGCCCTTTTTTGGAGAAAAATGCCCATTTTATTTCTGCTGAATTTGAATACCTGGAAGAAAAGAAAAAAACAGGATCATTAATTCTCTAGAGCCTCGTTCAAGGGTAATTTTTTATTTTGGCAGAGGCTCTTAGAGAATTCGATGAGAAAATTGGTTTTTCGAAAACGATCGCTCAATTTCTTCATTTAAAAGACGAAAAACATTACTTCTTCCATTCAAATGAGGATTTACTGCGCCAAAAGATTTATCAAATCATAGCTGGGTATTTCGAAGATGACGCAGCCGATCAATTGACAAATGATCCTGTTTTGACAAAAGTCGTGGGAAAATATGCATTAGCTTCCCAACCTAGTTTATCTCGCTTTTTTTCACGATTTGATGCTGAATCGATCGCTCAATTAAATCAAGCCAATCAGGAACTTTTAGACAAAGTACATCAATTCAGAGAATCAAGGCTCTTATCATAGACTTGGATTAAACACATGCTAACACGTACGGAAAGCAAGAATCTGCAGCTTACAATTCACATTATGGTACCGTCGGTTTCCATCCATTAGTTGCTTTCGACGGTATAACGGGTGATTTCCTAAAAGCCCAACTGAGGCCGGGAAATGTATATACTTCGAATGGGGTTGTGAAATTTGTGAAACATCTTATTGAACATTATAACGAGAAATTTCCTGAAACGCTCCCCTTCTTACGGGGGGATAGTGGTTTTGCTGTCCCAGCTTTGTATGAACTATGTGAAAAGCAGTCGGTCTATTACGTGATTCGTTTGAAGTCAAATGCCAATTTGCAACGTCTCGCCGATGAGCTGCATCCCGCCTCTACACCAACTGATACAACGAAATCAGAATGTTATTACGAGGAAAGCGAGTATCAAGCAAAGTCATGGTCTTCGGGTGCTCGTACACCCTTTCTTCCTGGTGGTTCGTTTCCAAATTGACACACAGCCCGTCGCATTCCACTGGAAAACATTTTTGGTTGATTAAGCGGATACTCACGGCCAAGGATCTGATCGAGCTTTAAAAATATCCAAAATTCATACAGCGTAGCCACGTATTTGATAAACTTTTGATGTATTTTTCCATATAGCATCAGGCCTTTCGCAACGGTAAGAAAAATATGAAACGCATTCCGGTATCCCGGCGCCGTTTGCATCACCAAACTTATCACCGAGCGGTCTAGCTTTCTAATCATTTGTCAAAAAGCATTGCGTAATTTTGACTGCGAGTTGGCGCTGCATGCCATTAATTCTTCCGATCCAATATATTTTTCCTAAATATATTTATATCTAAGATTGCTCTCCTTATGGATCTGTAATCATTTACAGGAACCCCAATAAATTTTACCTCTTCATCGTCCTGCTCTGCTTCAAATAATCCCTGAGGAGCTTTTGAGGTATTGATAAGATCAACATAACATCCATAATCAATTCCATAAACATTAAACCTAACACCCGGTTGATCATGCGACGAAACACTTTGTTTAACAACATGAAGAACCCTTGCATCAAATAAATAATCTATCAACTCATCCTTCACATCATTTCTAAGCAAGAAAGCTCTTGCCCTTCTGTGAGCTATTACTTCATCAATAATCCACCTAAGTAGCTTAAGTGCCTCAGGTTTAGAATTGACAGCTGATTCTTTTGCACGGTTATACCACGTTTTGGCGGCTACCCTAATATGTGATATAGATATTGGATTTTGATCAGCTTTTTGAGCTGCTAATCCTAATATGTTAATAGCATCCCTTGGCACCCCTTCAGCAGATCGAACAAAGTCATCAAATGCATTTTGCTGTGTAAAAGCTTGTTGGATTAAGCTTTCACTATCAGTAATGTAATTTACTGAATCGATATTTTGAATCAATGGTTGTATATGCCTAAAAAGAAGTTCTCTAAAAAACTCCTTTGCCTTCTGAGCATCATTATCAAAAACCATATATTCATCTAGATTTAGACTTGTAGCGGCATCGGCACCAACCTCAATACCGATATAGTTAGCGCCTTCGGTCATAAATCTAAACTTGCATCTTTGTTCAATAGCAGCAATTTTTACGGTGATATTGGATACTGGTAAAACTGTTCTTCTCAAAAGATCAGCTAAAAATGGTTGAATATCCAAAGGGACTTCACTCCATTCATCCAATAGTAGCCATATATGCTTTCCATTTATATTTCTCACTATCTCGGAAAGAATGTGTTGAATTGCTCCAAAATGTACTCTATGTCTCCTTTTTCCAACAGATAAAGTCCTTGTCTGTGTATTATTCTCTATTAAATCATTTGAGCGAAAACTGGAACTCATATTAATACCCTTATGAGATGCATCAAACGAAAACCCCACTGAATCATCAGATTGGTGTCTAAAATTGTTGGTTTTTTCCTGTTCCACAGTACCCTCAACTTCAACATCTGTAATAGCATCTGCAAATCTATCCATTAGGGGACCCAGTTTAGATAGATCATAAATATCAGACTCATCTTCAACAAAGATACCCAACAAGGACTCATGAATTTCTGAAAGAGTATCAATTAATAATCTCGTTGCCCTCTCACCTAGTGGCAAGCTTGAATCTGAATATATTCCTCCAGAGGATCCAACAGTTCTCATATCAATCTGAACTGCAATATCTCCTTGTTGCTCTACAGTTCCTGCTAAGTAATATAATGCATGCGTTTTTCCAGTTCCTCTTCTACCATATAAAATCTGGTCCTCCTTTACTGAAAGCAATGTAAATAATGGGCCAATATCAACAAAAGTTGATACCAGGTGTGATCGATCATAATTTTCTGCTCTACGGACAAGTTGTAGAAATGCTCTATTAATATCTTGCACTCCCTATTCAACTCCTATTAAATTTAATTAATAAATTTTATTTTCGATTGTAAGCCAATCCACGACACCTACACTTATTATTCTTAGAACGCAAATAAGATCCGTCACTTATTAAATTCTTCTAGGTTAATGCTTAATAGAACCATTTTGATACCTAATGTAATCTTTAATAGCTTCAAATTCCTTAGCAATGGTTTCCTGGTATTTTAATGAATCCGGTCTCATATTTTCATCTCCTTATTCAGAGTAATGAAATCAACTCACCCCCAATGCCTTAAACACTGCATCAATCGGATCCGCATAAAACACAGGCTGAACCTTCACCAATAAATCTGGGGGCACCGTTTGCAAGTCCATCACAGACGATGCTGGGATTAGCACTTTCTTTGCCCCGGCATCGACACATACCTGCAGAACATTGGCAAACTCCTCCACTTTAGAAATGGTTCCACCGACTGTCATGTTCCCAATCACAACCATGCTCTCCTGCAATGGTTTATTCAGCGCACTCGAGCAAAGACCAATTAATTCAGCAACCGCAAGTTCACTGGTTAAGCCAATTCCTTGCAAGTCGCTAATATGCATCAAGTAGTCCTTCGTTTTCGTGCTAATCGTGTTACTGATGCTCTTACTGTTAGCGGTGAAATAGCGGAAAGCAGTATCCAGGCTTTCTTTTGCCTCTCTGTGGGAGCTCACGCCGGATTTGTCGAACTTTCCTGTCCCACTTACAACTTGGTTTTCAAGCTTGTAGACGCCAATCATTCCAGAGTTCCCATGACCCACAACATAAACATGGCCAGGTTTCGCCATGCCTTCAGGGATCAGTTTTCCACCGCCTTGTTCCGGGACGGCCACATAGTTCTCTTCCAACGTTTCTTTATCGATATAAGAGAACATGACATCGTAAAATTCCATCCCGCCGATCTTTTTAAGCTGCTCTTTTACACGGCGTCGGCCTTCTAAAGCATAGATGAGAATTTCTTCAATATCCTCTTTTGTAAAAATTCCGTTCGGATAAATCAGTTTCACCAACCCGGAAACAGTTTTCCTTACAGCAACCGTATCCCGCTGGTTCAAATTATTACCAAGCTTAAAATAATGGTCTAATGCATCCGAATACGACCGCTTTCTCATCTCTCTGAAAAACTCGGCCATATAATCCACAATAAAGCCGTATTTATCGGTAAAGAAATCCGGACGCATTTTTGGAATTTCCCAACCTGGCACATAATAATGCATCCGGTCAAAGAACGCACTGTCGTTTGCCATTTCTTCCGGGAAAGGAGCAAATAAATGGGAAGTCTTAATTAAAGAATCCACACTTTGGTTGATATTACCCACGAAGACCATCGATGCACTGGCATTCTTTTCTTCTTTGCCCCGTGCAAAAGATCCAGAAGCCATATAATCTTTCATAATTTGAATGCCGTCTTTATCTTTAAAACGAATCCCGGCCACTTCGTCAAAAGTAACACAATCCCACATTCCGACAAGCCCAATCTTTCTTGTAGACATGTTGTAAAAAAGGTTTGCCACCGTTGTTTGGCCACCGGATACTAAGATTGAGTTCGGTGAAAGTTCTTTATATACATGGGACTTTCCAGTGCCACGGGGGCCGAGTTCACACATATTGTAATTATTTTCAACGAGTGGAACAAGCCTTAAGAGCAAGTGCCATTTTACCCGTTTATCAAGCTGAGTTGGCTCCATTCCGGTTGAACGAATGAGCACATCAATCCATTCATCCTTGGAAAAATGCTTGCGACCTTCAAACACTTCATTGATGTCCATATTCGGAAGTTGAATTGGCTGAAGCGCACTGACGCTAAATGGGTTTGTATTCCTTACTTCTTCATCATAAAAGTAATCCAGCTTGACCATGCACCAAATGCCGCCGACAAGCAGCTTGTCGAATTCTTTTACATACATCGGTGAAACCGGAACCCCCTTTAATCCAAGGTTGGAGAATTCCGCTTCATATGTATCAATTTTTGCATTCAGTGTTACGCTCACTTTATCAATAACAGAGTATTGGCCAAGCTCACGGATCCGAGATTTTACTTTTTCTGCTTCATCCGGGCGTACAAAGTTTTCTGCCAGTATCTTTTTAACTCGGTTGATGCCCTCCTGAATGCTCTCTTCATCATCCGTTGCAGCATACATGCCAAGTAGATATTCCAACACATAAATCGGAACATTGGCGCCTTCTTTAATCAGCTTCGTCAGATCTTTCCGTACGACCCGACCAGCAAAGGAATCATTGAGCTTTTTATCAAGATCAGCAGTCGGCACTTGGTTTACACTTTCCTCCAATTTTCTCCCCTCCCCGCTTAAAAATCAAAATCGCTCACAATGCCTAAGTTTATCGTAAATGGAATTTTTTCCACTGCAATCCCTGTTTCAGTATCTTTAATGATCAAGTAATACGTTTGATTTCGGTCATACGCCATATTTTTTAATACAAACCTTATCTTAAAGGTCCGGTCTGCCGGGTTATCAAATGAACGATCTCCAATAATGGTTTCTTCATTGGATAAAACATTTCCTGCCTCATCTGCCATATAAATCACAACAGTTCGAGGCGTCATTTTGTCCCCAACCTTTTCTGTTTGGAAAAACTCAAGGTTAAAAATACTGTTCGTAATCTTACGAGCCGTGTTTGTCAGTTTGATATCCACTTTCTGAATGGCTTTGGCACCCTTTTGTCCGGAGCGTTTGTTTCTCCACGAAAGAAGAGGCACGACCACTTCCTGCAAACTTGCCCCGCCATGAACAAAATTGATACCGGATCCTTGCATTTTGTAACGCAAATTTGCTTTTGGTATATAGGCAGTAAGTTGCTGTTCGTTTTTAATAATTGAGGACAAATTAACAGCAAGTTGTCCCTGAACATCCCGCTGTTCTTTTGCCAAGATATAACGACGTTTGACTTCAATCGCATCCAGTTTATCCTGCCCAATTTTGTCGCTTTCTTCTAAAGCATCTCTTTGATATAAGAAGCCATGATCAGAAGTAATGTAAACATTCGTCCCGCTTAAATCACCGCGAATGATTTTCACGAGATCGAATAATTGGTTTAAAGCCTTTTCTACAGCATCGAAAGTGTAACGTTCTGTTGCTGCTTTGTCACCCACCGCATCAATATGGTCATGATAAATGTAGATTAGTTTTTTTCCCTTAAATGTTTCTCTCCGTCCCATCTTATTCATGGCCAAGATATCTTGAAAATGAACGGCGATGCTGTCGGATACCTTCGACTCGATTATCTTTTTCCGATTTTCAAAGCCGACTGCATTCATGCCATCTACATACACATTCCCGTTAGTATCGATATCAATTTCCCGATGTGGCAAGAGTGCAGGCATGCCAAGCTTTGTAATAGATGGAAGAACGCTAAGCATTGTTTCCATTTCACAACTACCCATCGTTTCAGCGTTCAAACGTTCAGCCAGTTCCACACCAATTTCGTACCTCATCGCATCCGAAACAAGGATGAAAACCCGCTCGCCATTTCGCAGTTTTGGCGCAATCACGGAGGAATAAAAATGTTGTTGGTTTTTTATGCCTGGCAGTGACCATTCCTGTATCATTTCTGCTTCAGCTGCTTTTGACCAAAGTGTATTGAGTTCCTCCATATACCAATTTGTGTACAAATCTTCTACAAGATCTTTCAGCTTCTTCATCAAATCATGATTATTGCCTTTGTCAAAAGCAACATAAAACTTACGGTAATATGTGTCCATTCGATAATATTCTTTTATGTAGCGCTCGTATAAATCGATTGCATGACCTTGCGGGATCCCTTGCCGATGTTCTTTATAAAACTCCTGCATTTTTACTGTATAATACAGGGCTTCATAGATCGCAGAAAATTTACCATAGTAGTGCTTGGCCCGTCGCAGTTTAATGAGCTTCGTGTATTCCTCGTAATCCTCAAGATGGGTAAAAAGGCCGTTTGCGATATGAATTATAATGGCCTTGTCGATATACGGAAAAATATCTGCCTGTTTAAATGTATCAACCGGTATCGTAATGATAATTTTAGGAAGCTGGATTTCCTGTTCCACCATCTCCGTATATTCATCAAAAACTGCATCATCTGTTTTATGATGCATCCAATGATCGATAAATACAAGAGCGTTTGTTTTGTTATGCTGGGCAATAAAGCCACTTAAATCCGCTAAATTTTCACTTCCGACTGATTGACTGAACGCTGTTACGACCAAATGGATAAATAATGTTTTCAGCGTTTTTTCTTCCCGTTCATAGCCGTATATTTGCTCTACATACCGCCAAAACACATCTACATTAAAGAACTTATCCAACTGCATATAGGATTTATTTTCCTTTTCATCAAGAGAATCCATCAAGACGGATTTTAAGACATCTTCAAAATCAGGCGTTTTGACGTTGCATAAAACACTCATAATCGCCAGCTCAATCATTTCTTCCGTGTAGTTTTCAATTCCAAAGTCCGCAAATTTTTTGAATCGCTCTTTATTGTTGAAAAACTTTTCATATTTCTTAATGGTCGCCCGTAATGATGGATCAATATGTAAATCGCTTAATATCAACGAGATCTTATCAGCGTAAAATGTTTTTGAATACAGTACAGTGTCCGCTAACCAATTTTCTTCCATTGCTAAATCCAGGTTGGTGTAAATGAGGAAAGAAGTGCTCGGTTCCTCTTCTTCCAGTAAATATTTTGTATAAAATTGATTGTGGTCTGTTAGTTGATGTATTTTAACCCCATCAACACTGATTTGGTTAATATCCTCAGCAAATTCATTGTCTTTATCCAGCCAGAAAACAAGCTTTCGTGATTCTCCATTTTTTAAAGGTTCGTGGAAAATATCTGAAAGTGCTATTTCAATTTGATGAATGTCCATTTCGTTCACCTGCCCTACAAATCATTATAAACGAAAGATACACCAGCAACCGCTGATGTATCCAATTTTTCTTAATAAATTTTTGCCAAGAGTCCTTTGAACTTTTCGTAATTCACTTTCACTCCATCATCGAGGTCAATTTCAATCTGCATGTCTGCCATATGGTGTAGCAACTCATCGTATTGCTTAAGCTCAGCAATCTTTTTATCGAGAGATTTAAGTTGCTTCTTGGCGTTGCTGACTTCTTTTGCCGTTGAATCACCATCTATGATATTCAGCAAATCCTGTTTTTCCGCATCAAGGCGAATTTGGTATTCATGTAAGTAGTCAGTACGGATTCGGGATAAAGTCGTTTTATCATAGCGATGCATGTAAATCAGACAGTTAAAAGCTTTTTCTTTGCCAGATGTGAACAGCCAATAAATTGGACGCTTTTTATATGTTTGAACATGGTCCTTATAAAAGTCATTCAAGAAATAACGGCGCAAAGATTCTTTAGCTGTTTCGCCTTTTTTTCGACCAAGAGCATCGGCCATAAAGTCAAGGTTTTCGTTAAGAGTATCTTCACCAAATGTGATTCGCACAAAATCAACGAATCTTGAAACAATGTCATCTTCAAAATAGGCTCCTGGTAAAATTGGAAGAATGTTATCTTTATCCGCATGAAAAATTTGATACCTATTTGTATCAAATTTCCCACCTGCGAAGACAAGTCCTTGAACGTCAATGGAATATCTTCCAAACATGCAGCCAACTGCATAAGATATAAAACTTTTAATATCACGTTCCATATTTGCTTCGCTTAACGTTAAATCTTTTCCTTCTAAATCTGGGATCAACTCATTTTCTAAGCCATATTCACTAATAAAATGAGTATTTATTTCTTCTTCATTTATTTTAAATTTTTTAATTCGATCTTTAGTACATTGGTTCCAACTTTTAAAAGATAATTCTAATTTATTTGTATCAAAATTCAGTAGTGGATGTTTCTTGAACCCTCTGGATAATTCAATGGAATCCCAGTCCTCCTTGGCTATAGAGACATTCGCTAGAACTAAATTATTAATTTTTACTTTTTTCTCCTTAGTAGTAGGTTTATTGGGTAGCGATAAAACATCCCCTACAGTAGTATTCATAGTAGGATTTATTATCCTCAATAGATATTGGGTAACTTTCGAATTTAATAAACCTAAGGTATAATAATCAATTTTAAAATCTTCATTAAAAATCGTTGGTGATCCTGAGCTATATAGCGATTCGTTCTCCTTTATTTTAAATCCTGGATTTGAAGAAGTAATTAGATTCCACGTAATGCCTTCTTTATTCCAAAATTTTTTATTTACTAATCCACCATGTGACGCATAAAACTCTTTTGCTTCCTCTGTCCAATCTACAACAAATATGTCGTTACCAAAGTATTTTTTATATTCTCCGCCATTTTGATAACTGACCCATTTATTACCTATATTTGAAACTTCCCAATGATATCTAATATATTTTTCGTTGTTATGAGTCTTATTTCTTCCTCCAGAGCAATAAGTATCGCTCAATTTTTCATTATCAAAAATATTTATATTTGATAACCAATAAGCAATCGGACTACCAGGGATCTTAGTGAAATTTTCTTGTTTAAACGAATAGCGATAAGAAACTTGCGGGTTTTGAACAGCTTCTAAAGTTTTAATTGGCTGATTTCTTGCGCCTCTGAAATCAGTCAATCTGATATATTCTCCAGATGTTTTACTTGGATAGTTTCTTAGCGTAAACGTGCAAATTGGTACAGTTGCCCCATCAAAGCCTGAGTATTCTAACTGAATTAAACTACTTATTGTTCGATTCTTAATGATGTTTTTACGTAACTTCTCATATGAAGAAATAAACATCCATACAAAAGGAGACATAAATCCCATTTGTCCATTCTTTTTTGTAGAGTGAAAGCTAAATTCAATAAATGCAGAAAATAGGTCGTATTTTACATCTGGATAGTGTTTGGTTAAATAGTTTGCTACTTCAACAGTCAAATACTTTTTAGCAGCGTAAGGCGGATTTGATATGAATACATCATATCGCTGGCTCATTATTGCAGTCTGTTTTACAAGTTTTTTAAAAAGAGGTAAAACTCGTCCCTTTATTTCTTCTTCAAAGATATTACCCTGTTGATGCTCAACAATGTTTATTCTATCCCGAATAAAGTCAACATCATTGAATTCTAATTTGATGAGTGAACCAATTGATTTTGCGTTACAGAATTGATTAACAAATTCCTTGATCTTTTCATATTTCTCTCCAGAAGGTTCTCCTGCTAAGAATTCCACCTCTTGTTCTGTTAGCAAATTTGTTTCTTGAATAGCAGCTAAATTCATTTTCAGCCCATCCCGCTCAATACTTCTCAAGAAACGTTTATTATACTCGAGTGCTTTCATTATAAGAGAAAAACTTGCCAGTTGATACGCCCGATCATCAATGTCCAATCCATACAGATTATTTTCAATAATCAAACGAGGAATTTCACGTTCTATATAACCACATTTATTATAAATCTCGAATAGTACATCAAACATGTAGACAAGAATATGCCCACTTCCCATTGCAGGATCAAAACACTTAATATCTTCAACTTTTAGTTCATTATTGATGTAAGGAGCCAACTTTTCTTCATAATCAGCTTCTGGATTAGGATTTTCAAGATAGAACTCCCAATCATTTATAAGATCCCGATGTTCTGGGTGTGACTCAATCCAATAACGGCCCAATGCATTTTGGACCATATATCGCACAATCCATTCAGGAGTAAACAATTGGGTTGCGAATGGCAATTCTTCAGCTTTGTATCTTTTTTTCGCCTTAATTACACGTTCGTTTTCTTCAGAAATATAGTATTGGTATAACCAACCGATAATTTCAACCTTTTTCCAATTATCTTCTGGTATTTCCTCAGTATTGGCCATCTGCCGAACAAATGAATCAGGAGCAAGCAAACCATCCGGGAAAAGAATCTCCGTATAGTCATTAATTGTTTCAAACATAAACGGCATATAACGATTCAAATCATTGCAATGCTTGATAATCAGATATTTGAACAACTCTTCTGACTGGTTGTTCATTTTTAATTCATAAACATATTCTTTATCGATATCTAAATCAAGTGACAAAGCCTCCTTCATCATATCCGGTTCTGTGCTGTCGGCATATGTGGAGGACAGGACCCTAACCTTTGTCGGAAGATAGTCATTAACTTCCATAAAACGAAGAGCAGTAAAGCGGTTAAACCACGTGTAGGCAACTTCTTCCATTACCCGCTTAAAGCCAATTTCATGAACCCGATCAATTAAACGGTTCCTTTGATTTTTTTCTTCCTTTGAAAGCTGTCTGCCATCAATAAAGATGGCATCCGAGCTTTCAATTTCTGCTTTTTTAATATTGTCTTCGGTAATTCCGATTTTCATGGCCCTTGCTTCGACTTTTTTCAGCAGTTCTCTTCGGGCGTTGGTTGCAAAGGTCTTTAATGCTGATTTATTCATGCTTTTCACCCCAGTTAGTCCACAAATTCTATTTCGCTATTTTCTTTAATGATTTGTTTCAATCGATTAGACAATGCACGAATGTAACGGTCTACATCTTCCTCGGTCTTCAAAGTCTTAATATCAACAAGTTGTGTGACCTTGACCGTTTTCTTTTGCTTTTGAACAGGCGGTGCGGCAGATCCTACCACAACGTCTCCTGGTCGTCTTGCCTCTTCCTTTTTCTTCCTTTGCCATGCCGCCATTTCTCTTTGAATCTCTCTTTCCATTCTTTCTTTAAAGGTTGTACTTTGGGAAATTGTTGCGTCTACCTTAAAAATATCGGAAAAAGATTCTACACTCCCATAAAGGTTATCATAATACTGGTTGACTTTATCTTCTGTAACTTTCGAAACGCCATACTGGGAAGTACGTAATAACAAGTAATCCTGATCCTCTTTCAACTTCGCAATGGCATTTTCTCTCTTCTCTTCCAACACTTTTTTGACTTGCTCATCCATGACATGAATGAGCTCTGGTATGTCCTTTATTTTTTTATATGGAATCGGATCCTCAATAATAGAACGAAGCTGGCTCATCGCTCTTTCAATTTCATCACCATATAAATAAGCTTTATTTTCTTCATATTTCTTCAATGCGGCTAAACCATCTTCGAAAATTTTCCTTTGATCGGTTCCGAAGAAGCTTTTCACGTAGACAATATCTTCTTCCCAATCCAAAAGATCATCTTCCAATTCTTTTAGCTTCATAAAGAACGAAACATTGTCTAAACCATTATGAAATTGCCCAAAGTATTCCAGCCCTTTATTCAACAAACTTAATCCAGGATATTTTTTACCTTCATAATGAATCTTATAATTTTTAATCTCCTGAATCTGCTGCTCAATGAGCATTTTAATTTCTTTTAATAGGCCATCTTCATCATCTGGCAAATCTGTTTTATTAAATAAATCCCTACAGATCCCCTTAGCAATCCGAATAAGCTTTTCATCAACTTTTACCCGTTTGATTACAATAGCCAAATCGGCTTCTGCTGGTTTGGCGAAGATAGTCACCAATGCGTTGACGTTTTCTTCCGGTTCCAAATATTCTGCTTTATATCGAATACGAATCCTTTGTTCTTTCAACAATTGAGCAATTAATCCAGCAATATCCAATTGTTTCCAACCATAAGGCTTATCACTAAAGCGATCATATAAGATCTTTACTCTTACTTGTTTTTTCAGATCATCTTGCAAACTGATAAATTCTGCAATTTCACGTTTGGCCAGCTCATTTGGATCCGGCCCTAATGTATCTGCAAAAGGAAGTTTCTCCTGACCGGCAGCTAAAATGGAAATAAGGCTTCGTTCATTTTCCAAATGTTCTTTTACATAGCCTAGTTTGGTATAGACATTATCCACTAACAATGTAAAGGCAGCATTGATTTTTTCACGAACAGTCGAACCTTTAATATCTACCTTGTCACCGTAAATAAAAAAGGAACCGTCTTTAATTGCCTCTTCTAGCAGTTCACGAACCCTTCTTCTTCTTTCACGGACTTCAGCTTGTTTGTTATTCAAGATGTTTTGAATATTTTCAGGGAGCTGGGTAATATTTGTCTTCTTTCGATATTCTTCAATCCTTAAAGCTTCCCCAATTTCTTCAACATAGGCATCACTTCCGCCAAGCTTGACGATCATTTCGCCAATACCAGACGACATCATCATTAATTCTTGCTCAGACTTGAGATAGTGATCCGAAAGCGGGGAAAGAATGTTGATACCAATATTAGATGTTTGATTCCCATAATTTTTCTCATCCATTTTTTGATTATAGCTGAAAGAGTAATCACTGGAATAACGGAACCGTTTTTCGTCATAAAGGTCCTGGAAAATATAGTTTGCCAGTTCCCTTTTGACGATTTCTTCATCTATATTTAAAGACTTGATTTCCCGGTTGATATCTTGCTCGTCATCAGTAAGGAAAATATAGTTATCGCCATTTTTTTGGATTAATGTTTGTTGAATTAGTTTTCTAAGCGATACTTTTATTTTTTCTTTAAGTTGCAATTTATCTTCATTTATGTTTGTCACCATTAACGTGGCAATATTGTCCAAATTTGCCGGCAGCTCTTTGACATATTTAATCATGAAGAGCACTTTTAACAAATCCATATTAAACTCGTCATCTGCTAAAGCGGGGTTTTCATATGCGCCGTCAATAACCCTTGAAATGGAAGGGTTTAAAAATTCCTTGATTGTGTCATAGAAAGCATAGAACGGAATCAGTGCCCCTTCTTCAGCATCTTTATAACGGAGGCCAGCTTCTTTAAATGCTGATAACATGGAACGTTCCCCTTCTGATAAGTGCTTACCAGAGGAACCATGTTTACGGACTTGTTCAAATACATTTTGCAGCAGCTTAAACTGATAAGGGATGAATGGATAAACATCCGCAAATTCTTGTTCATTGTCAAAACCACGCAGATCTGCCGTGCTGTCCCGGAAGCTGATCAAGTTCTTTAAAATAGCGCTTTTTTCAGGGAAGAGGAGCTTTAATTTGTCATTTACAAAGTCCTTCTTTAAAAGAATTCGTTTTTTTATGACTTCATCAACTGAAATGGACGATAAGGATAAACGAGTATCAAAACGGCCTTGAATCCTGGAAAAGTCGTCACCTTTGACCTGGATGATACTGTCAATGCTTTCTTGGGAAGTGACCATAATCCAGACTTTTCCTTGGCAATACGTTCCCAAATCCTCAGCAATCGTTTGGAGATCCAGCATTAAATTTCCGCTGCGGCCAATGAACTGGCCAATTTCATCCACTAAGAAAACAAGATGGAAGTTGTCGCCTTTTTGATCAATATAATCTTTCACTTCTTGCGCAAACTTATCGATGCTAATTTCATAGTTATTTACGCCATTTTCGAACCAGTTACGCGCAGATTCCTCCGACATGTCTGTTACTTTCGTAAGTGCACCGATCACGTAGTCAGCGTCAAAATAAAAAGTATTCCGCCGATCAACCCATTCTTCCCCACAAAGATTTTTGAACTCTACTTTGAAGGCATTGTAAAGACCCCTTTGATCCAAATATTTTTCCATTTCGGCTACACCAGGAATGTCGCCATAATAGCCACGATGTTCATAGAATACCTTCAGAAAAACACGCAAAATGGCATCATCTTTGGTTTTACTGTCTAGTGAAGCTTTGGAGTCAATATTGAATAAGATAACCTCCGTATCCACATATGCAGTGCGATTCATATTCGCCAAAATTAATGGGTCTTGAATTTTATTTTGGAAAAAATCGACAGCTTTCTTCCCTTGCACTTTTTTGTTTTCGAGTAAATAGGCAAGGATTTTTAAGAAATGCGATTTCCCGCTTCCAAAGAAACCGGAAATCCAAACGCCCATTTTATCTGTATAGCCATCAATTCCTTTTTGGTAGTTCTCATAAAACTTGGACAAGTGCCGATTAATTTCTTTTGTGACCACATATTCGTCAAGTTCTTGATAAATAAACTTTTCATCTGTTTGTGCAACTTTAATGACACCTTTTATGTCTCTTTCAATGTCCTTTTGGAACATGTCCCTGATAATCACTTTTGTATCCCCCTCTTTTTCCCTAATCCACTAAGCGAAACGCCCGATAATAATTGTCATCTTTTAACTTACCGAATAACTGGAGCGACTGTCCATCGTATTTACCTGGAAAAAACATGACAACAGGGATTTTATCAATGACTTCTTGAAGATTATTCAAGATATTATGGGACCGAACAAACGGATAGACCTTACCAACACCTGTAATGAAAACGACATTGTGGTCTCCCAATTGATGCTTCATTTTATCAAGAAAGATACTTGGCTTTGCAAAGTTGGTCATTGCCTTAAACAATGTATCCTTGCCCTGTCGCTTTTCTATATCAAATATTCGATCAAAAATTCGTTTCTCCTTGGCAATTTCAATCATCATTTTATAAAGATCAAACTCGATAATGTTTCGATCTGAACCGTCGTAGCTGAATTCTTTCTTTACATGCTTGATGTAATCCCGAACCGCTAGTTCATCAGCCGGATTATAGTCGAAAATGTAAAAACTGATCTCATTCCCGAGACCCCGGCCCTCAATAAACTTTTTTTCTTTAATTTTTGGAATGATTTTATCTAATCTTGCATTTAAATTTGCCACGCCGTCACCACCTATTCACCCATTGCATGGATATATCGGATGTCGCCAATCCGAGAAATATGCATTTTAACTTTTTCATCTATCAGCAACCGTCTTAGCTCGTGGGAATTTTTATCTTGTAATAATCCAGTTTCAACCAAAATTTTCACGTACACTTGCTTCAATCTTCGAATGGTTGATTCAGACCAATTCGCAATATTTTCGTCTTGCTCAGCCTTTGCCATAAAAAAAGCATTTAAATCCTTTTTCTCAAGTATGTAATTATTGGTTTCAAGCTTATCTTGAACGACTTCATCCATAAATTCAAAGAAGAGCCGATCCGTCTTCATAATGGCATAAAGATTGATGACCTTCCCAACTTCTAATGGTTCTTCAAGAACAAATGTCCTTAACGTGTCATCCAAGACATTCGTCCTTTTTAAAATGGAAGGCAAGCCACGCTTCAAGCTTGAAATTTTATTATGTTGGAAAATGTTTTCCTCTATCACTTTTTTTCTGATATCCTGATCAGATAAGCCACTTTGTTTAAGGGCTACAACTTGCTTAAATTCGTAATACATAAAGGAAGCCCCTGTTAATACGGAAGAATAAGCTAATTCCGCCGACATGCCATCCGACCTTTCATTCCACGTTTGTTAAATCTAAGACTTTACTCACAACAGCCATACGCCTTTTCCCGCACTGCTGCTGAACAATTGTGGTATATGTATGTCCCTTTATAAGTTTCTCTTCGTTGTTTTTATACATACTTTGAATGCCATCGATTAGAAATTCTTCTGTGATTTCTTCATTCCAATATGCATCAACAAGCTGTTTTAGTGCCGTAGCCAGGTCTCGCTGGGTACGGTAAAAGCTTTTTATTTCCATTCAGTTCACCTCAAATAGGTCTTACTTAGATCTTACTTGGTTCTTATTTTACTCTTACTTTTTGTGGCTGACAATACAGATTATGTTCCATGCCAAATTCAACCCGAGATCATCAAAGAAATGAAAACATGGGTAAGTTTTCAGTAAAAAAGTAATCCAGAGTTCGTCCACTTCAGTGAGAGGCACCCTAAAATTGGAAAAGTCAAGTTTTCAATTTTAGGGCGTCATTTTTTTAAGCTTCATTCGTCAAAACCAAATGCGCCACACATTCCACATGCACCGTATGCGGGAACAGGTCCACCGGCTGGACGGCAGTCAGTTTGTAGCCAAACGGTTCGAGCTGCTTGATATCCGTTGCAAATGTGTCCGGGTTGCAGGAGACATAGACAATGCGCGCAGGTTTGGCCCGGCCGATTTTGCGCATCACTTTGCCGCCGGCGCCGGAACGCGGTGGGTCGAGAAGCAACAGTTCCGGGTTGCCGAAGCTTTCCAGCACTTCATCAATCCCTTTGCGTGCGTCTTTGGCAAGGAAATATGTGTTTGAAATGCCATTGTCTTTTGCATTCCGTTTGGCAGATTCAATCGAGGTTTCGACGATTTCAATGCCGGCAAGTTCCCCGACACGGTCCGCAAACGGCAGCGAAAATGTGCCGACGCCGCAGAACAGGTCAATCATTTTTTCTGTTTTCTCCGGCCGGCCCATTTCAAGCGCAAGATCGACGAGTTTCTGTGCCTGTACCGGGTTGGTTTGGAAAAATGTATCGAACCATATCCGGTAACGGTAACCGCCCATTTCATCGTAAATAAAATCACGTCCGGAGAGGACATGTGTTTTTTCCGCCTGTGTCCGGTCTGCCCAATCGGTATTTTCGAGCCAGAGCAGGCTTTTTACTTGCGGGAATTTGCCGGTGATCCGTTCTGCCAAATCGCGGGCCGCTTCAGCCAGCTCCCCGTCCGGCGCTTTTGTTGCAAACAGGGCGAGCATCATTTCCCCTGTTACAAAAGACTGGCGCACCATTAAGTGGCGTAAGAGGCCTTCGTGCGCATCTTTGTCATAGCCTTTTAAGCCATGTCCTTTTACCCATGCGGCCACTTCCATCGCGCCATCCACCATTTCTTTTCCGGCAATCAGGCAGGTTTCAAGCGGAATCACTTTCCGGAAATTCCCTTGCTCATGCAGGCCGAGCGATCCGTCCGGGGCAAATGTAAATTCCATTTTATTGCGGTAGTGCCAGGGATTGTCCATGCCGATCGTATCACGGACAAGCGCCGGGTCAAAGCCTTGTGCGGCAATGGCTTCTTTTACATGGGCAGTTTTTTGCTTTAACTGGCCCTCGTATGCCCAGTGCTGCCAGACACAGCCACCGCACCGGTCAAAGTGCGGGCACATTGGCGCCACCCTTTCCGGATGGGCTTCGAGAATTTCTTCCGGCAGTGCCTTTCTTCTTCTTTTTTCCGGCTGGTCCACGGTGACGCGCACTTTCTCCCCCGGAAGCGTACGCGGAATGGTCAGTTTTAATTTTTTCGCGTTGCCAAGTTCATTTTCACGCCAGACAACCGCCTGCCCGGAACCTTTTGCATCCAGGTCGCGGATTTCCGTTATCAATGATTCCCCTTGCAAAATGGCCAATCCAATCTCTCCTTCCAATGAAAAACGAATATCTCAACACATTTGATGTGTAAAGTTCTTATATTCAAAAAACGGGGCGTTTCACTGCCTTGTAATAGTATAATGGAAAAAAAGCGGTTTGCAAATGTGCATTGCGCACCGGCACCACCCCGTAAGCAAAAACAAGGCCCGTGTTCTCGGCTTATCCACGGGCCTTGTTTTGCTTTCTCATTTCCAGTATTCTCGGCAGTTTGATTGCCAGATGTTCACGGCATTTTCGCTGTTTTTCATATATATAATCTGTTGCTTTTTCAATGGAAACGAGCTTATTGATTTCATCTTCCTCTATATCGAGATCAAATTCATCCGATAACTCCACAGCCAGCTCTGATAGATCAATCCAGTCCGCACCGAGATCATCGACAAAAAGGGTGTCGTCCTTTATTTCCGAAGGGTCATCATCGAAATCGTTCAACACAATGTCGCGCACTCTTTCCCGGATATTTTCTTTTGAAATGGTTTCCCGCATCATCATCAGCTCCATTGTGTAAATGTGAACAAAATATTTCTCAACTACTTTTAATAATAGCCATTTTACAACGCCAGCACAAGAATGCAATATCCCGGCGCTAACTTTTTTATGCCAAATTTTTCCTAGGAAAGGGTGCTGCATTTTTGGGATACGAATGTGCCCGGACAGCTTCTCTACAAATCAAGTGACAAGGCCCGGTGCAAATACTAAAATGATATTAGTGTAAACGGATTCCGGCGGTAAAGCAGATGTGCCATTGCTTTATCCCATATGTATAATATTGAACAAAATCGGGATGCCCCGGCCATTCCAACTTCAGCAGCATAACTGAAAATAGCCTCTGCATTTTATTGAAGGAGGAAGATGGATGATTACATTTGATGAACAAACGAAAACTTTCCATTTGCAAAATGATGAAGTGAGTTACCTCTTACAAGTGGATGCATTCGGCTGCGTTGAACATCTGTATTGGGGAGCGCCGGTCAGGGCCTACCACGGGGGGCGCGCCTATCCCCGCATCGGCCGCAGTTTTTCCCCGAACCCGCCCGGTGCAAAAGACCGCAAATTTTCACTGGATACGGTGCTGCAGGAATTCCCGGGATACGGCAACGGCGATTTCCGTGAGCCGGCGCATGTTATCCGGCATGCGGACGGGTCAACGGTCACGGACTTCCGCTACCGGGCGTATGACATTTTAAAAGGCAAGCCGGCGCTTCCCGGGCTTCCCGCTACTTTTGCCAATCCAAATGAAGCCGAAACATTGAAAATCATGCTGGAAGACAAACTCACAGGCCTTCAATTAACGCTTTTATACACCATCTTTCGCGACTTGCCGGCGATTTCCCGCGCGGCTGTGCTAACAAACGGCGGAAACAAGCCTGTTCGGATTGAACGCTTGATGAGCCTGAATGTCGATTTCCCGGCCGGACGTTTTGAGCTGTTGCATCTCCCCGGCGCCCATAAACGCGAACGGCAAATCAAAAGAGAAACGGTAACGGACGGGATCAGGCGTGTAGACAGCAAACGCGGCGCCAGCAGCCACCAGGAAAATCCTTTTTTGGCGCTTGTACGGCCTGAAACAACGGAATTCCAAGGTGAAGCATATGCGGTGAACCTCGTTTACAGCGGCAATTTTGCCGGAATTGTGCAGCAGGACCAGTTCGGCCAGGTGCGTCTCGGGATCGGGCTGAATGATTTCGGGTTCAGCTGGGCGTTGCAGCCGGGTGACACTTTTTATTCCCCTGAAGCAGTGATGGCATACAGCAGAGACGGGCTGAACGGGATGTCGCAAACGTTTCACACGCTCTACCGCCGCCATCTTTTGCGCGGCAAACATAAAGATGCGGAACGCCCGGTGTTGATCAACAACTGGGAAGCGACCTATTTCCAGTTTCATGATCAAAAATTGCTTGAACTCGCCGACGAGGCGCAAAAACTCGGCATTGAGCTGTTTGTGCTGGATGACGGCTGGTTCGGCCACCGGGACAATGACCGCAGTTCTTTAGGGGACTGGTATGAATACGCCGGAAAAATCCGGATGGGGATCAAAAATCTGGCGGAAGAAATCCATAAACGCGGATTGAAATTCGGGCTCTGGTTTGAACCGGAAATGGTTTCGCGGGACAGTGACCTTTTCCGTGAACATCCGGACTGGGCATTGCAAATTCCGGGCCGCGGGATTTCCGAAGGGCGCTCCCAATATGTGCTCGATTTTAGCCGCAGGGATGTGCGCGAAAACATTTTCCGGCAGATGACAGAAATTCTGGATCATGTCCATGTCGATTACATCAAATGGGATATGAACCGCCATATGACAGAAGTCCATTCCGCCCTGCTGGAGCCGGAAAACCAGGGAGAAACCGCCCACCGCTATATGCTCGGGCTGTATGACTTTTTAGAAAAGTTGACATCGCGTTATCCTGATATTTTGTTTGAAAGCTGTTCCGGCGGTGGCGGGCGTTTTGATCCAGGCATGCTGTATTATATGCCGCAAACGTGGACGAGCGATAATACCGATGCGGCCGACCGGCTGAAAATCCAGTACGGCACAAGCCTCGCCTATCCGCCGGTTACCATGGGCGCGCATGTTTCGGCCGTTCCGAACCACCAAACCGGCCGGGTTACGCCGCTATCGACGCGCGGTGACGTGGCAATGGGCGGCAATTTCGGCTATGAGTTGGATTTGACAAAATGCACGGAAGATGAAAAAGCAGTGATCCGGGAGCAGATTGCATTTTACAAAGCACACCGTCAATTGTTCCAGTTTGGCCAGTTTTACCGCCTGATAAGCCCGTTTGAAGGCAACAGCGCCGCCTGGCAATTTGTCTCGCCGGACCGGAAACATACCATTGCCTATTTTTTCAACGTACTATCTGAAGCAGCCGGCCCGGTGAAAATATTAAAACTGGCAGGCCTTGACCCGGACAAAAACTACCGGCATATTGAAACAGGCAACATTTACGGCGGCGACGAACTGATGAACATCGGGCTGTATTTGCCATTGTTTAACAAACAGGACTTTGCAAGCTACAAAGCAGAGTTTGAGGCGGTGTACGAGTAAAATACTCCCCCTCTTCCTAGGCAGAGGGCACTGAAAAACGGTGAGGCACTGTGAATGGCGGTGTCTTGCCGTTTTCTTTTTCCCCGCCTATTCATTTTTGTTATGAATGGGTATAACAATTTTTTATTTTCATTTTTTTCTCTATTTCAGTATAGTATACATAAAACGAGTCTTAAAGAAAGAGAGGTTCAGCTATGGATGCATTAGTAGAAGCATTCCGTTCCATTCCTGCCACCTGCATATCAGATGCTATGGATGGTTTGAATAACTTGCACCCGCGGATTAAGCCATTGAAATCGTCCTATTTTCTCTGCGGCAAAGCTTTTACTGTTAAAATGCCGGTGGGTGACAATTTAGCCGTCTTAAAAGCCATTAGAAATGCACAACCTGGCGATGTTCTTGTAGTGGACGCAAAAGGAGACGAGTACAGAGCCATTGCCGGCGACTTTGTGGTCGGGATGGCAAAAACTTTGGGCATAAGCGGGATTGTTGTGGACGGCGTTATTCGTGATATAGATGGTGTTATAAAACTGAACTATCCTGTTTTTTGCAGGGGCACAACTGTGTCAGCAAGCGGAAAAAGCGGTGTTGGCGAAATAAACGTCCCCATTTCCTGCGGGGGAGTAGCCGTAAATCCCGGGGACATCATCGTGGGCGATGCGGACGGAGTGGTGGTGGTGCCGGCAGAAAAAGGAGAAAAAATATTGCACAAAGCACACGAAAAATTGAAGAAAGACCAGCTTAGGGAAGAATCCGTCTCCGGAAACAAAGAAGAGATCATCAAGTATTTAGACTCCATGATCTCAAAATCATAACCTGCCTCTCTCTATGCACGCCCGGTTTCCATTTGGGCTGTTGAACCGCATCCTGAAAAAATGCAGCTGCCATGCAAATAGATGCATGGCTTTGAGGTTAGGTCCACTTTATTTTGCGCGAAACATTGTTATTTTATTGCCGGCTGCAATCATCGGCTTGGCTCCAGTTTGAAAACTTTAGTCTGTTTTTACACGAAATACGGCGGACTGGCCAATGCTTCATGGTTGATATTCATTTGCCAGTTTCTTGAACGCTTCAAGCGACCGTTCCACTTTCTCTGTCGGGATGCAGTAGGCAATCCGGAAGTAGCCCGGAACGCCAAACGTGTCAGATGGAACGAGCAGCAAATCATATTCAAGTGCTTTTTTGCAAAATGCCACAGCGTCGTCTTCCAATGCTTTCGGGAACATGTAAAATGTGCCGCCGGGCTTTGTGATGGAAAACCCCATATCGACCAAGGCATCGTACAAAATATTCATGTTGGTTTCATAGACTGAGAGATCCGCCGTGATGTCCAGCACTTCGGCAACAGCGAGCTGGATGATCGACGGCGGGCAGTTATGGCCGATGCCCCGTGAGATCTGGCCGCACATATTGACGATCAGTTCCGCATCCGGGCAGCCCGGGTTCACGGCCACGTATCCGATCCGCTCGCCTGGCAGCGACAGCGACTTGCTGAAAGAGTAGCACGTAATCGTGTATGGATGATATTTTGCAACGTACGGAGCCTCTACATCCTTGAACACAATTTCCCTGTACGGTTCATCTGTGATGATATAAATCTCATGCCCGAATTCCCGCTCTTTTTCCTGCAAAATCTGCGCCAATTCCCGGATCGTGGCTTCTGAATAGACAGCGCCTGAAGGATTGTTCGGCGTGTTGATTAAAACAGCTGCCGTTTTGGGCGAAATCATCCGGCGGAACGCGTCAAAATGAATTTGAAAATTTTCCGTATCAGCGGGAACGACTTTTAACACCGCGCCCGTTTGATTGACGTACGGCACGTATTCAGGAAAATACGGCGCAAACGTGAGCACTTCATCTCCTGGCACGGTTACCGCCCTTAACGCGTGTGCAATGGCGCCGGCTGCCCCTGTAGCCATAAAAATATGTTCTTTCCGGTACGGCAGGCCAAACCGCCGTTTTAAGGAATCCGCAATTTTTTCACGGACCGGATCAATCCCAAGGCTCGGGCTGTAGCCGTGCACCGCCGGGTTTTGCGCAAGTTCCACGAGTTTTTCGGTAAAAGCTTGCGGGACCGGCACGCTCGGATTGCCAAGGCTGTAGTCAAAAACATTTTCAGACCCGATTTCCTTCGCCCGTACTGCCCCGTATTCAGCAATCTCCCGGATGACCGATTTCTGGCCGAGCATCCTTTTGAATTCTTCCGCAATCATGTTTTTCTTCCTTTCTGAACATCCATCCTATGTATAGATATAACTATACCATATTTTGGCCCCGTTAAGATGAAATTTTCTAAATTTGCTTTCTTGTTTACATCGTAACAGTGTTATGTTATATTAAAAGCGGCAAAGGAGTGGCAAAAATGGATGAAGATTTAATCTCCAAAAAAGATCTGCTCGAACAAACCGGCATCTCCTATGGGCAATTATACCGGTGGAAACGGAAAAACCTGATTCCGGAAGACTGGTTTATCCGCAAATCCACGTTTACCGGGCAGGAAACCTTTTTCCCCCGCGAACGCATTTTGGAGCGCATTGAAAAAATCCAGGCGATGAAAGAAAACCTTTCGCTTGATGAGCTTGCCGAAATGTTTGCACCAGGCGGCGGGCAACGGATCAGCAAGGCAGACATGCTAAAACGGGGCATTGTTTCCGATTTTGTACTCCATTTTTACATGGAACAAACGCAGGCGCAAGAACAGGCTTTTCCATTTGAAGAAGTGCTCGCCATTTTTTTATTGGAAAAACTTCTGCACGGTGGGGAGATTTCCCTTGAGGAAGGGAAAATGCTGGTGCGGCTCTTGCAGGATGCGGAAAAATCTTTTGCAACAGAAGGCACAAAGGTATGGCTGATCCGGAAGTTCGGCGTTTCCACCTGCTTTTTGACAAAAAAAGCGGAAGACATTTTATTTGATCGTGAAGCAAAAGTGATTGTCAACCTTGATCTGATGGAGTTATCGGCAGAAGTGAACTACCCTCCACTTATCAACCTTACGGTTTGATTGAAGTGGGGGCTTCTCGACTTATCGTTGCTTTTACTAGCCAACGAAAACTGACCGAGCTAACCCTCTTGTTCCAAGAGTTTTGTTACTTATGATAACGCTAATAAGCGTATACCTTCATTTTTGATATTGATTGCTGAATTATAGTCGCGATCTGCCACATAACCGCACGAACAACGGTAGGTGCGTTCAGATAGTTTCACAGGTTTTGCTGCACCACAACAAGAACACTTCTTAGTGGAGGGAAACCACTTATCAATTTTCACAAGTTGTTTCCCCTGTTCTTTTAGCTTATACGCTAAGAAAGTAGTAAACATCCCCCAGCCGTTATCATGAACGCTTTTCCCAAAGTGAAGGGCTTGAGACATCCCTTTCATGTTCAAGTCCTCAATCACGACAGCATCAAAGTTAGAAGCTAATTCTTTTGACTTATGATGAAGAAAATTCATGCGTTGGTTCGCCACTTTCTCATGTAACTTAGCCACTACTAGTCGTTGCTTGTTCCAACGTGCAGAACCTTTCTTTCTTCGAGAAAGAATTCGTTGTGCTTTTGCTAATTTATCTAAGGCTTGCCGATAGTAACGTGGGTAATTGGCTTTCTTACCCTGTTCACTCTCGACATATAGACCATCCATAGCAAAATCCAAACCAACAACTTTCTGTATGTTAACTGGACGAATATCTTTCTCATATTCTGTCAAAATTGAAATGTAGTACTTGCCTGTCTTTGTTTTAGAAATAGTGCAAGATTTGATTTTATAATCAGCAGGTATCTCTCTATGCTGTTTCATTTTTATTGGCTTTTTGATTTTTGGCAGTTTGATATGACCATTTTCTAGCTTAATATTTCCGTTGACCATATTAGTTGTATAGGATTGTTTTGCTTTACGATTTTTGAACTTTGGAAAATCCGCATTTCCTTCAAAGAAATTCTTATAAGCAGTCTGTAAGTTCATTTGTGCATTTGCCAAAGCTAAAGAATCCACTTCTTTTAGGAATGGAAATTCACTTTTATATTTTGCAGGAGTCGGAAACTTTTGCTTTTTAAGCAATTCTTTATCATCCTTGAACTTTTCATACGTTTCTTTGCGTTCAGCTAACATCTTATTGTAGACAAAGCGAACACAACCAAATGTCTTAGCTAATAATGCGGATTGTTCTTTGTTTGGTAACAAACGAAACTTGAAAGCTTTGTTTTGCTTGGCCATATCAATTCACCTCACTTTGTGCGGAAAAATTTCGTATATATTGATTATATCGTAAAAAATCCGTACAATCAATATGAGGTGATAATCATGAGAGAAGAGAAAGAACGTGTAGAAATTCGTATGCCTAAGACGATATTAGAAAAATTGGAGCAATATCAAAAAGAAAATGGGATTCCAACTAGAACAGCCGCAATCTTAGAATTGTTGAGAAAAGGATTGGAAAAATAACTTTGGCTAAAGCCAACCGAAATTCATCTCCCACCTACTCATTGGTGCAATTCGCACCTTCACATTCCTTGAGGATGGGAGACTTTTTTCGGAAAGCCGTTAAAAAACATTTCCAACCACGGATCACCCCTTTTGTCCCCCGGCAATCCTGTTCTTGAAACAGTATGCTTTCCAAATGAAAGGCAGTGCGATGAACGGGTCCTTCATCGCACTGCCTTTAGTTTGGTATTACAGGGGACCCAACCATGCCGCATCCTGTTTTTAAAATATAAAGCAGTGCGGGCGACCGCACTGCTTTCCGTCGTTAAACCAGTTTATGCGCATACCATTTGGAACCTTTGAAGCGGTTCATGAAAATGAGCCCGCGTACGCCCCATTCGGCAATCATCGCAACCCAGATGCCAGTGATGCCAAAACCGAATGTGATCCCTAAAATATAACCGAGTATGACCCGCAAAAGCCACATCGACAACAGCGAAGCCACCGATGTAAATGTTGAATCGCCTGCTGCCCGGAGCGCGGCCGGCATAATAAAACTTTGCGGCCATAACAGCGGCTGCCCGACTGCAGAAATCAGGACAATCGTAAAGATCGTCGGAATAATCGATTCAGGCGGATTAAACAGCTTCATCATGACAGGGAAAAACGGCAAAAGAACCGCTGACGTTACGACATAAAGCAGCGAAGACATAACAATAAACGACTTTGCAAATTTCCGCGCGTCAACGATATTCCGCCGGCCCATGCATTGTCCGACAATCGTGACAATCGCAATGCTGAGCGCGTTCGGTCCAATCTGGAAGAGCAGCGTGATTGAACTTGCGATCGCATTTTCCGTCAGCGCCAATGTCCCAAGCTGCACAATAAATGTCTGCGTCAGCAGTTTCCCGCCGTTAAAAAAGATTTGTTCCGCCGCAAACGGGATCCCGATAAACATCACTTTCTTCAATAATGAAAAATCGAGGTGAAGCGCATTTTTTATTTTAAAACGAACCGACTCATTGTACTTCATGACATAAAAAATGGAAGCGATCATGCCGAAAATTCTTGCACATAAAATGGATGTCACAAGGCCGACGACACCCATATGAAAAAAGGTAATAAACACAACATTGAGCACGGTGTTCGTTAAGTTCATAAACAGCGACAAACCGAGGCATGGCTTTGTATCCCCGACGCCGCGCAAACCGCCCAGTACCGCCTGGAAAATCGCAATAAAAGGATATGAGAGGCAGCTACCAATCAAATAAATTCTCGCATTATGAAAAACGGCTGCATCTGCTTTCCCGAACAGTAAATTTAAGGTCGGCGTGTTGAATACAATCACAAACGCGGCAAGCACGACGGAAAAAATGGCAACGGCAGAAATGGCCTGTGTCGCTGTTTTTGATACCATTTCTTTATTGCCAATTCCTTTATACTGGGCAACAATCACCGTTCCACCGGTTGCAATTGCGATAAATACGTTGACAAGAAAAATATTCAATGAATCTACCATGTTCACGGCACTGACAGCACTGACGCCGGCAGAACTGATCATCGCCGTGTTGAGAAAACTCATTAAGATCAAAAACGCCTGGTCCACCAAAATCGGGATAATAATGCCAATAACTTCCCGGTAATCTATAGAATCCCCCGTTAAGTATCTGTTCAGGTAAAAAGTAGACTTCTGCTTGAGTTTAACAGCTTTGATTTCCATAAGACCTCTCTTCTTCATTTTGCGGGCTTTTTTGTCCGTTCTTTTTAAATGCAACCCATATTATATCACCTTAATAAAAAGAGTAAAGCTTTTTCGCCTGGCGAAATTTACGATTTTGTGAATGGCAAATTACCCGGAAAGCAAGCGCCAGCACGCCAATTTTACATATAAAATATACTTCCGTTTTTCCACAGGAAGAACAATAACTACTTTTACAGTGGGGGAAAACGACAAAATTTATTTCGGGCTTGCTGAACGAATCCGATTATGGCTTGTATCTGATTTGTCAGCAAGCTCTACCTCAATATCATAGGAGAATGCATCTGCGAAAATGCTTTATTCTGTCCTCTCTGTATGTTGAATCAGCTTTAGAGTGCAAAGTTTTTCCTGCATTTTTTATAAAACCCTTGCATTTAAAGTTCGGCCAAAGCTGTCAGTATCCTTACCAAGTCTAGGACTTTTGCTTATTCAGCAAGCCCTATTTCATTTTATATGCATCTTTTATTTTGACGCTCTATTGATACAGTGATACGATGGATATGTAAGGGGTTACATAAAATGGGAAAGGAAGTATGGTTATGGACTTTCAAAATATCACAATAGCAGGGAGCGGTGTACTTGGGAGCCAAATCGCCTATCAAACAGCTTTTAAAGGCTTTCATGTATACGTTTATGATATTTCTGCCGAAGCAATTGAACAGGCGAAAGAAAGAATTTCCGGGTTGAAGGCACGCTACAGGAAAGATCTTAGTGCAACAGAACAAGAAGTGGACGCAGCCTATAATAGAATTTCTTTTTCTGATGATCTGGGACAAGCCGTAGCCAGTGCCGATCTGGTCATTGAGGCCATTCCGGAAGTGGTTTCCATTAAAACGGACTTTTACCAAAAACTTGGAAAATTGGCACCAAAAAAAACGGTCTTTGCAACGAACTCATCGACCCTGCTGCCAAGCCAGTTTGCTGAAGCTACCGGCCGCCCAGAAAAATTTCTGGCGCTCCATTTTGCCAATGAAATTTGGAAAAACAATACGGCAGAAGTCATGAAACATCCCGGCACAGATGAAAAAGTATTTCAAGATGTGATCGCGTTTGCAGAGGCAATCGGCATGGTGGCGCTGCCTTTGTACAAGGAACAGCCGGGCTATATTCTGAACTCATTGCTCGTACCGCTGTTGGAAGCAGCCCAAATGCTGCTGGTAAAAGGGATTGCCGATCCGGAAACGATTGACAAGACATGGCGCATTGCAACAGGCGCCCCGGCCGGGCCATTCCAGATTCTGGATGTGGTCGGCATCAACACCGCCTACAATATCAGTTTGGCAAAAGCAGAAGCTACCGGCGATGAAATGTACAAAAAAATTGCAGACTTGCTGAAAACGGAATACATTGACAAAGGCAAACTTGGAAAAGAAACAGGAGAAGGCTTTTACAAATATCCTTCCGATGAATCCTGATGTGACAGAAGGGCCCGCACAAAGCGGGGCCTTTTTTATTTTGCTCTGCTAAATGGGCAAAAGCCATGGACTTAGGCTCCAGCCAACATGCAAGAATGCGGAAAAAACTTAATTCAAAAGCCGCAGCCATGGATAGAAAAAAATCAGCCTATAGCTTTTCTATCGATGGCAAACTTTGGGCAAACTTTGCAGAACTTGCTAAACGGGCCGGGTAAAACGCCAAAACAGATTCGTCCAGCAAACCCTGTTTAATGCACGGTAACTTTCTGCCCGTGGAAAGCCAAATATTGGACGGCTTCCGGCGGGGCGATTTCCTGCATCATGTCGACAAGGCGCTGATGATGCGTGAAAAAGATGATTTGCGTGCAGCTGGAAAGTTCAAGTAATATTTTTAATGTTTCTTTTGAACGTTCATCATCGAAATGGACGAGGATGTCATCGACAATGAACGGCAGCGGCTCGTTTTCGGCTGCGTATCTTTCAATGCTCGCAAGGCGGAGGGACAAATACAGCTGGTCGGTCGTCCCATCGCTCATCCCGTTCAGCGGTACATTCTCCCCGCCGCGCACGCCCATTAAAACAGGCTCGTCCTGCTCGTTGTAATCAACAGCCAATCCGTCAAAAGAATGGAGTGTCAGCCGCGCAAAAATGTCACCCGCGCGGTTTAAAATCGGATTCTGATTCTGGCTACGGTAAAATTCAATCCCTTTTTGTAGCAAAGCTGTAGCGAGTTTCAACTGGATATATTGCTCGGTCAAACTGGCGATTTGCGCATGCACGCTTTCCCTTTCCTGGTCGGCTTCAATGGCTGTCATGTTGGCGCCGCGAATCTGTTCTTCGTATTCTTTTTTGACCGCCCCATATTCCTGCTCCACCTCGGAACGCGAGGCTTCCAAACGGTCAAGTTCACGCCCGGTTTCCGCCAAATCGGCGTCAATCGAGTCTGCATCAAACCGGGCCGCCTCATCAAGCAGTTCCTGCAGTGACTTACCGGCACCCGCATCCAGCATATCCGCTTCGATTTGCCGGATTTCCTTTTCAAAACTTTTTTTCAGCAGGAATGCTGTTTCAATCTGCTTTAGTTCTTCGATTGTGCTGCAGCCTGCCTGTTGGAAAAGTTCTTTTAAAACCGCACCGGCTGCTTCCAGTGCTTCCGCTTCTTCTTTTCTCTCATTCTCCAAGTCTTCTGACTGGCGTTTGAGCTTTTTCAAAGCGGCATCGTCCTGTTTGGCATTTTGCAACAGCTGGTACATCCGGTTTACGGCAACAGCAGCATTCTCCCCGCTCAATGGAAGTTGGGCCGTTTCAAGGATCTGCTGCACTTTTTCTTCAAAGCGCGCCATTTTTTCAGTGACGGCTTGCTGCTCTTTTTCAGTCTGGTTGTATGCATCATAGAGTTGCATACATGTTTCATAGCGGGCGAGCAGGGATTCAGCAACCGCCGGCGGCACCTCTTCCAATATTGCCGTGCCCGCGACAGCCGAAGACCAATTTGCCAGCCATGCTTCGCGTTTCTTCCCGATTTCCGCTTTCTCCGTTTGCATTTCTTCCCGTTTTTCTTTTAAATCGCGGATGGCCGTTTCAAGGCTGTCCTTCTTTGCTGCAAGATTGCGGACTCGTTTCAATTCATTTTCTGCAAGGCTCACCAGTTCCGCAAGCGGCTGTCCTTCTGAAACGGCGGCAAATGTTTTCAGCACGGCAGATAGCGCATTGCAGCAGTCCGCACAGCTATCATGAAGCGCGCGCATTTTTTCTTGCGCCTTCTCATAATCCTGCATCAAGCTTTTAATTTGCGCGTGTTTTTGCAGCCATTCCCGCATCTCTGCAGGGGTAAGCGGACGGATTTGCGCCGGCGCCCAAAGTTTTTCCCAGGCGGATTCCCACGCACGCAAAGCTTCTTCAAGCCCGGATTTTTCCTTTTCAAGCTGTTCTTTTTTCCCACGGAACTTTTGAATATCGGCTAAAAGTTTATTCTTCTCGCCGACTTTTTCCGCCTCCAGCCGCATGGTATCAGCAATCTGGTCAGCCTCGCGGACATGTTTCTCATAAACCGGCACGACCGGCTCTCCCTTTGTATACGTTTCAGCCGTTTCATGCCAATGGCCGGTTTCAAGCTTGGTGCGGATCAACTGCCAGCCGGCATCCCTTAAGGCGCGGGCCGCCGACAGCTTTTCTTCGGACGGGATTTCAGCAATTGAATCAAGCCGGCGGATGCTTTCTTCTGAAGCTTCGATGTCCTCTTCCAACCGGAAAATCCGGCTTTGCACCAATTCCAGCTTCCGTGTCAATTGTTCCGCTTCTTTTTCAAATTTTTTCACCGTTTCTTCCAAACCGGGCACCGGAAGTTTGACAAGTTCTTCCGCCTCGCCATCCCATAACGGCAAAGCACGAACGGCTTCTTCCACTTGCCGCTGTTTTTGCCGGCATTCCGCGGCCAGCTCGTGTATCGCCGCTTCCACGTCTCCCGCACGGTTCACCTTGGTCAGGACGGCTTCCAGTTTTTCCACGTCCGGCAGATCAGGCAAGGCAGCCAATTCTTCCAGCTTCTTTGCCAGCTCTTTTTCCAGTTTTTCGCCTTCCCGTTTCAATGATTCATAAGCCTGATCGAGCAACGGCTTTTGCTTGCAAAGCTCGCGAATCATTTCTTTTTGGGCGGAAGGCAGCCGGTAATGTTCTATATTTTCAACTGCTGCACGGTCCGGGTCGATCTCCTTCATAACGGACATCAATTGGGCTTGGAGCTGCTGCTTTTTTCCTTCGAGCTCAGGCAGCATTTTTTCATCGTCTTCGTACTGTTGCACTTGGCGGTAAAGGCCGGTAATCGCGGCAGCCTGTTCCAAAATGTGTTCCGGAATGCTGATTTCTTTCATTTCTGCTTCGGCGCGCGCCAGTTGCCGGGAAATTTTGTCCAAGTTTGCCCGGGAAGCGTTCCATTTGTTTTCCGTTTCTGCACGGACTTCGGCAATATTTTCCGGAAGATCCGGGACATCGCCGAGCGCTTCCAATTTTTGCAAAAGATTTTCCCGGTTTGCGATCTTCGGCAAAATCCATTTGACGCGCTGCAGCTGTTCTTTTTGGCTGCGCAGCGTTTTAATTTTTGCGGTGAGGCGGCCGAGTTCTTTTTCCAACTCCCGGTAACGCGCCTCAAAAGCTTTCCATGCCTGTACTTTCAGCTGCTGCTCATTGATTTTTTTCGAAAGTTCTTTTTCCCGCTTGAGCAGCTTATTTAATTCAGGGACGGAACCGGTTTTTTTGTACAGTGCGCCTGCCTGTTTGTCGAAGTTCTCGAGAACCCGGCGCAGCACATTGATGCCCGAAGCGGCTGTGAAAAAACTTTCCCCGGCATTGCCGCCGCTTTCCAAAAGGCTCTCGCCGCCTTCACGGAGACGGACATGGTCAAGGGCAAACATATTTAAAAACTGGGATTCAGGCATATGGTTTAAAAAAGCGGCGACCGTATTTTCCGGGACCGGGTTGCCGTCCGGGCCAAGTGCCGTATTCTTTTTTCCTTTTCTGCGGGTAAACTGCAGAGCTTCCCCTTTTGTGTTGCGCAAAAGCCCTTCAATTCTTAATTTCGTATTGCCATGGAGGAAAGCGTCGTTCGTTTTTTGCGGAAATCCATATAAAAAATGCGTAATCGAGCGGAGTGTTGTGCTTTTTCCGGCTTCATTCGGCCCGAACAGCAGATGGAAGTTTTTCTCCGGATCAAAGGAAAGCATCTGGTCTGTAAAATGCCCATAAGCAAGCAGGTTCAAATAATCAAATCTCATGCCTTTTCCGCCCCCGTTTCCGTTAAGGAGTAAAGAATGAAGTCTTCCACATCTTTTATCCGCTTTTTGATCAGGCCGGGGTTGGAAAAATCAAACCCGTCTTCCCCTTCTTTCAGTTCATGCGGAATGGCCTGGCGGATATCACTGAACTCATCCAGCAGCGCTTCAAGCATCTCTTCATTTTCGGCCGTGCTGCGGATAAATTTTAGCACCGTCCCGATTGGCGACTGTTCATCGGAAAAGGCATCGGCATCGTTCAGTCCTGTTGTTTTGATTTTTACTTTCTCCACCCAGATTTCACCGAAACCTGTCTCAAGCGCAATGGAACGCAGCTGGTTCAAGAGGAGGTCTTTTTTTGCAATCAGTTCCCTGTGCATTTTCGTTGCGCCGGCCAATTCAAAACGCACCGCCAAGTAACGCCCGTCTGCTTCCCCGTATGCCTTTTCAAGCGCACTGCGGGCCGCGTCCATGAGCCCGTCCATCGTTTCGATGTCGCCCATATCAACCGGGCATAATGTCCAGCGCAACACATCAAGCGGGATGGGTTCCATCTTTTCAATCGTATCGTCTTTTACTTCCACATAGGTGCAGCCCTTTTCTCCTGTCTCCCGGATATGCCGTCCCTGGATATTGCCCGGGAACAAAATCACCGGATCATGCGGATGGAGCAATTCCCGCATATGGATATGGCCGAGCGCCCAATAATCATACTGCTTCTCCATCATATCTTCTATCGTGCACGGCGCGTAATTTTCATGCCCTTCACGCCCCGTCGCGCTTGTATGTAAAATGCCGATATTGAAATAGCCTTCTTTTTTCGGCGGATAGTTTTTCACAAGATTTTCTTCCACTGCCCGTTGTGCAAAACCTTGCCCGTGAATGGCGACGCCAAGGGCATCAAGGGTAACCGTTTCCGGCGCTTTTACCGGAAATTCGTGGACATTCTCCGGCAGTTTCAGAGATTTCGTCATCAAATTGGCCGCATCATGGTTGCCGCGGATGAGGAAAACAGGAATGCCTTCTTTCTGCAGGCGCACCATCTGGCTTGTGAAAAAGAGGCCGGTATTGTAATCTTTCCAGTTGCCGTCATACAAATCGCCGGCAATGATGAGAAAATGGACTTGCCGTTCAATCGCCGCATCCACCAAATTTTTAAATGCTTCACGGGTTGCACCGCGGATTTTTTCCACTGGTGCCCCCTCGTATTGCTCCAGGCCGGCCAAAGGGCTGTCCAAATGAATATCAGCCGCATGGATAAATGAAAAAGACAAGGCACTCCCTCCCAAATTTAAAAACGAGAACATTTATTTGCTATTTTTATTTTACATGGACAGGGAGGGAATGATCAAGAGAAAAAACGTTTTTCTGAAAAAAATTTATATTTTGGTAAAGCTTTTTGCAGGCCGCTGCAGTTTAAAATAGGCTGCCATTTTGGGAAGAATCACAATGTCCGGGTAACTTTGCCCTGTTTCCCATTTGAATACAGAGGCTTTTGAAACGCCCATGTAATCTGCAAGCTGTTCCTGTGTAATGCCTTTTTCCTTGCGTTTGCGGATAATGCATTTGCCAATATTCAGTCCGTTCATCCACCTCTTACCTCCATTGTATTTCCCCGTCCCACACCTGTCGATGGATTGTCTGTTGACTTTGATGAAAAAAGTTAACTAACCGGAAACTTTATCATAACTCCCACTTTTCGTCCTGCATGTCTTGGCATGCTCCCGTTCACCCAGAAAAGGGCGGACAGTTTTAGCTGTCCGCCCTTTTCTGATCCGTCCGGTACACGTGCGGCTTTAGTCGCGGGAGGTGTACGCTGCTTTTTTGGCTTCTTTTATTTTTGCATACGTTTCCGTAAGCATGACTGTGTCCTCCACAAGCCGGCTGATCCGCAAGAGGACGTCTTCATTGATAATTTCTTTCCGGTAAAAATCTTTTTCTTCGATAAAAACATAAGACTGGACAATTTGGGCCCTCATGTAAGACAAAATCGGCTTGATCTGCTGCTCGGCAATCAAATAATGTTTCGGCGAGCCGGCCGTGACAATGATGCTTGCCACCTTATCCCGAAGTGATTTTTCCGGCAGCAGGTCAAACACATTTTTCAATGTCGCCGGAATGGATGCCTGGAAAACCGGCGTGCCGATGATAAGCGCATCCGCTTCCATGACAGTTTGCGCCACAAATTTTGTATCCCCTTCGTAATCCATATAATGGCGCCCGTCGCTGAACTGCACATCGTAATCCGCCAGATCAAGGAGCGTGACTAACGCATCCGGATATTTCCCGCGGATCACGTTTACCGCGTAATTCATCGCTGTTCTTGTTTTCGAGCCGACGCGCGATCCCGAAAGTGCAACAATCTTCATTTATGCTCCCCCTGGTTCTTTGCTGTATATTTTTCAATGCCGGTAAAAAGTTCGCCGCAATCCGTATGTTTTGTCTATTTTTTCCAAACAGCATGCCGCCGCCGGGCAATCTTTCCCGTACTTTACAGCAGACTGCCGGCGTTATTCCTGTTATGCCTTTTTTCAAAGCGAAGGATACGGCATGGTAAGTGGTTTCGCCGTTCGGGACTTGCCATGTGCCAAGGCCGATTTTCGGAATCGCCACCCCATTTTCCAATACAAAGGTTTCATTTAAACATGACATGTGCAAACCTCCCAATTTTTACATAATGGTTTGTCATACAGCGCCGCTCGTCCCCAGTTATGCATGGAAAAATTTTCTGATTTTATCAATCTGGAACCGTTTTTCCGGCCGGTCAAATCTCCGCAATCAGGCATTAGCCGGAAACTGGCCGAGCACTTTATGAAGCCAGGAAACGCTCAGGCCAAACCATTGCGCCGCATCTGCATCCACATTGGCTTTCAATCCGTTTGAAGTGTGGGGTTTGGCGAGAGACAGCCCGTGCTTTCCCTTTTGAAAAATATGCGACTCGAATGGAATGCCGTGTGCATTCAACGCCTGCATAAAGGCAATCGAGTTTTCAATCGGCACGGTTTGGTCTTCAAACGTTGAAAACAGAAAGACCGGCGGCGTTTCGGCAGTCACTTCCTTGTCAACAGACGGCACCGGAAAAGCAAGGCTCCCGCTCATCGAATCCAAAATACAAGGGTAGCCTAAAATCAATGCATTGGGCTTATTTTTCCCGATCGTACCGAGTGCGGCGGCAAGATGCCCTCCTGCAGAAAAACCGGCAACCGCAATTTTTTCAGGGTCTGTATGCCATGCCCCCGCATAGTCGCGAATCCGCTCCATGGCTTCTTCCGCATCTTGTAAAACCGCTTCAAAACGGAATGATTCCCCGACCGAGTAGCGCAGTACAAACGCGTTGAATCCTTCCGCCAAATATGCCATCGCAACCGGTTCCGCTTCCCTGTCCGAGGTAAACCGGTAGGCGCCACCGGGAAAAATAAGCACACCCGGGCGCGCCCCGATATTGCTGAACTCGGGGGATCCGTCCAGTACGTACGCCGTCAGTTCAGCATCCTGATGCGCCTTTAAACGTAAAGTTTCTGTCTTCACAACCCTCTCCTCCTCCTGCCCATTTGCGGGACGGTTTCATTTTTACAGTAGCACCGGCCATTGCAAAAAACAATGAAAACGTTCCTGTATATCCTGCCCCGTTTAAAACAAAATAAGGTTGGTTCAAAAAAAGTGGAGGTTGAATCATGAAATTAGCCGCACATGAACTGTATGGTTTAAATGAACTGGCGATGGGCTGTGTCAACTCGATTACGAACATGGCATATATGCTCCAGCATGTCCAGGATCCGGCGTTCAAAAAAATTCTTGAAAGGCATTTTCCGCTCCATATCCGGGACTATAGTTAGCCCTTTTTTACAATGGTTTTTACCTATCCTGCGTCATTTTACCGATAAAACATACTTTACAACTAGGATTAATTGGTTTAAAATTACATTAACATTTTAAATTCACTGACCGTATAAACGTTAGGAAGGAGCTTTTTTATGGATGAAAACTATCCCGTTCTCCCGGGTGCAGATTCCTTTTTTATAAAAGGAAATGAAATTGGCATTCTCATCTCGCATGGATTCAACGGCACCCCGCAAAGTGTCCGCTTTTTGGGAAGGGCAATGGCATCGGACGGGTTTACGGTTTGCGCGCCAAGATTAAAGGGGCACGGGACGCACTATTTGGACATGGAACGCTGCACTTACAAAGACTGGATTGACAGCCTTGAAGAGGGTTATCAGCTGCTGAAACGGCATTGCCGCGATATTTTTGTTATCGGCCAGTCAATGGGCGGCACGCTGGCTTTGCATCTCGCGGAAAAACACCCGGATATCCGGGGAATGGTGTGTATCAACGCGGCCATCCAAAGCATCCCCGAACTGGAAAAATGCCTGGCGAAAGGGCGGTATATTCAAGAGGGCCCGCCGGATATCAAAGCAGCGGGCGTGCATGAAATTGCATATGAAAAAGTGCCGGCGGCTTCCATCCGTGAGCTTCTGTCCGTGATGCGGGAAACGCGGGAAAACCTCTCCGCCATCCATTGCCCCGCACTGTTTTTCCAATCAACAGAAGACCATGTCGTGCCTCCTGAAAATACAGATTATATTGCCGCGCATATCCTTGCCAGCCGGAAAAAAATCATTCCGCTCCGCAACTCTTATCACGTCGCTACAATGGATCATGAAAAAGAATGGATTGCGGCACAATGTTCATCATTTGTTCAAGAAATTGCGCATATCGAATCCCGTACGGAAATATGATGAGTTTTAAATCATGCTCCAAAGGATGGGAGGATGCGCATTTGAAAAATTTTCTGCGGCACGCGATAGAAAAAAAGCGGCAATATTTGATCGAACAACTGATTGCCCTTGGCGCCTATCGGGAAGATGACAAGCAGCTATTCACCCTGACTTTGACGGAACTTGAAACAGAATATGAGTACTTCAGCAAAATCAGCCAGGAGAAAGAAGCGTCGGGAAGGGAATAGTTTTGTCGGCGCGTCTTTTTTTTGTGTTTTTTAAATGCCCGAAAACGCCCTATAACTATTCCTTAACTATTCCTTAACTATTCCTTGGTACACCGGCGCCGGCAATTGCGCTTGTGGAAATAAAAAAGCACCGTTTCCATTTTGCGCTGAAAACGGTGCTTTTATTATAGGGCTTTTTCCGAATCGGGTTTTGGCTGGTATCCGTTACGTTGAAAACCGGCTTTCGAGTGCAAAACTTTTCCTGCATTTTTCATTTAGTGAACGCGGCGCCCGCAGAAGAATGAAAATTAGCCGGCGCATATTTTTGGGACAGGCTTTGCAGTGAAGTTTAGCCAAAACAGACAGAGCCTTTCCCGGTACGGGATGATTGCTTATACAGCAAGCCCTGTATGGATTATAACAGCCCGACAATCTGCAGGCCGTGGGGAATGCCCCTGTCTTCCACAGATTTTGTAATGTATTTGGCGGCGGCCTTTACCTTTTCTTCCGCATTCCCCATTGCCACACTGTTTTTAATCATGGACAGCATTTTAATATCATTTAACCCGTCGCCAAACGCATATTGGCGTTCTGGAGGAAAGCCCAATTTTTCAACAATCTTTTCAATTCCCCTCGCTTTTGACCCGCCTTTTGGCAAAACATCCACAGAGAGCGGATGCCACCGGATAAATTCAAAATCCGGAAACGCCTGTTCATACTGTTTCTCTTCCCCTTCTGAACAGAACAGGAGCGCCTGGTACAATTCCCGCCCTTTATAATAATGCGGGTCATACGCAGGAAAACTGCCAATTTTCAAAGACGCAATGCTCTTTTCTATATAATCGTGGTTTGGCACATTGGCTTTCATGTCTTCATGGTCCATATAGACGAGCGGATGCTTGTGGGAAAGGGCATATGCAGTCAATTCTTCAAGGGATTGCCTGTTTAACGGATTTTTATATAATACCTCCCCGTTCATGACGACATATTGCCCGTTATAGCTCACAAACGTATCCATCCCGAGTTCCTTCCGCAAATCTTCAAACATAAACGGGGCCCTGCCCGTTGCAATGGCTGTGACATGACCATCGCTTTTCAGCTTATCTATCGCTTTTTTGGTTGTGGCAGGCAGCTTTTTCTCATGTGTCAGCAAAGTCCCGTCTATATCAAAAAAAATCACGCTTTGTTGTTTCATATTCTTCCTGATCCTTTCCCGTTCTATTTCAGGCATACTTTTTCAGGCTGGCGTTTTTTCATTAAAGATGCTGTAATGACATCATAAATCAAAAAACTCAGCAGTTCAAATAAGGTTTCCGTTCTTTCCGGGGCAAGGCCGGCCTGTTTTATATTTTTAAATTCGGGCAGTTCACCCGGCAACAAGACTGTCAAATCAGCCATTTTTGCAAGGGTTGATTCAGGAGAAGCCGTTATGACCACCATTTTTATGCCGTGGAGCCGGGCTTTTCGGGCGGCATTCAATAAAGCGGGATTTTCTCCCGATTTTGAGCTGAAAAGGATGATATCCCCTTTTTTAGGAACAGGCGAAATTAAGTCGCCGATCATCCCAACCCGGAACCCCAAATGGACCAGCCTGTTGGCAAAGACACGGAGGATCATTTCCGAACAGCCCGTTCCTGCCAAAAACAAACGGTTCGACCGGCTGATCACATCTACAACCTTCTCTAATGGCTGACCGCCTATTTTGCTGCACAAACTGGCATACAGTTCTAAAACCATGGCCTTTGCATCTTCCAGTATATTCACTTTTCTCCCTCCCCGTTTGATCAAACAAAAGTATCCATTTTGCGGCGCCGTTTCGGGCACAGTGATTGTTTTGGCAGGCTGGGGCTGGCCGGGCTTTACACGCGGCAGAACTGAACGGAACTTCTCCAGCCTCCCTTTTCCCTATACCGTGCCTCTTTCAATGAGTTTTACAGAAATTTCCTTGTTTTTAATTTCCTTCCTCAAAACCTGGCGGACAAGGTTCCGGCCCATTTCAACAAGCGGAATATCAATGGTTGTGATATTCAGCATTCTGGCAATCGGTTCATTGTCAAATCCGATGATGGCCAGCTCATCCGGAATAGAAATCTGCTGTTTGTTGCAACTGATGACAATCCCTGCTGCAACCTGGTCGCTTGTCACAAGCAGTGCCGTCGGGGGCGGGTCCATTTCTTTTACCCGGCTTAAAACCATTTCTCCATCCGCATAATCGTAGCATTGGTCAAAAATATATTCCGGATGGTGCGGCAAATGGTATTTTTTATGAAAATCCCAATAGGCTTTTTCGCGGTTCCGGCTGTTGGTGCCGGATTTCCTGCCGATGCAATACCCGATTTTCGTATGGCCTTTCCGGTACAAAAATTCAAGTGCATCCATAAAAATTTTATAGTGGTCAATATACGTTGACGATATTTCGCCGCCTTTTACACATTCACAAAGCGCAATCGGCCCGAATGGCAGGTATTCTTCAATTTTGCGCATACTGCAGGCGCGCGAACAAATGATTAAACCGTCAATTTGCTTTTGTTGCAACATTTGCAGGGCTTCCGTTTCCCTGCTTTCCATATAGTCTGTTTGAAACAAAAGCAGCTTATAGTTATACTCGAGCGCCTGTTTTGCGATCCCTTTCAATAAAAGGGAAAAATAAGGATGATCTGTAAATGGCAAAACGACCCCGATCAATTTTGTTTTCCCTTTGCTCAAATGGACGGCATTGATATTTTTATGGTACCGGGTTGCTTTTACCGCTTTTAAGACGGCATTCTTTTTTTCTTCACTTACATACGGATGATTGTTCAGCACACGGGAGACGGTCGTCACAGACACGCCGGCCATTTTCGCCAAGTCTCTGATATTTGTCATAACCTCACCTAGTTAAAACACTTGCGATTTTTCAGCAGGCATCCATGCTTTAGGATGGAGGTATTTAAACCAAGCCCCTGCCGGCAGGCTCATTTTTATGTAGTTATAGTGTAAATAATGAAACGCATTTCATGTCAATTTTTATTTTTACAAAATCTGTTTCGGCACTGAAATAGAAAGCCGGCCTGTTAAAAAAGATGGGGACATGCAAAAAAGGGCTGGTGGCTGCAGCCCTCCCGTTTTACCGGGGAAAAAGCACCGACCCCTCGGTCTTCTGTTCAAAACCCCCGTACAACGGTTTCATCTTTTCTGCTCCAGCTCCTTCATCATCTTCCTGTATCTGTTTTCTGTAATAGATAGAAGCTGATCAGCAAAACAGACAGAAGAATAAAAATGCCGGGGATGATTGCATTTATGTCCTTAATCGCTTGAAGGGATGAAACGGACTGGGCTGCATTTGGAACATAGCCGGCCTTGTTTAAAAAGAATGCTGAAAATGAGCCGGCGAGCGCGACACCCAGTTTATTGGTAAAACTCATGCTGGAAATCACCACAAAGTCTGCGCGGATTCCCGTTTTCCACTCTGCATAGTCCACACAATCCGCAAGCATCCCCCATGCGAGCGTGTTCAGCGGGGTGGTAAAAAACCCGGAAACAAACAATATAAACAAAATCAGCGGAATAGAGGAATATGCTGTAAATTGTAAGCCGGCATAAGAAATCAGGGAAAGGGCTGCCGAAATCATCATGACGTTCTTCCTGCCCCATTGCTGCGTCATGGGAACAAAGCATCAGCATCCGCGATGAAGCGGAAAAATTCAATCAGTTTATAAAGAACAAAATCCAATCCCAAAAATAACAAGCCGGATAAATTGCTTTGGCCGGTTTTCGCCGATTTTTGGTTGCCGCACGCATTGTGGTAGGAGCGTCTGTCCTGATAATTGCGCCGGCTGTTTTTCGACACCCGGACCCCAGGAAATGGAATGTGCGAAAAAAAAAACAGGCTGCATGTTATAATGAACCATGGCATATATAGGAAAAAAGCAGAAAAAAGATGGGGCCTGCCATTTGGAGGTGGACACGGGCAAAGCAGGCGCCCGGGTTGATTTTTCAAAAAAGGAGCACAAACATGTTAAAAGAAGAAACATCACGAAGCATTACACCTGAATACGATCCGTGGGAAGCATACATGGACATTACGACACACGGCAAACTGACTTTGTCGAATATTGAATTCACAACGACCACTTTATGCAATATGCGCTGCGAACATTGTGCAGTCGGTTACACACTGCAGCCAAAAGATCCGGATGCGCTACCGCTTGATCTGCTGCTCAGGCGGCTGGATGAAATCAGCACACTGCGCTGCATCAGCATTACCGGCGGCGAACCGATGCTGTCAACCAAATCTGTTGAAAATTACGTTCTGCCACTGTTACAATATGCGCATGAAAGAGGGATCCGCACCCAAATCAATTCCAATTTAACAATGAAACTCGAAAAATATGTGCAAATTGCACCTTATCTCGATGTGCTGCACATCTCCCACAACTGGGGAACTGTCCGTGATTATATTGACGGCGGGTTTGCCAACATGCGGATCAAGCCAAGCGATCAGCAGGGTGAAAAAATGTTCAGGCGTATCGTGGAAAACAGCCGCGCCTTGTCAGAGATGGGCGTGATGGTTTCTGCAGAAACGATGTTAAACAAGCGTACATTGCCTTATATGGAACAAATCCATCATCAGATTGTCGAAGAAATGAAATGTGCAAGGCACGAAATTCACCCAATGTACCCAAGCGATTTTGCTGCTGATCTTGAAGTGCTCAGCCTGGATGAAATTCGGGAAGCCATCCACCATTTGCTCGATATCCGTGATGAAAGCGTGTGGATGCTGTTTGGCACGCTGCCATTTTATCCGTGCAGCAGCAATCCAGAAGACCAGGCATTGTTGAAAAGATTGTACGAAAGCAAAAATGTGACCATCCGCAATGACCCGGACGGCCGCTCCCGCCTGAATGTAAACATTTTTACCGGTGATGTGATTGTCACGGATTTCGGCGATACACCGCCGCTTGGCAATATCCGCCATGACAGGCTGCCCGACGTCTTTGAAAAATGGCTCAAAACGCCAATTGCAAAATCGCTGAACTGCCATTGCCCGCAAGCCAGATGCCTCGGGCCGAACATTTTAGTCAAAAATGCTTACTATAAAAATATTGATTTTACCCAACGAAAAGCTGTCATCGGCATGCAGGGCCCCTCTTCCCGGATGGGCTGAGAAACAGGCGAATGGGGCGCGCCTGCCCCATGCTTTCTCGTAATCTCAACTACTTTTATCCTGGTTATTTTCCTTCTTTTGCGTTAAAATACGCAGCAAAGATGAATAAAAGCAGCGAATTGACTTTTGATCAGGAGGGAATGAAATTGGGTTGGTTGATCGGGATTATCATTATAATCGTGCTCGTGCATTTTTTAATCATCCGTCCTTTGATCGAGCGGAACCGGCCGCAAATTATTGAACCGCGAAGAAGCATCTACAACGGGGATGCCTACGAGCCGCACCCGGAGCAAACCGGATGGAACGAGGGGGGCAATTCCGGAATCGGCCGGTTTGGCATGTTTGCCGGCGGGATGGCAACAGGCGCTTTGCTGACGTATTTACTGGAACAGGGCAGAATCGGTTTAGACCAGTTCGAGCATTTTCAAAATCTTGATGGCAACGATCTGTTGCAAGAACTGGAAGAGCAAAATATTTTACAACAGGATGAGATTGACCATCTTGAGGATTCGTTAAGGAACTTTGAAGACAGCGGCCATGATGCCCATGACAATGGGGATAATGGAGACAACGGCCAGCAGGGTACCGGTTTCGATTTAGCCAATTTCACTTCCAATGATGACAATGACTTCGGCGGATGGGACAGCGGATCGGATGACAATAACTGGTTGTAAGAAGTTAACGGAACAGGTGCTCAAACAGCCTGTTCCGTTAACATTCTTACAGCGGTTTCTAATGGCGGGTATGCCTGCATTGCTTTATTTCACTCCCGCTCCGGGCAAGACAGATACATTGCTGCTTGGCGGGTAATTTGAGTTCATTTTATACAAGCACCCGGGGATTCGGATTCCATTTTACCGGCCATCCCGCGGGTGCTTACAAAGTTTACGGCTTATACTTTTTTTCGCTTGAAGAAGTCGTTTTTTTGTCATGATCCGTTTTTTCTTCAAGCTTTTCTTCCCGCAAGTCTTCCATTGGAATCGGGTCAACTGTTTGTTCACTCATAAATTTATCATGCATGTCTTCGTTTTCTGTGGCAAATTGTTCAGGGTTGTCCATTTTTCCCTGCTTTTTGTTTTCGCTCATTTCGTATCACCTCGTATGGTTCAATACCCTTTATTTTTCCGAAAAGAACTGAAAATATCCGGCGAACATGCAAAAAAACCGCGCCTGCCTACCCCGGCCTGTCTTCCCCAAGGGCGGAAATTTTTTGTATTCCTTCCATATTCTCTGTTAATTGTTGCAATTTTTTATGATATGATAAGGTTGATGAGAAGAAAGCCGATGGAGATGATTTTATGTTTAATCGCATTCTTGTGGCAATAGACGGTTCAAAAATGAGCGACAAAGCACTGAAAGCCGCACTGAATTTTGCAAAAGAAAGGTTTACAAAAATCGGTGTGATCCATGTGGAGAAAAATCCGGTTATTCCGGATGGGATGCCAAATGCGTCAATAGATACCCTTTATTCTGAACAGCAGAGAGACGGAGATGTTTTGTTAGACCAAGCCGCTGCTCTTGCCGAAGAGGAAGAAATTGAGATAGAAAAATTTTATGAAACGGGCGATCCCGCTGCCCAGATTGTGAGAAAGGCGGAAGAAGGAAACTATCAGCTTATTATTATGGGGAGCAGAGGGCTCGGAAATCTGAAGGGGCTCATGCTTGGCAGCGTCAGCCAGAAAGTCACCCAGCTCGCCAAATGCCCGGTACTGATTATAAAATAGCCCTGCTTAGAAGCCTGCCCTGAAATACCGGACAGGCTAATTTAATTGGGCAAAAGCCGCCATAAGCATACTGCGGACGCTTAAAAAGCCCGGGCAATCATACAAAATGCCAGGCCGGAACCCGCATGTCCCGTTAAAAAGTATGTTTCGCCGGTTTGCGGAGAACCAAGGAAATTTCAATTTTTTTACAAATCGTTAAATAATGCATCATCATGATAAGCAATGTTCCCGTATTCATGGCAATGATGACGCCGGCCATTTGGTACTGTGGATTTGTGCCAAGATAATAAATGAGGCAGTACGTAACCATCGTTGACCAAATAAAATGTGCGAGGGCATCCCTGACCAGGCCGAGGCCGATTAAAAATGCCTGCATCGGAATGACAAAATAGTGAAACAGAAAATACGGCCATAACAGCCGGACATAAACGGCGGCGGCAGACGAATGGGAAAACAAGGTTGTTAGCGGTACGGAAAATAACTGAATGACAATGACAGCCGGAAGCCCGTAAAGAAACGTCATCATCATCACCTGCTGAAGCAGTTTCTGCAGCTTTATGCCATCTCTTTTGGCATAAGCTTCAGAAACAGTTGGAATTAATACGGTGGACAGGGAATGGGCAATAAAGGCCGGAAAAAATCCGATCGTAAAAGCGACGCCGGCCACCAGTCCGAAATGTTCGTTTGCCATCCCCTCCGTCATCCCGGATTTAAGCAATACCCATTTGATAAAAAACGGCTCAATCGCACTTGTTACGGCATGGAACACGCGCATGCCCGTTGTCGGCAATGATACGGAAAGAAGGCTCCTTCTGATTTCCTTCCCCCCCATTGGAGCATGTTCTTTTTTCTTGAGCGTCCGCATTTGCAGCACAAACATATGAAAAAGATACAGCAGCACAATCAAGTCACTACCGACAAGCGTGCATATCGCGATAAAAATCGACATTTGCACGTCAAATTCCATCCAATGAAATAGCAAGACAAGCAGGATAAGCTGCATCATTTTTCTCAGGAAGTTGGCAGCAGCAATCTTCCCCATTTGCTGGACACCCATAAAATAACCTCTCGCAATTGAGGAAAAGGCGATCATCGGGATAAGCGCAATGATCAGCCAGCGAAGATACGGGTGGTAATGATGGAAAATTGGAAGCACCGGCAGCAACAATGCAACTGCCGCCATGAGCAACAGGACAAACAAAGATGCCAGCCGGATTGTAAACCTCAGCATATCACGATGATATTTTTCTTCCTGTTCCGCAACAAATTTTGAAATGGAGATGGGCAGTTCCATGCTGGCGATGGTGACAATTAGAAAAATGGCCGGCAAAATAGACATGTATAGCCCCATGCCGTGCGCCCCGAGTTCATTTGCAAGTACCATATTGGTTAAAAATTCAATGCACTCTCCGATGAAAGCAACGCCAATCAGCATAAATGCCCCTTTAAAAAACACTGCCATGTTCTTCCTCTTCTCCTTATCAAGAAAAACTTTTTCAATAATAAAGGATATGAGGCAAGCCTGGAGAATCATTACAAATAAATCAATAGAGATGGAGGAACTCCTGTGACAGAAGAAAATGTAATTCGAAAAAAACAAACGCTCGTAACAAAAGAAAGATTAGTAGCCGATTTTCGCAAGCTCGGGCTGAAAGAAGGCATGGTGGTCATCGTCCACTCGTCTTTAAGCGCGCTCGGCTGGGTTTGCGGGGGAGAGGTTGCCGTCATTCGGGCTTTAATGGAAGTGGTGACAGACCGCGGCACCATTGTGATGCCGGCCCAAACAGCGAATAATACCGACCCCGCCTTTTGGGAAAACCCGCCCGTTCCGGAAGCATGGTGGGAAGAAATCCGGCGCTCCATGCCTGCTTTTGACCCTGCCATTACCCCAACTTACGGCATGGGCCGGATTGCCGAACTTTTCCGGACGTTTCCGGGAGTTTTAAGGAGCAACCATCCGAACTGCTCGTTTACCGCCTGGGGCCGGGATGCAAAATCGATTTTGAGCGGGCACTCGCTTGACTTCCCGTTCGGGGAAAAGTCCGCGCTCGCCCGGATTTATGACCGGGATGGCTGTATTTTGCTGCTCGGCGTCGATTACCAAGTCAATACATCCATGCATCTCGGCGAATCGAGGGCCAAGCATACAAAACGGTGTACGCAGAGCTGCGCGATGAAAATAAACGGAAAAAGAGTCTGGCAATCATACGAAGATTACGAGGAAAACTCCGACTTATTCAATAAAATTGGCCGCGCCTTTGAACGCAGCCATCAGGTAAAAACCGGTTTTGTCGGCGCTGCCCCGTCAAGGCTTATCAACCAGCGGGCGCTCGTCGACTTTACCGTGCAATATTTGGATGATTTATATGCAGATGCGGAAAAAGCGCACCACTAGTTTTCTTTTTGTACGCCGGCGCCGGTTCCGCTGCGGAAATGGGCGGGCACCCCATGCACGGAACTGGTTTCGTTTTTAAATAGGGCGGACAGATCATTCACGCATTTTGTTTGCAGCTGTACCGCCTCCGTTGCGGAAGTTGGCGCAAAGCATGCGCACCAATTTTAGTTGCTTTGCTTTACGCCTCCGCCGGCTTCGTTGTTGGAAAAAAAGCAAAACCCGGCATGGCACAAACTTCCTTTTGTTCCGTCTTGCGGAAACGGGAAAACCCGTCATGTGCCTTTGTTTGCACCGGGCGGAATCGGGCGGACATGCCTGTCTTGCCTCCTGCCTACGAGCCAGTAATCGTCCCGCCGTTTACATGCAGCACCTGACCGGTCACATAGCTGGAATCACGGGACGCGAGATAAACATAAGTCGGGGCCAGTTCGTAAGGCTGGCCGGCCCGCTTCAATGGCACATTACGGCCGAATTTGGCAACCTGTTCCGGATAGAAGCTTGCCGGAATCAGCGGTGTCCAAATCGGCCCCGGTGCCACCGCATTGACCCGGATCCCCTTTCTAACCAGATTTTGCGACAAAGAACGGGTAAAAGCCACAATTGCCCCTTTTGTTGCAGAATAATCGATCAAATTTGGATTTCCTTCATACGCCGTTACAGAAGTGGTAAAAATAATCGAGCTGCCGGCTTTCAAATACGGCAGTGCGGCTTTTACCAGGTAGAAAAAGCTGTGAATATTGTTTTTAAAGGTAAAATCCCATTGTTCATTCGTAATATCTTGCAAATCATGCTGCACAAACTGCATGGCGTGATTGTTCACAAGCACATCCAGATGCCCGAATGTATCCACCGTTTGCTTCACAACGTTTTGGCAATGCTCCGGATCTTTTAAGTCCCCCGGAATCAGCAGGCAACGCTGCCCGAACGCTTCAATCCTTCGCTTTGTCCGCCCGGCATCTTCTATTTCATAATTGGAATAATACGGGATCACGACATCCGCGCCTTCTTTCGCAAACGCAATCGCGGCGGCTGCGCCGATCCCGCTGTCCCCGCCGGTTACAATCGCCACTTTATTTTCAAGCTTTCCAGATCCCTTATAGGACGGGTCTTCGATCAGCGGGCGCGGATGCATCAGTTTTTCAATCCCCGGCTGTTCCGGCTGGTGCTGGGGCGGAAATGCATATTTTTGCCGGTAATTTTGGTAACCCGGTTCCGTCCGGGAAAAATACATATCTGGCTTGAGCCAATACAAATGGACCACCTCTTTATCCAGGCTTTTTCCGTTTAGTGTATTCGCCCAAAAGCCGGTGGGTGACAATTAATTTCCCCTCTCCCTCAATGTAAACTTCAAGATCGTAAGCCCAAAATCCTTTAAAATATGTAAACCAATTATATTTCTAAGTTGACATATATGCCGCGGTTTTTTAATCTATTAATAGATAAAGGAAAAAAGGGGAGTGAAAAAATGGAAGCGAAAAAATTCCGTGCCATTGATCTTTGTTATGCGGGTATGTTTGCGGCGCTGATGGCCATCGGGGCAAATATTACATCTATTGCGCCGTTTCTTGTCATCGGCGGGGTGCCGATCACATTGCAAACTTTTTTTGCCGTGCTGGCGGGTTTAGTGCTCGGCAGCAGGCTTGGAGCGATTTCGATGGTCGCCTATATGCTGATCGGCTTATTGGGGGCACCGGTTTTTGCGCGATTCAGCGGCGGGTTTCAAACCGTATTCAGCCCATCATTCGGATTTATTCTTAGCTTTATCCCCGCAGCCTGGGCCACGGGCAAGATTGTGGAAAAGCGCCAAAACATGGCAGCGTACTTTACCGCTTCCATCATCGGCATGATTGTAAACTATTTGATTGGGACCAACTGGATGTACGCCGCTTATAAAATATGGGCGCAGGCCCCGCAAGCGTTCAGCTACAAAATCGCCTGGATGTGGATGGCGGTGCCGCTGCCGAAAGACATTATTTTATCCTTGGTTGCAGGCTGGCTGGCACACCGGATCAGAGCCGTTTCCCCGCTTATTGCGTTAAAACGGTAGAATGGCCCGCTTATACTGCTCCGCCTGAAACGGTGCAATCTTCGGGCGGGGCGGTATTCCGGAGAGGGCATTTCTCCGCTTACTGCGTTAAAACGCGGTAAGACGGCGGGATCTTTTCAAATGCATACTTCAGCCCCCGCTTACGATTAAAACGAGCGGGCCATTTATTCCACTTGCTCCATGTCTGCCCGAATGGTGCATGCTTCGGGCGGGGCATACTCCGGAGCAGGTTCCCCTTATCGCGTTAAAACGATAGGGGTCCCTTTTGTTACAATGACGGTATGTTCCACTTGGGATACAAAGCTCCCGTCCGGCGTTACATACGTCCAGCCGTCGCCCGATTCGACCACTTCATCGGCGCCGGTCGAGACAAACGGTTCAAACGCAATGACCATGCCGTCCTGTAACAAACCTGTATCGTCCGGATCATAGTAATTTAAAATATACTCGGGATCCTCGTGCAAGGCCTTCCCGACACCGTGGCCCGTCAAATTCAGGAGCACTTCAAATCCGCTGCTGTACACTGCTTTTTCAACCGCCCGGCCAATTTGATTCTGCTTATTTCCGGCCCTGATCTTCTTCAAGCCGCTGTCAAACGCCCGCTGCGCACATTCGCACAGCGCAAATAATTCGGGATCTCCTTTTCCAACAACAAAAGAGATGCCTGTATCCGCATAATATCCATCCAGCGATCCGGATACATCCACATTCACAAGATCCCCCTCTTTTAACACGCGGTCTCCCGGAATGCCGTGCGCCACTTCTTCATTTACACTGATACAGGTGTACCCAGGGAAATCATACTCTCCCTTTGGCCCGGAGACCGCCCCGTTTTCTGCAAACCGTTTGCCTGCCCATTCATCCAGCTCTTTTGTTGTGATGCCGGGCCTGGCTTTTTCCTTCAGCTCATCGCGAATGCTGGCAACAAGCCTCCCGATTTTTTTCAGTCCTTCCAAATCCGCTTCTGACTTAACTATCATGTTGAACGTTCCCTTCTGCTTTAAAGTCATGACTCCATTATATAGAAATAACGTTAGATATCAAAATCCATGGTTCATCCGAACAAAAAAAGCTGCCGCGCCCCGCATGCCGGATGCTGCCAATCTTTTCACACTTTTGTCGTATACGTAATGTTTTTGTAATATTATTTAATGTGAGCGTAACCAAAGAATAGACAAAAATTGGTATAGTGGGATTGTGAGATTCATAGACAGAGGTGGGAAGTTTGAAGAAAGTAGCTCCAATATTGCTTGCGCTTATGCTGGGGACCGGTTTTTTACTGCCTGCTAAACAAGCGGCTGCTGCATCCTATTCCCCGTCAAAGGTCATCAGTACGGCAAAGAAATATATAGGGACGCCATACAGATGGGGCGGCACAAGCCCGTCAGGTTTTGATTGTTCCGGCTTTGTAGGTTATACATTTAAAAAGAACGGAAAAAACTTGCCGAGAACAGCAGCAAGCATTTACAAAAAAGGGAAAAAAGTCAGCAAGTCAAATTTAAAACCGGGCGATCTGGTTTTCTTCCATACTTATTCAAAAGGCGTTTCACATATCGCCATTTATATCGGCCATAATCAAGTCATCCACTCCGTATCGCAAGGCGTCAAGATCGACACCCTCAGCAATCCTTATTGGAAACCGCGGTACGTCGGGGCGAAAAGGCTTTGAGACAAAAAACTTCGGAGAGTCCCGATGTTTTTTTTTTGCCCCTACCCTTTCCCTGGGTATTTAAACGCGGATACGAAAAAGACGAATTAAAACTTTTTCCATAAATCTTATTTTTCCCTCCCCTATTTACCATAAGAAACAAAAAATGCTATGATCGTACTGCAAGTCTATTAAAAATTTACAGATTTAGGAAGGGGCTACAGCATGAAAAAAATTTGGTTTGCACTATTTAGCCTTGCCTTTGTGCTCGCACTTGGCGCATGTTCCGGAAATGCGGGCCAGTCCGGGGCAAAGAAACCGGCAAAAAGCGCCACAAAAACGGCTTTGATGAATTTTTACATGGATCTCACCAATCGTATCAACGCCCAGGACAGGGATTTAAATACGTATGAACAGGCGATCGCTAAGACGGACGACAGGCCGCCGAAAACCGAGCTTGCCACCATGCAGAAGGCGGCGCAGTCATCCGCAGAAAATGTGGGAAAGGAAGTAAAAAATACGAAAATCCCATCCAAATTAAACAACTATCAATCGGAGATAAAAACCGCTGTAAAAGATTTGCAACAGTCCTACCAAATGAAAGCGGATGAGTTGAAAAAAGCGAACCCTTCGCTGGATGCTGCGAACAAAAAGCTGGAACAAGCCAACGATGAACTCGGCAAAGTATTTAAGAAAGCCGGCTTGTCACCGGCCAGCCTCCCGGACGATGTTAATTCATAAGAAGGTTCAAAACACGATCGGGCGATTGCCGATGCTCATTCAAAAAGAAGTTTCAAAACACAAGGCCTGCCGGAAATCGATTTCCGGCAGGCCTTTCTTCCGCATGATAAAGCGTACAGAACTTTGCATTTCTTCTTCTCTAAAGCTAAAAAGCAGAATCATTTTCCCGCTTTCGGAATCCGCCCGCGGAATGAAGCCACCATCCGACAAATTTTCCGCATTTCAAAAAACAGGTTTTGCCCACATGCTTATTCGGGATCCACCAGTTCGCCCCGCTTGATGTCTTTCCGCCCCAGTTCCACATGCTGCGCTTTTGCGAATTTTTTCAACACCTTTTCTTCTCCGGGCGTCACAAGGGAGACAACTGTGCCGGCGTTCGAACCGAGCCGGCCTGTCCGCCCTGAGCGGTGGACATATGCGGATACATCTTCCGGCAAATCAAATTGAATGACATGCGTAATCACCGGGATATCCAGGCCGCGGGCAGCAACATCCGTTGCCAAAAGGAGCGGGACATCGCCATTTTGGAACAACCGGATGCTTTTTTCCCTTTCTTCCTTGCGCATATCGCCATGCAGTTCGGCGACGGCCAGCCCTTTGAACCGGAGCTTTTCCGCTGCAACCGAAACATCCCATTTGTTATTGAAAAACACGAGCCCCCGGACCCCCATCCGGGCAATTTTTCGTAACTGCTCGATTTTGCCGCGCGGGTCGCCCGTTACGATATAAATATGTTCAACCGGGCTCCGCGCCTCCTCTTTTGCAATACGGATCAATAGGGGTTCTTTCATCTGGTCTATTGCCTTTTGGGCTGCTGCATCAGGCAGAGTGGCTGAAAACAAAAGGATCTGGCAATCGCGCATGGCGGATTTTACAATTTGTCCGACTGTAAGGCTGTATTCCTTTTCGAGCAGCTGGTCCCCTTCATCGAGCACCATCATTTTCACTTCATGCATTTTCAGTTTTTTCTGGCGGATCAATTCGAGGATGCGCCCGGGCGTCCCGATCACAAGGTGCGGATGTCTTTTCAGTTTTTCAATTTGCCTTTTCACATTTGCGCCGCCGATCAGCGGGATGCTCTGTATTCCGCTTCCTTGTGACCATTTTCCGGCTTCCTCTTGTATTTGCATGACCAGTTCTTTAGAGGGCGCCAAAATGACAGCCTGGACCGCTTGTTTTCCGGGATCCATCCGGTCGAGCACAGGCAGCAGGTAGGCGAGTGTCTTTCCCGATCCTGTCGGTGCCACAGCAATCACATCCCGGCCGTCCAGCACAGCAGGAATCACTTTTTCCTGTACAAAAGCAGAATGTTCAAACGTTGAATTTTTCCATGCCTGTTGTAAAAAAGGCTGTAAATGATGAATGAATGTAGGTTCCATTGTTTTTCCCTGACCTTCCTTTTCCAGTCCTTTTATCATACACTACCCCGGCCGGAAAAGAAAAGAGCCCGGTTCACATCCGGGCTCTTAAAAAATCGTTTATTTTTCTTCAACGCCTTCAAAAGCTTTGCGTAAAATGTCTTCCAATTCGCTGACAAGCGGCAATTTCGGGTTTGCAGGCGTGCATTGGTCTTCAAATGCGCGGTCTGCAATAACGGCAACCCGTTTTTCAAAGTCCGCCCGGTTCACGCCGGCTGCTTTCAGGCTAAGCGGCATATTGAACAGTTTGCACATCCGGATAATTTCCTGGCAAAGGCTTTCGACGCCTTCTTCTGTCGTGCTTGCCGGCAGCCCGAGAATACGCGCAATTTCCGCGTAGCGCTGATCCGCTACGAAATGTTCGTATTTCGGGAATGCCGCAAATTTTTTCGGCCTTTGCGCATTATAGCGGATAACATGCGGCAAGAGAATCGCGTTGGCCCGCCCGTGCGGAATATGGAATTCAGCGCCGATTTTATGGGCAAGCGAATGGTTGATGCCAAGGAATGCATTCGAGAATGCCATCCCTGCCAAAGTCGATGCATTGTGCATCTTTTCGCGTGCCAGTTGATCGCTCCCATTTGCGTATGCTTTCGGCAAGTATTCGTGAACAAGCTGGATGGCCTTAATTGCCAGGCCGTCCGTATAGTCATTGGCCATGTTGGAAACATAGGCTTCAATCGCATGGGTCAAAACGTCCATCCCGGTATCGGCTGTTACGGATTTCGGGACGGTCATGACAAACTGCGGGTCAATGATCGCAACATCCGGCGTCAGTTCGTAGTCTGCGAGCGGATATTTTGTATTGTTCTTTTTATCCGAAATGACGGCGAAAGAAGTCACTTCAGAACCGGTGCCCGATGTGGTCGGAATGCAGACCAGCTGCGCTTTTTCACCCAGTTTCGGGAATTTGGCAACCCGTTTCCGGATATCCATAAATTTTTGCTTCAATTCGTTGAAATCAACTTCCGGATGCTCATAGAACAGCCACATGCCCTTTGCAGCGTCCATGGCCGACCCGCCGCCAAGCGCGATAATGACGTCCGGCTGGAAGCTTGCCATTGCTTCGGCGCCTTTCCGTACCGTTTCAATGGACGGATCCGGTTCGACTTCAGAGAAAATTTCACAGTGGACATAGTCCGGGCGTTTCCGCAAGTAGTATAGCACTTTCTCAACAAATCCGAGCCGGACCATATCCGGATCGGTGACAATAAAGGCACTTGAGATATCCGGCATTTTTTCCAGGTATTGGACCGAGTTCTTTTCAAAATACACGCGCGGTGGAATTTTAAACCATTGCATATTGACTCTCCGTTTCGCCATTGTTTTTACATTGTACAAATTAATGACACCGACGTTTGTGGACACTGAGTTGCCGCCGAACGTGCCGCAACCGAGCGTCAAAGAAGGCATGTAGGCATTGTAAATGTCGCCGATTGCCCCTTGCGAAGACGGGGAGTTGACAATGATCCGGCCGGCTTTCATTTTTAAGCCGTATTGTTCAATGACTTCATCATTTGTCGAATGGATCACAGCCGAGTGGCCGAGTCCGCCGAATTCGAGCATGGCTTCTGCAAATTCGAAACCTTGTTTTGTGCTGCTGGCTTTGTAGCAGGCCAAAACCGGGCTCAATTTTTCTCTGGAAAGTGGATAGTCCGGGCCGACGCCTGTAAGTTCAGCAATTAAAATTTTGGTATCTTCCGGGACGTCCACGCCTGCCATTTTTGCAATTTCATAGGCCGGTTTGCCGACAATGGCGCTGTTGACGGATTGCGTCTTTTCATTGATGACGGTTTTCTCAACTTTTTTCTTTTCCGCTTCATTCAGGAAGTAGCAGTGATTTGCAATCAATTCGTTTTTCACATTGTCATAAATTTCTTTGTCGATAATGACAGCCTGTTCCGACGCACAGATCATGCCGTTGTCAAACGTTTTGGACAAAATCAGGTCATTGACGGCGCGTTTGATATCAGCAGATTTTTCAATATAGCAAGGGACGTTTCCCGGCCCGACGCCAAGCGCAGGTTTCCCGCTCGAATAGGCGGACTTTACCATGCCGGAACCGCCCGTGGCAAGAATCAGCGAAATACCCGCATGTTTCATCAATTGCTGTGTCGCTTCAATGGCCGGTTTTTCGATCCATTGGATGCAGTTTTCCGGGGCGCCGGCTTTCACAGCAGCGTCAAGCATCACTTTTGCGGCATGACTGCTGCATTTTTGTGCGGACGGATGGAACGCGAAAATAATTGGGTTGCGTGTTTTAATGGCAATTAATGCTTTAAACATCGTGGTTGATGTCGGGTTCGTTACAGGAGTGACCCCGGCAATCACGCCGACCGGTTCCGCAAATTTAACAATCCCTTCATTATTGTTTTCGTCAATGATGCCGACTGTTTTGTTATATTTAATGTTGTGATAGATGTATTCTGTTGCAAACAAGTTTTTTGTCATTTTGTCTTCATATACGCCGCGCCCTGTTTCTTCCACGGCCATTTTGGCGAGCACCATATGCTGTTCCAACCCTGCAAGCGCCATTTGTTTTACGATATTGTCCACTTGCGCCTGATCCAGTTCCATAAATTCACGCAGTGCTTTTTGGCCTTTGACGACGAGGGAATTTACCATTTCCGTCATTTGTGCGGATTTGCCAACAACTTTTTCATCAATTGCCATGATCGTGGCCCCCATTCTGGTGATTTTGTGAAGAATTTCACATAAAGGGTAAAAAATAAAGTTTGTGAATAATTTCACATGATTTTCTGCTGTTTTTCAATATTTCTTTTCTTTATGGCTCTATTATATGCGATTTCACATGCTATGGCTGTGTCAGATTGGTGACAAATGAATAAATCATTTATAAACTTTTTTCTTTCAAATATTGCTTTCCAGCCGTGATTCAATTAAAATAAGTTTTTCCCGCCTTTTTACATTGTAAGTGCTTCCATTTTATATTTGCATATTTATGCAGAATTCAGTATAGAAATTGCCGTAAAAAAACCGCTTCTCGTTTGTGAAACCTGCACATTCACAAGAAAAAAACAGAAAAGGAGATGAATTTTATGCAAATCCATCTCCCGGGTATGTTAGAAATATCTTTTTTTCCAAAAAATGAGGGCTGTGACACTGGAAAGAACCAGAGAGACCAAAAACGCCAGCCAAAAACCATGGGGGCTTGATTGCCACGGCAGGCCGTGAAGATTCATTCCGAAAAAGCTGGATACCACCGTTGGCAGGGAAAGGATAATCGTGACCGTCGTCAAAAATTTCATCACGCTGTTCACGTTATTGGAAATGACAGAAGCATAGGCATCCATCATACCACTTAAAATATTGCTGTGGATTTCACACATTTCGATTGCCTGTTTGACTTCAATCATGACGTCATCCAGTAAGTCCATGTCATCTTCATATACTTTTAGGAAATGCTGCCGTGTCATTTTTTCCATGACGATTTTATTGGCTTTTAATGAGGTCGTAAAATACACGAGTGTCTTTTCAAGTCTCAGCAGTTCGAACAGTTCCTCGTTTCGCATCGATTCGTGCAATTCGCGTTCGATCAGGCTTGATCTGCGGTCGATATATTTCAAATAGTTTAAATAATAACTTGCAACTTCATATAGAATTTGAAGGGTAAATCTGGTTTTCATGTAGGTGTAAAACCCGCGCACCCGTCTGTGGATAAACTTTCCGATAATCGGATTATCCTGCAGGCAGACCGTGATGAAATAAAAAGGCGTGACGATAATTCCGAGCGGAATCGTATCATACAGCGCGGAGTCCACATCGTCCTTTACCTTAACGGGAAGGCCGACAATGATTAAAATATCATCGTCTTCTTTTTCAATACGGGAGCGTTCATCGACATCCAGCGGGTCTTTAATAAAATCGGCCGGTATATTCGTTTGCTGGACAACCTGGTTGATTTCTTCCTCTGTCGGGTTCACCAGGTTCACCCAGCATCCTTTTGATAAAGTTTCTGTTTCCTTCAGTTTGCCGTTTTCGTCCGTTAAATACATATTTAACATGCAGGCCACCTCCTCTTCACTTTTGAGGAAGCTCAAGCATACTTTACTCTTCCAGAGACTGATAACCTGTAGGGATGGTCGAGGCCAGTATGAAGACTTCCTTTTGCTTATGTTTCATGCACGACCTCGGATGCGCGTCAGAATCCATCAGTTATCATCTCCTTTTTTCTTCGATTCATAAATAGCTGCGAAACTTGCAACTATTTTATTATACCACAATATAGTATGCCTGAATATGTCCGCTTGTTATTTTTTAGCCGATTTATCCGCCTAAAAAACTTTATAAAAATAAAAAAAGCAATATAATGTCACATTTGTGCATCATATTGCTTCGTGATGGGACATGAGGGGCTCGAACCCACGACCCGCTGATTAAGAGTCAGCTGCTCTTCCAACTGAGCTAATGTCCCGCAGATGACAATCATTATATTACCACAATTCCGGGAGAGATGCAACGAAAAATTTTTTCGCAGCCTTAAATTCCAGCCATCATGAACCTGCTTCAGGCAGAAGAACAGCGAAAGCTTCGGTTCCAACCATAATTGGCTACCCCATTTTGAAACGCTCCCAATCTGCCGTGCATTTATCCCGGGGAAAATTTTGGCCATTTTTTGCGGATTTACACCAAATGATTTGCGGGCAGCTTCGCTTTTTCGGCAAAATTTTCGAGGCTGTCTTTCAATCAGGGGCCGGGAGGATGACTCGTCCCGGTCCGATTGATTCTTATTTTGCAGGCTTTCCCCGGGCACCGCGCATTTTTAGCCAAAATTTCAATTTGGGGCGCCAGATTACTCGGACCCGGCCCGAATGGCAGCCCTTTTGCGCCCGAAGAGGAGGCTCGCCGCAATAAACCCGGCGCATGAAATAAGAACCGGAAGCACAACTGTATGCAATCCGAACGGGTTTGGGTGCAGGCGGTCCAGCAAAATGTACGAGCCCATACCGAGTATCATGGAACAAACCGCGCCGTACTTGTTTCCTTTTTTCCAGTACAGGCCGAAAATAACCGGCCATATAAATACGGATTCCAGGCCGCCAAAGGAAAACAAGTTGAGCCATATAATCAATTTCGGCGGGCTGAGCGACAACAGCACGACAACGGCGGCAACCGCTGCGGTCACGCCGAAACTCGCTGCTTTCATCTGTTTTTCGGATGCGTCCGGCTTCACATAATTCAAATAAAGGTCTTTGACGAGCGCAGAACCGACGAGAATAAGCAGCGCATCAACGGTGGACATAATCGCGGCCATCGGGGCAGCGAGCACAATACCGGCCGGCACTGGCGGCAGCACTTTCATCGTTAATAGCGGCATAACCGTATCCGGCACTTCCACACCTGGTATGACAGCGCGTGCCATCACGCCGATAAAATGCATGCCGAACATAATAAAACCAATGACAATGGTACCGATGATGATCGCCCTGTGCATCGCCCGGGAATCTTTATAAGACATCGCCCGGACCGTAATTTGCGGCAGGCCGACGACACCGATCCCGACCAAAATCCAAAACGACGATACATAGGCAGGGGCCAGGCTGTGCCCATGCCCGAACGGCGTAATCAGGTCCGGGTCCTGCACAGCAAGATTGTGCATAATATGTTCCATCCCGCCGCCCGCTTTAATGGTTGCCACTAGTAAAATAAGCGTGCCGAGAAACATGACCGTCCCCTGGACCGCATCTGTCACCGCCACTGCGCGAAATCCCCCGACTACGACAAACAGCGTAACAGAAGCGGCAAAAATCAGGAGCGACGCCGTATACGGCAGGCCGGTCAGCGATTCAACAAGGCGTGCCCCGCCGATCCACTGTGCCGTCATGGATGAAAACAGAAAAATAATAATGCTTGCTGCCGCCAAAATGACGACGGTATCACTTTGATAGCGGCCTTTTAAAAAGTCAATCAGCGTCACCGCATCATATTTGCGTGCCATAATCGCAAATTTTTTCCCGAGTACCATCAGGACAAAATAACCGGTTGAAAGCTGCGCCATGGAAAGGAGCACCCAGCCAAGCCCCTGCGTGTACGCCACGCCCGGGCCGCCGATAAAGCTGCTGGCGCTCCCGTATGTCGCCACCATTGTCATCGCAAGGATAAAGCCGCCGAGCTGCCGTTTCCCAAGAAAATATTCATGTACAAAAGATTGCGTTTTGATCACATATTGATTGGCCCAAAAACCAACGGCAAAAATAATAAGCAAAAAAATGAGCAGTGGTGCCAGTACCGGCCAGTTCATGGCTTGTCCCCCTCTTCATCATCGAAAGGAATATCTTTGAAAAAGAACTTCACAATGAAGATGACAAGCGCCGTCACGACAATATAGCCGGCAATGCAGCTGTAAAAAAACCATGACGGCATGCCAAATATATAATGGTACTGTTTGGCCGGCCGTGTACCTAAGCCGTAAGCAAAACCGTACCACCAGAGAAAATTGAACAGCACAAGCCCGACGCCGATCCATGCTTCCTTATGCGCCTGTTTAAATCTTTGGTCATCTTTTTTCAAAATGTGCCATCCTTTCCTTGCTTTCGCTACTATCTTACATCTTTTTTCATCCGGCCGTGTGATTTTTGCCAATGGACAGGGTTTGTTTTTTGCATCAAAGCAGCCGGAGCTTCAGATTGTATCCCGCACCCCCTTCACACAGGTCCGATAAAAAACGCCTGCGTTCGCACATTTCACGAAACAGGCGTTTTTACCGGCAGACCCGGCAGCTTCAGATCCGGTCGTTTTGTATTCTCCATTGCAAATCTTCCAGATACCGGAGCAAATCATCGCGCAGATCTTCCCGGGAAAGCGCCATTTCAATCGTCGATTTGATAAACCCGAACTTTTCGCCGACATCGTAGCGTTTCCCTTCATAAGCATAGGCATACACTTTTTGGATTTCATTCAATTGTTCAATGGCATCGGTCAGCTGGATTTCTCCGCCTGAACCGGTCTTTTGCAATGAAAGGAAATCAAAAATCTCCGGTGTTAAAATATACCGCCCGATAATGGCGACATTTGACGGCGCTTCCTCCACTTTCGGCTTTTCTACAAAGCCTTTCACATCATAAATTCTTCCTTTTTGATCGAGCGGGTCAATAATCCCGTAACGGTTTGTTTCCTCACGCGCGACTTCCATGACGGCAATCACGCTGGAATGGACCTGTTCATAAACATCGATCATTTGTTTCAGGCAAGGCGGTTCAGCCTGGATGATGTCATCTCCAAGGAGCACGGCAAACGGTTCATTTCCGATAAATTTGCGCGCACACCAAATCGCGTGGCCCAATCCTTTTGGTTCCTTTTGCCGGATATAATGGATATCCACTTCTGCAGGCTGGCGCACTTTTTCAAGCAGATCAAATTTTTTCTTTGCGATCAAATTGTCCTCAAGCTCAAATGCATGGTCAAAATGGTCTTCAATCGCCCGTTTCCCTTTCCCGGTTACGATGATGATATCTTCAATGCCGGAATCAATGGCCTCTTCCACAATATATTGGATTGTCGGCTTATCGACAATCGGAAGCATTTCTTTCGGCATTGCCTTCGTCGCCGGCAGGAAACGTGTTCCAAGCCCCGCTGCCGGGATAATCGCCTTCTTGATTTTTTGCATCATTTGTCACCTCTTTATAAAACGGTCACCGTTCTCCTAAACCCGGCGCTTCACATGCATCTTTCGCGGCCGTTTCCAATTGGTGCATCACTTTTGGAAGCAGCCGGGAAAATTCATGGGCAGTGAGTGTAGAGGACCCGTTTTCCCGGATCCACAAGTCGGCGCATGCCCCGTGAATATAAACGGCATTGGCAACCGCTTCCTTGATATTAGCATACGTGCATATATTTGCCAAGAGCATGCCGGTTAATGTATCGCCGCTTCCGCCTTTTGCCAGGCTGCTGTTGCCGGTTGCATTTACATAGCCGCTGCCATCCGGAAAAGCCATCACCGTGTACTGCCCTTTTAAAACGACGGTGACCCCGTGTTCCTGCGCATAAGCGGAAGCAAGCCTGATCCTGTCCGATGCCATTTGCCCGGCCGGAATGCCCGCCATCCTTGAAAATTCCCCCGGATGCGGCGTTAAAACGACCGGAGCCGTGCGTTTCGGGTATGCCCTTTTATGTAATGCACCCGCATCGAGGACAACAGGAAGCGGTTCTTTTAAAACGCCATGAATGAAAGACTCCAGCTGCTTATCCGGTTCAATCCCGGGACCGATGGCCACCCCGGCAAACTTCTGCCCCAAATCGTTCAGCCGCTTTGAAAAATCCCTTTTTAAATAAGTGGCTTCAGGAACGAGTGTGGCAATCACATTCCGAGCACCGCTTTCCGTAAAAACGGAGAGTTTCCCGATCCCCATCCGCATCGCGCCGATCGCAGCCAACGCCGCGCTGCCCGGCATATCGTCACTTCCGGCAACCAAAAGCCCGGTCCCGAACGTGCCTTTATGGACATTTCCGCTTCTTTCGGGAAGCGAACGGATGACATCTTCTTCCGACCAAATTTTCCATTTTGATGTATGCGGCAGGCCGATTTCGACAGCCTTTGTTTCGCCAAAATAAGCGGAAGAAGGGAATAACAGGCTGGACGGTTTCAATCCATGGAGAGAAAACGTATAATCCGCGTGTACGGTATGCGGATCGGCATCACCCGTATCCCCCGCCACTCCCGTCGGTACGTCAATGGCGGCCACTTTTGCTTTCCGGGTATTGATCCAATCGGTTATTTCTGCAAGATCATCCCTGAGCGGCAGCCTGGTACCTACGCCAAGTAGCCCGTCTGCGATCCAGTCATACTGTTTCTCACGGTCAAAAGGGGCTGCTTCAAAGCCGCACGATTGAAAATAGGAAAAATGCTGCGCGGCCTCTTTCGTTTGCGGCGGACCTAAAGGAAAGATCAAATCCGCTTTGTATCCGTTCAGTTTTAAATAGCGGGCAAGCACGATTCCGTCCCCGCCGTTATTCCCCTTGCCGGATAGCACCGCAATCGTGTCGCGTTTGGAAAGGAGCGGCGCAAGTGCCCGGTACAGGCCGCTTCCGGCATTTTCCATCAGCGTAAACGTATCCATGCCGAAAGAAGCTGCCGTTGCATCGGCTTCCTTAATTTCTTTGCTTGTATAAATTTGCATTGCCAAACACCCCCGTTCTCATAGTTTTATTGTAACACTGCTTGAATGCGGCAACATAAAATTTCTAATTTCCGAATCCTTTTTTTGTTTTTTTCGTATTTATGGAAGGGAATGGGTTTTATAGACAAGAAAGAAAGGGGTGGTATAAATGAAACGAACTGCTGAAATTATACTGAGCGTCATTGGCGCGGTGCTAAACGGACTTGCCGCAATTCTTGTCTTCTTCGGTACAGTAGCCATGAAAAGCGAAGGTATCAACCAAATGGAAGCCCGGATGAAAACGGATGCCTCCATCCCGGAAACCGATTTTCAAACAGCCCTTCATACGATCCAGGCACTCGGCTGGGGAATTGCTGTGGTGCTTGCCATCGGAACGGCGGTCGGCATTTTCGCCGCTGTTCAACTGAGGAATAACAAAAGTCCGAAGCTGTCAGGCATTTTGCTTATTATCGGCGCAGTGCTTGTGTTCTTTTTCACCGTCGGATTCGGGGTGCTCCCGGCGCTGCTTTACCTGATTGCAGGCATTATGAGCCTCGTGCGCAAACCGCCGGTCATCGTTTAATAGAGCATAAAGCCTTCCTGCATGAGGGAGGCTTATTTTGATGCGAAAAAATAATACGGCCGGCGCGATTCCGCTTTTCATGCCGCAATCTCGCAATGAAAAATTCGGATGAAAATCCCCCCCAAAAGGACGCGGGAGCGCGGCGTTTGCCGGTTGCCATTTCAAGAATTTACGTGTGTAATCTTTCCCGCCCCTTCCTGTTGAGCCGGAAACGGTGCACGCTTTAAAAAAGTGTGATAAAATAAATCATAAACGTTTCAATATTCCGCCATTCAAAGGAACCTTGTTCAACCCGTTCTGTGATTTCTTAAAGGAGATGAAAGAGATGGGTTTATTGCATAAAGGTGTCACGATATTGGCTTTTGACGAAACGTATGATGAACAAAAAAGGGTCCAGTCTTTTCCCCATGAAACAATCAATATGAAACATATCCGCCATACCAATCTTTTTTGTGAAAAAGAGGCGCTTTTCCAAATTGAAACGGCACTGGGCCGCCGCAAGCAAAAAGGCATCACCTTTCTTGGAAGCGGCAATTACCATTATGTAACCTCCCTGCTTTTAAAAGAAGCGCCGGAACCGTTCACCCTTGTGCTGTTCGACAACCATCCGGACATGGACGACAGCTTTGAACAAACACTGCTGTCATGCGGGTCATGGGTTTCCTACGCCTTAAAAATGAACCCGCTGCTGAAAAGCGTTGCCATCATCGGCCCGACTTCTTTCATAACACATCGCCGCCCGCCGCAAACCGTCCAAATCTTTCCTTTTAACAGCCGGAATCTTGAAAACCGGCAACGGATTTTATCCGCCATTCCAACAGATACCGTCTATATCAGCATTGACAAAGACGTCCTTTCCCCGGCTTTTGCCGAGACAAACTGGGATCAGGGGGCGATGGGCAGGCAGGAATTGCTGTCCTGCATTTCGGCCATTCTCGATCAAAAACAAGTATTTGGCATCGATATATGCGGGGAGGCCGCAGTCTCGCCGGCTGAATGCTTTCTCCCGCATGCGTTTGAAATGGTCCAAAAAAACGACGCCATGAATGCCGCAATTCTCGAAGTTTGCCTGGAGCGGCACCCGCAACCAGCACTATACGTCTGATTCTTTTTCTTACTTTTAAAAAAAGAAAGACTTGATCTTCCTCTGTATTCATGCTTTAATGTCTATTATACAAAGACATTTGTTTTATGTAAAAATACATAAAGAGGTGTGATCAAATGAAATCGGACGTTTCAATCGGACTGCTCGGACTCGGAACCGTTGGCTGCGGCGTTGTCAGACTGATCCGGCAGCATCAGGAGGAACTCGTCCACCAGCTTGGGCGTGAAGTAAAGGTGAAACGCATTCTCGTGCGCGACATCGAAAAAGACCGCGGTGTAGACATTGATCCCGCCTCTGTCACTACAAATCCCGATGAGATATTAAATGACCCGGAAATTGATGTCGTCGTCGAAGTGATGGGCGGAATTGATGAAGCCCGGAGGTACATTGTCAAGGCGATTGAAAATAAAAAACATGTCATAACCGCGAACAAAGATTTAATTGCCCTCTACGGCCCGGAGCTTCAGGAACTGGCCTGGAAAAACCAGTGTGACCTCCTGTATGAGGCAAGCGTCGGCGGCGGCATCCCGATTATCAGGGGGCTCACGGACGGCCTTGTTTCCGACCGGATCCAAAAAGTGATGGGGATCGTCAACGGGACAACCAATTTTATTCTAACCAAAATGATGGATGAAGGCGTTTCTTATGACGAGGCACTGAAAGAGGCACAGGAACTTGGTTTTGCCGAAGCCGACCCGACGTCAGATGTGGAAGGCCTGGATGCGGCAAGAAAAATGGCGATTTTGGCACGGCTCGCATTCTATACAAATGTGAAACTTGAAGATGTGGAAGTGGAAGGCATTACCCATCTTTCATCTGCAGATTTGCATTACGGGAAAACGCTTGGGTATACGATGAAGCTGATCGGCATGGCGGAATGCCAGGATGAACATATTGAAGTGAGCGTGCAGCCGACGTTTATCGCCCAAAAACACCCGCTTGCTTCCGTGAAAAATGAATTCAATGCCGTTTATATTAACGGGGAAGCAATCGGCGAGGCGATGTTTTACGGGCCCGGCGCCGGAAGCATGCCGACTGCGACCGCGGTCGTGAGCGATTGTATTGCCGCGATTAAAAACATGCAGCTCGGTGTGAACGGCCGGAACCTCAGGGGCCCGCGCTTTGAACGGAAACTCATGCCGTCTGAGCAGCGCTACGGGCAATTTTATATCCGTATGCATTTAAAAGACCAGGTCGGCGCATTTTCGAAAATTACAGCCGCCTTCAGCGCGCTCAACATCAGCTTTAAACGGATTTTGCAGACGCCTGATAAACGCGATGAGCTTGCAGAAATCATCATTGTCACCCACAAAGTGTCGCTCGACCGTTTCCAAAAGGCGCTCGAGCAGTTAAATGACATGCCTGTTGTCAAAGAAGTGAACAGCTACTACCGTGTTGAAGGAGAGGCGTAAAGACATGAATCAATGGCCAGGATTACTCAAGCAGTACAAATCATTTTTACCCGTCACAGACAAAACACCAGAACTGACATTATTTGAAGGCAATACGCCGCTTATCCCGTTTGCCCGCTTATCGGAAAAACTCGGCGTGGAATTGTACGGAAAATTTGAAGGGTTGAACCCGACCGGCTCTTTTAAAGACCGCGGCATGGTGATGGCGGTTGCGAAAGCGATCGAAAGCGGCAGCAGGTCCGTTATCTGCGCCTCTACCGGCAACACATCCGCTTCTGCGGCCGCCTATGCTGCAAAAGCCGGGATCCGGGCGATCATCGTGATTCCGAGCGGAAAAATCGCGCTTGGCAAACTGGCGCAGGCCGTTATGTACGGTGCTGAAATCGTGGAAATTGACGGCAATTTTGACCAGGCGCTTAAAATCGTCAGGAAAGTAAGCAAAACTTCGCCTGTCACACTTGTAAACTCAGTTAACCCTTACCGGCTGGAAGGCCAAAAAACGGCAGCTTTCGAGATTTGTGAGCAGCTGGGTTCAGCACCTGATGTCCTTGCCATCCCGGTCGGCAATGCCGGAAACATCAGCGCGTATTGGAAAGGATTCAAAGAGTTCAATGAGAAATTTGAAACCGGCCTGCCGGAAATGCACGGCTTTGAAGCGGAAGGCGCGGCTGCCATCGTCCGGGACCGGGTGATCGAAAACCCTGAAACGGTCGCCACCGCGATCCGGATCGGCAACCCGGCAAGCTGGAAACTGGCCGTCAATGCCCGCGATGAATCAGGCGGCGTGATCGACTTGGTGTCAGACCCAGAAATTCTTGATGCGTTCCGGCTGCTCGCCCGCAATGAAGGGACGTTCGCCGAGCCGGGTTCATGTGCGTCCATCGCCGGTGTCATCAAGCAGGTCAAAACGGGACAGATCAAAAAAGGGAGCAAAGTGGTTGCTGTCCTGACCGGAAACGGGCTTAAAGACCCGCAAACCGCCATGTCCCAAGTCGAAGTCCGGCCTGCCGTGCTGCCGGCAACGGAAGAAGCCGTGACAGATTATCTTTCGAATGTGATCCATGTATGAACAGGCTGGTTATCCGTGTACCCGCAAGCACGGCAAATCTCGGGCCCGGATTTGATTCAGTCGGCATGGCGCTCAACCGTTTCTTAACGCTTGAAGTGTGCGGCAGCAAGGAATGGGTTTTTGAACAAGTATCGCCCCTTTTGCCGCCGCTTCCGGAAGACAGCGACCCTTTTATCTTAAAAATTGCGCGGCAGGTTGCGGATTTATATGGCAGCCGGCTGGCCCCGTGCAAAGTCATTGTTGACAGTGAAATTCCGCTTGCCCGCGGGCTTGGCAGCAGCGCCTCAGCCGTTGTAGCCGGCATTGAACTTGCCAACTTTGCCGGAAATCTCGGGCTTTCGCTTGCGGAAAAGCTGGACATTGCCTCGCGGATCGAGGGGCATCCGGATAATGTCGCGGCATCCCTGTTCGGCGGGCTCGTTGTTTCAGCCGAGCGCGGGGACGGACGGTTTGAAGTCATGCCGTTTTTTGACATCATGGCGGATTTGCTCCTTTTTATTCCCGATTATGAGCTGAAAACGGAAGATGCGCGCAGAGTGCTTCCTGATTTTTATGCGCGGAAAGAAGCGGTAAAAGGGAGCGCGGCCAGCAACCTTTTTATTGCGGCGCTCATAAGTGGCCAGTACGAACTGGCTGGAAAGATGATGGAACAAGACCGTTTTCACGAGCCATACCGGACAAAATTGATCCCCGAATTTTTGGAGATCCGCAGGCTGGCCAAATCACTCGGCGCATACGGGACGGTCATTAGCGGCGCCGGCCCGACGGTTATTTCGCTCGTACCGTTCGAAGAGGCAGAGGCCATGGCAGAAACGATCCGCGCCCATTTCCCGCATGTGCTGGTTGAACCGGCCAAAGTTGACCGCACCGGCCTTTCCGTCGAAAAATATGCAGCATCCAATATGCTGAACTTGTAAAAAAGGTTTGGAGCCTCTCCAAACCTTTTTTATTTCCCCAAAAATGAGGCAAGCTCTCTTAACAGTTCATCTTTGTCTTTTTTCAACACATCCGAAGAGAGCATCTCCCATTTCCGCGGGCGCGGCAAATGCACCTTCAATTCGTGGATGATGACGGACGGCTGCTGCGACATGACAAAAACACGGTCCGATAGCAGCACGGCTTCATCAAGATCATGGGTAACCATAAGAATCGTCTGATTTCCTTTCTCCCATGATTCAAGCAGCCAGCGGTGGACATCCATTTTTGTAAAAGCATCGAGTTTTCCGAACGGTTCATCCAGCAGCATAACCGGCTTTTCACATAAATACGTGCGCAAAAAGCTGATCCGCTGCCGCATGCCGCCCGAGAGCGAGGCGGGATAGTGGCCGGCGTAATCTTCAAGGCCAAACTGCCGGAGTACCTCCATCCCCCGCAAAATTCGTTCCCGTTTCCGCACCCCTTTTATTTCAAGCGGTAGGACAATGTTTTGCAGTGCCGTCCGCCAGGGCAGAAGCAAATCCTGCTGCGGCATGAAACCGGCGGCATCCTGAACCCCGTCCGGTTTGCCGCCAAGCATCACTTTGCCGCCATCCGCCTTTTCAATCCCGGCAATGATATTTAACAGCGTGCTTTTTCCGCACCCGCTCGGCCCGATAAAAGCGCAGAACTCACCTTTTTGGATCGTTGCGGAAATGCCGTCGAGCACTTTTTTCCCTCCAAATGTTTTCGTAATGTCTTCCAATTGCAAATACGTCATGGCCGGTTTGGAAGAAATTCGTTTGTGTAGGCAGCCTTGATGTTAATTTTTTTCTTAATGACTTTATGGTCATAAAGGAAGTCCATATAACGGCGCCACACTTCTTCCTTCTGTACCCCCCATTCCGCGGCATCGTCCTGGTACTTCGTGCTCAGCCACTTCTGGCTGGCGCGGACAAGCCCTTTATTTGTATCCGGCACGTCCTGAATCAGGATATCGGCAGCCTGTTCCGGGTGCTTGATCGCAAATGTATAACCTTGCGCCGCAGCCTTCATAAAAGATTTGACAAGGGTTTTATCCCCTTTGGCCAGTTTTTCGCTTGTAATGATGACCGGGCTGTAATAATCAAGCGCAGGGTCGAGATCTTTGACCATGATAAGATTCAGTTTTTTCCCGTTCCGCTCTGCCTGGATGCCGTCCCAGCCGTAATAAATCCATTCAAAATCCGCTTCACGTCCGATTGATTTGAAAAAATCCGTCTGGCCGAGCACGATATTTTTTACTTTGCTGTAGTCGGCGCCGTATTTTTCCATGACCGTTTTGATGACAGCTTCTTCAGACGGCGAACCCCAGCCGCCGTAGCGTTTACCTTCAAAATCTTTCGGAGAAGTGATGTTGTCTTTTTTCAAAGAAGCAAAGCCGGAAGTATTGTGCTGGATGATCGCGGCAATGGATACAATCGGGATTCCTTCCGTCCTTGCCGTGGTGACATTTTCCTGATAGCTGATCCCGAAATCCGCTTTCCCGGAGGCCACCATCTGTTCAGCCGTGATATTGTCTCCCGGCTGGATAATTTTCACATCTAGGCCCTGCTTTTGAAAATAATGTTTTGTTTTAGCCACATACAGGCCGGTATGATTGGTGTTCGGAAACCAGTCCAGCACAACCGTCACCTTTTGCAACGCTTTTTTGCTGCTGTCCTTCTGCCCGCTGCCGGCACATCCGGCAGCAAGCAGCAACATGGCCGCCTGCAACATGATTAAAATTTTCTTCATTGATGATCTTCCTTTCGATATACCCATGGTGCGGATAGCCTTTGCAAACATTCAACAGCGCCGTATAAAAGAAATGTGAGCCCAATGATGACAGCGGAGATGGCAAACAAGCGGGCAGTCATAAAAGATTTTGTCGCCCTTGTCAGCATGACGCCGAGCCCTTCGCTTGCGCCGAGCCACTCACCGATAATGGCACCCATCACACTATATGTAACGGCAATTTTTAAACCTGAAAAAAAGTAAGGGAGCACAGCCGGAAATTTGACTTTCATGTAAATTTGCCCTTTTGAAGCATGCATGGTCTTTAACAGTTTCACCAAGTCATCATCCACCGTTTGAAACCCTTCCAGGATGCTCAATGCCAGCGGGAAAAAGCAGATTAAAATGACCACAATAACTTTTGACTGGAGCCCGAATCCGAACCAGACGATGAAAAGCGGCGCAATCGCCACAATCGGAATTGTTTGCGAAACGACCAGTAGCGGCCGGACCAGCATCCGGAAAACGGGAACCATATCCATAAAAACGGCAATCGCTGCGCCAATCATAATGGAAAAGGCAAGCCCGATCAATACTTCTTTTGCAGTTTGCCAAATATTGGGCCAAACCATCCATTGCAGATTTTTCAATTCCTGCCATACTTCCGTCGGTTTTGGCAGCATCCATTCACTGATATGAAAGCCGGCCGTTACCCCTTGCCAGACGAAGAGCAAAAAAATGAGCCAGGCAGCCGTGAGCGCCGTGTTAACGAACAGGCTGCGGCGCTTGTTCGCGATATTTTGCAATTTTTTCATCCATTGTCACCCCGGTGCTTGGCCGGTAATGGATTTTGATCGATGTGATGACATCAATCGCACCGGCTTGGACGCAAGCATCCTGCGCTTTTTTGATGATCCCAAGCAGTTCGTCAAGATCGCCTTCCATCGTCGTTTCCATTGCCCCAACTTCATAACGTACGCCGGCGTTTTGAACAACTTCGATCGCGCGGTCGACGACACCGTATAAGTCATCACTTTTAATATGCGGGACAACTGAAAAAGAAACCGTTACTTGATTCGATTTTTCCATCAAATTTTCCTCCTTTTTTTCAAATAAAAAAGCTTTCATTGCATGCGCAAGAAAGCCTGTCCATCCAAAACATGCCGAAACATGCTTCAATATGAGACTCCCTACGCTGGCATTATCCAGATCAGGTGAAGGGTCGATGCAAAACGGCATCCTCTCAGCCAAAACCGGCTCCCCTGCTTTTTTTCTTGTCATTTTATTGTAACATGAAAATCATCCTTTTTGGCAAACATTTTTCAATTCTTCAATTCCTTAGAACGTCCGGGCCTGCACAACGCCCCTCATTTATGCTTTAAAGGCAGGGATTCCCCTGCATGCCAACCCAAAGTTCCGACTGTTCAAGCGCATATGCGACATCCAGCAGCCAATGTTCATTTCCTTTCGGCGCCACCAGCTGTATCCCGAAAGGAAGCCCGGCCGCCGTTATATGGACCGGCAGGCTGATCGCCGGCTGCCCGGTTAAATTGGCGAGCTGCGTAAATGGGGAAAACGTTAAGCTCGGCTCAAACATTTCATAGACAAGCGCCTGCTGCTTTTCTTTCGGGAGCCCGGTGACGCCAAACAATCGATCCCGCTCTTTCCCGGTCTGGGTAAGCTCCCCGATTTTCGGCGCAGTAAAAGCAGTTGAAGGCGTAAGATACAGATCATACGTTTCGTGGAATCCCGCCATTTGTGCTGCGGCCTTATCCCACTCCGCAAGGCTCTTTGCGTATTCTGCCGCCGTGACATTTTTCCCGGCAGCATACAAGACCCACGAAACCGGCTCCATATCTTTTTCCGTAAGCGGGCGTCCAAGTGCGCTTTCCAAATCCGAAAGTTCCGCCGCCATTTCCCCGCAGTTCATTAAATAATAGTTTTCCATCAGCCGTCTGCCGTCAACGCCGTTTTCGGCTTCTTCCACAAGATGGCCCTCCTGCTCCAGCCATTTTGCCGTTTTATAGACAGCCTGTTTTGCGTCGCGGCTGACAGGCGTCCCGACCGGCGATTCAACCGAAAATGCGATCCGGTATTTTTTCGTTCCGCTCTGTTTTAGTTCCTGTACATATCCCGGAAAAAGCGGCGTTTGAAAAGCAGCGGCGGGTTCCACAGTTTGCAGCACATCGAGGAGCGCTGCGCTGTCTCTGATTGTTTTTGCCAGCACGAAGTCAATGGCCGCCCCTTGCCATTGCCGTCCACGTCCCGGCCCGACTGGTGTCCTTCCCCTTGTCGGCTTTAATCCTATTAAACTTGTAAAAGAAGCAGGAATGCGGATCGATCCGCCGCCGTCGCTTGCACCGGCAACCGGTACCATCCCGGAAGCCACCGCAGCCGCGGAACCGCCGCTTGATCCGCCGGGTGAAAAATGGGGATTCCACGGATTGCGCGCCGGACCGTAAAGTTCAGGTTCCGTAATATTTTTTAATCCAAATTCCGGTACGTTTGTATGTCCGAGAATGATAAACCCCGCTTCCTTCAATTTTGCCGTAAAAAAAGCATCTTCTCTGGCACGGTTTTGCTGCAGCAGTTTTGATCCGGATGTGAGCAGCTCGCCCTTTACCGCCTGGGAAATGTCTTTGAGCAAAACCGGCACGCCGGCAAATGGCTGCTCATCTGTACGGAGCGCGGCCGCTTCCTTCTTTGCTTTCTCAAACCGTGTCCGGATGACGGCATTTAAACGCCTGTTTGTTTTTTCAATCCGGGCCATTGCCGCCTCCAACACTTCTTCCACACTCACTTCTTTTCGCTTTATGAGCCTGGCCAGTTCTGTTGCATCATACGATAGATATGCAGATTGTTCTATCTCAATCCCTCCATTCAATCTTATATTGACTGAATTTTATGGATATGTCAAAACCTGCGAAAACCGTTTAACCCTTTTTCTACCGGGTAAAAGTGCACTATCACCGTTAGGAGGCAGATAGAGATGGCAAAAGAAGTAGTTGGCATTTACACAACATTGCAGGAAACGATTAACGCAGTAGACCGGTTGACCGCAGAAGGCTACAGCACTTCCGATATTTCCATTATTTCAAACGGGAATGATGGGACTTTATTGAAAAACCAGACCGGCGCAAATGTGGACCACACCTCTTCTGCCCCGGATGAACAAAACAGCTCTCTCTGGGAGAAAATCAAAGGGTTCTTCAAGCCGGGCTATTATGACGAAACGACAAGAAAACTGACCAATCTCGATCTCCCGCAGGACGAACTGGACCGCTATTCGGCCGAAATTGATGCCGGACACTATCTTGTGCTCGTAGATAATGATGCTTCTGCCCTCAATGAAACGGCCGCTCCCGGAACAGCCGATCCTGCCGCAGAAGTTTCCGGCCAAACAACAGGATCCGGATTGAAAAACGAATTTGGCGAAAACTACTCCACGACGCAGGAGAAATCTAAACAGGCCGGCCGCTAAGTTGAATAGGGCAACCCCGCGCGCAAAAAGCGGGTTTGCCCTTTTTCTTTACGTTGATGATGAAGGATCAGGCGTAACAGGAAGAATCGTTTTAGCGATCGACTGGTCGAGCGCTTCAAATTCCTCTAAAGAAATCGTGCTGTACAGCTCTTTCCTCGTCTGCATGTCGGAGAGGGCATTTTTTTGCGTCCCTTCGTTCTTAATCTTTTCAAATACCCGTTCATAAGCCTTTGCGGCAACGCGCAGCGAAGTGACAGGATAAATAACCATGGCATAACCCATTTCTTCGAATTCTTCCGCCGTATAATAAGGGGTTTTGCCGAATTCGGTCATGTTGGCAAGGAGCGGCGCTTTTATTTTTTCCGCAAATAAACGGAACTCCTCACGGGACTCGAGCGCTTCCGGAAAAATGGCGTCCGCACCTGCCTCCACATAGACGTTGGCCCGCTTCAGCGCCGCTTCCACGCCTTCCACGCCTCTCGCATCCGTACGGGCTACAACGACAAGCGACGGCGTCACACTTTTCAACGCCCTGATTTTCTCGCACATTTCAGATGCAGTAACGAGCTGCTTCCCGTTTAAATGCCCGCATTTTTTCGGAAGCTGCTGGTCTTCAATCTGAACAGCCGCAACACCTGCTTCGACCATTTCGCGGGCGGTGCGGGCAACGTTCAGCACGCCGCCAAAGCCGGTGTCAATGTCAACAAGAACCGGTAAATCGGTGGCACGCACGAGATCACGTGCACGCTCCGCCATTTCCGTCGATGTGATCATGCCAAGATCCGGAATCCCTTTGCTCGCGGTATAGGCAGCGCCTGATAAATAAAGCGCCTCAAACCCTGTGTTTTTTGCAATGAGTGCCGCCATTGCATCATGCGCGCCGGGGATTTGCAAAATGCCTGGTGCCTGCATGCGTTCCTTAAACCGTTTGGCAAGCGCCTCCTGTGAAGACGGCTGATTGACAATCCAAACCATGGTGCAACATCCTTTCTACAAGGTGAATAAATTGACGAATTCATGAACGGCCATTTTTTCAAGCGCTTCTCCCGCAAGGCAGGCTTCTTTGATCCTTTCCTGCTGCTTCGCGGAATAGTGGGTGGCGATATTATCCGAAAACTTGGTGATAATTTTCGGGATCGCTTCTTCCCTTCTGAAGCGGTGGCCAAGCGGATACTCGACTTCCACATTTTCAGTTGATGTGCCGTCTTCAAAAAAGACTTGTACGGCATTCGCGATGGAACGTTTATCCGGATCAAGGTAATCGATGCTGTATTGTTTGTTTTCAACAACTGCCATTTTTTCCCTTAATGCATCAATGCGCGGGTCAGCGGCGGCTGCGTCTTCATAATCGTCCGCCGTAATATTGCCTTTGATCAAGCCGACTGCCGTCACATACTGGATGCAATGGTCGCGGTCAGCAGGGTTATGAAGCGGCCCTTTTTTATCAATGATGCGGATGGCGGACTCATGCGTCGTAATTGTAATCCGGCTGATTTGATCCAGTTTCCCAGCTACAACCGGATGGAGTTTGACTGCGGCTTCCGCTGCTGTCTGCGCATGGAATTCTGCCGGATACGACACTTTAAATAAAACGTTTTCCATCACATAGGAGCCGAGCGGGCGGGCCAGTTTCAGTTCTTTCCCTTTAAACATAACGTCCTGAAATCCCCAACCGGGTGCGGAAAGCGGCGTTTGATAGCCCATTTCCCCTTTCATCGCAACAAGCGCAAGCGCCACGCCCCTGCTGGTTGCATCGCCGGCCGCCCATGATTTGCGCGAACCGGTATTCGGCGCGTGCCGGTATGTGCGCAACGGGCCGTTATCAATCCAGGCGTGGGAAACGGCGTTCATGATTTCGTTTTTCCCTCCACCAAGCATTTTTGTCGCAACAGCAGCCGTCGCCACTTTGACAAATAAAACATGGTCAAGCCCGACGCGGTTCAAGCTGTTTTCCAAAGCAAGCACACCTTGGATTTCATGGGCTTTGATCATGGCCTCAAGCACATCGCGCACTTTGAGCGGCGCTTTCCCATTGGCAACGCGCGTTCGGCTCAAAAAATCCGCAACAGCAAGGATGCCGCCGAGATTGTCAGAAGGGTGCCCCCACTCCGCCGCGAGCCACGTATCGTTGTAATCGAGCCAGCGGATCATGCAGCCAATATTAAACGCCCCCGCAACCGGATCGAGCACATAGGAAGTGCCTGGCACATGCGTCCCGTTCGGCACGGCCGTACCCGGGACGACCGGCCCGAGCATTTTTACACACTCCGGAAAACGGAGGGCGAGAATGCCGCATCCGAGCGTATCCAAAAGCCCGTAACGTGCAGTCTCAAAAGCTTCGGAACTCGTAATCTCTTTGTCTGCCACATAACGGGCAATTTCTTCTATCAGGGCGTCCCGCTCCCCTGTTTTTTCATTTACAGCGGTTGTACCGGCCAATTTAAACATTCCCCTTTCCAAACTTTATCTGCAGGTCAAAGCCCGGATCATTTGAGACAGCGTTTCAATCCCGGCTTTTTGTTCACTTTATCTCTTAATGGTCCAGCCTTTTTAAAACTTAATCTTGCGGATGCAAACCGCGCGGGCCTTTGTATTGGACGCGCGGACGGAACAGGCGGTTGTTTTCATGCTGCTCCATAACGTGTGCGCACAGCCCGACCGTTCTTGAGCTGAAAAAGATCGGCGTATAAAGCGGAATCGGAATGCCGAGCATCCAGTAAACTGGGGCTGCATAATAATCGAGGTTCGGATAGAGCCCTTTTTCCTGCGCCATAATTTTTTCCCCGGCTTCGCACATTTCAAGCAGCGAATGATCCCCTTTTTCCTCACAAAGTTCCTTCAGCGCTTCTTTCATCATCAGGGCGCGCGGATCCATCTTTTTCATGTAGACGCGGTGGCCGAATCCCATTACTTTTTCTTTATTTTTCAGTTTCTTATAAAGCATTTCTTCGAATTTTTCCACCGTGCCGGCTTCTTTCAGCATTTCCATCACCGCTTCATTGGCGCCCCCGTGCAGATGGCCCTTGAGCGATGCCACCGCGCCCGTTAACGCCCCGTATAAGTCGGACAGCGTGGAAGCAATGACCCTTGCCGTAAAAGTCGAATTCGGCAGTTCATGTTCGCTGTACAGGACGAGAGAACGGTCGAAAATGCGTTCCTCCCTTTCCGAAGGGACTTTGCCGGTGATCATGTACAGGAAATTGGCGCTGTACGGCAAATCCTGCCGCGGTTCAACCGGGTCTTCGCCGTTTAAAAGATGGTAGCTGTTCGCGACAATGTTCGGCACATTCCCGAGCAAATGGTATGCACGGTTTAAATTGGCTTTGCGGGAACGGTCCAGCAGGTTTTCATCATACCCCGAAAGCGCCGAAACCCCCGTACGGAGCGCATCCATCGGGTGGGTGGATGCCGGCAGCAGCCTCAAAATGTCCAGCACAGCTTCCGGAATCCGGTAGTTTTTCTTTAAAGTTTCTTCCAACGCTTTTTTCTCGGCACCGTTCGGGAGCGTTCCTTCGAGAAGCAAATGCACGATGTCCAGATAGCTTTTCTTTTTCGACAACTCAATCAAGTCATACCCCTTTAAAACGATTTCGCCCTGGGCCGTATCAAGAAAAGAAAGCTCCGTTTCAACAGCGACAACCCCTTCAAGCCCCGGCACAAACTGTGTCGTGTTTCCCATCTCCATCCATCCTCCGTTTCTGTATTTTGCCAAAACTGTAAGCACTTACAGTTTTATGTAAAAAAACAAAGCTGCCCACATCCCTGATACTTTCATAAAAAAACATATCATAATATTTACAAAATGGCAACGCCCACAGGCTCCGGATGGCGCTGCGGACGGCCCTGTGCAAAAAAGCCGGCTTCAGGAAAATTTTTCATACGCTTCCTGCCATTTCTGGGAACGGCCAACAAAAAAAGACAAGTTTAACCTGCCTTGTCTTTCAAACTATTGCTTTTTCGGTTTTCTTTTAAAACTGCGCTTCACAACATCAAAGAAACTCAGCGACTGGACCATCCGGTTCGGGTCGACATATTGGCGGACCGCCCGCAATACTCTTTTCGGATCTTTGGAAGAAAAGGTGTATGTCCCGTTTTTCTTCGTTTTGATGGCATAACGTGGGATCCATTTTCCCTTGAACATGACGGAAGCGATCACGTAATCGACTTCTTCCCAAGGAATTTGAATGAATTTGCGCACATCGCGCTCATTGAAAAATTCAAATCCTTTATCGCCGATCATGATCTTGCCGTAATCTGTCAATCCCATATGCGAGGCTGCCTTTATCACCAAATCCACTTTTGTATTGATTGATTGGACCATTTGATCCACCCCGTTCTTTTCTTTTTGTGTTCCAAAAATTGATATCTATACAGCTGATCTTGATTTCCGGATCTTTGCTTCCAAAAAGGGGCCTGGTTGGCCGGTGAAACGGCTGTACGTCCCGTCTAAACCGGGGCCGGCTCCCAAGGCAAAATGCCGAAAGCGGCTTTTATAATAGGGAAGGCCTCTCCCTTATTATACGAAGTTTTATTGCCTGAAGCAAAACATACTCAGGATCCGCGTACAACCCGGGGGCTTTCGGTTTCTTTGAAAAAAGCCCAGGCCAGAAAGCCCGGGCATGTGCCTTTTCTCTTACATTAAGTGAATTAAATGGAATACGATACCAACAACAAACAATCCAAGAATCATAACGATCGGAGACACTTTCTTTTTCAAGAGCCACATGCAGAACAGCGTCAAAAGCAATGGGGCAAGGCCCGGAATTAAGCTGTCCAGGTTGTCTTGCAATGTCGTGACTTTGACCGGGTCCAGTGAGAGGCCGGCAGCTTGCTGTTCGAGCGCCGTTTTAATCCCTTGCGCTCCGGCAGGCAAATGATCCCAGTCAATATAAGCGCCTTTAGAAAGTTTTACTTGTGATACAACCGGTGTAAATTTAATCGATACCCACCGGTTAACCAGTGCGCCAAGGATAAACATCCCAAGGATTGATGCGCCTTTTGTAATATCCTGAAGAATGCCGCCCGATAAGTCCTCCGTAATTCTTGAACCGGCTCTGTAGCCGAATTCTTGCGTATACCACAGGAATCCCATCCGGATGAGGTTCCATGCAACGAAGAAAATAATTGGCCCGAGAATGTTGCCGTCCATTGCAAGAGAAGCACCTAACGCACCAAGGATTGGCCTGACCGTGAACCAGAATACCGGATCCCCGATCCCTGCCAGAGGCCCCATCATCCCGACTTTCACACCTTGAATGGCTGTGTCGTCAACGGGGGCGCCGTTTGCACGTTCTTCTTCAAGCGCTAAAGTTACACCAACAATCGGTGCAGCGACATAAGGGTGAGTGTTAAAAAATTCCAAGTGGCGCTGCAGGGCAGCAGAACGGTCTTCTTTCGTTTTATATAATTTTTTGATGGCCGGAATCATGGTATATGCCCAGCCGCCGTTTTGCATCCGTTCATAGTTCCAGGAACCTTGAAGGAAAGTTGAACGCCACCATACAGAAATACGATCTTTTCTAGATAATTTTAGTTCTTGTGCCATTTTTCTGTCCGCCTCCTTCTTAGTAATTGTCAATAATATCGCCTAACGGATCGCCGGTGTTTGCATTTCCGCCGCCTTTACCGGAGCCGCCTTGTTTGGAGAGCGCCAAATAAATCAGTGCAAGTGACACACCGATACCGCCAAGGCCGATAAGGGTAATTTGCGAAACAGTTGCCAAAACGAACCCAATGGCGAAGAACGGCCAAACTTCTCTTGTCGCCATCATGTTAATGACCATTGCATAACCAACAGCAACGACCATTCCCCCGCCGATTGCAAGGCCATCTGTCAACCAAGCTGGCATGGCGGATAACAAGTCACGCACTGGCCCTGCGCCAATGGCTAAAACCAGGACAGCCGGAATCGCAATACGCAGCCCTTGCAAGCAAATCGCAACAATATGCCAAAATTCAACTTTTCTAATGTTTCCTTCCCGTGCTGCGGCATCCATTAAGTGGACAATCCCTGTTGCAATTGTACGAACGATGATGGTCAATAAAAGGCCGGCAACCGCAAGCGGGACGGCAATCGCGATTGCAGAAGTTACACCGGCTTTGCCTGCACCGCTTAAAACTAAGATAATGGCAGACGCAACAGATGCAAGCGCAGCATCAGGCGCTACGGCAGCCCCGATGTTTGCCCAGCCCAAAGCGATCATTTGCAGGGTACCGCCTAAGATAATACATGGCACCAAGTTACCTGTAACGAGGCCAATTAACGTACAAGCAACGAGTGGCTGATGGAACTGGAATTGGTCCAAAATCCCTTCCATACCAGCTAAAAATGCTACGATAAAGACTAGTATCATTTGGACAATATTTAAATCCATAACGAGTCGTCCTCCCTTTTCTCCTGATGGGCAGGATTATTTTTGTTTGTTCAGCTCTTCCTGAGCCCTTTTGAGAATTTCGTCCATGTCGCCTTTTGCATCGCCCGGAACTTTGCGCACATCAAATTTCAAACCAAGTTGTTTCAGTTTCTTGAAAGTATCGACATCGTCCTGGCTGAAGGCCAGTACCTTGTTTGCCTGGACTTTGCCCGGCGAGTGTGCCATGGAACCGACGTTGATTGTTTTCAATGGAACGCCGCCTTCAACCGCCCGGAGCACGTCCTGCGGGTTTTCAAAAAGGAGCATGGCGCGCTGGCCGCCGAAATGCTGGTCATCCTTTGCAAGTTCAATCATTTTACGGATCGGAACAACGTGTGCTTTTACACCCGGAGGCGCAGCCTGTTGAATCAGTTTCTTTCGAAGTTCGTCCTTCGCTACCGCATCCGATACAACGATAATGCGCGTAGGCCGTGTCGCTTTTGTCCAAGCAGTTGCGACTTGCCCGTGAAGCAGGCGGGAGTCGATCCGTGCCAGCACGTATTCAAATTTGCCAGGAGCCCCCACCGTTAACGGTTTCCCGGCAGCCTTGGAAGGTGCGGCCGGCTGTAATGCTTCAGGCCTTACTTTCACGCCTTCTTTCGCTGCGCCTAAAATATGCGCGGCAATGTCATGGGCTTTGTTCATCGTGGCGCGCGCTGCAAATGCTTCAATGAGCATTGGCAAGTTCATGCCTGAGACGATGGCCCACTTGTCTTTGTGTTCTTCAAACAAGCTGTTGGCCTGGTTGAAAGGTGTTCCGCCCCAAAGATCGACTAAGAAAAGGACTTCATCCTGGTTGTCGAAAGAGGCGACTGCTTCTTTCATTTTTGCCTTTACATTATCAGGGCCTTCGCTCGGCATCAATGTAACAGCTTTTACATTTTCCTGCTTTCCGAAGATCATCTCTCCGGATTGCAAGACACCATTGGCGAAATCGCCGTGACTGGCAATGATAATTCCTACCATCTTCTTACCTCCCTATTCGTATTGTTACAGTATCAATCTTATAAATAAGTTCTAAAGAACCTGTAACCAAAATTCATGGATGAAGCAGTTTCTCCTTTTTGATCAGCTGCATCAAATCGATTTTCCGGTCGGCAGGCACTTGGCGGATTTCCAATTCGATGCCGAGTGCAGCCAGCTTCGCAAAGGCCTGGACATCATCCTCATTGACTGAAATAAAATTGGTGATCATCTTCTTGCCTTCCGTAAAACGCATGCCGCCGATATTGATCGATTTCAAACCAACCCCTGCCCGGACAACCTCCAGTACATCCTGTGGCGAAACAAACAGCAGCATCGCTTTCATTTCGTCAAACAGCCGGTTTTGGTAAAGTTCAAGCAGTTTTTGCTTCGTGATGACATGTGATTTGATGCTCGGTGGTGTCGCTTGCCTCAACAAAAGCTTTCGAAGCTCGTCATTGGCGGCTTCATCATTGACCACTAAAATCCGGTCAATCCCAACTGCCCTCGACCAAACTGTGGCAACCTGGCCATGAATCAAACGATCATCAATGCGCGCAAGCCGTATATCCAATGCCATCCGACCACCTCCTGCTAATCAATCGTAAAAAACTTGCCTTTCCGCCTTTTATAATGCAAGATGTGTGCCAACTTTTGAGTATCAAAAAACAGCCCTTGTTAAATAAGCGTTTTCAGTATCCCTTTATGTTTATGATACACAAACCGTTTATTTAATACACATTGAAAAAGGGTTTTATTTTTCATTTCACTACTGTATTAAAAAGTTCTGCAATATCCGTATCATTTTGATACTTTTGGCCTGCATGTGCATTCTGTATCTGTGATATCCCTCCGTCTTTTTCCCCAGCATAAAAAAAGCCTGCAAATAGCGAAACTGCGATTTGCAGGTGAGAATTACTGCACGGCTGCAGTTTGCTCGGTGGATAAATGGTCGATCATATCTGCAATATAATAGAGTTCATCATCCGACAGCCTCAATTTCAGCTGGTCTTCAAAAATTTGCGCCGCCTTTTTATATTTTTCGATTTTAGCAGCTTTTTCCGGCGTGATGTCATTTTTGTAAATGAGGCCGGACTGGGTGACCATTCTTTCGAGCGCGCAACCGATATGAATATTCATATTGATTTTTGAAGCGTTGTTAAACGGCCTTTCCGCTATTTTTTCAAGGGAAGTGACAAACGCCGTAATCGCTGCGATCACTCATCAATGCGCGCAAGCCGTATATCCAATGCCATCCGACCACCTCCTGCTAATCAATCGTAAAAAACTTGCCTTTCCGCCTTTTATAATGCAAGATGTGTGCCAACTTTTGAGTATCAAAAAACAGCCCTTGTTAAATAAGCGTTTTCAGTATCCCTTTATGTTTATGATACACAAACCGTTTATTTAATACACATTGAAAAAGGGTTTTATTTTTCATTTCACTACTGTATTAAAAAGTTCTGCAATATCCGTATCATTTTGATACTTTTGGCCTGCATGTGCATTCTGTATCTGTGATATCCCTCCGTCTTTTTCCCCAGCATAAAAAAAGCCTGCAAATAGCGAAACTGCGATTTGCAGGTGAGAATTACTGCACGGCTGCAGTTTGCTCGGTGGATAAATGGTCGATCATATCTGCAATATAATAGAGTTCATCATCCGACAGCCTCAATTTCAGCTGGTCTTCAAAAATTTGCGCCGCCTTTTTATATTTTTCGATTTTAGCAGCTTTTTCCGGCGTGATGTCATTTTTGTAAATGAGGCCGGACTGGGTGACCATTCTTTCGAGCGCGCAACCGATATGAATATTCATATTGATTTTTGAAGCGTTGTTAAACGGCCTTTCCGCTATTTTTTCAAGGGAAGTGACAAACGCCGTAATCGCTGCGATCACTTTCTTTGGGTTTAAAAAGGTTAAAAATTCATTCAGGCTTTCTTCCGTCATTTCCCGCACCATTGCCGGAGACCTTGGCGGTTGTTTCAGCAGCTGGTGGTTGTGAATGAGATGGGTGACCTGCGTTTCCCCGTCACCCATAAACAATGCTTCAAGCGGAACAAACGGGGCCTGGACTTTCGGATCGGCAATCCCGACAGCGAGCAAAATGTCATATTTCTGCATCAGCGTTTCTTTCTTTTCTTCTACTTCGTTGATCGGCAGCGGGATAACGGCAATATTGTTTTTGCCGATGTTTTTGAGCAGTCTTGTAATCAGCTGCTTTAATTTTTCCGCCGTCCCTTCCCCTGTTGAACAGACGGAAAGAATGGCCTGCGGTTTGACAGGCTTCCCTGTTTCCCGCGGTTTGCTTTCCATCTGGTAAGATCCGTAGCCGCGGAATTCCTTTAACGACTCATAAATATCGTCGAGGTCCATCTCCATAATCGTCGCTTTGCGGATCGCTTCAATGACGAGCGCCGTTGTCACCATATCGATGGTCCGCGTTTTGATGCCCGTTTCCTGTGTAATAATATCGCCGAACCCGGTCAGCGAGCCCATATCGACAAGCAGCAGGACACCTTTTCCCATATCAATTTCTTTTACCCGCCTCTTCATTTCCTCCAAAACATATTTCGGGTCCATATCGAGCGGCATATCGATGCAGTCCACATTCGATTCGCCCAGGAGGCTTTTCACAACACTTACCATGCTGCTTGCCGTGCTGAACCCGTGTGCGGCAACAAGGATCGCCACCTGCTCGGCCTTTTGTTCGTCTATGAGGGATGTGAGTAGAATCGTTAAATACATGGCTTCTTTTACCGGCACATGCACGCGGTATTTTTCCCCGATCATTTTGCAGATGTCAAGTGACAGCTGATACTCCTGCGGCCGGTCATTGATGACATTTTCGATATTCGTATAATTGGCTACCTGCTGGTTTTTTACCCGCTTCAGGAAGGAAGTCAAATGCAGGCTGAATGCCAGCAAAAAACGTTCATTTACTTTGCACTTCAGCCGCTTTTCCACGATATCCTGCACTTCTTCGCTGAAATTAAGGATATCTTCACTGACAATTTTTAAGATTTTCTCACGGTTCAGCGCATAGCTTGAAAACTTATTGTAAAACTTGTTTAAATGGATATCGATATCCAGCTTCAGAAACCGGTTAATGTCTTCATCCGACACGTCCTGTTCCATCATAAAACTGACTTTGTCCTCGATGATGTTGTACAGGTTAAAATCCGGTTCGTATGGGTCTTCTTCAAAGAGCGCCTTGTTTTCCCCTTCCGGATAAACCGTCAAATATGAATCAATTAAATCAGAAATCTCCTGGATTTCCTGGCGTTTTCTACTAAAATAGAAGAAACCGTTTTTCAGTTCGGAAGGCAAATCTTTAAAGTGGATGGTGATGACATCATCGTGCAGGCAGTGCAGAAAACCGTTGGCGCAGACAAGCTGTATGTTGGATTTCAACTGCCCGACGTTGCCGTATGACGTATTGCCGATTAATGCCTTCATCGATTCCGCATCAATTTTAATCGGTTTTTGGACGCGGTTTGCTTCAATGGCAAGCAGAAATTTCAAAATCTCAATCTTGTCAATTGCCGGTCGTTCTTCAAAAGACGGAATCCGGATCAGAATCGGAATACGGCGGACAAACGTTTTCAGCAAAGAAGATTCCGGGTCTTCCGTTGTCGCCCCGACGATCAGGACATTGGCGTTGCGATTCCGTTCGGTTTCCCCGAGCTTTGCATACGTCCCCGTATCCATAAAGTAAAAGAGCATTTCCTGGCCTTCAGGCGGGAGCCGGTGGATTTCATCGAGAAACAGCATGCCGCCGTCCGCTTTGGAAACAAGGCCGTCTTTTTCGCTGTCCGCACCCGTAAAGGCGCCTTTGATATGCCCGAAAATGTGGGAAATGAGCAGCTGCGGGTTATTTGCATAGTCCGCGCAGTTAAAGACAATAAACTGGGCGTCTTCGTCCATAAACGGTGCTGCCAGTTTTGCATAATTGAACATCAAATTGGCAAACAGCGTTTTCCCGACACCGGTCTGGCCGACAATGAGCGTATGAAGGCCATGCGGGGGATAGAGGACGGCCGCCTTTGCCTGTTCGACCTGCACTTTCAGGCTTGTTTTCGAACCGATCAGGTCATCAAAGGGATTCGTTTCCCAAGCGGTATCATGATTCGCAGACGGGCCGTTGCCCGGATCCGGGGATTGCCCGCCCGTCACTTCAAGTATATTTTCATATTCATATTGATCTTCCGGCAATTTCGTTCCCAGAAGGTCTTCCATGATTTGTTTGACCAAGTAATGAACCGGGCGGCCTTTTATTTTGATAATCCGTTTCTGCCGCAGCAGCTTGTTCAGCTCGGCACTGACATTGTTTCTTAAAATGCCAAGGTCTTTTGCGATATCCGAAGCCGTAAATCCTTCTATACGGATCCATTCATCAAGCGTTTTGCCTTGCGACTGTTCAACAAGATACGCGTAAATGCGGTCAATGCGTTTCAAATTGCCACCCCATTTCTAAGTATAAACTGTATCTTAATAGTATCACGAATGTATCATACATAATAGCAGGAATATTTGCGAACATGTGTCAAGTTTTTGCCGGAAGGGGGCTTATTTTTAATACACTTCAGGCTCCGCGGTGCTTCCGGGAAAACAGGGCAGGAAAAAACAGCGCCGCATATGGGCGCTGTTCATCCAACAATTTCCGGCCGTTTCAAGCCGTTTCCATCCTTCTGCTTTCCGCAACATCCGGCCGGTTAATTTTTTTGTTCCGGAACCGGTCCATGCATGTATTTCCGGCGGAATCCAGGCGGTTCATTTATGATCTTATATTATTGAGGGCTTGCTAAATCAGCACTCGGGCCCCATTTTCAGCACTTTAGCCATGCGTTCAGCAAGCCCCGTTTACCCCTTAAATCTTGTACCTGCCCCGTCCATCCGCCTTGCGAAAAGCTTACACTTTCCCGCCTGTTTTCTGCCCGAGTTGCATCCATTCAAACTGGCGGAGTTTCAGCTCGAACAATTTCAGCGGATCCTGATACACTTCCGGATTTTCTTTCATATTCTCCAGCATCTCTTTTGTTTCGGCAATGGCCGCCTCTGTTTCCGCAATGGTTTCGCGGAGAACTGTTTCCGGATTTTTAAAGAACAGGCGGACATCGCGCTCAAGCCCTTGTTCAAACAGCTCGAATTGCAGCATCACTTTATTCGTGACAAGGTTTGCAATTTCCGTATAATCTTCGCTTTCGATAAATTTTTTATAGCGGTTATACAGCATCGTTTTGTTTTGCGAAAGCACGCCAAACAATTTGCCCGCGCTCTTTAACAGGACCTGCTGCGGCGTATGGCGCAACAATATATTGACCGGTTCAAAAGGAATTCCGTTTGCCATCCGGTCCGCATCACGCCGCCAGTCCTCCATAATTTTAAAATCACAGGCAAGCACAAGAATCTCTTCCCCGTACAACTTATTAAACCCTTCCGCCATTTCATCAAGATAATCCTGGCTTTGCTGCAATTCCCCTTCTGACGCTTCTATCCACTCCGCCACCAGTTCCTCGTATTTCGGGGAAATGGTCGTCTGCAAAAAGTGCCGGATCCGTTTGTTCATTTCTTCATTCAATTCAAGATGAATTTTCCGGAAATCACTGTCCGGCTTAATAAAATCGGCGCTTTTCCGTAAAATTTCCGGAATCCGGTTTTGCAGTTCATCGCGGATTTTCTGGGTCATACTGTGGTAGGACGAGCGGACCAGTTCGGTTTGTTCATGGATGACATCCTGAAGCTGGTTTGCCGCCCCGTTTAATTTTGCGTACAGATCTTCATGCCGGTTGATTGACTCTGCCAGATGCTGTTCATTTTGCAGCCTTTGTTTCAGCAAATCGGCAATCGATTCCCGGATGCAGTGCGAAAGTTTGTCAATCCGGCTTTCTTCCAGGTTTTCCGGCTTGAAATTTTGCCGGAAAAAGCGGGCAAGATCCAGTCCTGCTTCCCGGGATGCATAATTGGACGTATAAGGGTGCAAGTTTGCCTGCGGAAAAATTGTTTTTACCTTTTGTACTGTTTCTTCCACTAAATCTGCCGCTTCCTGCTTGCTGTATATCATATCCATTTTGGACAGCAAAAAGTGAATCGCAAGCCCGGGCACTTGTTCCTTCATTTTCAACAGCATATCCGCTTCTTTGTCTGTAAGGGGATCATTTGCATTTAAAACGAATAAAACGCCGTCAACAAAACGCAAATACTCGTATGCTTTTCCCCGCCCCGGCCCGTTCAGCCCGGGTGTATCGATGAAAATAAGCGCATTTTCTTCCAGGAACCGGCTCGGGCCCCGCCATTCAAGCATGTCCCCGGGCTCCGGCGCCGCATTGTCCTCTTCCGTTACAGGCGAAATGCCTTTGTCCGAGATCACAGAAAGTGCATGTTCATCATCATGGCGCACCGCCATCACAAACTGTGTCGGCCGTTCGGGCAGCGGGTCGGCCAACACCGACTGGATAAAGGCCGTCTTGCCGCTGCCGTTCATGCCGGCAACGAGAATATGCTGGACATCAAAGTCAATCAGCTCCCTCGCCATCCATTTCAAACGGGTGCTGACAGATAGCCCGTTCCTTTTTGCCCATTGCATAATGGAATCAAAGAGCCGGAGCGCATATTCAAGCTGGTCCAATGTTTGCTCCGCATGATGCAAAATCGTTTCCGCATCGGCAATTTGCTGCGGCCCGATGCTGCCCGGAAAAAGATCGCCCCATGCGAGAACCGCAGTGGATGCTTGAAGGGCGTGCGCCTGGTCCGTGATCCGCAGCCAGTTCGTTAAAATGCCCGGCATCACCGGTGCCAGTTGTTCTAACAGATAGCTGCCGCTGATTAAAGAAAGATAGGTTTCCCCGTAAATGGCAGACAGCTCGTGCCACGTTTCAAGCGAATGGAGTTCAAGTCCGGCAAAAAGGCCGTTAAATTCGCGGAGCCAGCCAAGATACACGCCCTCCGTTTCGTAAGACCGCCAAAACGCAACCGCCAGTTGTTCAAACTGAATTTGATCCACCTTGTATAAAACGGACAGCGCATCCCGAAAATAATCCGGCGCAATCGTTTTGGTATGCCCATTTTCAATATACGACTTTAAAACTTGAAACCAGAACAGCGATTCAGTGCGGATGGATTCATTGACAGCCAGTTCAACCGCATTCATCCAGTCTTCGTTTTTTTCAAAGTAGGCACGGGCGATTTTCGTCACATTCGGATAGTCCGGGTTCATGGCGACCGCTTGTTTGATCGTCTGGACAGCCTGTTCATGCTTTTGCTCCTCCATATAAAGCGAGATAAGCTGAAGCGCAATCTCCGTCTTTAATACCATGGAGTCTGTCTGGACCGACTTGTAAATTTCTTCGGCCATGCTGGTGAGGCCGAGTTCAAAATAAGCATCCCCCATGTTTTTTTGCGCCCACGGTTCAAAGTCGTTATGTATGCTTTCCCATTTAAAAACGGCCGCTTCGTAATCTTTATAATGAAAATAAATTTCCCCTTGTGCAAAGCGGATATAGGAAAGATCGGCATTTTCAAGGGCGTTTTCTTTTTCGAACGCTTCCCCGAGCACTTCAAGCGGATGGCGCTCTTCCCCTTCTTTGATAAACGTTTCATAATAAGATTTTTGGACAAACTGGTCTTCCGGCTTCATGATTTTCCTCCTCACACGGCCTTTTATATCTCTATCATATGGCATCCGGGATGCAGCGATGTGTAGAATTTTGTCGATTACTTTATTTTATCAAAACATCTCCAGCAAAAAGTTTCAGTTCGCTTTCAATTTTGATACAAAAATGAAACATTTGCCATATTTTCGCTTGCATGCCGGCAATTTTGAACATGCTTCCCGTTTATCACGCCGTTTCCGCTCATGGCATCATACCCGGAAAAGCGCCGGAATGAACGGGAAACGTTTTCTATGTTATAATATTCACATTACAGATGGGAAGGAGCATCAGCCATGGGAAAGACAAAATGGACAGGGTATGCCGGCACCTATACAAAAGGCGCCAGCGAAGGGATTTACACCTTTACCCTTGATACAGAAAAAAAGCAAATTGAAGATGTGAAAGTTGCCGCCAGACTGGGCAATCCAACTTATCTTAATATCACGGCAGACAACCGCAATCTGTATGCCGTTGTCAAAGAAGGCAGCCAGGGCGGGGTTGCGGCTTTTTCAATTGATGCGGAAACCGGTGCTCTAACAGAGTTGAACCGCCAGTTATCCGGCGGCGCCTCCCCGTGCCATGTCAGCGTGGATTCAGCCAAGAAAACGGTCGTCTCCGCCAACTACCATAACGGGACGGTCAGCGCCTATCTGACAAACAAAGACGGCAGCCTGCAGCCGGCAGTAAGTGTTATCGAACATACCGGCTCCGGCCCGAACCCTGAACGCCAGGAAAAACCGCACGTCCATTTCGCAGACTTTACCCCGGATAAAAAATATGTCGTCGCGGTGGACCTCGGCAATGATACGATTACAACGTACGCGCATGATGGCGGCAAATTAACGGAAAAAGCCGTCCTTTCCGTCCGCCCGGGAAGCGGCCCGCGCCATCTTGCCTTTCATCCAGGCCGGAAATTGGCCTACTGCATGACAGAATTGAGCAATGAAGTGATTGTGCTCGAATTTGACGAAGCTTCCGGCACGTTTAAAGATGTCCAGTATATCAAAACGATTCCGGAAGATTTTACGGAAAACAGCCAGGGAAGCGCAATCCATCTCTCTTCCGACGGCCGTTTTGTTTATGCCGGAAACCGCGGCCATGACAGCATTGCCGTGTTTGCAGCCGGCCCGGACGGCAAACTGTCCCTTGTTGAATACACTTCAACCGAAGGAAGCTGGCCGCGCGACTTTGTGCTTGACCCGACCGAAAAATTTGTCGTTGCCGCAAACCAAGAATCGGGCACGCTCGTTTTATACGCCCGCGATCCGGAAACCGGGATCCTCACTTTGCTGCAAAAAGACGTCCCGGTTCCGGAAGTGGTTTGTGTAAAATTTTTGCACGGGTAAAATTTTAGCGATTCAAAAGGCGGGTCCCGGTCCGCTTTTTGCTTTTTCCGGGGAAATTCTCATCATTTTATCATTTTCATTTCACAAGTTTTTCTTTTTCATGTTTTACATTTAGGACAGCGGCAAGGAATTGCAGCAAACCATATTTGGCCAGGCTTCCCCCAGAGCCTGGCCAAACCTCCTTTTATCATACCGGCCTTGTGCCGGTTTTTTATTGGCCGAGTTTTTCGGCGACGGAGGCCAGTTTTCCTTCCATCGTGAGCTGTTTGTCCCTGCGGTCGTCGATGCGGATATTCGTTTCAACACGCTTTACGCCATTCGAAAAAGGGATTTCATGCAGTTTTTCAATGATTTCAAACAGGTCATGGATGTCCCCTTCTATTAAAGTGCTCATCGGGGTCAGCTTGATTTTCACCCTTCCCTGTTCTTTTCCCAGCGCCTTCTCAATCTCCGCCACATATTTGCTGATGCTTGTTGAATCCGTTCCGACCGGAAATATGGTAATATCGGCAATCGCCAATGCAATCCCCTCCTAATATTCTTCTTTCTTATTATAAACCAACTTTATTTTTCATGTCTTCCTTCTCATTTTTCGTATGTGTCAAGTTTTTCTCGACAAGGTTTAAATATCGGGTATTCCAAGACACTCTTTTTGTACACTTTCGGCTACCGTGCTTCACTTGCTCGGTGTAATTTTCGGAAAAGATGTGATATTTCCGTATAAAGATGGACAACGGGGATGTTGAGGCGCGCGAAATTCACTCGCTTTCCGCGGGCGGCCGGCGAGCCTCCTCGCTCGTACCTCGCTGCGGGGTCTCTCCTGGCTCGCTTTTCCCGCAGGAGTCTCGTAAATTTCGCGCGCCTCAACGATCAGTCCCCACTGAGCCAAGCTTAAAACGAAAGCTCTAATATTTTGCTTAAATGTCCCATTGCCGATGAACTGCTTGAATGCAGGGCAACTGATCCGTGCTTTACGCCCACTGACGGGCGTACAGGCTGCTTGAGTAGTTGAGACATCCTGATGGATTGTTTCAAGTTCCGTTGCTTTCTCTCGCTTCTTGAACGGTGTTTCAGATAGGCTTCTCTCAATGTCCCATTGAGTATGCCTTGTTTGATTTTCACCATGGCTTCTGCGCCAAGTTCACTCCAATGCATGCCCCTTTTTTTCATCCTGAAGGAGATATGCCTTTGATTCGATTCCATCGCTCCCAGGCCTCTCGCACCTTCCGGCACGTTTTTCACCCTGTCTCTCCAGTCAAAAATGCGGTCCCAGTTTTTCAAGATATACGAACGGAATTCCTTGATTTTCTTGAGGGCCTTTTTATCCGTCAAGGTGCTTTCGTGCGTATCCAAATATAACGTGAATTGGTCTAGGTCATGCTTTCTAATCGCTTTTCTAATCTGCTCCTTGATCTCGCTCTTTCCGCCCCCAAATGTCCTTACAATGGCTTGTGCAACGTGGTAGGTATCCAGCTGGTTGAGCACCGGGAATTCCGACTGTGAGAATGCTGTTTGAAACCGTTCAGCTGTGTACCCAGCACCTCCATCACTGTTTGTAATGACATGCGCTTTTTCGAGGGAATAGGTGTTGGCAGCTGTGGCTTGGACTTCATCCCAAAATGTCTGAATGTCTTCCGTCGTCATGATGACTGTGGGCTGACGCAGGGAGACCCTTTTTCCATTGGTTTCCCAACCTTCATAGAGAATGGCATGGTGGACTTCCATACCCTGTTTCTTTTCCAGTCCCCGGATGAATACGCCATCTGCTTCGGAAAACAGGTAGTCTACCTTCTTCCCATCAGGCAGTGAAGCAGCTATTTCCATCTCTTCTACAAGGGCCTTGTCGGCTTCCGCCTGCGTTTTCCCTACGCGTTTCACCATTTCCCCTACAGTTGTATGACTAAGACTCACGGCTGTCCATTCTTTTAAAATATTAGCCGCCTCCCGATAGGTGTTCTCACTTGCCAACTCTGCCACCTTTAATTCCACTAACGGGCTATATCTCTGGTGGGGTAACAGCCCCAAGCATTCATCCAAAGGATAATGTGAGTTCCCTCTCTTATCACGCATTAATGATCGTTTAAAAGTCACACTTCCAAATAGAAACTGAACGCTTCTGTTATCACTCCGGCAGTACTCCCAGCCTTCCTCCAACTTCTTCTGTTTTATTGTTTTATCTAACTCCTCAAATACATCCCCAACCCATTGTGTAAAAACCTTCTGCATCAGAATTTTAACCTGTTCTTCAAACTCCATAAGACTCTTTGTATTCTTTAATAATCCAGCAATTATTGATATAATATCCATGGGAAGACCTCTCTCTAGATGTTCATTCAAGGTGTACATTTAGATGATAGAGTGTCTTCCCATTTTTTTCCACTCATTTGCCCCTTCGAGTAAAATTTTACACATACCATTTTTCTTGTCTATTCCGCTTTTTTCATTCGAATAGCCCGCTTTCTTTCCCTTTTCTTGTAAAACGTTCGGTCATACGGCTGAGCAGTTTCTTGGCTGCGGTCCCGAAAATAAGCGCAATTGCCAGAAATCCTGCCAGATAAATGATATCTGTGATCACAGCCTCCATCAGCATCCCGCCAACAGCTTCACGCATTAAGCCAATTCCGTAAGTAAATGGCAGGAGCGGATGGATATGTTGAAAGAAAGACGGTTCCACCTGGATTGGAAAAGTGCCGCCCGAACCGGAAATTTGCAGGACAAGCAGGACAATCCCAAGTGCTTTTCCCACATTGCCAAAAACAGAAACGAGTGTATAGACCATCACGGTAAAAACAGCACCAATCCCGATACCGAATAAAATAAACCAGGCTTTTTCCTGCACATCCACATGTAAAATAAAAAGGTCACCCGCCGCCGTTATCGCCGACTGGAAAAACGCAATCGTTAAAAACAGGAGCAGCTTGCCGAAATAGACTTGCCAGCTGGCATATGCGCCGTCACGATGGTGTTCAACCGACAGCAGGGATACCAGCAGCATTGCCCCCACCCAAAAAGACAGCACCGTATAAAACGGAGCCATGCCCGAACCGTAATTTTTGATTGGATATAGGACTTTTTCTTTCAGCGATACAGGCTGCTTTAAAAATTCGCTTTCTTCCTGTGCATCGTTCTTCAACAATTGAATCCACTGGTCTATATTTTCCTGTTTTTCAAACGCCCGAATTTTATCAGCCAGTTTCCTGATTTTTCTCTCAGCAGCCGGCAGTTCCGTTTCAGCCGTTTTCAATTTTGCCTTTCCGATTGCAAGCCCGGTTTTCGTATCGCGGAGAATCGCCTGGATTTCCGGCAGGCTGCCTTCCAATTTTTGAAACAGCTTGTTTGCTTTTGCACTGTCCTGCCCGGCTTGTGCCACAAATGTTTTTAAATCCGCGGCGATGGCTGCACCATCGTTTTCAAGCAGGCTGCCGGCGATGGCCCCGGCACGGCCGGCTTCCTGCTTTAGATCTGCCTGCAATGTTTCCGGCAGCAACCCGTTATTGACCTGTTGGAGCATTTTCCCGTTTAGGTCCTGCTGTTTTTGAAAGGATTGGCTGAGTGCAATAAACCGGGCTGCCATACGCTTAAGATGTTCCGAACCGGTTTCTTCAGCAGCGGTTCGGAGCAAATCACTGAACGCGTCAGAGATTTGCTTGCTATTTTGCAAAATTATCGTATTTTTTGGCGCTGTTTCTGCAATTTTCGTTTTGTCTGCCAGCATACTCACCTGGTTCGAGACTGCAGGGGCGGCATTCAGTGCTTCCAGTCCGGTTTTGATCACGGTATCCGTCTGCTCAAGCAAACTTCCAGTGTTTCCAAAAAAGCGGGACAAGTCCCCTGAGACGGTTTTGCCGTGTTTTGCAAGCAGCAGGACATCGGGCATCGCGCTTTCTGCCTGTTTTCTTACTGCGTCTGCTTTCGTAATATCCCGATCTGCCGTCCTGATGATCCGGTTAAGCTCCGGAATGTCTCCCTCCAATCTAAAAACCCATGCTTTAAAATTTTCAATATCCGGCAAATCCCTTTCAAGTTCAATGCCGATTTGATTAAACATTGTAAAAATCGCTTTGCTAACGGTTTTTACAAATTGCGCACTAATTTGCTGTGTAATAGCAGACGCACCCGACCCTGTTATTCTAGGCGCAATCGCATTGATTTTTTCATTAACGGTATAAGTAATGACCGGTTTCTCCGGCTTATCACCCAGGATGGAAGCCAGTTTTTCCGAAAAATTTTCCGGGATGGTCAGGCTCGCATAATATTCTCCGGTCTTTACGCCGCGTGCGGCTTCCTTCTCCTGCACAAACCTCCAGCCGAGCGCTTTATTTTGTTTCAACTTTTTTATAACTTCATTCCCGGCGTGTACTTTTTTTCCGTTGATCGCTGTCCCCCGGTCCAAATTCACAACGGCTACCGCAATTCCTTTTGTGTGGCCGTATGGGTCCCAGGATGCCTTGATGTTAAACCAGGCATACAATGATGGAAGAATGATCAAGGCGGCAATGATCAGGCTTGCTGCCCAGTTTGTTGTCATTTTTTTCAAATCAGTTGCATAAATCCTCCATACCTTTTTCATTGGCAGCCTCCAAGTGTTGTTGTATCTTTATGTTTTCCAACCGCTTGAGCTGTCATGCACACGCAAAAAAGCCTGTGCGTCTCCGTTTTCGCACAGGTAACGTTAATATGATGAATGAAGGCCGGTGCCCATATTCGCAGTTTTTCAAGCAACAAGTCCGTTATTTCACCGGCAATGTCTTGCCCTGCACTTATTCATGTCCGGATAACGCCGAAAACCTGCTTTATTTCCGACTGCAGCTGCTCCAGTAAAGGAAAAGAATGGTGCAACGCAATAGTTTCTGCAATCTTTCTATAGTACCATTCCTGCTTTTCTTTTCCACGGCTAAACGCATTCCACACGCTTTCCCCGCTTTTTCGCAATTCTTCGTGTATCGTTTTCAAGTTATGGAGTTTATCTGCGCATATGAGCATACAAATTTCCTCTTCTGCCGTTTTTAATCGCTCGATGGTATGCTGCTTCCGTTCCTCCCACCGCACATTTTTAGGCGGTTCAGTGCAGGCTTCAACAATCCGGGCAACATTGCTTCCAAACTCGGCTTTTATCTCCTCGTTTGTCACCGCAGTATCTTCAACCGTATCATGAAGAAGCCCTGCTGTGACCACTTCTTTGCGGCAGCCTTCTGTTAAAAGCATCATGGCAACCGCATACGGATGCGCAATATACGGCAGGTCGGACGCTTTCCGGTATTGGCCTTCATGTGCTTTTGCCGCAAATTCAATTGCTTTTTCCACCATTTCCATAAGAAATTCCTCTCTTCATACAAAGCTGCTTTTATCATCATACCAAAACGGCGCGGCTATACATGAATGAAAATCGAAAAGCTCAGCACTACTTTTGGACTTCTTAAACATCAAAAGAATCCTTGACCGGCACAAAGGCACAGAATATTCCTTCCCATCCTGTCTGAATTGAAAAAGAAGCTGATCCTTGCTTCTTTTTATCTATTTTCTTTGCCTTTACCCCCGCGAATTCTTTTATGTTATCACTTTTTCCCACTTCTCGATATGCTTTATCCGACCATTGCTTGAGCACAGTGATTTGCCGCTGTACCCGCTTTATTTCTTTTTGCTGCTTTTCATACGCCTGGAGGCAGAAGTCTTATAACTGCCCATCATCATGCGAAAAAGCACCCAAATCTATCTTTTCCCTTTTTCGCATGATTTGAGTCCGTTTTCATTCTCGTAATATGAATTTAATCGTATTGTAATCTTCCTTTCTGCCTATTTGTGTTATAACAAGAGTACGGAGAAGGGAGTTGTCTTATGCACTTAAAAAGGCGAATTGCAGTTATGGCGTTTGCCATATTCGTTGGCACGGCACAACTAAATGCCTATGCAGAAACAGATCAAGGTTCCTTACAGAAAAAATTGGATGAAAATACGCAAACCATTCAAAAGAAAGAATCGGAGAAAAAAGCCGTCGAAAGCAAAATGGAAAATTTGCAAAAAGACTGGAACGCATTGCAATCATCCATTCAGAAAAATAAAGAAAATATCGCAGCAACTGAAGCGAAAATCCAGTCAGCAAAAGATTTGATTGAAAAGAAAAAAGAGGAAATCGTAAAGCTGGAGGACCAAGTTTCTGCACGGGAAGGCGTGATTAAAAAACGCCTCGTTGCCATGCAAAAAAACAACCAATACGACTATGTGATTGAAACGATTTTAAACGCGGAAAGCATTGGCGACCTGATCAACCGGGTCAGTGCAGTCGCGACACTGCTGAACGCTGATACAAGCCTTTTGGATCAGCAAAAAGCGGACCTTGCGAAAATTGAAGCCGATAAAAAAGCCATTGCAGACCAGGAAAAAGTGCTCGAACAGGAGCAGGCAAACTTGAAAAGCAGCCAGGCAAAACTGCAAACAAATTTAAAAGAAAAGGAAAAAGCATTGTCGGGATTAAAATCGAAGTATGACAGCATTCAAAATGAGCTGTCAAAAGCGGAACAAAAACAAACCGACTTGAATACGAAAATCAGCAACCTGCAAAAAGAAATAAAGGCACAGCAGGCGGCCGCAAAAGCAAGGGAAGAAGCCCTCGCAAAACAAGCGAGCGAAGCTGAAGCCGAAAAGGCAGCGGAAGCGCAAGCTGAAAAAACAGCAGAAACACAAGCGAAAAAACCAGCGGAAGCCGGTGCCGGGAAAACGGCCGGAACCAAATCCGCCGCATCTTCCGGCCACAGCACGCCACAAGGCAAATCCTTTTATGTGACGGCGACATCTTATAACCATGAAGATACGAAGCTGGATATTACCGCTTTGGGATATAACATTAAGAAAAACCCGAACATGAAATTGATCGCTGTCGATCCATCGGTCATTCCGCTCGGCAGCAAAGTCTGGGTTGAAGGATACGGGGTTGCCATCGCAGCCGATACCGGCGGTGCCATTAAGGGCCATATCATCGATGTCCTGATGCCGAACAAAAAAGCTTCCATCGCATGGGGGCGCCGTACGGTCAAAGTGATCATATTGAATTAAGAAAAAGCAGCCTTGAATCGATTCAAGGCTGCTTTTTTATATCCGCCTATGGCAGGCCCGCTCCTAACCCCGGCAAAAAACAGGCCCATGCTTTTCCCGGAAAGCGGGGCAAGCATGGGCACTTTTTTCGGCAGTCCGCCTTAAGCAGGCGCCGGGATTTTTTTCAAAGAAAAAGCCGGGCCTCCCATGAAGCCCGGCCGGCACAAATGCTTACAATACCGGTGCCATTGTTTCTTTTAGCACTTTTACAGAATGATTGAACTGTTCCTGTTCTTTTTCGTTCAGTTTGATTTCAACCACTTCACGGATGCCCTGGCGATTGATGATGGCCGGAACGCCAACGTACACATCGCTGTTTCCGTATTGGCCTTCAAGAAATGCAGAGACCGTCAATACGCTGTTTTCATTGTTCAGGATTGCCCTTGTAATCCGGGTCAGGGACATCCCGATGCCGTAAAATGTGGCCCCTTTTCGTTCAATAATATGATAAGCCGCATCTCTCGTATTGACAAAAATGTCATCTAACGTCTTTTCGTCAATAATTCCTTTTTGTAGATAACTTTCAATCGTATCATAACCGATATTTGTATGGCTCCATACCGGAAGTTCCGTATCGCCGTGTTCGCCGATAATCGCAGCATGCACATTGCGCGGGTCAATTCCAAATTGGGCGCTCAAAGAGTTGCGGAGACGCGCGGAGTCAAGCACTGTGCCCGAACCGATAACATGTTCTTTCGGCAGGCCGGACTCTTTCCAAGTTACATATGTCAAAATGTCAACCGGGTTGCTGGCAACAAGAAAAATCCCGTTAAAGCCGCTGTCCATGATGCTCTTAATCATGCCTTTAAAAATTTTTGCGTTTTTGGCAACAAGATCAAGCCTTGTTTCGCCCGGTTTTTGCGGGGAACCTGCCGTAATGACAACAAGATCGGCAGTGCCGCAATCGGAATAATCGCCTTTCCAAACGCGGGTCGGCGTAGGCGCAAATGGCAGGCCGTGGTTCAGGTCCATGGCTTCCCCTTCTGCTTTTGCTTCGTTAATATCGATTAAAACAAGCTCTTCTGCAACACCCTGATTAATCATGGCGTAGCAGTAACTTGTACCAACTGCACCCGTTCCAACCACTGCAATACGATTGACTTTTTTCATGTATAATCTTCCTTCCCATCAAAAGTAAAAAATATTTCCACTGTATGAAAGCAGTTTTGCAAGCCCGGCATGGCGGGCCCCTATCCAGTCTATGGATATTGTGCCAACTCCTAATGGATTCTATACTGCTTTTCCTTTAAAGCAGGACAATTAAACTTTTGCAGCAAATGCTGCCGTGCGGTTTGTGAAATAGATGGACGGCATGCCCTTTTATGGCTGAAATGGATCGTTCCGTTCATTTTCCTTCATTCCACATGGGTAAGTATACCACTATTTTTGTGATTAGATTCACATATTTTATGGCGAAAATTTGAAAATTTGCTTGCCCAAATGCCCGGTTTTAAAGGAAAATGACGGTTTTTCAAAATTATCCGTTTACATTTTTCACAAATGGCTTTATTTGAAAGAGCCAGATATGTAAGCGTTATTCATTCTTGTGCTGATTTTCACAAAGTTCCCCGGGCGGAGGAATAAATGGCTGATCCCGCCCAAATGATCTCTGCCATTTTTGCTCCTGAATGCCTGCCCTCCAAAAAAGCGGGTGCTGCCCGCTTAAAAGAATCTGCTTCACATGCATGGAGGCGTGCCCGCCAGACATCGACAAAAACGCAACTGTACAGCCATTCAATTGTGCATCAAAAATGAACATCGTGTGGACAGCCAGTACGACGGGCAAAATAAAGCCGACCATAAAATCAACTTCATATAAGTGCACTTTTTTCTCTCCATACCGGCTGCTTTCATTTATTATCAAAGAAGAAGAGACCGGTTTCAATGCCAATTCTTTTCTTTCCATTCTCGGTACTTGCCATGTAAAAACACGAATGATATTCGCAGTTGACTTTTAATTGTTCGCGTTTTATCCTTAATTTATCCCTTTATGCGGGAAATGTTCCTTTACTGGTTTTTAATTTTATAAAGTATTAGACTTTTTTCATTTTACAAGTATAATAATAAGTATCATTTTCTTTGTGCATTTTTCTGACCAAATGAAAGGAGCGATTATCCTTGCATCAAATTGATGAAAAGAAAGCCCCCCGGATGGCCCTGCAGGCAGACATGGATTTTCTCGCCGGGCTGCTGGATAAAGTGATCCTATTTGAAGGCGGCGAAGCATTGCTCAAAACAATCCAAAATATTCGCTCCCTGGCACAAAAAGCGAGGGAAACCGGCGATGAGGCTTTCTACCTTCAATTAAAAAAAGAAATTACAGACCTGAATCCGCCAGAACGGCAGGAAGTCATCCGCGCTTTCTCTACCTATCTGCAATTATTTAATATTACCGAGCAAAATTTCAGAATTAAGCGCCGGCGGGAGTACCAGTCGGAAGATACAGACCAGGTCCAACCGCGTTCACTTGAAGATGGCATCGAAACGCTGCGGAAAGAAAAAGTGCCAGCTGAAATGGTTGCAGAACTGCTGAACAGTTTATCGCTTGAGCTGATTATAACGGCACACCCGACAGAAGCAACGAGGCGGACCATTCTGCAAATCCATAAACGCATTGCAGACCTTTTAAAAACGCTCGAATTTACAAGCACCCGTTATGAGAAAAAAGTTATTGAAGAAACGATTTTGAATGAGATTACCATTTTATGGCAAAGTTCCGAAATCCGCGAGAAGAAACCGTCCGTTCTCGACGAGGTGAAAAACGGGCTTTATTATTTCGACAATGTCCTGTTCGACGTGCTGCCGCGCATACACGAAGACCTAGAAGACTATCTGTACGAATCGTACGGACAGCGTTTTAAAGTCCCTTCTTATCTTCATTTCGGATCGTGGATCGGCGGCGACCGGGACGGGAACCCGAACGTGACCGCGGACATCACCTGGAAAACGCTCGAGATGCAGCGTGAACTCGTATTGGAAAAATATAAAAAGTCGCTTACCACACTCCGGGAGCTGCTCAGCCATTCTGTCAAAAAAATAAGCGCCAGCCATGCCCTGCTTGCGTCTGTGGAAAGCGAAGAAAATACAATGCCGGCTGCAAAATTATGGCCGACAAAAGATGAAATTTACCGCAGAAAGCTGGCGATTATGATCCATAAACTGGAATGTGTGGGAAAAAGCAATGGCGGCTACCAATCCGCAGAGGAGCTCCTTGCCGATCTGTATATGATCCGGGACAGCGTGAACCAGCACCATCCGGCCGGGCATCCGATTAAATTGCTCCGCAAAGTTATCCGCCAGGTCGAATTGTTCGGGTTCCACCTAGCATCACTCGATATCCGCAACCATAGCGGCGAACATGAATCAGCACTTGCCGAGGTGCTTTATAACGTCAATATCGCGAAAGACTATAAAAATCTGCCCGAAAATGAAAAAGTCGCGGTGCTCCTGAAGGCTTTAAACGACCCGCGGCCGATGATTTCAATCTATGATACGTTTACGCCGGAAACGCAGGAAGTCATCAACACATTCCGGATGATCAAACGCGCCCACCAAACATTCGGCGAACGGTCCATCCAGGTGTATTTGATCAGCATGGCACATTCGGTCAGCGACGTGCTGGAAGTGCTCGTGCTCGCAAAAGAAGCCGGCCTGTACCGCGTCTACCCGAACGGCGAAATTTTAAGTGAGATCCATATCGCCCCGCTTCTTGAAACGATCGAAGACTTGCGGAACGGCGCGAAAATGCTCGAAACCCTTTTCCAAATGCCCATTTACCGCAACCATTTAAAGGTGCGCGGCAATCTGCAGGAAGTCATGCTCGGCTATTCCGACGGCAGCAAAGACGGCGGCACGATGACGGCGAACTGGCAGCTGTACAAAGCACAGAAAGAGATCCACGAAATGGGTGCCAAATACGGCATTAAGCTGAAGTTTTTCCACGGGCGCGGCGGTTCACTCGGACGCGGCGGTGGCCCGCTTTATTCAAGCCTTTTGTCCCAGCCGCCGGTTACACTTGGCGACGGCGTGAAAATCACCGAGCAGGGCGAAGTGCTGTCATCGCGCTATTTGCTGCGCGACATTGCCTACCGGAGCCTTGAGCAGGCGACATCCACGATGATGTGTGCCATCACAGAACAAAAACAGAACGAGAAAAATGGCAAAACGCCAAACGAAGAAGCTGTCAGGGCAATGGATAAAATTTCCGAATATGCGCTTGAAAAATATCAGGAACTCGTCTTCCGCGACCCTGACTTCCTGTCTTATTTCAAACAGGCAACGCCTTTAAATGAGATCGGTGAACTCAACATCGGCTCCCGCCCGATGAGCCGGAAAGGGAGCGCCCGTTTCGAAGACTTGCGCGCCATTCCGTGGGTATTTTCCTGGACGCAAAGCCGCCAGCTCCTTCCCGCCTGGTACGCAGCCGGGACAGGCCTGAGCAAATATGTGGAAGAAACCGGCAATTTCAAGTTGCTTCGGGAAATGTATGCATCATGGCCGTTCTTCCATGCAACGATCAATAACCTGCAAATGGCATTGATCAAGGCGGAGCTTTCCACGGCTGAAGAATATACAAGGCTGGTGAAAGATCCTGAAGTTGCCGGCCGGATTTTCGGCCTGATCAAAGCGGAATACGAACTAACGAAGGAAATGGTTTTAAAGATTGCGGACCAAAAAGAATTGCTGGATTACACGCCAAACATAAAAGAATCGGTGCGTCTCCGCAACCCGTACGTCGACCCGCTGAACCTGTTCCAAGTCTACCTTATTTCGCAACTGCGTGAACGCGAAAACAAAGATGAAAAAGCCCGGCACCTGCTGATGGAGGTCCTGCTTACGATCAACGGCATCGCCGCAGGGCTCCGGAATACAGGCTGATAGCAATCCCAAAAGCTCTTTTTAAAACAAAAAAACCGTTGGGAAAATCATTTTTTCCCGGCGGTTTTTCTCATTTTCCGGATGTTTTTCTGAAGGGCTGCCCCGAAAAGGCTGGCGGGAGCCCCCTTTTTTGACGGAAATGGTAAAAAGAATGCAGCACTTATTGTATAATGGGTTTAAGAATATGTCGGGGGTGGGCCAATGGATGACTTCATCGGATTGATTTCAGTCATTTTAATTTTTTCGGTGCCAATTGTCGCAATTGTCACGAATTTCTTTAAGTCGCGTGAAAAAATAAAGGTGCAAATATTGGAGAAAGAACTGGAGCTCGAAAAGCTGAAAAACGAAAACTTCCTGCTGGAAACAGAAAAAATGAGGCTGGAATTGCAAAAAATGGAGCTGGACGGGCCCAAGGATGAGTGGGTAATAAGCCGGGACCGGTAAATGTAAAACAGCTAAAAGAGCGGCTGCTCATTTGCCGCTCTATTTCACCTGCACATCTTTCCGCTTCTTTTTCGGGAAGGTAATCGTAAATGTTGTCCCTTCGCCAAGTTTGCTGTCGACTCTGATTTTGCCGCTGTGCTTTTCCACAATCCATTTTGCAATGGAAAGGCCGAGGCTTTCCGTTTTCGTCCGTGATTTGCTGACCTGAAAGAAGCGGTCAAATATTTTCTCACGGTCCTCCTCTTTCAGGCCGATGCCGTTGTCCTGTACGGAGATACCGACATGGTTTTTGCTTTCAAAGCAAGCCAGCTCAATTTTCCCGCCGTCCCCCGTGTATTTCATCGCATTGTCAAGCAAAATGACAATGAGCTGGTGGATCCGGTCGCGGTCCCCTGAAAACGTAACCGGCGGGGCGGATTTTAAAATCAGGGTTTTTCCCTGGATGGCCGCCAGTTCTGAAAAATGATCCATAATCTCCCGGAGCAGCTCATCGAGATAAAATGGTTTCCGTTCAATTTCAATTTTATCCGAATCGGAACGTGCCAGTGTCAAGAGGTTGGACACAAGCTTTGTAAGACGGCGGCATTCATTCAAAACAGTGGAAATATCCTGGAGAACATCCCGCACCGTTTCATTCGGCTTGCGCAGCAAAAGCTCCACTCGTGACTGGATCACCGCAAGCGGCGTGCGAATTTCATGGGAAGCATCAGAAACAAATTGCGTTTGTTTATCCCACGCGGCTTTGATCGGTTTTAATGCCCGTTCCGCCAACACCAGCCCGGCGAGCACCGCAAGCAGGTTGGCGCAATCGTAATGATCATCAGTTTATGGAGCATGAGCACTTCCCCGTCAATTTGCGCAAGGAACTGGATTTTCACATCTTCATTTTGCATCATGTCTTTTACCGTGTATGTCCGAAAGTAATGCCCCGCTACCTTGATCGCTTCCATAAAGTGGACATGTGCCGGTGCAAATTCCGCCGCATATTGTTCATAAAGATACACATCCGGACCGTCACTGGGTGTGGACATCAGGTTATTATTTTTGTCCCAGATCAAAATGCGCAGGCGGATATCATTGCCGTGGGGATCGCCGGCTAAGCTTCCACCTTTTTTTTCGATCCTGTCGAGCGCCCTGTAAATGGACTGGTCAGCCTCGCTGTACATATGTGTGCGCACATACATATAAATGACCGTTCCTAAAACGGCAATCAGCAAAATAAATACGCATGCGTTTAATGCCGTCAGCTTGATCCTCGTTTTACGGAACATGAATTATTTGTCCGGCTCCTTTAAAAGGTATCCAATCCCATTTTCCATTATATTAAAAATTAATTTAAAAATCATATATTCAGTCTATGATTTCTGTGAATAATTGCTTAAAATAAATCTATATAAGAGCTCTGCATCGATCCGATTATTCAGTTATTTTTCCTGAAGAAAGGTGATTTAGATGACAACCATTCGGGATATTGCGAAAAAAGCAAATGTCTCCGTTTCGACTGCTTCACGGGCTTTGAATAATAATCCGCGCATCAGCGTAAAGACAAGACAGCGCATCCAAGCCATCGCAGCCGCGGAAGGTTATATGCCGAACTATAATGCCAGGAATTTAACGCTTGGTGAGGCAAACGTCGTAGGGATTGTATTTCCGGCAGCTGAAAACAATGTACAGGGGAATCCTTTCTATATTGATATTTTACGGGGCATCAACAAACAGCTGGCCCCTCGCCACTACGTTCTGTCAGTTGCGATTGGTGATCACACAGAACAAGTTTTTGAGAACGTGAAATCTATGGTTGAACAGGCGAAAGTAAAGCGATTTATCTTACTGTATTCCTATGCAGGCGATCCGGTAACAGAATACTTGCGAAAAAAGGCACTGCGCTTTGTCATTATCGGCGAGCCGGTTGAAGATAAAAATGATTTTTATGTAGACAATAATAATTATCAAGCTGGTATTGCTGGAACAGAATACTTGCTTGGGCATTTAGGGGCGAAACACCCGGTTTTTGTCGAATCTTCCCATGAATGGCCTTATGAGCGCAGCAGGCGGGAAGGCTTTCAGGCAGCCATTTTAAGACGTGGCGTTTCCCCACTGATTTACCGCCTTCAAAAGGAAAACAATGACGGCATAACGGTGGAGTTTATCCGGCAGCATCCGGAAATTGATAGTATCATGGCGACTGATGATATGATCGGTTTTGAATTTTACCATCATTGGCAGTGCGCCCATCCTGGCAAAAGCATACCGGCTGTAAGCTTTAATCATTCTTTTATTTTACAATTGGCAAATCATCAGTTTCATTCGATCAATTTATTTCCGGAAAATCTCGGTTCTGCAGCTGTCGATCTGCTTTTTACAGATAAGGAAAATAAGGGGGGCGAAGAGCCACCGCGTAAAATCATTCTGCCATTTGAAATCAGTTAACGGCAGTGTTTTACATGCAGCAGATTCCAATCTTGCAACCGGTTTATGGATATTTTGTGAAACCGGTTGCGCTGATCCGGTAAAATCATATATAATAAAGATGTTCGATGCAGAAGACCCAAAATGAGGAACATGTTCATTTTTTATTGCCTGTAATGCAACCGATTGCGCAATCCCCTGCCATGAGGTTTTAATAAGATTAAATCTATAACTACTAGCTGGAACTAAGAAATCTGGAAGAAAATTGGTTGGGGCTTCCAATAAATATGGAAAGCGATAGTACATTGGCGGCAAAAATGCAACCGGTTGCGCCTTGAAAAGGGGGAATTACGATGAGGATTACCCAAAAATAAGGGAATAAAACTTCTGCTGGAACGAACCAATATGGATCTTCAAAGTCTGTAATAAATATGGAAGGTGTCTCTGCATTTACGGGGGAATGCAACCGGTTGTGAACGAAACCAGAAATATCCGTCCTGAGCGCAGGCTCTTAAATAGATTAATAGAATGGAGGAATGATCATGCGAGAAACGGTGAATACCGACGAAAAAAGTATTGGACGGGTAAAATCATCTGCAACTGTTAAAGACGGCAAGAAAATTGGCAGCCACCAATTGCCGGCGCTGCCAATCAGCACGATTTGGATGATTAGTTTTGGTTTTTTAGGTGTGCAAATGGCCTTTTCGCTGCAAAGTTCGAATATGGGGCGCATCTTTCAAACGATTGGCGCCGATCCTACAAAATTAGGTTTCTTCTTCATCTTGCCGCCGCTTGCTGGACTTGTTGTCCAGCCGTTGGTCGGTTATTTCTCTGACCGGACATGGATACCGAAACTGGGCCGCCGGATCCCTTATTTGTTGGTAGGGGCCGTTGTGGCTGTGATAGTTATGTGTTTGCTTCCGAATGCCGGAAGTTTTGGCTTTGGGTTCGGATCAATGACAGCATTGACATTTGGAGCGGTGACTATCTTGTTTATGGATTTATCTTCCAATGTAGCCATGCAACCGTTTAAGATGATGGTCGCCGACATGGTAAATGAAGAACAAAAAGGTTTTGCTTATGCTGTCCAAAGTTTTCTCTCTAACAGCGGTGCAGTACTGGCCTGTATTTTTCCGTTTGTTTTAACGGCATTGGGCGTTTCAAACAGTGCACCAAAAGGCGTGGTGCCGCAATCGGTTGTGGTCTCGTTTTACAGCGGAGCCGTTATTTTAATTGTGTGCAGCCTGTTTACGGTTTTTAAAGTCAAAGAATATCCCCCGGATGAGTATGCCGTTTATCATGGCATCCAAAATCAAGCACAAAAAGAAAAAAAGGGCATGTTTCAATTGCTCCTCAATGCGCCGAAAGAGTTCTGGACGATTACTCTCGTACAATTTTTCTGCTGGATGGGTTTTCAATATTTGTGGACGTATGGAGCGGGGGCAGTGGCCAAAAACGCTTGGAATGCAGTGGATCCGTCAAGCGCGGCCTATCAGGAAGCAGCCAACTGGTTCGGCGTTTTATCAGGTGTGTATTCCCTTGCCGCGGTATTTTGGTCTCTTGTGTTAACAAAGGTACCGAAAAATAAACAGAAACCGGCTTATGCGTTCAGCCTAGTGCTTGGCGGGGTTGGTTTCGGTTCAGTTTTCTTTATCCACAACCCGGGCACATTACTTGTTTCGTTTATCCTGATCGGCATTGCATGGGCTGCGATGATGGCATTCCCGTTCACGATTCTGACCAATTCATTATCAGGAGAGAATATGGGAACCTATCTCGGGTTGTTTAACGGCAGCATCTGTTTGCCACAAATTGTGGCTTCCTGCTTAAGTTTTGTGATATTCCCGGCGCTCGGGTCCTCTATGCCGGCGATGATTTTGTTGTCAGGCGTGCTGCTGGTTATTGGGGCGGCTTCTGTTTCGCTGATTAAAAAAACGCAAACAAAGTAAATTTTTATGGAAAAGGAGAATGAATATGAAACGTATTTTTGAAGTACAGCCATGGAATGTTGTCAGCCATGATTTTAACCGGGCAGAAAAAAGGTTGCAGGAATCCATGACCAGTTTAGGCAACGGCTATATGGGCATGCGTGGGTTTTTCGAGGAGAACTACAGCGGAGATACTTTGCCGGGCATTTATTTAGGCGGTGTATGGTTTCCGGACAGGACCCGTGTAGGGTGGTGGAAAATCGGTTATCCTGAATACTTCGGCAAGGTGATTAATGCCATCAATTTTATTAAAATCAATATTGCGTTAAACGGAGAATTTATCGATTTGGCTAAAGATGAGATTACCGGATTCGAACTGAATCTCGATATGAAAAACGCACGTCTTACCCGTTCTTTTACTGTGGAAAAGGGTACGGCAAAAGTTGTGGTTACCTTTGAACGTTTCTTGAGTGTTGCCCAAAAAGAATTGTCATTCCAGCGGGTTCGCCTAAAAAATCTCGGTTCAGATGATGTGGACGTTAAGATCATTTCAGCCATCGATGCGGACGTTAAAAATGAAGATGCAAACTACGGCGAACGCTTTTGGGAAGTATTGCAAACTGATCAAAAAGAACAATCCGGATCACTGGTTGCCATTACGAAAGCCAACCCGTTCGGAACCCCGCGCTTTACGGTCGGGGCGGAAATGCACCATCGGACAGCTTTGCAAGCGAAAGTAGCTGCACCGGCTCATGATAAAGAAGTTGTAAATGAATTTAGCGGTAAATTGGTAGCCGGTTCGGAAATCGATTTTGAAAAGCGCGTGATCGTGGTTACCTCTCGGGATTATCATACTCAAAATAATTTGGTTTCTGCGATGAACGCGATCAGCGAAAAAACTGACAATCTATCCTATGATGAATTATTCGATGCCCATCGTGCGATTTGGGCAGAGCGCTGGGAAAAGTCGGACGTCAAAATTGAAGGCGATGTTGCAGCACAGCAGGGGATCCGTTTTAACCTCTTCCAGATGTTTTCAACGTATTATGGTGAAGACGCCCGCCTTAACATTGGTCCGAAAGGATTTACAGGTGAAAAATACGGCGGTGCCACGTATTGGGATACTGAAGCTTTTGTCCTGCCGTTTTACTTGGGGGTGGCAGAACCAAAAATTTCCAAAAATCTGTTGAAGTACCGTTACCAGCAGCTCGATGGCGCTTATCATAATGCTAAAAAGCAAGGATTAAAGGGCGCTTTGTTCCCTATGGTCACTTTCGATGGCATTGAGTGCCACAATGAATGGGAAATTACGTTTGAAGAAATTCACCGGAATGCGGATATTGCTTTTGCCATTTATAACTACACCCGCTATACCGGAGACAAGTCCTATGTTTTAAACGAAGGCAGCAAAGTGTTGACAGAAATCTCCCGGTTCTGGGCTGACCGCGTGCATTTTTCCAAACGCAAACAAAAATATATGCTGCACGGCGTCACCGGTCCAGACGAATATGAGAATAATGTGGATAATAACTGGTATACCAACTACATGGCCCGATGGACTTTGGCATACACTTTGCAGGTCCTGGAGGAAGTTTCGCAGGAACAGGCAGCTGTTTTAAATGTGACAGAGGAAGAAAAACAGTTGTGGCAGGATATTGTAGACCGCATGTATCTTCCGGAAGATGAAGAGCTCGGCATTTTTGTCCAGCATGACGGTTTCCTTGATAAAGATATTAAGCCTGTGAGCGAAATTCCGGCTGATGAATTGCCAATCAATCAGCACTGGTCATGGGATAAAATACTGCGTTCGGCGTATATCAAACAAGCGGATGTATTGCAAGGAATCTGGAATTTTATTGATGAATTTACACCGGAACAGAAAAAACGCAACTTTGATTTTTACGAACCTTTAACCGTGCATGAATCGAGCCTGTCTGCTTCTATCCATGCGATTCTGGCTTCCGATCTGCACTATGAAAACAAGGCGGTGGAAATGTATGAACGGACATCACGTCTTGACTTGGACAACTATAACAATGATACCGAAGACGGGCTGCATATCACTTCAATGACGGGGAGCTGGCTGGCTATTGTGCAGGGATTTGCCGGCATGCGTGTCCGGGATGGCAAGCTGCACTTTGCCCCGTTCCTGCCGAAAAAATGGGACAAATACCAATTCCGCCTGTTGTTCCGAGGCCGTCTGATTGAAGTAGGTGTGGATACAAATGGAGTGTCACTTGAATTGCTGGAAGGCGAACCCTTGACGGTCGGTTTGTATGGAAAAGACGTTGAACTGGTTGCACAATCTTCGGTTTTTGTTTAAATGATTCTCCTTTATGCGAAGATATCGGAGGCATTTTTCCAAAATATTTTCATCTTAAGGCTCGGTTAAATGTTATTGTTGATGGCCGCGGGAGACTCCTGCGGGATAAGCGGGCCAGGCTGGCCCCCTCTTGCTGAGGTATCGGGCAAGAATTGGCAAACGGGCGGATATCGCGGCCATCAACATTGTACACTAACGTAAAAATAGAAAAACTCTGGGGGATTCCAAATGAGAAGTTTTCATGATATTAAAGGATTTGCTTTTGACCTTGATGGTGTATTGACGGATACCGCCCGTTTCCATGCACAGGCATGGAAGAAAACGGCAGAGGAAGTCGGCACGAAATGGACAGATGAACTGGCTGCGGGTTTAAAAGGAATCAGCCGGATGGATTCCCTGGAAATGATCCTGAAGGCCGGAAACTGTGAGCATTCTTATACACACGAACAGAAAGCACAATTGGCAGATGAAAAAAATGAGTATTATAAAAAGCTGATCGATACATTAACGCCGGAGGATATTTTGCCGGGAATGGCTGAATTTTTAATGGAGGTCAAGCATAAAGGGTACAAGCTTGCCGTCGCTTCGGCTTCCAAGAACGCACCCATCATTTTAGAGAGATTGGGCATCGCTGATATGTTTGATGCGGTTGTTGATCCGGCTGCTTTAAAATCCGGTAAGCCTGACCCTGAAATTTTTGTCCGCGCTGCAGAGTTGATGAATCTGCAACCTTGTGAAGTGATCGGCTTGGAAGACTCTATCGCGGGTATCAAGTCAATTAATGGTGCGGGGGAAGTATCGGTCGGGATCGGGGACAAAGATGAACTTTATGAAGCGGCTATCCACTTTGCCTCAACCGCGGAGGTCAGCCTTTCTGCCATTCAGGGTGATCCATATTTTTCTAGATCAAATTTGTAAAATATCCATTGTTCATCTAAGAAAAAGAAATGGATATTTTTTCAGAAAAGGGGCAGTCCCAAAGTCCTTTTTAAACAAGAAAACCCGTTGAGATATTAATTTTGAACTGCCCCCTGTCAAGTAGACAGTTGAAATAATAAAAATGATTTAAGCGGCTTTAGCTCTATATTCCATCGGGCTAAGGCCGTTTAATCGTTTTTGGTATCTTTCATGATTATAAAAATGGATGTATTCATCTATTGCCAGAGAAAGTTCCTCAAATGTCTTATATTGATGTAAATAATACTTCTCACATTTCAGTGTTCCCCAAAAAGATTCCATTGGCCCATTATCAATACCCCGACCAACTCGTGACATACTTTGTGTCATCTTTACTGCGTTTATCTTACGTTTAAATCCTTTGGAAGTGTACTGGAACCCACGATCACTATGAATAAGTGGATGTTCTCCATCTCATAATACTATAAATCGGATTTGGCTTAGTTTCGCCTCCTTTCGATCTCCTCTAACTTTTTTAAGAATAAGTTCTCCGCACGTAACCGTTCATTTTCTCTTTCTACCTTTTTCATTTGAAGTTTGAATTTCTCTTCTGGAGTCAGCTTAGCTTCTTCTTTCTTATTCCCACGTCTATTCCGCAACATCGATGGGGCAAACTTAAATTTTTCTTAATGTTTTCGTTGCAAAATGCGATGATTGAAAAACAGGCCGCACCGTCAGCCCGATACTGACGATATATGATGGGAATCGACAAAAAGGATATTCAAGCGTAGCGAATCATGTTATAATAACCAATTATATGACGAAAAAGTGAGGGCCATCGATGAAGAAAAAAATCCTGATGTCTTTTTTAAGCTTAATTGGGATCCTGGTCATCGCCTGTGGCGGTTATGCCTACTATGTTTATCACTCGGCAAAAGCTGCGGCTAATAAAATGCATGAATCGTTGGCAGGCACTTCAAATGAAAGCATCTCAAGCCAGAACGGGCAGCCGATTTCCGTTTTGCTGCTTGGTGTGGATGAACGTGCAAATGACAGCGGCCGTTCCGATGCCATCATTGTGATGACCATTAATCCGAAAAAAGGCACGACACAGCTCGTCAGCATCCCGCGGGATACAAGGACGCTGATCGCCGGACGCGGCACATATGACAAAATCAATGCTGCGTATGCATATGGCGGAACCAGTATGGCACTGCAGACCGTTGAGGACTTTACCGGTATCCAAATGGATTATTATGTGAAAATCAACATGCAGGCCCTGAAAAAACTGGTCGATGCGGTTGGCGGCATTACCGTCAACAACACAATTGACTGGCATGACGAAGGGTACTATAAAAAAGGGTACCATTACAAAAAAGGGGAAATTCATCTGAACGGAGCCCAGGCGCTCGGCTATGTCAGAATGCGCCATCTTGATCCGGAAGGCGATTTCGGCCGCAATAAACGGCAGCGGAAAGTGATCGAGGCGCTGATCCGGAAAGCAACCAGCATTTCTTCTGTGGCAAAATACAGCAGTATCCTTGATACGCTTGGCGACAATGTCAAAACAAATATGACGTTTAATGACATGCTTACGATTGAGAAAAATTACCGGAATGCCGCCAAAAACATTACCCAGTATGAAGTAAAAGGCACCGATGCCAACATTGACGGGATCTATTATTTGGCGGTGTCAGATGCTGAAAAAGAAAAAGTCACGCAAATGCTGGAAGAAAATCTGTCTGATGACTAAGGAATAGTGGAAACAAACAACCCGCTTCCGGCATGCAGAAGCGGGTTGTTCTGTCAACGGCTTTCAATAAACCGGATTACTTCTTCAAGCGGCGTTTCTGCCATTGACCCGAGGCGGTGGTCAATCTCGCCGAACTTGAGGTCTTTTGTTACCCGGTTGGGGACGACTACGCATGCCATACCGGCGCGTTTTGCCGCAAGCGACCCATTTGGCGAATCTTCGAAGACGAGGCATTGTTCCGGTTCCACGCCGAGACAGCCGGCCGCTTTCAAATACAAAGCTGGGTCCGGTTTGACTTTTTCAACGTCATCGGAAGATTTGATGCAGTCAAAATAAGCGAGAAGGCCAAGCTGGCGCAAATAGCGGTGCAGCCATTTCCTGTCAGAGCTTGAAGCCAGTCCGACTTTAAGCCCGAGGTTCTTGGCCGACTTTAAATAATCTTCCACGCCTTCGCGGGCCGCGCCTTTTTCGAGCCGTTTTAAAAACATTTCCTCCAGCTCGTGGTCCAGTTTTTCTGTATCAAGCGGCTTTTTGATCTGCTCTTCAAGATATTTAAACGGCTTAAAACCCGAATGCGTGCCAACCCCCTTTCCCCATAGTTCAAGCGGCATCTCGCAATTGTAGCCGCGAAAAATTTCACAAAGCGCTTCATAGTGTTCCGATTCCGTATCCATAATCAGCCCGTCGAAATCAAAAATCACAGCTTTTATCATCCGTAAAACCCCTTTCTGTTTCCCTTAACATTATACGTTAAAAACACTTTTCCTCCCAGAATGGTTTTGAAATCTTTTCCAAAATATTAAATACCGTATTCCTTCACAAAGTTGTAAATTATTTCTGGATAATGCCAGTATTTGACAAATCTATGAAAAATATATGAACTTTTTATGAAATTTTTATGAAACATGGCGGAATAAGGGTAAAAGACAATACATCTATATTTTTTTATTGTAAAATAGGTTAGCACCATAATAAAGGTGAAAAAATAAAAGTACCACCTTTTTTTCATTTGCTTTTATTTGTACACTATTTTACCAAACCGGAAGGAGAGAAAAAATGTGTTGAGGAAACTACCTTGGAAATTGGTGCTGCTTTTGTCCCTCACATCGCTCTTTTTGCTCGGCGGATGTGACACCAAAATTGCAGTGCTCGACCCACAAGGTCCAATGGCGCGGGAACAATATCATTTGATTGTTTACTCATCCATCTTGATGGCCTTTGTATTCGTCGTTGTCCTTGGGTTGTATCTTTATATGGTGATCAAATACAGGGCGTCGCGTCTGCCGGCTGATTATAAACCGCCGCAAATCCACGGCCATAAAGTGCTGGAAACGGTGTGGACCATTATCCCGGTGCTGATTATTATCGCCATTGCCATTCCAACCGTTAAAGCAAACTATTCGGTTGAAGAAACGCCAAAATCCATGAAAGGCGAAAAACCTTTAACGATTTATGTCACGTCATCGGAATGGAAATGGATTTTCAGTTATCCGGAACAGGGCATTGAAACCGTTAACTATGTAAACATCCCGGCTGGGCGGCCAATCAATTTCGAATTGACATCATCCGGTACGATGGCATCTTTCTGGATCCCTGAACTTGGCGGACAGAAATATACGATGCCGAACATGACGATGAGGCTGATTCTGGCTGCTGACCACCCTGGCGAATATACAGGAAGAAACGCAAACTTCAACGGGGAAGGCTTTGCAAAGATGGACTTCGATGTGTTGGCCCAAACGCCGAAAGATTTTAATGCGTGGGTGAAGGAAGTCAAAAGCAGAGCGCCTCAAATGAAAAAATCGGATTATGAAAAACTGATTAAAAAAGAAGGCCTCGTAGGAAGACAGACTTACACCGGGACCCATCTAAAATGGGATAAACCGGATGAACAAAAAAGCTATTATGAAGAATCGGAAAAAGGTGAGAAACAAAATCACCACCATCACCACGATATGTCCGGGATGGATATGGGCGGAAAATAATCATTGGAATAGGAGGAAAACAGTGTGAAACTTAGTGATTTTTTCGTCACCGGTGAACCGGCCATATATGCCGCCGAAGTTGGCATGGCACTTGGCGCGGCCGCTGTGATCTTTTCTCTAACCTATTTCAAGAAATGGAAATGGTTATGGAAAGAATGGCTGACAACCGTTGACCATAAAAAAATCGGGATTATGTACATTATCGTTGCGGTATTAATGTTATTCCGCGGCGGTGTCGATGCTTTAATGATGAGAACACAGCTTGCACTGCCGAACCAGCATCTGCTTGATGCCAACCATTATGACGGGATCTTTACGACCCACGGGGTTGTCATGATCTTATTTATGGCGATGCCGTTTTTGTTCGGCCTGATTAACGTTGCTGTTCCACTCCAAATCGGGGCGCGCGATGTTGCCTTCCCGCTTTTGAACGCATTCAGCTTCTGGGCAATGGTTGCAGGGATGTGCCTCTTTAATATTTCATTTATTATCGGGGGTTCCCCTACTGCCGGCTGGACGAACTACTTCCCGCTTGCAGGCACGGAATTTACAAAAGGTGTCGGAAACAACTATTATGCAATGGGCCTGCAGCTTTCCGGGATCGGGACACTGGCAACAGCCGTGAACTTCATTGTCACGATTCTGAAAATGAGGGCGCCGGGCATGACATTAATGAAAATGCCGATGTTCGTATGGTCTACTTTGATTACTTTTATCATCGTGCTTTTTGCTTTCCCTGTTTTGACAGTGGCTTTGGCAGAAGTAACGTTTGACCGTACTTTCGGCGCACACTTCTTTACCATGGGTTCAGGCGGCAGCCCGATGTTATGGGCAAACTTGTTCTGGATCTGGGGCCACCCGGAAGTGTACATTGTGTTGCTGCCATCTCTTGGGATTTACGCGGACATTATCGCTACATTCTCGGGTAAACGATTGTTTGGATATGCCTCCATGGTCGTTGCGATGGCTGGTATCGCATTCTTCAGTTATTTCACATGGGTTCACCACTTCTTTACAATGGGGAACACAGCAGTCGTAAACTCGTTCTTCTCGATCTCAACGATGATTATCGCGATACCAACGGGTGTCAAATTATTTAACGAAATCTTTACATTGCATAAAGGGAAAATTAGAACAACAACGCCTATGCTTTGGTCGCTTGCCTTTATCCCGACATTTTTGATCGGCGGGGTTACGGGTGTTATGCTTTCCATGGCAGCGGCAGACTATCAATATCACAATTCATATTTCCTGATTGCCCACTTCCACTATACATTGATTCCGGCAGTCGCCTATGCATGTTTCGCAGGGCTCCACTACTGGTATCCGAAAATGTTCGGCTATATGCTGAATGAAAAACTGGGCAAAATTACGTTCTGGTTGTGGATGGTCGGCTTTAACCTTTGCTTCCTGCCGCAATTCTTTGTCGGCCTCGACGGGATGGCGCGCCGGATGTACACTTATGAAGCAGGGCTTGGCTGGACAGGTTGGAACTTTGCCTCTACAGTAGGTGCCTATATCATGGGGATTGGGTTCCTCGTCCTGGCTTGGAACATTGTTTACAGTATTAAACATGGCGTTCGCGACACGACCGGTGATCCTTGGGATGGCCGCACATTAGATTGGGCAACCCCTACACCGGTTCCGGAATATAACTTTGCGAAACAGCCGGTTGTCTCTACACTTGATGCGTTCGCAGAATACAAAGAAAACGGCACACCGATTTACCGGGATGAAGAGTACAAACCGATCCATATGCCAAATAACTCGGCAATGCCATTTTTCTCCGCTGTATCGATGGGCCTTGCAGGTTTCGGCCTTGTCTGGTCCTGGTGGTGGCTCGCCATTCTCGGCGGTTTGATGATGCTCGGCTGCCTTGCGTGGAGATCGTTTGACCCGGATAAAGGGCACTATATCAGTGTAGAAGAAATCATTCGCACAGAAAATACAAGAGCAGGAGGTGTAAAACGATGAGCGACGAACATTTGGATACATCATTGCCCCTCGAATACCAGCGCAATCAGGACCGTTTAACCATTTTCGGTTTCTGGGTTTTCCTGGCGGCTGAAATCACTTTGTTTGCAACGCTGTTTGCAACGTATTTTACACTCCAGCACCAAACAGCAGGCGGGCCTGCTCAGCAGGACATCTTTGAGCTCAAAGGTGTCCTGATTGAAACCTTTGTCCTTTTGACAAGCAGTTTTACATGCGGAATTGCCGTCTTCAATATGCGAAACCGGAATAAAGGCGCGATGCTCGGCTGGTTTATCGTTACCCTTCTTCTCGGTTTAACTTTCGTCGGCTTTGAAATCAATGAATTTGTCACGTACGTTCATGATGGGGCAACACTGCAGACAAGCGCATTCCTTTCCGCATTCTATTTATTGCTCGGAACGCACGGATGCCACGTTTCCCTCGGGATTTTATGGGGAATATCGATTATTATACAACTGATCCGCCGCGGTTTAACGCCGATGACGGCACGCAAATTTTTCGTTGTAAGTATTTACTGGCACTTCCTTGATGTTGTCTGGATCTTTATCTTCACTTTCGTTTATTTAGGAGGGTTGATGAAATAATGGAGCATCATTCAAAATATCCGATCGGCCATGTCATCGGTTTTCTGCTTTCAATCGTATTGACCCTTGTGGCACTGTATGTTGCTTTGTATACCAACCTTTCTAAAACGGCGATCATCTGGACAATCGGATTGTTTGCCTTCCTCCAGGCTGGCGTGCAATTATTTATGTTCATGCACGTCAAAGAAGGCGAAAACGGAAAGATCAATGTCAGCAATATGATCTACAGCATCATCATTGCGATCGTCGTTGTTTACGGAACCATCTGGGTTATGCACTTTTAACCAAAAAAACCTGCATCCTTTTAGCGGATGCAGGTTTTTTTATGGCTTGTCTGGACAGACGCATTTGCAAATACGGCCAAATCGGCGATTCTTCCCGAGGGCCGGTTTATGGCTTGAACGCATCAACCGGTATCAACCCGGACCGGATGGATGCCTTTTGGCGCTGGTTATGCCGCACTTATTGCGCTGTATAACCGCCGTCCACGAGCAGGGCAATGCCGGTTACAAATTCATTTTCACTGAGGAATACGATGGCCTTGTCGCAAGGCCGGCGACGGACTGTTCATCAGATGCATCGGCGCGAATAAAGCAAACATCCGCCCCTTTTTCTTTGAGTTCTTTTTCAACCGTTTTGCCGCTTTCTTCGTTGTAATCGGAAATCACCACTTTCGCCCCTTTTTCCGTAAAAGCTTTTGCGGTTGCAAGCCCGATCCCGGAAGCGCCGCCTGTGACAATTGCAATTTTATTTTCTAAGCTGGCCATTATGATTCCCTCCCATTGTGAGTATGTGCACATTTTCACTATACCGCTTTAAAGTAAGCGCTGTCAATTCTTGATATCTTTTTTACGAAAAACATTTTGCCTGGCTGGAATTGTTCTTCAGCCGCCACTCCCGGTTTTCCAGCAAAAAGCCTGGTAAGCAGGAAAGCTGCTGCCCGGGATGCTTTTGCATCCCGGGCAGCAGCCCTTATTCTGCCACTTTTTCTTTTCTTTCTTTGCTCCGTTTTTCGAGAATCATCTGTTTGAAGTTTTTCTGTTTGTCTTTTGGCCATGATTTGAATTCTTTCAGGAACTTTTCGTAATTTGGCAGGACATCATCGATCGCGCCGTATTGCTTAATTTCCCCTGCTTCCAGCCACATCGCTTTCTCGCAAAATTTCTTTACCTGGCCCATCGAGTGGCTGATGAAAAAGATCGTTTTGCCCGCATCCTTGAATTCATTCATCTTCTCAAAACATTTATCGGCAAATGTCTGGTCGCCGACCGATAACGCCTCGTCAATGACAAGAATATCAGGGTCAACGTTGACCGAGATGGCAAATCCGAGCCGTGACTTCATCCCGCTTGAATATTTTTTAACAGGCTGGTCAATGAACTGCCCGATATCCGCAAATTCAATAATTTGCGGGGTTAGCTCCTTAATCTGCTTTTTTGTGAACCCAAGCATCAGGCATTTCAGTTCAATATTTTCAAGGCCTGACAATTCATTGTTTAAGCCGGAGTTAATGGCAATCAGCGATGTTTCGCCGTTTAATTCAATCGTTCCGGTTGTGGGCGGAATAATGCCGGTAATCAGATTGGACAAGGTTGATTTGCCGGCGCCGTTAACGCCGATCACGCCGATGACATCCCCGTTGCTCGCCTCAAAAGATATGTTCTGCAGGGCGTAAAAATCATCGCCATAACCGCCCGGCAAAATGATGTCGAGAATTTTTTCCGAATTGCTCCGGTACATTTTATACTTTTTCGAAACGTTTTTAAATCTGACAGATATGCTCATAGATTAGAACTCCCTGTTGTATATTCAATACGATTATTATAAAGAAACAAATGCCGTTCGTTAAGCATTATCGGGATTTTTTCCTTCGCGTAAACCATAAAAACAGACAGACGCCAATCAAGATTCCGAAGCTGTCAAAAGTGATGACATCTATAAAATGCCCTGTTCTGCCGCTGACAAAACTTTGATGCCATTCGTCGAAATTGGCATAGAAAAAACTTGCCAGAAAGCCGGCCGGGACTGCAAAACGGACAGGAACCAAAACCGTGCGCAAAGTTAGAAGGATCAGCAAAGTACAGACGGCATATTCCGCCACATGGCAGGATTTCCGGATCCAGAATTCAATAAAATCATACGGCAGCGTTGACGTGACAAGCGCACCCCCGTAATAAAATTCGATTTTCGGCAATGTGTTTGCATCGAGGTGTACCAGCTTTTCCAGTTCCGGCCGCATATCCTGTTCCTTATAGGGCTGGCTGGAGAAAAGAAACATGGCAGCCATAAACAGGATGCAGAGACCTGCAAGCACCAACGCGCTTTGTTTTTTCTTCATGAGCAATGGCAAAGCCTCCTATTCGCTCTTTCCATTTTACATGAGTAAGAAAAATGTTGCATCCTTTTTGGGCGTTTTTCTTCCAACGGACAACAAAAAAAGCCGCCCTTTTCAGCCGTTTCCGCGGAAGAAAAAAGCATGGCATTTGCCCTTTATCATAAGCAAAAAAACCGGGACGGCTCCCGGCCTTTTTGGCCCTGAAACGTTATGCTCCTTTTGAAAAGGATATCGTTTTGAATGGGGTGATCCGCTCTCCTATTTTTGTACCGTAATCGTTTTAGCGTCGCTCCAAATGCCGTTTTTAACAGCATACAACGACAATTTTGCGCCTGCCTTTTGCTTTTTGATTTTCACGGTGAACCTGCCATTTTTTCCGGCAACAGCATGGCCGATTGCCGTTTTTCCGGTTTTGACATAGACTTTGGACCCGCTAAGTGCAGTTCCGGTCACTTTCGTTGCGCCTGCTTTAACGCCCTGTGCGGACGGTGCCGGCGGTTTTACGGTTGTGGCTGCGGCCTTTCCTGTATGGCGCGCTGCATCGGTTGCATAGACATACAGTTTTCTGCCGATGCATTGCGGTTGTATCTTGGCCGCAAATTCCCCGTTTTTACCGGCCTTGCCGGTTCCGATCGTTGTTTTGCCGGCTTTCACCGTGATTTTCGCATATGGCTCTGCTGTGCCGGTTACCTTTTTCGAAAAATTGGTGACAGTCCGCAAACCGGACCGGTTGGCCGGACTCTGTTGAATCAAACAGATACGTCCCGGCCGAAAATGTGCATCTGCCCAGAATATACCATGCCTTATTTTTTAAGTAAAGAAAAATCAGGCTCATTTTTTCGCAAAATTTCTGCAAATGATGCCTGTTTTTGCAGAAAGGGAAAATCGTACTGAACCTGCATAGAAGCGGGAAAGAAGATCCGGCGTACATGGCAGGGCGGCACCAATACAGGCGGTTCCTGAGAGATGCCCGGGGCGCTGAAAATGAGCCTTGTCCTTTGTTGTGAGGGAGCCGATTATGGTGTTCTGCATCAATCTGCCGCACGGCGAAAAAACGCCCCGGACGTCAATCCGCCCGGGGCACCCTATGAATACAATTAAAGCATACGGTTTACGAGATTCATCACTTCATCGCTTAGGCGTTTGTTCCGTTGTTCGCTCTCCGCGAGACTGTCCGCTTTCACACCAAAGTAGAACTTCACTTTCGGTTCTGTTCCGGACGGGCGCATGCAGAACCATGAACCGTCTTCAAGGAAAAATTTCAGCACATTGGACTTTGGCAGTTCAATTTTTGACGTTTCTCCCGTTTTCGCGTTGGTCCGCAGTTGTGATTGATAATCCTCGCGGGCGGATACCGGGATGCCCGCCACTTCTGTTAACGGATGGGCACGGAAGTTGGCAAGGATGCCGGCGATTTTTTCCGATCCTTCTTTTCCTTTCAAAGTGAGCGATGTTAAGGATTCCTTATAGTAGCCGTACTGTTCGAAAATGTCGAGCAGGCCTTCATACAATGTTTTTCCCATCGACTTATAGTAAGCGGCCACCTCCGCAGCAAGGACTGCCGACTGCACCGCATCTTTATCGCGCACAAAATCGCCGATTAAATAACCGTAGCTTTCTTCATACCCAAATAAGAAAGTATGGGCACCGGTTTTTTCAAACTCTTTGATTTTTTCACCGATGAATTTAAAACCGGTCAAAGTGTCGATGGTCGGGATGCCGAAAGACCGGGCAATATCGCGGCCGATTTCAGACGTTACAATCGTTTTGATGACAATACCGTTTTCCGGCAGAGTCCCTTGCTTTTGTTTTTGTGTTAAAAGATAATGGAGCAGTAATGCGCCTGTCTGGTTGCCGGTTAAAACCTCGTATTTTCCTTCATGGTTTTTTACGGCAACGCCGAGGCGGTCAGTGTCCGGATCCGTGCCAAGCAAAATGTCCGCGCCGATTTCTTCGCCGTAGCGGATGGCAAGTTCAAAAGCGGCATGTTCTTCCGGATTTGGCGATTTTACTGTTGAGAACTCGGAATCCGGCAGCTCCTGTTCTTTTACAACGGTGACGTTTTGAAAACCGAAATTTTCAAGGCCGCGGCGGACCGGGAGATTGCCTGTCCCGTGCAACGGCGTGTAGACGATTTTGAAAGAATCTGCAACCGAGCTGATCACTTCCTTGTTTTGGCGGAGTTTGATGAGCTGGTCCTGGTAAGCTTTGTCTACATTTTCGCCGATATAAACGAGCAAGCCTTTTTCGATCAGATCCTTTTCTTCGCCGACTTCGACAAGCAGTTCATTTTCGACACGGTTCACATAGCCTGTCAGTTCGTCCGCTTCTTTTGGCGGCATTTGCCCGCCATCCGGCCCGTAAACTTTGTAGCCGTTGTATTCTTTCGGGTTATGGCTCGCTGTAATGACAACGCCGGCATAAGCGTTCAAGTACCGGACCGCAAATGACAAAAGCGGCGTCGGATGGAGGGAATCAAATAAATAGGCTTTGATCCCGTGCTTGCCGAGCGTTTTTGCGGTTTCAAGGGCAAACTCCGGCGATTTGCGCCTTGAATCGTAGGCGATCGCGACCCCACGGTTTATAGCTTCTTCCCCCTGGTCGAGAATGAAGTTTGCCAGCCCTTCTGATGCTTTCCGGACTGTATAAATATTCATGCGGTTCGTGCCGGCGCCCAGTTCCCCGCGCATACCGCCCGTTCCGAACTCAAGGTTTTTATAAAAGCGGTCTTCCAGATTTTTTTCATCCCCGCTTACGCCGGATAGTTCTGCTTTTAATGCGGCATCCAGCCCTGCAAAGCGGTTCCATTTTTCATAAGAAGTTTTCCAATCAGTGCTCATGTTGGCCTCCTGTAAAAAATTTTCTATTTCCATATTAGCATAAATTTGTTGAAATCCCAGACCTTAATGCATGAGAAGGCGGATTTTCCCGCATCTAACTTTTATAGCGGCCGGAAAAAACGTTGCTGTAGACCCACCCTGCACTTCATTGTTATGATAGAGAAGGAAACCAAATGGAAGTGAAAGCAATGAATGAAGAAAAATACCAAAATTTAAAATTAGGCGAGTACGGCATTATGATCAGCATGGCGGCCTATTTAAGCCTGTCGGTGCTGAAACTAGTGATTGCCTTCTATACGGATTCAAACGCCCTGAAGGCAGACGGGCTGAACAATATTACGGACATCCTGTCTTCGATCGCCGTCCTGATCGGGCTCCGCCTCTCCCGGAAACCGGCGGACCGCGATCATCCTTACGGGCACTGGAAAGCGGAAAACGTCGCCTCCATGGTTGCTTCTCTCATTATGGTGGCGGTCGGCATCCAGGTGCTCTATGATGCCATTCTCTCGATTGTGCATGGAAAATCCGAATCCCCGGATATGGCAGCGGCATGGACCGGGTTACTTTGTGCTGTTGTCATGTTTTTTGTCTATTTGTACAATAAACGGTTATCAAAACGCATCAACAGCCAGGCGGTGCGGGCAAGCGCGATGGATAATTTGTCCGATGCCTGGGTGAGTATCGGCGCGAGCATCGGCATCATCGGTTCGCAGTTCCATCTTCCGTGGCTTGACCCGGCGGCTGCGATTGTTGTCGGCTTATTGATTTGCAAAACCGCCTGGGAAATTTTCCGCGATACTTCCCATCTTTTAACGGACGGATTTGATGAGTCGGAGCTGGAAAATTATAAAGCGAAAGTATTAAGCGTAGCCGGCGTCCAAAGCGTGAAAGACATTAAAGCGCGGCAGTACGGAAATAATACAGTCATTGATCTTGTCATCGGCGTTGAACCGTCTCTTGATTTGCGCCATGCCCATGACATTTCAACAAAAGTGGAGAATTCATTGATTCGCGATTGTGAAGTATATGAGGTCATTGTGCATGTAGAGCCGGCGGAAAGTTAAAACCCGGACTCGCAAGCATGCCAGCTGGTAATGGAGGTACATTCGAAGGAAAGGTGAACCCTGGATGGAATGGCGGAATGGCCTCAAGACGCCAGCCGGTGCCCTTATCCATTCAACCAGCGCTTTTTGCGGTTGTTAAAAAGGATGCGCGAGTGCCACGCATCCTTTTTTGTTACATTTTTACAATTGTCCGGCCCTGGAGCTTGCCTTCCAAAATATCCGAAAGTGCGGCCGGGACTTGCTCAAGGCTGATTTCCCGGACAATTTCACTCGTCAAATGTTCCGGTTTGAATTCGCCGGCAAGTTTTTCCCAAACTTTCACGCGGAGATCCATCGGGCAAAAAACAGAATCAATCCCGATCCAGCTGACGGCCCGCCCGAGAAACGGGGTTACGGTTGTTTTGACTTCCCTTCCGCCGGTGAGGCCGCTCGTTGCCACCGCCCCGCCGTACTGCAGGGAGCTGATGATGTATTGTGTCGTTTTCCCGCCGACGGGATCGACAGCCGCTGCCCATTCCGTTTTGCGGATCGGCCGGTCTTCATGGTCCGTAACGGCTTCCCTGTCAAGGATGCGGGCCGCACCGAGCCGTTTCAAATAAGCGTGTGCCTCTTTTTTCCCGGTTGAAGCTGTGACCTCATAACCCCTTTTTGCCAAAATATCGACAGCAACACTGCCGACACCGCCGCTTGCTCCGGCAACAAGCACCGGCCCTTGTCCCGGTTTGAGCCCGTGGTCTTCCAGTTTTTGCACGGACAGCGCTGCCGTAAAGCCGGCTGTCCCTAAAATCATGGATTCTCTTAATGTCAGCCCTTTCGGAAGCGGTACCACCCAGGCAGCCGGCACGCGCGCCATTTCACTGAATCCGCCGAAATGCCCGGTGCCCAGCTTGTAACTTGTGACGATCACTTCATCGCCTTCTTTAAAGCGGCTGTCAGCGGACGCAAGCACCGTCCCTGCCAAATCAATCCCCGGTATAAACGGATAAGATTTGACAAAGTCCCCTCTCACGCCAACAAGCGCATCTTTGTAATTGACACTTGAATAGGCAACTTTTACGGTGACTTCCGCGTCCGGCAGCCGGCCCGTATCCCATTCCTGTACGGAGCGTGCCGGCTGTGATGCATTTTCCATGACCAACGCACGAAAAGTTTCTTTCAATGCAAAGCACCTCTTTTTACTCGGCTCTTGTCAAGTCAAGATTGTATTGGTAAACTTCCTGATCTGAAGAAAGTTTGTACCCTTTATTCGGATTGTAATCGATGATGACTTTCTCACCGAGCTGTTTTTGGCTTGCCTTCGATACAAGGAGCGGAATGCCATAAACATTAAACAAATCGTCATCTTCCCGTTTATGGTCAATTTTCAAAGAATGTTCAGCGGCAATTGTACAGCTCCCGACAAAGACCGCCTCAATCCGGATGCCTTCGCCTTCTTGAAATTCAATTTGTTTAAATTGGGAGAGTGCAGCGGGTTTGATATCAATTTCCATCTTTCTCACCTTTCTTTTACAAATGATTACATTATCCTACCCGCTTTTCCCTTTTGTAAAACAAAAATTGGCACATCTTTTATCGTTCGGCAAGTGCCGGGCATTCCCTTCTTTTTTTGGGCACGTGTCTGAATTCCCGCCCTGCACGCCCCGTTCCTTTTTCCGCGCCGGAAAAAGGAAGCTAAGAATGTTTCCATTTATATAGCAAAATCCGGCATAAAAAGATGAGGCTGCCGACATTCCGCTTCCACAGCCGTTTCGGTTCGCGCAACAGCCGGAACAGCCACTCGATCCGCAATTTCCGGAACAGATACGGGGCACGCGGTACGTTTCCGGATGCAAAATCAATAAAAGCGCCGACACCGAGCCGTGCCGTGCAGAAAAGTTCCCGATCGAAGCCGGCAATGAATTTTTCCTGGAGCGGCACGCCCATTCCGACGATCAGCACATCGGCATGCGAGCGGTTAATCGCCTCTACAATCTCATGGTTTGATTGAAAATAACCGTGATGGGCGCCGGCAATTTTCAAACCGGGATAGTCCCTGCGGAAATGTTGGATTGCACTTTTCAAATTCGTTTCGGTAGCGCCGAGCACAAATACGGAGAAGCCGTTTTTTTCACAGCGCTTTAATATTTTCGGCGTCAAGTCGGTACCGTTTAAATTGCCGGCAAGCGGAATATCAAACAGTTTTGCGCCGATTTCAATCCCGACCCCGTCGTTGAGCAGGTAGTCGGCTTCATTGATAATCCGGTAGTAGTCGCGGTCGGTTTGGGCGATATTGTAACAGTGCGCATTTAAAAAAAACACATTGGTTTTAATTCCTTCGTGTACCCGGCTCTCAAATTCGCCCAAAAATTGTTCTTCTGTAATCACGGTCAAATCAATATTGCCAAATGCCTTTTTCAAAACAGTTTTCTCCTTAGCATGTTGAAATGTTTCCATGTTTAGTATATACGTTCTGTGCACCGCCGGCAATTACAAATCCCCGCTCCGCCAACGCCTGTGGCAAAAAGGGAAGACCCGCAGCATGGGCGATATACGGTTTTGTTCGAGTGTGCAGACGGTGGCTAAGGAAAGGAACTTGATGGAAATCCGGACGTGAAACGGTGCTGTTGTTTTGTTAAACATTGGAAAATCACAAGGAAGCGCCGGCCGACCGTTAAAAAACGGATACATGCCAGCAAAACTAGTACTGGTTTTGCTTTCGGAATTCTTTTGGGGTGAGCCCCATATATTTTTTAAAAAGCGAAGTATAGTAGCTTTGGTTGCAAAAATGGAACAGAAGCGCAATTTCAGAAATGGGTATATTCGTATGGAGCAAAAAATAAATCGACTCTTCAATCCGCTTTTTATTTATATAATCCGTCACCGAGACGCCGGTCTCTTTTTTAAACAAGTGGGACAAGTAGCTCGGATTCAGGTAAACATGTTTTGCCAGCGATTCGAGCGTGACCACCTGTAAAATATTTTCATGAATATATGCCACAGCCATATGAATCGCATGGCTGTAGCGATGTTCCTGTTTCCTTGCCTGCCGGACGGTTTCCGTAAAATTGCGCAGCATGCTGTACTCCAACTCAAACAGCTTTTCCTGCGTCTCCATCCTTTCAATCTCCAAAATATGCGCATCGCTGATGTTAAAAGCGGTTTCCGGCGGCACGCCCGCTTCGATCGCCGCCCTCGTGAACAGCGTGCAAATGCAGATGAGAGAATTACGGAGCGAGCGGACCGGTTCTTCCGCAAGTTTTGCCCGCTCCAGCGTATTGATGTTTTTCAAAACGGATTCGGCTGCTTCCACTCTTCCTTCTTTTACAGCATTCAACAACTGCTTTTCCATCATATAAGGCGGATGCAGAAAATACTCGCGCTGGTGTTCAACGCGGTACGAAAGGTAGCGTTCTATAATGGATTTGCTGATGACAGACTGTTTCATCGGAGCCGCCCCTCAATCTAAAAATTTTATTATAGATCTAAAGATTTCAATATCATTGTATGCGCATACATGGTAATATTCAAGTGTAATCATCAAAACTAAAGGGGGCTTTAGGATGTGGAAAAAAGCGGGCGTTATTTTGGCAGCGCTTACGCTTGTTGTGGGCGTGCTGGCCGGCTGCGGCAGCAATTCAAGCTCGAAATCAAGTAAAAACGGCAGTTCCTCGAAAAAGATTGTGTTAAAATTTGCGGCACAAAATGACAGCACACCTGCGACAAAAGCAGTCATTGCAGCTTTTAACAAACAATCGAAAAAATACCAGGTGAAATGGGTGCAAATGACGAATGACTCGGCACAAATGCATGACCAATTGCTGACTTCGCTCTCCAGCGGATCAAGTGAGTATGACATTATGTCCATGGACGTTGTATGGGGCGGAGAATTTGCCGGTGCCGGTTACCTTGTCCCGATTGACAAGAAAATGATGGATGCCAATTTGACGAAAGACCAGTTCAATGCCGGTTCGATGGCTTCCGGAAACTATGAAGGGAAACAATATACACTTCCATTCTTCCCGGACCTCGGCATTCTGTATTACCGTTCCGATATTGTCAGCAAGGAAGATGCTGCGAAACTCGAAAGCGGGGACTACACCTATAAAGAACTCGGAAATATGGCTGCAAAATATGCCGGCAAAGGCGGAACGACAAACGGTTTTGTTTATCAATCCAAACAATATGAAGGCTTAACTGTCAACGTGACAGAATTCACGAATCATTATAAAGATATCAAAGGCGGCCTTGAGACGATGTACAATTTTACAAAAGCATCATGGGCGCCGAAAGATTTGCTAAACTATATGGAACAACAAACGCTGGACAGCTTTGCACAAGGAAAATCAGTCTTCGCGCGGAACTGGCCGTACCAGTACGGCACCATTAAAACAGGCGGAGAAGGCGTAAAAGTAGACATCAAAAATGTCGGCATTGCCCCGCTTCCAAACGGCGGCGCTGTCGGCGGCTGGCTTCTCGGCATCAACAAAAACTCAAAACATGTGGAAGGCGCATGGGAGTTTGTAAAATTCGTAGCCGGCAAAAAAGGGCAGAAGATTATGTCCACAAAAGGCGGTTACCTGCCGGGATATAATGATTTGCTGGATGATCCAGATGTCCAAAAACAAAACAAAATGCTGACCATGCCGGGCTTCCAAAAAGCGTTGAAAACGACGATTGCCCGCCCGGTATCCGCGAAGTACAGCAAAGTATCCGACACGATCCAAATTGCGGCCCACAAATATTTAAGCACAGGCCAAAATCTGGATGACGCAGCCAAAACGATCCAGGACGCAGCAGGCGAATAAGCAACCGTCCGGGGGCGCGTTTTACTCCCTTTCCGTCCCCGGGCGCCTGCTTTTCATAATGGTTTGATATCGGCGAAAGGCTCTATTCAATAGAGCCTTTTTTAAAAAGATATGAGGGGGCGCTGCATAAACTGTGCATCCTCCGTACGGGAAGAAACATTACGGCGAAAAGAGGTGCCAGCATCATGAAGAAGAACCGCTTGCAGGCTTTTTTATTTATCCTTCCAACCCTGCTGATTATCGGCGTATTCTCGCTGTGGCCGATTTTTCAGTCACTCCGGTATACCTTTTTTGATTACCAGCTGAATAACCAGCAAAAATCGGGGCTGTACATGAGCCCGCGCTATAATTTCAGCTTATTTGATGAAACGCAAACGTATGTCAGGCTATTTCTGACAGAAGACCGGGAAAAAATCACCGACCCGGCCGACCGGCAAAAAGCCGACAAACTGGTCCATCACGTTGCGGATGTAGCTAAACAGTATAAAGGCAGAAAAGGCGTCCAAAAAATCAGCAAAGCTGACCAGAAAAAGCTGATGGGCCTTTATACCGACTCATCTAAACTGGTAAAGGAAATCAATGCCAAATACGATACGCCGAACGGAAAAAATTTATCGAAAATTGTCAAAGATTTCAAAAGTAGCTTTGTACCTTCCAACTTCACCGGCTTCAAGTCTTATAAAGAAGCATTGCATGATAAACGGCTCGGGCATGCCTTATGGAATACCGTGCTCTTTACCGTCGTTTCGGTTTTCCTTGAGTTTGTCCTCGGCCTCGGCCTCGCCATGATTATGAACAAAGCGTTCAAAGGGCAAGGCATTGTAAGGACAACTTCGCTGATCCCGTGGGCGATTCCGACCGCGGTTGCCGCGCTCATGTGGAGTTATTTGTATGACGGCACAAGCGGCGTTGTCGCACACTTTTTCCAGTCTATCGGGCTGATCAGCGATTCGCGCATTCTGCTTTTAACGGGGTCCGGCGCGATGGTATCCACGATCTTAGCCGACGTTTGGAAAACAACGCCTTATATGGCCCTTTTGCTGCTTGCCGGCCTGCAAAACATTTCCAAAGGGTTGTATGAAGCCGCATCCATTGACGGCGCAACAAAAATCCAGCAGTTTTTCAAAATTACGCTGCCAATGCTCAAATCTTCCATTTTGGTCGCACTGCTGTTCAGGACACTTGACGCTTTTCGCGTTTTCGACCTGATTTACGTCCTGACAGGCGGCGGTCCGGGCGGGGCAACAGAAACCATGTCTGTCTACGGTTACAAAACGATGTTCGGGCAAACCAACTTCGGCTACGGCTCCGTCATTGTGATCATCATGTTTATTTGCGTTGCCATCATCGCAACCATTTACATTAAAGTGCTCGGTGCCAATCTGATGGATAAAAACTAAGGAGGGATGACCATGAAAACGAATCGCAAATGGAATGTGCTCATCATCGCCCTGATTGTCGTATTTTTATTTGGGATGATATTTCCGTTTTTCTGGATTTTTATCACCTCCTTTAAACCTTCCGGGGAAATTTTTGGGGACGGGGCTTTTCGGGTCTTTGCCCATCATCCGACATGGGAAAATTACACGCAGATTTTCCAAAAGGGAATCCTGACATCGGTGAAAAACAGTTTTATCGTTGCGACAACGACAACGGTTTACATTATTTTAATTGCCACGTTTACGGCTTACGCCATTTCGCGTTTTGATTTTAAAGGGAAAAACTTGTTGCTCGGGCTGATTCTGGCGGTTTCGATGTTCCCGCAAATGATTGTCACCGGGCCGATTTATAACTTGTTCCTGCATTTGCATTTAACGAACTCGTATGCGATTGTCCTGCCGTATTCGACGATCACCCTGCCGACTGCGGTATGGATCCTAGTGACGCATTTCAACCAGATTCCGCTCGCGCTTGAAGAATCGGCAAAAATTGACGGTGCGACGCCGGTTCAGACGCTGTTCCGGATCGTCTTCCCGCTTGCCGCGCCGGGTGTCTTTACAACTGCGATTATTACATTCATTGCTGCGTGGAACGAATTTTTGCTGACGATTACCTTAAACTCGGACGCTAATTACCATACTGTGCCGGTCGCGATTTCTTTCCTCCGCACCCAGTTCGAAATACTTTGGGGACAGGTCGCTGCCGCTACCACAGTCGTCACGGTCCCGACCCTGATCATCGTCCTTCTGTTCCAGAAACAAATCGTCTCCGGCCTTACAACAGGCGGGGTGAAAGAATAAAAATTTCCGCTAGCGGAGCGTTCTCCCCCGGTATCGCAACCGCGCGGCATTTTCCAGATCCCTGTCAAGCTGCCGTTGTTTAACTTACAGGCCCGGCAGGCAATCCGATACGGGGAAAGGGTTTTTCGGTCCGGGACATAAGAAAAAAAGGGCGCTTGGCACCATGCCCTCTTCGAATTTGGAATTTTTGGAGGAACAGCGTATGACATGGGAAATCACGAAACACGAATTGGACAAACAAATGTTGCTGGTCAATGAAAGCTTATTTGCACTCGGGAACGGCTATCTTGGCGTGCGCGGAAACTTTGAAGAAGGCTACCCGGAAGAAATCCCTTCTATCCGCGGCACTTATTTGAATGCTTTTTATGACAATACAGAAATCCAGTACGGGGAAAAAGCGTACGGATTCCCGGAAACCGGGCAGAAAATGCTGAATGTGATCGATGCGCAGACCATCGAAATTTTTCTTGGAGAAGAAAAAGAACGCTTTTCTCTTTTTGAAGGGGAAGTTCTCGGTTTTTCCCAAACTTTGCACATGAAACGCGGGTTTTCCGAACGCGTCATCCATTGGAAATCGCCTTCCGGAAAAGAAATCAAGCTCACTTTTTCACGGTTGGTTTCTTTTACATGGCGGGAACTGTTTGCGATTCAAGTGAAAATGGAGCCGGTGAACTTTTCCGGGCCGGTGCGGGTGATTTCCACTGTCAACGGTGATGTGCAAAATTATGTCGATAAAAACGACCCGCGGACCGGATCTGCCCATGCAAAAAGGCTGGCTGTGACAAAAGCAGCGGCGGAGAGCGGCACGATTGTACTGCTTGCCCGCACATTTGCTTCCGGGCTTGAAATGGCTTGTGCCACAACCCACGCCGTTTCCGCCTCTTGCGAATGTCATTATGAACAAGACGAACAAAAAGTGCACGCCATCATCGATTTCAAACCCGGCGAGCCGGTGTCCCTTACAAAATTTGCGATCTATACGGACACCCTCCGTCACGGGGACCATATCGCAGAAAAGGCGGCGGACATCCTGAAAAGCATGCAAGGGAAAGATTTTTCCGCACTCATACGGGAGCAGGAGCAATATTTAGCCACTTACTGGCAAACAGCGGACATTGAAATTGACGGCGATCCGAAACTGCAGGAAGGGATCCGTTTCAATCTGTACCAGCTCCTGCAGTCTGTCGGAAAAGACACCGCCAGCAATATTGCGGCAAAAGGGCTGTCCGGGGAAGGTTATGAAGGGCATTATTTTTGGGACACGGAAATTTATATTTTCCCGGTGTTTCTGTTGACGCATCCGGAACTCGCGCGGCATTTGCTGCTGTACCGTTACCATATCCTTGGCCATGCACGGGCAAGGGCAAGAGAAATGGGCCATCAAAAAGGCGCGCTATTTCCGTGGCGGACGATTTCCGGCCCGGAATGCTCCCCGTATTTCCCTGCCGGCACAGCGCAGTATCATATTAGCGCGGACATTGCTTACAGTTATATGCAGTACTGGTATGCCACGCAAGATCAGGACTTTATGAAGCAATACGGCGTCGAAATTCTCGTGGAAACGGCGCGGCTTTGGCTTGAGGTTGGCCATTACCGGGAAAAAGACGGCAAATTTGCGATTGAAGATGTGACCGGGCCGGATGAGTACACAGCCATCGTCAACAACAATTACTATACAAATGTAATGGCAAAATACAATTTAAAATCAGCCCACAAATTTTACCACTGGCTGAAAACAACAGATGCAGCCTATTTTGCGGCATTTGCTGCGCGGCTCGGTTTAACGGACAAAGAAGCGGCAAGCTGGCTGAAAGCAGCGGATGCCATGTATCTCCCTTATGATGAAAAACGCGGCATCCACAAACAGGATGACAGCTTTCTCGATAAAGCGGTCTGGGATTTTGAACATACGCCGAAAGACCATTACCCGCTCCTTTTGCATTACCATCCGCTCACGATTTACCGGTACCAGGTATGCAAACAGGCGGACACGGTGCTCGCGCATTTTTTGCTGGAAGAAGAGGCAGATCCGGAAACGATCCGAAACTCATATCATTATTATGAAAAAGTCACAACACACGATTCATCGCTGTCCACTTGCATCTTCAGCATCATGGCGTCCAGGCTCGGCGAAACGAAAAAAGCGTATCATTATTTTATCGAAACAGCCCGTCTTGATCTTGATAACACGCACGGCAACACAAAAGACGGCCTGCATATGGCCAATATGGGTGGGACATGGCTGTCCATCGTGTACGGATTCGGCGGCGTCCGGATCAAAGAAAATGGGCTTTTCTTAAACCCGGCCATTCCGGAACAATGGGACCGCTATTTATTCCGTCTCACCTACCAAAACCGCAGGCTCCAGGTGGAAGTCACGTGCCATGCGTTCAAAGTGGCATTGCTGGAAGGAGATGTGCTGGACATCCATATCGGCGGCCGGACAGAAACGCTGCAACCAGGCAGGACGATTACCCGGCCGATTTCCGGCTTGTAAATGCAAGCGTTCGTTCCTTTACACAAAAAATAGAAAAAAGCGGCGGGACCCTTTTTACAGTGGTTTCCCGCTGCTTTTTTCGGAACTTCTGAACGAAGCGGGCTTTAACCGGCAACAGTTGGCGTTTCCTGCTGAAGGAATCCGGCTTCTATTTCACTGTTGTGCCAGCTTTCGTGTATGAAAAAGCCTGCTCAAAATCGGCAATCAGATCATCCGGATTTTCGAGGCCAACCGATAAGCGCAACAAGCTGTCGGAGATGCCGCGTTTTCTTCGGTCCTCAGGTGGCATTGCGGCGTGGGACATTTTTGCCGGATAGGACAGAATCGATTCCACAGCGCCGAGGCTGACGGCAAAGACCGGGATTTTTACATGGCTGACGAATGCCCGGAGCGCTTCCTCATCTTCCAGTTCAAACGACAATACCGCGCCCGGCCCTTGTGCCTCCAGCTTTTGCAACGCATGCTGCGGATGGTACCCGAGCCCCGGATAATACACGTTTCGTACAAGCGGATGCGCATCAAGAAAATGTGCAATTTTCACCGCTGACTGCTGTGATTGGAGCAGCCGCACATGCAACGTTTTCAACCCGCGCAAAACGAGCCATGCATCCTGGACGCCGAGCACCGCCCCGAATGAGTTTTGCAAAAAGCCGAGGCGCGCTGCCAATGCTTCATCTTTTACTACAGCAAGCCCGGCGACGACATCGCTGTGCCCCGCTAAAAATTTCGTCGCGCTGTGCAGCACGATATCCGCCCCGAGTTCAAGCGGGCGCTGCAGGGCAGGCGTTAAAAAGGTGTTGTCGACAAAGGTGAGCGCCCCGGTTTCCTTTGCCAGTTCACTCACCGCACGGATATCCGTCACTTTTAAAAGCGGGTTTGAAGGGGTTTCTACATAAAAAGCTTTCGTGTTCGGGCGGACGGCCTGCCGCACTTCTTCAAGGTTGGTCATATCCACAAATGTATGTTCAATACCAAGCCGTGTCAGGACTTCTGTCACCATCCGGAACGTGCCGCCGTACACATCCTCGGTGATCACAACATGGTCGCCCGCCGACAAAAGCAGAAACGCCGTTGAAATCGCCGCCATCCCGGAAGCAAACGCGAAACCTTTGGCGCCGCCTTCGAGTTCGGCTATGACATCCTCGAGCGCTTCCCTCGTCGGATTGAGCGAGCGGCTGTAATCGTATTTGCCGAACTGATCAATGTCCGCCTGGTGGTATGTCGAAGCATGCTGGATCGGCACACTCACCGCACCGGTCACCTGGTCAATTTTGTGGCTGTTATGTAAAAGCCTCGTTTGAAAAGAATAATCTTCATTTGTCATCGTGTTTGCACCCCTTCGTGAATGTTGGCAAAAGCTTTTTCAATATCTGCAATCAAATCGCGGTCATCTTCAATTCCGACTGAAAAGCGCAAAAGGCAGTTGTCCACGCCCGAGGCAATCCGTTTTTCTTCCGGAATGTCGGCATGCGTCTGTGTAGCCGGGTAAGTGATAAAACTTTCCGTCCCGCCGAGGCTTTCGGCAAATGTAATCAGAGACAGGCCGCGTAAAAACGGGTCAATCCATGATTCTTCTTTTACACGGAAAGAAAGCATCCCGCCGCGGCCCGGATATAGCACATCTTTTACATCCGGATGCGCACTTAAAAAGGCCGCCACAGCTTTTGCATTCTTTTCGTGTTTTTCCATCCGGAGCGCCAGCGTTTTCATGCCGCGCATCAGAAGCCACGAATCAAACGGGCTGAGTGTGGCGCCGGCACCGTTATGGTACAAGAAAAGCTTGTCGCAAAGTTCAGCGCCCTTTGCCACGATCAGCCCGGCCAGCACATCGTTATGCCCGCCAAGATATTTCGTTGCGCTGTGGACCACAATATCAGCGCCTTCTTTGATCGGCTGCTGCAAAAGCGGGGTGTAAAAAGTATTGTCCACGATCAGCAGGATTCCGTGCCCTTTCGCAATTTCAGCCACTGCGCCGATATCCGTCTGCTGCATGAGGGGGTTTGTCGGCGTTTCAAGAAAAATGGCTTTCGTTTTCGAGGTGATTTCTTTTTCAATATTTTCCGGGTTGCACGTATTCACGTACTTACAACAAAGCCCCCATTTTTTATACCCCTGCTCAAGCAGGCGGTAGGTACCGCCGTATAAATCATCACTCACAATCCACTCATCGCCGGCCTGGAACAAAGATAAAACAGTGAAAATCGCAGCCATGCCGGAACTGCACGCAAACCCGCGGTCCCCGCCCTCCAGATCCGCAATCGCTTCTTCCAGCAACTGGCGTGTCGGGTTGCCGGTACGGGAATAATCAAAACCGGTCGACTGCCCAATGCCTTCGTGGTGGTAAGCGGTAGAAAAATAAACAGGCGGGTTCACCGCACCTGTCACGCGGTCACTGCGGTTTCCGATCTGTGCAAGTTTTGTTTCTGTATGATACATGATGGACACTCCCTCACTTAAAATCAAAAAGCCTTCTCCAATAAGAAGAAGGCCATTCTTTTCGTGCATGAACCATCTTCTTATCTTTCAAGTTATGGATCCCATAACTTGCAGGACTTAGCACCTTTTCAACGCGTAAAAGCATTGAAGGTTGCTGAGGCTTCATCGGGCCATTCCCTCAACCTCTCTTGATAAGAAAATACGAGTATGAAATTTGCCATAAACACCGCAAAAGCCATTACACAACGGACTTAAAAAATGCTTATGTTCAATTTATCCCCTTTTTTCGGATTCGTCAAGCTTTTTTAAAAAATTTCCAATTTAATTTTTACCATTTGTCTATATAGTCTGGACCAAATCCTGAATATGGAGCATGGCAACCGGTTTCTGGGCGGCAACAACCGGCAACACCTTGAAAGCATGGTCTTCCATTATCCGCAATGCTTCCGCTGCCAGCTGATGCTCACTGACGCAAACCGGATATTTTGTATACAAATCTGCCACTTTTTTATCCAGTACTTCATGGCCGTTTAAAAGCTCGCGCCGGATATCGCCATCCGTTAAAATGCCGGCAAGCCGGCCCTGCTTATCAATGACCGAGACAGCCCCCGTCCCCGCTTCCGTCATCATAAATAATGCTTCCTTTATGCCGGTATCCATTCTGGCAACCGGGTTCATGCTTTTGCGTTTAGCCACATGGCCAACTGTTAGAAGCAAACGCCTGCCAAGCGAGCCGCCGGGATGGAAGAGCGCAAAGTTTTCAGGTTTAAAATCCCTTGCCTTTAAAAGGGCTACCGCGATCGCATCCCCGAGCGCAAGCGTGACGGTGGTTGTAGAAGTCGGCGCAAGGCCGAGTGGGCACGCTTCCTCAACTTCCCCGATATCCATCACCAGATTCGAACACCGCGCCAGTGTCGACTTGCGTGAACCAGAAATGGCAATCATTTTTGCGCCGATCCTTTTGATGGAGGGGATCATATTTAATATTTCCGACGTTTCCCCGCTGTTGGAAATGGCAATGAGGATGTCTTCTTTTGTTATTTTTCCAAGATCGCCGTGCAGTGCTTCTCCCGGGTGAAGGAAAAATGCCGGGGTACCGGTGCTTGCAAATGTGGAAGCAAGTTTCCGGCCAATGATGCCCGATTTCCCCATTCCTGTAAAAATGACTCTGCCTTCGCACGCCAATATCATTTCAATGCCTTCATTTATACGAAAATTGATCCGGTCTTTCAGCTTTAAGATCTCATTGGCTTCTTTTTCCAGTACTTCACGGACGCTTTCGACATAATTGATGCTTCGTTTGAAATCTTTTAACATCCTATTCACCTCCGTTAATGGATGTTTGCTGCCGTTTGTTCTTTTATCATGTGATCAATTTCAATTATTGGCTTTAACATTTCTTCAATATCATCCAGTTTCACCATATTCGGGCCATCCGACCAGGCCTGGTCCGGATCAGGATGGGCTTCGAGAAACAACGCATCGATCCCGCAAGCCGCCGCTGCCCTTGCCAGATACGGGACAAACGCACGCTTTCCGCCTGTTGAAGTGCCGTTTCCGCCCGGAATTTGGACACTATGGGTAGCGTCAAACACGACCGGATACCCTAATCTGCGCATTTCCGGAAGTGCACGCATATCCACCACCAGGTTATTGTAGCCGAATGTCGAACCACGTTCTGTAAGGAGAATTTTTTCGGTGCCGGATTCTTCCAATTTTTGAATGACGTTTTTCATATCCCAAGGCGCCAAAAACTGCCCTTTTTTGACATTCACGATTTTGCCCGTTGCGGCGGCGGCAAGCAGCAAATCGGTCTGGCGGCAAAGGAAAGCGGGGATTTGCAGTATGTCGAGCACTTCCCCGGCTGCTTTTGCCTGGTGCGGCTCATGAATATCGGACGTGACCGGTGCGCCAAATACATTTTTAATCCGGTCAAGTATTTCGAGCCCTTTTTCCAGTCCCGGGCCCCGTTTGGAAAAAATGGATGATCGGTTGGCTTTATCGAAAGAAGCTTTAAAAACGAAAGGAATGCCGAGTTTTCCGGCAATGGTTTGAAGGGTTGCGGCTGTTTCCATGGCCATCGTTTCACTTTCAATTACGCACGGGCCGGCAATCAATACGAACGGCAGAGATGGGCCGAAAGCTATCCGGCTGTTCAGTTGGACTGTTTTCATTTGCTCACTCCTCATTTTTAAGTTTTCACGTGTCTTTACTCCTTCTGCTGCAGGTTACAAATATTATCCTTTAGGAAACCGCACAGGGCAAGGAAGTTGTAAAAAATATTCACAAACTTTTTTCATTTTTATGTAGGGTTATCTTCCAACAAAAGTGTAAGTGTGGAAACATTTTCCTTCCTCTCTGTTTCCATTTTCCCGATTAACGGCTGTAAGAGCGGGTTATGATATAGTACAAACACCAAAAGTCCTACGGTGTGATGTCAAGGGTTAAAAACAAGTGAATTGGAAATTTTATTGGCTCTATGTCGTAAAAATGGCAATACAGAACTAAGCCTCCAGATAACCGGAATAATCTGGAAGTTTTAAGTTCAGGCTATCGATGATGGTTACCTGGTTACCTCATCGCGTCACCTTCTTTTTCGGCGCATAAATTTGATCGTTGCGGAGCAGCGCATCGATCAGGCGCACCAGTTTTCTTGCCGTTAAGACGAGGGCGCGTTTGTGTGAGTGCTTATGCACCTCACGATATTTCTTTTGGTAAAAGGCGCGGTACTCAGGTTCGTGTCGCCGGACCAGATTGGCAGCCTCAACCAGGTAATACCGGAGATAACGATTGCCTGTACGCGCAAGCATTTTGTCATCAGCCTCAAAATCACCCGATTGGTGGCGGGGCCAGAACAATCCAGCAAATTTTGCGATCGCAGCTTGGTCGTCAAAGCGCTCAATGTCGCCGATTTCAGCGAGAATCCCAGCACAGCTCACCGGGCCTATTCCCGGAATGGTCTGGAGGGTATTCGGGATTCCATCAAGAACGCGGGCAATCGCCTTATCCAAATCCTTGATTTGGCGTTTAAGATGCCGGATGATCTCAATAGAACTGCCCAGGACCAAGTCAATCGAATCCTCCACACATTTAGAAAGCCGGTAAGAGGACCGGGCAGCTTTTTGGATGGATGCGGCCAAATCCTCGGGATCGCTAAAGCGGCCATGGCCTTTGGTCTGGAGATACATCGCTAAGTCCTCCAGAGGCATTTGGGCAATTTCATCGAGGCTATAGGCCTCAAGCTGGATTTAAACTTATTATACGAGGAGGGACCGTTATGGAACATGCAAAGGCGTTAGTGGTGAAATTTATTATGGTCGCAGTTGTGTTGGGCATCATTTTATCCGCCATCTTCAACATGCCGTTTGGCGATATGATCGCCACCAGTGTAGTGCTGACCATTCTTGCATATGTCCTGGGAGATTTGATGATATTCAAGCGGGAAAATGAACGCGAGGAGGATACGCAAAGAAATATCATGGCGACTGTCGCTGACTTTGTTCTGGCGTACCTTGTCGTGTGGCTGATGGGCAGATCACTCGCCCCGGACATGGACAATCTGTTATGGGCGGCGCTGGCTTCAAGCATCGTAATTGCAGCCGGCGAATGGTTCTTCCATAAATATTTGCACCATCTTTTCCATCACACGCCTGACCGTGAATATACCGGATACGGCGGTGACTGATTGAAAAAACGGCAGCTGATGAGCTGCCGTTTTTTCGTATTCCTATAAAAACTTACCATTCATCAATCAATCATCCAATTGTGCAAGCATCAAGTTTTTTCAATCGCTGTGCACTTCTTCGGGCCAAGCAAAACTTTTATTTCCCTCACCTTACCGTAACCATTCTTGTTTTGCTTTTGTTTCCGGCTCTGTCTTTCGCAAAAATGGAAAGCTTTGTGCCTTTTTTCTGTTTGCTGATTCTCACACTGTATGCGCCCTTGGCATTTGCTGTGGCTTTGCCGATCTGTTTGCTGCCGCGGTATACATAGACAACTGCTGATTTTTCCGCTTTACCCGCAACATGTGTGGACTTCGTTGTGACATTGCCGGCAGTCGGCATGCCCGGTGCCGTTTTGTCTTTTACCGTTACTTTCACTTTGCTGCTTTTTAAACCGGCCTCTGTGTAGACATAGAGGACTGTTCCGGCTTTTTGCTTTGGAACCGGGACTTTAAAAAGTCCTTTCCCGTCCGCTGTGCCGCGTGCAAGTATTTTTCCGTTCTTCATAATGGCCACTTCGATGCCCGGGTCAGCGCTGCCGGAAATGGATGTGCTATTATCGCCGACAGTCCATACTTTAGGTGTTTTCGGCTGCTGTGCCTTGCCGCCGATACTTCCGGACAGCAGCGTGTACGTCACATCCCGCCCTTTTCCGGACGGAACGGAGAAGCGGCTTGCCGAAGACAGCTTTTTCACAACCGCCCCGCCGCCTTTTAATTTCAGTGAACTGCCGTTGTAAGTTTTAATTCGGAGCGGTTTGAACGCGGCATTCCCTTTAAATCCGTATAATCCGTTTGTCTGCTTTAACACGAGTGCGGCCCGGAAATCGGTCATAAACTGCCCGAAAGTCAGGTTCGGGTCAATGTATTTTTGGATCGAGCTTTTTGCGATGTTAACAATTTTTCTTTCAATGCAAATAGAACACCACCAGAAATATAATATTGTCAGATAAATATATGCCCATTTTCACTATAAAGTCAATTTTACACGCTTAAAAAATGTACTGTTATCAGATAATTGTTGAAAAAATATAGAAATGTATCTAAAAAAAGGCGCACGAATCCAATGATCCACAAGCGCTTTTTTTGAAATTGATTTCCTTTATGTGGATAAGTTAAGAAACGAGGCTTCTCATTTTTTCAGCCTGGTTCTCTTTGATCCGGCCTAAGGCCATGGCTAACATGACACAGAGTGCCAGTCCACAACGCAGCTTCATTTTAGCCATTCCCCGAATTGTATGAAGTTCAAAGCCGAAAGAAGTATCAAGCCGGCTGTTCACGCGCTCTACAGCTGTACGTCTGTTGTATTCTTTTTTCCACTTATAGCTCGATCGATCAATGGGTGTAAAAATACGCCTGTCTTCAGATAATGAGATACGGAGCCCTTGTGCCACGGGGCATTGAGCCTTGCCTTCACATGTCACTCCCATTTGTTTCGCCGGGCAAAGTTTTTTTAGTTTCTGGCGGTCTTTCTCAAATCCCCCGTTGCACATTTCCCGTTGTTTACCTGTTTCAGGGCATACGCAGGATACGGTTCCTTTGTAGTTATAAACGACGTTTTCCTTTCCCGGGAGTAATCGTGTTTTGTCGGGGTCTTTCCACATATTGCGAATATCAATGATGGGCTTAATCTTATACGTATCCCAGAGTTTCGTAATCAGCTTCGTGTCATCATAACCCCGGTCTCCCGCCATCGTTTCCGCTGTTTTCAGAAGCTTTGGCTGCTTTTCTTCCATTTGCTCTAAGAGTTTATGCCCTTCCGTAATGTCTGACTCAGACGCTTTTGTAACCTTGAATGTTACCGGTAACTCGTAGGTTGCATCCACCACCAGATGCAGTTTGTAGCCAAACCATTTCACAACTTTTTGCCATGGGTTGCCTTCTTTTGTCACACCACTGTAAACCTTCTGGCTATGATTTGCATCCAGATCCCGGCGACCATCCTCGGTTTCATGCTTGTTCGGATGTTTAGAAAACGATGAGATCGCCTTGCTGTCGATTGCCAAGCGTTTACCAAAATCCGGCAACCGTTCCAGGAGCTGTTCTACCAAAGTCTCAAACATTTTATCCATCATTTCTTCGTCACGGATTAGGGATTTTAGAAAGCGCGTATAGGCATATGAAGTTGGAACCTGCCCTTCAAAGCCACACATCTCCCTTAATTGGCCATTACGGGAGAGTTCACGGCGTAATTTCTCAATGCTTTCATGTTGAAATACAATGCCTGCCAAGATAGAATTCCACATGGCACGAACGGGGTAGTCATTACGGCCCTTCCCCCTTTTCTTTTCAAGGCTTTGCATGAACGCTTCATCAGGCATGTAGTCCAGTACAAGGCGAAGACGGTCTAAATCTCCAAGAATCTCAATTTCTTTCCATGTAAACAGACTCATTTGTGGTATAATAGCCATACAGGTGAACCTCCCAGTGTTAACTCCCAGTGTTAAGATGTTAGTCCTAAAACTATTTTAACCTACTGGGGAAACGGGTTCACCTGTTTTTGTTTCAGTGGGGTGGAATTTTTGTCCACTCCTTATTTTTTTATCATTTTTGCTTGTTTCCCCCTCTTTTTAGGGGGAAAATTTTTTTATCCTTTTTTCAAACCCTTGGGCTACAAGGAGTCTGTAACATCGCAATTACCTCGGATCACATCCTGGATAGCTTTTTCATTTGTATTCGGATCATCCATGATTTTTTTGAAAATGGCATCTTCTTGTCCGCATTGGATTTTCAAATACTCCATAAACAAATAGGACAAGGAATAATTGGCAAGCACATCCCCGCTGTCATCCCAGTAGAGAAGCGAGTGGCCGTTTGTAATGGAAGCATCATTGTTATAGTCATCAATCCGGTCGGAAAGCGGTTTGCCGGTATAGATTTGCTCTGCGGCCATGGACATCCCTTCGTCAATCCATGTATCAAACGTATCCCAATGATGCTGGATGAACACTTTCTGGTTAAAAGAGATCATATGCTGAAACTCATGGGCGAGCGTCGAATACGCTTCGGTTACATTTACATTTTTGGATGTCCCCGTCCCCATAAGCGGGTATGTGTCAATATAAAAGATTTCCGACTTGTTGGAAGTGTCGGCATCAAAAAGGTCAAGCGGGTAAAAATAGCCGGCTACATATCCGCCCGAGCCGTCAAACCCGTCCTGGATGTCATAACAAAGAATATTCACTTTCCCATTACCATCAACATCGGACGGCATGCCGAAATATCTCGTATCGAGCGCATAAATACGGTTGTCAAATTCTTTTCCAAGCTGTGCAGCCTGGTCGCCGTCCAGCTGGTTGTTGTATACCCAGACATCCGCATGCGACCCGCTGTATAAAAGCTTGGCGCTTATTTGGTAATCTTTATTGCTGGCAAGATTGGACACCCAGAATTTTTTCGTATCACCTACCCGGGGAGGGCGGGTTTTTTTCATTTCCATGCGGATGGAATACTTCCGCAGGCTTAAATATTTTAATAGATCAAATGGCTTCTGGTAATCAATCCGGTAAACACTGCTTTTGAACTTTTGGTGGAGCGGTGCCAGGTTCGCAATCTTGAAAGTGCCGGTCGGCTCTGTCAAAAGGCTCGAGACAGACTCGTTGCTGACAAGCTTATAATAGTCCTGGGCCGACGCACTTCCGCCTGCGCCGAATACCCCGGCCGGGAGTATAAACAATAGCGATAGAATAATAGGCAAAGATAATGCCCGCCTGAACATTCTCAATGAAATTCCTCCTGTACCTTTGTCCGGGCAACCCGGCCTTTTGAAAAGTTGTTTCTTCCATTCTAGCACAGCCGTCCGAATGTTGGCTGAAAATGAGAGAGGTTTTTTTACAAGTTTTACCCAAATTTGCCTGGCTGCAATGTCGATGAGTGGATTCTTCTGCAGCAACAAAAGTATGGGACTGGCCTGCACAACCCTTACCATTTCCACTAAAAAGCAGCGGGAAGTTTCATATTCCCGCTGCATTGTGGAGTTTTTCGGCCTCCGCTGCGACCCCGGCGCTGGCTGTTTCGATTTCTTTTACAATTTTAACGAGTTCTGCCACATGGTTTTGGACGATTAATGCCGTTTGTTTGTTTTGTTTGACCGAAGCGGTAATTTGCCGGAACGATTGCCCTGCCGCTTCTGCGCTGTTCAACCCGGAGTGAATGGCGCTGTTCACTTGAACTAAAGAATTTTTAACATCCAAATTGTATTGCCCTGAGGCAGATAACATCGATTGAATCTGCCCTGCCAGCTTTTTCGTCTCCTCTGATAATTTCCGGATTTCTTGTGAGACAATCGCAAATCCTCTGCCATTCTCTCCGGCCCGTGCTGCCTCTATGGCTGAGTTTAACGCAAGCAGATTGGTCTGGTCAGCAATCTCTTTCACAGATAGCACAACATCTTCAATCTGGCGGGAAGAATCACTCAGATTCTCGATCGTTTCCATCATTTCTTTTGTACGGGCTGCAATCATTTTGACGTCGCGGATCAGGATGCCCAGCTTTTTTTGCCCCTCTGTTGCGGATAATTCGGCACGGTTTGCTTCCCGGCTGCTTTCAATCGCCGTTTCATCCGTTTTTTGCAGATTGAAACTTAAAGACTCAATCGAAGCTTGGGTTTCTTCTGCCAGTGCAACCAAACCTTCACTGATTTGCACCATTTGTTCTTTCAGATCGCGCTGGCCGGTTTGATACCGCTCGTTCAGTTTCCTGATCGTTTCACTTTCATAGGCTTCGAGCACAATTTGCTGTTCGAAACTCAATATCTTGCTGATGGCTGCCGAGATTATCCGGACTTCTTCTTTCCTGCCAATCTCAAGGAAAAGCACGTCGTTCAATGTGTTTTGAATGTTTTGAAAAGAACCGATATACCAGCCGTGTTCAAGGCCGATCCGATAATGCGTGCTAGCAATCCGCAAGCGTTTTTCGACAAAATTTTTGTTAATGTCGCCTTGAAACATTTCAATAAGATGGACCCTTAACGTTTTTTGGAGCCGCTCAACCGTGCTGTGTTTTTCAATGATCTCCTTCAGCTCCTGTACTCGCAAAATCGCATCATAAAAAGCTTTGACAATTTTATCAATATATTTCTGTACGAGCGGTTGTACGCTTTTTATGATTTTTAAATCTTCTTCCGTCAATTGGATCAATTTCAACCGTTCAAGAATGCCAGGTTGATCCAGATCGATGGAAACCTCCATTTTTTCTGCATCTTCCAACACGCTGCTCCGTTTATCCGATTTAAGCATATGATACAGACCCATACCGCCTTCCCTCCTGTCGATGTCAGTCAAAAATAAACATCAGTACCCCCGCCTATGTCTTTAGACCTATTATACAATAACTTTTGCCTATTTCTATCTTTTCAACAAAAGAATAGTACCCTTTTTTCTGTTCAGCCGCTATATAAGGAGTGAAAGGGGGTGAGCGGGAATGGCACAAGTCAATTTAACAAATTCCCGCATTTCATTAATCTTTGATAACGGGGTGAATGAAAATGGAAAACCGGTGACCAAAGCGAAGTCGTTTGCCAATGTGGCCGTGTCGGCAACACCCGATGCCATCCGGCAATTTGCAGAGGCATACGCTTCGCTGCAGCAAAAAGCGCTGGTCCGTGTGACGCGCACTGACTTGAACGACATCAGTGCGTGAAAATAAAAAAAGGGGGAATGGGTAGATGAAAACTTTGGAACTTCAGTTTTTGACGCAGGACAATAAAACAGTGAGGGTTGCAGTCGATGAGCCGGCAGAACCCATCGATACGGTGAAAGTGAAAAACGCCATGGCCCAGATGCTCGGCTCGGGCGTGCTGGTCAGTTCATCCGGCATGGCGCTCTCCAGCGTGAAAGGCGCACGCCTTATTGAGCAAAACATTACGGAATATACGCTGGCGTAATCTTTTGCCCCCGGTTCCCGTTCCGGAACGGGGGCTCTTGATTTTACAGGGGGAGAGGAGAAATGCATGAAATGGTGTCGCTCATCAGTGAAGTCGGATTTCCGGTCGCCGTCACCGTCTTTTTGCTGTACCGGATTGAGGCCAAGCTTGATGCGGTGATTGAATCGATCCAAAACCTGCCGGAACGGATGAAGGGAATCTGAAAGGGAGGGGCTTATGTACAAGCCCCTCCCTTTTGCCGGATGGATCATTTTCCGGTTTGCCGTTGTTCATATTCCACAAAGCAGCGCGAGCCACAATCTCCCCGCTTTTTCCCGCATACCTGCCGCCTGCATGCTCCATTCCGCAAAATCCACGCTATAGATGGTACACTTCGAGCAGAACGCGAACATTCGTGAGCAGTTCCCCCACATGAAAATTGGGACATGCCGCTATTTTCCCTCCGATTCTGCATTCCCCGGCACACCTGTTTTCAACATTGGAAAAACAAAGAACAGCCCGATGATGAAAAACAACGCAGCAAGTTCGAAAACAGCAGTGATCGAAAACCATTCCTTCAATGCCCCCGCAAGGCTCATGGTCACCACCATGGAACCAGTGAAAAGGGGGCTCAAAATGCCGTTCACCCTGCCGATAAAATCGGATTCTGTATTTTGCAGGATCAGGGTGTTGATGCCGATCTGGATGCTCGGCATGAAAAAGCCCGAAACGAGTTCGGCGGCAAGCGTCAGCCAGAGCGCAGTCGAAGCACCGATTACCGCAAGCCCGATGGCATTTGCAAGCATACCGGTGAACAGCATTTTTTGCGGTGAAGCGGATTTTGAAAGGGCCATGGAAAAAGCGCCGCCTGTAATCATCCCAATGCCATTCACCATCACAAGCCATTGCAGGTTCTCTTTCGGCAGGCCGAGGCGGTCCGTTACGAGGAAAATGTTCATTGGCTGGATAAAACCGACGCCAAGCCCGGCCGCCAGAAAACCAAGTCCCAACAGCCGCAATTCCCTTTTAGACAGTACATAGCGGACCCCGCTCTTCATTTCCTGGAAAATATTCGACAATTTTTCCTTCTTTTCAATTGCCTGGTCTTGCGGGATAAATGACAAACTGGCGGCGGAAAACAGAAAAGCGAGACCGGTTATCAAAATAGAATAATCTATTCCAAACCTTTCATAGGAAAACGTGCCGACCACCGGGCCAAAAATCATGAAAACAGCAAAAATGGTCTGGTAAACGGCCATTGCCTGCTGGATCAGGCGTTCCTCCAAATGCATTTTAAACAGTTTCATCCCGGACGGTTGCGAAAACTGCGATAAAATCGAGGAAATCAGTGTTGCAAAAAAGACGGACTGCCACGAGCCAAAAACAAGCGCGCCGATGACGCCAAAAATGGATACGGCACTCAGCAAATCACACCAAACCATTGTTTTCTTCGGCTGCCAGCGGTCCGCAAATGTCCCGCCGATAAAACTAAAAATGAAAATGGGCAGAAACTCCGCCACTGAAATCATGGAAACGGCAAACGGGTTCCCGTTTGTTTTTTCTGTCACAAACAACAGGACGGCAAAATTGCGCACCCAAATGCCCACCTGCAAAAACAACGCGGATACAAACACCATCCGGACAAACCGGTTTTTCAAAAGCTCTCCCACAAGCGCCCCCCTCTGGCCAAATCTGTCTCATATCGTGCCATTATCATACCGGAATCGGAAGCCTTAAGCAATACAGATTGATTTCCGGGCCGTTGCATAAACGAAAAATTCCCGTTAACAATTTGGAAAAACCATGATATGATAGCGATTAGATTAGAAAAAAATTTGAAGAAAAGGGTCGAAAAAATGAAGAAGAAGATATTTATCACACTCGGGATTCTCTTAGCGATCATCGTGATCGGAGGCGGAGGGTTCGCCTATTACGTCTACCATTCAGTCCAAAATGCCGCAGACAAAATGTATGACAGCAAATCCGTGAAACCATCCGAGAAGAATACAGAAAAAATTAAAAGTGAAAAACCCATCTCCATTCTTTTACTCGGTGTGGATGAACGGGCCGGAGATGTAGGAAGATCCGATACGGTCATTATTCTTACCCTGAACCCGCAAAAAAAAGCCATGCAGATGATTTCCATTCCGCGTGATACGAGGACAGAAATCGTGGGCAAGGGGACATTGAATAAGATAAATGCGGCTTACGCTTATGGCGGGCCAAAAATGGCACTGGATACAGTAAACAAATTTGCCGATTTAAATCTTGACCAGTACATACGCATAAACATGGAAGGACTGGCTGACCTTGTTGACGCTGTTGGCGGTGTAACCGTCTACAACAAAATCAGCTGGCATGACGAAGGATATTATAAAAAAGGCTATTATTACGCCAAAGGGAACATCACATTGGATACCGGCAAAAAAGCGCTTGGTTATGTGAGAATGCGCCACCTTGACCCTCAGGGCGACTTTGGCCGCAACCAGCGCCAGCGTGACGTCATTATGGCCGTCATTAACAAAGCGTCGACCATCCAGTCTTTCTCACGCTATCAGGAAATCCTGGCTGCGATCCAGAACAACATCAAAACAAACCTGACGCTTGATGATATGAAAAACATTGCGATGAACTACCGCGACTGCCGCCAAAATACGACAGACTATGAAGTAAAAGGCTCAAGCGCGACCATTGATGGCATCTACTACCTCAATGTCAGCCAGGCAGAACGCGACAAAGTCCATAACATGGTTACCAATATGGAACAATGAGGACAGGCCCCATTGCCCGGGGCCTGCCCTTTTCAATTTTTATTTTTGTTTTTCTTGCGGTTTTACCGGAGATCTTTCCGGCTCTATGTCTTTGTGATGATGCTGTTTTTCCTGTTGTTCCGGTGAGTCGCCTTTTTTGTCCTTGTTGTAATCCATTTGGTGCCTCCTCCCGGCTAGATTGATGCTCCTCAAGCAAGCATCACTGCCTGTTTGTTGTAAAAATACCTGGCAGGTGCACGGAATAAACAAAAAACATTGGCGCCTGCACCAGTTGGAGAGATACCTGTCCCTTTTACGGGGAACGTGTGCTAAAAGGCAAACAACCTTACAAACTTGCATCAGCCGCCGGTACCTGCCCCGTCCGGAGTGCTTTTACAAAAGCGGCCCGTGGAAAACGGAAACGCTCAAAACAGCTTGAACAAAACCCATATTACAAATGCCCACACCGGAATGGACAATCCAATGCCAATCAGACAGCCTTTCGCAAAATCTCCGTCTTTGTCATTCATTTCTTCATTTCCCTTTTTTATCAAGATGATCGAAATTCGCTTTGTTATCATTTTGGCGTATATGGTGAACATTATTATAACAATCCATTTTTCGAAAACCAAGTAACGATTGACCGGAACATGCGTTTGTTTATATAATGGAAACAGGTGATCCGTATGCCGCAAATCTTAACCGAGGAAGAAGAAAAACTGATCGAGGCATTTATCCTTCTGCCGCTTGCCAAAAGGACGCTGGAACGGGACCAGAGAGCGATCCGGGCAAGCCTGTTAAAATTTAAAGAGCCTTATCTTTTTGCAACAGACCAAATGCTTTTGCAAATTTCATCCTGCCTCGCCCAGGTTAAACGGGAAGCCGGCAGAAAAAAGATGCACTTTTACAAACGGAACGACCTTTCCTATACCGTGTTTGTGCGCGGCTGGCGGTTTGAAAAGAATTACCACCCGCAAATAGCAGCGGAGTGGGTAAGAAACCGAATCACCGGTTTCTTCCTCCCGTTGCGCCGGCCTTTTGAAGAACAGTAAAGAGCTTGCGAAAATCAACAGCTTTACTGGTATTTTAAGGAACGCCGCCCGGACGTAAAGCGCTCCAAAACGCCTGTCCATGAAGCATTCCGGAATACACGGGAGATTGGAATGCCGGGTGAAAGGGAGACGCCCCCCCTCTTTTTAAAGAACGCGAAAAAATTCCAATATACGATTGACAAACAGCCAGTGTAATCCCGGAGAACATGGCAGCCTGGAATTTTCACACGCCCGGAAATCCCTTTAGCGGATCCTCCCCGCTAAGCGCTTGTTTTCTTCCACTTTTTGAAACTTTCTTCCAGACGGGCAAACCCTTTTTTCATTTCCTCATCACTGCAGTAGGCGAAACAAAGGCGGATTTTTGTGTTTGGCCCGCGCTCAAGCGTAAAGGCATCACCCGGCACAAATACGGCGCCGTCCTGTGCCGCCATTTTCATCCATTCCGCCACACCGCCTTTTTTAACATCAATCCAGTAAAACAGCCCGCCGGCAGGTTCAGCCCCTTCCCATTGCTCCGTTTCGTGCATATGCTGTAAAAACCGTTTTGTCCAGTCTTTCCGTTTTTCATAAAAGTGTTTTTGTTTTGCAAGGATCTGTGGCCAGTTTCCGGAAGAAATGAGTTTTCCCGCCAGCATCTGGTTTATCGGCGATGTGCAGGCGTCTGTTACCTGCTTAAACTGTTCGAGTTTTTTCAGAAATGCCGGGTGTGCGAGAATAAAGCCGGTCCGCATCGCGGGTGCCATGACTTTTGAAAAACTGTACAGGTATATGGTTCTTTCTTTTAAGGAATCGAGTTCGAACAAGGAAGGAGGGCGGCTGTGAAACAGCAGATCACGGTACGGATCATCTTCTATAATGATAAAATGATACTGGTAAGCGAGTTCAATGAGTTTTTTCCGTTTTTCGAGAGAGGTCGTGACGCCGGTCGGGTTTTGGGCATTCGGAATAATATAAAGCGCTTTCAATCTTCTTGTTTGCAATGTTTTTTCAAGAAAATCAACATCCAGACCATCTTGTTCAAGCGGAATGCCGGCCGCCTTGAGCCGGTACTGGTGCACCGCCGAAAAGGCAATGGAATACGTGTACATTTCCATTGCAAAACTGTCCCCTTCATCCAACAGCATTCTGCAGACAAGGTCAACCCCCTGCGTATTGCCGTTTGTCGCCATGACATAAGCTTCAGGAATATTTTCCTTTTTGGAGATGGCATCCACATACGGACCAAACCCTTTTGCACTGCAATACTCATACAGGCGTGCCGGATCCGCCTCAAAGATTTCATTCATGATGCGCTGCAGTTCTTTTTTCGGGATCATGCCGCCATTTGGCATGCCGACGCTGAAAAATACCGGATCCCGGACAGCCGGATTGATACTATCCATATACACATCAATCGCATTTTCTCTAATCTTGCCGCTCAACGCTGAAAACATTTGCTTCATCGCCGCCGCACCCCGCTTTCCATTTCTGAAAAATTGCCTATACCCTATGTATATGGGAAAGCGCGGAGAAAAGTGACATAAAAAATGAAACGGGAAAAGAATACAAGACCACCCAGGCCGGATGCCCCAGCAGCCAACAAATGCCGGAACAATAGCGGAGAATGCTTCCCGCTGTTCTGTTTTGGCATTACCCTGTCATCGAAAGCCCGAAGCCGTACGGATCGGCGCAATACAAAAGCCTATCCCGCTTGAAAAATATTTCAAAGCGGAACAGGCTTTAAATTTCCTCTCATTCCCAGGTTTCTCAAAGGAGCCGTACTGTCCCAAAGCACATACTCTGCGGACGATTGCGTTCATGAAAACAGATTGGTTAACGCAGAAAATCCTGCAGGCTGCTTTCCACAAACTGCAAATGGCCGATCATGGCCTTGCGCGCTTTTTCGCTGTCCTTTTCTTCGATGGCTACCCTGATTCTTTCATGTTGTTCGTACAAGGCGCCCATTGTGGAAGGATCAGAAAAAAGAAGCATTCTGCGCGTTTCTTTCATTGCATCCTCCATCGTCTCGGCGACCTGGTTCATCAACCCGGTAAGAATCGGATTTTGTACAGCCCGGACAATGGCAAGATGAAAGGCAAGATCTGCTTTTTCACCGAGTTCTTCGTTTCCCGTCGCCCGCTTCATATCTGCGAGCGCCTGGCTTATACTTTCCAGATCAGCTTCAGTCCGTTTGACAGCGGCCGCGGCTGCTGCTCCGGCTTCGAGAATCTTCCGGACTTCAAGCAGGTTTGCCACATCTTCCTGGTTCATCAGTACTGCCTGCGAAATGGGATACGAAATGCCGCTTGCATCAAAGTTGCGGACAAATGTCCCCTCGCCCTGTTTTAATTCAATATAGCCGAGCGCCCTTAGTGATGTTAGCGCTTCTCTTATAGCCGATCTCCCCACTGAAAACTTTTCCGCCAGAAGCGGCACCGGATCGAGCTTATCCCCAGGCTTAAGCTCCCCGTTTTGGATCATCTCTATCAATTCATTTGCCACTTGTTCATAAATTTTTGCAGGTTTAATTTTTTTATACTTCATGTTTTCTCCTCTTATCCCTTTTCTATATTTTATGAATACCAGCAATCCGGAAAAATAGCAAACAAAAATTTAAAAAAAGAGTTGTTTTTTCTTTTCATTATACTTATACTTTTTAACATGTAAGCCTTATCATCTGATGACTATTTCATCTAATGACCTTAAAAATTGCAATTGGGATGGATTGGAGAAAATTTTTCAAAAAGGAGTGTAGATTGTTGGAGTACGTACAAAATTTTATTCCGCTTAAGGGGCATTTGTTTTTATCCGCACTGATTGCTGCCTTTCCGATTCTGTTTTTCTTCTGGGCACTCGCCATAAAAAAAATGGCGGCACATCTTGCAAGCCTTGCCACACTGGTGATTGCGCTGCTGATTTCTGTGATCGTTTACAGAATGCCGGCCGTACTGCCGGTTATGTCGGCCAGCCAGGGGATTGTGTATGGGATTCTGCCGATTGCCTGGATCATTATCAATTCTGTGTTCTTATATAAATTGACGGTCAAAACCGGCCAGTTTGATGTGATCCGCAACTCAGTCGTATCGATCACGGAAGACAGAAGATTGCAAGCTTTATTGATTGCGTTTTCATTCGGCGCTTTTTTGGAAGGCTGTGCCGGGTTTGGCGCACCGGTTGCGATTACCGCTGCGCTGCTTGTCGGTCTCGGATTCAACCCGCTTTATGCAGCCGGCATCTGCTTATTGGCCAACACTGCACCGGTCGCATTTGGCGCAATCGGATCCCCTGTCATTGCGATGGCAGGGCCGACCGGCGTTTCTGCGCTGGAAATTTCAAAAATGATCGGACGGCAATTGCCGCTTATTTCCATGTTCATCCCGCTATATCTCATCATTGTCATGGCGGGCTTTAAAAAAGCAATGGAAGTGCTGCCGGCGCTTATTGTATCAGGCTTGTCCTTTGCCTTGACACAGTTCTTCGCTTCCAATTTCCTGGGGCCGGAACTGCCGGACGTTTTATCGGCACTCGTATCTTTGGTTGTCCTTGCCGTCTTCCTGAAATTTTGGAAGCCGAAAAACATTTTCTATTTTGAGCATGAAGAGGCTGCTGCCGCGCTCGAAACGCCGCATGTTTCCAATACAGGCGGGCAAATTGCAAAAGCATGGTCGCCGTTTATTGTCCTGACGGTTTTGATCACCATCTGGGGCATCCCGCAGATCAAACTTGCGCTCACCGGGCAGTATGCCGGGGCGAACCCGGTATTAAAGGCTCTAAACCCGATCGGCGGGGCGGCTTCGTTCAGCGGGAATGTGCCATTTTTAAACAATCATATTATCAACGGCGCACACACCCCGATCGCGGCCATGTATAAGCTGGATCTGCTTGGCACTGCAGGCACAGCGATTTTTATCGCAGCCATTGTCACGAAGTTTCTTTTAAAAATTTCATGGAAAGCATGGTTTGCCGCATTCTTTGAAACGTTAAAAGAATTGAAGTTTCCGATTCTTACCATCTTGTTCATTGTCGGCTTTGCGTATGTCATGAACGCTTCCGGCATGATTACAACATTGGCATTGGCGCTCGCCAAAACAGCCGCATTGTTTCCGTTTTTCTCACCGGTACTCGGCTGGCTCGGCGTTTTCATTACCGGCTCGGACACTTCATCCAATGTTTTGTTCGGCACGCTCCAGCAAGTTTCGGCCCAGTCGGTCGGCATGAATCCGCTGCTTGCCATTGCGGCCAATTCATCCGGGGGTGTCACGGGAAAAATGATTTCCCCGCAGTCGATTGCCGTTGCCTGCGCTGCAACCGGGCTGATCGGCAGGGAAGCACAACTGCTGAGATTCACAGTCAAGCACAGTATGTTTTTGCTTTTCATCATTTGCCTGCTCACCTTCCTGCAATCCAACATCCTTTCCTGGATGGTGCCTTAATCAGGAACCCCGCTGCGGAAATTTCGCGGCGGGGTGTTTTATGTTCAATTACGGGATCCCGGGCAGCTTGTGGGAAAATGCCCCGGCGGAAAACCCGCTGCATGGCAGTTGGATTTCAGCCTGTAGCGAACGGGCAGTTTTGCACGCGTAAGCGCGCCGATGTTTAGAAACTTTTTCGCGCGGGTATTCAAACGGCAATACGAAACGAAAGGAGCATGGTCGATGCCACATACAGGTGAAACACCGGGAAAAGCGAGTACAAATGCAAAAATTGCGGGGAACAAATTACGCTTGATGAAGATAAGGACAGGCTCCCTCCATGCCCGAACTGCCACGAAACGGAGTATACGGAAGCGTGAGAAAAACGTCATCCTATTGGATGGTGTTTTTCTTTATTCATATATAAGTGAAATTGGAAATTTACATCTTTACGCACAGTCGGTTCATGTTCGTTTCCCTTCTTTTCTTAGTCCATCCGCATACGTTATTATCATGCTTCCCTCCCATTTCAAAGCCATCAGCCCTTATTCCTTTTCCAGCTTCTCCTTTATTTCAAGGATCTTTTTTTCAGAAAAGCCAGTTGCCTTTTTGGTAAAATCTAGTGGCATCCCAAGTTTAATGAGATTTCGGGTGATCTCGATTTTCCCTTCTTGTCTTCCTTCTCGTTTACCTTCTTGTAGTCCTTCTTTTCTCCCTTCTTCTCTTGCTCCTTGTTTTAGTTCATCTTCATACGTGATCATCGTGCCGCCCTCCCAATTTTTGATTTCCTGGTTAAATTTATTTTTCCACTATTTTCTATCAACCAGCTTCTCGTTTCAATATTTTTTCAAAAATTAGGTCTTTTAGGCTAACTTGGTTACTTATTTCCCTTTCTTCACTTACTAAAACCAGGATATTCAGATGGTGGCGGCCATCCATCATCTTCCCCATGAGACACCAATAAGAGGATATGAAAGGCGGACAAAAGAAGAGAATACTTGGTGGCAAATTTTTGCATAAAGGGCTTTTTGGTGGACTATCGGAAAACTTTATTCATAAAAAAATCCGGACATCAAAAAGTGCCCGGAATTTTTTATGATTTTAGTCAAAAATAATATGGTTTACTGTTTTGCGGTCGAGACGTTTGATCACTTCTGTTATTAGTTTAACAGTATTTTCGTAATCATCACGGTGCAAGATACCGGCGTGCGAGTGGATATAGCGTGTTGCAATCGTGATGGCAAGAGATGGAATGCCGCTGCCTGTTAAGTGAATGGAGCCGGCGTCTGTTCCGCCGCCCGGAATCGATTCAAACTGATACGGGATATTTAACTCTTCAGCAACTTTCACAACCGTATCGCGCAAGCCTTTATGCGCCACCATTGAAGCGTCGTAAATCACGATTTGCGGACCTTTGCCCATTTTGCTAAGCGCTTCTTTTTCGGAGATTCCCGGTGTGTCCCCGGCAATCCCGACATCAAGTGCAAAGGCAATATCCGGTTTCACTTTGCTGGCTGCCGTTTTCGCACCGCGCAAGCCCACTTCTTCCTGGACATTTGTTACGCCGTAAACGATGTTTGGATGGTTTTCTTTATGCAGATTTTTTAGCACATCAATGACAACTGCACAGCCGATCCGGTTATCCCAGGCTTTGGCAAGCAGCATTTTTTCATTTTTCATAACCGTAAATTCAAAGTAAGGTACCACCATGTCGCCCGGTTTTACGCCCCATTCAAGCGCTTCTTCCCGGCTTGTGGCACCAATATCAATGAACATATCCTTGATTTCGTACGATTTTTTGCGTGCATCCGGTGATAAAATATGTGGTGGCTTTGATCCGATCACACCTGTCACATCACCTTTATCTGTTACAACCGTAACGCGTTGGGCAAGCATCACCTGTGACCACCAGCCGCCGATCGTTTGGAAGCGCAGAAAGCCTGACTCATCAATTTGCGTCACCATGAACCCAACTTCATCCATATGGCCGGCGATCATAATCTTCGGACCGTCCGCCTGCCCCGTTTTCTTCGCAATTAAGCTGCCGAGGCCGTCTGTGTCGAGTTCATCGGCATAGGGCTCTATATATTTTTTGACAACGGCACGCACTTCTGCTTCATTGCCGGCAATCCCTTTTGCATCGGTTAAATCTTTCAACATGGACAATGTCTCATCTAACTTTGCCACTGGCATTCCCTCCTCGTCCCAATATGTACTGTTTTTTGCAAGAAAAAAGTGCAGAGTATTGCAGTATATAAATTCGTTTATACCGCATAAAAATTCAATCTGAATTCTCGCTATTAAGGGCTTGACATGGAGCCTCTGCAGCCATGATTCTTTTGCCAAGCGGCCAGCTGTAACAGATTTGGCAAACCCAAACAGGTTATCATGGCTACCCCTCCATGTAAAGCCCCTCTGCATAACCATTTGCATAGAAATTTTGCACATCTCTGCACTTTAATTTTGCAATAAACAATGTACAAAGCCTATTATAATCAAAATCGCAAAAAGTGTAAAAAGTTTCAGCCTTCTATTTTATATCACGTCGGTACTATACCGGGTATTTCTCGATACTCTTTTTGTGGGCTTTTGGCTACCGCGTTTCTGAGAAAAGTCACGACACAGTCCATTAGTGGAATTGAAAGTGACAGCCGTATGGGCATTTATGGTCATCAAGCAGCCGCATCGCATTGGGCTTTACCATTTTGGCCATGTGACATACACTTTCTTTAAAAAATCACTTTCCAATTGTGATCCACCGTTGCCCGAATCACTTTCCGTTCTAAAATGTAGTTGGCGATCAGTTCGGCCGCGTCGATTTGCACATCTTTTACAACAGGCTTACCCTTGAACATCAAATAATCACCGCCACCGCCGGCCCGGTAGTTATTCATCACGACATCATATTCGGCGGCCGGATCAACGGGCTTTCCTTTGTATTTGAGTTTAACAACCCGTTTGCCGACTGGTTTTGACAGATCGATCACATAGTCGATGCCCTCCCACATATCATAATTATAATGCTGTGGTTTTGGGTTCGAAAAAGCGGGGTTGACTTCGATTGTCCCGCCGTTACTAATCTTAAAATAGCTAGCCGAACGCTCAAGTGCCGCTTTTATATCTGCTCCGGTAATTCGGATAACCTTAAAGGTATTCGGATAAATGTAGTTGGAAACAACATCCCGCATTGTCACGTTTTCAGGAAAGCCTGGCGACTGGTTATCAAATAGTGCTGTGCATGATATGTCTACCCCAGTCGCTTCCATTTGCACGCGATTCATAAATTCAATCAGGGGATGATCTTTCAAGCGGACCTCCATCGGGTTATGCACGAGCATATCCCCTTCAATTTTACCGATTGGCTGGTCAAGCCAGGCCTGTGTCGCCTCTTCATATGGTTTGGCAAGAGAAATAATCGCAGGGTCGGCTTTTACTGTTTCAACAGACAAAAGTTCTGATGTCTTCTGAACACAGCGCCAGTGTCCCTGTTGTTTTTCCAATTGCAATACAACTTTTCCTACCGCCCTGCCGTTATTGCCTGGCTGTACCACCGTCACCCCGTTGATTGCTTTTCCAGCGATCATCCGGTGCTGATGACCGGTCAAAAGCACATCGATTCCGGATACTTTCTGGCACAGCTGGTAACCCTGATTTTCACCTGTCAAGTCTTCTGTCGGTTCGCCGCTGTCCAAGTCCCGTTCAAATCCGCCGTGGTAAGAGAGGATGACGATATCTGCCTGTTCTTTTTCACGCAAAAATTTCACCCACTGTTTTGCCGTTTCAACAGGGTCGGCAAACAACATCCCGCTGATATGCTGCGGCTGCTCCCAGTTTGGGATATAAGGAGTAGTCAATCCCAGTACGGCCACTTTCAATCCTTCCGCGAATCTTTTTATGATATAGGGGCGCCCAAAATAAGGCATTTTCGTCTGCTCGTTTAAAATATTGGCGGACAGCCACGGGAAATGGGATTCCTTCACCGCCCCCAGGAGCAGCGCTTGCCCATAGTTAAACTCATGATTTCCCGGCACGGCTGCATCGTACTGCAACGAATTGGCAGCAAGCACCATCGGGTTGGGACCTTCTGAATCAATCCTTGCATAATAGTAGGTTAGCGGCGTCCCTTGAATAAGGTCTCCATTATCAAGAAGCAGCACGTGCTTTTGCCGTGCGCGTTCTGTTTTGACCAAAGTGGAGATTTTTGCCAACCCAACAGCCGCTTCCTCATTTGTTCCATAATTGATCGGCAGAATATTTCCATGAATATCGCTTGTTTCAAGTATCACCAGCTCAAATGTTTTCATCCCTATTTCCTTTCTTTTCGACATCTCATTATCCACATTGTAGCTTTTTTCTTTTACATTTTCCATGTATGTTCAAAAATCCCCATTTTTTCTGCGTTGTTAAAACATTTATAAACAACCTGAATTATTCACAGAAATTCAGAAACTTATTATAACTTATGGATTACCAAGCCTTTTCGGCTTTATTGTAATTCATTAAAAAAATGAAAAAAGAATCCATTTCTGTTAAAGTTAAAGTAACCAAAACAAAAACCAAACAGAAAGGACTCTTTATATGGTTACTTTAACGCAAAAAACACTTGATTTCAATCATAAAATTAAATTGTCAAATGATGGAGGTTCTCTTTCCTCCGATACAGGTGAGTTTCTTTTTAGAGAATTCGATGAAAAAATTGGTTTTTCAAAGACTTTAGTTAAGTACTTGAGACTTAACGATTCAAGGAAATATTATCTTCATTCAAATGAAAACTTGTTACGTCAAAAAGTCTATCAACTCATTGCCGGGTATGCGGAAGATGATGCGGCTGATCAGTTGACTCATGATCCTGTGTTTAAGGAAATCATTGAAACTCCAACACTTGCTTCCCAGCCCAGTTTGTCTCGCTTTTATACACGATTTGATAAAGATTCAATTGAACAATTAAATCTGGCTAACCAAGAAATGCTTGATAAGATTCATTGTTTTCGACAATCGAAAGAGTTATTTATCGACTTGGATTCGACTCATTCGGATACATATGGGGACCAAGAATCTTCGTCATATAATACTCATTATGGCACGATGGGTTTTCATCCATTAGTCGCCTTTGATGGTGCGACTGGTGACTTTTTGAAAGCACAACTCCGTCCCGGAAATGTTTATACATCAAATGGTGTGGTGGAATTTATTCGGCCTCTCATTAAACATTATAACGAAATGTTTCCGGAAACTACCCTGTTTCTTCGTGGAGATAGCGGGTTTGCTGTTCCGGGATTATACGATCTGTGTGAAGAAGAATCTGTTTTGTATATTATTCGGTTGAAATCGAATTCACAACTACAAAGTTTAGCGAAGGAATACCATCCTTCTTCCGCACCTTTAGATGTTTCCAAGACGGAAACCTATTATGAAGAAACGATTTACCAAGCAAAATCATGGTCAAAACCAAGAAGGGTGATTATTCAATCGGTACGTCCTGCAGGTGAGCTGTTCTTTACCCATTCCTTTTTTGTTACTAACTTTGAATTAGCTTTTCCTCAAGATATCGTCCGAGCTTATCAAAAAAGAGGGACGATGGAAAACTATATCAAAGAAGCAAAAAATGGCTTTTACTTTGATCATATGAATAGCCACGCTTTTCTAGTGAACGAAGTAAAAATGATGTTAACACTTCTTGCATATAATTTGACCAATTGGTTACGAACTCTTTGTTTTCCGGAAGGTCAAAAAACTATGCAAATTGATACGATACGTACTCGGTTAATTAAAGCGGCAAGTAAAGTCGTGAAATCAGGCAGATCCCTTTACTTCAAACTATCATCGAGTTTTGTGTATCAAAATTTCTTTTGGGATGTACTGAATCGAATTCAAAAGCTACAATTGGAATGACCAATAGAATACTTCTCATAACTGAAAAAATAAATTTTTCAGTCAAGGGGCAAGTATGCCCAAAATACCAGAGTTGTTCTATTGAAAATTCAGTTATTTTATGAATTGGCTACGGTTCTTAATTAAATACCGTTATTTTCAACTAATTTTAACAAAATTTATCAAATGGGATTTGTAGCTATGAATATTTCAGGATAACAATTAAAATTTCGTTTATTTTGTTTTCCATGTAGTATATAATAGAAACTGGAAGTGAAGGTGAATCCATCATGATAAAATTGGGGGTAAATGTATGCTGAAAAAGTTTCTTGCACTGTTTGTCGTTTTAGGACTGACTTCCTCCTTGGCTGCCGGTTGCGGGAGTAGCGGGGAAAAATCAGGGAATAGCAGCCACTCCAGCAGCAGTTCCTATACACCTAAAGAACTGAAAATCGGCTTTGTGCCTTCCCAGAATGCCGAAACATTGGAAGCGAAAGCTAAACCGCTGGGGAAACTATTGTCAAAAGAACTCGGCATTCCGGTCACCGTAACAGTGACAACGGATTACAACAGTATTGTGGAAGCATTGGGTTCGAAGCAGCTGGATATCGGATTCCTGCCGCCAACGGATTATGTGCTTGCCCATAAAAAACACTATGCAGATGTCTTATTACAGGCGCTCCGCTACGGGGTGGATCCGAAAACCGGAAAACCCACTTCGGAAAAAGTGGATTACTATTATTCCGGCATGCTTGTTAAAAATGATTCTAACATTAAAAGCATCAAAGATTTAAAAGGTAAAAAGATTGGCTGGCAGTCACCAACATCTTCTGCGGGGTATGTATGGCCGGCCGTTGAAATGAAAAAAGCCGGTGTCGATGCGCAAAAAGATGTAACCGGCGTCCAACTGCAGGGCCATGACAAAGGCGTGCAGGCGCTGATGTCGGGTGACGTTGATGCTGCTGCCGTCTTTGTCGATGCCCGTAATATTGTTGAAAAAGAGTACCCGAATATTTATAAAACAACGCATTACTTATTCTTGACGGAGAAAATTCCAAATGACACGATTAGTGTACGGCCGGATATGTCTAAAAAGTGGAAAGACAAGGTCACTGACGCTTTTATCAAAATTGGAAATGATCCAAAAGGTCAAAAAATAATCAAAGATATTTACACACATGTCGGCTATAAAAAATCATCCGATGCGAACTTCGATACTGTTCGAGAATACAGCGAAAAAGTCCAGAAAATCGGAAAATAAGCACGAAAACGCATGAAAAGGCTGCCTGCAGGGCGTTAATAAAGCACTGCAGGCAGCCTTTTCTTTTATCTATTATCCTAATTGAACAGTCCATGTTTATCGAAAAAACCGCTTGTTATATCAAACGCTTGCGGATCGATCCGGAAATATAGTCGATTATCGTAACCATTATAATAATACCCCAAAGAATAATTCCAACCCGGTCCCATGAGTGGCCGTTTAAAGCAAAAATCAGCGGTGCACCGATTCCGCCGGCACCGACAATTCCCAAAATTGCCGCCGACCGTACGCTAATTTCAAACCGGTACAGCGTGTATGACATAAAAGCTGGCATGACTTCCGGCAGAATTGCAAACCACAGCACCTGGATCCGGTTTGCACCCGATGCGATCAGCGCCTCTCTGGCAGAAAAATTCATATTTTCAATCGACTCTCCGAACAGTTTTCCAAGCATCCCGATCGAATGGAAACCAAGTGCCAGTATCCCGGCAAAAGCGCCAAGCCCGACCGATTTAATAAACAAAAGTGCCATAATCAGCTCCGGAAATACGCGAATACTGCTTAAAACCACTTTTCCAAGCGTGGAAACGACATAATACTTGCTCATATTCCGCGCTGCCCAAAACGCAAACGGCACGCATAGAACTGCCGAGATAAATGTCCCTAAAACCGCGATTGCTAATGTTTCAAGGAGAGCATGCAACAAATCTTCCCCGTCCGGATCATAAATATAGCCGAAATCGGGGTGGATGAACCCATGAATGATCGCTTTTAATGCCTGTGCCGCCGTATCTTTTAATTCAAGATGGGGTGCACTGCCGAATGCCCATGCATAGATCAGAACGACAATCAGCACAATCGCCCATGTTTTGATCCTCTTCAGCAGCGGTTTTTTTACCAAATCCGATTGACCCCTCATATTAATTTCTCCCTTATCCGATTACTTAAGCCATCAATGATCAGAACGACAACAAACGTGTATAAAATGATCGTGAGCACTTGGTTATATTGGAAAAAACCGAGGGCATTATTTAAATACAGTCCGATTCCGCCAGCGCCGACATACCCCAGAACAGCTGCCGCACGAACATTAATTTCAAAACTATAAAGGAAATACGACATATAGCTTGCCGTCACTTGCGGCACTACTCCGAAAAAGATCCACTGGATTTTATTGGCGCCCACCGCTGTCATGGATTCAAGCGGCCCACTGTCAATCGCTTCAATCGATTCATAGAAAAGCTTGGCGATGACCCCGAATGAAAAAACCGCCAACGCAAATATTCCTGGTATTTCACCGATCCCGAAAACCGGTACGAACAATGCGGCAAGCAGCAGCTCAGGCAGCGTCCGGATCAAGTTCATCATGACGCGGGCAATTTGGTAGATGACCGGTATTTTCACAACATTGCTTGATGCAAGCAGGGCAACAGGAATCGCTGCGATGCCGCCAAAGGTTGTCCCCAAAATCGCCATGCGGATCGTAGCAAGCATCGGCTTGGTGACGGAACTGAAGTAATGCCAGTCAGGGGGGAACATTTCATTCAATAACGACCCCATGTTTCTGCGGCCTGCCCACAATGCTGCCAAAGAGACTTGTGTAGTATGCGCGCTCCCCCAAATGATAAGTATCAGGAAAAGGATGGTCAGGCTTGTCTTTATCCTTGCCACTCTTTTCCGCCTGATTACATCCATTACAACGCACCCCCTAATAGCTCATCATCCTTCAGATTACGGCCGTAAATATCAGCGAAAACATCATCTGTCGCTTCAGATACGGGGCCGTCAAACACGATGTTCCCGGCACGGATGCCAATAATTCTTGTCGCGTAGGCCTTCGCCAAATCAACGAAGTGAAGATTTACGACCGTTGTAATCCCCAGCTCCTGGTTAATCCGTTTGAGGTCATTCATTACCTGCTTTGTGGTGAGCGGATCGAGCGACGCTACCGGTTCATCTGCTAGAATGATTTTTGCCCCCTGTGCAAGCGCCCGCGCAATCGAAACGCGCTGCTGCTGCCCACCAGATAATTCATCTGCACGCGAATACGCTTTTTCTTTTATATTTACACGTTCCAACGCATCCATGGCAAGATCCATATCTTTTTTCGGGAACAGACCCAAGATTGTTCGGAGGGTTGAATGGTAGGCAACACGGCCGGATAACACATTACGCAGTACCGTAGAACGTTTCACTAAGTTAAAGTTTTGGAAAATCATCCCGATATTACGGCGGATATAACGAAGTTCCTTTCCCTTGGCAGCGGTAATCGACTTGCCATCAATCAGAATTTCACCTTCCGTGATTTCATGCAGTCGGTTAATTGAGCGCAGTAATGTAGACTTTCCCGCGCCGGAAAGACCGACAATTACGACAAACTCACCCTTATGTATCGTCAGGTTCACATTGTTTAACCCTCGTGTCCCATTCGGATAAACTTTAGAAACGCTCTTAAACTCGATCATTTCTACTCCCCTTTAATATTGAAAGTTGTCAAAATTTAATGTGCTATTTTTACTATACCAATGAATGCCCGCAAACTCAAGGATGATTTTGTTCCGTATATCTCACGTTTTTCTCGGCACTATACCAGGTATTTCCCGACGCTCTTCTTGTACGTTTTTGGCTAATCATCAGATGGCTCGTGATATGCCTGCAGAAAAAATCACGGAGTACCTCTTCATTGCAGCACGGGGCGTCACGTATGACTGGTGCTTGCATGATGGGGGTTATGATTTGGAAAAGGCAATGAGAGCGTATATGGGAAGATTGTTAAAGGTATTTTTGCAATAGACAAAATGGTTCAAATTCATTATAATAAAGAAAAATGAATGATCATTCATTTTAAAGGGGGCCTTACCCATGGCATATACGAAATTCGGGCCGCTTACCGTCATTCCGGGGGAAAACGGCAGCCGTGTCCCGTTCAGTACCTCGCTTCTCGTCGAGGGCGGGCAGGGGGCGGCGCTGGTTGACTGCGGCAGCGGCTTTCAAATTTTAAATGAAATAAAAAAGGAATACGCCATTCGGTCTGTTTATTTGACCCATTACCATCTGGACCATATTTGGGGCGCGTACCTGTTTAAAGACGCCGAAATTCAAATCAATCCATATGATGTAAAAAAACTGAATGATGTTGAAGAGCTGGCAAAAGCGAGCGGTATGCTGAGCCCGGCCGACCCGGAGAGCCGCAAAAAGTGGATGAAGCAGCTGTTTGAGAAACCGCCTGAAAACTGGAATCGCCCGCACTGGCAGCCGGTGCTGAACCTTACGGAAAAATGGTATCCGTACGGGGAAGAGCTCAATGTATATGGGACGAAAATGTTGATGATCCATGCGCCCGGCCATACGGAAGGATACTGCTGCCCGTATTTTCCGGAACACGGTGTCCTGTTTGCCGGCGATTTTGACCTGGCCTCTTTCGGACCGTGGTACAACAACGCCGACTCTGACATTGACGCCTTTATCGCATCCGCGAAAACCACGTTGGAAACAGATGCGCAAATTTTCATCACTTCCCACCATAAAGGGGTGGTGGACAGAAAAACATATGAAGAATTGCTGAAGCGGTATATCAACAAAATTTACGAGCGCGAAGAAAAAACGCGGTCTGCTGTAAAGCGGGGTGTGGCGCCGGACGAAATGATCTACGAAGAAATTTTTTATTTCCGGAAAAATCTAGAACAGAACCCGCAACTTGTGATTTCCGAAATTGTCGGCATCGCCAAGCACCTCGACAGGCTTGTGCGTAATGGGGAACCGTTTGAAGCTTATTTTGAGGCATTTTTGCAGCACTTTCAGTTAACAAGGGAAAATATTTTCTATCACACATCTTCTGTCCCGGCACAACTCCAATAACAGGTAGCGGCGCCCGCTTCGCCGCTATTTTTCCTGTAAAAGCCTTTTTCTATGCCGGACACAGCGCTTGCACAAAAAAACAACCGCCATTACGGTTGCAAATCGGCAGCTTGTTTCCTCAGCTGCGTTTTTAAAATTTTTTCGACCCCGTTGCGCGGCAGGTCATCTAGAAAGACAAATTTTTTCGGCACTTTGTTTTTCGCGAGATGCTTGAGGCAATATGTGGCCAAATCCTGCGCTGACGTTTCGTCTCCCGGCTTCTTCACGACAAAAGCGAGCACTTCTTCCTTCTTTCATGCAATAAAAAAAGCACCCACCCGGATGCTTATTTCAGTAATGCCTTTGTATAAGTAAGATGATTTGTAAAAACGCCATCAGCTCCATCTTCTATGACTCTTTTTTGTTCTGCTTTTTCTTTTTTAGAATCAAAGAAGAATACATATACTTTCAAATGGTTTTGGTGCATTTTTTGGATTAATTTTTTGTCAGCCAGTTTTGCATCTAAGCCAATGCCAACAGCGTACTTCCTCCATTCTCTTGTTTTCTGATCAGTGAAGTCTTTTTTGTTTTTAAAAAGCGTTAGTTGCACGAGAGGAACTGATCTATCCAATTTATGGATTTTCTCAAGGCTTCTTGCCGAAAAAGATTCAATCATTACCTTCTTTTTCTTAATTAGGCCTTTTTTATTCAGAAGCCTGATCAATGGCTCCTCCATTTTTAATTCATTGCCGACTCGTCTGGTTTCAATAAAATAATTTGTTTTCGATCCATACTGATTGATGAGTTCTTCAAGGGTAAGAATACGTTGGCCCTTGTATTTTTTACCGAACCAGCTTCCCGCATCCAACTTTTTGATTTGCTTCAAACTGTAACGTGTTACATCCCCTTTCCCATTTGTAGTTCTGTCCAAAGTTGGATCATGCATCAGTATGAGTTTGTTGTCTTTTGTTTCCCTTAAATCCAACTCAATATAATCAGCTTTTTCATTGACGGCAAGCCTAAATGCGGGCATTGTTTCTTCAGGTGCCCGGTCATCTGCTCCTCTGTGAGCAATAATAAGTGTTTCCTTTTTTTCTTTTTTCGCAACCGCGGAAGAGCAGCCCATCAGGTTAAAAACAAAAATGCAGACTATGGAAATAAAAAATATTCTTTTCATACTATTAATTTATCATAAGATGGGCAGAAATGTGTTTTTAATTTGTCTCTTGTTCTGCTGTATTATCTGCCGTCATGTCGTTCACCATGGCGGATAGATTTTCCGCCGTTTTCTGTGACAATAGTTTTTCAAATTTTTCCATATCGAATCCGGTACTGGTCAACTCATCACGTGTCAGGGTATACGTGCCAGATGTCGAAAAATACGCCGAATCAATTTGAGATGTCACCGTTACTGGAACCGTTGCACCGGTAATATTTCCGTCATTGTCCTTTGCAAGGTTAATATTTGTAAATTGGATTTTAGCGCTCATTTTTCATCCACTCCTTTTTCATCATTTTCGTCTTCCTCGTCATCTACTCCAAACTGGTCACATAGATAATCATAGATTTCCGATTGCTGTCCCTCATATTCGGTATCCTCAAATTTTTTTAACACCGCCTTGTGAATGCTAAGAGCCTCTGCCAAAATAAAAATATACCCTTGAGCGAGGCTCTGGAAAATTAATTATCCCGATTTTTTTTGCCTTTTCATCCAGATTTTCAATTTACATCCAGATTTTTAATTCAATAGAAGTAAAACGGTCATTTTTCTTCAGAGCCTCTGCCAAAATAAAAATATACCCTTGAGCGAGGCTCTGGAAAATTAATTATCCCGATTTTTTTTGCCTTTTCATCCAGATTTTCAATTTACATCCAGATTTTTAATTCAATAGAAGTAAAACGGTCATTTTTCTTCAAAAAAAGGGCATACGTATCCCGCCTTCACAAAATGGTTTTTTTCACTACCCTTTGTGGAAAGAAAACGTTCATTTGAGTTATTCACATATCCACCTGTGAATAACTTAATTTGCTCTTTGCAGCCGATTGCGTGTCCATCCACAATTGGCCTTTCCAGTCTGATGGTACGCCATATTTGCCATGATATGCATAGATATCATGCATCGATCTACATGAGCTTCAACTGCCTGTTTCCCACGCTTGTGAACACGACGGAGACTGTATCCGTCTTTTAGAATGCCAAAGATTCTTTCGATGATCGTCCTGGCACTATATAACACTTCAAATGTGCGACCATGTTGCGGCAACTCGACATCTACTTGAGGCGTTTGATCAAAGTCTATCCTAAATACTCTTCCTTGTGCTGCCCCATTACAACATTCCGCGTGATTCGCTAGCGGGCAGGTGAGACCTTCTTGCTTGGCATTTGGATGAAATACAGGACAAGTGTAAATATATTGCCCCTTTTCCCGATCAGATCCTCTAAGTTCCATTTTATGTCCACTGATACAGATGGGAGTGCCGTACCGGTTGATTTTTTCAATCCCCCGGGCGGTAGTTGGTTTATCTTTACGGTTCCGTGGATTGATCGGTGCCACCAATTTCGCCTGTAATACATCCTTTGTCACTTTTTGATTTTCCGGCGTTTGGTAGATTCCATCTGCCAGGATAAAGCTCAACTGCTCAGCCATCTCGGGGTGCTCTGCCTTAAACGTTTCCAATGTCGGTTCTAATGTTTTCCCATCGGGTGTATTTCCTTTAAATACTTCCCGCGTCAAAGGCAAACCGGATCTCACCCCGCACACCATTGATAATTTATGCGCAATATAGGAGACTGCATTACTTTTACGCATTACCCCTACATTGTCGTCCGTAAGGACTTTGGGGCAATCGCAATCACCCTCACAAGAACACGTCTTCCTTGTTTTATTCAAGGTTGCTTCTGCCTCTATATGCGATGTATCCACGGCGGCTGCTTCCTCATTCGTTTCAACCACGCCTTCCCCTTTATTATATTCAACAACCAATAGCCGGGCTTTTTCCCAAAGACCATTTGTTGTCATGATTTGATCAAAACGAGCAAAGGAACGGTAGCTCGGAATTTTCTCCGTAAATCCACACATGGTGGCAAATAGCGGGTTTGATTTCACTTGCAAATAGACACTCTCCACCATCACTTCAATATACTGTAAAGAGGCCAGTTCAAAAGCACGAAAAAAGGGCATGAAAGGATGCGGTTTTCTCCCAGTGGAAGGGAGATGAAATAATGAAGACGCAGACTTGTCTTCTTCCTCCGTTATTGAAAATAGTGCCGGTTGTATTTCATTAGAAGGATCATGTGCTCTTTCATTTTTTAGGTGCAAATATAAAAGGGTGTAGTATTCTCGTTCAATCGGCTTAAAAATCTCCCATGGGAAACACATGGCTGGAATGACAAATGGTATATCGGCATAGTCTTGCCAATTGTGGGGAATCAAATTTTGTTGTATTGAAAAGTCTCTGGTTTGTGTTAGAATAGAAATAGTCATGAAATCACTCCCTGGATATTTGGTCGTACTTATATCTTAACAAAGGAGTGGCTTTCATGGCTCTTTTTTTTCAAAAAAAATCATCCTTTTCCGTTTTACAATATTTACCACAGGAATGAGTAGCCTAATCTATTGAAACCCGCCCAAAACCGACCAAAGTGGAAAAATTTAGACACTTATAATAAATAAATTTACCCCATTAAAATCAAAAACTCACAATTTCTTTTTACATTTGTCATAATGTTCCTACAAACGTCTTTTTTCTTTAGTGGAATAAATCAACGACCTTTAATTGTCTGACTGCTTACAGTTTCAGGGGATATAGCATTTTGGCAAGGGCTCTCAAAAAAAGGGCATACGTATCCCGCCTTCACAAAATGGTTTTTTTCACTACCCTTTGTGGAAAGAAAACGTTCATTTGAGTTATTCACATATCCACCTGTGAATAACTTAATTTGCTCTTTGCAGCCGATTGCGTGTCCATCCACAATTGGCCTTTCCTGTCTGATGGTACGCCATATTTGCCATGATATGCATAGATATCATGCATCGATCTACATGAGCTTCAACTGCCTGCTTCCCACGCTTGTGAACACGACGGAGACTGTATCCGTCTTTTAGAATGCCAAAGATTCTTTCGATGATCGTCCTGGCACTATATAACACTTCAAATGTGCGACCATGTTGCGGCAACTCGACATCTACTTGAGGCGTTTGATCAAAGTCTATCCTAAATACTCTTCCTTGTGCTGCCCCATTACAACATTCCGCGTGATTCGCTAGCGGGCAGGTGAGACCTTCTTGCTTGGCATTTGGATGAAATACAGGACAAGTGTAAATATATTGCCCCTTTTCCCGATCAGATCCTCTAAGTTCCATTTTAGGGCTTGCTGAATAAGCAAAAATTCCAGATTTGACAAGGATTTTGGCTACTTTTGTCGAATATAAAGTGTAAGGATTTCAAAGGAAACACGTAAAAAACCTTGCACTTGGAGGCTGTTACGATGTACAAAAAGACCGAACATCAATTAACTTTTGTAGATGATTTTTTTCTACCATTCGGTGGGAAATGAAATAAAGAAAATCGCTGGGTCCGTCTTGCTGAAATGATTCCTTGGTGGATGGCCGAAGAAAAGTATGCCAAGTCCTTCAAGAAGAAATTCAAAGGCGAAAAGGCTTATTCTGTCAGAATCGCTCTTGGGGCTCTTTATATCAAAGAACGGCTTGGGCTGTCTGACCGGGAAACAGTCGAACAGATCACAGAAAACCCGTATCTTCAGTATTTTATCGGCTTGCCTGAATTCCAGGAAAAAGCCCCATTCGACCATTCTCTGATGACTCGTTTTAGAAAACGTTTGGGCGCAAATATCATCAACGAACTGAATGAATGGATCGTTCTGGAAGAACAAAAACGCCAATTGGAAGAAGCATCTAAGGAAAACGACAACAATGATGATCAGGATCACGACGATGACGATCATGATGATGAAGATCGTAATGATCATGATCATGATCGTGGCGATCTTCAGCCTTCCGGTTCCGATTCAGAAAAGCATTCAACTGAATCGGCTTCTCCCAAAACGAAGAACAGAGGAAAGCTCATTTTGGACGCAACCTGTGCACCGGCTGATATTGCTTACCCTACAGACCTCGGGTTGTTGAACGAAGCCCGTGAGAAATTGGAACATATCATTGATGTCCTGCATGAACCACACAAAGGGAAATTACGTAAGCCACGGACCTACAGAAAAAGAGCCCGCAAGGACTATCTTTCTGTCGCTAAGCAACGTAAAGCTGGCGCCCGGAAAATCCGGAAAGCTGTAGGCAAACAGCTCGGATATGTGAAACGAGATCTGGAGATCATTAAAAATCTTGTTTCCCAAAGCTCTCTGTCTCTTTTAAGCAAAGATGAATACAGGCAACTTCTCGTGATTCATGAACTTTACCGCCAACAGGCAGAAATGTACAAAAAGAAAACACACCGGGTTGACCACCGGATTGTAAGCATTTCCCAGCCACATGTCCGTCCAATTGTGCGCGGCAAGGCAAAAGCGAACGTGGAGTTCGGTTCAAAAGTCGCCATCAGTGTCGTAGATGGTTATGCCTTGATTGAGCACCTCGACTGGGAAAATTACAATGAAGGGACCACTCTCAAGGAATCTGTTGAAAACTACTACAACCGGTTCGGATTTTATCCGGAAGCGATCTTGGCAGATAAAATTTACCGAAACCGTAATAATCTGGCATACTGCAAATCTCTTGGCATTCGTCTGAGTGGGCCAAGGTTAGGACGCCCATCCAGAACGGAAGACAAAACCTTGGAACGCGTCGCAAGGCAGGATGCCTCTGAACGTAATGCCGTTGAAGGCAAATTTGGCGAAGGCAAGCGCAAGTATGGGCTGGGCCTTATTCGAGCACGCCTTCAGGAGACCAGCGAAACAGTAGTAGCCCTTCAATTCTTCATACTGAATCTGGAGCGCAAGCTCAGGGTTCTTTTTTTTAATTTTTACACAACACTATTTTATATTTTGATAATCGGAATTTGGCTTGTATCTGACCAAATTTGATTCGTTCAGCAAGCCCTAATTATCATCTTGTTTTCTTAACAATTTTTCACAGAGTTCCACACAAATACCTTGTGAGCTAAACCTTTTCAACAGTTCGCTTAAATTGACTGACAAACCATTATCTTGTAATATTTCTTCAAACTGTTGGTAGGTTAAATCAGGCATGATTTTTGCTTTCTTTTCCGGAAAAGTCGCTTGAAATTTTTTGTTAATATCTTCTGTTTTAGACTCTAGTACAATTGCTGTGGATGTGAAAGTCAAAATTGTTTCAATGAAATCAATATCAGTATTAGATAATCCTTTACTTCCTAACCATTCACTAACAGTTTCATTTTCCATACTATTTCACTCCTAAAAAAATAACCAATCAGCACCGTGAATTGCCCAAGCTACAGCGATTGATATATTTTCAGCTACTCCTTTGCTAACCCTTGTGTTATCTTTAAACCATACAGGAAGCTGAGTACGAACTTCATTAGCTGCGTTGGCCCCTGCATTTTCAAACTTCTTCAAAAAATTCCCTATCTTTACACTATTGCTTTTAAATGTTCTTGCAGTGGCAGAATCAATAATTTTGAAGGCTCTAGCTGCATCAATAACTTCATCTCCACCTTTTAAAAGTAACTCCTGAATCCGTGACGAAAATATAACAAACGCCGTTAATAGGTAGATTTCCCAAGAGTAAGGATATAGTGGTGTCCGACTATTCGATAAATGCACTTTTAGTGATTCAGTATGTAAAAATTTCCCTGTTTCATTCGTTTTTGTGCACGCCAAATAAATCTGCAAATTTCCATTTTTTGCAAGTTTTCGTTTTTTATTTCTTTTTTCCTAGTAGTCTATTGATCGGGATGTTTAGTAAAAGGCTTGATACAAACGAGTAAAGACCGGTAACCATTTGTTGGTCTCCGCGACTTTTAATTTCCATTGCCGGCCACGGAAAACCAGCTTTGAGGCCAGTGTGATCATATTCTGGATGACGGTTCGGATTCTTCTTCTTGTTGTTTTCTTTTTCAATGGCGTATCTTGTTTTTTCAAGCTTTCTTGTCCAATCAAGCGAAGCAGGTTATACGCAAATACACCGAAATGGAGCACAAGGCCATTCGTTTCATATTTGCCTGACGGCAGCCGTTCGAGATCCAGTTCTGATTTAATTTCACTATGGAACTGTTCGCAAGTGCCATGGTTATGATAAAGAGAGATCACCACATGAGGCGGCACTTCAAGGTCCGTCCAGTAGGTTTCAAATTCATACTCGGGAATTAAAAAAATTTGTCCGTCTCTTGAGATGGTTCTTTCGGTCACTTTAAAAACTTTTCGGATGCTTCGCTCCTGGTCCTTAATTTGAATGGTTTCGGGGATGGATCCAAGGTAAACCTTCTTTCCTTCCCGTTCTTCACAACAGATCCCATATTTTCGGGCAATGTACAGCCAGTCCTCAGCTTTTTCCTTACGGGGATTGCGTTTGATAATAAAGCTTGCATGGTTTTCTAGGAGAATAATGAGATTATCCCGGCTGTCATTTCCGGAATCAAGCCTGAAAAGCAATGGCTGATCTGTTAGTTTCCGGGCAGATTGAATGGTTTCCTGGATGAAATTTGGTGTACCTTTTTGGCAGTGGACACTTCCCTTTCGCATCTCAACATGCAGGCAGTAACCTTCCTGTCCCATGTAAGCGAACATAGGGGCATAACCGTCACAGCCTTTATAGGTTCTTTCTACCCCTTCCTTTTTTGTCTTGGAGTTATCGAAAGGGGAGACATCCAGATCAACCGGGATATACGGCTTGTCTTTGGCGTAAACCGGGCTGATTTCCGCATTTGTATGGCGAATCAGATCCAGCGATTCTTCGTGCAAGATCGTTTTCCATTTTTCCACCAAGGCGGCCTGGTCCAATCGTTGCCTGAGAGTCGGGCTGGAAGGAACCCTCTGGATATCCAAAGCCAGTGCAAAAAAAGCATCATCACGGAAGGTTTCAATATTGTCATAATCACTTTTTCCCTGGCAAAGCAAGCCGATATAAGATTTAGCCACATCGCCATTGAAGCAAGCCGGATACCGGGAGATATCCGGGAGTTTATAGGCATTCAACCTGTTTATTGCAAAATTAAAGTGCAGAGATGTGCAAAATTTCTATGCAAATGGTTATGCAGAGGGGCTTTACATGGAGGGGTAGCCATGATAACCTGTTTGGGTTTGCCAAATCTGTTACAGCTGGCCGCTTGGCAAAAGAATCATGGCTGCAGAGGCTCCATGTCAAGCCCTTAATAGCGAGAATTCAGATTGAATTTTTATGCGGTATAAACGAATTTATATACTGCAATACTCTGCACTTTTTTCTTGCAAAAAACATTCAACCTGGAAACTAAATTCGTTTGATTTAGTAAATTTCCTACTATCGCTAAGCCAGCTTGGGCAACAATTCATTCTTTTGTGGGTTCTATCACAAACTTTTTCATGAGATCACCTGAATGTGGAATGAATTTAATTTGTCTGATATACCAATTATACTAAATTTTATGCGATTTGTTTGCCTTTAAGCGGAAATTTCGTCACGGATTCAGGTTCGTTAAATGCCTTCATATCTTTCACGTCGTAGGTATCGTCGTGGATGATGGGTTCTCCGTTTTCATCTTTTTTTGAGTGCTCTTTTAATAGCTCAATGCGGTCTTGATCGACCAATATAGCGCGCTCCTGTAACATATCAATAAACCGACGACGGAAACGCGATTGTTTCCGTACCAGTTTCAGCCCGTACATAAAGTTGGCAATTTGTGTTGATTTTCCATTTTCCAATTCTACTTTCACTTGTCATGCCCCTTTTTAAGGATGATCGCGCTTTCATTTCACCGTTTTTTGCCTCTTCAGCCATATTTTTTAAAAAAAACTGCACCTATCACCTGCCTTCTTTCAGGTGATAGGTGCAAGGCAATAAAACACTATTTTTTTCACATAGAACAGCCTTGACACAAGCAACCCGACTGTCCCGAGCGCAATAAACAAAATCGTCCGGATGAAAAGGTTGACGGTATGCATATCGACAAAAATCAGTTTACAAAGCGTGATCAAAAGCAGGATCATCCCCGCGAGCCGGATCTTCTTATTGTCTTTCCAAACCCCGAGCGCCACTCCAGCTGCAGCATATACCATCCAGACAAAAGACTGGAGCATCATCCGCAGGCTGACGGACCAGCTTTCTGCAACCGCACCTGCCAGCTGGGTAAGAAAAACAAGATGAAAAAAGGCATTTACGGCGATCATAAAGTTTTTCAGACCTTCCTGTTTCAACGAAGGTGCAGCCAGCATCCGGTAGAAAAACAGCATCGTCCCGATCACAACAAGCCACACGAAAGTCTCCGCACTGAACACATCCCGGATCCATGCGGTGGAAAATAATTGAAAAGTTGTAAAAATATAAAGCAATAACCCGATAACCTGCTGAATGACTGCTTTAAAATGAAAGCCAAGATAAATGGCGACCGTGGCTACAATAAAATACACGGCAAGATTTAGCACATGATCAGGCAAAATCTGGTATAGGAAATAAACAACGCTTACTGTACAAATGGAAATGGAGACAGAGATCTGCTCCCGGTTTTGTTTTTCCCGGCCGTAGTAGGCAAACCAGCCGTAAGCGACTGCAGCGGCCAATAAGTATAGATTAAACAGCGCATGTTGAAGCGATGCTTGCAGCAATATGCCCGGCACTTCCTCCAGCGTACTATAAGCCCATCCGGTTGTCAGCACAAAGCTTGAGAATAAGACCGGCACCGTTGCCTCTCCTATTCCCTTCTTGTAAAAAGCAACCCAGCAAAGCAACGCATGCTGAATGATCGCCCCAAGCACAACAGAATACGAGATCCCTGCACCAACTTGATTGATCAAAAGATTGATATAAAGGATAAAAACGGCGGCATGCCACAGCCCACTTGCCGTATAAAACAGCGCTTTGTAAGCTTTCCGGACGGCAAACAAGAGCAAAAGCGCATAAAATGCCGTTTCATACCAAATAACAAAATGGGCGGCATGTTCCCTTCCTTCTACCAAAAGCGGCACAAGATATCCGGCACATGCGGTTAAAATCGCCATGGCTTCCGAACGGTGCCGGCCGGAAAGAAACATCCCGATCCCGACCCAGACCAGGTTCACGATAAATGCAACAAAAGGCGGTACCATGCCGTACAAAACATGCATCGCAAACGTCGTCAAAATGGCAACGGAAACGGCGCCGGACAGCAGCACGGTTCCAAGTGCCACCATTTGTTTCTTAATCTGTCTCTCCCCAAAAAAGTACAGCACAGCGGCCACGCCAAAACCGAGCAAAACCCTGATTAGTTCCGTCCCCGCAATGGCCACAATGGTAAAGGCAAAAATGATGCCCAGAAGCAGCACGAAAATAAAAATTCTCGGCAGCCACACCCTCCCAAGGCGGTATTCCCAATCAACCGGTTCCGGTTTCGCCTGAACCGGCGTTTTCTGCACCGGTATTTCAGCATTTTGCACCGGTGTTTCAGCATTTTGGGGGCGCGGTGCGGTTTTCTCAACCCGTTTATCCGGCGTGCCGGTGGTGGATGGCACGGTACTTTGACCGGCTTCCATTTTGGCCGGCCGGTTTCCTTGTTTCGCCGCAAGGCCAGTTTTTAATGTTGCCACTTCCTGTTCCAAAACGGCCACTCTTTGTTCAAGCTGTTCAATCCGGTCCATTTGGTTCCCCCTCAATTTCTCTTCTTCTATAAAGATATTCGAAGCAGGCAGTCTGATTTCCTTTCTCATTTTGTCTTTTTTCGACAGGTTAAGGCGGATTTTGCCGGTTGACCCGCAACCAGCAAGCGTGCCGTTTTCCAAATCGGGATTACCCCGCTGCAAGTTCCTTTTTGATGGCAATAACCTCCCCGGCTTTGTTCCGGATTGTCTGGATTGCGATTTCTATACTTGCACTTTCCTTTCAAAACTCATTTGCCAAATCTGCAAGCCGCCTTCCGCGGTTCTTGTAATTTGTAAAATTGCTTTTCACATCGATAAAAAGCGCATTCGGCGAAAACGGGCCTTTCTTAAGGTAGTGCAGATGGAAAGCTTCGGTGATGATTTCAAGCGAAACATCGTTTTCCAGCTTCCGGAATGCCGGGACCGGAAACTGCCGGTTCAGCACGGTTTGTGTCGCCCTGTCTTCAAATACGCCGTTTTCCGCGTATTCCAAGCGGATCAGCTTCGGCGTCAGCACGGTAAACCGGTAATGCTCCCCTGTTATAACAGCCTGCGGATCGGCCTGCGGGCTTAATGGAAAACGCATTTTTTCTTCATTCATCACGGACCACCCTTTTTTCATTTTACTATTCGCTCATGCAACCTTTTCCCTTTTTCCTCCAAACAGCAACTCTTTTCCCATTATAAATCATGCTGATCCGGCAAAAAAATTTTACAAATGGCACTTTTCAAAAGGAAATCGGCAAGAAAAGAAGAAATTATTCTTTGCATGCTTAAAAACGATTTAAATAGAACGGCTACCGGTATTCCGGCAGCCTTCGTTTCAAAAAGGGGAATGAGAAATGGCAAAACCGCTTTACGCGGAGCAGCGAAACCGTGCCGTTTTCATCTGCAACAAACCGGAAACGGCACGACCCGGAGTTGGAAGACGGCATTTGATGAAAAAGGCAGGAAATTTAAAATCTTCTCTTGAAATTTCAAATGATTAATCCTATAATGAATTCAAAGTTCATTCCAAAAACGAGGAAAAGGAAAAGTACGGTCCACGAATTTTCACAGAGAGCTTCGGTTGCTGAAAAGAAGCAAAAGGACGGATCGGAAAAATGGCCTTGGAGTTCCGTGCTGAAAGCTTAGCTGCAAGTAGGTTCCGGCGGGAAGAGCGCCCGTTAAAGCGCCGCAGTATAAGGAGATTGCAGGCTCCCGTACTGGCTAAGGCTGTTTATGTGAGTAAACAGTGAATGAAGGTGGTACCGCGTGAATTCAAACCACGCCCTTATCGTGTAGGGGCGTGGTTTTTTATTTTTCAAAATTCAAGGAGGAACTGACATGACAAAACCACTGGTACTTCAAACAGATTTCGGATTATGCGACGGCGCCGTAGCCGCGATGAACGGGGTGGCAATCTCGGTTGACCCGGCGCTCCGAATCTTTAACCTGACCCATGAAATTCCGCCATATCATATTTGGGAAGCTTCTTACCGGCTGTACCAGACCATTTCCTACTGGCCGGCGGATACCGTGTTTGTGAGCGTGGTCGACCCCGGTGTCGGATCCGACCGGCGCAGTATTGCCGCCAAAACGGCAAACGGCCAGTACATCATCACACCGGATAACGGCACCCTGACCCACATTAAAGACACCATTGTGGCCGCCAGAGAAATTGATGAAACCGCCAACCGGCTCCCGCATTCAGAAGAATCGTATACGTTTCACGGCCGGGATGTGTACGCCTACACCGGCGCGAAACTGGCTGCCGGGGTGATCCGTTTTGAAGAAATCGGGCCGGAAATCCCGGCTGGCTCCATTATTGAACTGCCGAGAAAAGCACCGGAGCTTCAGGATGGCGTGATTACAGGCACGATCGACACGCTGGATGTCCGCTTCGGCAATTTATGGACCAATATCGATTCTTCCTTGTTCAGACAATTGGACGTCAACTACGGCGATTCGTTCGAAGTCACGATTTTTAACGAATCCCGCCAGCACTACAAAAACATTATGACATTCGGCCATTCTTTTGCCGACAGCCATATTGGCGAACCGCTTTTATACATCAATTCCCTGTACAAACTCGGCATCGCCATCAACCAGGGCTCTTTCGCAAAAGCCTACCATATCGATACCGGCATCAAATGGAACATTACCATCCGGAAAGCGCCGAAAATTGTCTATCAAAAATAGGGGGAATCACGACATGCAATCAAACAGAAGATCGATCGTCACAATTGTTGCAATTGGGATTGGCGCTGCCATTTTCATTATTTTGGGCAGGTTTGTTTCCATCCCAACCGGCATCCCGAATACAACCATTGAAACGTCTTATGCTTTTCTTGCCCTTATGTCGATTGTATACGGCCCGGTTGCAGGCGCGCTGATCGGCCTGATCGGGCACGCGTTGAAGGATGCCATTTCCTACGGATCTATCTGGTGGAGCTGGGTGATCGTTTCCACCCTTGTCGGCTTCTTATTCGGCCTTGTTTCGAAAAAAATAGACATCGATTCCGGCATTCTAAACGGCAAAAAGATTTTTCTGTTTAATATCGTACAGGTCATTGCCCAGGCAATCGGATGGTTTCTTGTTGCCCCTTTGCTCGACATCCTCATCTACGCGGAACCTGCCAACAAAGTATTTTTGCAAGGCATTGTCGCGGGCGTGTCCAACATGGTGACTGTCGGCATCATCGGAACATTGCTGATTGCTGCTTACGCGAAAACGAGAAGCAAAAGCGGCAGTCTCCGAAAAGAATAAGAGAACAACGGGAGGAAAAGATGAAAAAGCCCGTCATTGAATTCCAGAATTATACGTTTCAATACAGAAGTCAGGCCACCCCTACCCTGCATGATATCAATTTAACGATTTATGAGGGGGAAAGCGTGCTGATCCTCGGGCAGTCCGGGTCGGGGAAGAGCACACTTGGCCACTGCATTAACGGTCTCATTCCTTTTTCATATAAAGGCAAAGTATCCGGAAGTCTAAAGATAAACGGAAAAGAAACAAAAGATATGGACATTTTCTCCATATCCAAATTAGTCGGGACGGTGCTGCAGGATCCGGACGGGCAGTTCATCGGCTTAACCGTCGGCGAGGATATCGCTTTTGCTCTGGAAAATGAAGGCCTTCCGCTCCGTGACATGCATGATGCTGTTGATGAAGCAGCACGGACAGTCGGCATTAGAAACAAACTTGCCGCACGTGTCCATGAATTATCAGGCGGCCAAAAGCAAAAAGTGTCTCTTGCCGGTGTAATGGTGAACAATACAGGGATTCTTTTGTTTGACGAACCGCTTGCAAATCTCGACCCGGCAACCGGAAAGCAAGCCATGGAGCTTATTTCGGACATCCGGAAAAAAACAAATGTGACCGTCTTGATCATTGAACACCGGCTTGAGGATGTGCTGGCTGAAAAAATAGACCGGGTCATTGTCATAGATGACGGCAAAATCATCAGCGACTGCACGCCGGATGAACTGCTTTCTTCTTCCGTGCTGGAAACGTGCCATGTCCGGGAGCCGCTTTATGTCAAAGCTGCAAAATATGCCGGCTGCCGCATCACACCGGAGATGAAGCCGGCACACCTGGATACTTTTCAACTCGGCCGGTGCAGAGATGCCCTTTTAAACTGGTATAAACATGCTGCTAAAAAGCCGGTTGCCCGCATTGAAACAGAACCGGTGCTTGAAATCCGTCAGTTGTCTTTTTCGTATAAACCCGGGCAGCCTGTGCTCAAAAACCTTTCTTTTACCATCCAAAAAGGGGAAATGGTAAGCATTGTTGGAAAAAATGGCGCAGGAAAATCAACGTTGTCACGTCTGATCTGCGGCTTTGAACAACCTTCTTCCGGAAAAATTTTTTACAAAGAGAAAGACATTACAAACGACACCATTAAAGAACGGTCGCTTCGGATTGGCATGGTCATGCAAAATCCAAACCAGATGATCTCAAAACATATGATTTTCGATGAAATTGCGCTCGGCCTGGCCAACCGTGGGATTGCACCGGAAGAGATCAAAAGCCGTACAGAAAATGCCATGCGGCTTTGCGGACTTTACTCTTTCCGGAATTGGCCGGTATCCGCGCTTAGTTTCGGCCAGAAAAAACGGGTAACGATTGCTTCTATTCTCGTGCTGGAGCCGGACATTCTGATTCTCGATGAGCCGACTGCCGGCCAGGATTATATGCATTACCATGAAATCATGGAGTTTTTGGCGGAATTGAATAAAAAAGGTATCACGATTCTCTTCATCACCCATGACATGCACCTCATGCTGGAGTATACGCCGCGCGCCATTGTGCTTGCAGACGGAGAAAAAATTGCCGACGGTCCGGCTGCCGGAATTTTAGGCCATTCTGATATGATCCGGCGCGCCAACTTAAAAGAGACATCCCTCTATACGCTTGCAAGCCGGCTGCATCTGAACCCGGAGCGTTTCACGGAACGCTTTATCACGTACGAAAGGGGGCTATAGCCAAATGGCAACCGAAATGCTGTCTTATATTGAGCGGAAATCCCCCGTCCATGAACTGGCCGGCGCGACAAAGCTGATCTGCTTTTTGACGTGGTCTTTTGCGGCTATGCTTACTTACGATACGCGTGTGCTCCTTTTCCTTTTTCTTTTGAGCCTTGTTATTTTTAAAATTTCACGCATCAAGATCCGGGAAATATTATTTATTTTGCTTTTTATCCTTGCTTTTCTGCTTTTGAACAACATTGCGATTTATATCTTTTCGCCGCAACAGGGCGTGAGAATTTACGGGACAAGCCATGTGCTGTTCTCGATTGCCGGTCGGTACAATATCACGTGGGAACAGCTTTTTTACCAGTTTAACGTCACACTCAAATATTTCACGGTCATTCCAGCCGCACTTCTGTTTATCGTAACAACAAATCCAAGCGAGTTTGCCGCATCGCTCAATAAAATCGGGATCAGCTACCGGATTTCATTTGCGGTTGCCCTGGCGCTCCGCTATATTCCCGATATTCAGCGGGACTTTCATAATATCGCCCTTTCCCAGCAGGCAAGGGGCTTAGATATGTCACGCAAAGAAAAACTGCCGAAACGGATAAAAAATGCCGCCTCCATCCTGATTCCGCTCATCTTGTCGAGCCTTGAAAAAATTGAAACCATCAGCAATGCCATGGAACTGCGCGGCTTTGGAAAAAATAAAAAACGCACCTGGTACAGTGCGCGCCCTTTTCAGTTAAAAGACTATGCAACAATGGCCGCCTTTTTGGTTATCCTGGTTGTTTCACTGCTGATCACCTTTCACAATGGCAGTCGCTTTTATAACCCGTTTCTTGGGCTTGCTTCGGTGGTTTATCTTGATAAAGGCTTGTAAAAAGAGATTTGGATTTTCTTTCCATTAAAAATTTTCGGGAACAGGTTGTTTTTCGTACGGAAGTTTATAGAATGATGCAAAATTAAGAAAAATGGGGAGCGACAGCAAATGGGCGTTAGCCCGGGAAGCTCTGTGGATATCCATTTTGATACGCGGGGCTTGGTAAATGGTCTTTATCCGGTTCATTCACCAAGTTCTGCATCTAGTTTGCCATAAAGCAGAAACAGGCGGAGTACAAGTTTTTGCTGCTTTTTCTATCAAATCTTTGCATTTTACGTTTTAATGACCCAAAGCGGCCCTATTTTTAATGAAAGGCTTCCCATTTTGTGAGAAGCCCTCCGTCTCAAAGTGCAGTGTCTGTCTTTTGAACTCCTTCTTTTTTATATGCGATAAAGTAGAGCATGCTGACAAACACAACTGCGCCTGCCGCATTTCCGAGGAAAACCGCGATGATATTTTTCAAAAATAACATCCATGAAAGATGCCCCGCAAAAATAGCGGCCGGAATAATGAACATATTGGCAACGACGTGCTGGAACCCGATCAGCACAAAAGCCATGATCGGAAACCAGATGCCGAGGATTTTGCCTGCAAACGTTTTGGCGCCGTAGCAAAGCCAGACCGCCATGCTGACAAGCCAGTTGCAACCGATCCCGGAGACAAATGCCTGCCAAAAAGGCGCGCTCGTCTTCATTTCTGCCGTGTGGACGGTTTTCGCCAAAAAATCCCCTTCTGTCAGGCCGATAAAATGCCCGAAAAAGTAGGCAACAAATAGCGCTCCAATCAGGTTGAAAATGGTTATCCACAACCAGTTCCAAATAAGCTGCAGGATGTTAATCTTTTTGTCAAAGCAGGCCATGCTGACGGCCATCATATTGCCGGTGACAAGCTCGCCGCCGCCAACCAAAATCAAGATCAGGCCGGTCGGGAACACTGCGGCGCCCATAAATGTGTCAAAACTGCCCCAGCTCTCCGGCATCGTGCCGGTCACCCGGATATACGCCAAATAACCGATAGCAATAAAAGCCCCGCCCAAAAAGCCGAGCACCACCATCGACAAAAACGAGCTGTTCGCTTTCGCTATTCCTTTTTCAATCGCTACGTCCGCAATTTCTTTCGGACTTAAGTCCATCTTACCCACCTCTCGTTTCTTATAGGATAGAGAATACAGACATTCCTGCTGCCTCTCACCCGCACCAGGATCAGCGCAAATTTTCAAAATAGATCATTCTAAATGAGGCTTTATTTAAGTGCCAGCGTGTTTCTTCCCGCTCCAGCCGTATTTTTTCTCGGGCGGGTATTATATCTTTTAGGGTGTATAAGCAAAATTTTTTTATCCCGTTTTCTTTGCATGATATTTTTTGAAACTTCCACGATGGAAAAATTTCTAATTTATAATATATATAAACTTTCCATGAAGTCGAATGCACTTTGGCGTTTCTGGACATTTGGCAAAATACCTTTCCCCGCTTCGGCGCATGCTTAAACAGACAAGCAGGGAATTTTATATTTCTTTTTAAAAAGATTCAGTCAGTATGGATATTTAAAGCTGCGCCCTAAAGAAGCCATTCATCTTATGGCGGAAGCCGCGCGTATTTTTGTCTAAATCATAAAAGCTATTCCCACACTGATTGCATGGCAGACAGTTTTTTCATTCCTTCAACCGGGAAAAAAATGTCGAAAGAAAATGGGTATGAACCCGTGTTGTCCGTTCATACTCATGATTAGAAGGCTGTACAGATTCGAACTATACAGCCAAGCGCATCATTGGCTGCCTTGAGGCTCGGACTCCGGGCAGCTTTCTTTTTCATCGCATATTCCGCACGTAAATTTTTCCATTTTAAGATTTTTTTAAAGGAATTTTCTCCTTCTTTGTAGAATTGAATGATTATCTAATTACGGGAAGATGAGGAAATTTTTATGTCAGATCAAATTTTAACCTTACATGTGGGGCCGTCTCAACTTTTATCTAAACTGTGTGATGAAATAGAACTCGAAAAAACCATTAATGATTTAGTCAAATGGGATTCTGTCCGTTGTCATATCTCACCCGGAACAAGGATTAAAGCCCTTGTCTTAAACATTTTATGCAGTGGCAAGCCCCTTTATAAGGTTCATGAATTCTATCAAAACCTAGATTCTGAGATGCTTTTCGATACATCGGTTTCACCCGATCAATTAAATGATGATGCATTAGGAAGAGCATTAGATTACTTGTATGAAGCCGAAGCATGGAAAGTCTATTCCACCCTTGCATTAAAAGCACTAAAAAAATTGAATCTTCCTATTGGTATACTGCATAACGATACAACCTCAATTTCTGTTTACGGCGAATATAAGCAACCGAAGGAAGATGGACTGCAAATTACGTACGGGTATAGTAAGGCCCATAGGCCTGACTTAAAACAAATCGTTCTGGGGATGGGGGTCACACCTGAACGAATTCCTATCCTTGCAAAAGTAGAAAATGGGAATACTTCGGATAAATCTTGGAATGTGGAATTCATTCAAAAGATGAGAAAAATCCTTTCCCATGAAGATTGGAAAAATCTCATTTATCAAGCCGATTCTGCATTAATCACAACGGAAAATCTAGCGGAAATTCAACAACAAAATTTATCGTTTATTTCCCGTTTACCTGATACATTCGGTTTAAGCACAGAACTAAAGAAAGAGGCATGGTTGCTCAATAACTGGGAAAGGGTAGGCTCACTTAGCAATAAAAAAGACGCAGCTATTTACCAAATTCAAGCTTTTGAAAGACAAATTCAAAACCTTCCTTACCGGTTTCTTGTTGTCCACTCAAACAATTTAGATCAACGAAAAGAGAAAACCCTAAATCGGGCGATCGAAAAGGAAGAAATACAATTAAAAAAAGAGATAGAAAAACTGAGTAAAGTTATCTTTCATTGTAAAGAGGACGCACTAGAAGCAATTCAATCTTTTAAGAAAAAACAAAAGGCTTCATATTTCTGTTATAAACTAAACGTCCAGATGAGTGATCAACCTATCAAACGAAAAAAGAGAGGAAGACCTAAAAAGGACGAACAGACAAAACGAGAACAAATCTATCAAATACAACTGGAATCGTTTGAAAAAGATCATGATTTTATCGAAAATAAGAAAAAAATGCTCAGCACTTTTGTTTTAATCACAAATAAATTAGATGAGGAGACACTATCCAATCAAGAAGTTTTGAGGGTTTATAAAGGACAGTCGGCCGCTGAGACCCGTTTCCGATTAATCAAAGATTCACAAATGATTGATGCCATTTACTTGAAAACCCCGGAAAGGGTTGAGGCCTTAGGTATTGTGTATGTGATGGCTTTATTAATCTATGGAATTTTAGAATATCGAGTTAGAAAAGAACTGAAAGAAAAGAACCTATCTCTAATCTTGAAAGGAAAAAGGAAACTCTATCAACCCACAGGCCAAGCATTGTTAGAGCAATTAGAAGATATTACCGTGATCCTTATAAATCAAAATCAACAAAAAATAAGGCTCTTACCCGATAATATTGATTCACAAGCCAAAAAAATCATTGAATTATGCGGGTATGATGTATCAATATACGTGTCAAAAAATGTCGAAAACAAAGGAGAATAACACACAATAGGAGGAATTCATGAAAAGAATGTCGAATTGAAAAGAATTTTATCGAAAATTCCTCAAAAATAAGAAGATATCATCCCACCAAGCCATTTAAATATAGTTCATTCAAAAATTAGAATAAACTATATTTAAGACGTGCGAAATGTGGGTTTCATTAACGCATGCACTGATTAAAGTCTTCTTTTTTTAAAGTGATATACTCATCACAAAGATCCTTCATATAACCTGCTTTTTGTTGGTCTACTACGCCGGCAACAACATTTTTCCCCAAACTTCTGGCCATTTTAATGGCTGCTTCGTAATCCGTATCGGCACTGAATAATATTGCCTCATCATAACCGTTATGAAAAGCAAGTGAGACCAGATCTACCGCTATATTTACATCTGTTCCTTTTTCTGTAAAAATGGGATTGCCCGACGCGTCCGTTCCGACAACACTTAAATAGCCCAGTTTCGCTATACATTTTGGAATCTTTTTATTTAAATGGTCAATAAATGATTTCGTTGCTGCTGCTTTTGCTTTATCCAAATTTCCGACTGCCGTGTAATAATAAATGCGCTGAAGCATCCCATCTCTCCGGGCAGCCACGTATTCTGCCAACTTTAAATAGTCCACCCTCTGCTGGGATCCGTACAAGGCAGTAAGAGCAGCTTCAAAATTATTGCCATCGATAAATACCATCACTCTCTTCACATTTGGTTTCCCCCTTTGACATACTAAAGGCGCCAGCTTCGATGCTGACGCCTTTTCTGATTCTCTTGTACTTAGCTCCGATTGCTAAGCACCTCACAACACTGAAAGACACCGCCTCCGACTGACGGTCTTATTATATCCCTTTTTGGTTAAGTTCCCGAGCTTCTTAACCTTTTCGAGGTAAATATATCACCATCCTGGGGAAGCTGTCAACAGCAAAATATTCTTCCATATACGCTGGTTCCGAAAATCTACATAAATCTATATAATCATACAGATGATCTAGATATTCGGATGATTCGCTCTTGAAAACAGGCCTTAGTTGAGCCAGTGGAACAGCTGTACACACAACTGCTCTATGCCATCACCGTTTCTTCCCACAACCGTAATTTTGAAAAACAGGTAGGCCCTCGCCTACCCTAGAGTAAAATGTAACCAGTGGTGACATTTGTAATAGGAGAAGGCCTGTTTTTTGATTGGAATTTTATTTTCTAAATGTCACTATCTATCGATTTCATATATGCCATTCACCTCTGTGTAGAAATCCCTGAAATTAAGGCGTCTATTAAACTCATCCACTATCTCTCGCTTTTTATCTCGTTTTGTTTCCCTGATGCCCAAAAATTCAAGAATTTCCTTTAAGTGACCCAACTCTAATAATATGTCCCTATAAAATATATGGTTTCGATATTTCCACTGCATCCTTCCATAGGTGCATGTAACTATCAACAGAGAGTCATCGTACTGAAAATTGTCTACAATTTCCCAATCATCGAGTAATGGTGACAAATATAATATTTTATGAGGTAATTGCGATGTTACAGACTCCTTGTAGCCCAAGGGTTTGAAAAAAGGATAAAAAAATTTTCCCCCTAAAAAGAGGGGGAAACAAGCAAAAATGATAAAAAAATAAGGAGTGGACAAAAATTCCACCCCACTGAAACAAAAACAGGTGAACCCGTTTCCCCAGTAGGTTAAAATAGTTTTAGGACTAACATCTTAACACTGGGAGTTAACACTGGGAGGTTCACCTGTATGGCTATTATACCACAAATGAGTCTGTTTACATGGAAAGAAATTGAGATTCTTGGAGATTTAGACCGTCTTCGCCTTGTACTGGACTACATGCCTGATGAAGCGTTCATGCAAAGCCTTGAAAAGAAAAGGGGGAAGGGCCGTAATGACTACCCCGTTCGTGCCATGTGGAATTCTATCTTGGCAGGCATTGTATTTCAACATGAAAGCATTGAGAAATTACGCCGTGAACTCTCCCGTAATGGCCAATTAAGGGAGATGTGTGGCTTTGAAGGGCAGGTTCCAACTTCATATGCCTATACGCGCTTTCTAAAATCCCTAATCCGTGACGAAGAAATGATGGATAAAATGTTTGAGACTTTGGTAGAACAGCTCCTGGAACGGTTGCCGGATTTTGGTAAACGCTTGGCAATCGACAGCAAGGCGATCTCATCGTTTTCTAAACATCCGAACAAGCATGAAACCGAGGATGGTCGCCGGGATCTGGATGCAAATCATAGCCAGAAGGTTTACAGTGGTGTGACAAAAGAAGGCAACCCATGGCAAAAAGTTGTGAAATGGTTTGGCTACAAACTGCATCTGGTGGTGGATGCAACCTACGAGTTACCGGTAACATTCAAGGTTACAAAAGCGTCTGAGTCAGACATTACGGAAGGGCATAAACTCTTAGAGCAAATGGAAGAAAAGCAGCCAAAGCTTCTGAAAACAGCGGAAACGATGGCGGGAGACCGGGGTTATGATGACACGAAGCTGATTACGAAACTCTGGGATACGTATAAGATTAAGCCCATCATTGATATTCGCAATATGTGGAAAGACCCCGACAAAACACGATTACTCCCGGGAAAGGAAAACGTCGTTTATAACTACAAAGGAACCGTATCCTGCGTATGCCCTGAAACAGGTAAACAACGGGAAATGTGCAACGGGGGATTTGAGAAAGACCGCCAGAAACTAAAAAAACTTTGCCCGGCGAAACAAATGGGAGTGACATGTGAAGGCAAGGCTCAATGCCCCGTGGCACAAGGGCTCCGTATCTCATTATCTGAAGACAGGCGTATTTTTACACCCATTGATCGATCGAGCTATAAGTGGAAAAAAGAATACAACAGACGTACAGCTGTAGAGCGCGTGAACAGCCGGCTTGATACTTCTTTCGGCTTTGAACTTCATACAATTCGGGGAATGGCTAAAATGAAGCTGCGTTGTGGACTGGCACTCTGTGTCATGTTAGCCATGGCCTTAGGCCGGATCAAAGAGAACCAGGCTGAAAAAATGAGAAGCCTCGTTTCTTAACTTATCCACATAAAGGAAATCAATTTCAAAAAAAGCGCTTGTGGATCATTGGATTCGTGCGCCTTTTTTTAGATACATTTCTATATTTTTTCAACAATTATCTGATAACAGTACATTTTTTAAGCGTGTAAAATTGACTTTATAGTGAAAATGGGCATATATTTATCTGACAATATTATATTTCTGGTGGTGTTCTATTTGCATTGAAAGAAAAATTGTTAACATCGCAAAAAGCTCTTTATTATTATGAATTGCAAATATATCTAATGTGTGCCTAGCACCGTTAGAAGGGTACGTCTTTTTTAGGTATGGGAAATTCATATAAATACATTTTGTTGATTTAAGCAGTTTATTTAATGAATGAAATAAATGAACTTCATTCCTTTTCTCTGTATATCCTGTAAGAGCATTGAATATTGTTTCATGGCGAACAGTGCCTGGCACTGTTCGCCAATTGTCGATGCGCAGTTTTCTCGGGACGCCTCCGGCTTGGCGAAACAGCTGAGTGAGCCCGTAAAGAAAACATTCGCTGTTTTCCGCCGGCAATGGATACGCATACGCGGCGTTGCTGTACGGAAAGCTCAAAATCAGAATTGATCGGTCTTCCTCTTTTCCTTCCTTCGTCACAACGGACATGGTGCCGAAATCCACCTGCGTTTCCCCCGGAGGGTGTTCCAGCCTCTCGTAACGCCGTTCCTTCTCCAGCTTAAGCTGAGGTCTTCGTTTTTGAACGTAGGCGCAAACCGTTCGATAAGACCCTTTAAAGCCATGTTCCTGCTTTAATTGTTCGTACATCTTCTTGCTTGTCCGCTGTTGTTTTCTTGGCAGTTTGGCGTCCTCCTCCAGCCAGTCATCAATGATTTGACCGTATCCTTCTTCCTCCATCATTCCCCGTTTTCTCTTTATTTTTTGTCTGACCGAAATGTCTCCATCCGCATATTTCTTGACTGTTCTCCAGTTAAATCCCGTCCTGCGGACAATTTCGGAAAGCGATAACCCTTTCTTTTCACGCAAATGTTTGATATGATGAATTTCAGGCATTGCTAGCATCCTTTCTTTACCTCCACTGTTTTGTTCTTCACAACCTTAACAGTAGAGGGAATTTTAGGAGCTGGCAAGCCTTTTTTTATGCCATGAAGCTCTGCACTTTTTTGTTGCAGAACTCTGTACTTTCATTTTGCACTAAACAACTAATTTCATATCATCTAGCCACAAGTGCTTTATTCACAACTTCTAATGCTTATTTCACCACTTGTAGTTAATAAAATTCATGGGAATGTTTTCTCCGTTTCATATATCAAAAGCCCCCCCTTCATTGATCACTACGATTATAAAAAACAACAACCTTATCGAGTGTCTAAATTCATTAGAGGGCTAATGAAAGGATGGTGAAATTTATCCCTGTTCGATCATTCTTGCGAATGCCTCATCAGGGTTAATTGTGTTAAATAATTTTAACCAGTCTTGAAAATCGCCTTCATAAAGGACCTTACCTTTGTGTAGCAAAATTAAATGCGAGTCAATATAAGATAAGTCTTGAAGTTGATGTGTAGAGATTATGCAGATACGCTGATTTTCAATTAATTTCTTAAATTTATTCATAATTTTTAATCTTGATGAAGGGTCAACACCACTTGTCGGTTCATCAAAGATATATAATTTTCTCTCAATACTACTGAGAAGGGCTATGAAAAGCCACTTTCTTTCACCAACAGACATCTTACCAATTTTCATAGACCACAGGTGTGCCATTAATTCTCTTTCCCTACTATCCAAAAAGTCCAAGTAGTCATCAATTTGGTTACTTCCTTTTTTTCCAGATAATCTAGCTACAAACTTTGCAAAGTCTTTTCCTTTAATTTCGGGTGAGAAAAATATATTTTGAGTTAGATAAAGCATTTCCTTTTTATCAGGTAGTGATATTTCGCCTGTTTCCGGAGTTAAGTTCCCAGTTAAACAATCAAATAAAGTTGTTTTTCCAGCACCATTAAGTCCAACGATAACATTAAGCTTTTTAGTATTTAACGTGAAAGTAACACCATTCAACACATAATCTTTTGCTTTTTTATACTTATATTTCAAGTTAAAAACATGCAATTAATTTTCCCCCTAACGAGATGTTAACGATAAAAGATTAAATCGTTTAATAATAAAAAGTCCAACTACAAGGTATAGAAGAATCGATAAAAGTAACAGATAAAAATTATACGTATAATCTATGCCCATTAGCAGATTAATGACTATTTCCGTAATTTCATGAATGATATAATACGGATTTACATAGTTTAATAGATTACTACTTCTGCTATTTAATGAGAGAAAAAAAAGAGGATAAACTAATATATTCATAATTGTAGATAAATTATTAAACTTAATTGGAATAGCGGCGATTGAGACACTTGCAATAGCTAACGGGAAACTCACTAGTAATACTATTAAAGAAGATAATAACAAATTAAAAGAAAAGGCTCTGTAATAAATGGAAACTATACTTGTAAATAGAAGCAAACTAATTGCCCCGAAACTAATTTGTGTTAAAAGGATCGCAGTTAGAAAAGTATATCTATTGCCTGTAATCATTACATAAGTCTTTAATAAACCATATTCTCTAATTCTAGCTATTTGAAGTCCTATACCGTTTATGTAAGTTGATATAATAATGAATACCCAAAAAAAGGAAATATACTGAACTATTTCTTTTTCGTCTGTAGCATCGTTTAAAAAACCTCTTTGAAATACAAGAGCTATTACTACTGGAAAGATAACAGACCAAATAAGAGCTATTTTCTCTGCTAGTAACATCTTTAAGTACAGAAGATAAAATGCTAGTACTTGACGCATAGTATTTCTCCTCACTTTTCATTTAGTAGTCCGTAATAAGAAAAAGGTTGCTCAAAGAATTTTTTTAAAAAATCACAAAAATATTCATAAGTAATTTCCTTTAGATTTTCCATCGTTTTATTCAAGTTGTTATAGTCAACTATGCTTCGGTTGTTATTTATCCCCAGTAGCTCATTTCTCCCGAGTTCCAGCATGATATCATGAGGATTCTCAGTTTTGAACAATATCTGTGATTTTATAATAGAGTGAACTCTGTCAAAATCTTTCTTATCTAATCCTCTATTCTTTAATCTTTCTATAACTTCTCCAAAAATACTTATTATTCTGTCTATGTTACTAGCAGAGTTAGATGTTGTACTGATTATTAATGCCCCTCCCTCGTTATAAGTATGCAAGTAGGCATTGAGATTATAGATAAGTCCCATTTCATCACGTAGTATCCTGTTTAATAATGAAGTACTTCCATATCCAAGAATACAAGTTAAAAAACTTAAATAAACTGTGTCGATTTCATGATAACTATATCCAGGCAACGCAAAAGAAATATAATTCCCTAAATTAGGGCTTGCTGAACGAATCAAATTTGGTCAGATACAAGCCAAATTCCGATTATCAAAATATAAAATAGTGTTGTGTAAAAATTTCAAAAAAAGAACCCTGAGCTTGCGCTCCAGATTCAGTATGAGGAATTGAAGGGCTACTACTGTTTCGCTGGTCTCCTGAAGGCGTGCTCGAATAAGGCCCAGCCCATACTTGCGCTTGCCTTCGCCAAATTTGCCTTCAACGGCATTACGTTCAGAGGCATCCTGCCTTGCGACGCGTTCCAAGGTTTTGTCTTCCGTTCTGGATGGGCGTCCTAACCTTGGCCCACTCAGACGAATGCCAAGAGATTTGCAGTATGCCAGATTATTACGGTTTCGGTAAATTTTATCTGCCAAGATCGCTTCCGGATAAAATCCGAACCGGTTGTAGTAGTTTTCAACAGATTCCTTGAGAGTGGTCCCTTCATTGTAATTTTCCCAGTCGAGGTGCTCAATCAAGGCATAACCATCTACGACACTGATGGCGACTTTTGAACCGAACTCCACGTTCGCTTTTGCCTTGCCGCGCACAATTGGACGGACATGTGGCTGGGAAATGCTTACAATCCGGTGGTCAACCCGGTGTGTTTTCTTTTTGTACATTTCTGCCTGTTGGCGGTAAAGTTCATGAATCACGAGAAGTTGCCTGTATTCATCTTTGCTTAAAAGAGACAGAGAGCTTTGGGAAACAAGATTTTTAATGATCTCCAGATCTCGTTTCACATATCCGAGCTGTTTGCCTACAGCTTTCCGGATTTTCCGGGCGCCAGCTTTACGTTGCTTAGCGACAGAAAGATAGTCCTTGCGGGCTCTTTTTCTGTAGGTCCGTGGCTTACGTAATTTCCCTTTGTGTGGTTCATGCAGGACATCAATGATATGTTCCAATTTCTCACGGGCTTCGTTCAACAACCCGAGGTCTGTAGGGTAAGCAATATCAGCCGGTGCACAGGTTGCGTCCAAAATGAGCTTTCCTCTGTTCTTCGTTTTGGGAGAAGCCGATTCAGTTGAATGCTTTTCTGAATCGGAACCGGAAGGCTGAAGATCGCCACGATCATGATCATGATCATTACGATCTTCATCATCATGATCGTCATCGTCGTGATCCTGATCATCATTGTTGTCGTTTTCCTTAGATGCTTCTTCCAATTGGCGTTTTTGTTCTTCCAGAACGATCCATTCATTCAGTTCGTTGATGATATTTGCGCCCAAACGTTTTCTAAAACGAGTCATCAGAGAATGGTCGAATGGGGCTTTTTCCTGGAATTCAGGCAAGCCGATAAAATACTGAAGATACGGGTTTTCTGTGATCTGTTCGACTGTTTCCCGGTCAGACAGCCCAAGCCGTTCTTTGATATAAAGAGCCCCAAGAGCGATTCTGACAGAATAAGCCTTTTCGCCTTTGAATTTCTTCTTGAAGGACTTGGCATACTTTTCTTCGGCCATCCACCAAGGAATCATTTCAGCAAGACGGACCCAGCGATTTTCTTTATTTCATTTCCCACCGAATGGTAGAAAAAAATCATCTACAAAAGTTAATTGATGTTCGGTCTTTTTGTACATCGTAACAGCCTCCAAGTGCAAGGTTTTTTACGTGTTTCCTTTGAAATCCTTACACTTTATATTCGACAAAAGTAGCCAAAATCCTTGTCAAATCTGGAATTTTTGCTTATTCAGCAAGCCCTATTTAAATTATTACATATTTAGCCGCATTTTTGGGGGGGATAGTTAAATTATCACGAAAAATTTTTACTCCTCAGAACTGATTGCAATTTTATATATTTTTCTTAGCTGTTTCATCCTCTTTCCGTCTTGCCAACTGCTTGAAACACAAGCCACTCCCAAATCCATCTTTATATATAATCCCCGCCGGATTCAACGGGCAAACAGGTCTTGCATAGCGGTTCCGGCACTGTGCGCAGCCGCAATCTTTTTTAATGTTTCTCCGAGTGACAGGATCTCCTCTTTTGTTGTATGGCGCCCAAAGGAAATTCTGAAAAACTGATCCATTGCTTCCTCCGCGTATCCCATTGCTTCAACTGCTTTGCTCCCGCCTTCATGATGTTCCTGGCAGGCGCTCCCGGTTGAGATCGCAAATCCCGCTTTGTTGCACTCCAATAAAACAAGCTGCCCTTGAACCCCTGGAATCATACCGCCGACGATGGAAGGAAGCTGCATCGCCCGTTCCCCCTCTATAAAAACAACCGTCCCACCGGATGCCTCTTTTAACGCGGTCCGGTACTCCCAGTCCCGCTCACTTTCTATCAAAATCTCCTCGGCAGCCGCAGCAAATCCGGCAATGCCAGGCACATTCACTGTCCCGCCGCGGAACCCCTTTTCATGGGAAAGGTACGGAAAAACGGGGGCGATGACGCAAGAGGGGTGAATGTATACTGCCCCGACCCCTTTTGGCCCGTGGATTTTGTGTGAAGAGAGGGTAATGCTGTCGACATAAGGGATCATGCGTGCTACATCTGCTTTGCCAAATGACTGCACACAATCGGAATGAAACAGGATCCCCCGCCTTCTTACCATCAGGGAAATTTCCTCAATGGGCTGGATGGTGCCGATTTCCTGGTTAATATGCTGAACCGAAACAAGCACCGTGTCCGGCCGGATCGCTGCTTCAAGCTTCTTTAAATCCACCGTCCCTTTTTCCGTAAACGGGAGCCTTGTCACTTCAAATCCCAGCCTTTCCAAAAATCCGAGCGCTGAATGGACGGACGCATGCTCCGCCATCGACGAAATGATATGTTTCCCCCTTCCGGAAGCTCCCATTGCAAGCGAAACAATCGCCAATAAATTCCCCTCCGTGCCACCTGAAGTAAAATACAGCCCTTCAGCCGGTACGCCGAGATAACCGCTGATCAAGCCCCGCGATTTTTCAAGCACCGCCCGCGCATCCGTCCCGATGTCATGCAGGCTTTCACTGTTTCCGTAAAAAGATTCGGCTGCTTCCATAAATGTCTCCCGTGCCCGTTCGCTCATTTTTGTCGTTGCCGCATAATCAAAATAAAACATGGCTGGCCTCCTAAAAAGTACTTGTATTCAGTTTAATTTTGTGCAAAGATAGGTGTCAAGACAGATGTAAAGTAGGGAGACGGATGAAAGAAAAAATATGTATCTTGGGAAGCGGGATTGCCGCCCTGCAATTGGCCGTGCACCTGGACAGCCGCTACGATGTGACGATCATTACAAAGTCGCAAACAAAGACGAGCAATTCCTACAAAGCACAAGGCGGGATCGCAGCCGTCCTCTCGCCGGAAGACCGTTTTGAATTCCATGTGAAAGACACAATCCGGGCGGGTTGCCGGCACCATAATGAAAAAGAAGTGGAAAAATTGGTGAAAGAGGGTGCGGCCGTAGTAGAAGAACTCGTAAAAAGCGGGCTTCCCGCAGACAGGCGGCCGGACGGCGGGCTTGATTTAGGGCTTGAAGGCGCACATACAGTGCACCGTATTCTCCACTGCGGCGGCGATGCAACCGGAAAATTTGTCATTCAGCATCTTCTCGGGCAACTTGGAAAAAGCGTCCGGATTATCGAACATGAGCTGGCGTTTGAACTCATGGTATCCGCAGAAACAGGACGCGTAACCGGTGTAAAAACAAAAACGGCCGACGGCAACATCCGCCACTATTTTTCCGATCATACCGTGATCGCAACCGGCGGGCTTGGGAGCTTGTATCCTTTCACCTCCAACCACCCGGAAATCATCGGCGACGGGATTGCAATGGCATACCGGGCCGGCGCGGAACTTGCAGATATGGAGTTCGTCCAGTTCCACCCGACATTATTGTATGCGGAAGGCCGCGCGAAAGGCCTTGTGTCCGAAGCCGTCCGCGGAGAGGGTGCAGTGCTTGTGGATGAAAACGGATCGCCTGTCATGGCGGGCGTCCACCCGTTAAAAGACCTGGCTCCCAGGCATGTGGTCGCCCACCAAATCCATCAGACGATTCATAGCGGAAAGAAAGTTTTTCTAGACATCCGTAAAATCAAAAACTTTGAAAAAAGGTTCCCGACCATTTCCCGGATTTGCCGGGAAAGCGGCATTGATATCCATTCCGGCCTGTTGCCTATTGTCCCGGGCAGCCATTTCTTTATGGGCGGCATCGTAGTAGATACATACGGGAGAACAACGGTAAACGGGCTGTATGCAATCGGGGAAGCAGCAGCAAGCGGCGTGCACGGTGCAAACCGGCTCGCCAGCAATTCGCTTTTGGAAGGGCTCGTATTCGGCAAACGGCTCGCAGCATTTTTAAATGCATTGGAACCTGAAGCAGCGGGCGGCGAAACAGCGGAAATCGCCCGCCCTCCTTTAAATCCGGAAATCGCCCGCCGGCTGGACACCGTGACATTGAAGAAAAAAATGATGGAGAATGCCGGCGTGATCCGCTCAGAAACCGGGTTGCGGCATCTTTTGCAGTGGCTCGAAGCACGTGGGGCTGATACGTTTTCCGCTTTTTCACTCGACCATCTTACAAAGGAAGAAACGGAAAAAGTCTTAATGTTTACAAACAGCTTGCTCATCACACAATCGGCGCTTTTCCGGAAAGAATCGCGGGGTGCCCATATCCGCGCCGATTACCCGGATGAAAGCAGCGGCTGGCAGGGTGTCCATCTCATTCATGCAAAAAACAAAGGCTTAATCACACGGAGGGGACTTTATGAACAAGCTCCAACTTCAATCCATGCTTAAACATTTTTTCATGGAAGACATTGGGGAAGGCGATATCAATACGGAATATATTTTTTCGCCGGATCAGCCGGGCAAATTAACGTTTATTGCAAAACAAAACGGGATTTTCTGTGGAAAGGATGTGATAGAAGAAGGTTTCCGTATTCTGGACGGTACGGTGAGACCGCGTATTTTTCCCAGGGATGGCGCCCGGATTGAAAAAGGGGCAGCTATTGCGGAAATTCGCGGCCCCATTGTAAGCCTCCTTTCCGGAGAGCGGGTAATCCTGAATCTCATCCAGCGCATGTCGGGCATTGCAACAACCACAAACGCAGCAGTCCGCGAGACGGAAGGCACCCACGCAAAGATTTGCGATACAAGGAAGACAACCCCCGGCCTCCGGATGCTTGAAAAATACGCCGTCAAAGCAGGCGGCGGATTCAACCACCGGCGCGGGCTGTACGACTGTGTCATGCTGAAAGACAACCATATCGCATTTGCCGGCAGCATCACAAAAGCCGTGGAAACAGTGAAAGCATCCATCGGGCATACCGTAAAAATTGAAGTCGAAATTGAAACAAAGGACCATCTGCTTGAGGCTGTCCGTGCCGGTGTCGACATCATCATGTTTGACAACCGCACACCGGAAGAAATCTGCGAATGGCTGCCACTCGTGCCACCCCATATTGCGACGGAAGCATCAGGCGGCATCACAATGGAAAATATCCGGAGCTATGCTGAAACCGGCGTCGATTGGATCTCGCTCGGATTTTTGACCCATTCCTATCAAATACTTGATATCAGTGCAATCGTGGAAAATACGAAGGAGGTTGCTTTATGAGCCTGCTGAAAACGTTACAACTTACGGCTTTGCCGGAAAAATATCAGTCCCTTGCGCAAGAAGAAATGGAAAACCGGGTTTGGGACATCAAAAAAGAAATGGGCGCGAAACTTTTCCTCCCGTGCCACCACTACCAGCGTGAAGAAGTATACCAGTTTGCTGATGCAGCCGGTGATTCGCTGCAGCTCGCGCAAATTTCGGCAAAAAACCGCAATGCCAAATATATTGTGTTTTGCGGTGTACATTTTATGGCAGAAACGGCGGATATTTTAACATCAGCGGAACAAACTGTCATTCTCCCCGACATGCGCGCAGGCTGCTCGATGGCAGACATGGCCGACATCCACCAGACGGAACGGGCATGGGATATGTTGCAATCTTTGTTCGGGGATACGATGCTGCCCCTTACCTATGTCAACTCCACAGCAGCGATAAAAGCATTTGTCGGGCGCAACGGCGGGGCAACCGTTACCTCTTCGAATGCGAAAAAAATGGTCAAGTGGGCCTTCACCCAGAAAGAACGGATTTTCTTTTTACCAGACCAGCATCTTGGCCGGAATACCGCATATGATTTGGGCGTGGATCTCGCAGATATGGCCGTCTGGGACCCGATCCGGAACGATCTTATCTACGAAGGTGCGCTGGAAAATGTGAAAGTCATTTTATGGAAAGGGCACTGCTCCGTACACGCGCACTTTACCACCAAAAATATCGAATTCGTGCGCGCGAAATATCCGGATATGCAAATCATTGTCCATCCGGAATGTGCGCATGAAGTCGTGGCCCGATCAGATTTCAGCGGCTCCACAAAATATATCATTGATACGATTGAAAACGCGCCCGCCGGGAGCGCCTGGGCAATTGGCACTGAAATGAACCTGGTGCAGCGCCTGATCAAAAATCATCCGGATAAAAAGATTATTTCGTTAAATCCGGTCATGTGCCCGTGCCTGACCATGAACCGGATCGACCTGCCGCATCTTTTATGGTCGCTGGAAAATATTGTCGAGGGCAAAGAAACAAACGTGATCAAAGTAGAGGAAAACACAGCGCGGGATGCGGTGTTGGCATTAGAGCGGATGTTAAAACTTTAATAATTCCCGGTTTCAAATTGGCACGTGCTTGGACTCAGGGGCCCCGGTTACTGCGGGAACCCCTTTTTGTCTTTTTGGCAGATTCCTGAGTCTGTTTGCTTTAAAACCACACTTTTCTTTTGCAACTCCCGGTAATCGAACCATTGATATATTAATAGCTGAATGATGAAAAAATTATTGAAATAAAACCTATTTAGGCGTAAGCTGGACATACATCAAATTTTTATATCACGGAGGTCCTGTAAAATGCGTCTAAGCCAAGTCATAAGAAGCGGTCCAAACCAATACATATGTGAAGAGGATGCAGCCAAATATTTGGAAGAAAAGCTGGAAGAATTCAAATATCCGGTTGTCATTACCGGGGTAAAATCATTCAAAGCATTTCAAAAATTTGCGTCAATACCGCAAAACTGGCCGATACTCCGGTACGATCATACTGCAAGTGAGAAAAACATGGCAAAACTGGCGGAACAGGCAGGCCGTGCAGATGTCATCGTCGGGATTGGCGGCGGCAAAGTGCTCGATACGGCAAAGGGAACAGCAGAACTGCTCAACTGTGAAGTCGTGCTCGTTCCAACGCTAGCCGGAACGTGTGCCGGTTATACGCCTTTATCCGCTGTTTATCATGAAGACGGCTCATTCAGTCATGTCGCTTATTACAAACGTTCCGCCTTTTTAACCCTGATCGATTTGCGTATTCTCCTGAACGCACCGGCCGAATATTTGCTGGGCGGAATTGGCGATTCTTTAGCCAAATGGTATGAAGCAGAAGGCATCACCCGTTCCATGAAACATTTGCCGGTGATGGTCGAACTCGGCCTCCGCTCCGCAAAAGCGATTTATGAAGGGATCTTGCGCGACAGTGAGCAGGCATTACACGACCGAAACGAAGGGAAGATAACCGACGCTTTCCGCAATATAGTTGAAATTATCATTGGCGCAGCCGGGACAGTCGGCGGCTTTGCCGGCGAATACGGAAGAATGGCTGGGGCCCACGCCATCCATAACGGGCTGTCCTTCCTGCCGGAAACGCATTCCATTCTGCACGGTTCCAAAGTGGCTTACGGCATCCTTGTCCAATTAGCGGCAACAGGCGATATCAATGAAGTGAAAAAACTGCTTCCGTTGTATCAAAAACTCGGTTTTCCTTATAATCTGGATACACTGCATGTGACGGAAAATCATGGCGCGGCCATTGAAAAAGTCGCAGCATATGCCGCAAAACCCGAAGAATCCTTTCGCCTGCTTGGCAGCTTTACGAAGGCGCAAATTGCAAAAGCAATGGAAACAATCGAACAGCTCACGACTGAAAAGGCTGATATCAAATGATTGGCACGGGCGGCCCCGGAACAAGGCCGCCTTCACCCTGCTTAAATGCAATCCGTTTGTTGCACCATTTTTTCAAAGTTTCCGCCTTTTCTGTTTGCATCACTTGCAATAGAAATGGCCGCCATAGCGGACTTTCATACGGGATCGCGATTTAAAATGCAGTTATGGAGGCAATTAAGCCTGCCAAAAAATTCGATGCCATATTAATCTTCACCCTTACTTGGATCTGCTTCATCCAGAGACAATCTGACCACTTTCGTATATTCACCTTTTGCTATTTCTTCCGGCGTTGCTTTTTGGTCGAGCTCTTCCTGGTCGTCAAGGCCAGTCGCAAGTGTCGGCTCAACACGTCCGTTCTCTTTTTCCACTCTCTCCACATCCTTATTGAAGTGATGCGGCTAGTTTTCCACGGATGCTCACAATTTATGCGATTGCAGCCGATTGCTCGGTTCTATTTTAAAATTTTGAATTTCTTCTTCCGGCAACCCAGTGTATTTATTGATCACACCTACGTCTGGTTGCTCCGCTCTGTTTCAGCTTTTTCAATTCTTCCTCTGCCAGCCCGGTGTATTTTGCGATTGATGCCAGATCCTGGTTCTCTTCCAGCATTCTTTTGGCAATCCTTAATGCCGCTCTCCTTTCCCCTTCTTTCAACCCCTCTTTCAATCCTTCTTCCTTTCCTTCTTCTTTTCCTTCTTCTTTCCCTTCTTCCTTCCCTTTTTTGTACCCTTTTTCGTAAAAGGAATTTGGCAGGCGCAGGATTTGGTCGGCTTCTTGCGGATCCAGATTTTTAATGCTTGACATCACAAGTTCATCCTCCTTATCCGTTAATTTAAAATAAGAATCAAAAAATCCATAGATGAGTGCCATTCTTGCTGGGTCGAGTTCCATGCGGGCCATCATTCTTAAGAACTCTACTTTTACCTGTACTTTTTCTTTTTTTGTATACCCCATTTTGCTGAGCAGTGCAGCCGCAACGGGATTGTTGCTTCGAATATATTCTTTCCAGTTTTTCCTGATTAAGTGTATGGACATATAACGAAAACGGATGGACTCAAAGTTGCGGATTCTTACGGTGAAAAGAGAAGGAGTTTCCCTGCGTTTATTATAACTGAAAACAGCAATTGGCAAAACCGGCAAGCGATATTTTTCATAAATGCGGGAATAGTAAATAAACATCCGTTCCGGAAATTCCATTTGATAATAAGACTGCGGTTCCACATGGATGAGGACAACCGTGTCTTCCCCTTTTAATTTCAATTTTGCCAAAATATCAATTCTGCGTTGTTCACCAGCTGTGATGTCTGTAAACAGATCCTGCTGGAGGAATTCCACATCAGAAAAGTCCATCCACCGCGCTACTTCCGGGAAAAAGGCTTCCATGAAATCTGCAAAAAAAGTTTGGATAAGTTCTTTAAACAAGCGGTCGTGCGGCAAATACTCCGCTTTTTCTTCCATCATAAGTTGCATATGCATCCACCTTTCTTTTTCCAAAAAGATGATTTCTTTTCATTTGCAATGCCTGCCAGAGCGCGTCTTCTGACAGCTCCCGGCTGCCTTGCAAATCTGAAATCGTCCTTGCCAGCCTGAGAATTTTCATTTGTGCCCGGCTGCTGAAGTTTTCCTTGCTTGCCCACTGCCTGAGCATTAAACTGCTGCTGTTTGCGAGCGGATTTTTTTGTAGAAAGATTTCGTTTGGCACTGTACCGTTACAAACTTCCGCCCCGTACCTTTCGTACTGCCTTTTCCTTGCTTCCGTGACGCGGGTTCGGATCTGTTCTGAAGTTTCGTTTATTTTCCCGGACTCTTCCAGTAACGGTACTGTCCCGACTGGCAAAAATATGTCAAAGCGGTCTAACAGCGGTCCGGAAATCCGGTTTTGATAAGCTTGAATTTGTTTTGGCGTGCATGTGCAATACGCATGGGGCGACCCGAGATAACCGCATGGGCACAAGTTCATGGCCGCAAGCATAATAAACCGGGCAGGGTAAGTCACCGTGGAAGCGGCTCTGCTAATGGTTACTTTCCCATTTTCAAGCGGCTGCCTGAGCATATCAAGCGTTCTTTTTGGAAACTCGGCCATTTCATCGAGAAACAGCACCCCGTGATGGGCTAATGAAATTTCACCCGGATGCGGCCGGGAACCCCCACCGACGAGTGAAACTGCAGATGAAGCGTGATGCGGCGCGCGAAACGGCGGTTTCCGGTGAAATCCCCTTTTCACGTTTGCAAGCTGATAGAGTCCCGCCACTTCAAAAGAAGACGTTTCCGAAAGCGGCGGCAAAATCGAAGGAAAAGCCTCAGCCAGCATACTTTTTCCGCTTCCGGGCGGGCCGTACATTAAAACATTGTGGCTTCCGGCGGCGGCAATCTCCAGTACTTTTTTCGCATGCCGGTGCCCAAGAATCATGCTGAAATCTGCTTCGAACGAATACTCATCTGGTTGCAGCTGCCTCTTTTTCCGGACAGGCGGCAGCTTCTTTCCGGACAATGAATCGAGTACGTCCTTTAAATGCTGGACAAATATAATATCCATCCCGTCCATTTGTGAAAAGGGAAGTTCCGCAGAGGCTGGCAAATACAATCTTTTCATGCCTAATCCCCTTGCTGCCATCACATACGGAAGCATCCCAGCCACTGCCTGAACAGACCCGTCCAGTGAGAGCGCGCCCAAAAAGGCAGTATGATCAGGAATTCTGGCATGAAAAAAGTGGTTTTCTGCCATCAGCCCGATTGCAATGGGCAGATCAAGTGCAGGACTGTTTTTCCGCTCGTCTGCCGGGGAAAGATTGACAATCGTTTTGCTTTGGAACAGCATACATCCAATCGATGAACATGCACCCCGTATTCGTTCCTTAGATTCTTTCACCGAAGCATCCGGCAACCCGACAATGGTGATCCCGGACCCGCACCCCAACATCATCTGCACTTCGGCATGAACACAATATCCTTCTATTCCCTTTAGGCCAATGCTGCTTATGATGGTTGCCATATTTTCGCACCCCTTCACCCGAACTTACATTCTATAAACAGAATAAAAGATCGTACGTTCGTTGTCAATCTATTTTTCAAAAAAAACTGAAAGGAAATTTGCACATTCCCGTCGAATACTTTAGAAATCCATTCCGGAAAGGAGAATAAAAATGAAGACAGCAATTGTTGAAACCGTTTTCGAAAAGTCCCAGGGATACGAGGAAAAAGGTGTGCAAATCTGGAAAGGGATTCCCTATGCAAAACCGCCAATCGGACCTTTGCGTTTCCGCCCGCCGGAACTGCCCGAACCCTGGGCAGGCGTAAAAGATTGCACGCAGTTCGGGCCAATTGCATGGCAGCCGCCGGTTGAACTGATGGATTTTCTCGGGAATCCGGCTGAAAATATGGACGAAGACTGCCTGAATCATAATATTTGGACGCCTGGAGCAGACGGGGAGAGGCAGGATGACAAGGCCGCCCGGAACATGAGCGGCAACAAAACCCATTTTATATCACACACCGGCGATACGGCCTGCACCAGAAAAGGAAGGCTGCGGGGCAAGGTCGGCCGCTATATGACTCAAAAACGACAAAAAACGGCCCACACCAGAAAAGGAAAAAACAGAAAGACAGGGACTTTTCTTCCCCATGTCCGGCATCTTTTCCCGCCCTCGGTTTGGCTTATGAAATAAGAACGTGGCTTTTTTGCCACGCTCTTATTTCATTCTGCAAGCTTGCGAATCTGTTCATTTACATTTTCATGGCACAGGCCGCCGTGGTAGCAGATGACGGATTCAATATCAAAATCAAGCAGCTTTTTCAATGAAGCCATTGCGGTTCCCATATCAGGCGTGACTTGCTGTCTGGGGCCATGCAGTTTGCCGTTGTCTGCAACCATCGCATCCGCAGCGATCAATGTTTTGCTCTTTTTAAGATACAGGCAGCAATGGCCAGGCGTATGCCCCGGTGTAAAAATCACCTCTATTCCGCCGCTAAAAGGCAGAACTTCTCCATCCCCGATCACTTTGTCCACTTTCGCTTTCGGCGGATTCAAATACATCTGTTTCATTTCTTCCGGCATCGATTCCCATCTTGCCGGATCGATCTTTTCCGGATCCGCTTTGATCAGAAGCCTCTCCCCTTCGATATATGGCTTGTCCAGCCCGTGTGCGTACACCGTAATGGAATGGCCGGACTCTGCCAATATTTCCGGCACGCTGCCAATATGATCCATATCCTGGTGCGTCAGAATAACTGCGTCCAATTTTTCAAACGGCACGCCCGCCTTCTCCATTTCTGCACGGATCAAATCAAGCGAACCCGGCATGCCGGCATCTACCAAAACCGCTTTCTGTTCATCCCAGATCAAAGTGGGGTGAATGATAAAATGGTTCAGGTTGATTTCCAGCATCGCAACGCCCTCGGCAATTTTTTTCAATTGAATCCCTCCCATCTGCATTGTCTTTTCCATCTTATCACAAAAAACAGACAGCCCTATTCTGCTGCCTTTCGCTATTCCTTCCGAAGCTGGAGCTTATGGCACTGGTGCGCGCCATCGCTGCACCAATAAGAAAAAGGAGGACTCCTGGCACGAGAACGTTAAAAACATGGGTGGCCGTATTAGGCAGCACCGTACTAAATCCGTTTCTCGGTGAAGAACTCCCGGCCACGCCGGCAACGCCAACTTTATAAAACCACAATTGGAAACGGCATGTTAACCTTTTGCATCTCGATAGTTCTTGATAACGAATTACAATGGGCATTGCATCAACTGTCTCTCAAAATAAATGCAGCTGAAAGCGGCGCCATTTTTTCGTAATAACGAACAAAATACTTTCTTTTTCGCAACATTCCTTTGTTTTCCTTGCTTTTTAAAAATATATTGAGAACAAATTGTTTTATATTACGAACAATTCGTTTTTCACTGGGGTGATTTATCCGGAAACAGCAAAAAGCCCTGTCTTTCAGAGATAGCCTTCTGAAAGACAGGGCGATATATTCACAATCCTTGAGCGCCTGCCAAAAGACCGGGGGTTGCCCTTCCGAAAAGCAGCCAGTATTTTACTTTAACAGCCCATACGCTTTTTTGTACACCGTATTTGCAATTTCTTTATGCCCTTTGTCATTGGCAAGCCAGCCATCGCTTTTGCCCGTGGCCGCTTTCTCTCCTTTCTGGCCGTGTGTATCGGAACGGTTCAGCCAGACAGATTCAATATTGGCAACAGGAACACCCTTTGCCTTCCCCACCTCTTCAATGGCGCGGTCATAAGTAAAAGACAACTGCCCGCTGTTCCAGGTGGTGAGCAAAATGATTTTTGTTTTCTTGCCGGTACTCTTTCTGATTTCATCCACAAAATGTTCGAGATCTTTCTTAAATTGGCCGGCAGAAACGTAAGTGTTTTTGGCATTCCGGTTCAGATCAAATGTACCGAACTCAATCGTCACAAGATCAGGATGATTGAAAATAATATGGGGAAGACTGTCTGCCCCATGTTCCTTCAGGCCGGCCCCGCTCTTGCCGTAGCCATTGATGGTCTTCACTTTATATCCAAGGCCTTGGTGAATGCGCGCAGCCAACAAAGCGGCATACGTTTTGCTTTTTTTCGTTGCAAAATCCCCTGCTGTCAGGCTGGAGCCGACCGGCAAATACACCAGTTCTTTCCCTTTATGTTTTTCGTAAATCTGTTTTGCCGCGCTTTCCTTTGCTGCCTTTGCCTCCAGGCTGCGCTTCTTTTCTTTTGCCAAGTCTTTTTTATATTGCTGCTGTGCTTTTTCAATCGTTTTTCCGGTGTTCGCCTGATAATACCAGTTACCGATTCCCAGCACACCAGCCGTAATGAAAAACAATAAAACTACGAGCCATCCTTTTTTTCCCAAACTGCCGTCCTCCTGAATGGTTTCTGAGACTATTATACAAGATTTGCCTGTAAGAGGGAAAAAGGATAGGATGTGGTTGGGTATCCAAAAAAACTTGCTTTGCCGTATCCCATTACACCATGGAGGCCTTTATTAAAAAAGCCCATGGATTTTTGGCAAAAAATGAAAGTTTCCGATAGTTAGGCGGGGGGAAAACAATAACAAGGGCGGAGCATACCAAAAAGAAAATTCTGCCTGTATCGTGCAGATGAACGAGAAGCCGGGAAATCATGAAACCTGATTAAAAGAGGAGGGGAAACAACCATGAAACGATTGCTTCCATTTATGTCAGCTTCAGATGGCAAAGATGCAGGGAGCACGGCAGCAAACGATAACGTTTCTGCATTTTATTTTGAGGAGAACGGCGGTATTCCGAATAATCCGTTTCTCCCTGTGCTCATTTACCACGGTGTTTTTAAAGGACGGACAGACGAAATTGAGAAAGTGTTTCAAAAAAATAATTGGGGAAACAACTGGGTATGGACCATTTTCCCTTACCATCATTTCCACAGCAATTCCCATGAAGTGATTGCGGTACGGAGCGGCCATGCCAAAGTACAGCTTGGCGGCCCTCAAGGTAAAATTTTTACAATTTCTGAAGGTGATTGTGTGCTGTTGCCGGCCGGAACCGGGCATAAACGGATTGAGTCAGGAGGCGGGTTCGCGGTGACAGGGGGTTATCCGGGCGGGCAGGATTATGATACCCAAATGAGGGCAGATGAAACCTTGCGCGAAAATATCCGCAAAACCGGCATGCCGGAAACCGATCCCGTGTTTGGAAAAAACGGGCCGCTTTTTTCCTACTGGACCCCTGAACCGGGCGGCAAAGCAGGATAAGCGGCAGTTCGCGGGCAGAAACGGCCGCCAGGGCAGGCTGGTTCCAGCGCAAAAGATGAAATTTCTTTCTCGTTTGCATTCCATATTGCATAAAATGAAACCCAACTTGAAAGACTAGCCTTGTATTCTTTACAGAAATGGGTGTGAATCATGAAGGAAATTTTGGAACAAGTGAAGGAAAAGCTCGAAAACGCTTATAATCATCCCGATTCAGCAGATTTAGATGCCTGCATCCGGCAGCTTCAGGATGCCCGCCAGCAGTACGGGGACAAAGGGACGATGATTGAAGATGCCATTACGGCGATCGAACAGGCGAAGCATTCGATCCCGGAACACCGCCATGCAGGTACTGATTCGGCGGCAGGCGCATTCGGCCAGGCATACAACGCCCTTGAGCATGCCATTGAGTCTTTCTCTGGAACGGAAAATAATGATCCATTTTAAAAGGCAGATTTTTAAAAACAGCATCGTGCTCCATTCAAACCTTGGATTTTCCAAGGTTTTTCTGTTATTCCATCCATGTAGCGCGAACCGGGCAACGATTTTGGCCAAGGAAGCCAATACTCTCCAAATGATTTCCGCAATCGCGGTTTCAGCAATTTCTCCCATGCATCCCTTAAAAAAAGCCCAACCGCGCCTTCCCTGCTTTTTCAATTCCGGAACCTCCCATTTCCAAATCCTGCTGCTGCAAAAATAACCGCAATCAGAGTATAGATATATTACGAAACACAGCAAAAAAACTTCAAGGAGGGCATACATTGGACCAATCTTATGTACAACAAGGCAACGGCAGTATGGATGCCAGTATGGAAAAACCATTATCACTGAAAAAACTGGCAGACCAGGTCATCGTGATCACCGGCGCTTCGAGCGGGATCGGGCTTGCCACCGCAAGAATGGCTGCAGCCCGCGGCGCACGGATTGTACTCCCGGCAAGGAATGAGCACGCGTTGAAAATTCTTGCCAATGAGGTGAACTACCCTCCACTTATCAACCTTACGGTTTGATTGAAGTGGGGGCTTCTCGACTTATCGTTGCTTTTACTAGCCAACGAAAACTGACCGAGCTAACCCTCTTGTTCCAAGAGTTTTGTTACTTATGATAACGCTAATAAGCGTAATCCCTCATTTTTGATATTGATTGCTGAATTGTGATCGCGATCTAATACAAAGCCGCAAGAACATTTATATACACGTTCAGATAATGGCATTTCTTTTTCCTTGCCGCAACATGAACACTTCTTAGTGGAGGGAAACCACTTATCAATTTTCACAAGTTGTTTCCCCTGTTCTTTTAGCTTATACGCTAAGAAAGTAGTGAACATACCCCAGCCGTTATCATGAACGCTTTTCCCAAAGTGAAGGGCTTGAGACATCCCTTTCATGTTCAAGTCCTCAATCACGACAGCATCAAAGTTAGAAGCTAATTCTTTTGACTTATGATGAAGAAAATTCATGCGTTGGTTCGCCACTTTCTCATGTAACTTAGCCACTACTAGTCGTTGCTTGTTCCAACGTGCAGAACCTTTCTTTCTTCGAGAAAGAATTCGTTGTGCTTTTGCTAATTTATCTAAGGCTTGCCGATAGTAACGTGGGTAATTGGCTTTCTTACCCTGTTCACTCTCGACATATAGACCATCCATAGCAAAATCCAAACCAACAACTTTCTGTATTTTAACTGGACGAATATCTTTCTCATATTCTGTCAAAATTGAAATGTAGTATTTGCCTGTCTTTGTTTTAGAAATAGTGCAAGATTTGATTTTATAATCAGCAGGTATCTCTCTATGCTGTTTCATTTTTATTGGCTTTTTGATTTTTGGCAGTTTGATATGACCATTTTCTAGCTTAATATTTCCGTTGACCATATTAGTTGTATAGGATTGTTTTGCTTTACGATTTTTGAACTTTGGAAAATCCGCATTTCCTTCAAAGAAATTCTTATAAGCAGTCTGTAAGTTCATTTGTGCATTTGCCAAAGCGAAAGAATCCACTTCTTTTAGGAATGGAAATTCACTTTTATATTTTGCAGGGGTCGGAAACTTTTGCTTTTTAAGCAATTCTTTATCATCCTTGAACTTTTCATACGTTTCTTTGCGTTCAGCTAACATCTTATTGTAGACAAAGCGAACACAACCAAATGTCTTAGCTAATAATGCGGATTGTTCTTTGTTTGGTAACAAACGAAACTTGAAAGCTTTGTTTTGCTTGGCCATATCCATTCACCTCACTTTGTGCGGAAAAATTTCGTATATATTGATTATATCGTAAAAATCCATACAATCAATATGAGGTGATCATCATGAGAGAAGAGAAAGAACGTGTAGAAATTCGTATGCCTAAGACGATATTAGAAAAATTGGAACAATATCAAAAAGAAAATGGGATTCCAACTAGAACAGCCGCAATCTTAGAATTGTTGAGAAAAGGATTGGAAAAATAACTTTGGCTAAAGTCAACCGAAATTCATCTCCCACCTACTCATTGGTGCGATTCGCACCTTCACATTCCTTGAGGATGGGAGACTTCTTTCGGAAAGACGTTAAAAAATAATGGCAGTTCCGCCATCTGGGTGCGGGCGGATGTCGGCCGCGAAGAAGATGTGAAGCATATTGCGGCAACCGCCATTAAAACGTTCGGCGGCTTTGACACCTGGGTGAACAATGCCGGCGTTTTCGATTTTTGGCGAAGCGATGGACGTCAGCATTGAAGACATGAAACGCATGTATGACACGAATTTCTGGGGCGCCGTATACGGGACAAGGTTAGCCGTCCAGCATTACAAAAGCCGCGGCGTGCCCGGCGCTGTGATCAATATCGGCAGCCTGTTCGGCGACCGCGGAACCGTCATCCAGTCCACCTATGCTTCCTCTAAATTTGCGTTGCACGGTTTTACGGAAAGCATCCGGATGGAACTTGAAAAAGAGCATGCGCCCGTTTCGATTACGCTCGTTCACCCCGGCCGGATCGATACGCCGTATAATGAGCATACGCGCAGCTACCTTAAGAAACAACCGGCGCATTATATGTCCATGATTTACCCGCCTCAAGCCGTCGCGGAAGCCATCCTGTTTGCAGCCGAGCACCCGAAGCGGGATATGTATGTCGGATCGCAGGCAAAAATAGTCGCAGTCTTAGGCCGCTTCTTGCCACGGTTCATGGATAAATTAATGGAGCTGACCATGTACCGGACGCAGCACAGCGACCGGCCGTCAAAGTCGAAAGCGGACAGCGCCCTCTACCATCCGGGTTACGGCCTGCATGAACGGGGCACGAATAAAGGCTGGATGCGCAGAAACAGTTATTATGTCAAGATGAGCAAATATCCGCCTGCATCAGCCGCCATAGCTGCATTTGTCGGGGCAGCGCTCTGGGCTGCCGTTTCACCCAGGCAAAAAGATTAAGGGGCAAGCCACCTTGACCGCAGGGTGGCTTGTTATGGTTGACATTCCGCTGTTTTTTTACTGATGGCCGCCAGTTTTCACTGATTCTGGTCACTCGATAGGCTATGTTTACATAACCCCAATTTTGAGAGTGTTTTTTTCACGTCCTCTCTTTTCCCTGGCTTTAACTGCTCTCCCGGCTTTTCCCAACTTCCCGGGTTTCCCATGGCGTTTCGTTGATACCAGGCTTGCATCCCTTCTTGCATCGACAAAAAAGGAAGGCGCCGCCTCCCTTATGATTCCGCCATCTTGATGATCCGCGCCGGGTTTCCGCCGACGACTGCATTGTCGGGCACATCTTTGACCACGACGGCTCCGGAAGCGATCACCGCGTTGTTGCCGATCGTAACGCCCGGGTTAATCACCGCGCGTCCGCCGATCCAGACGTTATCGCCAATTTTCACCGGTTTGGTCAACTCCAGGCCGGACACGCGCGTTTTTGCATCAAGCGGATGTGTTGCCGTATAAATATGGACACCCGGCGCCAGCATGCAGTTTTTCCCGATTTCAACCGGCCCCCCGTCGAGAATGACACAATCGAAATTCGCATAAAAATTCTCCCCGACATGAATGTTAAACCCGTAATCGCAGCGGAAATCAGATTCGATAAAGAGGCATTCCCCCGTCGAACCGAATAATTTTTTCAACAATGCTGTCCGGGTTTCCAAATCGGTTTCGTCCGTTTCATTGAACGTACGGACGAGGCGTCTTGCATTAAGCCTCGCCTGCGCGAGTTCCGGGTCTCCCGCATTGTACAACTTCCCGGCAATCATTTTTTCTTTTTCTGTACTCATGGGCCAGCCTCCGTTTATCCCTGTTTTTTCTTCGGTACATATTCAAAAATTTTTCCGCTCTCAAAAAAATCCACAAGCCGCGAAAGCCAATCATAATATTCTGCAAGATTGCCGAGTTCATTTAAGAAGTTATTCAGCTGTTTTTTCATTTCCGGCGGCAGTTCTTCATTGGCCTTCAGTTCTGCCAATTCACGCGCAAATTTTTTTTCAAAAAATTTGTTGCGGTGAATGATTTTCTGCAAATTGGACGTGAAAATGGTAACAAACGTGTCGTAAAAATCGAGGCCGACATTGTAAAGATCTTTCCGGACCCCTTTTTCAAACACTTTTTCTGCGATATTCATATCGACCATTTCGCGGACTACCTGGCTCATCCTTGTCTTGCTCATGCCTGTTGCCTGGGACAATTCATCGAGTGTCATCGGCCTGTGGTTCATATAGATAATGCCGAGGACACGCCCGACGGTTGGCGGGATGCCGAAAGCACGAATATGGTCCGCAATTTTTTCGATATATTGTTCCTTCGCCTGGACAACCTTGTCCAACGTCTTTTCTTCCATCTCTTAGAAATGCTCCTTTTGGCCGCTTTTTCAAATGCCGGAAAAAGGTACCGTAAAAAATGAATAACAAATCGCCTTCAATTACAATATATATCATCTATATAATAAGTACAATACGTAAACTTTTCATTTTACAAATTTTACGTTATACTAATATTGTAACCAATCTTTAACCAAAAAACTGGAGGTGCGAAAATTGTTAAAGTTTGACCACGTCTCGAAAATTTATAAGGGCGGCAAACGCGCCGTGGACGATTTGAATCTCGAATTCGAATCCGGCCGCTTTATCGTTTTTATCGGCCCGAGCGGCTGCGGTAAAACGACCACGATGAAAATGATCAATAGGTTGATTGAACCAACAGAGGGTACCATTTATATCAATGGCAAAAACATCAAAAATACGGACCCCGTCAAACTCAGAAGAGAAATCGGGTACGTGATTCAACAAATCGGTTTATTCCCCCACATGACAATCCAGCAAAACATCTCTCTTGTCCCGCGATTACTGAAATGGCCTGAAGAAAAACAACGGGAGCGGGCCAAAGAACTGCTCCAGCTCGTAGATATGCCTGAAGAATTTTTGGACCGTTACCCGCATGAATTGAGCGGCGGCCAGCAGCAGCGTATTGGCGTTTTGCGGGCACTGGCGGCAGACCAGCCGCTCATTTTAATGGATGAACCGTTTGGCGCGCTCGATCCGATTACACGCGACAGCCTGCAGGACGAACTGAAAAAGCTGCAAAAGGAACTTGGCAAAACCATCATATTTGTCACCCACGACATGGATGAAGCAATTAAACTTGCCGACCAGATTGTCATCATGCGCGACGGCAAACTGGTCCAAACTGGCACGCCGGATGAAATTCTCCGCGAACCGGCCAACGAATTTGTGGAAACGTTTATCGGCAAAGAACGGCTGCTTCAGGCTCGGCCGAATATCCAGACCGTTGAACAAATCATGAGCCCGAAAGCCGTTACAGTCACAGGCGATAAAACATTAACAGAAGCCATCCAAATCATGAAAGAACGGCGGGTTGACTCCCTGCTTGTCGTGGACAGCCGGAAAGTGCTCCTCGGCTATATCGATGTCGAAATCATCGACCGAAACCGCAAGAAACCGGTTCTTGTCAAAGACATGGTGGAAACGAATTTAATCGCAGTGGAAAAAGATACCCTCATCCGCGATACCGTCCGGAAAATTTTAAAACGGGGCATTAAATACGTGCCTGTTGTCGACCATGAACACCGGCTTGTTGGCATTGTCACGAGAGCAAGCCTTGTCGATATCGTTTACGACTCCATCTGGGGCGAAGAGGAAGCCGTATCTGAAATCATCAGTTAGGAGGAAAAATCATGGAAGCCTTCATGCAGTTTATGGAAGCCAACTGGAGCGAACTGTTGTTCAAAACATGGCAGCATTTCTATATCTCCATTACGGCTGTCATCCTGGGCATCGTTGTCGCTGTTCCGCTTGGCATCTGGCTGACAAAATACCGGCGGGCGGCACATATCGTGATGGGCATAGCGGGCGTTATCCAAACTTTCCCAAGCCTTGCCATTTTAGCCTTCTTCATTCCGATCTTCGGCATCGGAAAGCTTCCCGCAATTGCGGCGTTGTTTTTCTATTCGGTCCTGCCTATCTTGCGGAACACGTACACCAGTGTAAAGGGGATTGACCCAAAACTGGTGGAAGCAGGGCGCGGGATGGGGATGACCGGATGGGAAAGAGTGATCCATTTGGAACTGCCCCTTGCCATCCCTGTGATCATGGCCGGCGTCCGCCTGTCCACCGTTTACTTAATCGGTTGGGCAACACTTGCTTCCTTTATCGGTGCAGGCGGCCTCGGAGACTATATTTTCAGCGGCCTCAATTTATACCAGCCGGAAATGATCGCAGCCGGCGCAGTACCGGTAACCATTTTGGCGCTTATCGTGGACTATCTGTTTGGAAAGCTTGAAACGATTGCCACACCAAAAGGTATCCGGAAACAAAAACAGGCCGCTTAGAAAGGATGACGGCACATGAAAAAGTTAGCAGCCCTCTTGCTTATTTTCTGCTTAAGCATCTTTGCGGGCGGCTGCACCCTGCCAGGCCTAAGTGCCGCAGACAGCCAGTCCGTAAAGATCGGCATGACAAACTCAACCGAAACACAAATTATCGGTTATATGGAAAAAGATATGATCGAACATTATACCGATATAAAAGTCGATATGGTCAATAATCTTGGTTCGTCGATTGTGCTCCATAAAGCGATGACAAGCGGGCAGATCAATATTTCCGCTGTCCGTTACACCGGGACGGATCTTGCGGGCGCACTCGGCATGGAACCGGTAACCGATCCGAAAAAAGCATTAAAAATTGTCAAACAGCAATTTGAAAAACGGTTCCACCAAACATGGTTCGACTCTTTCGGATTTGCCAACACATATGCTTTTACCGTTACCAAATCCTTAGCAGACAAAGACCACTTGGCAAAGGTTTCCCAATTAAAACCAGTGGCAAAAGATTTGCGGCTTGGCGTGGATAACTCCTGGCTGAAACGGAAAGGCGACGGTTACGACGGGTTTGTGAAAACGTACGGATTTACATTTGGAAAAACGTACCCGATGGAACTCGGGCTTGTCTACAAAGCCGTCAAAAGCGGGAAGGCGGATGTCGTCCTTGCCTATTCAACCGACGGAAGGATCAATGCATACAACCTCGTTATGCTGGAAGATGACAAACACTTTTTCCCGCCGTATGACGCCTCCCCTGTCGTACGGGACGACACGTTAAAACAACATCCTGAACTCAGGAAAGTTTTACAAAAGCTTGTTGGAAAAATTGATACGAAAACAATGCAGCAGTTGAATTATGAAAGTGACGTCGAAATGAAAGAACCATCGACGGTGGCAAAAGAATTTCTGGAAAAACACCATTACTTTGAGGAGGGGTGATCATGGAAACGATCAGAAGCGTACTTCATTATTACGGGGAAAACGGCAACTATGTATGGGTACAGTTTTACCGCCATTTCCTGATGTCGGCATATGGGGTTCTGTTTGCAGCGGTCGTCGCGATTCCGCTCGGGATTTTCATGGCCCGCCGCCGCAAGCTGAGCGCTTGGATTCTCACCCTTGCCAATATCATTCAAACGGTTCCGTCGTTGGCGATGCTGTCCATGCTGATGCTCGTCATGGGGCTCGGCACCAATACGGTCGTACTTGCCCTGTTTCTTTACTCGCTTTTGCCGATTTTAAAAAATACGTATACCGGCATCCTCAGCGTGGATCAATTTTTGCTTGAGTCCGGCATGGCAATGGGGATGACAAAGTTCCAGATCATGCGGATGGTGGAACTTCCGCTTGCATTGTCTGTCATTATGGCCGGCCTCAGGACCGCACTCGTCGTTGCGATCGGAATTGCAGCCATGGGCACATTTGTCGGCGCAGGCGGACTCGGAGATATCATCGTCCGCGGAACCAGCGTCTCAAATGGCACATCCATTATTTTAGCCGGTGCAATTCCGACTGCCTTGATGGCTGTCGCCGCCGACTTTATCATGGGCTGGATTGAACGCCGCCTTTCCCCGGTAAAAAAGAAAACACGCAAACAGACCGTAGAACAGGCAGCATAAAAGGATCCCCCGCGGGGACGCGGGGGATCCTTTTTGATAGGCATTACCGGACGGACCCGGTACAGCTTTGTGCCGGATGTTGCGGTCGTGTTCGTATCCTTTTGATGTGCAATTGCAACATCTCTATCCTGGAAATTTATGCCTGCTGTTTTTTATCCCTCTGCTGATACATGTCCGCTACAGCATGGGCGTCTATTGCATTTCTCGTATCCGTGCTGCCGGAACTGCGGCTCAACGGTTCACCGGGTTTCTTCCCCGATACGTCTCGAATGGCCGCTTTGCACGGCTGACGAGCGCCGGCAATCCAACTTGAAAACCCGGAGTGGCCTCTAAAAACAGGCGGTTTTTCTGGAGTAGGCAAAGGGCAGTTTTCCAATCCGGGCGCTTCCTATTTTTCAATTACCTGCAAAATTTTCACATCCCGGGGCGAGAGCCGGACTGTTTCTGCTTCAGTGCGCCCGTAAATCAGTTCCGGATACGTGCCGCCTGCATCCACAAACTGAACCTGATCCGTATGGTTCAGCAGGAACAAAAATTTTTCATGCCCATTTTTGCGCACTGCCACTTCCACACCACGAGGAGCATCCAATGCCGGCCGGACATCCGCTTCCTTTAAAATTTCTTTTAAAAGCGAAGACAAATATTGTTCATCCGGCTGTGTCCCGATATAATAAGCTTTTCCTTTTCCGCAATGATGCGCGGTGACAGCAGGCGACCCGGCCAAATAGCCGTCTTTGAACCAGGCCAAAGCTTCGGCGCCTTTCAAGTGGATCTTTTCCTCCCACACGCGGATAGCCGCATCGCCATACCCGGTCCGGATTTGATGTACTGCCCCCTTTTTCATCGGCGCAAACTCTTCAACATAAATGCCAAGAATATCCCGGTACGCGCCCGGATAGCCGCCAAGATACACACGGTCGTTTTCATCCGCAATTCCGCTGAAGAAATTGGTGGCAAAATAACCGCCGTTTTCGACATAGGCTTTTACTTTATCCGCAAATGCCTTTGTCACCCGGTAACTTGCCGGCGCGAAAACCACTTTATACCGGTCCATTGCCTCGTCCGGGTGAATAAAATCGACACCAATGTTTTGGGTATGAAGCACCCTATAAAACGGCAGAAGCTGTTTGATATAGGTTACAAGCGAAGAAGGTTTTGAATCGAGTTCCAACGCCCACCAGTTTTTCCAGTCAAAAACAATCGCAACATCGGATGCATATGCTGAACCCGTTACCTTTTCCAAATTTTTCAATTCATTGCCGAGTTGTACCACTTCCCGGAAATTCCGGCTTTCTTCATCCCCGGAATGCGGTACCATCCCGCTATGGAATTTCTCCGCACCGCCCTGGGATGCGCGCCATTGGAAAAACATGATGCCGTCCGCCCCGTGCGCAGCCGCTTCATAACTCCAAAGCCGCATCACACCCGGTGCTTTCACAGCGTTTTGCGCCCGCCAGTTCACCGCGCCGGCTGCCTGTTCCATTAGCAAAAACGGCTGTTTTTTCAAACTGCGCGTCAAATCATGGGCCATGAATTGCGCATACGGGATGTCCTCAAACGGATCTGGGTAGGCATCCCATGTCACAAGATCCATTTCTTTCGCCCAATGGAATCCGTCCACCGGTTTGTGCAGCCCCATTAAATTTGTCATTACCGGCACATCCGGCGTATATGCTTTCAGGATATCGCGTTCCATTTTATAAAGTGCAAGCAGTGAATCATCCATAAAGGCTTTGTAATCGAGCTGTTGCATCGGATTGGCAAAAGTCGGCGTTTTCCCTGGCAGACAGATTTCTTCCCATTCATAATAACGCTGGCTCCAGAAGTCTGTTGACCAGCTTTTATTCAAGTTTTCAATCGTCCCGTATTTTTCTTTCAACCACTGCTGGAATGCGTGCTTACAATGATCGCAGTAGCATTCGGAAATATGGCAGCCGTATTCGTTGTTCACATGCCACATCACAAGCGCCGGATGGTTTTGATAACGTTCCGCAATTTTCTCAACCAGTTTTCCGGCAAGCCGCGCATAGTCTTTGCTGTTCGGGCAATAATGCTGGCGCGACCCCGGCAAAAAGCGCGACCCGTCCTTGTCAACCGGAAGCGAATCGGGATATTTCCGCGACAGCCATGCCGGCGGTGCCGCAGTTGCAGTGGCCAGGTCCGCCCCGATGCCGTTTTCCGCAAGCATATCCATGATTTTATCGAGCGTTGAAAAATCATATGTTTCTTCATCCGGCTGCAGCCTTGCCCAGCTGAAAATGTTGATGCTTACATAATTGACGCCGGCTTTTTTCATCAGCCGCATGTCTTCTTTCCATACAGATTCATCCCATTGTTCAGGGTTGTAATCCCCGCCGTAATAAAATTTTTCATGTTTTTTTAGCATCACGCATTCCTCCAAGTTGTCCGTTATTTAAGTACACGCCACCCTGTAAATTCCAATGCTTCAATGCTTCCTTTTTGTAAACGTTACCATAAACCAACACCATCGTACTACAATTTTACGCAAAAATCAATAAAAATTTAAACTTTTTAACTCCCTTTTTGCATAATTTTTACGTAAATATTTTGCAGAGGAAGCGTTCATTTACTGCTTTCTCTTATGGCAAGTTTTGTCCCCAGTCTGACTTTTTTAGGGATTTCCCGGCTGTTTATACGTTCCAGCAACAATGCCACCCCTTCTTCGCCCATCACTTCGGTATACACTTTTACTGTGCTCAAGGCGGGAACCGTATATTGGGACATACTTACGTCATTAAAACCGATCAAACTCACTTGTTCCGGAACCCGGATGTTATTTTCATGAAGGGCCTTTAAACTGCCGATCGCCATCGGATCATTTGCAATAAAAAAAGCTGTCGGCAAATGATCCCCCCTGTTCCTAATAGCAGAAATCATTTGCTGGTAGCCGGCACGAACATCATATTTCCCTTTAAAATCAAAAACATCTTCTTTACGATAGAGCCCTAACTTTTGCATATATCTGGTATATTCAAGACTGCGCGGATCAATTCCGGAATTCATTTCATCCTCAGCCAACGACCCGATATATCCAATCCGCTGATGCCCCTGTTGTACAAAATAATCAATGACATCTTTAACTGCCTGTTCAAAATCTACCATAACCTGATCAGCACTTCCCACCTCATAATAAGTATCCACAAAGCAAATCGGTTTTTGAAAAGATTGAAGCACTTGAATCTGCTGTTTTGAGAATTTCCCAATCGCTAAAATTCCTTCCACATCACCCGGGATCTTTTCGTATTCGGCATAAACCCGGGAGATGGACAAGCCGTGTTCCTCTGCGTATTTTTCAGCCCCCAAGCGGATGGACATATAGTAAATATCATTCAGTTCTTCTTCCTGCGAGCTCCATTGTACAATTGCGATTTTTTCCCTCCTGGCCGTTTTTTTGTTTATATGTTTTGTATAGTTCAGACTTTCGGCTGCTTCAAATATTTTTCGCCTTGTTTCATCAGATGCCACTACCTTATCATCATAATTCAGAACTCTGGACACGGTTGCAATGGATACCCCCGCCATTTTGGCAATATCAGCCATTGTCGCCATAATAACCACCTTATCCTTTACGAAAACTATATGTAAATTTTTATTTATTTTTACGTAAAAAACTCCGCTTATGTTTATTGTAAACGGAACAATTAGTGATAATCAAATTTTTTATAAAATATTTTTTAACTTATCTTATGAAAAAACAGGGACCTTACGCTGTGCAGTCAAAAGAGCCTGCCTCTTGCTTCTTTTTTGATTCCCCGGCCTTTGCTTTTGAACCGGGCAAACGGCTAAAAAAAAAAACAAACCCGGGGGCAATCCCCGGGTTTGTGTTCAGACAAATTATTCTGCTTCTTCCACCACGCCTTGCATAGATGCAGCTTTTTTCCCATGGACAAAATAATAAAGAAATACGCAAAGGACAAGGACAACAGCCATGATGGCGTACAAGCCGTGATAACCAGCGAACGGAACCAAAAGCCCGAGCAAAAACGGCCCGACCCCGACACCGGCATCAAGAAAAATAAAGAACGTTGAAGTTGCAAGCCCAATCCGGTTTTTCGGCGATACTTTGACTGCAATCGCCTGCCCGCTTGCCGAGAAAGTGCCGTACCCAAGCCCGACGAAAATTCCGGCCAATAAAATTAATAGTCCGCTGTCAGCCTGGTTCAGCAGCACGAGCCCTGCCGCAAACAAAAGAAACGAAGGATACATGACAAAGTTCTCGCCTTTTGTATCAAACCATCTTCCCGTAAACGGCCTGGACACAAGCACCGTTACAGCATAAACAATAAAGAAAAAGCTTGAAATATCAACAAGATTCATTTCTTTCGCATATGAAGTCAAAAAAGACAGGATGCTAGAGTAGCCGAGCCCGACAAATGCACTGATGATGGCAATTGGGAACACTTTCGGCTCAAAGAAATTGCTGATTTTGAGCCCCTTCATCTTTTCCAGATCCGCTTTTGAAAGTACCACTTTCGGCATCTTTAAAAAGAGGGCGGAGATAAAGCTCAAAGCCAATAGCACAAGGCATAAAGCAAATACCATATTAAAACTTGCGTGCTGAATGAGGAACATGCCGACAAAAGGCCCGACAGCCGCGGCAAGTGTCACACTCAATGCATAATAACCCGTGCCTTCCCCGCGGCGTTCATTTGGTATGATCCCGGCAACAATGGTTCCCGTTGCAGTTGAAGCTATCCCAAGCGCTGCGCCGTTTAAAAAGCGGACAGCCAGTAAAACACCTAGTTGATTCGTCACAAAATAAAATAATGAAATGATGATAATCGCAATAAAACCAGCATAAAGCATCTTTTTCCTGCCGATGCGGTCAATCGATTTGCCGGCAAAGAGCCGCGCAACCAGGACCCCGACGACGAAAATCCCTGATGCCAGGCCGGCCGCGCTTGGTGATGCATGAAACCGGTCAGTCGCAAAAATCGTAACGGTCGCCATCAATAAGTAAAATGTAAAATACAGAAAAAAGTTCGCGGTCGAAACAATTATAAAATCCTTTGTCCATAACTTCGGCCTGCTCAATTTGTTTCCTCCCCTTTGTGATCTAAATTGTCTCTGATTTGCGGAAGCAGTTCGAATACCATCTCTTGCTCCGCTTCCGGAATCCCCTTCATTGCCTGCTGTTCCAATCCGGTAATTTCCGCGCGGCACTGCCGGTAGAGGTTTTCGCCTCTTTCCGTCATCCGAATCACTTTTTCACGGCGGTCTTTTCCCGGGATCTGTTCTACGATTCCCTGTTCTTCCAGCTTTTGGACAATCCTTGTCACATTCGGTTTTTCAATTTGATAATACTTGCAAATTTCCACAAGTGTGCACGGGCCGAAATTCCGCACATAAAACGTCACCTGCCAGAGCGAATAGGACAACCCGAACTGTGCCAATAAGCCGTTCAATTTCTTGATCAGTACGCGGTACAAGCGTATATAGCGGTAAAACAGCCCTTGCATCAAGCAAGCCTCCTCCAATCCCTTGAGCATCTGCCCAGGCCCGCATTAGAAAGCTCCGGCCACAGCGAAATCACACAAACAGTTTCGTTACCCTAAGCAACATTTCACAAGACTAAATATACAGGTTCATTCAGTCGTTGTCAATGGGCGGTTATACTGATAATTCAAAAAATGTATCCATGTTCCTGATAATTCGGTAAGATTTTTCTCTTGTTTGCGTTTGATGCATTTATTTCAAGGTTTGTTAAACCATAATCATTCCGGCAAGAGAATGGATTCTTTCAGTGTCTCTTTAAAATCATCTTCAAAGCTAGATGCTATATAAATACAAAAAGTTTAAATTTTTCGCCGCCGATAGTTGACGATCCGGATGGGAAAAGTTTATGATATAAAAAATTGAGAATGTTTTAATTACAACAGCTTGGTCATACAGACGGAATAGGAGGAATATGTGTGGCAGTAACCATTGGGGCACAGTTGGATCAACTTGCTGTTGGAAAATACCATAAGCGCGCAACGATCATTATTGGAGTCGGACTATTTTTTGAGTTTTTCGAAGTATTTCTAGCAAGCGTTCTGGGCAGTGTTCTAAGTGAAGAATTCCATGTTAAGTCATCCATGCTTTCATTATTATTGGGTTCCAGTTTCTTAGGGATGTTTATCGGAGCTATCTTTTTGGGCAGACTGGCCGACAAAATCGGAAGGAAAAAAGCATTTCTTATCAATCTGGGGATTTACAGCATTTTTACCTTTTGCATTGCATTAAGTCCGAACGTTGGATTCATTATTTTATTCCGCTTTTTGGCAGGCTTGGGTCTCGGTGCACAGCCTGCGTTATGTGATGCTTATTTAAGTGAAATCATCCCGACAGCAAAGCGCGGAAAATACATTGCCTGGGCCTATACGCTTTCATTTCTCTCCATTCCGGCCGAGGGATTCCTGGCTCGCATGCTTGTTCCGTTAACACCGCTTGGAATTGAAGGATGGAGATGGATGTTTATGATCGGTTCGATTGGTGCCCTTATTGTTTTTTTAACAGCACACTTGCTGCCGGAATCCCCGAGATGGCTGGCAACGGCAGGAAAGTGGGATGAGGCGGCAGAAGTATTTAAAAAATTGGGTGGCAGTAAGACACAAGCAGAGGAATTCCGTACAAAGGCTTCCCTGACACAGCGTGATGCCGCTCAACAGGACAGGCAAAGCAGGCCGATCTTCCAAAAAAAATGGATGAAGAATACAATCATGCTTTACATTTTCCAAATTTTCCAAACGATCGGATATTACGGGTTTGGTACACTGTCACCTCTTGTGTTGGCGCAAAAAGGTTACAATATTAGTCATTCCTTAGAGTATATTGCACTCTCATTTATCGGCTACCCGCTTGGTGCTCTGCTTTCCGTTCCACTCATCGAAAAAATTGACAGAAAATGGCTTGTTAGTGCTTCAGCTTTTGGCATGGGCGTGTTTGGAATTTTATTTGGAATGGGGACTATTGCTTCCATGATCATTGTTTTTGGATTTATTTATACGCTGTGCAGCAATATTTTTTCAAATGCTTTTCATGTACTGCAGGCGGAAATCTTTCCAACTGAGATCCGGGCAACGGCCACCGGTGCAGCTTATAGCGTAAGCCGGCTGATGAGCGGTTTAATGCCTTTCATTCTATTGCCAGTTTTGGAGCATCAAGGTGCAACAACAATGTTTGCGATCGTGGCGCTGGCAATGATTATTGTCATATTGGATATCTCCCTTCTGGCACCAAGAACAACCGGGCGTTCACTGGAGCATATTGAAAATGCGTATGATGATGCGCCGCCTATTCGCGCTGATGGTGTTGAAGCAACAAAATAACATGCCATATCATGCGGCGGTTACAAAAAGAGGATATTTACACCTTCAAAGGTACGGTTATTCATATCGGTAAAATCCACTTTTTCATTGGGGTTGCAAGTGAAACAAACGAACTCGCATTGGCCGGAAATTTGCTTCAAAAAGGCTGCCTTAGAAGCTTCCGGAGAAACCGGCACATGCAGGCCTACTTTCACAGCAGAAGCCCGCTTCTTCACTGTTTGATAAAAAGCCTGGTAAAAGTTTCTTTGCGTGCCGCCCCACTCCCTGAAAGCCAATTCAAACCGCCATTTTTCGACAAAAGGGCTGCCAAAGTATTGAAGGCTGTGCTGTAAAAAGGCATCCAGCTTCTTTAAATATCCGGCACTGTCTGCTGCTTCTTTCTCAACCTCCACGCGAATGAAAGGCACAAGCCCAAGCCGTTGAAAACTGTTCAACAGGGCATCCATCTGGTAAAATTGGTAAAATTGCCCGCCAATTTGATAGAGGGGGGTGTCATCGCAAAGCTGTCCGAAAACAGATTGGAAAAATAGACATAGTCAAATCCGATTTCCTCCTGGACGAGCCTCAACTCCGCCTGTACCTCTTCATGCAAAGCATATTCCAGGTTCCCAATTGCCAGTATTTTTGCACCTTTTTCGCCAGTGAACACAGGCTCCGGCGGCAGATCGATATAGACGGTGGAGACCGCCAGTTCCGTCAGCATCGTGCTTTTTTCCCGGTCCGAAATGTATTTGCTGACTTCCATGAAAAATTGGGGCGACTTCAGCAATGTGGATTTTTTCTTTCCTCGCCCTTCCTCCGTATCCGAAAGTTCGATTTGGTGAAAACGGCGATATTCGGAAGGCGTTTGCCGGTATTTTTCTTTAAAAGCTTTATTGAATGCCTTTACATTTGGGAAACCATTGTTCAGGGAAATCCGGGTAATCGGGTGGTCCGTATAAATAAGCTCGCGGACTGCCGATTTCAAACGGAGCTGTTTAATATATTGGGAGAAACTGGCACCCACTTGTTCTTTGAAATAGCGGGATAAGTAGTAAAGCGACAAATAATGACGGTTGGCGATTTCCGCGAGTGTAATCGGTTTACGGTAATTTTTCCCAATATAAGCGAGAATCTCTTTCATCCGTTCATCCTTGATGCCGGTGTGGGCATGGCGGACGAGCCGGAAAGAGGCTTTCTCCTTTTGGAAAACGTGGAACATGTTCGTAGAGAAAAGTACGTCGCATTTTAGTAAAACTTTACTAAAAATCACTTGACATCGCGGTTAGATTGGCATATCCTTTCTTTGTAAGCGGTTTATGTTAGCGCTTTTATGGTTTTCCTCTATTATTCTCGTTTGAAACTCCAAAATTTTTAGTAAAAATTATGAAGCTTTATACAGGCAAACCCAGGCAGGAGGAGTTAAGAATGAAACAGTTGAAACAGTATTTGTCATATGCACTCGGGGCTTTTGGACATGATGCTTTTTACAGCGCTTTAAGCACCTATTTTATGATCTTTGTCACCAGCCAGCTTTTTGACAACAGCCATTCGGGATTGGGTGCGAAAATGATTGGGATTGTAACGACCATGATCGTCGTGATCCGTATCGCTGAAATCACGTTAGATCCGTTTATTGGCGGCATCATTGACAATACGGAAACGCGTTACGGAAAATTTAAACCATGGCTGTTTACCGGGGCGGCTGTAAGTTCAATCGGGCTGATTCTTATTTTTACCAATTTAGGCGGCTTAACGACAAAAAGCCCGTATCTTTATTTGATTCTATTTGGCATTATTTTTGTGATTCTTGATGTATTTTATTCTATTAAGGATATTTCTTTCTGGTCGATGCTGCCGGCTTTAACGATTGATTCGGATAAAAGGGCCAAATTCGGCACGATTTCCCGTTTCGGCTCTACGTTAGGAGCCCAGGGCGTTGTCATCGCGGTTGTACCGCTCGTTACTTTTTTCTCCCATATTTTTTCCGGTACATCAGGTGAGACGGAAACACGCGCCGGGTGGCTCGGTTTTGCAATTGTCATTGCGCTTGTCTCTTTTTTAGGGGCGATGGCCACCATTTGGGGGACGAAAGAAACAAAGAACTTGATCCGGGAAAGCGCCGAGAAGATTCGCCTTCGCGATGTGTTTAAAGTGCTCGGCAAAAATGACCAGTTAATGTGGCTGGCACTCTCTTATTTTCTTTTTGCCTTCGGGTATACGATTACAAACTCGCTTTTAATTTACTATTTTAGATATGTGTTAGGAAGACAGAGTGATTATTATTTAGTCGGCGTGATTACGGCCATCTTAGGAATGGTATCTGTTGCCCTGTTCCCGGTCATGGTGAAATGGGTGAAACGCAAAACCATTTACACCGGCGGCATTATATTCATGCTTTGCGGTTACGTGCTGTTTTTAACGGCCGGGCATCATTTAATTCCTGTTTTGGTTGCTGTTTCGCTGTACTTTTTCCCTTATCCGATGATTTTCCTGGCCGCGCTTATGACGATTACTGACAGTGTGGAATACGGGCAATTAAAAATTGGGAACCGGAATGAGTCTGTCACATTAGCCGTACGCCCTTTGCTTGATAAACTGGCCGGCGCCTTTTCCAACGGGATTGTCGGGATAGCGGCCGTACTTGCCGGTATGACAGGGAATGCCCTCCCGAGTGATATCTCAAGCCATGGGCTGTCCATCTTTAAACTTTTCATTTTCTTCGGCCCGATGATTTTAATTGCCATTGCAGCATTGCTCTACTTTTTCAAAATCAAGCTGTCAGAAGAAAAACACGCGCAAATTGTACAACAGCTTGAGCACAAACTAAGCACAAAGTAACAGCATAAATGTGAACGGCCGGCAGGAGTGTAAATCATGATGCTAGGAAACATTTTGAATAAGAAGTTTTATAAAATTTGCGTTAGGCAGCAACTTCAACTATCTGATTTGTTCAGTAAGCCCTAAACGAATCATGCAAAGGCCGTAATATTTCCTTTCCGCCTGTTCCTGGCAGCCTGTGGGAAAACAGGTTGCCGGCCATGGGAACAAAACGAATTTGCCCGCAGCATTCCTTTATTTCCATTTTACGCCAAGCTCATCGCTTTTCTGTTGAATTTGCCGAATTTCCTCCCTTACCGTCCGGTCGCTAATGCCCAGCCGCTCCCCGATGGCCTTCGCATTCAGAGGGCCATCCGACTTTTGTAACAACCATAATATTTGTTTTTGCCGATTCGAAATCAAGGCTTTTATTCCCCTTTCACTGCCCTGCTGTCCATTCATTTTTATAGAACGATATACGAAAAAGGGTGCTTCCGCCGTTTCGAAGCATCCTCTGTAGCCGTCAAGTAAAATTGAACACTTTTTGCTAATTAATTTTGAACACTTTTTTTCATAAAAATGGATGATCGATGTTTCATACGATAGCTGTCATCGTTCCTAAAATGGATGACTTCTGCTCGGTGTAATAATCTGTCCAAAATAGCTGTCGTAATACCTGGATCCCCCAATAGTTCACCCCATTCATTTGGGCCCTTATTAGAAGTTAGAATGACAGAAGCATTGTCATACAAGTCGTTAATTAAATGGAAAAACAAATTTGCCTCCCGTGAATCCATGGCCATGAACATCAAGTCATCAATGATGACCAGGTTTGAATCCCGGATGCGCTTCATTCTTGTTTGCGATTTTCGGGTAACATCTTCCGTCTTCAATGTTTGGATAAGCTGCCCCATGGAGATAAAAGAAACTTTGTAGCCCTGATGAATTGCCTCTATCCCTAATCCCGTTGCCAAATGTGTTTTTCCTACTCCAGGCGGTCCCAGAATAATTAAATTAAAAAGCTGATCAAGCCATGTGAATTCTTTTAACTGATTGATCTGTCTCCTACTTAGCGATTGTTGCTCGTCTACTTGGAATGCATCTATTGTCTTGTAAAACGGAAACGTTGCCCATTTTAATCGTTTTTCAATCAATTTCTCATCTCGGCGTTCCAACTCATAGCTAGTCAGATGTTCCAGAAAAGTGCGGTATGTCCAATCTTGTGATTCAGCTTCTTGAATCAGAGATGGCAAATGATTTGCCGTCTCTGATAATCGCAATGTTCGAAGCTGCTGCTGAAGTTGTTCAAGTGACTGTGTCATACTTTGTTGCTCCTTTCAACACATCCAAATATTGTGCTAATTCCCGGTTCTCCGGCTGTGTATCCAGAAGTGAAGGTTCTATGCCATGCAATGCCTTAATCTCCTCTTCTGCCCGTTTAAATTCCTCTTTTTGTTGCTGCTGTCGCTGAATGAATGCCAGTACGTCACTATATTCACTCGCACTGTATATCCCACGTTTGATGCATTCGCACAATGCTTCATCCCTAGTTCTTTGATCAGAAGCTTTAGACATCTTTAAAACGATTCCCAGCTGATCCCGAACATAACGTGGATATCTGTGATGAATTTCTTCCAGAAAAGCTTTAGCCCTTTCTTCATCTGTAAAATACGAAGATACAGTGGAAATATACGCAGCTATCCCTTTAGTACGATCTCGTGTGTGCTGCCTATCTTGTATAAGTTTTCCTCTCTCGAATGAAATGATATGGTTGGCAATAACTGGCCCATCTGTTTGTTCACGTATTACCAGACGATTCTCAGCTGTTATTTCAATATAGACATCTTTATCTTTTTGATAGGTTCCGAGAGGAACCGAATAGCGATTGGATTGATAGACGATCGTATTGTCCTTACGCACTGTTCTTGTTATACTAGAATTAATACTTGTAGTAGTAATTTCTTTGATAACCGGTTTGAGGTGTTGCTTTTCCAATGTAAACACTTCAACTGGCCTTTTTTTTGTTGTATTATGCACTTTTCGGTTCCCAGTCCTCTCCAGCCAGGATATGCAGCTTTCATTCCATTGATCAATATTTTGAAAGATGCGGTGTTTGGCGAAATTGCCCTTCACATAACCAACGACATTCTCAATTCGCCCTTTGCTTTCCGGGTCAGCTTTTCTGCAGAAATAGACCTTCAATTTTCTCGCTTCCCGATAAGACTGAAATTCCTTTGTCAGAATTAAATCTCCCGCATTCTCGTTTACCATGAGCAGGGCATCCTGATCATATACCAGTTCATCGGTCATCCCTCCAAAGTATTGGAAAGCGTGCTCATGCATGCGAATCATATCTTTTGTCGTAAAAGGCCTGTCCAGCCATTCAACATACTTATATCTAGAATGCGATAACACAAAGCTTATAAAATACAATTTTACACATTTACCTTGAGGCGTTTTCTGATTGGTTTTCCCGAAGTCTACCTGAGCTTGTTGCCCCATTGGCGGGTCAGGTATCGCTTGATAAACCCGTTGATGTGTCTCTTTTGGTATGGCATATTTTTCACGAAGTTCTTTGACATAACTACGTACCGTACTTTCCCCAACAATTAGTTTAGGGTAGTGCTCCATCAACCAATCATGGATCTGTGCCGAAGACACATCTGGGTTTTCACTCAGCCAAGTATGAATAATCATTTCATAAGCATCGAGCTTCTTAGTTCGAGTCTTTGTTGAGGCCTCCCACAAAGCCATTTCTTCCGGAGACTTTTCCAGATATTTATATACTGTGGTTCTTGATATACCAAGCTTTCTGGCTATTCTTCTTATCTTAAATCCTTGTTCTTTTAATTGCTTGATCTTCATGTACATTTCCCATTTGTCCACCTTTACTTCCTCCATAACAATATAAATCAAACTATATTATTATATCGTATCGAGGGAATTATTATCAGGGGAATAACGTCGATGCATTTGATAGGTGTTGCCCCTCCCCGGGGCAACACCTATCAAATGCAAAATACCTGCCCCCATATCTCAGTAAAAGTGTTCATTTTTATCTAGCAGGAATGGTCTACTTTAGTTTAGCATTCACATCCTCTTTTGGAAAACTTTTTTTGCAAATATGTTTGCCTCTTGCCTATCCCGCAAAGACTTCACCTCGCGTGTGATCTTTCTTTCATTAACGGGAAGGCAAAGCAGAGGCCGATGATAAAAAATAACGCCGCAATTTCAAAAACAGCCGTCACCGACAGCCATACTTTCACCAGGCCGGCAAGGCTCATCGTGATCACCATTGCCCCCGTGAAAAGCGGGTAAAGCGTGCCGTTCACCCTGCCAATATAGTCCGATTCCGTATTTTGTAAAACCATTGTGCTGATCCCGATTTGAATGCTTGGCAAGAACAGGCCGGAAACCAGCTCCGCAGCAAGCGTCAGCCAAAGAGAAGTTGACGCGCCGATCACCGCAAGCCCGAGGGCATTCGCGAGCAGTCCGGTAACGAGCAACTTAAGCGGGGAAGTGGATCTTGAAAAAAACATTGAAAACGCGCCGCCTGCAATCATGCCGATCCCGTTTACCATCACGAGCCACTGGAGGTATTCTTTCGGCAGGCCGAGACGATCGGTTACAAGAAAAATATTCATTGGCTGAATGAAACCAACGCCGAGCCCGGCAGTAAGAAATCCGCAGCCAAGCAGCCTGAGCTCCTTCTTTGCAAGCACATAACGAACCCCGCTTTTCATTTCCTGGAAAATATTTGTCATATTTTTGGCCTTTTTTACTTTTTCATCGCGCGGAATAAAAGACAAGGTCGCTGCGGAGAGCAGGAAGGCCACCCCGGTAATGGTTATCGAAAGATCAATTCCTAACCTTTGATAAGCAAATGTGCCGATCACCGGGCCGAAAATCATGAACACGGCATAAATCGTCTGGTACACCGCCATCCCCTGCTGAATCAGGCTTTCTTCCAGATGCATTTTGAACAGCTTTAATCCCGACGGCTGCGAAAATTGCGATAAAGTGGAAGAAACGAGCATGGCAAAAAAGATCACCTGCCACGAACCAAATATAAGCGCTCCGATCACGGCAAAAACCGAGGCGGCACTAAGCAAATCGCACCAGATCATCGTTTTCTTTGGCTGCCACCGGTCCGCATATGCCCCGCCGATAAAACTAAAGATGAAAATTGGCAAATAGTCTGCGACTGAAATCATCGATACCGCAAGCGGATTTCCGTTCGTTTTATCTGTAACAAACAACAGTACGGCAAAATTCCGTACCCAGATCCCGGCTTGCAAAAATAATTCCGATAAGAAGATCATCCGGACAAACCGGTTAGTTAGCAGTTCTCTCAAATTTTATATCCTCCTGCGCCGACACCATTGTGCCCCTATCATACCGGAATCACCAGGCGTGTGCAAGGTAAAGATATTTGACGATTTCCCCTCTGCACAGCCGGATTCTTGTGGTGAAATAATGAAAAATCTGCCAATAAAAAAGTAGACTTGCATGAAACCTGTTCTGTTTTTGGCTTTTGCTAAATACTGTTAAAGAAGATTTTTAAAACCAACAAGAAAATTCCAGAAATACCCTGGGAGCAGATAAACCATTGGGAAAAACCATCTTGCTCTGACTTTCTCTCATTGCACTCCGGTTTAAAAACACAGATTCGGCCACGATCCAAAAGTATTTTTGAATGGCCGTTTTTGAATTCTTCTATATAAAAGATGCAAAGCAATACACCGGTACAACGGTATTTTTAATTTCTGCTGCATTGTGATGGATCCTATTGAAAAATTCCATATAGCCTGGGGAACGCACAAAAGAAGGACATCACTTGTTGTCAAGTATGGCAGCCTTTATCCCCGCCCTATACCTGATCCATGAATCGTTATGCCCCAATTTGTGCAGCCGGCCTGCACCCATTATGCATTATTTCTCACTACATTACTCAAATTCGCTGATTTTCACCAGCTGCTTACCGATATTTTTTCCTTTAAACAAGTCGAGAAAAGCGTCAATGATCGAATCAAAACCTTCTGTTATCGTTTCTTCATATTTTAATTTGCCTTCGTTCAACCAGGCGGCAAGCTGGGCGCCGGCTTCTTTAAAACGGGAACTGTAATGGCCGACTGTAAAACCCTGCATCAGCGAACTCGTTTTGATTAAATAACTCTGTACACGCGGCCCGACATCCGGCTCTGTTTTATTGTAAGCGGATATGGCGCCGCATACCGGAATGCGCGCAAAATTGTTCAACAGCGGGAAGACCGCGTCGGAAATTTCACCGCCGACATTGTCAAAATATACATCAACACCGTCAGGGCAGGCTTCCTTCAGTGCCTTTCCGACATTTTCCGTTTTATAATTAATGGCAGCATCAAACCCTAATGCTTCTGTCAGGTAGCGGCATTTTTTCTCGGATCCGGCAATTCCGACAGCACGCGCCCCTTTGATTTTTGCAATCTGGCCGACAGCGGAGCCGACCGCCCCTGCAGCACCCGATACAACCACCGTTTCGCCTGATTTCGGCTTCCCGATATCGATCAGGCCGAAATACGCGGTAAGCCCGGTCATTCCAATGATGCCAAGATTGGCCGTAACGGGCGCAAGATCGGGATCCAGCTTCCGGATCATTTTTTCATGCGCAAGCGAATATGTTTCCCAGCCAAGTGAGCCGATCACGATGTCGCCCTTGGCAAATTGGGCGGACTTGGATGCGACAACCTGTCCGATCACGCCGCTTACAATGACATCATTCAGCTGAAACGGTGGGATATACGATTTCACATCCTCCATTCTGCCCCTTAAGTACGGATCGACGGAGATATACACATTCCGAATCAGCACTTCGCCTTCACCCGGTGTGCCAATTGGCGCTTCGGTAAAAGCAAAATCTTCCATCGTTGGCGTTCCAACAGGCCTTCTTGCCAGCCGGATCTGTTTTTTATTCCCCTCCATGAAAATCCCTCCTGAAAAACCATTTTCCTCTAATTTAACATTCCCCAATTCGGCGGTCAAAAATAAAGCAAACAATTTTTCCAGATATTGGCATTCAACACGCACTGGTATGATGAAAATCCAATCAACCACGCGCTATGCGAATGCACCATAAACCGCAATCAGCAGGGCCAAGCTGGCTGATAAACCGTACAGGGATGTCACCTGTTTACTTTGATTTTTTAATAAAAATATTCAAAAACAATTTACAATTTTGCCGGAATGGATTATCCTATATACATAACACCCGCCAAGCTTTGTGCGATGTTCCATCCCCGGAATACGTGAACAAAGCCAGCCGGGGGCAATCCTGTTGATGAAAGACATAACTGTTTATTCTGCCTGCTTATTCCGCAAGATAAGTTGTTCGGCAGAAAAAACCAGTCATTTTTATCCGTGCCTTTTGGATGCAAATGCTGGTTTTTTCTATTTTTTGAAAGGGGTGGATAGATTGAAAGCCGCATTGTCCGGGATAAAAGTGCTTGACTTAACAAGGGTGCTGGCCGGGCCTTTTTGCACAATGATCCTTGGCGATCTCGGTGCAGAAGTGATCAAAGTCGAAGCACCCGGCGGGAGTGACGAAACACGGGGATGGGGGCCGCCGTTCCAGCAAAACGTAAGCGCTTACTATTTATGCGCCAACCGGAATAAAAAAAAGCATTACGCTTGATTTAAAACGTGAAATTGGAATCGTTTGTAACAATTCTTCTCTTCCTTCATTTTTTCCCTTCCTATACCCGCGGTCAAGGTAAGAATTCGGCAGCTTTATTACTTGTTCTGCTTCGTCACAAACCGGGCTCAATGCTTCCCCCCTCTATCTGCCTTTTGATTTTCAGGATCTCCTCTTCACTCAAGCCGGATGCTTGGGCAATGATCTTCAAATCCACTTGATTTTTTAACAAGTTGGCAATAAATCTTTTTAACTTTTCTTCACCTTCTTCTCTTCCTTCTTCCCTTCCTTCTTCTTTTCCCTTCCTATACCCGCGGTCAAAGTAAGAATTCGGCAGCTTTAGTACTTGTTCTGCTTCGTCACAAACCGGGCTCAATGCTTTTCCCCCTCTATCTGCCTTTTGATTTTCAGGATCTCCTCTTCACTCAAGCCGGATGCTTGGGCAATGATCTTCAAATCCACTTGATATTTTAACAAGTTGACAATAAATCTTTTTAACTTTTCTTCACCTTCTTCTCTTCCTTCTTCTTTTCCCTTCCTATACCCGCGGTCAAAGTAAGAATTCGGCAGCTTCAATACTTGCTCTGCTTCATCCGGATCCAGCATTTTAATGTTTTCCATTACTTCCGCCTCCTCTTTTTCATTCAGTTTTAAATAAAAATCAAAGAAACCATATAACAGCCTCATTTTTGCAGGGTCGAGTTCCATCCGGGCCAGCATCCGCAGAAACTCCAGTTTGACCTGCACCCGCTCTTTTTTTGTATACCCCATTTTGCTCAGCAATGCTGCGGCAACGGGATTGTTGCTCCGGATATAATCTCTCCAGTTTTTCTTAATCAGATGAATGGATAAATAGTGAAAACGAAGAATTTCGATGTTGTGGAAGGCAAAGGTGTACGTATCGGGGGTCTCTGTTTTCTCCTCATAACTGAATATGGCAATCGGCAATACTGGTTTCCGGTGCCTGAGGCTGACCATCATGTAATAGCGAAATAGTCGCTCAGGAAAAAGTTTCTGGTAATACGACTGGGGCTCTACATGGATGAGAATCACGGTGTCTTTGCCTTTTACCTTCGTCTCGGCAAGGATGTCAACCCGTTTTTGTTCGCCGCCCGGAAAGTCCGTAAACTGTTCCTGCGACAAAAACCTCACCCGGCGGTAGTCAAGATCCGCTGACACATCCGGGAAGAACGCTTCCATAAATTCCTTAAAAAAGTTCTGGATCAGCTCCTTAAACAAACGGTCATGCACGTTGTAACCGGCCTGTTTTTCCATTACCAGTTCCAATGGCAAATCGCTCACTCTTTTTCTTATTTTTCAGTTTTATTTTAAAGGACACTCGCCCTATTTTCAAGTGGATTTTACTATCTGCAATTTGCAAATTTGATCCGCCATTTCCCGGTCGTGCAAGTGCTTTTCATTGACTTAGCAGACGATCCAAACTCATAATAAAATTGTGAAGAATTTTACAGGAGGTATGAAGTTGAATCATATCAATCTTGGCAAGAGCGGTATATTGGGATCAGAAGTTGCTTTAGGCTGCATGCGGATGAATGCGTTATCGGAAAAAGAGGCACAAACGATGATTGAAACAGCAGTCGAGCATGGCATCAATTTCTTTGATCATGCCGATATATACGGAAAAGGAGAATCAGAGAAAATTTTTGCAAATGCGCTGAAAAACAGTTCCATCAAACGGGAAGATATCATTCTACAATCAAAATGCGGCATCGGCGATAAAATGTATGATTTTTCCAAATCGCATATTTTACAAGCGGTTGACGGTATTCTGGAACGGCTCCAAACCGATTACCTGGATATACTCCTGCTACACCGCCCTGATCCATTAATGGAACCGGAAGAAGTTGCCGAAGCTTTTTCAGAACTGCAAGATGCCGGCAAAGTCCGCCAGTTCGGGGTCAGCAACTTCCATCCGTACCAGGTAGAACTTGTCCAAAAATTCGTTTCTCAAAAACTGATTGTCAACCAGTTGCAATTCAGCATCGCGCACACCGGCATGATTGACTTCGGGATGCACGTCAATATGAAAGACGAACGCAGCATCAACCATGACGGCGGAATTCTGGAATATTCCCGCCTGCATGATATCACCATTCAAGCTTGGTCGCCATTCCAGTACGGGTTCTTTGAAGGCGTCTTTATCGACGATCCAAAATTCCCGGAATTGAACGAAAAACTCGGCCAATTGGCGCAAGCACAAGGCGTCTCCAAAGAGGCCGTCGCAACCGCATGGATTTTAAGGCACCCGGCGAAAATCCAAGTCATTGTCGGAACAATGAACCCGGAAAGGCTGAAAAAAGTCACAGAAGCATCAAAAGTAAGCCTTACCCGCCGGGACTGGTATGATATTTATTTTGCTGCCGGCAACGATTTGCCTTAACGGGTATATTGTTGGATCCAAAAACAGCAGTGGGCCTCGTGATCGTTTCCCTTTTAAAACAACAGAGCAGCTTTCCCGCTTTAGCTTCATAATGATAAAAAGATGCCGTACCAAACAACGGCATCTTTTTATCATCCTTACACTGCTTCCCTTTCCACGTACTTCGTCTCGTCGGAAAATGCCGCTTATCCCAGCTCCATCATGCAAATCACAATCCCCCATTCCGAATCCTTTTATTCAAAGTGCTTCATGGTCTTTTTCAATGCCGTCTGGTCAAGGACGATTTCCGAGTTGTTGTTTTTTAAAATATCGTCATACATGCTTTTAGAAGTGCCTTTCAGCTGGTAATAGGTCACTTGCTTATCTGTGTTGAGATTTTTTACAAGAAGGCCGAGGCTTGCGATATCTGTTTTGGACATATTGGTAGCAATGACAAAATCAGATGATTTGTCCACCAGATTCGGCAGTTTTGTTAAATTTTTCGGCTGGAGTGCGGTTTTGGCAATACCGATCAGCACTTTTGCCTGCAACAGCTGGCGGTCATAGTCCACGTTTTTCAACGAATAGCGTTCATGTACAAGCTCTGTCACCATCTCCCCGTCAAGCGTCTGCGTGCCTTGCGCGATGACTTTTCCATTGTTTTCCGGGTACCAGGGGTGCGTCAGTTTTACATCAAACGGCACATCCACGTCAATCGTCCCCAGCGCATCCACCATCGACTGCAAGCCTTCATAATTCGTTTCCACATAATAGTTGACCGGTACGCCTGTCAATTGGCTGATTGAATTGATAGCGGCTTTAATCCCGGCTGTTGTGCCACCTGTTGCTTGTTTAATATATTGCACGCTTGTCAGTTTCGTATAGCCGTAGCCATCAAGATACACGCGCGTGTCACGGGGAATGCTGGCCATGTTATACTTGTGCTTATTCAGATCGACATGAAGCAAGATAATCGAATCCGAATGTCCTACCTTCTGCCCTTTCCGTTCGTCTGAACCGAGTAAAAGGACATTGAATACGTTTTCCTTCATTTTGGGTGTTGTTGTCCCTTGGCTGCCCGGGTTGTTCCTTGTTTTAGAAACGGTCGGCACGTTTTTAAAATGGTTCTCCGGCTGCAGCTTTTGGTAAGCAAAATAAGCTACACCGCCGCCCAATACAACAACCGCCAGTAAAATGGATAAAAAGATCCTCAGTTTTTTCATCATTTCCTCCAAAATCATTTATGTGTAAACTATTTAAATTATATAACATTTTTCCATCCAAGACTATACAATTCGACAAAATTTTGTTGTAGCTGGCAACTTATTCATATGATATCTCACCTTCCCCATGATGCCACAAGTTGAAAATTTGTCTGTTACCAAACAATGGGGCCATAGTTTCCTGTCCTATGAAGAACCTTCTCATATTTTTTTCAGATTGAAAATCCCCACTTTTAAACGGAACCCAGCTGCAGCCCCGCTGGTACTAACTGACTTCCCCGGAATTCCCGAACTACTCTGGAAAACAGGATTTGTAGCTTTAAAAATACGATAAATCCCTCAGAGCCCTTGCCAAAATGCTATATCCCCTGAAACTGTAAGCAGTCAGACAATTAAAGGTCGTTGATTTATTCCACTAAAGAAAAAAGACGTTTGTAGGAACATTATGACAAATGTAAAAATAAATTGTGAGTTTTTGATTTTAATGGGGTAAATTTATTTATTATAAGTGTCTAAATTTTTCCATTTTAGTCGGGTTTCAATAGATTAAGCTACTCATTCCTGTGGTAAATATTGTAAAACGGAAAAGGATGATTTTTTTTTGAAAAAAAAAAGAGCCATGAAAGCCACTCCTTTGTTAAGATATAAGTACCACCAAATATCCAGGGAGTGATTTCATGACTAGTTCTATTCTAACACAAACCAGAGACTTTTCAATACAACAAAATTTGATTCCCCACAATTGGCAAGACTATGCCGATATACCATTTGTCATTCCAGCCATGTGTTTCCCATGGGAGATTTTTAAGCCGATTGAACGAGAATACTACACCCTTTTATATTTGCACCTAAAAAATGAAAGAGCACATGATCCTTCTAATGAAATACAACCGGCACTATTTTCAATAACGGAGGAAGAAGACAAGTCTGCGTCTTCATTATTTCATCTCCCTTCCACTGGGAGAAAACCGCATCCTTTCATGCCCTTTTTTCGTGCTTTTGAACTGGCCTCTTTACAGTATATTGAAGTGATGGTGGAGAGTGTCTATTTGCAAGTGAAATCAAACCCGCTATTTGCCACCATGTGTGGATTTACAGAGAAAATTCCGAGCTACCGGTCCTTTGCTCGTTTTGATCAAATCATGACAACAAATGGTCTTTGGGAAAAAGCCCGGCTATTGGTTGTTGAATATAATAAAGGGGAAGGCGTGGTTGAAACGAATGAGGAAGCAGCCGCCGTGGATACATCGCATATAGAGGCAGAAGCAACCTTGAATAAAACAAGGAAGACGTGTTCTTGTGAGGGTGATTGCGATTGCCCCAGAGTCCTTACGGACGACAATGTAGGGGTAATGCGTAAAAGTAATGCAGTCTCCTATATTGCGCATAAATTATCAATGGTATGCGGGGTGAAATCCGGTTTGCCTTTGACGCGGGAAGTATTTAAAGGAAATACACCCGATGGGAAAACATTAGAACCGACATTGGAAACGTTTAAGGCAGAGCACCCCGAGATGGCTGAGCAGTTGAGCTTTATCCTGGCAGATGGAATCTACCAAACGCCGGAAAATCAAAAAGTGACAAAGGATGTATTACAGGCGAAATTGGTGGCACCGATCAATCCACGGAACCGTAAAGATAAACCAACTACCGCCCGGGGGATTGAAAAAATCAACCGGTACGGCACTCCCATCTGTATCAGTGGACATAAAATGGAACTTAGAGGATCTGATCGGGAAAAGGGGCAATATATTTACACTTGTCCTGTATTTCATCCAAATGCCAAGCAAGAAGGTCTCACCTGCCCGCTAGCGAATCACGCGGAATGTTGTAATGGGGCAGCACAAGGAAGAGTATTTAGGATAGACTTTGATCAAACGCCTCAAGTAGATGTCGAGTTGCCTCAACATGGTCGCACATTTGAAGTGTTATATAGTGCCAGGACGATCATCGAAAGAATCTTTGGCATTCTAAAAGACGGATACAGTCTCCGTCGTGTTCACAAGCGTGGGAAACAGGCAGTTGAAGCTCATGTAGATCGATGCATGATATCTATGCATATCATGGCAAATATGGCGTACCATCAGACTGGAAAGGCCAATTGTGGATGGACACGCAATCGGCTGCAAAGAGCAAATTAAGTTATTCACAGGTGGATATGTGAATAACTCAAATGAACGTTTTCTTTCCACAAAGGGTAGTGAAAAAAACCATTTTGTGAAGGCGGGATACGTATGCCCTTTTTTTGAAGAAAAATGACCGTTTTACTTCTATTGAATTGAAAATCTGGATGTAAATTGAAAATCTGGATGAAAAGGCAAAAAAAAATCGGGATAATTAATTTTCCAGAGCCTCGCTCAAGGGTATATTTTTATTTTGGCAGAGGCTCTCATACAAAAGCCCTATAAAAATTGTGGTTTATTTTTCCAATTTCTTTTATAATAGAATTAGTTTTTTTAATTTTGCAAAGAAAGGAGACGTGTTTTCCCACTTATTTTTAATTTGTCGATACTGGAGGGGTTGAATAGTGAAGGTTATAAAGAAAACCATTTACTTGGTCTTGGCAATTGCATTAATTTTACCAGCACTTGTTTTACAAACAGGTCATGCTTCTGCGAGCACCACGCAAACTTTAAACTTTAATACGACAGTTACTAACACAATAAGTAGGGCTTGCTGAACGAATCCGATTATGGCTTGTATCTGATTTGTCAGCAAGCTCTACCTCAATATCATAGGAGAATGCATCTGCGAAAATGCTTTATTCTGTCCTCTCTGTATGTTGAATCAGCTTTAGAGTGCAAAGTTTTTCCTGCATTTTTTATAAAACCCTTGCATTTAAAGTTCGGCCAAAGCTGTCAGTATCCTTACCAAGTCTAGGACTTTTGCTTATTCAGCAAGCCCTAAGTAACAAAAATGCTGAGCAAGTCTATAAAATTACACTGCCTTCGGCTGGTACAGTGAAAGTCAATTTAAACTCGTATATCGAAGCTGTTATCTTGGATCTGACAGATGAAAATGGAGAGAGTGTATGGGGTTATAGCAGAGACATTTACGATGGATCTGCTTCCACGCCAAAACAATGGTCGGATCAAGCTGATTTGGAGGCCGGGATCTATTACATCAAGATTTCCCAATCCAGTGACTATACTGGAAAATATGATTTAAAGGTTGGATTTAATACTGCTGGAAACAATGAAACAGAGCCGAACAATGGCACATCACAAGCACAGCCTATTACACTCAATACCCAGAAAATCAACGGTTTTCTTAGCTTAAATGATGATACGGATTGCTATAAATTCATTTTGAAACAAGCAGGCACCATTGATGTTCACGTAGATTCAAACATTTATAATGTTTCGCTGAATCTTCTGGATGAAAATGGAAATGATGTTTGGGGAGATGAAGACATATATGGTGAATCCTCTCAAACGCCGAAGCAATGGTCAAAGAGTGTTGATCTGGAGGCAGGAACCTATTATATCAAGATTTCTAATTCCAGCGGTTATACGGGTAAATACAATTTATATGTCAATTACACACCAGCAGGAAATAATGAAGTGGAGCCAAATAACAGTACATCTCAGGCACAGGAGCTGTCAAACGGCCAAAAAGTAACCGGTTTTTTGAGCTGGAGTGACGATACGGACGTTTATAAAGTAAACCTGCCAAAAGCAGGAAACCTTAAAATCAGTCTTGACTCCAGTATAGATTGGGCCTATGTGGATCTTATAGATGCGAACGGAAACAACATCTGGGACGACTATATTTACGACGGCTCCATTGAAACACCTAAACAATGGAACAAAAGTGAGAGCCTGCCAGCGGGAACATACTATTTAAAAATTAGCAGTGATTATAATACCGGCAAGTACGTTTTATCCGTCAATGCACCTTTGTACCCTTCTGCACCATCTATTAATACGGTAAGTACCAATAGTACAAGTGTATCTGGCAAGACAGACGCAAACTGCACGGTTTATGTTAAAGCCGGTTCCAAAACCTATAAAGGCAAAAGCAACAACAAAGGCGACTATAAAGTTTCTATTCCTAAACAAAAAGCCGGAACAAAAATTTATGTGTATGCTACAAACACCTATGGCAAAAGTGGAACAAAAAGCGTGACGGTGGTTGACAGAATTGCACCAAGTACACCGTCTGTTAACACTGTCAGCCACACTTCCCGTTATATCACCGGAAAAACGGAAGCATATGCAACGGTCACCGCTTATACCGGCAGTAAAAAAATCGGCTCTGCCAAAGCTGATAAACATGGTAGTTACAAAATAAAAATCAGCCCGAAGAAAAAAGGGACTGTGGTCAAAGTAAAAGCTACAGATAAATCCGGCAACAGCAGTGGATACCGGACGGTGAAAGTGAAATAAAAAGGCATAAAAAGCGCAGTGGTTCAGCTGCGCTTTTTTGGTATTCAGTTTTTCAATAATAAATGGGTTGCTGCTTTTTGTACGTGTTTTAAGGGATTCCCCTGTTAGACAAATTCTACGATAATCAGTGTGGCCAATCCGTTGAATAAGCCGGGTTTCGTTTCCCGTTTCCATTTTCATCATCATCCACACCCATGTCGTGCTCTTTCAAAGCTTTGTTTAATTTTGCAGCTTCAAGCAGGTCAGGTGTTTCGTATCCGCTTTTCACTGCCCAGATGTAAAAACCGAGCGAAACGAAAGCAATGAGGACCATGTCCCAGCCGTACGGGATCATGTTAAGGCCGCCAAATTTCTCACTTCCAAAATAAGAGATGCCCATCATCACAATCAGATAGGCGACCATCCAAATGCCGGACTTGAAATTTTTCGAAAAAGACTTCCATTTCCTTTTCGCCTGATAGTAAAAATAAATAGGAAGCCCGATCATGATGATGAGGAAAACTTCCCCGGTAAGCGGCCACCGTGCCCAGTACAGCGTCAACGAAGCAAAAATAAAGCCGCATGGCGCAATGATCTGCATGCCTTTCACCCGGAGCGGACGGTACAAGTACCCCGCAGTTTTTCGCAAAGCCATGACAGTCACAGGCCCGGTGATATAAGAAATCAACGTTGCAACAGAAATGACCTCTGCCAGTGAACCCCAGCCTTTAAACACAAACAGGAAAATAAAACAGATGGCTAAATTGACAAACATCGCCGGGCGCGGAATGCCATAAACCGGATGCAGTTTGCCGATAAACCGCGGCAAATATCCATTTTTCTCCATGCCATACAGCATGCGTGCCGTTGTTGCAGTATAGGTTATCCCGGTGCCGGATGGAGAAACAAAGGCATCCAAATACAAGACAATTACGAGCCAGTTAATATTTAACGCAATGGCAAGATCTGCAAACGGGGAGTTAAAATTCAAATGATTCCAGCCATGTGCCAGGACAGAAGGGCTGACACCCCCGATAAACGCAATCTGCAACAGAACGTAAATCACCGTTGCAATTAAAACAGATCCCACGACTGCAATCGGGATCGACCGGCCCGGCTTTCTCGCTTCGCCCGCCATATTGATCGGGCTTTGAAAGCCGTTAAATGCGAACACAATCCCGGATGTCGCCACCGCCGTAAGCACACTTGACCATCCATACGGGGCAAAAGCTTGGCCGTATGTAAAATTGCTGCCATGGAACCCGACAATCAGAAGTGCAAAAATCGTCAACCCTGGAATAATTATTTTGAATATTGTGATAAGTGAGTTTACCCTTGCAAATAAACTGACTGCCCAGTAATTCAGAAAAAAATAAATCAACAGCAGTAAAGAAGCAAGACCGAGTCCTTTTGGCGTCAGCATTCCGTTATGTGCCAAACTCTGTGCCCAGCTCCAATGCCATGAGCTCATATACTGCACAGAAGCCATGGCCTCACTCGGAATAACGGAAACAATGGCAATCCAGTTCGCCCATGCAGCAAGGAAGCCAACAAAAGAACCATGGGAATATTGGGTGTATTTTACCATTCCCCCCGCTACCGGAAACATGGCCCCCAGTTCACTGTAAGAAAGGGCAATAAACAAAATAACAACCATCCCGATCACCCAGGCAAAAATGGCTGCCGGGCCGGCAATCGTAGCTGCTTTCCAGGCACCAAACAACCAGCCGGATCCGATGATGGACCCAAGGCCGGTCATGGTAAGCGCAAAAGTTCCCAACTTACGATGCATCGTGTTCATACAAGATCCTTCTTTCTTTTTTCTGTGTTGGCCAAGTTGAAAATTTCAAAAAGCATGATATGAAAAATTTGATGAAAATTTTATTTTACCCCGGCAAAAGCGAGAGAAACTCATCCGCCTCCTCTAATAATGACAAAATTTATAAATACATAATTCCATTTTATCTTTAAAAAATACGAATGCCCAATAATTTGAATAGAATCTATACAATATCTTTTCCATCTTGAAGCAAGTGGATTCCCGGCCAGATTTCAGACTGTAAATGGACGGGCCGGCTCTCCTTTTCATTCGGATTCAACAGTTGGCACAAAAAAAATCGATCCACAATAGAAATTGCTGAACGAATCGGATTTAGGCATTTTAACCGATTTACCCAGCAAGCCGGCTTGAATGTTTACCACCAATAGAAGAAATATCTCAAAAAGGGGGTGATTTTGTCCTCTTCTAACCGTTAAAATGCTTTCGAGTGCAAAGTTTTTTTCTGTATTGCATTTAAAGTTCGACAAAATCTACGGAATCATTTTTAACTTTGAGAATGCCGCTTGTTCAGCAACCTCAAAATAAAAAGAGATGACGGCCGCAAGAACTACAAATCCACCATTGCACTCTTAAAAGCAGGAATTGTATAATAATAGCAAATAGAAAAAGTCAGAGGGGAGTGGGGCGTTAAATGCAAATCACGGTCGCGGAAGCACGGCTGCTTAAAAATGCGGTATCGAAAAAACTGCATGACTTGATCCAGGAGCGAAACCAGATTGCCTACGTTGAATTTGAAAAAGGGGAAAAATATACGCCGCATGCACGAACATTTCAGGTGGTGAGCGCGGAAATTCAGCAAGTGCGAAACCACTACCGGGCGGTCACAAAGGCACTGGCAGCATCCAACTTACGCACAACGATTGAATGGAAGGGTGAAAAAATATCCATCGTAGAGGCGCTAGAGCTTGTGAAACAACTTCGCGCCGAAGCTGAAATGCTCCAAGAGTTTGGCAACAGCCAACAAGTGGAACGGATAGCAAGAGGCGCTTTTGACGCAAATGTTGTCTACAAGAAAGCGCTGTTTGACCCCCCTGCGGTTAAAAAGCAGGCTGAAAAAACCGAAAAAGAAGCCAACCGTTTGTCGATACTGATTGATAAAGCCAATTTTAACGCAGCGGTTGACCTGGACTTTGTAGAGGAGTACCAGTAAACACCCGGCATGAGACCCGGCGGCAAGGGGCGGAGCTTGGATTCCGCCTTTTGCCGCCGGATCTCATGCCGGCAAGGAAAAGGAGATCTGGGGGCTTGCTGCTTAGATTTGAGCATATCAAATTGCTTGACACTCACTATTTACAACTGGTTGCGAACGAATCATGGTTCACGCTTGACGCCTTAACGCCGGAACACGCGTAACGAACGAATTTATTCTTTGGATAGAATATCACTGATTACGCCCCCGGATCTCTCCTTTTTCACAATTATTTCATGCGTAAAGTGACTGTTCGGCTCTGTTCCATTGTTTCCTGCTGCGTTTATTTTTTTCAATTTCTACACTCATGAGGAGTGTGACGCCGCCGTCAGCCATTTTACCGATAACCCGTTTGATTTCAATCCCCACACTCACGAGGAGTGTGACCCTTCCCGGTACCGGAGAGCGAACAAAAGCTGTGGATTTCAATTCACACACTCACGAGGAGTGTGAATTTAATTTCTTCGGCTGGCAAATTCGTTTTTTCAATATTTCAATTCACACACTCACGAGGAGTGTGACCGACTTTCGCCTTCTTGTAGCCGTTACCCTTCATCATTTCAATTCACACACTCACGAGGAGTGTGACGATGCTTTTGGCTGCAATTCGTTCACCTGCTGGATTTCAATTCACACACTCACGAGGAGTGTGACTGGACAATTGGAACGCCTGCTAACAAAATTATAAATTTCAATTCACACACTCACGAGGAGTGTGACGATTATGAACGCGAAGGAAAAAATCGCAGTATTAATTTCAATTCACACACTCACGAGGAGTGTGACGATACATAGATGATGATAAGGGGTTGACAATTATATTTCAATTCACACACTCACGAGGAGTGTGACACCATCAGCACAATGCCCGTGGCTACCAATCGCGATTTCAATTCACACACTCACGAGGAGTGTGACTTGACATTAGCTTATACTGGGATGAGAGTTGGGATTTCAATTCACACACTCACGAGGAGTGTGACCCCCCGGACGGCGACCCCAAAACGAAGGTTTTGGGATTTCAATTCACACACTCACGAGGAGTGTGACGAGCTCTCCAGCGCTATTAAACAAATCGGATGATATTTCAATTCACACACTCACGAGGAGTGTGACGCGGTACAAAATGGGTCAAATAACGGAGGTGGCTATTTCAATTCACACACTCACGAGGAGTGTGACACGTCTGTTTGACCGGTTTTCCCATTCCGGAATGATTTCAATTCACACACTCACGAGGAGTGTGACGGGTCGTAATTTTGAGCGGCATCCATTTCCATCAATTTCAATTCACACACTCACGAGGAGTGTGACATCAGTATGTAGACTTGGACGAGTGGGACGGCAGATTTCAATTCACACACTCACGAGGAGTGTGACGGACGGGACATTCAACTATGAAACACTTGTTTTTATTTCAATTCACACACTCACGAGGAGTGTGACAGCTATAACCTTGTAGAAATTTGATGTTTTTTGACGAATAACTGTGTTTTTTCCATATTATTCTAAATTTATCCATGCAAAAATTCCGTAATTTGAAAAAAAGCAAGGGGATTCCTGGTGCGAATCCCACGGGAAATTCATGTATACTCTCCATTCGCACAGTTGCGCCAAAAAGCAATTCTCATTACAAGGCTGCTATTTTGCATAAAACAGAGTGTTAAAACGCAGCAACATCATAGTCCACGGTCGTAACGCAATTAACATTAAACTATTTCTAATGGTTATTATGTTTTACAGGTTATAAGCCTCTGTTAAGCTTCTCCTTCAATAAAGAACGACACTGAAGAAAGGATCCGTATCCAAAAACAGCAACTCAGTTGACAACTTTAGCATCTTTAAAGGAATTTGCAATTTTGTGCAGTGTTACTCCCTCTGGCATCTTTTCATCAAAAACGACGGCATAATCTTTATATGATCTTGCAACCTTATGTTGATCAATGCGATGGATTTCAATTTTTTCAAACAATTGGTTAGATGGCGCATTGCCTAAGTAACTTTCATGTGAAAATACATATAATCCCCGGCATGCCATCCGGCCGCGGGAGGCTGAATGATCCAGATCCCACATGTTAATAAGCGACTCCCACAGTCCTTTTAAATCCTCTTCTCTTACTCCTGTCTGAACTGCAAATGATGGTGTATAAAAACCATAGGCGATATATAAACCGTATGGCACATAGGCTTTTCTCCCCATTTGGCCAGTACGTGCCTCTTCATCAGTAGCTTTCCCGCTTTTAATATCATCAGCATTCGTTAGTGCAACACGAGTAATACTCGATTCAGCAGGAAAAATAGGATCAACCGAGCGTGCGAATGTCAGTTGGACAGCTCCCCGCACTTGACCTGCATTAAATTTTTTTGTGGACATTACAGCGCCAAACATACGTGTATCAAAATAATGTTCGCACATCCACTGCCGCGCATCTTTTACTGTTTTCGGGCTGTCGTCGTTTTCCTGTTTTTCTAATTGTTCATAAGCCTTCTTCTGCTCCTTTGTGAGAATCCCGCGATGCTTGACATAAATATCAAAACCTTCCAAATGCCCTCTGGTCAAATAAATGTAATCCCTTATTTTTCTTTTTATTGCAACGTCCGTTACGATACCCTGCATTGTTTCCGGATCAATTCTCGGCAGATTGCCTGCATCCGGATCACCGTTCGGATTTCCATCCGTCACATCAAAAACGAGCACAAAATCATAGCGTTTGTTTGGATCAATAATTGAATTTATGTTCATGTATTACTCCCCCTCAACAACGGTTTTATTTAAATCACTTACATTGGCAGCATCAGCAGGCATATTTTCTTTTTTCTTGTATATATCTTGTCTTTCATGATAGTAGCCTAGCGCAAACTCAGCCTGTCCTTGCAAATCAAGGACAGCTGGGAATTCTTTCAATTGGCCGGTTATTAATTGAATCCTTTGCTGATAACGAACTTCATATCCTTTGTTTTCTTTACTAATTTTACTTAAATGCCATTTGCTATTTCTCATTAAAAGCCCGAAAATTGTCCTTGGAGTAGATGAAGCTGCCGCATAGAACCTTGAAGCAATCGTTTCGTTTCCCTTTACTGCTTCGTATTGTACCGCTTCCAATACCGCAAACAACCTGCCGCACAAGTAAGCCGGCGTGACTCTGGCTTGATCCAAATCCACTGTCCATTCCTCCTTTTTTTGACTAATCAACCAGCTTTTTATTGCTGCTGCATGTATCCATGCCATACCGCCTCTTGCCTGAATTCTTTTTACCATTTTTGCTATAATCCGCCCGGAGAGCCTTTTCCCGTAAATGGCCCAGTTCATCCAGTCCTGAACATCTTCCTTCTGCATTTCCTTTCTGCCGTCACGGTACATGCACGCCGCCAATAAATAAATGCTGGCCGGTTTTGGCGCTCCCACAATTTGTTGTGCATCAAAAAATTGCCGGATTTGGTTTTTCACCTTCCATACAGGCGGCTCTGCATAGTCGCGGACAACCATTCTGGCCTTGTTTGCTGAAAGTGCTAAAATACATATACGATCTAAAGAACCGTGATTTTCGGCCCGTTTGAACGGCGATGATAGAATTCTCCGGACTGCAACAGGATCCGGGTCGGATAGAAACGTAAACATGCTGGTCGTTTCCGGATCGTTTTGCCTTGCCCAATAAACGTATGTTACATTGCCGATTTCCATCATATGCGGGCCGCCGTGCTGCTTTTTGTTTGCATATTTTCTCAATAAGTACGAGAGCGCTTGCCCGTATTTTTGTTCACATTCAAAACAAGTAGGTGCAATCTCCGAGTTTTCCAATCCGTATGAAAGATAGGCACTTTCATTGGCAGAAATAAGCTTTGTCCTTTCTTTTCCCACAGAAAATTCAATGGTATGGCGTTTTACTGCCGGTGCAGAACGTCCGCAAATGAAGCAAACACTATCGTTCTCTTCCTTTGAGCTATTCTTTATTAGAAAATCCTCCCAAAACTTTTTTACTTTATTGTCTTCATGGGGAAAATCGCCCGCTTCCGTCCGAAACAAGATCACATCAGTAGATTTCATACCGTCTGGAATCTGCCAGTCTTGCCTTTCCAATATCTGCACGATCTTTTGAACAAGTTCATTGCGTGTGGCCTCACAGCATTCTTTCAATAACTTCATATATGCAAGGTGGCATTCCGCTGCTCTTTTTGCATTGGCGGGATTTTTAGGCAGCTTGAATACATACTCCGCCTTGTCAGTAAGCAAAATAGGCGACACACCCGATGCACGGCTGCGATTTGGGATAACACGCTGTTCCCCCCGATCAGCCTGAATAAATTCAAAACGGTCATCATGTGTAATTACAACAAACCATTGATAACTTCTCCGGGCATATCCGACAGGCGGCAAATCATTGGCATGCTGTTCGGCGAACTCCACCAATCTGCGCATATACATTCAGCCATCCACCTCCTTATATAAATACTCGGGCACATGCAATATACCCCGGTCCAATTTGGCATTAAAGAAATAGGGGATCGCACGCGCATTTTTTTGTCCGGGATCTGCGGGATATTTTAAGTCGAATAACATTGGGCCAATATCCATTGTATCGGGTATTGCCTGATCATCGTCTTCAGGCAGGGAAAAGTGAAGTGAACATTCCCTTGTCCCGAGATAAGGGCGATAAAAGCACTGCCCTTTGGCCACTCTCCGCAAAAACATGGATGCATACTTCCTCTTATTTTCCATCGTCGGGTTCATTAGATGCATTTCTGCCGTTATAATATAGGCAACGTCTCGCAGCATGATTGAATGGCGTAACTGCCGGTCATCATCTGTGAAATAGTCCCGCTTGCTTGTGACAATATTACTGGGTACAATTGAAGCAACTTCATTCCGCAAAATGGAATAATACTGAATGGGCTTCAAGACGTGGATGCTTTTTATTCGCCATTTGAATTCCGGCTTCCAAAAAATCCCTGTTAAAATACCCCTTGCCGCAGACGGAGTCATTACGGGATAAGATACCCGTTCCACTTTTGCTTCCACCCTGGTAAACAGCGCATACTCGCCCCAGACTTTCAGCCGGAAAATTTTCCCCATCAGTCAATCTCCTTTCTCGTCCATATCCATAATCCCGGTTTTCATGTCATAACCCCCGTGCCAAATATACCAACCTTCCGAAACCTTCTCTAGCTGATTTTGATTCTCTTTTAAAAAACGGCTGTCCACATATTCATTTACAGCAAATAACTGTGCTTCACGATACCATTCCTTTGTTAAATACGGCGCTTCTTTATACATCCGGATTAATCTTTCAATCTGTCCGTCTTCACCCTGGTAATTTTTGCAAAGGATGGACACCGTATTCTGATCAATCATTTGAAACAAGCGGTCCGCTGTCTCAAACGAAAAAGGTTTAAGGTTTGTTATCCCATATGAATCCAGCAAATCGTCTGCACCGAAGGAGTACAAGCTCCGAAAATATTTTTCGAAAATCCAAGGATCATGCAATGCAGCGGTGCTGTAGTGATCCAATAAAATCCTCGTTTGCTCCGTTCCTTTGCGGTACATTCCGCCAGGCATCCCCCCTCCAATCAATTCGAAAATAAACACTGCCCCCTTTTCCAGTTTACCTTCTCTATTGCTCCTTCCAGCAGCCTGGACAATCGAGTCCAAAGGGGCCATTGCGCGAAACACTGCCGGAAAATCAAAATCTACTCCCGCTTCTACCAATGACGTCGCGATTACAAGGATGGACTTTTCATTTTTTAAATCCTCTTTGATTTGTTCGATCACCTTTTTCCGGTGGTCAGGACACATCCGATTCGATAAATGATATAATTTCTGTCCGTTCACCTTTTGGCTGATTGCTTCGCGATATACCTGAAAAGCATCTTTCCTCGTATTTAGGATACAAAGTGCAGCAGGGTGTTCTCTCATTCTGGCCACAAGCTCTGAGACAGTTAGCGGCTTTTCAATCCGGGTATATTCAACCCGTTTCATGCTTGCAAACAGTTGATTGCGATTTTTACAGATTTCAATTGGAGTACCCATATTTCCTATCAATTTTGCATTTTCAAAAGACAATGGTGTTGCACTGCACAGAACGACAGTGACATTAAAATGTTCCATCAATAGGTGCAGAGCTTGAAAAATTGGCGCAAGAACATGGATGGGCAGTTTTTGAAACTCATCCAAAATGATGACGCTGTTTGCTAAACGGTGAAGCTTTCTCACTTTGCTTGTCCGGTTTGAAAATAAACTCTCGAACAGTTCCACTGTCGTTGTCACGATAATCGGAAACGAGTCCCAGTTTTCGGCTGCCAGCCTTGCCCGCTCCATTGCCTCATCTTTATCATCCGTATAACTTAGCTGGGAATGCTGTTCCAAAACAGATGCTTTTCCGAACACCTCTTGATACTTTTGGGCTGTCTGGTCAATGATGTTCACAAACGGCAATGCCACAATCACCCGTTTTTTGTTAAACCGTTTTGCCTGCTCAAGTGCAAAAGCTATTGAAGCCAGCGTTTTCCCCAGCCCGGTCGGCACCACCAGCGCCCGGAAAAACAAAGGCTGTTTTGCCGCTTCTCTGCAAGCCGTATATACTTCATTTCTGTATCTATTTATCTCTTTATCCTTGCCTTTCATCCGCAACTCAAGCATGTAGTTCTGTAATTGTTCATCCAGTTGATGTATACTGAATGCTTTTCCCTGCCGTTTTATACTCTTCCCATAATCAAAGTATCGTTCAGTATCCAGGAAATCAGCATCTACCAGTGCAGAAAAACACATTCTCATCAGCATTTCTTTGTATGCAAATGGAGATTTGCTATCAGATTTCCCTCCGAGCGGCAATCCCGGAAATCGCTTCAATATGTCTTTAATGATTTGCATTTCCGTTTGCGACAAATCCGGAATCGTTTTCAAATATTGCGGAGCGTCAGGGATCTTTTCATCAAACACTGTATTCAGATCCGGCATTCCTGTATGATGCCCCGCTACGATTGCTGCCGCCATGATCATCCGTTCATCCTGCACCCCCCGTTGCATGATGTCATGAAGTGCAATCGCACCGCCAATAGCATGTTGGACTGACCCGCGAATTTTTTTGTCTGCTTTTAAGTATTGTACAAACGCACCAGACTTTTTCCCCAAGTCATGTGCAATCGCAGCAATGGCCGTGATCCCGTATCGGTCAAACGTATGGCTGAAACGCCTTGCTTGAAAGTACGTCCCTTTCATATGCTCGTCCAAATAATGTGGCTCTTGACTTTCAGATTGAGATGAATGGGCAATGTATCTGATTTTTATCATCTTCTGTGAATTGGAAATTTAAATATATATTAATTATAGTTCAAATTTTCTTATGCTGCAACGAAAAATTTGAACTTTAAATAATTTTTAACCCCATATAAATAGGAAATAAGTTCACAAAAAAGTGATGTTTTTTAAATCTGGTTAGCATTTTTCCTTCGACTCAATGGTCATACATGTCTTTTAATTTTGAACTTTCACTCCCAATCTGCTGACGATCTATTCGCTCTACTGATAGCAGTGAAACAAATAAAAGCCAAACTGTCGGAGCAATACCCTGGCAGTTTGGCCTACACACGTAAAAAAATCAAGAATAACGTAAATTTCCAAATCACAATTTCAATCCACGCACTTACTGAGTACAGCAAAATATAAACAACGCATCCATTTCGCGTTAGCGTTTATACCTTATCGTACTCACCATAAATGCGAATACATCGGTAGTTTATCAAAGATGATTAAAAATTTCAAAGCATCTGTATTCACCTTCCATCTTCGTTTGTTTTCCGCACGCCTTCCCTGCATCCCTTGTTCAGCTCAATAAATGCAGGCAGAAAAAATGATTAACCATTCTTTTCGCAAACCAAACTATAGTATAATCTAATAGTATGTGAAAAAAATGAGGGGGAAGTTTGATGAAGAAAGTAACAAGGTCTTTACTGGTGGCTGGTTCTACGCTCGCTTTGCTGGCTGGTTCTTTTGCCCCATCTTTAGCTGTGCCATTCGCACTTGCTGATACACCTTCAGACACTGCGGCGGCCTACAGCAACGGGACAGATACGGGCGCTTTTAAATTGCCTGCCTTAATCAGTAAAGTATCCACTGTAACAGATGATACCATCCGCGGTATTGATTTAACACCCTATCAAGCAGAACTGGCCGCCGGGGTAAAATACAAAGACTTTAATGGCCGTTCGCTCGATGAAGAAGGCTTTATGAATCTATTAAAAGATTCCGGCGCCAATTATGTCAATCTTAAAGTTGCCGTGAATCCTGCAAATGATGAAGGCAAATCATACGGCGGCGGGAACCCGACGCTCGAAAACGCCGTTAAAACTGCACAGGCAGCCAAGTCAGCAGGATTGAAAGTCAATATTAATTTCTTATTCTCAGATTTTTACACAAGCAAAAATAACCAGAAGCTTCCCAAAGGATGGGCAACGGATAACTTAAAAGATACGGCTGTTCGCTATATAAGCGAATCCTTGAACAAATTAAAAAGCAACAAAGTAACACCTGATATGGTTACAGTGGGAAGCAACTTAGCCCAAAATTTTTTGAGCCAGGACATGGCAACCGGCAACGATATTTTGGCGGCTGTAACGAAAGAAATCCGGTCATTTGACAGTAGCATCCAAATTGCATTGGCCTATGCCGGGCCTGGTTCAAACTGGTTTACAACCATTGCGAACAACCTAAAAAGTGCAAATGTGGATTATGATATTTTGGGTGCCAATGTATATGCGGCATGGGATGCAATTTCTGATATCAAAGGGGCCATGGAAGCGGCAAAACAAGCCGGCAAAAAATTCGCAGTATTAAGTGTCAGCTATCCCTTTACAGACCAGGATTCAGACGGGGAAAGCAACGGGTCAACAGCTTCCGACATTCTGAAAAATGGAATTGGCGAAGTCAGCCCCCAAGGCCAGGCAACTTATCTGCACAATCTTTACAGCGCAATCACGGCAGATGGAAATAACACTGCTGACTGCGGTGCATTTTACGACAATGCTGTGTGGATTGCAGTGGAAGCCGGCAATAGTGGCACCCACTGGCAGCACAATAAAGACGCAGCTGAAAAATACGGGACAGGCTGGGCAACAACGGCGGCAGCCGGATATGTTGATGGCGCCGATCAATGGGCAGGCGCGAGTTCAGTGGATAACCAGGCATTATTTGATGACTTGGGCAATCCGCTCCAATCGCTCACAGCTTTTAAGCAGTTATTAACCGGTACAGATGATGGCAGCAGTGATAACACGAGTGGCAATACAGGCACAACGGCCCCTGCTCCACAATCAGACCCGTTTGAAACCGGGACGGACACCGGCTTAAAAGCACAGACTGTTACAATTAACAAGTTAACAAATATGTCCTCCGATACGATTCGCGGGGTGGATATCTCATCTTATGAAGCGCTGAAAGAAGCCGGCGTAAAATATTACGACTTTAGCGGCAATCGGGAAAGCCTCTTAAAAATTCTCCATGATAACGGCGTGAACTATATCAGATTACGGATTTGGAACGATCCAAAAAGTTCAACTGGCGCAATTTACGGCGGCGGGCAGTGTGACGTTGAACACGAACTGGCGATTGCCAAGGAAGCTGCCCAATACGGGATGAAAATCTTGCTGGACTTTCACTACTCGGATTTCTGGGCAGACCCGGCGCAGCAAATTTTGCCGAAAGCATGGCGGGGGCACAGTGACGCCCAGTTACAGAAAGATGTTTACGGTTTTACAAGCGGCACCATTAAAAAATTCCAGAACGCAGGCGCGGATGTTGGGATGGTGCAGGTCGGCAATGAGATCACCAACGGCATGATGGGCGTAACGACGAACCGTGACGCAGGAGAATCATACACCGGCATTTGGAATAATAAAACAAAATCAGCCCGGGTTGACAGTTATATCAAATCCGGCATCAAAGCTGTTCGCGATACTGTACCGAACGCTTTAGTCACTTTACACATTGAAACACCGGATGTGCAAAAGTATACAGACATTATGAATGCATGGAAACGTGATGGTGTCGACTATGATGTGCTTGGATCGTCATACTATCCATACTGGTCTGTAACGGCAAAAGCCAACACACCAGAAACCTTAACGAAGGTGGAAAAACTGGCCGCCAGCTACGGCAAACTGTTTGCCGTGATGGAAACAGCTTGGGTAAACAGCTTGAAAGATGCTGACGGGACACCAAATTCAATCGGCGAAGAGCAAAGCAATTGGCAAAACACAAATGCTTTCCCGGTAGGCCCACAAGGCCAGGTAGACGCACTGACAAGTTTATACAGTACACTGATGAGCCAGCAAAACGGCCTCGGGGCATTCTACTGGGAGCCGGCCTGGATTCCGGTTTACGCTGGCTGGGATAATTGGAAGGCGAATAAAGATGCTGCTGAAAAATACGGGACAGGCTGGGCCAGCTCAGGTGCTGTCGGTTATTTCCCAGACAGCAAAATGTATTACAACGGCAATCCTGCCTGGGGCGGTACATCTTGGGATAACCAGGGGCTATTTGATGACCGCGGCTATGCTTTGCAGTCACTGAAGTTTTATAGGGATGCTGTCAACGATGTATCCAGACAAACCACAGTAATCAAGTATGTAGATGCGAAAACGGGTGAACCGATTACACCAAATACAATTGTTAGAACAACTGTCGGCAACACCGCAAAAGTGTCTTTACCAAAAGTAAATCACTATACCCCGTCTTCAAAATCGTACAGCTACAGCTTGAAGGCTAATACTGCCGGCGTGAAAATGGTGACTGTAAAATATGACCTGACCAGCAAACAAGGGAATGCCATAAATTATGGCAAGTACGTGACAGTAACAAACAGCAAGTATGCTGTATACCAGAACTTTAACTGGAAAAAGAAAAATGTCAAAGTTGCCAATAAAACCTACCTTGCCAAATATGCCTATCATCATACAAATGGCTCAACTTATCTTTCACTTTATGATGCCAAAGGAAAGTGGGCCGGATATATCAACGCGTATGCTGTAAAAACCGGTCAAGGCAAGCAAGGTGCCGGAATTCCTTACAGCAAGTATGTCACAGTGACAAACGGCAAGTATGCTGTATACCAGAACTTTAACTGGAAAAAGAAAAATGTCAAAGTTGCCAATAAAACCTACCTTGCCAAATATGCCTATCATCATACAAATGGCTCAACTTATCTTTCACTTTATGATGCCAAAGGAAAGTGGGCCGGATATATCAACGCGCATGCTGTAAAAACCGGACAAGGTAAGCAAGGTGCCGGAATTCCTTACAGCAAGTATGTCACAGTGACAAACGGCAAATATGCTGTATACCAGAACTTTAACTGGAAAAAGAAAAATGTCAAAGCTGCCAATAAAACCTACCTTGCCAAGTATGCCTATTATCACAGCAATGGCCTCACCTATCTTTCCCTGTACGATGGCAAAGGGAAATGGGTTGGTTACATCAACGCAAAAGCGGTGAAAGCAAAATAATCATGATAGGAATAAGGGCGTGCCTAAAAGCCGGTCACTCGGCCGGGGCATGCCCTTATTTTTTTCACATTCCAGTACTTTACCAATCCTCCTTCTTTGCAGATCGTAAAAGTTAATGGGACACATAGATTCCCGTGTACTTCTTTATTATAAAAATTGGGCAGTACAAACCCTATTTGGATATAGCTATACGCCCAATCGGCATCCCGATAGATCCTTCCCCCCCTGCTGCCTACTCAAATAGTTCATCCGCCAATTTTTTGATTTGGGCTTTTCGTTCCTTCGTCAGTTGCCTGTCAATGCGCGGTATTCCATCTTCAACGATAATCACGTCCCCGGCATGGACACCGGATGGAAGCTCACTCAGACGGATATCCACCGTCGTCCGGTCATCTTTTTCACAAACAGCAAATTCCCCTTCGATCCGATCAACAATATATTTCATCAAAAACGGCCTCCTTTATTGCGGGGTAAAAGAAGTGTGGGTGGTATATGTTTTCCCTTTTACAACAGCTTTTATATCAATCCGCACTTCATAGCCGGGAGCCGCTCTGCCGATCCGAACCGGAAGCGGCGTCCCTGCCGTCCCCTGATAGACGGTGTCCTTGCTTTTGTAATGAAAAGTTGCCTGATATGCCGCGCCTGTCAAACCTGTAACCATTAAATTAATTTTACCATACTGCTCGGGCGTTTGATCATCAACCTTCGCCTGTAATGTACCATTAGAAGTGGTTCGCTGGGACGGCTGCTTTGCTGGCGGAACAGCCTTGCCGGAAGCCGTTGCATTCCCCGCTTCCGAAGACAAATGATTTGGCGTTAAAGACGGAACCGGCTGGAATTCAATGGAATGCCCATCTGTCACCGCTAAAATGGTCTTCATTTCGTCTGTCCGGAAAATTTGAATATGATTCGCCTTTAAGCGATTGATGACCTCGTCACTTGGAAGGCCGTACGAATTAACCTTCGCTACCGAAATAATCGCGTACTTCGGTTTTACGGCATCCAAAAACGCCTGGCTTGTTGCAGTCTTTGAACCATGGTGCCCCACTTTTAATACCTGAGACGAAAGATCCTGGTGCGTTGCAATCATATCTTCTTCAGAACGGAAGGGGGCATCTCCCGTGAATAGAAAAGTGCCCTTCTCCCCATAGGAGAGTTTTGCAACAGCCGACCAGTCATTCATCTCTTCGTGATAATCTTTTACAGGCGCGGCAAACTTCATCGATGCCCCCTGCAGCCCCAGATCCACATTCGCTTTTGCCTGTTTGATTTTAAGCCTGCTATTTTTCACGGCCAGCAAAAAATCTTCATAGGTTCTGGTTGTATTCACGACCCGCGGCGCATATACATTTTTTACTTTTAAGTTTTCCAGGACCGTATCCAGGCCCCCGATATGATCAGCATCCGGATGGGTGGCAATCACATCATCCAATTGGCTGACATGCAGCTGGCGGAGATACCGGACAACATCATCGCCTTTGTCATTATTCCCGCCATCAATTAACACATTTTCTCCTTTTGGCGTTTGGATGAGGATGCTGTCCCCTTGCCCAACGTCAAAAAAATAAACCTTTAGTTTTCCTTTTGGAAGTGATGCAGTACTTTTATGATGGCTGTCTGTCTTGTTAACAGTTTTGCTGTCTGCTTTACTCTCTGATTTTTCCGTGCTTACCTGCTGAACCTGCTTTTCTTTTGCCGGCTGGCTGTTAGCGGGTTGGGTTTGGCCGCAACCGCTGCAAAAGAGCATGAAGAATAATAGCAGAAACCATGCGCCCGTCCGGTTAATTTTCAAATTTTATTCTCCTTCTTTCCATATGGACTCAAATGGTGAAAAAACTGGAGCCCCTTTCAAAGTGGCAAAGACATCATTAGTTTACCATACACAACCCGCTCTAGAGAGAAGTCCGGATAAAAAAACCAATTTCAAATTTGATAAGAAATTTGGCTACTTTTGTCGTATATAAATAAAGATGGCATGGAATGTAAAAAAGCTTGCACTTGGAGACGCTGTCGTATACAAAAAATTTTTAAACTGGATTGGAGGGGAAATGGCATGCCAAACTCCCGGAAGCGGCCCAAATTGAAAATTCCCAAGACAAAAAGCAAATGGTTTTGGGACATCATTGGCTATTTATTTTTCCTTGGGTCGATTATTTTTCTGGCCAGCGTTTGGGGAAAACTTCCGGAAAAAGTCCCCGGACATTATGATGCCGCCGGTAGAGTTGATCGTTGGGGATCAAAATGGGAACTTTTGATTTTACCCGGCGTGGGGGCAATCCTTGCGCTATTGATGCAGGTTTTGGAAAAATTCCCTCATATTTATAATTATCCTGAACGATTAAATGCATTGAATGCAAAACAATTTTATGTGCATAGCCGGAAACTGCTAAATCAATTGAAAAATATCTGTCTGATTTTCTTTGCCCTCATCTTATTGGAGTCCATTGGGATTGCAATGGGATGGGATAACGGTTTTGGTAAATGGTTTTTACCCATCATAATCATTGGCATCGGAATTCCGATTGTATTAGGAATCGTGACGCAAAGGAAAATAAAATAACAACAATACGATAAAGGAAGCATGAACGTTGAAAAATTTCGCCATTTGGAACCAACATAAAGCACGCTTACGTTAAGAAAGTGAGAAAAAATGACGCCCTTCCACAACATAGACCGCGCCTGCATTAAGAAAACACGAATAAACAGCATCCTTCCTTAACAGATCCCAAGTCTCGTTAAGAAAGCGAGAGATATGAGAACTGGAAAAACTGACGGCACCCTAAATATTTTTATATAATATAAATAGCAAGCGGCATGTTGAAGGAGCATCATAAATGAAAACAAGAGAGGACGCTATCCATTACTGTTTAAAACTGGAAAACACGTATGAAGATTACCCCTTTAAAGATAAGAATTGGACATTAATGCGCCACAAAAAAAATAAAAAAGTCTTTGCCTGGATTTTTGAAAGAAACGGCCATATTTGGATCAATGTGAAAGGTGAAAACGGCTGGCTGGACTTTTATCGCGGAAATACCACGCTGTTGTTCCGGCATACCATCTGAACAAAGAACATTGGAATTCCGTTATTCTTGACGGCACCGTCCCGGAGGAAGAAATCTGTGATATGATAAGGCAAAGCTATCACTTAACGAAGAAAAAAGGAATTCAGTCAAATAGGGGCCGGTAAAAATGAGAACTCGCATTACGGAGATATTAAAAATAAAATACCCCATTATCCAAGGAGGCCTTGCTTATCTCGGATATGCGGAATTAGCTGCTGCTGTTTCCAATGCGGGCGGCCTGGGGCAAATCACTGCCGCGACGCTGCGAACACCTGAAAAACTTCGCAATGCAATTCACAAAGTACGAAAATTAACCGGGAAGCCCTTCGGTGTAAACTTTGCAATCGCAAGGTATAACGGCCGGTACGAGGAGTTGCTTGAAGTGGCCATTGAAGAAAAGGTTCCAGCCATTTCCATCAGTGGCGGTAACCCGCAACCGGTCTTCGAAAGGATAAAAGGAGAAAACATTCGTACACTTGTGCTTGTGGCTGGAACCAGACAAGCACAAAAAGCTGAACAATTGGGTGCAGACGCAGTGATCGCCGTCGGGCAGGAAGGCGGGGGCCATTTAGGCCGGGACGACATTGGCGGCATGGTGCTCATTCCCCGGGTTGCAGACGAAGTATCCGTTCCTGTAATCGCCGGCGGGGGCATTGGGGACGGGCGTGGATTATTGGCTGCCCTTGCTCTTGGCGCAGAAGGAATTCAAATGGGGACCCGTTTTATTGCCACCAAAGAATGTATTCATGCACACGAGAAATATCAACAAACAATCGTGCATGCAAAAGAAACGGATACAGTAGTGATTAAGAGAACATTAGGGGCACCGGGCCGGGTCTTGAAAAACCGCTTTGCCTTGAATATTATGGAACGTGAACAGGAAGGGGCATCCTACGAAGGCCTGAAAGAGATGATTAGCGGTAGCGCAAATTGCAACTATATTTATGACGGGAATGAAGAAAAAGGTTATGCTTGGGCCGGACAGGTCGTCGGCCTTATTCATACGATTCCGACAGTGCAGGAATTGTTTGACGAGATGATGCATACTGCAGAAAAAGGGTTATCCCGATTAGATCATATTATGAAAGAACAAACCCATAGATCATCGTGAAACAACGATTGACGAATCTGACGAGGCTCCCTTGCCCAATATCTCGCTCGGATTGGATAACAATTGAATCCTCTGCTAAAAAACTGCCAAAGATCCATCTTTGGCAGTTTTCTCATTTTCCCCATTCCAGAGTCTCCTGGATCAGAATGTTCTTCAAATTCGATAAGACTCTTTGTATCCTTTCCAAATCCAGCAATTCGTGATATTATATCCATGGGAAGACCTCTCTCTAGATGTTCATTTCACGGTGTACAGTAGAGTGTCTTCCTTTTTTTCCATTCATCTACCCCTTCGACTTCGAGTACATACTTACCAAAAAACCAATTAGATAATGTTCCGCTCCTCCCCTTTATGTGTTACGATACTCATATAAAAAGCTCTCCCTATGGATCGCCTGCCAGCTGCCATAGGAAGAGCTGATTTTCGATTTTTGTTTTGTTTGGGCATGGTCCAGTCTTAATGAGCAGAGACCTCATCAGGGATTGCGGCGATGCCCAATTTTTCAAAGACAAGGGCTTTGCTTGCAACATATGCGTTATACTCAATTCTCTCAAGCATATCATAGGCTTTGTGCAGGGTTTCATCTGTAATCAGGATACCATGCCTATTGAGCAGCATGGCTGCCGGTGTTACTTTTTCCCCTAACGAGATAATGTGCTTTCGGACAGTTTCTGCCAGTTCTACTGTTGTTGCCGGGCGGTATTCCAACGTTGGGATTTTTCCGAGCTTTTGTGTAGCCTCAGTTAAATTCGGCATATCCATTCCCAAAGTCGCAAAAACGAAAGATTCCTTTGGATGGGCATGGAGCACACAGCCGATCGATTCATTCTCATGATAACAGGCCATATGCATGTCACTTCACGGAATGCATTCAGTTGCAGAAGTTCATGCTATGGTGAATCAATAAGGCTAACGGCTAGACACACCGCCAAGAATACCCATCTTCCGGCTCAATCCAGAAACACCATTTCCTAGTAATGTATACGGGAAACGATTATACAGAGTAAGCTGTTTTTAAACAAGCACATGTACTGATTCAACATTTTCGCCATTTTTTACGAAAAAACCGTTCGCCAAACATCCGGTAACTGAAATACTTACCTTTGATTGCGGCCTTGCCATAGGGCTCACTTTTTCAATTCTTGCTTCATAAACGAAATGTTCTTCAATCATCTCATACATAAAGCCACTATAGAAAGCCGGAATATATCCTAATTTATATTCCCCTTTTTCTGACAAAACGATTACAGCTTTTTCATCTTCCTTGTTTGAAGGCTCCAATTGAAAACGCACAGCCGCGCCTTCTTTCAACTGATTAATTACTTTTTCTCCGTCATAGTAGCGCCACCCCGCGATATAAAAGTCAAAATTAAACCGGTCTTCAAAAACACGAATCGGGGCAACAAATTCATACGGATCAGTAGCCAGCCGTCCACCAGTAGCCCGCAATAAATCCATTTCTGTATAATCCGGAGGCAGCCCATAATTTTTTAAAATCTTATCAAAATCCGGTCTCCTTTTATCCGGTAACCGCCGTTCAAATGGTCCAAATAAGCGATCAGAAACGTATGTCTTATTTAGATTACGAAATGACAGATGCGGTTTATATCCATTTTCCAAAGCCTCTTTTAAGGTTCTGCGCTTCCCGCTTAATTCATATAAAAAAATGTATTTTCCATTTTCATGAAATAAATTGCCAATATGATAACGCTGCCTTGTCTTCTGATTTTGCCAGATCAGCCATAAGACACATGGATTTTTTTGCATTCAAGCACCTCCTTTGTACCAGTTCAAGAGCCATTCTTTACGATAGAGGAGTAACTTTTTTACCCACTTTTTGTATACAGGTCCCATCACTTTTTCCGGTATGGAGTCTACGATTTCCTGAAGCATCTGCAAGTTTATTTTATTTAATGAATTTATCGATTCTTTGGTCTCTAAAGGATAATATTGTTTGATCACTGTTAATAAATCAAGAAAGCGCGGCTTCTTTTTTTCAGGCAAGCCTATCAAGGAATAACTACGATTGCTAAAAGCTTTAAACATATTGCAATCTTTGTCCATTAGACGGATTCTGTTTTCTTTCAATTGAAATCCTAGAGAAGCGCCATTATCATAAACAGGGGCGATTCTATACTCATTATTATCATATATAATTCCCCAATTGTCACAATGTCTATCCTGATTTCCAATTAAGGCGTCAAATACAATAATTCCAATGAAATCACGGTTCAATTTAAATTCTGACAGAACACGCATAATATTAAAAAAGTGGTAATGCTTAAGACTATATCTGTCAAAATCCTCTGCGATATTGAAAAATAAATCTCCACCTTCAAATAGCTCTTCTTGTTTGCTTATAAAATTTTTCGCCAGTGTGGCAACTTTTCCATTTTTCTTAGCCAGTTGCACATCCATTGTGGAGAGGCCGATTGCTCTCCCCACGTCAGATGCTACTTTCTCCGCCCAAGCTTCTCCCGTGTTTTCCTTGGGAATTTTCAATAGAAAATGTTGGCCAGTCTCCGGATGAACTAACCAATATTTCTCTCTTGTTCCTGAAACCTGCCTTTTTTCATCTACTTTCCAATTTGTAACATCCATTAAGCACATCGTTTCACCTTTTAGGAATCTTTATTCCATTATAATTGAACAAGATGCAGTTGTCAGCCAATGAACTTATTTTTAGTCATTTACGTTCGGCCCCCAACCAACTTCATCACAACCTTATAGAGCGCTTACATTTAAGCTGTGATGAAGATCCGAAACCATTAACCTTGTGAAGGAAGCATAGATCTGCAGACTTGAAATCAAAAAAATAGCGGCGTTATGCCGCTATTTTTTCTTAAAAGGAAAACTTGAACAAATCACCGGTCCAGTTTCTTGCTCCCCAGTTTTCTATGGAAATCCTTGTCTTTTGGCGTACTTGGGTCGATCCCTTTTAACTGCGGAACATACGCACAGATCAGTTGAACCGGGATGATGTATTCATAAGTTTTATAAAATGTGTGATTCACTTTATTGCTGAAGGGAGTGGAACCTCTGTTGCCCATTCCCTCAAAAACAAACATGTGTTACATTCGACACATATCTTCAAATTTCCTTTTTTATCCTTTCTTTTTCAGGCCATCTCCGGATACAAAATTTTCCCCTGCAAAGGTTCCCTGCGTCCTCCAAAGGTGTTCCTTTTAAATGAAAAAAATTAAAATTTTATGTGAAACTTGTGAGGATGATATTGCATATTTTCCCATCATGCAGTAATATTTTACTATTGAAACATTATTTTTAAAAGGGGCGGATATGTTGGAAAAGAAATTTTTTAGTAGATTATCAATATTGATCTTTTCTGTATTGTTGGTTGCCGGCTCGGTCAGTTATTTTCCTAAATCTGCCAAGGCTTATACATCCGGCACATCGCTCGATAACCGCGTGATTTTCCAAAGTTTTAGCCTGTACATGCCATATGAAAGCAATATGTACAAAATTCTTTCAACGAAAGGCAACGAATTGAAAGATTGGGGGATTACGGATATATGGCTTCCGCCGGCTTACCGTTCTTTCAATAAGGCACGTTACATGGAAGGCTACGCCATTGCCGACCGTTATGACCTCGGTGAATTTAACCAGGGGCCGAATAACACCCGGCCGACCAAATACGGGACAAGCGATGAATTGAAAAGTATGGTTTCCGTGCTTCACGCAAATGGTTTAAAAGTACAGGAAGACCTTGTGCCCAACCAGGTTCTCGGATTGAGCAAAAGGGAAGCAGTTTACGTCACACGCGTTGATCAAAACGGAAATTTGTTTAAAAATCCTTATACAACAGGACTTCAAACGCAAATCAGGGCCAACCTTTATCTCGCTTACACAAAAGGTGGCGGCGAAGGACAGGCAAAATATGGCTATATCAAAGAATGGAACAAAAAATATTTTAACGGTACCTCCGTACAAGGGCAGGGTATGGATCGCGTGATGAAAGACAGCAAGGGCTGGCCGTACCGTTATTTTGGGCCAAACAACCCGAAAAACCACTTGCCAAGCTGGCTTGATGAAGCTGCAGCAGCAAATAAAATCAATACAGTTGATACTTATTTGCCAGTAGACGGCTGGTATGCTGCAAAAGACGCTTCGACTTCGGATAATTATTGGAAGCCGATGTTAATGCATGACCCCGGCTATTTAAAGTACATGAAAAGCCATGGCTATTCATCTGTTGACGATATACTGAACGGCGACAACGGGCAAATCGCAAGTTTAACAGATGCGTATATTGCATCCCAGCCCGGGTACGGCTTCGGATCGGAAGAAAGGTCGTTTAAAAATGATATTTCCGGATCAGATAACCAGGATCAATTTTTATTTGTGAACAAGTATGGGACAACTTTTCACAACCTTAACAACACGATCAGCGGGAAGAACCAGTTTCTGTTAGGATTGGACATAGACAACGGGAATCCAACTGTCCAAAAAGAACAGATCCACTGGATGAACTGGCTGCTTGATACGTATCACTTTGACGGCTTCAGAATTGATGCGGCAAGCCATTACGATAAGCAAGTGCTGCTGGATGAAGGTGACGTTATGAAACAGCATTTTGGCAGCCATTTAAACGACCATTTAAGCTATATTGAGACTTATGAAAGTGCCGGGACAAATTTTGAAAATGCAAACGGGAATCCGCAGTTAATGATGGATTATGCCCTGTTCTATTCTTTGCAAAATGCTTTGGGCAAAAATTCGCCATCAAACAGCCTGTCAACCATTGCTACAAACGCTGTTGTCAACAGGGCAGGCGCAGGCACGGCGAATGCAACGCCTAACTGGTCATTTGTGAATAATCATGACCAGGAAAAGAACCGTGTGAATAAAATCATGATGGACCTGTACGGCATTAAGCCGGGTATACATTACGGCACATCCGCACCGAAATCTTTCCAAGATCTGTATGATAAAAAGACAGAGGCAAAAGCTTTGGATATTTATGAAAAAGACATGGAAAGAACGGTAAAAACATATGCGCCATCCAATGTGCCGAGCCAGTACGCATATATTTTGACGAATAAAGATACCGTCCCGACTGTCTTTTACGGCGACTTGTACAAAACGAATGCTTCTTACATGAGCGAGCATACGCCGTATTATGATACGATTGTGAAATTGTTGAAAGTGCGCAAAAATTATGCCTATGGGAACCAGCAAGTAACCAACTATAAGTCGAACACTTCCGGCACGGCGGGAAAAGATCTAATCTCAAGCGTCCGCTATGGAAAAGACCGGAATACCGGCGTGGCAACCGTAATCGGAAATAACCCGAAAACCGATACGACTATTAAAGTGGACATGGGTACCCGGCATGCCAACCAGCTATTTGAGGATGCAACCGGATTTCATAACGAAAAGCTGTCCACAGATAGCAAAGGCATTTTAACCGTTCATGTAAAAGGGACGCAAAACGCCCAGGTAAAAGGGTATCTTGGCGTCTGGATCCCCTCAAAAAAAGCGGCAACGCCGAAACAAGGCCCTGCACTTCAATACGGTAAGTATGTAACGGTAACAAACAAGCACTATGCCGTATATCAAGACTTCAACTGGAAAAAGAAAAATGTCACTGCAGTGAATAAAACGTATCTTGCCAAGGTCCAATACCATCACAGCAACGGATCCACTTACCTGTCGCTTTATGACGGCAAAGGCAAATGGGCAGGCTATATCAACGCCAAAGCTGTGAAAACCGGAAGCGGCAAGCAAGGCGCTGCCATACAATACGGCAAACATGTCAAAGTCACCAGCAAGAACTACGCCGTATATCAAAACTTCAACTGGCAGAAGAAAAATATCCGGGCCGTAAACAAAACATACTTGGCGAAGTACATTTTTTACCACATAAATGGGTTAAGCTACCTGTCCCTTTATGACAACAAAGGCAAATGGATAGGTTACATCAATGCCAAGGCGGTTAAAAGCAAATAAATTTCTTTAAACAAAAAGCGTCCCCATAACCGGCAACGGGGTGGGGATGCTTTTTTCTGCTCACTGCAAATCAGAAAGAAGGGCACCTTCAAGGTAGGTTTTATTTAAAATTCGGGGTTTTCTTTGATTGTTTCGAGTCCCTCCTGCTCATTCATCGCCCATTCCTCCAGTTCAGGGAAACATTAATGTCTCCGGATTATCAGGGACATTTTGGACTCCAAATTGCAAATCATTTTTTTCAGAATGGATGGATGGAAACCCTGCTTTCTGAAAAAGCTGCACCCACTGTTCCTCGGTTAAAATTTGGGATACGCCATAAAAATCTTTGATGTGTGCCAGTTTTTGGGGCGAAACAGGTTGTTCCAAAACCATTTCAATCGCAATTAAACATCCCCCGGGCTTCAGCACCTGCCGGAATTCCTGAACCGTTGTGGGCATATCGGTAAAAACGATCACCGACTCTGACAATACCAAATCAAATTGCCTGTCTGCAAACGGGAGAGCCTCTGTATTCCCGTGCACAATTTGTACCGGCAAACCTAATGGCCGGACTCTTTTTCTGGCTTTTTCCACCATCAATTGATGATGATCCAGCCCTGTCACTTGGCATCCGTACTGCTGCGCGACGTATGCAGCAGTCTGGCCGGTGCCGCAGCCCGCATCAAGCACTGTTGTTTTTTTCCCTATATGTTCAGCCGATAATATATCCTGTGTCAGCTTGAAACCGCCTGGATGCGCTCCGCCGACTCCCAGTTCTGCCAAGCCATTCAGGTAAGTATATTCCTGATCCACTCTAACCCCTCCCTTGCCATCCAAACAGTTGGCTCGTTGATATATCGTATGTACCATTGCAGAAATCGGTAACCTTTATCGTTTAAAAACATACTTTGGTTAAGAAAAAACAATGGAGGAAGGCATATGGGGGTGTTTATTGCAAAATTAAAGTGCAGAGATGTGCAAAATTTCTATGCAAATGGTTATGCAGAGGGGCTTTACATGGAGGGGTAGCCATGATAACCTGTTTGGGTTTGCCAAATCTGTTACAGCTGGCCGCTTGGCAAAAGAATCATGGCTGCAGAGGCTCCATGTCAAGCCCTTAATAGCGAGAATTCAGATTGAATTTTTATGCGGTATAAACGAATTTATATACTGCAATACTCTGCACTTTTTTCTTGCAAAAAACATCTTCGGCATTTAAAGTCCGTTTTCCATGCCCCCCTCACATGCTCGAAAGTTGCACGGAAAAAGGGAATGCTGCCTTATACAGCTTTATCATGAGAGCCGGAACAAAACCGGGGGTACGCATTGTGCTCCCGGTTTTGTTTTTAGGGTTTTCTTATCATTAAAATGCCCATTAAATGATTGGGTGGACAAGCCGGCCGTTTTTGCAATCCCCGCTGTCCCTGTTTCCATTAATACCGATTCATCAACGATTCAGCTATCTAATCACGAAGCCGGCATCCGCTGGACATCCAAATCAAATTGCGATAACGCCATGCTTAGCATGATCAGGAGTTAAGGATCGCTTTTTCGCCTCCACACCAATCTATAAATCTTGCGGCAAAATTCGGTCTGTCCCCCCCTACCGAAACATTCAGGCGAAATTAAGAAAAATTTAAAAGAAGCCCTCTAGACTAAGTTTCTGTAATAAACCCCAAAGACACAGGGTGGATTTCCTGGAAGGTCTGAATCCAAAAGTAAAAAGATTGTGAAGTTGTTACAAAAAGGTGCTTCAACATACACTTGGGTCGCTGCAACGGTAAGTGCGCATCTCCGGCGACTTATCAGCTTGCAACAGATCAACCCGTGATGGACATCGGCGGTTTTACAGGAAGTGACCCGGCCCCGACCCTTTCCGCGTTTAAAAAATATGTCCGCCAAGGGAAGATCCACTACTTTATCAATAATGGAAGAGGCTCGTTCGGCAATATGAAACAAATGGCCAAAACCTTGCAAGATGGCAATACAAATGGCAAAAAGGTTGAAAACAATGCCCCAAATGGCGCCATGGGCAGAGGTTCCAATACAAGCTCATCGATCACCAGTTGGGTTCAAAAGAACTTTAAATCAAAAACAGTTGATGGCGTTACCCTTTATGATTTGACATAGCCAAAATCGAAGTAAGCTCTATCGTGAAGACTATCCAAAAAGTTACAGACGGTGAACGCTGTCATTTATTGCGTTCACCGTCTTTTAGTCTAATGACTGGCTAATGATCACTGATGCATTCTTGTTTTTCTTAATGGGGTTTCTTCCAATTCAACGCTGGGAGGATGATTCCCGGCATTTGCCAAAAGAGATTTTTTCACACTTTGCGACTTTCGGTTTATTTTTTCAATGAAATTGGCCTGTCCCCCTTAAAAAATACCAAAAAAAGACGATAAATTTACTAGACGGATGTGATAAGGTTTAGGGTATTTTGATAGAACAAAGACTCATAGAATGAAATTTTAAGTTTGGCGAAAGATCCAATTGGAAAGGAGATTGAAATGAAAAAAGGCTTAGTCATACCACTTTGTTTTGCAGTATTATCCACTCCTGCTTTTGATAAAACGGTACAGGGCGCTTCACTGACAAAATTCCTACATAGTTCAAGTGTACAAGCCGCAGCAAAAACAGAGACAAAATATGTCAATGTTGATTCGAATTCAAGCTTGACATTAAGAGCAAAGCCTTCAAAAAGTGCCGCCAAATTAGACAGCTTAAAAAAAGGAACAGCTGTATTGGTATACAATGTGTCTGATGGTTGGGCAGAAGTAAAAGCCGGGACAAAAACGGGGTATGTTCGTGCGGAATATTTAACCAGCACAAAACCCGGCAGTACCGCAACAACAACGAGCACAGCCAAAACAACGACGAAGTATGTCAACGTGGACAAAGGCTCTCATTTAATCTTACATTCGAAAGCCTCCAAAACGGCCAGCATTTTAGCAAGCCTGGCAAGAGGCGAAAAAGTGACGGTTTACTCCATTTCCGGGGAGTGGGCAAAAGTAAAAGCCGGTAACAAAACGGGGTATGTCCTTGCATCTTTCTTGGCGAACTCAAATCCGGATAGCAGTGCAGACACTTCTACTCCGGCCAAAACAACGACGAAGTATGTCAACGTGGATAAGGGTTCACATCTAATCTTACGTTCAAAAGCCTCCGAAACGTCCAGCATTTTGGACAGCTTGCCAAGAGGCGAAAAGGTGACGGTGTACTCTATTTCCGGGGACTGGGCGAAAGTAAAAGCCGGCAGCAAAACGGGCTATGTTCATGCATCTTTCTTGGCGAATTCAAATCCTGATAGCAGTGCAGATACTTCTACTCCAGCCAAAACAACGACGAAGTATGTCAATGTGGATAAGGGTTCACATCTAATCTTACGTTCAAAAGCCTCCGAAACGTCCAGCATTTTGGACAGCTTGCCAAGAGGCGAAAAGGTGACGGTGTACTCTATTTCCGGGGACTGGGCGAAAGTAAAAGCCGGCAGCAAAACGGGCTATGTTCATGCATCTTTCTTGGCGAACTCAAATCCCGATAGCAGTGCAGACACTTCTACTCCAGCCAAAACAACGACGAAGTATGTCAACGTGGATAAGGGTTCACATCTAATCTTACGTTCAAAAGCCTCCGAAACGTCCAGCATTTTGGACAGCTTGCCAAGAGGCGAAAAGGTGACGGTGTACTCTATTTCCGGGGACTGGGCGAAAGTAAAAGCCGGCAGCAAAACGGGCTATGTTCATGCATCTTTCTTGGCGAATTCAAATCCGGATAGCAGTGCAGGCACTTCAACCCCAGTCCAAACAACGACGAAATATGTCAATGTGGACAAAGGTTCCCATCTGGTTTTGCGTTCCAAAGCCTCCAGAAGTGGCAAAATATTAGCAAGTCTGCAAAGAGGCGAAAAAGTGACGGTTTATACCGCTTCCGGCCCGTGGGTAAAAGTGAAAGCGAGAGGCATAACCGGTTATGTGCTCGCATCCTATCTGTCAAGTTCAGACCCTGATGCAAGCACAGCAGATGACGGCAATAATAGTTCCGAACCAACTCCAGACGCTACGGTAACTAAATACACAACAGCAGATTTGAATTTACGTAAAGGGCCTTCTAAGTCAGCAAGTGTGATTGAAGTCCTTGATAAAGGAACCGCTGTAAAGGTCTACTCCGAAGAGGATGGCTGGGCAAAGGTAGAAATCGGTGGAAAAATTGGTTATGTCAGCACAAATTATTTAACATCCGCTGCGCAACAATCCAATGGCAAGGTGACATCGATTGTAAAAAAATATGATCTTTCACTGGATGAACTTGCAAATATTCAAATGAAAGTTTCGCCTCAAACAGATACAAATAACCGTTATATCAGAAGTGATGCCATTAAGCTGACAAGCCATACAACAGGTGTTGTCCAAAACGGAAGCTGGAATATCAGAGATGGTGCGGGTACAAAGAATCATGAAGTCGGCGAAACGCTTAAAGAAGGCACAAAGGTCACCATCCTATCCACCGTAAAAGGGGATGACGGCTATACATGGTATCAAATCAGTTATAACAAAGCATGGAAAAATGCCACGAAAAATGAAGTGAAATACTATTTAAATCCGAATAACTTTGTTTCGGATCCAGTCCGCTCACTTCAATTTTTGAAATTAACTTCGACTGCCAATTTGAATGCAACAGAAGTGAACCAAAAAATTCTTGCGGGTAAAGGCATTTTAGCCGGGAAAGCATCTGCATTTTTAACCGCTGCAAAACAAAATGGAATCAATGAAATTTACTTGATTGCCCATGCCTTACTTGAAACAGGAAATGGCACATCCCAGCTTGCAAATGGCGTCAAGTATAATGGCAAGACTGTTTATAATATGTATGGGACAGGTGCGAATGATGGCAATGCTGTCCAAGATGGAGCCAGGTATGCCTATCAACATGGTTGGACGACCCCGGAAGCGGCCATCATTGGCGGAGCTAAATTTATCAGCAGCAATTACCTTGGCGCCGGTCAAGATACCTTGTATAAAATGAGATGGAATCCAGATGTCGCTGCAACATATGGCTATGCCTCCAACCAATATGCAACAGACATTGGCTGGGCTTACAAACAAGTGGATGAAATCTATAACTTATACAACCTATTAGACAATTACAATATTACATTGGAAGTTCCAAGTTATCAGTAACTGCCTGCAGCCACTAAGCCGTTCATAAGGTTTTACGAACGAAGGCTATTCAGGACCTTGTAAAGAGCATGACAAATGGTAAAAGCTTCTCCCTTTTTGGGAAGCCGCTGAAAAAGTTCAAAAGAAAACATAAAAACGGCGAGACACCAGCATTCATAGTGTCTCACCGTTTTTTTGCATCTTGTATAAATAGGGCTTGCTGAACGAATCCGATTCTGAGTTTGTACCCAATTTGTCAGTAAGTTCTAGAAGAATCCATCTTTAAAAATACGATTCTGTCTTCTCTATATCTATACATTGAATCAGCTTTCAAGTGCAAGCTTTTCTCTGGATTTTTATAACACCCTTGTATCCAAATTTTTGCCAAAGCTAGGAATTTTGGTTATTCAGCAAGCTCTATGTTAAGGAAGCATGGAAAAAAGACGTTGTTTCTTTACATAGAGGCTGCCTACGTTAAGAAAGCACGGAAAAACCGAGGGCCTTTCTTCACATAAAGCTCGTCTACGTTAAGGAAGCACGGAAAAACGAGGCTCTTCCTTCACATAGAGCCCGTCTATGTGAGGGAAGCTCGAAAAATTGACGGCCTTTCTTCACATAGGGTACGTTTCAAATGCAAGCTTTTTCCCACATTTTTTATAAAACCCTTGCATTAAATTTATGCCAAAGCTGTCAGCATCCCTGCCAAATCTAGGAATTTGCTTATTCAGCAAGCCCTAAATACGGGTTGCTGAACGAATCCGATTTTCCAGCATAACCTGCCCCACCTTTACAGAATCATGCACTTATGAAAATGCATGATTCAGCTGCTCTATATATTGGTTCAGCTTTCAGGAAGAGTGATCAGAATCCTTGCCAAATTCAGGTATTTAGCCAAATGACCGAGCTCTTCATTAAAATGTTTTCCCCATTTCAACTGCCTTTTTGATCGCTTCCTCCATAATTTCTTCAGCCCGTTCAGGAAAGTGGTCCATTCCCTCAACAAATAATTGTTGAAAATCTTTAAAGCCCAAGAAAGTGAACAGCGTTTTAACGTATTGGCTTGCAGGGTCACTTCCGTTGTAGACACTTCCGCTTGATTGAATGTGCAGTGCTTTTTTTCCTTCCAATAAACCAACAGATCCCTGGTCAGTGTACTTGAAAGTTTTCCCTGCCACTGTAATGGTATCAATCCATGCTTTTAAACGGGTGGGCACGCTTAAATTCCACAAAGGATTGGCAATGACAACTTTATCCTTTTCCAAAAAACTTGCAGTAAAAGAATCAAACAGCGTCACTTTGTGTTGCTGTTCAATTGACAATGCGTAAAAGGGAACCTTTTGATTTAATTTATTCCACGCTTCCAACAGATCCCTATCAATTTCAGGAATGGTGATATCATACAAATGGTTTTCTTCTATTTCATCGTCTGGATGATGCTCCCAGTAAGACTGTGAACTACCCTCCACTTATCAACCTTACGGTTTGATTGAAGTGGGGGCTTCTCGACTTATCGTTGCTTTTACTAGCCAACGAAAACTGACCGAGCTAACCCTCTTGTTCCAAGAGTTTTGTTACTTATGATAACGCTAATAAGCGTAATCCCTCATTTTTGATATTGATTGCTGAATTGTGATCGCGATCTAATACAAAGCCGCAAGAACATTTATATACACGTTCAGATAATGGCATTTCTTTTTCCTTGCCGCAACATGAACACTTCTTAGTGGAGGGAAACCACTTATCAATTTTCACAAGTTGTTTCCCCTGTTCTTTTAGCTTATACGCTAAGAAAGTAGTGAACATACCCCAGCCGTTATCATGAACGCTTTTCCCAAAGTGAAGGGCTTGAGACATCCCTTTCATGTTCAAGTCCTCAATCACGACAGCATCAAAGTTAGAAGCTAATTCTTTTGACTTATGATGAAGAAAATTCATGCGTTGGTTCGCCACTTTCTCATGTAACTTAGCCACTACTAGTCGTTGCTTGTTCCAACGTGCAGAACCTTTCTTTCTTCGAGAAAGAATTCGTTGTGCTTTTGCTAATTTATCTAAGGCTTGCCGATAGTAACGTGGGTAATTGGCTTTCTTACCCTGTTCACTCTCGACATATAGACCATCCATAGCAAAATCCAAACCAACAACTTTCTGTATGTTAACTGGACGAATATCTTTCTCATATTCTGTCAAAATTGAAATGTAGTATTTGCCTGTCTTTGTTTTAGAAATAGTGCAAGATTTGATTTTATAATCAGCAGGTATCTCTCTATGCTGTTTCATTTTTATTGGCTTTTTGATTTTTGGCAGTTTGATATGACCATTTTCTAGCTTAATATTTCCGTTGACCATATTAGTTGTATAGGATTGTTTTGCTTTACGATTTTTGAACTTTGGAAAATCCGCATTTCCTTCAAAGAAATTCTTATAAGCAGTCTGTAAGTTCATTTGTGCATTTGCCAAAGCGAAAGAATCCACTTCTTTTAGGAATGGAAATTCACTTTTATATTTTGCAGGGGTCGGAAACTTTTGCTTTTTAAGCGATTCTTTATCATCCTTGAACTTTTCATACGTTTCTTTGCGTTCAGCTAACATCTTATTGTAGACAAAGCGAACACAACCAAATGTCTTAGCTAATAATGCGGATTGTTCTTTGTTTGGTAACAAACGAAACTTGAAAGCTTTGTTTTGCTTGGCCATATCAATTCACCTCACTTTGTGCGGAAAAATTTCGTATATATTGATTATATCGTAAAAAATCCGTACAATCAATATGAGGTGATAATCATGAGAGAAGAGAAAGAACGTGTAGAAATTCGTATGCCTAAGACGATATTAGAAAAATTGAAGCAATATCAAAAAGAAAATGGGATTCCAACTAGAACAGCCGCAATCTTAGAATTGTTGAGAAAAGGATTGGAAAAATAACTTTGGCTAAAGCCAACCGAAATTCATCTCCCACCTACTCATTGGTGCGATTCGCACCTTCACATTCCTTGAGGATGGGAGACTTCTTTCGGAAAGCCGTTAAAAATTGCCCGGCGAAAGCTTCACTAACTTGTTCCGACTGTAACTTCAGCTTACTCATGTGGTTTTTCCCCAGCAGCCCGATTGATCTCCTCAATCCGTAAACAATCTTCAATTGCAAATAACATATTTTCCAACTGGCGTTTGGTAGCCCTCGAATTGGCTTTCCCGTGTAAAGAAAGTACATAAGGTTTTTCTGAACGATCTTCAGCTAACAATTCTTCAACGGTAACCCCAATTACTTTTGCGACTTGAGCCATTCTGTTTGGAAGAAATTGCCGTTTTCCTGTTAAAATATGTCCCATTAAGGATTTACTGATTCCTACTTCCTCAGCAAGATCTTGAATGGATTTTCCTTCTGTGTCAAGCCAATCTCTCACTTTTTTGATTGCCGCTTCATTGGCTTTATTCATGAATTACACTCCCTCAATTATTCCTATATCTTTATTATATACAAAACCACGCAAAAAGTGTAGACGTCTACAAAAGTTGCAGCATAGTATCTCCCTTGTTTGGGATACCTTATACGAATACACTATTCATTGCATTTGGTAATAATTGACCAATATCCCCAGCTTAAAACACCAGCTGAAGGCGATGGAATTTTCACCTAAAACGATCTATCATTCCAGGATATGGAGAAACGGCCCCCTACCTGGAGGCCGTTTCATCTTACTTCACTTTTACATATCTGTATTTGCTTTTATTCCCTGCCTTGTCTTTTGCATAAATCTTCAGCGTGGATCCTCTTTTTTGTTTCTTCATATGCACCGAGTAGGTTCCTTTTGAATTTGCCGTTGCTTTTCCGACGTAATGGCTACCGTTGTAAACATAAACCGTCGCGTATTTTTCCGCCTTACCGAAAACCGTTGTTGATTTGTAAGTGACCTTTCCGGCTGTTGGAATGCCAGGGGCGGTTTTATCTACAACCTTAAACGATTTGCCTGCACTTGTATTTCTCGATTTATCCGTCGCGTAGGCTGTCAGAGTCGTTCCTGCCTTTTGCTTCGATTTGATCCTGATTGAGAAGGTGCCTTTACTGTTTGCTGTCCCTGTCCCCAGCACCGTTTTACCACGTTTAATCGTCACTTTGGCGCCGGCTTCTGCTTTACCTGTAATCGTTGTTTGATTATCACCAAACCGATTGACGGACGGGGCCGATGGTGCTGTTTTGTCTTCCACTTTGAAGGATTTGCCTGCACCCGTATTTCCCGCTTTATCTGTCGCATAGGCTGTTAGAACCGTTCCTGCTTTTTGCTTCGATTTAATCCTGACCGAGTAGGTGCCTTTGCTGCTTGCGGTCCCTGTCCCCAGCACAGTTTTGCCACGTTTAATCGTCACTTTGGCGCCGGCTTCTGCTTTACCGGTAATCGTTAATTGATTATCGCCAAACGGATTAACGGTCGGAGCTGCCGGAGCCGTTTTATCAATGACCGTTACCACCGTTTCAGCGCTCTTGTTCCTTGCCGCATCTTCCGCATAAACGACAAGCTTCGTTCCTGCTTTTTGTTTTGCAATGGTTACCTTAAATGCACCGGTATGATCAGCCGTTGCCGTACCCAAAATGTTTGAGCCGGATTTTACAGTAACTTTTGCCCCTGCTTCTGTGGTTCCAGTAACCGTAGTACTTGTATCGCTTACTTCTCCGACTTTCGGCGCTGCCGGAGCCGTTTTATCAATAACCGTTACTGTTGTTTCACCGCTCTTGTTCCCTGCTGCATCTTCCGCATAAACGACAAGCTTCGTTCCTGCTTTTTGTTTTGCGATTGATACCTTGAATGCACCGGTATGATCAGCCGTTGCTGTCCCTAAAATGTTCGATCCGGATTTCACTGTAACTTTCGCGCCCGCTTCCGTGGTTCCTGTAACCGCAGTACTTGTATCGCTTACTTCTCCGACTTTCGGCGCTGCCGGAGCCGTTTTATCAATAACCGTTACTGTTGTTTCACCGCTCTTGTTCCTTGCCGCATCTTCCGCATAAACGACAAGCTTCGTTCCTGCTTTTTGTTTTGCAATGGTTACCTTAAATGCACCGGTATGATCAGCCGTTGCCGTACCCAAAATGTTTGAGCCGGATTTTACAGTAACTTTTGCCCCTGCTTCTGTGGTTCCTGTAACCACAGTACTTGCATCGCTTACTTCTTTCACTTTTGGCGCTGCCGGAGCCGTTTTATCAATGACCGTTACCACCGTTTCAGCGCTCTTGTTCCTTGCCGCATCTTCCGCATAAACGACAAGCTTCGTTCCTGCTTTTTGTTTTGCAATGGTTACCTTAAATGCACCAGTACTATCGGCTGTTGCCGTGCCTAAAATGTTCGAGCCAGATTTTACTGTTACTTTCGCGCCCGCTTCTGTGGTTCCAGTAACCGTAGTACTTGTATCGCTTACTTCTCCGACTTTCGGCGCTGCCGGAGCCGTTTTATCAATAACCGTTACTGTTGTTTCACCGCTCTTGTTCCCTGCTGCATCTTCCGCATAAACGACAAGCTTCGTTCCTGCTTTTTGTTTTGCGATTGATACCTTGAATGCACCGGTATGATCAGCCGTTGCTGTCCCTAAAATGTTCGATCCGGATTTCACTGTAACTTTCGCGCCCGCTTCCGTGGTTCCTGTAACCGTAGTACTTGTGTCGTTTACTTCTCCGACTTTCGGAGCTGCCGGAGCCGTTTTGTCCTGAACAGTGACGACGGTTTCTTCACTCTGATTGCCCTTGCCATCTTCTGTATATACATGCAGTTCTGTTCCAGCCTTTTGCTTAGGAATGCTGACCGAAAAATTTCCATTTGAATCAGTAGAATTGGAACCAATTTCCTTTCCGCTCACCGCTACTTTCACAGTCACATTCGGGTCGGCCGTACCGGTAACCACTGTGTCATTATCCCCAACCGTTTGAACGGACGGTTTTGACAGGGACGTTACAGCGCCTGCATCTCCTTTTTCAAGAAGCGTATAGGTGATATCGGTTCCTTTGTCAGAAGGAACTTGAAAATCATCTTTGGAGCTTAAAGCTTTGACGATGGCTCCGCCGCCTTTTATATTGATGGAGGAACCGCTGTAGGTTTTTACTTTCAGCCCGTCAAAAGCAGTATCTCCTTTAAACCCGTAAAGACCGGTATCTTCTTTCAAGACAAGTGCGGCACGGAAATCTGTCATAAACTGGCCAAAGCTAAGGTTCGGATCAATGTATTTATGGATGATATTCTGCACTGCTTGATAATCAGTATGTGGATCACTAATCAATTCTTTATAAATCGTGTTTCCTTGTCCACACTGGGCCTTTAAATATTCCATAAACAGGTATGATAAAGAATAGTTTGCCAATGTGTCACCCTCATAATCCCAATACAGGAGCGAATGGCCTTTTGTAATGTCCGCATCTTCATTATAGTAATCGATCCGGTCATTCAACGGCGCACCGGTGTAAATTTGTTCAGCCGCCATCGAGAGGCCCTCATTCATCCAAGTATCCATATCGGTCAATCCTTGCACAAATACTTTCTGGTTAAAATTAATCATATGTTGAAATTCATGCGCCAGCGTAGAATAAGCTTGCGAAACATCTTTCGTAGCAGACATGCCCATCAGCGGATAGGTATCAATATAGAAAATTTCCGACTGATTGGAATAGCTGTAATGATACAGGTCACGCGGAGAAAAATAACCAGCCACATAACCGCCACTTCCACTAAATCCATCTTGAATATCATAGCATAGTATATTGACCTTCCCGTTTTGGTCAACATCAGATGGCAATCCGAAATTATCGACATCTAATCGATAGATTTTATTATCGAATTCTTTTCCAAGTAACGTTGCTTCGTCCTCTGTAATATCATTGTTGTTCACCCAAACGTTGGCGTGGTCGCCGCTATAAAGGAGCGTTGCAGAAATGGATGAAAACTCGTTGGTTTCTAAGTTTTGGACGTAGAATGATTTGCTGTCCCCTTTAACATAATCTTTTTTAATCGACTTTGTCTCTTTTTTCAGGGCTTTATGTTGGTTTTTCTCTGTGTCAAACGGTGCCACGTAATCCATACGATATGCGGACGGGCTGAGATTTTTGCTGTCGGCATAGGCATCATTATTAATACGGAAAGAACCGGTATATTCAGAAACCGAGCCATCAGTAGATTCATTGCTGATGAGTTCATAGTAATTCGTATCCCCACTGCTTGCCTGTGCCCCTACTGGCAACCCAATAATCAAAGAGAACGCTAACAATACATAGAGTACTAATCTCACTTTTTTCATATGATACCCCCCTAATCTATTGCATCTCACTCCCTTGTTTACAGAATCCTTTCTATAAAAAGGAAGAAAAAACACTTTGTTTAAAGTTTACGATATTTTCTAAATAGTGTCCAGGGTATATTACGAATTCCCCCTCTAATTTTTTTGTAGATAGGATAAACAAAAACCCCAGAATTGGTAAAAATTCCGGGTCTTAGTAAAATATTTAAATATAACCTGAATCCGTGACGAAATTTCCGCTTAAAGGCAAACAAATCGCATAAAATTTAGTATAATTGGTATATCAGACAAATTAAATTCATTCCACATTCAGGTGATCTCATGAAAAAGTTTGTGATAGAACCCACAAAAGAACGAATTGTTGCCCAAGCTGGCTTAGCGATAGTAGGAAATTTACTAAATCAAACGAATTTAGTTTCCAGGTTGAATGCCTATAAACTCCCTGATATCTCCCGGTATCCGGCTTGTTCCAATGGCGATGTGGCTAAATCTTATATCGGCTTGCTTTGCCAGGGAAAAAGTGATTATGACAATATTGAAACCTTCCGTGATGATGCTTTTTTTGCACTGGCTTTGGATATCCAGAGGGTTCCTTCCAGCCCGACTCTCAGGCAACGATTGGACCAGGCCGCCTTGGTGGAAAAATGGAAAACGATCTTGCACGAAGAATCGCTGGATCTGATTCGCCATACAAATGCGGAAATCAGCCCGGTTTACGCCAAAGACAAGCCGTATATCCCGGTTGATCTGGATGTCTCCCCTTTCGATAACTCCAAGACAAAAAAGGAAGGGGTAGAAAGAACCTATAAAGGCTGTGACGGTTATGCCCCTATGTTCGCTTACATGGGACAGGAAGGTTACTGCCTGCATGTTGAGATGCGAAAGGGAAGTGTCCACTGCCAAAAAGGTACACCAAATTTCATCCAGGAAACCATTCAATCTGCCCGGAAACTAACAGATCAGCCATTGCTTTTCAGGCTTGATTCCGGAAATGACAGCCGGGATAATCTCATTATTCTCCTAGAAAACCATGCAAGCTTTATTATCAAACGCAATCCCCGTAAGGAAAAAGCTGAGGACTGGCTGTACATTGCCCGAAAATATGGGATCTGTTGTGAAGAACGGGAAGGAAAGAAGGTTTACCTTGGATCCATCCCCGAAACCATTCAAATTAAGGACCAGGAGCGAAGCATCCGAAAAGTTTTTAAAGTGACCGAAAGAACCATCTCAAGAGACGGACAAATTTTTTTAATTCCCGAGTATGAATTTGAAACCTACTGGACGGACCTTGAAGTGCCGCCTCATGTGGTGATCTCTCTTTATCATAACCATGGCACTTGCGAACAGTTCCATAGTGAAATTAAATCAGAACTGGATCTCGAACGGCTGCCGTCAGGCAAATATGAAACGAATGGCCTTGTGCTCCATTTCGGTGTATTTGCGTATAACTTGCTTCGCTTGATTGGACAAGAAAGCTTGAAAAAACAAGATACGCCATTGAAAAAGAAAACAACAAGAAGAAGAATCCGAACCGTCATCCAGAATATGATCACACTGGCCTCAAAGCTGGTTTTCCGTGGCCGGCAATGGAAATTAAAAGTCGCGGAGACCAACAAATGGTTACCGGTCTTTACTCGTTTGTATCAAGCCTTTTACTAAACATCCCGATCAATAGACTACTAGGAAAAAAGAAATAAAAAAAACGAAAACTTGCAAAAAATGGAAATTTACAGGTTTATTTGGCGTGCACAAAAACGAGTGAAACAGGGAAATTTTTACATACTGAATCACTAAAAGTGCATTTATCGAATAGTCGGACACCACTATATCCTTACTCTTGGGAAATCTACCTATTAACGGCGTTTGTTATATTTTCGTCACGGATTCAGGTAATAGTGCTAAAAACGCTAAAACGACCATTTGCAGACTGGTGGTTAATTGACGCTCACAATTTTTCCAAAGTCGCCGACAATTCTCTAGCCAACTAAAAGATCGTTCGACTACCCAACGTTGGGGCATGACTTCGAATCGATGCAACTCATTGCGCTTCGCAACCTGCACGGTTGCGTTTAAATTACTGGCTACATCGAGCTGAAAATTAACGCCTGAATAACCACCATCAACTAAGACATTTTGAACCTGGCGTAAATGCATGGCATGTAAAGCGATCATTGCACTGGCCCCGTCTCGATCAGAGACGTTCGCTCGCGTCATGTGAATGGCCTGCGGAAAGCCATTGATATCAACTGCCAGATGGCGCTTAATCCCCGAGATTTTCTTACCAGCGTCGTAACCTTTGTTTTCAGCAGTAGCGGTGTTTTTGACGCTCTGAGCGTCAACGATAATAAAGGAAGTTAAAGCTGAACGTCCTTGGTAAGTTCGCCGAGCAATGACAATTTTTTTAAAACTTGTTCCAATAAAGAATCAGCCGTAGGCTCAGCTTTAGTTGACCAAATTTTGTAATAGTTGTAAACTGACCGCCATTCTGGGAGATCACCGGGGACTTGACGCCATTGGCAACCGGTTTTCAAGACATATAGGACCCCACAGAAGACCTCGTAGAGGTCATATTTTCGAGGCTTAGTTCGCTTACGAAAATTTTCTAAAGCTGGTCGAATTAATTCAAATTGTTGCCGAGTAATATTGCTGGGATAATTTTTCATAGCTTAAACTCGCTTTTTGGTAGATTGTAAAATTAATCCGAACGCTGTTCGGACAAAAAAGATCAGCTTCCTTTAAAATGGTGTTTACCACAAACCCATCTTTTAGGAGCTGATCTTTTGTCTAGTATAACCTATTCCGAACGAATTAAAATCGAAACCTTTTGTGAACTAGGGCTGTCCAATATCCAAATGGGCGTTCGGCTGAACCGATCACCGTCAACAATTTCTTATGAATTATCTCGATGTCAACCTTATCAGGCTGAATTAGCACAAACAGATGCCGAATACAAGCGATCACGATGTGGTCGGAAAACTAAGCTGAGCGATGAGTTAAAGCAAAAAATTCTCAACCATTTACGTCTAAGCTGGTCACCAGGAATGATTGCTCACGAATTTAAACTAGCTACTAAATCTATTTATAATTGGCTAAATCAGGGGAGAATTGGTTTCTCCTTGAATGATCTACCTGAACATGGCGTACGCCAACGGCGTAACGTTGACCAACGATCCAAATATAATCAATCTTTGGGGCGATCAATTGAACAGCGTCCCATGATGATTAATCAACGTAATCGCATCGGCGATTTTGAACTAGATACAGTCGTTGGTCCTCGTGGGCATAGTAAGGCAGTTTTATTAACTTTAATCGATCGCAAATCACGGTTCCTTTGGGCATACCGGTTAAAAGATCGGACGACAGCGACTGTTAATGAAGCACTAACTAAGTTCCTAACCACTTTTAATGGTCCGGTGCACAGCTTTACTGTGGACCGTGGCACTGAGTTTAGTGGGCTAGTATCACTTGAATCACAATATGGTATTAAGACCTATTACTGCCATGCTTATACTCCAGCTGAACGTGGTAGTAATGAACGCTTTAATCGGAATTTACGTTATTTTTATCCTAAAGGGACTCTTTTTGAGCACATTAGTGCTCAAGATTTAACGACGACGTTACTCCAAATTAACCAGCGACCGCTTAAAATACTCGACTGGCAAACACCGTATCAGGTTATGCTGACAAATTTGTCCAAAAATTCGGATTAAATTTGCAATCTACCTAATGAACAAAATTATTTTAAAGTGTAATGGCTTACATTGACGTTAAATCAACCTTGTGGTACATTAAAAGTGTATCAAGGATTTACCAATTTGTTACATAGGAGATGAGCTTATGTTTTCATTTCTGAAGCCCGCACCAGATGCTAAAGTGAAAGTTCCTACTGAAAAAGTTGTGGGGACTTATCGTTTACGGCAGACAGGTGTTTTGCTGTCAATTTGTATCGGTTATATTGGCTATTATATTATTCGTTTGATTTTTACAACCGAGCAAAATGACATCATGAAGGCGTATGGGTTTACCACCGCAGATATTGGGTTGGTTATGTCTTGTTTTGGGATTGGTTACGGGATTTCCAAGCTGTTCATGGGGGCACTGAGTGATAAGAGTAATCCGAAGTGGTATTTGGCCACCGGTCTCTTTATTTCCGCCATCCTGAACTTTGGCTTGGGCTCCACGCGTAACCTCTACGTGATGATGCTCCTCATGTTGGTCATGTCGGTGGCCCAAGGCATGGGTGCGGCGGCCTGCCAGCGAACCGTACAGCTATGGTGGGGTAAAAAGTGGCGGGGAACCGTCTATGCCGTCTGGTCTTCGGCGCATAACGCCGGTGCTTTTGTCTGTGTGGCCGTGGTCCAAATCGCCACGTTGATGTTTACGCACTCAATTGCGGCCGTCTTCTACACGGCATCGGTTGTCTCGATTGTCATTGCCATCTTCATTGTCTTAGCAGGCGCCGATCGTCCGGCAACGGTGGGGTTACCTAGCATCGGCGAGTACACCGGTGACAAAGTCGTTTTAGATGATGGTCAGGCCACGAGGGCCGAATTAACTGATCTCTCTTTGTGGCAGATTTTCGTTCGGTACATTTTGACCAACAAGGTTGTCTGGGCTATCACGTTGACGTCAATGTCCTTATATTTAGTCCGTTATGGCATTATGAGTTGGATTCCGAGTTACCTGACGCAATTCAAAGGCTTTGATCCGGGAACGGCTAAATGGTTAGTTGGTACCTTTGAATTGGCCGCAGTTCCAGGCGTTATCTTGATGGGGGCCATTTCTGATTTACTGAAAGATCGGCGGGCGATCGTTTGTATCGGGTGTGTGATCGGGTTACTGATCTGTCTCACGACGTACTTCTTTAGCACCAGTCATCTAGCGATTATTATTGTATTACTCATCATGGGTAGCTTGATTTACGCGCCGCTAACTTTGGTGGGTCTGATGATCAATGAGTCTGTGCCAAAGTTCGCTGTGGGGTCGTCGACAGGCTTCATGGGTTTTTTCCAGTATATCTTCGGTGAAACGTTGGCAACGGCTTTAATCGGAATTTTGGTAGCAAAATTTGGCTGGATTGCCAGCAACACGGTGCTTTACACGGCGGCTGGTTTAGCTTTGCTGTTATTGTGTTACATTGCCATTCATGAACATCACGTGGCAAAGATCGCGGCTGGCGAATAGTACAATGAGCCATTGTACTAATGATCAGCTCTGAGGAGTAAAAATTTTTCGTGATAATTTAACTATTCCCCCCCAAAAATGCGGCTAAATATGTAATAATTTAAATAATTAGAGCTTGCTGGACGAATATTTTGGCATGGCTTAGTGACAAGTCGAATACAAGCTAAAATTTGATTCGTTCAGCAAGCCCTAATTAAACTTGGCTGTTTTGAGGGGGTTTTTATTTTGGTTACTAGAAAAGAAAAAAGAAATCGTGAAAAAGAAGCAAATTATTTTTTCGAGTTCCTTAAAATTCAGAAGCATTTTTTCAAAGACCTGATGAATAACCTAAAAAAGGTAGCAGACCACCGACATCAAAGCTATATCACTTATGGTCCAGAGGTCCTTTTATTTACGATGATGTTGAAAAATATGACCGGCCTAAAATCCATGAGAAACATGAGTGAGAGTTTTAATAAAGAAGAATGTATTAAAAATGTAGGGAAGGTGTTAGGCTTAGATTCTCTTGAAGAACTTCCACATTATGATACAATTAACGACTTTTTATCTGGCTTAGATGTAAATGAATTAGAAAAAATTAGAACGTATATGATTAAAGAATTATTGAAAAAAAGGTCTCTCGAGTCTTATCGAATTGAAGGAAAGTACTGGGGTGTCATCATTGATGGAACTGGATTACACACCTTTCATGAGAAACATTGTAAACACTGCCTGAGACGGGCATATACAAATAAAGAAACAGGAGAAACGAACGTACTTTATATGCACCATGTACTTGAAGCCAAGCTTGTCGTGGGGGATATGGTCTTCAGTATTGCCTCCGAATTTATCGAAAATGAATCAGAAAATGTTTCTAAGCAAGATTGTGAATTAAAAGCCTTCGACAGGCTGGCAAAGAAAATAAAAAAAATATTTAAAAGACTACCGATTTGTATCTTGGGAGATAGTCTCTATGCATGTGAAACGGTATTTAATCTGTGCAGGGCGCACAAATGGAAATATATATGCAGATTTAAGGAAGGGAGAATTAAAAGTATCTCGACGGAGTTTAAGGCAATAAAAGAGCTGGAACAAAGTAAGGATCAGAATTCATTAGTTTGGGTGAATGATATTGCCTACAAAGACAGAACGGTCAATCTGATGGAGGCCACAATGAAAACAGAGGATGGGAAATCGAAAGAGTATGTATTTATAACGGATATTAAAATCACGAAAAAGAACGTGGAACGACTCATCGCTGCAGGAAGAAGCCGCTGGAAGATTGAAAATCAAGGATTTAACGAACAAAAAAATAATCGTTACAATATAGAACATGCCAATAGCCAAAACTACACAGCCATGAAAAATCATTATTTATTAGTTCAAATAACAGATATTATTAGACAGCTGTTTGAAAAAGGTTCGTCAATCTTAAAAGCACTCAAAAAAACGGCAAAAGAAAAATCCTCAAATCTGTTGGAATCGTTTCGGACACGCATTTTAACAGACGAGGATTTCACCCATTTAAGTAAGCCAATACAAGTAAGGTTTACTTAATGGTTATATTATAGCAAAGGATGTGATGTAAAAAAAGGTTTTTTTGAAGTTATCCACAATTTTAAAAAAGAAATTTGCAAATTCGGCTCTTTTTGACTTTGAAAGCAGAAAAAATAGATGGAAAAATTTTCTAAATGTGGATAAGTCATTTTATCATAAAACATCTAAAAATTGATGAATTTACTCTTCAGAACTGAGTGTTTGTTCGGTGACTTGATTAATTTTCTGATTTTGTTTAAAATCCATTATGGAGTCCTCCTTGGTTACAAATTAGGTGTCAATTCTTGCAGATTTGACACCCCGCATCATACCAAGAGGGCTCTTTTTATTCAAGTCCCCGAAAATCCTTCTAACAGGAATGCTCCTTTCTGATTTGATATTTCTCTTCAAACACAATTATACCAGAGGTTTGGGGCGCCCTTTTTTAATCTTCTGTTTTACTTTCGCAATTCAGGATTATTCTTATGCTTCCTGGAAAAACTGAATATTATATTTACCGATATACCAGCTCAAATTTCATTCCATCTGAATACTCTTGTATATATAAAGTTCTATCTTCTTTTTGATATTGATTTACAATATCATATGTTTCATCTGAATAATCCACTTCTGTTGTAGACCACTTAAATCTTCTCTCATTATCAAAAAACCTCATTTCAAATAAACGGTTCTTTTGTTTTTTTCTTGTATACCGACCTTTATTATAAATGTTTTGAGATACTATCAACTCCTTTGCTATTTGTCTGATAGCAGCATATGCAGGATTATTTTTTACGGAGTTTCCCATACCATCCGTCCAACCTAAAGAATTATGCTTTACTAATTCAGCATATTTCCCGCTCAGTTTCATATCGACATGAGCACCACCGTCTTGATTCGCAACATAACAAACAATGTCCTTTCTAGTAAATACATTTTTTTTATCATCAAAAATTATTTCATTCCACCAGTCTTCGTATCCCAAAAAGAATGTTCTACTATTGTGTGGACCAAGTGGCTTATAAAATAATCCGTCCTCTTTTCCCTCTAGTTTTAGCAATACCCATGATGAAACTAAATTAGATGGGGTGTATAGACCTGCAGATGACCATAATAGAAAATTATGTTTTAGCCCTGTTTGTTTAATAAGAGATTGAGACCTAGAAGTCTCATGAAACATCACTCTTAGACTTGTAGCTATTCTTCTTGCCTCATTTTCTTTTGAGCCTCTGCCAAAATAAAAATATACACTTGAGCGAGGCTCTGGAAAATTAATTATCCCGATTTTTTTTTGCCTTTTCATCCAGATTTTCAATTTACATCCATTACATCCAGATTTTTAATTCAATAGAAGTAAAACGGTCATTTTCCTTCAAAAAAAGGGCATACGTATCCCGCCTTCACAAAATGGTTTTTTTCACTACCCTTTGTGGAAAGAAAACGTTCATTTGAGTTATTCACATATCCACCTGTGAATAACTTAATTTGCTCTTTGCAGCCGATTGCGTGTCCATCCACAATTGGCCTTTCCTGTCTGATGGTACGCCATATTTGCCATGATATGCATAGATATCATGCATCGATCTACATGAGCTTCAACTGCCTGCTTCCCACGCTTGTGAACACGACGGAGACTGTATCCGTCTTTTAGAATGCCAAAGATTCTTTCGATGATCGTCCTGGCACTATATAACACTTCAAATGTGCGACCATGTTGCGGCAACTCGACATCTACTTGAGGCGTTTGATCAAAGTCTATCCTAAATACTCTTCCTTGTGCTGCCCCATTACAACATTCCGCGTGATTCGCTAGCGGGCAGGTGAGACCTTCTTGCTTGGCATTTGGATGAAATACAGGACAAGTGTAAATATATTGCCCCTTTTCCCGATCAGATCCTCTAAGTTCCATTTTATGTCCACTGATACAGATGGGAGTGCCGTACCGGTTGATTTTTTCAATCCCCCGGGCGGTAGTTGGTTTATCTTTACGGTTCCGTGGATTGATCGGTGCCACCAATTTCGCCTGTAATACATCCTTTGTCACTTTTTGATTTTCCGGCGTTTGGTAGATTCCATCTGCCAGGATAAAGCTCAACTGCTCAGCCATCTCGGGGTGCTCTGCCTTAAACGTTTCCAATGTCGGTTCTAATGTTTTCCCATCGGGTGTATTTCCTTTAAATACTTCCCGCGTCAAAGGCAAACCGGATTTCACCCCGCATACCATTGATAATTTATGCGCAATATAGGAGACTGCATTACTTTTACGCATTACCCCTACATTGTCGTCCGTAAGGACTCTGGGGCAATCGCAATTACCCTCACAAGAACACGTCTTCCTTGTTTTATTCAAGGTTGCTTCTGCCTCTATATGCGATGTATCCACGGCGGCTGCTTCCTCATTCGTTTCAACCACGCCTTCCCCTTTATTATATTCAACAACCAATAGCCGGGCTTTTTCCCAAAGACCATTTGTTGTCATGATTTGATCAAAACGAGCAAAGGAACGGTAGCTCGGAATTTTCTCCGTAAATCCACACATGGTGGCAAATAGCGGGTTTGATTTCACTTGCAAATAGACACTCTCCACCATCACTTCAATATACTGTAAAGAGGCCAGTTCAAAAGCACGAAAAAAGGGCATGAAAGGATGCGGTTTTCTCCCAGTGGAAGGGAGATGAAATAATGAAGACGCAGACTTGTCTTCTTCCTCCGTTATTGAAAATAGTGCCGGTTGTATTTCATTAGAAGGATCATGTGCTCTTTCATTTTTTAGGTGCAAATATAAAAGGGTGTAGTATTCTCGTTCAATCGGCTTAAAAATCTCCCATGGGAAACACATGGCTGGAATGACAAATGGTATATCGGCATAGTCTTGCCAATTGTGGGGAATCAAATTTTGTTGTATTGAAAAGTCTCTGGTTTGTGTTAGAATAGAAATAGTCATGAAATCACTCCCTGGATATTTGCTCGTACTTATATCTTAGCAAAGGAGTGGCTTTCATGGCTCTTTTTTTTCAAAAAAAATCATCCTTTTCCGTTTTACAATATTTTCCACAGGAATGAGTAGCCTAATCTATTGAAACTCGCCCAAAGCCTCAAAAAGTGATAAAATTCTGGCACTTATAATAAGCAAATTTATCCTATTAAAATCAAAAACTCACAATTTCTTTTTATATTTGTCATAATGTTTCTACAAACGTCTTTTTTCTTTAGTGGAATAAATCAACGAACTTTAATTGTCTGAATGCTTACAGTTTCAGGGGATATAGCATTTTGGCAAGGGCTCTTTCCTTTATCATATTGTTGTGCAGAGGATTGTATAAAACTCAGTTGATCATCCCAATGCTCTAGTAACTCTTTCTGATTTAGTTTATATTTTTCCAAAGCGATTCACCTCTTCACCATAAATTTCAATTAGAGCTTGCTGAACGACTCAGATTCAGTCAGATACAAACCACGCCGGTTATCAAAGTATAAAATAGTGTTGTGTGAAAAATTTTGAAAGTTGGGCGTATGCCAATTATCATTCTGACAAGCACTCTTCTAATACTTCGCCATATCTCCAGCGAGATCCAGCTAAGAGCAATCCTTCAATCCCTGCTAAACAAATCCCTCGTGTACACCTTCTTCTCCACATCAACCAAGTCATCTGATAACCGGTTTGCCACTATGACATCGCTGATCTGCTTAAACTCTTCCAAGTCATTAACTACGCGGGAGTTAAAGAACTTCTCTTCATGCAGTACAGGTTCGTATACGACTACTTCAATGCCTTTTGCTTTGATTCGTTTCATGACGCCTTGGATGGCGGATTCTCGGAAGTTGTCGGAGTCAGTTTTCATAGTGAGGCGGTAAATGCCGACGACTTTCGGGTGTTTCTTGATAATCATTTCGGCAATGTGGTCTTTTCTTGTTCTGTTCGCATCGACGATGGCTTGCATGATGTTGTTCGGAACGTTCTCGTAATTGGCGAGCAACTGTTTTGTGTCTTTAGGGAGGCAGTAGCCGCCGTAGCCAAACGATGGGTTATTGTAATGGCTGCCGATCCTCGGATCGAGCCCGACGCCTGCAATGATTTGTTTCGTGTTTAATCCTCTCACTTCCGCATACGAGTCTAATTCATTGAAAAACGCAACCCGCATGGCAAGATAAGTGTTGGTAAATAGTTTAATGGCTTCTGCTTCTGTCGAATTCGTGTACAATACAGGAATGTCATCTTTAATTGCACCTTGAGCCAATAATCCTACAAAAACCTTGGCCTGTTCTGATTGCTCTCCCACTATGATTCTCGAAGGATATAAGTTATCATATAAAGCCTTGCCTTCACGTAAAAATTCAGGAGAGAAGACCACATTGTCTGTTTCAAACTTTTCTTTTATCATTTCAGTATATCCAACTGGTACAGTTGATTTAATCACCATAATGGCATTCGGATTAATCGAAAGCACATTGGCGATCATAGCTTCCACAGTTCTCGTATTGAAATAATTTTCTCAGGGTTATAGTTTGTCGAGGTAAAAATGATCACATACTCGGCATCTTTGTAAGCCAGATAGTTACCTGCTGTCACTGTAAGATTTTACTTTTGTTATAAGATATTCCTCAATTTCAGGGTTCACAAGTTTGAGCTCTTAATATTTGATACTATCCACTTTTTCATGGATAGTATCAAACAAAATCACTTCATTTATTGAGTCAAATATTTCCAGATAATTATTTGCTTAATGTATATTGCTTCGCAAAATATGCCTTGTATTCCCCGCTGATGATCCGTTCCCACCATTCTTTGTTATCCAAATACCACTGGATTGTCTGGGAAATTCCTGTCTCAAACGTGTACGTTGGTTTCCAACCGAGTTTTTCAAGTTTTGAAGGGTCAATGGCGTACCGTTTGTCATGTCCTGGCCGGTCTTTGACAAACTCTATGAGATCGTCTGATTTCCCTAAAGTTTTAATGATCGTTTTGACGACTTCCAGGTTTGTCCGTTCATTGTGACCGCCGACATTGTAAACTTCACCATTTACACCTTGATGCAAAACCAAATCAATAGCGGCACAATGGTCATGCACGTGCAGCCAGTCGCGTATGTTTCCGCCGTTACCATAAACCGGTACTTTCTGGTCATTTAGCACACGGGAAATGGTCAAAGGAATCAGTTTTTCCGGGAAATGGTAAGGGCCATAGTTATTTGAGCAGCGGGTGATGTTAATTGGCAAACCAAATGTTTCGTGATATGCCCGAACCAACAAATCTGAAGAAGCCTTGCTTGCACTGTATGGGCTATTGGGCTGAAGCGGCGTTTTTTCTGTAAAAAACGTCGTTGTGTCAAAGTCCAATTCACCGTATACTTCATCTGTGGATACATGCAAAAATTTCTTCACACCGACTTCTTTTGCTGCATCAAGCAATACTTGCGTCCCCAGTACGTTCGTCCGCACGAAAATTTCAGGATCCGTAATAGAGCGGTCTACATGGCTTTCCGCCGCAAAATGTATTACAAAATCAAATTTTTCTTTTCTAAACAATGGAAAAATCGTTTTACGGTCAGCAATATCTGCTTTGATAAAATGGTAGTTTTCCCTATCCTCAATTGAATGGTGCTTTGTTAAATCCCCTGCATAAGTCAGCAAGTCTAAGTTATAAATATCATAATCCGAATATTTATTGACCATATGCTGGACGAAGTTTCCACCTATAAAACCGGCCCCACCGGTTACCAATACTTTTTTCTTTGCCATATGTTACACCCCAAGCTCCTTCAGATAATGTGCCAATGCTTCTTTCCATGGACGTAAAGGTTCAAAACCGTTATCCCGCAGTTTCTGTTTGGACAGCCGCGAGTTTTTCGGTCGAACTGCCTTTGTTGGATATTCTTCTGTTGTAATGGCATTTACTTTTACATTTTTTCCGGCCTGTTTGAAGATGTCTTCCGCAAATTCTGCCCAGCTGCAAAAGCCCTCGTTGGTCGCATGATAAACTCCGTATTTCTCAGTTTGAATCATATCAACAAGCAGTCGCGCTAAGTCAAACGTATATGTTGGAGAACCAATTTGATCCCCGACAACATTGACTTGATCATAACTTTCCGCAAGCCTCAGCATGGTTTTTATGAAGTTCTTTCCGTTTATGCCAAATACCCAGGATATCCGGACTATGAACGCATTAGTAAGTAAGGAACGGACAACTTTTTCAGCTTCGTATTTTGTATATCCATAATAATTAACTGGATTAGCGGGGGCGCTTTCCGAAAAAGGTTCCGTGCCTTCTCCCTTAAAAACATAGTCCGTACTGATAAACATAAATTTTGACCTGGAAGCTTTTGCGGCAGCCGCCAAGTACTTCGTTCCATTTACATTTACATCCCAGCACATCTCTTTTTGCTCTTCAGCCAGATCAACTGCAGTATAGGCTGCGCAATGAATTATCGCATCGGGCTTTAGTTCTTCGACATATTGGTGAACATCTTTTTCATTTGTAATGTCAAGATCCTTCTGTCCAATGCCGATCATCTCTAGTCCGCGATTTAACCCTTCTTTTACAACGTCATAACCAAGCTGACCAGTATATCCTGTAACTAATATTTTCATGTTTACTCACCATAAACAAAATTAATTTTGGCTTCTTCTAAAAAAGGTGATTTTTCATCTTTAGCTGATAAAATAGGTTGAATGTCATGTATCGGCCATTCGACATGAATCGTTGGATCATTCCAACGGATCCCACGGTCGCATTCCGGCGCATAGAATTCATCCACTTTATATTGAACCTCAACATCATCGGTTAACGTCATAAAGCCATGTGCATAACCTTTCGGAATCAAAAGTTGTTTTTTATTCTCTGCACTCAGCTCAATTCCAAACCATTTGCCAAAAGTTGGGCTGCCTTTTCTTATGTCAATAGCCACATCAAAAATTGTACCTCTTGTGCAACGGACCAACTTGGATTGTGCTTTTGGATTCAATTGGTAATGCAACCCACGCAATGTTCCTTTTGCAGCAGAAAAAGACTGGTTATCTTGCACAAATTTAATATGAATTCCGGATTCTATAAAATTTTTTTCATTGTATGTTTCCATAAACCAGCCTCGATGGTCGCCAAATAACGCCGGTTCAATGACAAATACACCTTCTAAATCTGTTTTAACAATATTCATCTTTTTTCCCCCTTTTTAATATTTGATTTTTCCTTCTGCAACTTTAATCAGATACTGACCATAACCCGTCTTACTTAGCTTCTCTGCACATTCGAGTAATTGCTCCTTCGTGATCCAGTCATTAATAAAAGCAATCTCTTCCGGAGCGGAAATTTTGATACCCTGATGTTCCTCTACAGTCTTAACAAAATTTGTTGCTTCCACTAATGTTTGATGGGTACCGGTATCAAGCCAAGTAAATCCGCGCCCTAATAATTCTACATCTAATTCACCCATTTTTAAATACGCCTCATTAATCGAGGTAATTTCCAATTCTCCCCGTGCAGACGGTTTTGTTTCTTTGGCAATGTCAACAACACGATTGTCATAAAAGTACAAACCAGTAATTGCATAATTGGATTTTGGTTTTTCTGGTTTCTCTTCTACACTTAAGACTTTTCCATTGCTATCAAATTCAACAACCCCGAAACGTTCAGGATCTGGAACATGGTAACCAAAAACAGTAGCTCCACGCTGTTTTTGTGAAGCCCTGCGTAAAATACTCCTCATTCCGCTTCCATAATAAATATTGTCGCCAAGAATCATTGCAACAGAGTCATCACCTATAAATTCTTCACCCAAAATAAACGCCTGAGCTAAACCGTCCGGGCTGGGTTGAATTTTATATTGTAATGATAAACCAAATTGTGATCCATCTCCCAATAAATTTATAAATCTTGGTGTATCTTCTTTTGTAGAAATTATTAGAATTTCTCTAATTCCTGCAAGCATAAGGGTGGAAAGTGGATAATAGATCATCGGCTTATCGTAAATTGGTAGTAATTGCTTACTTGTAACCATAGTGAGTGGGTAAAGGCGTGTGCCGCTTCCTCCAGCTAGAATAATTCCTTTCAAACTATCTTTTCCCCCTCTAAAATTATATGTTTTTCTCAACTTTTTACGGATAAAAACTCATAGTAAGATAATTCAACTTTTCATATCTTACAAAAAAATCATTTGTGAATCCTCTTTTCCTTTCTTCTGCCAGACAATAAATATTTATTTGATATCGGGATAAATTCAATAATTTTAGTTATATAAAGGAATCTAAACATTGTTAAATTTGTTGCCCGATGCACTGACTTTGTCTCAATGTCAAAATTTAAGTTCGTTTTATAAATATATTTTTTATTATTTTCCTGGAGAAAGATACTGCTCTGGCTTTTTATTTCTCATACCAAAATAATATAAAAGAGCTTCAACAATTCTTTTCGATGCAAGACCATCACCATACGGGTTTGATGCCTTTGCCATTTTGTTATATTTTTCTTCATCATTTAATAACTGGTTTGCAGATGCAAAAATAGACTCTTCATTTGTACCAACCAATTTTAATGTTCCCGCTCTTATTCCCTCTGGTCTTTCAGTAGTATCTCTCAATACTAAAACTGGGACTCCTAAAGAAGGAGCTTCTTCTTGAACCCCTCCAGAATCAGTCAGAATTAAGTAGGCCCGTGAAGCAAAGTTATGAAAATCTACTACATCTAAAGGCTCTATCAAATGCACGTTTTTGTTATTTCCTAATATTTCATGAGCGATATCTCGAATTGTTGGATTTAAATGAATAGGATAAACTACTTTTAAATTTTCATTTTCTTTTGTTAATCTATTAATTGCTTTAAAAATATTTTTTAAGGGTTCTCCTATATTTTCTCTTCGGTGGGCCGTTAAAAGCAACATCTTATCTGAGCCAATTGTTTCAAGAACCTCATTTTTATACCCTTTATTAACCGTGGTCTTTAAAGCATCTATTGCTGTATTACCTGTAACATAAATTGAACTTTCGCTTTTTCCTTCTTTTATTAAATTATCCTTAGATTCTTTTGTAGGAGAGAAATGCAAATCTGCTATAACTCCAGTTAACTGCCTGTTTATCTCTTCAGGAAAAGGTGAATATTTCGTATATGTCCTTAGACCAGCTTCTACGTGTCCAACAGGTGTTTTATTATAAAAAGCAGCAAGACTAGCAATAAAAGTTGTAGTGGTATCCCCATGTACAAGAACAATATCCGGTTCAACTTCTTTTATAATTTTCTCTAATCCATCTAATGCTCTAATTGAGATACCTGATAAAGTTTGCCTGTCCCTCATAATATTTAGATCATAATCTGCATTTATATTAAATACTTTTAGAACTTGATCTAGCATCTCTCTATGTTGTGCAGTAACAGTAACTACGGTATCTATTTCATCTCTATGTTTTTTTAATTCCAATACTAAGGGAGCCATTTTTATAGCTTCAGGCCTAGTACCAAATACTGTCATAACCTTAACTTTACTTTTCATTATTATCCCTCATTATGCTACTATTTTTCTCACTCAATAAATCAAAGTATACCGATAGTATCTTTTTATTCATTATATCACTTGTATATAACTTTTTATATAATTCATATCCATTTATGCCCATATCTTTTAACATTAATTTATCAATTTTTTTTAGTATAGTAATTAAATCTTCCTCATTATCATACAATAATCCGTTATAGTTATGTTTTATAATATCACTTAATGGTTTAATGTTACTGCATATGACTGGTTTGGAATTTCTCATAGCTTCGATAGCAACTAGTCCGAAACCTTCCCATCTGGATGGAATTATTACTCCATCGAATCGAGCAATATAATCGTCAATCTTTTCATTATCAATCCATCCAAACACTGACACATTATCTGGTAAATTATTAAAAAGCTCTTTTCCAAATTCATTTAAGATTGAATCACCAAAGATATTCAAACTAAGATTATTAAAATGATTTTTTTTAAATATATTTACTAATATATCAATGCCTTTAGCATAATCAAATCTCCCAAAATATGCTAAATTTATAATATGTTTGTCTGACTTTTCAATGGGAACGGTATATATAGGAGGTCGAACCCCGCTACAGCTCTGAGGAGTAAAAATTTTTCGTGATAATTTAACTATTCCCCCCAAAAATGCGGCTAAATATGTAATAATTTAAATAATTAGAGCTTGCTGGACGAATATTTTGGCATGGCTTAGTGACAAGTCGAATACAAGCTAAAATTTGATTCGTTCAGCAAGCCCTAATTAAACTTGGCTGTTTTGAGGGGGTTTTTATTTTGGTTACTAGAAAAGAAAAAAGAAATCGTGAAAAAGAAGCAAATTATTTTTTCGAGTTCCTTAAAATTCAGAAGCATTTTTTCAAAGACCTGATGAATAACCTAAAAAAGGTAGCAGACCACCGACATCAAAGCTATATCACTTATGGTCCAGAGGTCCTTTTATTTACGATGATGTTGAAAAATATGACCGGCCTAAAATCCATGAGAAACATGAGTGAGAGTTTTAATAAAGAAGAATGTATTAAAAATGTAGGGAAGGTGTTAGGCTTAGATTCTCTTGAAGAACTTCCACATTATGATACAATTAACGACTTTTTATCTGGCTTAGATGTAAATGAATTAGAAAAAATTAGAACGTATATGATTAAAGAATTATTGAAAAAAAGGTCTCTCGAGTCTTATCGAATTGAAGGAAAGTACTGGGGTGTCATCATTGATGGAACTGGATTACACACCTTTCATGAGAAACATTGTAAACACTGCCTGAGACGGGCATATACAAATAAAGAAACAGGAGAAACGAACGTACTTTATATGCACCATGTACTTGAAGCCAAGCTTGTCGTGGGGGATATGGTCTTCAGTATTGCCTCCGAATTTATCGAAAATGAATCAGAAAATGTTTCTAAGCAAGATTGTGAATTAAAAGCCTTCGACAGGCTGGCAAAGAAAATAAAAAAAATATTTAAAAGACTACCGATTTGTATCTTGGGAGATAGTCTCTATGCATGTGAAACGGTATTTAATCTGTGCAGGGCGCACAAATGGAAATATATATGCAGATTTAAGGAAGGGAGAATTAAAAGTATCTCGACGGAGTTTAAGGCAATAAAAGAGCTGGAACAAAGTAAGGATCAGAATTCATTAGTTTGGGTGAATGATATTGCCTACAAAGACAGAACGGTCAATCTGATGGAGGCCACAATGAAAACAGAGGATGGGAAATCGAAAGAGTATGTATTTATAACGGATATTAAAATCACGAAAAAGAACGTGGAACGACTCATCGCTGCAGGAAGAAGCCGCTGGAAGATTGAAAATCAAGGATTTAACGAACAAAAAAATAATCGTTACAATATAGAACATGCCAATAGCCAAAACTACACAGCCATGAAAAATCATTATTTATTAGTTCAAATAACAGATATTATTAGACAGCTGTTTGAAAAAGGTTCGTCAATCTTAAAAGCACTCAAAAAAACGGCAAAAGAAAAATCCTCAAATCTGTTGGAATCGTTTCGGACACGCATTTTAACAGACGAGGATTTCACCCATTTAAGTAAGCCAATACAAGTAAGGTTTACTTAATGGTTATATTATAGCAAAGGATGTGATGTAAAAAAAGGTTTTTTTGAAGTTATCCACAATTTTAAAAAAGAAATTTGCAAATTCGGCTCTTTTTGACTTTGAAAGCAGAAAAAATAGATGGAAAAATTTTCTAAATGTGGATAAGTCATTTTATCATAAAACATCTAAAAATTGATGAATTTACTCTTCAGAACTGACCCCGCTAAGAATTATTTGCATTTTAGAAGCCGGTAATTTATACTTTAATGCATTAGCATGTTCTTGGTAAGATACGTTGATTATTGCATCTGTTTTTATAGACAATAACTTTTCTATAAAAGCATATAACCGCTTTTTTGAATTGGATATTTTTTGTGAAAAACTCCACCCATGTGAGCAATACACAATTTTAAATCGTTTCTTTTTAAAAAAATAAATAGTTCTTGTAAGGAGACCTGCAAATGAACTGTGAATATGGACGATGTCTGGATTAAACAGATCAATTTCTCTTTTAATAAAAAATAAAAATCCAATGGTCCTCATTAAGTTTCCTCGGTTATAATCTTTATACTTTTTTATGATAACATTAGAAATGTTAATGTCCTCGGAACCATTCTTGCTAAGTAATAATAAAACTTCATTATCCTTTTTTTGATAGTTCGCCACTTCTTTAATATAAGTCGCGACGCCACCACTTACATATTCCCCAACGTGAATAATTCTCATTTTTAACACCTACATTTATTCTTTTGAAAAGAATATTTTTTTTGCATAAATATTCTTAGCTAAAACATCATATAAAATCTGCGATATTCTAAATAATAACCAAAATAATAACAACATAATTAATGTATTAATTATGTTGTAAGCTAGCGAACCATTTACCAAAAATACATAAGTTCTTAATAATATGAAGCCATATGCTGTTCTTTTAAAAAGAGTATTGCTTGTTTTAGCTTTAAAAAACAAAAAGTGAAATAAAAAACCAAAAATTAGCATAGAAAAATACGTAAAATACTGGCCAAATAATATATAAAGATATGCGAAACCACCAAGTGTTACAGACACAATAAAATTGTTTGTTGTTAATGGTGTGCCTGTAAGTAAAGAAGATACAACCATCTCAACAGGAAAGTTTGCGCTCTTAAAATTAATGATTCCATTTGTATATTTATCTATATAATACTGAAATTCGTTAATAAAAGGATGTAAATTTTGATAAGCGTGTAAAAAACTACTATTATTTATTGTAAAGTATCCAGCTAATGACGCTTGTTCTGTCGCTCGATTTAAAAGATAATTTAATGAACTATTAATAGAGACAGCGCTTACGCTTTTGTAATTTAAGCTCATCACAATAGCATAAATTATCGCTACAACAGCAAAAACTATATTTCTTAATTTAAATAGATTAGGGATATACCATTTTTTATTGCTAATTGAAGTCACTAAAAAAAACTGTAAACAAATTGTGAGTAAAGCACCTTTAAATCCAGTCAATAAATTAAAAAAAACATACAGTGCCCAAGTTATTAAAAAAAATTTTTTTGTTTTTGAAGAATTATACTTATAAAAAAGTATTGATACCATTGTGGATATAAAAGGTAACCCAAATAATAACATACGACCAGGTATTCCAAACAAACCAGAAGATGAAAAGTTAAATCTATCCATTTCGACATTTGAAGATAAAATTGGAATCCCACCAACTGCAAAATGATATACAACAAACAGTTCAACTATAAGAAAAAAAGCAAAGATCGAAAAGTAACTTTTATTATCAATTATATCTTTATTATTTTTTTTTATTCTTTGCTCTTTCTTAAAGATATAAAAGAGAATATATCCTATTAAAAATAAATAATGATTTACCAAGACTAGAATGGATAAATGAGTATCATTTTTCAAATCCAAGGTATAATAGCCAATAAAAATGGGTATTAAATTTATAAACGTTAATGTCAAAGGGTTTATTTGGAATTTATCAATAATAAGAACAATAATAATCAATATAATAAACAACAAATAAAATAACATTTAACCTATCCTCTCGTTTAGAAAAAAGTCATAAAAGGCTCTATATAATGGCTTAAACAAATAAATTTCACGGTTTTTTAAAAAAAATATACTTTTTAATATAAACCTGTTAGTTAAAATCAGCCAAAAGTATTTTTTGTAAAATTTACTTGAAAACTTAAGGGCGCTTAGATTACTATAATATTCTGCTTGTATAGATTTTTTATTATTTAAAGACCTACTACCCGCGGAACTTCCACCCTTGTGATATATTATACTTTTTTGTGACCACCCCAACTTATAACCAAATTGTTCTAATCTTTTTGCATAATCAAGTTCTTCATAATATAGAAAGTAGTTTTCATTAAACATACCAACCTTGGTTATAACATTAAACGGGACAAACATGGATGCTCCGCATACATAATCAAAACCTTCTGCTTTTCTAATTCTTTCTAATACATTAATCTCAAATCCACTTAAATTTGGCTTATTTATTGTTAGAATAGCATTGTAACGGCTACCTCCACCAACTTGTATTTTAGTTTTATCATAATATTCTATAATGGTTGTCCCAATCATACCACACTGTGGATTTTTTTTTGCATACTCCAAAAGATAAATCAGTGAATTGTCATCCACAATTGTATCATTATTTAAAAACCATATATAATCATACCTTTTCTTAGATTTATTAATATACTTTATACCAAAATTAAGAGCTCCTGCAAATCCATTGTTTTTTTTATTTTTTATTAAGAGCCTCTGCCAAAATAAAAATATACACTTGAGCGAGGCTCTGGAAAATTAATTATCCCGATTTTTTTTTGCCTTTTCATCCAGATTTTCAATTTACATCCATTACATCCAGATTTTTAATTCAATAGAAGTAAAACGGTCATTTTCCTTCAAAAAAAGGGCATACGTATCCCGCCTTCACAAAATGGTTTTTTTCACTACCCTTTGTGGAAAGAAAACGTTCATTTGAGTTATTCACATATCCACCTGTGAATAACTTAATTTGCTCTTTGCAGCCGATTGCGTGTCCATCCACAATTGGCCTTTCCTGTCTGATGGTACGCCATATTTGCCATGATATGCATAGATATCATGCATCGATCTACATGAGCTTCAACTGCCTGCTTCCCACGCTTGTGAACACGACGGAGACTGTATCCGTCTTTTAGAATGCCAAAGATTCTTTCGATGATCGTCCTGGCACTATATAACACTTCAAATGTGCGACCATGTTGCGGCAACTCGACATCTACTTGAGGCGTTTGATCAAAGTCTATCCTAAATACTCTTCCTTGTGCTGCCCCATTACAACATTCCGCGTGATTCGCTAGCGGGCAGGTGAGACCTTCTTGCTTGGCATTTGGATGAAATACAGGACAAGTGTAAATATATTGCCCCTTTTCCCGATCAGATCCTCTAAGTTCCATTTTATGTCCACTGATACAGATGGGAGTGCCGTACCGGTTGATTTTTTCAATCCCCCGGGCGGTAGTTGGTTTATCTTTACGGTTCCGTGGATTGATCGGTGCCACCAATTTCGCCTGTAATACATCCTTTGTCACTTTTTGATTTTCCGGCGTTTGGTAGATTCCATCTGCCAGGATAAAGCTCAACTGCTCAGCCATCTCGGGGTGCTCTGCCTTAAACGTTTCCAATGTCGGTTCTAATGTTTTCCCATCGGGTGTATTTCCTTTAAATACTTCCCGCGTCAAAGGCAAACCGGATTTCACCCCGCATACCATTGATAATTTATGCGCAATATAGGAGACTGCATTACTTTTACGCATTACCCCTACATTGTCGTCCGTAAGGACTCTGGGGCAATCGCAATTACCCTCACAAGAACACGTCTTCCTTGTTTTATTCAAGGTTGCTTCTGCCTCTATATGCGATGTATCCACGGCGGCTGCTTCCTCATTCGTTTCAACCACGCCTTCCCCTTTATTATATTCAACAACCAATAGCCGGGCTTTTTCCCAAAGACCATTTGTTGTCATGATTTGATCAAAACGAGCAAAGGAACGGTAGCTCGGAATTTTCTCCGTAAATCCACACATGGTGGCAAATAGCGGGTTTGATTTCACTTGCAAATAGACACTCTCCACCATCACTTCAATATACTGTAAAGAGGCCAGTTCAAAAGCACGAAAAAAGGGCATGAAAGGATGCGGTTTTCTCCCAGTGGAAGGGAGATGAAATAATGAAGACGCAGACTTGTCTTCTTCCTCCGTTATTGAAAATAGTGCCGGTTGTATTTCATTAGAAGGATCATGTGCTCTTTCATTTTTTAGGTGCAAATATAAAAGGGTGTAGTATTCTCGTTCAATCGGCTTAAAAATCTCCCATGGGAAACACATGGCTGGAATGACAAATGGTATATCGGCATAGTCTTGCCAATTGTGGGGAATCAAATTTTGTTGTATTGAAAAGTCTCTGGTTTGTGTTAGAATAGAAATAGTCATGAAATCACTCCCTGGATATTTGCTCGTACTTATATCTTAGCAAAGGAGTGGCTTTCATGGCTCTTTTTTTTCAAAAAAAATCATCCTTTTCCGTTTTACAATATTTTCCACAGGAATGAGTAGCCTAATCTATTGAAACTCGCCCAAAGCCTCAAAAAGTGATAAAATTCTGGCACTTATAATAAGCAAATTTATCCTATTAAAATCAAAAACTCACAATTTCTTTTTATATTTGTCATAATGTTTCTACAAACGTCTTTTTTCTTTAGTGGAATAAATCAACGAACTTTAATTGTCTGAATGCTTACAGTTTCAGGGGATATAGCATTTTGGCAAGGGCTCTAAGATTAGGGTGCTAAAATTATTGTCCATATTTAGCTGGTATTCAAAAGAATCCTCGTATTGATAACTAGATGCCACTTTGCCATTTGAGTGAATCCAATTATTAATCATTTTTACAGACTCATCGGTAGAAGCATTGTCAACAATAATAACATCTAAAAAAAATGTATCAGTTTGCAAATTAAAAATTGTCTGAAGACATTCTATGGTATCTTTCCAACCGTTGAAGTTAGGTATAATTATGCTAACTCTCTCATTAATCATTAGCCTTTTCCCTTCTCCTTAATATTATGCTTTCTTCAATTATGGAAACAGCACGCTTTGTCCTTTCTTTCCAAGTGTTTTTTTTCAAAAATTCAGTTACTTCTTCCATATCTTTTTTGGGTTTTAAATTTTCATTAACTAGTTCATAAATAATTGAATATAGTTCTTGATAACTATTATAAAAATATATATAATTTTCAAATCTTTTTATCTCATCATAATACACACTAACAACGGGCTTTCCTGTAAGTAAATATTCATACAGTTTAACAGGATCAACTGATTCTATAAGTCGATTTAATTTAAAGGGCATAATAAAGCAATCAAAATCACTGACAATTTGCATCAATTTATCGTGAGACAAGGGTCCATAATACGTGAAATTTTGTGATTTAAAAGAGCGCTTACTCTTATATGGTCCTATTAAATGAAGATGAACATTAGGAAATGAGCTTAAAATTTTATCTAATTTTTCATAATCAAACCAATTTTCAATTGTTCCGAAATAGCACAAATTGATTTTATTATTTCCATTATTCTTAGAATCGGATCCTAAATATTTTATTGAATTAATTCCATTTCTAAGTAAATGTATTTTACTTCGATCAGCTTTATATCTTTCAATTATTTTATTCATAAGGCTGATACTTGAGCAAAAAACTAAATCTGACTGTAATACAGTCTGCTTCTCAATTGTTTGCAAATAATCTTTGTAGTTGTTATCAAATTCAAGAATATCATCCATACAATCATATATTATAAATTTATTCAAGTGCTTTTTCTTAATAATTTTAAATAACTTGGGATGTGTTATCCAAATAATATCCGGTTTATTTATTGTAATTAATAAATTTATGATTATGCTATTAAATAACTTTAGCAAGACAAAAATAAATTTGCCGCCCTTTAAGGAAAGTGGTAATATTGGTACCTTACTAAAGTTTGCTCCTTTATTGGATTTCATCAAACTTTTTCTATCTAGTTGAATAACATAACATAAAACTAACTTATTATATAAGCTTAGATTCTCTGCTAAAAAATGAGGCCTTTGTTTAATCCATTTCCAATCGACGTGTTGTATATACAAAATTCTTTTTTTTCTCATTTTCCCCACCATACTAACTTTATAAATTTATCTTTACTTTGAATCGATAACAGCATTGAAATACTTAAAGTGACTTCACCTATTATTACACTTAAAATACTACCCCAAATTGATATACTTGGAGCTAATAAAAAGAATAACAATAAAGTGACTAGTGTTGATATAAAAAAAGATTTGCTGTAAATTTTTGATTTCCCTGAAGCGACTAAATATTGTATTCCAATTAAATTATTAAATATAGAAGAAATAATCCATATTGTAAACAGGTTTAAATATTTAGCGTATTTTTCAAAATCTATACCATACATTAAAACTAATATGCGGTTAGAAAACATTAATACAGCTATACAAATAATTAGGCTAAAAAGGATTATAAATTTTCCAAGTTTAATTAACATAGAAGTTGCTTTTTCTTTATCAAGACTAAATTTATTACTAAAATAAGGGAATAGAGCTTGAAAAACGGGGGAAAAGACTCCGGTAATAGATTTTACTAATTTTTCTATGGCAGCATATATTCCCACAATCTGACTACTTTGAAATAATCCCAAAATAAAAGTCCCACTTGAGGATAGTATATTCGTCATAAAAGATGTGGTAAATATATGCCATCCGTCCACTAACTCTTGTTTTATTTTTCCTATACTTACTCTCGTTAATCTAATTTTTAATTTAAAATGAATAATATATATACTTGCCAGTCCGGCAATAAAATAGGGTAGGTTATAAAAAAGATTAGCAAGTTTGACATCGCTTGGGCTTTTGACAAATAAAAAAGTTAATACTACTGTTATAATTCTTCCGAATAAACTTAAAAAGGTAATATATTTCATTTTTTCTATTCCTTGAAAAAGCCAAATGGGATAAATAACATTCCCAATAACTGAAATAAACGAAATAGCATATAAATTTATATAAACATTAAATTTTACAAAAGAGATAACAATAGAAAAATATACTAATATAGAGACTAGTAATAAACTTATTTTTATAAGCAATACGGTGCTGTATAATTTAGAGATTTCTTTTTTATTGTTTTTTACTAAAGATGCCTTTCTTGTAGCACTTAAGTCAAAACCATAATTTGTGAGAATAACAAAAAAGCTTGCAAAGGATACAGTAAACATCATTAATCCATATTTATTACTACCCAATATTCTTACCAAATAAGGCAAAGTTATTAGGGGAAATATATATTCTGCACCTTTTACAATTCCTAAAAATAATACATTTTTATACAGTTGATTATTTATTTGTATCATATGCAACATCCATTTTTTAATTTTAGCTAAACTTAATAACTTTTAAGAGAAACTCATAGTAAACCCTATTAAGGTTAAGCAATCATCTATCGTTTATTAAACAAATTAAAAAGTTCCATGAAACGCGCATGCTTATTTTTCCTAATCACTTTTTAAAACCTTTCCTGATGCTATCCTTTATTTATTTGGGTATAACTTTTCTTAGCCTTGGTGATCTTCACTCCACACCAACCCATTTTCTCCATTGAAGACTCCAAAAACCTAAAAGTAATTTCAAATAAAATCCAAATTCTGATTACACTCGAGCCTTCTTATTTTATACTATATATTAAGATTAATTTTACATAAACATCAAGCACCAATTTACATGATGGCGACTTTATGCAGTAATAGTAGAGTGTAATATTTCGTTTTTTTCATACAAGAATCTTATAAGATAGCTCTCCCTATTAAATGCGCAATCAATTCAATTATAAGAAATAAACTTTGGTACCATTATATATGCAAATCAATTGCCCTTTTTCTTCAAATTATACAAGAACTTTTTCTAATAAGCGCTGTTAGGAATAAAAACTATATAAATAGTTTTTAAAATTATTTTTAAATCAAACATTAAAGATCTTTGCCTTATATATTTTATATCTAATTCAACCATTTCATGGAAGCCAACATCATTTCTTCCACTAATCTGCCATAGACCCGTACATCCAGGCTTAACAAGCAAACGTTGCATATCATAATCTGTGTACTCTTTTACTTCCCTGTGGAGTGGTGGTCTTGGCCCCACTAAGCTCATTTCTCCCTTTAAGACATTCCATAGTTGGGGAAGTTCATCAATACTTGTTTTTCGAATAAATTTCCCTATTTTGGTTACACGCGGGTCTTCTTTTATTTTAAACATGGCACCTTCAATTTCATTGTATTTCAAGAGGTCTTTTAGTTTCTCTTCCGCATCGGGCACCATGGAACGGAATTTATACATATAGAATTCCTTACCATTCTTGCCAACCCGGATTTGTTTAAAAAACACGGAACCTTTTGGGTCTTCTAGTTTAATTAGAACAGCAACAATTAAAAATAGCCACGATAAAAAAACAAGCCCCGTAATCGCACCAATTATATCCATCCCGCGTTTTAAAATTGTATAGGCTTTTTTCTCTTCAAATTCAATTTTTTTTGTTGCCTTAACTTTCTGGGCAGCAGAGGACCTTACAGCCGAACTGGAAGCATAACTGGTGTCAGCCACTTCAAATACCCCCTATTTCGTTTCCAACACGCTTATATTTGTTTTTTCAATGATTCCTTTCATCATTTTTAACAAGTCTTTGCTCAATGTCTCATCCTGTAAAGCCATTTCAATTTGGGATTGAATAAAGCCAAGCTTTTCCCCTACATCATACCGCTTACCCTCAAACTGATAAGCAAATACTCTTTGGATCTGATTCAGCTGCTGGATGGCATCTGTTAACTGGATTTCGCCGCCGGCGCCTTTTTCCTGTTTGTCCAGGAACATAAAGATTTCCGGTGTCAATAAGTAACGGCCGATAATGGCAAGATTGGATGGTGCGGTGCCTTGTTTTGGTTTTTCGACAAATTTGTCAACTTGATAACGGCGGCCTTCTTTGGAAGCTGGTGCAATGATCCCATAACGGTGCGTTTCTTCTTCCGGTACTTCCTGTACACCTATTACAGAAGAATGGGTTTTTTCATATTCGTCAATGAGTTGTTTTAAACATGGCGGGTCATTCTGCACGATATCATCACCAAGCAGAACAGCAAATGGCTCGTCGCCGATAAAGTTGCGCGCACACCAGACAGCATGCCCCAGGCCGAGCGGTTCTTTCTGTCGGATATAGTGGATATTGGCTAAATTGGAAGAATAGCGGACTTTATCTAAGAGGTCGAACTTCCCTTTTTCAGCAAGGTTTTGTTCGAGTTCCCAAGCGTTGTCAAAATGGTCTTCAATTGCGCGTTTCCCTTTTCCGGTTACAATGATGATGTCTTCGATGCCTGATTCAACGGCTTCTTCGACTATGTACTGGATCGTAGGCTTGTCCACAATCGGCAACATTTCTTTCGGCATGGCTTTCGTTGCAGGCAAAAACCGCGTTCCAAGGCCTGCAGCCGGAATGATCGCCTTTCTCACTTTTTTCACGTAAATTCCCCCTTATTTTAATTCATTTTTAAGATTTGGGCCGTACGATAAAATCATCGATGTTTATTCTTCCAGTATCTGGGTATAAAAGTAAAGGAAACCGGGCATCTAACCCGCCCTCACACCATACTCTTGACGACAGGCGTCTAAGGTGCACACACACCCACAGCATGGCCGAGTGCCTCGCACGATAACGGATGAGAGACATACCCGAAAATAGCTGTTCCAAAATCAAACAATGTTGGATAAAACTGTTTGCTAAAAACAGCGGAGCAGCCCACATAGCATCATTCATCTACCCGGAATGTTAAAAAAGAAAGCCGATTAAAACAAACCGAACAGTTTCTTTTGTTTTACCGGCTGCGGAATTTCTCTGTAGATGGCTTGGCCTTTGGCAAGCAGTTCAGCGTTTTCCGTAAAGAAATAGAGCATATCCGCACCGTATTTCTTTTCAATTTCGTCCGCTGCTTCATCCATTTTAAAAGCACGGGTTTTCACATTATGGGCATCTGATGCAAGAAAATGGGCGAGATTTGCTTCAATCAGCTGTTCGGTGAATTTTTTAATCTTTTTCCCGAAAGCGCCTGTTAAGCTTGCAGCCGTAATTTGGGTCGCCACACCATTATTCACCATTTCATACAGCCGGTCCGGATGCTGGATCAGCTCTGCGTTCCGCTCCGGATGCACGATAATCGGCATTAAGCCCTTTACTTGTATCTCATATAAAAGGGTTTCCGCATAGCGCGGCACATGCCCCGAGGGGAACTCGATAAACAGGTAAGAAGTGCCGGCCAGCGTTTGAATTTCTCCTTTTTCATAGTCTTCCAAAATTTCGCCGTAAATCCGGTTTTCCTGCCCCGGCAGAATTTCTAGATCAATCTGTTCTTCTTTCAATCTTTTATTTAACTCATTTACTTTTTGAATGATTCCAGTTTTGCGGTTTTCATATTTTCCATTCATATGATGAGGGGTAGCAATAATCTGCTTGATCCCCTGGGAGACGGCTTGTTTTGCCATATCAAGGCTGTCGTATATCGTTTGCGCACCGTCGTCAATTCCCGGCAAAATATGGCAATGAATATCCATCATCCCGTACCCCTCCAAACATGTTAAAAAATGAAATTTCGTTTCAATGAAAACCAAACCCTATACAAAATTATAGTGCATTCTTACCATTTTTCAATAGTGATTGGAAAACTTTTCACGCAAATATTGTCAATCTTTTCCGTAATAGTAATAATAATGCGTGTTTTGGGTTTTCTTGTTGTTCAGGACAACGCCAAGCAGATTGGCATTGGCAGATTCCAGCAATTCTTTTGCCTTTTTGACAGCTTCCACTTCCGCTTTCCCGCTTGAGACGACAAGAATCGTGCCATCACACTGATTGGTCAGCACCTGCGCATCGGTCACAGCCAAAACCGGCGGGGTATCCAGTAAAATAATGTCGTACTGTTCTTTTGCTTCTTTTAAAAATTCCTTCATTGCCCGTGAGCTTAACAGTTCTGCCGGGTTTGGCGGAATTGGTCCGCTCGGCAGGAGATGCAGATTTTTCACATCACATTTTGAAACAGTCTCCAGCAATGTCCCCTGCTTGGTCAAAACCGTTGTCAGTCCGAATGTATTGGTCATGCCGAACGTATAATGGACGGTCGGACGCCGCAAATCGGCATCGGCGAGCAGCACCTTTTTTCCTTGCTGGGCAAAAACGACAGCGAGGTTGCTGACAATCGTCGATTTCCCTTCTCCAGGCCCGCTTGAGGTAACCATCAGAAGCTGCAGGTCATTGTCAACGGAAGAAAAACTGATATTTGTACGGATTGTCCGGAACTGTTCGGAAATCGGTGACTTTGGATTTAGCTTTGCGATTAATTTTCTTCTCGTGTTCAACAGCTTTGTTTTTTTAGGCGCCAACCGTCTCAACCTTTCCTTTTGTTTTTTTTCCTGCACGGTGCAAACCATTCAGTTCCTGATCATCAATCTGCCCGATCACGCCAAGGACAGGCAATTCCAACATTTGTTCAACATCTTGCTCATCTTTAATCGTATTGTCGAGGTATTCAAGAAGGAAGGCAATCCCAACACCCACCATCAGGCCGACCACAAGCGCAATTGCAATATTTAAAAGCGGTTTCGGGCTGACAGGTCCCCTGGGCACTTGTGCTTTGGAAATGACAGTCACATTGTCGACTTTCATAATGTTTTTGACTTCTTTTTTGAACACTTCCCCGATTTTGTTGGCAATTTTGGTTGCCATATACGGGTTTGTATCTTTTACTGTCAAGGTAAAGACTTGTGAATTTTGCTCCGTGCTGACTTCAATTTTGCTGTTCAGTTCGTCTGTTGTCATGTTGAGTTTCAGTTCGTCAATCACTTTATCGAGAATTGATGGGCTTTTAATAATCACATTATATGTATTGACAAGCTGAACATTTGTTTGCACGGCATTAGTGGTATACATCGTTTGGTCATCGCTTGCTTTATTGACAAGGATTTGTGTCGAAGATTCATAGACAGGCGTCATCACAAAATAGGTCACAATGGCCGTCACAATCATCGCCCCCAGTGTAATCAGCGCGATCATGGAAAGCCGTTTGCGCAGCACCTGCATCAATTCTTTTAAACTAATTGTCTCTTCCATAAGTTCCTCCCTTTAGATCTGCAGCACAAATGCGAAATAGATAGAAAACTATCATACATTATATCATAGATCCTCCCGAAATTTGCGGGAAACTGAAATAAATTTAAACAATTTGATACACTTTGTATTAAACCACAATATTTTGCAGAAAGAAACCGGTTAGATAATCTTCCTGTATTTACCTTTGGCGGATTTTCTTTCAATTTTGGTTGTGTAATTTGTCTTTTTTTGTCATAATTTTTGTAGGTTCGTAGGGACGTTACACATGAGAATGAGCGGGGGTATGAGAGATGAAAATGTTTACGGCGATTTTGTCGGTTATTGCCGCCATTGCCGTATTTGTAGCCGGGCACCTGTACTGGGGGTATAAAACGGATCCAAGCCGTTTCAAGCCGGCTTCTCGGGAAGTGAAAGCGGAAAAGGCAAAGGCGGAGCCGGCTGCCGGGAAAAAGCGTGAGGCAAACAAAACAGACAAGCCGGCTTCTTCCCTGGCTGATTATACGAAAAACTGGCCGAAAAAAGCCCGGTCGGATTTTAAAACCGCGCTTTCTAAGGAGCATGCCTACAAAATTGCGATTGTCGGTTCGGATGCGATGGGGGCGGATACGAACGGCTGGGGGCCGCAGTTAAAGCAGGCATTGCAAGATGCGTACGGCAGCCATGTGTCGGTTTCCCTCTTTGCCTATCATTTAAATTCCGATGAGTTTATCCGGGAAGGCAAGTATAAAGACGTCGCCAATTTCAAACCGGATCTCATTTTGTTTGAGCCGTTTATTTTAATCAACAACGGGGCTGTGGCGATGGACAATCAGCTTGAGGATATCAAAACGGCCGCTGCTGCCTGGGGTGATGCAGTGCTTGTGATCCAGCCGTCATACCCGCTCTATAAGGCGGCAAACTATCCGGCGCAGGTGAAAGAGCTTGAATCGTACGCAAAAAAAGAAGGCTACACGTATCTGGACCATTGGAAAAACTGGCCGGATCCGGACAGCGACGCATTTAAATCGTATGTCACCTTTCAAAACGGCGAGCAAACCTCCCCGAGCAAAAAGGGCACAACAGCATGGTACGACTACTTGCGCAAGTTTTTTATCGCAGATTGAGGAAACCGTTCGGCAGCCTTGGGAAACCGGGGTGCCCTGGACGGGGGAGGCAAGGGCAAAAGCGGCGAACACCCAATCATCGTGGATGCTCGCCGCTTTTTTAGTTTATCAGTTTTTAGTTCGTTTCATGTTGCTTTCGCTACCCCGGATGTATTGCCTTCACGGGCACGCATTCAGTGCTGCCTCTCTTTTTGTTCCATATTCTTTTTGATTTTCTCGAGGGCTTGCCTCCGCCATTTTTTTACCGCCTCGGCGGACTTGCCTTCGCGGGATGCGATTTCGCCTTGTTTCAGTTGTTCATAAAAGGCAGCCACTACCCATTTTTTCTCTTTTTCCGAAAGGCCGTCGCAATACGACAGCAACGTTTCAAGTTCAAGCGGGGGGCGGAGCGACTCGTCCACTTTCACATTCCAAAATTCCTCTTTCGGGCACGCAAACATTTCTTCCTCCCTCCGCTTTTTCGTAAGTTCGGTCAGCATTTTCCCGCGGATCGTGTTGTATGCGTAACTTGTGAATGACCCTTTGTCATCCTGCCTGTTTTGATACGCTTCCCACAGTGCAATCATGCCGATCTGCTCAAATTCATCGATGTTTTTGTAAATGCGGAGTTTGCGGATCATATGAAAAATCATCGGCCGGTATTGCCGGAGCACTTCTTCAAAACTTTCCATTTTGCTTCCCCTTTTGGAAAGCGCGCTTTCCTTGAATTCCCGGGTTGATTGTAAAATAACAGGTTCAAAGGGAGAGGGCGAACCGGCAATGTGCATCTTTTCGTTTCCAAAACATCCAGTTTTCCGCGCGAAAATTTAATGTTTTTTTAAGGGGAAACGTGAAATTTTGCCCAAAATTTACACGGATTATAAATAATAACAAAATTGTAAATTCATACTTTATTTTTTTGGGATTTATAGTATAATAGGACCAGGGAACAAATGATATCCCTCTCTTTCAGGGGAAGGATATTTTGGCAGCAGCAAGACACGGCACCCCTGGCCTCCTGCCCTTCATACAGAAGAGAGGGAATGCACAATTGACAACAGGGGGGAGTTTTTTAGATGAATAAAACAGATTACCTCATTAGAAAAGAAACGATGGCGCTGGATACCGCATTTGACCCGGAATATCAGACAATCATTTATGATCAGGACGGCGTTTTTCACTCACGGAAGAGCAAGCTTGAATTGTTGCGGGAAGCTTGCATTCATTACCGGATGTGCGATTTTGAAGGCGTTCTCAAAGGCACAAAACAAATTTTTAACTTTAATAAGGCACCGGTTGTGTTGGGGGATGGTTTGATTGCAACGCCGACAAAATCCCCGAAATCGTATGACTGCCAGTTCATTTTCCTTGCGAATGTGGTAGACTTTAACGCCACAGCGGACGGCCTTTATGTGACTTTTTCCAACCAGCAAAAGCTAAAGCTGAACTGCTCCATGCATACATTTCAAAAGCAATTCAGCCGCACAATGATTTGTGCCGGCTATTACCATGGCCTCGGCAAATACATACCATGGAAGAAAATGATCTAGGGGCATTCCGGGGGCTTTGAGAACGGGCGTGCAATTCCTGAAGTTGGGCGATACAGGAATAAACGAAACGAACATTCATCTACTCTGCAAAACCATCCAACCAATGTACGCATGCGTTTCCTTCCAATTTTGCCGGACGGAGAAATGATGCGCATGCGTTCCCTTTACCCATGTTCCACTCTATGAATTTTGAATTTACCTGTCTCCTACTCTTGTTGCGAATCTACATATTTGGGGTTATGGCAGTTTTTCCTATCTGATTTGGCCAGGATTGTGAAGTGCCGATCCTGTATTTTGGCGCGGCTGTCCAAATTTTGCGCACGGCTTTGATTTGGTTTTGCCTCAATTTGCGCCATTTTGGATGTTGATCCTCTCCATCGATTTCTTTTGCATTTTTCGTTTATCGGCCTGTGATCAGGGAATAGGAAAGATGAACAATATGAATGGGAGGAATGAAAATGGACCAAGACGCCATGAAGGACAAGCTTAAAGGAAAAGGGAACAAATTGAAGGGCGAAGCAAAAGATACATGGGGTGACATTACCGGCGATGCGAAGAAAAAAGCTGAAGGCAAAATGGACAAATTGAAAGGCGAAGCCCAGGACTCGGTCGGCGATGCAAAAGACCGCCTCTCCCGTAAGTAAGCACTTTGCTTTTGATAAGACACTGAAAGGCAATGGAGCTTTTGGACTCCCATTGGCTAATATCAGAACAGGACAAAACAGTTCAATGCGGATTTGACGCCCGTGCCACAAAGGATACGGCAGGGGCGGAAGGATGAAAATCCGCCGCAGTCGCCGCACATTTTCAGACAGATTTTTAAGCTCGGATTCCGATATCCGGGCTTTTTCATGTAGGTATTTCCGTGGAAATATTGCTGGTTTTGTCGAAACTAAGCCTATCATGTCATCTTGTTAAGGCAGCAAAAAAGCCAATATTCGCAGCGTTTGGGAATGTTAGGCTGGATGAAGAAGCATATGTCTTGGCCTTGGCAAGGGTTGTAACAGCACTGGCTGAATTTTAGATGTAAAGGTTGCACCCGGAGCTGATTTAATGTAGGCGTTCATGCCACAGGGAACGTGGCAGGTGAGTAATTTTATAGAAGGAAAACGGGGTCAAGCATTTTCGGGCTTGCTGGCAAGTGGTATTTGTTCAAAAAAACCTGTTCAACATGCACGGTTGCACAATTTTCATTGGAATGTTTCCCGTGGAACATTGGGGGCGGAACAGAAAAGCCAGTGCAAATTTTGTCGATTAATACGGTTTTTTGCAGAATGGTATATGGGTCCGGGTTCCGCATTCTTCTGTCGAAGCCGCAAAAATGCAGCATGGCGCCTATGGTAAGAAAGTGGCGGGTAAGCTACAAAATTTTCGACTGATTGTTAACATGGACTGCTCTACGGTAAGATTTTTGCCTGTCAGTTACACGATTAGGAAAGCGATGGAATTTTCAGCCGCTTGTTCACGTAGAAAACGTCCATGTTTTCTTGATGTATGGCCGTTCCTTGCTTTAAAAAACCTAAAGCGGGCCGGGGCCCGCTTTAGGGGGTCATACCGCAAAGTATCTTGCCTCCGGATGGGAGAACACGAGCGCGGTGACGGCGGCTTCGGGTTCCATCATGTAGCCTTCGGTCAAGTGGAGACCGATTTTTTGCGGTTGCAGCAATTTAAACAGTTTGGCCTGGTCTTCGAGGTTCGGGCAGGCCGGGTAGCCGAAAGAGTAGCGCTGGCCCTGGTATTTGGCGGCAAAGCGTTGCTGCATTGTGAAACCGGCCGGGTCCGGGAAGCCCCATTGGCCGCGCATCAGTTCGTGCAGCCGCTCGGCGAAGCCTTCTGCCGTTTCGAGGGCAAGCGCCTGGAGGGCATGGCTTTTGAAATATTCGCCTGCTTCTTTCAAATAGCGTGCGTGGTGGCGGATGTTTTTGCCGGCGACGACCGCGAACATGCCGACATAGTCAACGACCCCGCTGTCTACGCTCCGGACATAATCGGCAAGGCACAAATACGGCGGCTTTGCCTGGCGCGGGAATGTGAACCGCTCTAAAATGGATAAAGATTTCGGATTTAATGCTCCAGGCTCTCCAGCCGGTTCGTAAACAATCAGATCATTACCATCCGACTGGGCCGGGAAAAATTGGTATACAGCGGATGGCTGAAGCAGTTTTTCTTTCATCACCCACTCGCGCAGTTCATCCACCTGCTGCTTCAGCTTACTGGCGCGTTCGTCTCCCTCCGCAAGCAGTTTTTCGACACGGCCTTTCAATCCTAAATGGTGGCCGAGGAGCATTTGCATGTTCACGTAGGGATCAATATGGGAAAGCGGATAATTGCGCAGCACATGCCGCTTCAAATCCGCCGGCTGGTAAACGCGCGCATCCGGGGATACTGAAGAACGGCGCGGTAAAGTCGCAACCGGCGCCCCGCCGGCATTCGCCGCTGCCACCCTTGTCCCGCCGCTGCGCTGGTTGGCAAGTTCCGTTTCGAGCGAGCTGCGTTCCGATTCATCCTGCAATTTGTTTGCAAGCGTGAGGCCCTCCATTGCGTCTTTTGCATACAGCACAAGCCCCTCATATTGCGGAGCGATTTTATTTAACGTGAATTTTCGCGACAAGGCTGCACCGCCGACCAGTATCGGCTGGCGGATGCCCGCTTCCCGCAAATCCTGGGCAGTGACAACCATTTGCTGGGCGGATTTGACAAGGAGGCCGGATAGCCCGATCACATCCGGTTTCTCTTTGCGGACAGCGTGGATAAGATCAGCCGGCGCCACTTTGATGCCAAGGTCCACCACTTTATAGCCATTATTCGACAAAATGATGTCGACCAGATTTTTGCCGATGTCATGGACGTCGCCTTTCACGGTTGCGAGCAGCACTTTCCCCTTTGTGCTTGTTTCATTTTTTTCCATAAAAGGCTCAAGGAATGCGACAGATGCTTTCATCACTTCCGCACTTTGCAAGACTTCTGCGACGATGAGCTGGTTGTCATTAAACAGGCGGCCGACTTCCGCCATCCCGTCCATAAGCGGGCCGTTGATAATGGCGAGCGGATCCGGGTATTTTTTCAAGGCCTGTTCTAAATCCGGGATGAGTCCTTCTTTCGTCCCTTCGACAACATCATTCGCAAGCCGTTCGGCAAGCGTCATCGTGCTCTTTGGCGCTTTTTTCTCCTGCACTTTGCCGCGGTAATATTCGGTGAACGCGGCGAGGGCTTCGTCACTCGTTTCAAACAACAGTTTTTCGGCCATTTTCACGTTCTCTTCCGGGATGGACGCAAAGCGTTCAAGCTTTTCTGTATTTACGATGGCGTAATCCAGCCCGGCTTTCGTACAGTGGTAGAGAAACACTGAGTTGAGCACTTCACGCCCGGCAGGCGGCAGCCCGAATGAAACATTGCTGACGCCGAGGATCGTCTTGCATTCCGGCATCGCTTCTTTAATGAGCCGGATGCCTTCGACTGTTTCTTTTGCTGCGCCAAAATACTGCTTGTCGCCGGTGCCGGCAGGGAACACGAGCGGGTCAAAAATGAGATCACGCGGGTTGAGCCCGTACGTATGGACGAGCAGGTCATAAGAGCGGCGCGCAATCTCAAGTTTCCGTTCGGCAGTGACAGCCATCCCCTCTTCATCGATCGTGCCGACGACAACGGCACCCCCGTATTTTTTGAGGAGCGGCACGACTTTTTCAAACCGTTCCGTCCCGTTTTCAAGGTTAATGGAATTGACAATGCTTTTTCCTTGGCAGTATGTAAAAGCTTTTTCGATCACGTTTTCATCCGTGGAATCGATCATAAACGGCACTTTCACTTTTTTCACGGCGATCGAAATAAAGTTTTCCATGTCGCTGATTTCATCGCGGTCCGGGTCGGCGAGGCAGATGTCGATGATCTGTGCGCCGTTTTTGACCTGGGTGCGGGCAATTTCGCTTGCTTCTTCCCATTTGCCTTCTGCGATCAGGCGCCGGAACTTACGCGAACCGATGACGTTTGTGCGTTCGCCGACAAAAATCGGGCGGGTGGACGGGTCATCGTAAATAAAAGGTTCGATGCCAGAGACGGCGTGGTGCTCTTCTTTTGCAGGCTGGCGCGGCGGGAGCCCGGCTAGTGCTTCATTCAGCGCTTTGATATGGGCAGGTGTTGTGCCGCAGCAGCCGCCTGCGATGTTAAGCCAACCTTTTTCGGCGAAGCCTTTCATTTTTACAGCGAGCGATTCCGGTGTTTCGTGGTAATGCCCTTCTTCGTCGGGAAGCCCGGCGTTCGGGTAGCAGCTCACTGCCGTTTTGGCGAGCCCCGCGAGTGTGCGGATAGAGTCAGCCATGAACTCCGGGCCAGTCGCGCAGTTGAGCCCGACTGCGGCCGGCTGCATATGCGCGACGGAAATGTAAAATGCTTCGATGTTCTGGCCGGCAAGCGTTGTGCCCATCGGTTCGATGGTGCCGGAGATGAGAAGTGGCAGTTTTTTTCCGGTTTCGTTAAATGCATCCGTAATGCCAAGAAAAGCGGCTTTGACGTTCAGCAAGTCCTGCGATGTTTCGAGGAGGAGCACGTCGGCCCCGCCTTTTATGAGCCCGCAAGCCTGTTCCTGGTAGGCGGTTTTGAGCGCGCCAAAAGTGGTGCCGCCTGTGACGGAGAGCGTCTTTGTTGTCGGGCCCATTGAACCGGCGACAAACCGCGGCCGGCCGGGTGTGGAAAATTTTCCGGCAGCCTGCTTGGCGATGCGCGCAGCTTCGATGTTGATTTTTTCGGCAAAGTGCCCAAGGCCGTACTCGTTAAGGACGATGGACGTTGCGCCAAATGTGTTCGTTTCGATGATGTCGGACCCCGCTTCGAGATATGCTTCATGGATCGAGCGGATTAGATCGGGCGCTGTGAGATTCAAGTATTCATTGCAGCCTTCGTATGCTTCGCCGCCAAAATCTGCCGCGGTGAGGTGTTGCTGCTGGATCATCGTGCCCATCGCCCCGTCGAGAATGAGAATGCGGTTCGCAAGCTGCTGTTCAAATATCGTTTTCCCCATGAAAAATGCCCCCTTTGGTTGTGCGTTTGATCGGTTAAATTCAGGTTGCCGAGTAGCCAAAGAATCTCCTATACTTTTAGAAAATGCCCGCGCTGCGCACTGCTGTTTTTTCGTGGATGTGGCGCGTGCATTCCACTGTCAGTTCATAGCGTTCGAGCGGCGTAATCAGGTAAATGCCGTTGAAATAGGCGAGGGCCGCATCGATCAGGGTACGGCTGATCGCAAGGCTTTCTTCGCGCGCTTTCACAGGGTCGCCGTTTGTTTTTTCCATCGCTTGCAAAATATCATCCGTCAGTGTGATGCCCGGCACTTCATTGTGCAGAAAGACCGCGTTCCGGTAGCTGGTAAGCGGCATAATGCCAAGATAGATCGGCGCGTCCAAATGCTTCGTGGCTTCATGGATTTGCTCGATTTTTTCCGTGCTGAAGACAGGCTGGGTGATAAAATAATCAGCACCGTGGCGGATTTTGCGTTCCAACCTCCCGACCGTTTTATCGAGATTGCGGACGTTCGGGTTAAATGCAGCTGCGACGGAAAAATTTGTTTTCCGCTGAAGCGATTTGCCGGAATGGGAAATGCCATCATTGAATTGCTTGATCATTGCGATCAGTTCCATGGATGACAAATCGTATACGCTCGTCGCTCCCGGGAAGTCGCCGATTTTTGTCGGATCCCCCGTGATGGCAAGCACCTGGTCAATCCCGAGCGCAGCAAGACCCATTAAGTGCGACTGCAGCCCGATCAAATTACGATCACGGCATGTAATATGAACAAGCGGCCGGATGCCATGTTTCTCTTTTAAAATTGAAGCAATCGCTGTGTTGCTGATGCGCGGGCTTGCAAGCGAGTTGTCGGCCATTGTCAAGGCATCGATGCCGGCGTCGTGCAGCGCTTTTGCCCCTTCGAAAAAGCGGGCTGTGTTCAGCGTTTTCGGTGTGTCCAATTCGACAATGACGGAATGGCGTTTTTTTACAATTTCATGCAACGGCGGTTCGTACTGCGCCGGGGCGGCTGCGATTTCGATTTTCGGTGGGCGGACCGTTTTTTCTGTGACAGGCAAAAGCCCCTGCACCCCGTCTGCGATTGCTTTGATGTGAGCTGGGGTCGTGCCGCAGCAGCCGCCGATCAGGCGCACACCCTGTTCGACCAGTTTTTCGGCGCATGTTTTAAAATAATCGGCGTTATTTGTGAACGTGAACCGGCCTTCCTCGTAATCTAAAAGACTCGCATTCGGGTATGCGGACAAAAAGGCACGCTTCGGTATCGGGATTTCTTCGAACGCCTGGATCATGTGGTGCGGGCCGAGCCGGCAGTTTAGGCCGGTCACATCAGCGCCGCGGTTTTCAAGTTCCTTGAAAGCATCGCGGACCGGGGTTCCGTTTTGGAGCACGCCCGGTTCGATAAGCGAGAACTGGGCGATGACCGGGACATCCGCTTCTTTTTTCGCAATGTCTACGACCGTATACAGTTCTTCCGCGTCAAAATACGTTTCCAAAAGCAGGGCATCAACTCCTTCGTTCAGGAGGTGAAAAATCTGCTCGCGGAACGTACGCTTGATTTCGGCAAGTGTTGCTTCGGTTTTGCGCTGGCCGCGGATGCCGCCGACCGTGCCGAGTATAAATGTGTCACGGTTTGCCGCTTCTTTTGCGATCTGGACAGCCGCTTTGTTGATATCTTTTACTTTTTCTTCCAGGCCATACTGTGCCAGCTTGATATAGTTGGCGCTGTACGTGTTTGTCTGGATGACCGATGCGCCTGCTTCGATATAGGCGCGGTGGATCGCGTGGATGTCTTCCGGATGGGTCAGGTTGAATGACTCATAACATGTGTCGGCGCCGTATGCATATAGCAGTGTCCCCATTGCCCCGTCTGCAACAAGGATGCGGTTTTTTAACGTTTCGAGAAGGTTCAAATTTTTACACTCCCTTTGAATGATATGAAAAAAGCCTCCCAGAAAAGGAGGCAAGATGACAACATTCTCCTTATCTTTTCAGGTATACCTGTTGGATTTAGCACCGTGCCGTATGGCTGGTTGCTGAGGTTTCATCGGGCCAAGTCCCTCCGCCTCTCTTGATAAGGCTATTCGATTGAACGTACTTAAAATTTTGACTTATTTATACTTTACACTTTGTCGGGTGACATGACAAGGGGGAAATTGAAATTCATATTGGATGCGGTTTCGCCCCTATTGTCTAATTGGCTTTCTTTTGCCTTTTTGAGCCCTCCAAAAGGACAATTTGCTCCCGGTACGGCTCTCTTTTGTCTTTTTGAGCTCTCCAAAAAGACAATTTGCTCTTGGTACGGCTCTCTTTTGTCTTTTTGAACCCTCCAAAAGGACAATTTGCTCTTGGTACGGCTCTCTTTTGTCTTTTTGAACCCTCCAAAAAGACAATTTGCTCCTGGTCCGGCTCTCTTTTGTCTTTTTGGGCCCTTCAAAAAGACAATTTGCTCTTGGTCCGGCTTTCTTTTGTCTTTTTGAGCCCTTCAAAAGGACAATTTGCTCTTGGTCCGGCTTTCTTTTGTCTTTTTGAACCCTCCAAAGAGACAATTTGCTCTTGGTCCGGCTCTCTTTTGTCTTTTTGAGCCCTCCAAAAGGACAATTTGCTCTTGGTCCGGCTCTCTTTTGTCTTTTTGAGCCCTCCAAAAGGACAATTCGCCCCTGATCCGACTCTCTTTTGTCTTTTTGAGCCATTCAAAAAGACAATTTGCTCTTGGTACGGCTCTCTTTTGTCTTTTTGAACCCTCCAAAAGGACAATTTGCTCTTGGTACGGCTCTCTTTTGTCTTTTTGAGCTCTCCAAAAAGACAATTTGCTCTTGGTACGGCTCTCTTTTGTCTTTTTGAACCCTCCAAAAAGACAATTTGCTCCTGGTACGGCTCTCTTTTGTCTTTTTGAGCTCTCCAAAAGGACAATTTGCTCCCGGTACGGCTCTCTTTTGTCTTTTTGAGCTCTCCAAAAAGACAATTTGCTCCCGGTACGGCTTTCTGTCTGCTACAAAAAAAAGAGCCGGAACCGGCCCCCCTGTTATTCATCCAAAAACTGTTTGATGGCTTCGGTATTTTTTTCTTTGTCCACTTCGAGCGCGGCGCCGACGCCCGGATAACTGACATTGGTATAGGTACCGGCAACCGGTACGGTCATTGTTTTGACCTTAAGGTTGCCATTGACCATGACGTCTTTAACGAGCGCAAGAATGTTCATTTTGCTCATGTTGGTGGCCATATACGGCTGGATGGTTCCGAGCAGTTTCGGTGCTTTGGCGATGCCGTTCACGCTGAAGACTTCAGATTGGAGCGCTTTAAGCACTTTTTGCTGGCGAGCAACCCGGCCAAAGTCGCCTTGCGCATCATGTCTGAACCGTGCGTAGGCGAGGAGTTGTTTCCCATGCATGAGCTGTTTGCCAGGATAAAGCGTCAAGCCGATGTTTTTCGACATTTTATGTTCGACGTTCATTTCAATGCCTTGAGGCGCCAGGGTATCGACAATTTTAACAAAGCCTTGGAAATCGACGAGTGCATAATATTGCACATCAATGTCAAAATTGGTTTTGAGTGCTTGGCGGAGCAGTTCAACGCCCTTCTTTTGATGGTTCAAATTGCCAAGATAATAGGCAGTGTTAATTTTATAGTTTCTATACCCCGGGATTTCGGCATAAATGTCACGCATAATCGAAATGAGCTTAACCTGGTTTTTCTTCGGGTCATATTGGGCAATCATGATGGTGTCGGTTCTTGAATCTTCTTTGCCACGCCGGTCAATTCCGAGAAGGAGAATATTGGTCCGGCCATTTGCATCCTTTTTACCATTAAATTCCAGATTGTCCATATTTAAGGCATCTTCCGGGTCTGTCTGATGAACTCCGGCGTAGTATTGATAGGCTGTGTAAACCGCGCCGGCAACGATGAGCAGTAAAAAGAGCATAAGAGACACTCTGCGCCAGCGGACTCTTGACCGTTTTTTCTTTTTTTTCGCTACTCTTGACTCCATAGAATCCCTCGTTTTAGTAGTCTGTCTTCATTATTATTATCTAAATGCGGCAATTTGTCACGAAAATTTTGATGAAATTTTGTTATTTTTTGTCGAGAAAATAGATGGTGGGGAAATTCACATAAATTTTAGGTAAAGTTAAGGTGTTTTTTATTTTCCACTTGTATATTGATGTTTGTCATCAGGTAAGAGCTTTAGTTGGTTCGTCTGCTTTGTGCAGGCGTTTTTTTATGGCCGAGAGGTGCGGGATTTTAAGCATTTTTTAAGTGTTGGCAGGTATGCTTTTCTTTGCAAGAGAGCTTACAACCTGTTTTTTTCATATGCCCCCTTTTTTGGCCGCCACCCTTGTGCAGGCGGTTTTTTTCGGGCGCAGCAGATAAGCGCGCCCCTTTTTCAGAATTTCAGCCTGTTAAGGTTGTTTTAAGCTTCCGGCGTTATCTTTTTTCTTGTGATCAGGCAAGATGCAAATCCGGCTTGCTTTTTCATCCATATTAACCCCTTTTTTGTGCAGGCTCAAAATCCGGCACCCGCCTTTGTGCAGACGGGTTGCACTCCCCACATCACATGGCCGGTTTGGTACGGAAAAAGCCCGGCCCCTGAATAGAGGGTCAGGCTCTTTTTTTCTTGCGGTACATCGAGTAAGCGATATAAAGCACAATGATGATGATCGCGATAATGGTAACCGGCTTGACATAAGGAGCCGCGACGTCATCAATTTGTGCCCAGTTTGATGCGAGACGTTCACCGAGAAAGATAAACAGCACCGCCCAAGGAATGGTCGCAAGCAGCGTGAAAAAAATAAATTTGAAATACGACATTTTGGCAATGCCGGCCGGGATCGATATGGCCTGGCGGATGACCGGGATGAAACGGCCTGTAAAAATAACGCCGGCGCCGTACTTGTTGAACCATTCTTCCGCGAGATCGAGATGCCTTTCGTGAATCAGCAAATATTTGCCGTACTTTAGCAGGAACGGGCGCCCGCCGTATGCACCGATCCAGTATAAAATCAGTTGGGCAATCAAAATGCCGAGTGTGCCTGCTGCAATGGCCCCAAAATAATTGATCTCTCCGCGGGAAATTAAATAACCTGCATAGGCAAGGACAATCTCGCTCGGGATAATCTCAATCGCAAGCCCGAGTGCAACACCGAAGTAACCCAGATCAGCGAGTGCTGTTAAAATTTGTGTGACAAAATCTGAGAACATGTTTCCCCTCCAACATTTGCTTTCTTATCCATCATATCATACGGAAAATTTCCAGCAATAAAATATTTAAGCCAAGCCAGACGCCGCCGAAAACGTAACCGCCCGCAATGTTGCTCGGCACTTCAAGGCTGAAATAAATATGGCTGACAGCTGCGAACAACAAAACAGCTAAAAGAAGTACATCCATAAACGTATGGACCCAAAACATCTCAGCGTGCCGGACGACGAGATATGTAAAATAGCCGTAAATGATCAGAATCATCATCGCCTGGTCGCTCGGAAATGAGAAGACAAAGTGGGAAAACGTCGGAATTTCCGTTTCCGACATCCGGTGGAACACTTCATGCAGCACATTTTGATACAGTTCCCCGCCGATTGTAACAAGCAGCATAATCAAAAATTCGTGCGTGCGATCTTTGCCTTTCCAAATGATCCAAAGAACCGTCAACACCATGACGAGAATGAGCGCCTGCCGCGAGCTGAGCGCCAGCATCCCTTTCATGACGCCTGCCCAATGGTGTTTGAACAAAAGCGATACGATTAAAGAGGTCACCTCGTTAAAGTCACTGAAATCTTCGCTGAAAAGGTTTTGAATCATTGTGATCATTAACACAATCAAAAACAATGTCACCAGCGTGGTGCCGATGATCACAAACTCGGCGCGGACCCGGCTGCGGAAAATCATGAAAACGCGCCGGAGCACCGCCATCATCGCCCAGAAAATCTGCTTATGGAAATAGCGGAACACATAATACGCGATGATTAAACCGGCGCTTACAATACCGCCTATGACGAGATATTTTTTGACCGCTTCGTGAAACTGCTCCCACTGCGGGCCAAGCAGCTTCCCGAGGGAAATAAACGTGCTTGTCCAAATCAAAGCGCCGGAATAGGCAAAAATGGCAAATGACCGGAATGGCAGTTTCGTAATTCCGGAAAAATAGCCGGTGATGTGGCGGACACCTGGTATAAAATACGCGACAACAAGCAATTTATTCCCATATTTATTAAACCAGCGCGATTGTTTTTCAAGCTGTGCCGGGCCGAGATGGATAAAATGGCCGTATTTATGTAAAAACGGGCCGCCGAGCCGCTGCCCGATAAAATAGGCCGTTGTCATGCCGGCAGATGTACCGGTGGCGGCAATGAGAATGCTCAAGATCCAGTTGAGCTGCCCCTGGTGCACCATATAACCGGCATAGCTCATCAACACTTCGCCTGGAAGCGGAACTGCAATCATTTCGAGCAAAAGTGCCAAAAGCAGCACAATATATCCATATTGATCGACGTATGATGTCACCGACATTTGTATCCCTCTCTTAAACGGCGTCAATAAAAACGACCGCTTTTGTTTGCATAAAGTTCACCCCGCTTACAGCCATTTTCGGGCATCAGGCGGAGGTTTGTCAAAAAGGTTAAGACTTGGTATTTGTCCTATTTTAGGATAGGCACTTCGCAGGGAATCATTCAGTTTTAAAACCAGCTTTCTTCCCCAGGACAGGCGCGTTTTTTACACCCGTTTTGCGTCAAGTCGGGTATGGCGTTTTCTGCTTTCGGCTGCTATTCACCAGGCCTTGGGAAATTTTTTACATGAGCTTATTGGTTCGGTTTCCGTATTTTGCCAGGGAACCTTCAAGATTCAGTGTTTTATTTTCAAACTCATTTTATCCGCTTTCGGCCGCTATGCTTCACCCGGCTCCGGATGATTTTTGCACCTGTCAATCTTATTGGGGATTGGAAAGTTCACGACTTTCCTGTTGTTTTCGGCCGGGAAAAATTTTACATTTACGGGTGGACGGGGGTTAGAAGAGGGCTTGAATGACCATGTCCATTTTAACAGATTTTTAAAAGGGGTCTCCCATCCTTATGGCCAAAGTGCAGGTGGGAGATAACTCCAAGCGTTCGCCTGACTGGTTGCAACAGTGGTAATTGCGGTTGCGCCCGATCAGCGTCTGCCTTCAGGCTTGTATGCCGGATTGCCCGTCTCCGCTGCGGTTTGATGGCTGAAAATTTGAGAGCCATTTTTCCACGTTCCCATAAAACTTGTTCAGAGCTTGAAGTATTGGTAGCCGGCAAAGCCTACAGCTGTATAGAAAAGTAATTTTTTCACCTTAAAAACCTCCCTTTCTTTACTCCCTTTATTTTATATGAAAATTCAATGGATTGGAAGAACTTTACCCGGACAGGACTTATCGGAGCATTTCCTTTTTCGTTTTTTGTTTGGAGGCGGCACTGTTTCACTGAGCATTTCATCCCATTTTTTCCCGTGGATTTTTCGGTTCGTATGGGGCCATTTCCGTCCCGTTTTTGCCTGTCGCGGGTTTGCCGGCTTTTCCGCCGAACACAGCATTTCCCCTGGATATTTTTACAACAGGGATTGTTAGCTAGTTACTTTTAGTAAGTTTACAATTCATGTATAATGGTTAAAAAGGCTTTTGTTGATATAGCCCCGGAATGCAGGGTTGATGAGAAAGGTGCGTTTCAAAAATGGGAAACCAAAGTTTATGTCCGCGTTTCGAAAAGGCGTTTCAGCTATTGGGAAAACGCTGGGTTGGCGTGATTATCCGTGTCCTGTCTGATGGGCCGATGCGGTTTAACGAAATGGCGGAGCGTATCCCGCATATCAGCCAGAAGGTGCTTTCGGAACGGCTGAAGGAGCTGGAAGACCAGGGCATCCTTGTGCGGGAAGTGTACCCGGAAAGCCCTGTCCGGATTGAATACCGGCTGACGGAAAAAGGTGAGGCCATCAAACCGGTCCTTGATGAAGTGCAAAATTGGGCGGACAAATGGGTTGAACTTGAAAGTGAATGATAAAAGGGGCTGCTTCCATTCTCTGGAGCAGCCCCCTTGTTTTTTTAAGAAAAGAAAACAGCAAGCAAAAGCGGAATCAGAATGATAAGCCCGATGATAGCCCAGCCTGCCGGATGCGCAAGGTTCAGGGTCCAGCCGCTTCCGAACCTTTTTTCCACCCATAAAGAAGGATCGTTGCGGTTGAAGTAAAAAACACCGAGTTTCCAATACGCATCGTCATCATACTGGAAGCGGCCCTGAACGGCACCATTGCCCACGCGGATGCGGCTGCCGCCCTGCCCGGTGGTAACCGAGAGCACGACCGCCCCGGCCACAATCAACAATACCGCGCCCATGCCCCCGTATGAAAGCAAGAAGATCGGGACCGGCACAATAAAGGAAAGCTGAATCGCAAAAAACAGTAAAATGAGAAGCAGGCCTGCGATGATCATAAATGCTGACCATCTGCGCCGGAAACGGACATTTTGCTCGAGGGAAGTTTCCGGATTGGCGGCATTGAGCTGCTGCTTGCTTTTGGCAATCATTGTATTCAGCCAAATGAACAAGATGAGCAAAAGCAGCTGGACAGTTGGCAGTTCGAACACGCTCCGGTACGATTTTTCCACCCAGTCTGTCGGTGTACCGTTAAAATCGTAATGCATCGCAATCCGGTCCGGAATCCGCCCGTAGCACAACCATGTCATCAGGAAAGTGGCTGCTGTCACGCTTGCATGGATCAGAAACCATGCGTTGGAAAAAATGAGTTTCTGGCTCCTGAATTTCGGGTCGACCATGACCGCCTGCTTTTTCCCGGTTGCCCAGTTCCGCGCCGCCTTGATTGCTTTCATTTTCCGGTGAAAATAAAGGTAGATGAGAAAATCGCCGGCAATGCAGGCAATGACTGCGAGAGCGAAACCGGTTTGAAGCAACCGGCTCGTGCGCACGGCCATGAGCAAAGCGGCTGCCAGAAGGATACTGAAGGCAATAATGGCTGCGGCGTATTGTTTTCTCAGTTTTTTCAGTTCAGGATCCGGGTAGGCTTCTTCCGGGATGGTGACCCCGAAACTTTCCGTTCTTCTTGTGATATACGGTGTCACTGCCATCATGGCGGCAACCAGTCCGAAAAAGATCAATACGATTACGGTTTCCATTGTTCTCCCACCTTTTGAATATCGTTGTATAGCTTTTCACACATTTTTAAAAAATGCTTGTCGTCCAGGCCGCGGCAGATCGCTTCGCTGATAAGCGGGCGCAGTTTTTCCGCAAGGCTTTCAAGATACGGTTCATCGGCCGGGGGCATCTGTTCAGGCTGGATGACAACCCCCTTTTGCCGGTGGATCTGGATAAAACCTTCCTGCTTCAGAATTTGGTAGGCTTTATTAACCGTGTGCATGTTGACGCCGAGGTCGGATGCCATCGCCCTCACGGATGGAAGCGAATCGCCCGGTGCCAGCTCTTTGGACGCAATGCCTTCAATGATGCTGTTATGCAGCTGTTGGTAGATGGGAACATCAGACTCAAGATCGATTTTAATGAGCATGAACATCATCTCTTTTATTTGGGTTATTTGTTATATATAATGTATAACAGTTAACACAAAAAAGCAAGGGATATTTGGTTTGTTTTTTGATTTTTCGATCGGTTGCGGGAACTGGCGCAAACGTCTCAATTAAAAAGAGGAACCTTAAGACGGGTTCCCCTAGAGCAGATTTTCTGTTGTGTTCACAAGCTGTTTGGCAGCGGAGCGGTCCGGGTCGAGGCGTTTTTCGAGCCGGCGCGCGAGAATGGAAAGCAAGTAGTTGACAACAAAATACATAAAAGCTGCCATGAGCAGAATCGGGATGATGTATTTTGATCCGCCTTCCCCGTTATAAATCCCTTTTGCATTATGCAACAGTTCCGGCAGCGAGATGATGATTGCAAGCGAAGTGTCTTTTAACAGTGAGATGAACTGACTCACGAGCGGCGGGATCATTTTTTTCAAAGCCTGCGGCAAGATAATGTACCACAGCGTTTGGATATAACTGAGGCCTGACGAACGGGCAGCTTCGATCTGGCCTTTTGGGATGGCGTTCAGGCCGCCGCGCACAATTTCAGCGATCATCGCGGATTCGAACACCGTCAACGCCGAAATGGCTGCAGCCGTGACGCTCATTTTCACGCCAACTTCCGGCAAGGCAAAATATGTAAAGAAAATAATCAAAATCAGCGGCAGGTTCCGGGTGATTTCCACAACAAGTGCCACGATTGGCGATAAAACCGGGATTTTGGCGTAACGCAAGATGCCGAGGATACAGCCGATGAGAAAGCTCAGCACGATTGCAACAAAAGCCACTTCCAATGTTACCGCAAAACCCTTTAGCAAATAAGCCAGGTTTCCGCTTGAATAAGCTCCGGCAAAATCCATCACATTTCCCTCCTTTAAAGTATGATTCAACTGCTTCTGGCCAGCCGGCGTTCAAGATAGTTGACAAGCAGGCTGAGCGGGATCGTCAGAATGAGATAAAACATGCCGACGAAAATATACGTATCAAAAGTGACCCATGTTTTTTCATGAATGAGATCGGCGTAATACATGAGGTCGAGTCCCGCAAAAACGCCGAGGATCGAAGAGTTTTTGACCAGGTTCAGGAATTGGTTGCCGATCGGCGGAATGACGATTTTGATTGCCTGCGGGAGGACGACGTAACGCATCGCCTGGGTATACGTCAAACCGGTTGACCGTGCGGCTTCAAGCTGGCCCTTGTCCACCGATTGAATGCCGGCACGCACGGCTTCCGCAATAAAAGCGGCAGTGTAAATGGAGAGCGCAATGGTGCCCGCGATAAAGCCGCTTAAATTAATATGAAAATAGCTGAGCCCGTTATAGAAAAAGAACCCGGTCAGGATTAACGGAATATTGCGGACGACTTCGACGTAGACTGCGCCGATAAAATTCAGCAGTTTCACGGGGGCCAGCCTGAACACGGCAATGATGTTGCCGAGAATGAAACTGGCGGCAAGGCCGATGATGCTGATTTTAATCGTATTGACAAAACCTTTCATGTATAAGTCGATATTGTCGGTGAGGATGGAAAAATCGAGCACGCTGTTTCACTCCTTTGCGGTTTAATCAGGAGAAAGGGATGGGCGATTTTGCCCACCCCTTATCCTTATTCTTTGATCCATTTGTTTTTGATTTTGTCGTATTCCCCGCTGTCTTTCAGTTCTTTCAAAGCTTTGTTGACGGCTTTTACGAGTTTCGTATTGCCTTTTTTCATCGCGATGCCATACGGTTCATTTGTGAATGTCCCGCCAACGACTTGATAGTTCGGATCCTGGGCAGCCATGCCGTAAAGGATCGAGTTGTCGGTTGTCAGCGCATCCCCTTTGCCGGATTTCAAAGCCGTGAACGCCTCCTGATAGTTTTCATACTCGAGCACAGTTGTATCCGGTGCGGCTTTCTTGACGTTGTCCCCGGAAGTTGCACCTTTTACTGTCAATACTTTTGTGCCTTTTGTCAAATCTTTGACGCTTTTAATCTTGCTGCCTTTTTTCACAAGGAGCGACTGTCCGGCATCAAAGTAAACATCCGAGAAGTCCACCACTTTTTTCCGGTCCGGCGTGATCGTCATGGTCGCGACAACCATGTCAACATCGCCGTTTTGCAGCATCGGAATCCGGGTTTTCGATGTAACTTCTTTCAGTTCGACTTTGACTTTGTCACCGAAAATTTTCTTGGAAATTGCTTTTGCGATGTCTACATCAAAGCCTTCCACTTTTCCGGTTTTCGGGTCTTTGTAGCCAAATAGATATGTATCATATTTGACTCCGACGACCAATTTCCCTCTGTCTTCGATTTTTTTGATCGGATCATCGCTTGCAGAGCCGCCTGTCGTTTTTGATTTGCCACAGCCTGCGACCAGTGCTGCTGCCAAAATGAAAACCAATCCTGCTGCTAACCATTTTTTGACCTTTCCCATTTGAATCCCCCTTTTTTATTTATGGTCACCGCGAAAGCAAGCGCTTTGCGGAAGTCCCCAATGATAAATGTTTTATGCTAGTGCTGCTTTGAGTAGCACGGTATTCCCGCGGGCCGGCACCTACCATTCCTTGGCTTATGGCCATGATTGCGCACCATCCCCGGATATGAATGTATATGCAGATGCAAATGGTTTATGACTGCGACTGGAACCGGCTTTCCGGGCGATTGACGGCCACCTTACGTGTACCCGATAGCCGCGGATCGTTTGCTTTCGATTTTTGGCATCCTGACCCGCGTGGTACAGGTTATTTGGCCACCATTCGTAACCGGCTTTCCGGCGATTGATGCCGCCATGTATGGACCTGATAACCGCGTATGGTTTGCACCCGATTTTGACATCCTGCCCGGGCGTGATGCAGGGTGTTTGGCCGCCACGAGAAACCGGCTTTCCGGCGATTGACAGCCGCCATGCATGGACCAATAGCTGCACATGGTTTTCACCCGATTTTTGGCATCCTGCCCGGGCGTGGCGCAGGATGTTTGGCTGCCATTCGTAACCGGCATCCCAGCGATTGATGCCGCCATGCATGGACCCGATTGTCGCACATGGTTTGCACCCGATTTTTAGCATCCTGCGCGGATACAAATATTTTGCCCGTGGCCTCATGATTAATGGTTCAGTACACGGTTTAAGAAGGTGCGGGCGCGTTCTTCACGCGGGTTTTTGAAAAAGGCTTCCGGTGTATTGTCCTCGATGATCCTCCCCTGGTCCATAAAAATAACGCGGTCCGCCACTTCGCGGGCAAAACCCATTTCGTGCGTGACGACTACCATGGTCATGCCGTCTTTTGCAAGTGATTTCATAACGTCGAGCACTTCTCCGATCATCTCGGGGTCCAGGGCGGAGGTCGGTTCGTCAAACAGCATGATGTCCGGCTCCATTGCCAGCCCCCTGGCAATTGCGACACGTTGCTGCTGGCCGCCTGACAACTGTGACGGGTAGGCGTTTGCTTTATCCGGAATACCTACCCTTTCTAGGTAGTGCATCGCCTTTTTTTCCGCTTCTTCCTTGCTTTGGCCCAGCACTTTGATCGGCGCCAGCGTGATATTTTGCAAAACGGTTTTATGCGGATACAAATTGAAGTGCTGGAAGACCATGCCGATATTTTTGCGAAGGTCGTTGATATCGGTTTTTTTATCATTGACTTTCATATTGCGGACGAAGAGTTCGCCGTCCGTGATTTCTTCCAGGCGGTTGATGCAGCGGAGCATTGTGCTCTTCCCTGATCCGGAAGGGCCGATCACAACGACGACTTCCCCTTCTTTTACTTCAAGGTTAATATCTTTTAAAACGTGAAAATCACCATAGTATTTGTTGACATGACGGAATGAAATCACATCTTCACCTCCCGGCTGCTCATCTTTTTGGTGTGCGCTTCCAGAATTTAGAAACCTTCCATTACTCCCTATTTTAGAGTATATCAATCTATTCAGATAACATCAATATTTTTATTGGAGGCATTTTTCTGTTTTTTGAAATGGATTTTTGGGTGAGGTATTTTTTAAAAATATTAAAAATCTCAGAAATCCCTTTAGAAGAAGCCTATAAAATTTCCCGTGAAGAAAGCAGCCTGTTTCATTTATTCACTAAAAAAGCCGTTCCAAAATGCTTACCCATTTTGGAACGGCTGGCGTACATTTATGTCGATTATGTTTTTTTCTTTGGCTCCGCGCTTTGCCCGGTAACTTCAAGGACATCAAGGAAGAACATTACAATGGGAATACCAAGAATGAGCCCCCACAGACCGAAAAAATGCTCACAAAAAATTAAAATGAGAAAAGTGTAAAAAACAGGCATATTCGTTTTTGAGGACATCAGCTGCGGATTCAGCACATAGGCTTCCACGGCATGCACGATGACAATCAAAATGAGGACATACAGTACTTTCATTCCGCCACCGATGCTGTAAGCGATGATACAGAGCGGAATGAGCGAGATGAAAACGCCGGCGACCGGGATAAGGCCGAGAGCAAAAATGAGAATGGCGAGCCCGAATAACTGCGGAAAGCCGAGAATCCAGAGACCGATCGTAGTAAGAACGGAATTCACAACGGCGATAATGAACTGGGCCTCGATCACTTTCCCGAATGTCCCTACAAATTTGACACCGAAATACTCGATTTCATCGTAAAACGCTGCAAGTTTGCTCTTTTTAAACTGTTTTGTAAAACGGATGATCCGCTCTTTTTCAAGCAGGAAAAACAAACTCAGGATAATGGCCATGAAGACCTGGATGCTGACTTTGCTGATGCTTGTAAAATAATCGAACAGGATAGAAACGCCTTTTTGTGCGTAGTCGACAATTTTCTTTTCCTGGATGTTTTTCACAATATAATTCAGTACTTCATTGTGCTGAGGTTTTGTGTAAAAATCGGAAATCTGCATAACAAGCTGGGTAATTTCATTGACCAGGATCGGAAAATATTTGATCACGCCGAGTGTGAGGCCGCCGAGAATCAAAATATACACGATTAAAACAGCCAGTCTGCGTTTGATCGGAAACCATCTTGTCACAATTTTTTGCAGTCTGTTGACAAGATAGGAAAAAATAAAGGTGAGCAGCATCAGGTCCATCATGCTGCGCAGAAAATACAGGATAAGTGTGATCAGCACAAAGATAAGAACCCTTCTGACCCCCCGTTTTTGAAATAATGAAAACAGCCGGTCTTCCATCGTATTGTTATTACCCCCTCCGGATTCAAAGGAACCATTTTTCTGTTTACCCTTATCTTAACACATTTATAGCCGGTTTAAGTAATTTAGCTGGCGGGGAATTTGTGAAATTTTTTCCTGCCATAAAAGGAATCCATCTTACAGATGAATGCGGCCCCGGGGAGCCCCCGCTTCCAGCACGATCCGTCCCCAGGGGCAGGGGGAGGGCAGCGGATTTTTACGCGACGGCCCATTGAAGGTGTCAGGGCGGACGTTTTTCACTGTTTTACTGTGAAAAGCATTTGATGATGGCAGCACGGATGAAAAACGGGCCGCTGCATTTTTCGCAGGGATCAGGCATCTTTTGCAACACTGGCAATGAGATGAAAAATAGTATGCTGGCCGTATTTTTACACGTGGCCCGTTGAAGGTGTCAGGGGCGGATGTTTTTCGCTGTTTTACCGTGAAAAGCGTTTGGAAAATGGCGGGGGGAATGCAAAAAACGGGCCGCTGTGTTTTACAGCGGCTTATGGTTATGATTTGCTTTTTTTCACTTGTGGCTTTTCTTCTTCATCAATGGCGTCGCGCACGCCTTTTTTGAATTCGCGCAATGTTTGGCCGGCTGCCCTTCCAAGCTGCGGGAGTTTCGACGGGCCGAAAATTAAAAGTGCAACAACAAGGATAATGAGAATTTCGCCAAAGCTGAGATTTCCAGGCATTTTTTCCCCTCCCCGGGCTTCTTTATCTTTATCTTATAGTGTATTGTAAACATTTTCAACTTATAATCACCGGAATACAGTTTATTTTCAGATTAGGCAAGGCGGGGTTCGTAAAAAAATTTATTCGTTTTGGCCGGCGTCCATGGTAGAATAATGTAGTCTGGAGGTGACGTTTTTGCATTTGTGGAATTTGTTTGTGGCCGCAATTCTCGGTCTTGTGGAGGGGCTGACAGAGTTTGCCCCGGTTTCTTCGACGGGCCATATGATTATTGTGGATGACTTGATTTTGAAATCGAATCATCTTTATGGCACTGAAGCGGCAAATGTATTTAAAGTGGTGATCCAGCTTGGGTCCATTATGGCGATGGTGGTCGTATTCTGGGACAGGTTTTTAAATTTGCTCGGCCTGAAGAAAAATATTACGAGAGAGCAGATGTACGGTGAACGGCTGAAATTGACGCATGTGATTACCGGTCTCGTTCCGGCGGCTGTGCTCGGCTTTTTGTTTGAAGATTATATTGACGCCCATCTGTTTTCGGTGAATACGGTACTTGTTGCCCTTGTGGCCGGGGCCGTTTTGATGATTGTGGCGGATCTCACGCGCCCGCGCCGGCCGAAGACGGAGACGGTCGACCAAATTACATATAGACAGGCGTTTGTGGTTGGGCTTTTTCAATGTCTTGCCCTGTGGCCGGGTTTTTCACGTTCCGGTTCTACGATTTCAGGCGGCGTCCTGCTTGGCATGAGCCACCGTGCTGCAGCGGACTTTACGTTTATTATGGCCGTGCCGATCATGTTTGGCGCGAGCTTTCTTTCGCTTGTAAAGCACTGGGGCGCCGTGACGCCTGAGACGATTCCGTTTTTTATTACCGGATTCATCAGCGCGTTTATTTTCGCCTTAATCGCGATCAAGTTTTTCCTCGCATTGATCAACAAAGTAAAGCTGATCCCGTTTGCGGTATACCGCATCCTTTTGGCGATCATTTTGCTTCTTTTGATTTGGAACCGATAAGATTTTGGCTGCGCAGCGTTGCGTGGCTTTTTTTTTGCGGGGATGGGCCGGGGAGCCGGGCATGCTTTGGCAGAAAGGGACTGTGTGATGATCCGGCTGTGTATCTTGGAAATTGCGCGGCGCTGATTTTCATTCTTCTGCTGGTGCCGCGTTCATTGCGGCATGGGCGTCTAATTGGACGAAGCAGGAATGCGGGGCCTTTGCTTTGTCTATCCTGAAAATATGCGCCGGCTGGTTTTCATTCTTCTGCTGGTGCCGCGTTCATTGCGGCATGGGCGTCTAATTGGGTTTTCCAATTAGACAAAATGGGCGGGCGGGGCCTCTGTTTTGTCTAATTAGGCATTCTAATTAGCAGTACGCAGGGGACAGCTCTTCCTTTTTGTCTGTATTAGACTTCCCATTTAAACATTCCTGGCACGCCCTTGCCCTAAATATTTTCGATGCTGTACGAAAAAAGCTGCCAGATCCGGCAGCTTTTTTACTTTTTAAAATGGTAGGGCATTGTTGCAACGACAACGTCTTTTTCCCATAGAAGGCGCATCCGGATGAGGAGTGCAGACTGGTTGTGCAAAATGTTTTGCCAGCGTTTTTTCGGGATGAATTGCGGAATGAGCACCATGACCTGGTACTCGTTTTCTTTTGCTTTCCGCTGGATAATTTCCAAAAATTTTGCAAGTGGCTGGACAATGCTCCGGTAAGACGAGTGCAGGGTGACAAGGCGGACACCACAACCCCACTCTTTCCACTTTTCTTCCATTTTCTTCTCGTCTTCATGATCAAAAGCGACATAAACGGCAATGACCTGATCCGAGAGCGATTTTGCATAATTAATCGTCCGCTCCACGACCGTTGTAATGCCGGCCACCGGGACAATGATCACATTGGAGTGGATTTCTTCCTGAAACATGCCTTTAATCCGCAGCTGCTCGCCGACCGCCTCGTAATGCCGGTTCACTTTCCGGAAAATATACATGACAATCGGCAGGAAGATCAAAACCGGCCATACTTGCGTAAATTTCGTAATGAATAAAATCGCAAGGACACTAAATGTAATAATGGCACCGACAAAGTTGACTGACATTTTGCCGGCCCAGCCCCTCGGCCTTTGAGTAACCCATTTCACAATCATGCCGCATTGCGCAAGCGTAAACGGAATAAACACGCCGACTGCATACAATGGAATGAGGCGCTCGGTATTGCCCTGGAATGCCACAATTAAAATTATGGAAGCAACGCCGAGAAAAATAATGCCGTTTGAGTAACCAAGCCGGTCACCGCGGATCGTGAACATGCGCGGCATAAATTTGTCCCTTGCCAGGTTAAAAGCGAGCTGCGGGAACGCTGAGAACCCGGTGTTCGCAGCAAGCACGAGAATTAAAGTCGTAGTTGCCTGGACGAAATAGTACAAAACACCGTTGCCAAGTGTCCGGTGGGCCATTTGCGATACAACGGTTTCTGTTTCTTTCGGCGCAATGCCGAGCCAGTATGCGAGAAAACTGATGCCCGCTAAAAGCGATGCCAGAATGATACCCATCATGGCAAGCGTGCGGGCTGCGTTTCTCGGTGCCGGGTCGCGGAAGTTCGGGATCGCGTTGGAAATGGCTTCGACCCCTGTCAATGCCGAACAGCCGGATGAGAAAGCTTTTAACAAAAGAAACAGTGAAATGCCGGCGACCGGCGTACCGATATGCGGATGCAGGTTTTGCGGGATTTGCCCCGTTACTGTTTTGAATAAACCGACAACAATGATGACAAACAATGAAAATACGAACAGATAAACCGGGTAAGCGAGCACATTGGCCGATTCCGTCAGCCCGCGCAAATTCAGAATCGTAATGATCAGAACGAGAAAAACCGCAATCTGCACACTGTACGGATGCAAGCTCTGAAACGCGGAAGTAATGGCATCTGTTCCGGCTGAGACGGAAACGGCCACCGTTAAAATGTAGTCCACCAGCAAAGATCCGCCCGCAAGAAGGCCAGGGGTGACGCCGAGATTTTCTTTCGAGACACGGTATGCCCCGCCGCCTTGCGGATAAGAGTAAATGACCTGGCGATAAGATAAAATAAGTGCAGCCAATAAAATTAAAATGCCGACTGTAATTGGAATAGAATACCAAAATGCCAGCGCCCCCACTGTGGCAAGTACAATCAGCACCTGTTCAGGCCCGTACGCAACAGATGAAAGCGCGTCGGATGAAAGAATGGCCAATGCTTTTAACTTGGTCAGCTTCTGCCCTTCAAGTTCATTTGAACGAAGCGGTCTCCCAATTAACAATCGTTTTATCGTGGTGAACATTTGAATGGTCTCCTTTTATCTGCAGTGTTTCAAAAATGCTTCCCCTAAAATAAGAAAAACCACAAAGAGAATTCATCTTCCCTGTGGTCTATTGCCCGATCACAGTTTCACATCCTCTATTATAACGCTGACGGGGTTAGCTGTCGGGTTCGGGCATAAGAGTGGCCCTGCCTTTTAAAAAAAGGCTTCACCCCAGAGCGGCGCGCGGCCGCCAACCTGGTTCCCCCGTTCCGTTTCCGGATTAAGCGGTTCAGTTATGAAACGCAAATTTTACATACGACATCCTATCTTACTCCCGTTGCCATTGTTTGTAAAGACTATTTCGCAATTGCGTTTCGGTATGTCCATCTTTACCCGCCATATCCCCGGGCAAACTGTCTTTATTCACAGTACCTAATTTTCGATCATGCTTCTTTTGTAGAATATCCGAATGTGCCTAAAGCACGCAAAAAGCAAGGTTTTTCGGCAAATCCGGAGTAAAGAGATAAACAGAGTTAGGAAGGTAAAACCTGAGGATGAAAAGATGACCTCTTGGGGCAGGCGGATCAATTGGAAACATAAGACCAAAAGAGGCGCGAACCCGGTGGAATTGTCTAATTAGGAGCTCCATTCGGGCCCGAAATGTCCTTTTGAACCTGTCAAAAGGACAAAACGTGCCGCATCCGGGAATGAAATGTCCTTTTGAACCTGTCAAAAGGACAAAAGGAATTGCATCCGGGCCCAAAATGTCCTTTTGAAGCCGTCAAAAAGACAAAACGAGCTGCATCAGGTAACGAAATGTCCTTTTGAACCTGTCAAAAGGACAAAAGGAGTTGCATCCGGGCCCGAAATGTCCTTTTGAAGCCGTCAAAAAGACAAAACGAGCTGCATCCGGGCCCGAAATGTCCTTTTGAACCTGTCAAAAGGACAAAACATGCCGCATCCGGGAATGAAATGTCCCTTTGAACCTGTCAAAAGGACAAAACACGCCGCATCCGGGAATGAAATGTCCCTTTGAACCTGTCAAAAGGACAAAAGGAGCTCCATTCGGGCCCGAAATGTCCTTTTGAAGCCGTCAAAAAGACAAAACGAGCGGCATCAGGTAACGAAATGTCCTTTTGATCCTGTCAAAAGGACAAAACATGCCGCATCCGGGAATGAAATGTCCCTTTGAACCTGTCAAAAGGACAAAAGGAGTTGCATTCGGGCCCGAAATGTCCTTTTGAAGCCGTCAAAAAGACAAAACGAGCTGCATCCGGGCCCGAAATGTCCTTTTGAACCTGTCAAAAGGACAAAACATGCCGCATCCGGGAATGAAATGTCCCTTTGAACCTGTCAAAAGGACAAAACACGCCGCATCCAATTAGACAAATTAGGCGAAAACCCGTTGAAAATGTCTAGTTAGGCGTTCTAATTGGACAAATCCAAGCGTAAAACCCGTTAAAAATGTCTAATTATGGTCTAATTAGGCGTTCCAAACGCCAAAATCCATTACGATCAGGATAGATTTGCTTATGGCTGACCTGGCGCACCACCAAAGAAAAAAACCCGCAAGCTGCGGGCTTTTTTTTAAAACTTAATTTTTTCTTCCAAAAAGGCTTTAAGTTCCGTGATTGGCACACGGGTTTGCTCCATTGTGTCACGGTCGCGGACGGTCACCATATGGTCGTCGCGCGAATCGAAGTCGTATGTGATGCAAAACGGCGTGCCGATTTCGTCCTGGCGGCGGTATCGCTTGCCGATCGACCCGGTTTCGTCAAAGTCAACCATAAACGTTTTCGACAAATCCGCAAAAATGTCGCGTGCTTCATCCGATAATTTTTTCGACAGCGGCAAAACCGCGGCTTTGTATGGCGCAAGGGCAGGGTGCAGGTGCATGACCGTGCGGCTTGTGCCGTCTTCAAGTGTCTCTTCTGCATAAGAGTCAATCAGAAATGCCAGCGCTACACGGTCCGCCCCGAGCGACGGCTCAATGCAGTACGGAACAAAGCGTTCATTCGTTTCCTGGTCAAGATAAGTGAAATCCTCGCCGGAATATTCCATATGGCGTTTCAGGTCGTAATCAGTACGGGAGGCTATGCCCCACAGTTCGCCCCAGCCGAACGGGAAGTTGTATTCAAAGTCGGTGGTCGCGTTCGAGTAGTGGGATAGTTCTTCTTTTTCATGGTCGCGCAGCCGCAAGTTTTCTTCCCTCATGCCGAGATTCAGCAAAAATTCGCGCGCATACTGTTTCCAGTAGTCAAACCATTTGAGCTCTTCGCCCGGCCTGCAGAAAAATTCAAGTTCCATCTGCTCGAATTCGCGCGTACGGAAAATGAAGTTCCCCGGGGTGATTTCGTTCCGGAAACTTTTTCCGATTTGGGCAATCCCGAACGGCAATTTTTTACGCATTGTCCGTTGTACATTTTTAAAATTGACAAAAATGCCTTGTGCGGTTTCCGGGCGCAAATACAGTTCATTCGTGCTGTCTTCGGTTACGCCCTGGTATGTTTTGAACATCAGATTAAACTGGCGGATGCCGGTCCAGTCTTTGCTGCCGCAATCCGGGCAGGCGATGTCATGCGTTTTGATCAGCTCTTCCATTTTTTCAAACGGCAGGCCGTCGACAATCATGTCGATCCCTTTTTCATGCAGGGCATTTTCGATCAGCTTGTCGGCACGGTGCCGGGCTTTACAATGTTTGCAGTCGATCATCGGGTCATTAAAATTGCCGAGGTGGCCGCTTGCTTCCCATGTGCGCGGGTTCATCAGGATCGCAGCATCGAGGCCGACATTGTACGGCGACTCCTGGATGAATTTTTTCCACCAGGCTTTTTTGACGTTGTTTTTGAATTCGACGCCGAGCGGGCCGTAATCCCAAGTGTTGGCAAGTCCTCCGTAAATTTCCGAACCCGGGAAAATAAACCCGCGGTGTTTCGCGTGCGAGACGATTTGATCCATCGTGACGCTCATTGTCATCTCTCCTTTTTTCATTGAAATGGTTTCCCCTGGGGACGGGAATGTTTTCCATATAAAAAGCTCCCGGCTCCAGGCAACAGCCTGGGGACGAGAGCTTGAATTCCCGCGGTTCCACCCCAGTTGATGCAGAATTTCCGCACCCACTTTCCATGAAAAAACTCCGGACTGCCGTTTCACCGGGTTCCTTGCCGGGCTTCCACCGCCCCCGGCTCGCTTGAAAAGGAAAAGTTCCGGCTACTATTGATCCTTCATCGTCGCTATTTGAATAGAAATACTATACCAAAACCGGGCAGGACAAGTCAATGCCCGGCTTGCTTTGGAATGAATATCTGCCATACTTTGCAAACCTTCTATTTTTGTTGAAATATCCGGGCGGCCGTACTGCTCCTGTCCGCCTTTCCGGCCCCAAAAAGGCACGCTTTGTCTTTCAAGTCGTTTTTTTTACATTTCATACAAAAGATCCCCGGTTAATAGGGATTAGCAATTTGAAACAAGGTCAGCTTTTGTTCCATCAGGTTTAAAACCGGGTAACCTTCAACTTTAAGGACAGGCTGATTTGGATGAAGCGGATGGATCCGGATAATGCTCCCTTTTATCCCGTTACGGAGTGTAATCGGTTGTTTCCGGTAATTTTCCATCAGGAAGTTGGCAAACGGGAGGACAATTTCCCGATCGAGCCGGCCGGCATCAGCATCTGCCATTAATTCGTCAATCGCAAAAAACACCGGCTGCCTCCTGCGGTATGCGCGGTTGGAGCAAATGGCGTCAAACGTATCTGCCACCGATAAAATTCCGACAAGAAAAGGAATGGTTTTCCTGCCATCCGGGTAGCCTGAGCCGTCCAGCCGTTCATGGTGCATCAGGACCCCTTTTAAAATCATCGGGTCAAGCGATGTTTTCTCAAGCAGCCGGTAACCCGCTTCCGGATGCTTCTTGATCAAGGCAAACTCTTCGTCTGTTAGCCTTCCCGGTTTATTGAGAATTTGCGGGTCAATGGTGAACTTGCCAATATCGTGGAAAAGCCCCATTTGCGCCAGCAGGCTTTGCTTTTCAGGATGCAGCTTCAAAATTTTCCCGATATTGGCAGCGATCAGCCCGACATGGATACAGTGTTTGAACAAATATTCGTCAGCGGAGAAATGCTCCATTAGTTCCAAAATAGACGTCCGGGTGGCAAACACTTCTTTGTAAAGCTTGCGAAAATTTCTTTCCATACTCTCCACTTCTGCATCATAAAGGGTTGTTTTCATTTGAATGACGCGCTGGAGCTCTTCCATTTCATGGTAAATATTCTCATATAATAAGTCATGGAAGATCCCGGGAACTTCGGTGGCAATACGCCTGCCGTCCAGTTCCGGATCGCGGATGACTTCATATTTATTTAAAATGGCAGCAAGCCTTTCTGTAAGAAACGTCCCTTTTCGCAGCAACAGGACGCCGCTATTGGAATACAAATCTTCTGCTAACTTTTCCCTTTTTCGAAACACCATTGAAAATGCTCCCCTTGAACGTACTTTTTTTACATTTTAACACAGGAAATGTTCGTGAGAGGAAGCCTTTCCGATTTTTCTTAAAAAGTTCATTTATGTTCCGCTGCCTGCCGTATCCCATTGCAAGCCATCAGTTTTCCGCCGTGGTTTCCTGTTTCAGAAAACGGATAACTTCCGCATAGTTTCCCGTAACGAGCGCCGGGTTTTGCAACGATTCCTCTATTCTTTTTGTATCATCCGTTTCGACGAGAACAAATCCGGGAAACGCCTGCAGCTGGATCAACGGATTGATGCGGCGGATATCTTCATATTGATAATGTAGCTCCAAGGAGACATGATCCATTTCAAGAAACGGCACATGCTCTTCTTCATACCACTCTTCATCTGTCACAACGATCAAAGTATAATAGCGCTGGTTTTCCGCTGCCCGTGAATGGCCTTTTTCACTGATGATCCGGTCAACGCAAATCAGGCCGCCCATTATGATGAACGCAAATACAGCGTACAGCCATAAATGGGACAACAACAGCAATACCGCTGTAATCAACGAAAGGACACTCAACCTTTTTGCCACCATTTGAAGCAGTAAAAGGACATCACTCATCATTCACGTCTCCCAATTCATGATGTAAAAAATACTTTCCTATATGATATGCCTGCATGGTTGAATCGGTGCTTTTCGTTTTCGTTTTTTTGCAAATTGGAACATAATAAAAAAGCGAAAGCAAACAGGAAAGGAGCACTACCATGAGCAAATACGATAAACTGTTTGAACCCATTACGTTTAAAAGCGGCGTCAGGGCGGAAAACCGCATCGTGATGGCGCCGATGACCCATTATTCCTCGAATGATGACGGCACGATTTCCGATGCTGAGCTGCGTTATTACGCGGAACGTGCCAAAGGGCCGGGGATGGTCGTGACGGCATGTGCCAATGTTACGGAAAACGGAAAAGCGTTTACCGGGCAACCCGGCGCGCATACAGATGAAATGGTTGAGAGCATGAAAAAACTGGCACAAACGATTCAGCAAAACGGCGCAAAAGCGGTTGTGCAAATCCACCATGGCGGCCGCGAATGCCCGGCTGAACTCGTGCCCGGCGGGGATGTTGTGAGCGCGAGTGAAACAGATTCGTCAGACGGCAGCGTCCATGCGCGCGCGTTGACAGGAGAAGAAACCGCTGAAATTGTGAAGGCATTCGGCGAAGCAACACGCCGCGTGATCGAAGCCGGTTTTGACGGCGTTGAAATTCACGGTGCAAACGGTTATCTGATTCAGCAATTTTTCTCCCCGTATACGAACCGGCGTGAAGACGAGTGGGGCGGCAGCCTAGAAAAACGGCTTGCATTCCCGCTTGCTGTCGTTGATGCTGTGAAAAAAGCGGTGGCGGAATATGCAGACCGGCCGTTTTTAGTCGGATACCGCTTGTCCCCGGAAGAACCGTACGAACCGGGAATTACGATGGATGACACGTTCGCGCTGTTGGATGCGCTGATGGAAAAAGAGCTCGACTACGTGCATATTTCCCTGCAGCATTTCTGGTCTAAAGCCCGCCGCGGCGGTGAACCCGGCCGTCCGCGCATGGAACAGATCGTGGAACATACTGCAGGCCGCGTGCCTTTGATCGGCGTCGGTTCCCTGCACACAGGAGACGAGGTTTTGAAAGCAATGGAAACCGGCGTGCCACTTATTGCCCTCGGCCGTGAGCTTGTCATGGAACCGCATTGGGTGGAAAAAATCAAAGCCGGACAAAAGGATGCGATTCAAACCGCGTTACAAAAAGACGACCGCGAACGGCTCGTTATTCCGGAACCGCTGTGGAAGATGATCACCTCAACTCCGGGCTGGTTCCCGTTTGCAGAATGACATCTGCATGTTGCACGGCATTGCTCCGCCTGCCGAATCTGGCCTAAGGCTTTAGCAGCTTAGTTTGGCACACATTGCTGCGGGCTTTAGCAGCTTAGTTTGGCACACATTGCTGCGGGCTTTAGCAGCTTTTGCGCAACTTACGGCATGCCCGGATTGGTTCCCGCAAACACCGTTAACATGCAGGTTTCTGCCTGCTGCTGATTCAGAAAACCGACCCACTTTAAAAAATAGGTTCGGTTTTCTTGACTTTTTTCACTTACAATATTAAACTAAGTTACGAAAAGTAAGTTTTAAAAACAGGAGGAATTCATGATGGCAAAAACAAAATGGGCAGTTGACTATGCACACAGCACCATTGATTTTACAGTAAAACATATGATGATTTCAAAAGTAAAAGGGTCTTTTCAAAATTTTGAAGTCGAACTCGAAGCCGATCCCCAGGATTTAACGGATGCAAACATTTCTTTTATTATTGATGCCAGCAGCATTAGCACGAAAAATGATGACCGCGATAATCATCTTCGTTCTGCAGATTTCTTAGATGTCGAACAATATCCGAAAATTACATTTGTCTCCAAGTCGGTTACAAAGGCAGGAAACAATGAATATAACGTCACCGGTGATTTGACGATCCGTGGCGTGACAAAAGAAGAAACATTTAAAGTCACATTTGAAGGGATTTCGAAAAACCCGATGAGCGGTGCAGAAACCGCCGGCTTTAGTGCAGAAGGGACCGTAAAACGGAGCAACTACGGCCTTACTTGGAATGCAGCCCTTGAAACAGGCGGTGTCCTCGTTGGCGATGAAATCAAATTTACGGTGGAATTAGAAGCAAGCAAAGCAGAATAATTGCGGAAGCGCCAATTTAAATTGGCGCTTTTTTCTTTGGTCAGATCATGCTTCTTATGGCCAAAACATCCCGGATATTTTGGGGGTGCTTTTTTTCTAAATAAGAACTTGTCTCAATTTTTGTGATGTGCATCACAAATAAGCGGGTGCTGATGGTTTATGATGAAGACAGCAATGAAATGGAGGAGTGAATTCGATGGAACGTTTTACAACAAACCAGACTGTCGGGGAAATTGTAACTTTATTTCCAAAAGCGGCGGATCTGTTTAAAGCAAACCGTATCGATTTTTGTTGCGGCGGCAATGTGTCTGTGAAAGAAGCAGCGGAAAAGCGCAACCTGTCAGCAGATGAACTGGTTGATGCCATTTGCAATCTTTATGGCCAATATGCCGGAAAAGCCGTTGGGAAAACTTGGAATGAAGCGGGCTATACGGAAATTGCCAACCACATTCAGGCCACCCACCATGCGTTTTTGCGCGAGGAACTGCCAAACTTGAGCCCGTATGTGACAAAAGTGATGCGCGTCCACGGTGGCAACCACCCGCATCTCATCGAAGTGCATGAACTGTTTAACCAATTAAGAGCAGAACTGCTGGCGCATACTGAAAAAGAAGATGCTGAACAATTTCCGGCCATTCGTGCGTACGAAAGCCATCCATCTGCCGCTAACCTGAAAGCCGCGACAGCCGGTTTGGCCGATCTTGAAACGGAACATGCCGCTGTCGGAGAAATTTTGCACCAGCTCCGCGAAATTACAAATGACTATACATTGCCGGAAGGAGCATGCCGTACATTCCAGCTCGTGTACCAACGCCTTGAAAATTTTGAAAATGATACATTCCAGCACATTCACCTGGAAAATAATATTCTATTCAAGCGGTTGCTCGAAGAAGCCGTTTGACTTTTAAAAGGCTGCCTGAGAGGACAGCCTTTTAAAAAGGGGCGGTTTTGCATTTCATTTTTCTTTTCTAGCCTCGGGGAAGAACAACTCGTTGCGCATTCGTTCCCCTTTTGTCCTTCATTATCTTGATGAAGGACGTTTCACTGCTTACGGGCGTTTCTTTTGTCTTTCATACTTTCGATGAAGGACATTTCGTTGCACAGGTGCCCTTCTTTTGTCTTTCATACCCTCGATGAAAGACGTTTCACTGCTTACGGGCGTTTCTTTTGTCTTTCATCACCCCGATGAAAGACATTTCGCTGCCCTGGCAACCCTCTTTTGTCTTTCATCACCTCGATGAAGGACATTTCGCTGCCTGGGCGACTCTCTTTTGTCTTTCATACCCTCGATGAAGGACATTCCGTTGCACAGGTGCCAGTCTTTTGTCCTTCATCACCCCGGATGAAGGACGTTTTGCTCCCATGTCTTTCTTTGCTTTAATTCTTACCGGCGGGAGAGTTCTTTATACCCCAAGCAGTTCCTCTGTCAGTTTTTCCTGGTGAATGAAGTATGTGCCTTTTTCCTGCGGGAGAATGAGGTTTTTTTCTTTAAGCTGGCGGATCGTGCGGCTGACCGTTTCGCGGGTGACGCCGATCATGTTGGCGAGGTCTGAGTTGTTGAGCGGGGTTTTCACGAGGACCAGCCCGTCTTTTTCCTGAACGCCATGTGTACGGGCGAGGCGCAGAAAAAGTTTGACCACTTGCTCGTAAGCGTTGTTTAAAATCTGGGCTTCGAGGCGGTCCTGCAAGTCAAGGATTTCATCACTCATCACACCGTATAGAGTCATGGTCAGCTGCGGATTGTTGAGCAACACGTTTTCAAAATCAGTAATCCGGATCGCAACGAGATTCGTGTCTACAACCGCCATCGCATTCGCCGGGTAGCTTATTTTACGGAAAAAACCAACATGCGGGAACATGTCGCCATCGCGAAGCAGTGTGACAACTTGCTCTTTGCCGTTCGCATCGGTGCGGTAAATTTTCACTTCCCCGCTTTCAATAAAATAAACGGCCTCCTGCGGGTCCCCCTGGAAAAAAATATGCGCACCCTTTTCGGCATGCTTTTTAACGGATATTTCTGCGATCACAGCCAGATCCGCATCCCGGAGTCCTTTAAAAAGCGGCATTTTACGCAGGTTTCCCAAAGCGCTCACTCCTTTCCTCATTACGCAGCTGCAGGCGGCCTGCAGGACAAATCCCTTCAACACACTCTATTGTACACAAAAATAAGCACACTGCCCAAAGCCAATGGTGAACTACCCTCCACTTATCAACACTTTGTGCGGAAAAATTTCGTATATATTGATTATATCGTAAAAAATCCGTATAATCAATATGAGGTGATCATCATGAGAGAAGAGAAAGAACGTGTAGAAATTCGTATGCCTAAGACGATATTAGAAAAATTGGAGCAATATCAAAAAGAAAATGGGATTCCAACTAGAACAGCCGCAATCTTAGAATTGTTGAGAAAAGGATTGGAAAAATAACTTTGGCTAAAGCCAACCGAAATTCATCTCCCACCTACTCATTGGTGCTATTCGCACCTTCACATTCCTTGAGGATGGGCGACTTCTTTCGGAAAGCCGTTAAAAAAAGAAGAGGGCCCCAATCGGAGCGCCTCTTATTAAGAAGGAATCGATTCTGTAGGATGGGCAACCGTTTCCGGTGCTTCCTTTTTGTCAAATTCTTTCTCTGTTTTGGAGATGACGACCGTCGCGACGGCATTTCCAATAATGTTTGTGAGCGCGCGCGATTCGGACATGAACCGGTCCACGCCGATCAACAGTGCGATCCCCGCAACCGGGATAACCGGGAACGCAGACAAAGTCGCAGCAAGGGTAATGAAACCGGAACCGGTCACGCCCGCCGCCCCTTTTGATGTCAGCATTAAAATCAGCAGCAGCATGATTTGGTGCCCGATCGTCAGGTGCACATTGTACGCCTGCGCAATGAAAATGGAAGCCATTGACAAGTAGATGGCGGTGCCGTCCAGGTTAAACGAGTAGCCGGTTGGAACGACAAGGCCGACAACGGATTTTGAGCAGCCGAATTTTTCGAGTTTTCTCATCAGGGAAGGCATCGCCGATTCCGATGAAGAAGTCCCGAGCACGAGTAAAAGTTCTTCCTTTATATAAGCGATGAATTTGAAAATATTAAACCCAAACGCTTTCGCAATCCCGCCGAGGACAAGCACGATAAAAATGATCATCGTCAGGTAGACGGATCCCATTAATTCGCCGAGATTGATCAGCGAGCTTGCGCCAAACTGGCCGACTGTATAGGCCATTGCCCCGAATGCAGCGATCGGCGACACTTTCATGACAATGCCGACAATTTTAAAGAAGATTTCCGTTATGTCTTCAAAAAAGCGGATAACCGGTTTTGCCCTCTCCCCGAGGGATGCGGCAGCGACCCCGAACAGTACCGCAAAGAATAATATTGGCAAAAGGTCTCCCTTGACAAAAGCCCCGGCGATGCTTTCCGGAATAATACCGGAAATAAAACCAATAAAACCGTGTTCGTTGTCTTTTGCCTGCGTGACGAATTGTGAAACCTGGCTTGTTTTCGCATGGCTTGTATCAATGCCGTGGCCAGGCTGGATCAAATTAACGATAACCAGACCGATGGCGAGCGCAACCGTGCTGACGACTTCAAAATAGATAAGCGCCTTGCCGCCGATCCGGCCGACTTTTTTCAAATCCCCCATGCCGCCGATCCCGATAATGACCGTAAAGAAGATAATCGGCGGGACGAGCATTTTGATGAGTTTAATAAACCATTGCGCGAGAATATTCAGTTCTGCGCCGAATTTAGGTGAAACAAGCCCTACAATAATCCCCAGAATGATGCCAATCACGACTTGTACTGTAAGATTCCGAAAGTTGATCCTCATTTGCCATCCCCTCTGTTTGCGCTTACATTTTAGTGTCACGAATTATATTTCTATTATAGTACAGGTTTCTCCCGTTTTCACTATTTTTATATTAAAAAAATTTTGCTTTTAAAAAAGCATGGTCTAAACAAAACGCAAAAAGCAGCGGAACAGTGTCCGCTGCTTTTTTCCAGCTGTCTTTGAAAGAATGCTGGGAACGTATACTTCCAATATGAATAGTCGCCACCAGGGTCTGTGCCTTTTTCCGGGACAAGTTTATACTTCCGGTACCGCTTCTCGCAATGCTTCTTCCAATTCTTCCCTGTACGCCTGTTCTGTCTCCGCATCCCAGGAAAATTCGGCGGCCAACCATGTCATGACCGGCTCTTTCCATTTGCGGACCCAGTTGATATCAAAGAAAAGGGCACCGGTACGCCGAATGAAGAAATCGACCGGTTTTACCGCCATTTCTTGTTCCACTGCGTATTTCAATACGGCGTACACTTCCCGCGGCAGCGGATAGTCGTCTTTCCAGCTTTTCGCGTATGCATATACGTGATCCGCGTTCGTGCCATATTTTTCCGCAATCGCCCGGCTTGCTTCAGTAGACAGGCCGCTTGCTTCCCCTTCTTTTGATTTTGCTTTGACAAACGCCGGCAATTTTTCAGAGCCGCCTACGTCACCGCCGGAAATCGGCAAGTGCTTCGTTTGGCACGGCCGGAAATTGCCGCCAAGCCTACGCGCCACAAGATCTACAACCGTTTCCGCCATTTTCCGGTAACCGGTCAGTTTGCCGCCTGCGATTGTCACGAGGCCGCTGTCGGATTCCCAAATTTCATCTTTACGCGAAATTTCGGAGGCGTCTTTTCCTTCTTCGTAAATCAGCGGACGGACGCCGGCCCAGCTTGATTCGACATCATGGGCTGTCACTTTGACTTCCGGAAACATAAAGCGGATCGCTTTCAATAAGTAATCAATATCTTCCGGGAGCGGTTTCGGGTGAATCGGGTCTTTGTCGTAAAATGTATCCGTTGTGCCGACATACGTTTTGCCGCCGCGCGGAATGGCAAACACCATGCGGCCATCCGGCGTATCAAAATACACGGCTTGCCGGAGCGGGAAGATGCTTTGGTCAAACACAATATGCACGCCCTTTGTGAGGCGGAGGCTTTTGCTCCCTTTCCCGTCCTTATTGCGCATTTTATCACTCCACGGACCGGTCGCATTGACGACCATTTTCGCCCGCACGTTTACGGTTTCCCCGCTGATCTGGTCACGAACAGTGGCCCCGCAGATACGGCCGTTTTCATACAAATACTCTTCCGCTTTTGCATAGTTTACAGCCAGCGCCCCATGTGCGACAGCTGCTTTCATGACTTCAATGGTCAGCCGCGCGTCGTCCGTCCGGTATTCGACATAATAACCGCCGCCTTTCAGCCCGTCTTTTTTGATCAGCGGTTCCTTATTTAAGGTTTCCGAAGCCGACAGCATTTTCCGGCGTTCCGTTTTTTTCACGCCAGCTAAAAAGTCGTACAGCCGTAAGCCGATATTCGTTGTAAACGCGCCGAACGTGCCGCCCTTATGGAACGGCAGCAGCATCCATTCCGGTGTTGTCACATGCGGGCCGTTTTCATAAACGATGGCGCGCTCTTTTCCGACTTCAGCCACCATCTTTACTTCAAACTGCTTCAAGTACCGCAGGCCCCCATGGACAAGTTTGGTTGACCGGCTTGACGTGCCCGCCGCGAAATCCTGCATCTCGACAAGCGCTACCGACATGCCGCGCGTCACTGCGTCAAGCGCAATGCCGGCCCCTGTAATGCCGCCGCCGATCACAAGCAGATCGAACGTTTTATTTTTCATGCCTTGTAAAACCGTCCCGCGCTGTTTTCCTGAAAATTCCATTTTCGTCCCCTCCTTAAAATAAAAAGAGACCTGACACATGCATTATGGAAAACTCCCATAAAACAAGCCAGGTCTCTCTGCATCTCTTGACATTTTATGAACTTGTTTTTATTATAACAGACCTTCCGCTGATTTTCAGCTGTTATGCACCGGGCAAATGTGAGTAATACCTGTTTCATGCCGTTGCCCTGACAGATAAGGCACCGCCGGCCAAAGCATGGAAGGCAATAGTGCCCGAACCATGCGCGGCAACAAAGCAATAGCCGGCCACGTTTCCCGAAAGCTGTTTAAAAGTCCAATAGACAAGCCATCGAAGGAAAACCGGCTGAATACCGCATTTTCTGCAGTCACATCCGGATGGCCGGGAATCCAAGGTGCTGTGAAAACCGAACCATAGCAATCTATTGAAAAGCAGTGGCCGCCTGCAACAGCTAAACTGCCACAGGACAAGCCGGATCAAACCATGCCGGCTGCAGCAAGAACGGCAGCCGAAATGCTATAAATCTATTTAAAGGCAATGGTTGCGTGTATTGCTTTTTTCCATCCGCCATATAAGGCTTCGCGCTCTTTTTCCGCGAGTGACGGTTCAAATTTGCGTTCCACTTTCCACTGGCGGGCAATTTCTTCACGCGATTCCCAGTAACCGACCGCAAGCCCCGCCAAATATGCGGCGCCAAGTGCTGTAGTTTCGCTCACAACCGGGCGTTCAACCGGCACGCCCAACATATCGCTTTGGAACTGCATGAGAAAATTGTTTTTCACTGCGCCGCCGTCCGCACGCAATGTTTTAAGCGGCAATCCGGAATCCGCCTCCATCGCGGCAAGCACATCTTTCGTCTGGTAGGCGAGCGATTCAAGCGTGGCCCGGATAAAATGTTCTTTCGTGGTGCCCCGTGTCAGCCCGAACACCGCGCCGCGCACATCGCTTTCCCAGTACGGCGTCCCAAGCCCGACAAATGCCGGCACGACATACACGCCATCTGTCGAATCGACCCGTTCTGCATACGATTCACTTTGGGCGCTGTCTTTGATCATGCGCATCCCGTCACGCAGCCATTGAATTGCTGACCCCGCCACAAAGATGCTGCCTTCAAGTGCATACTCGACTTTGCCGTCAATGCCCCATGCAAGTGTCGTCAGCAATCCATGCTTGGAAGAAACAGCTTTTTCACCGGTATTCATGAGCATAAAGCAACCGGTGCCGTACGTATTTTTCGCCATCCCTTCGTCATAGCAGGCCTGCCCGAACAGTGCCGCTTGCTGGTCGCCCGCCACGCCTGCGATCGGAATTTCCTCGCCGAAGAAATGGTACGGCGCAGTCTGTGCATAAACATGGGAGGAAGGTTTGACTTCCGGAAGCATCGCAGCAGGAACGTCCAGCATTTCAAGCAGCTCGGGGTCCCACTTCAAATCGTAAATATTGTACAAAAGTGTCCGCGACGCGTTCGAATAGTCGGTAACATGGGCTTTTCCGCCTGAAAATTTCCAGATCAGCCAAGTGTCGATTGTTCCAAACAGGAGCTCGCCTTTTTCAGCGCGTTCTCTTGCCCCGTCAACATGGTCGAGGATCCATTTGATTTTTGTCCCGCTGAAATACGGGTCGATAAGGAGCCCGGTTTTTTCACGGACCATATCAGCATAGCCTTTTTCTTTTAAGTCGGCACAAATATCCGCTGTTTGCCGCGACTGCCAGACGATGGCATTGTAAATCGGATGCCCGGTTTTTTTATCCCAGACGACCGTTGTCTCACGCTGGTTGGTAATTCCGATCGCGGCAATCTGCTTCGGCTCCACATCCGCTTCTGTCAAAACGGTCGTCATAACCGCCAGCACCGATGCCCACACTTCATTTGCATTGTGCTCCACCCAGCCAGGCTGTGGAAAATACTGGTGAAACTCCTGCTGGGCCGTATGCACAATCTCCCCTTTTTGGTTAAAAAGAATGGCCCTTGAACTCGTTGTCCCCTGGTCAATGGATAAAATAAATTTCTCCATCCCGTTTTTTCCTCCTTACGCTCTCTTTTTCTTGTTTTCTATCATCCATACTATCAATAATACAAGCAAACTCGTTAGCAAAACACCCCAAAACGCGGGCGTCCAATCATTCTTAAATACAGCCCGGTAAAAAACACCCCCGAGAGAACCCCCGAGCAGCGGACCGGCAACCGGCACCCACGAGTAGCGCCAATTCGAAGGCCCTTTTCCTGCAATCGGGAGCAGAAAATGGGCAATTCTCGGGCCAAGATCGCGGGCAGGGTTGATCGCATAACCCGTCGTCCCGCCAAGCGATACCCCGATCGCGACAATCAGCATGCCGACGATGAACGGGTTCAGCCCTTCCGTAAACTTATTCGCGCCGATTGTCAGTACGCCGAGCACGAGAACAAAAGTCCCGATGATTTCACTGATAAGATTCGCAAAATAATTTGGAATGGCCGGCCCGGTTGAAAATACGCCAAGTTTGACGCCGGGATCGTCCGTCTCCTTCCAGTGCGGCAAAAAATGAAAAAATACGACGGCAGCACCGATCATGGCCCCGACCATTTGTGCCAGAATATATCCGGCCACTTTCGACCATGGAAAATCCCCGTTAAATGCAAGCCCGACTGTAAGCGCAGGATTTAAGTGAGCGCCGCTGTATTTTCCGACTGCATAAGCCGCCATGGCTACGCCAAGCCCCCACCCGAACGAAATGACAATCCAGCCGCTCTGGTAGGCAAATGATTTTTTCAAATTGACATTGGCGCAAACACCGCCGCCAAAAATAATCAGGATGGCTGTGCCAACCAATTCTGCGAAATATGGATTCATACCCCTTCCTCCATTTCCAATGAATTAAAAGCTGATCCGGCAACACTCCGGTCCTTTTCATCAAAAAAGAACAAAAAGACCCACCACGCCCGCAAATTTGTTGCGAATGGAGTGGATCTCTTTGTTCTCCTGCCAAGTTTATTAACTTATGTATGATGATAACGCTTACTTTAAATTTTGTCAATCCATGTTCACAAAAAATATATGCGGATTTTCCTGATTTTGTTGAAAGAAGCGGGCACCCTTCTATTCCGAAAACATTTCCATTATTCGGCTGGTGCCCATTCGGCACCAATGGGAGAATGTTTCACATACCTGAAGTCCGCTTCCGCTTCTGGTTTGGGCTTCCCCGGAGTCATGCCAATATGCCTGCTGTACACCCGGGTGCCGCCCCATGCAAAAAAACGCTGCGGCCGCCCGGAACAGCCACCTGTCGTTATTTCTTTTCCAAAAAGGCTTCCCACAATTCCGTATCCGAGGTGGTGATGCCTTCTGCTCCGGCTTTCAATGCTTTTTCCACATCTTCCCGCGTACGGATCAACCCGCCTGCAAAAATTGGAATGCCAAGCCGTTCTTTTACTTCGGTAATCATCCATGGCGCGATGCCCGGCAAAACTTCAATATAGTCAGGTTTCGTCCGTTCAATTAATTTGTAACTTTTCTCAAGCGCATGCGAATCAATCAGGAACATTCTTTGGATCGACACGACTCCCCTTTGCTTTGCTTTTTGTATAACATTGGCTTTTGTTGATATCAGCCCGAAAGGTTGATACTCCTGGCATAAATATTCCGTTGCGTAATCATCACTCTTCAAGCCCTGGATCAAGTCCACATGGTAAATCATTTTTTTGCCTTCCGCCTTTGCCATTGCCGCAACGTATTTGAGTTGTGAGATGTGTAGTTCGAGAAAAATCCCGATTTCATAATCACTTTTTAAAAACCTTTCAAACTCCTTCATGTTGACAGAAGCCGGAAGAATTCTTTGAGAAAAGGCCATTTTTTCTCCTCCTTATGTTTATGCAAATTTAGTTTACCACGGAATACGGATGGTGCTCGTTTTGTATATGTCAAGATTTCCATGATATGTAAGAATGACCACAGTCATCTTAGATTACCTTGTAATGCCTGTATCAAAGAGCAAAAATTATTATTGGACTACTAAAAAATATGTTGACGAAGATAATGCCGCAGTATATGTAAAATGGAGTACAAAATTGTATTCAAATTCTTCGAGAACTAAGCTGGTAGGTTCATATGACGCTATAACTTCGTACATGGAATAACCAAGGCAACTGCCTTGGTTATTTACTTAAACAAAGCTGAAATAAAGAAAAATCAATATCAAACAAACAGTAACAACTTTTTTCTAATTGCCGCTTTTTTGTAAATTTCTATGATGAGGTGAACAAAAAAATAAAAGGCCAATATTAAAAGAGAAACATGAGCATGATCGAAAACTTCGAACAAAAGAACCAGCAGAAAAATCAAAAGCCACATATAGGTACCCATCCATATTTTAATAAACTTTTCCATAAGCTCCCCCCTAAAAAGTATTCGTTCTCTACTGTTTCTGCACCCAAGCTTTAAACTCCTGCTCAATTTCCTAGACAGGAATGCCTCTTTCATGACGTCCATCATACCCGCAAACGATTTAAAAAAAAACAAGAACAAGATTCTCAAGAACCATCCATGGAAAGCCATAAAACAAGTGTAATAGTCCCGTCCATTTGATTCCGCATCATAAACCTGATCAAACTATTTCAGCATGCCGTTTTACTTGCTGGATATGATCATGGCCGGCTGATGGGTTTAGCAGCAGCCGGCCATTGTTATCCTGTTTTTATTCCTTTACATATAGCGTCTCAGGCACTTTATCTAAAAGCGGTGTGACCGGACCGTTGCTGATAAGAGCAAGGTGATGCATTGCCCGCGTTCCGACGGTGTATAGCAGGGTGCGTTCTGCTTCATCTTTATACACAGACGCGGAAACATCAAGCACGATGACGCTGTCAAATTCCAGCCCCTTCGCAAGATAAGACGGGATCAGGATGATGCCTTCCGGAAGATCGCTGTATTCTTTTTCAATAAAGGCCAGATCCAGTTCTTTTCGCAATGTTTCATACGCTTCAGCACACTGCTTCCGTGACTTGCCGATGATCGCAACTGTATGGCTATCTTTTGCGTATTTTTTCGCAAACCGTACTACTTTTGCCAAAGCTTCTTCCTTGCCGCGGGCCGCCGCGACAACCGGCAAATCGCCTTCACGTTCAAACCATTCAATCTTCTCCCCGCCCGCTAAAATTTCTTTCGTAAAGCGGGTGATCTGGGCAGTCGAGCGGTAACTTTTCGTCAAGTATACGACCTGCGCTTTTTCTTCGCCGAAAATCTCCTTGATCAGCTCCATCTGCGAACGGCCGCTTGTGCCGAATATGGACTGGTTCAAGTCACCAAGCATCGTAAACTTGCTGTACGGGAACAAATAGCGCAAATAGGCAAGCTGGATCGGCGAATAATCCTGGATTTCATCAATAAACACATATTTGATCGAACTGCTCGTTGCTTTGCCTGTCAAAAGGTCAAAGAGATACAAAAACGGCACCGTATCTTCATAGGGCAGCCAGCCTTCGCGGAAAGCGGCGCGCGTTTTTCCATCAAGCCGTTCTCCCGCGCCAGGCACAAACTCCGGCGCGCGCCGCAAAAAGTCCAGATACTGCGCACGGATATGGAAATAATGAAATGCTTTGATTTGTTTCCGGATCGAGCTGAAGCGCCGGTTGACGATTTTACGCGCTAAAAATTCTTTTTCATCATCGGCCCCGCTGAACGCATCATTGTTCTTGCGCGATTTGCGCTCGGCATATTGATGGGCGGCAAGATAGGCTTCCGTCCCGAGCAGTTCCATTTCTTCTTCGACCCAAGGCTTTTTCCGCTCTTCTTTTGCAATGTGTTCCAGTTCTTTCAGCAGCTTTTTGCTGACAAGCTGAAACCGGTTCGGCAGCGAGTAGCTTTGATCATAGGCATAAAACATCTCCGCAATTTTTTCCTTCGGCACGATCGTCTCGCCTTTAAAACGGATATCGCGGAAAATGATGCCGCCGTTTAAAAGTTTTTCCGCATAATCCCGAACGGCATGGAAAAATGCAAGGCTGCCTTTGATTTGTGCTTCTTTCCTGTTTTCGGCTTTGCCTTCGAGCGCTTCTTCCATTTGCTCGAGCAGGCTTTCGACTTTTAGCTTTTTGCCAGCGCGTGCCTGGGCAAACTCCAGGAAAGTCGTCTGCTGCATATTGTTTTCCCCGAGCTCCGGGAGCACTTTTGACACATAATGATTAAACAGCTGGTTCGGCGAAAATAAAACAATTTGCTCGGAATGGAGCGAATCGCGGTACCGGTACAGCAAATACGCAATCCGCTGCAGGGCAACCGATGTTTTTCCGCTTCCGGCGGCCCCTTGCACGAACAGAAGATTGCTTGAAACATCACGGATAATCCGGTTCTGCTCTTTCTGAATCGTCGCCACAATATTTTTCATATGGGTGTTTGCGTTTGCCCCAAGCATTTCCTGCAGCATTTCATCGCCGATCGAGATCCCGGTATCAAACATCGCTTCAATATGGCCGCGCCGGATTAAAAACTGCCGTTTCAAATCCATGATGCCTTCGCGCCTGCCGTCCGGCGCCTGGTACGAAACCGGGCCGGGCACCCCGTCATAGTAAATACTGGAAATCGGCGCACGCCAATCGTACACGAGATACTCATCCTCATCCCGGTAGGAAGCAATACCGATGTAGATGGGCTCGGAAGGTTCCCCTTCTTCATGAAAATCGACGCGGGCAAAATACGGCGAATAAATGAGGCGGTCAAGTTTTTTCACGTCTTTTTCCATATGCCCGTAGCTCCGTTCGCGTTCAGCAAGCAGTTCTGCCTGCTGGCGGACGCTCGCCGATGTTTCCACGACATCATCCGGCTCATCGAGGTTCACCGTTACGTCTTCCCAGAACGTATTGCGGATTTCCTGTGCCTCGCCGCGGACAGCCCTTACTTTGGAAAGCAGTGTTTCTTTTTCCTGCTTCATTTTTTCAATTGTATAATCAACGCGTTTTTGTTCCTTTAACCATTCTTCATCATGTGGCATAAAACCGGCCCCTTCCTGACAAGTAAGAGTATAGAAAAACTTTCTTCAAATGCATTGGCATAAAGCAGCATATTCCAACCAGCCGGGAAAAACGCGGCCCCTTAAGCCAATAAATTTGACAATCGTCATTGGAAGATGCTATAATTAAGATGGTAAAATGTATATTGCACCATCCATTGTACTCCGCATTTTAGTATACCACGTTTCTGCCTGTTTTTCCAATGTCTGGTCTGTTCTCATGTTTTTTCTTAGAAGACCGCATGATCTATCATCTTGCCATTCTTTTTCTCCATTTCCCTTTTTTCAAGCATAAAGTGATTCACGCTGGCAAAACCTATCCGTAATACTGTTTGTTGGAGGTTGCTAACGTGGAAAATCCAGTACTGACCATTGTCGTTCCCTGTTACAACGAAGAGGCTGTTTTATACGAAACGGAACGCCAGCTGACGGAAATGGTGTATTCCTTGATGAACGAAGGCCTGATCAGCCCGAAAAGCAACATTTTGTTTGTGGATGACGGCAGCCGTGACCAAACATGGCCGATGATTGAAGAAATCACAAGGAAAAACCGGCTTGTCAAAGGATTGAAGCTTTCGCGCAATTTCGGGCACCAAAAAGCGCTGCTTGCCGGGCTTGAAAAAGCAAAAGAAGCGGCCGACTGCGTCATTTCCATCGATGCCGATTTGCAGGATGACATCTCGGTTATGCGCGAATTTCTATTAAAGTTCCACGACGGCTGTGACATTGTATACGGCGTGCGAAAAAAGCGCGAGAAAGATACCTTTTTTAAAAGAGCGACTGCCCAGGGGTATTACCGGGCAATGAAAAAACTCGGCGTCGATCTCGTATACAATCATGCAGATTACCGGCTGATGAGCAAGCGTGCGCTGGAGGAGCTTTCCCGCTTTCCCGAGCAAAATTTATTTTTGCGCGGCGTAATGCCGTTAATCGGCTTGCAAACGGCTGAAGTGCTTTATGACCGGAAAGAACGGGCAGCCGGCGAGAGCAAGTATCCGCTCAAAAAAATGCTGGCGTTCGCCTTTGACGGCCTTACTTCTTTCAGTGTGGTGCCGATCCACTTTATTACCCTTGTCGGTTTGTTTACTTTTTTATCAAGCACCATTGCCGGCTTGTATGCACTTTTTGTAAAAGTTTCCGGCCATGCGGATGACGGCTGGGCTTCGATTATTATCTCCATTTGGTTTTTAGGCGGCTTTATGTTGATGAGTATGGGGTTAATCGGCGAGTATATCGGTAAAATTTACCAGGAAACAAAAAGGCGTCCGCGCTACACGATTGCGCAGGATGCACAGCAGGAGACAATCAGCCAGCAATTGTTGCGGACACAGCAGGATTCGGCAAAAAGGATTAATTGACAAACCTGTTGTCGCTTTTTACGTCGTATCAGAAGCGGTGGTTGGCTTATTCTACCCCGCCGCTTCCTTCTATCTCGCTTTTTTGGGGAGCGTGTTTTCATATGCAGCAAAGCACCTTTTATATCGGTATTCGGTGAACGCGTAAACACGGGCTTCTTTTTTTCAGATCATTTTACGAAAAGCAGCCGTAAAAATCGCAGTTTTTCAATCCATGATCTTACCAGCCTGTAAGAACCGGAACCAAACGCAGGCGTTACCTCAAGTGCAAAAAAGCGAAAGGCACACATCATCCTTTCGCTTTTCCTGCTTAAAATGGAATCACCCCAATCACCAATGCCACAATGATCATAACGAGAGCCGATACGCACGCCCATTTTAAGAAAGCACGCTGCAAATCGCCAAACTCGGCGCCGACCATGCCGACCAGCAAATAGGTGGACGGGACGAGCGGGCTTAGCAAATGGACCGGAAGCCCGAGCAGCGATGCCCTGCCAATTGCCTCCGGGCTAATGCCGTACGCTGCAGCTGCTTTCGCAACGAGCGGGAGAACCCCGTAATAAAACGCATCATTGGACATGAAAAAGGTAAACGGCGCACTGATGACTGCTGTGATGACGGCAAAATGCGGGCCCCATGCAGCCGGAACGTGCGTGATCAATGTATTTGCCATTGCGTCAATCATTTTTGTCCCGGACAAAACGCCTGTAAAAATCCCGGCTGCAAAAATCATCCCCACAACCGACATCGCATTTCCGGCGTAGGCGGCCACCCTTTCTTTCTGGACATCCATATTCGGATAGTTCACCATCGCTGCAATGGCAAAACCGAGCATAAACAAAACCGCTGCCGGCAGCACTTCCATAATGAGCCCAACAAGCAGTGCAATCGTCAAAAGGCCGTTGAACCAAATCAGTTTCGGGCGCTTTAATTCATTCCCCTCACCGACTGCAACGGCTGCAGCCTGTTCCAAAAATGCCTCATTTTCTGTACGGATGATTCCCAGCCGTTTTCTTTCTTTCCGCCCGAGGTAAAAAGCAAGGAAAAAGACAAATAGCAAACCGCCGATCATAGACGGAATCACCGGCGTGAACAGATCTGACGTCCCGAGTCCGAGCGCGCTCATTGCCCTGGCTGTCGGGCCGCCCCATGGCAGCAGGTTCATCACGCCTGATCCGGAAACGGCAATGCCCGCAAGCACGAGCGGTTTCATGCCAATCCGCTGGTAAAGCGGCAGCATCGCGGAAATGGTAATCATATAGGTGGTTGTGCCGTCCCCGTCTAGCGATACCAAAACGGCTAAGACCGCTGTCCCGATTGCAATTTTGAGCGGGTCCCCTTTTACGAGTTTTAATATTTGCGAGATCACCGGGTCAAATAACCCCGCATCGATCATGAGCCCGAAATAGAGAATCGCAAATAAAATCATAATGCCGGTCGGCGCGACGCTTGTAACCCCGTCGATCGCCATCTTCCCGATTCCTTTCCAAAACCCGCCGATTACTGCAAAAATGACCGGAACCACCATCAACGCAATCATGGCGGAAAGCCGCTTGGTCATGATCAAAAACATGAAAACAATAATCATCAAAAATCCCATGAATGCCAACACAACAGCCACCCCTTCGTTCGTTTCTTTCAGTTTACCCAACAAAGCAAATATTGTAAGCGATTTCAAAATTAATGATATAAAATCTATTTTGATGATTTTGTTCATTTTGTTCACGAAAAAAGGGGGGCATGGCCGGCGCTTACCTATCAAACGGATGAAACAAGGTAATATTTCCGCTCCGGCCTGCCGACGATGCCGTATTCAACTTCTGCCCTGCACGTCCGGATGGAAACCAGGTATTCCAAATAGCGGCGGGCGGTTGTCCGGGAGGCGCCGATTTTTTCGGCGACCTGTTCAGCGGACTGCCCCTGGTCCGGAACCAGCACCGCTTTTACTTTGCTCAGCGTAATCGCATCAATTCCTTTCGGCAGCTCCGTTTCCTGCGCCCCCGCTTCCCGGCGCGGCGCCCCGAACAGCGAATCGACCCAGGCCTGGTCCACCGTACCCGCTGTTTCCAGGAGGCGCTTTTTATCCAGATACTTTTCGACCGCCTCCTTAAACTGCTTGAGTGAAACCGGCTTGATCAAATAATGTTCCACCCCATAATGAAGCGCCTTTTCGATAAAATCCTTTTCCGCAGCGGCTGTAATCATCATAATGTCAAGATGCGGCGCCAATGCCCGCAGGCCGGGAAGCAGGTCAACGCCGAGCCGGTCAGGAAAATACACATCAAGAAGCAAAAAATCCGGGGACTTCTCCTCCACAAGCGCCAGCGTTTCTTTTGCATTCAGGGCTTTGCCAACCACTTCGAAACAAGGGAACTCTGCCAGAAATTTTTCATGGACAAGCGCCACGCGGAAATCATCCTCGGCGATCACCGCTTTTATTGTTTTCAACTGTCGACACCCTTTCTTTTCGGCAAATAAACCGTAAAAACCGTTCCTTCCCCGGGGTGGCTGTGGACTTCAATGAAACCCCCGAGTTCTGACACAGCATGGGCAGCATTGGATAAGCCAAACCCTCTGTTCGCTTCTTTTGTTTTTGTCGTAAAACCCCTTTCAAAGATATGCCTGAGGACCGCTTCTTCCATGCCGGGCCCGTTATCGCTGATTTCAAATACAATGTCATCCCCCATATCCGTCGCAAAAAACAAGACGGCCGGGCGATCTGTTTTCCCTGCTGCTTCAAAAGCATTGTCGAGCAGATTGCCGAGAATGACAATCAGCCGCATCACATCGATTTGCTTTGGCAACCTTTCTAAAGAACTGTTCGGATCAATATCAAAACGAATCTTTTTTTCGGATGCTTTGCCGAGTTTGCCGAGCAAAACCGCCTGGACTTTCATATCTTTTATCTTTTCAAAAACACGGGCATGCTGGTTTTTCAAGGATGCTGTCTCTTCCCGGATAAATTCAATTGCGTCTTCATATGCCCCAAGCTGCAGCAGCCCGGAAAGAACATGCAGCTTATTTGCGTATTCATGGGACTGGGCCCGCAAATCTTCCGAGTATTTGCGGACTTCACTCAATGTATTGGCCATTCGTTCAATTTCAGAACGGTCGCGGAAAGAAGCGACCGCTCCTTGCACTTGTCCCCGTTCATCGTGAATCGGAGTGCTGTTCACGATGAGCGTCTGGTCTTTCCATACCATTTCCCGGTCCATTTGCGGCTTGCCGGATTTTAACACGGCGTAAAAAATGGAAGCCGGTATCAGCCTGTCAATCTTTGTACGCCTGACTGATCCGCCAATATGCAGCATTTTTTTCGCCGGCTGGTTCATGGTGGTGACAAACCCCTCCCGGTCCACAGCAATAATCCCTTCTTTGACCGCATGTAAAATGGCCCGCTTTTCTTTGTAAAGCGAGGCAATTTCGAACGGTTCAAGCCCCATTGTGTCTTTGCGGATATCCCGGGCAAGCAGCACGCTTCCGATGATGGCCCCGAAAAAAGCGAGCAGTGCGACTCCGGCAACTTTCATCATGTGGATGTTGGTCTGCCGGTTCACATCGCTCAGCATAAATCCGACCGATACGATGCCAATAATGTTTCCGCTCCGGTCGCGTACCGGTGTTTTCCCTCTTAATGACGGGCCAAGCGATCCTTTTGCGCTTGAAATATAGGATTCCCCTTTCAAAATGGCCCGTTCATTGTCACCGCCAACCATCTTTTTGCCAATCCGGCCCGGGAGCGGATGGGAGTAGCGGATCCCTTCCCTGTTGCCGACAACGATAAACTCGGCGCCGGTTTCTTTGCGGATTTTTTCCGCAAGCGGCTGGATCGTGTCGGACGGATCCTTGCTTTGGAAAGCGTCCACGACATCCGGCATTGCCGCCACCGTTTTGGCAATATTTAACGCCAGGCGCCCTTCCTGTTGTTCGATTTGGCGCTGCTCCAGCATCATAAAATAACCGGAAAGCGCGCCGATGATCAAAAAAGACAGGAGCAGCACAAGCCCAAGTATTTTTGTCTGCAATGAAACTTTCCTTTTGCGCATCCCCATCCCCCGCCAAACAGGATTTATCTCCATTTTACATGATTTTTGGAAATGTTGCGGCAAAAAAGGAATGATGCACTGAAACGGGTACCCTGACCAAGCAAATTAAAAGCCGCCGGGAATGTCCCGGCAGCTGGAAAAAGGCGGATATGCCCGCCCTCTATTATTTTGCTGCAGCCTGTTCGTAAACCCCCTCTTCGTACGGCTGTCCATAAGCATGTTCGCCGTGCAACGTGATATCAAGGCCTCTTTTTTCCGCTTCTTCATCAACGCGGATCGGCATAAACAATTGGATCGCTTTGATGATAATAAAGGAGGCAATGCCGACGAAAATATAGGTGGACACAATGGCGACGAGCTGCTTCCAGACGAGCGACGGATCGCCGTAGAACAAGCCGTTCGCGCCGGCGGAGTTGACCGCTTTGGAGGCGAACAGGCCGGTTGCAATGCCGCCCCATGTGCCGCCGATACCGTGAATGCCGAATGCATCCAGCGTATCATCATAGCCGAGTTTCGATTTCAAATACGTGACGCCCCAGAAGCAGACGATGCCGCCAACCAGGCCGATCAAAATCGATGCCATTGGTGTTACAAACCCGGCTGCCGGTGTGATCGCTACGAGCCCTGCAATGCCGCCCGAGATCGCACCTGACAATGTCGGCTTTTTATTGACAATCCATTCCACCGCGGCCCAGCCGATTAACCCGCAAGCCGCCGCTGTATTGGTATTGATAAAAGCATACATGGCAACTTCGTTTAACGATAAGGCACTTCCGACGTTAAATCCGAACCACCCGAGCCAAAGGAGGCTGCCGCCGATCAGGACAAGCATTAAGTTATGCCGCCCGGTTTCGGATTCTTTCCGTTTGCCGAGTACAAGCGCGAGGATGAGGGCCGCCACGCCGGAAGAAATATGAACCACATTGCCCCCTGCAAAATCGAGTGCGCCAAGGTTGCGGATCCAGCCGCCGACGCCCCATACCCAGTGGGCAACAGGCGCATATACGAGCACGCACCATAAGGAAATGAAAATCAAGTATGCCGAAAACCGCATCCGCCCGACAAAACCGCCTGAAATAATGGCAATGGTTAAAACCGCAAACGTCATTTGGAACATCATGAATAAGTTATGCGGAATCGTCGCGCTGTAATCTGCATTCGGTTTAAAGGTGACATCGTGCAGCCCCGCCCAGCTTAAATCGCCGAGAATCGCGTTGCCGCCGGTTGAAAATGCCAGCGAGTAACCAACAAGAATCCATAATACCGATACAATGCCAAGCGAACCGAAGCTGTACATCGCGGTGCTTAGAACGTTTTTGCTTTTCACCATCCCCCCGTAAAACAGCGCAATCGCAGGTGTCATAACCCAAACAAGCGCCGTCGATACAAACATAAAGACCGAATCTGCAGGAACCATTTGCCTCTTCCTTTCTGATGTTAGATTTTATAACGTATCTTTGTTATATAAATTATCATATGTGATGTCAGCCATTTTTTCAATACTTTTTCGTTAATTTTTTTAAAATTTTTATATTTCTTGTCAGGTTTTCTTACAAACCTGTCAGAATGCGCTTTCAGTGCACAAATCATTACAGATGGGGGCTGTTTTCCTCCTGCAAGCTTTTAAAATGATTGGTACATCCTAAAATGTGGTACAATCTGTCTGTAAAACTCCAAAGAAAGAAGGGAATTGAATGAACCCGTTTACGTTTTATAACCCGACTGAACTGATTTTCGGAAAAGGGCAGCTCGAAAAGCTCAATGAAAAAATTGACCAGCTTGGCAAACGGATTTTGCTTGTATATGGCGGCGGCAGCATCAAACGTTCCGGCTTGTACGATAAATTGCAGGCGATTTTTGAGAAAAAAGCCTGCCATGTGCGCGAACTTGCGGGTGTTGAACCGAATCCGCGCCTGTCCACTGTTAAAAAAGGCATCTCCCTGATCCGCGAAAATGAACTCGACTGGATTCTTGCTGTCGGCGGCGGCAGCGTCATCGACTGCTCGAAAGCAATCGCAGGCGGCGCCCTGTATGACGGCGATGTATGGGATTTTTACGAAAGAAAGGCAAAAGTGGAAAAAGCGCTTCCGCTTGGCACTGTGCTGACGCTGGCTGCGACGGGTTCAGAGATGAACAAAGGCTCCGTTATTACGAACTGGGAAACACAGCAAAAACACGGAGCGAGCATGACTTTCCCGGCGTTCTCGATTTTAGACCCAGAAAATACGTTTACCGTGCCGCGCAACCAGACTGTTTACGGCATTTCAGATACGCTCTCGCACGTATTTGAGCAATATTTTTCGCATACAACAGAAATTCCGTTGCAAACCGGCTTTGCGGAAACGATTATGAAAACCGTGATCGAAAATGCGCGCAAAGTGCTGCAAAACCTTGAGGACTATGATGCACGCGCAAACTTAATGCTGAGTTCCACTTTTGCTCTTAACGGCCTGCTTGCGGCCGGCGTGGAAACCGACTGGGCAACGCACTCGATTGAACATGCCGTCAGCGCTGTTTACGATATCCCGCACGGCGGCGGGCTTGCGATCATCTTCCCGAACTGGATGAAGTATGTATATAAAGAAAATATCCCACGTTTCAAACGGTTTGCCGTTGAAGTATGGGGTGTGGATCCTGAAGGAAAAACGGACGAAGAAACGGCTCTCGCCGGCATTGATGCAGTCCGTGCTTTCTTTAACGAAATCGGCGCGCCAAGCCGGCTTGCAGATTACAATATCGGCGATGACAAGCTCGGCGTCTTGGCGGAAAAAGCTCTGCCATTCGGCCCAATCGGCAACTTTCGAAAACTGGGCAAAGAAGATGTGCGGGAGATTTTGAGAATGAGCTTGTAATAAGAAAAGGATGTCCTATATAGGGACATCCTTTTCTTATTGACGGGGCCTGCGAAATGAGGGGTTATCGTCTTTAAAATACTCGCACCCCACTTCCGAATCAGCAGAAATTCCGGACAAAGCGGCGGCCCGTTAGAAACCGACCAAGCAAAGGAGCCCAGTCAGGAAGCAGCCTTCCCAACGGGTTGCAGTTACTCCAGCACTTCTTTATATACTTTATTTTCCCGCATCAAAACCGGGTACAAAACCAGGCCGATAACAAACAGCCCGATGCCGAGGAAGAATGTTTTTAAATCGGCAGTGCCGGTGATGATGACCCATATAGAATAAACCAGCGCAATGCCGGTAATGATGCCGTCCGTTGTGCGCGCGCCAAGAGACGTATAAGTTTCCCCAGCTGCCACCAGCTTCAACTGGTAAATAACCGATACAAGATACGGGATCAAATACGCCAGTGTTGCCACAACAATGGCAAAATCATATGCTTCCGAAATGGTGTCCGATACAGTGGAAAATAAAAAGATTTGCGTCATCATATTCGTTACCAATAACGAACGGGACGGCGATCCTTTTCTGTTCGTTTTCCCGAAAAATGCCGGAAAAAGTCCGGACTTTGCCGCCTGGTACGGCACTTCGGAGCTGACAATAATCCAGCCTACCGTGGAACCGAACAAGGAAATGAGCGCCAGTGCGGCTAAAATATACTGGCCGTTTGCACCGAGCACCTGGCCGAGCGCATCGACAAGCGGCTTATGCGAGACGCGCAGTTCAGCCTGGGACAAAGCGCCCATTGTCAGCAGGGTAATGCCGACATAAATCAAGATCGAGATCAAAAGGCCCAGAAGTGTTGCCTTTTTCACATCTTTTTGTGATTTGGCGCGGTTTGACAGCATCACCGCCGATTCTATCCCGATAAACGCCCACAATGTGGAGATGGCGCCGCCGTTAATTTGCCCGAAGAGAGAAACGGCGTGGCCGTCCGCATCGGTAAAAGCTTTCGCATTGCCGAAGTTCGCGGCATCGAATGCAAAAACGGTAATGACGATAAACATCATAAAGCCGAGCACTTTTGTGACCGTCGCCACAAGATTCATTTTTCCGCCGCTGTTAAAGCTATGCGACAGGATCCATTGAATCCCCCATAGCATCACTGTACACACGGCAAATGTCAAAAATTTCCCGTCCTCCATTTGGAAAGAGCCGAGCGAAAACAAGATTTTCGTGCTTTGCATAATCGGGAAAAATGTCGTTAAATAACCCGCAAACGAAATAATGACGGAAGCCGTTGCCGCCCAGTTGGCTGCCCAGTAGCCCCATGCCATGCTGTAGCCGGCGACCCGGCCGGCCTGCTTCGATTTAAAAAGCGACTGTGCGTAGCTTTGCGGCCCTGCTTTCAGTTCCGGTTTCCGGATGGCCAGGTTTCCGAACACGAGCGCAATCATCAAAACGCCAAAGCCGGTCAGAACCCATGCAAGTGTTGAACCGAGCGCCCCGGCCTTATTTGCGAGATTGGCCGGCAGCATGAAGACCCCGCCGCCTACCATATTGCCAACAACGAACGTGGTTAAAGTCCAAAGTCCCCATTTTTTATTCATGTATATTCACCCTCTGTGTTGGTTTGGTTTCGCTCCATTTCATGTCATTATTTTAACGTATTTCTTTAGTTTGGTAAAGTGATAAATTGCTAATGTGGTAAAATTATAGTCTGGTAAGAAAAGGAATTTGACAGGAAGCCTGGAAGCGCACAAACCAAAACCGGCAAGATGCCAGGCCAAGATCAATTGGCAATGCTGCGGGATGAAGAGAAAAGGAAACGCAAACCGATCCCGGAAAAAACCTGATGCCCAAGCTTGCGGCCGGGCCAAAAAAAAGCGGCAAATCAGGTGCTTTATTTGTATTTTTCCATTAAAATGAATATATAGAATGGACTTAACTTTTCAATTCCGAAACGGGAATCAATCAGGCTTGCCGTTTTATACGGCAAAAGTTTTAAATCCTATATTTCTTTCATTGCCAAGTTTTCACTATAAGGAGTATAATAACAGTAATCCGGTCATCTGATGATTGGCCTAATACTATAAGAAGGTGAATATTGTGAGAGTGAGTTTGTTCATCACTTGCCTTGTCGATATGTTCAAAGCGGACGTCGGGAAAGCAATGGTGGAAGTGCTGGAGCGGCAGGGCTGTGAAGTTGATCTTCCAAAAGGCCAGATCTGCTGCGGGCAGCCGTCCTATAACAGCGGTTATCTGGAAGATACAAAGCCTGCGATGAAACAAATGATGAAAGCGTTTGAAAACGCAGATTACGTCGTATCCCCTTCCGGCTCATGCGCATACATGTTTAAAGAATACCCGGAAATTTTTGCGGGCGACCCGGTGTGGGAACCAAAAGCAAAAGCGCTCGCTGCAAAAACATACGAATTTACACAATTTCTCGTGGATGTATTAAAAGTGGAAGATGTCGGGGCAAGCCTGCACGCAAAGGCCACCTACCATCCATCATGCCATATGACGCGCCTGCTCGGGGTAAAAGACGCGCCTATGAAACTGTTAAAACATGTGGACGGCCTTGAATTTATACCGCTGCCTAATGCATTGTCATGCTGCGGATTCGGCGGCACATTTTCCGTGAAAATGAGCGAAATCTCCGAGCAAATGGTGGACGAAAAAGTGGAGCACGTCGAAGAAACCGGCGCCGACGTTTTAATCGGCGGCGACTGCGGCTGTTTAATGAATATTGGCGGCCGGATGACGCGTAAAGGAAAACCGATAAAAATTATGCATATTGCTGAAGTTTTGAACAGCAGGGATTAAAAAACGGCAAAGGGGTGAAAAAAATGGGTTTATCGATTAGTGATGAAAAATTTAAAGGCAGGGTCGAAGAAGGCATCAACGATGATTTTATGCGCGGTGCCGTCCGAAGTGCCCAGGAACGGCTGCAAACCAACCGGCTGGCAGCGGCCAATGAACTCGGAAACTGGGAAGAATGGCGTTCGCTCGGCGAAAAAATCCGCCAGCATGTTTTAAACAATCTGGACTATTATCTATATCAATTAAGCGAAAATGTATCGAAACGCGGCGGCCATGTCTTCTTTGCCCAGACCGCTGAAGAAGCGAGCCGGTATATTAAAGAAGTCGTGCAGAAAAAAAACGCGAAAAAAGTGATTAAATCGAAATCGATGGTGACGGAAGAAATCGGCATGAACGAAGCCCTGATGGAAGCGGGCAGCACTGTTGTCGAATCCGACCTCGGCGAGTACATTTTACAGGTGGCCGGCGACCATCCTTCCCATATCGTCGCGCCGGCTTTGCACAAAAACAAAGATCAAATCCGTGACGTGTTCCGCGACCGCCTCGGCTATACCGGCACAGAAAAACCGGAGGAGCTGGCCGCGTTTGCACGTAAAGTTTTGCGCGAAGAATTTTTATCAGCGGAAATCGGGATTACCGGCTGCAACTTTGCCATTGCCGAAAGCGGATCGGTCGGCCTTGTCACAAATGAAGGGAATGCCGACATGGTCACAACCCTTCCGAAAACACAGATCGCTGTGATGGGGATGGAACGGCTTGTCCCGACTTACGAAGAGTTTGAAGTTTTGGTGAGCCTATTAACGAGGAGCGCGGTCGGTCAGCGGCTGACGAGTTATATTACAACCGTGACCGGCCCGAAAGAAGCAGGAGAAGTCGACGGGCCGGAAGAATTCCACCTCGTGATCGTCGACAACGGGCGTTCCGATATTCTCGGGACGGAATTCCAACAGGTGCTGCAGTGCATCCGCTGTGCAGCCTGCATCAATGTTTGCCCGGTTTACCGGAATATCGGCGGCCATTCGTATGGCTCCATTTACCCGGGACCGATCGGCGCGGTATTAAGCCCGCTTTTAGGCGGATACGACAAATACAAAGAACTCCCGTACGCCTCTTCGCTTTGCGGCGCCTGCACGGAAGCCTGCCCGGTGAAAATTCCGCTGCATGAGCTTTTGATCAAGCACCGCCAAGTGATCGCGGAAAAAGAAAAACGCTCGCCGGTAGCGGAACGGCTGCTGATGAAAGCATTCGGTGTCGGCGCTTCAAAACCCGGGCTTTACGGGGCAGGGGCAAAAATGGCTTCCAAAGTCGTCCGCCCGTTTTTAAAAGACGATTTGATCCACAAAGGGCCTGGCCCGATGAAACCGTGGACGGATGTGCGCGATTTCCCTGCGCCGAACAAAGAACCTTTCCGCGACTGGTTTGAAAAGCGGGAAAAAGACAGGGGGCAGAAAAAATGAACGGAGCCATCCAAAACCGGGATGCATTTTTAAAAAATATTGCCGGCAGGCTCGGCCGCAAGCCGGTTGTATCCGGTGTTGCCCGCCCGGATTACAAGCACAAGCCGCAATATGATGTACTGCCAAATGCAAACCAGGAGGAACTGCTGGAAGTATTGCGCCAGCAGTCGCTCAGTGTCCATGTTGATTTTTTTGAAACGGATGCAAAAACTTTGCCCGGAAAATTAAACGAAGTCGTGGAACTGTACGGCGGCGGGCCTGTCTCGCTTTGGAATGACAGGCGGTTTGGGGAATTCGGTTTAACCCCGCTGATTGAGGAAGGCTGGCCGAAATTGGGAATTGAAACCCATGTCTGGGATCCCGAAATCGGCGAAAAAAATATCGCGCTGTGCGAGAAAGCGAATGTCGGGATTACGTTCAGTGATATCACATTGGCGGAATCCGGCACGGTGGTTTTATTCAGCAGTAAAGAACGCGGCCGGTCGGTCAGCCTGCTGCCGAAAACCTATATCGCGATTGTGCCGAAAAGCACGATTGTCCCGCGTATGACGCAGGCCGCCTTAAAGATCCGCGAAAAAATCAAAAACGGGGAAACCGTCCCGTCGTGCATCAATTTTATTACAGGCCCAAGCAACTCCGCTGACATTGAAATGAACTTGATCGTCGGCGTCCATGGGCCAGTTAAAGCAGCTTATATTGTCGTAAACGATCAATAACAAAACGTAAAAAAATTCAAAAAATAGATGGCCTGCTGAAACAGGCCATCTATTTTTTTTGGATTTTATGCTGTTTTTTTCGCTCCCTGCTGCAGCTCACTGTGGCGGATACTGTATCCGAAGTAAATGACCATGCCGATTGCGAACCAGACAGCGAAACGGATCAAAGTTGCCGGCTGCAGGCTTGCGATCAGGATGGTGCAACAAATCGCGCCAAGGGCTGGCAGGACTGGCACAAGTGGCGCTTTAAACGGGCGTTCCAGATCCGGGCGTTTATATCGGAGCACGATGACTGCCACGCATACAATCACAAATGCAGCAAGCGTCCCAATATTGGTCATCTCAGCCACGATATTGATCGGCAGGAACCCGGCTGTGACCGCGGTTACGATCGCGACCAGAACGGTTGAAGTCGCCGGGGTTTTTCTCCTTTCACTGACTTTTGAAAAAATTTTAGGCAAAAGTCCATCACGCGACATGGCAAACAATACACGCGTCTGCCCGTATGCCATGACAACCAATACGGAAGTAATCCCGCAAATGGCCCCGACGGAAACCAGTGCCGCACCCCAGTGAATGCCGATTTGCTGCAATGCATAAGCAACTGGAGCAGAAGCAGCTTCCGGCCTGCCGAAAATGCTGAATTTGACAACGCCTGTCAAAATGGCGGAAACGATGATATACAACACGGTACAAATTAACAAGGAGAACAAAATTCCGCGCGGCACGTCTTTTTGCGGGCGGCGCGTTTCTTCCGCAGCTGTCGACACAGCATCAAAACCGATGTAAGCAAAGAAAATAACCGCTGCGCCCGAAAGCACGCCTTTAAACCCGAACGGCATGAACGGATGCCAGTTGACCGGTTTTACATGCCCGACAGCAAGCACGATAAACAACAGGACAACGGCCACTTTAATGGCTACGATGATGCCGTTCAGGCGGGATGTCTGCTGGACCCCTGAATACAACAGCCAGGCAACCAAAGCGATGATGAGAATGGCCGGCAGGTTGACAATGCCGCCGTCCATCGGTGCAAGCGTCAGCGCTTTTGGCAGATGGACCCCGAGATTTCCGAGCAGGTTCACGGCGTATCCGGACCAGCCGATCGCAACGGTCGCAACCGCCAGGCCGTATTCCAAAATTAAATCCCAACCGATAATCCATGCCCAAAATTCACCCAGCGCCGCATACCCGTAAGTATAAGCACTTCCGGCAACCGGCACCATTGATGCAAATTCTGCATAACACAAGGCAGCAAATCCGCATGCGAGGCCCGACAGGATAAAGGAAATGACGAGTGCAGGGCCGGAATAGTTTGCTGCTGCCACACCTGTCAGCACGAAAATGCCTGTGCCGATAATGGCGCCGATCCCAAGCAAAGTGAGATCGAGTGCACCAAGCGCTTTTTTCAGCCCTTGCTTGCCCTGGGTCTCTTCTACAAGGTTTGCGATTGCTTTTGTCTGAAAGATGCTCATCTCTCATCCTCCCCAAAATTTTTGTATAATTGCATATCTCTATTATACTTTTCATTGAAAATTTATCAATATAGAAATATAACAAATTAATAAAAAATTTTGATTGTAAGAAATTATAACCCTTATCACGCTTTTCCAGCCTGCCCGGATATATCCGTATTGGTTTGCCGGCAGCAAAAACTGTTGTATTTGCATCGTAATAGAACATGGCAGCGTAAAAACTTTGCATATGAAATAAAAGAACGTCCGCGAAGCTTTTTCGTGAAGGCCCCTGATACGTTTACCCGGGGCCGGGTAAGCATATCAATTCGCAATTTAACCCTGCGGCGGGCTTTTGCCACGGATCTTTTGCCTGCCAACGGTGGTTCAGCGCCAAAAACAGGCCTAAAATCTTTCTTGGAACAACCCGCAATCTTTCAAAATCGTGAGCCTGCTACGGAATATCCGATGGTCGCAATCCCGCTGCTGTATGGTATAATCAAACTATCAAGGAGGGGATTTTATGGCAGCCCAATTGACCATTACAGACCGCAAACACGTGATTCACGCGGATATAGAAAGGATGGCCGTTTTTTTGCAGGGCAAATTTGTCGAGGCAACCGGTGATGATGGCCGCCTGTGGTATGTGATTTTTTACAAGGACCATTATTTGAACGCGGTACCCGCCGCCAAAATCAAACGGCAGTCCGCAGTGGCGCAGGCTTTCCGTGACTGCATTGTGCTGGAGCCTCCCCATCCGCTGATTGATTTGCTTTTCCAGCCGGGTTGCTCTTTTAAAACCGTTCATTTTGCCCAGCTTACCGGCAAAATGGAGAAACTGTTCCCGCCACTTGAAGCCGCCTGGATTGCCACGTTTTTCGAATCGTTTGTCCCGAAACGGAAGCTCTTTGAATATATCCAGTCCATCTTTTACGAATACCGCCGCAACGGCCAGCTATTGCAGTGCGCGCGCATCCTCCGCATCTTAAAAGATTTTGCGCCGAAGCAAAGCTGGGTCAAGCAAATGTCCCGCGATTTAAATCTGATTAAGTACGACAAACTCTTTCAATCCTATTCACCCGAACTGATCCGGAAAGACCCCCTTTATGCCGAAAAACTTTTATATGAGAAAATGCCGGATACCGATGCTTTTGCAAAACTTTGCAGCCTGCTGCGGGCGCAAAACCGGTGGGCGGACGAAATCGCGTTAAGCCTTGAACAGATGGAGGCGGCGCCATCCGATGCCGGTTACAAAGCCCTTCTTGAGCGGCTGGAGGCGCATTTTGAACAGGCGGAAAAAATGGCCATTTTGGAAAATCTTTATGCCCGCATCCGGCAGTTTGAACCGCTGCAGCAGGATTTACTGAAGTTTTATATTGAGACAAAACAACTGGAAAAAATGATCCCGATGATGCTTGAGGAACAGATTCAGCTTAGTGCGAAACAGGCGGAAAAAGTGGAAAATATGCTTGAATCATGGAGCCCGGATGGCCATACAGATGTGGAAACGCTGAACCGGCTTGCCCCACTTTTTTCCGGGCACCCGGCACAGGCAGAGAAATTTGCGGCAAAGTGCATTTCATATTTGTTACAGCACCGAGACACTTCCTATATAATGGAATGGCTGCTTCCGTTCAAGAAAGCAGCGGGGCATTTGCCGGCCATCCGCAAAGTGGAGCAAATGCACCAAATGGCGGACGATCCCGACAAGCAATCGCTGCTCGGAGAATTGTATTTTGAATTTGGGCAATACGACAAGGCGCTTGACTGTTTCAGCTGGGAAATGGAGTTGCGGGAAAACGACCCAACCCCGGTCAAATGGTTGTCAAAAATTTATCACGAACTCGGCATGCAGGCGGAATCGAATGCATACCGGAATTTGTATATTGATATGGAAAAACGAAGAGCATAAGGCGGGGGCGGTCCCTGCTTTTTTTATCGGCCGGGCACGCGGGTCCCCCAATGGCTGCGATGAAGGACATTTTCGAGGTCAGGCGGGGTCCCTTTTGTCTTTCATGCCTGTGATGAAGGACATTTCTGGGGGCGGGCGTCTCTCTTTTGTCTTTCATAACCATGATGAAGGACTTTTCGCGGGCGGGACGGGTCCCTTTTGTCTTTCATAACTTTGATGAAGGACATTTCTATTGGCGGGCGGGTCCCTTTTGTCCTTTTGAACTCTCCAAAAAGACATTTCGAACACTACCCAAGCCGCTTTTGTCCTTTTAAAACCTCCAAAAGGACATTTCTATCGCTGCACAAGCCGCTTTTGTCTTTTTGAAGCCTTCAAAAGGACATTTCGAACACCAACCAAGCCACTTTTGTCCTTTTGAACTCTCCAAAAGGACATTTCGATCGCTGCCCGGGCCGTTATTGTCTTTTTGAAACCTCCAAAAGGACATTTTGACCACTACCCGGGTTCCTTTTGTCTTTTTGAGGCCTTCAAAAGGACATTTCGAACACTACCCAAGCCGCTTTTGGCCTTTTGAAACCTCCAAAAAATATCTCAATCACCACCCGAGTGATGTCCGTGCCCGCTGGAAAAGACATTCAGCCGGTTATTTTCGCCCGTGATCAACTTGAAAGCCGCCCCGCGGATTCGGGACGGCTTTCGTTATTTGGTATGCATTTTAAATTCCAAAAACAGCTCATTATAGCGGGCGAGTTTTTTCTTGCCAAGATTTTTATATACTTCGAGTTTCTTTGTAAGTGCAGCGTCCGGATAAAAACGGCGGTCGCCGGAAATCGATTTTGGCAAAAGCTGCAAAGCCGCTTGGTTCGGCGTTGAATAACCGACGTACTCGGCGTTTTGCGCGGCATTTTTCGGATCGAGCATAAAATTGATAAACTTCAGGGCGCCATCTACGTTTTTCGCTGTTTTCGGGATAACCATGTTGTCGAACCAGAGATTGGAGCCTTCGCTCGGCACAACATAGTTCAGCTTTTTATTCTCCGACATGATTTCAGCCGCATCTCCCGACCAGACAACCCCGAGCGAAGCTTCTCCATTGGCCAGCAGCATCTTGATTTCATCACCGACGATCGCTTTCACATTCGGCATCAGCCGGTCAAGTTTTGCTTTTGCCTGCTGCAAATGTTTTTCATTCGTGTCATTCAACGAGTAATGCAGGCTGTTGAGCCCCATCCCCATCACTTCGCGGGCGCCGTCCACAAGCAGAATCTGATTTTTCAAATCGGGATCCCACAGGTCATCCCAGCTTGTAATTTTTTTGCCGCCGAGCATGCTTGAATTGTATACAATCCCGACTGTCCCCCAGAAATAAGGCACCGAGTATTTATTTCCCGGGTCAAACGGCAAATCCATAAAGCGCGGGTCGATATATTTCAAGTTCGGCAACTTCGAATGATCAAGCGGAATCAGCAAGTTCTCCTTTTTCATCTTTTCGATCATATATTCGGACGGAACCGCAACATCAAACGTTGTGCCGCCCTGGGAGATTTTCGTCATCATGGCTTCGTTCGAATCGAAAGTCTGATAAATGACTTTGATGCCGGTCTGCTTTTCAAATTTCTTAATCAAGGCGGGGTCGATATAATCCCCCCAGTTGTAAATCGTAAGCGTATTGCCGCCTGCGTAGCCTTCCGTTTGGTTCATGCGCCCGGCGAGAAACTGCAGGGCAAGGGCAACCACGAGTATCGCAATGAAAACACGCAACAACTGTTTCATCTTTTAACCCCCATTCCGTTCGTGCGGGCCTGGCGCTGGTTAATAAGGTAGTACCCGATCACAAGGATAATGGAGAAGAAAAAGAGCAGCGTTGACAGCGCGTTAATCGTGAGTGAAATCCCCTGGCGCGCCCGTGAATAAATTTCAACGGAAAGCGTGGAATAGCCGTTCCCGGTGACAAAAAAGGTGACGGCGAAATCATCGAGCGAATACGTGAGCGCCATGAAAAAACCGGCAAAAATACCGGGCGTAATATACGGGAGAATCACTTTTGACAACACATCCCACTGGCTCGCCCCGAGGTCGCGCGCCGCATCCATCAAAGTCGGGCTCATTTCCTGCAGTTTCGGCAGCACCATCAACACAACAATCGGAATGCAAAAAGCGATGTGCGAAACGAGAACAGACGTAAAGCCGAGCTTGATTCCTGCAATCGTAAATAAAATCAGAAACGAAGCGCCGATAATGACGTCCGGGCTTACGATCAGCACATTATTGAGCGAAAGCAGCGCATTTTTCGTTCTTCTTCTTTTCACAAACCGGATCGCGAGCGCCCCCATCACACCGATCACCGTTGAAATCACGGATGCGAGAAGCGCAATCACAAGCGTGTTGATGACAATGATCACAAGGCGCGTGTCCTGGAACACTTCCTTGTACCATTCCCATGTAAAACCGGTAAATTCATGCATGTTCCCTGCTTTGTTGAACGAATAATACATTAAATAAAAGATCGGTGCGTAAAGGACGATAAACACAAATATCAGATATAAGTTTGACCATTTCCATCTTTTTTTCAACTTCATCCCTCACTTCCGGTTGCCGGTCACAATCATAATGACGACCATGGCAATGATCAAAAAGACGGCGATCGTAGACCCCATGCCCCAATCCTGTGTGACAAGGAAATGCTCTTCAATTGCCGTACCGAGCGTAATGACACGGTTTCCCGCAATCAGGCGCGTAATCATAAAGAGTGACAGAGACGGAATAAAGACCGCCTGGCACCCCGATTTTACGCCGTCCATCGTGAGCGGAAACACAACGCGGCGGAACGTGGTCCATTTCGAGGCGCCAAGATCGCGTGCCGCATCCATAAAGACCGGGTTCAGTTCTTCAAGCGCGTTATAAATCGGCAAAATCATAAACGGGATAAAAATATAAGTGGACACAAACAAAAAGCTGAAGTCTGTAAATAAAATCTGCTTTTGCCCAATGCCAATCCATTCAAGAAACGAGTTGGCCGGGCCGAATGTGCCGAAAATCCCGAGAAACGCATACGCTTTTAACAACAAATTGATCCATGTCGGCAAAATGATTAATAAGAGCCAAAGCTGCTTATGCCGCGATTTTGTCAAAAGATAGGCGGTCGGATACGAAATTAAAAGCGTAAACGCCGTAATCAAAAATGCATACCAAAAAGAGCTCAGCGCCATTTTCAAATAAACGGGCGTAAAAAATTTTTCATAGTTGACAAGCGACAAATGCCCTTCAATATCAAAAAAAGAATAATAGAGAATGAGCAAAATCGGTGCGACTACAAAAAGAAGGATCCACAGCAAATACGGAACGAGATAAAAAGCGCGTGCATTCACTTTCATGGCCGGACCTCATCGTACGCTTCCAAGCGCCGGTCGAATTCCTCTTCCGTTTCGCCGAATCTCATCACGTGGATCGCTTCCGGTTCAAAATAAAGGCCGATCGTATCCCCGACTTTTGCTTTTTTTGTCGAGTGGACAAGCCATTCATTTCCCTCTTCATCGTAGCAGCAAATTTCATAATGGACGCCGCGGAACAGCTGGGTATCCACACGCACTTTCAAATTTCCTTTTTCCGGCGTCGTGATCTCCAGGTCTTCCGGGCGGATGACAATTTCAACCGGCTCGTTCGGGTTAAGGCCGCGGTCTACGCATTCAAACGCACGGCCGTTAAATTCCACAACAAAATCCTTGATCATTTTTCCCGGAAGGATATTGGACTCGCCGATAAAGTCCGCGACAAAGCGGTTGATCGGTTCATCGTAAATATCGGTCGGCGTACCGCTCTGCTGGATTTTCCCGTTATTGATGACAAAAATTTCATCGCTCATCGCAAGCGCTTCTTCCTGGTCGTGCGTGACAAAAATAAACGTAATGCCAAGGCGGCGCTGCAGTTCACGCAGTTCATACTGCATCTCTGTCCTTAGCTTCAAATCCAGCGCGGAAAGCGGTTCGTCCAGCAAAATCACTTCCGGTTCATTGACAATCGCGCGCGCAATCGCGACCCGTTGCCGCTGCCCGCCTGACATTTCGCTGATTTCCCGGTTTTCATAGCCTTCCAGGTTCACAAACTTCAAGGCTTCTTTTACTTTTTGGTCAATCACAGCCGCCTTCATTTTTTTAATGCGCAGCCCGAACGCGACGTTTTCATACACATTTAAATGCGGAAACAGCGCATAATCCTGGAAAACGGTATTGACCTGGCGCCGGTTGGCCGGAACGTCATTCACGATTTTTCCGTTGATGTAAATATTTCCTTTTGTCGGCGCAATAAATCCTGCAATCAGGCGCAAAATGGTTGTTTTCCCGCAACCCGACGGCCCGAGCAGGGTGTAGAATTTTCCGCGTTCAATTTCAAAACTGACGTCATCCAAAATAGCAGGATCATCGTCGTATTGTTTCGTGACATGGTCAAAACGAATGATGATATCGCTGTTCATTGCTGTCCTCCTCTTCTTTCCGCATGCAGCCTACAGATACGATTCCGTGGCAACGAGCACAAGCCTGGACCGGCCTTCCGCGTCATTCAGTATCTGATGCTCATCGGATGCATGATAATAAATGGCTTCTCCGGCTTTCGCACGGTACAGGCGTTTGCCAAGCCGCACCGCAATCCGGCCTTCTAATACATAGGCAAAGGTTTCCGATAAAGAAGGTTCAAAGGTTTTAAACTCCCCCTTTTCCTCAAGCGTGAGCAGGATCGGTTCCATTTCCTTTTCATTCGACTCCGGGACGAGCCACTGGATTTTATACCCGCGCTCTTCATCGAGATAATCGGTCTGGTCTTCTTCCCCGTATACCACTTTTTGTTCACGCTCTTCTTCATCAAAAAATTCTTTTGGCGTGCAGCCGAGCACTTCCAATATATTAAAAAACGTGTCAATCGAGGGGGAGCTTAAATCCCGCTCAAGCTGGGAAATGTAGCCTTTGCTTAAATCCGTGCGCTCTCCAAGTTCCTCCTGGGTGAGTCCTTTTTTCAACCTTAAGTTTTTAATCTTTTTCCCAATTTCCATCATAAGCCCTTCCCATTTGTTTAGCATTTGTAAACTCAAAGGCAAGGAAGTTCTGTTTTATTAAACTTTAAGTTTACTTTCATTTGTATTATACAAAAAAGCAGGCAGATGTAAAGGCCTTTTTGAAAAAAACACGAATCAGGCTGTCCTCCTGCCTGTTTGTACCCGCGAAAAAGCGGCAGCCCCTCCTTTCCAGCCAACGAACCATCCCAATCAGGTATTTGCACTTTTCGCACGGAAAGGCAGATGTTTGTAATAAGCCTGTACATAAAATGAACAAAATATTGCCGCGCTGTTGCCCGCTGCAAAAAGTCAATCATGCGAATTGGCACCGGGCTTGATGTAAAAACTTAAGCCCATTTGTCACCCCATTCTGCTGCCTTTTCTATTGATTTTCCCTAAAAAAATAACTATAATAATATGTAAATCAAATGGAATAAAAAATCCTCATCAAATCCGGTGAGGTAGAGGTCGCAGCTTTTATGAGTAAATCGGACGAGACACGGGTAAAGTTTAAGACTCCGGTTGAAAGGAAAAGCTGCCGAAACGTGGTGCCGGATCCCGCGGTGCCATGTTGGGGCTGTTTCCGAACAGGAACAGAACTGTCACATATGCGATTCCCCCTCGCATATGTGTTGAGCTATCTTCGGAAGGTTGATGGAGGGTATACGCTTTGATGCCGCGTCTCCACGACTGCGGCATTTTTGTTTATTCCCTGCTCCTTCCTATATAAAAAGGAGTGAATCAAGGATGGATGACTTCTATCATGGGCAAAGCACTGCAGCCGGAGCGGTTCCCGTTGCAAAAAAGGGTGAATTGACGAAGCTGAAGCGGAAATTAAAATCCCGCCACCTGACCATGATTTCCCTCGGTGGATCAATCGGAACCGGGCTTTTTCTGGCAAGCGGCGGGGCAATCCACAGCGCGGGGCCTGGCGGTGCGCTTCTCGCTTATGCATTAATCGGCGTCATGGTGTACTTTTTAATGACAAGCCTTGCAGAAATGGCCGCCTACATGCCGGTTGCAGGCACCTTCAGCACGTACGCAACAAAATTTGTTGATCCGGCACTTGGATTTGCGCTTGGCTGGAACTATTGGTACAACTGGGCGATCACGATCGCAGCCGAATTATCAGCAGCAACCATTATCATGAAATTCTGGTTCCCGCACATGCCTTCGATCGTGTGGAGTGCGGCTTGCCTTCTCATCATGTTCTTATTAAATTATTTATCTGTAAAAGGGTTCGGGGAAGCTGAATACTGGTTTGCAATCATTAAAGTCGTAACCGTCATTGCCTTTATCATTGTCGGCGCACTGATGATTTTCGGGATTATGGGCGGAAAAACAATCGGCTTTTCTAACTTTACGATTGCAGACGGCCCAGTCCACGGCGGATTCCTGGCCGTGCTCGGGGTTTTTATGGCAGCCGGGTTTTCATTCCAGGGAACAGAACTGCTCGGGGTTGCGGCCGGTGAAAGCGAAGATCCGGAAAAGACCATTCCGCGTGCTGTGAAATCTGTATTTTGGAGAATCTTGCTTTTCTATATTCTGGCGATTTTTGTCATCGGCCTGTTGATTCCGTTCACGGATTCGAGATTAACCGCCGATGACATTACGATGAGCCCGTTCACAATTGTATTTCAGCGTGCCGGCATTGCTTTTTCGGCTTCTGTCATGAATGCGATTATTTTAACGGCTGTTCTTTCTGCCGGCAACTCGGGCATGTACGCGTCAACGCGGATGCTCTGGGAACTTGCGTGCGACGGCAAAGCGCCGAAATTCCTCGGGAAACTGGATAAACGCGGGGTGCCGGTGAATGCACTGATTGTCACTGCGCTTGTCGGAACGGTTGCTTTCCTTGCGTCTTTCTTCGGCGACGGGGCAGTGTACAACTGGCTCCTGAACGCATCCGGCTTATCCGGCTTTATCGCCTGGCTCGGCATTGCCATCAGCCATTACCGATTCCGCCGTGCATATGTAGCACAAGGCAAAGCTTTGAGCGACCTGCCTTACCGTTCAAAATGGTTCCCATTCGGCCCGCTATTTGCGTTTGCCGTTTGTACGGTCGTCATTCTCGGGCAAAACTACCAGGCATTTTTGGGAGACCATATTAAGTGGGGAAGCGTATTTGTCTCGTATATCGGCCTCCCCATCTTTATTGCCGTATGGCTCATTTATAAATGTGTGAAAAAGACAAAAGTCGTTTCTTTACGGGAATGCGATTTTAACCGGGAACCATAACGGAAAAACCTGCGGTGGATGCCGCGGGTTTTTACTTTTATCAGAAACTTACTCTTTACATAAATTATATGAAATTTACCTTTATTTCTATTTATGAAAACGTTTCCCTTACCTAGGAAAAAATTCTTTTTAAATATTTTCTCAGCACAAAATCCTTTATTTCACGCGGGTTTCAGGGCTTAAACAATAGCGCACACAAATTTGCCAAAAAATTAATCTTTATTTTTTTCCCATTTTACGTTAATATTTTATCTATCGCATTTATTCCCCGAAAAAACCAGCACTTATTTTTCAGTTAATTTCACAAATTGTGCCAATATGGGATGTTTACAAGGAGGCAATGGCATGTCAACAATCGACAAGAAAAAAGTTCTGGAAACTGTTCCACAGACCGGATTTTTCGGTCATCCAAAAGGATTGTCGACTTTATTTTTCTTAGAGTTTTGGGAGAGATTCTCCTACTATGGGATGAAAGGGATTCTGATTTACTACATGTATGACCGCCTGTCAAACGGCGGGTTGGGATTGGATCCGACAACAGCCGCATCGATTGCTTCGATTTACGGCGCGCTTGTTTACATGTCGGGGATTATCGGCGGCTGGATTGCAGACCGCCTGCTTGGCTCCGCCAGAACCGTTTTTTACGGCGGGGTGCTGATTATGCTCGGGCATATTGCGTTGTCCTTTCCGGGAGGGTTCCCGGCGCTGATCGTTTCTATGGTGCTGATTGTGCTTGGGACAGGCTTGTTAAAACCAAATGCCGCTTCAACCGTCGGGGAATTGTATGATGAAAAAGACCTGCGCCGCGACTCCGGTTTCAGCATTTACTACATGGCGGTTAACCTCGGTGCCTTCCTTGCGCCGATCATTGTCGGGACTATCGGCCAGGGGTACAATTACCATCTCGGCTTCAGCATTGCAGCCATCGGAATGTTTTTCGGTTTGATCTCATTCGTGATGTCCAGAAAGAAAAATCTCGGGCTTGCCGGCTCTGTCGTGCACAACCCGCTGACGCCGGAAGAAAGAAGATCGACTTTCACCAAAATCGGCGTAGGAGCTGTCGTCCTGATTATTTTGCTGGCGATTACCATTCCGACACGGATTTTAAATCTGAACAGCTTTATTACCATCGTCAGCATTTTAGGATTTTTGATTCCTGCCTGGTACTTCTTTATGATGTACTTTAGCAAAAAAACATCGAAAGACGAACGCTCACGCATTTTGGCTTATATTCCTTTATTTATTGCTTCCATCGTCTTCTGGGCGATTGAAGAACAAGGCGCGAGTTTGCTCGCCGTCTATGCGGACAAGCGGACACAGCTGAATTTTGCCGGCATCCATATTTTGCCGTCCTGGTTCCAGACACTTAACCCGCTGTTTATCGTCGTCTTTGCGCCGGTTCTGGCTTCGCTTTGGGTGAAGCTGGGAGACAGGCAGCCGTCCACACCGGTTAAATTTTCTTTCGGGCTCATCCTTGCCGGTTTTTCCTATATTGTCATGATGGTGCCGGCTTACCTTAACGGCTCTTCGTCGCTTGTGAGCCCGCTCTGGCTTGTATTGAGCTACTTCCTTGTCGTGATCGGGGAACTTTGCTTGTCACCGGTTGGTTTGAGCGTATCGACGAAGCTGGCGCCAGCTGCATTTTCGGCGCAAATGCTCAGTCTCTGGAACTTGTCTGATGCTGCGGCCCAAACGTTGAATGCCCAGCTTGTCAAACTGTACAGCGCCGACCATGAAGTGATCTACTTCGGCGGCGTCGGTCTTGTTTCGGTCATTTTGGGCATATTCCTGCTTCTCTATGCACCGGTCATCAAACGGCTGATGAGAGGGATAAAATAATAGATGAAGTGATTAAAAATACCAGAAAAACCCGCTTGGAAATCCCTTTCCAAACGGGTTTTTCTGGTTAAATGCTTTTCTTCTTTCGTGTCAGGCCGTAAGCGATGACAAGCAGGATGAACCATACTGGTGTCACAAATAAGGCAACACGCGTATCTTTTGCAATCCCGAGAACAACCAGGACAAAGACAAAGAACAAGAGTACAACCCAGTTGATGACCGGGGCAAACGGCAATTTAAAGGAGATTTTGGCCGCTTCTTCCGGCATATTTTTCCGGAAACGCAAGTGGGCAACCATAATGACGCCCCATACCCAAACAAAACAGATGGACGAAATGCTTGTGACAAGCGTAAAGACTTGTGTGCTCTTCATAAAATAATTCAGCACGACGCCGATTAACAGCATGATCGTTGAACCAAGCAGAGCAGGTGCCGGGACATTCCGCTTGTTTAACTTTTTAAACATTTTCGGCGCTTTTCCGTCTTCCGCAAGAGAATACAGCATACGGCTTGTACTGAAAATGCCGCTGTTGCACGAGGAAGCCGCCGAAGTGAGCACCACAAAATTGATGATGCCTGCTGCAGCCGGAAGACCGATATCGGCAAATACCCGGACAAACGGGCTCGCGTCCGGATTCAGCCGGTTCCAAGGATAAATCGACATGATGACAAACAAAGCGCCGACATAAAACAGTAAAATCCGCAGCGGAATCTGGTTGATCGCTTTTGGCAGCGTCTTTGATGGATCCTCTGCTTCCCCGGCTGTTACGCCGACCAGTTCAATCCCGACAAATGAAAAGATGGCCATTTCAAACGCCAGCAGAAACCCTTTAGAACCATTCGGGAAAAAGCCGCCGTGCTGCCACAGGTTCGTAAAAGAGGCATGTGCCCCATGGCTTTGAAAACCGGCGAACACGAGGAGAATGCCGATAATAATGAGCGCAATAATGGTCACAACTTTAATGATGGCGAACCAAAATTCCATTTCCCCGAATGCTTTGACTGTCGCAATATTGATGAGAAACAGAACAGCGACGCAAATCAAAGCGGGAATCCACTGCGGCAATTCGGGTACCCAAAATTGAACATACATGCCGACTGCGGTAATTTCGGCAATGCCGGTTACAATCCAGCAAAACCAATAGGTCCAGCCGGTAATAAAGCCTGCCCACGGTCCGATAAATGTTTCGGCAAAATGGGTAAACGATCCGGTAATCGGCTTGTACATCAGCAGTTCACCGAGTGCCCGCATCATAAAGAAAAGAGCTAAGCCGATTACGAAGTATACGAGCATAATAGACGGGCCGGCAAAGTGAATCGATTTACCGGAACCGAGGAAAAGCCCCGTCCCGATTGCGCCCCCGATCGCAATCAATTGAATATGGCGGTTTTTCAGCCCGCGACTCAGTTCTTGTCCATTCGGGCTTTGATCCATACCGATCAACTCCTTATCTATGTATAAATTTGATTATATCACAATCTTCTTATTTGCTGCCGGCAAAAAAACAAACCGTATGTGCAAACGCCTCTGCGGTCGTGTCAGGGTTTTGCAAGGCAGCCTTTATTGTGCGCTTTCAAAAACGTCGGGCTGAAACTTCCCATTTTTGAGAAAATTCAACATGCAGAAGCGAACCGGCCCATGATAAGAGCCGGTAAGCTTGGGTTTAAGCAAACCATTGCGTTTTTTCTTCTGCTGGGGTTCGTTGCGCTTTGATGTCCAATTCCTTTTTCGGATAGCCAACATAGATGAGCCCAGCAATTTTATCTTTCGGTTCGAGGTTCAGGTAGTTTTTCAATTCGGGTTCATGCGCGATGTCACCGGTCCTCACGATTGTAGCCAAACCGAGCTCGGTTGCCGTAAGCAGCAAATTTTGGATCGCACAACCAGTCGCAACGACTTCCTCAATTTCCGGAACAATGCCGGAAGGACTGACGGCAACCGCGATGATCACCGGCGCTCGCAGCGGCCCTTTACGCGCTTTTTCAATCTTTTTCTCCGCTTCTTCTTCACTCAGGCCTTCCGCTTTCCGGGCTGCAATCCGGGCCATTTCCTCTCCGAGTTTGGCGCGTCCTTCCCCTTTAAACACGCGGAATTTCCACGGTTCTGTTTTCTTATGGTTTGGCGCCCACGTGGCAGCTTCGAGCAACGTTCTAATGACATCATCGGGCACCTCTTTATTGTCTGTCACACCGATGGAACGGCGCGATTTGATCAGATCCATCACACCCATTTTCCCAACTCCTTTAGCCATATTAGTTTAAGTATAAGACAGGAAAATACGTCAATCAACAAAAAACATTTTTCCACCGTGGAAATACATTATTGAAAGATGGCGCTGATCTTTTGCAGATCTGCTTCCGTCAGGCTGACTTCCAATGTTTTCAGATTGTCAATCACCTGTTCCGGCCGTTTGGCACCCGGAATGACAGCATCAATGGAAGGCTGGGCGAGATACCAGGCGAGCACAACATGCGCGACATCCACGCCTTTTTCTTTCGCAATCGGGCGGAGCTTGTCAACCTTTTCCAAATTGCGGAGATAGGTTTCGCCCTGGTAGAGCGGATTTTTCGCACGCCCGCCTTCAAATTTGGTATCTTTTGTATATTTGCCGGCAAGAAGCCCGGATGCAAGCGGAAAGTACGGAATAAACGAAATGCTGTTTTCCGCTGTGTACGGAAGCAAATCTTTTTCAGCCCCGCGCTTGAATAAATTGTACTCCGACTGCAGCACATCGACATACCCGTCTTTGTTTGCCTCTTTCAGTTGTTCAATGGAAAAATTAGAAACGCCGATTGCACGGATTTTTCCTTCATCTTTCAGTTCTTTCAAGGCGCCGACCGCTTCGTCTTTCGGGGTGCGGTCATCCGGAAAATGGATATAAAACAAATCAATATAATCGGTTTTCAGGCGTTTCAGGCTACTTTCGACGGCTTCTTTTAAAAATGAAGGGGAGTTGTCGAACACCACTTTTCCATCGACAAATTTATGCGCACCTTTTGTGGCGAGGACGACCTTGTCACGGCCGCCGTGCTCTTTCAGCACCTCGCCGATCAGCTCTTCCGAACGTTCCGGCCCGTAAATAAACGCTGTATCAAGAAAATTGATGCCATGGTCAATGGCCGTGCGCACCACTTCTTTCCCGGTTTCATCATTGAGATTCGGGTGGATATTATGCCCGCCGACCGCGTTTGTTCCGAGGCCGACCGGGTTGACATACAAATCCGATTTGCCGAGCCTTCTTTGTTTTTCCATCTTACCTCCGCCTTTCTCTTCAGATTTCATTTTTTATCATAACAAATCAAAAAGAAATGTAAAAATATTTCGGTTTCCGGCCAAACAGGCACATGCACGGACCGTTTGCATACAAATGGGAACGTGTGAAAGAAAAAGGAGGGAATATTGTGGCAAGAACGTTAGCTTGGCATGAAACTTTGGAAATTCATGAGCTGGTTGCATCCCAGACGATTTGTTTGATCCGGTTTAAATCAGTCGTGAGAAATGTGTCCGATGCAGGACTCCGGGAACTGTATACGTTTTCGATCCGGGCACTTGAAAAAAATATCCGCGACCTCCTGCAGTTTTATCCGCAGGCGCCGCGGGAAGAGGAAACAGAAGAAAACGAGGAGCGGCAAACCAACCCCGGATTTCAGGCCGGTGAACTGCTGACTGCTTCTAAAACAGCTGTAAGAAATTATGCCGCTGCGATCACGGAAACAGCCACGCCGGCATTGCGCACCGTGCTTGTGCGCCATTTAAACAGCGCGATCGACTGGCATGCGCGCGTATTCAACTATATGCATGAACATGGCATGTACCCGGCCTACAACTTAAGCCAGTTGCTGAACAACGATGTCCGGAACGCCAACCGGGCGCTGCAAATGCGGGAAGAAGAGTGAGTGATACCGGCGCCCGTGCTGCATTGAATGCGGCGCCAGCGAAGGAATATAGATCAACCGGCACCTATTACAGCAAAATAAATAACGCCGGGAAAAAGGATGAAATCAGCCGGCGTAAATGTGCAGGATAAAAAAATGGAAAACCGCGGATCGATTGTTCGTCCGCGGTATATCCTTTCAACGATACAGCAAGCCGATCCGCAAACGGAATGGCCCGGATCCGGCCCCTTATCCAGCGGGATAAGGAAAAGCCATATCTGCTGTTTTTTCCTGTGTTTCATTACCACTTTGCCTTATTCAGAAACCGGATAGCCAAATCCCGTTGCTTGCTCGGTCCCGTTCGCATTTGCGCTCTTCCATCTCTTATTCCAGATTGCTGTCCCGGCTCAACGCCGCTTCATCCCCCGATTCCTGCTGTCCGGCAATTTTCAGGCAAACCGCGTCAAAAAACAGATGGACGGACTGGTCGAACAATGAGCTGAGCGGCTGCCTGCTTTCAATTTCTCCCGGCCTCCGGTATTTCGTGGCAGACGGAATATGGACCACGCTATCCGAAGTTTCCGCAAGCCTCGAAGACGGATCAGAAGTCACGCCCACAACAGATACCCCATTCTTTTTCGCTTTTTCCGCCGCTTGCACAACATTGGAAGTCGTGCCGGAACCAGAGACGGCAATCAATAAATCTCCTGGCTGAATGGAAGGGGTGATCGTCTCGCCGACGACAAACACATGGAAACCAAGATGCATGAGCCGCATCGCAAAAGACTTGGCCATCAGCCCTGAACGCCCCTCGCCCAATACGAAAATGCTTTTCGGAGAGGCAAGCATATCCGCAAGCTTTTCCACTTGTTCCCCGTCTATTTTTGAAAATACCGTTTGAATTTCATTTAAAATGACTTCTATTTCCCGATTCATTTCAATGCCTCCCAAGTTTCTTTTATCTTTCTTGCCGCAAGCAAAGGGTCACTTGCCTTGCTGATTGCCGAACCAACAATGAGCGCAGCTCCCGCCGGATTTCCACCCCGTCACATCCGGCCTCGCGGATGGCGGCGAATAACACCGGGTAAGAAAAAATGGCAGTATCCTGAAATGCATTCATGGTGACAAATAAATGGGCCATTGGCCATTGGTGTTTCCTCTTTTCTTATTTGTTGGAACCAGATTTCGTTTATGGATTGGGACCGGTACCATTTTTTCGTGCCGGACCTGTATTTTTTAGCTTTAGAGCGTGCGATGTTAAGATGTTATTTGGATTTTTTCTTTTACTGTATCTATCGTTTTTTCCGTTTTGGATGCTTCTTTCCGGGAGCTCTCTTTTTCTTTTAATGGGACCGATACCATTACAGGAGAAAGCTGCCACTTCTTTTCTGGCCAATCCCATGTTGGCATCTTTTCAAGCTATCCCGCAGGGTTTCAGCCTGTATCGTCGCTTCTTTTTTGGTGAAGCCGGTCTCACTTTTCCTTAGGGGGAAGTCATCTCCCCGGGGCAGATCCCCTTTCAATCAAACGCGTCTGGTAAGAGATCGTCTGGGCCGGCGATTCGTTATCCGCCAGCCGTTTTAAAATAAGCTCCATTACTGTTTTGCCAATTTGATAAGTCGGCTGTTCAGTTGTATACGGGTTGGTAATATCGGCAACCAGCGCGCCAATCAAGTAGCTGCGGCTATTTTTCAGCCCTCTCGCCAAATTATTCGGGCGGTATTGAAGTTCATCGATCACCTGCTTGATTTTTTGCCGGGTTTTCGGTGACAATTCATGAAACCGGCCGCCTAAATATCTTGAAACGGTCGATTTCGACACGCAGGCCTTCTTTGCTACATCGTAAATCGTAACTTTCGCTTCTTTTCCCCTCATGTTGTTTACCATCCATCTTTAAAATGAAACCGGTACCATTTGATTTCGTTATAACAGAGTATGGAGAGCTGTCAAATAAAAAATAGCATCCTGTTATTTCTATCCTGTTTGTAAAAATTCCGTTGGCATTCCGGTCTGTTTTTTTTTGAAGGCTTGAGTCATGTTTGGGCGTTTCCTCTCCCGCTTCTCGGACTTTCTTTCCCGTCGGCCTAATGAAACTCGGTAATTAGCCGGCGTTCTTGTTTGAATGTTCATCCTGGGGTCTGCGTTGCCGTTTGATATAAGAAAGGTACTATATAAAATGAACTTAAGCTTTATATCAAGCTTAAGCACCAAATTGCATGATGACTTTATGTTGCAACAGGCAGCAGAACGACAATGTTGTGTTCAATTTATATCACTTAAAAACCAAGAAAAATTCGTCGAGAATCTCTCTCAACATTTATGACATGAAAAAGAGCCTAAAAATAGGCTCTTGAATTAATTCATTTTGTTTAACTTTATTAGCTGTAGCCGTCAAGTAAAATTGAACACTTTTTGCTAATTAATTTTGAACACTTTTTTTCATAAAAATGGATGATCGATGTTTCATACGATAGCTGTCATCGTTCCTAAAATGGATGACTTCTGCTCGGTGTAATAATCTGTCCAAAATAGCTGTCGTAATACCTGGATCCCCCAATAGTTCACCCCATTCATTTGGGCCCTTATTAGAAGTTAGAATGACAGAAGCATTGTCATACAAGTCGTTAATTAAATGGAAAAACAAATTTGCCTCCCGTGAATCCATGGCCATGAACATCAAGTCATCAATGATGACCAGGTTTGAATCCCGGATGCGCTTCATTCTTGTTTGCGATTTTCGGGTAACATCTTCCGTCTTCAATGTTTGGATAAGCTGCCCCATGGAGATAAAAGAAACTTTGTAGCCCTGATGAATTGCCTCTATCCCTAATCCCGTTGCCAAATGTGTTTTTCCTACTCCAGGCGGTCCCAGAATAATTAAATTAAAAAGCTGATCAAGCCATGTGAATTCTTTTAACTGATTGATCTGTCTCCTACTTAGCGATTGTTGCTCGTCTACTTGGAATGCATCTATTGTCTTGTAAAACGGAAACGTTGCCCATTTTAATCGTTTTTCAATCAATTTCTCATCTCGGCGTTCCAACTCATAGCTAGTCAGATGTTCCAGAAAAGTGCGGTATGTCCAATCTTGTGATTCAGCTTCTTGAATCAGAGATGGCAAATGATTTGCCGTCTCTGATAATCGCAATGTTCGAAGCTGCTGCTGAAGTTGTTCAAGTGACTGTGTCATACTTTGTTGCTCCTTTCAACACATCCAAATATTGTGCTAATTCCCGGTTCTCCGGCTGTGTATCCAGAAGTGAAGGTTCTATGCCATGCAATGCCTTAATCTCCTCTTCTGCCCGTTTAAATTCCTCTTTTTGTTGCTGCTGTCGCTGAATGAATGCCAGTACGTCACTATATTCACTCGCACTGTATATCCCACGTTTGATGCATTCGCACAATGCTTCATCCCTAGTTCTTTGATCAGAAGCTTTAGACATCTTTAAAACGATTCCCAGCTGATCCCGAACATAACGTGGATATCTGTGATGAATTTCTTCCAGAAAAGCTTTAGCCCTTTCTTCATCTGTAAAATACGAAGATACAGTGGAAATATACGCAGCTATCCCTTTAGTACGATCTCGTGTGTGCTGCCTATCTTGTATAAGTTTTCCTCTCTCGAATGAAATGATATGGTTGGCAATAACTGGCCCATCTGTTTGTTCACGTATTACCAGACGATTCTCAGCTGTTATTTCAATATAGACATCTTTATCTTTTTGATAGGTTCCGAGAGGAACCGAATAGCGATTGGATTGATAGACGATCGTATTGTCCTTACGCACTGTTCTTGTTATACTAGAATTAATACTTGTAGTAGTAATTTCTTTGATAACCGGTTTGAGGTGTTGCTTTTCCAATGTAAACACTTCAACTGGCCTTTTTTTTGTTGTATTATGCACTTTTCGGTTCCCAGTCCTCTCCAGCCAGGATATGCAGCTTTCATTCCATTGATCAATATTTTGAAAGATGCGGTGTTTGGCGAAATTGCCCTTCACATAACCAACGACATTCTCAATTCGCCCTTTGCTTTCCGGGTCAGCTTTTCTGCAGAAATAGACCTTCAATTTTCTCGCTTCCCGATAAGACTGAAATTCCTTTGTCAGAATTAAATCTCCCGCATTCTCGTTTACCATGAGCAGGGCATCCTGATCATATACCAGTTCATCGGTCATCCCTCCAAAGTATTGGAAAGCGTGCTCATGCATGCGAATCATATCTTTTGTCGTAAAAGGCCTGTCCAGCCATTCAACATACTTATATCTAGAATGCGATAACACAAAGCTTATAAAATACAATTTTACACATTTACCTTGAGGCGTTTTCTGATTGGTTTTCCCGAAGTCTACCTGAGCTTGTTGCCCCATTGGCGGGTCAGGTATCGCTTGATAAACCCGTTGATGTGTCTCTTTTGGTATGGCATATTTTTCACGAAGTTCTTTGACATAACTACGTACCGTACTTTCCCCAACAATTAGTTTAGGGTAGTGCTCCATCAACCAATCATGGATCTGTGCCGAAGACACATCTGGGTTTTCACTCAGCCAAGTATGAATAATCATTTCATAAGCATCGAGCTTCTTAGTTCGAGTCTTTGTTGAGGCCTCCCACAAAGCCATTTCTTCCGGAGACTTTTCCAGATATTTATATACTGTGGTTCTTGATATACCAAGCTTTCTGGCTATTCTTCTTATCTTAAATCCTTGTTCTTTTAATTGCTTGATCTTCATGTACATTTCCCATTTGTCCACCTTTACTTCCTCCATAACAATATAAATCAAACTATATTATTATATCGTATCGAGGGAATTATTATCAGGGGAATAACGTCGATGCATTTGATAGGTGTTGCCCCTCCCCGGGGCAACACCTATCAAATGCAAAATACCTGCCCCCATATCTCAGTAAAAGTGTTCATTTTTATCTAGCAGGAATGGTCTACTTTAGTTTAGCATTCACATTAGCACTCTCACAATGAGAACGATAATAATTAACAAAGCCAAAACATTTACGATTTGCCATATATGATCCATTTTCTAACATCCTTTCGATTATATTATAATTTATACGTGAATTTAATATCGATTGACCGTGAATACATTTTACCTATTCCTGAGACAAAGATGACATAATTTAAAACACCACCACCGGCAACAGTCACACTTGAATGATCTTTGGAAATTTTATGCCAATGATACTTTTCGTCCCAATCAAGAGAAAAGGTAAAACCCGTATGGTCTGTCCATTCGTGACAACTCTTTATCTCCCGGAAAGATCCACTGCTGTAAACTCTAATATCCGCTTTTAAATTAACATTTGCAAATCCTGTATTCACTGTTTTTGTTTTTCTGACTGTAGTATAGTTTGAAGATCTTAAAGCTAGAGGTTGAGACAGGCCTAATTTGGAAACAGGTAAAGGTTCTGTATTGTTGATCGTGGTTTCAATTGTCTTTGGTGCGGCGTCTTCAGTGGCCAAGAATTTATTTAAGTCTTCTACACTGTCAAATTTGAGTACAGGTGTTCCTTCTGGGCATTCACTTATGTTGACATCTTTTAGGTTATATTCCGTACTTAAATCGTCTAGAGTTGCATTATCTGTTACAACATCATCACTAATATTTGCATCATTAACTAAAGCACTACCATCCTGCACGACAATGCCTGGATTGTCTTGAAGTGAACTACCCTCCACTTATCAACCTTACGGTTTGATTGAAGTGGGGGCTTCTCGACTTATCGTTGCTTTTACTAGTCAACGAAAACTGACCGAGCTAACCCTCTTGTTCCAAGAGTTTTGTTACGAAATTCATCTCCCACCTACTCATTGGTGCGATTCGCACCTTCACATTCCTTGAGGATGGGAGACTTCTTTCGGAAAGACGTTAAATTACTATCTGTTTCGTCAGCTTTTGCTGGTATAGCTGAAAACAGACCAACTCCTCCTATGGCTATGGCCAATACTAAACGAGCAATTTTTTCATATTATCCCTCCAATATCAATTTTTCTTACACTTTATAAATACTGCGTCGAATTGAAAAAATCCTCTTAAAAAATAAAATCGATTTATTAAAATTTGACAAATGAATCTATATGGCGGTTATTAACAACATAACATTCCATATAACCTGTTGTGTACTTAGTTTTTCTTGTCCATTGCACAATTTTGTTTCCACTCGATCTAGTGATCGCCATTTCATCCCGGTTTTAGGCCGCCGTATATGAAAAAGAAAGGGGCCACTGAAAAAGTAATTTTGTATTTTCCGTGCATACAACATATAGCTTGCAAAAAAAGCGTTGAAACACAAATAGCGGAGTGTCTCAACGCCTTTTCTATTTTGGTGGTGCTTTTTCAAGCGCTCAGTTTTTAAATGAGTGAATCGGGGCCGGGATTCTGCCGCCGCGGGCAATGAAGTCCGCTGATGACAAGGAATGGACGCCCATTACCGGCGCATGGCCGAGCAGGCCGCCGAATTCGACGCGGTCACCGACGTTTGTGCCCGGTGCTGGAATGATCCGGACCGCTGTCGTTTTATTGTTGATGACACCAATTGCAGCTTCGTCTGCGATCATCGCCGAAATCGTTTCTGCCGGTACGTCGCCCGGGATCGCGATCATATCAAGTCCGACGGAGCAGATCGCGGTCATCGCCTCCAGTTTTTCGAGATTCAAGGACCCGCGGTTGACCGCATCAATCATGCCGGCGTCTTCAGAAACCGGGATGAATGCGCCGCTTAAGCCGCCAACATGGCCGCATGCCATGACACCGCCTTTTTTCACGGCATCATTCAGCAAAGCGAGCGCCGCCGTTGTTCCGTGCGTACCCACGGATTCAAGGCCCATTTCCTCCAAAATATGGGCTACAGAGTCGCCAACAGCCGGTGTCGGGGCAAGCGACAAGTCGACAATACCGAACGGAACGCCAAGCCGTTTGGATGCTTCCATGCCGACGAGCTGGCCCATCCGCGTAATTTTAAATGCCGTTTTCTTTACCGTCTCCGCAACGACATCAAACGGTTCGCCTTTCACTTTTTCAAGGGCGCGTTTCACCACACCCGGGCCGCTGACGCCGACATTGATGACGACATCCGCTTCACCGACCCCGTGGAACGCGCCGGCCATAAACGGATTGTCCTCCACCGCATTCGCGAACACAACGAGTTTTGCACAGCCGAGCCCTTGCGTATCCGCGGTCAGCCCGGCCGTCTTTTTAATGATCACACCCATATCACGGACCGCATTCATGTTAATGCCGGAACGTGTCGAGCCGACATTGACAGAAGCGCAGACCCGTTCGGTTTCCGCCAATGCCCGCGGAATCGAATCGATCAATATTTTATCGCCTTTGTGGCAGCCTTTTTGCACCAGCGCCGAAAAGCCGCCGATAAAATGAACACCGACTTTTTTCGCAGCCGCATCAAGTGTTTTGGCAAAAGCAATGTAATCTTTTTCGTCCGTTGCCCCGGCGATGAGGGAAATCGGCGTTACCGAGATCCGTTTGTTAATGATCGGGATACCGTATTCCGATTCAATCTCTTCCCCGGTTTGGACAAGGTTTTCTGCCAATCGCGTAATTTTATCATAAATCTTCCGGCGCGCCTTTTCCCCGTCCGCGTCAATGCAATCGAGGAGCGAAATGCCCATTGTGATGGTGCGGATATCGAGTTTTTCTTCTTCAATCATCCGGATGGTTTCAAGTATTTGTTTCGTTTCCATGATTTTCCCCCGTTTTTACAAGCTGTGCATCGATTGGAAAATTTCCTCGCGCTGAATTTTGATTTGGACTTGCAGTGCCTCGCCTTTTTTTGCAAGGGCTTGTTTGATTTCATCAAAATTCACTTCAGCATTCGACAAATCCAGCATCATCATCATGGTGAAATACCCGCTCATGATCGTCTGGCTGACATCGAGAATATTAATCTTCAGTTCTGCCAGCTGTGTGCTGACACCGGCAATGATGCCAACCTGGTCTTTGCCGATTACTGTCAAAATTGCTCTCATTTTGTCCACTCCTGTTTTGTAAAAAAATTCATATCCTTACTATCACAAATTTTGCCGGTCTTGTCTATGTATACTTTTGGAATTTTTCATTAAAAAACAGGGCAGCAAGTTGAAGCTCCCCTGCTGCCCTTTTCACCGTAAAAAAACGCTCGCAGACTTTTCATCTCATACGGGACCGGCTCCGCAAGCCGTTCTTCCGCTGTGCAGTTCTCATCTGCTTTTACCGGCCATACTCCCGTTTAAATGGAGGCGCCGCCTGCAAAAACCCTGCGTTCAAAAGCTTTTCTTCCGACGCCCGGGTCAGCTTTCGTAGCTGTCAATCATATTGGCGATATGCGTATAGGCACCCCCTGCTGCGAGCGCGCCTGCAACAAGGATGGCTTCCGCAAGCTGTTCTTCCGTTGCGCCCGCTTTTTGCGCCTGTTTGGAATGATAGTCAATGCAATACGGGCACTCGGTAATATGGGCGACCGCAACAGCAGCCAGTTCTTTGACAAGTGCGGGCAGTTTGCCGGCTTTCATGGCAGCAGCACCGAACGCATTGTAGGCCGCAAAGCCGTCTTTGGCAAGATGGTTCATGTTGGATAGTTTTTTCATATTGGATTTTTTGTAAATCGTATCACCGGCATCTTCAATCAGGGCAAGCTGCATATGGACACTGTGGGCCACTGCGCCACCTGCTTCCAGCGCTGCTGCCACAAATGCCGCTTCTATAAGTTCTTCGAGACTGGCACCGGCCGCTTTTGCTTTTTTCGTATGAATGTCAAGGCAATACGGGCATTTTGTCGCATGGGCCACGGCGACCGCAATGATTTCTTTGTCCCGGGCGGAAACGGCGCCGTCTTTAAACACTTCGGCATTGAGACGGTCAAAAGCAGCCGCCTGTTCCGGCGCAAGGTCTTTTAATTTCGATAGATGTTTGAGCTTATCTTTTTCATAATACGACATAAAGGACACTCCTTTTCCCAATTGGAATACTTGTTTTTCATTATAGCCCTTCCATCCGAAAATGAATATTCATCTGCTTTTGTGTGGTAAAATGGGAAGAAGATGAATATCAGGATGGTGATGGTTTTGTTTGATTTTGATACAGTCATTGAGAGGAAAAATACCGCTTCTGTTAAATGGGAACAGGTCAAACAGGTCTTCGGGGAGGAAGATGTGCTCCCGATGTGGGTGGCCGATATGGATTTCAACCCGCCGCATGAAGTGGCGGAAGCGATTAAAAAGCGGGTTGAACACGAAATCCTCGGATATGCGTTTGTGCCGGATTCCACTGCAGAAGCGATTCAGGCATGGCTGAAAAAGCGCCATAACTGGGACATCCCCCCGGCGTGGATCGCATACTGCACTGGCATTGTGCCGGCGATCAGCACAGCCATTCAGGCATTTACCGAACCGGGCGATAAAGTGCTGCTGATGTCCCCGGTCTACCATCCGTTTTTCCATATGGTTGAAAAAAACGGCCGTGTTGTCGCAAACGCGCAGCTGAAGCTTACGGAAAACCGGTTTGAAATCGACTGGGAGCAGGTTGAAGCGCGGCTGAAAGAAGGGGCAAAGCTGTTTTTAGGCTGCAATCCGCATAATCCGGGCGGGCGCGTCTGGACGAAAGACGAGCTTGTAAAAATGGCGGATCTTTGCGCGCAGTATGGCTGTTTGTTTTTGTCCGATGAAATCCACTCCGACCTTGTGTACCCGCCGCATGTCCATGTGCCGGTTGCATCACTCGGAGACAAGTACCGCGATATGACAATCACCTGCATCGCGCCGACAAAAACGTTTAATCTGGCCGGGATCAAAGCTTCTGCCGTCATCATTCCAAACCCGGAACTGCGCAAAAAGTTCAAAGATGTGCAGGCGGTAAACGGGACATCCGCGTTGAATACATTTGGCATTGTCGGCATGGAAGCGGCATACCGGCACGGCGGTGAATGGCTGGATGCGCTCCTCGTTTACTTGAAGGAAAATATTGATACAGCGGCACGGTTCATCGCGGAACGCCTGCCGGAAATCCGGGTGATGGAAACGGAAGGCACGTATTTAATGTGGCTCGACTGCCGTGCATACGGCCTGGAAGAAGAGGCATTGAAGGACCGTTTATGGAAAAAGGCAAAGCTCGGCGTCGAAATCGGCAGCAAATTCGGCCCTGGTGGAGAAGGCTTCATCCGCATGAACATCGCCTGCCCGCGTAAAATTTTGATGGAAGGCTTAAACAGGCTGGAAAAGGCCTTTGCCTAAGGAAAGAAGCCGGCCCAAAAAACTTTGGGCCGGCCCGGGTTTTGGGCGCTTACAATGCGGGATGAAGGAGTTTTATTTGGAAGGGTCAGTATTTTCTGCTAGCCCTAAATATTGTTGCCGTTAAACCGGATGTTATTGCTTTTTTCAAGGTACTGGATCGTTTCTTGCACGTTTGCTGTTATCAATTGAAGCAGGATATCAGCCTTTTCTTTTGATGTATTAAAAATCAAACTGTCAAATAAAATTGTAACTTCATTCATGATCGTTTGTTCAATTTCTTTTCCGGAAAAACTTTTCTCCTTCCCTTCACGATAGATTTGTATCATTTTTTCATAAGTCCCTTTAATACGCTGCATGTGAGAAATGCTGGTTTTATACAGTTGTTCCAATGTTGAATCCGGTTGAATCATGACTTCATTCGCCTTTTTGATTTTTGTGTCAATAAAAGGGATGGCATTCTCAATGACATTTTCCGGCAAGTCCTGCAGTGTGATATAAACCTCATCTTTCGTTCGATTTTTCACTAAAGAGGAAGCGACAATATATTTGATCGTATTTTTCAAGTCTCCCATGTTTCCTGTATAATGATGTTTTGCCAGGGCATCGAGGGCACGGTCCGTCATTTTTATTGGACGATTCAACGTGCGTGCTTCATTTATTAAAAACATGTAAATATATAGCCAAATAAGTTGCTGGATAAAAGTTCGGGGTTATTGGCATATTGCGCACAGTTAAAACTGATAAAGGGGGCATGCGGGGGCAACACCTCATTTTCCACACAGCATTTGTAGATTAATTCCGCAGTGTAACTTTTGCCTCCCCGGTCGGCCCGCAAAGCATAATCGGCAAGCCGACCGGATAAAAAATGGACGTTTTAATTTGTGTGATGGCTTTTTTTAAACTCCCTTCCGCACCGATTCATTCATCAAATACATCATGCTTGTCATTTTTTGGCGGTTCATACTCCTTTAATTCCTGAAAACTATCCAGGATGCTTGCCGGAATGTTAAAAAATTTTTTCTCAAAAACGGACCGGCTTAAAAAATATACAGGCCTTGTATTGATTTTTATGACCAGGTTTTCCTTAACCAATTGATTCAGGTATGTGCTGACCGTATTGCGTTTGACATGGAATACTTTCTGCATGCCGTTCGCAGTTAACTGTTCTGAGGGATGTTCCCAATCAAATTTTTCAGTTTCTTTACTTAAGTAAACCAAGATGTCATTTTTTAAAGACATTCCATGTTCACTCCCTTCGTATTCATTTCAAAAATTTTATCCTCATCATCACTCGTATTATAGCAGAAGATGCGGAAACTTTTCGGCAAAATCCGATGAAAATATTTTTCATATTGGAATAATCAAAAAAGTATGCAGAGCATTTGCCAAAATTCTTGGTTTTTCACCATTATTCCAGAAAAAATTTTCTTTCAGACTATGAAGAGTTTGGTTATGGCAAACGGAGAAATATAGAACAGTCAAATGGAGAAAATGCATCGGATGGTTGGGGTATGAAAAACAGCCGGCATAAGTTTTCAAGCGAAAAAAAGGAAAAAAGCAAAACACAAATGAAGCAGGGCTTGCTGAATGCATTCATCCAGCAAGCCGGGACATATATTCAACCCCCTTCTTAATGAAGCAGGGGGTAAGGCGTTTTCAACAATCGCTACTTTTTTGATTTGCACATTTCTATAAGCGTTTCAGCTCTTCCTCAATCGGTGTATTCCCCGAAACGAGGTCAAATGCTTTCCGGTATGTTTTCGGTTCGTCGAGGCTTGCAAGAATGGTGCGCGCGACGTCTTCACGCGGAATGGTACCGCGTTTTAAGTTTTCTGATGCTTCGATTTTTCCGGTGCCGGGATCGTTCAGCAAACCGCCGGGACGGATGATCGTGTAGTTCAGCTTGGTCGACTGGAGCACGCGGTCTGCATAATGCTTGGCAACATAATACGGCTTGATGGCCTCGCTCCAGTTTTCGCGGTGGTGGGCCTGGAGCGCACTCACGATAACAAAACGGCTGATGCCTGCTTTTTCTGCCGCCTCCATCGTTTTCACCGCACCGTCCAAATCGACAAGTAACGTTTTGTCCGCGCCTGTGTGCCCGCCGGAACCAGCGGTAAACACAATGCAATCGCATCCCTTCGCCGCTTCCGCCAGCTCATCGACAGTACCTTCCAAATCGGATAGGACCGCGTCCACACCTTTTTGCCTGAAAAATTGGGCCTGTTCTTCTTTCCGCACCATGGCGCGCGGGATATGGCGGTCACTTTTTTGTAAAAGGTCCACAAGGATTTTACCGATCTTGCCGTTTGCACCAGCAACAAGTACTTTCATTCAGTCCATCTCCTTTCGTTTTTTTCTATTATTTCAAAAGGAGTATGGAGAAGCAAATGATTGAGAATGTATGTACTTGGGGTGGAACATCCGTTGTTCCACAGCAATCACGTAGGAGGCTCAATATATTGTAGGTATAAATACAATAACTGTAATGATTAATATTACAGGTATCAAATAGACCAGAATTTTTAATATTTTATTGCTGAGTAAGTCAGCTAATTGAATACATGTTATGCCTATAGAGATTGTTATTAATATTAGTCCTATAGAAGAGAGATCTGTAAAAAAAGCAAGGATTACACCTAATAAAAATAAAATTGTTGCTGTGAAACTCAAAATTTTCTTGTTCATTAAGAACCTCCTGTAATATTTAAGGTGTGATATAGATTTCTATAATAGAAAAAATTATTGTCTTTTACCATAATTACAAATTCTTCACTGAATTTCTTTTCTGAAGATAATATCCTGATCACGCGAAAACCGGAGCGAGACCACCAAGCCTTATTATCCCTACAAGCATTTTTCCGATCTTGCCGTTTGCGCCAGCAATAAGAACTTTCATCTAATCCATCTCCTTTCGTTTTTTTCTATTATTTCAAAAGGAGTATGAAAAAGCAAATGATTGGGAAAAGTGGGATGATACTTACTCGGCGGTGGAACTTCCGTTAATTCCACAAAAAAGCAAAAAATCCGCATTTTTTTGCGGATTTTCACTCCATAATGGACACACCTTTTTTAGAAATATGAAGCGCAAGCGGGGTAATGCCTGCCGCTTCCCATGCTGCTTTCAAGGCGGCAGCTTTCTCTTCCCCCGCTGCAAATGCAATGCCGCAGTCTCCGCCGCCCGAGCCCGATGATTTTCCGGCACCGAAACGGCCGGCAATGTCTGCAAGTTGCTTCAATGGCGCCGTTTCAATGGCGGTGTGGGCTGCTGCTTCAAGCTTCTGCAAAGCACGCCGGTTTTGCCGGATACTTTCAAATACGCCGGCCGCATCCTGCTGCATGAAACTTTCCGCCAGTTTATCCACTGCGGCGGTACTTTCTTGCAAAAATGCCGTGTATGTTTCGGTTGCCGCCTCCCGCAATTTGCCGATACGCTCCACCATCGGCCCGGTTGCCACCGCTTTCCCGGTCCAGCCTGTGCAAAAAATGAGGCCCGGGGGAAGTTCCAAATTGGAAATGGCCAAATGCGGCCATGTTTCTGCCAGCAATTCCGAAATCGTGCAGCCCGCTTCCAACCGGGAAAAAATCCAATCCGGCCTGAATGCGGCATATTTCAGCATGCCGCCGTACACGGAAGCAGCAAGATCCGCGCCGGACCCGTTGCCCTGTGTTTTCAGATGGGCCACGGCGGCCAGTTTAAAAATCGCTTCCTTCGTATCCGGCATCCCTTGATGGGCATGCAAAAGGGCGGCAAGGACGGCAGAAAGAATCGCTGCACTGGAACCGAGCCCGTATTTTTGCCCTGTTGCGGGATCATCCAATTCACTCGTTACCGTGATGTGAAGCGGGCGGAGCGGTATCGATTTTTCCGTAAGCAGCCGGTAAAAAACGGCGAGTGCATTTTGGATAAACCGGAGTTTCGAGTCATCGTGGTCAAAGCGGACTTCCCCGTTCTCCACACGCCACGCTGCATGCGAAATGCCAATCTGCGGCAAAGAAAAAAGATTCTCCGTGCTTTCTTTTACCTCTATTGTGATGTACCGGTCTACCGCGGCAACCACAGCAGGGCAACCGGGTTCAATGACCGCATATTCGCCGGCAATCATCAATTTGCCCGGCGCCTTTACTTGAAATTGCATCCCGTTCATCTCTTTCAATCCTTTTTAGGTCGGTTTACCCGTCAAATTTGCAAACATCGCGTCCAATGCCCGCCTGCTGCACCCGCTTTTGCGGACACATCCTCTGTCTAACTGGCGAACGGCAATCCGGGCGTTTCCCGCGTCAAAAGCAACCCCCAAGGTGTTTCCAAAAGCCGTGTGAAAAGGGTTCCATTCGCACAGCCGCAACCCGGTTACGGGCATGGCGCCGCCAAATAGCGCGAAACAGGCCGAAATGGTTTTTCAGCCGCAGCTGCAGAAGGAAAGCGGCATTTTATAATCACGAAAGAAAGCCCTAACATGGATGTTTTGGAGCTTCCCTGCCGGCGTTCCAAAGTCCCGGAAAAAATTAAAACGGGCCGTATTGAATGCCCGGACCCGGATGGCAAACCAGCACTTCGCGGACGGACGGGACGGCTGCAAGCGCATTGTACACCGTCTCTTCATCTTTTCGTTCACACAGCACTTTTACATTCGGCCCGGCGTCAATTGTAAAATAAGCTTCAATCCCGCGTTCGCGCAAAAGCGCCACTTCCTGCATAACATCGAGCGTCGCACTTTGCCAGTATAAAAAGGGCGGGTCGGCGCTGATCGTTGTCGCATGCATTTTTAACGCATTGGCTTCAAGCACGCGCCCCAAAAGCGAAAAATCGCGCGCTGCAATCGCGGATTTTGCGGCGGCCAAATCTTTTTCCACGGTTTCCATCCAGGCTTTATAAAACGGCGACGTGGTGACCGTCCGTTTCATCCCTTCCCTGCTCGAAATTTTTTTCTGCTTTGATTCCACCAGGCAAGATAAAATGCTGAGATTCCAATCGTCTTCGCCAAGAATCGGAACCGCGTACGAATCGGAACCATCCGCTTTTTCACCTTTTTGCCACTCAACAAAACCGCCGTAGATGCTGCGGCAAGCGGACCCGGAACCTTGGCGCGCCAAGATTGACAGCGTGCGCCCGTCCACCTCAAGGCCGAGCGCTTTAACGGCCGCAGCCGCAAGCGCCGCCATGCCGGATGCGGAAGAGGCAAGCCCGGCAGCGATCGGCACTTCGTTTTGCGATTCTATATATGCATATCTTTTTTCTCCCGCAAATGCCCTGATCTTATCCATAAAGCGGGAAATTTTCGCTGTTTCCGCATCAATGGCCGGTTTTCCGTTCAAAAAAAACACATCCGCTTTTAAAGCGGGATCATAAGCCACCTTTGTTGTCGTATAAAACCTGTCCAGCGTAATGGACAGACTGCTGTTCATCGGGAGAAAAAGCTTTTCGTCCCGTTTCCCCCAGTACTTGATCAGGGCAATATTCGTATGGGCCCTCGCTGTTGCCTCCATCTTTCATCGTTCCTTCCAGTCAAAATGCCTTCCTGAGAGAGCTGCTTTGAAAAGGGCACCGTTCTGCCAATTCTATTCCCGCTGCCGGACAAAAAAGCGCTTTGGCCAACTGCCTCCAAAGGAAAATGCCTCAAACATTTTATGGCAAGAGGCAACTGCCCGCGATTCCCCATTCTCAGCAGCCTTCGCACCGCTGCCGGATAAAAGGGGCCCCTTTGCCAGCCGCTTTAACGGAAAATGCCTTCTCATGATCCGCCCGGCTTCAAAGGGCCACCTTCTTCCTTCCCATCACTGCCGGACAAAAAGAGCTGCCCGCTACAAGCAAAAACAGGCAGCCTCTTTCCATGAAGCATCTCCTGTTTACGGGGCTGTGCTATCATGTTTCTATTGCGAGATCACGGTCATCCTTCCAGCGAAAATTGCCATACTTGCGCGGCGCCTGCTGTTTGCAGGGCTTGGGCCACTGCTGAAGCTTTTTTCCTGCTTTCGGCGAGCGAAATAATGCAGCCGCCCCGGCCTGCGCCGGTCAGCTTGGCACCGAGTGCGCCGGCTGACCGTGCTGCAGCGCACAATGTGTTAAGCCCTTCGTCGCTGACACCCAAAACGGAAAGCTGTGCATGTGCTTCATTAAATAAACGGCCGAGATGCAATCCGTCTTTTTCAATCAATGCCCTTCCCGCTTCGTGCACGATTTCGCCTAAACGGCTGATGGCGGACTCCACCGTTTTCGGGTCAGAACCGCTTTTTTCACGGATGCTCCCGACCGCCATTGCCGTATTATGCACGCGCCCGGAATCGGCGACCACCAGATAAAACGGAAGCGAAAACGGAAGCGGCCGGGCCGCCTTCCCTTTTTCAAACCAGATCGGGTCATTGCTGATGACTGCCATCATATCGATGCCGCTCGGATTCCCGTGGGCAAAATTCTCAGCAATTTGGACAAACCGTTCAAGTTCCATTTTCGTTAATTGTTTTTCAAAAAAAGCATATAGCCCGCGGACAATGGCAACGGCAACAGCGGCACTCGAGCCAAGCCCGCGCCCGATCGGAATGGTCGATTCCAGTTTAATTGCCAAATTTTCGGCCGGCTTTTTTAACGTACGGAGGATTTCTTTGACACATGCCCTGATTCCGTGAAGCCTTTCCGGCGCTTTATCCAGCGCCCCTTTGTAAAACCGGCAGTCAATGGAGAGCGGGCCTTGTTTCCGGATGACTGCCGTTTCAATTTTCACATGATCAAATGGAAGCGCGATCGCCGGTTGCCCGTAAACGACAGCATGTTCCCCCGCTAAAATTAATTTTCCGTGTGCCGTCCCGGTTGCTGTATTGCCGGGAATTTTCATCATGTTTACCCCTCGCTTTCCCTTGCCAGACCGATGCGCGGTTTTCGGGAAAATTTTTTTCAAAAAAGCCCTTCATTGTGCCGCTCCTTAAAAGGTGCCATACAGCAAAAAAGTCATCTATGTTATCCAGCGGTGAAGGAGTTGCTGGCAAACCTGTTTATCCTATTCAATCCAGTATCGCCACTTTTCGACAATACCCATTTTATCGCAACAGGACGCGTGATGACAATGGTTTGGGCCTTGAGCATATATATGAAAATATGGGCCGGATTCCCGAAAGTTCCAAAAGAAAACCGGCCGTTGGAAATCCAGCTGTAATCCGGTACTTATAAAACCGGTTCGTGCGAAATTCACTTAAGGGCTGTGTCCGTGCATCCGCCTTTTGCGACGGATGTGGAAAGATTGCTGTTCCCATTCCCGTTTCTACAGGTGATGAAACGAGAGAATCCATTTTTTAAATCGGTGCCAAAAAATAACCGCTCATGGTTGTGAGGCTATCCACAAACAGAGCGATCACAGGATTTATTTCACGGTATCGTGATTCCCCGTCCATTCTATCGAAAATTGATCTTATTTGCAATAAAAGCGCAACGATTTGAACATAATGGAAGTGATAAGGAGGATGTTTTGTGAAAGTCAGCGTCATACTTCCCGTTTACAATGTTGCAAATTATTTGGATGACTGCATGGAAAGCCTCGCCCGCCAGACCTTGCCGGCTTATGAAATCATTGCCGTTGATGACGGTTCAAAAGACGGGAGCCGGAAAGTTTTGAAAAAGTGGGCAGCGCGCCTCTCGCAGCTGAAAATCATCCGCCAGAAGCATAGCGGCGCACCGGGCGGCCCCCGGAACAAAGGGCTTGCGCTTGCCACCGGCGATTACATTCATTTTCTTGATCCGGACGATTATATTGACCATGACTTTTACGAAAGTTCATTTGCCTGCATCCGCAAGCACGACCCCGATATCGTCGTGACGAATAGATACAAATTCAATTCCAGGCAAAAATGGCAGGTGTATACGTTTAAACTGCTCGGGCTGTTTGAGGAAAGCCGGCTGACAAACTTGTACGAAACGAAAAACCTGATCCATAACCTGGGGCCTGCCAATAAAATTTTCAAACGGGATTTTTTAACGCGGAACGGGCTTCGTTTTCTTGAAGGCTGCCGTTTTGAAGATGTCCACTTTATCACCTGCTGCCTGTACCTTGCAAAAAAAGTGTTCATCCATTGCGGCACGCATTACCACTGGCGGAAACGCGAATCTTTGCGCAATTTGTCGATTACGCAAAAGAATTTTATGTTCCGCGCTGTCGCCGACCGGGTGCGTATCCACCGGGAAATTGATCGGTTTTTAATGGCACAGGGGCTGCTCGGCCACCGTTACATTAAAGATATCCGCGCCATCCTCGATTTTACGCGTTATGCTTCGAATTTGTATCGCTACCTGCCGCATGCCCGGCGCCGCTTTTTTCCGCTTGTAAACCATTATTTGCAGGACATTGACGAGCGGGCGTTCGACTATGTGCCGGAACCGGAGCTTGTGCGGGCGCGCTATTTTTTCCTGCACAACGGGATGCCGTTTGAATTTGCGGCAACAGCAAGCGTTTCGCGCGGGTATTTGCCGGTAACCCCGGACGGCTGCTTTGATTTCCGCGCCTTTAAAGGGAAGCATGCTTTCGACCATCTGCTTCCGGATTCTGTCCGCGTGCCGCCGGGTTTGCAACCGGAAAAAGCGGAACTGCTTGCCGCAGATTTATGCAACCGCGCCCTTTCTCTAAAAAGGTTCGGCCAGATCGGCTATGTGCCGCCTCGCTCAAAGCAGGACGCGGGCATCACGGTGATTTTGCAAAACCGAACCACAAAAGAGGAGCGGCGGATTCCGGCTGTGATCCGACTGTTGCCGCAACGAAAAATGCGCTTTGTTGCTGCTGTTGATGTGGCGCTTTTGGCGGACTGGCTTGCTTTACAGCAGACGGCGGATCTTTTTCTCGAGATCAGGGCAGGCACTTTGCTGAAAAAACTCCGCCTTCATGCCGATCCGCATGCGAAACTCGGAAACTATGGCAGATGCGGAAAGCTTACGATCACGAAGTATGGAAATGTTTCGATTGTCCCGGCTGCGGTGGAGCAGCGGAAAAGAGCATAATTTCCATATTTTGGTTCGTTTTATTTTGTGCCTGCCGGGAATAGGAACAGTGCAAGGCCAATACATCTTAAAAGAAGGGACTGGTAAAGTTTTTGATGAAAGACTTGACAGCAACTTCATCTTCCGTATTTGGCACTGCATTTGTCCACCGGGCAAGTGGGACGACCGTCCGGAACCGGTATACTTTCGGTGAAGGTTCGTGTCCGCCTACTATTTGAACCCCCGGACTTATCTAAAGCCAGGTTTGGATAAGCCCGGACTGGACGTCATCTGAATACCAGGTTTGGATGAGGCAAAAGGCGCAATCCGATCGGGTTGCGCTTTTTGTCCGTGTGCTCCCTGGTATGCTTTGGAAATCCCGACATTTGCCTGCAGCACAATCGCTTTATTCCCCGCCCGGTTCATGTTAGCATGAAGGTAGGAATACACGTGATATAAGGAAAGCGATACGTTGAGGTGAAAAAGATGAGTGGAATCGTTGGGTACATTGGCAGACATTCGGCACAGCCGGTTCTGCTCGATTGCCTGAAAAAACTGGATTACCGGGGCTATGATTCAGCAGGCATTGCCGTCTCCGATATGAAAACCATCGGCGTCCGCAAAGAAAAAGGACGCGTCGAAGATCTGGAAGCTTCCCTCCAGCTCGAACCGATTCCCGCCGGATGCCTTGGGATCGGCCACACAAGGTGGGCATCACACGGGATGCCGACCGTTGAAAATTCCCATCCGTTATGCGATGAAGAAGCACGTTTCTACGTTGTCCATAACGGGATCATTGAAAACTACCAGCAATTAAAAAAATTTCTTATCGCGCAGGGGCATCGTTTACAAACGGACACCGACACAGAAGTCATTCCGTATCTTCTCGCGCATTATGATACCGGCAATTTTGAAGAAACCGTGCGGATCGTCATTCCGCAATTAAAAGGTGCGTTTGCGCTTGCAATCATGGCAAAAGATCACCCGAACCAGATTATCGCCATTTCTTATGATAATCCACTCATTATCGGCTTTGGCAGCGGGGAAACGTATCTCTCCTCGGATATCCCGGCGCTGCTTTCGTATACAAAGGAAATTTATCCGATTAAAAACGGCGAAATGGCCATTTTGACCCAGACAAAAGTGGAAATTAAGACACTTTCCGGGGAGAAAATTCTGCCGGAAAAGACATCCGTGCGCTGGAATCAAGACGAACTCAACCTGCAGGATTACGGCCACTACATGTTAAAAGAAATCATGGAGCAGCCGGAAGCAATCAAGCGCACGTTAAAAGGCCGGCTGACAGAAAGCAGTGTTGTGATTCCGGAAGTGGACGATTTTTTCGCAAGGCGCAAGCTGACAGATCCGGAGAGAATCATCATTGTCGCAAGCGGCACTTCCCATCACGCCGGCATGATCGGCAAAAAGATTCTCGAAACCATGCTTGATATACCGGTTGAAGCCGCGATTGCATCTGAATTCAGATGCGAGCACGGCCGGCTGGACGAAAAAGCGCTTGTCATTGCCATCAGCCAATCAGGGGAAACAGCCGATACCATTTCCGCCTTGAAAGAAGCGAAAAAATCCGGGGCAGCGGTGATCGCGATCAGCAATTACCGGAAGAGCACGCTGGCAAGGAAATCGGATTGCGTCATTTATACGCATGCAGGCCCGGAACTGGCGGTTGCCGCAACAAAAGCCTATACAACCCAGATTACGGCGCTCGTCCTGCTTTCGGTTGTTCTGGCAAAAAAACTGCACGGCCCCGGCGAAGGCCAAATCCCCGCCCTGCTCGATGCCCTTCATTCACTCGCCGATGACGTGGAAAAATGCCTGGTGATGACGCAGGATGCCATCGACCAGTTTGCACAGGTCACAAACGACCAGGAGCATCTATTCCTGATTGGCCGCGGGCTCGATTATGTGCTGGCGCTTGAAGGGGCGCTCAAACTCCAGGAAGTCGCCTATCTCCATGCGGATGCCTACGCAGCGGGAGAAATGAAACACGGCACGATGGCTTTGATCACGCCGGGTGTTCCGGTCATTGCCCTTGCCACCCAGGAACATTTGCGCGACAAGGCCATAAACAATATTAAAGAAGTAAAGGCACGCGATGCATATGTCGTCGGGATTACGACGACGGGAGATGACGAAGTGAGCGCGGTCGTTGATGAGGTGCTTTACATTCCGGAAGCCCATCCGTTCCTCATGCCGATTTTGGCGGCCATCCCGCTGCAGCTGCTTGCTTATTATGCCGGCATCGTACGCGGCTATGACGTTGACCGCCCGCGCAACCTGGCGAAGAGTTTAACCGTCGAGTAAAGGGAAATCGCGTGAAACTTTTTCAGTCCATGCCTTTCACACAAAAACCGCCCGGGAAAAGGATCCTGGCGGTTTTTTCTCCTTCGGGGCAGGATCCCATTTGATTTTTTATCATATAATAAGTATTATAAATAATTCCATTTCTTTTTATTTACAGCAATAACCCCTAATCCATATTGATTCCCATTCTCAATTATTCAAAAAAGTTTATATTAATTGAGAATAAATGCTATTCTTTTTCCTTTCTTCGTGCTACAATACAGGTGAAATAAGTTTACTCAGGAAGAGGTGTGCGATGATGCCGGAATATGATTATCACCACCTTCCGCATGTCAAAGTCCAGTCCGCATCAAAAAAAGCGTTATGGGCAACGCTTGTCCTGACCTTGCTTTTCACGTTTGTTGAAATGATCGGCGGCCTGATTTCGCATTCGCTTGCTTTGCTTTCCGACTCGGCACATATGGCTTCAGATGTCATTGCGCTCCTCTTCAGCATGCTTGCTTTGTTCATGGCGACACGCCCGCCAAACCGCAAATATACATTCGGCTATTTACGGTTTGAAATCGTTGCATCGTTCCTGAATGGGCTTGCGCTCATAGGCATTTCAATCGGCATTTTCATTGAAGGGATTAAGCGCCTCGTCCATCCGCAACCCATTGATTTTAAGTGGATGTTTCTCATTGCCATGACCGGGCTTGTTGTGAACATCATCCTCACCATTGTGCTGCACCGGAGCACAAAAGAAGAAGAAAACTTAAATGTTAAAAGCGCGTTATGGCATTTTATCGGGGACTTATTGAATTCAGCCGGTGTGATTGTTTCCGCCCTGCTCATTTATTTTACGGGAATGAATTTCTTTGATCCGCTCATCAGCATCGCAATCGGCGGCGTCATTTTTTACGGCGGCGCCAAAATCGTCCGCGCTTCCTATTTGATCCTGATGGACACCGTGCCGGAAGGGTTTGATTTAGAGCAGATCCGCACAGATATGTATCAAATTGAGGGCATTGAAGACGTCCATGACATGCATCTTTGGAACATTACTTCCGACCATTGTTCGCTGACCGCCCATGTCTTTGTCAAGCATTCATCTGAACCGATGCGCGTCATTTTAGCTGTAAATCAGATGCTCGAACAAAAATACGGCATCCGCCATACGACCATCCAGACAGAAGACCCCGCCATCCATGACCATACCGATTATCTCCGGCAGAAAAACCGGACTGTTTCACTGTAGCTGCTGCTCAGCAGGTACAGTTTTTTTGTTTTCCAGCCAGACAACCCATTTGTAAAACCCGGCCACAATGAGCAGGAGGAACGGATTTACAAGCGCCGAAATGGTGAAATCCCACCATCCGTAATGAAAATAGCCCCATGGTGCCGGCAGCAGGGTGATCCACTCATACCCCAGCATCAGCACTTCCCAAACAGCAATATAAAGTATCTTTTTTGGCCATCTTTTTCCAAACAGAAACCAGTTAAGATACAAAATATTCACAGGCGGAAGCAAACAAATCATACCCGGGAGATTCTCCCAGTCCACCCCTTTTGTAAAATACCAGTAGCGATGCTACTTGTAATCGATATATACATCAAAAACCAGGTGGGAAGCTATGGTAAACGTCCAAATCTGTACGATCTGCCCGGGGGAAAGCCGCTTATTGGCACAAAAAACAGCCAGATTAAAAACAATGAGGGAAACAACATACCCAATCATGTTTGATCCTCGCAATCAGCGTTACCGTTCTTTCAATAGCTTATGCACCCGCCGGTTTTCTATACAGCCGCCAAATGGGCAGTGGGGAAACGTATAGATTTGGGCTACTTGTACGCCAGGCCAATGCTTCTTAGTTTATGATTCAGAAACCAAAATTCCTAGTTTGTATTTTTATCGGGGCAGCCAATAATTATTCTGTTCCCCCGTAACCGGATGAAGATCTTTTTCCGGCGGGCTTCAAGCAAAGTGCCGGTCCTCCGGCTGGCATCACAGTTTACGGACTAATGCGCTGCCTCGCGCACGATTTGTGCCGCTGTTTGTGCATCCACGCGCAAAAAGGAACAAAGCGCTTCATCTGGCGCATCCCGGCCAAAAAGCAAATAGAACTCTTCTATCGCTTTACGGTGCGCATCTTTACTGGCATGCCCGCAAACCTGGCAGTGCCATGCGCCATTGTTAAAATCCATTTCAAAACGGCGGCACAGCGGGCACCCGACCCCCGTATACATTTCACTTTGGTCAACCGGCCACGGACAGATCCCCGGATTTTTGCGGCATTCCAGCAAATGCTTGTGCCATTTTTTAAAATGCTTGCCGTCCAGGACCGGCTGGCTGTATGTTTCCTGCATCTTTGTCACTTTATAAACAACCTGGCTTGCCGGACAGATCTTCAATTCATCTGCTGAATTGGCAACAGGCATTTTCAACTCGGCCCCCTCATGGCAAAGGACAAGCAAATACTCCAGCGGCAATTCGGGTAAATGCCGCATCCGGGCCCATGTACACAAGATTTCTTTTTGTTTTTGCAGGCGTGCAAATGGTTCCGGCCAGCCTTTTTCCTTCCCGCCTTTTTGCTGGATAAGCTGGGCAAAAGCCGGATCCGGAAAAATCACACCGGATAAATGGGTGTAGCCTGTAATCAACACAAAATTCCGTGTGAGAATCAGCCCGTCCAGACATGTGCTTGCCATGGGCAGTGCATGGTAAACATAGAATTGGCCAGACGGAAGAATCTCCAAAAACCGGTCTGCCCGCTTCTCCCTTTTATATTTTGCATCCCACTTTTTTACATCCCTAGCAATCTGCCCATACAGCGGATGCCTTTCGGGCAGCCTCCCCAGCAGCGCCTCTCCCGCCCGGATTTGCGCGGGGTATTCCCGCTGTTTTACAATCACGTCCAACTTCCCCTTTTTTAATGATTTTTTTTATTTTATTCGCAGTGGGAGAATAAATATGTTAAAATTAAGAATATTGTAGTGGGAGGTGCTGTTTGTGCGTCTGTATTTTGATCGGTTTGAAAATGACCAGCCTGTTCGTTCCTGATGCGGGGGACGAACATCCGCTTCGAAACCCCCGTCTGGCTGTTAGATAAAAAATAAAGACGGAGGTTGATGACTGTGAAAAACAAATGGGCAGGCGCACTTTGCCTCGCGCTTGCATCCGGCATCTGGGGCGGGATGTATGTGGTCAGTAAATATGTCTTGAACTTTGTACCGCCGCTTACGCTTTTATGGTTGCGGTATATGATCGGTTTTGCCGCACTGTACGCGCTATTGCATGCCGGCAGAAAGAAAAAGGGAAAGGCAAGCCTTGCAAAAAAAGACTGGCTGCTGCTTGCCTGGATCGGGTTTGTCGGCTATTTTGCATCCGTTGCCATGCAGTTTATCGGGACGCAAAAAGCGGATGCCCATACCGGCGCGATCATCACGTCCGCTTCTCCAGTTTTTATCGTGATATTCGCGCGCTTCATTTTAAAAGAAAAACTGACCGCGCGCAAAATATTGGCGCTGATTATCGCATCAGCGGGCGTTGTCATCGTGATCGGCTGGGACATCCATCTTCAAACCTATTTTTGGGGCAGCCTGATTCTGGCTGGAGCGATGATCACATGGGCACTTCTGTCCGTTTATGTAAAAGTGGCTTCCTGGAAAATGGATTCGTTAACCATTACAACCTACGCCATTTTGTTCGGGCTGCTGTTTACAACGCCTTTTGCCGCCCGCGAAGCCATGATGGCCTGGCCTGTATCATCGGGCGGTTTTTGGGGAATGGCAGGTATTTTGTATCTCGGCGTCATCTCTACAGCCGGCGCTTTCTTCCTGTGGAACAAAGGGCTTGAAATGGTAGAAGGCGGCAGCGGGTCACTTTTTATGTTTCTGCAGCCTGTCACCGGCTCTTTTCTCGGCTGGCTTTTGCTTCATGAAAGCCTGAACGGCCGCTTCTTTGCCGGCGGCGCCCTGATTCTGGCTGCGATTGCCATTTCATTGCTCCCGGAAAGGATGCGCCTCGTGCCCCGGATGGAAACGCAAAAAAAATATATCGGATTAAAATAGCAGCATAAGGCAAGGCCTGCCGCACCGGTCTTGCCTTTTTTGTTTCTTTTTTTGCGAATTTGCAGGAATTTTTGCCGCTTTTATCGAAAAAGGGGATAAAAAGGTTCCGGGAGGCAGAACAATGGATCGGTACAGTTGCTTGGCATATCTTTTGTTTCAAACTGGTGATGGCACGGTAAAAGAAGCGGCAATCCGCCTTGTACAGGGCAGCCTTACGCTTGAGGAAGCAAAAGCAGACAGCACGATCAAGCCGTATCTGGAAGCATGTGAAAAACGGCTGAACATACAGCCACCGGATGCCGGGCTGGTTTATGCATTTATGGCAAATTACGTATACGCCGTTTAAAATCTGGCAGGGCAAACCGGCGGACTTCTAAAAGGCATTGCCCCGCTTTGCTCCGAAAGCGGATTGTGCCGCCGCAAAACGTACGCCCTGCCTCTCCTAGTGGTTTTGCAAGTTTTGAGGTTCGTCCGCAGTTATAGGCAGGAAGTTCCCCTTCATGCCAAGACATCCATCTCATATCCATTTATAAGCAGCAAATCCGCCAATGAAATGGACTGCCGCTGTCCATGCGGTTTTTGATCGCAAATCCGCCAGCTAAAATGTTCGCCACATACAATGATAAAGGGAATCCGCCTTTTCCCTGTCTTACAGCACCGTAATCCGGTTTCTGCCCTGACCCTTCGACATGTACAGCCCTTCATCCCCCCGCCTCACAATGGTTTCCGCCGTATCCCCCGGTGTATATGCAGTCACACCGAAACTTGCGGACAGCTTTCCCGCATGCCCAAATTGATGGCGGCTGATGCTTGCCCTTAAATATTCCGCCAGTTCCTCTGCCTGGGGCAATCCATCCTTTGTAATGATGATGAACTCTTCACCGCCCCAGCGGCCGATGCAATCATTCGCCGAAATGGCCCTGGAGGAAAGACGGACAAATTCCTTCAGCACCTCATCTCCTGTCTGGTGCCCGAACCGGTCATTCACCAGTTTAAAATAGTCGATATCGAAAAAAATCACGGAAAAAGATGTGCCGTTTTTTTCCGCGTGTTTAACCGCGGCATCCAGCCATGCCTGTACCTGGCGCCGGTTGGCGATCCCGGTCAACATGTCCGAGTAAGCCTTCTTCTTCTCCTCTTCCAAATCTCTAAATACTTTTAAGAGATAATGAGAAATGCAAAAGATGGCGATATAGACGAGATTGGCAAGGTAAAAGACCAGCATGGATATTTTATAGTCAAAGGAAAAATGGCGGAATTGCGACATTCCGATCAGAAGCGTAATCACGAACAAAGTGAGCGAATAAAAGATCCCATTCCGCTTTTTCAACGTGATAAAAATATAGAGAAACAGAAGCGGGCTCCAAATGATCGAAATTCCGATTGCCCCCTCTTTTCCCGGAACCATGTATTGAAAAACACAGTCCATCACGATGGCAAGATAATAAACCGTGAGGATCACGAGATTCACATAGTCAAACAAGCGGAAATAACGCTTGAACACCATGCAGATAAGAAACAGAATGTTCCAAGCAATCAGGATCCGCGTAGTGGCCAGATAAAATAAAGCTGTACGGGTGCCTGTGTGAGGGACCAAATTGTAAATCGCAAGGGCAGCGATCAAAATCGGGCTGATCCAAAGATAAAGGATTCTTTTAAAATCTTCCAATGTCTCGATTTTCCTGCCCATTCCCGCCCCGCCTTTCTGGTCTATCTCCGGGGAACTTGCAAATGAAAACAAAGGCCAAGCTTCGATTTTTCACTACGCGTTAGCAACTGGCTGGCATGATTGGAAAACCGGTAGCCCCTGTAGTTTTGCGTCTCCATTTTTCAATGGATTTGCCCCTTTGATATAGGTCTTTTATCCTATTATACTGTATTTCTGTCCAAAAGAAACCGCCAGTCAAAGGATAAGAAAGGGCAATTCGGTTAAAATTTGCCGTCTGCAGCTGCCGGAAACGTTTATGGCGGTTCCGCCAACGCCCCCGCCTCATCGCTGAAGCAAGGGGCGTGGATGCGGCATGCTTTCCGCTGTTTTACGCCGAAATGGCACGCGCTGTCCTGTGCTTTTCAGCGGCCTTGCGTTTTGCCGGATCTGTTTCCGGCATGTTAATTTACGAACCGCTCTGTTTTTCCGAGCTTTTCCCAGTATTCGTTACGCAGGCGGACTTTCTGGATTTTCCCGGATGCCGTTTTCGGCAGTTCCTCCACAAATGTCACACCCGTCACGGCTTTGAAATGGGCAAGCCTTTCCCTTGAAAAACGGATGATATCTTCTTCAGTGGCGGCCGCATCTGCCTTCAGGACGACAAATGCATGCGGGGTCTCTCCCCATTTTTCATGCGGAACAGCAATCACCGCCGCTTCAAGGATATCCGGATGTTCATACAGCACCCCTTCCACTTCAATAGAGGATATATTCTCACCGCCGCTGATAATAATGTCTTTTTTACGGTCGACGATATCGATATAGCCGTATTCATCAACGGTTGCCATATCCCCTGTATAGAGCCGCCCGTTCCGGATCGTTTTCATCGTTTCTTCCGGGTTTTTCCAGTATCCGTGCATAACGCCATGCCCTCTTACCGTGACCTCGCCGATTTCTTTTCCGTCATGGGCCACTTCTTCGTCGTTTTCCCGTAAAACCCGGACATCACTGCCGATCATCGGAAACCCGGCTTTCGCCCGCAACCGCAATTGTTTATCATGATCCAGCCCGCCAAGCTGCGAACGGATGACAGACACAAGGGTGAGCGGTGTGGACTCCGTCATGCCGTACACCTGGATGAATTCCCAGCCAAGCTCTTTTTCCACCCGTTCTACAAATGCAGGCGGCGGCGCAGCTCCGGCGATGACAACACGCACATCCTGTTCAATGGCGGGATGGTGTTCCGCATTGTACTGCAACAGGCTGTTCAGCACAGTCGGCGCCATATGCACTACCGTTACATGATGCCTGATGATTTCCGTGAAAATGGCTTCCGCCGACGGTTTGCGGAGGCATACATGGGCCGCCCCGTTTGCTGTATAGTAAAACGGCGAACCCCATCCGTTTACATGGAACATCGGGAGCACATGCAGATAGACATCGCGGTCCGTAACGCGCAAATGGTGCATGGCGCTTAATGCATGCAAATAATTATTGCGGTGGGTAAGCATCACGCCTTTAGGATTTCCGGTTGTCCCGCTCGTATAAAGCAGGCTGCACACATCGTTTTCATCGAGGCCGGCACGCGGAAACGGCTCAGGCGGAAATCTGTCCAGCCAACGGTCATAATCAATTTCAGCACAGTCATCCTCTTTATAGTGGATAATAATTTGCTCCACCGTTTCAAGCTCATCCTTTACCGGCTCGATCAAATGGTACATCTCCTGGTCCACAAACAATACTTTCGATCCGCTGTGATTTAAAATAAACCGGTAGTCTTCCGGGGTCAGCCGGATATTCAGCGGCACCATCACCGCCCCCAGCTGGAAAATCCCGTAAAAGCCTTCCAGCATTTCCACTGTATTCGGCGCGAGATAGGCCACCCGATCCCCTTTTTCAATGCCAAGATTTTTTAACCCGTACGACAGCCGGTTCACCCTGCCGTTCAGCTCCCGGTATGTAAACGCCCGGTCCCCGCAATACACCGCTGTTTTCCCGCCGTACAAAAGCACCGCGCGATCCAGAAATTCCGTCAACACCAACGGCACGTTCATGGACTCCCCTCCCATTTTCATTTTCTCCCTGTTTCCCCTTGCTGTTTAAAAACCAGCACTGTTGTATAACAATATTATAAAAGTTTTTGAACGCGTTTTCAATCATCATATTTATTTGTTTTTTTATAACATTGGATGATCTTATTTTCACTTCTTTTACCTTGGTTTCCGCTTACATTTTTAATATAATGAGAGTGTAGAAAGAAAAAAATGTTTAGGAGGTAGTACATGTTATGAAAATTCCTGTAAAATCCGTTACATCGCCGAAAAAGTTTATCGTAGGGAACGGCCTGCTTGCCAATTTATATGCGTATATAAAAGATTTGGGCGACAATGCCTATGTGATTTGCGACGAATTCATCCTCGGCCGCGCAAAAGAAGAAGCCGGAAAATCTGTCCGGGAAGGCGGTGGGAAAGCAACTTTCGAACAGTTCAATTATCAAATCACCCAGGAAGAAGTAGACCGTAACCGCCGGCTTGCACGTGAAGCAGGCGCCAATGTCATTGTCGGCATCGGCGGCGGAAAAACGCTTGATACCGCAAAAGCAACCGCTTATTATGAAAAACTTCCGGTTGTCATTTTTCCGACGATTGCCTCCACTGACGCACCGTGCACGGCCCTTGCCGTTCTTTACAAAGAAGACGGCGCTTTTGACCGTTACTTGTTCCTGCCGAGCAATCCGGATGTCGTGCTCGCAGACACGGAAATTTTAGCTGCAGCACCGGTCCGCTTTTTCGCCGCCGGGATCGGGGACGCGCTTGCCACTTATTTTGAAGCGCGCGCCTGCTACGCGGCAAACGGCGACAACCTTGTTTTAATGAAGCCATCCCTCACCGGCCTGGCCATTGCCCGCACTTGCTACGAAACGATTCTCGAAAACGGCGTAAAAGCAGTGGAAGCCGTGAAAAACAAAGTGCCAACCCGTGCAGTGCAGGATACCATTGAAGCGACCATCTATTTGAGCGGTGTCGGGGCGGAATCCGGCGGCCTTGCCGCAGCACACGCCATCCATAACGGCATGACCGCTGTCCCCGCCCTCCATCGTGCACAGCACGGCGAAAAAGTGACATTCGGCCTGCTCGCACAGCTCGTTCTTGAAAACGCGCCAAAAGAAGAGCTTGAAACGGTAATCCGCTTTATCAAAGCAGTTGGCCTGCCGCTGACACTGAAGGACCTCGGCGTTGAAGAATTTGTGGAAGCCGAATGGCGGAAAGTGGCGGAAGATGCCTGTGCCGAGGATGACACAATGGGCAACGAACCATTCCCGGTTACGCCTGATGATGTGTACAATGCCATTGTTGCCGCTAACGCCATTGCTGAAAAATACCATGACTAAATCAAAGCAGCATATGTGAATCCATCACAAAAACGACGGGAAAACACGATCGTGTATCCCGCCGTTTTTGTCTATATCATATGAACTTAAGTTAGGACTTGCTGAACAAATCCAATTCTGCGTTTGTGCCCAATTTGTTAGTAATCTCTAGAAAAATTCATCTTTGAAAATGCGATTCTGTCTTCTCTATATATTGAATCCGCTATCAAGCTTTCTTCACATAGAGTACGTCTACGTTAAGGAAGCACGGAAAATTGAAGGTCTTTCTTCACATAGAACGCGTCTACGTTAAGATAGCATGAAAAATTGACGGTCTTTCTTAACATAGAGCCCGTCTACGTTAAGGAAGCACGAAAAAAAGATGACCTTTCTTCACATAGAGCCCGTCTATGTTAAGGAAGCACGGAAAATTGAAGGTCTTTCTTCACATAGAGGGCGTCTACGTTAAGGAAGTACGAAAAATTGACGGCCTTTCTTAACATAGAGCCCGTCTACGTTAAGAAAGCACGAAAAAAAGATGGCCTTCCTTCACATAAGGCGCGTCTACATTAAGAAAGCAAGCAAAAACGAAGGCCTCGCATTAAATTTATGCCAAAGCTGTCAGCATCCTTGCCAAATCTAGGAATTTTGCTTATTCAGGAAGCCCTAATTATATATCAAGCATTTTCCGGCGCGTACCCGGGGCCTCTTTCCATCTCAAAGGCAAGTCTGAAGCGACACGTAGATTATTGCGGATCCGATAAGACACCAGTCCCAGCTACTTGCTGGTAATCTTCCACCGTTTTCCAGCCCTTGCAGACGTCCACCCATTTTTCGGCCTTCCCGTATGTATACAATTCTTCGCAGGTCAGTTCAATTGCCGAGTTGCCGCTCCCGCATGCCGGAAATACAGTCGTGAACCGTTTGAGTGAGACGTCCATATAGACCGGCAAATCTTTTTTCAAACCGAACGGGCAGACGCCGCCGACAGCATGGCCGGTATGCTCGAGCGTTTCTTCTGGTGACAGCATCCGCGCTTTCCCGCCGAATGTTTGCCGGAATTTTTTATTGTCGATTTTCGCATCTCCCGCGGTGACAACAAGAAGGGCTTCTTCCCCACCGGTACCCCTGAACGCAAGCGTTTTTGCAATCCGTTCCGGTTCCGTGTGCAGCGCCTCAGCTGCAAGTTCAACCGTCGCGCTTGATGACGGCAGGACGAGCACATCTTCTTCCCGGTCCCACTGCTTAAAATAAGCTTTGACATCTTCCAATGACATGAAGGCGACACTCCTTTTTGTGAAAATTTTAACCCTATTGTAACGGAAGCCATTCCGGGTTGCAAACGGGCTTGCCAAGTTTTTCGCCGGGCACACCGGCTGATTTCCCAAAGATGGGCGCTAATCTTCATCCGTTTTTCAGTGGGCAGTCCCTTGCATGCGGCTGCGAAAGAAAGACAAGGCTTCCTGCTGTTTTTCAGGCTTGCGGTATGCTTCTCCAAGCAGCTTTTCCAGCCACTCGCTTTTTTCCGATGCAGAAAACTGCGGCTGCTTCAGAAGCTGGCGGCACTCGTATAAAAAATCCACATATTGGGCGTAGTTCGTATCATAATGCCTGGATAATTCATTTACAATGCGGGAAGCCAGTTTCGGGCTTGCCCCGGCTGTAGAGACACTGATGGAAAGCCTGCCCTTTTGGAAAAACGCCGGAAAAGCAAGGTTGCCGCTTCGCGCATGGCCGGCATCGTTCACGAGGGCTTGGGCCGGGGCATGTGCAACAATCCGGCTGTTTGTCTCCGGATCATTTGTCGCTGCAACAACCACATCGGCCTCCCGGATGTCTTCCGGTTCGAATGTTTTCTGTTTCCAAATGAACGCGTGTTGTTGCGCCAAAACCTGCAATTCATCGTTCAGGTGCGGGCTCACGACGGTAACGCATGCCCCCGCTTCCTGGAAGAGCCGGAATCTGCGTGCCGCCACTTTTCCGCCGCCGATGACCACAGCCTGCTTCCCGTCTAAATTGACCATAACCGGTACCCAAACCATTCCTGATCTCCTTTCCAGTTTATCCGGTGCAGAAACGCCTCGTGCTTCCTGCCATTTTCGTGAATGTGCCCGTACGCTCCCTTTCCAGCGTTTCCTGGGGAGCCGGAACCGGGCAAGTGCCGGCATGCACAATGGAGCGCCGGACCGCGGGCATCTTTCAGGCTGATCGGGCCCAAAAAAGTGCCGGTACGCACATTGAAACACCGCACCCAGGCATTTTTTAAACTGCATCTCCCCCAAATAAGGGAGGGGTTCACAATAGAAAACGCCGCAGGCTTCCCCCAGGCTTTCCGGGGGCAAAAAAGGTCCCGGAATCTCAAATAAAAGCCTCTGCACCCAACGCTTCCTTTGCCCGGCCGGCCAATGCGTCCGCCATATCCGGGTGACAGCCGAGATACCGTGCCAGCCGGATATCATATCCTTCCCGCTGCAGCATGCCCACTTTCTTTTCCAGCGACCGGACGAGCACGCCGGTGAACCAAAGATATGGGGCCACAACCACCGGGCGCCCGGCCGCGGCCAGCTCCTTCAGCGCCTCATCAAAACGGGGCTCAAGCACCGCCAAATAAGCCGTTTTGATCTGTTCTGCCCCCAGTTGCACGCCCAGCCCGTCCGCAATTTTTGCAAAATCGCACAGTGTTTCCGGATTGCGGCTGCCGCGTCCGACCAGCAGAATCCAGGCACCCGGAGGCATGCCGGTTTCCAAAATATTTTCCGCCAGAATTCCGGTGATCCGGTCCCCGACGCCGAGCGGGCGGCCGTACGTAAACACAATATGCGGATAACGTCGTTTCGCTTCCCGGATCGCACGCGGGATATCCTCATAATAATGCCCGGCACTCAGCAGCAATACCGGCACAACGGCGATACGCCCTGCGCCGCCCCGGACAAGCGCATCAATCCCTGCTGCAATATCCGGTTCCGCAATTTCCAGATAACAAATTTCCTGGAGATCCGCATCCACCTGTGCCATCGCTTGCCGGATTGCCGCTGTTGCTTCCCGGGCGGTTTCGGGCACACGGCTGCCGTGGCTGACATATAAAACACCTTGTTTCATACCCGTTCACCCGGTACAGGCCGGAGCAGCGGAAAGCTGTTCAAACCATTTCAACTCATCGCGCAGTTTTACCACTTCTCCGATGATCAAAAGCGATGGGTTGCGCAACCCGTCCGCCTTTTCACTTAAATTTCCAAGCGTGCCGACCGCGGTTTCCTGTTTTTCCGTCGTGCCCCAGCGGATAAGTGCAGCCGGCATGTCCGGCGATTTGCCGTGCTTTATCAGTTGCGCACAGATGAGCGGCAGATTTTTCACGCCCATATAAATGCAAAGTGTATCAATTCCCGCATATTTGGACCAGTATGCATCAAGATCTTCGCCTTTTTTCGTGACGCCCGCGATAAAAGCAACGGATGTACTGAGCCCGCGGTGGGTGAGCGGAATGCCGGCATAGGCGGGCACGGCGGAACCGGCCGTAATCCCCGGAACGATTTCAAACGGAATATGCTTTTGCACCAGTACTTCCGCCTCCTCCCCGCCTCTGCCGAATATAAACGGATCGCCGCCTTTTAAACGGACAACAGTTTTGCCTTGGTTGGCAAACTTCACAAGCAGGTGGTTGATCGTATCCTGCGACATCGTATGGGCGTCCGGCTTTTTCCCGCAGTAGACGAGTTCCGCATCCGGCCTTGCTTCTTTTAACAGATCCGGATTCACCAGGCGGTCATATAAAATGACATCCGCTTCCCGGATCATGCGCAATCCTTTCACTGTGATCAGTTCCGAATCGCCGGGCCCTGCCCCGACTAAATATACTTTTCTCATTTCTTCACCTGCTTTAAACTTAATCGGATAACTGGTTGGTTTGGTTTATGCGCCCACTTCTCCCGGAGTGGCTGTAGCAGCGGCTTAGAAGGGATGGCCGTTTTTGCCGCAGCACCACCGGGCAGCCTTACTTTTTCTGAACCGTATGCAGCCCGCATTCGGTTTTATGAAAGCCCGCCCATCTTCCTGCTCTTGAGTCGCTGTTTCCAGCAGCACGTGTGCACGGGAAACAGCCGATGCTCGGATATCCCTGGTCATGCAATTCGTTATACGGAAGATGATGGGACTTGATATAGTTCCAAACGTCATCCCATGTCCAATGAATCAGCGGGCAAATTTTAATCGAATGGAACCTTTCATCTTTATTGACAAAATTCGTTTTCGCCCTTGTCGGCGATTGCTCCCGCCGCAAGCCGGATATCCAGGCCGACGCTCCCTGCAGCGTTTCTTCAAGCGGCTTGATTTTCCGGATATAGCAGCATTGGTCCGGATCCCTTTTCCAAAGGGCAGATCCGTATTGCGCCGCCTGTTCATCAAGCGTAAGCGACGGTTTTTTCATTTGGATATTTAAAGCCGGATATTTCTTTTTCACTTTTTCAATCAATTCGTAAGTTTGCGGAAAGTGCAGGTCCGTATCCAAAAATACGATATCCGCATCTTCTCTGACTTTCGAAATGAGATCAATCAGCACCATTCCTTCTGCGCCGAAGCTGCACGCATATACCACTGATTTACCGTACGTGCCATATGCCCACTGCAAAATTTCCAATGCGCCCTTTGTTTCATCTTCCGGCACGAACACTGCAAACGGATCCGACGTAAACTGTTCATATGTGAGCCGCGTTTGCTCCACTCTATTCCCTTCTTTCTTATTCGATTACTAAGGATTAAACGACAAAAATCTTCTTACCCTGAAGTAAGAAGATATCCATTCCCGGGAAATCTTCTTATCTTTCAGGCCACCACCTGCAGGAATTGGCACAGTACCCGTTTTCGGACCTGCTGCCGAGGCTTCACAGGGCCCTTCCCTCCACCTCTCTTGATAAGAAAATAACAACATATAAGCTTAAAGTTTATTGTATACCTTCTTATGCTATTCGTCAACGAAAAATTCTGATAAAGAAAATAAGGCCCATTTTCACGAAAAGTGTTACATGTAGTTTTGGGCCACCTTTTTCTTTCTCATTTGATGAAATGGTTTCCAATCTTTGCTTGCATGTGTTTTTTTCAAATCTTGCTCTGTACCAAATCGGTTCATCAATTCACCTTTAAACTTGCGGCGTACCGGCTCAGCTCCGCGTTTCATCATCACCTGGATTTTTGAAGCCATTTAAAAGGGCGACAACTATTCGTTCCCTTTTACCATAGAGGCCTTTCTTTATGATCAAACGAATAAACATAAGGCATCATAAGAATCAAACAAGCCCAAATAATGATGATTAGTGTTATGAATGCAATTTTTGGAATGCCCAATATCATTAGTCCAAATGAGATGAAAAAGCAAAGCAGGGAAAAATATCCAACTTTATTTCGAAACTTCAAACTTGGATATAACTTGGCTTTACAATTTGGACATTCTATGGTTTGGTCAAACTTCCATAATCTCTTAAAGATATAAATCCACTTAAATGGATGGTTACAATCAGAACATTTTGGCAGGCTCATTGACTTCCACCTTCCTTTTCTTCGATTTTAACATAAAATTCAATCTTTTTTATGCCAACAACAATGATTTAGAAAAGAGTCTTCCTTTTTCAGTGCATTTTCCAACCTGCGGGGGTAAACTACATATATCCAATGACAGAGACTGAATGAAGGCAAAGCGGGGTGAAAAAATGATTCATTTGGATAAGCATCATGACCCCCGGACAAACGGCATGCTGCTGCGCCAGCTTTCACGCAGGGCAGTCCAGCCGGGTACCCTAATCCAGGAAAATGAAGCGCTTTTTCAAAAATACTGCCAGCCGGAATTTCACAAACCGTTTTCCCTTTCACGGCTGCTGCTGAACCGGAGATATCCGGTTGAACCGTATAAAACCCTTGCAGATCAGAACGGCCTTGTCTACCCGGAATGGAAAACGATATTGGATCAAGCATACAGCCGGCTGCTGTCTGTGGCATCCCGTACAGTCAATGTGGCAGATTTCGGGGCTGCCGGCGATGGAAAAACCGACTGCACAGCGGCATTCCAAAAAGCACTGGGAAACGGCCGCGTGAAAGTGATCGTACCGGAAGGCGTTTATCTTGTAAAGGGGCTTAAGCTGCCTTCATGGACATGCCTTTGCGGCAGCGGAAAAGGCGTAACAGTCATCAAACTCCATCCGCATGCGCCGAAAAAAACGCGTCTTATCCAAAACGCCCATTTCCACCGCGGCAATCACCATATATCAGTGGAAGGGCTCACGCTGGACTGGAATGTCGAAAGGCTCGGAAATGAGGAAAGAACGGCAGCAGGAAATAACCGTTCAAGCTGTCTGACTTTTGCGCACGTCACGTTCGGCTGGGTGAAAAATGTGGAGGCGGCGGGGGCCGGCCTGCATGGTTTTGATGTATCGTCTGCCCGGTATCATTATTTGGGCGACGGCTTTCTCGCCCCGGGAAGGAGCCGCTATATCTGGCTGGACGGGCTTACGGCAAGCGGATTCGGTGATGACGGCATTACCACCCACCATAGCGACTATTGCTTTATTTCAAATTCTTTCTGTTACAACCCGAGTGGAAAGGCCCACAAAAAAGGGTTTTCCAACTCCAATGGCATTGAGATTGATGACGGGTCGCGCCATGTCTGGCTTTACAATAATGCTTCAAGCGGCTGTTTCGGAGGTGTCGAAATCAAAGCCCACCACAATGCTTCGGCTGCTTCTCATGTCCACCTTTACGGCCATCTTTCTGTCCGCGACAACCGTTCTTTCAATTTCCGGCATATCGGTCACCATAAAGGTAAGGATAGCGATTCGAAAAGCGCGGACCATATTGTGGCGGCCAATCTTGTTTCCATCGCGCCGGTGTTTACGGATTTATATGAAGGTTCAACGCCGCGCAGCCTCGTTGTTTCCGCTTACCGGAACGTTGTCATTAACGGGCTGACAGCACTTGGCGACCCGGATTACGATTTCAAGGGAAATCCTGTTGTCGCCATCCAGTACCGTGCAAAAAATGTTATCTTGAAAAATGTAGAAATCAGCGGGTTTCAAAATGCGAAACGGATCAAGGGCAAAGACAAATGCGTACTGTTGTAATGCTTGGATTGTTCATAAATAAAGAGAGAATCTAAGCAAGACTTGCAGGGTGAATCGGATAATAGCTTCTTATCCGATTCACCCTGCAAGTCCAGCCTTCATGTTTGCCACCAATAGAAGCGATATTTGCAAAAAAGGGGGGTAAAATGACTTTCGAATTCAAAGTTTTTTCTACATCTTTTTAAAACCCTTGCATTTAAAGTTCGGCAAAATCCTTGGGATCCTTGCCAATTCCGATTATTTTGCTGATTCAGCAAGCCCTGGATTCTTCCTTTTCATCATCGTTTGAAGATCATTTCCCGGGGAAACTTGGTGTCTTTTGTCATGAATGCGGGCGCGGAAAGACATTTCTATACAAAGTTTTTGCCGACTTTGTGCTCCTTCTCGAGTAAAAGACATTTTGTCTTCCTTGATGCCAATGCCCGGAAATTTGTTGTGACATGTCTTTCATAGCACTCGTGCCAGTAATATTATCGCAATTTTTCTCTCATTAAGTTGCGAATACTTTTCCCGACCAATTGTGTTATTTTCCTTTCACCATAAAGGACGCTTTCCCGGGAAATTTGTTGCCTTTTGTCTTTTTAAAGACCTCTAAAAAACATTGGGACCATCGTACGGATCCTTTTTTGTCTTTTTGAACGTTTTAAAAAGACATTTGGACTCAGTCCCACCCCCGTTTTGTCTTTTTGAAGGCTTCTAAAGGACACTTGGACCACTACCCAGATCCTTTTTGTCTTTTTGAGCATCTTAAAAAGACATTTTGGCTCGATCCCCACTCCTTTTTGTCTTTTTGAAGGCGTCTAGGGGACATCTTGGGGCGAGAATCATTGCCTTTTGTCTTTTTGAAGGTCTCTAAAGGACGTTTGGACCTCCGCCCGGATCCTTTTTTGTCTTTTTGAACGTTTTAAAAAGACATTTGGACTCGGTCCCACCTCCTTTTTGTCTTTTTGAAGTGTTCTAGGGGACATTTCAGGGTGGGAATCATTTCCTTTTGTCTTTTAGAAGGCCTCTAAAGGACACTTGGACCACTGCCCAGATCCTTTTTGTCTTTTTAAACGTCTTAAAAAGACATTTGGGGGCGGATCCCATTCCTTTTTGTCTTTTTGACGGCTTCTAGGGGACATTTTGAGCTCTGGCCTGATCCCTTTTTGTCTTTTTGAAAGCCTGTAAAAGACCTTTGGACCACTTCCCCGGATCTGCCTCAAAAACATTCGAGCCAAGTACCGCAACTGGTTTAGGATCAAAAAAGTGGGATCCCCATTTTTAGAGATCCCACTTTTTTCCTGCAGGCCGATCCAGGTACTTATAAACCGAGCGAAATATATTTGACTTCCAAAAATTCTTCGATGCCGTAACGGCCGCCTTCCCTGCCGAGACCACTCTGCTTGAAACCGCCGAATGGGGCCTGCGGCGTGGACGGAAGCCCGTCGTTCAGCCCGACAATGCCATATTCCAGCCCCTCTGCAATTTGAATGCCTTCTGAAATATTTTCCGTGAACACATACGCAGCAAGACCGTAAATGGAATCATTGGCACGCCGAATTGCTTCATCAATATCCGTAAATTTCGTTACCGGTGCAAGCGGCCCGAATGTTTCTTCATTCATGCATATCATATCATCGGTAACATTGGAAATGACTGTCGGATCAAAGAACAACCCATCTTTCGCGCTGCCGCCTGTTTCCACGGTAGCCCCTTTTTCCACTGCATCTTTGACGTGATGTTCTACTTTTTCAACCGCATTCCGGTCAATCAGCGGACCGATATCCGTTCCTTCTGCAAGGCCGTCCCCAACACGGAGTGCTTTCACTTTTTCTGTAAATTTCTTGGTAAAAGCTTCATACACTTCTTCCTGTACATAAATGCGGTTCGAGCACACACAAGTCTGACCGGCGTTGCGGAATTTTGCTGCAACCGTGCCCTCTACAGCTTTATCGAGGTCCGCATGTTTTGTGATGATCACCGGTGCATGCCCACCAAGTTCAAGCGACACTTTTTTCACTGTGTCAGCTGAGCCGCGCATCAGCTCTTTCCCGATTTCGGTCGATCCGGTAAAAGTAAGTTTGCGGACGCGTTCATCGGCAAGCCAAGTGTCCCCGATTTCCTTCGCACTCCCGGTTATTACATTGATGACGCCTTTCGGAATGCCGGCTTTTGCAGCAAGCTCAGCAAGCTTCAAAGCAGTAAGTGGTGTCTGTTTTGCCGGTTTGATGACAACGGTGCAGCCGGCAGCAAGCGCAGGTGCAACTTTGCGGGTAATCATGGCAGCCGGGAAATTCCACGGGGTAATTGCCGCGACAACGCCGACCGGCTGTTTATGGACAAACAGGCGTTTATTGGTAGCGGATGCCGGAATCGTTTCGCCATACACACGCTTTCCTTCTTCGGCAAACCACTCGATAAAGCCATTTGCGTAACGCATTTCCCCAAGTGCTTCCTTGAGCGGCTTGCCCTGTTCTATGGTCATCGTCCTGGCAAGCTCGTTTTCATGTTGACGGATCAGTTCAAACCACGTGCGGAGGTAGGCACTTCGTTCATAGGCAGAAAGCGCCGCCCACGCCGGAAAAGCCGCATGCGCCGCGTCAACAGCGAGCTTAGCTTCTTTTTCCCCGCCTTTTGGAATCGTCGCAATCACTTCGCCGGACGCAGGGTTGTCCACTTTGATTTTTGGCAGTCCTTCCCCCGTCCATTCACCATTCAAGTACATCAAATAGTCTTCCATAGCTCCATCTCCCTTCGAGTAATAGTTTACGATTTTTCAGATGATTTTTCCTGTTTTATGATTGCAACACTTGTTTCGCATGGCAGGTGTGTTCGTGATTTCAGAAGTGAACTACCCACCACTTATTGACCTTGCGGTCTAATTGAAGTGGGGGCTTCTCGACTTATCGTTGCTTTTACTAGCCAACGAAAACTGACCGAGCTAACCCTCTTGTTCCAAGAGTTTTGTTACTTATGATAACGCTAATAAGCGTATACCTTCATTTTTGATATTGATTGCTGAATTATAGTCTCGATCTGCCACATAACCGCACGAACAACGGTAGGTGCGTTCAGATAGTTTCACAGATTTTTCTGCACCACAACAAGAACACTTCTTAGTGGAGGGAAACCACTTATCAATTTTCACAAGTTGTTTCCCTTGTTCTTTTAGCTTATACGCTAAGAAAGTAGTGAACATCCCCCAACCGTTGTCGTGAACGCTTTTCCCAAAGTGAAGGGCTTGAGACATCCCTTTCATGTTCAAGTCCTCAATCACGACAGCATCAAAGTTAGAAGCTGTATGTGTAAAATTTTACTCGAAGGGGCAGATGAGTGGAAAAAAATGGGAAGACGCTCTATCATCTAATTGTACACTTCAAGATGAACATCTAGAGAGAGAGGTCTTCCCATGGATATTATATCAATAATTGCTGGATTATTAAAGGATACAAAGAGTCTTATCGAATTTGAAGAACAGCTTAAACTTCTGATGCAGAAGGTTTTTACACAATGGGTTGGGGATGTATTTGAGGAGTTAGATAAAACAATAAAACAGAAGAAGTTGGAGGAAGGCTGGGAGTACTGCCGGAGTGATAACAGAAGCGTTCAGTTTCTATTTGGAAGTGTGACTTTTAAACGATCATTAATGCGTGATAAGAGAGGGAACTCACATTATCCTTTGGATGAATGCTTGGGGCTGTTACCCCACCAGAGATATAGCCCGTTAGTGGAATTAAAGGTGGCAGAGTTGGCAAGTGAGAACACCTATCGGGAAGTAGCTGATATTTTAAAAGAGTGGACAGCAGTGAGTCTTAGTCACACAACTGTAGGGAACATGGTAAAACACGTAGGGAAAACTCAGGCGGAAGCCGATAAGGCACTTGTAGAAGAGCTAGAAATAGCTGTTTCCCTGCCTGAGGGGAAGAAGGTAGACTACCTGTTTTCTGAAGCAGATGGTGTATTCGTTCGGGGACTAAAAAAGAAACAGAGTATGGAAGTCCACCACGCCATTCTCTATGAGGGATGGCAAACCAATGGTAAAAGGGTCTCCCTGCGTCAGCCCACAGTCATCATGACAACGGAAGCCATCCAGACATTTTGGGATGAAGTCCAAGCCACAGCTGCCAACACCTACTCCCTCGAAAAAACGCATGTCATTACAAACAGTGATGGAGGTGCGGGATACACAGCTGAACGGTTTCAAACAGCTTTCTCACAGTCGGAATTTCCGGTGCTCAACCAGCTGGATACCTACCACGTTGCACAAGCCATCATAAGGACATTTGGGGGCGGAAAGAGCGAGATCAAGGAGCAAATTAGAAAAGCGATTAGAACGCATGACCTGGACCAATTCACGTTATATTTGGATACGCACGAAAGCACCTTGACGGATAAAAAGGCTCTCAAGAAAATCAAGGAATTCCGTTCGTATATCTTGAAAAACTGGGACCGCATTTTTGACTGGAGAGACAGGGTGAAAAACGTGCCGGAAGGTGCGAGAGGCCTAGGAGCGATGGAATCGAATCAAAGGCATATCTCCTTCAGGATGAAAAAAAGGGGCATGCATTGGAGTGAACTTGGCGCAGAAGCCATGGTGAAAATCAAACAAGGCATACTCAATGGGACATTGAGAGAAGTCTATCTGAAACACCGTTCAAGAAGCGAGAGAAAGCAACGGAACTTGAAACAATTAATCAGGATGTCTCAACTACTCAAGCAGCCTGTACGCCCGTCAGTGGGCGTAAAGCACGGATCAGTTGCCCTGCATTCAAGCAGTTCATCGGCAATGGGACATTTAAGCAAAATATTAGAGCTTTCGTTTTAAGCTTGGCTCAGTGGGGACTGATCGTTGAGGCGCGCGAAATTTACGAGACTCCTGCGGGAAAAGCGAGCCAGGAGAGACCCCGCAGCGAGGTACGAGCGAGGAGGCTCGCCGGCCGCCCGCGGAAAGCGAGTGAATTTCGCGCGCCTCAACATCCCCGTTATCCATCTTTATACGGAAATATTACATCTTTTCCGAAAATTACACCGAGCAAGTAAAGCACGGTAGCCGAAAGTGTACAAAAAGAGTGTCTTGGAATACCCGATATTTAAACCTTGTCGAGAAAAACTTGACACATACTCAAATTTTGTTGTATTGAAAAGTCTCTGGTTTGTGTTAGAATAGAAATAGTCATGAAATCACTCCCTGGATATTTGGTCGTACTTATATCTTAACAAAGGAGTGGCTTTCATGGCTCTTTTTTTTCAAAAAAATCATCCTTTTCCGTTTTACAATATTTACCACAGGAATGAGTAGCTTAATCTATTGAAACCCGCCCAAAACCGACCAAAGTGGAAAAATTTAGACACTTATAATAAATAAATTTACCCCATTAAAATCAAAAACTCACAATTTCTTTTTACATTTGTCATAATGTTCCTACAAACGTCTTTTTTCTTTAGTGGAATAAATCAACGACCTTTAATTGTCTGACTGCTTACAGTTTCAGGGGATATAGCATTTTGGCAAGGGCTCTGAAACATAAAACTTCTTAAACATTATACTTGAAAATGAATCAAAATATAGAAGAGAGACACCGCGAATGAAAAGGGGTGTGTTTTCTAACCCCTTAAATGTACCGAAAATTAAAAATGACAAATTTCGTCGATATGATGAGCCAATATCGAGATAATCCGCTCTTTTGTCAGTCTTGTTGGGTTCAAGATGGCGTGAATAGCCAATCCGTCAATTAATGCACACAATCTCTCCGTTTCCAAATCTTTGTCGATCTCTTTTTTTAGAAATTGCGCCCGATCCAGTGAATCCAACAGCTTTTGAATCCCCTCCAAAATCCCATCATTTTGGCTTTCCCTGTTTCCTTTATTGCGGAAATATAATACAAATTCAAGCCAAACCTCCATTTCAGCTCTTGTCGTTTCATTTGTCGGAACAATTTCCAAAAGCATCTGTAAAATCATTTCCTTTGGCGGCAAGTTTTTTAAAGCAATTTTTTCAACCCGTTCAGCCACTCTCTCTTTCACCATATCCATCGCGTAAATTAACAATTCTTCTTGGGTGGAGAAATAGTGTCTAAGAGCGCCTAATGATAGCCCCGCTTTCCTAGCAATATTTCGTACTGTCGCCCCTTTCATTCCTTGCTCTAAAATAACTTGCCAAGTCGCTTCAGCAATTGCTTTTTTTCTATTATCATGATCAACAATTTTTGGCATACTATCAGTTTACCATAAAAATTTAAATAATACACTTGTATTAAATAAAAATGTTTGTTATGATTTATTTAGCACATTTGTATTAAAAAACGGTGATGCCTGGTGTTTGGGAAAAATCGTTATCAAAATTTTTCCCTGTATTTTGATTCTTATTTTGTAAAAAAAGGTGATGGAAATGAATTGGATAATTTGGTTAATAATTGCTTGTGAAATCGGCTTTTGGGCTTTTATTTTACTTGGGTTGAGTTTCCGTTATTTATTGAAGAAGGAGAAGCTGGGTTTCATCTTTTTGGCACTAACACCTGTTGTAGACCTGATCTTGATAATTGCTGCAACTTTCGACCTTTATAGCGGGACGCCGGCAACAAAAGCTCATGCACTCGCAGCTATCTATATTGGTATTTCTGTTGGATTTGGAAAAAGCATGATTCGTTGGGCTGATGAGCATTTTCAGTACTATATCACAAAAACCGGACCAAAACCGGTTAAATTATATGGATTACAATTTGCCAAACAGAATTTGAAAAGCTGGGGGCGTCATCTTCTTTCGTACTTAATTGGGGCAAGTTTAATTGGAATTATTTACTATTTTATTAATGACTATGAACGGACAAAGGCGCTTATTCAAGTACTGGGGATTTGGTCGCTTGTTTTAATCATTGATTTACTTATTTCCCTTTCCTATTTTGTATTCCCAAGACAACCAGGAAAACCAACAATATAAAACTAGTTCTGTGACATTTAAAAAAACAAGGAAAAGGTTCTCAAGGGCATTTAGGTAAAGCGGTCATTATCCTCCGTAATTTAATGGGGAGATGAATTACCGTCTTTTTTTTATAATTTACGACTATATCTTGTAGTTATAAATATTTATTACATTGGGTATTTATCATGAATATTATATACTACACGTATAGAGAATAGAGGGAGCAGAATCAAAATAACAATCAAGACAATAATGATGGTAACGACTCTTCTGTTAATAAGGCCCAAACAGATAACAATGTTTCCGATACAAAAGAAAATTGAGGAGAACTGATTCTAGATGCAACTTGTGCACTGGCTGATATTTCCTACCCCACCGATTTTTGATGGCCGAAGAAAAGTATGCCAAGTCCTTCAAGAAGAAATTCAAAGGCGAAAAGGCTTATTCTGTCAGAATCGCTCTTGGGGCTCTTTATATCAAAGAACGGCTTGGGCTGTCTGACCGGGAAACAGTCGAACAGATCACAGAAAACCCGTATCTTCAGTATTTTATCGGCTTGCCTGAATTCCAGGAAAAAGCCCCATTCGACCATTCTCTGATGACTCGTTTTAGAAAACGTTTGGGCGCAAATATCATCAACGAACTGAATGAATGGATCGTTCTGGAAGAACAAAAACGCCAATTGGAAGAAGCATCTAAGGAAAACGACAACAATGATGATCAGGATCACGACGATGACGATCATGATGATGAAGATCGTAATGATCATGATCATGATCGTGGCGATCTTCAGCCTTCCGGTTCCGATTCAGAAAAGCATTCAACTGAATCGGCTTCTCCCAAAACGAAGAACAGAGGAAAGCTCATTTTGGACGCAACCTGTGCACCGGCTGATATTGCTTACCCTACAGACCTCGGGTTGTTGAACGAAGCCCGTGAGAAATTGGAACATATCATTGATGTCCTGCATGAACCACACAAAGGGAAATTACGTAAGCCACGGACCTACAGAAAAAGAGCCCGCAAGGACTATCTTTCTGTCGCTAAGCAACGTAAAGCTGGCGCCCGGAAAATCCGGAAAGCTGTAGGCAAACAGCTCGGATATGTGAAACGAGATCTGGAGATCATTAAAAATCTTGTTTCCCAAAGCTCTCTGTCTCTTTTAAGCAAAGATGAATACAGGCAACTTCTCGTGATTCATGAACTTTACCGCCAACAGGCAGAAATGTACAAAAAGAAAACACACCGGGTTGACCACCGGATTGTAAGCATTTCCCAGCCACATGTCCGTCCAATTGTGCGCGGCAAGGCAAAAGCGAACGTGGAGTTCGGTTCAAAAGTCGCCATCAGTGTCGTAGATGGTTATGCCTTGATTGAGCACCTCGACTGGGAAAATTACAATGAAGGGACCACTCTCAAGGAATCTGTTGAAAACTACTACAACCGGTTCGGATTTTATCCGGAAGCGATCTTGGCAGATAAAATTTACCGAAACCGTAATAATCTGGCATACTGCAAATCTCTTGGCATTCGTCTGAGTGGGCCAAGGTTAGGACGCCCATCCAGAACGGAAGACAAAACCTTGGAACGCGTCGCAAGGCAGGATGCCTCTGAACGTAATGCCGTTGAAGGCAAATTTGGCGAAGGCAAGCGCAAGTATGGGCTGGGCCTTATTCGAGCACGCCTTCAGGAGACCAGCGAAACAGTAGTAGCCCTTCAATTCCTCATACTGAATCTGGAGCGCAAGCTCAGGGTTCTTTTTTTGAAATTTTTACATAACACTATTTTATATTTTGATAATCGGAATTTGGCTTGTATCTGACCAAATTTGATTCGTTCAGCAAGCCCTAATTTAAGTATAAACAATCATTTGAAAATTTCAAGAAAAAAATAAGCCGAATTTCGCCAGTATATGTAGAAATAACGGGAGTTGCCCTTTTTCCGGTATGAAAGAGGGTTGCTGAATAACAAAAAGGACGCTGATCACTCGCCGAACTTTATAAAACGTGCAAAGAAACAGAAGCCAAATGTAAACCAAAATTGTTCAACAAGCCCGAAAATACAAAAAGTGGGGAACCATTTCCCCGCTTTTTGAAACAGATGATTGGCGGGCCTTGCCAATCAGAGTATTTTCCTCCCCAATTGTCCGAGCGCATAGTGGATGCTGTGCTGCAACGTCTGGAAGCAGTCAAACTGGCTAAAATCAAGCCCGGAAGAAGAAATTGTCATGCTCATGGACGGCGATATACCGACAAGGATCGTCTGCGTGCCAATTAAGGAAGATGCCTTTCCGATATTTTCAATAAACTGGATGCTGTGCGGATCGTCTTCCACATCGAGCGCCGTTAAATCAAGCACCAAATACTTTGCTTTGTACTGCGGCAAATTTTTCAACGTTTTTTCTATCAGTTCTTCGGCACGTTCATCGTCATATTTCCCGATTAACGGCACGACGACAATGCCGTCCAAAATCGGAATAATCGGTGATGACAGCTGCTTGACGAGCTCTTTCAGTTCCCGCGTCTTATCTTCGACGAGCGCCTCCAGCTGAATGATCTGCTCGGCTTCCTTTTTCCGCGCCAGCTGGTGAATATTATGTGACACCGTGATATCCGATGGGAAATACTCAATGATCGTGGAGTCATGGCCTTCGATCTGATACCGGACGACTTTATACCATATATTTGTATGGAGCAACCCGGTAAAAATACCAGCATAGTGGGCAGGCAGAAAATTGCTGCCCGTTTTCTTCCCCTGGGCCGCATTGATTTTATGCTCCCAGCTGTCTTTCAGCTCAATCGTCAATGTCTTCTGATCAAAGTCCATGTCTTTCATCACGGCTCGTCCCCAGCCCGCTGATGCGTAAGTAGTGGTAATGAGTTCAGACGCCTTTTTCACATCGAAATCTTTGATTTTATTAAAATAATCGGCAACGAGCAATCCTTGGCGGAAACCCGCTGTCTCAAAGACAACATTGGATGCTTCTTCCCCGGATATTTCTTCAATTTTAGTAAACAGATCGCGCATCGCAGTCGGAATCCAGAAAAGGACTGCATCTTCCCCTTCAAAAATGAATCTGCCTTTGTCCAATTCCCATTCAAATTGAAGACCGCCCACATGTATATTCGGATGTTCGCTCACAGAATATCCCCTCTATTATGTACAATGAATTGTATTATTATACCGGTTCAGTTTTCTTGCGTCTATTGATACGGGTTCTGTATGTGACAAAATTCACGTGTTTGCCGGAAAATGTGCTCAGCCTTGCTTTCAAAGAAATTGGCTTATACGAAAAAGGCGGGATTGCCCCGCCGTCCATCTTAATCGCCAAAATTGACATTATGGTAAACTTGCTGGACATCTTCCAAATCCTCCAGCACATCAATCAGTTTTTCGAATTTCTCCCGGTCCTCATCCGGCAATGTGACTTCGTTTTGCGGCAACATTGTCAATTCAGCAACGGTAAATTCCGTAATGCCGGCATTTTCAAAAGCTTCCTGAACCGCGTGAAACTGGTCCGGCTCCGCGTAGACAATGACGGCGCCGTCTTCTTCAAAGACATCGCGGACGTCAATATCAGCCTCAAGCAAAAGCTCCAGCACTTCATCTGCTGTTTTCCCTTCAATGCCAAAAACTGCCGTTTTATCAAACATATACGCTACTGAACCGCTCACCCCCATATTGCCGCCGTTTTTCCCGAAAGCGGCGCGCACTTCGGATGCGGTCCGGTTGACATTGTTCGTCAACGTATCGACAATGATCATCGAGCCGCCCGGGCCGAAGCCTTCGTAACGCAGCTCGTCATAGTTTTCATCGGCGCCGCCTTTTGCTTTTTCAATCGCGCGGTCAATGATCGCTTTTGGCACGCTGTATGTTTTGGCGCGCTCGAGCACCATTTTTAATGCGCTGTTTGCCACCGGATCCGGCACACCCTGTTTCGCAGCAACATAGATTTCGCGGCCGAATTTCGCATAAATGCGGCTCGTATTGGCATCCCTTGCTGCTTTTTTATCTTTTATATTATTCCATTTGCGTCCCACTGGGATCACTCACTTTCAACAAAGATTCGAATGCTTCCGTACTCGCCCATTGTTGAATTATACACCAAAAGCCTTCCGGTGGGGTAAAATTTTTTGGTTTTTGTTTCTTACTTCCGTTTCGTCCGTATCCCGGAACCCGTTGCCACAACCAGGCCGCCGAGCACATCTGCAATTAAATCGGTCATGGTATCCTTGTTCCCGCCGCCCTGCAAAGTGGTGCCAAAGAATTGATCGCCCGAGAATTCATAGATCTCCCACAGCACGCCGCCAAGCGCGGCAAACCCAAGCACAAACAAAAATACAAACCAGGCGGAGACCCCCTTGCCCGCATCCCGGTGCACCAGCCGTTCATAAAGTGCGATAGCAGCAAATCCGAGAAGGACGCCGCTCACAAAATGCAAAAAGGTGTCCCACCAACCTAAGCCGTACCAGCCGCGGATCGATCCGAAATATTGGGAGCCGGTTAAAAAAAGAAAATAAGAAATAACAAGGGGCAGGTGGAACCGGAGGCGCGGAATCCACGAAAGGATAAGCGGAATTGCGCCGCAGATCACCCCGCCAAGCGCGACCGCAGCCTTCCAAGACGAGCCGGCCGTATATTGCATGGCGCACAAAACAGCCATCCACAGTACATAAACCAAGCTGATTCCAAACACAATTTTCCGGTCCATATTCACACTTTCCTTCTTCTTATACATTTTGTTTCCTGAATCCAGTATATATCGCGATCAGCATCCCGCCAAAAAATCCGGCCAATAAGTCCACCATTGTATCGGTATTGCCGCCGCGCTGCATCGTATGGGAGGCAATCACATCCCCGATAAATTCATACATTTCCCAAAGAACGCTTCCTGTTATCGCAAGCCCGAGGGCAAACAATGCGGGAATCAAGCGCGACATGCCCCGCCTTGCCGCCTCCGGAACCAGTATTTTATACAGCGTAACACCGATACAAGCTGTAAAAATGCCCTTATAAAAGTGAACGGACGTATCCCACCATGCAAAACGCCCGTAAAATCCGGCGAGTGAACCGAGGCAGATGGAGCAAATCACGAAAATATACCAGCCAATAATCGAGGGCGTATTGATCCAGTTATGTTTTAAAAATAATAGGCCGAGCGGCAGCGCACTTAACACAATCCCGCCGGCCGCAATCCCCCAGCGCAACGTATCATGCTTAAAAATAAAATAGACCATAGGCCCGGCCAGCAGCAATATCATGGCGGAACTGAGCAGTATAATAATGATGCGTTTCACCTTTCCACCCCGTTCTGTTTCTTTTCCAAAAATAGGATACCCTTTCTTTTTCCATTTCATCCAGAAATCAATAAAGACGTGCAGAAATTCGTCCATCAAAACATGGGGGCAGGGGAAAGGGGGGCAGGGGATAAAAACATCAACCCGTTTTCCTTCAGCGGCGTTGCCGGCGAAGAATCAATAAACGGCAAAAAGTTTTTGGGTGCCATTGGTTTAACAAAAGATGAATCTGCCGTGACCCCTTCGCTACCTGTTTTTGAAGACCTGAAAAAACACAAAAAAGAGATACGATCTTACGCAACCCTTTTAGTCGTGCAGTGCGAATTTAAAAAATAGATGGCGGGCCATATATCCGCCTTTCCTGTCCAGTTACCGCCATGTGCGGACAGAAAGGAGCGGATGCGCATTTTGCTGCTTTTCAGTGCACACAAAAAAGACGCTGAGACACATCTCAACGCCCTTATTAGCTTTTAGCGTGCCTGTGGTTCTTTTTCGCGGCCGTTTTTATCTACAAAATCTTCGTGGTGCGTAGAATACATGGCCATCGGTTCTGCATCCGGGCACATATAGCGGACGGCGCTGTTTAAAGCAACCGGGCCTTCCGCAAACCCCCCGGCAATCAATTTTAATTTGTGCGGGTAGGTTGCCGCATCCCCTGCCGCGAAGATCCCGGGTATATTCGTTTCCATCGCGCCATTGACCTCGATCCGCTCGTCTTTCATTTTAAGGCCCCAGTTTAAAATGCCGCCATAATCGCCCTGAATGCCGTGGTTCACGACAACTTCATCGGCTTCAAGCCATATTTCTTCGCCCGTCCCGGCGTGTTTCACCGCAACGCGTTCGATCCTGTTGCCAGTCCCGTGCAGGGCTGAGATGCAGTAAGGGATAAAAAGGCGTGCATTTTTCACCATTTCGGACACATCGGATTCATGCCCGCTGAATGCTTCCCGCCTGTGGACGATCGTAATGCTTTCGGCGATCGCGGCCAGTTCGTTTGCCCAGTCAACTGCCGCATTCCCGCCGCCGGAAATCAGCACCCGCTTGTTGCGGAAGCGATTCAAGTCGTCGACGGCATAATGGAGATTGCCGGATTCATAGCGCTCTGCCCCCGGAATATCAAGCTTAATCGGTTTGAAAATGCCCGCCCCGACGGTGAGGATAACCGTTTTTGTCAGGTGAAGGCCGCCGTTTTCCGTGCTTAACATCAAAATGCCGTCCGGGCGCCGCTTTAAACCGGATACATGCTGATGAAAAAGGATCGTTGGCGAAAAAGTTTCCGCCTGCCGGATCAGTTCCTTCACAAGATCCCCGCCTGTTATTTTCCGGATCCCGCCAATATCCCGCAATGTTTTTTCCGGATAAAACATCGAGATTTTTCCGCCCAGCTGGCCGCTAGACTCCAGCACTTTCGTCTTTAATTTCCGCATGCCGCTGTAAAACGCCGTAAACAAGCCAATCGGCCCGCCGCCAATAATGGTTACATCGTAGATTTCATGGTCCAATGCCAAGATCCTCCAATCCCGCTCATAAAAAAAGTGGCTACGCCATTTGTGCGCGTACTTCTTTATACGGTTTAATCAAATCATAGGAAAGGCAAACCGGTTTTTTGCACCTCGGATCAAGCGCAATTTGGGCATCCAATCCGAAACATTCCCGCATCATTTCCGCTGTCACCACAGCTTCGGGGCTGCCCTCGTAAAGGATTTCGCCATCTTTCATGGCAACGATATGGTCCGCAAAACGGGCGGCCTGGTTTAAATCGTGCAGCACCATCACGATCGTGCGGTGCTCCATTCTGTTCAGCTCCTGCAAGAGTTCCAGCACTTCCAGCTGATGGGACAGGTCCAGATAGGTTGTCGGCTCATCCAGTAAAATCATTTCGGTATCCTGCGCAAGTGCGAGCGCAATCCAGACCCGCTGCCGTTGCCCGCCCGAAAGCGCATCCACAGGGCGGTCTTTCAATTCTTCCGTCCCGGTCATTTCAAGGGCCCGGTGAATGGCTTTCCAATCTTCACGATTCAGCTTTCCAAACCTTTTTTGGTGCGGGTACCTGCCATAAGATACAAGTTCCGAAACCGTCAGTCCTTCCGGCACACTCGGAGACTGGGGCAAAATCGCAAGCTTTTGCGCAATTTTCTTTGTTGATTGTCTTGCCAGTTCTTTTCCATCCAAATAAACGGACCCGTTTTTCGGAAAGAGAATGCGCGCCAATGCCTTCAGCAAAGTGGATTTGCCGCATCCGTTCGGGCCGATGATCGCCGTCATTTTTCCGGCTGGTATATTTAAATTTAAGTTTTTAATAATTTCATGATCTCCATAGGCAACTTTTAAATTTTCTGCACAAAGCTTTGGCATCTCAGTTCCTCCTATGAATCTGGCATTAAATGAAAATGATTCTTAATATCAATTTCATTCTATAAGGTTTTCAAATAGGTGTCAAATCGATTTTTCACCGGCAATCTCCAGGTTTTTCCGCAATTTAAGCATTTCCTGCTGCCCTTCCTGTACTTTTGTTTTTCGGAGGAAAGGCTCTCCTTTTTTGGGCCTTTCCAGTTGGAATAAGGGTGTTCTTCCCCCGTATCCGCATGATGCCGGGTTTGGAAACATCCATATGTTCTTCCCGCAGCCAAAGCCGTCCATGCAACATGGACGGCAGGCCGTGAAAATAATTATTTGATCGTTTTTAACACATCCTGGATCATCTCTCTGTTTGCAATCGCGCCGGAGTAAAGCCAGCCGGTATCAGCGGAAAACTCAGCCACATGGTGTTTCTTGACGGCAGGAATGCTTTTCCATAATGCATTATCCAGCCCTGTTGCGCGGGTTTTATCGCTGTTAATCAGGAAAATATAGTCTGCATCCAGCTCGGTTAATTTTTCAAGCGAGATGGCATTCCAGTTACTGGTTGCTTTTGCAGAGATTTCATTTACAACAGCCGGCACCTTCAAGCCCAAATCATTGTACAGGACGTCCCCGCTTGATACATTTTTCGATACGATAAAAAATTTATTGTTCACAAGCCAGATTGCAGCGGCAGAAGGAGATTTTCCGTTTTTCGCCAGTTGTTCTTTTGCTTTCTTGGCTGTCTTTTCATAATCTGCGAGCACTTGTTTTGCCTTTGCTTCTTTGTTCAACACTTTCCCGACAGTAAGCAGTTCTTTTCTCCAGTCACTGTTTTGCTTTTTGCTCACGACAAAGGTTGGAGCGATTTTGCTGTATTGTTCATACTTCCCGCCTTCCACCATGCCGGCATCATCAATCAGGATTAAATCCGGCTTGAATTTTTGCACTTGTTCATAGGGCAGGTCGTAAGAAATCGCCGGCACCCCTTTCAGTAAATCGTCCTGCAAATATTCCTGAATGCCGTTGCTGACACTCCATTGTGCGACAGGCTTCACCCCGAGCGCAACAAGATGGTCTTCCAAATAAGTCGCAATGACGCGTTTCGGATGGGCCGGCACTTTTACTTGATGCCCCACTGCGTCTGTTACCGTCCGGGTTTTCGCCCCGCCGGCAGGCTTGTTTCCGTTCCCATTTCCGGCCTGGCCGTTCCCGCAGGCAGCGAGGGCAACGGACAGAAAGACAATCCCGCATATTTGGAAAATCTTTTTTAATTTTAGATTGTAAGACATTTTCATCCCCCTGGCATTATGATAAAATATTGTAGACAGATAAATGATAATGATTATCAACATCAATTAAAGCGAAATTTTTTCATTCTGTCAATCTTTTTTCTTTTTGAACAAAAAATTTTTTAACCGTATCGAAAGAGAAGGAAGGAAGTCTGGGATGGCAAAACCGCACACAAGTAAAGCGGCACACCGCGGGCAGGATCAACCGTATAAAAAACGACTGGCTTATTTTATCCTCGGCTTCGGATGGATTTTTATCATTCTTGCCGTCGCAGGTTCCATTCAATTGGGTGCATCGAATATCAACTATACAACGGTATGGAAAAGTTTGTTTTTTTATGATGCAAACAACCCGGCCCATGTCATTATCCATGAATTGCGGCTGCCGCGTGCCATTGCCGCTCTGTGCGTCGGTGCCGGGCTGGCTGTTTCCGGTTCGGTCATGCAGGGAATGACGCGAAATCCGCTCGCATCCCCGTCTATTTTGGGGGTAACTTCGGGATCCCTTTTTCTCATGGCGGTTGCCTATGCTTTTTTTCCGGGCATTTCTTACCGGAGCCTGGTTTTCGTATCTTTTGCCGGAGCCGGTTTGGGGGCGGCACTCGTTTTTTCAATCACAGCTTTATCCAGGGGCGGGAACACCACTGTGAAGCTGGCGCTTGCCGGATCGGCTGTTGCTTCTCTGCTTAGCGCCTTATCTACGGCGATCGGGCTTCGTTTCAACATATCAAAAGATTTGAGCTACTGGTATGCAGGCGGCGTGAGCGGTGTGCAATCCAGCCAGCTCAAATATGTCATTCCGGCCATCATTGCTGGCATCATCATCGCCGTTGCCATCTCGCGCGCCGTCACCATTTTAAGCCTCGGGGAAGAAATCGCAAAAGGGCTCGGCCAGAACACGGTATTTGTTTATATAGCAGGCATTGTGGCAGTTCTTTTGCTGACAGGGGCGGCCGTATCCATTGCCGGGATGATCGGGTTTGTCGGATTGGTCATCCCGCACATTACCCGCTTCCTTGTCGGGTCGGATTACAGCCTGATCATCCCTTGTTCGGCGATTCTCGGCGCCCTTTTGTTGATCATTGCCGATGATGCCGCAAAAATGATCAACGCCCCTTTTGAAACACCGGTAGGCGCAGTGACTGCAATCATCGGCGTCCCGTTCTTTCTCTATTTGGCACGAAAAGAAGGGGGCGGATTATAGTGGGAAACCTTTCAACCGGCAAACGGAAATTCAGCATGCTTTGCGCTGTCCTGCTTGTTTTGCTGGCCGTCCTCTTTTTTGCCAGCATCCGGACAGGCACAATGAATATTCCGTTCCCGCAAATATGGTCTGCCTTTTTCGGCAGTGATGTTGGCAACCAGCGGATGACCCTGTTTGAATTCCGTCTGCCCCGGATCGTGCTCGCGATGCTAATTGGCGCCGGAATTGCCGTTTCAGGCGGCATTCTCCAGAGCATTTCCAGAAACCCGCTTGCAGATCCCGGCATAATCGGCGTGAATGCAGGGGCAAGCTTTTCCGTAGTATTATATACATTCTTTTTTAAAGGCACGGCCTTTCTTTCCGGGGTAGTTTCTGTTTTTGTCATGCCGTTTTTTGCATTAACCGGCGCCTTTTTTTCGGCGGTCCTTGTCTATTTGCTTGCCAAAAAAGGCGGAAGCGTGGCGCCCGCTCGTCTTGTCCTGACAGGGATTGGTTTAAATGCGGCTTTTAATGCGGCAACAACAGTCCTGCAAATGAAAATGGACCCCCAGGATTTCACAAAAACGCTGACCTGGATATCTGGAAGCATTTGGGCGACAAACTGGGATTATGTCCTTGTCACTTTGGCCTGGATGGTTGTTCTGCTTCCATTTGCGGTATACAAAGCCCGTTACTTGAATATTATGCGCCTGGATGAGCCGGTAATCACAGGGCTCGGGGTGCCGCTTGAAAAAGAAAGGCTGAAACTTCTCGGGACCGCGGTCGGGCTGGCCGGGTGCTGTGTAGCGGTCGGGGGCGGCATTACGTTTCTCGGCCTGATCGCGCCCCACATTGCCCGCGGGATCATGGGGACAAAGCATGAATTTTCCCTGCCTTTAACGGCGCTGATTGGCGCAAACATTTTGCTGCTGGCCGATACAGTCGGGAGAGTCGTGATGCCTTCAATGGAACTGCCGGTCGGGATTGTCATTTCAATCCTCGGCGCACCGTATTTTATTTTTCTGTTGATGCGGACAGCATAATCGTGAGGCAACATGGAAGCCCCCTTATTCCATCCATTGGCAAAATTTGCACATGCCCGGGGTGGAAAGATATTTACAATTTTTAAATTTTTCGCTACGATAACAACAGTGATAAAAAAGGAAGGCTGATTTAATGATATTCGGGCTTGATCCATCCATGTTGGCACTGTTGGTCGGTTTTGGGTTTTGTGCAGCTTTTATTGATTCTGTTGTCGGCGGGGGCGGCCTGATTGCCCTGCCTGCCCTGCTGTTTACCGGGCTTTCGCCGTCTGCAGCGGTTGCCACCAACAAACTTGCGGGAACAATGGGATCATTTACAAGCACATTTGTATTTTACCGTTCCGGAAAACTGGATCTATCTTCCATTTATAAAATGTTTCCGCTCACGTTTTTCGGTTCGATGCTCGGCGCGTACACCGTCCATCTGATTGATCCGGATGTATTAAAACCATTGATGCTGATCATGCTTGCCGCAGTCGGCATCTATACGGTGACGAAGAAAGACTGGGGAAAAATCATGGCGTATAAAAAGTTATCCGCCAGCCGGCTGATTTTGTTTACAGCGCTCATTTTTCTGATCGGTTTTTACGACGGATTTCTCGGCCCGGGCACCGGTTCCTTTTTAATGTTTGCCTACCTCATGATCGGGTTTGACTTTTTAAAAGCAGCCGGGAACGCGAAGTTTTTAAATTTTGGCAGCAATATTTCGGCCCTCCTTATGTTTATCTTTTTAGGGCAGGTCCATTATGCCTATGGGATTCCGATGGGCCTCGGGCAAATCGCCGGTTCCATCATCGGCTCGCGGTTTGCGATTAAAAAGGGGAGCAGCTATGTGCGCGCCCTGTTCATTGCCGTCACATTTTTGCTGCTGGCGAAAAATACATATGATTATGTACATGCGTTTCTTTTCGGCTGACAAAGATGAAGGATCACGTTTTTGCCATGGTACAGAGGGATCAAAACCCGGGGGATGCTTTTTGCGCAGCTCGCCGGGATTTTTTATGGGAGGTGTTTGAAATGAATAAATCCTGGCTCATTGTGCTCGTTGGGGCTTTTTTCGAAGTCTTTTGGGTCATCGGGTTGAAACATGCAGATAACTTGCTGGAATGGATGGGTACGCTGATTGCCATTACCGCCAGCTTTTACGCACTCATTGCGGCAAGCAAGAATTTGCCGGTCGGAACGGTGTATGCCGTTTTTGTCGGGCTTGGCACAGCCGGAACGGTTTTCTCCGGAATCGTATTTTTCGGCGAACCGTTTAGTTTGATAAAAATCATTTTGATTCTCATTCTGCTGGCGGGCATTGTTGGCTTGAGGATGGTGGAAAATGAAAAAAGCAGCGGGGAGGCTGATTCTTGATGGCTTGGGCTTCTTTACTCATTGCAGGGTTATGCGAAATGCTCGGCGTAGCCGCCATGAATATGGTAAACCGCCGCCGCAATCTGCAGTCTATGCTGCTCATGGTGCTTGCTTTCAGCGGGAGTTTTTTGTTTATGTCATTTGCGATGCGGACGCTGCCGATGGGCACGGCCTACGCCGTCTGGACAGGCATCGGCGCAGCAGGGGGCGCAATTGTCGGTATGTTATTTTTCGGAGAATCGAGAGACTGGCGGAGAATTGTTTTTATTACGATGATTTTAGGCGCAGCGGTCGGCTTGAAGCTGGCATCATGACCGCCGCGCGGTGTCATGTATGGGTATCTTTCCTGGGCCGATGCCGCGCTAGGCTTTACTTTGGTTTTACTGTCTCCCTAAATTTTTCCGGCATCATGACCATGATGACTTCCCCTGTTACGACCACTTTATCTTCCGCAAATACTTCTGTGTTGATCCGGTACTTTTTCGGATGAATCTCGGTAACGGTTCCGATTGCCTTAAGCGGCACACCGAGCGGGGTTGGGTGCTTATATTCCACTTTTAATGTGCCGGTTACAAACCGCGGCGGCTCTGTTCCGTCGCCAAGTTCGTTGCCGTTTTTCCGGAGCACATACAGGGAGGCGGAGCCCGCGCTATGGCAGTCAATCAGCGATGCTACGATCCCGCCGTAGGCAAACCCCGGGATTCCCCCCATATATTCAGGAAGCGGCGTATAAATCGTGATGGTTTTGTCCCCCAGCCAGCCTGTGCGAAAATGATGGCCTTTTTCATTCAGCCGCCCGCAGCCGTAACAAGTAGCAAATGAATCGGGATAGTAATCCTGAACTGCCTTTGTAACTCTTTCCTCCATTTTCTCACCCCTTTTTATTCTATTTAAAATTATAATACATTTTGCACAAAATTTTAACGGCTGTATTTTTAGAAAGTTTTGCGTTATAAAAAGCACCGGCAACCAGATGTCCGGTGAAAATCTTTTTTTTCTTATAAATTTTTCAGCTGCTGTTTTGTTTTTTCCACTTCTGTCCGGCTCAAGCCGGTTTTTTCCACAATGAATTGAAGATCCATACCCTCCTGCAACATTTTGATGGCTGATGGAATCGTTTGTAACAATTCTTTTCTTTCTTCTTTTCTTCCTTCTTCTCTTCCTTCCTCTTTTCCCTTCCTATACCCGCGGTCAAAGTAGGAATTCGGCAGCTTCAATACTTGCTCTGCTTCGTCCGGGTCCAGCATTTTAGTGTTTTCCATTACTTCCGCCTCCTCTTTTTCATTCAGTTTTAAATAAAAATCAAAGAAACCATATAACAGCCTCATTTTTGCAGGGTCGAGCTCCATCCGGGCCAGCACCCAATCTTTTCTTATTTTTCAGTTTTATTTTAAAGGACAAACGCTCGTGGCAGCCACACCAATTTTTTTGCCAAATGCCATCCGCTTGTTCCCCCGGGACGGGAGGGGCAGATGCAAAACCATCATCTCTGCAGTCCGGCAATGCTAACTTTATCCTTCCGGGACACCCTGATGTAAAATAGAAGTACAAAATTGATCTTAACTGTTTTGCCATACAACTTAACCAAAATGGAGTTCAAATCTATACAGCAGAACAGGAAGTGGTGAAAATGCCTGCCATTTTATACGGGTTTATGTTATGCGGCCTGCTGGCGGGATTCGTCCTTTTCCGCAAGCGCCCTTTACCGCATGCAACCGGCACAGCCGGGCGGGAAAAGATATCCGTTATTATTCCGGCAAGAAATGAAGAAAACACCCTGCCTGCCCTGTTGCATTCTTTAAACAGGCAAACAACCAAACCCGGTGAAATCATTGTGGTGGATGACCACTCCGAGGACAGGACAAAAGAAACAGCAGAAAAATTCGGCGTCACCGTCGTTTCTGCGCCTGATCTTCCGGATGGCTGGACCGGAAAAACGTGGGCCGTCTGGAACGGTTACGTGAAATCCACAGGGGATCTGCTTATCTTTCTCGATGCCGACACCCGCCTTGCTAAACATGCCATCAGCTCCCTCGTCACAGCACACAAACAGCAGGGGGGCGCCATCTCTGTCATTCCATACCACCATACTGAAAAATTTTATGAGAAACTGGCAATGGTTCTGAACCTGCTCGGGATTTTCTCATTCACCTCGCCGTTTGAACGCTTCAACCGGCAAAAAGGGCTTTACGGTGCCTGTATTTGTGTATCAAAAGAAGATTATGACAAAATTGGCGGGCATGGGAATATCCGCGCTGAAATGCTGGACGATCTGAACTTAGGCGCCCGTTTTCAACAGGCCGGCATTCCGGTCACCAATTTTACCGGAAGCGGGCTCGTCTTCTTCCGCATGTATCCCGGCGGTTTCAGGCAGGAGTTGCAAGGATTTGCAAAAGGGGCGGTGTTAAGCACATCAGCCATCCATCCTTTTACAATTGCGGCTGTCGTTTTCTGGATTCTTGGCCTGCTCATATCCGAGCTCGGCTGCTTTTCCGGCATCCCTTACTTTGTGGCAGGCTATTTGCTGTATGCCGCCCAAATCTATTATTTTAACCGGCATGCGGGAAACTTTGGCATCCTGCAACCTTTGTTTCACTTTTTATCCATGATTTTTTTCCTGACCATCATCCTGTATTCCCTTTATCAGTCCCATTTTCGTAAAAAAGTGCTTTGGAAAGGCAGATACATTGATGTGGGAAGGGGGCAAAACAAATGACTTTTTTATTGTCAGCACTTTGTTTTCTTTCGGGTTCGCTGATGTTTTCTTACTGGATCGGCCTGTTATTGAACATCAATATTCGCGAAACTGAAGATGGAAATCCCGGTGCAGCTAACCTTTGGAAAAAAGCCGGTTACAAATACGGGTTGCTTGGCATTGCGGGTGACTTCGGCAAAGGGTTTCTTCCGGTTTGGCTGATCATAAAATCCGGGGCGGCCCCATCGCATAAGGCATTGATTCCCATTGCCCTGGCGCCGATTGCCGGGCATGCCTTTTCCCCTTTTTTAAAAGGAAAAGGCGGAAAAGGCCTTGCCGTAAGCTTCGGCGTATGGAGCGCATTGACCAAATTTCGCATATCCCTCACTTATGCAGTTATTCTTGCATGCTTTTATGTCCTGGCGAAGGTGGTGAAAAAAGGCAAAAAAACAACCAGCAGTGAAGACAGCCTGCAAACGGCAACCGGATTCCTGCTGCTGTCCCTCTTTCTTATTTTTCGAAGATTCCCTTCTTTTCTCTTATGGATCTGGCTGGGCAACTTTGTCATCCTGCTGTGGAAAAATAAAAAAGCGCTCATGCGTTTGAAAAAGGAAAAGCATTTCACCACGTAATTGGGGCTTGCTGAACGAATCCAATTCTGAGTTTGCACCCTATTTATTCGTAAACGCTGTCTCAAAATATCTCGTTTGTATTGGCTTTTGAATGCAAGTTTTCCCCTAAATTGGTTGTAAACCCCTTGCATTTAAATTTTTGCCAAAGCCGTCAGCATTCTTGCCAAATCTAGGAATTTTACTTATTCAGCAAGCCCTAGTTGGCATGCAAAAAGCGGGAATCACTCCCGCTTTTTTTGCCAAGACCATCCATCAGATCTTTTTTTGCCGTTTTCTTTCCAAAATTGGTTTTCACCGTGCTGCAAATGATGTTCTATCCCGAAAATATACGCCGGCTCTGGTGCCGCGTTCACTGCAGCATGGGCGTCTAAAGGCAGATTACAGCTCGTCAAATCCGTTCAAATCGCTCACTTTCGTATAAGAACGGGACTTTTGTTCAAAGAAATCCGTTTTCGTTGCGTCGAAATTATCTGCATAGGCGCGGATCCATTTCATCGGATTTTCAACATGTTCCGGGTATAGCTCGCTTAATCCGATCATGCGCAGCATTTTATTGGCACGGTATTTGATAAAACCGGCCATTTCCTCAAGATCGATCCCTTCCACGCCCCGGAGCACGTATTCCGACCACTCGGTTTCCAAGTCAACGGACTCGCGGAACCGGGCATATACCCAATCGGAAAAGGCCGGCGTGTTCAATTCCGGATGTTCGGAAAGCACCGCGCGGATCAGTTCCGAAATAAAGCGCCCGTGCTCCAGCTCATCGCGGTTAATATAACTGATCATCGTCGATGTGCCGACCATTTTGTTCTGCCGCGCCAGATTATAAAAGAAAGCAAAACCGGAATAAAAGAACAACCCTTCCAGCAATGTCGAATACACGAGCGTTTTTACAATGTCTTCCACATCCGGCTGCCGGGCAAACGCATTGTATTGCTCCATCAGCTTTTCATTCCGCTTTAGTAGTACCGGATCTTTCCGCCCGATTTCAAATGCTTCATTTTGTTTATCAAGGGACACGACGGACGATAAAATATAAGAATAACTCTCATTGTGGACAGCTTCCTGCTGGGCAATCACCGCCAAAATCGATTGGACGGACGGATCAGTCGCATACAGCGAAGCAAGCAAAATCGTCCTCGTTTGTGACGAATCGAGCGTTGCCAGCAGGCTGATGATTTTCAAAAACGTTTCCTGCTCTTTTTCCGATAACAGCGGGAATTGTTTCACATCTGTCGACATATTCACTTCATCCGACTGCCAGTAATTCCCCAACAACCGTTTATACGTTTTGTACCAGTGCGGATAAGCAAGATCATTCCAGTTTAAAATCCCGCTTGACTTCCCTCCGAATAAGGCAGTCGCTTTATTCGGGTGAACTGGATCCAACGTTTTCGCTTTTTCCAGCAAAGCGTTTGACATCTTCCAGCACTCCTTCTATCCATTTTTCCACTTCTTTTTCCTGGCTTCCCCTCGGAGACTGTTCAATTTTCAACGGTTCCCACGGACTGTTGTAAAATTTTGCGAGTTTGCGGGCGGCTAGGCAGAATAAATCATCACCGCCAAACTGCGTATCCCCCGTTCCGAACACAGCGACATTGGGAGGTTTCCAGCCAATTTCCAGCACAAAATCCTTCACTTCTTCAGGCGTGGCTCCCCGTTCCCATGTGAATGTCCCGACCAGGATCAAATCATAGTCGTGCGGCGAAAACGGCGGGGAAATGCCAATGGCGTGCATGTCCACCGCAATCCCGCGCGCCCTGCACCAGAATGCCAGCAGCTCCGCCGTTTCTTTTGTATTGCCGCTGTAGGACAAGTATGCAATCAGCACTTTCAACTTTGGCACCACTCGCATTCTTCCACTTCACTGGAGGTCGAGCGCACATAATAGGTCGTTTTCAAGCCGGACTTCCAAGCCTGCAAATGGAGATCAAGCAATACTTGCGCGCGGATATTATACGGCACATAGAAATTGAAAGAGATGCTCTGGTCAATATGTTTTTGCCTTGCCGCATTCTGCCGGACGGACCATCTTTGGTCAAGTTTATAAGCCGAACGGCGGTAAATATTGTACGTCCGGTGGTTTAAATCAGGCGCTGTCACCGGAAATTTGTAATCCTTTTTTTCTTCCATATAATAAGGCTGGAAAACCGGGTCGATGCTTGCTGTCGAGCCGGCAATAATCGAAGTGGTCGCATTCGGCGCAACCGCCATTAAATACCCGTTCCGCAAACCGTATTGTTTCACTTCTTCAGCAAGCGCTAACCAGCGTTCACTCGTGTAGCCTTTGCCGGTAAAATAAGCGCCGGTGCTCCACTTGCTGCCTGGAAATGCCGGATAGCTTCCCTTTTCCCTGGCTAATTCCATGCTGCTTTTAATCGCATAGTAGGCAATGTTTTCATACAGTTTATCCGCATATTCGACGGCTGCTTCCGTTTCCCATTCAATTCCTTCAAGTGCCAGCAAATGATGCCAGCCAAACGTGCCAAGCCCGACCGCACGGTACTTCTTATTCGTAATTTGCACTTGTTTAATAGGTAACGTATTGACATCTATCACATGGTCGAGCATGCGGACCTGAATGCGGATAAGCCGTTCGAGCACCCCGTCCGGGACGGCTTTCCCAAGATTGATGGAACTCAAGTTGCAAACGACATAATCCCCGGAACGGTATTTCTTTACGATCATATTTTCTTCTTCGATCCATTCTTCAATCAGCTCAGTCGGGGACTGGTTCTGGGCAATTTCTGTGCATAAATTGGAACAGTAAATGATCCCTTTGTGGCTGTTCGGGTTTTGCCGGTTCACTTCATCGCGGTAAAACATAAACGGCGCTCCTGTTTCAAGCTGCGATCTCATGATGCGCTTCATAATCTCGATTGCCGGTACTTTCCTTTTTGAGCGGAGACCGGCATGAATGCACGCCTCATATTTTTCACGCCAGCTCCCTTTTCCCTTCTCTTCATCGTAAAAATCTTCAAGGGCAAACCCCATGACTTCTTTTACTTCATGCGGATCAAACAAATACCAGTCCCCGCGGTTTTCCACCTGTTCCATAAAATAATCCGGGATGCACACGCCCGTATAAATATCGCGCGCACGGAGCCGGTCATCGCCGTTATTTAACTTCAAATCGAGAAAATCTTCGATGTCGCGGTGCCAAACATCGAGGTAGACGGTAATGGCGCCTTTTCTTGTCCCGAGCTGGTCCACGCTCACCGCCGTATTGTTCAGTTGTTTGATCCACGGCACCACGCCGCTTGACATGCCCGGGAAACCTTTAATCGCGCTTCCCCGCCCACGGATTTTTCCCATATACACGCCGATCCCGCCGCCGTTTTTCGAAAGCTGGGCGATGTCGGTATTGCTGTCATAGATTGATTGCAGGCTGTCACTTACTGTATCAATGAAACAGCTCGACAGCTGGCCGTGCGTTTTGCCCGCATTCGCAAGCGTCGGGGTTGCGACCGTCATGTACAGATTGCTGAGCGCCCAGTACGCTTCCTTCACATGCTCCATGCGGGTTTCCTGCTGCTCATCCTGCATCAGGTACATCGCAATCACCATCCAGCGCTCCTGCGGCAGTTCATAGACATGCTTGTCAAAATCGCTTGCCAGATAACGGGTTACGAGCGTATAGAGGCCGGGATACGTAAAAAGCAAATCCTTCTCCGGGTCGATTATGCGGCCGAGCGTTTCGATTTCCTGCTTTGTATATTTGTCAAGCAGTTTTGGAGAATAAATGCCCTTTTCTGCCAGCTGCCTGAGCAAATCATAGAAAGGCCCGTACTTGAGGGCTGGATCATAATGCCGGTTTTTGGCGGCTTCGGCATAAAGCTTATGTAAGTAAATTCTTGCTGCAAAGAATGTCCATGCCGCACCTGCTTCATCGATATTTTCAAGGGCATGTTTAATAAGCAGATCTGTTTTTTCCGCCAAAGTGGCGTCCGGGTCCCATAATTTTAAAATCTTTTCCTTATAAGCGCCGGTCTCAATGTCCAGGCCTGCGGACATTTGATCAATGAGCTGCAAAATCATTTCTTTTGATTCCAGTTGAATAGATATCACGTTTTCCCCTCCCTTTTTTGAACGCAAAAAAGCCGTTCATTTCAGGGGGATGAACGGCAAAAACGGCAGAAAAACAGCATCCGTGATCATCTGTTCCGCCGTTTCCCGTTCCCGCACCCCGAAGAATAGAAACTTCAAGTATTGGCAGGTCTCCTGGCTTGTGTTTCATTCTAATGAAGCCCTTCCCATACCGCCGCCAAAAAAAAGCAGCCGGTACAGTGGTTCGCTCTTTCGTCCACACTGACAGTTGCGGGGGCAGCTCCGGTTTCCCACCGGATTCCCTTTTCAGGCATTTCAAAGCCACCAATACTCGCATACTATATTTAGTATTTTTTTGTTTAAGAATTTCTATATGTTGTTATCCTACCATATTCGACAAAAGATATCAATCCTCAGTTGCGTTGAATATGTGCCAAGTTTGTCCGTAAAAAGATGCCGGATACGGGCCAGCCTTCTTCGCCTTTTTTCTGAGCCATAGAATAGATGGCCCCCCGATATTTTCACAGTCCGTTATCCATTTTAGACGATTAAGGTGGCAGGTACAATACATCGGTTTGAATTTATCAGCTATCCCGGCAAACTTTGAATATCCCCCATAAATGGCAGTGGCTATAGGGGCTTGCACTAACAACTCAGCAGCCAATAAAACCAGCAAACATCCAAAAAAAGTACACATGGACGGGACTTTTTCAATATGGATAACCCTGAAGAAACTGTTGGAGACGCTGATTATGTATTTTTAGCACGTGTTGATGAGAAAACCGGGACTGAGTACAAAAATACAACACAAATTGAAACAGAAGATGGTACAAAAGAAATCTCCACACCCTATACCAATTACAAAGTGACAGTATTAGAAAATATGAAAGGAGAATGGAGACTGACACATCTATTCCCGTTCAAAAAGCCGGCGGAATCTCAGAAGACGGAAGTTCTATTGTAACATTTGATGAAGATAATCTGCCTGCAGCCGGCCAATCTTATGTATTCTTAGCAATGCACAAGAAGATGGTTCTTTACTTGTTTCAGGCCCGAATTCAAACATAAAGGTTATACGTCCTGAATGGCGAAGAAAACTATATCCTGAAAGACATTGCAAAAAATGCCGGTGTGGTTCAATCACAGTTATTACCAGGATTTCAAGTTGCAGCAGATAAGCTTTTTTCATAAAAAGGTTGGGGCCAGCAACCGGCCTCAACCTTTTCACCTTTAATTCGTCTTTACTGCTTGAACTTGATAGCCTGTTTTTTCAACGATTTCTTTCAACTCATCTGTTGAAACCTTTGCCTCGTCGAAATCTACTTTTGCCTTGCTGGCGTTGAAAAGTACTTTCACATTTTCCACGCCTTCCACTTTGTCCAGCGCGCCTTCTATTTTTTTCATACAAGACGGACAGGTTAACGTTTCTAATTGCATCACGGCTTTTTTCATTCCGTTTCCCTCCTTTTGTTTTTATTTTACATGCCGCACCGGTTTCCGTAATTGATCTCCATCAAGTTCGCCCATTTTGCTGATCTTGAACTTCTGCCGTCCGCCTTTTGGTGCAAACCCGATCAACCGCATCGCATTGAGAATAACAGCTAAAACGCTGCCTTCATGGACAAACATGCCGGCTGCAAGGTCTACCTGCCCCCGGAGAACCCCAACAAGCAAAAATACGACGACCGAAAGTGCCACTGCTATATTCTGTTTCATATTCCGCATCGTTTTTTTCGAAAGGACAAAGGCATGGGCATATTGGGAAAGCTTGTCTGCCATCAAAACGATATCAGCCGTTTCGATAGAGATATCCGTTCCGCCTTTCCCCATGGCAAGCCCGATATCTGCAGTTGCAATCGCAGGGGCATCATTCATGCCGTCTCCTGCCATCGCCACAACCGCTCCTCCCTCTTTCAGTTTCTTCACATACTCCACTTTTTCATCCGGAAGCAGCTCTGCATAAAAGGCATCAATGCCCAATTGGCTGGCGACGGCCCGGGCGGTATGGCGGTTATCGCCCGTTAACATGACGATCCTTTTGATCCCGGCAGCACGCATATCCTCCAAGGCAGCCCGGGCATCTTCACGGATTTGGTCGGCGATGGACAGAATGGCTTCTAACTTTCCATTGGCTGCAATAAAAATAGCCGTATTCCCCATTTTTTCACGATCGGTTGCGTAACTGTCCGCTGATGGAGAAATAGCGATGCCTTGTGCGTCCATCCATTTGCGGTTCCCCGCTGTAACGGCGATGCCGTCAATGGTTGCCGCAATTCCTTTCCCTTTTATCGCTTCGCCTTCCTGCAAGTGGTACCGGTTAAACGGGATGCCTCTTGCTTCAGCTTCTTTCACAATCGTTTGGCCGAGCGGGTGTTCAGAGACGGTTTCCGCCTTGGCTACAAGCCCGAGCACTTCCTCTTCGCGCCTTTTGCCAAACAGGTGCACATCCGTGACTTCCGGCTTTCCTTTTGTCAGCGTGCCGGTTTTATCAAATACGAGCGTATCCACTTTTGCGAGTTTTTCCATCACATCGCCGCCTTTGATCAGCGCACCGTGTTTCGCGCCGTTTCCAATCCCCGCTACATTTGACACGGGAGCGCCAATCACAAGCGCACCCGGGCAGGCAATGACCAGGAAGGTAATCGCCTTGTGAAAATCACGGGTAAAAACAAACACAGCAAGTGCAAGGATGACAATCACCGGTGTGTAATAGTTGGCAAACCGGTCGAGAAAACGTTCGGTTTTTGATTTTGCATCCTGGGCTTCTTCCACCAGTTCAATCATCTTTGCAAACGTTGTGTCATCCCCGACTTTTTCAGCGATCATTTCGATATAGCCGGTATCCAAAATCGAGCCGCTAAAAACAGGATCGTTTTCTTTTTTCATGACGGGTGCCGGTTCCCCGGTAACCGCTGATTCATTCACGAATGCCCGGCCCTTTGCAATGGTCCCGTCAACCGGTATTTTGCCGCCCGGGAGGACTACCAGCTTGTTTCCTGCCCGGACGCGATCTGCAGCCGTTTTTTTGCGGGTTCCGTCTTCTTGAAGCAAGATCGCTTCCTGCGGGGCCATATCCGCCAATTGCTTTAAAGATGAACGGGTTTTTTTTAATGTCCTGGCTTCTAAATAATCGCCGAACAGAAACAGGAAAGTGACAGCTGCGGATTCCATATATTCGTGGATCAGGAAGGCGCCTGCAACCGCCACCGTAACGAGCAACTCAATACTGAACGTTTTCATCCTGGCCGCTTGCCAGGCTTTGATGGCGATGGGAAGGGCAGCAGCAACGGTTGCCGCAATCAGAAAACCGTCCCTCCAGGCGTAAAAGCCCAACCATTTCATCCATAAACCAAGAACGATTAAAATGCCGGCGATCCATGCCAGATGATGCTTATGTTGATGGATTTGTTCTAACATTGGAACTCCCCCTCACCTGTTATACGATTATTTTAAAAGAGCCCCTTGCTTTCATCATTGACCCTTGTCAAGATTTTGGATTTAAATATACTCTGCAGGCCGGGCCATTGAAAAAGTTTGCAGACAAAATGTCGGGCGCACAAAAAGCGGCGGGTCACCATTATTAGTGGTTTCCCGCCGCTTGTTTATTTTTTTCAGTGCTTTTTCAATGGTGCCCGCCGGCTGATGTTGCTTCATCTGCATACAATAACAGCTCGTCCAAATCAGGAATTTTGATTTTCTTATTTGGCAACTGCTCTATTAATCCCTGTTTTTCCAGGTTTGTAAACTTTCGGCTGATGGTTTCGGGGGTTGTTCCCAGGTAAGAAGCCAAATCTTTTTTAGACATTGGCAAGGCAATCACTGTATCATCCGCGCCGCTTCGTTCCACACAACTGGCTAAGAAGGAGATGATTCTGGATTCCACGTTTTCGACCGCTACCCGGGCCGTTTGTTTTTCCGATTCTTCCAAACGCTTCGTGATTTCCGTTAAGATTTTTAAAGCGATTTGGGGATATGCCAGCAAATAGGCTTGAAGGTCCTTCTGTTTCATCCTGCAGATGGTCGAATCCTGCAGGGCCTCTGCATAATTTTCATGAATTTCCCCCGGTTGAAAAACAGCCAGCTCGCCGGTAAAATCACCCGGATTTAATATGCGGACAAGCTGCTCCTTTCCCGAATCAGCCAACCGGTAAATCCTCACTTTTCCGGTATGGATAATATACAGCGTATCATCTCTTTCCCCTGCCCGGAAAAGCATTTCCCCTTTTTGTAATGCCAGCGTTTCAACAGACGCCCCGATTTTCGCCATCTGTTCTTCTTCCAGATGGTTGAAAATCGGCACGAGCCGTATGCATCCCGCATGGCTGTTACAACCATGCCCGGGATGGGAACCATGGATATGATGACGGCACTCCATATGACGAGCCCCCCTAAAAAAGGATTTGATTTTGCCCAAGCGCTATGTTCATTGGATGATGGCTTAGCTTCTCATGCCATTTTACCCGGAAAACGCTTTACAGACAAATTGCCCCGGATGCGGTATAGATGATGTGTGGCGATCACAAAACAGCTCGTGGAACTTCACGGGGGCTCTATCAATGTAAAAAGCGAACCTGGCAAAGGCACTGCAGTACGCATTCTTTTGCCGATATTGCCGTGAAATATGCGGCAGTCTACACCGTTTCAAGCTCCATTAACGAGACCTTTTCTTCCAGCGCAATGCGCGCATTTTTAGTTGCCAGCTGCACCATTTCTTTTTTCTGCCCGCGTTTCGGCTGCACGATACGGGCGGAAATGCACATTTCGGCCGCTTCCTTCCCAACTGCTGCCGGAAGGAGTATTTCCTTTGGCAACGCATTGCCCCCATTGCCATAAAAAAGCTGTAAAAAGCCAAGAAATGCCCTTCCCGGCTCCTTGCTTCCGATCGGCCTGAACATAACCTCCCTCTCCATAATCCTGCCATCACGCATATAAAAAACATGGACGCACATCAAGCCGCCTTGCACAGCAAAGCCGAATATATCCCGGCTTACAGGGTCGTTTAGCACGATATTTTGATGTTCCATGGTCACTTCAATTTGCATAATTTGTTCCTTCAGTTGTTCCGCTTTTTCAAAATCAAGCTGAGTTGCTGCCTGGTTCATTTCTTTTTTCATGTCTTTTAAAACTTCCCGGTAACCGCCGTGGAAAAAACGGACAATTTTGCGGATTTGTTCCTTGTATTCTTCTTCACCCACTTCCCTTGCACAGGTGCCAATGCACAGCCCAAGCTGGTAATACAGGCAGGGGCGGGTGCTTGATTCCGGACAACGCCTGAGCGGATAAAGCCTGTCCAGTACTTTTTTTGTCTCCGCTGCCGCCCGGGCATTCGGAAACGGGCCGAAATATTTCCCTTTATCACGGCCTGCTTCGCGCGTTAAAATGAGCTGAGGGTGCCGTTCATCCGTAATTTTGATAAAGGGGTAGCTTTTATCATCTTTTAGCATAATATTGTATTTCGGCCGGTACTGCTTAATCAGATTCATTTCCAGCACCAAAGCCTCCGTGTTGGTCGCTGTGACGATCCATTCCAGATCAAAAATCTCTCCGACAAGCTGGGTTGTTTTTTCATCATGGGAACCAGTAAAGTAAGAGCGTACCCGGTTTTTCAGCTTTTTTGCCTTTCCAACATAAATGATTTCCCCTTCCCGGCTTTTCATCAAATAGCATCCCGGCTCTTCCGGCAAAAGGGAAAGCTTGTGCAGGATAACGGTATTCATTTCTGCACCAGTCCCAACTCGCGGCAGCGCAAATCAAGTTTCCGGGCAAAATCTTTACAGGCGGTTTCGATTTCTTCATCCGGGACGACATCTACTTTTAACCCGTCCAACAGCAGCTCGCACCCCTGCTTTTTCAATGCTTCCTCCATCGTATCCACTGCGGTGGCGAAATGCTCGTAAAACGAGTCGCCGGCGCCAAACACCGCCCCTTTTTTGCCGGTTAAATCGACTTCCGGAAGTTCCTCATAAAAATCGATCATCTCATCCCAAAGATCGCCCTCGTCCCATGTATTTGCGCCGATCAGAATCAGATCATAACCGGCAAGCTCGTGCGGCGATGTATTGGTTGATTCTGCTATATCAACGGCATAACCCGCTTCTGTCAGGGCTGCCGCAATTTGTTCTGCCATAAATTCTGTTGTACCTGTCATGGTTGAATACACAATGATCGTCTTCATCTTTTTTCACTCCGATCTCTTGAATTCCCCCTCCCTTTATTCTATATCAATTGTGAAAATCTGCATTTGATCTGCATCAAGTTTACATACCGCCTGAAACTTCCAATGCGGACAGGCGGGCGTATCTCTTTCAGCTATGAAAGGCTTGAAAGCAAAAAAGGCATTTTTTAAAGGGATTTTCTTATTGTTTGAAGAATAAATATTGACGAACTGGTAAAAAAGGCGATGAAAAGGGGGGACGGATTAATACGTAGACCAAATGGGAAATGTGCATTTAAAAGTTGTTGGTGACAAGAATGGAAAAGTATCTGATTCTTTTTACTAACTAACCCTTAATACGAGGGAGACTGAATCATGAAAAAAACACGAAAATTATATTATTTACAATTATTGGGATTCTATTATTTCTCTGGGTGATTGGCATATTAAGCTTCTACTCAAAATGAGAACAGATTAGAAAAAATCAAAGAATAAATAGCCTCAAACAGCTTAAGAGCCTTTCTTTTGGCCGCTAAGCCGTTTTGAGGCTATTTCTTATAAGTCGCATCTGAGAATATCCGATCCAGTTTCATACCGCCTGAAAATTCCCCTGCCGAACCGGTGGAACACACGTATGCAGATGAGTGAAAAAAATAGGAAGACACTCTATCATCTAAATGTACACCACGAAATGAACATCTAGAGAGAGGTCTTCCCATGGATATTATATCAATAATTGCTGGATTATTAAAGGATACAAAGAGTCTTATTGAATTTGAAGAACAGGTTAAAATTCTGATGCAAAAAGTTTTTACACAATGGGTTGGGGACGTATTTGAGAAGTTAGATCAAACGATTAGACTGAAGAAACAGGCGGAAGGGGGATGCATTGGAGTAAAGCTGGCGCCGAAGCCATGGTAAAGGTGAAACAGGGCATGCTTAACGGGGCATTGCAGGAAGCCTATCTGAAACACCGTTCAAGAAGCACGAGAAAGCAACGGAGCTTGAAACAATCCATCAGGATGTCTCAACGATTCAAGCATCCTGTACGCCCGTCAATTGGCGTAAAGCGCGGATCAGTTTCCCTGCATTCAAGCCGTTCATCGGCAATGGGTCATTTAAGCAAAATAGTAGAGCTTTCGTTTTAAGCCTGGTATGTGGGGGGCTGATCGTTGAGGCGCGCAAAATTTACGAGACTCCTGCGGGAAAAGCGAGCCAGGAGAGACCCCGCAGCGAGGTACGAGCGAGGAGGCTCGCCGGCCGCCCGCGGAAAGCGAGTGAATTTCGCGCGCATCAACACCTCCGTTATCAATCTATACGAAAGTGTACAAAAAGAGTGTCTTGGAATCCCGATATTTAAACCTTATCGAGAAAAACTTGACACATACTCACCCGTGTCATTACTTGACAACAGGCTTTCCCTGCATCATACCAAAACAAAACAGCGCTTACCGGACGAATCGGGATCCCCCCTCAATTGGAATCGTTCAGCAAGCATTCGCGATTACGCCCGGCCGCGAAAAACTTCCCGGTTAATCAAATTGGGCGGGCATTCTCCAAGCAGCCCCTTCGTGAGATTTTCAACCGCAAGTTTTGCCATTGCATATCGTGTTTCATGGGTAGCAGAGCCGATATGCGGAAGGGTGACGACATTGTCCATTTTTAAAAGCGGGTTATCCGGCGAAACGGGTTCCTGTTCATACACATCAAGGCCGGCCGCATAAATTATTTTTTCCTGAAGGGCTTTGACAAGCGCCGCTTCGTCTACTGTCGTGCCCCTTGAACCATTGACAAAAACGGCCGTTTTCTTCATCAATTTGAATTCCTGTTCCCCGATTAGCCGGTGCGTTTCCGGGGTAAGCGGCACCATCAGGCAAATGAAATCAGATTTTTCCAGCAGTTCATCAAGCTCACAGTATACCGCATCATACAGCTGCTCGGCTTCCGGGTCACGGGAACGGTTATGGTATAAAATGTCCATATCAAAACCGAAATGGGCCCGTTTCGCAATTTTGTTTCCGATTCTGCCCATGCCGATGATGCCAAGCGTCTTATGGTGGATATCAATGCCGTAATGTTCAGTAGAAACAGGCGCTTTCCAATTCCCGGTTTTGACAAGCCGGTCCAGTTCCGTAAATCGCCGCGCCGCTGCAAGCATCAAGCCAAAGATGGTATCCGCTGTTGTTTCATCGAGCACACCCGGCGTATTGGTTGCCATAATCCCCCGCTCTGTTAGCAACGGGATATCGAGATTGTCATATCCGACCGTTATATTGCTGATGATTTTCAAGGCCGGTGCGTGGTCCAGCAATTCTTTTCCCGCCTGGAGCCAGGAACCGAGCAGCCCGTCCGCTTCCGTTAAGCCGGGCAGAAGATCGGAAATATTCTTGCATCCTGGTATGTAGCGTACCTCAAATGTTTCCTTCAGCTTTTCAATCAAATCCTCAGGCAGTTCGCTGTATACCAATACTTTTTTCGCCAAATGATCCATCCCCCTTTGTTTACGCTATTCTTGTAAAATTATAACAAAGAATAAGACAGGCGTCCTTTGACCGGGTTTCCGGAATGTGCGATTTTTTGTAATCTCCCGGCCAAAATAGGAGAGGGTAAGAAAAAGCCAATCCTGGAATCGGGGTGTTGAAGCATGGTATTCCTTATCGTTTTTGATGATCGTTCTGAATCTGTTTGCTTTTCTCATGCCAAAAAAATTTAGCGGCGCTGAAATGCTGTGCACCACCCTGTTTGCCATGTACCTTGAATTAATCGTCAATTTATTTCTGGATATCAAGTATGATCTTTTTGGATACTTTACAAAAGGAGTCGACTGGAAAGCCCTTTGTTATTTGTTTGGGATTTATCCGGCCATCAATATTACCTTTATCAACTTTTTTCCAAACAGGTTCCGCACCCGGTTCCTCTATATTGCAGGATGGACGATCGTGACGATGGTTTTTGAGTTTTTGTTCATCATGACGGGTACGCTTTACTACAATGGCTGGAAACCTGTGTATTCTGCTATTGCGTATCCTATCCTCTTTTGCATCCTGGCGTTATTCTATCAGCTTGTTCACCTGCTTTTGCTCAAATATACCCCAAACCGCTAGGCACCCAAATAAATGGTTAAAGAAACCGCGGCACTGAACGCCCCAGGCTTGTGGCAGCCGCCGTATCTGGCACGGGAAAAGTCTGGCAGGATTTGCTAAAATAGAAAGAAAGTCATTGAGGTGGAGACATTGAAAAACAAAGTTATTTTGCTTGCATCGGATCAGCTTGGAAAAGGAGAACAAGAATTGGGGGAAGGATTGTTGGAAACCTTCTTTACCATCCTGAAACAAAAGGAAGAACTGCCGGCCGCTGTGTTTTGCGTAAACCGCGGTGTGTTTACGTTAACAGAAGACTCGCTCGTTTCCCTTCAATTGAAAGAATTGGAGGAAAAAGGCGTGGACGTTCTTGCTTGTAAAACCTGTGTGGACTTTTATGGGCTAAACGAAAAACTTGCAGCTGGAAAAATCAGCAGCATGGCACAATTTGCAGAATTAGCATCCAAATATGAAGTCCTTACGTTATCCTGACCAGGTGGAAAAATCCTATCCGGAACAAAAAATAGAGAAAAAGCCCTGCATCAGGCAGGGCTTTTCCTGTTCTTGCCAAATCCCAGCGATGTCACGTGCGCCCGACCAGCATCGAAATGCCAAGGCCGCCACCGACACAAAGCGAGGCGAGGCCGGTGCACACATTTCTTTTTTCATTTCATGCAAGAGTAATAGCGGAAAAGTTTTGCGCCTGACAAAGATTTTCTACATCTTTCCAAAAACCAGGTAAAATCCCAGCGATGTCACGTGCGCCCGACCAGCATCGAAATGCCGATGCCGCCGCCGACACAGAGCGAGGCGAGGCCGGTGCGCACATTTCTTATTTCCATTTCATACAAGAGTAATAGCGAAAAAGTTTTGCGCCTGACAAAGGTTTTCCGCATCTTTCCAAAAACCAGGCAAAAGCCGGCAATGTCACGTGCGCCCGACCAGCATCGAAATGCCGATGCCGCCGCCGACACAGAGCGAGGCGAGGCCGGTGCGCACATTTCTTTTTTTCATTTCATGCAAAAGCGTAACGAGAATTCTTGCGCCGGATGCCCCGATTGGATGCCCCAGTGCAATGGCGCCGCCGTTGACATTGACTTTTTCCGGATCAAGCCCCAAATCCCTGACAACGGCAAGGCTCTGGGAAGCAAAAGCTTCGTTCAGCTCGATTAAATCCACCTTTTCAAGGGATGCACCGGTCTTTTCAAGCAGCTTTTGAATGGAGTAATAAGGGGCATAACCCATGATGGAAGGGTCCGTTCCTGCTTCTGCATACCCTTTGATGACCCCGAGATAAGGAATCTTTTTTTCATCCGCAAGTGATTTTTCCATTAAAACAACTGCAGCTGCGCCGTCATTGATCCCCGAAGCATTTCCCGCTGTGACAGTGCCATCTTGGAGAAAAGCGGGTTTCAGCTTCGCGAGCCCGCCAAGCGTCGTATCGGGGCGGATATGCTCATCATCGGCAAACAGCATTTCGCTTCTTCTCTGTTTTACTTTTACCGGCACAATTTCGTCTTTGAAGCGGCCGGCCTTTTGTGCCTGCGCGGCTTTTTGCTGGGATTGAAGCGCAAAACGGTCCTGTTCCTCGCGGGAAATGCCGAATTGCTCCGCCACTTTTTCCGCCGTCAAACCCATATGGATGCCTTCAAATGCATCCGTCAGGCCGTCGCGCAGCATACTGTCTGCCATCGCCATATTGCCAAGCTTATGGCCCCAGCGTGCCTGCTCTGCAAGATAAGGCGCACGCGACATGTTTTCCGCCCCGCCAGCAACCGTTATTTTCGCCTCGCCAAGCTGAATCATCTGGGCAGCAAGCAGCACAGCTTTCAATCCGGAGCCGCACACTTCATTCACGGTGACGGCAGGCACTTCATACGGAATGCCGGCTCTGACTGCCATTTGCCGGGCCGGGTTTTGGCCGAGGCCAGCCGAAAGAACATTGCCAAAAACGGCATAATGGACCTCCCGTGCAGAAACGCCGGCGCGCCGGATCGCTTCTTCTGCGGCAATCGCGCCCAGTTCCACAGCGGATATATCTTTTAAACTGCCGCCGAATTTCCCGATCGGGGTCCGGACGGCGCTGATAATCGCAACTTCATGCATATACGTTTACTCCCTCTCTGTCATTTCCCATCCACAATCTTTGCAACTTGTACTATAATGGGAAGGTGTCAGTGTGTCGTGATAAGTTGTATTTCGACACCGTTTATATTAAATTATTTAGTACAGTTTCTCAAATTTCAATTACAATTCCTGTAAAAAAGGTGTGAAGAGCTGTTGCAAATCGGAATAGACAAGATCGGGTTTTATACCCCGCATTTATATGTTGACATGGAAAAACTGGCACTTGCCAGGAATGAGGACCCCGGAAAATTTTTAATCGGGATCGGCCAGGAAAAAATGGCTGTCGCCCCGGTGACCCAGGACGCGGTGACGCTCGCAGCCAATGCGGCGCTCGAAATTTTAACAGACGAAGATAAAGAAAAAATTGATTTTGTTATTTTCGGCACGGAATCCGGCGTCGACCACTCGAAGGCAGCCGCAATTTATGTGCACCGCCTGCTCGGTTTAAAACCGGAAGTGCGGGCCGTTGAAGTGAAAGAAGCATGCTTCGGTGCTACGGCAGGGCTGCAAATGGCAAGAGGGCATATCGCCCTGCATCCGGAAAGCAAAGCGCTCGTGCTCGGGTCGGATATTTCCAGATACGGATTGAATACTTCAGGAGAGGTCACCCAAGGGGCGGGCGCCGTCGCCATGGTCGTAAGCGCCCATCCGAACATCCTTGCGATCGAAGAACCGAGCGTGTACCATACGGAAGACATCATGGACTTTTGGCGGCCGGTCTATTCGGATTCCGCTTATGTGGACGGCAAGTTTTCCAATGAAAAGTACATCGGTTTCTTCCAGACCGTCTGGCAGCAGTACAGAGAAAAAACCGGCTTTACGTTAAGTGACTTCGAAGCCATTTGTTTCCATATGCCATATACAAAAATGGGCTTAAAAGCGCTGAGAACGGTGCTGGATGAAACGGATGAAGACGGGCGCGAAAGGCTTCTTGCCCATTATGAAACAAGCAAAAGTTATAACAAAATCGTCGGGAACATTTATACCGGCGCTTTGTATTTGAGCTTGCTTTCCCTGCTTGAACAAAATACAAAGATAGAAGCAGGTGCGAGGATCGGCCTGTACAGCTACGGGTCCGGCGCAGTCGGGGAATTTTTTGCCGGGATCTTGCAGCCGGGCTATCGTGAAGCCTTGCAGCCGGCCCGCCATCAGCAAATGCTCGATGCGCGGAAAGAAATTAGCGTTGCCGAATACGAAGCCATTTTTACAACATCGCTTCCAAACGACGGATCGGCCGTTACCTTGCCGGTGAACGAGGATCCGGCCACCGTTTGCCTTGCCGGAATCGAAGGGCACAAGCGGCAATACATCAATAAAAACATGTAAAAATGAGAGGCATGCTTTATAAGCGTGCCTCTGGTTTTTACAGAGGGAAATGACCGCCCCCCTTTAAGGCGACTTTCTTTTCAAAAACGGGGAGTTGCGCCGTAAGCCCGGCCCCCAGGGGTTTCATCCTGCTTTAAAGGAAAAAAACTGCCTGGCCAAATGAAAACAAAAAAACGGCGGGACATTACCATAATCGTGTCTCACCGTTTTTTTCTATATTTTGTTCAGTGCCTCGGTATTCTTGGCGCCGTTTTTCATACCCGCGTGTTTTTTTCTTCCTATTTCTGTTCAGTGCCCCGCCTGTCATCCTCTGATTTCTTTTAAAATTTTCTTTGCCGTAGCAAGATCAATTGTCCCGCTTTGTTTTAGTTTTTCTGCAACCCGGTCAATTTCGCTTCCGGAGGCGCCTGCACTGATGGCCAGCGATTTGGCGTGCAGGGCCATATGCCCTTTTTGAATGCCGTCTGTGACAAGGGCTTTGATGGCGGAAAAGTTCTGGCCAAGCCCAGCGGAGACAATGATCGATTCCAGTTCTTTCGCATTTTGGTAACCCAGCAACCGCTTGCTGAAACCGGCAGCAGGGTGGATGCTGATCTGGCCGCCGACTGTCCCGACCGGAAGCGGAAGGGTGAGGCTGCCAAGCAGGTCTCCGTTTTCTGCTTTGCTCCAAGTAGAAAGGGAACGATACTTGCCGGACCTTGCTGCATAGGCATGGGCGCCCGCTTCAATCGCGCGCCAGTCGTTCCCAGTTGCGATCACAACGGCATCAACGCCGTTCATAATGCCTTTGTTATGCGTCGCAGCCCGGTAAGGATCCGCGTATGCAAATTGGGCGGCTTCAATGATCCGGTCGCGGACTTCTTCACCGGGCATGCCGTTTTTTTCAAGCAATGGCACGGGTATCCGGCACTCGGCCGTTGCCAGGCACTCAGTGGCATAATTGGAAAGAATGCCCATTAACGCCCGTCCCCCTGTCCACTCTTCCAAATGCGGTTTGATCGCCTCCGCCATGGTGTCGATGATATTCGCACCCATTGCTTCCCGCGTATCAATATGGAGATGGACAACAAAAAAAGCAGGCGTGCCGGCTTTTTCATCAGCCGGGATCAGGCGGACTTCCAGTTTCCGGGCTCCGCCGCCCCGCTTCACAATCGAAGGCTTGGCCTCATTCGCCGTTTGCAAAATATCTTCCGCATGGGCCATAATCACCGTTTTCGCACGGATCGGATCCGGAACGTCCATTAACGCCACCTGCCCGATCATCATACGGCTGCTCACTGTCGTCCGGAAACCGCCTGCCTTGTTGATGATTTTTGCCGCCGAACTTGCCGCCGCCACAACAGAAGGCTCCTCAATCGCCATCGGGACGACATACTCTTTTCCGTCAATCAGAAAGTTCAATGCCGTACCATATGGCAATTCATATTTGGCAATCTGGTTTTCAATCATATGGTCCGCCGTTTCATCCGGCAGCACAAGCCCTTTTTCAAGCAGCGCGGCATCTTCGGCTGAAATGGCCTTCGCCTGTTCCAGTGCCTTGATTCTTTCAAGTCGATTTTTTTCGTAAAATTTATGCAAAGGTTGCTTGTCCATGTTTCCCTCCTCTGTGCGCGATAAAGTGCCATACATTTATTTTAACGCATTTCAGGGGGAAAACCAGCCATCCATTTTTCCAGCTTGACATCTTCCTGCGTGCATTTCATATCTTAACAGCCACGCAGATAATTTTTCCATAATTTAGTTTACTCAGAAGAAACGGGGTGCTCTCCGTTTCATAGTTGAATTATAAAAAATTTTGCCTTTTTCTCGGTATCTCCGAAAAAAGCCGGAGATTTTCGTTAAGAGCCTCTGCCAAAATAAAAATATACCCTTGAGCGAGGCTCTAAGGCAATTGGAGTTACTCTATAAAAACCGTAATCCGGCAAGACAGCACTGCGGCTTTCTTTCAGTTTTACGGAATGAAAGAAATAATCCTCTGCAAAAATTCGTTGTTGTTCCGTATTGATATTCGGCAAAAGCATCTAAAATCCTTTCTTCAGCTGAATTTTTTTATGAATGCAGTCATTGCCGTACGGCTGAAAAAACGGCCGCTGGCGATCTTAAAAAAACACTGGTATTCTAAGCCCCGCTACCGCGACAACAATAATTAAAGCCCTCCTCTTCCATTAATAGGAAAAAGAAGGCTTTGATTCGCTAATCCATTACCCCAGCACTTCTTCGGCAATGTACCGGTATGAAGCAATCCGGTCCTCAAAAGAATGGGCAATGGTAAAAATCATCAATTCATCCGTTCCGTATTTTTCCTGCAACTTGGTGAATGCCGCGCGCACTTGCTGCGGATTTCCGATCACCATGTTTTGCTTCATTTTTGCCAATTTTTCTTTGTCTTTTCCGGTTAATGGATAAGATTTTGCTTCTTCAATGGACGGTACGGATGCTTGTCCCCCTTTTTCCGCCTGCAGCTGCCATATTAGGGAACTCCATGCCACTTCTTCCGCTTTTTCAGCTGTTTCGGCACATACCGCGGAAACAGTTAACAACGTTTGCGGCGCATCCCCCGGCTTTCGGGGGGTAAAAGCCTGCTCATATTGCTTTAAAATTGCCGCGCCATCCTGTTCGCTCATAAACTGGCCAAACGCATACGACATGCCAGATCGGGCAGCCAGCACGGCGCTTTTGCCGCTTGTGCCAAGCAGCCAGGCATGCGGCGGATCAGCCGGAACAGGGGCAGCCTTGACGCGGGAAAAAATATTTTCTTCCGGAAAATCGTGATAGAGAAAATGAAGCAGTTCCTCTACCAGCTCCGGCATTTTGTACACTTTTTGCAAAAATTGGCCGGATAATGCGGTGGTTGCTTCGGCAGAGCCGCCCGGCGCCCGGCCAATGCCGAGGTCAATGCGGCCCGGAAACAGCACAGAGAGCAAATTGAACACTTCCGCGACTTTATACGGCTTATAATGCGGCAAAAGCACGGCCCCGGAGCCGATCCGGATCGTGCTCGTATACGCGCCGATAAAACCGAGCATTACTTCAGGCGCACTGCTGGCAATACCCGGCAAATCATGATGTTCCGCAATCCAGTACCGCGTGTACCCGAATGACTCGCCTGCACGGGCCAGCTCCATCGCGTTGTAAAGGGCGTCTTTCGCTGTCTGGCCGGTTGAAATGGGCGCCTGGTCTAAAATACTGAGTTTCACGCTTTGTTCTCTCCTTCTTTCACTTCCAGCAATGCTAAATGGTAGTCGCCGACCCGGCCTTTTTCATACAGATTCGTAATGGAAGTGGAGCATTCCCGGATCGCCCCCTTAAAAGCAAGCCCCTGTTCAGGTACTTCCACATCGAATTTTTCCTGATACAGTAAGGTGGCAATATCATGGTAATCTTCGCTTGTTACCTTGAAGTCCGCCACGATCTGCTTCAGCCCCTGTACGTCCTCTTCCCGATAACGTTCCACATCAATCTTCCGTTTGTTTAATACGATATAGGATACCAAAACAACACCTGCTTTCTCCTTTGTCTCTTTTCAGTCTACATGCACGGCTGCACCAAGTACAGGAGAGAGGCTTGCCCGTGCGGCCGGTGTAGGTCAACAAACCACTCCGCTTGAAACGCATTTACTTCAAGGGCATTTTGGCTGCTTTCCAAAACAAACCGGCCAAATCAAGCATCAATCGGAGACCTTGAGAAACTGCTCCCCTTCCAGTTGTTTTGCCCAGCGCCTGAACTCGCTATGATTGATAAAGTAAATATTATGGCTTTTTTGCTTGGTTTCCGTGATGAGCTTGCAATTTTTCAAAATGTTCAAGTGCCTGGAAATCGTGGCAGGGTTTAGGTCTAATTTTTCGGCCATCTCCTGGGCTTTGACCCCTTCCTTTCTTGCAATCAAAGATAAAATACGGATACGCATCGGCTCTAATAACGCTTTGCCAAAAAAGGAGATTTCATCCAAGGTGGCCGGTGTGCCGTTGTTTTCGGAAGTGGAAGGCGCGGGCAATGGCCGGCCCAAATAGGCTGTAAGATCATAAACGAGATTTAATTCGCCCCATCCCCAAATCAGGATAAACTTTGGTGAAACAGAGTAAGAAGGGAAAAAGCGAACCACTTTTGTTTGCTTATTTTCAGGAAATTGTTCAGGAATCGTTTTTCCCTTCAGCAGCCTTCTTACTTATATAAGTTGGTTCTGATTGAGTAGACATCTGACCGTTAATAGATTGAATACCAGGATCTACTGCAAGAGATGAAGCTTGAGCTTGAGTTGCCTGACTTTGTTGTACTACAGGAGATGTGGTTTCACTCGGTTTCTCAGCAGCAAATGCTGCGGATCCTGAAAAGATACTTGAAGTACCACAACAAATTCTACCATAAAATAATATTATTGGTACATATTTTTTGATATTTTAGATATATATTACTATTTATTCCCCTGTAAAAAAGTCCTTCCCCGCCAAAATCCCCCTTTCCTCTTACTCCCCCAAGGCTCCAACCGCATTTTGATGACCGCTGGCAATGTTAAAAAGTTGGTTCCCAAAACGCCTGATTTTTACCAGAAATTAGGTTGCTGGTTTGTTCAGCATAGTCTGGAAATGTCAAAAAGTTCTTCCCTGATTAGAGAAAAAATATTGGAGAAATGACGGAACTGAGCTGGCTGGGAACCACATGAAAAAGGACTGAGAATCGCCCAATTCCATACAGTGGAGCTTCTAACGCTATAGGATTAGAGAACGGCGGAGCCCATGCGGGACAAAGGATTGGGGCCGCTGTACAAAAGAAAAACTGGACCCGTTTTGGATCAGCCCGAGTTTGTCTTTCTATTGAATTAGGGTTGAAAATGACCCGGAAAACAACCATATTTGCCTGCTGAATTGGCCTGGTCTCCTGCCGGTCAGGTACCAACGATTTAACAGCGGGTCCCAACTTTTTTGCAGGGGACGGACTTTTTAACAGGGAGATACAAGGCCTAATCCAAAGAAGCCGGGCCAATAAAATCGCCTTATTTTACCTTGTATCATCCCTTTAATCAATCATTTGATTAAACAAAAAGCCCAGGAAAACCAGTCATTCTGGCTTTCCCGGGCTTTTTGTGGTTTATTCGACTGTGACGGATTTGGCCAAATTTCTCGGCTTGTCGACGTCGCAGCCGCGATGCAGCGCTGCGTAATAAGCAAGCAACTGCAATGGTACAACAGAGATAAGAGGTGTCAGTAATTCGTGTACACGAGGAATGACGAAACGGTCGCCTTCCTCATTCAGGCCTTTCATCGAGATCACGCAAGGGTTGGCCCCGCGGGTGACAACTTCCTTGACATTGCCGCGGATGCTCCAGTTGACGTCTTTTTGCGTAGCAAGCGCGACAACCGGTGTGCCGTCCTCAATCAGGGCAATTGTGCCGTGTTTGAGTTCGCCCCCTGCAAAACCTTCCGCTTGGATATAAGAGATCTCCTTCAGCTTCAGTGCGCCTTCAAGGCAGACAAAGTAGTCCATCGAACGGCCGATGAAGAAGCAATTGCGGGTGACCGTCAAGTAGTCATATGCCATTTGTTCAATTTCTTCTTTTGAACCACACAGCACTTCCATCGCATTTGCCACAAGGCCGAGTTCATGCACCAGGTCAAAGTCTTCGCTGAAACCGCGCGATTTTGCCGCTACATCAGCAAGGATCGCAAGGACGGCAATTTGCGCCGTATATGCCTTTGTCGAAGCAACCGCAATTTCCGGTCCTGCATGAAGCAATAGGGTATAATCCGCTTCACGGGACAACGTCGAGCCCGGCACATTGGTCATCGTCAGCGTCTTGTAACCCAATTCTTTCACTTTTACAAGCACAGCACGGCTGTCGGCTGTCTCCCCACTTTGTGAAATAAAAAGGAACAACGGTTTTTCTGACAGAAGCGGCATATTGTAAACAAATTCACTTGATACATGGACCTCAACCGGAATTTTCGCCAGCTTTTCAATCAGCTGCTTGCCAACAAGGCCGGCATGGTAGCTCGTGCCGCATGCGATGATATAGAGCCGGTCAGCCCCGGTTACGGCATCGATAATCTGGCTGTCAACAGACAATTTGCCGCTGATGTCCTGGTAAGCCTGGATAATTTTCCGCATCACGAGTGGCTGCTCATCGATTTCTTTCAGCATATAATGCGGGTACGTACCCTTTTCTATGTCGCTTGCATCGATTTCCGCTTTATACGGTTGGCGGCTGATCGTTTCACCGGCAAGATTTTGGATTGTGACTTGCCCGCGGGTAAGAATGACCATTTCTCCATCTGCCAGTTCGATAAACTGGTCGGTCACTTGCAGCATCGCCATTGCATCGCTCGCCACCACATTAAAGCCGTTGCCGACGCCTACCAAAAGCGGGCTTTTATTTTTTGCCGCATAAATCGTATTGCCGTCTTTTTCATCCAAGAGGGCAAGGGCATAAGAACCCTTTAAAAGCGTCAGCGTTTTCCGGAACGCTTCCGCCGTTTCAAGGCCTTCTGAAGCAAATTTTTCTACCAGTTGCACGATAATTTCCGTATCTGTATCACTTTTTAAAGGAACATCCGTAAGATACTCTTTTTGCAAAAGCGTGTAGTTTTCGATCACGCCGTTATGCACAAGCGTAAAACGGCCGGATGCACTTTGGTGCGGGTGGGCATTTTCCCTGCTCGGTACCCCGTGGGTTGCCCAGCGTGTATGGCCGATGCCGGTCGTCGCCGCAATACGCATATCCACGATCCGGCGCAAATCTTCAATCCGTCCCTTTTCTTTAAACACATGCACGCCGGCTTCATTCCGGAGAGCGATCCCTGCAGAATCGTAGCCTCTATATTCCAGCTTCTCCAAGCCTTTTAACAAAATTTCCTTCGCATCTTCAGTACCGATATAACCTACAATACCACACATTTGTTCTTCCTCCCTGGATCACAAGGGGGCAAGAACCACCGGGAGCAGTCCTGCCCCCTTATCTCTTGAAATTTTTGTAAAACAGCTGATCCGTTTTCTCTTCCCACATGCTTTTCCCTTTGTCCAGCGGGTCACCCCGCCGATTTGTGGAAAAACATACGGCTGTGTGTGGCAGCCGGGAGGCATCCGCCGAAAGCTCGATACTCCTCCTCCTCGTCAACTGGGTCAATCCGTCCCGAACCCAGTTCTGGCGCTTTTAGAAAAAAGTCTTAAACGATCCTCCTTTTTTGTAAAGTGAAGAGAAAACAACATCATTATCATAGCGTATGCGTTATACTGCGTCAACATATTTTACCATTCTCAACATAAAATATGCATAAGAGGGTTGTTGCGTTCCCCCTTATGCACCGAAAAAATCAATCGTTGAAATTATTCTCTTAAACCCATTTCCGCTTCCACTGCCCCGGCAATCCGGGAAACAAACCGGCTGCAGTCTTCCGCCGTCTGTGCTTCCACCATGACACGCACAAGCGGCTCTGTTCCGGAAGGGCGGACAAGGACACGCCCGTTCCCGGCCATTTCTCTTTCTACCTCGTCAATCACCGATTTTATTTTTTCGTTTTCTAAAACATGGTATTTATCGGTTACCTTAACATTCACGAGTTTCTGCGGGTACTTTTTCATTTCCGCAGCCAGTTCGGAAAGCGGCTTGTTCGCGATCTTCATGATGTTGATCAGCTGCAGCCCGGTTAAAAGGCCGTCACCGGTCGTGTTATGGTCAAGGAAAATAATATGGCCCGACTGCTCGCCGCCCAAATTAAAGCCGTTTGCTTTCATTTCTTCGACAACGTACCGGTCGCCGACAGCCGTTTGAACACTATTGATGCCAAGCGCTTCAAGGCCCTTATGGAAGCCGAGATTGCTCATTACAGTAGAAACGACGGTATTTTTCTTTAAAAGCCCTTCTTGTTTTAAGTATTTGGCACAAATATACATAATCTGGTCCCCGTCTATGATCTGGCCTTTTTCATCAACAGCGATCAACCGGTCGCCGTCGCCGTCAAATGCAAGCCCGACATTCGCGCCTTTTTCCTGGACGAAAGCAGCAAGCGCTTCCGGATGCGTGGACCCGACCCCGTCATTGATATTCAGACCGTTCGGGGATGCCCCCATTGTCGAGACATCTGCATCAAGATCGGCAAAAAGATATGTCGCCAGCGAAGAAGTCGAACCGTTGGCACAGTCAAGCGCCACATGAATACCGGTAAATTCTTCATCCACTGTCTGTTTTAAGAACTGCAAGTATTTCTGGCTACCTTCAAAGTAGTCGCTGACAATGCCGAGATCTTTCCCGACCGGCCGCGGCAGGTCATCCGTGTCTTGATTGAGCAGTTCTTCGATTTCCGCTTCCTCGTCATCCGACAGTTTAAAACCGTCGGGGCCGAAAAACTTAATGCCGTTATCTTCCACCGGGTTATGCGAGGCCGAAATCATGACGCCGGCCTGCGCCCCCAATGCTTTTGTCAAATAAGCAACCCCCGGCGTGGTAATCACGCCAAGCCGCATTGCTTCTGCCCCGATGGACAGAAGCCCGGCAACAAGCGCCCCCTCAAGCATCTGCCCGGAAATGCGCGTATCGCGGCCAATCAGAACTTTCGGCCGCTCATTCGCATGCTTGGTCAAAACATATCCGCCGAAACGTCCCAGTTTAAAAGCAAGTTCAGGTGTGAGTTCAGAATTTGCTATGCCTCTTACTCCGTCTGTACCAAAAAATTTCGTCATCAGGTTTCGCTCCTTCTTTTCCGCATATCAGTTCTGTTATTCTGTCTTTTGTGCTTCGTCACTTATGCGTATTTTCGCCTTTTCACCGGAAAGCCTCCACGTTATATTTTTCGGACCCGATACAATATAGCTTACTTCGTGGTCTCCCTCCTTCAGGCCGGACAGATCGATCGAGACATTAAAGTCAGAGGCGGAAATCTTGTCCAAATCGCTCTTTTTCCCGTCTGCAATGATATCAATCGTTCCGTTCTTCGGAGAAAGGAAATCCATTTGATAGCCGGCAGCCAGCCCTTTTTCCTTAATCGGAATATTGCTCAGTGTTTTCTCATCTTCATCTTTTTTTTCTTCCACTTTAATGGTCGCTGTGACCATTTCCGGATCCACCTTATTGATGCCGTCCGGAAGGGAAATTGGAACATCAATGGTCGTATCTTTCGTAATTTTGCTGATGTCGATGTTAACCGGCAGCGCCTCAATCCCGGCAAGGCGGGCACTGGTGCCGTAGATGGTCACCTTTTTCGGATTTGTCGTGATGCTTTTTATCGTCAAATTGTCGCGGTTACTGCCAACCGGGTTAATGGAAATCGGGACGGTTTTGCTCGGATTAGTCACATTCACCGAGACATTCACTTTATCCGGGTTGACCGAGACATCCAGTTTATTTAAATTCCGGTCGAGGACATTCACTGTCGCGGCCCTCGTAAAACTTTCCGTAATCGGTTTGCTGATTTCCACTGTCGCTTTTACATAGCTGATCCTGTCAATGACGTTTTTCGCCCCGGTAATTTTCACTGTACTTGGCTCCACAGCAGGCACAGATGCTTCATACCCGGTTGCCAGCAAAGCTTTGTCGTATTCTGCCTCAACGTTGAAAATTTTGGATACTTTTTCTTGTACCGATACGGTAGCATACGTACGGCTGAGTTTGTATTTCAGTTTATCGGAAAGATCTTTTACTTTCAATTTGGCTTTTTGCCTGCCGATTTGTGCATTGCTTAAATCCATGTAAACGGTGAAATCCCTTGAGGCTTTCACCTGCTGAACGATGACTTTCGGGCCGGTTACAGTCACGTCCACCGTTTTCGGTGCGCCTGATACAACAAGGTTTTTGTTGTCATAAATCAGCTGGACCGGCATATTTTCAACCACGCCGCTGCTGTTTTTTGTGGCGGAACCGATAATTTTATTGCCTTCACCGTTTTCCACCGCAACTGAAATATAAAGCAGGATGGCTAAAACAAGCGCCAGCACCCTCATAAACCAACGATTGTCCATTAGTTTATCCATGTTTTCTCACCCTCCAGTTCCATTTCGACGAGGAAGGCTCCTTTGTTTTCTGGGTATAGTTCAGTTCGGCTTCCAGCATTTCCTGCAATTGCTCCAGGCTTAAATCCCTGTGAAGCTCGCCATTTTTCGTGACCGTGATCCCGCCCGTCTCTTCGGATACAACCACCGTCAAACAGTCTGTTACCTCACTGATCCCGACCGCGGCCCTGTGCCTTGTCCCCAGTTCCTTCGAAATAAACGGGCTCTCGGAAAGCGGCAAATAGCAAGCTGCGGCCGCCACTTTCCGCTTCTGGATTATGACGGCGCCGTCATGAAGCGGAGTGTTCGGAATAAAGATGTTAATCAAAAGTTCAGCCGATACAACAGAATCAAGCGGGATACCGGTTTCGATATAATCGCCTAATCCTGTTCCGCGCTCAATCGAGATCAGGGCGCCGATTCTGCGTTTCGCCATATAGCTGGTCGCCTTGACGATCGCTTCAACGAGGTGGGCCTGCTCATCTTCTTCCTGGCCGTTCGTTCTTGAAAAGAATTTTCCCCTGCCGAGTTGCTCAAGGGCCCGCCGCAACTCCGGCTGGAAGATAATAATCACGACCAGAAATCCGTATGTAAGTGCCTGGTCCATCATCCATGCCAGCGCCTGCAGCCCGAGCAAGCTGCTAAGGCTCCTGACGATGATGATCACAAAAATGCCTTTCAAAAGCTGGACCGCTTTTGTTCCGCGGATCACCATCAATAATTTATAGATGACAAACCAGACGACCAATATATCCACAATTTTGGAGAGATAGTTCCAGATGGGGAAATCAGCAATATGCATGACCCTGCCTCCATTAATTCATCAATCTTCATATCCTCTGTCTTCAACTGTTTTATTATATCATTTCCCGCGGCGAAATAGCAGCTTTTCTATACCTGGAAAAAGAAACGGGAACCGGATCCGGCCCCGCTCCAATATATTTATATTCATTTCAAATGCTTCCATGCATCCTGTCCTGCATCTTTTATTTTATACCAAATCCATTCAAAAACTTCATTAATTTCTTCTACATTTCCGGTAACGTCCCCCGCGGAGGCCATGTATTCATTTCCCCGGACCACCGTCACATTCCCTTCCACTTTCCCTTCAATCCGGAGATCGCCGTTTGTTACCGTAATGTCCTCTTTAATTACTTTTCCCTTCGGCACAATCGCGGTATGCCCCTGGACAATAATGTCTTTGTTTTTCGTTACGGAAAACTCGTCCGGGTTATGCCACTCGGAAAACATCGCGCCTGCCATTAAAATGAAGAACAAGCCGGCAGAGGCGAGAAACGGGTGCATTTTCAACCAGCGGCCCGCCCCGATCCGTTTTTTCTCCCTTGGAAGATTTTTCATGACGCGGCCTGTAAATCCGGGAGGCGCCTGGACATTCGGAAGGCTTTGCACGTAAAAGATGCTTTTTTGCAGCTCATAAAAATGCTGCCGGCACGCGCGGCATGTTTCCAAATGGTACTCGAGAATTTTTTTATGGTCTTCCGGAATGTCTTCATCTAAGTATTCATGCATATACAGTACAATTCTCTCAGAACATGCCTCCATATTTTTCCCTCCTCACAGCCTGCCTAATTGCTTTCGCAGCGCTTCACGCCCGCGGTGGATTCTTGTTTTTACCGTTCCCAGCGGAATGTCCAGCATTTCACTGATTTCATTTAAAGATAATTCTTCAATATACTTTAAAACGATAATAATCCGGTATTTTTCCGGCAATTTTAAAATTTCCCGCTGGATCATTTCCTGCATCTCAAGTGTCTCCACCTGCATATCCGGCAGCTTTTCCTCCGCCGGTACGATTGAGTAAAGGGTCAGCCCTTCCGTCCCGGAAATTTCCGCATCCAGATAAAAATCCGGCTTCTTCTTGCGGATCCGGTCAATACACAAATTAGTAGCAATCCGGTACAACCACGATGAAAATTTCCGTTCCTGCTTAAAACTTTTAATATGGATATAGGCGCGGATAAACGTTTCCTGCGCCAGATCCTCCGCTTCGGTGCGGCTCCCGATCATGCGGAAACAGATTTGGAATACTTTATCTTTATATAATTCAACGATATCATTAAAAGCATTTTGGTCACCCTTCATGACCTGCTTAATTTTTCGGTCTACAATTGCTTCCATTTTCCCCCTCCGCCCTGTGCGGTACGTTATTTTTACGATTTTCTCCTGAAAAGGTTTCAAAAAAAGTAATAAAATATTCAAGTCTATTGTAGCAAAGTTATGGAAAAAATGTTTAAATCTTTAGTAAAATGGATATAAAATTATTACAAATTTGAATACGAACGGGGAGTCAGGGATGAACCAGAAAAGCCAAGCCTTAATGTTGGAAATTGAGGAAAAAAGACGTGAAATGATTCAGCTCGCTTCGACCACTGCGTATTGGGACGACCAGGTCTTACAGGCAAGCAGGCATCTGGACCAGCTCATCAATCAATTTAACAAATTGAAAAGCAGTAAACTTCAGGGATAAGTGGACAGAACACCCATGGAATAGATTTAAATAAAAAAACGGCAAAGCGTCCATCATTTGCCGTTTTTTTATTTGCGTGCCGGGCACCAGCTAATAGGGGCTTTTTTTAAAGAAGTTTTTTCCCAAACAATGTTTCAATCAGGCGGACAGCTTTTTCTGCCGTTTGATTGCGGCTGTCAAGAATCGGGTTTACTTCAACAACATCAGCTGAAACAACGGCATTTGCATCGTGCAGTATCTCCATGGCGAGCCGGCTTTCGCGGAAATGAAGCCCGCCGTATACAGGCGTTCCCACACCCGGGGCTTCTTGCGGATCGAGCGCATCTAAATCGAGCGACAAATGAATGCCGTCCGTTCTTTCTTTTAAATAGTTAATGCTTGCTGCCATGACGCTCTCCATCCCAATCCGGTCGATTTCAGCCATCGTGTAAATTTTAATGCCCAGGTTGCGGATGAAATCCTTTTCCCCTTCGTCCAAATCCCGCTGCCCGATCAGGACAACATGCTCCGCTTTCAGTTTCGGAATATAGCCGTAAACGCCCGTTAAAGAAGCATGCCCGTACCCGAGGCTGGCGGCAAGCGGCATGCCGTGGACATTTCCGGAAGGGCTTGTCTCAGGAGTATTCATATCCGCATGCGCATCAAACCAAATGACGCCGAGATTTCTGTAATGTTTGCTGATGCCGGCAATTGTCCCAATGGCAATGCTGTGGTCGCCGCCAAAAATAAGCGGGAACCGGTTGCTTTTTACAATTTCATCTGTATGCTCTGCAATGAACTGGCTCGCTTTTGCAATCGTTTTTAAATTTCTTGCATTGACTTCGTCATCAGGGAGCTGCTCCGCCCTGCCAATTTCAATATTGCCCAAATCGGTAACCGCGCAGCCGAGTTTCTCGAGTCCTTCTTTCACACCTGCATACCGGATCGCCTGCGGGCCTAGATCTACCCCTTTATACCGCTGCCCAAGATCCATTGGAACCCCCATTATTGCAATATGTTTCTCCATCAGACTGTCCCCTTTCCTTCTCTCTATCTATCATTGTAAAATTGTTTTCCAATTGGCTCAACTGTACAAAATTCTGTATAATTATTCAAGAAAATGGAGGTGAGACTATTCATCTTAAAGGGGCCTTCCTTCACCAATCCAGAAAACCCATCAACCATCCGCCAACAACACTGGAGTTGTATTATAGAGTGAAAAATATTTACAGACAAATAAAAAACGCTCAAACCCTTTTATATCAAGAGGTTTGAGCGTTTAAACTTTAAGCGGAAGACGGGACTCGAACCCGCGACCCACACCTTGGGAAGGTGTTGTTCTACCACTAAACTACTTCCGCATATTTGTAGAATACCACATATTTTAAAAAAAGAAAAGAGTGAGCCATGCAGGATTCGAACCTGCGACCCTCTGATTAAAAGTCAGATGCTCTACCAACTGAGCTAATGGCTCGTAAAAATCTATATATCCATTGGCGTAACCAATTCAATAGAAAAGGCTGGGCCAGCTGGATTCGAACCAACGCATGACGGAGTCAAAGTCCGTTGCCTTACCGCTTGGCTATGGCCCAATTATCTATAGTATGAACCCTCTCACCAAAAAAATGCACCAAAGTGCATGCCCAAAAAATGAGATGGTGGAGGGGGACGGATTCGAACCGCCGAACCCTGAGGGAGCGGATTTACAGTCCGCCGCGTTTAGCCACTTCGCTACCCCTCCGTAAATGGTGCCGGCCAGAGGACTTGAACCCCCAACCTACTGATTACAAGTCAGTTGCTCTACCAATTGAGCTAGACCGGCATACAAATGGAGGATGACGGGCTCGAACCGCCGACCCTCTGCTTGTAAGGCAGACGCTCTCCCAGCTGAGCTAATCCTCCAAATATGTAAATGGTGACCCGTACGGGATTCGAACCCGTGTTACCGCCGTGAAAGGGCGGTGTCTTAACCGCTTGACCAACGGGCCAAAAAAATATAAGCTTCCAATCGGGCTCGAACCGATGACCTCTTCCTTACCATGGAAGTGCTCTACCTGCTGAGCTATGGAAGCATATGACTCCGCAGGTAGGATTCGAACCTACGACCGATCGGTTAACAGCCGATTGCTCTACCACTGAGCTACTGCGGAATATCGGGCCCGGCAGCGTCCTACTCTCGCAGGGGGAAACCCCCAACTACCATCGGCGCTGGAAAGCTTAACTTCCGTGTTCGGGATGGAAACGGGTGTGACCTTTCCGCCATCGTCACCGGACCTCAATGACAAAAATCATTATAACAAAGTTTCCATTGCTTATCAACAGGAATTATGTGATTCCCTGAAAACCGGATGGGAGAAAAAACTGTAAACGGAGAATGCGTTTCTAACTTTGAAAATGGTTCAGCGCCAGTGCCTTTGGTAAGGCACCTCCGCTTTTCTATTTGGTTAAGTCCTCGATCGATTAGTATCCGTCAGCTGCACGCGTCGCCGCGCTTCCACCCCGGACCTATCAACCTGATCATCTTTCAGGGATCTTACCAGTTAAACTGTGGGAAATCTCATCTTGAGGGGGGCTTCATGCTTAGATGCTTTCAGCACTTATCCCTTCCGCACATAGCTACCCAGCGATGCCTTTGGCAAGACAACTGGTACACCAGCGGTGCGTCCATCCCGGTCCTCTCGTACTAAGGACAGCTCCTCTCAAATTTCCTGCGCCCGCGACGGATAGGGACCGAACTGTCTCACGACGTTCTGAACCCAGCTCGCGTACCGCTTTAATGGGCGAACAGCCCAACCCTTGGGACCGACTACAGCCCCAGGATGCGATGAGCCGACATCGAGGTGCCAAACCTCCCCGTCGATGTGGACTCTTGGGGGAGATCAGCCTGTTATCCCCAGGGTAGCTTTTATCCGTTGAGCGATGGCCCTTCCATGCGGAACCACCGGATCACTAAGCCCGACTTTCGTCCCTGCCCGACTTGTAAGTCTCGCAGTCAAGCTCCCTTATGCCTTTACACTCTGCGAATGATTTCCAACCATTCTGAGGGAACCTTTGGGCGCCTCCGTTACCTTTTAGGAGGCGACCGCCCCAGTCAAACTGCCTGCCTGACACTGTCTCCCACCCCGGTAAGGGGTGCGGGTTAGAATTTCAATACAGCCAGGGTAGTATCCCACCGATGCCTCCGCCGAAGCTGGCGCTCCGGTTTCCAAGGCTCCTACCTATCCTGTACAAGCTGTACCAAAATTCAATATCAGGCTGCAGTAAAGCTCCATGGGGTCTTTCCGTCCTGTCGCGGGTAACCTGCATCTTCACAGGTACTATAATTTCACCGAGTCTCTCGTTGAGACAGTGCCCAGATCGTTACACCTTTCGTGCGGGTCAGAACTTACCTGACAAGGAATTTCGCTACCTTAGGACCGTTATAGTTACGGCCGCCGTTTACTGGGGCTTCAGTTCAGAGCTTCGCCTTGCGGCTAACCCCTCTCCTTAACCTTCCAGCACCGGGCAGGTGTCAGCCCCTATACTTCGCCTTGCGGCTTCGCAGAGACCTGTGTTTTTGCTAAACAGTCGCCTGGGCCTATTCACTGCGGCTTCCCGGGGCATACACCCCAAAAAGCACCCCTTCTCCCGAAGTTACGGGGTCATTTTGCCGAGTTCCTTAACGAGAGTTCTCTCGCTCACCTTAGGATTCTCTCCTCGCCTACCTGTGTCGGTTTGCGGTACGGGCGCCTTTCACCTCACTAGAGGCTTTTCTTGGCAGTGTGGAATCAGGAACTTCGGTACTTTAATTTCCCTCGCCATCACAGCTCCGCCTTGGCGCGAAGGATTTGCCTCCGCACCGGCCTAACTGCTTGGACGCGATCAACCAGTGTCGCGCTTGCCCTATCCTCCTGCGTCCCCCCATCGTTCAAACGGTGAAGAGGCGGTACAGGAATATCAACCTGTTGTCCATCGCCTACGCCTTTCGGCCTCGGCTTAGGCCCCGACTAACCCTGAGCGGACGAGCCTTCCTCAGGAAACCTTAGGCATTCGGTGGAAGGGATTCTCACCCTTCTTTCGCTACTCATACCGGCATTCTCACTTCTAAGCGCTCCACCGGTCCTTCCGGTCCGGCTTCAACGCCCTTAGAACGCTCTCCTACCACGGACACCAAACGGTGTCCATCCGCAGCTTCGGTGATACGTTTAGCCCCGGTACATTTTCGGCGCAGCGTCACTCGACCAGTGAGCTATTACGCACTCTTTGAATGATGGCTGCTTCTAAGCCAACATCCTGGTTGTCTAAGCAACGCCACATCCTTTTCCACTTAACGTATACTTTGGGACCTTAGCTGGCGGTCTGGGCTGTTTCCCTTTCGACCATGGATCTTATCACTCACAGTCTGACTCCCAAGCATAAGTTTTTGGCATTCGGAGTTTGTCTGAATTCGGTAACCCGATGAGGGCCCCTCGTCCAAACAGTGCTCTACCTCCAAAACTCTCCGCTTGAGGCTAGCCCTAAAGCTATTTCGGAGAGAACCAGCTATCTCCAAGTTCGATTGGAATTTCTCCGCTACCCACACCTCATCCCCGCACTTTTCAACGTGCGTGGGTTCGGGCCTCCAGCAAGTGTTACCTTGCCTTCACCCTGGACATGGGTAGATCACCTGGTTTCGGGTCTGCGGCCTCATACTCTTTCGCCCTGTTCAGACTCGCTTTCGCTGCGGCTCCGCTTCTTCAGCTTAACCTTGCATGAGACCGTAACTCGCCGGTTCATTCTACAAAAGGCACGCCATCACCCGTTAACGGGCTCTGACTACTTGTAGGCACACGGTTTCAGGATCTCTTTCACTCCCCTCCCGGGGTGCTTTTCACCTTTCCCTCACGGTACTGGTTCACTATCGGTCACTAGGGAGTATTTAGCCTTGGGAGATGGTCCTCCCGGATTCCGGCGGGATTCCTCGTGTCCCGCCGTACTCAGGATCCACTCGGGAGAGAACGAAGTTTCAGTTACAGGGCTTTTACCTTCTCCGGCAGGCCTTTCCAGGCCGCTTCACTTACCCCGTTCTTTTGTAACTCCCATATGAGTGTCCTACAACCCCGGAAGGCAAGCCTTCCGGTTTGGGCTGTTTCCTGTTCGCTCGCCGCTACTTGGGAAATCGCAATTGCTTTCTCTTCCTCCGGGTACTGAGATGTTTCAGTTCCCCGGGTGTGCCCTTCCTGCCCTATGGATTCAGGCAGGAATCCTGTCCGATTAAAGACAGGGGGTTTCCCCATTCGGAAATCTCCGGATCAAAGCTTACGTACAGCTCCCCGGAGCATATCGGTGTTTGTACCGTCCTTCATCGGCTCCTAGTGCCAAGGCATCCGCCGTGCGCCCTTTCTAACTTAACCATAAAAGGTTTAAATCCAAAAATAAGCGATTCTCGGTTTACTTGGTTTATTTCTCCTATCCGGTTTTCAAAGAACACATACTGAAGGATTGGACCTTCAAAACTGAACAAAACGAAAACGCCAAACTTAATTTCGGAAAACCGAAGGTTTTCCTTTTATGTCTAGCTCCGGGCGCTATCGGCTAGCGTATTTCTACGTCTTCTCCCTACGATAAGCGGGCATCGATTCGCCTTTAAGGCTCATCGTGTTTCCTTTATCTCAGTCGAAGACTTCGAAATCCGTACGCCGATGAACGAGCGCCCTACGCTTTTCCCCTTAGAAAGGAGGTGATCCAGCCGCACCTTCCGATACGGCTACCTTGTTACGACTTCACCCCAATCATCTGTCCCACCTTCGGCGGCTGGCTCCGTAAAGGTTACCTCACCGACTTCGGGTGTTACAAACTCTCGTGGTGTGACGGGCGGTGTGTACAAGGCCCGGGAACGTATTCACCGCGGCATGCTGATCCGCGATTACTAGCGATTCCGGCTTCATGCAGGCGGGTTGCAGCCTGCAATCCGAACTGGGAATGGTTTTCTGGGATTGGCTTAACCTCGCGGTCTCGCAGCCCTTTGTACCATCCATTGTAGCACGTGTGTAGCCCAGGTCATAAGGGGCATGATGATTTGACGTCATCCCCACCTTCCTCCGGTTTGTCACCGGCAGTCACCTTAGAGTGCCCAACTCAATGCTGGCAACTAAGGTCAAGGGTTGCGCTCGTTGCGGGACTTAACCCAACATCTCACGACACGAGCTGACGACAACCATGCACCACCTGTCACTCTGTCCCCCGAAGGGGAAGGCCCTGTCTCCAGGGAGGTCAGAGGATGTCAAGACCTGGTAAGGTTCTTCGCGTTGCTTCGAATTAAACCACATGCTCCACCGCTTGTGCGGGCCCCCGTCAATTCCTTTGAGTTTCAGCCTTGCGGCCGTACTCCCCAGGCGGAGTGCTTAATGCGTTAGCTGCAGCACTAAAGGGCGGAAACCCTCTAACACTTAGCACTCATCGTTTACGGCGTGGACTACCAGGGTATCTAATCCTGTTTGCTCCCCACGCTTTCGCGCCTCAGCGTCAGTTACAGACCAGAGAGCCGCCTTCGCCACTGGTGTTCCTCCACATCTCTACGCATTTCACCGCTACACGTGGAATTCCACTCTCCTCTTCTGCACTCAAGCCTCCCAGTTTCCAATGACCGCTTGCGGTTGAGCCGCAAGATTTCACATCAGACTTAAGAAGCCGCCTGCGCGCGCTTTACGCCCAATAATTCCGGACAACGCTTGCCACCTACGTATTACCGCGGCTGCTGGCACGTAGTTAGCCGTGGCTTTCTGGCCGGGTACCGTCAAGGCGCCGCCCTGTTCGAACGGCACTTGTTCTTCCCCGGCAACAGAGTTTTACGACCCGAAGGCCTTCTTCACTCACGCGGCGTTGCTCCGTCAGACTTTCGTCCATTGCGGAAGATTCCCTACTGCTGCCTCCCGTAGGAGTTTGGGCCGTGTCTCAGTCCCAATGTGGCCGATCACCCTCTCAGGTCGGCTACGCATCGTTGCCTTGGTGGGCCGTTACCCCGCCAACTAGCTAATGCGCCGCGGGCCCATCTGTAAGTGGCAGCCGAAGCCGCCTTTCCTTTTTCCTCCATGCGGAGGAAAAAACTATCCGGTATTAGCCCCGGTTTCCCGGCGTTATCCCAGTCTTACAGGCAGGTTGCCCACGTGTTACTCACCCGTCCGCCGCTAACCTTTTAAAAGCAAGCTTTTAAAAGGTCCGCACGACTTGCATGTATTAGGCACGCCGCCAGCGTTCGTCCTGAGCCAGGATCAAACTCTCAGTAAAGATGTTTGATAAAAGCTCAAAAAGAATTTGACGTTTCGTTTTGTCCAGTTTTCAAGGAACAATCTTTGCTGTTTCTTCATAACAGCGACTTTTACATTATATCAAGTATAAAGTGCGTTGTCAACACTTTTTTATCTGCCATGCCTCATGTGAAGCAGCGACATTTACTAATATACCAAGATAGCAAATCCATGTCAACAGTCTTTGTGTATTTTTATTCTATATTTTTTAGCTTATGGAGGGAATCCGGATTTAGCTTGTTACCGTTATGCTTCGTAGCGGATTTCTCCTCCGCCGCTGGTCACGATTGCCAATTTTCCTGTGAAATCAAATGTTTGGACTGGCACCACCCTTTCCAAATTCGGTTCATTTTCAGTGTAATGGTTCGCAAAGAAGAAATCAATGGAAACGTTTTCATAATTTGTGTCTATTTTTTTGCAATCGGCCCTTAGATGCTTCTTTCCCGGCACGGGCAATAATGAAAATCATCGGCAAATTCACTGCAGGCGCCCATGATGCAACAGCGGCACTGGAAAAAGCGGGGGCTGGTCAAGCGCCCCCGCGGTCCATTTGATAAAGTTTGCGGTAACGCGCATGGTTTTCCATTAATGCCACGTGTGTGCCCTGCATGGCGATTTTTCCTTCATCCAAAAAGACGATCTGATCCATTTTTTCCATACCGGCCAGATGGTGGGTAATGAAAATCACCGTTTTATCCTTTAAAACTTCAAACATCGTATCGAGCAGGTCTTTTTCTATCAGGGGGTCAAGCCCGACAGTCGGTTCATCCAAAATGACCACAGGCGTATTTTGCAGCAGGATCCGCGCGAGGGCGATTCTTTGCCGCTCGCCTCCCGAAAAACGCTGGCCGGTTTCCTCCATTTGGGTATGGATCCCATTTGGAAGGGAGTGGAGGTACCGGTCAAGTTTGACTTGCCGGATGGCCTCCTCGATTTCTACGGGTGTGGCGCCGGGGCGTCCGAGGGCAACGTTATTTTCGACTGTTGTCGCGAACAAATAAGGTTTCTGGTTCAAAACGCTGACCAGCTGGTGAATCCCTTCGCCGTATGCTGCCGGGGCATGCCCGCCGATGGAAACGGTCCCTGAAGCAGGCTGCAGCGCCCCGATCAGCAGATGGAGAAGCGTCGATTTGCCTGCCCCGCTTTTGCCAAGCACGGCAATCTTCTGCCCGTGGGGAATGGTGAGTGACACATCGTTCAAAGCTGCGGCCGGTTCGTTTTCATAATAGTAAAAGACGTGTTCCAAACGGATCTCCGCTTTCTCTCCCGGAACTGCACTGGGACTGCTTTTATCCGGGACATGTTGCCGGATCGTGTCAATCCGTTGCAGGGATTCTTTGTATGCCGGAATCTTTTCCACCGCCGCGGATGCCGGGATAATGCCTTCCAGAATCGGAAGGGTTACAAGCGTAAAAGACGCAATATAGGTCGGGGCGATATCGCCGTGCATTGCGGCATGCCCTGCCCAGATGCCGGCAAATATTAAAATGATGCCCGAGATGACCTGCAGCTGAAAGTTCCGGTTATGGTTCCAAAAAGACATCTTTCTTTCTATTTCATGACTCTTCCGGCTGTCTTCATAAAACTGCCGGAAGAACCGTTCTTTCTTTCCGCTGATGATCCAGTCGCGGATGCCGAATAAAGTATCCGTGACGCTCCGGTACAGCCGGCTCTGTGTTTCTTTCAGCGCGATTTGCCGTTTTTTCATGAAATATAAGGATAAAAGCGGGTAAACAAACAGGATGATCCCCATTAATATGGCAATCCACAACGCAAACAGAAAGTCAAATGCAGCCAGCGTGCAAACGGAATATAAAAACAAAAACAGCGCCGTTACAACAGGAAAAATGGTGCGGATATAAGCGTCCTGCAAGTGCTCGATGTCATCGGCAAGCGTGCCGAGCAGATCCCCCGCCTGAAAACGGGAGCGGATAAACAGCGCCTGCGGTTCGAGCATTTCATACAGTTTGACGCGCATATCAGCAAGAATCTTCAACACCGTATTATGCCCGCTAAGCCGCTCAAAATAACGGGCGACCGGCCGCGCGATCCCGAAAGCGCGGACGCCGACGATCGGCACATAAATCAAAAGAATTGTCGCCGGCATTTCCGACGCCCTTGTGATCAAATAGCCGGACGTAAAGGTGAGCATCGATGAAGCAAGAAAAGCAACAATGCCAAGCAGGACAGTAGCTGCCATCAGCCACCGGTACTGGCGGATATACGGTTTAATATACCGCTTGAAGTATGCCATGTTCTGCCCCTCCCCGCTGCGCCTCGACAAGTTCGTAAAAGGCGCCTTTTTTCCGGTACAGTTCTTCATATGTGCCCGCTTCTCTAAGCCTGCCGCCATCCATCACCAAAATCAAGTCCATTTCTTTTACCCAGTGCAGGCGGTGGGTGGCAAAAAAGACAAGTTTCTGTTCAAAAAGCGGGAGCATCAGCTGTTTAATTTCTTGTTCCGTTTCGATATCGAGATGCGCAGTCGGCTCATCCAAAAGCATAACCGGCCGCGTATCCAGCAATGCCCGCGCGAGCGCAATCCGCTGTTCCTCACCGCCGCTTAGCGCCCGTCCGCCCTGGCCAATTTTTTCATCGAGCCCTCCCGGAAAGCCGGCGATGAGGCCGGAAAGCCCCGCCGTCCGGACCGCTTCCTCGATTTTTTCAAGCGGCGCATCCGGCGCATACCAGGCAATATTTTCCCGTACGGTCCCCGAAAAAATATACGGATGCTGCGGAATGTAGTTCACCTGCTTTTGCCATTCGGAAAAGGACAAATGCGGAACTTCCAGGCCGTCAATCCTGATCCGCCCGCCATCCGGCATGGAGAACCCGGATAACAGGTCAATAAGCGTCGATTTGCCCGAACCGGAGATTCCGATCACGCCAATTTTTTGAAACCCGCGGGCGGTAAATGTGACATCCTGCAAAATCGCCCGGTTTTCTTCCGGCGACTGTTTTTCAAGCCCTTCCACTGTTAATGTGCTGTGTTCGTTCCAAACCGGGACGGGAAAAGAAAGCCCGGTTCCAAAGTCTTCTTTTTCGGCAAGCAGGCGGTGGATCTTCTCGCCCGCTTCTTTCCCGTCCATCGTGGCATGGTAATCGCTGCCGAGATCGCGGACGGGCATAAAGTACTCCGGTGCAAGAATTAAAAGCGCAAGGGCCGGTTCAAATCCGATTTGCCCGTTAATCAGCCGGAGCCCAAGTTCCACGGCCACGACCGCCACGGACAAAGTCGCGAAAAAATCCAGGGAGAACGACGATAAAAAAGCAATCCTGAGCGTCCGGTTTGTGGCAATCCGGTACTTGTTGCTGACTTCCCAAATGGCTTCTTTATGGCTTTTGCTCCGCCCCAAAAACTTTAGCGTCACAAGCCCCCTTAACGAGTCCACGAAATGGCGGGAAAGCAGCTGGTACGTTTCCCACCTTGCTTCTTTCTGCTTTTGCGCGGCAAGCCCGAGCAGAATCAAAAACCCGATTAAAATCGGCATGACAACGAGCAGCGTAATCCCAGTTTCAACGTCCTGTGAAAAAACATACACAAGGAGAACAGCCGGGATCGTCAGGCACGCGATAAAGCGCGGAATAAAAAGTTCCAAATAAGTACGGAACTCTGGAATGCCCTCAAGGCAAAGCGTCACCAGATTGCCTGTGCCATGCCTGCTGATGGCGCGCGGCCCGATGCGGAACAGCTTTTCAACGAGCAGGTTTTGGTAATGGAGGGACGTGCGGCTGGCAAACCGGAACGCAACCCGCGACTTTGCCCACTGCAAAAAGTGGCGGATGAGATGGGCGGCGAAAAAGATGCCAAATTCGGCCGCTGTTTCCTGCCACGGCACCCCTTTATATAAATGGACAATCGCTTTTGCCAGGTATGCCGCCTGCACGATAATGGCAACCGATTGGACCATCGTCAGGCATCCGGCAATGATAAAAGTTTTCAAGCTGCCTTTATACTGCATCAGATGTTTATCCATCCGCACCAGCTCCTCTCCGGTATGGCCGGCCGTTCCGCCATACGCAGGGCTTTTTTGATTCGTTCACCGGCATCTTTTTCCACCTGCACGGGGCGATTGTGCCGGATTCATACTACAATCTGCGTTTTCTCCGCACCCATTCAAACGGTGCCGGATGAAAAAGAAAACACCCGGTTTGCCCGAAATCCGCTCCCCGGGTGGGCAGCGGGCGGCAATCTTTAACCCCCGCCCCCTGAACTTTTTTAATAATGCAATTCATGCGGTGTAACCCGTTTCCGGAAGACATAGTAACTCCAAATTGTGTAAGCGAGCACGACCGGCACCATCGTGCATGCGACAATCGTCATGACTTTTAACGAATACGGGCTTGACGATGCTTTATAGAGCGTCAGGTTGTTCGCCGCCCCCATGGAACTGATCAGCACGTTCGGGAAAAGCGCAACGAAAAACGAGACGGTTACAAGAATTAAAATCAACCCGGTTACGGCAAAACTCAATCCTTCTTTTTTATTCCGCAAGAGCGGATACAGTCCCAGATAAAGCACAATGGCAACGGCATAGACTGGAATTAAAATGGCGCCCCGTTTCACAAACGCATCTGTAAAAACAGCAGTTAATATGGCAAACAGGACAACGACGGCGCCAGCAGCCATATACATTTTCATCGCTGCTTTTCCGGCACGTTCACGGATTTCGCCGTCCGTTTTTAAACGGATAAACATCAGGCCATGCAGATAGACAAGGGCGACAAAGGCCAGCCCGCCGACGATCGTGTAAAGGTTGACGATGTCGAAAAATCCGGCATGCATCGTCATCGAGCGGTCAATCGGAAGCCCCTTGATCATCCCGGAAAACAGGGCGCCGAGCAAAAACGGCGGCAGGAGGCTTCCAAGCAAAATGGCCCAGTCCCAAATGCCTTTCCATTTGCTTGCCTGGAGCTTGCCGCGGAATTCAAAGGCAACCCCTCTGGCAATGAGCGCAAGCAGCAGGACGACAAAGGCAAGGTAATAGCCGCTAAAAAGCGTGGCATACCAGTTCGGGAAAGCGGCAAACATGGCGCCGCCCGCTGTCAGGAGCCATACTTCATTGGCATCCCAGAACGGCCCGATCGTGTTAATGAGCACCCGTTTTTCCGTCTCATTTTTGGCAAGGAATTTTGTGCTCATCCCGACCCCGAAATCAAAACCTTCCAGAAATACAAATCCGACAAATAACACACAAACAAGCACAAACCATAATTCATTTAACTGCATTATACAAACCTCCTTGTATTGAAAGGATCCGATGCAGTAATGTCTTCTATCGGTTTTGCCTGCGGGCCCTGTTTAATGACGCGGATAAACAGGTAAGCCATCGCCACGGCAAGCAGCGTATACACAATCGAGAAAGCAATCAGTGAAAACAGCAGCTCGCCGGCCGAAACATTCGGCGAAACGCCCGCACTCGTTTTCATCAGGCCGTTTACCACCCATGGCTGCCGGCCCATTTCAGACATAACCCAGCCGAACGAGTTGCCGATCGTCGGGATAAACATGCAAGGGAACAGCCATTTCAAGTAACGCATGCTGTTTTCGATTTTTTTCTTCCAGACAAGGTACAGGCCGATCAAACTCATCAGGATCATAATGCCGCCAGTGGCAACCATGATCCGGAAGCTCCAGAACGTTGTTTTTACAGGCGGAATATAATTGCCTTCCCCGTATTTTTGCGCGTATTCTTTTTGCAGCTCGTTCATCCCTTTGACGGATCCGGAAAACTTGCCATAGGATAAGTAGCTCAGCAAGTACGGAATTTGCACCTTGTATTCCGACTTTTTATTTTTCGTATCAATGATGCTAAACAGTGTCCATGGCGCAGGGTCCCCGGTGTTTTTCCAGATTCCTTCCGCAGCAGCCATTTTCATCGGCTGGACATTAATAAGATAACGTGCCTGGCTGTGCCCGGAAAAGGCAAGGCCGAGCCCGCTGAGAAGACCGACGATAAGTGCGATGGCAACAGACCGTTTGAAAAAGGCCACATCTTTTTTCCTGATCAAATTCCAGGCCGAAACACCGGCGATGAAAAACGCACCGGTGGCAAGGCTGCCGAAAATAATGTGCGGGTAAGCCACCTGCAATTTTTGGTTCAACAGCACGGCGGCAAAATTGTTCATTTCGGCGCGGCCATTGTGAATTGTATAGCCGACCGGGTTTTGCATAAATGAGTTTGCGGCCATAATCCAGAGCGCCGACAGCATGGTTCCGATCGAGACGAGCCAGATGCAGGCCAGATGCAGTTTTTTCGGGAGTCTGTCCCAACCGAAAATCCACAGGCCGATGAAAGTCGACTCCATAAAGAACGCAAGCAGCGCTTCAATCGCAAGCGGTGCGCCGAATACGTCCCCGACGAACCTCGAGTAGGCCGACCAGTTCATCCCGAATTGGAATTCCTGGATAATCCCGGTCACCACCCCGACTGCGAAGTTGATGAGGAAAAAGGTTCCCCAAAACTTCGTCATTTTCTTGTAAATTTCTTTCTTTTTCACCAGGTAAAGCGTTTGCATGACAGCGACAATAAATGCCAATCCGATTGAAAGCGGCACGAAAATGAAGTGGAACAAGGTTGTAGTTGCAAACTGGGTCCGTGCCAATATGACTTCACTCATTTCCCAAAATCCCCTCCTCTTCCATATTTCCGTTACTTTTTCATTACACTTATATTATATTTAATCTTTTTATGGTACAGATAGGAGCTGTGTGACAATTCGGTTAAAAACTGTCGAATATTATTTGACAAATCATTTTTCTGGAAAAATATTCTTCCCGGCCTATTGACTTTTTGTGAAAGCGTGATCAAAAGAGGAGCGGCTCATTCGGGCGGCTGGGATAATCGCGTCCATTTTTTCCGGTCCAGGTCCGTAATTTCCTTTTTTCCTAAACGCTCTCCGCTTCTTCTTTTCCAAAAAGCCGTAAAAAAAGAGCGGCTGCCTCCGCTCTTTACTGTTTCATTTCCCGCCTATAGGACACGGCGAACTGGGCATATTCGCTTTGGGGCGCGACTTTTGTCAGGAGCTTAAAAAGAATTCGGTACCGTTCTTTCATGGCCCTTTTGATGACCCGCTCAATCCGCTCATCATTCAGGTCAAGTAAAATTTCTTCCATTTCTCTTTTCAACAAATACTGCATTTCCAGCAGCTCTTTTTCATGGACGACAAGACCTAACACCCGCATGCACCCTTTCTGTTCATGGTGCGTCTATTTTTACCAAATTTAAGGGAAATATCACAGCACTTTTCCTTGCATAATCCTGAAAAAATGGCGCATACAATAAGACAAGTGCAGTTTTTAACGGGAGGTTGAATCATGCACCATACGAAATCGCGAAACTGGAAACCGTATCTTTTCATTGTCATTGTCTCGTTTTTTACTGCCTTATTGATCTATACCCAAACGCTGGCGCAGACGGCAACTTTTTCAGCAAAAGGCACCCCGAAAGCCGTTTTTAAAGGAGAAAACGGCATTGCGTTAACTTTTAATATTGGCTGGGGCGATGAAAAAGCCGTCCCTATCTTGAAAACGTTGCAGAAAAACGGCGTAAAGTCCGCAACCTTTTTCCTGTCAGGCGCGTGGGCGGAACAGCACCCGGATATTGTGAATAGGATTGAAAAAGCCGGATATGAGATCGGAAGCCTCGGTTATGCCTATGTGGATTACACGGATGAAGAACCGGCTAAAGTGCGGCATGATATGCAGAAGGCACAAGAAGTGTTTAAAAAACTTGAAATAAAGGATGTAAAACTTTTGCGTTCCCCGACCGGCCATTTTGACAAAACGTCACTAAAAATCGCTGACCAACAGGGGCTTACAATGGTTCACTGGAGCGTCAACACCGATGACTGGAAAAACCCGGGCACCGCAAAAATTATTGAAAAAGCAAGCACAGCCGAAAACGGGGATATTGTCCTGCTGCACGCTTCTGATGCCGCAAAGCAGACGAACAAAGCCCTGCCGCAAATCATCCGTCACTTGTCGGATAAAGGAAAATTTGTGACCGTTTCCGAAATGATTGCAAACGGAAAAGCAGAAACGAAAGTGATTCCTTAAAGGCCAGGGCTCCCGGACAGGTTGGATGGCAACGCTGAATCGGGAGCCTTTGTTTCTGCCCACCGTACCATGGCTGATAATGCTTTCTGCTGCGGATTGCTGGGATATGGCGATGGAGGGAAAGATTTCTTTCCTTCTCCACCGCGTATACAGCCAGCTTCATTGCTGTATACATTTCTGACTATCCATATTATAATAAAGGAAGAGATTATTTAAAAATCATTCAACAATTTGTCAAGCATAGTAAAAAAGTTGGGTTCTAAAAATTTATATAGACATCGATTAATAGAATACAAGTAAAATATCCACCATGTACAGATTTCCAGTGAAATTGGGAATATTAGAAAGCCCGCTTTTCACTTCAACCTTTATCATTACTGATGCGCCGTTCTCTCCTTAAATCACAGAATCATTTAAATATATAGTAATTTCCTGGAATTCCTTTGAAGATGATATGTTAGAAGCAATTGTAGCCAATCTGGTTCCATACGGGCCAACAAAAGTTGTACAAAAAATGTAAAGCGGGTTTGCGCGATTGTATTGCATAATGAAAGGGGAAGGGGGCGTTACAATGGAAATTCTGGATAAAACACAGCAGGTCATTGATATGCTTGAAGCAGATATCATGCATCCAGATTATGAAAAAATCGCAAAAATTACGGGGATTCCTTTGGGGCTTTACCAACGCATTTTTACGTATATCTGCAATATTTCATTGGCTGGATATGTACGCAAACGAAAACTCACGCTGGCGGCTGAGATGCTGCTTTCTAAAAGGAAAAATGTAACAGAAACAGCAATGGAGTGCGGCTATGAGAGCAGTTCCGCCTTTTCAAGGGCGTTCAAGGAACAATTTTCAGTGCCGCCTGCCATGATTACCGGTGACATTTATCAAGAAAAAGCTTTTCCGCCGCTTTCCTTTAAAGACAATGACACCTATTACGTGATGAAAGGAAGAAGAATGATGGCAGAACTGGTAAAAATCGAATACATGACGGCAGAAGACGTGCTCCTGATCGGCATCAGCAATCAAGATTTTGGCGTCACCACCAGCGACCTGTGGGAAGTTTTTTGGGAACGGGGATTTGACAAAAAGCTTCATGAACTTCATGAATACAGCGTAGGCATGGAAGACTGCATCGGCCTCGGTTATATGACCGATTTTGCAAACGACTCCGGGCTTGGCGAAACGTATATCATCGGCAAGTATTTTAAAACAGGAACCCCGGTCCCTGAAGGCATGACGGGGAAAATCATCAAAGGCGGAACCATTGCAAAAGCACAGATTGGCGCAAAGAACCTTGACGATATCATCAGCAACGCATTTATCCTCATTTCCGACATGGTACAAAAAAACGGCTATACACTTGACTATGAACATTTCTACTGGGTGGAATTTTACACGGTCAGCCGTTTCTGCAACCCGCTTGAAAACGGCGCCAAACAGGTCATTCTTGATTTTCAAATGCCATGCAGGAAAATATGATAATGGAACTGAAAATCGTTGCGGCTGACCCGCTTGGGGAAGGAAAGAAACAGAATGTGTTAAAATGAATGGTGTGAATATGATCCCAATGGGTTTGCAGGTGAATTGAAAGATGAAGCAAATTTTCAGCACGGTGGTCCAATTTCGTGGATCACATGAAAAATTCGGTTATATGCAGGGGCTTGCATTAAAAGAATCACTTTCTGTCCAAAACCGCGACAATCAATGGAAAGTCAGAAAACCGCGGTTTGTCATCGACCTGAACGAAACGAAAGACGCCATCACCCGCTTTGCACCCGGAATCTGGGAAGAGTTGCGCGGATTGCAAGAAGCGCTGGAATGGCCGATGGAAAGAGTTTTGCAGGAATTTGGCGGCTACCGGGTGGACTGTGCAAAATCAGGCTGCTCGATTTTAACAGGCGATGGCTATCTTATCCGCAACTATGATTACCATCCAAAAACCTATGAAGGCCGCTATGTCCTGTACCAGCCAAGCGATCAGGGATACGCGATTGCCGGGCCGAGCCAGCGCGTCACCGGACGGATGGACGGCATGAATGAAAAAGGGCTCGCCATCGGCTATACGTTTATCCATCGAAAAAGTCCCGGCGACGGGTTTATTTGCTGCATGATTGGCAGGCTGCTATTGGAATCATGCGCAAATATTGACGAAGCCGTTGCCCTATTAAAAGAAATTCCGCACCGCCATTCATTCAGCTATGTAGTTTACGATAAAAGCGGGGAAAACCGGATTGTCGAAGCATCTCCGCGCGCGGTCGCCGTGCGGAACGGAAACACTTGCACCAATCATTTTGAAACCCTCGGCAAAGAAAACCGGCATCATCTCAACGATTCGATGCGCAGAACCGCCATTTTGGAACAGGAAAAAGGGCATCTGTCCAGCGCCCGGGATGCGTTTCAATTATTAAACAGCCGGGAAAAAGGCGTTTTTTCAGAATTATACAGCAGCTGGGCAGGCACGATTCATACTTCCGCTTACCTGCCGAAGCAAATGGAAGCCTGGTTCGCTTTAGGCGGGGACTGCGAACCGGTGAAAATCGACTTTGATAAATGGCTGTCAGGAGAAGACTTGCCCATTGAAAAGATCACCGGCGAAGTGGATACGGATATTCCCTTCCTCCATATGGACAAAGGGGCCGACTGGTTTCGAAAATAATCAAAATAGCGGCCATGGCAGCAGGAATCCTTGCCGGAAAAATCGCTCCGGCTGCGAAAATGGAATCATCAGGCGCCCTGGGTCGTATGGAGCAAAAACCATGGACTCTTTTTTCATGGGCCGCCAGCATTGGAAGCGTTCCCACTGTATCGTGTATATTGTACTCCAGCTGGGAAAATTTTATTTATGCGTTTACTGTCCAATTGGCAGAGGAACGAGAAAGCACGGCAAAAACCGGATACCCAATCAGGTTCCGGTTTTAATTTGCCGTCTTTTCTTCTGAGATCTTGCGCAATGCTACCTTTTCCTCCTTTTCCCTTTGGGAGCGCTTTAAAAAATACGGAAGCGCAAGCAGCTGATAAGCATTGCAGATGAGAAGCGGGAAAAGCATAAGATAAAGCGAGGTTATGCTATTGGCACGCAAAGACGGCACCCATTCGAGAATGGTCACTGCCACCATGAAAAAGAAGGCAGGAATAAAAGTCCTTGCACTTTTCGCCTGCTTTGTCTTAGCAGCTGCCGCCGCGAGCGCGGACACAAGGATCAGTGCCGCAAACAGCAAGGACTGGCGGGTATCCGCGCGGAAGTACACAAAATCGAACAGTACATAACAGGCTGCTACGAGCTGAACGGCCTGCCAAACAAGCCGCGAACGGAAAATATCAAGCCCGAGCTGGTGCACGGTTAACCAGGCGAAGAAACCGACCTGGCTGACAAGACTGAAAATCAAGCCCAACCCCGCAAACCAGAAAAACGCGCCGGCGATGGATAAAAGATCCGCCCGCGCAAAATAAGGTGCCATTTCCGGCCAGCGTACGAAAAACCCGAGAATCCCGGCTGACACCCCTCCGATTGCAAGAGCGGCAAAAAAGAAACGAACCCAGTTCCGGCTTGTCAATCCCCATCCCCCTTTGCCATTAAAGTACCTCTATTGTAACAGAGAATAATTAGAAAAATCCAGCACATCACGCCGGCTTTTCCCAAATGTACCGTTTTACCAATACGCACGATGAAGCCGGTTTTTGCAGACCTGCACGCCGGCCTTAGCGGGAAAAACTTCCACTGCTTTTAAGCCTCCCCGCCGGGCGCATAATCCGAAAAGAACTTCACATATTAAAGATAGAATGAAGAAGGGAGCCAAAAGCATGAAACCAAGAACCGTTTTGCTCCTGATCAGCCTTTGCGCTGCCCTTACAGCCTGCTCGGGCGAGGCTTCAACAGGCGGGCAAGCGGATTATAACCAGACGAAAAAAATGGTCATTGACATATTGAAAACCGATGAAGGAAAAAAAGCGCTGCAGGACGTGATCACAAGCGATGGAATGAAAAAGAATTTGGTCATTGACAAGGCGTACATGAAAGAAGCGATCGAACAAACATTAACTTCCGATAAAGGCAAGACTTTTTGGAGAGAGGCCATGCAGGATCCGAAATTTGCCGCCGCGGTTGCAGACAGCATGAAAACCGAAAACAAAGCGCTGTTGAAAAGTTTGATGAAGGATCCGGATTACCAGGCGATGATGATCGATATTTTAAAAGACCCGGCTTACGAAAAAGAAGTACAAACGATGCTAAAAAGCAAAGAAATGCGGAAAACCATGCAGGGTGTTGTCATTGATACGTTTAATGACCCGGCTTTTAAAGCGAAAATGGAAGACAGTTTACTGAAGGCAGCCAAAGCAATGAATGAGAAAAAGTAGCGGCGGGGCGGGTTCCGCCGCATTTTCTTATCATGGAAAAAATAAAGTTGGAACCAGTGGCGGCCGTTTGTCCATTTAGCAGGGCCTAATTGGACATCTCAACCCGCCCTGCCTGCTCTTTTGTCCTTCATCCCGCTTATGAAGGACATTTCAACCTGCGGCTCGCTGCCTTTTGTCCTTCATCCCGCTTATGAAGGACATTTCAACCTGCAACTCGCAACCTTTTGTCCTTCATCCCGCTTATGAAGGACATTTCAACCTGCAACTCGCAACCTTTTGTCCTTCATCCCGCTTATGAAGGACATTTCAACCTGCAGCTCGCTGCCTTTTGTCCTTCATCCCGGTTATGACGGACATCTCAACCTGCCCCGCTTGCTCTTTTGTCCAATTAGCCATCCTATCGGGACAAAACACACCGCCGACACCGATCTTTTGTCTATCCTGAAAATATACGCCGGCTGGTTTTCATTCTTCTGCTGGTGCCGCTGTTCTGCGGCATGGGCGTTCATTGGATCCCCTATTGAGACAAAACACACGGCCAGCCCAATTGGACACACCTTTCCAAATGCCGCTTCCATTCCTATGGGGACAGAGGCCGCCTGTTTTCCTTTCATTATGAAAAAGACGGCAAGGCACTCACAAGAGAAGTGTCTTGCCGTCTTTTTTCGGCAGCCTTGCGGAGGGGCGGGCTTTTCACGAAGTGGATGCTCCGCCGAAAATTCCTCCTCTGTTTCCGGCTGCTTCAAAACTGCGGGTTTTTCGCGAAAGGAAAGCTTCACTTTTTCAATTTGTCCACAATCTTTTGGGCAATCTCCCTGTAAATCTGCCCGAGCCGGTGGTCTTCAGCATAAATGGACGGCGCGAAATCATGTTCATTCCAGTCCGGCTGCTGGAGCGGGAGCTGGCCGAGCACTTCGGTCCGCAATTCTTCGGCAAGTTTTTCCCCGCCGCCGCGGCCAAATACATACTCGCGTTCGCCGGTCACCTTGCTTTCAAAATAAGCCATATTTTCAATGACACCGAGCAAATTGTGTTCCGTCCGGAGTGCCATCGCGCCGGCCCTTGCCGCAACAAAAGCCGCAGTCGGATGCGGGGTCGTCACGATAATCTCATTGCAGCGCGGCAGCATCGAATGGATATCGAGCGCCACATCCCCGGTGCCCGGCGGCAAGTCCAGCAGCAAATAATCGAGGTCGCCCCATTCCACTTCATGGAAGAAATTGTTCAGCATTTTGCCAAGCATCGGCCCGCGCCAGATAACCGGCGCATTGTCTTCTACAAAAAAGCCCATCGAAATGACCTTGACCCCGAACCGTTCCACCGGGATAATTCTTTCGCCGCGGACAACTGGACGCTGCATAATGCCCATCATGTCCGGCACGCTGAACCCGTAAATATCGGCATCAATCAGGCCGACCTTTTTCCCGAGGCGGGCGAGTGCAACCGCCAAATTGACGGAAACGGTCGATTTCCCAACGCCGCCCTTGCCGCTTGCAATGGCGATGAATTCCGTTTTGGCGGAGCCGAGCGGATTTTTGTTGTCTTCCTGCAACAAATCGCGGAACCGGCCGAGCGTCTCTTTCGGCAGTTCGCCGAAGCGGATGCCGACTGTGTTCGCGCCGATCCCCTTCAATGCTTTCACAATGGCCATCTGCAGCTGCAGCTGTTCGCTTGTGCCGGTTTTGGCAATCGCCACTTTGACACTGACATGCTGGATCTCTTCTTTGATTTTGATTTCGAGGATCCCTTTTGTTTCTTCCAGCGTTTTATGTAAAAAAGGATCTTCAAACCCTTTTAACACGTCGTAAACCTGTTGTTCCGTCAACATTTTCTACACCATCCTTAAAATGAAGTCGTTTCCAGCTTGATTCCAGTATACCATACAATGGCAGTGTTTTGCGCTGGAACGGCTCCGGATGCTTGTCATTTCTTTAAGTCCTTTTCTTTTGTAAAGTAGCGCATAATCCCTTCATAAATAGAAGCCGCCACCTTTGTCTGGTACGCATCGGATTTTAATTGCTCCCGCTCCCCGGGATTGGACAAAAACCCGATTTCCACAAGGCAGCCCGGTTTTTTCGCATGCTTCAGCAAATACACATTGGATAATGTTTTGGAAGCCCGGTTTGTATTTTCGAGATTCCGGACCAGCTCCGCCTGGATAAACGTGGCGATCCTTTTATTTTCAATCATGGTCGGGGCGTAAAAAGTCTGGGCGCCGTGCCACTGCGATTGCGGAATAGCGTTCAGATGGATGCTGATAAAAAGGTCCGCTTCCGACGCGTTAATCAGGGAAAGCCTTTTTCTTAAATCCTCCACTTTGCGGCGGCTGTAGCCCTTTGTCTCGTTATCAGCAAGGTCTGTGTCCGTTTCGCGCGTCATAATAACAAGCGCCCCCTGCTGCTGAAGATAGTCTTTGATTTTGCTCGCCACACTCAAGGCAACATCTTTTTCCAGCACTTCATCTCCCGTTGCCCCGCCATCCGGCCCCCCGTGCCCCGGATCCAAATAGATGATTTTCCCGGAAAGCGGCAGATTCCACGGGCGCCACGTATCTTTTTGGAAAAACTCAAACTGCACAAGTAAAAATAAAAGGGTGACACCAAGCAGAAACCCCGCAATTTTGATTTTCCGTTTCATCACAATCTCCCTCTCCCTGTCCTTACTGAAAAGTTATGGGACAAGGGAGGAAAATAGAACTGGAAAAAAGAGAGCCGCAAACGGGCATCCCCTAATGAAGCCGCAGTTTCCGCCTTTGTTCGCCTTTTTTAAAGCCGTAAGACCAAAAGTAGTCGGCAAACTGCTCGCATGTATAGGAAATGGACTCCTGCATCGTATCATTGCCGAATGTCCAATAAAGCCAAAAATTGTACAGCGTATCTGTAATATGCTTTAATTCGGTTTCGCACCGTTTCTTTGCCTGCTCGGCTGGCTCTCCGTAATACCCGAACCGGCTATAATGGCCGCCCAATAAATAGGCTTCAATGGCGACATCGTAACACCCTTCTTCGATCCCCTGCTCCATCCACGCTCCCCCGTTGATCCGGAACGAACCGAAATGGGACTGGAAGCTTTTCTTCAGCACTTCAACCGGCAGTTCGCGGAGCAAATTGCGTTCCGCTTTCATTTGCCTCTCCCGTCTTTTCGCAGACAGGGTGGTAATGACTTCATTCATCTCTACCCACTCCTTACCGGTATTGTACGCGGGTGTAGAGGCGTCGATACTTTATAATGATTTCCAAACAAGGAACCGATATCGCAACATGGGCGCGCGCTTTAAGCCAACACACCGCTCAGGGGCACGCATCCTTTTTTTCAGTATGCTCCGGCTCCTGGTCAAATCCCCGGTCATCAATCCGGCATGCCTCAAGCGGGATGACTTTTGTCCGCTTTACGAGCTTGTAGCCGAGCCAAATGATGGCAAAAAGCGGGATGCCGAGATACGCGGCAATGGCGCTCATCCAGTCGATACGACCGCCGAGGAATGCCTGATAATCCTGCGCAAGAATGACGATCACGCCGACAATCAGCGCAAAAATCGGGCCGAACGGGTACCATTTCGCATGGTAAGGGAGGTCGTCAAGTGAACGTCCCTGTGCGAGATACGCTTTCCGGAAACGGTAATGGCTGGCGGCAATCCCGAGCCAGAAAATAAAGCCCGTGACGCCCGCTGCATTCAACAGCCAAATATAAATGGCGCCGTCCCCGAATGCGGATGCGAGAAATGCAAGCGCGCCGACAATGGTCGTGGCAACAAGGGCTGCGACCGGCACGCCGCGTTTGTTCAGTTTGCCGAAAAACTTCGGCGCCTGGCCTTCATGGGCCATTGCATACAAAATCCTTGTTGAAGCATACAGGCTCGAGTTTCCCGCCGACAGCACAGCCGTTAAAATGACCGCATTCATTAGGGATGCAGCAAACGCAAGCCCCGCTTTTTTAAAGACAAGTGTAAACGGGCTCACCATTACATCCGTACTTTGCAAACTTTTTGTCGTATAAGGGATAATCAGCCCGATGACAAGAATTGCAAGGACATAAAACAACAAAATGCGCCAGAAAATGCTTTTGATTGCTTTCGGGACGTTTTTGCGCGGATTCTCGCTTTCCCCAGCTGCAACGCCGACAATTTCCGTCCCCTGGAATGAAAATCCGGCTGTAATGAACACGCCAAGCACGGCAAGCGCACCGCCGTGGAAAGGCGCATCCCCGATTGTAAAGTTTTTAAAGCCGGCCGGTGCCCCGCCCAATATGCCAAATATCATGCATAAGCCGGTAACAATAAAAAGGATAATGGTCGCCACTTTGACAAAGGAAAACCAGTACTCTCCTTCGCCATAGCCTCTCACGGACAAAATGTTCAAAAGAAAAATCACGAGCAAAAACAGGCCGCTCCACAACCAGCTGGGGCTGTGCGGAAACCAAAATTTCATGACCAGCGTCGATGCCGACAGTTCCGCTGCAAGACAAATGGCCCAGCTGTACCAATAATTCCAGCCGAGCGCAAAACCGAGCGCCGGATCAATAAAGCGGGTTGCATACGTACTGAATGCCCCGCTTGTCGGCATAAATGAAGCCAGTTCCCCGAGGCTTGTCATAATAAAATAGACCATCACACCGATAACCAAATAGGCAAGCAGTGCTCCCCCCGGGCCAGCCTGGTAAATTGCGGCGCCGCTTCCGAGAAAAAGCCCGGTCCCGATCGAGCCGCCGAGTGATATCATGGTCAGATGCCGTGCCTTTAAACGCCGTTTCAGGCCGGATTTTTGTGTTGCCATCGTATGTTCATCTCCATTTATCTATCATACGCATCTGGTTAAAATAAATCACAACGTCCATACCATAGCACAAAAAATTCCGGATGAAAACAGGATTTTGCATATTTCCAGCATTTTGTTGCATAATCTTACATACCTATGTAGAAAAACGTGCAGCAAGGTTTTGCACCTGCTGCACGTTTGCCGTTTATAAAACCGGCTGCTTTTCGATGTACCCTTTTTCTTCCAAAAAGCGGATTACCTGCCCGACAGCCTGTTCCAGCGGCTGTTTATGGGTTTCCACGACAAGTTCCGGATGTTCCGGGGCTTCATAAGGGGCATCTATGCCGGTAAAATTTTGTATTTCCCCATTGCGGGCTTTTTTGTATAAGCCTTTCGGGTCCCGCTGTTCACATGCTTCCAGCGGGCAATTCACGTAAATCTCTACGAATTCATTGCCTTCGACCAGTTCGCGCACCATGTCCCTGTCAGCACGGTACGGTGAAATGAATGCCGTCAGCACCATTACGCCGGCATCCACGAACAGTTTTGACACCTCTCCGATGCGGCGGATATTTTCTTTCCGGTCTTCCGGGGAAAACCCGAGATTTTTATTCAACCCGTGGCGGATATTATCGCCATCGAGGATATACGTGCGGATCCCCCGCCTGTGGAGTTCCTGTTCAACGGCGACGGACAGCGTTGATTTCCCCGCACCGGATAACCCGGTAAACCAGAGGACTGCGCTAGAGTGCCCGTTTAACCTCCGGCGGTCTTCTTTTTTAATTTGGGTTTCATGCCATGTGATATTGGTTGCTTTCGCCATGCGGCCGGTTCCCTCCTTATGATTTGCGGACGTTTAATTGTGCACTTTCATCCCTTTGATCAGCACTTCTGCCACTTCCGGCCGGGAAAATTCTTTCGGCGGTTTTTGGCCGGCGCGCAGCATTTCGCGCACTTTTGTCCCGCTCAAATGAATATGGTCTTCTTTTCCGTGCGGACAGGTTTTCGTTGTGGCCATATTGCCGCATTTCGTGCAGTAAAACGCATGCTCAAATTTTAAAATGGTAATGCCCAGTTCCTGCTCCACAGTGCTGATCAGTTCCTGTGCTTCATACGTCCCATAATAATCGCCGACGCCGGCATGGTCCCGGCCGACAATGAAATGGGTGCAGCCGTAATTTTTACGGACGAGCGCATGCAGGATTGCTTCCCGCGGGCCTGCATAGCGCATGGCGGCAGGGTAAATAACAAGGCGCACACGGTCTTTTGGATAATAATGTTTCAAAATCACTTCGTAACTTTCCATCCGGATATCCGCCGGAATATCATCGCTTTTTGTCTCGCCGACAAGCGGGTTTAAAAGCAGCCCGTCAACGATTTCAAGCGCGCTTTTCTGAATGTATTCATGGGCGCGGTGGACCGGGTTGCGCGTCTGGAAGCCGACAATCGTTTTCCAGCCGAGGGATGCAAACAATGCCCTTGTTTCTTTCGGATCTTTATAATAAGCGGCAAACTCGTCATGATTCGGGCGGTTTAAAAGCGTAACCGGCCCTGCAAGATATACATCCCCGTTTTCATATAAGCGTTTAACGCCGGGGTGCGCCGGGTCGGTTGTCCCGTAAACGAGCCTTGCTTCCCGTTCTTTATCCACTGTATACTTTTCTTCCAGTGTGAGCGTGCCATAGATTACGCCGTCTACGCCTTTTAATGCGAGCGTTTCGCCGGTATCAAACCTTTCCGCTTCCTCTTCTGTTACGGGAAGCGTGATCGGAATACTCCAGATAAGGCCGTTTGAAAGCCGCATATTTTCCACAACCGTTTCATAATCCTGCTTCCCCATAAACCCGGTCAGCGGGCTGAAGCCGCCGATGCCGATCAGCTCCAAGTCGGAGATGCTCCAGTCGGAAACGGTTAATGCCGGTAATTGTTCTGCCTGTTTTAAAGCTTCCGCACTGTGGTTTTCCCGGTTTACCAATATACCGCCGTGCGGGATGCTCGTTGAAAAAGCCATGTTCCAATTTCCTCCACTCGTTTACATTTTTCCTATAAAAACAATTGGAATACTTCCGTAATATTTATTTTAGCATTAAACAGATTATTTTTGCATTTATTTTTTGCAAATTTTGACGGATCATGGGTGAGCGCGCTGTCCTCTTTCAAATCGCTTCTCGACACGCTCATGATAGGCTCCGGACTGAAAAACTTCCTGCGATGTTGTTCCTTCAAGGGCAAGCAAGTATAATGCCTTTACATCCTCAGCGATGTCTTCACACTGCATAAAATCATCAAGGCTTGTATGGTTGTGGCTCGTTTGCAGTGCCGGGTCAATAAACGATTCGATTTTCTGCCTCAGCTCCGTTTCGTCTTCCTGCAACAGCAAATGAAGGGTGCTAGCGGGTTTTTTTTGGACATAAAAAAGACCCTCCCCACATAAGTGAAGAGAGCCTTTGAAATGCCAATAATTTAACGTTTCGAGAACTGAGGTGCACGACGAGCGCCTTTGAGACCGTATTTCTTCCGTTCTTTCATACGGGCGTCACGTGTCAGAAGGCCTGCGCGTTTTAACACTGCACGATATTCAGGATCAGCCTGCAGCAATGCGCGGGCAATACCGTGGCGGATTGCGCCAGCTTGGCCTGTGAAACCGCCGCCTCTTACGTTTACGAGAACATCGTAGCTGCCGTTTGTTTCTGTTATATTCAATGGTTGTTTAATCACTTCAACTAAAGCTTCGAACGGAATGTAATCTTTTACATCGCGCCCGTTAACCGTAATATTGCCGTTTCCAGGAACTAAGCGGACACGTGCAACAGAACTTTTGCGGCGTCCGGTCCCGGCGTATTGTACTTGTGCCAAAATAATGCCCTCCTTTTAAAATTATCCGCGAAGTTCGTAAACTTCCGGTTTTTGTGCTTCATGCGGATGCTCTGCGCCAGCATACACATGCAACTTTTTAAACATCTGGCGTCCAAGGGAACCTTTCGGAAGCATGCCTTTAATAGCAAGTTCCAGCATTTTTTCCGGATAGTTCGCACGCATTTCGCCTGCTGTGCGCTGTTTCAAACCGCCTGCAAACTGGCTGTGGCGGTAGTAAATTTTGTCTTCCAGTTTTTTGCCTGTCAATTCTACTTTAGAAGCATTCAGGATGATCACATGGTCGCCCGTATCCACGTGCGGTGTGAAAACCGGTTTATGTTTGCCGCGTAAAATGGATGCCACTTCAGAAGCGAGGCGCCCAAGGGTCTTGCCTTCAGCATCCACTACGTACCATTTACGTTCAACTTCGTTTGCTTTTGCCATATAAGTCGTACGCATGAGTTACCCTCCTAAAAAATATTCACAAAAACACAGTCATGATCTATTGTCATTATCACAATAAGTTTCCGGGGCTTATCGTGGAGTTAAAAAAACAATACCATAGGTTATAATATCGTTTTGGGGCAAGAATGTCAAGCAAATGTTACGCCTGGGTCGGTTGTTTTTATCTTCTTTTTATCATGCGGATCCATGCCCCGTCAATAAGTTACTTTCCATAAATACAATCCTTCCGGCGGCGCGGTTTTGCCCGCATAGATCCGGTTGCGTTTTTCAAGGATTTCGCGCATTTCACCGGGCTCGCGCTTGCCGCTGCCGATTTCAAGCAAAGTGCCGGTTAAGATCCGCACCATATTGTATAAAAAGCCGTTTCCTTTAAAACAGATCACCAATTCATCGTCCTGCCGCAAAAACCGGATCTCTTTCAACGTGCGGACCCTGTCTTCCGCCTCCGTTTTTGCCGAGCAAAAACTCGTAAAATCATGGGTGCCAAGCACGGCGTTTGCCGCCGCTTCCATTGCCCCGGTATCAAGCGGAAACCAGACTCTTAACGCGTAACGGTGCTTAAATGGGCTGCGGACATGGGAAAAATAGATCCGGTAGCGGTATTCCTTCTCTTTTACCGAGTAGCGCGCGTGAAAACCGGGGCCCACATACGCCGCTGCCGAAACTGAAATATCGCCGGGAAGCAGGCTGTTTAAAGCGGCCGGCCAGCTTGTTTCCGGAATAGAAAGATCCGTATCGAAATGGACCACCTGCCCCATCGCGTGCACGCCGGCATCCGTCCTTCCGGAAGCCGCCGTTTTCACGGGGCGGCCTTTATGAAGAGCGGCCAGCGCCTTTTCGATTTCCTGCTGGACCGTCCGCTGCCCCGGCTGGACCTGGTACCCCGCGAACCGGGAACCGTCGTAACTGACCGTACATTTTACGCGCTTCATAAAATCCCCCCGTCACGGAACAGCACGAGCAGGATGATAACGGCGGCCAGGGCGCAAATGGACAGCGTATCAGCCGTGCGCCAGATGAGCAGGCGGTATTTTGTCCGCCCCTCCCCGCCCTGGTAGCCGCGGGCTTCCATTGCCGTTGCCAGCTCTTCCGCACGTTTGAACGAACTGACAAACAGCGGAATTAATAAAGGAATAATGGCTTTCACCCGGTCTTTTATACTCCCGCCGGAAAAATCGACACCCCGGGCCATCTGCGCCTTCATGATTTTTTCCGTTTCGTCCATTAATGTCGGAATGAACCGCAGTGAAATGGACATCATTAACGCCAGTTCATGGACCGGAAATTTTACTTTCCGGAGCGGCGCAAGTAGCATTTCAATCCCGTCTGTCAGCGAGATTGGCGTTGTCGTCAGCGTCAAAAGCGATGTTAAAAAGATCAACAGCATAAACCTGAGCGAAATAAACACGCCCTGCCGGATCCCTTCACTATAAATATGAATAAATGCATAATGGAAAACAAGGCTGCCCTCACGATTGAAAAACAGCTGCAGAAAAAAGGTAAAAATGACCAGCCATAAAATCTGCATTAACCCTTTAATAAAAAAACGGACAGGGACTTTTGAAACCAGCATAACAAGCAAGGTAAAGATTACGAGAATCCCGTAGGTGGCCGCATTATTGGCCAAAAATACAATACAAATAAAGACGAATACAAAAATCAATTTCGAACGCGGATCCATCCGGTGAATGACGGAATCGCCCGGAATATAACGCCCGAAAATCATTTTTTCCATCATGCGCGCCCACCCCGTTTCAAAACCGATTGCAATGCTTCCGCAAGTTCTTCTACTGTCAGGCATGTCTTTTTGAACTTCATACCGGTTTTTTTCTCGAGCATGGTCTGGAAGCGGACAATCTCCGGCACGCTTAATCCCCATTTTTCAAGCAACCCGGGATCGGAAAAGATGTCACGGGGTGCACCTTTTTTCATCAATTTCCCCTGGTGCAAAATGACGAGTTCATCGGCATACAGGGCGGCATCTTCCATGCTGTGGGTAACAAGCACAGTCGTTAAATGCTTCTTCCGGTGCAATTCGTAAAACATGCCCATCATCTCGTGGCGCCCGCGCGGATCAAGGCCGGCAGTCGGCTCGTCCAGCACAAGCACATCCGGTTCCATCGCAAGCACACCGGCGATGGCAACCCGCCGCATTTGCCCGCCTGACAGGTCAAACGGCGATTTTGCAAGAATCTCTTCTGAAAGCCCGACAAGCCGGATGAGTTCCCTTGCCCGCTGTTTCGCTTCTTCATCCGGAACGCCGAAATTTTTCGGGCCGAAACAGATGTCTTTTTCCACCGTTTCTTCAAACAGCTGGTGTTCAGGAAACTGGAACACAATCCCGACTTTTTGCCGGATCGTCTTCAAGTTTTTTTCCTTTTTTCCGCCTTCAATCACCCGGCCGCCGATCGTTACTTTTCCTTTTGTCGGCTGGAGCAGGGCATTCAAATGCTGCAGCAGCGTCGATTTGCCTGAACCGGTATGCCCGATCACGGCGATATAGCGGCCGGACGGGATGGCGAGGGAAATGTCATAGAGCGCAAGCCTTTCAAACGGCGTATTCGGCTGATACCGGTATTCTACTTGTTCAAATGCAATGTCCATAGTGCATCCACCAATTCTTCATCTGTTAAATAAATTTCCGGTAAGTCCAGGCCCCTTGCTTTAAGCGCTTTTGCCATTTTGACCGGGAACGGAATATCGAGGCCAAGCGCGGTCAATGTCTCATCCATTTGAAAAATGTCACGCGGTGTGCCTTCCCGGTAGACCTCCCCGCGGTTCATCACGATCATTCGTTCCGCCTGGGCGGCTTCTTCAAGATCATGGGTAATCGAGATGACGGTCAGCCCCGCTTCTTGTTTCAACTGGCGGATCGTCTCCAGCACTTCTTTGCGGCCGACCGGATCGAGCATGGATGTAGCTTCATCCAAAATGATCACTTCCGGCTTAAGCGCGATGATCCCGGCAATCGCCACCCGCTGTTTTTGCCCGCCTGATAGATGGTGCGGTTCGCGGTCCAGAAAGTCCGACATCCGAACCCGCTTTAAAGCATCATGGACGCGTTTCACCATTTCCTCACGCGGCACACCGTGGTTTTCCAGCCCAAATGCGACATCATCCTGAACGGTTGTGCCGACAAACTGGTTATCGGGATTTTGAAACACCATGCCGACGCGCCTTCTAATTTCCCAGACATTTTCATCCGACAACTTGAGGCCGGAAACCGTTATCGCGCCTTTTCCGGGAAACTGCAAGCCGTTCAGGAGCCTCGCCAGCGTAGACTTTCCGGATCCGTTATGCCCGACAATGGCCAGCCACTCGCCTTTATAAACTTGAAAAGAAATATTTGTTAGTGCATATGTTTCCTGTTCCGGGTAACGGAAGGAAACCTGGTCGATGTCAATGATCACGTTCGCGCTGTCTGCCAATGCCGGATTCCTCCTCTGTAACCTGCTTTCTTTGCACGGTTCAAACATGCCAAGCAATCCTTCTTCATCCTCTTCAGCATCATTTTCATCCTGATGGCGGCGCCTTAAAGTTGCAGCAGGGGCAGCCTTCATGCGCCTGCCCCTGCGCCGGCAACAGCCCGTTTAAAAACGGTTTATCTCACGAACGACGATGCCAATGTTTCGCCTGTTTGCTTGTATTTATATTCTACCGTATTGTCGTGCAGTTTGGCGGGTAAAATATCCCCATAATAAAAAAGCCTGCACCCCTCTTCAGTGTAGACGTTAACAATCCGGCGTACAGAAATAAAAAGGGGTGCAAGAGCTAGACGGGCCACAAAATGCGCCCATCGTAACACTCACAGTTTGTTGCATCACGCATAAAAGAAAAGGTTTCATAAACACAGGCTGCCCTCTAGCTGCAAGCCTGCGATGACGAACCGAAAAAAGATAGAAAAAGGGCAAAGAAGCAGTTAAGATTCTTTCAACTGTCCAGCCCTTGAGAAAATCATTCGTTTACTTGCTCTTGGTCTTGCTCTTGCTCTTGCTCTTTCTTTTCAACGAATTCAATAATCGCAACCGGCGCACCATCCCCGCGGCGCGGGCCTACTTTCAAGATGCGGGTGTAACCGCCCTGGCGATCCGCGTAACGTTCTGCAATGACCGAGAATAATTTTTGAACAGCATCCTGTTTTGTTTCTGCGTCAGCTGTTTCATGGCGTACATATGCAGCAGCCTGGCGGCGGGCATGAAGATCACCGCGTTTTCCAAGCGTAACTAATTTTTCAACAACCGAGCGTAATTCTTTTGCGCGTGCTTCAGTTGTTTCGATGCGTTCATTAATGATAAGGTCTGTTGCCAAATCGCGCAGTAATGCTTTACGTTGGGCGCTTGTGCGTCCTAACTTTCTGTAAGGCATGAAGTTCCCTCCCTTATGTTGGATTAATCGCTTTGCCTTCTAACCGGCTCAGTCGTCTTTGCGCAAACCCAAGCCCAAATCTTCGAGCTTTGCTTTGACTTCTTCAAGGGACTTGCGGCCAAGATTCCGGACTTTCATCATATCTTCTTCCGTTTTGTTGGCCAGTTCCTGAACGGTATTGATGCCGGCACGTTTCAGGCAGTTATAAGAACGGACTGAAAGATCAAGTTCCTCAATTGTCATTTCAAGCACTTTTTCTTTCTGGTCTTCTTCTTTTTCCACCATAATTTCCGCATTTTGTGCTTCATCCGTCAGTCCGACGAAGATGTTCAAATGCTCGGTTAAAATTTTGGCGCCTAAAGCAATTGCTTCTTTCGGGCCGATGCTGCCGTCAGTCGTGACATCCAGTGAGAGCTTATCATAATTGCTGACTTGCCCTACCCGGGTATTTTCGACCTGGTAGCTCACGCGTTGAACCGGGGTATAAATAGAATCTATTGGAATGACACCAATTGGATGGTCTTCCCGCTTATTTTGATCAGCAGGAACATAGCCGCGGCCTTGGTTGGCAGTCATGCGCATACGCAAATGCCCGTTTTCGGCAACCGTCGCAATATAGAGATCCGGATTTAAAATCTCCACATCGCTGTCATGCGTAATATCGGCTGCTGTCACAGCGCCTTCTCCCTGTATATCAATCTCAAGCGTTTTTTCCTCATCGGAGTAGATTTTCAAAGCCAGCTTTTTGAGGTTCAAAATAATGCTGGTCACATCTTCAACAACGCCTTCGACTGTCGAGAATTCGTGCATCACGCCATCGATTTGGATGGATGTGACAGCGGCACCCGGGAGTGAAGATAATAGGATACGACGTAAGGAGTTACCCAAAGTAGTACCATATCCACGCTCAAGCGGTTCTACGACGAACTTGCCATAAGTAGCGTCATCGCTGACCTCAACCGTTTCAATTTTTGGCTTTTCAATTTCAATCATTCAAATTAACCCTCCTTCAAAACGTCGAAACCCCGTATAGCACCCCAGAAAGAGCCCTATTCGAAATTCCCCATGCAAAATTCCCTATTATGCATAACAACTGGATCATTCAAATCATTTTTTTGCAGATTATGCATCATATCCCATTATAGACAAGGATACAAAATCTATACAAAAAAATCAGACACGGCGACGTTTTGGCGGGCGGCAACCATTATGCGGCACAGGTGTTACGTCTTTAATGGCTGTAACTTCAAGCCCGGCAGCCTGCAGGGCACGGATAGCGGCTTCACGGCCTGCGCCAGGTCCTTTTACAGTTACTTCCAAAGACTTCATCCCATGTTCCATCGATGCTTTCGCGGCTGTTTCAGCAGCCATTTGTGCAGCAAACGGCGTTGATTTACGAGAACCTTTGAAGCCGAGCGCACCGGCACTGGACCATGCAACAGCATTCCCATGCACATCCGTGATCGTAACGATTGTATTGTTAAAAGTGGAACGAATATGAGCGACACCTGATTCAATATTCTTTCTTACGCGGCGTTTGCGCGTATTTGTTCTGCGTGCCATATGAACAACCTCCTTTGCTTATTATTTCTTCTTACCGGCAACCGTTTTACGCGGGCCTTTGCGTGTACGGGCATTGTTTTTCGTGTTTTGCCCGCGAACAGGAAGACCGCGGCGGTGGCGGAGACCTCTGTAGGATCCGATTTCCATCAGGCGTTTAATGTTCAAGGAAACTTCGCGGCGAAGATCCCCTTCTACTTTCAGCCTGTCCACGATATCACGGATTTTGTTTACTTCATCCTCTGTTAAGTCGCGGACGCGTGTATCTTCAGAAATTCCGGCCTCAGCAAGAATTTTTTGTGCAGTTGATTTACCGATTCCGTAAATGTATGTTAAAGAAATAACAACACGTTTATCACGTGGAATGTCAACACCGGCAATACGAGCCATACAGGTGCACCTCCTTCAAATTTATCCTTGTTTTTGTTTGTGTTTCGGATTTTCACAGATTACCATTACTTTGCCTTTTCTGCGGATAACCTTGCATTTTTCGCAGATCGGCTTCACAGATGGTCTAACTTTCATGGTTTACCCTCCTTAATATACGGAGTACAGGCCCGGTACCCTTTATCCAGACAGATTCCCCGGGCAGACTTTCCGTTTCACCGAAAAAGCCGTGTATCTACATTATTTAAACCGGTACGTAATTCTACCGCGGGTCAAATCATATGGGGACAGTTCAACTGTTACTTTATCGCCCGGCAAAATGCGGATAAAGTTCATCCGGATTTTACCCGACACATGCGCAAGAACAGTGTGACCATTTTCTAATTCTACCTTAAACATGGCATTCGGCAAAGTTTCGCTTACAATGCCCTCAACTTCAATAACGTCATCTTTCGCCATCGAACTATTCTCCCTCCTCCTAACATTTAGGACCTGGCAATGATACTTTTCCAAAACCTTAAAACGATTAGGCTCGCCAAAACTCCCGCTTCAGGAAGCGGCCGGCCTGCTGCATATTCACGTAAACCGGCTGATCCGGGGGACCGGCAGGAGCTGATAAACGTTCCCAAGGTTACATGGTTCTTTCATGTCAGTCTTGACCAATCCCATGTCCGGCATACATGTGAACGAACGAAAGCCATTTGCACAGAATTGAATTGCATGAGAGACGTTCGAATGGCGCTTACTGGCAATCCTGACAACGGAAGCCGCCTTCCTCATCTATTGATTATAAGTTAACTGATGAAGCAAATCGCCAATAAAACAGAGCCGTCATTTCACCCGTGAAATATCCAGCGGTGAAAATGCCACGAAAACCATTATAACCTTTTTAAGCGGAAATTGCATCAAACTTGAAAAGTTTTTTACCGTCAGGACACAGCCGAAAAGCCGTCCGGATAAAACTTCCAAAGGTGGTTTCCATCCAACGTGATTGCGGCTCTCATGAATTCACCAAGTCGTTCACGTTTAACCCAGTTGGCCCAGCAATTGATCGATATCCGCAAAAACTTGATGAATATCCTGCTGGCCGTTTACATTCCGCAAATAGCCTTTTTCCTCATAAAAGTCCAGCAGCGGCCGGGTTTGCTTCATATTGACATCGAGCCGGTTCCCGACAGTTTCTGCGTTGTCATCCGGCCGTTGATACAGCGGGCCGCCGCATTTGTCGCAAACGCCCTCCGTTTTTGGCGGATTAAACACGAGATGGTAAGTCGCACCGCAATTTTCACAAATTCTCCGACCGGTCAGCCGCTCTGTCAGAATCTTCCGGTCCACCTCTATGTTGATAACATAATCAAGCCGTTTGCCAAGGCTGCTTAAAATATTTTCCAAAGCTTCTGCCTGGGCAACCGTCCGCGGGAAACCGTCAAGCAGGAAGCCATTTTTGCAGTCATCCTTGCTTAACCGTTCGCGCACGATCCCGATCGTTACTTCATCAGGGACCAGTTCGCCTTTGTCCATAAAGGACTTGGCTTTAAGCCCCAGCTCCGTTTCTTCCTTTATCGCCGCCCGGAACATGTCTCCGGTGGAAATGTGAGGAATGGCATACTTATCAATGATTTTTTCGGCTTGAGTCCCTTTACCGGCTCCGGGAAGGCCCATTAACACTAAATTCATCGTACAGCCCCCTTATTCCTGACATGGTTTCAAGTGCAAAACCATTTTTATTTGATAAAGCCTCTGTAATGGCGTTTAACAAGCTGTGCTTCCAGTTGCAGCATCGTTTCAAGCGCAACCCCGATCACAACGAGCAGGCTTGTGCCGCCGATTCTGGCGGAAGTCGGGAGCCCGATGACATTCGTGAAAATGACAGGCAGAATGGCAATCACAGCAAGAAAGATTGAACCGACGAATGTCAGCCGGTATAAAACCGAAGTGACATATTGCTGTGTGTTTTTGCCCGGGCGGATCCCCGGAATATAGCCGCCTTGTTTCTTTAAATTGTCGGCAAGCTGCTCCGGATTGACTTGTACGAATGCATAAAAGTACGAAAAAGCGATAATCAACGCCACATAAATCAAAGCTCCGACCGGTTTTGTATAGTCAAAAATATACTGGATGTTGCTTGCCACACTGCTGGAACCGAAAAACGAAGCAATCGTCTGCGGCGCAATAATGAACGAAATCGCAAAGATAACCGGAATGACCCCGGCAGCATTGACCTTTAAAGGCAAATGCGTTGACTGCCTGCCGGTTGTTGCCCTGCCGGAAATGTGCTGGGCATACTGGACCGGTATCTTTCTCGATGCCTGCTGGAAATAGATGACTCCGACCACAATGGCCAGAATGATCAATGCAAGAAAAGCCAGCAAAACAATCTTCAAAAACAGCTGGGAACCGGCATTTTCAATTTGCTGTGCGTAAATCTGGTTGATGGCTGTCGGAATCCCGGCAATAATGCCGGCCATAATCAAAATGGAAATCCCGTTTCCTACGCCTTTGGCCGTAATTTGTTCGCCGAGCCACATCAAAAATGTGGTACCGGCTGTCAACGTCAGTGCGATGATCAAATACGTCCAGAAACCGGACTTCGTAATCAGTGCCCCCTGCGCCAAATTATTAAAGCCATATGACATGCCGAAGCCTTCAATTAAAGCCAGGATAACCGTAAAATAGCGTGTAAACTCACTCAGCTTACGACGCCCCACTTCACCCTGTTTTGCCCACTCGGCAAACTTCGGCACAACATCCATTTGCAAGAGCTGCACAATAATGGAAGATGTGATATATGGCATAATGCCCATTGCAAAAATGGAAAAGTTCTTCAGCGCACCGCCCCCAAAAGTGTTTAGAAAGCCGACTAAACCGTTTTGGGTGGAGGCTTCCAATACGGAAGCATCCACATAAGGAACAGGAATAAAGGCTCCTATGCGGAATACAACCAGCATGAGGAGGGTGAAAATAATTTTATTTCTTATCTCACCCACACGCATCAAATTGGCGATTGTCTTGAACATTAAATCACCTCGGCTGTACCGCCAGCAGCTTCTATGGCTTCTTTGGCAGCAGAGGAGAATTTATGTGCTTTTACGGTCAATTTTTTCTCGAGTTTGCCGTTTGCAAGCACTTTTACGCCCGATTTTTCCTTGCTGATCACACCTGTTTCCAATAAAAGGGCAGGCGTTACTTCCGTGCCTTCTTCAAAACGGTTTAAAACGTCCAGGTTCACAATGGCATACTCTTTACGGTTAATGTTCGTAAAACCGCGTTTTGGCAAACGGCGGAACAACGGGGTTTGGCCGCCTTCAAAACCGAGGCGTACACCGCCGCCGGAACGGGCGTTTTGGCCTTTGTGCCCTTTGCCGGCTGTTTTTCCGTTGCCGGAACCAATACCGCGGCCGACACGGTTGCGTTTTTTACGAGATCCTTCTGCAGGTTTTAATTCATGAAGTTTCATGGTTGCACCTCCTTATCTTAAAATCAAAAATTATTGTTCCGATACAGAAACAAGATGGGACACTTTATTGATCATGCCGCGAATTGCAGCATTGTCTTCTTTCTCAACAGTCTGGTTGACTTTGCGCAGGCCGAGCGCTTTTACCGTATCGCGCTGATCCTGCGGGCGGCCGATGACACTGCGGGTGAGGGTGATTTTCAATTTTGCCATGAGCGTTCCCTCCTTAACCTAATAATTCTTCGACAGATTTATTGCGCAGTTTCGCAACTTCATCCGCACGCTTCAATTGTTTAATGCCGTCCATTGTGGCACGGATCATGTTAATCGGTGTGTTTGAACCAAGCGATTTGGACGTAATATCCGCAATACCCGCAAGCTCAAGGATCGCACGGACAGGGCCGCCGGCGATAACACCGGTACCAGGGGAACCCGGTTTCAGCAGGATTTTGCCTGCACCGAAGTGGCCAACAACTTCGTGCGGAATCGTTGTGCCCGCAATCGGTACCTCTACAAGATTTTTCTTCGCATCTTCAACAGCTTTGCGGATCGCATCCGGCACTTCCTGCGCTTTTCCGGTTCCAAATCCGACATGTCCGTTCCGGTCGCCAACAACGACAAGTGCGGAAAAGCGGAAACGGCGCCCTCCTTTTACCACTTTGGCAACGCGGTTAATCGTAACAACACGTTCCTCTAACTCAAGTTTGTTTGGGTCAATACGTAGCATGTAAAATTTCCCCTCCTTTTTGATTAAAATTGTAATCCGTTCTCACGGGCTGCATCGGCAAGCGCTTTGATACGGCCATGATAGAGATATCCGCCGCGGTCAAAAACAACTTCTTTGATACCTTTTTCCACTGCGCGCTTTGCAATCAATTCGCCCACCTTTTGTGCAGCTTCCACATTTCCGGTTGACTCAAGGCTCAACTCTTTATCGAGCGTGGAAGCGCTGGCCAGTGTGACGCCATTTACATCATCAATCAATTGGGCATAAATGTTTTTGTTGGAACGATAGATACTCAGGCGCGGACGTTCAGCCGTTCCGCTTAATTTTGCGCGGACGCGTGCATGCCTTTTTTTGCGTACTTGATTTTTATCCGGCTTCGTGATCATCGAATTCACTCCTTTCTCATCCTAGGCGGCATTATTTACCGGTTTTACCTTCTTTTCTGCGTACATATTCGCCTTCGTAACGAATCCCTTTGCCTTTATAAGGTTCAGGCGGGCGGACGTCGCGGATGTTGGCGGCAAATGCGCCGACGCGTTCTTTGCTTACGCCTTTTACGACAATTTTTGTATTGGAAGGCACTTCGACTTCCAGGCCTTCTTCCGGTTCAAATTCAACAGGATGGGAGTAGCCGACGTTCAATACGAGTTTTTTGCCTTGTTTTTGGGCGCGGTATCCAACCCCAACCAGTTCCAAAGATTTTTCAAAGCCTTTCGACACCCCTTCCACCATGTTTGCGAGCAGTGCGCGGGTCGTTCCGTGCAAAGCGCGGTGGTTTTTGCTGTCTGAAGGGCGTGTTACGTGAATGATATTGTCTTCTACGGCAATGTTAATATCAGGGTTGAAGCTGCGGGTCAGCTCACCTTTAGGCCCTTTAACCGTAACTGTATCTCCGTTAATGGTTACCGTAACGCCGGATGGAATTTCAACCGGTTTTTTTCCTATACGTGACATAATTTACACCTCCGTTCAACGTCAAATGATTACCAAACGTATGCTAAAATTTCTCCGCCGACATTGTTTTTCCGTGCTTCTTTGTCGGTTAAAACGCCCTGAGAAGTAGAAACAATTGCGATGCCAAGCCCGTTCAGCACTTTCGGCACTTCACCTGCTTTTGCGTATACGCGCAGGCCCGGTTTGCTGATGCGCTTGATCCCTGTAATGACGCGTTCGTTGTTTGCGCCGTATTTCAGGAAGATCCGGATAATCCCTTGTTTGTTATCCTCGATATATTCAACATCACGCACGAAACCTTCACGTTTCAAAATCTCGGCGATCTCTCTCTTAATCTTGGAAGCCGGGACTTCCAATTTTTCATGACGCACTGTATTTGCATTACGGATACGCGTAAGCAAATCTGCAATCGGATCAGTCATGACCATTTCTTTTACCTCCTTCCCAAATTCGAGTTTTACCAGCTGGCTTTTTTCACGCCAGGAATTTGACCTTTATATGCAAGTTCGCGGAAACAAATACGGCAAAGTTTAAATTTGCGAATGACGGAATGCGGTCGGCCGCATCGTTCGCACCGGGTATAAGCCTGAACTTTATACTTCGGTTCACGTTTTTGTTTCGCAATCATTGATTTTTTAGCCACGTTTTCGCCTCCCTTTTTAGCGCCCGCTTTATTTTTGGAATGGCATTCCGAGCAGGCCTAACAGTTCACGTGATTCTTCGTCCGTGTTCGCAGTGGTGACAATGACGATGTCCATCCCGCGCACTTTGCTGACTTTATCGTAATCAATTTCAGGGAAGATCAGTTGCTCTTTAATGCCGAGTGTATAGTTTCCGCGGCCGTCAAATGATTTTTTCGATACGCCGTGGAAGTCGCGCACACGCGGAAGCGAAACTGAAATCAGTTTATCGAGGAATTCGTACATGCGCTCGCCGCGGAGGGTTACTTTCGCGCCAATCGGCATCCCTTCACGAAGGCGGAAACCTGCGATCGATTTTTTCGCTCTTGTCACAACCGGTTTTTGGCCGGAAATCAACGTTAATTCTTCTACTGCATTGTCGAGCATTTTTGCGTTTTGGACAGCATCGCCAACACCCATGTTGATCACGATCTTTTCAACTTTAGGCACTTGCATAACGGATGTATAGTGAAACTTGTTTGTTAAAGCAGGAATAACTTCTTTTTCATATTTTTCTTTTAGGCGGTTCATGTCGTGTACCTCCCTTCATGTTCAACTATTTATCTAAAACTTCACCGGATTTTTTTGCTACACGCACTTTTTTGCCGTCCCTTATTTCATATCCGACACGTGTCGGCTCATTTGTTTTCGGATCAATCGGCATCACATTGGACACGTGAATGGGCGCTTCCATATCGAAAATACCGCCCTGTGGATTTGCCTGGGAAGGTTTCGCGTGTTTTTTGACAATGTTCACGCCTTCCACAATCACACGGTCTTTTTTCGGATATGCCGCAAGGATCGTACCGGTTTTGCCTTTATCTTTGCCGGAGATCACCATTACCTTGTCACCTTTTTTGACATGCATTACAGTCGCACCTCCTTGATTGTCACAAACTGTATCGATTAAAGCACTTCCGGAGCCAGTGATACGATTTTCATGAAATTGTTGTTGCGCAGTTCACGTGCAACAGGCCCGAAGATACGCGTGCCGCGAGGGCTCTTGTCGTCACGGATAATGACGCATGCATTTTCATCGAAACGAATATAAGAACCGTCGCTGCGGCGCACTCCGCTCTTTGTACGGACCACAACAGCTTTCACTACATCACCTTTTTTAACAACGCCTCCAGGTGTTGCTTGTTTTACCGTAGCAACGATGACATCTCCGATATTCGCGGTTTTCCGGCCGGATCCGCCCAATACTTTAATCGTCAAAACTTCACGTGCACCTGAGTTGTCAGCTACTTTTAAACGGGTTTCTTGTTGGATCATCCTCGTTTACCTCCCTTCGGAATCAACCGTATCCGAACTGATACAAATTAGATAATGACTGCTTTTTCAACGATTTCCACCAGGCGGAAACGTTTTGTAGCAGATAACGGGCGTGTTTCCATGATTCTTACGATATCGCCGACTTTGGCTTCGTTGTTTTCATCATGTGCCTTGAATTTTTTCGAGTATTTTACGCGTTTGCCGTACAGAGAATGTTTTTTGTAAGTTTCTACAAGAACAGTAACGGTTTTATCCATTTTGTCTGATACGACACGGCCGGTGTATACTTTGCGTTGGTTGCGTTCACTCATGTATCGCGAACCTCCTCCCATTATCGGTTGGTAATTCCAATTTCTCTTTCACGAATGACGGTTTTCATGCGGGCAATCGATTTACGAACTTCACGAATGCGGGCAGTGTTCTCTAATTGTCCGGTCGCAAGCTGGAAGCGAAGGTTGAACAGCTCTTCCTTCAGCGACTTTACTTTTTGTTCAATTTCGGCAGTGGTTAAGTCACGAATTTCTTTAGCTTTCATTAGATTCACCACCAATTTCTTCACGTTTTACGAACTTGCATTTAATCGGCAGCTTGTGGGACGCAAGGCGCAAAGCTTCGCGTGCGACTTCTTCAGGAACACCGGCAATTTCAAACAAAATCTTGCCCGGTTTCACAACAGCCACCCAACCTTCAGGCGCACCTTTACCGGAACCCATCCGGACTTCAAGCGGTTTTGCTGTATATGGTTTATGAGGGAAAATTTTTATCCATACTTTACCGCCACGCTTCATATAACGTGTCATCGCAATACGGGCAGCTTCAATTTGGCGGTTTGTAATCCAGGAAGCTTCCAAAGCCTGCAAACCATATTCGCCAAATGCAACTTCAGTGCCGCCTTTTGCACGGCCGCGCATTTTTCCGCGGCGTTCACGGCGGTATTTTACACGTTTAGGCATCAACATGATCAGTTTCCCCCTTCCTCGGTTTTTTTCTTGGCAGGAAGGATTTCCCCGCGGTAAATCCAAACTTTTACGCCCAGTTTTCCGTAAGTCGTATCTGCTTCGGCATGGGCATAGTCAATATCCGCACGAAGCGTATGAAGCGGAACTGTACCTTCGCTGTAATGTTCTGCACGGGCAATATCCGCACCACCCAGGCGTCCTGAAACCTGCGTCCGGATTCCTTTTGCACCGGCACGCATCGCACGTTGGATCGCCTGTTTTTGCGCACGGCGGAAAGAAACACGGTTCTCCAGCTGGCGGGCAATGTTTTCCGCAACAAGTTTTGCATCAATATCTGCCTTTTTAACTTCGACAATGTTAATGTGGACTCTTTTTCCTGTTAAAGCATTCAGTGCTTTACGCAATGCTTCTACTTCCGAACCGCCTTTACCAATCACCATGCCCGGTTTTGCCGTGCGGATTGTAATGTTGACACGGTTTGCAGCACGTTCAATTTCCACGCCAGAAACAGAAGCATCCGCGAGGCGCTTTGCGATATATTCACGAATTTTAATGTCTTCGTGCAATAGATCGGCATAATCTTTTTCTGCGTACCATTTCGATTCCCAGTCACGAATCACTCCGATTCGCAAACCGATAGGATTTACTTTTTGACCCACCAATTATCCCTCCTTTTGATCTGATACTACGATCGTAATATGGCTCGTGCGTTTGTTGATCTGGCTTGCGCGCCCCATTGCACGCGGCCGGAAACGTTTCAGTGTAGGACCTTCATCGACATAAGCCTTTTCCACAACAAGGTCGTTTGCGTCCATATCGTAGTTGTGTTCTGCGTTCGCAATCGCAGAGTTGAGTACTTTTTCAATAACCGGCGAAGCAGCCTTTGGCGTAAATTTCAAAATCGAAAGCGCTTCTCCTACTTGCTTTCCTCGAATTAAATCAATTACCAGGCGTGCCTTACGAGGAGCAATACGGACTGTTTTCGCGACAGCTTTTGCTTGCATTGGAATACCTCCTCCCGTTAGCGTCTTGTCTTCTTATCGTCACCGGCGTGACCTTTGAATGTACGTGTCGGAGCAAACTCACCGAGCTTATGGCCGACCATATCTTCCGTGATGTATACCGGAACATGTTTACGGCCGTCATACACAGCGATTGTGTGGCCGACAAATGCAGGGAAAATCGTCGAACGGCGTGACCACGTTTTGATCACTTGCTTCTTGTTGGATTCGTTCAATTTTTCCACTTTCACCATTAAGTGATCGTCAACGAAAGGCCCTTTTTTCAGACTGCGACCCATGAATAGTCCTCCTTCCTGATTAGAGCTACGGTTCAAGCTACGAACCGTAGTTCAACAGCATTATTTTTTACGGCGCCGTACAATAAATTTATCTGAAGTATTTTTCTTCTTGCGCGTTTTGTAACCAAGTGTCGGCTTGCCCCATGGTGACATTGGCGATTTACGGCCGATCGGAGCGCGGCCTTCACCACCGCCGTGCGGGTGATCATTCGGGTTCATAACAGATCCGCGGACAGTCGGGCGTACACCCATCCAGCGTTTGCGGCCTGCTTTACCGATGTTGACCAGTTCGTGCTGTTCGTTGCCAACCTGGCCGACCGTTGCGCGGCAAGTTGCAAGAATCATGCGCACTTCGCCGGAATTCAGGCGGACAAGCACATATTTGCCTTCTTTACCAAGCACTTGTGCTGAAGTACCAGCAGAACGGATCAATTGGCCGCCTTTGCCTGGTTTCAATTCAATGTTATGGATGACCGTACCAACAGGAATTTCAGAAAGCGGAAGTGCATTTCCGACTTTAATGTCTGCATCCGGCCCGGACATCACTTCCATGCCGACAGTTAAATTTTTTGGTGCAAGGATGTACCGTTTTTCACCATCTACATAGTGAATCAAAGCAATATTAGATGAGCGGTTCGGGTCATACTCGATTGTGGCAACGCGCCCTGGTATACCATCTTTATCGCGTTTGAAGTCGATAATCCGGTATTGGCGCTTATGGCCGCCGCCCTGATGACGAACAGTTAATTTCCCCTGGTTGTTGCGGCCTGCTTTTTTCGAAAGCGGAGCAAGCAGTGTTTTTTCAGGCTTATCCGTCGTGATCTCCGCAAAATCCAAAGCCGTCATGCCGCGACGCCCGTTAGAGGTTGGTTTGTATTTTTTGATCGCCATTTTTTTCCCTCCTCTTCAAGTTTGATGGATCGTATTTAAACCTCAAAGATTTCAATTTCTTTGCTGTCAGCTGTTAACGTAACAACTGCTTTGCGGCGCTTGTTTGTATAGCCGGTATAACGGCCCATGCGTTTGAACTTGCCTTTATAGTTCGCAACGTTCACTTTCGCAACTTTGACGCCGAAAATCTCTTCCACAGCATCTTTGATTTCTGTTTTATTCGCTTTAACATCAACTTCAAATGTATATTTCTTATCTGCTGTCAATTCCATTGAACGTTCAGTAATCACGGGGCGCTTCAGAACATCACGTGCATCCATTAACCAAGCACCTCCTCTACTTTTTCAACAGCGGATTTTGTCATAATCAATTGATCATGGTTTACAACATCCAAAACATTTACGCCTGTTGCTTCAACAACCGTAACACCCGGAATGTTGCGTGCGGACAGTACCACATTTTCGTTCAATCCGTCTGTGACAACAAGTGCTTTTTTATCCACTGACAAATTTTTCAGGACAGCAATAAAATCTTTTGTTTTTGGCGCATCAAAACTTAATGCGTCCAGAACCAAAATATTGTTTTCCTTTACTTTTGACGATAGAGCGGATTTAATCGCAAGACGGCGTACTTTTTTCGGCAGTTTGTAGCTGTAGCTGCGTGGAACAGGCCCGAAAACCGTACCGCCTCCGCGCCATTGCGGGGAACGGATCGATCCTTGGCGTGCGCGGCCTGTGCCTTTTTGTCGCCATGGTTTGCGTCCGCCGCCGCGTACTTCAGAACGGCCTTTTACTTTGTGGGTACCTTGGCGGAGCGAAGCCCTCTGCATGATGATCGCTTCAAATAAAACATGTTCATTCGGTTCGATGCCGAATACAGCGTCGTTTAATTCCACTTCACCGACTTGGGAACCGTTTTGGTTGTATAGAGCTACTTTTGGCATTCCTGTTTCCTCCTTTCTTTGCAATTATTTTGCTTTTACAGCTGCTTTAACTGTAACCAAAGCTTTTCTCGGACCAGGAACGTTACCTTTAATCAAAAGCAGATTGCGTTCTGCATCCACTTTGACGATTTGCAGATTTTGAACGGTAACCCGTTCTCCCCCCATGCGTCCAGGGAGTGCTTTTTGTTTAAAGACGCGGTTTGGCGCAATCGGGCCCATTGAACCCGGACGGCGGTGGTAACGCGAACCGTGAGCCATAGGGCCGCGGGATTGTCCGTGGCGTTTAATGACGCCTTGGAATCCTTTCCCTTTTGTAATGCCGGTAACATCTACAATGTCACCTTCTGCAAAAATATCTACTTTGACTTCTTGACCAACTTCAAAATCACTTGTGTTTACGCCGCTGAATTCGCGGATGAAGCGCTTAGGTGCCGTATTGGCTTTCGAAACATGACCCTTTTCCGGTTTGTTTGCCAGGCGTTCCGGTTTGTCTGCAAATCCGAGCTGAATCGCTTCATAACCGTCCGTTTCAACTGTTTTCTTTTGCAGCACAACGTTTGGTGTTGCTTCAATTACAGTGACAGGAATAAGATCGCCGTTCTCGGCAAAAACTTGGGTCATACCGATTTTTCTTCCTAAGATTCCTTTGGTCATCAGTCACACCTCCTGTTAAATATGTCATGTTTTTTTATCATTAAAGTTTAATTTCAATGTCAACGCCGGATGGCAGATCCAACCGCATCAGCGAATCAACCGTTTGCGGGGTCGGATTTACGATATCAATCAAACGTTTGTGTGTACGCATTTCAAATTGTTCACGAGAATCTTTGTACTTGTGGACAGCACGCAGAATGGTGTAAACGGATTTCTCAGTCGGAAGCGGAATCGGACCGGAGACGTTTGCACCTGATCGTTTTGCTGTTTCTACAATTTTTTCTGCAGACTGATCCAGAATTCTGTGATCGTATGCTTTTAAACGAATGCGAATTTTTTGTTTTGCCATTATTTTCCCTCCTTTATCGCCTATTTGCTAATAGACATTCTCCATGGAAATTTTCCTGGCCCACGCGCCATGGCAAAGCGGCCGGGTGTGCCAGCAACCTCCCACTTCATCGCAGTCAAAGACCAACATCAAACATTATACACAAAAGCCGGGTGTAATGCAACATAAACTTTGATATGCTGCTGATTTCAGTGACTTTTTATTATACAGGCCCTGTGGCGCAACATCAAGTTTTGGAAAACGTTGCTGCAACCCGGGCGCGTAAGCATGGAAAAAGCCCGGCCGGGATGACCTGGCCGGGCTTTTTTTAAATAGCCGATTAAGCTTCGATGGAAGAAACAGAACCGGCGCCAACTGTACGGCCGCCTTCACGGATCGAGAATTTTGTTCCTTCTTCGATCGCGATCGGGGCAATCAATTCAACGCTCATTTCAACGTTATCACCAGGCATAACCATTTCAACGCCTTCTGGCAGAGTAATAATGCCGGTTACGTCCGTTGTACGGAAGTAGAATTGCGGACGGTAGTTAGAGAAGAAAGGAGTGTGGCGTCCACCTTCTTCTTTCGTTAATACATAAACTTGTGCTTTAAATTTGGTATGCGGTGTAATAGAACCCGGTTTCGCCAAAACTTGGCCGCGTTGGACTTCTTCACGTGCAATACCGCGGAGAAGTGCACCGATGTTGTCGCCAGCTTCAGCATAGTCAAGAATTTTACGGAACATTTCAACGCCGGTAACCGTTGTTTGTTTTGGTTTGTCGCTCAAACCTACGATTTCAACAACGTCGCCGACTTTCAATTGCCCGCGTTCTACACGGCCGGTTGCAACTGTACCACGGCCGGTAATGGAAAATACGTCTTCAACTGGCATCATGAACGGTTTATCCGTGTCACGTTGCGGAGTCGGGATGTATTCGTCAACAGCATCCATCAATTCAAGGATTTTTGCTTCGTATTCAGGGTCGCCTTCAAGAGCTTTCAAAGCAGAACCTTTGATAACCGGCACTTCATCGCCAGGGAAGTCGTATTCGGAAAGAAGATCACGAACTTCCATTTCAACAAGTTCAAGCAATTCTTCGTCGTCCACCATGTCGCATTTGTTCAGGAACACAACGATATAAGGCACGCCAACTTGGCGGGACAAAAGGATGTGTTCGCGCGTTTGCGGCATTGGGCCGTCAGCAGCGGATACAACCAGGATCGCGCCGTCCATTTGGGCAGCACCAGTAATCATGTTTTTCACATAGTCAGCGTGTCCAGGGCAGTCAACATGTGCGTAGTGGCGTTTTTCCGTTTCATATTCAACGTGCGCAGTGTTGATGGTAATACCGCGTTCGCGTTCTTCCGGAGCACCGTCAATTTGGTCATATGCTCTTGCTTCAGCTTTCCCTTGTTTTGCAAGAACAGCAGTAATTGCAGCAGTCAAAGTCGTTTTACCATGGTCAACGTGACCGATTGTTCCAATGTTACAGTGTTCTTTAGAACGGTCAAATTTTTGTTTAGCCATCAGGAAATCCTCCTTAATATTTTGGATTGAGTAAGTATATGGATGCTTTAAAGCTGAAAGGACAGCTTTAAAGCGCTTTGAACCAACCTAGTAAAGTTATACTTCATTGAAAGCAATAAATCAATTATTCGCCTTTATTTTTTTTGATGATCTCTTCCGCAATGGACTTCGGCACTTCTTCATAATGATCAAATGTCATCGTAAAGACACCGCGTCCTTGCGTGCTGGATCGGAGTGCTGTAGCATAACCGAACATTTCGGACAACGGAACCATGGCACGGACAACCTGGGCATTTCCGCGTGCTTCCATACCTTCCACACGGCCGCGGCGGGCTGTAACTTGTCCCATGATGTCGCCGAGATATTCTTCCGGAATGACAATTTCCACTTTCATGACAGGTTCAAGCAGGACCGGATCGCATTTGGATGCTGCATTCTTCAATGCAAGGGAGGCAGCCACTTTAAATGCCATTTCACTCGAGTCAACATCGTGGTAAGAACCGTCATACAGTTTTGCCTTAATGTCAACGAGCGGATAGCCGGCAAGTACACCGCGCTGCATGGCATCTTCAAGGCCGGACTGGATCGCCGGAATGTATTCGCGCGGAACGACACCGCCGACAATCGCATTTTCAAACTCAAAGCCTTTTCCTTCTTCGTTTGGTGAAAATTCAATCCAAACATCCCCGTATTGCCCGCGGCCGCCGGATTGGCGTACAAACTTACCTTGGACTTGTGCGGATTTGCGGAATGTTTCACGGTACGCAACTTGCGGCGCACCGATATTGGCTTCAACTTTGAATTCGCGTTTCATGCGGTCAACGATAATGTCGAGGTGAAGCTCACCCATACCTTCGATGATCGTTTGTCCCGTTTCCGGATCCGTATGGGCACGGAAAGTCGGGTCTTCTTCCTGCAGTTTTTGCAGCGCCGTCGTCATTTTATCCTGGTCGGCTTTCGATTTCGGTTCAACCGACAACTGGATAACCGGTTCCGGAAATTCCATCGATTCAAGGATGACCGGATTATTATCGTCGCAAAGCGTATCGCCTGTTGTCGTGTCTTTTAAGCCGACAGCAGCAGCAATATCGCCGGCATAAACCATGTCGATTTCTTTCCGGTGGTTTGCGTGCATCTGCAAAATACGCCCGATGCGTTCGCGTTTGTTCTTTGTCGAGTTTTTGACATAAGAACCAGCGCTTAATGTGCCTGAATAAACACGGAAGAATGTCAGTTTACCAACGAACGGGTCTGTCATGACTTTGAAGGCCAAAGCCGAGAATGGCTCATCATCGCTGGAATGCCTAAATACTTCTTCCCCTGTATCCGGAAGCGTCCCCTTGATGGAAGGAACATCCGTCGGCGCAGGCAGATAGTCAACAACCGCATCCAGCATTAATTGGACACCTTTGTTTTTAAATGCCGAGCCGCACAGTACCGGGAAGAATTCAACATTACAGGTTGCTTTGCGGATGGCAGCTTTCAGTTCTTCTTTTGAAATCTCTTCTCCGCCAAGATATTTTTCCATAATATCTTCATCAACTTCAGCAACTGCTTCAAGCAGTTTTTCATGATATTCTTCCGCCTGATCACGGTACTCATCCGGGATTTCGCGCACTTCAATTTTCGTGCCGAGATCATCGCCGTAGAAAATTGCATTCATTTCAATAAGGTCAATGATCCCTACAAAGTTGTCTTCAGCACCGATCGGCAATTGGACCGGATGTGCATTTGCCTGCAGGCGGTCATGCAGGGTGCTGACAGAATACAAGAAATCGGCCCCGATTTTATCCATCTTATTGACAAATACAATCCGCGGTACACCGTAAGTCGTTGCCTGGCGCCAAACGGTTTCAGTCTGGGGCTCAACGCCGGACTGGGCATCGAGGACAGCAACCGCGCCGTCAAGGACACGAAGGGAGCGTTCAACTTCAACGGTGAAGTCCACGTGTCCCGGGGTGTCAATGATGTTGATACGGTGGTCTTTCCATTGCGCTGTTGTAGCAGCGGAAGTAATCGTAATCCCGCGCTCCTGTTCCTGCTCCATCCAGTCCATTTGAGACGCACCTTCATGCGTTTCGCCGATTTTATGAATACGGCCGGTATAATAAAGGATACGCTCGGTTGTTGTAGTTTTACCGGCATCGATATGCGCCATGATACCGATGTTACGAGTCTTTTCTAAGGAGAACTCTCTTGGCATCTCGTACTTTCTCCTTCCTTAATAGGTGTAATGTAGGAGTATCGGAATATTACCAGCGATAATGCGCAAACGCTCTGTTTGCTTCCGCCATTTTATGCGTATCTTCGCGTTTTTTCACGGCAGCGCCTGTATTGTTGGCCGCATCCATGATTTCGTTCGCCAGCCGTTCTTCCATTGTTTTTTCTCCGCGAAGGCGGGCATAATTGACCAGCCAGCGAAGCCCTAAAGTTGTCCGGCGTTCCGGGCGCACCTCAACCGGCACCTGATAGTTTGCGCCGCCGACACGGCGAGCTTTTACTTCAAGTACAGGCATAATGTTTTTCAATGCCTGGTCAAAAACTTCCATTGGATCTTTGCCAGTGCGTTCACGGATAATATCGAAGGAAGAATACAGGATAGTCTGGGCTTTCCCTCTCTTGCCGTCGATCATCATTTTGTTGATTAAACGTGTGACCAGTTTCGAATTGTAAATCGGATCCGGTAATACGTCGCGTTTTGCGACAGGTCCTTTACGTGGCATAAATGATCCTCCTTTCAAGTATGGTTATCGTTCTTATTATTTCTTTTCTTTCGGTTTTTTCGTCCCGTATTTCGAACGGCCTTGTTTCCGGTTTTCAACACCGGCAGTGTCAAGTGCACCGCGCACGATGTGGTAACGTACACCAGGCAGGTCTTTTACACGTCCGCCACGGATTAAAACAACGCTGTGTTCCTGCAGATTATGGCCGATCCCAGGGATATAAGCCGTTACTTCAATACCGTTTGTTAAACGGACACGGGCATATTTACGGAGCGCCGAGTTCGGTTTCTTCGGAGTCATCGTCCCCACACGGGTACATACACCGCGTTTTTGGGGTGAAGAAAGATCGGTATTGATTTTTTTGAAACTGTTATAGCCTTTATTCAGCGCAGGTGACTTGGATTTCTCGATTTTTGATTTACGAGGTTTGCGCACCAATTGGTTAATAGTAGGCATCTGTTTTTCCTCCCTTCGAACAATTTAAGTCCACACATCCAGGTGGTTCATTTAATGGCAAAAACAAATTTTTGCGGATTCTCCAGCAAAAAGTGTTTAATAAATAAGTGCAACAGCTGCAGCTCCGACTTCAATGCCGCATACTTTTCCGAGTTGTTTTTTCGACTCGGTATACGTAATCGGCACATTGAATTGTTCGGCAACGGAAATGACTTTGCCCGTAATATTCGGATCAGCATCTCTGGCAACGAGCAGTTCATCCACATTTCCGGACTTTATCGCTTTCGCTGTTTGTTTTGTCCCTACAACGATTCTTTTCGCCTGATTTACTTTTTCATAAGACATCGCAATATCCTCCAAAGTATACAGGTATTCATAGGAGCACCTTGAATATATTATCACTTTGAAAATCTAAAGTCAACAGCCCGTGTAAAAAAGGCCATGCTTTTTTTTGCTAAAAAACAGAAAAAGGTGCAGCACCGGTTTTTGCCGGTGCTGCCGCCGCATTATTCAGCCGGCACTTCTTCTTCCTTTTTCACCAGTTCAGGAACCGTTTTGCGGTAGCGGGTCATGCCCGTCCCTGCAGGAACCAGTTTCCCGATAATGACGTTTTCTTTCAAGCCGAGCAGTTCATCGCGTTTCCCCTTGATCGCCGCATCGGTTAATACGCGGGTCGTTTCCTGGAAGGAGGCTGCCGATAAGAACGAATCGGTTTCCAAGGAAGCTTTTGTAATCCCGAGCAGAACAGGGCGGCCTGTTGCAGGGCGGTTGCCTTCCTTGAGCGCCTTTTCATTCGCTTCACCGAACTGATGGATATCAAGCAATGTTCCCGGCAGGACATCCGTGTCGCCGGCATCGAGCACCCTTACTTTTCTCAGCATTTGGCGGACCATCACTTCAATGTGTTTGTCGCCAATTTCCACTCCTTGCATCCGGTAAACTTTCTGTACTTCACGAAGCAAGTATTCCTGTACGGTTGTGACATCCGTGACACGCAACAGATCTTTCGGGTCAATGGAACCTTCCGTCAGCTCCTGCCCGCGCACGACGTGGTCATCTACCGCCACTTTCAAGCGGGAAGTATAAGGGGCCGTATAGGTGCGCGTTTCGACAGCGCCCTGAACGACAATTTCATATTGGCGGTCGCGCCCTTCGCTGATGGAAGTAACAACGCCTTCCACTTCGGAAATGACAGCCTGGCCTTTCGGGTTCCGGGCTTCAAACAATTCCTGAATACGCGGAAGACCTTGTGTGATGTCATCCCCGGCAACACCGCCTGTATGGAATGTACGCATCGTCAGCTGTGTGCCAGGTTCGCCGATCGATTGGGCGGCAATAATCCCGACTGCTTCGCCGACTTCCACTTCCTGGCCGGTGGCAAGGTTGCGGCCGTAGCATTTTTTACATACGCCATGGCGGGTATTGCAAGTGAAGGCCGAACGGATCCAGACTTTTTCATAGCCGGCATCGACAATTTCCTTCGCGATATCTTCCGTGATAAAGCCGTTTTCCTCAATGATCACTTTGCCTGTTTCAGGATGTTTGATCGTTTTTCTTGAATAACGGCCGGTTAACCGTTCTTCAAGCGATTCAATGATTTCATTGCCTTCTTTCAACGCACTGATCAAAAGCCCGCGGTCTGTGCCGCAGTCGTCTTCACGAATGATGACATCCTGCGCCACATCAACAAGCCGGCGTGTCAGATAACCCGAGTCTGCCGTCTTAAGGGCAGTATCGGCAAGGCCTTTACGGGCACCGTGCGTCGAAATAAAGTACTCTTGCACGGTTAAGCCTTCACGGAAGCTGGACTTAATCGGCAATTCAATAATCCGGCCGGCCGGGTTGGCCATCAAACCGCGCATGCCGGCAAGCTGTGTAAAGTTCGACGCGTTACCCCGGGCCCCCGAGTCACTCATCATAAAAATCGGGTTCCGTTTATCGAGCGATTCCATCAGTTTGCCCTGGATCGTGTCTTTAGCCCCGCTCCAGATCGAAATAACGCGGTCATAGCGTTCGTCTTCGGTAATTAAACCGCGGCGGAACTGTTTCATGACCGTATCGACTTTTTTCTGGGCATCCGAAAGAATTTTTTCCTTCTCGCCTAAAACGACGATATCCGCAACACCAACGGTAATCCCGGCTTTTGTCGAATAATGGAAGCCAAGATCTTTTAAGCGGTCGAGCATTTTGGATGTTTCCGTAATCTTGAACCGTTTGAACACTTCGGCAATGATGCTGCCAAGGAAGCCTTTTACAAACGGGCGGATTAACGGCTGTTCTTTAATATGCGCTTTTACGTCAATCGAAGGATCAACAAAGTATTTATCCGGCGTTTTTTCTTCAAGATTTGTTTTCGTCGGTTCATTAATATATGGGAAGCTCTCCGGCAAAATTTCATTGAAGATCACTTTCCCGACTGTGGTAATCAGCAGCTTCTTGTTTTGCTCTTCCGTGAACGTCGGGTTGTTCAGCGACCCGGCATAAATGGCAATTCTCGTATGGAAATGCACGTAGCCGTTGTAATAAGCCATGTACACTTCATTTACATCTTTGAAGACAGATCCTTCACCGACTGCATCTTCACGTTCAAGCGTTAAGTAGTAGTTGCCAAGTACCATGTCCTGGGACGGGGTAACGACCGGTTTCCCGTCTTTCGGATTCAAAATATTTTGTGCGGCAAGCATCAACATGCGCGCTTCCGCCTGTGCCTCAGCGGATAACGGAACGTGGACCGCCATTTGGTCGCCGTCAAAGTCCGCGTTGTAAGCCGTACATACGAGCGGATGGAGACGGATCGCACGGCCTTCCACAAGCGTCGGTTCAAACGCCTGGATCCCGAGCCTGTGCAAAGTAGGCGCACGGTTCAACAGGACAGGGTGTTCTTTAATGACTTCTTCAAGGACATCCCAAATTTCAGGCTGCAAACGTTCAATTTTCCGTTTTGCGCTTTTAATATTATGGGCGAGGCCTTTTTCAACCAGTTCTTTCATCACGAACGGCTTGAACAGTTCAATCGCCATTTCGCGCGGCAGGCCGCATTGGTACATTTTCAGGTTTGGGCCGACAACAATAACGGAACGGCCGGAATAGTCAACCCGTTTCCCGAGCAGGTTTTGGCGGAAACGGCCCTGTTTCCCTTTCAGCATATGGGAAAGCGATTTTAACGGGCGGTTCCCCGGGCCGGTTACCGGACGTCCACGGCGGCCGTTGTCAATCAGAGCGTCAACAGCTTCCTGCAGCATCCGTTTTTCATTTTGGACAATGATGCTTGGCGCGCCAAGATCAAGCAAGCGTTTCAGGCGGTTGTTCCGGTTGATCACACGGCGGTACAGATCATTTAAGTCGGATGTCGCAAAGCGGCCGCCTTCCAGTTGTACCATTGGCCGCAGTTCAGGCGGAATGACCGGGAGAACGTCCAGCACCATCCATTCCGGTTTATTGCCGGAATTACGGAAAGCTTCCAGTACTTCAAGGCGTTTGATGGCGCGTGTACGGCGCTGCCCCTGGGCAACTTTCAGCTCTTCTTTCAGCATTTCGCATTCTTTGTTGACATCTACATCTTGCAGCAGCTTTTTAATGGCTTCCGCGCCCATGCCTGCCTGGAATTTGTTGCCGTATTTTTCACGGTAGGCACGGTATTCTTTTTCGGAAAGAAGCTGTTTCTTTTCCAAAGAAGTGTCGCCTGCTTCCGTTACGACGTAAGATGCGAAGTAAATGACTTCTTCCAGGGCGCGCGGGGACATGTCAAGCACAAGGCCCATGCGGCTTGGAATCCCTTTGAAGTACCAAATATGCGAAACAGGGGCGGCAAGTTCAATATGCCCCATTCTTTCCCGGCGCACTTTTGATCTTGTTACTTCCACGCCGCAGCGGTCACAAACCACGCCTTTGTAACGAACGCGTTTATATTTCCCGCAATGGCATTCCCAATCTTTCGTCGGCCCGAAAATCCGTTCGCAAAAAAGCCCGTCTTTTTCAGGTTTTAACGTCCGGTAGTTGATTGTTTCCGGTTTTTTTACTTCACCGTATGACCAGGATCGGATTTTATCCGGTGAAGCAAGACCGATTTTCATGTACTCAAAATTATTTACATCCAGCAAGGGGCCAGCCTCCCTTTCGTCTTTAGGTTCGTACCTTAAAACACACGCAGAAGAAACAGAAACAGAAGCCGGATTGTACGAATGCATACAATCCGGGCAAAAGCCTCTGTTTGTTCCAAGCAACATAAACGATTAGTCTTTGGATGCCCCGATTCCTTCCGGTTCTTCTTTTGTCTCGGGCGCAATATTCAGCGTATCGGCCTGATTCAGGTCATCGTCGTCTTCGAGATCGCGCATTTCAATTTCCTCGTCGTCGCCGGAAAGAATCTTCACGTCCAGTCCCAAACTTTGAAGTTCTTTGATCAGCACTTTGAACGATTCCGGGACACCCGGTTCAGGGACATTTTCCCCTTTGACGATCGCTTCATAAGTTTTCACACGGCCGACAACATCGTCCGATTTAACAGTCAGAATTTCCTGGAGCGTATAGGCTGCGCCGTAGGCTTCAAGCGCCCATACTTCCATTTCGCCAAACCTTTGGCCGCCAAACTGTGCTTTACCGCCGAGCGGCTGCTGGGTGACAAGCGAGTAAGGGCCTGTTGAGCGGGCATGCAGTTTATCATCAACCATGTGGGCGAGCTTGATCATATACATAATCCCGACAGATACACGGTTGTCGAAAGGTTCACCGGTGCGGCCGTCATAAAGGACCGTTTTTGCATCGCGCGCCATGCCGGCTTCTTCAATCGTTTCCCATACATCTTCTTCACGTGCACCGTCGAATACAGGCGTCGCGACGTGAAGGCCGAGTTTTTTGGCCGCCATGCCGAGGTGGAGTTCAAGCACCTGCCCGATATTCATCCGGGAAGGCACGCCAAGCGGGTTCAACATGATCTGGATAGGTGTGCCATCCGGGAGGAAAGGCATATCTTCTTCTGGAAGAATCCGGGAGATAACCCCTTTGTTCCCGTGGCGCCCGGCCATTTTGTCGCCCTGGTGGATTTTCCGTTTCTGTACAATATAGACGCGGACAAGCTGGTTCACGCCAGGCGGAAGTTCATCCCCGGCTTCACGTGTAAACACTTTGACATCGAGCACGATGCCGCCGCCGCCGTGCGGAACGCGGAGTGATGTATCCCTGACTTCGCGCGCTTTTTCACCGAAAATCGCATGGAGCAGACGTTCTTCCGCTGTTAATTCCGTAACGCCTTTCGGGGTGACTTTTCCGACAAGCAAATCGCCGTCTCTTACTTCGGCACCAATCCGGATAATCCCGCGTTCGTCAAGGTTTTTCAAAGCATCTTCCCCGACGTTCGGGATATCACGGGTTATTTCTTCCGGCCCGAGCTTTGTATCGCGTGCTTCAGATTCGTATTCTTCAATATGGATAGAAGTATACACATCTTCTTTTACAAGTTTTTCACTCATAATAATGGCATCTTCATAGTTGTAACCTTCCCATGTCATAAAGGCAACGAGCACGTTCTGGCCAAGGGCAAGTTCACCTTGGTCCATTGACTGGCCGTCCGCTAAAATTTCGCCTTTTACCACACGGTCGCCTTTTTTCACAATCGGGCGCTGGTTGATGCACATGCCATTGTTGGAACGTTTGAATTTTTGCAGGCGGTATTTGTCAAGGTCGCCCTTTACTTCCTGTCCGTCGACATCGATCACACGGCGCACCCAGATTTCCCGGGCTTCCACATGTTCAACAATGCCGTCATATTTGCAGATGAGTGCCGCGCCGGAATCCTTCGCATTGACATATTCCATCCCGGTGCCGACAATCGGCGCTTGCGGCTTCATAAGCGGAACCGCCTGGCGCTGCATGTTTGCACCCATCAGCGCACGGTTCGAGTCGTCGTTTTCAAGGAACGGAATACATGCCGTTGCAGCCGATACAACCTGCTTCGGCGAAACGTCCATATAATCAACGCGGTCTGTTTTTACAACAATGTTTTCACCGCGGAAACGCGCATATACTTCATCGTCAACAAAAAAGCCGTTTTCATCCAGCTGTGCGTTCGCCTGTGCGACGACGTAATTGTCTTCTTCATCAGCCGTTAAATAATCAATATGCTCCGTAACACGCCCTGTATCCGGATCAACCCTGCGGTAAGGCGTTTCGATAAAACCGAAACGGTTTACTTTTGCATACGTTGATAAAGAGTTGATCAACCCGATGTTCGGGCCTTCAGGCGTTTCAATCGGGCACATGCGGCCGTAGTGGGAATAGTGCACGTCACGCACTTCCATCCCGGCGCGCTCACGGGTCAAACCGCCCGGGCCGAGCGCCGACAACCGGCGTTTATGGGTCAGTTCCGCAAGCGGGTTTGTCTGGTCCATAAACTGGGACAGCTGTGAACTGCCGAAAAACTCCTTAATGGCCGCAATGACCGGACGGATATTGATCAGCTGCTGCGGCGTAATGGTGTTAATGTCCTGGATCGACATTCTTTCACGGACAACGCGTTCCATCCGGGAAAGGCCGATGCGGAACTGGTTTTGCAGCAATTCGCCGACAGACCGTAAACGGCGGTTGCCGAGGTGGTCGATATCATCCGTATTGCCGACGCCATGCAGCAAATTAAAGAAGTAGCTGATGGAAGCCACAATATCCGCAGGTGTAATATGTTTAATGCTTTCATCAACATAAGCATTTCCGATTACATTGATCACTTTTTCGTTATCGTCAATCGGGGCATAAATTTTGATGGACTGCAATGTGATATCATCATCAACAACGCCGCCAGCCTGGCTGTACGTTTCAAACTTCAGGCCTTTTTCGAGAAAAGGCACAATTTTATCAAGCGTACGCCGGTCTAAAACGGTTCCTTCCTCCGCGATGATTTCACCGGTTTCAGGGTCTGCGATCGATTCAGCCAGCCGTTGCCCGAACAGGCGGAATTTCAGGTGAAGCTTTTTATTCATTTTGTAACGCCCGACATTGGCCAGATCATAGCGTTTCGGGTCAAAGAAACGCGAAATCAGCAGGCTTTTTGCATTTTCAACGGTCGGGGGTTCGCCCGGACGGAGGCGTTCATATATTTCAAGAAGCGCTTTTTCCGTGCTTTCGGTATTATCTTTCTCAAGCGTATTTCTTAAGTACTCATTATCGCCGATCAGATCAATAATTTCCTGGTCGGAGCCGAAGCCGAGCGCCCTGAGGAGAACGGTAATCGGCAGTTTTCTTGTGCGGTCGATGCGGACATAAGCCACATCTTTCGCATCTGTTTCATATTCAAGCCAGGCGCCGCGGTTCGGAATTACCGTTGCGGTGTAGCCGTATTTCCCGTTTTTGTCCATTTTGCTGTTAAAATAAACACTAGGGGAACGGACAAGCTGGGATACAATAACACGTTCCGCGCCATTAATGATGAAAGTCCCCGTTTCGGTCATTAACGGGAAATCGCCCATGAATACGTCCTGGTCTTTTACTTCACCGGTTTCCTTATTGACAAGGCGCACCTTTACACGAAGCGGAGCAGCGTACGTTACGTCGCGCTCTTTGCATTCGTCGATGGAATATTTCGGTTCGCCGAGGCTGTAGTCAATAAACTCCAGCGACAGGTTTCCGGCAAAATCCTCGATCGGAGAGATGTCCTGGAACATTTCACGCAAACCTTCGTCAAGGAACCATTGGTAAGATGCGGTTTGGATTTCGATAAGGTTTGGCAGCTCTAAAATTTCTTTGATGCGCGCGTAACTTCTGCGCTGGCGGTGCCGTCCATACTGAACTAGTTGATATGACAACTGATTCACCCCTCAAATCAAGCGTTTTGTTTGCATCTTTCGTCAAACAACAATAAAGCTAAGGCAAAAAGAAAAAGGGTTTTTTATGAAAAAACCACATATCGCATGACGAGCTTATGATTTTATAAGTATTTTCCAATTCATCCAAAATATATACTTGACAAGTATAGCTTAGATTGCATAAAGAACCTTAATCTATTGGCATTTTATAATTTTAACATATATGAAATCGGGAGTCAAATTTTTTTGGCTTTAAAAACAAAATATCCTTTTTCTTTTCCAACACAATTTACCTCATCAAATATGCTTTCTAATTTTTTCCTGGCAGAAGGGGCCCCCTGCTTTTTCCGGATGACCACCCAAAGTTCGCCGTTGTTTGCGAGATATTGGTAACTTTCTTCAAAAATCCGGTGCACAATCTGCTTTCCGGCGCGGATCGGGGGATTTGTGGCAATCAAGGCAAACGGGCCGCTTTTCACATTTTCAAAAAGATTGCTTTCGTATATGGAAACATTTGAAATATGGTTCCGGGCAGCATTTTTCTTTGCCAGCTCGACCGCTCTTGTATTAATATCCGCCATATGCACATGGCGGCCGGGAAAAGATTTTGCAAGCGCGAGGCCGATCGGTCCGTAACCGCAACCCATATCAAGGACCGGCCCTTCCGTTTCAGGCATGGCCACAAGATCGAGCAAAACGCGGGAGCCGAAGTCGACTTCTTTTTTTGAAAAAACCCCTTGGTCTGTTTGAAAATGAAAGGCATGCCCTCTCAATGTAAAGGTGAAATCTATCGGTTGATGCTTTGCTTCTGGGTTTTGCGAGTAGTAATGTTCAGCCATGAAAAGTCCCACTCTTTCTTGGAGGATTCAGGAAGAAGAGATGTTGAAAAAAGCCCGCCAAATGCGGGCTTTTTCTTTAAAAAGGGCCTTACTTCACTTCTACGCCGGCTCCAACTTCTTCAAGTTTCGCTTTAATTTCTTCGGCTTCTTCTTTCGCTACGCCTTCTTTAAGCGGTTTTGGAGCATTGTCAACAAGTTCTTTTGCTTCTTTAAGGCCAAGACCTGTGATTTCGCGGACAACTTTGATGACTTTGATTTTTTGTGCGCCGGCTTCAGTCAGCACAACATCAAATTCCGTTTTTTCTGCAGCAGCTTCCCCGCCTGCAGCGCCGCCAGCAACAGCAACCGGTGCAGCAGCGGTTACGCCGAATTCTTCTTCAATGGCTTTCACAAGATCGTTCAATTCAAGCACTGTCATTTCTTTGACAGCAGAGATGATTTCTTCTTTCGTCATTTTCATATCCTCCTACAAGATATTTTTTAAAGTATATTCCGTAAAACTTATGCGCTTTGTTCTTCTTTTTGATCTGCGACTGCTTTTGCAGCAAGAGCAAAGTTGCGGATTGGCGCCTGCAGTACGCTGAGAAGCATGGAAAGCAGGCCTTCGCGTGAAGGAAGCGTTGCGAGTGCTTTGATTTCATCAACGGTTGCAACATTGCCTTCAATGACACCTGCTTTGATTTCCAAAGCTTCGTGGTCTTTTGCGAAATCATTAAGGATTCTCGCAGGCGCAACCACGTCTTCCGTACTGAATGCGATCGCATTCGGGCCGGTCAGCGCGCTGTTCAATCCGTCCATCCCAGCTGCTTCTACAGCACGACGCGTCATCGTGTTTTTATACACTTTAAATTCAACGCCCGCTTCGCGCAGCTGTTTACGCAGCTCAGTTACTTCAGCCACGTTTAAACCGCGGTAATCGACAACCACAACGGCTGTACTTGATTTGAATTTATCGGTGATTTCATCCACCAGTTGTTTCTTTTGTTCAATTGCACTGCCCATCTTGACACCTCCTACAGATATTCTTGATGAACATTTATACCAAAACAAAACCTCCATATCCCGAGACATGGAGGTTTCATGCATGCGGAGGCCTTAAGGCGCCCCCGGATTTATACGCATTACCTCGGCAGGAAATTAAGCCCTCCGGCACCTGCTGTCTACGGTACAAATGTTTACTTTTTAAAACCGTTCTTCATTATAGCAGCCCGCAGGCAGCATGTCAAATCATTATTTTGCTGCCACAAAAGAAGACGGGTCTACTTTGATGCCAGGCCCCATGGTCGATGTGACAGAAATATTCTTCATGTAAGTGCCTTTTGCAGCTGACGGTTTTGCTTTCATCAATGTGTCAAACAAGGTTGACAGGTTTTCAACCAACTTTTCCGGTTCAAAAGAGGCTTTCCCGATCGGGGCATGGACATTGCCCGCTTTGTCAACACGATATTCGACTTTACCGGCTTTAATGTCCTGGACCGCTTTTGTCACATCAAATGTTACCGTGCCGGTTTTCGGGTTCGGCATTAATCCTCTAGGCCCAAGGATGCGCCCGAGTTTACCAACTTCGCCCATCATATCCGGCGTTGCCACGATGACATCAAAATCAAACCAGCCCTGCTGGATTTTGTTGACGTAGTCTGTATCGCCGACATAATCCGCACCGGCTGCTTCCGCTTCTTTTGCTTTTTCGCCTTTTGCAAAAACAAGCACGCGCTGGGTTTTCCCTGTTCCGTTTGGAAGCACGACAGCACCGCGGATTTGCTGGTCCGCTTTTTTCGGGTCAACGCCGAGGCGGAATACAGCTTCAACTGTTGCATCAAATTTTGTAAAACTTGTTTTTTTCACCAGTTCAATGGCTTCCTGAACCGGGTAAGCTTTGGAACGGTCAACGAGTTTCAAAGCGTCAACATATTTTTTTCCTTTTTTCGCCATTTGTATTTCCTCCTCGAATGTGGTTTTAACGGAATAACCTCCCACGAAAAAGGTTGCGAGCCAGTATCGCATCGCAACCCCGTTGGACATAACCAGTACTGCATGGATTAGTCTTCGATCGTAATCCCCATGCTGCGCGCCGTGCCTTCCACCATGCGCATTGCCGCTTCAACACTTGCCGCATTTAAGTCAGGCATTTTTGTTTCTGCGATTTCACGCACTTTGTCACGCTTCACAGTTGCCACTTTTGTACGGTTCGGCTCGCCAGAACCGGATTCAATGCCGGCTGCTTTTTTCAGCAGAACTGCAGCTGGCGGGGTTTTTGTGATGAATGTAAATGAACGATCTTCAAACACCGTGATTTCAACAGGTATAATCAAGCCTGCCTGATCTGCAGTACGAGCGTTGAATTCTTTACAAAATCCCATAATATTGACGCCGGCCTGGCCCAGTGCAGGACCAACAGGCGGTGCAGGGTTTGCTTTACCGGCAGGAATCTGCAATTTAACAATTTTTACTACTTTTTTAGCCACGAGACACACCTCCTTAAGTCCGTGATGTGGTAACAGGGGCTGAGCCCTCCCACTCATCTGTTTGATTGAATCCCCCACGGCTGAAGCCGCGAGCTTCCTGCAGACACCGAAACATGCTCCGCTGTCTACGCAGGCTATCCCCGCAAGTTCCTGCGGTTAGCCGGACAATTGGCGTGCCGAAAAGGCAAGCCTTATCCGAATCCAATTCATCTCATGACCCGCGTCACGAGTGTATCATAAGAATCATGTGATTGCATCGTGTCTGTTCGCGCGGGCGCCCGGTCAGGCGGGCCATCCGCAAAGAACATACTGACTTATAACATATTAACATCTCAGCATATGGATTTCAAGTTTTATCCCGTTATATTTTATCAATTTGTTCAAAAACAAGCTCTACCGGCGTATCCCGCCCGAACATATTGACCATGACTTTTGCCCTGCCTTTGTCGCGGTCCATTTCCACAATCTTGCCGGCAAAATTCGCAAACGGCCCTTCTTTTACCGTCACCGTCTCGCCGATTTCAAAGTTCACATCGGCCCGTTTTTCTTCCATGCCCATCCGTTTCAAGATGGTATTAATTTCTTCTGGCAAGAGCGGCGTCGGCTTGGAACCGCCTCCCGACGACCCAACAAAACCGGTGACGCCCGGCGTGTTCCGGACGACATACCAGGAATCATCCGTCATCACCATTTCCACCAGGACATAGCCCGGGAAAACTTTTCGTTTCACCACTTTTTTCTTCTCATTTTTCACTTCAAGTTCTTCTTCTTCCGGTACCACTACCCGGAAAATTTTATCCTGCATCCCCATTGATTCCACGCGCTTTTCCAAATTGGTTTTAACTTTATTTTCATAGCCTGAATACGTATGGACAACATACCAGTTTTTTTCCATCTAATAGGACTTGATGTCCGTCCCTCCCTGTTGGTCTTTTGATTTTTTGGGCAAATGAAAAAACCCGCTAACCGGGTTTGAGTCGTTGCTTATGATACTCCCATTATACCATGTTTTATCATTGGATATTCAAGTGTAAAATGATCATTTTACAATGAGTTTTCAGCCCACCGGATCACTGCGGAAATGCCGAGATCGATGACAATAAAGAACAATGTCAGGAAAGCAACCGTTACAAGGACTGTAATCGTGTATTTGACCAGCTCTTTGCGCCCCGGCCAGCTGACTTTTCGCATTTCGGAAGCTACATTACGAAAAAATTTTGTGATGGACATGTATTTAAGACCTCCAAGTAAGTTCATGTTCGTTGTTATTTTGTGCCGCGGTGGATGGTGTGTTCGTTGCAGTGCTTGCAAAACTTCTTTAATTCCATTCTTTCAGCCTTTCCGTTGCCCGTTGTGGTCGTGTAATTGCGCGAACCGCAAACCGAACAGGCAAGTACCATTTTTTTCTGCATCTCATCACCAGCTGTCTTATGGTCTTACGGTGTTAACGGAACCTGCCGCTGTAAAGAACCTCTCCCGGAAAACCGGGAGAGTCTTTTGGGCGCCGCCGGTTCCGTACCGGTATCGTATCAAAACATAAACTCCTACAAATCAACATAACACGGCAGAAAGCTTGTGTCAATCAGTAGCAGAAGAAGGGATGTGCCGGGTTTTTCCCGAAAGCATTGAATACCAGGCATTGAAAGATAGCTTTTTGTACGCCTTAATGCCGCACTTGCATCCGGGAAAAACGGCCTGGCGGAAATACGGCTTACAACACCTTTTCAGTAAGTCAGCTCCCTCCTTTCCAACAGGCGCTCCAGCTTCTTTTTGACGCGTTGTAAAGCGTTATCAATTGATTTTACATGGCGGTTCAATTCTTCTGAAATTTCCTGGTAGGACTGCCCGTCCAGGTAAAGGGCGAGCACTTTTCTTTCCAGATCGCTTAACAGCTCGGATACTTTTACTTCTATATGGACATATTTTTCGCGGATTAAAATCAATTCTTCAGGATTGGAAATTTTCGCGCCGGTGATGACATCCATCAACGTACGGTCGGATTCTTCATCATAAATTGGCTTGTCCAGGGAAATGTAAGAATTAAGCGGTATGTGCTTTTGGCGGGTGGCAGTCTTAATTGCGGTAATCATTTGCCGGTTGATGCATAATTCAGCAAAAGCCCTGAAAGACGTGAGCTTGTCCTCTCTGTAGTCGCGTATGGCCTTATACAGACCGATCATGCCTTCCTGGATAATATCCTCACGGTCGGCCCCGATGATAAAGTAAGAACGCGCTTTTGCCCTGACAAAGTTTCTGTATTTTTGGATCAAGTAATCCAGCGCTTCGCTTTCGCCGTTGTGTATCCGTTCAACCAACTCTTCGTCCTGCATCGTGCCATATCTTTCTTCATATGCTGCCTCAATGTTCAGGTTCACCTGTATCCCCCCATGAGCATTCGATAAAAGCTATTATACAGTACAGAATTTTCAATCGTCAACCGCTCATCTTTTCCCCCTGCGTAATTTTTCGAAAATTTCCATGACCTCCTGGCTTAACGGTATTCTTGTTGCCGGCTTTTCCTCTTGAATTGATTTTACATTTCTTTTAATCTTTTGTTCAATCACTTCCACTTTGGTCAACAGTTCGCGTGCTGAAATTCTTAAAGCGCCCTGGCCGAATATTTGCCACTGCTCAGTAAAATCGGATGTGGCCACATAAATCTGCGTGCGGATGTTGTTCAGTTTAATGGCCATTTTTTCAATCCGTTCATCTGCCGTTTCATTTTCTTTTGTAAAAATGACTTCCACTTTGTGATAGCGGTACTTTTTTTCCAGGCCTTTCACCCCGTAAGCATCAAAAACGACGATGACTTTGTCATCCGTATAGCCCTGGTATTCCGCCATGATCTCAACAAGCCGGTCTCTGGCGGCGCCAAGGTCTTTTTGTTTCAATTTTTGCAGTTCCGGCCAGGCGCCAATGATGTTATAGCCGTCCACCAGCAAAATATTCATTTTATTCACCAAGCGGATGGCGCTTCCTGTAAACCTCGTACATGAGCAGGCCGGCAGCAACGGACGCATTGAGCGAAGTCACATGCCCTGCCATCGGAAGGCGGATCAGAAAGTCGCATGCTTCTTTTACGATCCTGCTCATTCCCCTGCCTTCACTGCCGATGACAAGGCCGAGCGGCAGATCCGCATCCATTTGCCGGTAATCGGTCGTCCCGGAAGCATCGGTTCCCGCAATCCACAACCCTTGCTGCTTTAAGCCGGCAATCGTTTGCGAAAGGTTTGTTACCCGCGCCACCGGGATATGTTCAATCGCGCCGGTTGAAGCTTTCGCCACCGTTGCTGTTAATGCGACCGAGCGCCTTTTCGGAATAATGACGCCGTGTGCGCCGACCGCATCGGCCGTCCGTAAAATCGAGCCAAGATTATGCGGATCCTCCAATTCATCAAGAATCAGGATAAACGGGTGCTCATTCCGCTCTTTGGCAAGCTTGAACATATCGCCTGTTTCTGCATACCGGTAAGCGGCAACGAGTGCCAGTACGCCCTGATGCGCCCCGTCCGCCACCTGGTCAATCCTTTTCTTCGGGACAAATTGGACGGCCACTTTTCTTTCCCTTGCAAGCTCCATCACCTGCTTCGTGGCGCCTTTTTGTGAACCTTCCGCAATCCAGATTTTGTTGATTTCCCGGCCCGCTCTTAATGCTTCCAGCACCGGGTTTTTGCCTGCAATATACTCCTGGTCCATCAGCGCACCCCTCCTTTCTGGCCTTCGACAATGCCAATTGCTTTTTCAATCAGCGCTTCCATCCGCTCCCGGCTGCCGGACAAATAATGGTAGCCGATCAGCGCTTCGAATGCAGTGCTGTGCCGGTATGTCTGGACATCCGTATTTTTCGGAACCGTGCCCGACTTCGCATTTCTGCCGCGCCGGACAACAGCGGTTTCCTCTTCTGTTAAAAGATCTTCGTTCATCATCTGTTTTAAAACTTGAGCCTGCGCCTTCGCTGAAACAAAGCGGATCGCTTCCCGGTGGAGGCGGTTTGGCTTCGTTTTTCCCTGCAAAAGGACATGGTGCCGGATATATTCTTCATATACCGCATCCCCCATATAGGCAAGCGCAAGGCTGTTCAATTGTTTCGGATCAAGGGTGACCGTCATAAGCGTCTCCATCTCACCCCTTGGGGCGTATCTTCCAGAATGATATTCATGCTTTTCAGCTTGTCGCGGATTTCATCAGCCAGTTGGAAATTACGCGCCTTTCTTGCTTCATTCCGTTTTTCAATCAGCGCTTCAATTTCTTCGTCCAAAAGCGCTTCTTCCTCGAGTTTCAGGCCGAGCACGCCGGCAATCGTTTCGAACTCTTTTATAAATGCCCGGAGAACGGTTTCTGTCGTATTTTTCCCCCGCAAGTAATAATTGGCCTGCTTCGACAGTTCGAACAAAACAGAAATGCCGTTTGCCGTATTGAAGTCATCGTCCATCGCCCCGATAAACTGGCGATGGAGCGAACGGGCCTGTTCCAGCCATTTTTCACCATCTTCCGCCAGATTTGCACTGGATTCGAGCCGGTGCTTTACATTTTGGTACGACGTCTTGATCCGTTCAAGCCCTGCCTTCGCATTGGCAAGCAGTTCCTCGCTATAGTTGATCGGATGGCGGTAATGCACCGACAGCATGAAAAAGCGCAAAACTTGCGGATCATGCCGTTTGATGATGTCATGGACAAGCACAAAGTTTCCGAGCGATTTCGACATTTTTTCGTTATCAATATTGATATAGCCGTTATGCAGCCAGTAACGAGCAAACGGTTTGCCTGTCAAAGCTTCTGACTGGGCAATTTCATTTTCGTGGTGCGGAAAAGTCAGGTCCTGCCCGCCCGCGTGGATGTCAATCGTATCGCCAAGATATTTTCTTGCCATGGCCGAGCATTCAATATGCCATCCCGGCCGGCCTTTCCCCCACGGGCTGTCCCAGGAGATTTCCCCCGCTTTTGCCGCTTTCCAAAGGGCAAAATCAAGGGCGTCTTCTTTCTTTTCCCCTACTTCAATTCTCGCACCCGATTTCAATTCGTCAATAGATTGATGGGACAATTTACCGTAATCCGGAAAACTTCTCGTGCGGTAGTAAACATCACCGTCTGATTCGTAGGCATGACCTTTTTCAATTAATTTTTCAATAAACGCAATGATCGTATCCATATTTTCTGTCACGCGCGGATGGACGTCCGCATGGCTGCAACCGAGCGCATCAATATCTTCAAAATAGGCCTGAATAAAACGCTCGCTGATCACCGGCACTTCTTCCCCGAGTTCTTTCGCGGCTTTAATGAGTCTATCATCCACATCGGTGAAATTCGACACATAATGGACATCATAACCCCGAAACTCCAAATAGCGCCGGACCGTGTCAAATACGATCGCCGGCCGCGCATTTCCAATATGGATATAATTATAGACAGTCGGGCCGCATACATACATTTTCACTTTCCCCTCTTCAAGCGGGATAAACGGCTCCTTCTTTCTTGTTAACGTATTATATATCTGAATGCTCATACGTTCTTGCTCCTTCCTTTCTCAGTTGTTCTAATTCCGACCGCAAAGCCTCGATTTCCTGCTGCATGCTGTTCAGGCGGTCCGCAACAGGGTCAGGCAGCTCATTATGTTTTAAATCTTTTTTGATTTTGACGCCGTCCTGGACGACGACCCTGCCCGGAATGCCGACCACTGTCGAATTGGGCGGGACATCCTTTAATACGACAGAACCTGCCCCTATTTTTGCATTTTCCCCAATCGTAATCGAACCTAAAACTTTCGCACCGCTTGCGATTAACGCATTGTCTTTAATCGTCGGATGGCGCTTGCCCTTTTCCTTTCCGGTGCCGCCGAGCGTAACGCCCTGGTAAACCGTCACGTTATCGCCGATTTCGCACGTTTCCCCGATCACTACCCCCATGCCGTGGTCGATGAAAAACCGCCTGCCGATTTTTGCACCGGGATGGATTTCAATTCCGGTAAAGAAGCGGCTGAGCTGCGAAATCACCCGGGCAATAAAAAACATTTTCTTTTTATAAAAAAAGTGCGCAATCCGGTGTGCCCAGATGGCGTGAAGACCGGAGTAAGTCAAGATCACTTCAAAATACGTCCGTGCTGCCGGATCCTGATCAAAAACCACTTCAATGTCTTCCTTCAACCGCTTAAACATGTGCTACTCCCCTTTCGTTTGTTTCTTTCCCATTCCCTGTCCGGTTATAAAATTTCTTCCGCTTTGCATTTCCATCAGCCGGATCGGCACCGATCTTTTCTTTAACGGAGCCTGCCATTTAAAAAAGAAGCGCCTCTGCAACGGACAGAGACGCTTCTTGATCGCGCGGTTCCACTCTGTTTGGCGGCAGGCCTTGCCCGCTGCCCAACTTTCCCTGTTAACGGGCGGCCCCGCTGCATCCTACTGGCGAGCGCGTTCAGATACAGGCTCGAAGGTGCATTTCAGAAAAGGAGGGGCTTAAACCACTTTCAGCCGGCGATGGTTTTCTCTTTGAAGCGTCCTCTTCCTACTTCTCCTTCTCAACGCTTTTTCACACATCCATTTTAACCATATCATATCCTATTTTCGCAAAAATGTTAACCCGTGATTCTTTCTAGGCGTTTCTTCACTTTTTCTCTGCCGAGCAGTTCGATCAGGCTTTGCAGTTCCGGGCCGTGTGTCTGGCCGCTAACGGCAACACGGATCGGCATAAACAGCTTTTTCCCCTTTTGCCCGGTTGCTTTTTGCACCGCTTTGATTCCTTTTTTTATTTCGCCTGCTTCAAATGGTTCGATCCTGTCCAGTTCTTCAAGGAATGCACGGAGCACTTCCGGAACGTGTTCTTCCGACAAAATCGCTTTTGCTTCGTCGTCATATGTGATTTCATCCGTAAAGAAGAGCGGTTTCGACAGCTCGACAATTTCCGCGCCGTAGCTCATTTGTTCCTGATAGAGGGAGATGAGTTTGCGCACCCATTGTTCTTCTTCAGGTGTCCGGTTTTCCGGGACGAGCCCTGCTTTTACAAGATGCGGCAACGCAAGCTCCACAACTTTATCCAGATCGAGCTTTTTCATATACTGGTTGTTCATCCATGCCAATTTTTGGCGGTCAAACAAAGCGGGCGATTTCGACAGCCGTTCGGGGTCAAAAATCTGGATGAATTCTTCCCGCGAAAAAATTTCTTCCTCGCCCTTCGGTGACCAGCCGAGCATGGCAATAAAATTAAACAACGCTTCCGGCAAATAACCGAGTTCCGCGTACTGCTCAATAAACTGGATGATGCTTCCGTCGCGTTTGCTCAGTTTTTTCCGGTGCTCATTGACAATCAGCGTCATGTGGCCGAATACCGGCGGTTCAAAACCGAATGCTTCATAAATCATCAGCTGTTTCGGCGTGTTGGAAATATGGTCGTCCCCCCGGAGCACGTGGGAAATTTTCATTAAATGATCATCGATCGCAACCGCAAAATTATAAGTCGGCATCCCGTCTTTTTTAACGATGACAAAGTCGCCAATTCCGTCCGATTCAAAAGATACTTCGCCTTTTACGATATCGTTGAACGTATACACTTTGCCTTCCGGAACATGGAAACGGAGGCTCGGTTTCCGGCCTTCCGCTTCAAGCCGCTTCCTGTCTTCTTCTGTCAGATGGCGGCATTTCCCGGAATAACGCGGCATTTCCCCGCGTGCAAGCTGGGCTTCACGTTCGGCTTCCAGTTCTTCTTCCGTACAATAGCATTTATAAGCCAGCCCGCGGTCAAGCAGCTCTTCATAATATTTTTTATAAATATCGAGGCGTTCCGACTGGCGGTAAGGCCCGTATTCGCCGCCGACATCAATGCTTTCGTCCCAGTCGATGCCGAGCCATTTCAAATATTTCAGCTGGCTTTCCACGCCGCCTTCCACATTCCGCTTCTGGTCGGTATCTTCAATCCGGATAATGAACTTTCCACCTTTGCTGCGCGCAAATAAATAATTGAATAATGCGGTACGGGCATTCCCGATATGCAAAAAACCGGTCGGGCTCGGAGCGTACCGTACTCTGATTTCGTTTGCCATGTCGATTCTCCTTTAAATTGTCGCTTTTTGTCTTATTTTATTGTATCACCGTCTGAAAAAGCCGTAAACCGGTGGCTCGTTCCGGCCCGGCGGATGAAAGATGTTTTACGTGATGTTAATCACACATCTTGCAGGCAAAATCTCTGCTATTATGCTTGTTCCAGCAGCATTACAGGACCTAAACCGCCTGGCTTGTCCCGCTCGCGCCCACTCTTTTGCAGCTATACCCCAACTATACTTGTTCCAGCGAAAAACGGGTTCCCGTAAACAGGCGCCCGGCTCCGTTACACCATTTTCGACGAAACATCTGCTGCCATACACCGGTTAAAAGGTTCCTGCAGGCAGTACGCGCCCTAAACTGCCCGGCTTGTTCCAGCACCATGCAGCCATACCGGTTAAGCCTGCTCCAGCAGTACTGCCGCCTGCGCAGCAATGCCTTCTTCACGCCCGGCAAAGCCGAGTTTTTCCGTCGTGGTCGCCTTGACATTGACCTGCCCGTTCTCTGCTTCCAAAATGCGCGCGATCGTTTCCCGCATTTTCCCGATATAGGGCGCCATTTTCGGCTTTTGGGCAATAATCGTGCAATCAAGATTGCCGAGCTTGTACCCTTTTTGTTTCACAAGCCGAAAAACATGCGCCAAAAGCGCCGCAGAATCCGCATCTTTAAATGCCGCATCTGTATCCGGAAAATGCCGGCCGATATCCCCTTCCCCAATGGCCCCGAGGCAGGCGTCCGCTACGGCATGAAGCAACACATCCGCGTCGGAGTGGCCGAGCAAACCTTTTTCATACGGAATTTCAACTCCCCCGATCATCAGGGGACGCCCCTCCCCGAACCGGTGCACATCAAAGCCTTGTCCGATCCTGAACATCTTCATCCTCCCCCCTGCTTTTTTAAAATCGCTTCTGCAAAATAAAGGTCTTCCGGTGTCGTAATTTTAATATTATCATAACTTCCCGGCACAATATGTACAGCATGGCCGATCCGTTCGACCAGCGAGGCTTCATCCGTTCCGAGAAAGCCGTCCCGTTCCGCCGCTTTATGCGCATTTTTCAAGACAGACGTGCGAAAAGCTTGTGGCGTTTGGATCTGCCACAAGCTGCTCCGCTCAATCGTCTCGGTTACAATCTGGTCTTTTGCTCTTTTGATCGTGTCTTTTACCGGGACAGCCGCTATCGCCGCCCCTTTCTCCCCGGCCATTGCCGCCAGTGCTGCAATGAATCCGGTGCTGATAAACGGCCTTGCACCGTCATGGACAAGAATGACGCTGCAGCTTCCGGCAAGTTCCAGCCCGTTCCGCACGCTATATTGCCGTTCAGAACCGCCGCGGGCGAATACTATTTTTTCCGAGCGGGGCAAAATACGCTTCATCTCTTCCAAATCATGCGGCTGCACGGGAAGTATCAACTTTTTGCAGGACGGATCAGCCAAAAAAACTTCTGCTGTAAAAGCAATGACCGGGCGCTTGTTCAGTTCAAGAAATAATTTGTTGAACCCTGCGCCCATCCGTTTCCCCGATCCGGCTGCCGGTATAATCACCTCATAATCTGTCAAATCCAATCTCCCCCCCGCATCGCGTTTAAACCTCCCGCGGCCCGGGCCGCGGGTGTTCCAGCTCCATTATAACGCTTTTTCGAGCAGCTTCGGCTTGGCAAAAATCATCCGACCCGCTGAAGTCTGCAGGACGCTTGTCACAAGCACATCAATGCGTTTGCCAATGTAATTTTTGCCTTCTTCGACAACAATCATCGTGCCGTCATCCAAATAGGCAATCCCCTGGTGATGCTCTTTCCCGTCTTTAATGAGCTGGACATTGAGTTCTTCGCCGGGGAGCACAACCGGTTTTACGGCGTTGGCAAGGTCATTGATATTGAGCACTTTGACTTTCTGGAATTCACACACTTTATTTAAATTGTAATCATTTGTCACGACAATCCCGTTCATCAATTTTGCCAGTTTAATGAGCTTGCTGTCCACTTCCTGGATATCTTCAAAATCGCCTTCGTACATTTGTACTTCGATCGGCAGTTCATTCTGTATCCGGTTTAAGATATCAAGACCGCGCCGGCCCCGGTTTCTTTTCAAGGCATCCGAAGAATCGGCAATATGCTGTAATTCTTCAAGCACAAAGAGCGGAATCACAATCGGGCCGTCAAGAAAACCGGTCTGGCAAATATCCGCAATCCGCCCGTCGATAACAACGCTTGTATCAAGAATCTTCACCTGTTTTCCAGGCTGCGGATGCCCTTCTTGCTCTGTCCCGCCTTTCCGCCTGTGCTGCCGGCTAAAAAACAAATTGAAAATTTCTTCTCTTTTCTTAAAACCGACCTGGAATCCGATATAACCGAGCAATACCGTAAGCGTAATCGACACGATTGTATTGACAATCGGAATTCCCCGGACCGGAATGCTTGCCAGATAAGCAATAATCAGGCCCAGCACAAGGCCAAAGGTTCCGGAAAAAATTTCCGTCATCGGGACTTTTACCAGTGAATCCTCAAACCAATCGACAAAATCAACGATATAATGAATGGACCAGAAAGTAATAAGATAAAAGATAATAGCCCCCAACAGCGCTGAAACATACGGGTTTTTGATTAACACATAATCCACATTCACAAGTTTGTAAAAATCAGGCAGCAGGAAAACACCGAGCGTGCCGCCAATCAGCACCAAACAAATTTGTATAAGCCGTCTTAACAACATGTTCACCTCCTTTATACATTATAAACAAAAAATATGGTTTAAAACGTTTGCCTTCGTATTATTTTTCCCTGCCGAGCCGTTTAATCGCCGCGGTTTTCTCCGGGCATTTTCAGGCTTCATGCACATCCCCTGCTTTCTTTTAAAATTTGTATCCTGCCAGCCGTTGTCTTTTCTGCCTTTACATCATAACGGATCCTGCAAACGCAGATTCGCGGCAGTTGTTTGCTTATCCAGCGGGTTCCGTTTTTTCCCACGTTTGCCTTCACTTCCCGGTTCCTTCACGCACTGATCCAAAGAACACAAGAAGGCACGGAAGTTTGTTCCCAGTCTCATCCTCCGAGTGCCGCTTTTAAAGCTTCCTGGATGGTAGCGACGCCGATCACTTGAATCTCCTTTGGCGGCGTCCACCCACCCATATTATTTTTCGGAATGATCGCCCGCCGGAAACCGAGCTTTGCCGCTTCCTGGACGCGCTGCTCAATGCGGGACACCCGCCTGACTTCCCCCGTCAGCCCGACTTCTCCGATAATGCAGTCATCCGCATTTGTCGGCTTGTCGCGGAAACTGGATGCCACGCTGACGGCAACTGCCAAATCCACTGCCGGTTCATCCACTTTCAGGCCGCCGGCAACTTTTAAATATGCATCCTGGTTCTGAATCAAAAGGCCGGCCCGTTTTTCAAGCACCGCCATAATCAGCGTGACACGGTTATAATCAATCCCGGATGCCATCCGCCGCGGCATATTGAAAAACGTCGGAGCCAAAAGCGCCTGGATCTCGACAAGCACCGGGCGCGTCCCCTCAATGGAAGCAACCACGGTAGAACCGGCTGCACCTTTTGTCCGTTCTTCCAGAAAAATTTCGGAAGGGTTCTGGACTTCTTCCAAACCGGATTCTTTCATTTCCAAAATCGCAATTTCATTGGTCGAGCCAAAGCGGTTTTTGACCGCCCTTAATATCCGGTAGGCATTATGGCGTTCACCTTCAAAATACAGGACCGTATCCACCATATGTTCAAGCACGCGCGGGCCGGCAATAGAGCCTTCTTTTGTCACGTGGCCGACAATGAAGATGGCCACATTTTTTGTTTTTGCCGTCCGCATCAGCTGTGCAGTCGTTTCCCTCACTTGCGACACACTGCCCGGCGCAGACTGGATTTCCGGATGGTAAATCGTCTGGATGGAATCAATGATAACAAAGCCGGGGTTCAGTTCATCTATCGCCTGCTGGATCACGGAAAGGTCCGTTTCCGGCAGCACATAAAGATGGTCGGTATGGATGTTTAACCGGTCTGCCCTTAATTTCGTCTGTTTCGCCGATTCCTCCCCGGAGATATACAGTACATTTAACCCGTGCTTTGCCAGTTGTGATGACACTTGCAAAAGCAGGGTTGATTTGCCGATCCCGGGATCCCCGCCGATCAAAACAAGTGACCCGGCAACAATGCCGCCTCCGAGGACACGATTCAGCTCGCCAAAATCCACTTTCGTCCTTTTTTCTTCTTTAGACTCTATAGACGTAATAGGCGCCGCTTTGGTTTCATTTCCGGGCTCAGGATGTAAAAAAAAGCCCCTCCTTTTTGGCGCCTCCGCTTCCTCCACCATCTGGTTCCACTGGTTGCATTGCGGGCACTTTCCCATCCATTTTGGCGACGCGTAGCCGCAGTTCTGGCAAACAAACTTCACGGTTTTTTTTGCCATCTTAAACCCCTTTCCCTAATATCTATGTGTATAAGTGTAAACAAAGTATCTTGAAATTTAATTAAAATCGTATAAGGAACCGCTATGTGAAAAAAAAGGGTACAATCACCAATACCATTGTACCCTTCCTGCTTCCGGCATTAAGAATTGGACGATACAGCTTCCGACTCCGCCACACTGGCAAAAGTAAATTCGCCGTCTTTTACATCGACCAATACCTTTTGCCCTTCTTTTATATTGCCTTTCAGCATTTCTTCCGAAAGGCGGTCTTCGATGTTTTTCTGAATCGATCTGCGCAGCGGCCGCGCGCCGTATTCAGGATCGTAGCCTTTTTCCGCCACTTTTTCCTTTGCGGCATCCGTCAGCACAAGTTCGATATGATGCTCTTTTAACCGGTCCGACAATTCTTTCGCCATCAATGTGACAATTTCGTTCAAATGTTTCTTCTCGAGCGAATGGAACACAATGGTTTCATCAACACGGTTCAAAAACTCAGGCCGGAACGCTTTTTTTAGTTCCTCGAGCACTTTGTCCTTCATGTCTTTATAATCGGCCTCGACGGTATCCTGAATGGTGAAGCCGACGCTCTTGTTGCGTTTTAAAGCATCTGCGCCGACATTCGATGTCATGATGACAATCGTATTGCTGAAATCAACCGTGCGGCCCTTGGAATCGGTCAGGCGGCCGTCATCCAGCACCTGAAGCAAAATGTTGAAAACGTCCGGATGCGCTTTTTCAATTTCATCAAGCAGCACAACCGAATACGGTTTTCTCCGTACCTTTTCCGTCAGTTGGCCGCCTTCTTCAAAACCGACATATCCAGGCGGCGAACCTACGAGGCGGGAAGTCGAATGTTTCTCCATGTATTCGGACATATCGATCCGGATCATAGCGTCTTCATCGCCGAACATCGCTTCCGCAAGCGCACGCGCCAGTTCTGTTTTTCCGACCCCTGTCGGCCCGAGGAAAATGAAGGAACCGATCGGGCGTTTCGGATCTTTTAATCCTGCCCGTGCACGGCGGACTGCTTTTGCCACAGCAAGCACCGCTTCTTCCTGCCCGATCACACGGGAATGAAGGATTTCTTCAAGGTGCAAAAGCCTTTCCGTTTCGGTTTGCGCCAGTTTCGTCACTGGAATTCCCGTCCAGCTCGAAACAACAAGCGCTATATCACCGACTGTGACTTCGCTGTTTTCCCGGCCTTGTTTTGCCTTCCAGCTTTTCTTCGTTTCCTCCAGCTGTTCGCGCAGTTTCTGTTCGGTATCCCTTAACGCAGCCGCTTTTTCAAATTCCTGGCTCTGGACGGCTGCATCTTTTTCCTTGCGCACCTCTTCCAGTTTCAATTCCAACTCTTTCAAATTCGGCGGCGTTGTAAAGGAACGGAGGCGCACTTTCGATCCGGCTTCATCAATTAAGTCAATCGCTTTATCCGGCAGGAACCGGTCTGCGATATAGCGGTCCGAAAGTTTTACAGCGGCTTCGATCGCCTCATCGGTAATCGAGACGCGATGGTGTGCTTCATAGCGGTCGCGCAGCCCTTTTAAAATCTGGATCGACTCATCAATCGTCGGCTCATCGACCTGGATCGGCTGGAACCTTCTTTCCAGTGCCGCGTCTTTTTCAATATATTTCCGGTATTCATCCAGTGTCGTAGCACCGATGCACTGCAGTTCGCCGCGGGCAAGCGACGGTTTTAAAATATTGGAGGCATCAATGGCCCCTTCCGCACCGCCGGCCCCGATTAAAGTATGCAGTTCATCAATGAAAAGAATGATATTGCCGGCCTGTCGGATTTCATCCATCACTTTTTTCAGGCGGTCTTCAAATTCGCCGCGGTATTTTGTGCCGGCTACAACCGTACCCATATCGAGCGTCATGACCCGTTTGTCACGTAGGGTTTCCGGCACTTCATTATGGACAATTTGCTGGGCGAGTCCTTCTGCAATGGCCGTTTTCCCGACGCCCGGTTCCCCGATCAGGACAGGGTTGTTTTTTGTCCTCCGGCTCAGCACTTCAATGACACGCTGGATTTCTTTGCTCCGCCCGATTACCGGATCAAGGGAATCTTCCCGTGCGATCGCTGTCAAATCGCGGGCCAGGCTGTCCAGTGTCGGTGTGCTGACGCTGGCCGCCGAACCGCCCTGCACGGATGCTTCACTGTTGCCCAATAATTGGAGCACCTGCTGCCTTGCTTTATTTAAGCTGACGCCGAGATTTGTCAGCACACGTGCCGCAACGCCTTCACCTTCACGGATCAGCCCGAGGAGAATATGTTCCGTTCCAACATAGGAGTGCCCGAGTTTTCTCGCTTCATCCATTGACAGTTCAATCACTTTTTTGGCCCTTGGCGTGTAGTGGATCGTTTGGGAAATTTCCTGGCCGTTCCCGATCAGGGTTTCCACTTCTTCCTGGATTTTTTCGGCGCTTAAACCCAGGCCGTACAGCGCTTTTGCTGCGATGCCTTCCCCTTCGCGGACAAGTCCGAGCAAAATATGTTCCGTTCCGATATTGTTATGTTTCAGGCGGATTGCTTCTTCCTGGGAAAGGGCCAGCACTTTCTGGGCTCTCTCTGTAAATCTTCCAAACATCATCTGTCATTCCTCCTGTTCATTTGGTCTCCTCAAGCCTCAAACGTTCTCTTATCAGTGTAGCCCTCCGGATATCCCTTTCATACGGGCTGAGCGCTCTTCCGGCATAAAGCTGTAAAAATCCTGGCTGCATTAAAATCATCAATTCATTTAAAATTTGTTTCGAAATGTTTTGAATATAGCCCAGATCAATTCCCAGCCGGACATCGGACAAACAACGGGCCGCTTCTTTTGTTTCAATGATCCTGCTGTTTTGCAGGACACCGAGCGAACGGTAAACCCTGTCTTCTAATTGTATGTTTGAAGTCTGCACCAATGCTTCCCTTGCCGATCTTTCCTGTGTAATGATCTGCCGGATGACACTGGTTAAATCTGAGACAATGTTTTCTTCCGATGTTCCGAGTGTCACCTGGTTGGAAATTTGAAAAATATTTCCGATGGCTTCGCTTCCTTCGCCATATATTCCTCTTACCACCAAACCAAGCTGATGAATCGCCGGAATGATTTGTTTAATTTGCTGTGTCAGCACAAGCCCCGGCAAATGCATCATGGCCGATGCGCGGATGCCTGTTCCGACATTCGTCGGGCAGCTGGTTAAGTAACCGAGCGTTTCATCAAAAGCATAATCGGCCCCATTTTCAATCAGGTCATCAAGCTGATTGGCTTTCTGAAGCGTTTCATGCAATTGAAGCCCCGGAGAAAGACATTGTATGCGTAAATGATCTTCCTCATTTATCATAATACTAATATCTTCGCCGCTTGACAAAATAACTGCCCCGTCACCCGATTCTTCGGCAAGCTGCGGGCTGATCAGGTGTTTCTCCACAAGCACCCTTTTTTCGAGCGGTTTTAATTCATCCATTTTTAAAAATTCAACCTGCAGTTCAGCCGGAAAATGATTCCGGGCGATATCCTGGATTGTTTTCATAATTTCCCTTGCTTCCTCGGTACTAAACAAGGACGGGAACCGGAAATTTTTTAAATTTCTTGCCAGACGGACACGTGAGGTCAGTACAATTTCCGATTCAGGCCCCTGCTCGTTCATCCAGGAACTGGACGCTTCGTGCAAAAAATGTTCCAAAGACATTACTGCTCCCCTCCTTTAGCTTGAGAAGAACCTTCAAGTGCACGAATTTGATCGCGGAGTTCTGCTGCTTTTTCAAATTCTTCCTGGCTGATGGCTTCCTGCAACGCCGCCTTTAGTTCCTGCAGTTTCTTCTTTGTGTAAATGGCACCGCCAATCCGTGCCGGTATTTTTCCTTCATGCGCAACGTTGCCGCCGTGGAGGCGCTGCAAAATCGGGACAAGCTGGTGCTGAAACGTCTCATAGCAATGCGGGCAGCCTAACCGGCTCGTATTTAAAAACCGGGTCAATGTCATCCCGCAATGGCTGCAGCGAAGCACATCCGGGTCAGGCGCTGTTTCCTGTTTGAAAAGTTGGATGGCCGGGTCAAAATTAAAAAGGCCCGCGAGCAAATTATCGAAGGAAAAGCTTTTTCCCCAATCCGATGAAAACTTTTCCCCTTTCTCCTGCGCGCACTTTTCGCAAAGATGGAATTCCGTTTTCACACCGTTTATAATTTTTGTAAAATGCATGGTTGCCGGCCTTTCATTGCATTCCTGGCAAATCACAGCATACTCACCTCTGTAGTTACTTGTATTTTAAGGTTGTTAACATGGATTTCAACATTCTGGCACGCAGTTCATCCCGTTCCGGCAACTGGATGTAGAGCACGGAGCGGTCCATCACGCTGAGCATGATTTTTGCCTCCCGCCTTGAGATCACCTCTTCTTCAACGAGCCGGAGAATGATGGCTTCCGCATTGGACTGGGAGATGACATTGCCGATATGCACGAGCAGCTGGTCAATCAGTTCCGCATCGCTTTCAGGCCGCACTTTCATGATCCGGATATAACCGCCGCCGCCCCTTTTACTTTCAACAATATACCCTCTTTCAATCGTAAACCGCGTATTGATGACATAATTGATTTGTGAAGGGACACATTGGAACTTATCGGCAATCTCATTGCGTTTTATTTCAAGGATTTCTGTTTCATTCAGCTCCAGAATCCGTTTCAAATATTCCTCTATGATATCAGAGATATTTTTCATCAAAGCCACCTCCTGACATCGTCTTTTGACTTTGACTATATTTGACTATAATTATACAGGATTCCCCCGCAAAAATGCAACAGAACAACCCGCCCAATTTTAATTTTTCTTACTCCGATTTTCAAAAAACTGCTGATTTCTTTTATCTTTTCCCTGATTGCGCTTTAAAAACCCGCCAGGCCGGATACTGTCCCGCCCTTCCAAAGCCGGCATCGGTTTGAAAAAAATGGATTACCGAAACCTCCATTTTTGAAATGTGAAAAACCGCAGACAAATCGCCTGCGGTTTTGATTTGGCCCGGCAACGTCCTACTCTCGCAGGGGGAAACCCCCAACTACCATCGGCGCTGGAAAGCTTAACTTCCGAGTTCGGGATGTGTTCGGGTGTGACCTTTCCGCCATCATCACCGGACCTGTATTTTATTTTGGGATGTGTTCCCTGAAAACCGGATGGGAGAAAAAACTGTAAACGGAGAATGCGTTTCTGCTTCTAACTTTGAAAATTGTCTAGCTCCAGCGCCTATCGGCTAGCGTATTTCTGCGCTTTCTCCCTACGATAAGCGGGCATCGGCTCGCCTTTAGGGGCTCGTCGTGTTTCCTTTATCTCAGTCGAAAGCTCCGAAATCCGTACGCCGATGGGCAAGGCGCTTCCGCTTTTCTACTGTCCAGCTCCGGTGCCTAGCCCCTCGAGGTCGAATCACCTGCCCGCCACGAATCCAAAAGACGGCTCCGTGCCGGTCAAAACATTCGCTTGTCGGGGCTAAACAAGGCACCTTCGCTTTTCTATTTGGTTAAGTCCTCGATCGATTAGTATCCGTCAGCTGCACGCGTCACCGCGCTTCCACCCCGGACCTATCAACCTGATCATCTTTCAGGGATCTTACCAGTTAAACTGTGGGAAATCTCATCTTGAGGGGGGCTTCATGCTTAGATGCTTTCAGCACTTATCCCTTCCGCACATAGCTACCCAGCGATGCCTTTGGCAAGACAACTGGTACACCAGCGGTGCGTCCATCCCGGTCCTCTCGTACTAAGGACAGCTCCTCTCAAATTTCCTGCGCCCGCGACGGATAGGGACCGAACTGTCTCACGACGTTCTGAACCCAGCTCGCGTACCGCTTTAATGGGCGAACAGCCCAACCCTTGGGACCGACTACAGCCCCAGGATGCGATGAGCCGACATCGAGGTGCCAAACCTCCCCGTCGATGTGGACTCTTGGGGGAGATCAGCCTGTTATCCCCAGGGTAGCTTTTATCCGTTGAGCGATGGCCCTTCCATGCGGAACCACCGGATCACTAAGCCCGACTTTCGTCCCTGCCCGACTTGTAAGTCTCGCAGTCAAGCTCCCTTATGCCTTTACACTCTGCGAATGATTTCCAACCATTCTGAGGGAACCTTTGGGCGCCTCCGTTACCTTTTAGGAGGCGACCGCCCCAGTCAAACTGCCTGCCTGACACTGTCTCCCACCCCGGTAAGGGGTGCGGGTTAGAATTTCAATACAGCCAGGGTAGTATCCCACCGATGCCTCCGCCGAAGCTGGCGCTCCGGTTTCCAAGGCTCCTACCTATCCTGTACAAGCTGTACCAAAATTCAATATCAGGCTGCAGTAAAGCTCCATGGGGTCTTTCCGTCCTGTCGCGGGTAACCTGCATCTTCACAGGTACTATAATTTCACCGAGTCTCTCGTTGAGACAGTGCCCAGATCGTTACACCTTTCGTGCGGGTCAGAACTTACCTGACAAGGAATTTCGCTACCTTAGGACCGTTATAGTTACGGCCGCCGTTTACTGGGGCTTCAGTTCAGAGCTTCGCCTTGCGGCTAACCCCTCTCCTTAACCTTCCAGCACCGGGCAGGTGTCAGCCCCTATACTTCGCCTTGCGGCTTCGCAGAGACCTGTGTTTTTGCTAAACAGTCGCCTGGGCCTATTCACTGCGGCTTCCCGGGGCATACACCCCAAAAAGCACCCCTTCTCCCGAAGTTACGGGGTCATTTTGCCGAGTTCCTTAACGAGAGTTCTCTCGCTCACCTTAGGATTCTCTCCTCGCCTACCTGTGTCGGTTTGCGGTACGGGCGCCTTTCACCTCACTAGAGGCTTTTCTTGGCAGTGTGGAATCAGGAACTTCGGTACTTTAATTTCCCTCGCCATCACAGCTCCGCCTTGGCGCGAAGGATTTGCCTCCGCACCGGCCTAACTGCTTGGACGCGATCAACCAGTGTCGCGCTTGCCCTATCCTCCTGCGTCCCCCCATCGTTCAAACGGTGAAGAGGCGGTACAGGAATATCAACCTGTTGTCCATCGCCTACGCCTTTCGGCCTCGGCTTAGGCCCCGACTAACCCTGAGCGGACGAGCCTTCCTCAGGAAACCTTAGGCATTCGGTGGAAGGGATTCTCACCCTTCTTTCGCTACTCATACCGGCATTCTCACTTCTAAGCGCTCCACCGGTCCTTCCGGTCCGGCTTCAACGCCCTTAGAACGCTCTCCTACCACGGACACCAAACGGTGTCCATCCGCAGCTTCGGTGATACGTTTAGCCCCGGTACATTTTCGGCGCAGCGTCACTCGACCAGTGAGCTATTACGCACTCTTTGAATGATGGCTGCTTCTAAGCCAACATCCTGGTTGTCTAAGCAACGCCACATCCTTTTCCACTTAACGTATACTTTGGGACCTTAGCTGGCGGTCTGGGCTGTTTCCCTTTCGACCATGGATCTTATCACTCACAGTCTGACTCCCAAGCATAAGTTTTTGGCATTCGGAGTTTGTCTGAATTCGGTAACCCGATGAGGGCCCCTCGTCCAAACAGTGCTCTACCTCCAAAACTCTCCGCTTGAGGCTAGCCCTAAAGCTATTTCGGAGAGAACCAGCTATCTCCAAGTTCGATTGGAATTTCTCCGCTACCCACACCTCATCCCCGCACTTTTCAACGTGCGTGGGTTCGGGCCTCCAGCAAGTGTTACCTTGCCTTCACCCTGGACATGGGTAGATCACCTGGTTTCGGGTCTGCGGCCTCATACTCTTTCGCCCTGTTCAGACTCGCTTTCGCTGCGGCTCCGCTTCTTCAGCTTAACCTTGCATGAGACCGTAACTCGCCGGTTCATTCTACAAAAGGCACGCCATCACCCGTTAACGGGCTCTGACTACTTGTAGGCACACGGTTTCAGGATCTCTTTCACTCCCCTCCCGGGGTGCTTTTCACCTTTCCCTCACGGTACTGGTTCACTATCGGTCACTAGGGAGTATTTAGCCTTGGGAGATGGTCCTCCCGGATTCCGGCGGGATTCCTCGTGTCCCGCCGTACTCAGGATCCACTCGGGAGAGAACGAAGTTTCAGTTACAGGGCTTTTACCTTCTCCGGCAGGCCTTTCCAGGCCGCTTCACTTACCCCGTTCTTTTGTAACTCCCATATGAGTGTCCTACAACCCCGGAAGGCAAGCCTTCCGGTTTGGGCTGTTTCCTGTTCGCTCGCCGCTACTTGGGAAATCGCAATTGCTTTCTCTTCCTCCGGGTACTGAGATGTTTCAGTTCCCCGGGTGTGCCCTTCCTGCCCTATGGATTCAGGCAGGAATCCTGTCCGATTAAAGACAGGGGGTTTCCCCATTCGGAAATCTCCGGATCAAAGCTTACGTACAGCTCCCCGGAGCATATCGGTGTTTGTACCGTCCTTCATCGGCTCCTAGTGCCAAGGCATCCGCCGTGCGCCCTTTCTAACTTAACCATAAAAGGTTTAAATCCAAAAATAAGCGATTCTCGGTTTACTTGGTTTATTTCTCCTATCCGGTTTTCAAAGAACACATTTATAAAGGTGGAGCCTAGCGGGATCGAACCGCTGACCTCCTGCGTGCAAAGCAGGCGCTCTCCCAGCTGAGCTAAGGCCCCGATCATTAAGGAATGGTGGGCCTGAATGGACTTGAACCATCGACCTCACGCTTATCAGGCGTGCGCTCTAACCAGCTGAGCTACAGGCCCTTAATGAAAGGAAATATAAGGAAGGATTGAACCTTCAAAACTGGACAAAACGGAAACGCCAAACTTAATTTCGGAAAACCGAAGATTTTCCTTTTATGTCTAGCTCCGGGCGCTGTCGGCTAGCGTATTTCTACGTCTTCTCCCTACGATAAGGGGGCATCGATTCGCCTTTAAGGCTCATCGTGTTTCCTTTATCTCAGTCGAAGACTTCGAAATCCGTACGCCGATGAACGAGCGCCCTACGCTTTTCCCCTTAGAAAGGAGGTGATCCAGCCGCACCTTCCGATACGGCTACCTTGTTACGACTTCACCCCAATCATCTGTCCCACCTTCGGCGGCTGGCTCCGTAAAGGTTACCTCACCGACTTCGGGTGTTACAAACTCTCGTGGTGTGACGGGCGGTGTGTACAAGGCCCGGGAACGTATTCACCGCGGCATGCTGATCCGCGATTACTAGCGATTCCGGCTTCATGCAGGCGGGTTGCAGCCTGCAATCCGAACTGGGAATGGTTTTCTGGGATTGGCTTAACCTCGCGGTCTCGCAGCCCTTTGTACCATCCATTGTAGCACGTGTGTAGCCCAGGTCATAAGGGGCATGATGATTTGACGTCATCCCCACCTTCCTCCGGTTTGTCACCGGCAGTCACCTTAGAGTGCCCAACTCAATGCTGGCAACTAAGGTCAAGGGTTGCGCTCGTTGCGGGACTTAACCCAACATCTCACGACACGAGCTGACGACAACCATGCACCACCTGTCACTCTGTCCCCCGAAGGGGAAGGCCCTGTCTCCAGGGAGGTCAGAGGATGTCAAGACCTGGTAAGGTTCTTCGCGTTGCTTCGAATTAAACCACATGCTCCACCGCTTGTGCGGGCCCCCGTCAATTCCTTTGAGTTTCAGCCTTGCGGCCGTACTCCCCAGGCGGAGTGCTTAATGCGTTAGCTGCAGCACTAAAGGGCGGAAACCCTCTAACACTTAGCACTCATCGTTTACGGCGTGGACTACCAGGGTATCTAATCCTGTTTGCTCCCCACGCTTTCGCGCCTCAGCGTCAGTTACAGACCAGAGAGCCGCCTTCGCCACTGGTGTTCCTCCACATCTCTACGCATTTCACCGCTACACGTGGAATTCCACTCTCCTCTTCTGCACTCAAGCCTCCCAGTTTCCAATGACCGCTTGCGGTTGAGCCGCAAGATTTCACATCAGACTTAAGAAGCCGCCTGCGCGCGCTTTACGCCCAATAATTCCGGACAACGCTTGCCACCTACGTATTACCGCGGCTGCTGGCACGTAGTTAGCCGTGGCTTTCTGGCCGGGTACCGTCAAGGCGCCGCCCTGTTCGAACGGCACTTGTTCTTCCCCGGCAACAGAGTTTTACGACCCGAAGGCCTTCTTCACTCACGCGGCGTTGCTCCGTCAGACTTTCGTCCATTGCGGAAGATTCCCTACTGCTGCCTCCCGTAGGAGTTTGGGCCGTGTCTCAGTCCCAATGTGGCCGATCACCCTCTCAGGTCGGCTACGCATCGTTGCCTTGGTGGGCCATTACCCCGCCAACTAGCTAATGCGCCGCGGGCCCATCTGTAAGTGGCAGCCGAAGCCGCCTTTCCTTTTTCCTCCATGCGGAGGAAAAAACTATCCGGTATTAGCCCCGGTTTCCCGGCGTTATCCCAGTCTTACAGGCAGGTTGCCCACGTGTTACTCACCCGTCCGCCGCTAACCTTTTAAAAGCAAGCTTTTAAAAGGTCCGCACGACTTGCATGTATTAGGCACGCCGCCAGCGTTCGTCCTGAGCCAGGATCAAACTCTCAGTAAAGATGTTTGATAAAAGCTCAAAAAGAATTTGACGTTTCGTTTTGTCCAGTTTTCAAGGAACAATCGCTTTGTTTTTCAGCGACTTTTACATCATACCACGGCGCAACCAACATGTCAACTACTTTTTTAAGAAGTTTAATGCCGGATGCGGTGACGAAAACTATTATACTAGGATAACGAAGTACAGTCAATCCTTTTTTAATATGCCCGCTTTTTCGTGGGCGCTCCCGCTTCTTTCGGCCTAAGTTTTGGGTCCCTTCAAATGAATGTGAACTACCCTCCACTTATCAACCTTACGGTTTGATTGAAGTGGGGGCTTCTCGACTTATCGTTGCTTTTACTAGCCAACGAAAACTGACCGAGCTAACCCTCTTGTTCCAAGAGTTTTGTTACTTATGATAACGCTAATAAGCGTATACCTTCATTTTTAATATTGAGCCTCTGCCAAAATAAAAATATACCCTTGAGCGAGGCTCTGGAAAATTAATTATCCCGATTTTTTTGCCTTTTCATCCAGATTTTCAATTCAATAGAAGTAAAACGGTCATTTTCCTTCAAAAAAAGGGCATACGTATCCCGCCTTCACAAAATGGGTTTTTTTCACTACCCTTTGTGGAAAGGAAACGCTCATTTTATTTATTCACATATCCACCTGTGAATAACTTAATTTGCTCTTTGCAGTCGATTGCGTGTCCATCCACAATTGGCCTTTCCAGTCTGATAGTACGCCATATTTGCCATGATATGCATAGATATCATGCATCGATCTACATGAGCTTCAACTGCCTGCTTCCCACGCTTGTGAACACGACGGAGACTGTATCCGTCTTTTAGAATGCCAAAGATTCTTTCGATGATCGTCCTGGCACTATATAACACTTCAAATGTGCGACCATGTTGCGGCAACTCGACATCTACTTGAGGCGTTTGATCAAAGTCCATCCTAAATACTCTTCCTTGTGCTGCCCCATTACAACATTCCGCGTGATTCGCTAGCGGGCAGGTGAGACCTTCTTGCTTGGCATTTGGATGAAATACAGGACAAGTGTAAATATATTGCCCCTTTTCCCGATCAGATCCTCTAAGTTCCATTTTATGTCCACTGATACAGATGGGAGTGCCGTACCGGTTGATTTTTTCAATCCCCCGGGCGGTAGTTGGTTTATCTTTACGGTTCCGTGGATTGATCGGTGCCACCAATTTCGCCTGTAATACATCCTTTGTCACTTTTTGATTTTCCGGCGTTTGGTAGATTCCATCTGCCAGGATAAAGCTCAACTGCTCAGCCATCTCGGGGTGCTCTGCCTTAAACGTTTCCAATGTCGGTTCTAATGTTTTCCCATCGGGTGTATTTCCTTTAAATACTTCCCGCGTCAAAGGCAAACCGGATCTCACCCCGCACACCATTGATAATTTATGCGCAATATAGGAGACTGCATTACTTTTACGCATTACCCCTACATTGTCGTCCGTAAGGACTCTGGGGCAATCGCAATTACCCTCACAAGAACACGTCTTCCTTGTTTTATTCAAGGTTGCTTCTGCCTCTATATGCGATGTATCCACGGCGGCTGCTTCCTCATTCGTTTCAACCACGCCTTCCCCTTTATTATATTCAACAACCAATAGCCGGGCTTTTTCCCAAAGACCATTTGTTGTCATGATTTGATCAAAACGAGCAAAGGAACGGTAGCTCGGAATTTTCTCCGTAAATCCACACATGGTGGCAAATAGCGGGTTTGATTTCACTTGCAAATAGACACTCTCCACCATCACTTCAATATACTGTAAAGAGGCCAGTTCAAAAGCACGAAAAAAGGGCATGAAAGGATGCGGTTTTCTCCCAGTGGAAGGGAGATGAAATAATGAAGACGCAGACTTGTCTTCTTCCTCCGTTATTGAAAATAGTGCCGGTTGTATTTCATTAGAAGGATCATGTGCTCTTTCATTTTTTAGGTGCAAATATAAAAGGGTGTAGTATTCTCGTTCAATCGGCTTAAAAATCTCCCATGGGAAACACATGGATGGAATGACAAATGGTATATCGGCATAGTCTTGCCAATTGTGGGGAATCAAATTGTATGTGTAAAATTTTACTCGAAGGGCAGATGAGTGGAAAAAAATGGGAAGACGCTCTATCATTTAAATGTACGCTTGTGGGCGAATACATTTAGAAAGAGGTCTTCCTATGGATATTATATCAATAATTGCTAGATTATTAAAGGATACAAAAAGTCTTATTGAATTTGAAGAACAAGTTAAAATTCTGATCCAGAATGCCTTTACGCAATGGGTTGGGGAAATATTTGAGACGTTAGATAAAACAATTAAGCAAAAAAAGCTGGAGGATGGCTGGGAGTACTGCCGGAGTGATAACAGAAGCATTCAGTTTTTATTTGGAAATGTGACCTTTAAACGTTCACTAATGCATGACCAGAAAGGGAATTCACATTATCCTCTGGATGAATGGTTAGGGCTTTTACCATACCAACGATACAGCCCGTTAGTGGAGTTAAAGGTGGCAGAGTTGGCAAGTGAGAACACCTATCGGGAGGTAGCTGATATTTTAAAAGAATGGACAGCAGTGAGCCTTAGTCACACAACTGTAGGGAACATGGTGAAACACGTAGGGAAAACGCAAGCTGAAGCCGACAAGGCACTTGTAGAAGAGCTAGAAATAGCTGATTCACTACCTGAGGGAAAGAAGGTAGATTACCTGTTTTCCGAAGCTGATGGTATATTCGTCCGGGGACTAGAAAAGAAACAGGGTTTGGAAGTCCACCACGCCATTCTCTATGAAGGATGGGAAACCAATGGCAAAAGAGTCTCTCTACACCATCCCGTTGTTATCATGACGACGAAATCCATCCAGACATTTTGGGATGAAGTCCAAGCTGTAGCAGCCAACACCTATTCCCTAGAAAAAGCTCGTGTCATTACAAATAGTGATGGAGGTGCGGGGTACACAGCTGAACGGTTTCAAACAGCATTCTCACAGTCGGAATTTCCGGTGCTCAACCAGCTGGATACCTACCACGTTGCACAAGCCATCGTAAGGACATTCGGGGGCGGAAAGAGCGAGATCAAAGAGCAAATTAGAAAAGCGATTAGAACGCATGACCTAGACCAATTCACATTGTATTTGGATACGCATGAAAGCACATTGACGGATGAAAAGAGCCTTAAGAAAGTCAAGGAGTTTCGTTCGTACATCCTAAAAAACTGGGACCGCATTTTTGACTGGAGGGACAAGGTAGAGAACGTACCGGAAGGTGCGAGAGGCCTGGGGGCAATGGAATCAAATCAAAGGCATATCTCATTCAGAATGAAGAAAAGGGGGATGCATTGGAGTAAAGCTGGCGCCGAAGCCATGGTAAAGGTGAAACAGGGCATGCTTAACGGGACATTGCAGGAAACCTATCTGAAACACCGTTCAAGAAGCGCGAGAAAGCAACGGAGCTTGCAACAATCCATCAGGATGTCTCAACTATTCAAGCAGCCTGTACGCCCGTCAGTGGGCGTAAAGCACGGATCAGTTGCCCTGCATTCAAGCAGTTCATCGGCAATGGGACATTTAAGCAAAATATTAGAGCTTTCGTTTTAAGCTTGGCTCAGTGGGGACTGATCGTTGAGGCGCGCGAAATTTACGAGACTCCTGCGGGAAAAGCGAGCCAGGAGAGACCCCGCAGCGAGGTACGAGCGAGGAGGCTCGCCGGCCGCCCGCGGAAAGCGAGTGAATTTCGCGCGCCTCAACATCCCCGTTATCCATCTTTATACGGAAATATTACATCTTTTCCGAAAATTACACCGAGCAAGTAAAGCACGGTAGCCGAAAGTGTACAAAAAGAGTGTCTTGGAATACCCGATATTTAAACCTTGTCGAGAAAAACTTGACACATACTCAAATTTTGTTGTATTGAAAAGTCTCTGGTTTGTGTTAGAATAGAAATAGTCATGAAATCACTCCCTGGATATTTGGTCGTACTTATATCTTAACAAAGGAGTGGCTTTCATGGCTCTTTTTTTTTCAAAAAAAATCATCCTTTTCCGTTTTACAATATTTACCACAGGAATGAGTAGCTTAATCTATTGAAACCCGCCCAAAACCGACCAAAGTGGAAAAATTTAGACACTTATAATAAATAAATTTACCCTATTAAAATCAAAAACTCACAATTTCTTTTTACATTTGTCATAATGTTCCTACAAAGGTCTTTTTTCTTTAGTGGAATAAATCAACGACCTTTAATTGTCTGACTGCTTACAGTTTCAGGGGATATAGCATTTTGGCAAGGGCTCGTAGACAAAGCGAACACAACCAAATGTCTTAGCTAATAATGCGGATTGTTCTTTGTTTGGTAACAAACGAAACTTGAAAGCTTTGTTTTGCTTGGCCATATCCATTCACCTCACTTTGTGCGGAAAAATTTCGTATATATTGATTATATCGTAAAAAATCCGTACAATCAATATGAGGTGATAATCATGAGAGAAGAGAAAGAACGTGTAGAAATTCGTATGCCTAAGACGATATTAGAAAAATTGGAGCAATATCAAAAAGAAAATGGGATTCCAACTAGAACAGCCGCAATCTTAGAATTGTTGAGAAAAGGATTGGAAAAATAACTTTGGCTAAAGCCAACCGAAATTCATCTCCCACCTACTCATTGGTGCGATTCGCACCTTCACATTCCTTGAGGATGGGAGACTTCTTTCGGAAAGCCGTTAAAAAATGCGCCAAAGAAATGATGGATCATTTCTTTGGCGCTGGTTGTCTGCTGATGGCGGTTCAAGCGCTTCTTTTGTCAGGACAGAATCCACGTCTGGATGACAGTCAGGCCGATCACCCCGGGTATACCGAGCAGCCCGGAAACGGATACGGTGGCTGCATTGATCGGGACATGCAGCCCGTACCGGCTGCCCACCTGGTTTAAAAAGAAAAGGAGTACAGCCCCGATGATGGCTTTGATGCACAACTTTCCCGCCCATCGCAACGGTTTGGTTAAAGCTGCGGAAAACAGCAGCAAAAGGATCAGGCCTACAATCGCAATAATGATGATGGTTGAGCTCAAGCGGATCACCCCTTTTTTCCGGCTGCTTTATTTTTATGAAGGAGTTGTCCAAAAAAGAACTTGAGCCGTGCTGCCCTTACTGGAGGCGGATATTTCTTCTTTTCACTTCCCGAAAAAGAAACACATATTTTGCTTCGGCCACTTTGGTGCGGAAGTAAAGTTCTTCATTAAATTCAAAACTTAGATTCTGGAGGGCATTTTGCTGCACCCATTCATTTTTTACGTTTGTGACCAAATCAAGAAGAAGCGCATCGTATGCTTTCCTGAGTTTTTGCTTCTTACTGAACATTGTATCCACCCCGTCAGGTTAAATTTCTCTTCGGCCTTCCAGTGCTTTTGATAAGGTGACTTCGTCGGCGTACTCGAGATCCCCGCCCACCGGCAGCCCGTGCGCAATCCGTGTCACTTTAATGCCGGACGGTTTTAAAAGCCGCGAAATATACATGGCTGTCGCTTCACCTTCGATATTTGGATTGGTTGCAAGAATCACTTCCTGGACGGTTTCATCGCGCAGGCGTTTGAGCAGATCCGGTACACTGATGTCTTCAGGGCCGATTCCGTCCATTGGCGAAATCGCACCATGCAGGACATGGTAAAGGCCGTTGTATTCTTTCATTTTTTCCATGGCAATGACGTCTTTCGGCTCCTCGACAACGCAGATCACGCTTCTGTCGCGGCGCGGATCGGCACAAATATAGCACGGATCTGTATCGGTGATATGCCCGCAAACGGAACAGTACGTCAGATCCCGTTTCGCATCGACAAGCGCCTTGGCAAATGCAAGGACGCTGTCTTCCTTCATATCAAGAACAAAAAATGCCAGCCGGGCCGCGGTTTTCGGCCCAATGCCTGGCAGTTTCATGAAGCTTTCCATTAATTTTGTGATTGGTTCAGGGTATTGCATTGTTGATCACACCTTTAAAATCCCGGAATATTGAAGCCTTTCGTGTACTTGCCCATCGTCTGCTCCGTCAGCTGTTCAACTTTATCCAGGGCGTCATTGGTGGCGACAAGGATCATGTCCTGCAGCATTTCGACATCGTCCGGATCGACGGCTTCTTCATTGATGCGCACTTCCAGCACTTTTTTATGGCCAGAAACGACAACGGTTACCATGCCGCCGCCTGCCGTACCTTCCACTTTCTGTTCGCCAAGCTGCTCCTGTGCCTCCATCATTTCTTTCTGCATCTTTTGCATTTGTTTCATCATTTTTTGCATATTGCCCATATTGCCCATTCCTCGCATATGAAACCCTCCAGTTTTAGTCTTTTATTTCAATTAATTCAGGCCCAAACAATTTGATTGCTTCGGTTACAACCGGATCATCCTGCGGTTTTTCTTCCTCTGCTTCTTCTTTATGGTGGTGGATATAATTTTCCCTGATCGTATTCCATTCATTTTCCGGAACGCCCGCAGCCTGGTACCCGGTTCCGGTTAATTCACTGAGCACGCTCGAAATCGCTTGTAAAAATTTCTCGTTTTCCATCGCCATCTGGCAATGGATCTCATATTTGAATTTGATGACAAAAGCGTTCGGCGACGCCGCCACCGGTTCCGCTTCGTTTAAAAGCGCCGCCTGCGACCGCATCTGCCTGCTGTTGAGCGTCTCAATCATATCGTTCCAACTGTTTTTAATCCGTTTGAGATCCTCTTTTGTCGCTTCTTTTAATATATCATGAATCCTTCCGACTTGTACCTTAAAACCTTTCGAAGTGCGCGGAATTTTTCTCGGGGCCTGCCGTTTTGGCGCATGTTCTGTTTCATCCGCCTCCGGCACCCCGTTTTGCTTGAGAGACTCGAGTTCTGATTCGAGCCGTTCGATTTTTTCAGCAAGTTTCCGGATGAGATCATTTTCCCCGGGATCCGGCGCTTTTTCTTCACAAAGTTTGATAAAAGCCACTTCCAAATAAACGCGGGCCATATTGGAAAAACGCATATCCTGCTGCGTTTGGTTCAGGATGTCAATAAAACGGTAAATTTCCTGCGTTTGAAGCGAGCGGCTCATTTCTTTAAACGCCTCATCTAAATAAACCCTTTGAACCGCTTCCTCCATCTGCGGGGCAGTTTTATACAAAAGCAGATCGCGGAAATAAAGGATGAAGTCTTCCACAAGCCTTGAAGGATCTTTTCCCTGCTGGAGAAGAGAACCGACAAGGTCAAGGCATTTTGCAGCATCCTTCTTTTGAATTGCCTGCGCAAGGCGGGTAAAATCATTCTGGGAAATGGAACCCGTTACCGTGAGCGCATCTTCCACTCTCACTTTCCCCTCGCTGAAAGAGACGGCCTGGTCAAGCAGGCTGAGCGCGTCCCGCATCCCGCCTTCCGCAGCATGGGCGATAATATTGAGCGCCTGTTCATCATATGCAATGCCGGTTTCGCCTGCAATATAAGCCAGGCGTTTAAAAATATCACGGGATGTGATTCGTTTAAAATCAAACCGCTGGCATCTGGAAACGATCGTAAGCGGAATTTTATGGGGCTCGGTTGTTGCCAGAATAAAAATGACATGTTTCGGGGGCTCCTCAAGTGTTTTCAAAAGTGCGTTAAATGCGCCGATCGACAGCATATGGACTTCGTCGATAATATATACTTTATATTTAACAACACTTGGCGCGTATTTGACTTTGTCGCGGATATCCCGGATGTCATCCACGCCTGTATTCGACGCCGCGTCAATCTCGATGACATCTGGGATCGTGCCGTCTGTAATCCCCCGGCAGACAGCGCATTCGTTACACGGTTCCCCGGTCGGAGCATGTTCGCAGTTCACCGCCTTTGCCAAAATTTTAGCGGCACTTGTTTTTCCTGTACCCCGCGGGCCCGAGAAAAGATAAGCATGCGTTGTTTTCTGTTGCAGGAGGGCATGCTGCAATGTTTTTGTCACATGCTCCTGCCCGACGACATCCGCAAACCGCTGCGGCCGCCATGTGCGGTATAACGCCTGATAAGCCATGATCAATCCTCCCGGCCAGATTTGCTTCCGATTCACACATTTCTTTTATTATACCTTAGGAAAAGCGATTTTACATCCCGAATCGAAAAGCATTCAAATATGGAAAAAACCCATCCCGGATCAGGATGAGTTTTGTTTTTTATGTAATGAAACTGCCGCGCACCTTTCTTCGACCGACCCTCATAAGCGTTACTTAAGCAGTTAGCTCGACCCAGGCTGCCCTGCGGCACATGGAATGACCCGCTTAATGCTGCTTCCTTCCGGACCTGACATGGTTCGCGGGGTTCCATTGCGCAGGACCCGGGTGTCAACACCACTTACTTAAGGCTGGCCCTACAAGCAGCCGGCCTCGGAAAGGGATTCAGTCCCGCTGGAGCGGATTGCGGGTACAGGGCACCGCTGCCTCCCCACCTAGCGCGGCAAAATTGATACCAGTTTTAAGCGTTAAAAACTAACGCATAACTAAGTATACATGTCTTTTTTAAAAAAAGCAATCTCTCCCGCCTGTTAATTGGTGGGACTTTTTCCATCTTCCTCTGCCACAAATTTTTCCTTCTTTTTCTTTTCCCTTAAAGACCGGAAAAAGGACCGCAATAGCTCCCCGCATTCTGTTTCAAGCACACCGCTTACGACTTCGCTCCGGTGGTTAAAGCGACCGTCCTCAAGCAGGTTCATCAAAGTTCCCGCACAGCCCGCTTTTGGATCTTTTGCCCCGTAAACGACCCGCTTGATCCTCGATTGTAAAACGGCACCGCTGCACATTGGGCATGGTTCCAGTGTGACATACAACTCGGCATTTTCAAGGCGCCATGATCCGATCACTTCGCATGCTTTTTCGATGGCCAGAAGTTCCGCATGGGCGGCAGCACGCTGGGTGGTTTCACGCAGGTTGTGGGCTGCAGCAATCACTTTTTCATCGATCACAATCACCGCCCCGATCGGCACTTCACGGAGATGCTGTGCTTTTACGGCTTCCTGAATGGCAAGGCGCATATAATATTCATCGCGATTTTCCATCCTAACTCCTCCGAAAGGTATCGTAGCCTTATCGTAACACAGCCTTGAAAAAATCACACTGTGTTCGGTCATCAGTATGGATTTTCCTGCCGTTTTGCGCTGGCTTTCTTCAGGTAGAAGGCTCCTGTGTTAGGAAACGGAAAAGTTGGATGCTCTTTCGTTACTGAGAGCACTTATATGTTAAGGAACATCACAAAAAACGTTCGCTTCCTTCACTTAGAGGGGCTCTATGTTAAGAAACACTGAAAAACATGCTTGCTTCCTTCATTTAGCGGACGGCTACGTTAAGAAAGATGCGCAAATGGGTGCCCTTCCTTTACTTAGAACCCTTCTACGTTAAGAAACACTGCAAAAAATTTCCGCTTCCTTAATCTAGAGCGCCTTTAAGGAGTCGCGAGTGGGTTCGAAATGTCTTTTTGAAGCCGTCAAAAAGACAAAACACGTTGCATCCGGGCTCGAGATGTCTTTTTGAAGCCGTCAAAAGGACAAAACAAGACGCACCTGGGCTCGAAATGGTCTTTTGAAACCGCCAAAAGGACAAATCAAACTGCACCTGGCCCCAAAATGTCTTCTTGAACCTGCCAAAAGGACAAAACACGTTGCATCCTGGCCCGAAATGTCCCTTTGAAGCCGTCAAAAGGACAAAACACGATTGCATCCGGGTTCGAAATGTCCTTTTGAAGCCGTCAAAAAGACAAAACATACCGCACCTGGCCCCAAAATGTCTTTTTGAACCTGTCAAAAAGACAAAACAAGCTGCATCCGGGTCCGAAATGTCTTTTTGAACCTGCCAAAAGGACAAAACAAGCTGTATCCGGGCTCGAAATGTCCTTTTGAACCTGTCAAAAGGAGTCGCGACTGGGTCCAAAATGGTCTTTTTGTTAAGCAACACCACAAAAAATTTCCGCTTCCTTAATCTAGAGCTCCTCTATGTTAAGAAGCGCCACAAAAATCATGCCCTTCCTTTACTTAGAACCCTTCTACGTTAAGCAATACTACAAAAATCATGCCCTTCCTTCATTTAGCAGGCTGTTACGTTAAGAAATGCCGCAAAAATGGTTTGATGAATGATTCCGCAAAAAAAATGCGCACATAAAAAGCGGGCATGTTTTAAAAAAACGGGGCATAAAGATAACAATAGCGATGGCTGACACGAGGGGGGACTCGTTTGCAAATACATGTTGTCGAAAGAAATGACACGGTCTCAAATCTTGCGCAAAGATACAGTGTTCCGGCTTCAGAAATCATTTCGGCAAATGAACTTCCGGATCCGGATCGGCTTGTCATCGGACAGGCGATTGTCATCCCGATCACCGGGAGGTTTTATTGGGTCCGGCCGGGGGACAGCTTATATTCCATTGCACAACAAGCAGGGATATCTTACCAGGAACTTGCCCGCATCAACGGCATTTCTGTCCATCAGCAGCTCCGACCCGGGTTGCGCCTTTATCTGCCGCCTTCCCCGAAAAAAAGAGCAGAATTTAATGCGTATGTTGAACCATTCGGGAACACGGTTTCAGCGTCTCTTGAAACAAGTGCGCGAAAAGCGGCCCCGTATTTGACCTATCTTGCCCCGTTTGCATTCCGGGTAAACCGAGACGGCACACTTGTTGCCCCGCCGCTTGGAAATTTGCGGGCGATTGCCGATGCCCAAAACGCCATTTTAATGATGGTGATCTGTAATCAGGAAAACGGCCAGTTCAGCGATGAACTCGGGCGGATCCTTTTGAACGACGAAACCGTCCAGAACCGGTTTTTAAATGAAATTGTTCAAACCGCAAGCCGGCTCGGTTTCCGTGATATTCATTTTGACTTTGAGTATTTGCGCCCGCAGGACAGGGAAGCTTACAACCGGTTTTTAAGAAAAGCAAAAACGCGCTTCAGCCGGGAAGGTTGGCTCATGTCCACCGCGCTCGCTCCGAAAACGAGCGCCACCCAGGCCGGGCGCTGGTATGAGGCACACGATTACAGGGCGCATGGCGAAATTGCCGATTTTGTTGTCATTATGACCTACGAATGGGGGTATAGCGGCGGCCCGCCCATGCCGGTGTCTCCGATCGGGCCGGTCCGGGATGTGCTCCGCTATGCCATCACAGAAATGCCGCCCAATAAGATTTTGATGGGGCAAAATCTGTATGGCTATGACTGGACATTGCCCTATCAAACTGGCACAACAGCAAGAGCCGTCAGCCCGCAGCAGGCCATCCGGCTCGCGGGTGCGCACAATGTGCCGATCCTGTATGACACAACATCCCAGGCCCCTCATTTTAACTATACAGATGAAAACAACCGGCGGCACACCGTCTGGTTTGAAGATGCCCGTTCCATTGAGGCAAAATTTAATTTGCTTACTGAACTCGGGTTAAGAGGCATGAGCTACTGGAAACTCGGCCTCTCTTTTCCGCAAAACTGGCTGTTAATCGCCGATCGCTTTGATGTAGTCAAACGCCCTTCCTGAAGCAGCGGGTTCCGTTGCTTTTTTCTTTTGCCCCGGAATCCCGCTACTTTTTACCCGGAACCCGCTGCGCCGCACGGACGGGATTGCGAAGTCCTTTCCCCGCATTTATGCCGGCGCCAACTGGACGGTCCGGATGCAGGCCTGATCCGATACACAGAGCAAGCACCAGTCACATTTGAGTTCCATTTTTTGGAGAATGTTTGTTAAAACCAACCCAGGAAACAGCCGGAAGCAGAACGCCGGGACACATGACCGCTTTTTTTCCCGCATGCCAACCGGCGGAGACTTGTGCTAAAATAGCAACAGTGTGCATCAATGAACAATCGCTTCAGCGGGAGGGCGTTATGAAAAGGATACCGTTTATTGCAATCGAGGGACCGATCGGCGTTGGCAAAACGTCATTGGCAAAAGCCATTTCATCATACTTTTCGTTTCAGCTTTTGAAAGAAATTGTGGATGAAAATCCTTTTCTTGGAAAATTTTATACCAATAAAGAAGAATGGGGTTTCCAAACCGAGATGTTTTTTCTCTGCAATCGCTACAAACAGCTGGAAGACCTTAAACGGCATAGGCAGCCTGTCGTTGCAGATTACCATATTTTTAAAAGCTTGATTTTTGCCCGGCGGACGCTAAAAACGCATGAGTTTGAAAAATTTATGAAAATTTACGGCATTTTAACAGCCGATATGCCGCAGCCGAACGTCATCATTTATTTGCACGCAAGCCTGGAAACGCTCCTCAAGAGAATTGAAATAAGAGGGCGGGCATTTGAAAAAAATATGCAGGAAACGTATTTACAAAAACTATCCGCAGACTACGGCCGGTTTATGAGCCGCTTCGAAGCCGGCCATCCGGACATCCCGGTATTAAAGTTCGACTGTGATACACTTGATTTTATCCGGCATGAACATGACCTGACATACATGCTGCAAGAAATCGCGCAAACCTTACAAAAAGGAGTACATACCCATGGAACTTCGTGAGAAATATCAAATTCCGAACCACGCTGTGATCACCATTGCAGGTACTGTCGGCGTCGGAAAATCGACTTTAACGCGTGCGCTCGCGAAGGCGCTCCATTTCCGGGCGTCCTTTGAAAAAGTCGACACCAATCCGTATTTGGAAAAATTTTATAGCGATTTTAAACGGTGGAGTTTCCATCTTCAAATTTATTTTCTGGCGGAAAGGTTCAAGGAGCAGAAAAAAATGTTTGAATACGGCGGCGGTTTTATCCAGGACCGCTCCATTTATGAGGATACCGGCATTTTTGCCCGGATGCATTATGAAAAAGGCAATATGTCTGCCATTGATTTTGAAACCTATACAAACTTGTTTGATGCCATGGTGATGACCCCGTATTTTCCGCATCCCGACCTGATGATTTATTTGGAAGGCAAGCTGGAAAACATTTTGGAACGGATCAAAAAACGCGGCCGTCCAATGGAACAAGATACCCCTGTTGAATACTGGATTGAAATGCAGAAACGGTACGAGCAGTGGATCGACTCTTTCCATGCCTGCCCGGTTCTCAGGCTGAACATTGACGAATACGACCTGTTTAAACATGAAGATGCCGTCGAACCGATTGTCGAGCGGATCGGCTACATGCTCGCACAGGCAGCAGCCGTAAAAAAATAATGGCGGCTAAAAACCCGTTACCATCGCGTAACGGGCTTTTTAATGATTTACGGAGGGATCACGGGCATGCAAAAAAATGTGGTGTCTTGTCCTTACTCCACGAAAAAAGCCCACAGCTCCCGCCATTTCAGGGTGCCACAGGCTTTCAATCATAGTCCTTTTCATTTTTCAAGCGGAGGAAGAGGGATTCGAACCCCCGCGCGGTGTAACCCGCCTGTCGGTTTTCAAGACCGATCCCTTCAGCCAGACTTGGGTATTCCTCCATTTTGACAAAAAAGATTATAACCTACACGATCAAAACAAGTCAAGCACATCAAGATTTTCTACTGCGGAAAGCCATCTGAATTTTAGCCAAAGGAAGGCCCCGGAACGCACATTTAGATATGGCCGTTTTTCTCTTGTCCGCCCTTTTGAGTAAAATCCCGCCCTAAAAAATGCGGAAGCTTCCGGAAAACATGTTTCAAATCCCCGGCTTTTCATGTAAAAAAGCCGGGGATTTTTTTATGATTCTGGTTTGATGATATCGATACGCATGTACGGGCGGAGCACTTCGGGAACCACCACGCTGCCGTCAGCCTGCTGGTAATTTTCAAGGATGGCTGCGACGGTACGCCCGATGGCAAGCCCGGATCCGTTCAGTGTATGGACATGTTCCGGTTTTGCATTGGGTTCCCTGCGGAAGCGGATGTTCGCACGCCTTGCCTGGAAAGCTTCAAAGTTGCTGCACGAAGAGATCTCGCGGTATACGTGCTGGCTTGGCATCCACACTTCAATATCATATTTTTTCGCTGCCGTAAACCCGAGGTCCGCCGTGCACATGCTCATCACATGATAAGGCAGGCCCAAAAGCTGCAGCACTCTTTCCGCATGGCCCGTCAGTTTTTCAAGCTCCTCATAGGAATCTTCCGGTTTGACAAATTTTACAAGTTCCACTTTGTTAAACTGGTGCTGGCGGATCAGCCCGCGTGTATCGCGCCCGGCAGAACCCGCTTCCGAACGGAAACAGGCGCTGAATGCCACATAATTGATCGGCAGGTCGCCGCCGTTTAAAATTTCATCACGGTGATAATTTGTCACCGGCACTTCGGCAGTCGGGATCAGAAAATAGTCTTTTTCATTGACAAGAAAAGCATCTTCTTCAAATTTCGGCAGCTGCCCCGTTCCTGTCATGCTGGCCCGGTTCACCATATACGGCGGCAATACCTCTTCATAACCGTGTTCTTCGACATGCAGATCAAGCATAAAATTATAAAGCGCACGTTCAAGGCGGGCGCCAAGCCCTTTGTAAAAGACGAACCGGCTTCCGGTCACTTTGGCTGCCCTTTCAAAGTCAAGGATGCCAAGGTCAGTGGCAATATCCCAGTGCGGTTTCGGTTCAAATCCAAATGCCGGCACTTCACCCCATTTCCGGATTTCGACATTGTCCTCTTCGCTGTCTCCCACCGGCACGCTTTCATGCGGAATGTTCGGGATAGAAAGCATCAGCATTTCAAGTTCGGCTTCGACTTGTTTCAACTCGGCATCCAGCGCTTTAATTTTCTCGCCGACGCCGCGCATTTCCTCGATCAGCTTTGTTGCATCTTTCTTTTCGCGTTTCAGTGCCGCAACTTGCTGCGTGACTTCATTCCGCCTGTTTTTCAACGCTTCGCTTTCCATGATCAGTTCGCGCCGCCTTTGGTCCAGCCCGCTGAACTTTTCAAAATCGGTCAAATCTTCTCCGCGGTGCTGCATCCGTTCTTTGACTTCATCAAAATGCGCACGCAAAAATTTGATGTCCAACATGCTATCCTTCTCCTTTTATCGAAATTCAAATAAAAAACTCCCGCCCCGAAAACAGGGACGAGAGTGAACCCGCGTTGCCACCCAAATTGAAAACAAGAGTTTTCCGCTTTGTAAGGATAACGGGTTTTTTCCCGTGGATGCCTACTCGCCCGGCTTTCAGCAACCCGCTCAAGGATGGATTCACAGAAGCTTTCCGCCGGTTTCCACCGCCCACCGGCTCTCTTTAGGAAAAGCGTTCTCCTACTGGTTCCTGTCATTGCTTTTTCAGTCTTCACGTACACCTTAATGTACTACAATTTTATCCGTTTTGCAACAGATTATACCGGAATCCAGCTCTGAAGAGTAAATTCATCAATTTTTAGATGTTTTATGATAAAATGACTTATCCACATTTAGAAAATTTTTCCATCTATTTTTTCTGCTTTCAAAGTCAAAAAGAGCCGAATTTGCAAATTTCTTTTTTAAAATTGTGGATAACTTCAAAAAACCTTTTTTTACATCACATCCTTTGCTATAATATAACCATTAAGTAAACCTTACTTGTATTGGCTTACTTAAATGGGTGAAATCCTCGTCTGTTAAAATACGTGTCCGAAACGATTCCAACAGATTTGAGGATTTTTCTTTTGCCGTTTTTTTGAGTGCTTTTAAGATTGACGAACCTTTTTCAAACAGCTGTCTAATAATATCTGTTATTTGAACTAATAAATAATGATTTTTCATGGCTGTGTAGTTTTGGCTATTGGCATGTTCTATATTGTAACGATTATTTTTTTGTTCGTTAAATCCTTGATTTTCAATCTTCCAGCGGCTTCTTCCTGCAGCGATGAGTCGTTCCACGTTCTTTTTCGTGATTTTAATATCCGTTATAAATACATACTCTTTCGATTTCCCATCCTCTGTTTTCATTGTGGCCTCCATCAGATTGACCGTTCTGTCTTTGTAGGCAATATCATTCACCCAAACTAATGAATTCTGATCCTTACTTTGTTCCAGCTCTTTTATTGCCTTAAACTCCGTCGAGATACTTTTAATTCTCCCTTCCTTAAATCTGCATATATATTTCCATTTGTGCGCCCTGCACAGATTAAATACCGTTTCACATGCATAGAGACTATCTCCCAAGATACAAATCGGTAGTCTTTTAAATATTTTTTTTATTTTCTTTGCCAGCCTGTCGAAGGCTTTTAATTCACAATCTTGCTTAGAAACATTTTCTGATTCATTTTCGATAAATTCGGAGGCAATACTGAAGACCATATCCCCCACGACAAGCTTGGCTTCAAGTACATGGTGCATATAAAGTACGTTCGTTTCTCCTGTTTCTTTATTTGTATATGCCCGTCTCAGGCAGTGTTTACAATGTTTCTCATGAAAGGTGTGTAATCCAGTTCCATCAATGATGACACCCCAGTACTTTCCTTCAATTCGATAAGACTCGAGAGACCTTTTTTTCAATAATTCTTTAATCATATACGTTCTAATTTTTTCTAATTCATTTACATCTAAGCCAGATAAAAAGTCGTTAATTGTATCATAATGTGGAAGTTCTTCAAGAGAATCTAAGCCTAACACCTTCCCTACATTTTTAATACATTCTTCTTTATTAAAACTCTCACTCATGTTTCTCATGGATTTTAGGCCGGTCATATTTTTCAACATCATCGTAAATAAAAGGACCTCTGGACCATAAGTGATATAGCTTTGATGTCGGTGGTCTGCTACCTTTTTTAGGTTATTCATCAGGTCTTTGAAAAAATGCTTCTGAATTTTAAGGAACTCGAAAAAATAATTTGCTTCTTTTTCACGATTTCTTTTTTCTTTTCTAGTAACCAAAATAAAAACCCCCTCAAAACAGCCAAGTTTAATTAGGGCTTGCTGAACGAATCAAATTTTAGCTTGTATTCGACTTGTCACTAAGCCATGCCAAAATATTCGTCCAGCAAGCTCTAATTATTTAAATTATTACATATTTAGCCGCATTTTTGGGGGGGAATAGTTAAATTATCACGAAAAATTTTTACTCCTCAGAGCTGACCGGAATCCTTGCCATACTCAAAAAATATTCGGTCATCCGCAGGTCATCCGTTAACTCCGGATGGAAGGAGCAGCCGAGCAGATTTCCCTGGCGGACCGCAACAATCCGCCCGCGGCACTCGGCCAGCACTTCAACATGATCGGAAACGGAAACGATATGGGGCGCGCGAATAAAGACAGCCGGGAAATCTTCCGCGATGCCGTTAACACGGATTGTTTCTTCAAAACTTTCCCGCTGGCGGCCGAAAGAATTGCGCGCCACCGTAATATCCATTGCGCCGATATGCGCATCTTCCTGGCCTTCAATACGCTTTGCAAGCAGGATCAGCCCTGCGCATGTGCCAAAGACCGGCTTACTTTCGGCAAACTGTTTCAGTTCCGCCATAAAACCGTAGCGGTCAATGAGCCGCCGCATTGCCGTGCTTTCCCCGCCCGGCAGGATGAGCCCGCCGATTTCGTCCAACTGCTCTTTTTTCTTAACGACAACACCTTCCGCCCCGCAGGCTTCCACTGCACGGATATGTTCCTCCACAGCCCCCTGGAGGCCAAGTACGCCAATTTTTTTCATGCTGATTCTCCTTACCAGCCGCGCTCCTGCATTCTTGCTTCAGCCGGCAATGTTGAAATTTCTAAGCCTTTCATTGCTGTTCCAAGGTCTTTCGACAATTCGGCAATCAGTTTGTAATCTTGGTAGTGGGTCGTTGCTTCGACAATCGCTTTCGCAAATTTCGCCGGGTTTTCCGATTTGAAAATCCCCGATCCGACGAAAACGCCGTCCGCACCGAGCTGCATCATCAAAGCCGCATCCGCCGGCGTTGCAACACCGCCAGCAGCAAAGTTTACAACCGGCAGCCGGCCTTCTTTTTTAATTTGCAGCAGCACCTCGTACGGGGCACCGAGCTGTTTGGCTTCCGTCATCAGTTCATCTTCGTTCATGTTGACCACTTTCCGCACCTGCGCATTCACTTTCCGCATATGCCTGACCGCTTCAACGATATTCCCGGTTCCCGGCTCGCCTTTTGTCCTGAGCATCGAGGCGCCTTCCCCGATCCTTCGTGCCGCTTCCCCCAAATCGCGGCAGCCACACACAAACGGCACCGTGAATTCTTTTTTATTGATGTGGAACTCATCATCGGCCGGCGTTAAAACTTCGCTTTCGTCAATATAATCGACGCCCATCGCTTCGAGCACCCGCGCTTCAACAATATGGCCGATCCTTGCTTTTGCCATTACCGGAATGCTGACGGCGTTCATTACTTCTTCCACAATGGAAGGGTCCGCCATACGGGCAACCCCTCCGGCTTTCCGGATATCGGAAGGAACGCGTTCCAATGCCATGACGGCAACAGCGCCTGCTTCTTCAGCAAGTTTTGCCTGCTCGGCATTGACCACATCCATGATCACACCGCCTTTCTGCATTTCCGCCATCCCGCGTTTCACTATATCTGTTCCTGTTTTCATCTTTTGTACGCCCCTTTATAAAATTAAAAATTCTTATTATATGTATAATAATTTAAATTAACACCAAAAGCGAATGCTTGTCAAGGCACTCATTTTTCCACGTTAAAGTGAAAAACAGGACAAGGGCCCTTGTCCTGTTTTTTTACTTAAAATAATTTGCCGGCTGTATGATCCCAAAGTCACTCGAAAAATCCGCCAATTCCACGCATCATACGCACAAACCAGTTGGCTTTTTCAATATCGGTTTTGGTAACCAAAGCGGTGTGCGCTGTACCCGGGCCGTACAAATAGCCAAGTTCCTGCCCGTCTTTATGCCGGGCATACAATGTACCGACCTTTGTCCCCTTTTTCACCGGCGCTGTGATTTGTTTTGAATCAAATTTCACAACAGGGGTGTACATTTTGCCTTCCCCGTTTTTCACAGCCACTTTAAGCGGCGCCTTCGTGACAACGGAAGCCTGTTTTTCTTTGCCGGACTTCACCGTTACCGTCTTTTTCACCTGATAGCCTTTCGGGTAAAGGGTTTTTTCTGTGAAATTATTAAAAGCATAATCCATTAATTTGTTTGTGACATCAAATCGGGACTTGATGGTGCTGTTCCCGTTCGCATCCTCTGCATGAAGAACGACGGTAATGATGCGCATGCCGTTTTGCTTGGCCGTGCCTGTAAAGCAGTATCCCGCTTTGTCGGTGTTCCCGGTTTTCAACCCGTCAACGCCCTTCCGCCCGTAAACAAGGGACGGAATCATCCAGTTCCAGTTCTGCATCGCAATTTCATCATCTGTCCCGGCCCGGAATTTCATTTTGGCCGTTCTTGTTGTTTGTAAAATCTCCGGGTAGTCGTGGATCAAATGGTAGGCGATTTTTGCAACGGATTTTGCTGAGACAAGGTTTTCTTCCGTCCTGCCTGTCCCAGCCGGCTGCATGCCTTGCAAATCCTCATTGTTCAGCCCGGTTGCGTTCACAAACTTATAATGGGTGAGGCCGAATGCTTTCGCTTGTTTGTTCATCATGTTCAGATAGTTTTTTTCCGTTCCGCCGAGCGTTTCTGCAATCGCAATCGTTGCGCCGTTTGCCGAATAAATCGCCATCGCTTGGAAAAGCTCTTTAACCGTGTACTTTTCGCCTTTTCTTAACGGCACATTTGAAAGTGCCCTGTTTTGGGAAATGCGATACGCATAATCGCTGATTGTCACTTTCTGGTTCCACGAAACCTTTTTCTCATGAATGGCTTTAAGCAGCAAATACTCCGTCATCATTTTGCTCATGGAAGCAATGCCCAGCGCCTGTTCGGCATTTTTTTCATACAAAATCTGCCCGTTATCCGCATCCACAATGATAGCCGCTTTTGCATGAATATCCAACTGGTCCTGCGCATGGGCTTTTTTCGGCACCTGCTGCACAACCCCTGCCGATAACAGCAGCACCAGAAACGCAAATGCCATTTTTTGCAAGCTTTTTTTCACTTTCAACCCTCCATCAAGATATGTATACACTTTGCCTATTTTAACATAGTTCCGGTTGAAAAAGTAGATGCATAGAGTTTGCCGTATTTGTCAGCTTTTTCCGAAAATGCAGGGCAGCCGGTACAGGGCTGCAACTCTATTAAATGGTAGAAAAAAACGGCAGGAAAATTGCCTGCCATTTTGTTTCCCATTCAAAATCCATGTTAAGATAAAGAATAATTCGGTGCTTCTTTTGTAATCTGGATATCATGCGGATGGCTCTCCCGCAGGCCTGCCCCTGTCATGCGGATAAACTGCGCTTCTTCACGCAAGGAAATCATATCTTTCGCGCCGCAATAACCCATGCCGGACCGGAGCCCGCCAATTAATTGGTAGATGACATCCTGCAGGCTCCCTTTAAACGGCACGCGTCCCTCGATCCCTTCCGGCACCAGTTTTTTCGCGCCTTCCTGGAAGTAACGGTCCCTCGATCCGCTTTCCATTGCGCTGATTGACCCCATGCCGCGGTAGACTTTATATTGCCGCCCTTGGTAAATTTCCATTTCGCCCGGGCTTTCCGATGTCCCTGCAAGCAGGCTGCCGAGCATTACGGCATGTCCGCCGGCAGCCAGCGCCTTTACAATATCGCCTGAGAATTTAATGCCGCCGTCCGCAATAATCGCTTTCCCGTACTTTCTTGCTTCCGTCGCACAATCATAAACCGCCGTAATTTGTGGCACGCCAACGCCGGCAACCACTCTTGTCGTACAGATGGAGCCCGGCCCGATGCCGACTTTTACAATATCCGCGCCAGCGTCTATCAGCGCTTTCGTACCTTCCGCCGTCGCAACGTTTCCGGCGATGATATTTAAAGAAGGGTAAGATTTGCGGATGTTTGCGACGGTTTCCAGCACCCCTTTTGAGTGGCCGTGCGCCGTATCGATGACAACCGCATCCACTCCCGCTTCAACGAGCAATTCCACCCGTTTCATTACGTCACTTGTCACGCCGACTGCCGCGCCAACAAGAAGGCGGCCCTGGTCATCTTTGGCTGCATTTGGGAACTCAATAACCTTTTCGATATCTTTAATCGTAATAAGCCCTTTTAATACGCCGTTCTCATCGACAAGCGGCAGCTTTTCAATTTTATGCCGGTGCAAAAGCTGCTCCGCCTCTTTCAGCGTCGTGCCTACAGGCGCAGTCACAAGATTCTCTTTCGTCATCACATCTGAAATCCGGGTGGAGTAATCTTCAATAAAACGCATGTCGCGGTTGGTCAAAATCCCGACCAGTTTCTGCTCGTCACGGTTATTTACGATCGGCACGCCTGAAATCCGGTATTTGCCCATTAAATGTTCCGCCGCAAACACCTGCTCATCAGGAGTTAAGAAAAACGGATTGGTGATCACGCCGTTTTCTGACCGTTTGACACGGTCCACCTGCTCCGCCTGTTGTTCAATGCTCATGTTTTTGTGGATAATCCCTAGGCCGCCCTGCCTTGCCATGGCGATCGCCATTTCCGCTTCGGTTACCGTATCCATGCCGGCGCTGATGATCGGAATGTTCAACTTCAAGGTTTCCGTCAGCGCGACACTTGTATCGACATCTTTCGGCAGCACTTCCGATTCTGCCGGAATCAGTAATACATCATCAAACGTAAGACCTTCTTTTACGAACTTCGTTTCCCACATGCAAACCCCTCCTGGATTGATAAAAATATTATTTGTAGGTTATCAATTGGACATAATACTGTCAAGGTCTCCAAAACATATAATACTATTCAGTTAATTCGGAGGGCGAAATATTGTCTTTTATGGACCAATGGGATCACTTGATTTTATTTCAATCCGCGGAATATACGCAGCGCTATTTAAAAGCCCGCTATGAGGCTTCGGATTTTAGCCAAAGCGCCGCCAAAAGCTATGAGAACTGCTATGCTTTTATGTATTATCTCGAACACGGTGAAGCTTATTACCGCCAGGCTGTGCAGGCGCCCGTTTCGATTCAGCCTGTTCTGATTTTTTACGGCTTCATTCATTTATTAAAAGCCTGCCTGCTGTCATGCGACCCGCTGTATCCTGAAACCACCTCCGTCCTTGCCCACGGGGTGACATCGCGAAAAAAGAAAAAACAAAACTACCGGTTTGGCGAAGACGAGGTTAAAATTCAAAAAACCGGTTTATGCGGCCATTTTGCCCAAAAAATGTTCGGGCTCGGCCCGCTCGAAGGCAATAAATATTCCATGCAGAGCCTGCTCCGGCAAATCCCGGAACTTGAAACGGCCCTCCCCCGCCGGAAATATTTTGTGCCGGTAAAAGAAAAGAATGGGAAGTACCAGCTTCCTTTTGCGGTCCTTGATGGCTACCATATGACAGCGGACAGGTTTTCACAATATTTGTCCGAAAAACTTCAGGGCAGGCTTTTGGAAATGGAAGCGGAAGATGGCGCCTTCTCCTTTTCCGCCCGTGGCTGTCTCCCTCCGCCATTCCGTTATCATTTCTTTACAAATCAAATTTGCTTTCCGTGTAAATTACAACCGGAGAACGACCTTCCCGATATATTGGTCCATTACCTGCTTTTATATAATTTGAGCATGATTTCCCGCTACGAAACAGAATGGTGGGCAGAACTGCTTAAGAACCGGGAAACGATTGACTTTCCGGCCATCCGCCTTTTTCTCCAGACGGCAATCGAAAAAGGCCCGTTCCTCTGCCTGCAGTTTCTAAAGGGGATACGTTAAACAATTTCGCCAAACTTAAAGGGGAAACTGATTCTTACGGACAAGAGCAAAATGGAACGATTCACCGGCTATCTGTGTGTACTTTTCGGCCGATTTCTACCATCAAGAAGACCTTGCAAGTTGAAAAATCCCTTTCCGGCTCCTCATTTGATAACTTTGAGCAAAACGGGGTGCATTCCGAAAAAAGCAGGAGCCGAGTACATTTCCCAATAAAAATATGCAAAAACCGCAGACAAATCGCCTGCGGTTTTTTTTTGGCCCGGCAACGTCCTACTCTCGCAGGGGGAAACCCCCAACTACCATCGGCGCTGGAAAGCTTAACTTCCGAGTTCGGGATGTGTTCGGGTGTGACCTTTCCGCCATCATCACCGGACCTGTATTTTATTTTGGGATGTGTTCCCTGAAAACCGGATGGGAGAAAAAACTGTAAACGGAGAATGCGTTTCTGCTTCTAACTTTGAGAATTGTCCAGCTCCGGTGCCTAGCCCCTCAAGGTCGAATAACCTGCCCGCCACGGAGCCAAAAGACGGCTCCATGCCGGTCAGAACATTCGCTTGTCGGGGCTAAACAAGGCACCTTCGCTTTTCTATTTGGTTAAGTCCTCGATCGATTAGTATCCGTCAGCTGCACGCGTCACCGCGCTTCCACCCCGGACCTATCAACCTGATCATCTTTCAGGGATCTTACCAGTTAAACTGTGGGAAATCTCATCTTGAGGGGGGCTTCATGCTTAGATGCTTTCAGCACTTATCCCTTCCGCACATAGCTACCCAGCGATGCCTTTGGCAAGACAACTGGTACACCAGCGGTGCGTCCATCCCGGTCCTCTCGTACTAAGGACAGCTCCTCTCAAATTTCCTGCGCCCGCGACGGATAGGGACCGAACTGTCTCACGACGTTCTGAACCCAGCTCGCGTACCGCTTTAATGGGCGAACAGCCCAACCCTTGGGACCGACTACAGCCCCAGGATGCGATGAGCCGACATCGAGGTGCCAAACCTCCCCGTCGATGTGGACTCTTGGGGGAGATCAGCCTGTTATCCCCAGGGTAGCTTTTATCCGTTGAGCGATGGCCCTTCCATGCGGAACCACCGGATCACTAAGCCCGACTTTCGTCCCTGCCCGACTTGTAAGTCTCGCAGTCAAGCTCCCTTATGCCTTTACACTCTGCGAATGATTTCCAACCATTCTGAGGGAACCTTTGGGCGCCTCCGTTACCTTTTAGGAGGCGACCGCCCCAGTCAAACTGCCTGCCTGACACTGTCTCCCACCCCGGTAAGGGGTGCGGGTTAGAATTTCAATACAGCCAGGGTAGTATCCCACCGATGCCTCCGCCGAAGCTGGCGCTCCGGTTTCCAAGGCTCCTACCTATCCTGTACAAGCTGTACCAAAATTCAATATCAGGCTGCAGTAAAGCTCCATGGGGTCTTTCCGTCCTGTCGCGGGTAACCTGCATCTTCACAGGTACTATAATTTCACCGAGTCTCTCGTTGAGACAGTGCCCAGATCGTTACACCTTTCGTGCGGGTCAGAACTTACCTGACAAGGAATTTCGCTACCTTAGGACCGTTATAGTTACGGCCGCCGTTTACTGGGGCTTCAGTTCAGAGCTTCGCCTTGCGGCTAACCCCTCTCCTTAACCTTCCAGCACCGGGCAGGTGTCAGCCCCTATACTTCGCCTTGCGGCTTCGCAGAGACCTGTGTTTTTGCTAAACAGTCGCCTGGGCCTATTCACTGCGGCTTCCCGGGGCATACACCCCAAAAAGCACCCCTTCTCCCGAAGTTACGGGGTCATTTTGCCGAGTTCCTTAACGAGAGTTCTCTCGCTCACCTTAGGATTCTCTCCTCGCCTACCTGTGTCGGTTTGCGGTACGGGCGCCTTTCACCTCACTAGAGGCTTTTCTTGGCAGTGTGGAATCAGGAACTTCGGTACTTTAATTTCCCTCGCCATCACAGCTCCGCCTTGGCGCGAAGGATTTGCCTCCGCACCGGCCTAACTGCTTGGACGCGATCAACCAGTGTCGCGCTTGCCCTATCCTCCTGCGTCCCCCCATCGTTCAAACGGTGAAGAGGCGGTACAGGAATATCAACCTGTTGTCCATCGCCTACGCCTTTCGGCCTCGGCTTAGGCCCCGACTAACCCTGAGCGGACGAGCCTTCCTCAGGAAACCTTAGGCATTCGGTGGAAGGGATTCTCACCCTTCTTTCGCTACTCATACCGGCATTCTCACTTCTAAGCGCTCCACCGGTCCTTCCGGTCCGGCTTCAACGCCCTTAGAACGCTCTCCTACCACGGACACCAAACGGTGTCCATCCGCAGCTTCGGTGATACGTTTAGCCCCGGTACATTTTCGGCGCAGCGTCACTCGACCAGTGAGCTATTACGCACTCTTTGAATGATGGCTGCTTCTAAGCCAACATCCTGGTTGTCTAAGCAACGCCACATCCTTTTCCACTTAACGTATACTTTGGGACCTTAGCTGGCGGTCTGGGCTGTTTCCCTTTCGACCATGGATCTTATCACTCACAGTCTGACTCCCAAGCATAAGTTTTTGGCATTCGGAGTTTGTCTGAATTCGGTAACCCGATGAGGGCCCCTCGTCCAAACAGTGCTCTACCTCCAAAACTCTCCGCTTGAGGCTAGCCCTAAAGCTATTTCGGAGAGAACCAGCTATCTCCAAGTTCGATTGGAATTTCTCCGCTACCCACACCTCATCCCCGCACTTTTCAACGTGCGTGGGTTCGGGCCTCCAGCAAGTGTTACCTTGCCTTCACCCTGGACATGGGTAGATCACCTGGTTTCGGGTCTGCGGCCTCATACTCTTTCGCCCTGTTCAGACTCGCTTTCGCTGCGGCTCCGCTTCTTCAGCTTAACCTTGCATGAGACCGTAACTCGCCGGTTCATTCTACAAAAGGCACGCCATCACCCGTTAACGGGCTCTGACTACTTGTAGGCACACGGTTTCAGGATCTCTTTCACTCCCCTCCCGGGGTGCTTTTCACCTTTCCCTCACGGTACTGGTTCACTATCGGTCACTAGGGAGTATTTAGCCTTGGGAGATGGTCCTCCCGGATTCCGGCGGGATTCCTCGTGTCCCGCCGTACTCAGGATCCACTCGGGAGAGAACGAAGTTTCAGTTACAGGGCTTTTACCTTCTCCGGCAGGCCTTTCCAGGCCGCTTCACTTACCCCGTTCTTTTGTAACTCCCATATGAGTGTCCTACAACCCCGGAAGGCAAGCCTTCCGGTTTGGGCTGTTTCCTGTTCGCTCGCCGCTACTTGGGAAATCGCAATTGCTTTCTCTTCCTCCGGGTACTGAGATGTTTCAGTTCCCCGGGTGTGCCCTTCCTGCCCTATGGATTCAGGCAGGAATCCTGTCCGATTAAAGACAGGGGGTTTCCCCATTCGGAAATCTCCGGATCAAAGCTTACGTACAGCTCCCCGGAGCATATCGGTGTTTGTACCGTCCTTCATCGGCTCCTAGTGCCAAGGCATCCGCCGTGCGCCCTTTCTAACTTAACCATAAAAGGTTTAAATCCAAAAATAAGCGATTCTCGGTTTACTTGGTTTATTTCTCCTATCCGGTTTTCAAAGAACACATACTGAAGGATTGGACCTTCAAAACTGAACAAAACGAAAACGCCAAACTTAATTTCGGAAAACCGAAGGTTTTCCTTTTATGTCTAGCTCCGGGCGCTATCGGCTAGCGTATTTCTACGTCTTCTCCCTACGATAAGCGGGCATCGATTCGCCTTTAAGGCTCATCGTGTTTCCTTTATCTCAGTCGAAGACTTCGAAATCCGTACGCCGATGAACGAGCGCCCTACGCTTTTCCCCTTAGAAAGGAGGTGATCCAGCCGCACCTTCCGATACGGCTACCTTGTTACGACTTCACCCCAATCATCTGTCCCACCTTCGGCGGCTGGCTCCGTAAAGGTTACCTCACCGACTTCGGGTGTTACAAACTCTCGTGGTGTGACGGGCGGTGTGTACAAGGCCCGGGAACGTATTCACCGCGGCATGCTGATCCGCGATTACTAGCGATTCCGGCTTCATGCAGGCGGGTTGCAGCCTGCAATCCGAACTGGGAATGGTTTTCTGGGATTGGCTTAACCTCGCGGTCTCGCAGCCCTTTGTACCATCCATTGTAGCACGTGTGTAGCCCAGGTCATAAGGGGCATGATGATTTGACGTCATCCCCACCTTCCTCCGGTTTGTCACCGGCAGTCACCTTAGAGTGCCCAACTCAATGCTGGCAACTAAGGTCAAGGGTTGCGCTCGTTGCGGGACTTAACCCAACATCTCACGACACGAGCTGACGACAACCATGCACCACCTGTCACTCTGTCCCCCGAAGGGGAAGGCCCTGTCTCCAGGGAGGTCAGAGGATGTCAAGACCTGGTAAGGTTCTTCGCGTTGCTTCGAATTAAACCACATGCTCCACCGCTTGTGCGGGCCCCCGTCAATTCCTTTGAGTTTCAGCCTTGCGGCCGTACTCCCCAGGCGGAGTGCTTAATGCGTTAGCTGCAGCACTAAAGGGCGGAAACCCTCTAACACTTAGCACTCATCGTTTACGGCGTGGACTACCAGGGTATCTAATCCTGTTTGCTCCCCACGCTTTCGCGCCTCAGCGTCAGTTACAGACCAGAGAGCCGCCTTCGCCACTGGTGTTCCTCCACATCTCTACGCATTTCACCGCTACACGTGGAATTCCACTCTCCTCTTCTGCACTCAAGCCTCCCAGTTTCCAATGACCGCTTGCGGTTGAGCCGCAAGATTTCACATCAGACTTAAGAAGCCGCCTGCGCGCGCTTTACGCCCAATAATTCCGGACAACGCTTGCCACCTACGTATTACCGCGGCTGCTGGCACGTAGTTAGCCGTGGCTTTCTGGCCGGGTACCGTCAAGGCGCCGCCCTGTTCGAACGGCACTTGTTCTTCCCCGGCAACAGAGTTTTACGACCCGAAGGCCTTCTTCACTCACGCGGCGTTGCTCCGTCAGACTTTCGTCCATTGCGGAAGATTCCCTACTGCTGCCTCCCGTAGGAGTTTGGGCCGTGTCTCAGTCCCAATGTGGCCGATCACCCTCTCAGGTCGGCTACGCATCGTTGCCTTGGTGGGCCATTACCCCGCCAACTAGCTAATGCGCCGCGGGCCCATCTGTAAGTGGCAGCCGAAGCCGCCTTTCCTTTTTCCTCCATGCGGAGGAAAAAACTATCCGGTATTAGCCCCGGTTTCCCGGCGTTATCCCAGTCTTACAGGCAGGTTGCCCACGTGTTACTCACCCGTCCGCCGCTAACCTTTTAAAAGCAAGCTTTTAAAAGGTCCGCACGACTTGCATGTATTAGGCACGCCGCCAGCGTTCGTCCTGAGCCAGGATCAAACTCTCAGTAAAGATGTTTGATAAAAGCTCAAAAAGAATTTGACGTTTCGTTTTGTCCAGTTTTCAAGGAACAATCTCAAACAGCAACTTTTAAATTATAGCACCTATTTATTTAAAAGTCAATGCTTCTTTGGTGGAGCCTAGCGGGATCGAACCGCTGACCTCCTGCGTGCAAAGCAGGCGCTCTCCCAGCTGAGCTAAGGCCCCGAATTTGAATGGTCGGGAAGACAGGATTCGAACCTGCGACCCCATGGTCCCAAACCATGTGCTCTACCAAGCTGAGCTACTTCCCGTATATGGCGCGCCCAAGAGGAGTCGAACCCCTAACCTTTTGATCCGTAGTCAAACGCTCTATCCAATTGAGCTATGGGCGCATACATTGAATGGTGCCGAGGACCGGAGTCGAACCGGTACGGTAGTCACCTACCGCAGGATTTTAAGTCCTGTGCGTCTGCCAATTCCGCCACCCCGGCAAGAGAAAAAAATGGAGCGGAAGACGGGATTCGAACCCGCGACCCCCACCTTGGCAAGGTGATGTTCTACCACTGAACTACTTCCGCAAAAGATGCAGATAACAAAGAATTTCAGGGCGACTTTGAACAGGCTGAAATTCTTATCTCCTGCTAAATATGATGAGCCATGCAGGATTCGAACCTGCGACCCTCTGATTAAAAGTCAGATGCTCTACCAACTGAGCTAATGGCTCATATTTATGGTGGAGGATGACGGGATCGAACCGCCGACCCTCTGCTTGTAAGGCAGACGCTCTCCCAGCTGAGCTAATCCTCCGTATTATGGCCCGGCAACGTCCTACTCTCGCAGGGGGAAACCCCCAACTACCATCGGCGCTGGAAAGCTTAACTTCCGAGTTCGGGATGTATTCGGGTGTGACCTTTCCGCCATCATCACCGGACCTGTATTTTATTTTGGGATGTGTTCCCTGAAAACCAGATGGGAGAAAAAACTGTAAACGGAGAATAGCTTTGGTTTCTAACTTTGAAAATTGTCTAGCTCCAGCGCCTATCGGCTAGCGTATTTCTGCGCTTTCTCCCTACGATAAGCGGGCATCGGCTCGCCTTTAGGGGCTCGCCGTGTTTCCTTTATCTCAGTCGAAAGCTCCGAAATCCGTACGCCGATGACCAAGGCGCTTCCGCTTTTCTATTGTCCAGCTCCGGTGCCTAGCCCCTCAAGGTCGAATAACCTGCCCGCCACGGAGCCAAAAGACGGCTCCATGCCGGTCAGAACATTCGCTTGTCGGGGCTAAACAAGGCACCTTCGCTTTTCTATTTGGTTAAGTCCTCGATCGATTAGTATCCGTCAGCTGCACGCGTCACCGCGCTTCCACCCCGGACCTATCAACCTGATCATCTTTCAGGGATCTTACCAGTTAAACTGTGGGAAATCTCATCTTGAGGGGGGCTTCATGCTTAGATGCTTTCAGCACTTATCCCTTCCGCACATAGCTACCCAGCGATGCCTTTGGCAAGACAACTGGTACACCAGCGGTGCGTCCATCCCGGTCCTCTCGTACTAAGGACAGCTCCTCTCAAATTTCCTGCGCCCGCGACGGATAGGGACCGAACTGTCTCACGACGTTCTGAACCCAGCTCGCGTACCGCTTTAATGGGCGAACAGCCCAACCCTTGGGACCGACTACAGCCCCAGGATGCGATGAGCCGACATCGAGGTGCCAAACCTCCCCGTCGATGTGGACTCTTGGGGGAGATCAGCCTGTTATCCCCAGGGTAGCTTTTATCCGTTGAGCGATGGCCCTTCCATGCGGAACCACCGGATCACTAAGCCCGACTTTCGTCCCTGCCCGACTTGTAAGTCTCGCAGTCAAGCTCCCTTATGCCTTTACACTCTGCGAATGATTTCCAACCATTCTGAGGGAACCTTTGGGCGCCTCCGTTACCTTTTAGGAGGCGACCGCCCCAGTCAAACTGCCTGCCTGACACTGTCTCCCACCCCGGTAAGGGGTGCGGGTTAGAATTTCAATACAGCCAGGGTAGTATCCCACCGATGCCTCCGCCGAAGCTGGCGCTCCGGTTTCCAAGGCTCCTACCTATCCTGTACAAGCTGTACCAAAATTCAATATCAGGCTGCAGTAAAGCTCCATGGGGTCTTTCCGTCCTGTCGCGGGTAACCTGCATCTTCACAGGTACTATAATTTCACCGAGTCTCTCGTTGAGACAGTGCCCAGATCGTTACACCTTTCGTGCGGGTCAGAACTTACCTGACAAGGAATTTCGCTACCTTAGGACCGTTATAGTTACGGCCGCCGTTTACTGGGGCTTCAGTTCAGAGCTTCGCCTTGCGGCTAACCCCTCTCCTTAACCTTCCAGCACCGGGCAGGTGTCAGCCCCTATACTTCGCCTTGCGGCTTCGCAGAGACCTGTGTTTTTGCTAAACAGTCGCCTGGGCCTATTCACTGCGGCTTCCCGGGGCATACACCCCAAAAAGCACCCCTTCTCCCGAAGTTACGGGGTCATTTTGCCGAGTTCCTTAACGAGAGTTCTCTCGCTCACCTTAGGATTCTCTCCTCGCCTACCTGTGTCGGTTTGCGGTACGGGCGCCTTTCACCTCACTAGAGGCTTTTCTTGGCAGTGTGGAATCAGGAACTTCGGTACTTTAATTTCCCTCGCCATCACAGCTCCGCCTTGGCGCGAAGGATTTGCCTCCGCACCGGCCTAACTGCTTGGACGCGATCAACCAGTGTCGCGCTTGCCCTATCCTCCTGCGTCCCCCCATCGTTCAAACGGTGAAGAGGCGGTACAGGAATATCAACCTGTTGTCCATCGCCTACGCCTTTCGGCCTCGGCTTAGGCCCCGACTAACCCTGAGCGGACGAGCCTTCCTCAGGAAACCTTAGGCATTCGGTGGAAGGGATTCTCACCCTTCTTTCGCTACTCATACCGGCATTCTCACTTCTAAGCGCTCCACCGGTCCTTCCGGTCCGGCTTCAACGCCCTTAGAACGCTCTCCTACCACGGACACCAAACGGTGTCCATCCGCAGCTTCGGTGATACGTTTAGCCCCGGTACATTTTCGGCGCAGCGTCACTCGACCAGTGAGCTATTACGCACTCTTTGAATGATGGCTGCTTCTAAGCCAACATCCTGGTTGTCTAAGCAACGCCACATCCTTTTCCACTTAACGTATACTTTGGGACCTTAGCTGGCGGTCTGGGCTGTTTCCCTTTCGACCATGGATCTTATCACTCACAGTCTGACTCCCAAGCATAAGTTTTTGGCATTCGGAGTTTGTCTGAATTCGGTAACCCGATGAGGGCCCCTCGTCCAAACAGTGCTCTACCTCCAAAACTCTCCGCTTGAGGCTAGCCCTAAAGCTATTTCGGAGAGAACCAGCTATCTCCAAGTTCGATTGGAATTTCTCCGCTACCCACACCTCATCCCCGCACTTTTCAACGTGCGTGGGTTCGGGCCTCCAGCAAGTGTTACCTTGCCTTCACCCTGGACATGGGTAGATCACCTGGTTTCGGGTCTGCGGCCTCATACTCTTTCGCCCTGTTCAGACTCGCTTTCGCTGCGGCTCCGCTTCTTCAGCTTAACCTTGCATGAGACCGTAACTCGCCGGTTCATTCTACAAAAGGCACGCCATCACCCGTTAACGGGCTCTGACTACTTGTAGGCACACGGTTTCAGGATCTCTTTCACTCCCCTCCCGGGGTGCTTTTCACCTTTCCCTCACGGTACTGGTTCACTATCGGTCACTAGGGAGTATTTAGCCTTGGGAGATGGTCCTCCCGGATTCCGGCGGGATTCCTCGTGTCCCGCCGTACTCAGGATCCACTCGGGAGAGAACGAAGTTTCAGTTACAGGGCTTTTACCTTCTCCGGCAGGCCTTTCCAGGCCGCTTCACTTACCCCGTTCTTTTGTAACTCCCATATGAGTGTCCTACAACCCCGGAAGGCAAGCCTTCCGGTTTGGGCTGTTTCCTGTTCGCTCGCCGCTACTTGGGAAATCGCAATTGCTTTCTCTTCCTCCGGGTACTGAGATGTTTCAGTTCCCCGGGTGTGCCCTTCCTGCCCTATGGATTCAGGCAGGAATCCTGTCCGATTAAAGACAGGGGGTTTCCCCATTCGGAAATCTCCGGATCAAAGCTTACGTACAGCTCCCCGGAGCATATCGGTGTTTGTACCGTCCTTCATCGGCTCCTAGTGCCAAGGCATCCGCCGTGCGCCCTTTCTAACTTAACCATAAAAGGTTTAAATCCAAAAATAAGCGATTCTCGGTTTACTTGGTTTATTTCTCCTATCCGGTTTTCAAAGAACACATACTGAAGGATTGGACCTTCAAAACTGAACAAAACGAAAACGCCAAACTTAATTTCGGAAAACCGAAGGTTTTCCTTTTATGTCTAGCTCCGGGCGCTATCGGCTAGCGTATTTCTACGTCTTCTCCCTACGATAAGCGGGCATCGATTCGCCTTTAAGGCTCATCGTGTTTCCTTTATCTCAGTCGAAGACTTCGAAATCCGTACGCCGATGAACGAGCGCCCTACGCTTTTCCCCTTAGAAAGGAGGTGATCCAGCCGCACCTTCCGATACGGCTACCTTGTTACGACTTCACCCCAATCATCTGTCCCACCTTCGGCGGCTGGCTCCGTAAAGGTTACCTCACCGACTTCGGGTGTTACAAACTCTCGTGGTGTGACGGGCGGTGTGTACAAGGCCCGGGAACGTATTCACCGCGGCATGCTGATCCGCGATTACTAGCGATTCCGGCTTCATGCAGGCGGGTTGCAGCCTGCAATCCGAACTGGGAATGGTTTTCTGGGATTGGCTTAACCTCGCGGTCTCGCAGCCCTTTGTACCATCCATTGTAGCACGTGTGTAGCCCAGGTCATAAGGGGCATGATGATTTGACGTCATCCCCACCTTCCTCCGGTTTGTCACCGGCAGTCACCTTAGAGTGCCCAACTCAATGCTGGCAACTAAGGTCAAGGGTTGCGCTCGTTGCGGGACTTAACCCAACATCTCACGACACGAGCTGACGACAACCATGCACCACCTGTCACTCTGTCCCCCGAAGGGGAAGGCCCTGTCTCCAGGGAGGTCAGAGGATGTCAAGACCTGGTAAGGTTCTTCGCGTTGCTTCGAATTAAACCACATGCTCCACCGCTTGTGCGGGCCCCCGTCAATTCCTTTGAGTTTCAGCCTTGCGGCCGTACTCCCCAGGCGGAGTGCTTAATGCGTTAGCTGCAGCACTAAAGGGCGGAAACCCTCTAACACTTAGCACTCATCGTTTACGGCGTGGACTACCAGGGTATCTAATCCTGTTTGCTCCCCACGCTTTCGCGCCTCAGCGTCAGTTACAGACCAGAGAGCCGCCTTCGCCACTGGTGTTCCTCCACATCTCTACGCATTTCACCGCTACACGTGGAATTCCACTCTCCTCTTCTGCACTCAAGCCTCCCAGTTTCCAATGACCGCTTGCGGTTGAGCCGCAAGATTTCACATCAGACTTAAGAAGCCGCCTGCGCGCGCTTTACGCCCAATAATTCCGGACAACGCTTGCCACCTACGTATTACCGCGGCTGCTGGCACGTAGTTAGCCGTGGCTTTCTGGCCGGGTACCGTCAAGGCGCCGCCCTGTTCGAACGGCACTTGTTCTTCCCCGGCAACAGAGTTTTACGACCCGAAGGCCTTCTTCACTCACGCGGCGTTGCTCCGTCAGACTTTCGTCCATTGCGGAAGATTCCCTACTGCTGCCTCCCGTAGGAGTTTGGGCCGTGTCTCAGTCCCAATGTGGCCGATCACCCTCTCAGGTCGGCTACGCATCGTTGCCTTGGTGGGCCATTACCCCGCCAACTAGCTAATGCGCCGCGGGCCCATCTGTAAGTGGCAGCCGAAGCCGCCTTTCCTTTTTCCTCCATGCGGAGGAAAAAACTATCCGGTATTAGCCCCGGTTTCCCGGCGTTATCCCAGTCTTACAGGCAGGTTGCCCACGTGTTACTCACCCGTCCGCCGCTAACCTTTTAAAAGCAAGCTTTTAAAAGGTCCGCACGACTTGCATGTATTAGGCACGCCGCCAGCGTTCGTCCTGAGCCAGGATCAAACTCTCAGTAAAGATGTTTGATAAAAGCTCAAAAAGAATTTGACGTTTCGTTTTGTCCAGTTTTCAAGGAACAATCTAAGTTGTTTTCTAAGCGACTTTAATATTCTACTGCAAACAAATACTATTGTCAACAACTTTTTCAAATCTGTATTTTTAAGTAGGCATTTAATTAGCCAACGAATAATACTATACCATGTATTTGGTACGAATGCAACAGCTTTTCGCCATTTATTTTTCAAACAAGCTGAAGCCTGCTCTCTTTCAGCAAAACAAGAAAAAGGCTTACCGCTGGCCGTAGCCAATACAATTCACAAAAAACCAGCCGCTTGAACGTTAATATTATTTAAAATGATGTTTACAAAAAGCAGCGGTTCCTGCCCCGCTGCTTTTTGTAAGTTTTGCTTTGCTTAATCCCTGCTTTTCATTAATGGGAAGAGCAGCACGTCCCGGATAGACGGGGCATTGGTCAGCAACATGACAAGCCGGTCAACGCCGATGCCGAGTCCTCCTGTTGGCGGCATGCCGTATTCCAATGCTTCAATAAAGTCTTCATCCATTTGGTGCGCTTCGTCATTCCCCTGCTCGCGCTCTTTCAGCTGGTTCACGAAACGTTCGCGCTGGTCGATCGGGTCATTCAGTTCGGTGAAGGCATTGGCATGTTCACGGCCGACAATGAACAGTTCAAACCGGTCTGTAAACCGCGGGTCTTTTTCATTTTTTCTAGCAAGCGGCGAGATTTCGACCGGGTGCCCGTAAACGAAAGTCGGCTGGATCAGTTTTTCTTCTACCCTTTGCTCGAAAAATTCATTGACGATATGCCCGTATTCCATATGTTCCGTGATTTCAATATGGTGTTCTTTTGCAAGTGCCCTTGCTTCTTCGGTGCTTGTCACATTCCAGAAGTCGACGCCCGTATATTCTTTAATTGCATCGACCATATGCAGGCGGCGCCATTCCGGTTCAAGATTTACTTCATGTTCGCCGTACCGGATGGCGGTGGTGCCGAGTACTTCTTTTGCTGTGTGCACAATCATGTTTTCAGTCAGCTGCATAATATCGTTAAAATCCGCATATGCTTCGTACAGCTCAAGCATCGTGAATTCCGGGTTATGGCGGGTATCGATTCCTTCATTGCGGAAAACGCGGCCGATTTCATAGACTTTTTCCAACCCGCCGACAATCAACCGTTTCAGGTGGAGTTCAATCGCAATCCGCATATAAAGGTCGATATCGAGCGCATTGTGATGGGTGATAAACGGCCGTGCAGCCGCCCCACCTGCAATGGCATGCATCATTGGCGTTTCGACTTCCAAATAGCCGTTCTTGTCCAAATAATTGCGGATGGACTGGATAATGCGGCTTCTTGTAATGAACGTGTTTTTACTTTCTTCACTCATAATCAGGTCGAGATAACGCTGACGGTACCGCTGCTCGATGTCCCGCAGGCCGTGGAATTTATCCGGCAACGGGCGCAGCGCTTTTGTTAACAGAATAAATTCTTTGACTTTGACGGACAATTCGCCCACTTTTGTCCGGAAAACCGTGCCTTTAAGCCCGACAATGTCGCCAAGGTCCGTGCTTTTGAATAACTCGTACTGTTCTTCGCCGACTGCGTCCTGGCGAATATAAAACTGGATTTGCCCTTTCAAGTCCTGGATATGGGCAAACCCGGCCCTTCCTTTCCGCCGTTTTGTCATGATCCGCCCGGCAATGGCAACTGGAATCTCTTTTTCTTCCAGTTGTTCTTCCGTGCATTCGCCGTATTTTTGTTTTAATTCTTCCGTGTCGGTTGTCCGTTCAAAACGCTTGCCGAACGGGTCCACCCCTTTTTCGCGGAGCGCCTCCATTTTTTCTTTCCGGACCAGATACTGTTCATTTATATTTTCGCCACTCATCTTTTTTCCTCCAATCGTTAAAAATGCCGGCCAATATGATAGAAAAGGAAAGACGCCTTTCCTTATTTTCCGCCCTCTTCAAGTATGAAAGGTTCTGCCGCCCAACATTAGCCATTATAGACGTATACCTCTATTATTGTACACAATCTTTCGCGTTCAGACATCCTTTCACCAGGTTTTTTCTTTGTATGTATACAAGCAAGTACTGCCGGGATTCCTCCGGCAGTACTCCGTTACATGGCCTGTCGTTGTTTCCGTACCGGTTATACACCAATCCGTATTTCAGTATAAAGCCGCCGCCGGGTTGTTTAAAATGCCCGGGGGTACCCTTTATGGCAAGAAAGCAGTATCCCCTGTGATCTGTTTCCACAGCCGGACGCCTTCTTTGTCTGCGCATTTTTTCAGCAGCTCCGCATACGGGATTTTGGTTACAGGGTCGCAAAGTGCATTGTCCAATTCCGTGAGGGGAACCAAAACAAATGCCCGTTCATGCATGCGCGGGTGCGGAATGGTAAGATTCTCTGTTTTCATATTTTCCTGATTATACAACAAAATGTCAAGGTCTATTGTCCGCGGCCCCCAATGAATTTTCCTTTTTCTCTGTAACTTTTTTTCAATCTCAAGGCAGGCAGCGAGCAGGCCAAAAGGGGATAACCCCGTTTCAATTTTGACAGCCATGTTTAAAAACTGTCCCTGGTCTGTGTACCCGACAGGTTCGGTTTCATAAATGGATGAAGCTTTGCAAACCTTTATGCCCGGGTTGTTTCCAAGCAACCGGACGGCGTGCTGAAGATAATCAAATCGCGGTTCAATATTGGATCCGAGTGCCAAATAAGCGAGATTATCCATTCTTTCTTCTCCTTGTAATTTCTACCGCAACGGACTTGTAATGGCCGGGAATGGGCGGGTCCGGTTTGGTTACTTTGACTGTGACTTCCGCAACTTTTTCATATAAAGCGAGAATGGAAGCAGCCAGTTTTTCTGCAACAGCTTCAAGGAGCTTGAAAGGCTGCCCTTCAACAATTTTTTTCACGCATGCATAGACATCCGCATAACTGACGGTTTCTTCCAGCCGGTCGGTTTCGCCCGCCCGCTTTAAATCCAGACCAAGCACGATGGATACACGGAAGCGCTGGCCCAGTTTGTTTTCCTCGGGCAATACGCCGTGGTAACCGTAAAATTCCATATCATGAATATAAATTTTGTCCATCCTGTTCCCCTTTTCCGACGAGGGCGTCCATCATTTTCACCATTCTGCTTACGGGTTTTACATCGTGGACACGGACCATATGGCAGCCTTTCATGATGCCAAAACAGCATACCGCCCCGGTGCCTTCCATTCTTTCGCCAGTCGGCAGCCCCAGCACGCTTCCGATTATGCGCTTTCTTGAAGCAGCAAGCAGGACGGGATAGCCGAGTCCAACAAGTTTGTCGAGGTTCCGCATCATTTCCATGTTTTCCTGAAAACCTTTCGCAAACCCGATACCCGGATCGAGGATGATTTGCCGGTCTTCGACACCTGCTTTTTTTGCAATCGTAATGCTTTCATACAGATCGTTCAAACAGTCCCGCATAAAATGTTCATATTGCGGGTTTTCGCGGTTATGCATTAAAATAATCGGAACATCGTACTGTGCGGCTACATCGGCGATTTCCGGATCCCGTTTTGCCCCCCATACATCATTGATGATATGTGCGCCCGCTTTTATTGCTTCTTCCGCAGTTCTCGCTTTATACGTATCAACAGAAAGCGGCGCCTGGACTTTTCCTGCCACAGAATGAATGACCGGCAGGATTCTGTCCAGTTCTTCCTCCGCTGATATCGGCTGATGCCCCGGCCTTGTCGACTCTCCGCCAATATCGAGCAGATCGGCACCGTCCTGTACCATCTGATACGCATGTTCCACCGCTTTTTCAGGCTGAAAAAAATTCCCTCCGTCCGAAAAAGAGTCGGGCGTTACATTTAATATGCCCATCACATAGGTTTTTCGGGTAAAGTCGAACGTAAACGGACCACACTTCAACTTCTGTTCTCCCCTTTTCTCAGTTCAATAATTATAGTCTACCACATCCGCAGCCGGGGATTAATACGATATGCAAAGATGCCGGCTTCCCGCAGCGGGCCCGGGTCCTGCACTGAAAATCCCAATCTTTACTGTTCAGGCAGGAAGGGGGTTGCGTTTCAACCCGCATACATAGGTTTGCGAAAAGAAAAACCCGCGGGGGCCGTTCCTCCGCGGGTTTTGCCGTTCTTAGTCTTCAAACTGGTAAAGCGGGGTACTCAAATAGCGTTCGCCGGTATCCGGAATGATGGCAAGCACTTTTTTGCCTTTGCCGAGTTTTTTCGCCACTTCAAGCGCGGCATAAACAGCAGCGCCGGAAGAAATCCCGCCGAGAATGCCTTCTTTTGCAGCTGTATCTTTTGCCGCTTTGAAAGCCTGGTCCGTTGTGACACGGATAATTTCATCGTAAATTTCTTTATCGAGTGTTTCGGGGACAAAGTTGGTGCCGATCCCCTGGATTTTGTGCGGGCCCGGTTTGCCTTCAGACAACAGCGGGGAGTCATCCGGTTCAACCGCATAAATTTTGATGCCCGGATAAGCTTCGCGCAGCGCCTGGCCAGCCCCTGTAATCGTTCCGCCGGTGCCGACACCGGCAACGAATGCATCGAGCTGGTCTCCCATTTGTTCAATAATTTCTTTACCGGTTGTCAAACGGTGGATTTCCGGGTTGGCCGGGTTTTTGAATTGCTGCGGCATAAAATAGCCGTTTTCTTTTACAAGTTGTTCCGCTTTGTTTACTGCACCTTTAATGCCTTCAGAGCCCGGGGTTAAAACGAGCTTTGCCCCGTATGCACGCAGCAGGCTGCGGCGTTCCATGCTCATTGTTTCCGGCATGACAATGACAGCTTTGTATCCTTTTGCAGCCGCAATCATTGCAAGCCCGATTCCCGTGTTGCCGCTTGTCGGTTCAACAATGGTGTCGCCCGGTTTTAAGCGCCCTTTTTGTTCAGCGTCTTCAATCATTGCAAGGGCAATCCGGTCTTTGACACTGCTGGCCGGATTGAAATATTCCAGCTTCAAATAAACTTCTGCGTCATTTTCATTTGTCAGACGGTTTACTTTTACAACCGGTGTGTTGCCGACCAATTCAGCAACAGAGTTCACATACTTTGCCAAAATCATCCACCCCATATTCCGAGTATTTTTATTGGTTTAATATCTAAAAATTAACATCTTTTTACGCAATTGTCAACCAAAACGCCTTGCTATTCTATGACAAAGTGCCTAAGAAAACGGAAACGGCAAAGAGTCGCTTTTTTAGCCACTGGCGCCGGGTCTTCTTGATCAAACGGCGGCTTAATTGCAACGGCGGGGCAAGCTTCCGGCAATCGAACAGGCCGGCCCCGGTTAGCCAACTTGGTTAAAAGCTGCCTATTCGCGCTCGAGGGGCCCGCATTCATCTGAAAAGGAAGGCCGTTTTGCTGAAAATCTCCTGCCCTCACGGCTTTTACCTTACCCTTTTGCTTCTTCCAGCATTTGTTCCAGATCTTCACGACTGAAATGGTATTTTTGGCGGCAAAAATGGCAGACGGCTTCAGCTTGTCCGTCTTCCTCGATCATGTCCCGGAGCTCCTGTTTGCCGAGGCCGATCATGGCAGAAGCAAATTTTTCTTTGGAGCAGGTGCATTCAAACCGTACTGCCATTTTCTCCAATATCTGCACATTTTCTTTGCCGAGCAGATTTGCCAATATTTCTTCCGGCGAAAGCCCCTCGCGGATGAGTTCGGAAATCGGCGCGGTATCGGAAATTTTATTTTCAATTTCCGAGATGACTTTCTCGTCTGTTCCCGGCATCAACTGGATGATAAACCCGCCGGCAGCCAGAATCGTGTTGTCAGGATTGACCAGCACCCCGACACCGACTGCAGATGGCACTTGTTCGGAAGCGGCAAAATAATACGTAAAATCTTCGCCAAGCTCGCCGGATACAAGCGGAACCTGGCCTGAAAAATGCTCGCGCAGTCCGAGGTCTTTCACAACGGTAAGCGTCCCGTCTGTCCCGACTGCACGCCGGACATCCAGCTTTCCTTTTTTGTTTAAATCAAAATGGGTTTGCGGATTGGTAACATAGCCCCGGACTTCCCCGTGTGCATTCGCATCTGCCAGAATGACACCGATCGGGCCGCCGCCTTCCACTTTGATCGTAATTTTTTCATCCCCCTTCAGCATGGCCCCCATCATCGCCCCTGCTGTTAACGTTCTGCCCAGCGCGGCGGAAGCCGTCGGCCAGGTGTAGTGCCTCCGTTGCGCTTCTCCAACGGTTTCCGTTGTGTCCGCAGCGTATGCCCGGACCTGTCCGTCATACGCTAATGCTTTAATTAAATAATCCGCCAAAAGAAAAATCCTCCTTTAATGCTGTAAGTTTCGGTTATAAATCAAGTGCAACCCTTTTAAAGTCAAAAATTGGTCGACAATATCAATGCTTTTTGATTCTTTTGCAATGAGGGGCGCATGCCCGCCTGTTGCAATGACGACCGGGTCTTTTTTACTTTTTGCTTTCATCCGGGACACGATACCTTCAACCTGCCCGACATAGCCGAAAACAATGCCTGCCTGCATGGCGCTGACGGTGTTCCGGCCAATAATATCATCCGGGCTCGCGATTTCTATCCGGGGCAGTTTTGCCGCTCTCGAGTACAGGGCTTCCGCCGAGATGCTGATGCCCGGCGCAATGGCTCCCCCCATATACTGCTTTTCCTCGTTAATATAACAATAAGTGGTTGCTGTCCCGAAGTCGACAATAATTAACGGGCTGCCGTATTCGTGGATGCCGGCGACTGCATTGACAATCCGGTCTGCCCCGACCTCACGCGGATTATCATATTTAATGTCGAGCCCTGTTTTAACCCCAGGGCCGACGATCAGCGGCGAAACGTGGAAATATTTGCTGCACATCCGCTCCAGTGCGTACATGATCGGGGGCACCACAGAAGAAATAATAATGCCGGTAATATCTTTAAAGTGAATGCCGACATGGCGGAACAAGGCTTTCATGGACATGCCGTATTCGTCTTCTGTTTTATCCCTTACTGTTTGAATGCGCCAATGGTATTTTAATTCATCTTTATCGTATACACCTAATACAATGTTTGTATTCCCAACATCGATCACCAATAACATTATGCTCACCACTTTGTTTTTCTGTTTAGTTTTTATGCAACCATCATACCATAATCTCCGTGATTTAGAGAATGCTTTCATTTGGTTCCCGCTGCCATAAAAAAACACCGCCTTTTTTTCAGACGGTGCTTTTTAAAGTGGTTTTACACAATATTAAAGCTGGTCATCATCTGCCGGTCTTGACGGCCCCAGTTTCCCCGGGCGCTTTTCTTCCGGCATCCCGTTATCCGAATTATTTCCGGCACCTGGATCCACTTCTTTTATGCCGCCCTGCTTCGGCTGCAGGTTCACGCGCGGCTCGGTCCCGCCGATTTCAGCTGGATCCTGTGGCTTCGCAGACGGTTCTGGCAACGTGCCGTGTTCAAACAGATGCTTGATTTGTTTTGCATCCAATGTTTCCACTTCAAGCAGCGTTTTTGCGATCAGTTCCAGTTTATCGCGGTGTTCGAGCAAGATCTGCCGTGCCCGTTCATAACAGGTTTTGATGATATTTTGAATTTCCGTATCAATTTCGTAAGCAATTTTATCGGAATAATTTTGGTCATTGTTAATGTCTCTGCCCAAAAATACCTGGCCTTGCGAAGAACCGAACTGGAGAGGACCGAGCTTATCGCTCATCCCGAATTCAGTTACCATCCTTCTCGCAATGCCGGTTGCGCGTTCAAAGTCGTTGGATGCGCCCGTTGACACTTCACCGAACGTAATCTCTTCGGATACACGGCCGCCAAGAAGCCCCGTAATCTTATCGAGCAATTCCGGTTTTGTCATGAAGTAACGGTCTTCCTTCGGCACCATCATCGCATACCCGCCGGCCTGTCCGCGCGGCACAATGGTCACTTTCTGGACAATTTCCGCTTCATCGAGCACGAGCCCGATAACGGTATGCCCAGATTCATGGAAGGCCACAATATTGCGTTCTTTTTCTGAAATGACCCGGCTCTTTTTCGCCGGTCCGGCAATGACGCGGTCTGTCGCTTCATCAATGTCCTGCATGTCAATTTTTTTCTTGGAAGCCCTCGCCGCAATCAACGCTGCTTCATTGAGCAGGTTTTCCAAATCGGCTCCGGAAAAACCCGGTGTCCGCTGGGCAATCGCTTTTAAATCGACGGACGGGTCAAGCGGTTTATTGCGCGCATGGACACGCAGTACAGCTTCACGCCCGTGGACATCCGGCCGGTCAACCGTAATCTGGCGGTCAAAACGCCCCGGCCGCAGAAGTGCAGGATCAAGAATATCCGGGCGGTTTGTTGCCGCAATAATGATGATCCCTTCATTGGCGCTGAATCCGTCCATTTCAACAAGCAGCTGGTTCAACGTCTGTTCGCGTTCATCATGACCGCCGCCGAGCCCTGCACCACGCTGGCGCCCGACTGCGTCAATTTCATCAATAAAGATAATACAAGGCGCGTTCTTCTTCGCATTTTCAAACAAATCACGTACCCGGCTTGCACCGACACCGACAAACATTTCGACAAAATCAGAACCGCTGATGGAGAAGAAAGGAACCCCTGCTTCACCTGCAACTGCCCTTGCCAGCAATGTTTTACCGGTTCCCGGAGGCCCGACAAGCAGTACGCCTTTCGGTATACGGGCACCCAGTTCGGAAAACTTACGCGGATCTTTTAAGAATTCGACGACTTCGACAAGTTCCTGTTTCTCTTCATCCGCGCCGGCAACATCACGGAAACGGACTTTCTTTTTGTCGTCATTGTAAAGCCTTGCTTTGCTCTTCCCGAAATTCATGACACGGCCGCCCCCGCCCTGTGCCTGATTCATCATGAAGAAGAACAGAATGAAAATAATCACGAACGGAATAATGGACGTTAGGAAAGAAACCCATCCATTCGTTTCTTTTGCCTGGAGGACATCGACTTTCACTTTTTGATCGTGCGCCGCTTTATCGATCCGGTTCAGCATGGACTGGTCATCCATGACATACGTAATAAACTGTTTATTGCCGTCTTTCAGCAGGCCCCGGATCTCATAAACGCCCCTTGAAGGCTGCGTTGTTATACTCTTTACACTGCCATTATCCAAATAAGAAACAAATTGATCATAGGATATCGTTTCCGTCGTTTCGTTGCTGCGGTTAAAAAAACTTACGATCCCGATCAAGACGACAAATAATAATACGTAGAAAATTGTATTTCTGAAGATCCGATTCATTCCTTACCTCCTCCCACGGTCTTAAAAAACTATATTCAATAGTACTATAGTGGTTTTTAATTTAACAATATTTTGCACCCGTTTTTCATCTTTTTTTCACAGACCGTCTGCTTTTCCATACATATAGCCTGAATTTCACAAGGATAGTCCTCTTTTTCCGGAATTCTTATTCCCCCTCATGGGTATAAACAGCCGGCTTCAGGATGCCGATATACGGAAGGTTGCGGTATTTTTCCGCATAATCAAGGCCGTATCCGACAACGAATTCATCCGGGACAATGAAACCGACGTAGTCAGCCTGGATGTCCGCTTTCCGTCCCGATGGTTTGTCGAGCAATGTGACGATTTTAATGGATTTTGCTTTCCGGTAGCGGAACAATTCAACCAGGTAACTGAGCGTCATCCCGCTGTCAATAATGTCTTCAATAATCAAGACATCGCGCCCTTCCACCGAGGTATCCAAGTCTTTTAAGATTTTGACTTCCCCGGATGAAACAGTGGAATTCCCGTAGCTCGATACGTCCATAAAATCCATTTCCAAATATGTATCAATATGCTTGACAAGATCGGCCATAAACATCATGGCGCCTTTTAATACCCCGATTGCAAGCGGAAATCTGCCATCATACTCCTTCGTCAGCTGCTCCCCCAATTCCTTTACTTTTCGCTGGACTTCCTCTTCTGCAATTAGGATTTTTTCAATATCCTGATTCATCTTGCGATTGCCCCCTAGAAGTTGTTTGCTTACAATAGTGCACGACATAATAGGTTTCATCAGGTAAAATAAGCCCGGATTCAAATTTTGCTTTTTTCAGATTCGGAAGCCACAGGATGTTCCCTTTTGAATCGGTTACAACCGGCCACAAATCCCGCTCCGGCTTTGAAATTTTCTCATCAATAAATATATCTTTTACCTTTTTTGAACCATTTAGTCCTTTTGCTTCAATTCTGTCCCCCGGTTTCCTTGTACGGACAATAAGGGGGAGAGAAGTGTCGTTTATGTGTAATAATAGCATATTCTTTGGCAGGGATGAATATGAAATTTTGCTTTTTACAAGCTTTATCGTATACCCGTTCGGCAGATCAATCTTCATCCCTTCATCCAAGACGTATTGATATGCAGAACGGGCGGGGCGGCGCCCGAAAGAAAAGGCCATGCGCCCGTAATCCCTTACAGCCTTTAATCCGCCGGGGAGATCGGCGCTCCCGGACGGATTGGAGCCTGAAGCCAGTTTTAAAACGGCATCTGTATGTATCGCTGTGACGTCTTTTATGTCTTCATTGTAAAGATATTTTAATATTAGATGAATCGCCCGCCTTTGTAAAGGCATAGGCATCTCTTTGAACTTCCGGAGATCGAGCGTGCAAGTTCCGGGCCCTGTTTCCGCCATCTGCTTTAATTTCTCCTGCGCCAGCCCGTAAAGATAGGTTTCATCTTCCAAAAGCTCTTCACTGAATCTTTGAAAATGCAAATGGGCCCGCGGATTTTCTTTTTGTAGAAAAGGCAGTACGGACGCGCGAAACCGGTTTCTTGCAAAGGCGGGGGATGCGTTGCTTTCATCGGTGCGCGGCTCCAGATGATAATGGGCGCAGTAATCTATGATTTCTTTTTTGGTCGTGCCCAACAGCGGGCGGATGATGTCACCCTTTGCAAACGGCCGGCGAAACGGAATGCCTGCCCTTCCCTTTCCGCCTGCGCCCCTGGTAAGCCGCATAAGCACCGTTTCCATCTGGTCATCGCCATGGTGGCCCAGTACAACTTTATTGGCGCCGGTTTTCTCCATTGTTTCAGCGAGAAAAGCGTACCGGTATTTTCTCGCTGTTTCTTCAATGCCAAGGCCTTCTTCCTCCGCTTTTTCCAGCACCGGGATTTCTGCCGTTTCACAACCGATACGGCAAGATTCACAGAAGCTTTTGACAAACAAAAGGTCTTTACGGGACGCTTCCCCTCTTAGCATATGGTTGACATGGGCGGCTGTTATCTTTACACGGAAGCGCTCTATCCGCGAAGTGAGAAAGTGGAGGAGCGCAAGGGAATCCGGCCCGCCGGAAACCGCTACGAGCAAATGGTCTCCCGCCTCAATCAGCTGGTGTTTCCTGATAAAATGGAATACGTTGTCCTCAAATGCGAGCATAAAACCTGTCCTTTTCGGTACCGTTTTGTTATTTCCATTGTAACACGGGCATTTCCAAATTTCTAAACATATTCCGCCTTGAGAATGGGTGCCGGTGTATTTATCCTGAACATTTATTTCCACCCCTTTGGCGCTGATCTTGCCGCATGGACGTTTTCGTAAAAATTTGCGCTGGCATTTTTAAACGGCCGGAAATTTGCGATGCTTTTCTTTATAAAAAGGCGCATGTCTCAATAAAACATGTGATGGCCATCCTTGCCCGTACCCGCATGTTGCCGCTGCGCGCATCTTTTCGCCCATGCTGAAATCCCGGACAAGGAGCCGCCGCATGAACCGGCATAAATTTGTGGATATTTAAAAAGGGATGCTGGTTTGTCCGTAAGTATAATACCAGTATAACATAGAGATCATCAAGATGATCATCATGGCAGCCACGAACCTTTTAAATTTTCGGAATCTGCGCCTTTTTGAACGAGACTGTCCGGGTTTTTGTTTTTCCGGCCTGTGCGTTGTTTTGGCTTTCTTCTTTTCTCCGTCCGCAGTCAGCAGATTAAGCATGTCCTGCCTCATTTCAAAAGCTGTCTGGTATCCACCCCCCAGCGCTTTCCGCAGCACCGCCTCAAATTTGCACAGCCCGGCATGTTGCCTGACCGCCGCCATCAGCTGCGGGAAGCCATTTGCCTGTTTTTTTAAAAACCGGTTCGGATAAGCGAGATTGATCATCACCATTGCGGCGGAAAACAAATCATAGGAGGGCTCGGCTTTCCGCGATCCCAACCCCCAGTAACCCCTGTCAAAAAACTCCGTAAATTCTTTTACAGAACGCCCGATCTTTGTCATCCCGCCCGGGTCAATGCAGCGGATCCTGTTTCCAGGCGTCCCGACCAGCAAGTTTTCGGGCTTCAAGTCCCCGAAAATCCATCCCTGTTCATGCAAATGCTGCAAATCGGAAAGAAGCTGGATCACAAGCACTGCCGCCCAGGAAAAACCTTTCCCGGAAACAAAGGAAAGCAGGTCCGGGCCTTCTATATATTCCATGACATAAAAGGGAATGACCTCCCGCCCGCGTTCCCAGTCATCCGCTTCCAAAAAGGAAGGCCCGAGGGACTGCCCCCGGGCCTTGGATATGGTTTTTAGTACGCTGGACTCGGAGGCCACCTGGGCAGTGCTCACACCGGCTTTTAATGCAACCAGACCGGCCGCCGATTCCGCCAGATATACTGCGCCATTTGCACCGGCCCCAAGGCGCTTTAGCAATCTGTACCGGTTTTTATGCCATTTCCCCGTCACAACCGTACCCGGCGGATCATTAAATGGATTCTTCAAAGTATTGTCCGTCATCATGCGTATGATATCCCCTCAGCTTCCTTTTCCGGTCAAAATGGCGGATCGCCTCATGAATGGCCGGCCCTGTCGGCGTAATCCCGCCTGTCTGCAGTTTCGGAAATATTGCCGCCAGCGATTCCAGTTTCGGTGTCCAGTCAAGCAGTTTCTCCGTCTCTTTCCTTTTCCCAGGAAATATAAAAACTGAAAATTGGTTATTTCCCATCCGCGCATTCAGGCTTAAAGACAAATCAAGCAAAGCTTCTTTTACCGTCTCAAGCTTCGGTTTCATGCTTGCGCTTGTATCGACGAGCACAAGAATGTCCAAATCCACTGTTTCCCCCAGCTCATCCACCACCTCCAACACATCGCCGCGTTTTTCAGGCGGCAGTGCTTCAATGGATCCGTTACTTCCCAAAATGTGTTTTAATTCCTTGTTCACGATTCCCTGAATCGTCTGGGTCATCGCTTTCCGTGTGACCATTTGCACAGTTTGCGATAATTGTTTCGTATATACGATCTGGCTGACGCCGCCCCCTGACATGGCGATATTTTGAATTTCCGCTGCCCCTTTTTCATCAATGATATCCCGTTCCATGACGCCAATTACATTAATGGTTATGCCTGCTTCCCTTGCCAGTGCCGCAGCTGCAGCCGGATCACCCCCTTGGTTTGAACATCCGTCCGTAATCAGCAAAATTTGTTTTAAAGTGCCTGCATTCATCTTTTCTCCTCCTTGTTATTGACGGCATTTCTTGCGTTTTTACCATCATCGACAATCGGGAGAAAATATATACCGTTGCCTTCCGCTTCTTCTATTTAATTCCCGCTTTTCAGACATATCTTCGCTTGTAAAGTGCCCGCCTGAAATTCGGGCGCTTTATCAAGCAAACGTTCCAATCCTAACGAAATTCCCTTATCCGGCCGCCCGCCTCCTTTTCTATCCTGAAAAATGGTGCCCGTTGATGTTCATTCCTTTTCTCCTGTTGCCGCGTTCATTGCGGCACAGGCTTCTGTCCTGAAAATGTGCGGCGGCTGATGTTCACCCTTTTGCCCGCCCTGCACGCTTTAGCATAGGTGCCCCGCCTGAATATTCAATTTTATCCTTTCCGTACCGCATTTTTAGCTGATCGTGGACACGTGCGCTGTTTCTGCTTGCAGCCGCCGTTTTGGCCCGGCCGTTTCAGCACGTATCGCATTCAGTGTGGCACGGCATCTAAGAGATCATTTTTTTTCCTTTGCTGACCGGGATAGCCGCCCATTTCGGCGTATTGTGTTTGATTTTTGCAACGACGACCGTCATATCATCTTCAATTAAACCGGATCGCGAACGGATCACTTCTTCTATGAGCAGGTCGGCAATTTCCTGGGGATTTTCCGTTTCCAGCTCCCGGATTTTCCGCTTAATCCATAATTCCGGGTTTTCAATGTAACGCGGGCCTTCCAAAATCCCGTCACTCATCATGATTAAAATATCGCCGGCTTTCAGCTGCCGGGAAACGACATCCACATCAAATTCCTGGATCATGCCCATCGGCAAATTCCCGGATTCAATTTTGATCACTTTATCGCCGCGTTTGATAAAACTCGGCGTCGATCCGATTTTTAAAAATTTGCTGCTTGCATCCTGCAGGTCGATCATCGCCAGATCAAGCGTGGAAAACACTTCTTCCTGCGTCCTCAGCGCCAGAATGGAGTTCACCGATTTGATCGCAATTTTTTCTTCTATGCCCGATTCCAAAATCTGCCGCAAAAGCCTCAGTGTCTCATTGCTTTCGTGATGGGCGCGCTCGCCGTTTCCCATGCCGTCACTGATGGCAATGGCATACTTTCTTGAGCCAAGCTCGATCATTGAATAACTGTCACCGGATATAAAACCGCCTCCTTTTGCGGCATGCGCCACACCAGTGTCGACGACAAACGCCCTTGCCGAACGGAATGTCACATAGCCAAGCCCGCCCGACTGCGAACCGAACTCTTCTTTCTGGACAACAATTGTTTCCCCTAATATATCGGAAAGCATTGGCGCGATGATCTTTTCGCATTCGCCATAGCCACTGTACTGCGGCAAGGTTATATCAATGTCAATATTGCCCGACTCCAGGCTGTAAATTTCCACCTGGTCAATATCGAGCCCGAAGTCCTGTAATGACTCAAGAATCATTTCTTCCTGCCGCTGATGGTTCTCGCGCTCCCGCTGAATTTCCTTTGCAAAATCCCCCATGACTTCCGAAACGCCCTGCAGCTGTTCTGCGACGATTTTCCGGCTTTCTTTGATCATTTTTTTGAACTTTTGATTGGCCTGGTAAAACGTCAATTCCTGGTTGATCGCTTCTTCCACTTTTTGGGCCCTGACACAATGTTTCTCCAATTCGCGATGGACACGCCTCGAAACCGCTCCGTCCCTTTCACTCAGGTCCTCCATCGTCATTTTCATCAAATCATATGTTTTATCAAAGTTTTTCGCCCAGCACTGCTCTTTTTTGAAGCAGGTCTGGCATGTCCGTTCCGTAACATTGCTGAAAAAATAATCCAGATCCCGTTCGCGGTCCTCCTCTTCTTTCGTATGGTCATACTGCGAAAAGCTTTTGGACAGCGCTTGGAAAACGGACGAGAACTGCTCCACGCGGTGAACCGTCACATCGCGCACTTTCCTTAAATATTGCTGCTGCTCCTTCATATATTCGGCTGTCCCCGGGATATGCCGCGCCATTTTGGCCGTAAACGGGGACGGCGTTAAAAAGAAAAGGGCAATGCTCACGCATGTTTCATACAGCGCAGCGCTTAAAGACGCCCCGGCATCGCCGTACATCGTAATCAGCAGGGTGGCAACAAGCATCCCGGCAGCAGCACCCCCGCGCTTCCCTTCTTTTAACAATCCGCACAGGAGCCCTGCGAACGCAAGCAGGCTCATTTGATAAAAGCTGGACACGTTGGCAAGGCTGAAAATGAGGCCGGTCACAACCCCGACAGTGGAACCGACCGTCGCACCGCCGACAAACGCAAACAGCAGGACAAGATAGCGCGAAAAAATATGCTCGACGGACAGCCCGTTCACCGTCCAGCCGATTGTCCCGGTCAAAACGGACGCGAGCACAATGATGAGGCTGACGACTTCCTCCGTCTTTAATGTTTTTTTTCGCCTTGTTTGTGATAAGATTGGAATGCTTTGCATAAATATCATGGTAAGGATAAAGGTTAAGCACGATTCCACACCCGCCATCAGGCCGTCATAAAAAGAGAGCTGGAACTGCTGCTGAAGATAAAGATAAGCGCATTTTGAAACGAGCGAGACAGCAAAGATGTAAAAGGGCAGCACCCGTGTTTCCTCTTTATGGTATTTGCCGAACAACCTGAATACAAGAATAAAGAGGATGGTCGAAGCCAGCGTGTACATCCCGTTCGCAACGGATAATGTTAATCCGCCCGCAGTGAGGCCGAGCAGCGTGATGGGCGCCTTATCCCGTTTCATCACATAGACAGCTGCGAAAAACGGCAATGCAAACGGCGTAAAATGGGACAAAATAAGGGCCCTTCCCAGCAAAAAGCCGATGATCAAAAGGCTGATGCCTTTTTGGATAAACAACGATTCAAATTTCCCCCGGAGCTGCTTCCACCCTTTCGCAAACTCTTTTTTTGTTTCCTCAAGATCCACATGGCCCCCCTGCTCGATCATTCCCCGCTCAACTTTCCCCAAATTCATCATAAACTCCCCCTCATCACTTTGATACAAGCAATTATAAAAGGACAAGTTTTAAAAGTTTGTCAAAATTCCAATGCAACACCAAAGAAAAGTTCGACTTTTTCCACAAATATGCGATGCATTTTACAATTTTTTTAAAAAGAGAAGTTGACAAATGGGTGCAGTGCCGTTATTATAGAAAATGTGCTTTTTCATTTAAGCCATGGCGGCGTAGCTCAGCTGGCTAGAGCGTACGGTTCATACCCGTGAGGTCGGGGGTTCGATCCCCTCCGCCGCTATATTCGTTTTGAAAAAACCGGCCCGTTAAAGGCCGGTTTTTTTCGTGTGATTCGGCGATTTTTGTCCGAAACAGTAAAAAGAAAAAGCGGATCCGACAAACATTTCTGTTTGAACCGGTTCCGCCCTCCAATGAAAAGCAATGATACGGATATATGAGTCAACTAGACAGCAAGTTAGCCTCTTCTCGCGCCGCGGCCGCCGCGTTTCGATTCTGTATTTCGTTTGAGCGAAGACAGGCGATCTTCACTGTCTTTCAAAAAGCGCGCCATTATGGATTCAAAATCTTCTTTTCCGCGGTTATTTCCCCGGCCATGCCTTTGCGGCCGATGGGAATGGGACTGGGATTGGGATTGCTGCGCCTGGTCTTTCGCCTTGCGGATCGACAAACCGATTTTCCCGTCTTTTTCGACATTCAGCACCTTTACTTCAACGATATCGCCGACTTTTAAATGGTCATGAATATCTTTTACATAGTTATCAGCAACTTCACTGATATGAACCAGCCCGGTTGAGCCGTCCGGCAATTCGACGAAAGCCCCGAAATGCGTGATGCCTGTTACTTTACCTTGTAACTTGCTGCCTGCTTCAATTGACATAAAAAAAATTTTCCTCCTTAAAAGATAAAAAAATCAACCTTTAACATATTATAACGAACATGAAAAAAGAGTGTCAATAAGACACGTCTTCTTCTTGGGCATTCTTTTTGGAATCAGGCAGATTAAAGATGATCTCCCCTTTTTTGGAAAGGAAATATTCGCTGCGGGCGAGTTTTGCAATATAGTTATCATCTTTCAGTTTCTTAATCTCGCTTCTAAGCATCGCCTGCTGCTTGTCAATGTCCCTTACCTGGTGCTCCAGCTTTGCTTTTTGTTCTTTTTTTGCAGCGAGCTGTGCGTTCCGTGAGACCAGGGTAGAGACGAGCAGTGCGGAAACAAGCACTGCCATAACACCGAAAAGCGCCAATCGCCGGAAAAGCAGCTTGCGCCTTCTTGCCAGTACTCTTTCTTTGACCGATTGCTGTTTCGTATAAGCATTGTCCATTGAAGCAATATTGCGTCCCAACATACTCCCTCCTAAAAAGCCCTAGGCAGAGCGGAAAGTACAGCCACCGGGCTTATCTTTTAAAAAACTTACCGATCCGGTTTTTCAGTTTGATAAACTTATTCTGGATTGTTTTCCAAAATCCTGCCGTTTTCATAAAAAAACGGTCAAAAGAGGCGCGCAGCGGATTGATGCGCCATAAAAAAACACCCAGTGCGGAAAACGGTTTAAGCCCGGTCTTTAATATCCATATTACCATTTTTGCCATCATTTTTACAATCGTATAAAGCAATCGCCCCGCGCCGAGAAAAAGGGCAAACAAAAGAAGGACAAATCCTTTGGCCGGGCGGAAAACAAGAAGCCGGAACATGCCGGCTGTAAACCGGCCAGTGCGGCATGCTGCCTGGATGCACCATTCCAAAAGCTTCAAGTAACCGTTTTTGAATAATGCCTGGTAAGCGGCAAACCCGCACAAGAGAGCGATAAAAATATAAAACCGGACTTCCCCGGCGTTTACCAGGAACAGGACATAAAACAGCAGCAGGCTCTGGAACAGCCAAAAAAGGACATCATGGACAAAGACAACCCAGCGCTTTCTGTTCCGCCTTTGCAAAAAACGGTTATACGTATCAAGGGTGCCGCCAAAAAAGCTTCCCATCGCGATCATGGCAAGCATCGTATAAAATTGCACGCTCAGGCTCATCTAAACAGCTTGCTAAAGAGTCCCTTAGCTTTCTCCCCGTGATGGTCATCCAAATAAACAAGATCAAACACTTTCCCTTTTATCGAGACGACCCCTTTGTCAACATCCAGGTTTTTCATTTGCAAATTCTGCCCGCGGATGGCCAGAAAACCCATTACCGTTTCCAGCAAAAACTCCTCATTGTCAAAGCTTTCCACCTGTTTCACGCCGGTAATATCCAGCAGCTTGCGGCCGCGCATCATCACATCGTGTTCCTGGAGAACCGGTTTGCTGCCTTGCGGTGTATTATAAAAGTCACTCATCCTGATCCCCACTTTCCTTGTCCAAACTTTGTACTATACTATGCCCGTCCGGACAAAAAAAGACCAAAAGGGAACGGCACACGAAACGGAAGCACGGCCATGCGGAATTCGCGCGGCCCTCCGGAAACGCCTTCCCGCAAAGCTTCCATTCCGCAACTGCATCGGGCGTATGGCCCATCTCCCGCATATCCCGGGGGGCGCGTTTCTGCCAGAAAAATAAAAAGAGCGCCCATAGCCGGTTCACAGCTTCGGGACACCCTGAAACATTTTTATTCGTTGACCCGCGTTTCACTGATCATCGTGTACATGCCGGCGGCGTCTTCTTTTTTTGTCGACTCCCTTAAGTTCTCCACTTTCACCTTGACCACTTTCTGGCCGAAACGGATGGTCAGTTCATCCCCCGTTTTCACGTTTGAACTGGCTTTTGCCTGGACGCCGTTGATCTGGATTCTGCCCTGGTCGGCGACTTCTTTTGCAAGCGTACGCCGTTTAATCAGCCGCGAGACTTTTAAAAATTTATCGAGGCGCATTGTCGTGTTTTCCATGTCCATCCCTCACTCCCGTTTTTCCTCTTTTTCGGCGGCTTTTATCCGCTCCCAGTTTTGCGCGACTTCTTCCGCGCTTTCGGCTTTCACATTGCCAAACACATGCGGATGGCGCCGGATCATTTTTGAAGCAAGCCCTTCTATCACATCTTCCATCGTAAACATGCCTTCCTCTTCGCCAATTTGCGCATGCAGCAAAACCTGGAGCAGCACATCGCCAAGCTCTTCAACGAGGTTTTCCTCATCTTCATTGTCAATCGCCGAAAGCACTTCCCCGCACTCTTCAACCAAATATTTTTTCAGCGAAAAATGGGTTTGCGCCCGGTTCCATGGACAGCCATCCGGCGCGCGCAAAGCCGCGATGATTTGCCGCAGTTCGGCGAAGTCCCGCAAATCCTGCTCTTTAAGCGGCGGAACGTAGACGCTCGTTAAATTATTGAGCTCAAATCCGCGGTCCAGTTCATACAGCTTCAGCCATTTGACAGTTTCGTCCGTACTGCCGGCAGAGCGGACGATTGCCACCCGGTGTTCATCCGGATATTTTTCCATGAGGGCCAGCTTGACTTCAGAAGCCGCCAACGCATCATACACCTGCCCGACTACGAGATGCTGGTCCGCCTGAATGTCGTGCGGGTTTAAAGCAGTGCCGTCTACAAGCTGAAAGCCCTCAATCGGATCCGCCCTGACAGAAGCGAACAGCGCATCGATAAAACTATGCCCGCCCGCGATTTTGATCTCCGTCTGTTTCGCCGCGCTTTGTTCGAACAGCAGCTGCACTGTCCGTTCCGCTACAAACGGGTGGCTGGGCACGGCATAAAGAATATCCTGATGTTCCGCTTCCCGGAAAAGGATCCCCACAATTTCTTCGTATACCGCTTCAAATTGGTCGTGGCGCTCGTATACGTCATCAAATGCCGTATACTTCATCCCTTCCCGTTCAAGTTCCGGCACGGCCGGATGTTCTTTTGTCCGCAGAAAAATTTTCTTGTTTGCTTTCAGCTGCTTGTATACACCGAGCGGAAGCTGGCCCATATCCCCGGCCCCGAGACCGGCAACGGTAATGCTATGGTTTTTGTTTTCCAATCCGATTCTTTCCTTTCAGGCCGGCTAATTTTGTTCCAAAAGGCACAAGCCCCCATTCTTCATCCGTCAGCAAACGCAGCCGGGCGGCACAAAATAGAAAAACAGCCGCACCGATTGCCGTCCCCCCCAAAGCAGCCAGAACGCTTGCCGCCCTGCCAGGAAGCCCGTAGGCAAACAGGCGGAGCCAAAGCTGCAAACAAGCGGACATGGCGAAAAGGGAGAGAGCGAGCTTGCCGAAAAATAGAGCCGGCAGCATTTGAAAATAGGCTTTACCCAATTTTATCATCAATATAAGCGAAATAAACCCTAAAGCGGCAACGGTGGCAGCGGAAGCGCCCATGGTCCCGAAACGGGGGACCCAAATCTCGTTCAAACCATATTTCAACAGGACGCCTGCCGCAATGGCCACTGCAGGAGTGTACACCTTCCCCATTCCCTGCAAAATCCCCGACAATGTCAAAATCCAGGTGCTGAATAAAATGGAAACCGAAAAAACAGACAGGACAGCTGTTCCCGCGCTGTTTTCAAACAGCATCGTATTGGCAAACGGCATGATCCCGATCAGTCCGGCTGCAGCGCCCGCGCCGACCGCCGTGCTGATTTTTAAAGCAGCCTGCACCTGTTTTTCAAGGCTTTTTCGCCTGCCCTTCTTATATTCAAGTGCAATCACCGGGACAAGGTTCAGGGCAAAGGAAGACGCTGCCACTGTACCAAGCTGCAAAAACGGCTGTCCGCGGTCGTAAATGCCTTTTAGTTTTTTTGCCGCTTCCGCCCCCCAGCCGGCGTCTGTTAACAACGCGTAAAGATGGAGGGAATCGACAAATTGGAACAAAACCAGGACGAGGCCGCTGATACAGACCGCAATCCCGCCGCAAAACAGGGAGCGGGCCGCCTGCTTTACGTCTTTCCATTCAAGGAGCCGGGCTGCCTTTTCCTGCCTGCCGCCCTTGACCAGATAAAATACAAGGACTGCTGCAGACACCGCTCCCCCCAGCACGGAACCGGCCACAGCCCCTTGCCCCGCTGCATAAAGCGAAAAACCGCCGTGGACCAGCCAAAAGGAAAGAAGAAGAATGGCCGCAACACGGACCGCCTGTTCGAGCACCTGGCTGAGTGCAGTCGGCACCATCTTTCCTTGCCCCTGATAAACACCCCTGATCGCAGAAATGACCGGCATCAGCAAAAAGGAACAGGAAACCGTCCGGATAAGCGGAGAAAGACGGGGATCCCCCATCCACGCCGCCAGTTTCCCTGCGGTGAAAAAAACGGCAAGAAACAATCCGGAACCGAATAAGCCGAGGGTGAGGAATACCGCGTTTAAAAATGCGCGGTGGCTGTTTTCCCCCGCTGCTTCCCGTTCCGCCACCATTTTGGAAACGGCAACCGGAAAACCGGAAGATGAGAGTGCGATCACAATCCCGTAAATCGGATACACTTGCTGATAAATATAAAAACCGACATCGCCGACAATATTTTGGAACGGCACGCGGTAAACTGCACTGAGGATTTTCGTAATGACGGATGACAAGGTTAAAATCAGAATGCCTTGAAAAAGCTTTTTTGACTCATGATCCTGCTGCACGTCTTTTCTGCCTTTCACACGGCCGTAACACCGTACATAGAATAAAATCGAATGTATTATACCATAGCAAATCCCAAAACCACACTAAAACAAAAAAAGGTTTTAGCAATCGGCTCAAAACTCTTCAAAATGAAACAAAAAGAGAAATCCCCATATGATTATTGATGGTATAAAAGAACGCAGTACCAACGGTGATTAAACCCTGCGAAAAAACAGATCAAAAAAACGCAGACCCTTTGCCTGCGCTTTTTTGGCCGTGCGTGAAAACAAATGATGACAAAAAAATCCCGGAAAAAAACGGGAGAAAAAAGCCTTACTGTTCCATCTGGCGGGCCAGGAATCCGGCAGCCGTTTCCGCCGATTTCTGTTCCACTTCCCCGAACGTGCGGTCTTTTGAAAAAATGACGACAGCACCAATCGGATCGCCGCTTGCGACAATCGGGGCAATCGTATAAGAAGCCAGTTCCTCTTCCACCCCGTCCACCAGCGCTGTTTTCCCTTTTTCTTTTGATAAAACCGGCATCCTGTCCTCCATGACTTTTTCGATCACTTCGCCATTTCTTTTATTTAAGTATTCTTTTTTTGAACCGCCGCTGACTGCAATCACGGCATCCCGGTCACAGATCAGGACAGGGCTCGTTAAACTGTCATACAGCGCTTCGGCATACTCCTTGGCAAAATCACTTAGTTCACTGATCGGCGAATATTTTTTCAAAATAACTTCTCCGTCGCGGTCCACAAAAATTTCAAGCGGGTCCCCTTCACGGATACGAAGCGTCCTTCGTATCTCTTTCGGGATGACAACTCTGCCTAGATCATCAATACGACGAACAATACCAGTTGCTTTCATCTAAAGTTGCCCTCACTTTCATCAGTTGATTTTTTTCCATCCTCAGATGGCTCTTGAATCCTTTACCTACGTTGACATTAGTATCTTTCATCTGGCAAGTTCTATACATCATGAACGTTTTTTGTACAATTGCTATCGATTGGATTGATTTCCAATTCTTCTCTATCTTTTTCCCGGAATTTTTCCACGGCAAACATCAAGAACCATAAAAAGCACGGAACAAACCGCTGTTCCGTGCTTTTACAAACAGGCCTTTGCCAAAAAGCCGCCCCTTCAGGTTTTAGCCTCCAACTTACCGGGAAGCGCTCGTCGTTTCGGCCCTTTCGAAGGCGCCCCGCAGTTCCCGGATCATTTCCGTGCAGGTGTAAAGCCACTCATGGCCCTTGCTTTTTTTAATATCCAGCGTAATTTTCAGCTGGTTGCCTTCCATGCCGAATCCGGCCGAACGCCCGTATTTTCTCACAATGTCCACGACTTTCGGGCCGTTTACCTGCTTCGAGCCTTTTTCGGACATTAAAATCGTGATCAATTGCTTGTTTTGTTTAATCGATGAAAGCATCGCTTCTTTGGCGTATACTTTCATCTCCGCAATCGTAAACAGGTCGCTTACCTGCTGCGGATACTCGCCGAAACGGTCAATCATCTCTTCTTTTAATTCTTCAACATCTTCAAGCGTCTCGATGCCCCTGAACCGCTTATACATTTCAATTTTCTGGTATCCGTCTTTAATATAGGCATCCGGAATATACGCATCAATTTCGAGTTCGACTTCAAATGGCGGCAGTTTTTCCTCTTCGCCGTCTGTCCCTTTCCGCGCTTCGATCGCTTCTTTCAGCATTTGCGAATACAAATCGAAACCGACCGAATCGATGAACCCGTGCTGTTGTGCGCCCAGCAGGTTGCCGGCGCCGCGGATGGACAAGTCGCGCATCGCAATTTTAAAGCCGGATCCGAGTTCCGTAAATTCTTTAATCGCCTGTAGCCTTTTTTCCGATGTTTCCGCCAGCACCTTGTCTTTTCTGTACGTAAAATAAGCATACGCTACCCGGTTGGACCGCCCGACACGCCCGCGCAGCTGGTATAATTGCGACAGCCCCATCCGGTCCGCATCATTGACGATCAAGGTGTTGACATTCGGGATGTCCACGCCTGTCTCAATAATCGTCGTCGTCACAAGCACATCATATTCGCCTTCAAGAAAACCGAGAATGACCGTTTCAAGCTGGGATTCTGTCATCCGGCCGTGGGCATACGCCACGCGCGCATCGGGAACAAGCCGCGCAATTTCCTCCGCCTTCCGCTCAATATCTTCAATCCGGTTATACAAAAAGTACACCTGCCCGTCCCGCGCCAGTTCGCGTTCGATCGCTTCCCGCACCATCTGGTCATTATATTCCAGCACGTAAGTTTGCACCGGGAAACGGTTCTCAGGCGGCGTTTCAATAACAGACAGATCCCGCACGCCGACCATGGACATATGCAGCGTCCTTGGGATTGGCGTTGCGGTCAGGGTCAGCACGTCGACATTCGTCTTTAATTTCTTGATTTTTTCCTTATGGCTGACACCGAACCGCTGCTCCTCGTCAATGATCAAGAGGCCCAGATCACGGAACTGGATATCTTTTGAAAGCAGCCGGTGCGTGCCGATCACCATATCAATCGTCCCGTTGCGCAAGCCTTTAATCGTTTCATTCTGCTCTTTCCGCGTCCGGAAACGGCTCAACAGCCCGACTTTTATCGGATAGCCATGGAACCTTTCCGTGACCGTTTCAAAATGCTGCTGGGCAAGGATGGTGGTCGGCACAAGCATGGCCACTTGCTTGCCGTCCATCACTGCTTTAAAAGCGGCGCGGATGGCCACTTCCGTTTTGCCGTAGCCGACGTCCCCGCACAGCAGGCGGTCCATCGGTTTCTCTTTTTCCATGTCCCGCTTGATTTCCTGGATCGACCGGAGCTGGTCTTCCGTTTCTTTATACGGAAAAGCCGCCTCGAACTCACGCTGCATATCCCCATCCGGAGAAAAGGCAAACCCTCTTGATGCTTCCCTCTCCGCATACAATTTGACGAGGTCGTCCGCGATATCCTGGATGGATGACTGGACTTTCCGTTTAACCCGTTTCCATTCGCTGCCGCCCAGCTTGTAAAGTTTCGGCTCTTTTCCTTCCGAACCGACATATTTTTGGACAAGGTCGATCTGGTCAACCGGCACATATAGCTTATCCGAACCCTGGTACTTAATATGGAGATAGTCTTTATGGACGCCGTTGATTTCAAGCGTCACAATCCCCAAATATTTCCCGATCCCATGGTTGACATGAACCACATAGTCTCCTACATTCAGCTCGGAATAGTTTTTAATCCGCTCGGCATTGGACAGCTTTTGCCGGCGCGTTTTTTTCTTCGCCTTTTTATTGAAAAGTTCTTCTTCCGTAATGACGGCAAGCTTGCACATCGGAAGCTCAAAACCGGTGTTCAGGTTCCCTTCCGCCACCTGGATACGCCCAGGGATGATACCCGCCGCGTAGGCAGCTTCAATCTCATAATCTTCCAGAACACTTTGGATTTTTTCAGCCCGGTTTTTGTCCGCACCAAGGAAAACCACCGTAAAACGGCCTTTCTTCCAGCGTTCGATTTCCGCCTTCAGCACATGCATCTGCCCATGGAACGACTGCATCGGCTTGCAAGCGATATTTACAATGTTTTGCGGATTTGTATTTTGGATATGGCGCAAAAACAGTGACAAATAGAGCTTCTTCCATTTTTTTTCTGACAACAGTGTATCTAAGGCATGGGAAACGGCCAAATCATAGATCATTTCGCCTTCTTCCATCATCGCCGTGTACCATTCAGCTTCTTCTTTATCGAGGCGCTCCTGCATTTCCTGGATCCGGCCGAACTCATCCAAAAACAAAATGCCGGAAGTTTCCACATAGTCTAAGAGACTGGCAGGCTGGTCATACAGAATCGATAAATATTTAAAAATTTGATCGGGTTTTTCCCCGTTTTTCAGCTTTTCGATGTCAAAACCGATGTTTTGGGCAAGCAGTTGTTTGACCTGGTCATCTTTAATTTTAGCTAGTGTTTTGCTGAGCCCTTCTTTTACGGCTCCGGCCGCTTTGATGAGCGAAGGGCGGCCTGCCGGATATTCCGTCGCCGGCCCGATGGAGACAGCAGAAAGTTTATTCCGGGAACGCTGGTCTTCAGCGGAAAACGTCCGGATGGAGTCTACTTCGGTGTCAAATAATTCGATACGGACCGGGTCTTCTTCTGTCAGCGGGTATATATCGAGAATTCCGCCGCGCACACTGAAATCTCCCGGTGAATCGACCATATCCGACCGAGTATAACCCATTTCCACAAGCATTTCCAATACACGATCAAGCTCAATTTCTTTTCCTGTTTCGAAGTGCAGCTGGTACTTTTCCCAAACCGTCTTCGGCGGCAAAATTTTCCGCATTCCGGCCATCGGGACAACGATCAGGCAATTTTTTCCCGATAGCAACGCATTCAGCACATCTATCCGTTGGGCCATCAGTTCGGGGCTTGCCACGCCCAGTTCGTCCGCAATCAGTTCATTTGCAGGATACAGAAATAAGGCGCTTTCATCCATAAATTGCAGGAGATCATCATACAACTTTTGCGCCTGTAATAGATTATAAGTTAACACAATGGCCGGCTGTTCCGTTTTTTGATAGACCGAAGCAATAAAAGCGCTGCGGGCGGAACCGGACAACCCGGAAACAAGCTGCTCTTTCAGGCCGGCCGTTATGCCGCTTATGACCGATTCTGCTTCCTTGTGTTCAAGGATCATTTTTTGTATTCCGTCCAAAAAGGGCCAACTCCTCTCTTGATCCGATTTCCTTTTCTCTACTATTCACACTGTTTTGTAAAATTTAAACGGGAAGGGGCTGCAGAAAGCATAAATGTTCCTGCAGCAAAACAGAAAAATGCTTTGGACTCCCTTCCAAAGCGGATTATTGGATTAAATAGCCGTATTGATGAAATGCGGGTTCGCGTTCAAATGAATCCTGGCATTCTTCGCAAATCGACTGGATGCGGACGCTCCCGTCTTCCTGGGGAAGCACCATTTCCTTCCGCTCCTCATTCGTTAAAAAGAAAAGTCCCATCCGGTCTGCTTCAATACCCGGGATGGTGCCGATTTTTATGCCGCAGTGCCGGCAATAGTAATGAACGGCCATCTTCCGGCCCCCTTTTTCATATCGTCCTTATATAGTATGGGCGCAATGGGAAGGGGTTATTCGTTTTTTTATAAAAACGGAAGAAATGGCCGCGGAATTTCGCGGAAATTCCCCATATTCCGCATAAATGGCGGCTCAATTATAAAAGTTCATCACGACAGGGAACGGCTTTTCCAGCCAAGCTTCGCAAGCATCGGCGCTTTTTTCAACCGCCAGCTGCATTTTCACCCGGTCTTCTTTTGAAAAGCGGCCGAGCACATAATCCGGCATGTAGATATCTCTGTCCGGCCGCCCGATACCGATGCGGATCCGGTTAAACTCCTGTGTTCCAAGATGGTGGATGATGGATTTGATTCCGTTATGGCCGCCGGCGCTTCCTTTTTGCCGCAGGCGGATTTTGCCGGGCGGAAGATCGAGGTCATCGTAGACGACAAGCAAATCTCCGGTGCCAAGGCGGTAATAATCCATGGCTGCTTTGACCGACTCGCCGGATAAATTCATATATGTCATCGGTTTTAAAAGCAGCACTTTTTCGCCGTTTACAGTTGTTTCTGCACACAACCCCTTGAATTTCGACTGTTTAAAAGGGGCCTGCAGCCGTTCTGCAAGCAGATTGACCACTTCAAAACCGATGTTATGCCTTGTATGTTCATATTGGGCTCCCGGATTTCCAAGCCCGACAATACATTTCATATTCACACCCCGATTGATTCATTCCCTGCTGAAATGAAATAAGCTGCTAAGGAAAACTGCCTGCAGCCGTTTTTAAGGGACAGCAGCATCATGTTACCGTGATGCCTTTTCAGCCAACAGGCAGCCCATTTGTGCATGCAACGGGCAAAAAACAGGGCGCGCCCGTTTTCCACCCGTGCCGGTTTCTCTCCATACGTAAAACCCTGTTTTAATTATCCACGAAGACAGATAAAAGTGCAAGCAGGCCGGACTGTGGGCATGTGGCAAGTTTTTCCCGGAAAATGCTGCTCCTCATGCCTTCCATGCCACTTGAAAATAAAGGAACGGAACAAGTGGCGCATTTTGTGCCCCCATCATTTGCCCCCGGCAAGCTTGCTCGTGCATAAAAAACGTAAAATATTTTATGAAAATTCACACACAACACGGCGGGTACTTTTCTATCTTAGCAAAGGATCCGGCATGACGGCAAAAAAGGCGTATGCTCATACGCCTTTTTTTCACAAACCCGGATGTTATGCTCCGCTTGTTTCCCGTCCTTCAAGATTTTCAGGCGTCCCTGATTCCTGCTGTTCGCCGGTGCTGATTTCTTCTTCCTGGCGAGGCGGCAGAACGGAGCAAATGGTTTCCGTATCTTCATGATTGATGGTAAATCCATACTGTCCGCGGATGTCCGCAACAGTAATGTTTTCCCCAACTTGCAGATTGGAAACATCCACCGTAATGGCATCAGGAATTTGATCCGGTTTTGTTGTAATCGACAATTCATGCAGTGCCTGCTGCAGCACGCCGCCGTCCTTTACGCCGGCGCATTCTTCAGAAAGGATAACGCGCACAGTGGCATCGACATCTTCCGACATATTGACGGCAAGAAAATCGACATGAATGATTTTATTTTTCAAAGGATCGGTTTGCACTTCATGTACCATCACATTCCGCTGTGTCCCGTTCACATTCAGGGAAAGCACCGCATTTCTCCCGTTTTCGCGCAGTAATTTTTCAAACTCGGCGTAATTGACATAAACCGGCGTATTTTCCGTCTGGTATCCGTAAACAACACCCGGTATGCAACCATTTCTTCTTAACCGGCGGCTGGAAGAATGGTGTTTAACCTCTCTTTTTTTTGCTCCAAGTACATCTGCCATAAATATTGACCTCCTAATGTTTAAGCAAACATCAAATATATCTTTACCCTGCCATTATCCATTATAAACCTGTTTTGAAAAAATGGCTTAAAATTACCGATATAAGTGAGGCTTTTCCTGTTTTGCAGGATTGCGTGCTTTTCTTGTAAAAACTTGAACTGCTTTTAAAAAATATTTTCATACCCCAATCGCCGGATTCTTTCAAATATCGAACAGCGGGCTTACGGACTGGTCTTCATGCACACGGATAATCGCTTCGCCCAAAAGCGGGGCTACAGACAATTCAACCAGTTTTTCACTTTTTCGTTCTTCCGGAATGTTAATGGAATTGGTCGCCACCAGTTCTTTAATCGGGGAATTGTTAATCCGTTCAATCGCCGGCCCGGATAAAACCGGATGAGTGCAGCTGGCGTACACTTCTTTTGCGCCGCTTTCAATCAGCGCTTTTGCCGCAAGCGTAATCGTGCCTGCCGTGTCAATAATATCATCAATAATGATGCAAATTTTTCCGTCAACATTTCCAACAATATTCATTACCTCCGCCACATTCGGGCGCGGGCGGCGTTTGTCGATAATGGCGATCGGCGTTTTTAAACGTTCAGCCAGTTTGCGCGCACGGGTGACACCGCCATGGTCAGGGGAAACGACAACGATATCTTCCGCTTGGAATCCTTTATCTTCAAAATACTTTGCAATAATTGGAACGCCCATCAGGTGGTCGATCGGAATGTCAAAAAACCCTTGAATTTGCGGGGCGTGCAGATCAAGGGTAATGACCCTTGTCGCACCGGCCGTTTCGAGAAGGTTCGCCACCAGTTTTGCGGTAATCGGTTCACGTGCACGCGCTTTTCTGTCCTGGCGCGCATAACCATAGTAAGGAATCACAAGATTAATGGTCCGTGCCGATGCCCGTTTTAAAGCATCAACCATAATCAGAAGTTCCATCATATGTTCATTGACAGGATCGCTTGTCGACTGTATCACATAAACATCGCAACCACGGATGCTTTCTTCAATATTGATCTGGATTTCCCCGTCGCTGAATTGTGAAACGGAACATTTTCCAAGTTCGACTCCGACAACGTTGGCAATTTCCTCGGCAAGTTTCGGGTTGGAGTTCAGGGTGAAAATCTTTAAATTCGGATCTAAATACTGGTTAGACATGATGGACCTCCAATTATTGTTGTTTATGTTTTAACTTCTGGACATAGTTTTCCTTGTTCACCTGGCGTGCGCGCGCAATGGACAATGCTTCGCCCGGGACATCATCTGTAATGGTCGAGCCTGCTGCAATATAAGCATTTTCCCCGACTGTAACCGGCGCAATCAGATTGGAGTTGCACCCGACAAACGCGCCGTCTTCTATGACCGTTTTAAATTTATGTTTCCCGTCATAATTCACTGTAATCGTGCCGCAGCCGATATTGACACCTGCCCCGACTTCCGCATCGCCTATGTACGTCAAATGGGATGCTTTGCTGCCCTTGCCGACTGTTGATTTCTTTACTTCCACAAAATTGCCGATCTTCGCTTCATCGGAAATCGAGGAATCCGGCCGGATATGGGCAAACGGGCCGACATGGACAGAAGCGCCAATTTCACTGTTTTCTGCAACGGACTGGCTGACTTCTGTTCCGTTTCCGATCACGCAATTTGTAATGTCGGAATTCGGGCCGATTTTGCAGTCTTCCCCGATGACTGTTTTGCCGGACAGCTTTGTCCCCGGGTAGATTACCGTGTCCTGCCCGATTTCAACATCCGCTTCAATGTAAGTTTGCCGAGGGTCGAGAATGGTCACGCCGTTACGCATATGGCGTTCATTGATGCGCTTTCTCATGATCCTTTCCGCTTCCGAAAGTTGCACCCGGTCATTGACCCCTAATGTTTCTTCGATACTTTCTGTCTTGTAAGCCACAACCGTTTCCCCTTGCGATTTTAAAATGCCCACCACATCAGGAAGATAATATTCGCCCTGGGCATTATCGTTGGAAACGCGCTTCAACGCTTCAAAAAGCGCCCGGTTGTCAAAGCAGTAAACGCCTGTGTTGATTTCCTTTACCTGCTGTTCTTCGGGGCTGGCATCTTTATGTTCGACAATTTTTTCCACGAAGCCTGCCGCATTGCGGATGATCCGCCCGTATCCGGCAGGGTCGGGGGCCGTTGCTGTTAAAATGGTCACTTTTGCCTGTTTCCGTTCGTGTTCTTCAAACAGGGCCTTTAAGGTTTCCGCCTGAAGGAGCGGCGTATCCCCGCAAACAACCAAAGTGGTCCCGTCCTTGTTGCCGAGAACCGGTTCTGCCTGCAGGACGGCATGCCCTGTGCCCAGCTGTTCTTCTTGCAGGACGAATGCGGTTTTTCCTTCCAGGCAGGAGCGGACCTGGTCTGCACCATGCCCGATCACCGTCACAATCTTATCCGTTTCAAGCTGTAAAACCTGGCTGGCAACATGTTCAACCATGGGTTTCCCGCAAACGGGATGCAGCACTTTGTACAATTTCGACTTCATGCGGGTACCCTGGCCTGCAGCCAGGATTACAGCGAATCTGTTTGTCATTTATGATCCCCCAATAAACCTTATTATCCATAAAAAAATATATCGTAAATAAGGGCATATTTCAAGGAAAGGCAGGATATTACAATTATTGGGAATGTTGGGGCATGGATTGGGGAGGATTGCCAGCCCTTTCTATTTATCTAAGTCCCATACTTTGTTTGCATGAAAGAAATAATGCTAACCCTGGAGTGAACTACCCTCCACTTATCAACCTTACGGTTTGATTGAAGTGGGGGCTTCTCGACTTATCGTTGCTTTTACTAGCCAACGAAAACTGACCGAGCTAACCCTCTTGTTCCAAGAGTTTTGTTACTTATGATAACGCTAATAAGCGTAATCCCTCATTTTTGATATTGATTGCTGAATTGTGATCGCGATCTAATACAAAGCCGCAAGAACATTTATATACACGTTCAGATAATGGCATTTCTTTTTCCTTGCCGCAACATGAACACTTCTTAGTGGAGGGAAACCACTTATCAATTTTCACAAGTTGTTTCCCCTGTTCTTTTAGCTTATACGCTAAGAAAGTAGTGAACATACCCCAGCCGTTATCATGAACGCTTTTCCCAAAGTGAAGGGCTTGAGACATCCCTTTCATGTTCAAGTCCTCAATCACGACAGCATCAAAGTTAGAAGCTAATTCTTTTGACTTATGATGAAGAAAATTCATGCGTTGGTTCGCCACTTTCTCATGTAACTTAGCCACTACTAGTCGTTGCTTGTTCCAACGTGCAGAACCTTTCTTTCTTCGAGAAAGAATTCGTTGTGCTTTTGCTAATTTATCTAAGGCTTGCCGATAGTAACGTGGGTAATTGGCTTTCTTACCCTGTTCACTCTCGACATATAGACCATCCATAGCAAAATCCAAACCAACAACTTTCTGTATGTTAACTGGACGAATATCTTTCTCATATTCTGTCAAAATTGAAATGTAGTATTTGCCTGTCTTTGTTTTAGAAATAGTGCAAGATTTGATTTTATAATCAGCAGGTATCTCTCTATGCTGTTTCATTTTTATTGGCTTTTTGATTTTTGGCAGTTTGATATGACCATTTTCTAGCTTAATATTTCCGTTGACCATATTAGTTGTATAGGATTGTTTTGCTTTACGATTTTTGAACTTTGGAAAATCCGCATTTCCTTCAAAGAAATTCTTATAAGCAGTCTGTAAGTTCATTTGTGCATTTGCCAAAGCTAAAGAATCCACTTCTTTTAGGAATGGAAATTCACTTTTATATTTTGCAGGAGTCGGAAACTTTTGCTTTTTAAGCAATTCTTTATCATCCTTGAACTTTTCATACGTTTCTTTGCGTTCAGCTAACATCTTATTGTAGACAAAGCGAACACAACCAAATGTCTTAGCTAATAATGCGGATTGTTCTTTGTTTGGTAACAAACGAAACTTGAAAGCTTTGTTTTGCTTGGCCATATCCATTCACCTCACTTTGTGCGGAAAAATTTCGTATATATTGATTATATCGTAAAAAATCCGTACAATCAATATGAGGTGATAATCATGAGAGAAGAGAAAGAACGTGTAGAAATTCGTATGCCTAAGACGATATTAGAAAAATTGAAGCAATATCAAAAAGAAAATGGGATTCCAACTAGAACAGCCGCAATCTTAGAATTGTTGAGAAAAGGATTGGAAAAATAACTTTGGCTAAAGCCAACCGAAATTCATCTTCCACCTACTCATTGGTGCGATTCGCACCTCCACATTCCTTGAGGATGGGAGACTTCTTTCGGAAAGCCGTTAAACCCCCGCTTTATGCGGGGGGCATTTTATGGGGATTTTTTTGTGAAACTTCATTATCCATGAAAATCGCCCGTCTTCTGGTTGACGGTTACATATGGATTTTCACCCGTATCCACTTCTTTCACCCAAACTTCCCAATTCCCGTTGCCAATATATTTATAGCGGCTGGGTGTAACGTGGTAGCCTTTATACAATTCTTTCTCAAAAGTGGTTACCCAGGCACCTTTTGGCCGGTTTACAGCCTGGCTGGTCTTATCCGTGCCGGAACTGGTGCTGTTGCTTGATGTTCCTCCATTATCCGATGCCGGATTCCCGGATGCCGGTGAATGCCTTGATGTGGGCCGGCCTGATTTTGCATTGCCAGACCCGGTAGCTGCCGGGCTGCTTTCTTTTGACTGTCCCTCAGAATGATTCCGGCCGCTTCCCGTTGTTGTTGAAGCGGCGGATTCATCCTAACTGGCGTCCTTTTGTTCCGCTTTATCTTTAGGCTGCGGAGAGGGGCTTGTTTCAGAATGGTCCCGGCCACTTGATACGCTTTGATTTTGATTGTGTTGGTATATAAAGAACCCGCCAATCACAACCAGAACAATAACCTTACGGGCAAAACTATTTTTTCATTTAAAATGCCTCCTCTCCCGCCCACACATCCGCAAAAATTCAATCAATAATGGTGAAAACAATAACAGTGCAGGCTGCCAAACGGCGCCGGGAGGACAAAAAAGAAGAGCCTTACTGTTGAAGTAGGCTCTTGTTGCAAAAATCTATCAGGACGCGCCAGCTTCTTCAAATTCCACTTGTTCCAATTCCCCTAAACGGTGATATTCCGACAAGACTGCATCGTGAATCTTACTGCGCGTACCCGAATTAATAGGGTGGGCAATGTCCCTGAATTCGCCATCCGGCGTCCTTTTGCTCGGCATTGCAACAAACAGGCCATTGTTGCCATCAATCACCCGGATATCGTGGATGACAAATTCGTTGTCCATGGTAATCGAGGCAATCGCCCTCATCCTGCCCTCCGTATGGACACGGCGCAGCCTTACATCCGTCACTTCCATTCTTTCACCACCTCAAAAGATTTAGGATCATCTTTATTATTCAACACCCTTTTAAAATTTCCTTCTTTTCCAGAAAAAAATTCTAAAATTTTTCATAAGGTGAAAAAATGGAAGCGTATAAAGATCACGGAATAAGCGCGACCACTTCGATTTCGACGCCGGCATTTTTCGGGAGCCTTGCCACTTCAACGCAGGATCGCGCCGGTTTATGGTCCGTAAAATAGGAACCGTAAACGTCGTTTATTTTTGCAAAATCGTCCATGTTTTGAATAAAAACCGTCGTTTTGACAACCGTATCAAAAGAAGCCCCGGCTGCCTCAAGCACCGCTTTTAAATTTTCCATTACCTGGCGGGCCTGCGCTTCAATGCTGCCTTCCACAAGCGTGCCGTCCGCTCTTAGCGGAATCTGTCCCGAACTGAAAAATAAATTTCCTGCCACAACGCCCTGTGCATACGGCCCGATTGCCGCAGGCGCCTGATTTGTTGAGATGGTTTTCATTCCTTAATCCCCTCCGAACAAGCTAACTTTTGAAAAATAATTCCCTTCCACCACTTTGATCTGCTGGCTGCGGACATCGACATCCCTTAATTTCACAAGGGACACGTAATCATCAACAAGCCGTTCTTTCGTGTCTTCCGATTCAACCAAAACGCCGATGCCCGAAACAGAAGCATCGAATTCTTTCAGCAGATTGATCATGCCGTTAATCGTCCCGCCTGCTTTCATAAAATCATCGACAATTAAAACGTTTGCGCCTTCCCGCAGGCTCCTTTTTGAGAGGACCATCGTCTGGATCCGTTTTTGTGATCCGGAAACATAGTTAATGCTGACAGTCGGTCCTTCCGTCACCTTGCTGTCATTGCGGACAATCACAACCGGAACATTTAAATAAGCCGCTGTTGCCAGCGCAATCGGGATTCCTTTTGTCGCGACCGTCATAATCGTGTCAATCTCCCTGTCCGCAAATGCGGTTGCCAAAAGCTTCCCGACTTTGCTGACGACCTGCGGGCTGCCGATCAGGTCCGTCATATACAAATAACCGCCCGGCAAAAGCCGGTCCGGATTCTCCATCAGCGTGCAAAGTTCGCTGATGGCCTCTTTTGCTTCCGCCCTATCTGTACGCGAAATAAATTTAACGCCGCCCGCTGCGCCGGGAACCGTCTGCAACGTCCCAATGCCCCTTTTCTCGAATGTTTCTTTGATAATCGTCAAATCTTCACTGATGGAAGATTTTGCAGACTGGTAACGATCGGCAAAAAAACTGAGGGGAACGAGAATCCTTGGTTTTTCCAACAAATAATGTGTCATATCTACAAGACGTTCACTTCGCCGAAATTTCACGTCAAAAACCCCCGTCATAATCCCGTCTGTCAAAAATGCCGGCCCCGCTCTTCTCCGTACAAAATCGGCACGGCGGCTCTGGAAACTCGGATTCAATAACATTAATATACCGCATTTTTTTCTTTTTGAAAACAAAAATCCGTACAATCATTATTTTATATTTAAAATTGTTCGCGTTCTCCAATCATCCTGACAGCAAATACCTGGCCGCAGAATCCCCGGAGGCCGTTATAAATCCGCTGCAGCCGCGAATCATGCCGGACAAGCCCGAATACTGTCGGGCCGCTTCCGCTCATTAAGACGAGATCCGCCCCGAAGCGCTGCATTTGTTTTTTGATTTGCGCCACTTGCGGGTATGCCTTTAATGTGACGCTTTCCAGCACATTTCCCGCATGCTTGCATATGCCGGCATAATCACGGGCGCACAGGGCGCTGATCATGCCGGGAATATCCGGATGCACCACTTCATTTAAGTCCAGTTGGCGGTAAATTTCTGCCGTTGACACGCCGATGGACGGTTTCGCCAAAATGACCCAGCAGTTTGGCGGTGCCGGCAGTTTTGTAATATTTTCTCCCCTTCCTTTTGCGAGCGCAGTGCCGCCGTATACGCAAAACGAGACATCCGACCCGATTTCGGCACCGAGTGTTGCAAGCTCATCTAAGGAAAGGCCGAGATCCCAGAGCGTATTCAGGCCGCGGAGGGTAGCTGCCGCATCACTGCTGCCCCCCGCCAGCCCGGCAGCCACCGGAATGACTTTGTCAATCGCAATTTCGACCCCCTGCCTGACGCTACACCGCGTTTTCAGAAGCCTTGCAGCCTGGTACGCCAAATTTCTCTCATCATCCGGCACAAACCGGTTTTGCGACACAATTTTAATCTCCTGATCGTGCCGCTCCGAGAGCTCGATATGATCTGCAAGGTCAATGGTTGTCATGACCATCTCCACCTCATGATAGCCATCCTCCCGTTTGCCAAGCACATCGAGCGATAAATTAATTTTTGCCGGTGCCTTGACCAACAACTTCAAATCCTTCACCTACTTCCAACATCCAATCCAGCCGTATTTCCTGCTTCATTTTTCTTATTCTAACATAACGCCCGGCAAATATTTACATCAAAACGCAAATTTCGTAGAACATAAAAATTGACAAAATTGCCGCATGTGCATTCGCCGCCCGAATATGCAAAAAGCCGGGGAAATTCCCCGGCCCGGCGCCATGCAGCAGTCGCAAAGATTGTCAGGTCAGTTGCCCGATTGTTTTTCCGAAGCAAGGTGCGCTTCAGCCAGTTCAATGGCACGCTTTACCATATTCCCGGCATCCCGGGCTTTAATGCCGCCCCAGCCTTCTTCCTGGACGACATCATAAAAGCCGAGATCTTTCGCCAGTTCTTCTTTAAAACGTTCAGACATGATCCCTCTTCTTCGGCCCATTAGATAAAATTTCCCCCTTTGATGGGAAAGGCAAAAAAAGCCCCTGCCTTTCCTTTCATTTGGTTGTCATATCCCTGCATGCGCCTCTTTGTAGTATGTACGAAACAAGCCTGGAATATGAAGAAAGCGGCAGCAGGGATCCCTGCTGCCGCCCGTAAAATAGAAAACAGCAAACATATGTCTGCTGCCGCTCATCAAACCTCTTGTTGTTTATCCATAAAAACAAGCTGTACTGTTTCTGTCAGGACATCTGCATAGCTGTAGGAAACACGTTCAAAAGCATTTTCCTCCTGGTCTAATTCGATGACAAAAACTGCTGGGTAAGTTTCTGCCAAAACACCGGAACGTTCAATCGTCTTTCTTCTGCCGCCATTGGCTCTTAACATTAATCTTTTTCCCAAGTTTGAATCCAAGGATCTTTTAATGTCTGTTAACGTTTTTGGCATTTCGCTCCACCTCACTGGTTTCAATTATAACACAGCTTGCGCTTCCGGTCAAATAAAACATATATTTTATCAGTGATCAATCCGGTCTGTCAACCATTTTTCATTGTTTCTTTGCCGTTTTTCCGGTCGCAGGTTTGCATGTTCAGTGTATGGGGCTGCCTTGGAGAAAATGTTATACCTGTCAAAGGCTCATATTCTTATCAATAGGATATGCCAAATGCAATCGAATTATGTAAAATCCTGCAGCCCGGCCAATTTTGAGGAACCGGGACGGGGCTCTCGCTTAGTCCTCATCCATTGGCTTATATGGCATCCCGGTCCGCAGCACGCCCTTTGTTTCCACGCCTCCCAGGCCTTTTTGCCCTGTCAGTGTATTGCGGAGCACGTCCCAAACATTCACTTGTTCCATAAACGAGGTGTAACAGATTTTGGCCACAATGTAGACCGGATCGAGCGCATGAATATTCACCCGGAGCGGGGAACTGGCAAAATTGGCGCCTGCCTGGATAAGCGACTCAAAATGGGACTGGCATGCGCCTGCAAAAATGACGAGCTGATCCAAATTCGGCACCTTTTTCCTTGCCTCCATCACGGTTCTGACAAAAGATTTTGAGTGGCGGTATGCATTTAAATCCGCTATTTTTCCCTTTGATTTTGAATAAGCATCATGGCCGGTAATCACCAGAATATTCGGCCGGTATTGGTCAAGCAGCGCATTGATGCGAACCGGCATTTCTTTTTCGTAACAATGGATGCCGTAAACCGTCACGCCGATTTTTTCATATAAATTCAGGCATTTTTTTAAATAATGGGGATCGCCGTCCAAGTGCAAAACCCTTCCCGGCAGCTGGAAATAACTCAGTTCCTCTTTATAGCCGTGTGTGGCCTCATAATCGCGCTTTTCCTTCAACAGTTCGATATCCTGTTTAAACAGTTCGAATGACTGTTCTTCCAAAGAACGAAACTCCTGCGTAATTTTCGATCTTTCCGCAGGGCCGGGGGTGACCAGGTCTTCAAACGGGGAATCCGCGATCAGCCGGACATCCTCCCCGTACAAAACAGCCACTTTCCGCCCGTTCTGCTCCTGTATATCGATGACCCGGAATAAAATATCACAATTGTAAGACTTCCTTCCAACAATTGCGTTGAGCCTTGCTTCCATTGCCGTCAACTCCATTTGGTTTCCATCTCTCGCCTGCATAACACTATATATGCACTGCCTTCGGAAATGGTGAAAAAGCCGGGGGGGAACGCACTCCCCCGGCTTGATGCGGCATTTATACTGTTGTGTGAAAAACGGGAAACAAGGCATTGCTTAAGGCGGCAAATTCCTCGAGGCTGAGCGTTTCCCCCCGCCTCGATGGTTCAATGCCAAGCTGCCCGAGTACGGAAAGCAGCGTTTCTTTCTTGTCTTTTCCGCCGGGAAGGCCGGCAGTCAAATTATTGATCAAGGTTTTCCGCCGCTGGGCAAAGGAAGCTTTTGCCACCTGAAAAAAGAACGCTTCATCGGTAACCCCGACTTTCGGTTTGTCCCTTTTCATAAGCTTTACCACGGCGGAATCCACATTCGGCTGCGGCATAAAGACCGTTTTCGGCACAATCATCGCCACTTCCGCCGTCATATAATACTGGATTGCAATGGAAAGCGTGCCGTAGTTTTTCGTGCCGGGAACCGCCGAAATCCGGTCGGCCACTTCTTTTTGCAGCATCACGACCATGCCGCGGATCGGATACTGTCCGGTGACAAATTTCAATATGATCGGGGTCGTCACGTAATACGGCAGATTGGCGACAACCATGATATCGTTTATACCGACAAATTCCGTTTCCAGCACTTTTTCAATATCGGCCTTTAACACGTCTTCATAGATCACGTTTATATTCGGGTACGGCGCCAGCGTATCTTCAAGGATCGGAGCCAGCCTTTTGTCAATTTCAAAAGCAACGACTTTTTTGCTGCTGCGGGCGAGATGTTCCGTGAGCGCGCCGATGCCGGGGCCGACTTCGACAACGCCGCTTTCTTGCGTTAAATCCGCCGTATCCGTAATATTCCGGAGTATGTTCGGGTCAATTAAAAAATTTTGGCCCAGGCTTTTTTTAAACGAAAATCCGTAGCGGTTTAAAATCGCTTTTGTCCGGATGGGGGTGGCAATGTCTTTTTGCAAGTTGATTCCTCCTGTAACACTTTCATCAGGGCGTCCCGGAACGTGTCTTTATCGATTTGGAACACCATCAGCCGTTTATGGAGCTGCTTGCCGTTCGTGTATCCGATTTTTAAAAGTTCCCCAATTCTTGCCCTTCTTTGTTTGGCCAGCGGTCCGGCAATCAGGCCTGCAGCCATTAAATCATCCCTTGTGATGACTTCCGGCACGGCTTCCTCCATCTGATGCGCCTCCCGCAGCGCTTGCCGGATCGCCGCAGGGCGTGCATGTTCGACCCCGATTCCCCGGTCCTCGGGCGCCCGTGCCTCCTGTTTGTCCAAAAATGCGTGTTTGCAGCCGGGCACCTTTTCCGCGATCGTTTTGCGGATTTTTTCACCGGGAAAATCAGGATCGGTGAAAATGATGGCGCCCCTTTTTTCCTGGGCAAGGCGGATTTTTTCAATCGTACTTTCCGAAATGGCCGACCCGTTTGTTTCAATCGTGTCGGCATCGAGCGCCCGCTTGATGGCCGCTGTGTCGTCTTTGCCTTCCACGACAATAACCTCTTTTAATTTTGCCATGCGGATAAAACTCGCTTTCTATGCATGATCTTTTATTTTAAACAATTTTTCTGCATTTAACATCGTCTGCTCGGCAACTTTTTCAAAAGGAATGCCTTTGATTTCCGCAATCTGCTCAGCAACCAGTTTTACATATGCCGGCTCATTGCGTTTCCCGCGGTACGGATGCGGGGCAAGATAAGGGCAGTCTGTTTCAATCAAAAGCTTTTCAAGTGGGACCTCGGCAGCCACTTCTTTCGGTTTTTTTGCATTTTTAAACGTCACCGGGCCGCCAAGTGAAATGTAAAAATTCATTTTGATGCATTCCTTCGCCGTTTCCGGGCTGCCGCTGAAACAATGCATAATGCCGCCTGTTTCCTGTGCATTTTCCTCTTTTAGAATTTGCACACAGTCTTCTGTCGCTTCCCGGTTATGGATAATAATGGGCAATGACAGTTTTTTGGCCAGCCGGATTTGCCGCCTGAACACTTCCTGCTGTACCGCTTTCGGCGATTTATCCCAATGGTAATCCAACCCGATTTCGCCAATCGCCACCACTTTCGGATGATGGGCAAGAGATTCAATCCAGTCCAGGTCTTCATCTTTCATGTCAATCGCATCAACCGGGTGCCAGCCGATCGCTGCATACAGAAACGGGTATTGGTCAATCAGCGCCATCGCTTTTTGGATGGTCGGCCTGTCAAACCCGACGACTATCATCTTTTCCACCCCGGCCGCCCGCGCACGTGCGATGGTGGCTTCCAAATCCTCTTTGAACGCTTCATCATTGATATGCACATGGGTATCAAATAACATCTTTTTCACCTCAAATTCTTCACGTTTGTTTTCACATATGATCGGGAAAAACATCTATTTTTCTTGAAAAGTAAAAGAAAAACATAGAGAGATCCGTCGAAATTTGTTCCACGTGAAACATCTCTATGTTTTTCATCTCATCTGGTCCCTTTATTTGACAATCGCGCCGAGCGGCAGGCTTTCATCAATGGTTGCCAATGACAATATGCCGTCTTTTTCGCCTGCGAGAATCATGCCTTGTGACCATTCACCGCGCAATTTGACAGGTTTCAGATTGGCCACGACAATGACTCTGCGCCCGACCAGTTCTTCCGGTTTGTAATATTCCGCAATGCCGGAAACAACCTGGCGCTGTTCATCTCCAAGGTCAAGCTGCAGTTTCAACAGTTTGTCGGCTTTTTTTACCGGCTCACAAGCGGTTACTTTTGCGACACGTAATTCCACTTTTGCGAAATCATCGATCGTGATCCCGGCTTTTGTGTCTTCCGCTTTCGCTTTTTCTTCTTTCGTTTCTTCTTTTTTCGGAGCCGCACCTTGCATTTGCGATTTGATAAACTGAATTTCTTTTTCCATATCGAGACGCGGGAAAATCGGCTTGCCTTTTTTCACAACCTTTGTGCCTTCCGGAATGCTGCCGAATAAGGACAGGCTTTCCCATGTATGCAAGCTCTCATCCGTAATGTTCAGCTGGTCAAAAATTTTCTTTGGCGTTGATGTCAAAAACGGCTGTAAAAGGATGGCGATATGGCGCAGCGACTCCGCCAAATGGACCATCACTTCGGCAAGATCCGCCCGTTTGGTTTCATCTTTTGCCAATGTCCACGGAGTTGTTTCATCAATATATTTGTTTGTACGGCTGACAAATTCCCATAAAGAAGCGAGTGCAACCGAGAACTGCATGTTTTCCATCGCATCTTCGTATTTTTTCACAGCCTCTTTATATGCGGTCACAAGCTGGATGGAATACGGATTGTGCGAACCGGCAAACGTTGGAATGACACCGTCAAAATACTGGTTCATCATCGCAATCGTACGGTTCAGCAGATTGCCCAGATCATTGGCGAGGTCAAAATTGATCCGTTCCACAAACCCTTCCGGCGTAAAAATGCCATCCGCCCCAAACGGCACTTCACGCAGCAAGTAATAGCGGAGTGCGTCGAGCCCGTACCGGTCAATCAAAGTAACCGGGTCAATGACATTTCCTTTTGATTTCGACATTTTCCCGTCTTTCATGAGCAGCCAGCCGTGTGCAAACACTTTTTTCGGCAGCGGGAGGCCGAGCGCCATCAACATAATCGGCCAGTAAATCGTATGGAAGCGGACGATTTCCTTGCCGACAAGATGGACGTCAGCCGGCCAGTATTTCCGGTAGTTCGAATCGTCATCGCTGCCGTAACCGAGCGCTGTAATATAGTTGGTCAAGGCATCAATCCAGACATAGATGACATGTTTCGGGTCCCCGGGCACTTTTATCCCCCAGTCAAACGTTGTCCGCGATACGGCAAGATCCTCAAGCCCCGGTTTGATAAAGTTATTGATCATTTCATTTTTCCGGCTTTCCGGCTGAATGAAATCTGGATTTTCCTCATAGTACTGCAAAAGCCGGCCGACATATTTCCCCATTTTGAAAAAGTACGATTCTTCTTTTACTTTTTCTACCGGCCTGCCGCAGTCCGGGCATTTGCCGTCCACAAGCTGGCGTTCCGTGAAGAAGGATTCACAAGGTGTACAGTACCAGCCCTCATACTCTCCCAAATAAATATCGCCCTGGTCGAGCAGCTTCTTGAAAATCTTTTCCACTGCCTTTTTGTGGCGGTCCTGTGTCGTGCGGATAAAATCATCATTGGATATTTCGAGTTTTTTCCATAGATCCTGGATGCCGGCGACAATTTCGTCGACATATTGCTGCGGTGTCACGCCTTTTTCCTTTGCCTTGCGCTGGATTTTCTGGCCGTGCTCATCCGTGCCGGTCAGGAACATGACGTCAAACCCGCGCAGCCTTTTATAACGGGCCATCGCATCGCCTGCAACGGTTGTATAGGCATGGCCGATATGTAAATTTCCGCTCGGATAATAGATCGGCGTTGTGATATAAAAAGTTTTCCGTTTCTCTTCCAAACCAGCCTCCACCTTTCGATAACATTAGACATTTCTTTTGCACATTTCACGCGCTACTTAGAACTTCTAAACAATAAGTATAAAACTTTTCGTGAAAATAAGCAAAAAACGTGGATTTTTAAAAAAAGTCCCTTATGTTTAGTATACCGCATCAAGGAGATGACTTGCATCTTCATGGCGCCCGGTGCAGCGCATTATCCATTATAGACGGCATACCGCCGGCTTAACCGGTGCAGGGCCATGGTTTTTATACTTGTCGAAAAATATTTTAAACAAATTTGTTTTTTTATTCCAATTTATCTTCTATAATACAATTAGATAGGTTGTACAGTTTTTGAAGATTCAGGGGTATTCGCCAGTTTTTGATAGATATAGACGTACAGCATTTGCGCAATCGGGTTTGGTATCAGGGTTCTATACAGGTTCACATCTACTTTAAGGGAGGAAAGCGTTAATGAAATCAACAGGCATTGTACGGAAAGTCGATGAACTCGGCCGTGTTGTCATCCCAATTGAATTGCGGAGAAATCTTGGCATTGCTGAAAAAGATGCATTGGAGATTTATGTCGATGATGACAAGATCATTTTGAAAAAGTACAAGCCCAATATGACTTGCCTCGTCACCGGGGAAGTCTCGGATGACAATCTCCGGCTGGCAGGCGGAAAAATTGTTTTAAGCCGTGAAGGCGCAGAATTGCTGATGAAAGAAATCCAAGAAAATTTCCATTTGGAAGATCAGCCGGCTGAAAATGAACAGGCAGCGGACGAAGCAGAACCATTCGCATCCAAACCTGAGCCGGAACCGGAACCGGAACCCCGCTGAAACGCGGGGTTTTTTTACGCCTTGGACAGATCGTTGTTGCCAAACATCCTCCCCGGTTTTTGATTCACAGTTCGTGATAGATTTGGTAGACTTCCCTTTTTGGCAGTTTCCGGTCTTTTGCCGCAAGCTTGATCGCTTCTTTTGTTGGCAGCTGTTTTTGCTGCATATAGGCTTCCACATGTTCTTTGACGGATAGCGCCGTCCACCAGAAATTGCCGTCTTCTTCCCCTGTTTCCGGGCTTCCTTCCACAACCAGGCAGAACTCGCCGCGCACTTCATTGTTTTCGGCCCATTCCACCGCTTCCCTGATCGTCCCCCGCAAAAATTCCTCAAATTTTTTCGTCAGCTCGCGGCTGATGGAAATTTTCCGGTCCCCCAGCACTTCCGCCATCATCTGCAGCGTATGTTTCAGCCGGTGCGGCGCTTCATACAAAATGAAGGTGGAAGGGATTTTTGCGAGCCGTTCCAGTGCCGCCCGCTTTTCCTGCTTTTCCCGCGGCAGAAACCCGTAAAACGTAAACGGCTGCGGTGCAATCCCGGCAGCAATTAACGCCGTAAGCGCCGCGTTTGCGCCCGGAAGCGGCACAACCGGGATCCCTTCGCGAATGCAGGCAGCGGCAAGCTCATAACCCGGGTCCGAAATGCACGGCATGCCTGCATCGCTTACAAGGGCAATCTTTTCGCCGCGCGCGAGCCTCGTGATTAAATCGCGTGCGCTCGCTTCTTTATTATGTTCATGATGGCTTACAAGCGGCGTGTGGATATCAAAGTAGCTGCACAATTTTTTGCTGTTTCTCGTATCTTCAGCAGCAATCAAGTCAGCTTCTTTTAAAATGCGCACTGCCCGGAATGTCATATCCTCGAGATTGCCGATCGGGGTCGGGACCAAATAGAGAATCCCTTTATTTTTTTCATCATGGAAACTTTGCTGCCTGTGCAAGGTCGACACCTGCCTTCTCCAAAAATCGCTCTTTTTCCCGGCGCGGGAGTTTTTTAAAAGCATATTCCGCTTTCATGGCCCCGCTTTTTGTCTCATATTCCTGAAAATACAAAAGCTTAACCGGTGTCCGCGTTCGCGTATACTTGGCGCCCCGGCCTTCGCTGTGTTCGCGGAAGCGCCGTTTCAAATCAACGGTATACCCGCCGTAAAAACTGCCGTCACAGCATAGAAGCACGTAAAAATAAGATTTAGTTTTTGTTTCCATACAGCAGTTCTTTCACTTCTTCCGTATATTCGCCATCCTGCCCGTACACGAACAAGGGCGGGAGAATCTTCAAATCCGGTTTTCCGTCTTTTATGCCTTCAACCAGAATCGTATTCGCTTCTTTGCCTGCTTTCGGATAAACAAACCGGAGCCGTTTCGGTTCGAGGCGGTGTTTTTTCATCAACGTAACCAAGTCGACCAGACGTCCCGGGCGGTGCACAAACGCTGCTTTGCCGCCCTGCTTGAGCATCCGGCTGCTGACTTTTACGACATCTTCCAATGTGCAGAAAATTTCATGGCGGGCAATCGCAAAATGCTCATTTTCATTTTGAAAATTCTTCGTCTGCGAAGGAAAATAAGGCGGGTTGCACGTCACCACGTCAAATTTGCTGCAGCCGAGCACATCCGGCATTTCCTTCAAATCGCCGTGAATGATCCGGATCCTGTCCTCAAGCCCGTTATAAGCGACGCTTCTTTTTGCCATATCCCAGAGGCGTTCCTGGATTTCGACCCCGGTAATCTCCGCTTTCGTACGGCTGCTTAATAAAAGCGGGATCACCCCGTTTCCCGTGCATAAATCAAGCACTTTCCCTTTTTGGATCGGCAGCCAGGCAAACTTTGCCAGAAGCACCGCATCCAATGAAAAAGCAAACACGGACGGGCTTTGCACAATCCTTAAATTTTCCGCAAGCAAATAATCCAATCGTTCGTCTCCTGATAATGTCAAAATCATCCTGTAGCCTCCAAAAATAACGGCTGCATAAAACAGCCTTCCCGGTAAAAGGAAGGCTTTTCATCTTGGACCGTTCGTTACTTCTTATTCAAAAAGGAAAGGCAGAACAGGCAATCTTCCCCGTTGCGCGGGCTGCCGAAATGGACATTGCAAATATGGAAGCCTTCCTGATAAAGGCGGGCCAGATTGTCATACCCTTCGCCGATATCAAGAAGCGTCTGCGGCACGCCCTTTTCCTTGATTTTCCGAACAATCTCGGCCGGTTCGTCATGCGGATCTGTGCCTTCCCCGCCGGATTCAGGCTGCAACTGGCGCCTGAAATAGTCATTCTGGATTTTCAGAATGCTGTTTTCTTCAATGACTTCCGTTAAATCCCGTTTCAGTTCCCCCAACTTTTCCTGGAGCGCCCCGATCTGCACTTCCATTTGCTGTATCTCCTCAAATAATTCTTTCCTATCCATCAGTTCTCCACCTCATTAATCCGTGGATTGAATTGACACAACATCCGCACTTAGAAATTCTTCCATCGTATACTCAATCGTACGCCCCTGGCTTTGTAATTCAATTTGCAAAACTCTTTCCAAAATGTTCAAGCCGGTTACTTTTCCAGTTCCGTAAGGCGTTTTTACCATTTCCCCGACATCCGGAAACGCTTCTTTTACCGCTTCATATTCATCATTTTCATATTTCAGGCAGCACATCAGCCGTCCGCAAAGCCCGGAAATTTTTGCCGGATTTAATGACAAATTCTGGTCTTTTGCCATTTTGATCGATACCGGCTCAAAATCGCCCAAAAACGTGGAGCAGCATAGCATCCTGCCGCAAGGGCCGATACCGCCAAGCATTTTCGCTTCATCACGCACCCCGATCTGGCGGAGTTCGATCCTTGTCCGGAAAATGGACGCCAAATCTTTTACGAGCTCCCGAAAATCGACGCGCCCGTCAGCGGTAAAATAAAAAATAATCTTATTCCGGTCAAATGTATACTCTACATCCACCAGCTTCATCTCAAGCTGGTGTTCCGCAATTTTTTTCATGCAAATTCCATACGCTTCTTTTGCTGCCGCTTTATTTTCATCCACAGTCATATGATCTTTCTGGTCGGCAATCCGGATGATTTTTTTCAGCGGCAGCACGACATCGTGTTCCCCGACAACTTTGGGATTTGTCACAACAAAGCCATACTCAATGCCGCGCGCGGTTTCGACGATGACGGCATCATTTTTTTTAACGGGAAAATCGCCTGGGTCGAAATAATATACTTTGCCGGCTTTTTTAAACCGGATTCCTACTACATTAAACAAAGGCCGTTCCCCCCTGCAAATTTAAAACAAGCTGTTCAATGAGCAGCTGTTGATTGACATTGGCACCCAATTTCTTTTTTGCATCAAGAATGGCTGCCAGTTTTTCAGCCAGAGAACGCGGGGAGCAGGAAAGAAGATCTGCAGAAAAAAGGTTTAGCTGATCGGGATAAACGACATCTTCCTGTTTTCCCAGATGGATGGAAAGAAGATCTTTATAAATCCATATCAACAGATCCAACCCGAGATCCAGTTGATTTTTTTCTTTAAAATGCCCAAACCACGCTTCCTGCAAAAAAACCATTGCGCGGGAAGGCGATTTTGAAAGGGTTGTATACAATTTTAACACGATTTTTCGGGCTTGTGCAAACCACTCATCATTGCTTAATTCAAGCGCTTCTTCCAAGTGGCTTGTCATATGGGAAAGAAGCGGGGCCAAATCGGGGCTGACCCCGCCCTCAATCAGCTGTTGTTTCAGTATGGCGGGCGGGACCGGCTTAAATGAAACGACCTGGCAGCGTGATAAAATGGTCGGCAGGATCCGGTGCAGCTGGGTTGTCATGAGCACGGCCGTCGTGCCGGGGTTCGGCTCTTCCAAAAACTTCAGCAGGCTGTTGGCGGCGCCTGTCGACATTTTTTCGGCGTCCGCAATCATATACAGCTTTCGTTTCGACTCCACCGCCCGTTTGGAAAACTCCTGCTGCAACGCTTTAATCTGCTCTTTCTTGATTGAAAGGCCGTCCGGTTCAACCAGGTGAACGTCAGGATGTGTGCCGTGGCTGATTCTTAAGCAATTCGAACAGCTTTCGCATGGAAAAAAATCATCCGCCGGCTGCAGGCAAAACAATGTTTTCGCCAGTAGCTGCGCGGCCTCTTTTTTCCCTGTGCCGCGTCCACCTTCAAATAAATAAGCATGTGCCATCCGGCTGCGCCTGATGCTGTTTTTCAGCAAAGTTGCCGCAACAGGCTGGATATTTTCAAATTCTTCCCATGTCATGGCTTCTTCCACTCTCTTAAGTATATAAATTAATCAGCAAACCTTTTACCTCGCCGATTTTTCCCAGTATATCGAGTGCGGGCTGCTCTTTTCTGAGACAGGCGTCGGTAAGATCCGCCAGTTTTTTGTCTATTGTTTCCACTATATTCAATTTACGGCTTTCCCCGAACCGGTCGAAGCTTTGTGACTGTTTATTTTTCATCCCGTATTCGACAGTTTGCTTCACAAATTGTTTTACAAGCGACTTGAATTTGGACAAGTCTTTGAGACTGCGCGAACGGGCAAGCCGGCTGCCTGCTTCGTCAATTTGCGACAAGAGCTGTTGAAATTCATCCATTTGCAGCTTTTCCCTGCTTGTGTCCATCACTTCGGCAAAATTTGTTGTGCCCGTTGCCATGCTTTTTGCTTCCCGGACCGTTTTGTCCAAACCAATACGCAAATCTTGTTGTATTTTCAATCCATTATTCCCCCGTTAAAACTGGTGAAATTCATCTACCGGCAGGACAAATACCGTCGCGCCCCCCACTTCGATTTCGACCGGATACGGGATGTAGCTGTCGGCATTTCCGCCCATCGGTGAAACCGGGGTAATAAACTGTTCCCTCGATTTGCAATTTTCCTTAATGACCTGCAACGCTTTATTGACACGAATTTCTTCCGTTCCGATCAGAAAAGTCGTATTGCCCGATTTTAAAAACCCGCCTGTCGATGCAAGTTTTGTCACACGGAAATTATGGTCAACCATGGCTTTCATCAACCGGTTGCTGTCCTGGTCCTGTACGACTGCGACTATCAGTTTCATTTTTTCCCCTCCTGAATTTCCAACCGTGTATTTATCCTTCATTATATCATCTTCCATTTACCGTTATATATGAAATTCTGCTTCTGTATGTGAATTTCCTTTTATCCGGGGAAATTTTTCCCGTAATGCCGGCAAATGGCGCCCAGCACTTTTTGCAAAGCGGTATGATATATATATTCTACCTCTTTATTGGCATCAATGGCATGGATTCTATCCGGAAACCGTTTTAACAATATTTGGAACCCTTCTCTTACCTTTCTATGGAAGTCGATGGCTTCCAGGTCAAGGCGGTTTACTTCCCGGTTTTGATTTTTGGCAATCCGGCTGAGGCCTGTCTCTGCTTCCACATCAAAATAGAGCGTCAAATCCGGCAGCAGACCGCCCGTTGCAAACTGGTTGATCCGGTACACTTCCTCTATTCCGATTCCTCTCGCATAGCCCTGATACGCGAGCGAACTGTCAATAAACCGGTCGCACAGGACAATGCGCCCCTCTTCCAGTGCCGGCAGGACCTTCTCCGCAAGATGCTGGCGGCGGCTTGCCGCATATAGCAAAGCTTCCGTCCGCGCATCCATTTCCGTATTTTCCGGGTTCAAAATAATGTGCCGGATCTGTTCGGCAATTTTAATGCCCCCGGGTTCCCGCGTCAACACAATGGGATAGCCGTTTTCCTTTAAGTGTGCGGCAATCATCCCGGTAATGGTCGTTTTCCCCGCGCCCTCAGGCCCTTCTGCTGTAATAAAAATTCCTTTCATGTTCTCTCCCTTTCTATCTATAAACTGCCAGCCTGTTTTCAAAAAACGGGGCATCCGCATGAAACCCCGCCCCGCAAGCGCGCAGTTGTTGGATTTGGTAAAGATGGGCGTCTCGAACCTGTTCACCCGGCACAAGCAGCGGCACACCGGGCGGATACGGCGTAACCATTTTTGCCGCAATCCGCCCCTTTGCTTCTTCAAATGATACCCATTCCGCCTCTTTTTCTTCCATTTCATCATAGGCAAGGTGCAATTCCGTTAACCCTTGCAGGGCGTCCAAACCTGCTGTTTCTCCCGATGCCGGTTTTTGTTCCGCCCGTTCCAGCCTGGTTTGGTTCCCGGCTTGTGGAGATGCTCCGGCAAGCGCTGCTTCGATCCGCCCGGCAGCATCCTCATACGGAAAAGGCATGCCGTTTTTTAAAAGCGGCAGCACAAAGACAACCCGTTGTAAATCCGCCATTTCTGTGTACACACCGGCTTTTTCAAGCACGGATTGGAGCTTGAACCCGGAGAGGCCGGGGAATGCCGCCAGCAATTTCAGCGGATCCTGCCCCTCTTTTTCCTCCAGTTTTAACATCTTGCCGAGCCGCGCGGAAAATTGCTCCCTTTGTGACAGGGTATAGCAGATATCTTCACGGCTGAAATTGGCGGCATACCACCTTGCGTAATCGAGCGACATCATAATGGGATACGACGGGCTGCTCGATTGCAGCGCTGATAAATAGAATTTTAACCTTTCAAACGGAAAATGCGGCGCCCTGATATGTAAAAAAGACCCCATTGTCATCGCCGGCAGCATTTTATGGGCAGACTGGACGGCGGCATCTGCCCCCTGGTGGAGCGCCGTCTCCGGAAACGGGGAGCCAACCTGAAAATGCGCACCATGGGCTTCATCCACCAGCACATAAGCGCCGTTTTGATGCGCGATTTCAGCCACGGCCCGCAAATCGCAGGTAATGCCATAGTAAGTCGGATAAGTCAAAATACACGCTTTCACGTCCCGGTATTGCCTGAACGCCTGTACAAATACTTTTTCTGAAAATCCGGCCGGCATTTGGAGTTCCTCATCAATTTCAGGAAAAACAAAAACCGGATTGGCCCTGGCAAGCCTGAGGGCATGCAAAACCGATTGATGGCAGTTCCGGTCCACAAGCACACGATCCCCCGGCCGGCACACGGAAAGGATCATGGCGAGGTTGCCAACGGTGCTTCCGTTTACGAGAAAATAGCTCTTTTCACTGCCGTAATAATCTGCCAACAAATCCTGGGCTTCTTGAATGGCTCCTTCCGCATGGTGCAAATCATCCAGCCCGGACAGTTCTGTTGCATCATATTGCAAAAAAGACGCGCTTTCTTTTAATAACGGCTCGATCAACAAGCCGTTTTTATGCCCCGGCACGTGGAACGAAACGGGATTGGTATGTTGATAGCGGCATAGCGCTTCAAATAACGGCATTCGATTTTGATCCATATCCGTACCCCTTATCATACGGGGCCGCCTGTAAAAATTAGCCCCGGGTTTACTTTTTCTATTTTACTATAAACGGGCAAAAGCGGGCAGGAAACGGATAGATGAAGTTTTTTCCGATTGTCCAGGCATCGCTTTTCATAGAACAGAATTTACACGGGCAGGGCAAAAAAAATAACCAAGCCTGTTTTAGTACGCTTGGTCATGTATACATTTTTGATTTTGGACTGCCTTCAACTGTCGGACAAAATAGGAATAACGCGGATCTCCTGTATCAGTACGGACCATTTCCTGTTCGCAGTCACTGCAGATAAATGATGTATAAAGATGGATGCCGCTATGTTTTAATTTCTCACAAACAATGCACATTTCCGGTTCATTTCTCCGGGCACTCCGATTCATCTGCTCCACCCCCTGCTCATTATATTTGCCATCATTCCCGCCGACTATTCACAATCAAAGGGATTTTTTCAAATGTTGCAACGAAATAGATTGATGTATGGTATCGTATGCCGGTTTTCCAGGTGTGTGTATGTCTGAAAAGAACCGCCCCAATGCGAAAAGAAGCCGTTTTTAACATCCATTTTTCCATAAAAACAGGCAAAAACCGCAGACAAATCGCCTGCGGTTTTGATTTGGCCCGGCAACGTCCTACTCTCGCAGGGGGAGACCCCCAACTACCATCGGCGCTGGAAAGCTTAACTTCCGTGTTCGGGATGGGAACGGGTGTGACCTTTCCGCCATCATCACCGGACCTTAATGACAAGAAATAGTATAACACAGTTGCTGTTATTTATCAAGAGAAATAATTGTATTCCCTGAAAACCGGATGGGAGAAAAAACTGTAAACGGAGAATGCGTTTCTGCTTCTAACTTTGAGAATTGTCCAGCTCCAGCGCCTATCGGCTAGTGAACTTCCCGTCCCCCTTTCCTACGATAAGCGGGCATCGACTCGCCTTTAGGGCTCGTCGTGTTTCCTTTATCTCAGGCGGGGGCCTTGAAGTTCATACGCCGATGACCAAGGCGCTTCCGCTTTTCTATTGTCTAGCTCCGGTGCCTAGCCCCTCGAGGTCGAATCACCTGCCCGTCACGGAGCCAAAAGACGGCTCCATGCCGGTCAGAACATTCGCTTGTCGGGGCTAAACAAGGCACCTTCGCTTTTCTATTTGGTTAAGTCCTCGATCGATTAGTATCCGTCAGCTGCACGCGTCACCGCGCTTCCACCCCGGACCTATCAACCTGATCATCTTTCAGGGATCTTACCAGTTAAACTGTGGGAAATCTCATCTTGAGGGGGGCTTCATGCTTAGATGCTTTCAGCACTTATCCCTTCCGCACATAGCTACCCAGCGATGCCTTTGGCAAGACAACTGGTACACCAGCGGTGCGTCCATCCCGGTCCTCTCGTACTAAGGACAGCTCCTCTCAAATTTCCTGCGCCCGCGACGGATAGGGACCGAACTGTCTCACGACGTTCTGAACCCAGCTCGCGTACCGCTTTAATGGGCGAACAGCCCAACCCTTGGGACCGACTACAGCCCCAGGATGCGATGAGCCGACATCGAGGTGCCAAACCTCCCCGTCGATGTGGACTCTTGGGGGAGATCAGCCTGTTATCCCCAGGGTAGCTTTTATCCGTTGAGCGATGGCCCTTCCATGCGGAACCACCGGATCACTAAGCCCGACTTTCGTCCCTGCCCGACTTGTAAGTCTCGCAGTCAAGCTCCCTTATGCCTTTACACTCTGCGAATGATTTCCAACCATTCTGAGGGAACCTTTGGGCGCCTCCGTTACCTTTTAGGAGGCGACCGCCCCAGTCAAACTGCCTGCCTGACACTGTCTCCCACCCCGGTAAGGGGTGCGGGTTAGAATTTCAATACAGCCAGGGTAGTATCCCACCGATGCCTCCGCCGAAGCTGGCGCTCCGGTTTCCAAGGCTCCTACCTATCCTGTACAAGCTGTACCAAAATTCAATATCAGGCTGCAGTAAAGCTCCATGGGGTCTTTCCGTCCTGTCGCGGGTAACCTGCATCTTCACAGGTACTATAATTTCACCGAGTCTCTCGTTGAGACAGTGCCCAGATCGTTACACCTTTCGTGCGGGTCAGAACTTACCTGACAAGGAATTTCGCTACCTTAGGACCGTTATAGTTACGGCCGCCGTTTACTGGGGCTTCAGTTCAGAGCTTCGCCTTGCGGCTAACCCCTCTCCTTAACCTTCCAGCACCGGGCAGGTGTCAGCCCCTATACTTCGCCTTGCGGCTTCGCAGAGACCTGTGTTTTTGCTAAACAGTCGCCTGGGCCTATTCACTGCGGCTTCCCGGGGCATACACCCCAAAAAGCACCCCTTCTCCCGAAGTTACGGGGTCATTTTGCCGAGTTCCTTAACGAGAGTTCTCTCGCTCACCTTAGGATTCTCTCCTCGCCTACCTGTGTCGGTTTGCGGTACGGGCGCCTTTCACCTCACTAGAGGCTTTTCTTGGCAGTGTGGAATCAGGAACTTCGGTACTTTAATTTCCCTCGCCATCACAGCTCCGCCTTGGCGCGAAGGATTTGCCTCCGCACCGGCCTAACTGCTTGGACGCGATCAACCAGTGTCGCGCTTGCCCTATCCTCCTGCGTCCCCCCATCGTTCAAACGGTGAAGAGGCGGTACAGGAATATCAACCTGTTGTCCATCGCCTACGCCTTTCGGCCTCGGCTTAGGCCCCGACTAACCCTGAGCGGACGAGCCTTCCTCAGGAAACCTTAGGCATTCGGTGGAAGGGATTCTCACCCTTCTTTCGCTACTCATACCGGCATTCTCACTTCTAAGCGCTCCACCGGTCCTTCCGGTCCGGCTTCAACGCCCTTAGAACGCTCTCCTACCACGGACACCAAACGGTGTCCATCCGCAGCTTCGGTGATACGTTTAGCCCCGGTACATTTTCGGCGCAGCGTCACTCGACCAGTGAGCTATTACGCACTCTTTGAATGATGGCTGCTTCTAAGCCAACATCCTGGTTGTCTAAGCAACGCCACATCCTTTTCCACTTAACGTATACTTTGGGACCTTAGCTGGCGGTCTGGGCTGTTTCCCTTTCGACCATGGATCTTATCACTCACAGTCTGACTCCCAAGCATAAGTTTTTGGCATTCGGAGTTTGTCTGAATTCGGTAACCCGATGAGGGCCCCTCGTCCAAACAGTGCTCTACCTCCAAAACTCTCCGCTTGAGGCTAGCCCTAAAGCTATTTCGGAGAGAACCAGCTATCTCCAAGTTCGATTGGAATTTCTCCGCTACCCACACCTCATCCCCGCACTTTTCAACGTGCGTGGGTTCGGGCCTCCAGCAAGTGTTACCTTGCCTTCACCCTGGACATGGGTAGATCACCTGGTTTCGGGTCTGCGGCCTCATACTCTTTCGCCCTGTTCAGACTCGCTTTCGCTGCGGCTCCGCTTCTTCAGCTTAACCTTGCATGAGACCGTAACTCGCCGGTTCATTCTACAAAAGGCACGCCATCACCCGTTAACGGGCTCTGACTACTTGTAGGCACACGGTTTCAGGATCTCTTTCACTCCCCTCCCGGGGTGCTTTTCACCTTTCCCTCACGGTACTGGTTCACTATCGGTCACTAGGGAGTATTTAGCCTTGGGAGATGGTCCTCCCGGATTCCGGCGGGATTCCTCGTGTCCCGCCGTACTCAGGATCCACTCGGGAGAGAACGAAGTTTCAGTTACAGGGCTTTTACCTTCTCCGGCAGGCCTTTCCAGGCCGCTTCACTTACCCCGTTCTTTTGTAACTCCCATATGAGTGTCCTACAACCCCGGAAGGCAAGCCTTCCGGTTTGGGCTGTTTCCTGTTCGCTCGCCGCTACTTGGGAAATCGCAATTGCTTTCTCTTCCTCCGGGTACTGAGATGTTTCAGTTCCCCGGGTGTGCCCTTCCTGCCCTATGGATTCAGGCAGGAATCCTGTCCGATTAAAGACAGGGGGTTTCCCCATTCGGAAATCTCCGGATCAAAGCTTACGTACAGCTCCCCGGAGCATATCGGTGTTTGTACCGTCCTTCATCGGCTCCTAGTGCCAAGGCATCCGCCGTGCGCCCTTTCTAACTTAACCATAAAAGGTTTAAATCCAAAAATAAGCGATTCTCGGTTTACTTGGTTTATTTCTCCTATCCGGTTTTCAAAGAACACATTTATAAAGGTGGAGCCTAGCGGGATCGAACCGCTGACCTCCTGCGTGCAAAGCAGGCGCTCTCCCAGCTGAGCTAAGGCCCCGATCATTAAGGAATGGTGGGCCTGAATGGACTTGAACCATCGACCTCACGCTTATCAGGCGTGCGCTCTAACCAGCTGAGCTACAGGCCCTTAATGAAAGGAAATATAAGGAAGGATTGAACCTTCAAAACTGGACAAAACGGAAACGCCAAACTTGATTTTGGAAAACGAAGTTTTCCTTTTATTCCTTAGAAAGGAGGTGATCCAGCCGCACCTTCCGATACGGCTACCTTGTTACGACTTCACCCCAATCATCTGTCCCACCTTCGGCGGCTGGCTCCGTAAAGGTTACCTCACCGACTTCGGGTGTTACAAACTCTCGTGGTGTGACGGGCGGTGTGTACAAGGCCCGGGAACGTATTCACCGCGGCATGCTGATCCGCGATTACTAGCGATTCCGGCTTCATGCAGGCGGGTTGCAGCCTGCAATCCGAACTGGGAATGGTTTTCTGGGATTGGCTTAACCTCGCGGTCTCGCAGCCCTTTGTACCATCCATTGTAGCACGTGTGTAGCCCAGGTCATAAGGGGCATGATGATTTGACGTCATCCCCACCTTCCTCCGGTTTGTCACCGGCAGTCACCTTAGAGTGCCCAACTCAATGCTGGCAACTAAGGTCAAGGGTTGCGCTCGTTGCGGGACTTAACCCAACATCTCACGACACGAGCTGACGACAACCATGCACCACCTGTCACTCTGTCCCCCGAAGGGGAAGGCCCTGTCTCCAGGGAGGTCAGAGGATGTCAAGACCTGGTAAGGTTCTTCGCGTTGCTTCGAATTAAACCACATGCTCCACCGCTTGTGCGGGCCCCCGTCAATTCCTTTGAGTTTCAGCCTTGCGGCCGTACTCCCCAGGCGGAGTGCTTAATGCGTTAGCTGCAGCACTAAAGGGCGGAAACCCTCTAACACTTAGCACTCATCGTTTACGGCGTGGACTACCAGGGTATCTAATCCTGTTTGCTCCCCACGCTTTCGCGCCTCAGCGTCAGTTACAGACCAGAGAGCCGCCTTCGCCACTGGTGTTCCTCCACATCTCTACGCATTTCACCGCTACACGTGGAATTCCACTCTCCTCTTCTGCACTCAAGCCTCCCAGTTTCCAATGACCGCTTGCGGTTGAGCCGCAAGATTTCACATCAGACTTAAGAAGCCGCCTGCGCGCGCTTTACGCCCAATAATTCCGGACAACGCTTGCCACCTACGTATTACCGCGGCTGCTGGCACGTAGTTAGCCGTGGCTTTCTGGCCGGGTACCGTCAAGGCGCCGCCCTGTTCGAACGGCACTTGTTCTTCCCCGGCAACAGAGTTTTACGACCCGAAGGCCTTCTTCACTCACGCGGCGTTGCTCCGTCAGACTTTCGTCCATTGCGGAAGATTCCCTACTGCTGCCTCCCGTAGGAGTTTGGGCCGTGTCTCAGTCCCAATGTGGCCGATCACCCTCTCAGGTCGGCTACGCATCGTTGCCTTGGTGGGCCGTTACCCCGCCAACTAGCTAATGCGCCGCGGGCCCATCTGTAAGTGGCAGCCGAAGCCGCCTTTCCTTTTTCCTCCATGCGGAGAAAAAAACTATCTGGTATTAGCCCCGGTTTCCCGGCGTTATCCCAGTCTTACAGGCAGGTTGCCCACGTGTTACTCACCCGTCCGCCGCTAACCTTTTAAAAGCAAGCTTTTAAAAGGTCCGCACGACTTGCATGTATTAGGCACGCCGCCAGCGTTCGTCCTGAGCCAGGATCAAACTCTCAGTAAAGATGTTTGATAAAAGCTCAAAAAGAATTTGACGTTTCGTTTTGTCCAGTTTTCAAGGAACAATCACATCTTGTGACGACTTTTATATCATAACATATCCGGCAGCTTGTGTCAACAAAAAAAGCAAATCAACAAGCAACCATAAAAAGCACAATTTCTATTATACTCGTTATGCAGTAAATCGCAAGTGTTTTTTTCGGTTTGTGCAACATTCTCTGTCCAATGAACAAAATCCACCCGAAAATATGAGCCGGCTGGTTTTCATTCTTGCGCCGGTGCGGCAATGAATGCGGCATGAACACGAGTTGTTTATCAGAACGATAAGATAATAAAGCTTCTATTTTCCTGCAACAAAAGTCCGGTTTCTGCTGCAAACATTACCGGATTAATTCTGTAATAAACAAATCAGGCCGGCTTTCCAAATCAACCATTTCATTGCTGCTTAAAATTTTTACAAGCGGTTTAATGGGAGCGGACGGTTTAATGTAAAGCACTTCTGCTTCCTCATGGTTGGATAAAAAGACCTTTGATCCAATCGTTAAATGGGCAACAAGGGGGATCAATGCATGGATCACAGCGATATCGAACTCCCCGAAGTGGTCCTCCAGCAGCTCTTCAATGGCTTGAAACGGGATTTTCTTCTTTTTATAAATATGGTCGCACACGATGGCATGGTATACATCCGCTACGGCAACAATTCTTGACAGGATCGGGATTCTGTCCGGTTTTTCGCCAAATGGATAGCCGCTTTTGTCAAGACGTTCATGATGCTGTAAAATCGCAAGTTTCGTTTCGGATTTCAAAAGGGGCGAGTGCTGGACCATTTTCAGACCGTATACCGGATGGTTCCTGATTTCTTCGTATTCTTCTTTTGTTAAGGAGGCTGATTTTCTAAGCAAATGCGCAGGGACTTTTGCCATGCCAGCATCCGCGAGGCAACCCGCCAATGCGGCCTGGTAACAGGTCCCCTTCCCGAGCTGCAGTTTTTGGGCGATTGCGCCGCTTAACAGCCCGACCGAGATGGCATGGTGATAGATATATTCCTCTTTTGTTGCATATTGATGAATAATGCGGATTTTCCCGGGATCCTGTTCAATAAATTCAAAAAGCGGAATAAAAAAATCCCTTACTGCGCCTACACTGACTTTGGAACCGGACTGCCAGCTTTGGAACATTTTCTTGTAGCTGCCAACTGCAGACGTATACCGCTCCCGGAATGCTTCAGGCACTGTTGCCATTTCCTGGTTTTCTTCCTTCACGCCTTCTTCCGCCTCTTTGCGGCTATTGTAACGGCCCGCATCCACTTCTTCTATCCCGAACTCTTTCAGGACATTGATCATTTTCTGCGTTAAAAGGGTTCCTTTCGGCATAATGGGGCGGGCCGTTTTCCCCATGACATCCTTGGCCAAAATATAGCCGGGGACGAGATCGCATACTTTTATCTTCAAGCTTTTCTCCCTCCGTCAACAAGCAACTGTGCTGCCCATATTTTATCAAAAAAAAGAAGCATTGTGTGCAATGCTTCCCGAGATTTCTTATTCCTCTCCGGTTTCTTCCACCAGATCAGCATGATTTTCTTCTTCATCTTTTTCCACTTTTGCGACTGTGGCAACATATTCTTCGTCACCAAGACGGATCAGTTTGACGCCCATTGTATTTCTGCCGAGCACTGAAATATCCCCGACAGCCATCCGGATCAGCACGCCGCCCGCTGTAATGAGCATGACATCTTCTTCTCCCGTTACCGTCTTCACAGCAATAAGCGGACCGTTCTTGCTTGTGATATTGCAGGTTTTCAAACCTTTTCCGCCCCGGCTCTGGATACGGTACTCGCTTCCCTTTGTCCGTTTTCCATAGCCGTTTTTGGTCACAATAAGCACATCATCGTTTTCTTCCAGAATCTCCATGCCGACCACTTCATCATCGCCGCTTAAGGTAATGCCTTTTACCCCTGTTGCCGACCTTCCCATTGAACGGACATCCGTTTCGGGAAATCTGATCAGCATGCCGTTCTTCGTACCGATAATGATTTCTTTATGGCCGTCCGTCAGTTTTACGGAAATCAGCTCATCTTCTTCTTTCAGATGAATGGCAATCAGGCCGTTCGTCCGGATATTGGCAAATTCAGTTACAGGCGTGCGTTTTGAAATGCCTTTTTTTGTGGTAAAAAATAAAAACCAGTCTTCTACGAAATCTTCCACACGGATCATCGTATTGATCCATTCATCCCTGTCAATTTCAAGCAGGTTGACAATCGGAATGCCTTTTGCCGTTCTGCCGTATTCCGGGATTTCGTATCCTTTCTTCTTATAGACTTTTCCTTTATTTGTGAAGAAAAGGATCGTATCATGTGTTGATGTCGTTAAGAGATGTTCAACAAAATCGTTTTCATTCGTGCTCATCCCCTGCACGCCGCGGCCGCCGCGTTTCTGACTCCGGTACGTCGAAATCGGCAGGCGTTTGATATAGCCGTTATGGGTCAGGGTGATGGCGATGCTTTCCTGCGGGATCAAATCCTCGTCCTCAATCTGATCAACGCTTGCTGCTATAATTTCCGTGCGCCGTTCATCATTAAACCGTTCTTTAATTTCGAGCAGCTCTTCTCGGATGATTTCAAGCACTTTTTCTTCATCTGCCAAAACGGCTTTCAGTTCTGCAATCAGTTGGATCAAGCCCCGGTATTCTTCTTCAATTTTTTCGCGTTCCAGCCCGGTCAAACGTTGCAGCCGCATATCGAGAATTGCCTGTGCCTGCTTTTCGGACAGGGAAAATTGCTCCATTAAGCCGGTACGGGCAATATCCGTTGTTTGCGAGGAACGGATCAGCTGGATAATCGCATCAATATGGTCAAGTGCAATGCGCAGGCCTTCCAAAATATGGGCACGCGCTTCCGCTTTTTTCAGTTCAAAAGCCGTTCTGCGGCGGATCACTTCTTCCTGATGGTCAAGGTAAAACTTAAGCGCCTGTTTTAAATTCAGCACTTTTGGCTGGCCTGCAACAAGCGCCAGCAGGTTGATACCGAATGTCGTCTGCATGGCGGTATGCTTGTACAAATTGTTCAAAATCACATTCGCATTTGCATCACGGCGGACTTCAATCACCATCCGCATGCCGTTGCGGTCGGACTCGTCACGCAGGTCGGTAATGCCGTCGATCCGCTTTTCATGCACAAGTTCTGCAATCCGTTCGATCAATTTGGCTTTGTTGACCTGGTAAGGCAGTTCGGTCACAATGATGGATTCTTTGCCGTTTGATCTTTGTTCAATTTCCACCCTTGCGCGAAGTGTGATAGAGCCTCTTCCCGTTTCATAAGCACGGCGGATGCCGCTTCTTCCGACAATTAAACCGGCCGTAGGGAAATCCGGCCCTGGGATATATTCCATCAATTCCTGGATCGTGATATCCGGGTCTTTGCTTAAAGCAAGAATCGCGTCGATGACTTCACCGAGTTGATGCGGTGGAATGTTCGTTGCCATGCCGACCGCAATCCCGGAAGAACCGTTCACCAACAGATTCGGAAAACGGGAAGGCAGGACAGCCGGCTCCTTTTCCTGACCATCATAGTTGTCCTGAAAATCAATTGTATCTTTGTTAATATCGCGCAGCAGTTCAAGGGAAATTTTTGACATGCGCGCTTCCGTGTAACGCATGGCAGCAGCCGGGTCGCCGTCAACCGATCCGAAGTTGCCGTGCCCGTCAACCAGCATATAGCGGTAGCTGAAATCCTGCGCCATCCGCACCATTGTTTCATACACGGCCGAATCGCCGTGCGGGTGATATTTCCCGATGACTTCCCCGACGATACGCGCCGATTTTTTATACGCTTTATCAGGAGTCATCCCGAGATCGTTCATCGCATATAAAATTCTCCGGTGCACAGGCTTTAATCCGTCCCGTACATCCGGAATGGCCCGGGATACGATGACGCTCATCGCATAGTCAAGAAAAGATGTGCGCATCTCCTGGGTTAAGTTTACTTCCACAATATTCGATTCCGGTGTGTCAGCCATTTATGCAACCTCCTTTTCTTTAAATGTCCAGGTTTTTCACGTAAATGGCATTTTCTTCGATAAAATTCCGCCGCGGTTCCACTTTATCACCCATCAACATTTCAAACGTGCCATCCGCTTCAATCGCATCATCGAGGCTCACTTGCAGCATCGTCCGGTTAGCAGGTTCCATCGTCGTCTCCCAAAGCTGTTCCGGATTCATTTCACCGAGGCCTTTATAACGCTGGATGGCCGGCTTCGGCTGGGCAGGCAGCGTATTAAGCAACTCCTCAAGGCCGCGGTCGCTGTATACATATTCAACCTTTTTGCCCTGCTGCACTTTATAAAGCGGCGGCTGGGCGATATAAATATAGCCTGCATCGATTAACGGGCGCATATAACGGTAGAAAAACGTTAATAATAACGTGCGGATATGGGCGCCGTCGACATCCGCATCCGTCATAATCACGACTTTATGATAACGCGCCTTCGAGATGTCAAAATCTTCCCCGACACCTGTGCCGAGCGCGGTAATAATGGTACGGATTTCCGCATTTGACAAAATTTTATCCAAACGCGCTTTCTCTACGTTTAAAATTTTCCCTCTTAACGGCAGGATCGCCTGGAACATCCGGTCCCTTCCCTGCTTGGCAGAGCCGCCGGCCGAGTCACCTTCAACAATGTAGAGCTCGCTCTCAGACGGGTCGCGTGATGTGCAGTCTGCAAGTTTGCCCGGCAGGCTTGTCGATTCGAGCGCGCTTTTTCTCCGTGTCAGTTCGCGTGCTTTTTTCGCAGCCATCCTTGCCCGGGCAGCCATCAGCCCTTTTTCGACAATTTTCCGCGCCACTTGAGGATTTTCCATCATAAACTTCTCGAACGCCTCGGAAAATACCGCATCTGTAATCGTTCTTGCTTCTGTATTTCCAAGTTTCGTTTTCGTTTGCCCTTCAAATTGTGGATCCGGGTGTTTGATGGAAACGATCGCAGTGAGCCCTTCCCGGACATCTTCGCCTGTTAAATTGGCTTCATTTTCTTTAATCAGATTGTTTTTCCGGGCATAATCATTGATGACGCGCGTTAAAGCCGTTTTAAAACCGGACTCATGTGTGCCGCCTTCGTAGGTGTGGATATTATTGGCAAAAGAATAGATATTGCTGGCAAACCCGTCATTGTATTGAAGGGATACTTCAACCGTAATGCCGTCTTTTTCGCCTTCCACATAAATCGGTTCCTTATGGAGCACTTCTTTCGAGCGGTTCAAATGCTCCACGTACGATTTGATCCCGCCCTCGTAATGGTATACTTGTTTGCGCGGATTTTTTTCGCGTTTATCCTCAATGGTAATTTTGATGCCTTTATTTAAAAAAGCCAATTCCCGGAGCCGGGTTGTAAGAATATCATAGTCGAATTCGATCGTTTCCGTAAAAATTTCCGGGTCCGGCTTGAAGTGGGTCGTTGTGCCGGTACGGTCCGTTTCGCCAATGATTTTTAAGTCAAAGGCAGGTTTACCGCGGCGGTATTTTTGGTGGTAAATATGCCCGTTGCGGTGGACATAGACATCGAGCTCTGTAGACAGGGCGTTCACAACAGACGCGCCGACCCCGTGCAGGCCGCCGGACACCTTATATCCGCCGCCGCCAAATTTCCCGCCGGCATGCAAAATGGTCATGATGACTTCAACGGCAGGCCTGCCCACTTTTTCCTGGATGCCGACCGGGATGCCGCGCCCGTTGTCCTTTACCGTAATGCTGTTGTCTTTTTCAATAAAAACATTGATTTCATCGCAGAAACCGGCCAGTGCCTCGTCAATGCTGTTGTCCACAATTTCCCAGACAAGATGGTGAAGGCCTCTCGCACTTGTCGAGCCAATATACATCCCCGGACGTTTGCGCACCGCTTCCAGCCCTTCAAGAACCTGGATTTGCTCGGCACCATAAGACTGCTTCTGTAATTGTTCTTGTTCCAATTATACCACCTGCACTCTCTTAAATTGAACCTGCGGGATTCCTGCGGATACTGGAGCACCCTCCGGTTATCCCGGCAGGCTGTACCCGCCGTTTTTGCGGTTAGCCGGAAACAGACGTGCCAAAAAACACGCCTTGCATAAAGCCGGTTCAACCTGTAACGGGTGTTACAAGCAAGCACCGGTTGAGTAAGCAACATTCTCTTATGTTAAACCGGTTTTCCGGTAAAATGTTCGGTTAAAAACCCCGCCGGAAAAAGACCGATTGCCCGTTTGAACAGAATGCCTGGGGAAAAAGGCGATAAATAGACCGCATTTTGGGTAATCACGGCTGATTTAAAACTGCCCTTTGCCAAATTGACCGTGGCTTTTTCGAAAACCTGCAAATAGGCTTCGTTGATTATGGAGCTGTTGAGCGATCTCTCGTCCATAATGGCGATAATATCATCGCTTCGGATCATGACATCTTCCGCGAGATAGAGATACATAGGCACACCTCACCTGACAATTTGTCCTGCCTTCACTGTATACATGGATGCTTCCCGTAAAGTTTGATGATCCACCCCATCCACGCTTGTCGTTGTCACAAAAGTCTGCACCCTTCCCTGTATCGCGTTCAGCAGATGGGACTGGCGGTAGTCATCCAGCTCCGATAACACGTCATCCAGCAGCAGGATCGGATATTCCCGGATTTCCGAATAAATCAGTTCAATTTCGGCCAATTTAACAGATAATGCGGCTGTCCGCTGCTGCCCCTGTGATCCGAATGTGTGAACATCCCTGCCGTTTACTGCAAAGGCTAAATCATCGCGGTGCGGACCGGCCATCGTAACGCCCCTGTCAATTTCCCGCTCCCTTATTTCGGCAAATTTATTTTCATATGATTTTATCATTTTTGACCAATCGAGCTCTTCTGATACATTCACAGAGGGTTTATATTGGATCTCAAGTTGTTCAAGACCGCGGGAAATCGAATGATGGATCGGGCGGGCCCATTCTTCGAGCATCCGCACAAATTCAAACCGCCGCATGACAATTTTAGCGGCTTGTTCAATTAGCTGTTCGGTTAAAATATCGAGCATCGTCCGGTCTGTCTGTTTTTTCATCTGCAGCTGCTTCAAATAGTGGTTCCGCTGCTGCAATATTTTTTGGAACCGGCTCATATCATACAGGTAAACCGGCGAAATTTGCCCGATCTCCATATCGATAAAGCGCCGCCTGACCTGCGGGCTCCCCTTTACGAGATTCAAGTCTTCGGGCGCAAACATGACCACATTCATATTGCCGATATACCGGCTTAGTTTTTTTTGCTCAATATGATTGTACTTTGCTTTTTTGCCTTTTTTGGAGATGGTCAGTTCAAGGGGGACAGTACCATGCGTTTTGTGAAGTCTCCCTTTTATTTTAGCATATTCTGCGTCCCAGCGGATGAGTTCTTTATCATTTGACGTCCGGTGGGATTTCGCCAGTGCCAAAACATAAATGGCTTCCATCAGGTTGGTTTTTCCCTGGGCGTTTTCCCCGAGGATCACATTGACTTTGTTTTCAAACGGAATGGTTAATGTTTCATAGTTGCGGTAATTGTGAAGTTCCAGTTCCTGCAGGTACATATGCCAACATCCTTTATGCGGAAAAAGCGCCGGTCAACCGCGGATAATTTGAAACATACCGATTCCGCCAATTTCAACCCGGTCCGCCTCTTTCAGTTTCCGCCCTCTTCTTTGCTCCGGTTCTCCATTGACGAGCACTTCATGTTCGGTTAAAAACCATTTTGCCATTCCGCCGCTTTGAATGATATCCGCTAATTTTAAAAATTGGCCAAGCGTAATGGTATCTGTTGAGATTTTTACATTTTTTGCCATTTCTTCACTCTTTTCATGTACTCACTAACATATTATTTTACTAAAAATCAGGCAGAAACACAAAGCATACCAAGGCATTCCCGTTGCCGCCCGCAGTTTTCCGCATGCAGCGGAGATGAAAAAAGCCTGTTTTTCAACAGGCAATTTTCATCAGTACGTCCTTACCGGCAAAATCAGCTGCAGCGTCGTATCATCATGCACCGGCCGGATGATAAAAGGCCTCATCGCCCCGGTAAAACGGATGGTGATTTCCGTTCCTTCCAGCGCTCTTAACGCGTCCATCATATATTTGGAACTAAACGAGATTTTTAATTCTTCCCCTTCAATGGATTTACAGTTTACCCTGTCCGTCACTTTCCCGATTTCCGGCGAATTGGATGTGATTTCAATCGTGCCCGGGATATCCGTAACGGATGAAAGTTTCACGACATTTGCGTTTTGCCCCTCTTTTGCGAGTAACGATGCCCTGTCAATGGCTTGCAGAAACTCTGTTGTATTCACAACGATTTCCGTTTTTCCATCTGTCGGGATCAGCCGTGATGTATCCGGGTAATTTCCTTCCAGCAGACGCGAGAAAAACAATAAATGCTTTGCTTTAAATAAAACCTGATTATCCGTTATGACAATTCCCACCGGTTCATTCGAATCCGGCAAAATTTTATTCAACTCATTTAAACTTTTCCCCGGAATTACAATATTATACTCGGCATCTGCGGCCGTTTCGATTTCCACTGTCCTTTGCGCCAGGCGGTGGCTGTCTGTTGCAATACAGTTCAGCCTGTTGCCTTTAATGCTCCAGTTTACACCTGTCAAGATCGGGCGGGTTTCCGCGGTGGAAACGGCAAATACCGTTTGCCGGATCAGATTTTTTAAAATATCTGCCGGAATCCGGATCACTTTGTCTTCCGTAATTTGCGGCAAATGCGGGTACTCTTCCGCATCAAGCCCGTTTAAATTAAAGTTGGATTTGCCTGAACGGATGATGGTCTGGAATTGATTGGCCACTTCTATCTCCACAATATCCATTGGCAGCTTTTTGACCAGTTCCCCAAAAATTTTTGCCTGCAGCACAATGCCGCCTGTTTGCTGAATGACAGCAATTTCATCCCCGTCTTCTTCTTTTGGGACAAACGACTCAATTGAAATATCGGAATCACTGCCTGTAAACGTGATCCCTTCTTCTGAAGCGGTAATTTTAATGCCGGTTAAAATCGGAATCGTGGTTTTGGACGTAATGGCTTTTGACACATCTTGGACACTTTCGATCAGGCGGTTCCGCAAAATAGAAAATTTCATGGTTATTCCTCCATCGTGTGACGCATATACTTATACTTAATCTTTTTTTAAAAAACAGTAGTACTAGTAATAGGGGTTGTGAACATGTGGATAACGTTGCCGCTGCAATGAAATACAGTCTATCCACATGTGGACAGACTGTTCATACATTATCCGTTGTTATGCACAATATGCGCTAGCCCGCTTTTTGAACCGTGGGCTACCCATTTTTCAGCAAATTTTGCAGTTCTTCAATTTTCTTTTGAAATTGCGCATCCGTTTGAATCAAATTGGCAATTTTCTCATGGGCATGGATCACGGTTGTATGATCTCTCCCGCCGAACTCCTCCCCGATTTTCGGCAGCGAAAAATCCGTCAGTTCCCTGGATAAATACATGGCAATCTGGCGCGGAAATGCAACGGATTTCGTGCGCTTTTTCGCTTTAAAATCTTCCATTTTCACATGGTATTCTTCCCCGACAACTTTTTGAATGTCCTCGATCGTAATCGTTTTTGGCTTGGCGCTTGGGATGATATCTTTCAGTGCTTCTGCGGCAAGGTCGGCATTGATATCCTTGTTGATCAGCGAAGAATAGGCGACAACACGGATCAATGCGCCTTCCAGTTCACGGATGTTCGTGTCAATTTGATTCGCGATGTAAAGCATCACTTCGTTCGGAATATCCAAACCGTCCGCTTTCGCCTTTTTTCGCAAAATGGCGATGCGCGTCTCAAGGTCAGGCGGTGTGATGTCTGTGATTAATCCCCACTCAAACCGCGAACGCAGCCTTTCTTCAAGCGTCGGGATTTCTTTCGGGGGCCGGTCGCTTGAAATGACGATTTGCTTGCTCTCCTCATGCAGCGCATTAAATGTATGGAAAAATTCTTCCTGCGTGGATTCTTTTCCGGCGAGAAACTGAATATCATCTATCAGAAGGATATCCACATTCCGGTATTTGTTCCGGAATTCGCCTCCTTTATTGTCCCGGATGGAATTGATGAATTCATTCGTGAATTTTTCAGAAGACAAATACACCACTTTGGCTTTTGGATTATGCTCTAGTACATAGTGGCCGATCGCATGCATTAAATGCGTTTTTCCAAGGCCCACACCGCCGTATATGAACAACGGGTTATAGGCTTTTGCCGGCGCTTCGGCAACGGCAAGGGAAGCAGCGTGCGCAAAACGGTTACCGGAACCAATGACAAAGGTATCGAATGTATACTTTGGAATCAGCATGCTCTGATAATCGCGGGTATCATTCAATTTATCCGCTGATTTTTTCGGGGACGGGAACAGCTCCGGTTCATCACTGTCCTGCTGTTGCGGAATAACAAATTTAATTTCAAGCTCTTCTCCGGTTATGTCGTACAAGACCGTTGTGATGAGCGGAATATAATGGCCCTCCAGCCAGTCCCTGGCAAATTCATTCGGCACGGAAATGACAAACGTATCGTTTTTCAGCGAGTATGCCTTAGTCGACTTGAGCCAGGTGTCAAAGCTGGGTTTACTGATCTTCTTTTCTATCACGGACAATGCTTTTTCCCAAAGATCAGCGATATTTTCCAA